>CBDAPW010000007.1:0-57950 GCA_965198695.1 Solirubrobacteraceae bacterium | reverse complement strand
CGACACCAACAGAGATTGTCACCCCGGTCGGAATCAAGTCCGCCATTGCCGTGCTCGTCGCCATGCGGAGGCGCTCGGCAAGTGCGAAAGCACCGTCCTCGTCACCGTTCGGGATGAGGAGGCAGAATTCCTCACCTCCGAGGCGGATGGGAATGTCACCATCGCGAGCGACCTGACGTATGACCGCTCCAAAACGTTGGAGCACACGATCTCCGGCGTCATGGCCGTACCGGTCGTTGATGTCTTTGAAGTGATCGATATCGCAGAGCAAAACGGCGAGCCTTCCAGATGCGCCAAGCAGCTGATCTAGCCCGTTGCGGTTGCGCAGGCCTGTGAGAGCGTCGTGGTCGGCGCGGTGCTCGAGCAGGGCACGCTGTCTGAGACCACCCCGCGCAGACTCTGCGTGGTCGAAGAGCACCCGTAGCACCTGGCGGCTGTGTCTCGACGGAATGAGTCGATCGCTGGGATCCTCGACGACCGCGAACATCGTCAAGGCGTCGGTGTGATCATGTGTGCACACCACGAGACAGTGGTCAGCCCAGGCCAACGGTCCGCGACCGTTGCGCGCTGAGCGGGGCTGATCGGTACCTGAAGACGGACCAAACAATTGCTGTGCGGCGATGAGGCGACAGCCATCCTCTGGTTCGGTGCCCAAGATCGCATCCGCGGTGGCCCGTGCCAGAACGCCGGCTTGCAGCTCTTCGGGCTGCCATCCGCGCGCGTACACGAGCTCCAGGTCTCCACCTGACGTCGGTTCATAGACGGCGAGACGTTCAAAGCCAAGTTGAGCGACCACGTCACCGAGTGTCGCGAGAAGGTCCGACTCGCTCCGTGTCGCCGAAAACGCCGCAGACGCAGCGATCAACACGGAGCGTCTCTGTTCGACCGCTTCGGCATGTCGCGTCGCTCGCGCGCTGGCCAGCGCATGTTCAACGTGCGCGCATATCGCTGCGATCAGGCGCAGGTCATCCTTGTCTGGTCGTCTACCGGAAACGGGCTCGTCGAGTGAAAGCGCTCCCAGGTGAGTTCCGTCGTGGTCGTTGAAAAACACATACAGGGCGTCGTGTGAATCCCACTCACCCCTGTCGTGGCTAGACGGAATGCTGGGGACGTGGACCTGATCGATCATGCTTCGCCAATAGCCGGTCTCAGCCCGAAGGAAGAAGACCCCAGGGGGACCCTCCCACTCAGACCACTCCCGCTCCCTGTGCAGCCGCGGCTCGACATGGCCGAGTAGCTTGCTGCGCGCCTCCGGGGGTCCGACCACCGCGACGTTCTCATACGCGTCCCACTCAGGGCGATAGAGCGACAGAGCCGCAGAAGCAAAACCCATGGTTGAGCACACGGTCTCGACGACGCGCTCGAGAAAGATATCCAGAGGCTCCTCGGTAGCTGACCAGGCAAGTGAGAGCGTGGCTTCAAGAGAAGCGATTGAGCTAGCCCGCAAGAATTGAGCAGACACAGATCACGTCAATTCTGTCCGCCCAGGCATTGCCTGAGCCTGAAACCAGTTTTCGTGACGATACACCCAGGGTGATACTTGAGGTTCAGAGGCGACCCAGCAGGTCGAAAAGATCTGAGCAGGCGAGCGCCGCGAGCTTCCACGCGCCATGAACCGGATCACCGTTCCCGCTCCCTCGGCACCGATTCTGCTGCGCCCCTGAACGTATTTTCGCAAACTCTCGCGCAGCTCATGAGCTTGTTGGTTTCAGCCTAGGGTTCCCGACTCCAGGCCAGCATCGGTGCGTTGGCCGTGATCTCGCAGGAGACACACGTGAAGAGCAGACCCACACCGTTCGCCGTTCACGAATCCGGAGCCTTGCTGCACGGAACGAAGGCATCCCTCGCCGTCGGCGATCTCTTGATACCCGGACGTCTGTCGAACTTCGAGCCGGGTCGGGTCATGAATCACGTCTACGTGACCGAGACGCTCGACGCCGCCGCCTGGGGCGCAGAGCTGGCGGCCGGCGAGGGGCCCGGACACATCTACCTCGTCGAACCGACCGGCGAGCTCGAAGATGATCCCAACGTCACCGATAAGAAGTTCCCCGGTAACCCGACACGCTCGTATCGCACTCGCGAACCCGTCCGTATCCTCGGGGAGCTCACGGATTGGACGGGCCACAGCAGCGAGCAGGTACAGGCGATGAAGGATCGCCTGGCCGATCGCCAGCAACATGGCCGTGCGGTCATCTACGACTGAACCGTCGCGATCGCACCTCTCGACCGGGCTCCCCACCCGGGTGCATGTCAATGCCTCGAGGGGTCGTGGTGGCTGCTGAGACAACCTGATTCGTGGCTGGGTCGTGCCCGGCGGCCCCGGTGAGGTCGTACTGATCGGCCGGCCCGACAAAGCCACGATGATCGCGCGGCGCGTTCTCATCGCCCACTCCGGTCTACCCCCAGAGCTCACCGCGCGCGAACTCGACCGAGTTCCCGGCTGGGTCGCGCACGTAGATCGAGGCGCGCTCGGACCCCCAGTCGATCTCGCGCTCGATCTGGACGTCATGGCTGCCGAGGTGGCGCCGCCAGGCGTCGAGGTCCGCCACACCAAACGCCACGTGACCCGCGCCCGTCGTGCCATGGGAGGGAACGAACCGACCCGGTGCGCCAGCCGCGGCGGGATCGAAGAGGAGGAGCACGCCACCGCCTCCCAGGCGCAGCACGGCCATCAGCTTGGGATCGGCTTCGACCAGCGCCAGGCCGACGATCTTGGTGTAGAACGCCACCAGGGCGCTGATGTCGGTGCCGTAGAGCACCGTCTCATAGACATCCACCACCTCGGGCGGGATGCCTCGGGTGTCGGGCGGGGGATCCACGCGTTCTCTCTCGACGATTCCACGATTCTGTCAGCCATCGCATCAGGCCGAGCTCACACTCAGGTGGGTTTGCGTCATGCGCCCGCGCGTTGACAGAGCCCGCTCACAGGGGCGAAGATTGCCCGCGTCAGCGAAATGGCAGACCGGGAGGAGGGACAGGTGATTCACCGGACGGGTCAGGTTCCCGCACCGATCATCGTGAGGACGACCGCGCCGCGCACCCTGTTCACGGTCGCGCAGTGACCAACCTCGCGCCGGGCGACCCGGTTCTCGTCTTCATCGACACGCTCATCGCCGACCTCGCCATCGGCGCGTCGCGTCACGTCAGCCACCGGGCCGAGGACGACGATGTGGAGACGTTCGTCCTCCAGCACGACGAGGAGGGCCGTCTGCGCCTGCCGCGCCCGGACCTCGACGCGCCGGAGACCGTGCTGGTCACGGCGCAGGCAGCCCAGAGCTATCTCTGCACCGAGCTCGCAGAGCCGATCCCACGCTGCCCGCTCCATCCCGATCACGCGCTGGATCTCGCCGCCCACGACGCAGGCTATGAATGGGTGTGTCCGGCCCACCAGTGGCGCTGTCAGCTCGGTGACTACGCCGAGCAGGCCTGGCCGCACTTTGCCGAAGGCCGGCTCGCGCCCCTGCTCGGGCACCGCATGCACCGTCGCGGGATCACCGGCGTGCGGACCTGGGGCGTCGCGGACGACGGACACGGATTGGTCGCCAGCTTCGCCGTGGCCGACGTGACCCCCGAGCTCGTCACCGCCCTGACCGACGCCGCGTCACCGCTGCAAGTGGAGGTCCACGAGCATCCCCGCCAGCCGCGGCGCAGGCTCGCCCCGGTCGCCGAGGCCACCCCGCCGGGCCTGGCGCCGCCGCTGGCCCACCTGGTGCCGGCGATTCGGATCGTGCTCGCCACCGCCAGCGTGCCGCGCGGCGGCCGCCTGAGCTACGCCGTCGTCAACGACGGCAGAGCCCCGATCACCACCGGCTACAGCTACCACCTCGACCAGCGCGACGACGGTTGGTGGTGGCAGATCGACGCCGAGGCGATCTGGCGCGCCGTGGGACTGGGAGTCGCGCCCGGCGCACGGCGGGAGCTCGGGGCGATCATCCCCGCCCGGGCGGTCCCGGGGATCTACCGACTGCGCAAGACGGTGCATTTCTCCACCCCACCGCGCCAGCTCACCGGTCCGGAGCGGCCGCCGGCCCGCGATCCCCTCGAGCTGACCGCCACCTTCCGCGTCACCGCCGAGCCCGACCCGCCCCAGCCTCCGGAGTCTCCATAATCCTCTGACAGAGGGTCCTCCTCCCCAGCGAGGACCGAGAGGAGAGGACATGCCCGCCTTCGCAGACGGAATCGCGGCGACCGAACTGGCCGCCGGAACGGTGCAGACCGACGTGCTGATCGTCGGCTCGGGCCCGGCCGGTGGGGCCGCCGCCCTGGCCCTGTCGAGCCTGGGGATCGCCAACATCGTCATCACCCGCTACCGCTGGACGGCCAACACCCCGCGCGCGCACATCACGAACCAGCGCACCATGGAGGTGTTCCGCGACCTGGGGATCGAGGACCAGGTCCTCGCCGAGGCCACCCCGCACGCGCTGATCGGCGACACGGTGTTCTGCACCTCGATCGCCGGCGAGGAGATCGGACGCATCCTCACCTGGGGCACCCATCCCGCCCGCGAGGCCGACTATCAGCTGGCCTCACCGTCGCTGACCTGTGACATCCCCCAGACCTATCTCGAGCCGATCCTGGTCAAGAACGCCGCCGCGCGGGGCAGCCATGTGCGCTTCTCCACCGAGTACCTCTCCCATGAGCAGGACGCCGACGGGGTCACCGTGCAGGTGCGCGACCGCCTCACCGGCACCGACTACGTCATTCGCGCGAAGTACCTGATCGGAGCCGACGGTGCGCGCTCGCAGGTGGCCGAGGACATCGGGCTGGCGTTCCACGGTGAGATGGACATCGCCGGATCGATGAACATCACCTTCCGGGCCGACCTCAGCCCGCTGGTGGCCGCCCGCCCCTCGGTCCTCTATTGGGTGATCCAGCCCGGCGCGAACATCGGCGGCATCGGCGCCGGCCTGGTGCGGATGGTGCGCCCCTGGGATGAGTGGCTGATCGTGTGGGGCTATGACATCAACCAGCCCCCGCCCGCGGTCGACGAGGCGGAGGCCAAGAGGATCGTCCGCCAGCTGGTGGGGGCGCCCGACCTCGACGTCGAGATCACGGGCACCAGCCTGTGGGGGAACAACGAGATGTACGCCACCCACCTCCAGAGCGGTCGGGTGTTCTGCGCGGGCGACGCCGTCCACCGCCACCCGCCGTCGAACGGGCTGGGCTCCAACACCTCGATCCAGGACTCCTACAACCTCGCCTGGAAGCTCGCGGCGGTCCTCGCGGGTCGTGCCGAGGCGAGCCTGCTGGAGACCTACAGCGCCGAGCGGGCCCCGGTGGCCAGGCAGATCGTCACCCGCGCGAATCAGTCGGCCCGGGAGTTCGCCCAGCTGTTCGATGCGCTCGGGGTGAGTGACGCGAGGACCGAGGCGGAGATGATCGCCCGCATCGAGGAGCGCAAGCACAACACCCCCGCGGGGGCGGCCAAGCGCGCCGCGCTGATCGCCGCGATGGACATCAAGAACTACGAGTTCAACGCCCATGGGGTGGAGATGGGCCAGTTCTACGCCTCCCGCGCCATCGTGTCCGACGGCTCGGTCCGGCCGGCGCCCGAGCGCGACCCCGAGCTCTACTACCAGCCGACCACCGTCCCGGGTGGGCGCCTGCCCCACTGCTGGGTCGACCGCGGCGCCACCAAGGTCTCCACCCTCGACCTGGCGCCCTATGGTGCCTTCACGCTGATCACCGGAATCGCTGGGGAGGCGTGGGTGGAGGCCGCCAACCACGTCGCCGCCGAGCTGGAGCTCCCGCTCAGAGCGGTGGTCATCGGCCCCGGCCGCGAGGTCACCGACCTCTACTACGACTGGGCGAAGCTGCGCGAGGTGGACGAGTCCGGCGCGATCCTCGTCCGCCCCGACAAGCACATCGGTTGGCGTGCCGAGCGCCTGCCCGAGGATCCCCGCGCGGCGCTCCAGGATGCGCTGTGTGCGCTGCTCGGCCGCTCGAGCCTGGTGGGCGCATGATGGAGTTCACCCACGAGACCCTCGCCCAACGGGTCCGCTTCGGCTCCGGCCGGGCCGCCGCCCTGCTCGCCGCGGAGATCGCCGACCGCGGGGCCCAGCGGGTCATGGTGATCGCGTCGGCACGCGAACGCCCCTTGGTCGACCGGCTGACCGCGGGCCTGCCGGTGGCCCAGGTCCACGATGAGGTGGTCATGCACGTCCCCGTCGAGGTGGCCCAACGCGCGCGCCGGAGCGCTGTGGCCGCCGATGCCGACCTCGTGGTCAGCATCGGCGGTGGCTCGACAACGGGTCTCGCCAAGGCGATCGCCCTGACCACGGGCCTGCCGATCATCGCGGTGCCGACGACGTATGCGGGCTCGGAGGCGACCAACGTGTGGGGCCTGACCGAGGGGGCGCGGAAGACCACCGGCGTCGATCCGCGCGTCCTGCCCGAGACGGTCATCTACGACGCCGAGCTGACCGTGACGCTGGGGGTGGCGATGAGCGTCGCCTCGGGGCTCAACGCGCTGGCGCACTGCGTCGACTCGCTGTGGGCGCCGCGGGCGGACCCGATCAACGCGGCGCTGGCCACCGAGGCGATCCGGGCGCTCGACGCCGGGCTGCCCCAGGTGGTGGATGACCCCGCCGGACTCGCCGGACGCGAGCTCGTCCTCTACGCCGCCTACCTGTCCGCGGTCGCCTTCGCCTCGGCCGGCAGCGGCCTGCACCACAAGATCTGTCATTACCTGGGCGGCGCCTTCGGGCTGCCCCACGCCCAGACCCACGCCGTCGTGCTCGCCTACGTGCTGGCGATCAACGCTCCCGCCGCGCCGGAGGCGCAGCGCCGCATCGCCACCGCGTTCGGCTCCGCCGATGCGCTGTCGGGACTGGCTGCTCTGCGTGACCGGATCGACGCCCCCCGCGCACTGGCGGACTACGGACTGGCCGAGGATCAGATCCCCGCCGCGGCCGAGGCACTCGTCGCCGTGGTGCCCGCGTCGAACCCGCGCCGACTCAGCGCTGGGGATCTCGAGCGATTGCTCGAGGCGGCCTGGGCCGGGGCCGACCCGCGCACCCTGATCCCCGAGGAGGCACGCCTGTGATGAGCACATCCGCCGACATCTCCGCCGAGCAGCAGGCCCGCGAGGCGGACATCACCGCCCGGGTGCTGGCGTCCTTCGCCGCCTGCGAGGACGAACGACTCAAAGCCGTCATGGAGTCTCTGGTGACCCACCTGCACGCGTTCATGCGCGAGACGCGGGTGAGTGAGGCCGAGTGGCGCCAGGCGATCGCCTTCCTCACCCAGGCGGGGGAGATCTCCGACGCCAACCGGCAGGAGTTCGTGCTCGCCTCCGACGTGCTCGGCGCCTCGATGCAGATGATCGCCATCAACAACGAGGCGTACGCCAACGCGACGGAGGCCACCGTCCTCGGTCCGTTCTTCGTCGACGGGGCGCCGCTGATCGAGAATGGCGGCGACATGGCCTTCGGCGCCACCGGCGAGCCGTGCTGGGTCGAGGGCAGCGTCAGCGACACCGAGGGTCAGCCGATCCCCGGCGCCCGACTCGAGGTGTGGGAGGCCGACGACGACGGCTTCTATGACGTGCAGAAGGACGGCGGGGCCCAGCTGTCCGCACGGGCGCACCTGTTCAGCGACGCCCACGGTGCCTTCCGCTTCTGGGGTCTGACCCCGACGCCGTACCCGATCCCCTACGACGGGCCTGTGGGTGCACTGCTCGCCGCGGCGGGCCGCAGTCCCTACCGCGCCCCGCACCTGCATTTCCTGGTCAGCGCCCCGCACCAGCGGACGCTGGTCACCCACATCTTCGTCGCCGGTGATCCACTGCTGGACCGCGACGCGGTGTTCGGCGTGCGCGACTCGCTGATCCGCGATTTCGTCCGCCAGCCCGCCGGCACCCCCACGCCGGACGGACGGGAACTGGGCGACCAGACCTGGACGCGTGTGCGCTTCGACATCGTGCTCGCGCCCGCGGGAGTCTGAACCGGCGCAGACCCGGGCCGGCGGCGGCCACGAAATCTCTACGAGTGATCCGCTCGTCGCCGGTAGGTTGACTCTCGGAGCCGGACCACGGACACCAGGGAGGGTCACATGCCGACATCACGCCGCCGCAATCGCGCCAAGGAGGACTCCGTCGAGGGTCTGGTGGGCCATGTCAGCGGCAACAGCGTGGGTCGACATCTGTTCGCGGACCCCCAGCGGCTGTTCGCCGACCCCGATCCGGGGCCCGACGAGACGTCGTTCCATCAGCCCAACCTCGACGAGCAGTACTACAACTCGGGCTACTACCCGGCACACCAGAACGACGTCGAGAGCTTTCCCAGGCCGGTGCCCGACCCCGGGCGGATCAGCCTGTCGAGCATCCTGGGTCCGAACCTGATCGACCCGATCACCGCCGCCAAGGCGATCACCTTCCACGCCGTCGGGGATACCGGTGCTTCCAGCACCTCGCTGATCGGTCCCGAGGCCCTGGTCGCCGACGCGATGGCCGACGACATCGAGAGCGACGGGAGCGCGGGTCCAGCGTTTCTCTTCCACCTCGGTGACGTCGTCTACAACTTCGGCGAGGGCCAGTACTACTACGACCAGTTCTATGAGCCGTTCCGTCGCTATGACCGGCCGATCTTCGCGATCGCCGGCAACCACGACGGGGCGGTGTACGGACCGAACGTCGACGTGCCGGTGGCGTCGACGCTCCAGGCCTTTCTGCGCAACTTCTGCGCCGCCTCGCCCGGGCCCTCGCCCGACGCCCCGGGCATTGCCCGCACGACGATGACCCAGCCGGGGGTCTACTTCACCCTCGACGCGCCGTTCGTGTCGATCATCGGGCTGTACTCCAACGTGCTCGAACAGCCCGGAGTCATCTCCTCCCAGAACGGCCACTTCTCCCTCCCCGACGACCAGCTGACCTTCCTCGCCGCGGAGCTGGCGCGGCTCAAACCCGCGCGGGAGAGCCTCGAGCAGGCGATCGTGCTCAGCGTCCATCACCCGCCGGTCTCCTTCGACGCCACCCACGGGAGCTCGCCGATCATGGCGAACGAGATCGACGCCGTGTGCACCGCGGCCGGCATCTGGCCCGACGTGGTGCTGTCCGGGCACGCCCACCTCTACCAGCGCTTCTCGCGCTCGGTGGGCGGGCGCAGCATCCCCTACGTGGTGGCCGGCAGCGGCGGCCATCTGCTGCACCGCCCCCGCACCGGGGTGCCCGCGGCACCGGCTCAGATCGGCAACTACACGCTGGAGGTCGACCCGATCTTCGAGCTCGGCTACCTGACGTTGAGGGCCGACTTCTCCGGCAGCGGGAACCCGACGCTCACCGGCACCTTCCACTCCCAGGCGGCCAAGCCGACCCGGGACGGCTTCGTGCTCGATCTCACGACCGGGGCGGTGCGCACCCAGTAACCCAGGGCTCAGCCGGCGTCGGCAGGTTCCCCGTCGGGCTCGGGCTCGGCGCTGACCTCGGGTTGGGAATCGGGCTGGGCGGCCTCATAGGCCCGGTTCTCCTCGTCGTCGCGGAAGCCGAGATCGTCGGTGGCCTCGGGTGACTCGGTGGGCATGGGCTCAGAATCGGGTTGCTCGGACATGGGTGTCCTCTCGGTCGGGGCATTGCGAGCGCCGGGTCGACCCGGCGCCTCGCTCATCCGCTACCCGTTCCGTGCCCCAAGTCCCCGCACCCCACCCGGTGGGGGTTATCGTCTCGGGCGTGACCGAGCCAGGCCCAGCGGATGCCGGCACCGCCGCCTGGCACCGCCAGCTCCACCACACCCAGCCCGACGGGTTGAGCCAGGACACCGCCCAGACGCCGGGGATGCAGCGCTACGAGGCGATCTCGGGTGCCCGCAACGGGTCGCGCAAGCTGTGGATGGGTGAGGCCCACATCGCCCCCAACACGATCTCCGGCGACCATCATCACGGCGAGGCGGAGACCGGGATCTACGTGGTGGCCGGCCACCCGGTGTTCGTGTTCGCCGAGAACGGGGCCGAGCGCGAGGTCCACACCGGGCCGGGCGACTACGTCTACGTGCCGCCCTATGTGCCCCACCGCGAGGAGAACCGCTCGGACACCGAGGCGGCGATCGTCGTGCTGGCCCGCAGCACGCAGGCGGGGATCGTGGTGAACCTCCCGAGCCTGCGCGTGCACGTGCCCGAGCTCGACGCGCTGATCGCCGAGCTGGCGTCCGCCGAGGACTAAAAAGCCCCGCGACCCGGCGATGAAGATCGACATGTGCATCGCGGGCTGGATGACCGCGGCGGCCGGGGTGTGGCGCCAGGGTGATGACCGCGATCTGACGATCCGCGTGCCGGTTCCCGTGTACGTCGTGGAGACCGGGGTCCACCGGGTCCTCATCGACACCGGCCTGCACCCCGGTGCCGTCGACGACGCGCGAGCGCACTATGGCCGGCCGTGGATCACCGATCCCTTCGCACTGGAGATGGCGCACAGCATCGCCGAGCAGATCGACCTGACCACGATCACCCACGTCGTGATGACCCACCTGCACTTCGACCATGCCGGTGGTCTGGCCCTGGTGCCCACGGAAGTCCCGCTCGTCGTCCAGGCCCGCGAGTGGGCGGCCGCGCACCAGGCTGAGGCGATCCGGCACAACGGCTACCTCCCGATCGACTACGACGGCCCCGCCCGCGAGCTGATCCTCATCGACGGTGATCACGACCTGTTCGGCGACGGTGCGCTCCGGCTGATGCTGACCCCTGGGCACACCCCCGGGCATCAGTCGGTGCGCCTTGGGGATGACCTGGTGCTCGGCGGGGACGTGGCCTACTTCGCCGACGGTCTCGAGGACCATCGCTTCCCGGGCTACGGGGATGACCGCGCCGCTCAGGCCGCCTCGGCCGACCGCCTCCGAGCGCTGCGCGATGCCGGCGTCCGCGTCATCCCCGGCCATGACCCCGACGTCCTGCGCGCCGGACCGCTTCGGCCCTGAACCGCCCGGGGCCGCCCAGCGGTGACGGGGACCGGGCGCGGAGTACCTTGAGAGCGTGCCCCTTGCCCCGTCTGCCGCCGCGGGCTCACCGGAGAAGCGCGGTGGCCGCACCGCCGGGGTGACGCTGATGATCGCCGCCCTCGGTGTCGTCTTCGGCGACATCGGCACCAGCCCCCTGTACGCGCTCACCTCGGTGTTCGCGGTCAACGGCGTCCACCCCGATCACCAGGGCGTCTACGGGATGATCTCCCTGGTCGTCTGGACCATCGTCCTCGTCGTGTCGGTCAAGTACGTCGCCTTCGTCATGCGGGCCGACAACCGCGGTGAGGGCGGGATCATGGCCCTGGTCGCCCTGGTGCAGGAACAGCGGGCGCCCAACCGCCGCCTGCAGATCGTGCTCGTGGCGATCGGCATCGCCGGGGTGGCGCTGTTCTTCGGCGACGGCACCGTCACCCCGGCGATCAGCGTCATCTCCTCCGTCGAGGGACTCAAGGTGGCGGTGCCAGGGGTGAAATCGCTCGTGGTGCCGATCACCGTGGCGTTGCTGACGGTGCTGTTCCTCTATCAGCAGCTGGGCACCGAGAAGATCGGGCGCCTGTTCGGGCCGATCATGTCGTTCTGGTTCCTCCTCATCGCCGTCACCGGCGTGGGCAAGATCGTCGGGAGCCCGGACATCCTCAAGGCGCTGTCGCCCACCTACGGGATCACCTTCTTCATCGACCACCCCGGGATCGGCTTCATCTCACTCGGGGCGGTGGTGCTGGTGGTCACCGGCGCCGAGGCGCTGTATGCCGACCTGGGACAGTTCAACCGCCCGTCGATCCGGCGCGCCTGGTTCTTCATCGTGTTCCCCGCGCTGCTGCTCAACTACCTGGGACAGGGCGCGCTGATCCTGGAGAACCCGAAGGAGATCTCCTCGCCGTTCTTCGGGCTGTTGCCCCACTGGGCCCAGATACCCATGGTCATCGTGGCCGTGCTGGCCACGATGATCGCGTCCCAGGCGGTGATCACCGGGGCGTTCTCGGTCACCCGCCAGGCGGTCCGGCTGGGCTTCCTCCCGCGCATGCGGATCCTGCATAAGTCCGGTGAGGAGGGCCAGGTCTACGTGCCCGCGATCAATTGGCTGCTGTATGTGGCGGTGATCGGTCTGGTGATCGGCTTCGGATCCTCCACGGCGCTCGGGTCCGCCTACGGCATCGCGGTGACCGGGACGTTCGTCACCACGACGCTGCTGTTCTTCGCGATCGTCCGCATGCGCTGGCACAAGCCGCTGTGGATGGTGGTGCCGGGCATGGTGCTCTTCCTGTTCATCGACCTGGCCTTCTTCGCCGCCAACCTGACCAAGGTCCCCACCGGCGGCTGGTTCCCGCTCTGCATCGGTGTGGCGCTGTTCACCATCCTCACCACCTGGCAGCGCGGTCGCGGCATCGTCACGGCCAAGCGCACCGAGGCCGAGGGATCCCTGAGTGAGTTCGTCGAGCAACTCCGCACCATGGATCCGCCGCCCTACCGGCCGCCGGGCACCGCGGTGGCGCTCTCCTCGGGGAAGGAGACGACGCCCCTGGCCCTGCGCGACAACCTGCGCTTTGACCACGTCCTGCACGCGAACGTGGTGATCGTGTCGGTGCACACCGGCACGGTGCCCCACGTCGATCCGGCCGAGCAGATCACCGTCGACGACCTCGCCTACACCGACGACGACATCGAGCACGTGACGATCTCCTACGGCTTCCAGGACAAGCCCGACGTCCCCAAGGCCCTGACCCGGGCCGCCGCGGAGGGGATGCTGGGTGAGCTCGGCGACGTCGACATCGCCAACGCGGTGTACCTCGTCTCGGAGATCACCCTGGTGCTCGGCGATGACCCGGGGCTCAACCGCTGGCGCAAGCGGCTCTTCCTGCTGCTCGCCCAGACCTCGCGGAGCCCCGTCGACAGCTTCCACCTGCCCCGGAACCAGATCGTCACCATGGGCTCCTACATCGAGATCTAGAGGACCCGGGCCTCTGGGGCCCGGGTCGGTCCGGGGCCGGCTCAGAGCCCGAGAAACGCCTCGATCATCTCGACCACGAAGGCGTGATCCTCGGCCTGGGGCAGCCCCGACACGGTGATGGTGCCGACGACGCCGACGTCGGCGATGCGGATGGGGAACGCGCCGCCGTGGGCGGCGAACCGGCGCGGGTCGACCCCGAGCGCGGCGTCCAGCGCGGTGCCCTGGGCCGCGAGCCGACGGCCGACCAGGTAGGAGGCCTCGGCGAAGCGGTCCACCACGTTGATCTTGCGCTCGATCCACGCGTCGTTCTCCGGCGTGGTTCCGGGCAGGGCGGCATGGAAGAGCTGATGGCCGTGGCGGCGGATGTCGACGGTGACTCCGAGCGAGCGCTCCGACGCCGCGGTGACCATGGCGCTGCCCAGCCGCCAGGCGTCGTCGTTGTCAAAGCGGGTGAAGATCAGCCGCTGCTCCTGGGCCTCGAGGGTGGCGATCAGCTGAGGATCGACGCCGCTCATGCCGGCTGGATGGCCTGGGCGAGCACCGCGTCCATCGTCTTCATGATGGCGATCGTCTCATCCGCCGACATCAGCGGGCTCTCGAGCTCACCCGCGGCCAGGCGGCGGGCGACCTCGTCGGCCTGGTGGCGCAGACCCCGGCCCTCGTGCGTCGCGGCCACGCGCGTCGGCTCGCCCTCACGAGGAATCAGGGTCACCGCCGCGGGGGCGTAGAAGTCGCCGTCGATCTCGATGCGCGCGTCGGTGCCGACGATCGCCGCGCGGGTCGGACTCGTGGCCGCCAGCGTGCAGGTGAGCACGGCCTGGGCCCCGCCGGGGTAGCCGAACAGCATCGAGGTCTGGGCGTCGACGCCGGTGAACGCCGGGTCGCCCAAGGCGAGGATCCGCTCCGGGGTTCCGAGGACCATGGAGGCGAAGGACACCGGATAGATCCCCAGGTCGAGCAGCGCACCGCCGCCGAGCTCCGGGGCGAACAGGCGGAACTCACGGTCCTCGGCGAACCACTGGCCGTGGTCGGCGCTGACGGTGACGATCGTGCCGAGCGCGCCCTGGTTCACCCATTCGCGGACCACGGCGATGTGGGGGAGGAACCGTGTCCACATCGCCTCCATGACGAACAGGCCCGCCTCCCGGGCCACCGTCACGATCTCGATCGCCTCGGCCGCGTTCATGGCAAAGGGCTTCTCGACCAGCACGGGCTTGCCCGCTCCCAGCGCCAGGATCGCGTTGTCGCGGTGCATGGGGTGCGGGGTCGCGACATAGACGACATCGACGTCGGGGTCGGCCACCAGCGAGGCGTAGCTGGGGTGTCGGTTGGGGATGGCGTAGGCGTCGGCGAAGCGATCCGCCGAGGCCTGGCTGCGCGACCCCACGGCGGTCACCACGCCCGAGTCGGTGAGCTGCAGATCGCTCGCGAAGGTGTGGGCGATCCCACCGGTTCCGAGGATGCCCCAGCGCAGGGGCCTGGCGTCGTTCGCTTGATTCATTCCCTCAGTATCTCCGCCCGCGCCGCGACGGGTAGGGTGAGCGCCATGAGACACAGAGCGATCGCACTGGTGCTCGCGATGTCGCTCCTGGCGGGGACGCTCGCCGTGGGTGCCGTGCCGGCCTCGGCGACCCGTCCGATGGCGACGCCGCCCGCCGACAGCTGCCTGGTCCCGGGCGTCGGCAAGCCGCTGGGTGAGGTGTGGCGCCCGGACATGGCCGCCGCCGCGCGGTGGGTTCCCGGCCGGGTGGGGGACATCGCCTTCGCCGTGCGCACCCAGAGCGCGTTCTACGCCTACCGGCCCGACCATCAGGAATGGTCCGCCAGCGTGCTCAAGGCGATGCTCCTCGTCGCCTATCTCGACCGGTCGTCGGTCGCGCACCGCCCGCTCAGCTCCAGCGAGCAGAGCATCCTCACCGCGATGATCACCCGCTCGGACAACGACGCCGCCGACACGATCGACACCATCATCGGCGCCAGCGGCCTGAGCGCGCTGGCCCAGCGCGTGGGCATGACCCACTTCGTCCCGTCTGAACCGGTGTGGGGCGAATCGGAGATCACCCCGCGGGATCAGACCACCTTCTTCCTCCACATCGACGCCGACGTCACCCAGGCTCACCGCGCCTTCGCGATGCATCTGCTGGCCGGCATCGTGCCCTCCCAGCGCTGGGGCATCGGTGAGGTCGCCCCGCGCGGCTGGAAGCTGTACTTCAAGGGCGGCTGGGGGTCGGGCACCGGGCTGATCGACAACCAGGTGGCGCTGCTGACCCGCGGCTGCACCCGCATCTCCATCGCCGTGCTGACCATGCACGACGGTTCCCACGCCTACGGCAAGCAGACCCTCAAGACGATCTTCCACCGCCTGCTCCGGGGCCTGCCGACCGGCGCCCGAAGCCGCTACCCCTGATGAGTCAGCTCGACTTCGAGCCCGGCCGCATCAGCCGGACCGCCAGGCGGACCAGCGGCGGCAGATCCGTCCCCATGCGGTCGCTGACTGAGTCGTCGTAGGCGAGGCGGGCGAGCTTGGGTTCCTCGCCGACCAGGCTGTTGGCGCGGTGTGAGAGCATCGCCGCGGTACCGATCTGGGCGAGCCAGCCGGGCTTCTGGGCCTCCAGGTCGGCCATGTCCGACAGCGCCCGCACCGTCGAGGGGTCGTGGTTGGCCTGGATCGCGTTGACCACCTTGAACCCCTCGATGGGACGGCCGGACTGCAGCAGCGCACACCCGGCCACGAAGCGAGCCTGCACCGCCAGAGTGGCCAGCTCGGGCTCCTCGCGCCCGTCGAGGCGCAGCAGCACCGCCTCGCACACGGCCAGCGCCTCGGCGGCGCGGCGACGGTGGCGGACCAGCATGGCGGGGCGCAGACGGTCTGAGGCGCGCAGCAGCTCCTCCACTCCGGGCAGGTCGATCGCCGCGGAGACGCGCATGGCCAGGGCGCCGGCCCCCTCGATCCCGGCGTTCAACGCCGTCTCGGCCGTGGCGCCGAGGAGCGCGGCGATGCCGAGCTTGTAGACGGCCATCAGGCTGCGGGCGTGTCCCAGCAGCAGCTCGACGGACTCGGCCATCCGATCCTCGGGATCCTCGAGGAAGCGGGTGATCAGATGGTCGCTCACCGCCAGCGCCTCGGGCACTCCGCTCGGATGGTTGAGCAGACGACCCGCGCGTCGGACCAGGGCCAACATCACCAGCCAGCGGACGTTGGGGTCGTGGTCCTCGCCGAAGCGCTCGGCGACCTCCTCGTCCAACAGGGATGCCTCGCGCCGGCGGCCGGTGAACCACAGCGACTCGCACTTCAGGGTCAGCGCGGCGGCCAGGCGCTGGCGGCGGCGGCCGCTGGCGTCGGGGTGGCGCTGGGACCAGGAGACGAGGAAGCGATCCCAGTCCTCGAGGCTCTGCTGATGGCGCCCGAGACCCCGCAGGGCGCGGGCCCGCTTGAAGTGGGCGATGTCGACCCGCTCGGCCGCGACCGGATCATCGAGCTCCTCACCGAGCTCGGCGATGATCGCGTCGCTCTGGGCGATCACCTCCTCCAGCTGGCGTCGGCGCTCAGCTTCGATACCCATGGGACCCGACCCTGGTCTGCATCGACCTCAACCCTAGCCCCACGGGGACCCGGGGGGCGGCGGCTGATCCGGCCGCCACTCGTTTGGGAGGCACCTCGGTCGCTATACACAAGAATCCGGTCTGTCACTTGACAACCCGCCGAGGGCAGTCATAATCTGCCTCGGGCCAGGGTTTTTGTGTTTGCTGTGTTTGAAGCGGAAGGGGAAAAGCGCTGACACATGCCGTTGCGATGACAGCAGTTTCCTACAGAGCTGCGGGGTCAGGGCCAGCCGGTGGTGAGCCGGCTGACGAGCTGGGCATAGCTTCGACCTGAGACGGTCGCCTGACCCTTCACAGCTCGACTCCCCCCACGGTGTGTGCCGGGCGCCTTCCCTCTCCTCGGGCGCCTGGCCTGCCGTGGTTAAGCTTCTGGAAGTGACGATCTCCGAGCTCGCACCCGACCAGATCGACGACCTGGTCGCCCTGGAGCAGCGCATCCTCGCCACCGACGGGGTCCGGCTCAAGCTCGAGTGGCCCCGCATCCGTGCGGGCACCACGGTGGCCAGCCTGGTCGCCCACGCTGGCGACGCGCTGGTGGGCTTCCTCGGGCTCTACGCCTTCGGCGGTCCGCCGGATGTCGAGCTCGTCGGCATGGTCGATCCCGCTCACCGCCGCCGCGGTATCGCCACGCGGCTGCTCGACCGCGGGCTGGAGATCTGCGCCGAAGGCGGCTATGACCGACAGCTGCTCGTCGTCCCCCGCAACTCCGCCCCGGCCGCCGCCCTGGTCTCAGCGCGGGGCGCCGAGCTCCAGCACTCCGAGTACTCGCTCGTGCTCGACGGCGAGCCCCGGCGCCGGCCCGAGGATCCCGCCACGACGCTGCGGGACGCCACCGAGCTCGACCGCGCGGACCGGATCCGCATCCTCACCGCCGGCTTCGGACCGCCGCCGGAGGCGGCGGTGAACCAGCTGCGTGGCGCGAACTTCTGGAATGTGATGATCGAGCACGCCGGCGTGCCGGTCGGCCAGGTCCGCCTGAGCCTCGCCAACGGTCGGGGGGCCATCGCCGGGTTCGCCATCGATCCCGAGTACCGCGGCCGGGGGATCGGCCGTGACGCGCTCGGCCGGTTCTGTCAGATGCTGGGCGCCCAGGGCGCCGAGCGGGTGGAGCTCCAGGTCGAGGCCGACAACGACCTGGCGCTCGGCCTCTACCTCTCCACCGGCTTCCACGCGGTCAGCACCGAGGACTATTACCGGCTCAGACCGCAGTAGCCGGCTCGCGCTCGTACTTCTCCGGGTCGGCGATGTACATGTCCCGGCACCCCTCCCCGCAGAAGAACCGACCGCCGTGGCGGATCGCCTTGTCACGGTCGATCACCATTCCGCACACCGGGTCGGTCACGCCCCGACGCAGGGTCAGCGTCCACAGCCCCGCCAGCAGCAGCGCCGCGGCGAGGTTGAGCCACAGCTTGTAGTCGACTCTGACTCCGGCGAACACGTCGGCGCGCAGCGGGCGCGCGCCGCTGGGTGAGAGGCCGAGCCCGGCGAAGATCCCGTCGACCGCCAGCGCCGCCACCACGATGGCGATGAGCATTGCGGCCACCCACCGCAGGGTGAACGCGCCGCCGTAGTAGCGCCGGTAGATCGCGATCAGCGGCAGGATGAGCAGGTCCGAGAACAGGAAGGCGATCACCCCGGAGAAGGACAGCCCGCCGCTCCACAGCACCGCGGCCAGGCTGACGTTGCCCACCGAGCAGACGAAGGTCGCCACCGCCAGCAGCGGACCGATCAGCGCCCCCCACAGCGCCTGGACGAGACCGGAGGAGCTGTGCAGGAACACGACGTGGAGAGCCGAGTCGGGCACCTGGGCGATGAACCCGGACAGCACCACGCCGATGGCGATCTCGCGCCACAGCATCTGGACGTCGCCGCGGAAGTTGTGGGCGACATCGGACCACGCGCCGACGCTTGTGAGGCGGTCCCACAGACCGCCGTAGACCTCGCCACCGGAGCTGTGGTGCAGGTGCCCGGTGTCCGCCGCGATGGCGTGCTCGCGGGCCGCATTCTCCAGCGCGCGGGGGATGAGCCAACGCACCGCGACCGCCGCCACGGCGACCATCACCAGCCCGCCGACGAACTCGGCGGCGGTGAAGCGCCAGCCGATCAGCACCCACAGCACGAAGCCGAGCTCCCACACCAGGTTGGTCGAGGCGAACTGGAAGGCCAGACTGGCCGCGGCCGAGGCCCGGCGCTGGAACAGCGACTTGGCGATCGCCGCGGCCGCGTAGGAGCAGGACGAGGACGCCGCCCCCAGCACGGTGGCCAGCGCCACCGGCTTGGGCCCGGCGCCCGACAGCGCGCCCTCGACGCGCTCACGCGGCACCCAGGCCTGGATCACCGCGGAGATGAAGAACCCGAAGACGAGCGCCCAGCCGATCTCCCAGGCCATCAGCAGGCTGTCGCGGATCCCGTGCCAGACGACGCTCACCTCGACGACTATACCCCTGGGGGGTATCATCCCCACGATGACCGAACGTGGCTACAGCGCGACCAAGGACCAGCTCCAACGCCGCCTGGCCCGGGTCGGCGGCCAGATCGGCGGGATCCAGCGGATGGTCGAGGAGGACCGCTACTGCATCGATGTGCTCACCCAGATCTCCGCGGTGCAGGCCGCGCTGGACAAGGTGGCGCTGGGCCTGCTCGACGCCCACGCCCAGCACTGCGTGATGGGCGGCCCCGAAGCCGAGCGCGAGGAGAAGACCGACGAGCTGATGGCCGCGGTCGGCCGTCTCATGCGCCGCGGCTGAGCTGGGACGCGCCCGCCGATCAGCGGACGCGCCCCGGGGGACAGCTCAGGTACGGGTTAGGGAGTTGGGCAGCTGAGCGCGTAGGCGCAGGCGTCGAAGGACTCACCGTCGGCGGCCAGTGCCGATGGGGTCGCTTCATCGCCGATGCCGTCGGGCAGCGCCTCGGGTGAGGGTGAGATGCTCAGGGCGGTGGGATCGCCATCGGCGATCGTGTGGGTCTGTCCGTCGGTCACGTAGCTCGATGACGTGAACGCGGTGGTGCCGACGTCGGCCAGCGTCGACTGCACGCCGATGGTCGGGGCCTCGAGGATCCACTCGGCCGAGGACTCGCTCGACGCATAGGTGACGTCCTTGGACCAGGTCCACTTGCCGGCGTCGGTGATGGTGATCGACCAGGTGTCACCGGAGACGTTGGCGATGTTCACGCTCACGTCGTCGCCGGGGGTGACCGTGCAGCTGGTGTCGCCGCTGCAGCCGCTGGTGATCTCGGTCTCCGAGGCGGGCAGCAGCTCATACCACGCGTAGTACTGACCGCCCCCGACCGTGCCGGTCACCGCGGTGTTCTCGGTGACCCCGGCCTGGATGAGGTCGCTGGAGGCGTAGCCGCCGATGCCGGTCCACGTGGCTGCGAACCCGGCCGGGTTGAGCAGCAGATTGCCGGTCGGGACGGTGAAGCTCGAGTTGACCGCGGTGATCCCGTCTGAGGCGGGGGTGACCGCGTATCCCGACCAGTTCAGCGAGGTGGCGCTGCCGCCGTGCTGGGGGATGGACTCGCCGTTCTTGGCCGGGATGAAGATCCCGCCGGCGTGTGGCGTCGCTGCCAGGCTGGGCGCGGCGCAGGCGAGACTGACCAGCCCCGTCGCCAGTGCTCCGCCCAGAACAGTCCGTCTGCTCATGTCGTTCTCCCTTCGGTTGAGCTGCCGCGGCGGGCCGTGTACCCCTACTCGTGCTGCCGCAGGACCAACCGTACCCAGGCCATCGTGTGGTCAACCTAAAGAGATTGGTAGGTTGGCGCTCATGCGCAAGCTCCAGTCCCAGGGCGTCCATCACATCACCATCGTCGGTGCGGACCGCCAGACCTCGATCGACTTCTGGGAGGGCGTGCTCGGGATGCCCTTCGTGTTCGAGCAGCCCAATCTCGACAACCCGTCCGAGAGCCATCTCTACTTCGAGCCCGGCGACGGCAGCCTGATCACCGTGTTCACCAACGAGGAGCGCGTGGGTGAGGCCGAGCGCACGCCGACGGACCCCGGCTGCGTCCACCACATCGCCTTCGCGGTGTCCAACGCCAGCTTCCGCCAGGCGGTCGAGCGCCTCGAGGAGCGCGGCATCCACCACTCGGGGGTCAAGGACCGCGGCTTCATGGACTCGATCTACTTCCGCGATCCGCTCGGACTGCTCATCGAGCTCGCCTCCTACCGCTTCGAGCCGCCGACCGGCCACACCCACTCCGAGGTGCTGCTGGCCGCCCACCGCATCCGCGTGGCCCGCGATGACTACAACATCGCCCCGATCCACCTGGCCGACGCCATCGAGCAGCTGTCGGCTCAGCGCGACACCCTGTCAGAGGACATCGCGCCCAAGGACCCCTACGCCAAGCGCCGCGACGCGACGGCCTGACCGGCGGGGCCAGCTGGTGGCCTCGCTCAGGTCCAGAAGCCCGCGTGCACGGCGCGGGCCTCCTCCACCAGCACCGGCCCCACCACGTCGACCCGGAACTGCCCGGCGGCGAACACCTCGCGGCAGGGCAGATCGAGCGTCGGGTTGTCCGGGTGATCGCCGGTGATGTCTTTCAGCTCACGCTCGGACAACCCGTAGACGACCCGGCCGATACCCGCCCAGTAGATCGTGCCGGCGCACATCGCGCACGGCTCGGCGCTCGAGTAGAGCGTGGCCCTGGCCAGCTCGGACGGCGGGTGAGCCGCTGAGGCGGCGCGGGCGAGCTCGGTCTCGGCGTGGATTGTGCGCACCGGCACGGGCACCCGGCCCGCGTTGCGCTGTTCACCGAGCACGCTTCCCTCCGCGCTCACCAGCAGACAGCCGAACGGGTGGTTGCCGCGCTCGCGCGCCTCGAGCGCGAGCGCGAAGGCCCGTCGCAGGTGACGCTCGTCGGTCGGGTCCACCCGAGTCGTTCAGCTCAGCCGGGCGAGCAGCTCGGGTGAGGGCTCGGCGTCTGAGGACGCCGCCGCCTCAGCCTGCACCGAGCGCCGGTTGAGCAGCCAGTAGGCCCCCCCGCCGAACAGCGCCCCCATGAACACCGAGCAGTCCGAGCCGCCGAAGGTGTTGGTCAGCGGATGCCACCAACTCCCGAATCCGGGGCTCAGCCACAGCGCCGCCGCCACCATGCCGATCAGCTGCGCGGCGATGCCCTTCCACTGCACCCCGCCGTTGCGGTGGTAGATCCCCTTGGCGGTCTCCATCAGCCCGGTGGAGTCATAGCGACCGCGGCGCAGGAAGTAGTCGATCAGGTAGATCGCCACCCACGGTGCGATCCAGATGAGCATGAGGTCGAGGAACTTGTAGATGAACGAGTTGAACCCGCTGGAGAAGATGACGAAAGCAGTCAGACCGCTGGCGACGGCGGTGTCGAGCAGCACGCACTGCCAGCGCTTGATCTTGGGGATGATCGCCTGCAGGGTCAGCCCGCTCGAGTAGAGGTCGAGTGAGTTGATCGCGAACAGCTGGACGATGATGAACAGCAGGTACGGCCACAGGAACCAGCCGGCGAAGGCGCTGGGCAGACCCGACACCGCGCCGCCGCCACCGGCCGCGACGGCCGGGATGGTGTACAGCGCCGCGCCGAGCAGGGCCAGCAGGGTGGACGGGATGTACCCGCCGATCGCCACCGACGCGACGATCTTCTTCCGGCTCGTCTCCGGCGCCAGATAACGGCTGAAGTCGTTGGCGTTCATCGGCCAGCCATAGCCGCCGGCCGACAGGATGATCGCCAGCGCGGCCAGCATCGTCGCGAAGTTCGCGTCATGACCGGCGCCGAGGTGGACCTTGCCGATCGACAGGCCGGCGAGGACCGCGAACAGCACGATGAACGGCACGACGAGCCACCGCAGCACGCGCAGCATCGTCCCGTGGCCGAGCAGCGGCAGCACGAGCTGGATCGCCCCCGCGGCGATGATGAGGACGATCTTCAGCCAGGTGTGGCCGCCGAGACCCGCCTTGGCGAACAGCGCGAGGGCCGCGAGCACCACCAGGGCCAGCCCCTCGATCTCATAGCCGACCTGGGTGATCCAGTTGAAGCAGGCGATCAGGCGCGCCCCGACCGGGCCGAACGGGGCCCGGTTGATCGTGAAGGCGGCCGTGCCGGCCTTGGGTCCCTGGAGCGACCCGAGTCCGGCGACGATGTAGGAGAGGTTTCCGAGGATCACCACCACCGCGGCCTGCCAGAAGCGCAGGCCGAAGGACATGATCAGCGTGCCGTAGACGAGGTACTCGACGTTGAACAGCGCGCCCGCCCACATCCAGGCCAGGTCGATCGGCTTGCCGCGCCGCTCGACCCGGGGGACGTAGTCGATCCCGCGCGCCTCGAAGGTCGGTTCATCGGCGATCGAGCCGCCGCCGCTGGAGACACCCAGGCCGGAGCCGGGCGCAATCGTCGCGTTCACAGGTGAGAACCCCCCAAATCGAAGAAATCGTCAGCGGTCAGTCCGCACGCATCCATCGGCGAACGAGCTACCAGATTGTGCTCGCCGGACGCGACGAGAGTATGGCCATCGGGCCAAAAACCTAGTCGCCGATCTCGACCGGCACATGGGCGAAGGCGTCGACGTCGAACAGGCCGCCGTCGGTCAGGCGCAGCTCCGGGATCACCGACAGGGCGATGAAGCTGAGCTGCATGAAGGGCTCATCCACGGTGACCCCGAGCTGTTCGTGGATCGCCTGGTTGAGCTCGCCGATCTGGGCGGCCACCACCCGGGCCGGCTGGTCGCTCATCAGGCCGGCCAGGGGCAGCGGCACCGCGCCGATCACCCGGCCGTCGAGCACGGCGACCTGGCCACCGCCGAAGCTCACCAGCTCCTCCACCGCTCGGGCCATGTCCCCGCCGTTGGCCCCGATGACCACGATGTTGTGCGCGTCGTGGGCGACGGTCGAGGCGATTGCCCCGCGCTTGAGGGTGAACCCGGTGGCCAGACCGCGCCCGATCTGACCCGTCGCCCCGTGGCGCTCGATCACCGCGGCGAAGGACACGTCGGCGTCCGGATCCCCGATCGTCACCTCGCGCCGCCGCGTGGTCAGCGAGTGGCTCTCCACGCCCACCGCCCGCGCCCGGGTGCCGACCGCCAGCTCGAGGGTGAGGTCGGCCGGGCCCGGCAGCGCCCCCACGTTCATCGTGTCGTAGAACAGCTTCGGCGCCGGGCTGGCGCTGACCGCGCCGGGCACGAGCCGGCCGTCGCGAGCGACGAGGCGTCCGGCCTGGAAGACGTAGTTGGGCTCCCAGCTCGCGAGCGTGTCGAAGACGAGGATGTCGGCCTGGTAGCCGGGGCCGAGGCTGCCGAGGGAGGTGAAGCCGTGGTAGGCGGCCGGGTGGGTCGAGGCGAGCAGGATCGCGTCGATCTCGGAGATGCCGTGGGCGACGGCCAGACGCGCGCAGTCGTTGATGTGACCGGGACCGAGCAGGGTGGAGGGCTCGCGGTCATCGGTGCAGAAGGCGGCGAGGTCGCTGCCGTGGGCGAGGATCATCGGCGCGAGCGCGACGAGGTTCTGGGACGCCGAGCCCTCGCGCAGGAAGATCCACATGCCCTTGCGCCGTTTCTCCTCGGCCTCCTCCAGGGTCGTGCACTCGTGGTCGGACTCGACGCCGGCCGCCAGGTAAGCGTCGAGCTGGCGCCCGCGCACGCCGGGGGCGTGACCGTCGACGCGGAAGCGCGGGCCGCTGCCGCCGGCGCGGATCCGCGCGAGCATCTCGGGGTCCCCGCCGATCACCCCCGGATAGTTCATCACCTCGGCCACGCCGCTCAACCCCGCGCCGGCCCGGTCCTCGAGCAGCGCCGCGATGTCGGTGTGATCCAGCGTCGCGCCCGAGGACTCGAACGGGGAGGCGGGCACGCAGCTGGAGGCGTAGATCCCGAAGCTGAAGGGCACGCCCTCAGCGGCGGCGGCGAGCGCCTGGATCGCCGGCACCCCGAGCACGTTGGCCATCTCGTGCGGGTCGGCGGCCACCGCGGTGGTGCCGTGGGGCAGCACCGCGGAGATGAACTCATCCAGCCACAGCTTGGTCGACTCCAGGTGCATGTGGGCGTCGATGAAGCCGGGGGTGAGGGCCGCTCCGGAGACGTCGATGACCTCCTTGGCCTCGCGCGGGCCCCAGCCGGCGATGATCCCGTCGGCGATGGCCAGGTCGGTGTCCACCCACTCGCGGGTGGCCGAGGCGAACACGCGCCCTCCGCGCAGCAGGATGTCGGCCGGCGCCTCACCGCGCGCGACGGCCAGGGCGTGGGGGGTTGCCTGGGGGCGAGCCATGGCGGAAACCCTGTCACACCCACCAGCAACTAGGATCCGCCGCGTGAGCGGACTCGACACCGACGCGGCGACCGATCGCGAGATCCTGCCTTGGGGCCAGGTCGGCGACGCGACCCGGGAGCTCGCCACCGCGGTGCACGCCGACGGCTATGAGCCCGACGTGATCCTGGCCATCGCCCGCGGCGGGCTGATCGTGGCCGCCGCCCTCGGCTACGCGCTGGGGGTCAAGAACACCTTCACGATGAACGTCGAGTTCTACACCGGGGTCGACGAACGGCTGCCGGTGCCGATGATCCTGCCGCCCGCGCCGGACCTGCTCGACCTCGAGACCTCGCGCATCCTCGTGGCCGACGACGTCGCGGACACCGGGGCGACGCTCGCCCTGGTGCGCGAGTTCTGTGCCGGCAAGGTCGCCGAGATCCGCTTCGCCACCCTCTATGAGAAGCCCCAGTCGACGGTCAAATGCGACTACGTCTGGCGCCACACCGACCGCTGGATCGACTTTCCCTGGAGCGTGCTGCCGGTACTCGGCAGCGGCGCCGAAGGTCACTGAAGCCCGCGCCAGACCCGGTCGCGGCGGAGCGGCAGCTCGGTGAAGCGCACGCCGGTGGCGTCGCGGATGGCGTTGGCCAGCGCGGGGGCGACCGGGTTGAACGGCGACTCGCTCATCGGCTTGGCCCCAAGCGGCCCGACGTGGGTGTCGGAGGTGTCGGCGAGGACGACCTCGGTGAGCGGGATGTCCCCGAGCCGGGCCACGTGGTAGTCGCGCAGCTTGCGCGTGCTGACCCGCCCGGCGGCGTCGATGCGCACCTCCTCATACAGCGCCGCGCTGAGCGCCTGGGCGACGCCGCCCTCGATCTGGCCCCGGCACTGGCGCGGGTTGATCACCGTGCCGGCGTCGGCCGCCTGGATCGAGTGGAGGATCGCCACCTCTCCGGTGTCGGGGTGGACCGCCACGCGAAAGCCCTGGACGTTGAAGCCGACCGTGCGCCGCCGCCCGTCGGTGGAACCCTCGGCCGCGAGCGGCTGGCCATCGTCATCTGGGCCACCGGCTGGGATGCCGGTGGCCTGGGCTCGCGCGTCCAGGCGACGCTTGAGTTCCGTCGCCGCCTGGAGGGCGGCGGTCCCCGCCACCACCGTGCCGGTCGACCCGAAGGCGCCGGTGTCATAGCCGACCGCGTCGGTGTCGGCGCCGACGACGCTGATCGCCTCGGGGCTGACGCCGAGCGCGTCGGCGCTCAGCTGGGCCAGCACGGTGGTGGTGCCGTTGCCGAACTCGGCGGTGCCGACGTGGAGGCGGAACCGGCCGCTGCCCACGCCGTCCTCGACGATCCGCGCCTGGGCGTGGTGGCCGAAGGGCGGGGTGGAGTCGAGCATGGTCACCGCGATGCCGTGGCCCACCCGCCAGCCGGGTGCCGGGTTCGCGCCCGGCGCCGCGGCCGCCGCGGCCAGCGAGCGCTCCACCGCGTCGAGGCACTCCCCCAGTCCGTAGGAGCCGATCTTCGGCAGGTTCTCGGGGTCCTCGCCGCCGTCCTCGACGTAGACGAGCGGGTCATCGGCACGGACCACGTTGATGCGCCGGAAGGCGATCGGGTCGATCTCCAGGCGCCGGGCCAGCTCATCCAGGGCGGACTCGACGGCGAAGGCGGTCTGGCTCATGCCGTAGCCGCGCAGCGCGCCGGAGGGGACGGTGTTGGTGTAGGCGACCACGGCATCGGCGCGCTTGTTCGGGACCCGGTAGAGGGCGAGGGACTCGCTGACGGCGTGATGGAGCACCGCGGTGGCGTGGTTGCCGTAGGCGCCGGTGTTGGAGACGACGTCGAGGGCGAGGGCGGTCAAAGTGCCGTCGGCGCGGGCGCCGGCGCGGACGGTGACCGTCATCGGGTGGCGCGTGGTGGCGGCGGCGAACTGCTCCTCACGGGTGAACTCGATGGCCACCGGACGGCCCAGGCGCAGGGCGGCCAGGGCCACCACGTCCTCGACGATCAGCTCCTGCTTGGCGCCGAAGCCGCCGCCCACCCGTCCGGCGAACACCCGCACCCGCTCGCGGGGGAGGGAGAACATCGCCGCCAGTGCGTCGCGGGTGAGGAACGGCACCTGGGTGGAGGAGCGCACGACGAGGCGGTCCTCGGCGTCGATCCATGCCACCGCCTGGAGGGTCTCGAGGTGGACGTGCTGGATGCGGTGGCTGTGGAAGGTCTCGGTGTAGACGACGTCGGCCTCGGCCAGGCCCGTCGCGAGGTCGCCCACCTCGGCGTGGATCTCGCCGCACAGGTTGCGCTGCGGATCGGCGATGCGGCTCGCCACGGCGTCCTTGTCGGCGTGCAGCGCCGGCGCGCCCGGGGCCAGCGCCGCCTCGGCGTCGAACACCGCGGGGTGCTCCGCGTACTCGACTCGGACGAGGGCGGCGGCCCGCTCGGCGAGTGCCCGGGTGTCGGCCACCACGGCGGCCACCCGCTGGCCGTGGAAGCGCACCACCGTGTCGAGCACGCGGGTGTCGGCGGGGTCCACGCGGGGGTCGTCGTGGCGGGCGGTGGAGAAGAGATGGTCGGGGGAGTCCTCGGGGCCGAGCACCAGATGGACCCCCTCCAGGGCCAGCGCCGCCGACGCGTCGAGCTTGAGCACCCGGGCGCTGGCGTGGGGGGCGCGCACGAGGGCCATCGCCAGCGCGCCGTCGGGCAGATCCCCGTCCAGGGCATAGCGGGCGGCGCCGGTGACGATCGCGCGTGAGGCCGGTGCGGGGACGTCGCTGCCGACGGCCCCGGCTCCAGGGCCGGGGCCGGAACCCGCCGCTGCCCCAGCTCCGGACAGTGCCGCGGCGATGGCGCGGTAGCCGGTGCAGCGACACAGGTTGCCCTTCAGTCCGCGGGGGAGGTCGGCGGCCAGCTCGCCGCTCAGCTTGGCCCCGGTCATGAGGAAGCCGGCGGTGCAGTAGCCGCACTGGAAGGCCTGGTGGGCGACGAACGCCTCCTGCAGCGGGGCCAGCTCGCCGCTGAGGGCACCGAGGCCCTCGATGGTCGTCACCTCCGCGTCGCGCGCGCGGACGGCGGGGTAGATGCAGGAGTGCACCGCGCGACCGTCGACGTGCACCGTGCAGGCCCCGCAGTCCCCGGCGTCACAGCCCTTCTTCACCCCGACGGCGCCGAGCTCGCGCAGATAGGTGCGCAGGCACTGGCCGGGTGCAGGAGCGTGGTCGGCGGTCCGACCGTTGACGCGCATCAGGCGTCCGCCAGCTCGGCCCGGACCTGCTCGCACAGCAGCGCGGTCAGGTGGGCGCGCCAGTCCGGGTCGCCGTGCACGTCGTCGTAGTAGTCGATCGCCGTCTCGGCCAGGGCGGTGCTGACCTCCTCGGGGCTCGGCGGCTCGGTGAAGTGCAGCACGTAGGGACGGCACACCGCCGCGGTGATGGCGATCGCGGTGCGTCCGTCGAGCTGGCGTCGGGCGATGACCAGCGCCGCCGAGCGTCCCCGAGGCGACAGCGACACCTGGGCGAAGGCGACCTCGGAGGTCAGGGCCTCGGGCGTGATGGTGATCCCCCGCAGCAGTTCGCCCGGGCCGAGCGAGGTGACGCTCGGGCCGGTGACCAGCTCGGTCACCGGGATCTGGCGGCTGGCCCCGCCCGGGCTCCAGATCTCACAGACGCCGTCGAGCGCCGCGGTCATCGCCGTCATCGCCCCGGCTGGCAACGCCAGGCACAGGTTGCCCCCGACGGTCGCCTCCTGCCACACCTTCCAGGAGGCGTACAGCGCCTCGGGGCAGAGGGTGAACAGACGGGCGGCGGTCCAGTGCGACGGCGCGGTGAAGCTGTGGAGCGCCTCGATCGTGCAGGTGGCGGCGATCTCCAGTCCGTCGGAGGAGATGGTCAGCGGCGCCCACCCGAAGCCGCGGAGGTCGTGGAGACGACGCAGGTCCGGTGCCGCCTCGGAGAACAGGGAGGTGCCGCCGGCCAGCCAGGCATCCCCGTCGCGCCAGTCCTCGAGCGTCGCGGGCGAGGCGGGCTCGAGGCTCTCAAGGAACGGCAGGTCCATCGTCTGAACGTCAGCGCGCGGCGGCGGCGGTCAGGGCGGCGGCGGCCCGCCCCGCGGCGGCACCGAGGGCGTCGGCATCGGCGCCGGTGAGTCGACCGTCGCGCACCACCGGGGCGCCCCCGACCCACAGCGCCTCCAGCCTCGGGGCGCCGAACACCAGCGTGGCCACCGGGTCGGTGATGCCGTCGCCGGCCAGGCCGTCGACGCGCCACAGGGCCAGGTCGGCGAGCTTGCCCGGCTCGAGGCTGCCGAGCTCGGCCTCGCGGCCGAGGCAGCGCGCGCCGCCGATCGTGCCCAGGGCGAGCGACTCGCGCGCGCTCAGCGCGGTGGGTCCGTCGCGCAGGCGAGCGACGAGCAGGGCCTGGTGGAGCTCGTCGACCATCCGCCCCGACTCGTTGGAGGCGGCGCCGTCGACCCCGAGCCCGACCGGCACCCGCTTCCGGATCAGCTCGTGCACCGGCGCCAGACCGGCGCCGAGGCGGCCGTTGGAGGTGGGGCAGTGGGCCACCCCGGTGCCGGTGGCCGCGAAGGCGTCGATCGCCGCGGCGTCGAGGTGGACGCAGTGGGCCATCCACACGTCGGGGCCGAGCCAGCCGAGCCGCTCGGCGTACTCGGTGGGGGTGCAGCCGTAGTGCTCGGCGCAGTAGTCGTCCTCGTCACGCGTCTCGGCGAGATGGGTGTGCAGGCGCACCCCCTTGCTCCGCGCCAGCTCAGCCGCCTCGCGCATCAGGCCCTCGGAGACGCTGAAGGGCGAACACGGCGCGACGGCGATCCGGAGCATGGCGTCGGGCGCGGGGTCGTGCCAGCGGTCGATCGCCTCGGCGGTGGCGGTGAGGATCGCGTCGCGGTCCTCGACCACCGAATCGGGTGGCAGCCCCCCGGCGGACTCGCCGAGGTCCATCGACCCCCGGGCGGGATGGAAGCGCAGGCCGATGGTGGCGGCGGCGCTGATCTCGGCCTCCAGCAGGTCACCGCCGCGCTCGGGGAAGACGTAGTGGTGGTCTGAGGAGGTGGTGGCGCCGGTCAGGGCCAGCCAGCCCAGGTTGGCCGCCGCGGCGGCATGGACGATCTCGGCGTCGATCTCGGCCCAGATGGGATACAGGGTGGTCAACCAGCCGAACAGCGTGGTGTCCTGGGAGACCGCGCGGGTCACCCACTGATAGAGGTGATGGTGGGTGTTGACCAGGCCCGGGGTGAGCAGGCACCCGTGGCCATCGACGTAGGTGACGTCCTCGGGCTCGGCGGGGACGGGAGCGGGGTCGAGCGGTTGGGCGGGGGCGGGTCCGGGGCCGAGCGCGATGATGTGACCGTCGCGGGCGACGAGGTGACCGTCGCTGAACTCGCTGCCATCGGGGTCACAGGTCGCGATATGGCAGTGCTCGATGACGATGGTGCTCATCTGAGATCAAACCTACCTCGGGGGCCGGGGCCAGCTATGGCCTGATGTCTCAAGCCGAGGGGTGATGTTCGGCCAGCTGGATCAGGGGTGGGCGCGGGCGAGCGGGTAGCGTGGCGCCGATGACGTTCAGTCTCGGCGCCAACCAGTACGGCAAGGCCCAGGTGCGGATGGTCGCCGTCGACCGGGCCACCCCGGTGCACCGCTTCGCCGACCTCAACGTGTCGATCACCCTGTCGGGCGACCTCGACGACGTGCACCTCAACGGCTCCAACGCCAACGTGGTGGCCACCGACACCCAGCAGAACACCATCTACGCGTTCGCGCGCCAGCACGGGGTCGCCGAGATCGAGGAGTTCGCACTGCGGCTGGCCCGCCACTTCGTCGGGGAGTTCGCGCCGATCACGCGAGCCCGGGTGCGGATCGAGTCCTCGGCCTGGAACCGGATCCCGGTGGAGGGCGAGCCCCACTCGCACGCGTTCGTGGCCGCCGGCAGCGAACTGCGCGTGGCCGAGGTGGTCGTCGATGCGCCGCTTGGCGGGGAGTGGGTGCTCTCGGGCCTCAAGGATCTCATCGTGTTGAAGACCACCGGCTCGGAGTTCTGGGGCTTCATCCGCGACCAGTACACGACCCTGCCCGAGACCGACGACCGGATCCTCTCCACCTCGGTCAACGCGCGCTGGCGCCACGGCGCGCTGCTCGCGCCGGGGGAGTGGAACGCGTCCTTCGCCGCTGCCCGCGGGGCGCTGCTCGAGCGCTTCGCCACCGTGCACAGCCTGTCGTTGCAGCAGAGCCTCTATGAGATGGGCACGGGCATCATGGAGGCCAGCCCCGGCATCGTGGAGGTGCGCTTCTCGATGCCCAACCGCCACCACTTCACGGTCAACCTCGAGCCCTTCGGCCTCGACAACCCGAACCTCATCTTCAAGCTCCAGGACCGTCCCTACGGCCTCATCGAGGGGGAGGTGGTGGCCGACGGCGCGCCGGCGCCAGGGCCGGTGTGGGAGGCCTACCCGCTGCTCTAGATGGTTGATTCCACGGATTTGACCGTGGTTCTCGGGGTTTTCGAGGAGAAATAAGCAGCAGGACCGAAGTCAGCGGTGCTATCCCACACCGCCGACCCCTGGGGGCCTCGATGGACGCTGACCTCGACCTGCTGCTCACAACGGTGTTCTGCACCGCTGACGATCTCCTGCCCGAAAGCAAGAACAACGCACGACGAAGAGTGACCGACGCCGAGGTCGTAACGCTGTGTGTCGCCCAGGCGATCATGGGCATCCCGTCTGACCGCAGGTTCCTGGCCGTCGCCAGAAAACGCCTGAGGCATCTGTTCCCCCAACTTCCCGCACAACCCGGCTACTTCAAACGCCGCCGGTGCCTGAGCGACGCTTTGGAGTGGCTGATGGGCGTCTTCGCGAGCCAAAGCCCGGGCTCTGAGGACAACCTGTTGCTGATCGACTCCACGCCGGTCGAGTGCGCCCGCTCGCGCGAAACGGTCAAACGCTCGGCCCTGGGCGACGCTGCCGATTACGGCTATTGCGCCAGTCACAGCCGGTACTTCTGGGGGTTCAGGCTGCACGGACTGTTCGCCCCCGACGGCACCCCGATCGCGTTGCAGATCGCCAGTCCCAAAGACGGTGAACGGGACATCGCTCTCAGATTGCTCGCGCGCAGAGCGCGGGACCTGACGCTGGCAGTGATCGGGGACAAGGGCTATGCCGGACGTGACTTTGAGGCTGCCGCTCGGTCTCTTGGCGCGATCATCCTGCGGCCGAGACGCAAAGACGAAGACCAGACCGGGCGGCCGCACCTCGCGCCGATCCGCCAACGTGTCGAGAGCATCTTCTGGACGATGAAAGACATCCTGACCCTCGAGCGCCACGGAGCCCGCACGCTCCCCGGACTGCGTGAACGGATGCTCGCACGGTTCCTCACGCTCGCGGCGTGCGTGACGCTGAATCACCAACTCGGGCGTCCCAGCCGAGCGCTGGTCGACTACATCGCCTAACGATTCCATGGAATCAACCATCTAGACGCTAGTTCTCGTGGGGACGGGTCTCGGCGCTGAGGCGGGCGAGCTCCTCCGGGGTGTCCGCGTCGGCCGGTGAGCCGAGGCCGTGGCAGGGCACGAGCGCGGAGTCAAAGCCGGTGAGCTGACGGGCGCCGGCGTCACCTGACAACTCTTGGATCGCGCCGAAGGTCTCACGGGCGAACGCCATCGGGTGGCCCGGGATGTCGCCGTAGTCGGCGCGGACGATCGGGTACCCGGCGCGGGAGGCCGCTAGCACCCGTGCCACCGCCGCGCCCGACAGCAGCGGCTGGTCGCCCAGCACGACGACCACGCGTGCGGCGCCGAGACGCTGCGCCGCGGTCACCCCGGCCCGCAGCGACGCGCTCATCCCGTCCGCCCAGTCGGGCGCGAGCAGCGGATGGGCCAATCCGGCGAGCTGGGCGGCGACGCGTTCATGCTCGGCGCCGAGCACCGCCAGCACCCACTCGAGCCCGCCGGCGCGCAGCGCCCCGATCGGCCAGAGGATCATCGGCTGGCCGCGGAAGGGGGCGAGCTGCTTGGGCGAACCGAAGCGCGTGGCGGCGCCGGCGCTGAGCACCAGGCCCACGGCGTCGGGCGCCGCCGCGGCCGACGTGTCGCTCTGCATGCTCACGCGTCAGCGAGCATCTGGCCGGTCAGCTCGAGATGCTCGCGCATCAGCCGGCGGGCCTGCTCGGCGTCGTGGAGGATGATCGCGTCGAGGATCATCCGGTGGGCGGCCAGCGAGCGCGCGGGCTGGCCGTCGCGGGCCAACGATGCCGCGGCGATCTGGGCCGCCCCCGCGGCGAGGGAGTCGAGCAGGTCGCTGAGCACCGGATTGCGCGCCGCCGCGTGGAAACGCCGGTCGGCGTCGACTGAGCGCGTGTCGGCGGTGATCGCCGCGTCCATCGCCCGGATCGCCTCGATCATCGCGGCCAGGTCCGCGTCCTCGCGGCGCAATGCCGCCAGCTCGGCGGCCTGGGCCTCGAGCGTGTTGCGCACCTCGCCGGGGCGGGGAGACCCGGGTTGGCGCGGGCCAGCTCGATGGCGATCGGCGGGATCGTCTCGGTCGGCGGGTGGAGCAGGTAGATGCCGTTCCCGTGCTGGACCTCGATCGCCCCCTCGATGCGCAGCGCGGTCAGCGCCTCGCGCAGCGAGGTGCGGCTGACCCCCAGGCGCCGGGCCAGCTCACGCTCGGCGGGCAGTCGCGCCCCGGTGTCGAGGCCCTCGGCCGCCGCCAGCTCGAGCACGCGCGCGGCGATCGAGGCGAACACCGGAGTGCGACCCTTGGCGGCCCTGGTGTCCCGGCTCTCGGTGGCGCTCATAACCCTGCGTGCCCGGCTGTCACGTTCGCCACAGACTAGTGGTCGGCCCCCCGTCGCCCAAGCGCTCACGGGCACCTTTCGCCGCCTGGAGGAACGGTGGTCTGGCCAGTTCGCCCGGTGGACATACCTCTGTAACGTCGCCCCCCCTAGATTGGCGCCGACGTAGAAGGTGGAGATGGAGATGACCCTGCACGCCCCGGATTTGCACACCGCCATCGCTGAGTTGGCGAGCATCGACTCCGCTCACGAGGGGGACGGTCTGACCCGCGAGGTCTACACCGCCGAGTACTCCCAGGCGGTGGCGTTCGTGACCTCGCTGATGGAGGACGTCGGCCTCGAGGTGCGTGAGGACGCGGCGGGCAACCTGTTCGGGCGCTGGGCCGGCTCGGACGCGGACGCGCCCGCGGTCTGGACGGGCTCGCACTTCGATACCACCCTCAACGCCGGCGCCTATGACGGGGTGCTCGGGGTACTTGGGGCGATCACCGCCGTGGGCCAGCTGCGCGACTCCGGCTTCGTCCCGCGGGCGACTATCGAGGTGATCGGCTTCGCCGGGGAGGAGCCACGCTTCGGCGCCGGCTGCATCGGCAGTCGCGCGATGATCGGCGCCCTGTCACGGGAGGAGCTCGACGCGATGGCCGACCGCAACGGGGTCTCCATCGCCCAGGCGATGGAGACGGTGGGACTCGACCCCGACCAGATCGCGGCGGCCGAGTTCGACCCCGCCGGCGTGGCCGCGTTCGTCGAGCTGCACATCGAGCAGGGGGCGGTGCTCGAGACGCGCGGCCTCGGGCTCGGGGTGGTGGAGCGCATCGCCGCTCCCCACCAGCTGCGGGTCAGCTTCACCGGCAAGCCCCGCCACGCCGGCTCGACGCCGATGTCACTGCGCGCCGACGCCCTCTGCGGCGCCGCCGAGCTGATCCTCGCGGTCGAGCGCCTCGCCCGCGACTCGGATTCGGGCACCACCGTCGGCACCGTCGGCACCGTCGCCCTGACCCCCGGGGCGGTCAACGTGATCCCCGGCGAGGTGACGCTCGACGTCGATGTGCGCGACGTGGTGCTCGAGCCGCGCGAGCGGGTGGTCAGCGCCGTTGAAGCCGCGGTGGCGGAGATCGGCGAGCGGCGCGGGCTGGAGACCACGACGCGCCAGATGGTGTTCGACACGCCGGCGCCGTGTGACCCCCACATCGTCGCGACCATCCGCGAGGTGTGCGTCGAGTCCGACATCCCCTACCTCGACATGGCCTCGGGCGCCTACCACGACGCCATGGTGCTCGGCGCCCGGGTGCCGATCGGGATGATCTTCGTGCCCAGTCGCGACGGTCTCAGCCACCATCCCGATGAGTTCACCGAACCGGCCGAGCTCGACCTCGGCGTCAACGTGCTGGCCGGCACGCTGGCCAAGCTCGCGGGCTGACGGTCGCGGGGCGGTAGGGAGCGGTTCGGGGCGTGGAGGCGGCGGGCGGCATCGACGAGGCGGCGCTGGCAGCGTGCTGTGGCTCACGCCACTGGCAGGAGCTGATGGCCGCCGCGGCCCCGTTCGCCTCCGGGGCCGAGCTGCTCGACGCGTCCGAGCGGGCCTTTGACGCACTGTCACGCGAGGATTGGCTGGCCGCCTTCGCGGCGCATTCGACGATCGGCGCCCCGCGCGCAGGCGACGGGACGGGCGCCCGGGAGCAGGCGGGGCTCGACGGCGCCGACGGCGATCTGCGGATGGCCCTGGCCGCGGCCAACCTGGAGTACCAGACGCGCTTCGGCTTCGTCTTCCTCATCCGGGCCCGCGGGCGCAGCGCGGAGGAGATGCTGGGCGCCCTGCATCAGCGGCTGGAGAACGACCGGGAGACGGAGTTCGCCATCGCGACCGAGCAACAGCGTGAGATCACCGCTCTGCGCCTGGAGAGCCTAGGGTTGCCCGTGTGACGCGGGTGACCACCCATGTTCTGGACACCGCCGCCGGCCAGCCGGCGTCGGGCGTCGTGGTGACCCTGTCCAATGCCCAGGACGCCCGCCACTACACCAAGCTGGCCCGCGCCGAGACCGACGCCGACGGTCGCATCGGCTCCTTCCCCGAGGTGCAGGCGGGACGCTGGCGCCTCATCTTCGAGACGCCGAGCCCGTTCTTCCCCGAGGTGGTCGTCACCTTCGAGATCCCCGAGGGCCGCGAGCATCTCCACGTCCCGCTCCTGCTCAGCCCCTACGGCTACACCGTCTACCGCGGCTCGTGAGCGCGCTGTTCGTCCACGGCGCTCGTACCGCCGACGGCGTGGTGATCGAGCTGGCGGCGATCGACGGGGTCATCACCGAGATCGGGCCGAGCGTCTCGGCGCCGGCGGGCGCCGAGGTCATCGACGCCTCCGGTCTGCTCGTGCTGCCGGGAGCGGTCGACAGCCACGTGCACTTCAACGCCCCGGGCGCCCGCGCCGACTGGGAGGGCTGGGGCACCGGCTCGAGCGCGGCGGTCGCCGGGGCGATCACCACCGTGGTGGAGATGCCGCTCAACGCCAGCCCGCCGACCATCGACGCTGACAGCTTCGCCGCCAAGGCGGCGGCCGCGGCATCTGAATCGTTCGTCGATTTCGGGCTCTGGGGTGGGGTGATCCCCGGCAACCGCGCGGCGCTCCCGGGACTCGCCGACGCCGGGGTGATCGGCTTCAAGGCGTTCATGTCGACGAGCGGCTCCGATGACTTCCCCGCCTCCGACGACCTCACCCTGTATGAGGCGATGGGCACGATCGCCGAGCTGGAGCTGCCCTTCCTGCTCCACGCCGAGTCCGACCGCATCACCGCCGATCTCGCCACGCGGGCTCGGGCCGCCGGGCGGGTCAGCGTGCGCGACTACCTCGAATCACGTCCCCCGGTGGCCGAAACCGAGGCGATCGCTCGGGCGCTGGAGCTCGCCGCCGTCACCGGCTGTCGCCTGCACATCGTCCACGTCTCCACCCAGCGCGGGGTCGAGTTGGTCCAGAACGCACGGGCGGCCGGCCAGGACGTGACGTGTGAGCTGACCGCCCATCACCTCGTGCTCGACGCCGAGGACGCGGTGACGCTCGGGGCGGTGGCCAAATGCGCCCCGCCGCTGCGCCTCGCCGCCGAGGCGGATGAGCTGTGGCAGCTGCTGGCCGACGACGACACGCTGTTCGTCATCTCCGATCACTCACCGGCCCCCGAGGCGCTCAAGCAGAGTCCGGACTTCTTCGCGGTGTGGGGCGGGATCGCCGGGATCCAGTCCACCGTCGAGCTGATGCTCAGCGACACCGGCCCGGGTGGGCGCCTGGCGCTCGCGCAGGTTCCGCGCGTGCTCGCCAGCGCGGCGGCGGACCGCTTCGGACTGTCTGGCAAGGGCCTGCTCGTCCCCGGCATGGACGCCGACCTGGCCCTCGTCGAGGTCGGCCCCACCCGGGTGCTGGGGCGCGAGGAGCTGCTCGACCGCCACCGCTTCAGCCCCTACGTGGGCCGTGAGCTGCGCGCCCGGGTGCGGACCACGGTGCTGCGCGGCGAGGTGGTCTACCGCGACGGCGCGGTGTCCGGCGCACCGCGCGGGCGGTTGCTCATACCCGACCGCGACCCGGCGGGCATGCCGGGCGGCCCGGGCGCGACCCCGTCTTTAGACTGACCGCCGTGGGCACGATCGTTCCGGGAGACCGCGGCCGCCGCGGGCTGACCTACACGCTGTTGACGCCGGCCAACCGCTACATGAGCCGGCTGCCGTCCCTGCCCGGGGCCGCCTACTTCAAGCTGGTGACCCCGCGCCTGAGCCCGGCCCGGTTCGGGGAGTACCTGTGGGTCGCGGGCGAGACTCCCGTCGCCGCTGACCTGCCGCCCGGGCTGGAGCGCTTCATCATCGGGATGGGCGGGGAGGCCGGGGTCAAGCTCGGTGAGGAGTTCATCGACTTATCCGACGGCGGCTTCATCTACCTCGGGCCGGCCCAGTTCGTCAGCGTCGTGCTCGCGCCCGGCGCTTCGGTCATCGAGATCAAACGACCCTATGAGCCGTGGCGGAACCTCGCTGAGCCCGGGCCCGTGTGGGGCAAGCTGGGCGAGGTCGCGCGCACCCCGACCGTCGTGCCCGGTCTGCACCGTCGCGAGCTGATCGACCCGACCGACCCGGCCTTTGACTTCAACATCTCCCACATGGAGTTCGACCCCCACGTGGCCCTCCACCAGATCGAGATCCACGATGAGGAGCACGGTCTCTACATGACCTCGGGTGGTGGCGTCTACCACCTCGACGGTGACGAGCACGACGTGCACGCCGACGACTTCATCTACATGGCGCCCTACTGCCCTCAGGGCTTCCGCGCCGGCGTAGAGGGCGGGTCCTACCTGCTCTACAAGGACGTCTACCGCGACGGCTTCGCCTTCTAGGGCGGCGGATCAGCCCAGGGGCTGGGTGATGATCGGCAGCGGCACCGCGGCCAGCGCTTCGACGTCGGGAGGTGAAGCGGTGTATGCGCCCGCGTTGGGAGCGATGCGACCCGCGATAAGTCGGTCGAGCAGCGCCCAGCCGGCGTAACACATCGAGCCGACCGTTCCGGTGGCCGCGAGCAGGACGCCCGCGGCGGCGCTGAGGGCGACACCGTGGGAGCCGAGGATGAGCACGGCGGCGGCCGGCCCGATGCTCGGTCCGATCGGGAGCTGTCCCAGCGTGAACATCGCGATGAGCAGCGCCATCGCATCGAAGATCGAGACGTTCTCACCGATGGCGTGCAGCATCAGCCAGTTGCGCAGCACCTGGGTGCAGACGGCCAGCAGGGTGAAGGCGATCAGCCGGCCGCCGCCCTTGCTGCGCATGACCGCCAGGCCCGCCCACAGGCCGGTCTGACGCTTGTCCGAGAGTCGGCGCAGACCGAGCACCGCAGCGGTCATCAGCACGATGGCGATGATGGGGACCCAGAAGGGGACCCCGAGCGGGACGACCAGCGTGAAGGAGAAGATCGCCGCGAGGCAGATCTCGACGGTGATGATCGGCAGCTCGGCGGCGATGAGCGCGGGGACGCGCGGGGTGTCGTCCGGCGCGGCGCGGCGCAGTGAGGTGATGCGCGCGGCCATGCCCACCGACCCGTTGATGACGCTGGCGAGGTAGCCGACGCCAGCGGCGCGGAACAGCACCCGCCGGCTGATGTCGCCGCCCGCCGCGCGGACGGAGACCAGCCACGCCTCAGAGCGGGACAGCAGCGCGATGATCGACAGCAGCGCTGCGCCGGCCAGGTCCGAAAGCGGCGCGCTGCGCAGCGCGGTGATGAACTCGTGGCGACGGCCGGCGAGCGCGAAGACCAGCAGACCCGTGACCAGGAGAGCGCCGAGGACGCTCAACCAGAACTTGCGGCGCAGTGTCAGGCGCGGTTGTGGGGCGTCTGCGCAGTCCGGAAGGTCTGACTTGAAATTGAGAGACAACAGGCTTCCTCCGGGCACTGCATTGTGGCCCCCGCCCCAAAGTCACCTCACGGATGGCGGTTGCTCCCGCCGCCGCAGTCGATGCCTTGTCCACCGACGCTACCGGCTCCGTCAAACCGGCGGCGCCCCAGGGTATCCGGGGCGCCGCTCGGGCTCAGGCGGTCTGGGGCGTCATGGCCGGCCAGTCGGAATAGCCGGTGCTGTCGCCGCCGTACCAGTACTCCTTCGGGGCCTCGGCCAGCGGACCGCCGATGCGGATGCGCTCGACCAGGTCGGGATTGGCGATGTAGGCCCGCGCAAACGAGACGAGGTCGGCCTCGTCATCGGCGATCAGACGCTCGGCCTCCTCGACGCTCAGCTCGTTGTTGGCGACGTAGGCGCCCGGGCTGCGGCGCCGCAGTTCGGTGAAGTCGATGTCGTCGGGCCACTCACGGGTCGTGTAGGTCACGCCCTCGATGAAGTGGGTGTAGGCGAGCCCGTAGCCCTTCAGCCGGTCCAGATAGGTGCCGTAGGTCTCCATCACCGTGGAGTCGAGGTCGGTTCCCCCGGGCTGCGTCGTCGCCGGCGAGAGCCGGATGCCGACGCGGCCGGCGCCCCAGACGCCGACAACCGCCTCGACCACTGCGAGGGGGAAGCGCAGACGGTTCTCGATCGAGCCGCCGTACTCGTCGGTCCGGTGATTGCTCGAGTCGCGGATGAACTGCTCGAGCAGGTAGTTGTTCGCCGAGTGAACCTCGACGCCGTCGAACCCGGCCGCCTGCGCGTTCTCCGCCGCGCGACGGTAGTCCTCGACGATCGCCGGGATCTCCTCCGTCTCCAGTGCGCGTGGTTCGACGTGGTCCTTCATCCCGTCGGCGGTGAACGCCTGACCCTCCGGCCGGATCGCGGACGGGGCGACCGGGAGATCGCCGCCGTGCAGGTCGGGGTGGGAGATGCGTCCGGTGTGCCACAGCTGCAGCACGAAGCGCCCGTCGCGTTCATGGACGGCCTCGACTACGGGCTTCCAGGCCTCCACCTGGGCCTGGGACCAGATCCCCGGGGTGAGCGCGTAGCCGACCGCCTGGGCCGAGACGTTCGTCGCCTCCGAGATGATCAGACCCGCGTCTGCGCGCTGACCGTAGTAGTCGGCGGCGAAGTCCGGTACGCGGCCCTGCTCGTCAGAGCGGCTGCGCGTCATCGGGGCCATGACGATGCGGTTGGGAAGCTCGAGATCACCGACGGTGATCGGAGTGAAGAATGCTTGAGACATAGCCCTGGTTCTACCCGCCCGCACTGCTTCGTCACCTGTGCGATCGCCCACCCAGCCACCGACGCCCTTGTAGCCGGAGGCGCGGCACCTAGAATCCCTGAACCACGCCCCCATGGTCTAGTGGTTAGGACGCCTGCCTTTCACGCAGGAGATCGCCGGTTCGAGCCCGGCTGGGGGTATCAAGATTTCACTGGAAATCGGCACTATTTGCGATACCAAGGGGCGGCAGCAGTCATGCGTGTTCCCTGAAGATGTTCCCCAATGCCCCGTAGTGCGCCCGCGAAGCCCCTTGCACGCACGGACTAGGTTGCTCGGTGGCTCAAGTTCCGGTGCGGTTCGGCATGGCGGCTGCCCGATGGGGCTGGCGCCTTGTCCGAGTTTCATTTTGGGCATATCTTCCCCTCAATGCGGCTTGAGCCCGAGATGCTGCTGATGGCCTACGAAGGGCCGCTTTACACCGAGGGTCTGGCGCATATCCGAGTGTTCCGAGCTGCGGGCCGGCGCTGTTGTGATCGTGGGCCAGCTCGATGACAACCCCGGGACGGCCGTGTCTGACGCGATCATCGCAGTCATTGACGAGCTGGCCGGGCTATGGGACTGGGAAGGCCATGACCTTAAGGTGATCACCTATGAGCCCGGCCGGCCTCCTCCATATCGGCGTGTCGAGTTTTCGATCGGCAGCCCAGATGAGTTCCACAATGGCCTTCCCGGCTATAAGGACCGATCCTCGCCAGGACCCGCGGCTCAGGAATCGGGCACAGCTACGGCGAACGCGGCCATGATTTCTTTCGGGATCCAGTTTGGGAGACGATGATGGATGCTGCGGACGCGGTCGGAACCGAACTTCAGGAGTGGCAGTCAGGCGGCTACACCAGCGCTGCTGTGTTTGGTGCTCAGGGAGAACACAGACGGCTTGAGCAGCAGCGCCTGAATCAGGGCATGGCAATGGGCTTCTATGAGTCCGACGGATATCCGCCGGTCGAGGTGCTGGACGACGAGTCAGAGGACGACCGGACTGAGAACCGGATTACCTGGAATGGTGGTTGCGAGCGCGGTTCTGTCGGAACCTGCCATAGCCGGTGTCATCGATTTCGTCTCGGCCCTCGGTGGTCCGGACCGAACTCGGGATGCCGCAGACCCGCTGCCCCGAGGCTGTACGCACCTCCACAACCAGCGCCGCCAAAGAAGTAGAGCCGCAGAGATCTCCGACAGCGATGATGAATTGCTCGTGACGGTCATCCTTAAGCGAAGCGCCGCGTAATCGACGACTGCATTCTGCGATCTGCGGGAACTCCACCTTCATCCCCCGCCACGTAGGTACGGCGATGCTCGGGATGGTGCTCAGCGGACCCGGGGAACTGCAGAGAGAGGCGGTTGTGGGCCGGGCGGGTGCCCGGTTAGACGGTGGGAAATGCCCCGCCATCCACGACAAACTGTGCTCCGGTGAGATAGGACGCGGTCGGGGAAGCAAGGAACACGATGAGCTGCGCGGCCTCCTCGATGGTTCCTGCTCGTTTGAGCGGGATCTGTAGGGAAGCGGCAGTCTGTTGGGTGAGGGTTTCGGGATCGGTGCCTCGCTCCGCGGCGACCTCGGCGGTACGTGAGCTGCTGATGAGGCCGGGGGACACGACATGGACGCGGATACCGTGTGGGCCGACTTCGGTCGCGAGCCCCTTGCTGTAAACGTTGAGCGCGGCTTTGCTCGCCGAGTACGCGATGGATTCTGGCCGGGCCATGTGAGCGGCTCCGGAACTGACGTGCACGACGGTCCCCTGGCCCTGGTTGATCATCGCTGCGACACGTTCTGTCGAGCCGGACCGCGGCGAGCAGGTTGATGGCGAGTTCAGTTCCCCAGTCTTCGTCGCTGAACTCGAGGACGCCCGGTCGGCGGATCTGACCGCCGACGTTGGAGATGAGGATGTCGATGCCGCCGAGTTGTTCCAGTGTGAGCTGCGCGAGGCGTTCGACATCGAGTGGGTCCGACAGATCGGCCTCGATGACCGGAAGTGGGTGTGCGGCTGGCGCGGTTCGGGCACTGACGATGACTTCGGCGCCGGCATCTGAGAGCGCCCGGGCGGTCGCGGCACCGATCCCGCGGGTAGCGCCGGTCACCAGCGCCCGCTGACCAGCGAGAGGCTGGTGTTGTGTGGGGGTCGACATGACCGCATCATGGCAGTTCATCGATAAATGTCGATCATCGATCAAAGTCGGCTAACGTTGCTTTGGTGAGGAAGCTTGGTCATTGCTCGCCGGATGAGATCACCTTGACCGGGGTGCTCGCCGCACTCGGTGACCCGGTGCGACTTGAGATCGCCAGAGTCCTTGCCGACGGGAATGAGCACGTGCAGGCTGACTTTCCCGCTGAGGTCAGTCAGTCAACCCTGAGCTATCACATGAAGCGCCTGCGCGAGGCCGGGGTCGCATGGTCGCGACCTGAGGGCACTCGCTGCTTTGTTTCGCTCCGAGCAGAACTCGGCGAACGACTGCCCGGGCTGCTCGACACCGTCCTCGCCTTGGAGCGAGCGATGATGCACAACTCGACCGGCTCGAGTTGATGCCCGGCATATGAGCGCCGCCGCCAGGGTCCGCAGTCATTCGTCGCCGACTTGACTTACGGGTGATTCGCCCACGTTATGCGGCGAGACCAGTGGTGACGTCCGGCCGCACGTGTGCAGATGCGATGTCTGAATAGGGTGCGAATTGGATGACCGGTCCTGCTCCGAACCGCACCGGAGCATTACTTCGTCGTGACCAAGCAGAGGCGTGTGCTGTGTGAGCTTCTGGGTGCGGGTTAGCGGTCTTTTGTCGTGAAGCGCATCGTTGGTCGGCGATTTAGGGTTGGGCGGCGGAACGCACGACGATCTCGCCAATGTTGATGTTTTGGGGTTGAGCGAGCGCGTAGCTGATCGCGTGAGCGACGGCATCGGGTGCCATCGCGATCGCGGCCATCTGTTTGCGCAACACAGGGTCGGTCGTGAATTCGGTGTCGGTGGCACCCGGGCAAACCATGGTGGCCCGGATCTCAGGGCCGGCCTCTTGTCTCAGGACCTCACACAATGCGCGGGCCCCCGCCTTGGTAGCCGCGTAGACCCCCTGTCCGGGCACCCATTTCGCGGCCGCGGTCGAGGTGACGGTGATGAAGTGGCCAGTCCCCTGCATGGTGAACACCGGCAGCGCCGCCGCGATCCCGTGCAGCACCCCGCGCAGGTTGACATCGATCATCTGGTTCCAATCAGCCAGGTTGCCCTGGTCAAGCGGGCCAACGGTCGCGACGCCCGCGTTGGCCACAAGCGCGTCGAGTCGACCGAACCGCTCGACGGCGGCGGCAACCAACTGTGTGAGGTCCTCTGGTCTCATAACGTCAACGACGCATGTCGCGGCGTGTCCCCCGTCAGCGGTGATGCCTGCAGCGATCTGGCTAAGCGCGTCCTCGTTTCGCGCCCCGAGCACAACCCGGGCGCCCTGAGCGGCGAGCAGGCGCCCGGTAGCGGCGCCGATCCCGCCGCTGGCCCCGGTGATCGCGATGACCTGTTCCTCGATCTTCATGGTCGCCTCCTCGAACCCAACAGCTACGATCTGGACATGTGTCCAGTTCTCAACGGTGACATTAGCGGACAGTTGTCCGGATCTGAGGAACGAACGCCTCAGCGCGCGGATGCCGTCCGTAACCGCGAACGGATCCTCGCCGCGGCACGAACAGCGCTCACCGCCGCTGATGACATCGATGCGGTTACGATGCACTCCGTCGCCCAGGCGGCCGGCGTTGGCCAGGGAACGCTGTACCGACACTTCCCAACTCGTGAAGAACTGGTCCTCGCCGTGTACCGCACCGATGTCCAGCGCCTCCTCGCAGCGGCGCCAGCGCTAGCGGCCCGCCACCCCCCGCGCGAGGCGCTGTGCCGCTGGCTTGACGAGCTGGCAGCTTACGGCCGCGTCAAGCGCGGCGTCTCGCGACTCGTGCTCGCTGCGGCCACCCGTGACGCGATCGCCCAGCAGTGGCGCCCGCTGGTCCTAGACGCGGTGCAGTCGCTGCTCGACGCCGGCGCCCGCGCCGGTCAGCTCCGCAGTGATCTCAACGCCGAGGACCTCTGGCCGCTGCTTGGGTTCCTGTGGCAGGAGCCACTACCAGCAGAACGAGCCGAACGTCTCATAACGGTTGTGCTCGACGGCCTCGCTACGCCGCCGAGTCCCTCGACCCTCTCAAAGCCCGCCGCCCGCCGCCCGCCGCCCGGCGTGAACTGACGACCAACGGTGATATGGGCTGGCTACGTGCCTGTCGCTCGGAGCAAGCAGGGCGGATACCGCGGGGCCTCACGCTGTGTTTTGCCTACGTAGACGTGTTTGCGCAGATGCAGGCACGGCTCCGAACTGGGGTCGGTAGACCCGGCAGCGGCCCGCACAAGCAAGGCCGCGGCGTCCCGATTAGGACGTAGGCTTGCCCAGGTGACTCGGTTCGTGATCGACCCCCAAGTCCTGATCGACCTTGTGAGTGACGGTCGACCAGTGGGGACAGAGCATCAGCTGGTCGCCCCCAACGCGATCCGCTCACAGGCGCTCGAGCTTCTTCTCGAAGCTGTCAAGGACGGGCACGTGTCAGAGCGTGAGGCGCTTGGGCTTCACGATCGGATGACCGGGCTGAAGATGAGGCTGGTGGGAGACCGAGTGTCCCGCCGTGCGGCTTGGAATCTTGCGCGCGAGCATGGGTGGAGAACCTGCGACATGCCGAGTACCTGGCCGTCACTCAGCTTCAGGCTGACGCGCTCGTGGCCGGTGACCCTGATTTGATACGCCTCGCGTCCGGCCTCGTGACCTGGCTCCCTTGACGGCGCTGTTCGCTGACTCGACACCCAGCCGCATGATCCAGGGGTAAAGCTCGTCGACAGCACGACGCTCAAGTTGCCCAGCAGCAGGTTGTGGCCGTTTTCTATGGAACAGGGCGAGCGGCGCTGAAGCCGTGACTGGCCGTAGTTCCCACGGATCGCTTCACCGTACTTTTCCGCTCTTCGATCCAAATCACAAAATTCATTGATCCGATAACAGTCAGTCGCGTAGACGCCAGCATGATCGACGCACCCGCGCGCCCCCGCAAGGCACCTGCGCGTTCAGCGAACCCCCGCGCGGAGAGGACCGAGGCACCGGGGCCTCTACCGAGGCCGCTGTGCTTGACGAGATCGTCCGGACCCGGGCGATCCGGATGATCTATCAGCCAATCGTTGAGCTCGACAGTGGCGCGATAGTCGGATGGGAGGCGCTTGCGAGAGGCCCGGTCGGCTCGCTCTTGGAATTTCCCGACCGACTGTTCGGTTCGGCGATGCGCCTCGGGCGCATCGCCGAACTTGATCACTGCTGCAGAGCGGCGGCGGCCGAGGGGGCGATTCGCGGAGGCCTGGGCCACGCCCAGGAGCTGTTCGTCAATGTCGAGCCTGAGGTGGCCGGGGCACCAATCCCGAAGTTTCTCGAACGCGAACGGGCCATCGCCCAGGCGCAGTTGCGGGTGACGGTTGAGATCACTGAACGGGCACTGACGGCTGCGCCCGCTGAGTTGATAGCGCTTGTTGACACATATCGCCAACGTGGCTGGGGGATAGCGCTTGACGATGTCGGCGAGGATCCACGCTCGATTGCATTGATGCCTCTGCTGCACCCTGATGTGATCAAGCTTGACATGGCGTTCGTGCAGCAGCTCATGACCCGCGAACGCGCCCGCGTCGTCCACGCTGTCGCGGCCGAGGCCGAACGCACTGGCGCGATCGTGCTCGCCGAGGGAATCGAGACCCAAGCCCAGGTCGCGCTGGCCAAATCCATGGGCGCAGTTCTTGGACAAGGCTGGCATTTCGGTCGCCCCGGTGAGATCCGACCCGCGCCGGCAGTACCAGCAATGGGACGTCCAACCATCGATCTCAATCCCGTCCGGGACACTCCGTTTGAGCATCTGCGCGATCGCCGGGACGTCAGGGTAGGCACCAAGTCACAGTTGTTGCAGATGAGCCTCGCCCTTGAAGAGCAGGCATTGCTGCAGGGCGAATCAGCGGTCCTGCTCAGCACCTTTCAGGAATCTAAATATTTCCCTGCCTCCACTCGTGCGCGCTATGCAGATCTTGCTCAAGAGGCTGCCTTTGTCGGTGCTTTGGCATGTGACCTGCAGAGCGAACCGGCCCTGGGGGTCCGAGGAGCCGCGCTGGATTCATAGGATTCACTCCGCGGGGAATGGGACGTCGTCGTGCTCGGCCCTCACTTTGCCGGCGCATTCGTCGCGAGGGACCTTGGAGACGACGGTAAGGACGGCTCTCGCCGCTTCCAGTACGTCGTCACCTACGACCGCCAGCTCGTCATCGGCGCGGCAACACGACTGATGCGACGCATCCTCCCCCTCTGTCCATAGCCAGCCCGGGTCGACAACACGCGGCAATTACCATGAGACGCTCGAAGGAGAGACACTGGGCGTCCTGCGAGTCTGCGGGTGAGAACGTTCCCCGGCTACTACGCAGGTCGCCGAAACTTGATGACCGGGCAACAGAACCGTCGGATCTTCGAGATGCAGTGCGAGTGCCAGCGGCGGTTTGCTCTCTACGGGCTGCTCGTCAATCTCGTTACAGAGGACGAGGCGCTTGTGATGGTCTGAGACCAACGGCGGTGGCTGGCGCTCAGTCCTGCATCGCTGCAGCGATGGCCAGAGACCTCAGCCTCGCCGGCGAGGAAGGCTGACCCTCGGGCGCTTGGACGACTGGCCGCCTACAAGGCTCGCCTCGCGATCACCGGAGTCCAAGGCGGGCGCCATGGACGCGCGCGTGGCAGGTCTGTCTATGTACGTGGATGGCTTTGCGTACCTCATTTCCAACGGCTTACGCCTGCCGGTCAGGCCCAAGGCGATCATCCCGGGTGGCCCGGTCCGTGCCCGCTATGCGGGCAACAGCAGCCATCTGGTATCCGGCAGCCACGTCGCCGAGACGGTGGCCTACCGGTGACGCGATCCCAGCCTTTACCACAGGTTCCGGCACACGGCCAATCCCGGATTGCGACGCGAGGTCACAAGGGGCGATCTGAGGTCCAAGTGCTGTCGCTGGGTGCTACCGGGGCTGGAGATGTTGCTTCTTTCCAGGACGCTAGGAGGGGGAGCAGTTGCATGGTGGGGGAGTCGGGTTCGGCGGTGTAGATGACTAGGCGCTGATCGGCCTGGTGGGGGGCGGCGATGATCTCGATGTCAAAGCTGAGCTCACCGGCGACTGGGTGTCGGATCCGTTTGGCGACGGAGGTGTAATCCCGCACGCCGAAGTCTTCCCACCACGAGTCGAAGTCGGCATCGGTGGCACGTAGGTCGTCGATGAGCGTGAGGAGTCGACGGTCGTGGGGTTGTCGGCTGCATTCGCGGCGCAGAGCCCCCACGGAAGCTTGAGCGAACTGAGCCCAGTTGATGATCCGTTGGCGAGCCTCCGGCTCAAGGAACAGATAGCGCGGGAATGAAGCTCCAGGCTCTAGCGAGTCACCCAAGACGGCGCGAAGTAGGTGGTTACGAGCAAGGACGTCTCCGCGGTGGCCCAGCAGCAGCACTGGCACGTGATCAAGGGTCGCCATGACCCGCAGCAATCCGGGGTCGGGTCGCTGGACCGGTTCTGTCGACGTCGCGCGCGGCTGGGTGGCGGGGGCAGCGAGGTCATGCAGATGCGCTGTCTCGACGTCGTCAAGACGCAGGGCCCGTGCCAGTGCGTTGAGTACGTCGGCTGAAATGTTGGCCTGTCGGCCTTGCTCGATGCGGCTGTAGTACTCAGGGCTCAAGCCGGCCAGAAAAGCCAGCTCGTCACGCCGCAGCCCAGGAACACGCCGCTGACCGGGGAACGGCTCGATTCCTGCCTGAACGGGCGTCAACCGGTCACGTCGGGCTCGCAGAAACGCACCCAGCTCAACCCGATCATTCGCCATGAGGATGGACCATACGCGCCGCGTCGGGACGCCGACTAGTCCTGTCATGACCAGGCACGACAAGCACTCGCACCCAAGTCAAAAGGTGCATACGTTCGGCGTCATGACAACCACATCACATCCGGCCCGCAAGCTTGACGGCCGTTCAGCCGTCGTAACCGGGTCCACCAGCGGCATCGGCGCCGCGATCGCCATCACCCTGGCGCGAGAAGGCGCGCACGTGATCATCAGCGGCCGAGATGCCACCCGCGGGCGGGTCGTGGTTGATCAGATTGTCGACGCTGGAGGACAAGCGGACTTTCTCGACGCGGATCTCGCCGGTCCTTACTCCGCCCTTCGCGCCTTCGCAGCCGACGCCACATCAACACTCGGAGGACGCGTTGACATCCTGGTCAACAATGCTGGCATCTACCCCGTCACCGCGACCGATGAGCTGCCAGACGACGATCTCGACGCGATGCTCGCGATTAATATCCGAGCGCCTCACGTGCTCGTCGCTGAGATCGCGCCCGCCATGGCCGCCCGCGGCCATGGCGCGATCATCAATATTGGCTCCTGGATGGCACAGGTCGGCAGCCCGTTTGGCGCGATGTACACCGCAACCAAGGCCGCCGATGAGCAACTCACGCGCAGCTGGGCCGCCGAATTTGGCCCGCGCGGCGTACGCGTCAACTCCCTCGCCCCCGGCGCCACTCTCACCCCGGGCAACGAAGCCGCCCGCGACGCTCTGGACGCGATGACGGCCACCACACCCGCAGGCGTCGTCGTCGAACCCCAGGATGTCGCCAACGGCGTGCTGTACCTCGCGTCTGATGACGCCTCGATGGTCCACGGCATCACTCTCTACGTCGACGGCGGCATCTCCAGCAGCCGACTGAGCTAAAACCAAATGACCGGCACCCACCGTGCCGTCGCGGTCCGTGCGATCACCGCCGCGCTTAACAGCCGCCTCGCGCGAATCGCCGAAACCGAGGCTGAGGACGGGGTCGTCTATTGGTTCGTCCTGCCTATGTGGCAATGGAGTCGGGTTTGGTGTTCTCGTCCCAGCGCTCAAGGTCGGGCGAGATCGCTCCGCCCAGTCTTGACGTAACCTCTTCGCCAGCGCCTGCCAGAGACGGACCGACCTAGTGCGCGGCAGAGATGTTGGCTTCCTGGGCGACGTATTGTGCCCGGCGGATCCACAGAATTGCGTGGTACACGACGGTCCCATCCTCGAAGGTGAGCTGCCCGCGTCGGATGAGCCGGGAGAACCATGCGGGCGAATCAGTTCCGATGCGAACGACGCCCGCGCGACGCCGGTAGGAAACGAGCAGCCTGCCCGGAATGTGAAACGGCCAGTCGCGGTAGACGTAGACGTTCTCTTCCGTGACCAGCACGATTCGGTGGAAGTAAAACCCGAGAAAGCCAATCGCTAACTCGAGTGTCGAGCCAATGACGGGAAGGAACCGCGCGATGTCCTCGACAACCCCGAAGATGAGCATGGTCGCCAAGTTGTTGAAGGTGAAAGCGACAGCCACGGCGCCCTCGGTGAGATCTGCGCGGCGAGCTACCCGCTTCGCCATGCGTTGGTTGTAACGAGTAACGGGGTACTGCCGGCTGTCTGTAGGCGAGAAAGTGCTCTGGTCTGGTTCGCTATAAGGGCTCACGCGTTAAAGGTAAGTGCTTCGCTGAGCGAGCGACGCCGGTAACCCAGACCGTAAACATATGAGCTGGACGCAGCTCAGCGATCTCACCCAGAACTCACGTGGCCCGCCTGCGCTACTGATCGTTTGCCGGACGACTGAGGCCGTTGAATGCTCGAAGGTCGCGTCCGCCGCTTACATAGACGTTTCTCGCGGCATGAAACTGCTTCTCGGAGGGTCTGTCCGGGTTCCGGCATAGCGTCGGGTCATCTGGGACAGGGGGCCTTCTTGGGAGAACGCAGACGGGTAGGCCGTTTTCGGCGATGGGCTTTGAGCCCGTGAATTCTCGTTCGGCCGCCCCTGCGACTTGCCTGGATTGAGCTTCGAGCTCGTATCGGTCTGTGTCGTTTTTCCCGCTGCTTCTCCCGCAGTCAGTGCCCAATCATGATGGTGTGGAGGTGAACGATGGCGTCGGTGATGGGACCGTGGGTTGGTCGCGCGATCGGCCTGGACGTGCACCGCGACTTCTGTGTGGTCGCGATCTGTGACAGCGGCGTGGTCCGTTCTGGAGGACGGGTGCCTAGTGTGATGCTGGTTTAATTCGTACGGGGTTACGGTAGGAGTGGGGTATGCCTGCTCCTACCGCTGTCCAGATCACCCTGACCGATGCCGAGCGCGCTGCTCTGGAGGGTTGGGTCGCGCGTCGTAAAACGAGCCAGGCGTTGGCGTTACGCGCCCGGATCGTGCTCGCTGCGGCGGGTCAGTTGACGAACCGTGAGATCGCCGCGCTGGAGGGCGTGACGGACAAGACAGTCACCAAATGGCGCAACCGGTTCGCTGAGCGTCGCCTTGAGGCGCTGCTGGATGAGCCCCGGCCGGGCCGGCCCAGGACGGTCAGCGATGAGCAGGTCGAGAAGGTGATCGTCACGACGTTGCAGTCCAAGCCCAAGAACGCGACGCACTGGTCAACCCGGTCGATGGCCAAGGAGGCCGGAGTGACCGCGGACGCGGTGATGCGGATCTGGCATGCGTTCGGGCTGCAGCCCCACCGCCAGGAAACGTGGAAGCTGTCAACGGACCCGCAGTTCATCGAGAAGGTCCACGACGTCGTCGGGCTCTATCTCAACCCGCCAGAACGCGCCGTGGTCCTGAGCGTCGATGAGAAGTCCCAGATCCAAGCGCTGGACCGGACCGCTCCGACATTGCCGATGCTGTCGGGCACCCCGGAACGGGCGACTCATGACTATGAACGCAACGGTACGACCAGTCTCTATGCCGCGTTGAACATCCAGTCTGGAGAGATCATCGGCGCTCTGCACCAGCGCCACCGCGCGGTCGAATTCTTGAAGTTCCTCAAGACGATCGAGAAGAACGTCCCGGCCGGCCTGGACGTTCACCTGATCCTGGACAACGCCTCGAGTCACAAAACGCCGGCGGTGGCACGCTGGCTTCACCAGCACCCCAGGTTCCAGTTGCACTTCACCCCGACCAGCAGCTCGTGGATCAATCTGGTCGAGCGGTGGTTCTCAGAACTGACGACCAAGCTGCTGCGCCGCGGCGAGCACCGCAGCGTCCGAGCGCTCAACGCGGACATCCGGAACTGGATCGATACCTGGAACGAGAACCCCCGCCCCTACGTGTGGGTCAAGACCGCAGATCAAATCCTCGACTCAATCCGACGGTACTGCGAACGAACTAACGCGGCGGGACACTAGCCTCCTATGCGGGCTCAGAGCGCCTATCCGTAGTGTTCCCCCAACGAGCGTTGCTTCGCCACAGAGCAAGCTGGGTCATCCCTGCAGCCGGTCGCTACAGGGCGTCAGCGCGCGACACGTCCAGGGCCGTCGCTGTGGACTTCGCGCCGTTCTGGACCGGTACGTCACCCTCGATCAAGCGCAGGCCGCACAGTCGAGGCCCGCGATTGGCCGAAACGTCAGCGGACCTCGATCCGGACGCTGAGCCTCGCGGTCACCGTTCTCGTCTGGTTCGAGCTCACCCGCTCTCGGTAGCTGACCGAGATCTCCAGCGTGTGAGCGCCTTGCTTCAGCCCCGAGAGGCTGAGTTCCACCTTCTGCGAATCGCGTCTGATCGTCTTGGCGGGTCGCTTATCGCCCCTCCAGGTGAACGCGGCTGATGCAAAGGTCAGCTTGGTCTTCTTCGAACCGGCAATCCTGCTCGTCTTGAAGTCGATGCTGACCGATCTCGCGAAGCTGCCGCTCATGCGGCTGACGCTGATCGCCTGATCGTCGAGCCGGGCGACCGTCGTCCGGATGCTCACCCCGACGTGGATGGGTGTGACAGCGGGGGTGGTCGTCACAGCCGGCGCCGCCGTCGTGATCGCGCTCGTTTGCGTGGTGGTCGACGGCGCGCCCGCAGAGGGGCCCGGCGCCGACGGGCTGGGACTCGGCACTGGCGGGGTCGGATTCGGCGTCGGCGCGGTGGGACTGGACAGCTCGACGGCCCCGATATCGGTGCCATCGCCGCTGTGACTGACCGGCACGCCGTAGAAGTCCACGGGCCGCGGGTTTCCCAGCTCATCGGTCGTGAACTGAGTCGGCGGACTGTTGAAATCCGCGGCGTCCCCGGCGTTGATCAAGGGGCTGGTTGCCGTCGGCAGCTGAGTCTGCACCGGGCCAGTCGGCGTCGTCGTCACTCCGCCGTTGTCGGTAAGTGGGCCGAGGTCCGGAGCCAGCGGTGTCGAGCCGGTTCCAACCTGGTCGGTTGAGTCAAAGACAATCGGACCGTTCGTGTCAGCCGGGTCTCCGATGCCGATGAGCGAGAAGCTGGCCTTTGTCGTGACAGATGAGGAGGAGCCGACATCGGGGATACCGGTCGTCGCGACGTTGCCCGCGACCACGGTGTCGTCGAGGTTGACGGTCGCCGCCGTGGTGAGCATCGCGTCAATGCCACCCACCGCGTCCCGGGCCGTGTTGTGGTCGACGGTATCGCCGACAGCAGTCAGGCCGGTGCTTCCGTTCGCCAAGGAGATGGCACCGCCGTCGGTATCGGCGCGGTTGTCGTAGACGGTCGAGTTGGTGATCGCAAGGGTCCCAGCGTCGGCGAAGATCCCGCCACCTGCGCCCCCGGAGGCAGTATTGCCGGACACCGTCGAGGCGTAGATCTCGCCACTGGCGCCATCGGTCAAGCCGATTCCTCCGGCGTCTGCCTCTGAGCTGTCGTCCGCGACGGTCGAGCCGCTGAGGATCAATGATCCACCCGAGACCCAGATCCCGCCCCCGGAGGAAACCGACTGATTCCCGGAGACCGTCGAATTGGAGATCGTGGTGTCCGCGTCATACGCGGCGATGCCACCCGCGCAATCCCCGCTGTCGGTGTTGCCCGAGATCGTCGTGTCGTTGATCGACATCGTCGCCGACGGGCTGTTGAAATCGGTGGCGACGACCGGCGCGCAGTTCGACGCGTTATGCGCGATCGTGTCGCTGCTGAGCGTGGCGCTGGTGTTGCTCACCTTGACCGCGATGTCGTCTGACCCACCAGACGTCGCCTGGGTGCCCGTGATCGTCACGTCGGTCAGGGTCAGCGGGACCTGGCTGTAGACGGCGGCGTAGACGTCGCCGGGTTGGTTGTTCCAGGCCAGCCCCTCGATGTGCAGACCGTTGATCGAGAGCGTCTGCCCTGAACCCGCGTCAGGGTTGCTGAATACGTTGTACGCGGAGTTGGCCGCATTGATGGTGATGCCGGGTCCGTCAATCGTGGTCGACTGCGTCAAGGCCTGGAGGTCCTCGGGCTGGGGGTCGCCTGCTGCGAGGTCAATGGTGTTTCCGGTTGAGCCCGACAGCTGCGAGGCGAACGTGATCGTGGTGTTGGGGTGAGCATTCGCGTACCAAATCGCGTCTGCCAGCGTCTCATTCGCCCCCTGGGGTACCGACGTGTAGGACGTCACGTTGCCGATGTCACTCATGACTTCGATGGTCGGGTTGCCAGCGGCGTGCGCCGCGGCTCCACTCACCAGCGCCATGACGAGTGCGGCCCCGGTGCTACCGGCGGCCGTCAGGACTCGATGGTCCCCCTGATGTTGACGACGATGGGCGTACCGCGTGCGACGCTGACGACGGTTCATCGAAGCTCCCTTGCTTCGCTAGCGGGGCGTCCCGACCCCTCCGGGCCCGTTGGAGCATAGAGACGCCGACACAATACGCGTTCCGGCCCGTGGTCGATCTTCGGTGTGGGAGAGCAGTCGCGAGCACGCCGCCAAGTCGAATGCCTGAACCCGTTCTCAGCCCAATCTTCAGTGTCTCGCCTCCGGACGGAAGCGCCGACGTGCTGGCAATGGCCCTTGTCCGCGCGGATGGCGTCTTCTCGACCGTGGGTTGGCCGCAGAGCTTCCTGGAGCTTGATATCGCCGGATCCGAGCGCATACGCCGTCAGGTCGGGAGCGATCGGTTGCAGGCGGGGGATGAGTCTCGCCTGCCGCACCCGTTGGACTCGTTGCTCCGCGATGCGATGGTTGATCGCGAGGGTCGGCGAATGACCGATATCGCGCCTCCGAACGGTGCGCCCCTGCGAGTGCTCGCTGGCGGATCTCGCTTGGCGCTGCAGGTTCCGTTGCTCGCCCGGTCCTTCCCCGACGCTCGCTTCGTGGCTTGCTACCGCGAGCCGACAGCATCGATCTCTGAGATGATCGCGCGCTGGCGCTCCGGGCGCTTCGTCAGCGCGAACCTCGAGGGATGGAGCGGCGATCCCTGGTCGCTGCCGCTCGTGCCTCACTGGCAGAGGCTCGAGGGACTGCCGCTGGCCGAGGTCGTCGTGCGCCAATGGATCGCGATCGCCCAAGCCCTGCTCGACGACCTCGAGGCACTCGACCCGTCCGTCTGGGCGGTGTGTGAACTCACGCGGTTACTGGCTCATCCCCGAGACGAACTCCGTCGCATCTCTGACTTCGTCGGCGTTCGCTATGACCAGGCGCTGCTCTCACCGGTGGAATTGTCCAGTCGGGCGCACATGTTCGAGCGCCCATCCGAGCTGACCGACGAATTGTTAGCCCTCACCGAAACGACGGCCGCCCGCTGGCGAGAGCTCCTGCCCGGCACGTCGGCTCGGGTCCCGCGGTCCGGCTCTGCATCCGCGGCGATGGGTGCCGTGGAGCCGTCACTCTTCTCCAGCCATTCGACCTCGAGCTTCATCAAGGTGCTCAAGCAGCTGGAGAGCTCGCTGCTCATCTCGACTTATCAAAGCGACCGGCTTATCTGCGTGCGCGAGCGCAACGGAGTTCTCAACACGCACTTTCGCGCCTTCGACAAGCCGATGGGGCTCGCCGTCAAGCGTGACCGTTTCGCGCTTGCCACCCGCGCTGAGATCTGGGACTTCCGTGACTACCCAGCGGTGCTGGGGAAGCTCGAACCTCCGGGACACGATGCGTGCTACCTACCCCGCAACCGGCACCTCACCGGGGATGCCCAGATGCACGAGCTTGCCTACGCTCAGGGGGAGCTGTGGGGGGTGGCGACCAAGTTTTCCTGTCTGGCCAGCTTCGATCTCGACAACAGCTTCGTGCCGCGCTGGCGTCCGCCCTTCGTCAAGACAGTCGCGGACGGGGACCGCTGTCACCTCAACGGGATCTGCCTCGTCGATGACGAGGTCGCCTACGTCAGCGCGCTGGGAACCACAGATGCGCCGGGAGGTTGGCGGACGCATAAGGCCTCAGGCGGCGTAGTGATCGACGTCCCAAGCGGTGAGTTCGTCTGTGCGGGACTGTCGATGCCGCACTCACCGCGGATGCACGGGGGCCAGATGTACGTCCTCGAGTCCGGCCGGGGCTCGCTCGACACGGTCGACCTGGCGACAGGCGCCACTGAGCGATTGATCGAGCTGCCCGGTTTTACCCGCGGCCTGGCGTTCGCCGGGCGCTATGCCTTCATCGGACTCTCTCAGATCCGCGAGTCCTCCACTTTCGGCGACTTGCCGATCACCCAGCGGTTGCAAGAGCGTGTCTGCGGGATCTGGATTGTCGATTTACACAGCTGCCGCGCGGTGGGGTTCCTGCGCTTCGACGGAATCGTCCAGGAGATCTTCGACGTCCAGCTGATGCATCATGTCCGCTTCCCGGAGATCGCCGAGTTCTCCAGTGAAGCGGCCACCTCGTCCTTCCAGCTTCCCTGAATTCTGGTCCGGAAGCAACGTCGAGCATTTCCGACACGGTCGCCCCAAGCGAAGGGTGCCCAGGGGTCAAACTTGGAATAGGTTGGTCAGACCCGCTCACTGGTAGTCTGCCGGTGGCCACTAAACCCCGGTGTCGCGAGCGCGATAGGACGAGAGAGACGCGATGCTGAGACGAAGCCGGACATTGCAGGGCGACGTTCTCGAGGGGTCAGAGCGGTCTGACAGCCGTCGGAATTTTCTGGGTGCCGGCGCTGCTCTCGTCACTGCTGCTGTCGCGGTCGGCGTGACCGCTGAGCCCGCCGCCGCCAGCTCTCTGTTGCAAGAGGTCTACTCGGGCAGCTCCGGCATCCCGGCTTGGACGACCGGCACGGCCTACAGCGTCAACCAGCTCGTGCGCGTCGGGCCGGCGGTGTTCATCTGCGCCACAGCGCATACGTCCTCGGGGTCAACGTTTCCGGGTACGGGCGTCGACTGGCAGGCCGTCGGGGCGCCGCCGTTGACCATCTCCGTCGATGCCTTCGGCGCGGATGGGACGGGCACAAACTCCTCAGATGCCGCCGTAACGGCTGCCCGCACCGCGCTCGGCTCGGCCGGGGGATCATTGGTGTTCGGCGCCGGCACGTACAAGCTCGCGAACCCGATCGCGACTCTCGGACCCGGTCAGGGCATCCTGGGTCAAGGCAAAAATGCCACCATCATCAAGTTCTCCGGCTCTGGCGCACTCATGTACGCCTACGACCCGGGCTCTTACGGATCGAGCGGGTCTCCCAAGGTCGGCGGTGTGTTCTCGGGATTCACCATCGATGGAACCAGCGCAGCGGTCAACTCGGCGGGGATCCGCTTTGGCGACCTAACCGGCAGTCGTCTGCAGAACATCAAGATCCAGAACTTCGCCGCCAGCGGCTGCGCCGGTCTGCACATGGACTGCGTCATCACCTGGTGTGAGCGCAGCAACATCGAGATCGAGTTCTCCAACAACGCCACCGCGGTGCTGTTCGACAATCACATCACGGGTCAGGCCTACGCGGGTACGTCCTATGACTATTCCTCCTACCAATTCACGATGTCCGTGGCGGCCAACCAGAATGGGATCGTGGTTCAGAACGGATCGGTGTTCGTCGGGGTCGATATGACCGTTCGCGGGAACTTTCAGACCGGCGCCACGAACACTGGTACAGCAATCACCATCGGATCCGATTCCTCCGGCATCTACTCGAGCTTTAGCGCCAGCCGTCTCGATTGGCAGGTCGAAACCGACGGCGACACCGGCGTTGCACATAGTTCGATCCTCATCGGTGCGAACGGAGGCATCGGTCAGTGCTACGGAATCATGAACTTCCTGGACGGCGCCGACATTCCGTTCACGAACCCCAGTCTCTCGTCGTCTAACTTCGCCTTCACAGGGCTCGTCAGCATCCCGGGTGCACCGGTGTTGCAGGTCGCGCCGGGTCTGGCGCTGACGTCTTCGAGCCAGGGCTCACAGCAGAACCTCTGGGTGCAGGTCGCGAGCATCACGCTCACCGCGGAATACTTCGATATCGCCGCCCGCTTGCAGGTGCAGGCCGACGGCGGCGTGCCCGGTGTGGCGAGCGCTGCGACGGTCACCTTCCGAGTGAAGCAGCAGGCCGCAATGGGATCGCCGCCCTACATGGGCGTGTACGCCGAGAACTGCGAGGCCTTCACGCCCTATCAGTTCGTAGCGGTTCTGACCGCGAACACGTTGTCTCAGACCGTGGCACAGCTGTGGATGCAGGCACCGCAGAACTACGAGAACTACAACTGGTCCTACGTTGCCATTTCCGGCACATCCACGAACTCCATCTTCAACTGGGCAACGCCTTCGGCGACCTGGCAATCGGCCCCACCCTCGGGGACGTCGCAAACCTCCGTCCCGGGTCCAGGCGTCGTCAACGTGGCGTCCGGTACCGCGCCGCTCGCTGGCGGGACGGTGACGATCGCGAACCCCGCCGTGACAGCGAACACCATCGTTCGCCTGAGCCGGCAGAAGCTCGGAGGCACGCCGGGTGAGCTGTCGGTCGCGCTCACCGCGGGCGCTGGTTTCAAGATCAACAGCTACTCGGCGTCTGAGACCAGCACCGTGTTCTGGGAGATCGTCAGCTTCTGAGCTGCGGGTTCCAGACCGTGTGTCGC
>CBDAPW010000006.1:0-188471 GCA_965198695.1 Solirubrobacteraceae bacterium | reverse complement strand
GGCGTGACCCAGACGCCGGGGCCCGTCGACGTGCTCGAGCTCCTGGCCGGGTTCAGCCGCCGCTACCCGGCGATCGAGCTCCAGGTGCGCGAGGACCTCAGCGTGGCGCTGGCCGACGAGCTCCGGGCCGACCGCCTGGACCTCGGCATCCTGTCCATCGTCGAGCCGTCCGATTGCCGGGGCCTGAGCATGGCGCCGCTGGCCGAGGAGGAACTCGTCGTCATCGTGCCGGTCAGCCACCCACTGGCCGGGCGTGCCCGCCTCAGCATCACGGACCTGGGCGACCAGCGGCTCATCACCTCCCCCGCGGGAGCCACGATCCGCCGCGCGGTGATGTCCGCGGCTCAGGCGGCTGGTGTCACCCTTGACGTGGGGATCGAGTCGCGGGAGGTCAGTCGCATCCGGGCCATGGTCGCCGCCGACCTGGGCGTGGCGGTCCTGCCGCGGTCCGACGCCGCGGCGCCCGAGCTGGCGATCCGGGCGATCCCCATGCACAGCCCGGGTTTCATCCATCGTCTGTCCCTGTGCTGGCGCCAGGGCCGCCGCCACTCACCGGCGGCGCGCGTCATGCTCCAGGAGGCCCAACAGGCCTACCCGAGCGCACCCCCCGCGTGACTCACCGAGAGAGAGGTTCCATGCCCACACCCCAGCAGCAGCTGTTCATCGACGGGTCCTGGCGTGACGCGTCCAGCGACGCCACCCACGAGGTGATCAACGCCTTCACCTCGGAGCCGGCCACGGTTCAGGCGGCGGCCGGCCGCGAGGATGTCGACGCCGCCATCAGCGCCGCCGCCGGCGCGCTCGCGGCCTGGTCCGGCACTCCGGCCACCGAGCGCCGGGAGATCCTCATCGCCGCGGGGGACCGTCTGGCCGAACGCGCCGAGGCGGTGGCCGCGGCGGTCGCCGAGGAGACCGGGGGCACCTTCGGCTGGGGCATGTTCAACGTCGGGCTGGCCGCCGACATCCTCCGCGCGGCCGGCGAGGTGGCGGTCCAGGGAGGTGATGAGGCGGTGACCAGCGCCGTTCCCGGTCTCGAGTCCCTCGCGGTGCGACGTCCGGTGGGCGTGTGTGTGGCCATCGCCCCATGGAACGCGCCGGTGATCCTCGGCACCCGTGCCATCGCCTGGCCGCTGGCCTTCGGCAACACCGTGGTGTTCAAGGCCTCGGAGCAGTCCCCGCGGGTGCACGGGGCGATCGTCGCGGCGTGCGTCGAGGCCGGCGTGCCCGCCGGAGCCCTCAACCTGCTCACCAACGATCCCGCCGATGCCGCCGAGGTGGTGGCGCGCCTGATCGACGATCCCCGCACCGCCCACATCAACTTCACCGGCTCCACCCGGGTGGGACGGATCATCGCCGCTCGCGCCGCCGGGCAGTTCAAGCGCACCCTGCTCGAGCTGGGCGGCAAGGCGCCGCTGGTGGTGCTCGATGACGCCGACCTCGATGCCGCTGCCGCGGCGGCGAACTTCGGGGCGTTCATGAACTCCGGCCAGATCTGCATGTCCACCGAGCGCATCGTGGTCGCCGCCGATGTGGAGGCCGACTTCATCTCCCGGCTCATCGAGCGCGCCGGCAACCTCAGAGTCGGCAGCCCGTTCGCGGCCGACACGATGGTCGGGCCCGTGGTCACCCGGGCCGCGGGTGAGCACGTCACCGAGCTGATCGAGGACGCTCGCGCCCACGGTGCGACGATTGCCCTGGGGGGCGATCAGGACGGCGCTCTGCTGACGCCGACGATCGTCTCGGGAGTGACCCCGGCGATGCGCATCTACTCCGAGGAGTCCTTCGGGCCGGTCGTCACCGTCATCACCGCGCGCGACGACGCCGAGGCGGTGGCGATCGCCAACGACACCGAGTACGGCCTGTCTTCCGCGGTGTTCGGGACCGACTTCGAGCGCGCCCGCGCGGTGGCCGAGCGCATCGAGTCGGGCATCTGCCACATCAACGGTCCGACCGTGCACGATGAGGCCAGCGCCCCCTTCGGCGGGGTCAAGGCGTCAGGCTGGGGACGCTTCGGCGCCGGTGAGGTGGCCCAGGAGTTCACCACCCGGCGGTGGATCACCATCTCCCACGAGCCCCGCCACTACCCGATCTGAGGCCGCGAGCTGAGCCTCGCTGCCGCGTCGCCTGCTCGGCCTCAGCGTCGCGGGGACGGCACCCCGCGGGCCACCAGCGCGTCGCCGAAGCTGGCGACCAGCGGGTCCTGGGCGTCGACCCGGGTCATGACCACCTCACGCAGCAGCCGGGGGCGGAGGGGACGCAGGCGGCCGGGGAAGTCCTCGCCCACCGCGGTGGCGGGGACGAGCGCCAGTCCGAGTCCGGCGGCGGCCAGCCGGGCCGCCGCCACCGCCTGGCGGGTCTCCACCGCCGCGCCGAGCACGACCCCCGCAGCGGCGGCACGCGCATCGAGCCAGTCGCGGAGGCCGTTCTCACGCGCGTAGTGCACGATCGGCTCCCCGGCCAGGTCGGCCAGCGTCGGACCGGCTCGACGCCGGGCGAGCCGGTGTCCCTCGGCCATGGCCAGGAGGATCTCCTCGCTCCCGAGGACCGTCACCGCACCGACGGCCGCCTCCGCCCGGGGCGCGATGGTGAGGTCCAGTTCACCCGCGGCCAGCCCGCGGCCGAGTGAGTCGGCGCTGGAGGACTCGGTGAGGGAGACGCCCACGCCTGGGCGAGCGGCGAGCCACTCGCCCAGCACGGGGGCGAGCACCGGCACGGTCATGCTCTCGGCCACCCCGATGCGCAGGCGGCCGGCCATGCCGGCGCCGACGGCCCGCCCCACCTCGAGCGTGCGCTGGGCCGCCGCGAGCGCGAGCCGGGCGTCGGTCTCGATCTCCCGCGCGGCTGCCGTGGGCCGGACGCCGCGGGGCAGGCGTTCGAACAGACGCGTGCCGAGCTCGGTCTCGAGCACGGCGAGCTGATGGGACAGCGCGGGCTGGGACATGTAGAGCTCCTGCGCCGCCCGGGTCACCGACCCGGTGCGCATGACCGTCACGAAGCACTCCAGACCGCGCAGGCTCGGCATCGAACAAACTTATCTCAGAAGCGTGAAAGATCTATTTGTCAACTGGCGCGACCGGGATCAGGATGGAAGGACATTCCTGAACCAAGACGGAGGTCGACCATGACCAACCATTCATCCCCTCTCCAGGACCGGCGCGTGCTCATCGTCGGCGGGACCTCGGGCATCGGTCTCGAGATCGCCCGCCAGGCCACGGCGGCCGGCGCGCACGTCATCCTGGCCGGACGCGACCCGGCGCGTGTGCGGGCCGGGGCCGAGGCGGCCGGACTCGAGGCCGCGGTCGCCGCGGTCGACCTCACCGACGAGGCGTCGATCCGTGAGCTCGCCACCGGGGTGGGCCGCCTCGACGCCGTGGTGTCCCTGGCCGCCGATCACGCCAACGGCCCGGTCGGGGAGCTCGAGCCGGCGGCGATCCACGCCGCCTTCGACGCCAAGGTCATCGGGCCGATCCTGCTCGTCAAGCACCTGGAGCTCAACGACGACGCCGCCGTGGTGCTGTTCTCGGGCATCGCCGCCTGGCGCCCGGCGCCCGGACTCTCGGTGATGGCCGCGACCAACGCCGCGGTGGCGGCCCTCGCCAACGCCCTGGCCACCGAGATCGCCCCCCGTCGGGTGGTGACGATCTCCCCCGGCATCGTCGACTCGGGCGCCTGGGACGGCAACGGCAAGCAGGCGTTCTTCGCCGAGACCGCCGCGTCCCTGCCCGTCGGGCACGTCGGCGCCAGCGCGGACGTCGCCTCCGCGGTGCTCCTGGCCATCACCAACCCGTTCATCTCCGCCACCACCCTGCACGTCGACGGAGGAGCCCTGGTGGCGTGAACGCACCCGCCCCGCCCCGCCCCGGGCGTTATCGCCCGGGCGGGCAAGGGCCCGAGGCTCAGGCCGCGACCCCCGCGGCCCGTCCGGCGACACGCGTCAGGGCTCGGGCTTGTCCACCGTTGCCACGAAGGTGCGAGCGAGCGCCCGGGTGCGTGCGCGGAGCCACGACAGGGCGGCGTCGTTGTCTGCGCGAGGATGCCAGCTCATGGTTTCGATGAGGATCGGGGACGCGAAGGGAGGCTCGATCAAGCGCAGCTCTGCGGCCTCCGCGAGTCGGCGGCCGAGCCGCTCCTGGAGGAAGGAGATCTGCCGCGTGCCCTTGAGGAGCATCGGACCGACGAGGAAGCTCTCGACCACGGTGTCGGGGCGACGTGCATGGCCGAGTTCCTCCAGGCGGATGTCGACCATGTTCTCGAGCGGACCCAGTCGGTAGGAGAGGTAGGGCAGGCGATCGAGCTGCTCGAAGGACAGCGGGTCAGAGACTTCGTCATTCTCACGCCAGGCGACCACCACGAAGCGATCGGTGAACAGCTCCTGCCGGGGCAGGCCGGTCGTGGCGCTGAAGCGAACGGGAACGATCGCGAGGTCGATTTCCCTCCGCTCGAGTCTCGCACCGTAGTCCGCGATGTCCCGGGACTCCAGCTGGATACGAATGTTGGGCGCTTCCGTCGCCAGCGCGGCCATGAGGGGCTGGATGAGGATGACCGCCGCGTAGTCGGTCGCCTGGACGGTGAAGACGTGGTCAGCGACGGTGGGATCAAAGGGCGCCGTCTCACCCACCACCAGATCCTGGATCTCCGCGACGATCCGGTGAATGTCGGGCGCCAGGCTTTGGGCGAACGGGGTGGGGCGCATGATCCGCCCCGTCTTGACGAGGATCTCATCGTCGAACAACTCACGCAGCCGCGCCAACGCGGCACTCATGGATGGTTGGCTGATCGACACGCGCTCGGCTGCGCGCGTGACGCTCCGCTCGCGCAACAGCGCATCCAGCGCCTTGAGCAGATTGAGATCTACCGTGTTGAGAGACCTCGAATCCATCACCGGAGCAATCTAGGTCACCCGGAGATAGGACTTGGCCGCTCTCCCTGGCGGTGCGGCCAGGCCGCGTTGGCCCGCGACCGCGGAGGTGACTGCCTACCCCTCGTCGTAGACGCCGGTCCCACCCGAGAAGTGGACGATCCGGGTGGTAACCCCGTGACCGTAGACGTCAGAGTGTGGGTACGCCGAGCTCCCGACCCAGGCCAGGGCCGGCATGTACCCGGGACCGTTCGAGATCAGCGTCTCGGACGTGTGGCTTCCCGACGCCGGCGCGCTGAGCGTGAACGTGTTGGCAGCCGAGTTGATACCGGTGACGGTCTGGGCACCGGCGATATCTGGTGCGGAGACGGTTGATCCGACCGCGAGCCCTTCGAAGCTCGATGCCGCCCCGGGTGTCAGGGTCACGGAGCTGCTGCCGTTGGTGGTGGCGACGAAGCGGTCGTATCCGGGACCGGATGCGGTCATCGACTCCCCCACGTTGCCCGAACCGGTCGGCGGGGCACTCAACGTCAAGGTGTCAGCGGACGTGTTGATCGCGCTCACGGTCGTATCGAATGGAACATCCGCCGCCCCGACCACCGAGCCGACGGTGATGCCAGTGAACTGCGACACGTTCGTCAGCGTCTCGGACCCCGAGCTCGTCGTGGCCGTGAAGGTGGCGCTCATCGCGGGGTTGTAGGGGATGTAGGACGACACGCCGTCGTGGTTGATCACGTTCAGCACGCCGCCCTGGGTCGCGCCGGAGAAGTCCGGAAATCCCGGTCCCACCGCCGTCGAACCGCCGGACAGGGACGCCGAGCCGAGGATCTGACCGCTGAAGACATCGTTGATGGCCACGTTCGGCTTGACCGGCACCGTGATCAGACTGGTGACCAGGCAGTAGCAGCCGCTCCCGAAGCGGCTCCAGGACTGGAAGCCCGTCAGCGTGAACGACCTGACGCTCGGGGCCACGGCCAGGCTCGGATAGCCGTCGAAGCTGCTGCTCTGCATCCAGAAGCTCGGTTGGACGCCGGCGGCCGAGTAGGGAATGGTCAGGGGCAGTTCGTTCTCGAGGAAGATGACCTGACCACGGTTGCCGTTCCAGGTGGCTTCGGTCATCTTGAAGTGCTCGAGCCAGATGCCCTCCATGGTGACGTGGTTGCCGTTGACCACGACGCCGTAATCGCTGCTGGACTCAGCCGGCCAGTTGACCGTGGTGTACCCGTTCCCGCTGTTGTTGTTCGACTGGACCTCGGCCTGGTTCTGCAGCACGTAGTTCTGGTCGATCAACTCGTCCGTCGTCGAGTTGCTGATCGTGCTGATGTCGTTGAGGCTGGTCGGGTCCTGACGTTGGCCGGCGGCGTTCGGCGTATTGCCGATCTCGATCTGGTTCGGCGCGTAGGGGCCGGGGTTGGTGACGGGATTGAACCCCTGGCCGTTGGCGGAGAAGCCGGCCAGAATCGTGCCCGTGGCGGCGTCGTTGACCACAATCGTCGCGGTGTTCGCCGCGGCGGTGACCGTGGCCTCGCCCAGACCGAGGATGACCTCGTCAGGCTTGGGCACCGTCAGGGGCGACGCGATTGAGTAGGCGCCCGGCTCGAGCACGACATCCCGGCCGCTCGCGAGCACGGCGTTGATCGTCGTCGCGGTGTCAGTGGTCGCGTTGGCGAGGTAGAAGTCGCTCAGCGGCAGCGAGGTACCGGAGTGCAGGCGCCAGTCATACCCCTGGCGGTCGAACTGGACGGCCGGGTCGAACACATCGAACTGGCCGTCCTTGTAGTACACGAAGGGTGATTCACGGACCACCGGGAGGTCCGGGACGTCGACGTTGGAGCCCGCCGGCTGCGCCCCCACGGCAGGCCCGAAGTCGGTCGCGGGCACGTTGCCGGTATCGCCGGCGAACATGGTGTCGGTACCAAAGCCCTGAGCTCCGCCGATGTAACTCCCTTGGATGTAGGGGTCGGAGTTGCCATCCAGGCCCGAGGCACCGGGGGTGTTCTGAGCGTCGGTGTCGATGACATCTCCGGTGATGTCGGAGTTCGCGATCTCGAAACCGTTCTCCACGGCACCGCTGGCGTTGATCCCCGACCCGGGGAACGGGGCACAGGCCGTCAAGCAGAGACCGGTGGAGTAGGGCAGCGCGGCCTCGAGCAGGTTGCCGAGCAGGTTGACGCGTCGCCAGGTCGCCTCCTGTGAGGTGGACCAGGTCATCGTGTCGGCCGGATCCCCGGCCTCGATCGGGTTGATCGTGAGGTTCTCGAGCTGACTCGGTCGGATCGCCAGGCCGTCGTTGTAGATGCCCAGGTTGCCGTTGATCACGACGTCGCACGGGCTCGCGCCGAGCCCGGCGACCACGGCGCCGCTCGCGACCTGGGCGTCGATGGTGTTGCTCGTCGTGGCGGTGGCCGGAGTCGCCGCGGCGTCACCATAGGTGCCCGGTAGGAAGAAGAACTCGTGAGCCGCGGGCGTCGACGGTGCAGACAACGCCGCGTTGATGGTGGCGACCGACTCCGACGCGTTGAAGATGGTGACGTTGGACCCGAATGGGTTCGTCGGGATGGTGCTCACCGGCGTCGGAGTCGAGCACGAGGCCGAAGCTTGCCCGGGAGCGGCCAGTGCAGAGCTGATCCCTCCCGTCAGCCCGAGCAGCAGGACCGAAACCACCACGGCGACCCCGAGCGCCACGCGCTTCGGCCCTGGTGTCAGCGCCCCGAAGATGGCTCTGCCATCGAACGCGGAGCCGCCACACGTACCACTGCAGCGCCGCGGCGCCCGAATCTCAGACATCTCTCTCCCTCGGATGAAGCGACGCCGATCCGGCCTGGACCACGGACGATCAGTTACGCGAGGGCCAACCTATTCCGCGAAGCCCACATAGAGCAAATCGTTCTCATCTATTTCCTACATCGACCGTGTCTATGGATATAGGGTGCGCTGGCGCCTCAGCGCGCAAGCGCCTCCATGTCCGCGTCGCTGAGCACCAGGTCGGCGGCGGCGACGTTCTCCTCGAGATGGGCGAGGGAGCTCGTCCCGGGGATGGCGCAGATCACCGGTGAGCGCTGCAGCAGCCAGGCCAGGGCGACCTGGGTGACCGTCGCCTCATGCTCGGCGGCGATGCGCTCGAGGGTGCCGGCCGACTCGAGCTCGCCGGTCGCGCCCAGCGGGAAGAACGTCACGTAGGCGATGCCGTGGGCCTCGCAGTAGTCGAGGACCTCGGTGTCGGCCTGCTGGGTGAGGTTGAACAGCTGCTGGACCGCGGCGATCGGAACCACCTCCCGGGCGGCCTCGAGCTCTGAGACGCTGACGTCGGAGAGACCGACGTGGCGGACGAGCCCCTGATCCCGCGCCTCGGCCAGCACGGCGAATTGATCTGCCGCGGGCACGGTGGGGTCGATGCGGTGGAGGTACCACAGGTCGAGCTGGTCGACCTCGAGGCGCCGCAGGATCTTGTGGAGCTGCTGGCGCAGGTAGTCGGGCCGCCCACACGCCGGCGGCAGCGCGTGGGCCGGTCCCGGGCGCAGCAGGCCCGATTTGCTCGCCACGGCGATCCCGCCGTAGGGGTGGAGCGCGGTGTAGATGAGCTCCTCGACGATCGAGCCTCGAGCAGATCGCCGCCGCCGGCATGTCCAGCCGGACCGTCTCGCGCCACTTCGCGACCAAGGAGGAGATCGTCGTCGGCGGCCTCAACGAGGTGGGTCAGGAGGTCGTCGAACGCCTGGCCGAGCGGCCCGCCGAGGAGTCGCCCTGGCAGGCCCTGCGCAGCGCCCTCGAAGTCCAGGTGGAGGCCTTCGACGCCGACGACGGACGGATCCTGGCGATCGCCACCATGCTCGATGCCACCCCAGCGCTGCGCAGCGCCGTGGCGATGAAGCACGAGCAGTGGCAGCGCGACCTCGTCCCCCTCCTCATGGCGCGCCTGCCGGGACCCCGCGAGCGCACCCGGCTCGAGGCCGGCACCATCGTCGCCACGACCCTCGCCTGTCTCACCGTCGCCGCCGACGAGTGGCGTCGTCGCTCAGGCCGCACCCCGATCGGCACCCTGCTCGACGCGGCGTTGGCGACCGCGCGCGGCATCGAGCGCTGACCCCCGGCGCCCAATCGTGGCGTCCTACCGTGGCGCCGTATCGCGGCCCCGCATCACGGGGCCACGAGGCTCAGCCGGCGAGCGCCAGGTCAGCCGAGATCGCCGCCGCGGTCTCCCGCAACGGGCCGAGCAGGCGCTTGCGCATCTCCGCCGGGGCCATCGCCGAGGCGGGCACCGACAGGTTGACGGCGGCGACGACGCTGGCGTCCGCGCCGAGGATCGGCACCGCGATCGAGCGCAGGCCGACCTCGAGCTCCTGGTCGACGAGTGCGTAGCCCGACTCGGCGACGCGGTCGAGCTCGGCCTCCAGCGCCGCGCGGGTCACGATGGTCCGGGGCGTGCGCGGGGCGAAGCTCGCCCCGGCGAGCAGGGAGCGGCGGGCGGCGAGCGGGAGCCCGGCGAGCAGCACCCGACCCATCGAGGTCTGATGGGCCGGGAAGCGGGTGCCCACGCTGATGCCGACGCTCATGATCCGCCGCGCCTGCACGCGCGCCACGTAGACGACGTCGGGGCCGTCGAGGATCGACACCGAGGAGGACTCATGCACCGACTCGACGAGGTCGGCGAGGTGGGGCGTGGCGATGTCGGGCAGGGTGAGGCTCGACAGGTAGGCGTGGCCGAGCTCGAGCACCTGGGGGGTGAGGCTGAAGCGGCCGTCGACTGAGCGGACGTAGCCGAGCTTCTCCAGGGTGAGGAGGAAGCGCCGGGCGCTGGCCCGGGTCAGGCCGGTCGCCCGCGCCACCTCCGAGAGCGTCTGGGCGACCCCGGGGTTGAGGGCGCGGATGACCGCCAGGCCGCGGTCGAGGGACTGGACATAGCCGCTGTCGCGCGGATCGGCCTCGGGCACCGCGCTCAGAGCGCTCCCTCCTCCTCCAGCACACCTCGAGCGATCTTCAGCGCCGAGTTGGCCGCCGGCACCCCGGCGTAGACGGCGGTGTGGAGCAGCACCTCGGAGATGTCGGCCGCGCTCAGGCCGTTGCCCAGCGCGGCCCGCACGTGCATGGCCAGCTCGTCGTCATGGCCCAGCGCGCACATCAGCGCCAGGGTGATACAGCTGCGCGTGCGCCGGTCAAGGCCCTCGCGGGTCCACACGCTGCCCCAGGCATAGCGGGTGATGAAGTCCTGGAACGGCTCGCTGAACGCGTCGGTGTTGGCGATCGCCCGGTCGACGTGGGCGTCGCCGAGCACCTCACGGCGCACCGCCATGCCGGCGTCGTAGGGATCGGGCAGCTCGGAATGGTCGGTCATCGGGGGGCTCCGAAGTGGTCGCGGATGAGGTCGGCGACGCGGTCGGGCGCCTCGACCATGGGGATGTGAGCGGCGGGGTCGATCAGCTCATAGCGCGCCCCGGCGATGCCCGCGGCGATCGTCTCGCTGTGCGGGTCGGCGGGCAGCGCCTGATCCTGGGCGGCGCCGACCACCAGGGTCGGGGCGACGATCGCCGCCAGGTCCGCCCGGAGATCGAGCGCGGCGAGCATGTCGCACAGCGCCGCGTAGCCGCCGGCCGGGCTCGCGGCGAGCATGGCGGTGAGCTCGTCGCGCAGCTCCGGGTGGCGCTCGGCGAACGCCGGGGTGAGCCAGCGGCCGACCACGGTGTCGGCGATCGGCGCCACGCTGTCGGCCGCGCGGACCGTGGCGGCCCGCTCGTGCCAGGCGTCGGGGGTGCCGGGGTGGGCGGAGCTGCAGAACGCGGCGAGCCCGCGGACCCGGTCGGGCGCGTGGGCGGCGAGCCACAGGCCGACCATGCCGCCGACCGACACCCCGGCGTAGTCGACGGCGTCGATGCCCAGCGCGTCGAGCAGCGCGATGACGTCGGCGCCGAGATCCCCGATCGCGTAGGGCCCGTCGGGCGCCGGCGAGCCGCCCTGGCCGCGGTGGTCGAACTGGAGGATCCGGAAGGTCTCGGCGAGCTCCTCAGCGACGGTGTCCCACATCGCCAGGCCGGTCCCCAGCGAGTTGCCGAGCATGAGCACGGGGGCGCCGGGCAGGCCCTCGATGCGGTGGTTCAGGGCGACGGTCATGATGGGCGGGCCTCCAGGGCTGCGGTGACGAGGCGCGCGGTGGCCTCGAGGGTGGCGGGCTCCAGGGTGGCGGATCCGAGATTGGCGCGCATGGAGTCGACGTCGACGTCGAGGGCGCCGCTGAGATCAGCGGCCCAGCTGGCCGCTGATCCCGTCACGGTGAGGAGCTCGAGCAGCGGCTGCCATTCCGCCTGCCAGGCGCCGGCGGCCCGCTCGTGCTCGCCGGCCATGGCGCCGAGCAGCGTGGCGACCAGGCCGGGCGCCTGCCGGGCACACGCCGCCGCGGAGATGGCGCGCACCGGGTTGTGCTTGTGGGCCATCGAGGAGGAGCCGCCGCCCTCCCCGGTCTCGGAGAGCTCGCCCACCTCGGTCTGGGCCATGAGGATCACGTCGCCGGCGAACTTCGCCACCGCCCCCGCCGCCACGCCGAGCGCGCCGGCCAGCTCGCCGACGGGCCGGCGGTCGCCGTGCCAGGCCAGGACGGGTGCGCGCAGACCCAGCTCGGCGCCGACGCGAGCCACCAGCTCAGGGTCCTCGAGTGCCCCGACCGGTCCGCCGAGCTGGACCGGCAGCGCCGCGCCGACGCGGGCCAGGCCGTGGCGGGCGCCGTCGAGGCCGGTGAACCAGCCGGCGGCCTTGGCCCCGAAGCTGGTGGGCAGCGCGGCCTGCATGAGCGTGCGGCCGATGATCGGGGTGCGCGCGTGCTCGGCGGCCAGGTCGGCCAGGCGGTCAGCCGCGCTGAGCAGGTCGCCACACAGCGGGGCGAGCGCGCGTTTGGCCACGAGCATGAGGGCGGAGTCGAGGATGTCCTGACTCGTGGCCCCGTGGTGGACGAAGGGCGCGGCGTCGGGCCCCACCTCCGCCCGCAGGGCGCTGACCAGCCCGACCACCGGCTGGGCGTTGGCGGCGCCCTCGGCCCCGAGCGCGGCGAGGTCATAACGCTCAGCCACGCACGCCCTGGCGATCGCCTCGGCCGCCGCCGCGGGGATGAGGCCCCGCTCGGCGCACCCGCGGGCCAGGGCCGCCTCGACGTCGAGCATCGCCTGGAGCAGGGCGAGGTCGGTGCACGCGGCACCGGCGCCGCCCCGGGCGAAGATCGGGCCGAGCAGGCTCATCCGCCCCAGCGTCTCAGATGGCGAGGAAGACGGTCTCGCCCTCGCCCTGGAGGTGGATGTCGAACACGTAGCCGTCCCCCTCGGGCTCGGCGATGAGCGTGCCGCGGCGCTCAGGCGGCACCCGGGCCAGCAGGGGATCCTCGGCGTTGGCCGCGGCCTCGTCGGCGAAGTAGATGCGGGTGACGGTCCGGTTGAGCATGCCGCGGGCGAACACCGACACGTCGATGTGGGGGGCCTGGAGGACGCCGGTGGGGTCCGGGACGCGCCCGGGCTTGACCGTGAGGATCTCGAAGCTGCCGTCGCCGGCCTCGAAGCCGACGCGGGCGAAGCCGCGGAAGCCCTTGAGCGTCGAGGGCTCGCCGTAGCCGCGCAGGTCGGCGAAGTGGCCGTCGGGGTCGGCCTGCCAGGTCTCGATGAGGTTGTCGGGGACCGCCACGCCTTCGCCGTCATAGACGGTGCCGCGGATCGTGATCGCCCCGGGCGTGCCGGGTGCCACGGCGTACATGCCCGCCTCGAAGGGCAGCTCGATGGCGAAGTAGGGGCCGACGGTCTGGGAGGGAGTGGTGGGGAAGATCATCAGTGCGCCTCCTCGAACGGGGTCTGCCCGGGGCCGCGCAGCACGATGTCGAACTCGTACGCGTGGGCCCAGTTCGGCACGGTGCGGTGGATGTCGAAGCGCGAGACCATCCGCTCGCGCGCCGCGGGGTCGCGCACCGCGTTGAAGATCGGGTCATAGGGGAAGAACGGGTCGCCGGGGAAGTACATCTGGGTGACCAGGCGCTGGGCGAAGGCGCGGCCCATCAGGCTGAAGTGGATGTGGGCGGGGCGCCAGGCGTTGTAGTGGTTGCCCCACGGATAGGGCCCCGGCTTGATGGTGATGAACTCGAAGCGGCCCTGCGCGTCGGTGACCGCCCGGCCGGCGCCGCGGAAGTTGGGATCCAGCGGCGCCTCCCAGCGGTCCCAGCGATGGAAGTAGCGCCCGGCCGCGTTGGCCTGCCAGATCTCCACCAGGGTGTCGCGCAGCGGCTTGCCCTCGGTGTCGCGCACGGTGCCGTAGACGACGATCCGCTCGCCGATCGGCCGGTCGGCGCCCTGGAGCGTGAGATCGTGGTCGTGGGGTCCGAGGATGCGGGCCGGACCGAGCTGGGGCCCGGTGATCTCGGTGAGCGACTGGGGCAGGTAGACGAGCGGCTGGGTGGGATGGCGCAGCCGGGTGGACTTGTACCCCGCGTCGTCCATGGCGGGGTGGGCCTCCGGGGCCTCCCGCTCGTAGCTGGTGGGGGTGTCGACGACCGGGTCGTAGATCTGCTCGACCTCGGTCGTATCAGCGGGTGTGTCGGTGCTGCTCATCTCATACCTCCAGGACGACGGCGAGTCCCTGTCCGACTCCGATGCAGATCGCGGCGACCCCGTAGCCGCCGCCGCGGCGCCTGAGCTCATGGGCCAGGCCGGCGAGGATCCGCGCCCCCGACGCCCCGAGCGGATGACCGATGGCGATCGCGCCCCCGTTGACGTTGACGATCTCGGGGTCCAGGTCCGGCCACGCGCGCACGCAGGCGAGTGACTGACCGGCGAACGCCTCGTTGAGCTCGACGGCCCGGATGTCACTCCAGCCGATTCCGGCGCGGGCCAGAGCGGTGTTGGCCGCCTCGACGGGCGCGATGCCGAAGATGTCGGGGTCCACGGCGTGGGTGCCGCGGCTGACGATCCGGGCCAGCGGTTCCCCCGGCAGCGACTCGTCGCCGATGAGCAGCGCGCCCGCCCCGTCGTTCAAGGGCGAGGCGTTCCCGGCGGTGACGCTGCCGTCGGTCACGAACGCCGGCTTGAGCTTGGCCAGCTTCTCGATGGATGAATCGGGCCGCAGGCTCTCGTCGCGGGTCAGCTCGGTGTCGGGGACGGGGATCACCCATGGGTCATAGAAGCCGGCATCCCAGGCTCGGGCGGTGAGCTGATGGCTGCGCACGGCGAAGGCGTCCTGGTCCTCCCGGGAGACGTGGTGGATCCCCACCAGCTTCTCCGTGCTCTCCCCGAGCGAGATCGACCACTGCGGCGCCATGTTCGGGTTGACCATCCGCCAGCCCAGGGTGCTCGAGTGCACGGTCATGTTGGTGCTGGGGAATGCGCGCTCGGACTTGAGCAGGATGCCGGGTGCGCGGCTCATCGACTCCACCCCCCCGACGAGCACGGCACGGGCGTCACCGGTCTCGATCATCCGCGAGGCCTGCATGGCGGCGTCGAGGCTGGAGCCGCACAGGCGGTTGACCGTCGTGCCGGGCACGCTGGTGGGGAGGCCGGCCAGGAGGCCGGCCATGCGGGCGACGTTGCGGTTGTCCTCGCCGGCCTGGTTGGCATCCCCGAAGATGATCTCGTCGATCTCAGTGGGATCGAGGTCGGGGTGGCGCTTGAGCAGTTCGGTGACGACGTGGGCGGCGAGGTCGTCGGGACGGACCTTGGCCAGCGCACCGCCGTACTTGCCAAACGGCGTGCGGATCCCGTCGTAGAGGTAGGCCTCAGGCACGGTTGAGCAGCGCTCGCAGGGCGGTGAGTTCTTCGTCACTCGGCGCCGGCGTGGTGGCGATCTCGGGCGCGAGCCTGAGTTCCCAGCCGGTCGCCTCTTGCACCTGATCGACGCTGACGCCGGGGTGGATCGCGGTCAGGGTCAGCTCGCCGTCGCGCGGTTCGAGCACTCCGAGGTCGGTGATCACCAGCGTCGTGTGGTCACCCACCGTGGTGAGGAAGTCGAGCTCGGGCACGAAGGTGCGCGTCGAGTGGGGGGCGATGACGACGACCTCGGGACAGCCGGTGGCGATCTCCGGCGCACCGCCGGCCCCCGGCAGGCGGGTCCTGGGGTGGTCATAGTCGCCGATCACCGTCGAGTTGAGGTTGGCGTGACGGTCGACCTGGGCGGCGCCGAGGAAGGCCACCTGGACCCGGCCGGCGCCGATCCAGTAGTTGAACATCTCCGGTACCGACACGATGAAGTCGGCGGTCTCGGCGAGCTCTCCGTCGCCGATCGACAGCGGCACGTGGTAGGGCTTGGCCCCGATGGTGCCCGACTCATAGACGAGGACCAGGTCCGGGTTGATGATCTCGCGCGCGAGCAGCGCCGCGGTGCTCGGGCGGCCGACCCCGATGAAGCACGACCGTTTCCCGGCGAGTGAGCGGGCGGCGACGATCGTCTGGATCTCGCCGCTGGTGGGGGGAGCTCCGACGGCGCTCATGCCGCGGTGACCTCCTCGAGCACGTGCTCGTTCATCCACGCGGTGAAGCTGTCGCGGTCGCGGCTGATGCGGTCCCACTCCACATAGAAGTCGTTGTCCCGTGCGGTGATCCCCAGGCTGTAGGAGGGCAGCGAGCCCCCGGGCGCCTCGGCGACCGCGTCGATGCACCAGCTGGGGATGATCACGCCGCCGGGCCGCGGGACGAGGTCGGCGACGATCCGCTCGACGGTGACCAGCGAGCGCTTGGCGGCCAGGACCGCCTCCTTCTGCACGCCGGGGATGCCCCACAGCTGGACGTTGCCGTAGTGGTCGGCCTCCTGGGCGTGGACGATGGACACGTCGGGGTTGAGCGCCGGGACGGCGACGAGCTCCTCACCCGTGAAGGGACAGGTGATCGGCTCCACGCGCGTGTGCGCCATGAGGTCGGTGCCGCGGTAGCCGCGCATCACCGCGAAGGGGAGCTTCGCCGCGCCGGCCGCCCAGCGGTTGGCCATGCCGGCGTGGGAGTGCTCCTCGATGGCGATCGGACGGGGCCAGCCGTTCTCGATGGCGTCGCGCAGACGGTGCAGCGAGCCCACGCCCGGGTTGCCGGCGTAGGAGAACACCAGCTTGGCGGCCGCGCCGACCCCGATCATCTGGTCATAGAGGATGTCCGGGGTCATCCGGATCAGCTCGAGCTCACGCCGGTTCTGGCGGAGGATCTCGTGTCCGGCGGCGAACGGGATGAGGTGGGTGAAGCCCTCCAGGGCCACGCTGTCGCCGTCGTGGACGAGCGTGGCGATGGCGCTTGACAGGTCGGTCAGCTCAGCCATGGTGATGTACGCGATCCGAACACATGAACTCTCTCCGCACCTGAATATACAGACGCGCGGTGCGCGGCTCAGGTGGTGTTGCGCAGGCGGTAGGCGGCCTGGCGCAGGATCGTGCCGAGCTGCTCGGTCATCTCCTCGGGCACGCCGGCGAAGGCCACGTCCTCGATGTCGGCGACGATCTCGGCACACTGCTGGACACGCTTGCGCCCGAGCCTGGAGACGGTCGCCCCGCGGGCGCGGTGATGTCCGTTGCCGCTGCCGCCGTTGACGTCGGCGCGCTCGACGAGGCCCTTGCCCTCCAGGGAGGAGAGCACCTCGTTCATCGCCTGGGGCGTGATGAAGGAGCGCCGCGACAGCTGGGCGTTCGACATCCCCGGCTGGGCCTCGATGACCGCCAGGGCGGTGAACTCGGTGATGGTCAGCCCGAGCGGCGCCAGGCGCTTGCGCAGCAGGCGGCGTACGACGTTGTCGAGCTCGCCGGCCGCGTAGATCGGCCGCACCCGGGGGTGTGCCGCTGGCGAAACACCGGCATCCTCAGACTGCTTCGGCTGAACTGCCATCGCTGACGAGACTACCTGGGCTACAGGCGATCAGACACGGGGCTCGCGCGGCTCGAGCCTGACCTCGAGGACCTCGGGGCCATAGAGCGGCCAGAGCAGTGGCGCCTCACGCTCGCCAAGCGTGATCTGCGCGGTGGCGCCGAGCAGCTCGGTGAGGGCGGCGGTCATCTCCGCCCGCGCGATCGGCTGGCCCGCGCATTTGTGCGCGCCGTGGCCGAAGGCGATGTGCGGGTTGGGGTCCCGGCCGAGGATGAACTCGTCCGGTGACTCGAAGATGGCCTCATCCCGGTTGGCGGAGGTGAGCACGAGTGCGACCTGTTCGTCGGCCGCGATCGCCTGCCCGTGCACGCAGGTCTCCTGCACCGCGGTGCGGGAGAACCCCTGGTTGGGCGTGTAGAGACGCAGGAACTCCTCGACCGCCTCGGGCACGCGCTCGGGCGCCGCGCGCAGCTGAGCCTGGAGCTCGGGGTGCTGAGCGAGATGCTTGACCGCGGAGGCGATCGCCGCGGTCGGGGCGACGTGGGCGGCGATGAGCAGCTGGCGCAGGCTGCCGGCGATGAACTCGTCACTCAGGCCCTCCCCGTCGATCGACAGAGCCAGCAGCGCGCTGATCATGTCGCGGTCAGGCGCCAGCGGCTCGGCGCGCCGGGCGGCGACCAGGTCGCGACACCAGGCGTAGAGGAAGAGGTTCTCCTCCTCGGCGACGGCGCCCTCGCGGTGTCCCTGGGCCCATTCGAAGCGCTCGGAGTGGCGGTTGAGCTCGAGCGCCTCCCGGGACTCGACGCCGATGAACAGCCCGAATACCGCAGCGGTGAGGGGCGAGCTCAGCCCGGCCACCACATCCCCGCCCCCGGCGTCCACCAACTGACCCACCAGCCCGCGGGCGAGGTCGGTGATCTCCCCGGCGAGCGCGTCGACGGCCTGAGCGGAGAACACCGCGTTGAGGGGGCGGCGATAGAGCGGATGCTCGGGCGGATCGAAGTGCAGGGGCGCGCGGCGGCCCGACACCGGATTGCTCGGGACGGTGATGCCCCGCGAGGAGGTGAAGGTCTTGAACTGGCGGCTGACCTGTTTGACGTCCTCATAGCGGGTGAGGGCCCAGAAGTCCCAGCGATCCCCGCGGGCCACCGGACAGCTCTCGCGCAGCCGCGCCCAGGTCGGATAGGGATCCTCGGAGAAGGCGGAATCAAGCGGGTCGAAGTCGGCGGCGCGCGTGCTGTGGCTCATGACCGTGGGTTCTCCTGGGGGGCCGAGTGCAGACGGGCGGGAACCGACAACGTGCCGATCTCCGGCCAGCCGCTCATGCCGATCGTCCCGGTGATCTCGATTCGGGCGGTCCGTGTGACCAGCTCCTCCAGGGTGATCCGGATCATCTCGGTGGCCAGCGGCGCCCCGGCGCAGCGGTGCGCCCCGGCGCCGAAGGCGAGGTGGCGGCCGATGTTGGGTCGGTCGAGGATGAACGCGTCGGGGTCGGGGAAGACCTCCTCATCCCGGTTCGCCGACGCGTAGGCGAGGGCGATCGGCTCCCCCGGGCTGATGGTCTGGCCCCGGATCTCGACCTCGTGAGTGGCGGTGCGCGCGAAGCCGCGGTAGGGGGTGAACAGGCGCAGGTACTCGAGCACCGCGGCGGGAATGCGTTCGGGCTCGGCTCGCAGCTGGGCGTGGACCTCGGGATGCTCAGCCAGGTGCACCAGCACACTGCCGAGGAAGACGATCGGGGCGACCATCCCGACGACGATGAACTGACGCAGGGTCCCGAGCACCATGTCCTCGGGAAGGGGCTCGCCGTTCCAGGTGGCGGCCAGCAGCGCGCTGGTGGGGTCCTCCTCGACCGCCATGGGATGGGCCTTGCGATCGTCGATGAGACCCTGGGCGATCCCGTAGAGCTTCAGGCTGGCCGCCTTGACCAGGTCGTCGGAGAACTCATTCAGCGCCGCGGTGTAGCCCTTGGTCACCTCGCGGATCTCCATCGCCTTATCCAGTGGCAGATTGAAGAACTCGGCGAAGATGAGACCGGGCAGGGGATGGGCGAAGTCGCGGCAGAAGTCGACGTCGCCCGCGTCGATCAGCGGGGTGAGCAGGTCGACCACCGACGCGCGGACGTGCGGGGCGAGGGCCGCCACCTTCGCGTGGGTGAAGAACGGGTTGAGCGCGCTGCGGTAGGGGGTGTGCTCGGGCGGATCGAGGTGCAGCGGCGGTCTGCGCCCGGTGAAGGCGACCTTGGGCACGATGTTCTGCACCGAGGTGACGTAGGTCTCGGGCTCGTGCAGGACCGCGGCGATGTCGGCATGGCGGGTCAGCATCCAGAAGCCGCGGAAGGCGTCGGAGTGCGCCACCGGGCAGCGTCCGCGCAGATCGCGCATCTCCGCGTGGGCGTCGCCCCACCCCTCGGGGGCGGTGGCGTCGAAGTCCTCGGTGATGGTCATGGCGTGTCCTCCTTGGCTGCGGCCGCCTCGGCGAGGACCTCCTCGGTGTGCTCGCCGAGACGCGGTGCCGGTCGGCTGAAGCCGATATGGGAATTGGTGAGGGTGATGGGAATGCCAGCGGTGCGCAGCCCGTCGATGGGTCCGAAGCTGGGGTGCTCGACCGCCAGGGTCTCCCCACGGGCCACCACCCGCGGGTCGTCCACCGCCGCGGTGGGTTCGCGCACCGGAGCGACCGGCACGCCGACGGCGGCGAGCGCGTCGACGGCCTGCTCGACGCTGAGCTCCGCGCTCCAATCCTCGATCTCGGCGGTGAGCACCGTGTCGTGGTGGACGCGCGCGTCGCGGGTGGCGAAGCGGGGATCGGACCCGAGGTGCGGCCGACCCATGGCGTCGAAGAGCAGCTGGGCGAGCTTGTCCTGGGGGGCGACCATGGCGAAGTAACCGTCGGCACAGCGGTACACCCCGAAGGGGGCCAGGCGCGGCAGGGTCGGCCCGGTGCGCAGCGGCTGGCCGAGGGCCTCCAGCGCCGACCAGTCCTCGGTCGCCACGAGCGAGGTCAGCACACCGAGCATGGACACGTCGACGTGGTCTCCGACGCCGCTGCGATCGCGCCGCGCCAGGGCGGCGAGGATGCCCACGACCGCCCACACCGGGGTGAGCACGTCCGCCAGGGGCATGCCGACGCGCACCGGCGGGTCCTCGGGGGCTCCCGAGGTCATCATCGCGCCGCTGAGCGCCTGGATGATGGTGTCCATGGCGCGGACGCCGGGGTCGTTGCCCGCCCCGAAGCCGGAGATCGAGCAGTAGATGACCGACGCGTTCGCCGTCCGGGCGGCGTCGTATCCGACCCCGAGGCGGTCCGCGGTTCCGGCCGAGAAGTTCTCCACCACCACGTCGGCGGAGGCGACCAGGTCGGCGAACACCGACGGGGCGTCGGGACGCTTGAGGTCGAGCGTGAGGGAGCGCTTGCCCCGGCACCGGGTGAGCAGGGCGAGGGAGAGATCGTCGGGACCACCGGCGGCGAGACTGAGGCCGTCGGCGCCCACGTAGGGCGAGTTGCCGCGCGAGATGTCGCCACCACTGGGGTCCTCGACCTTGATCACGTCGGCGCCCAGCCCCGCCAGAACGAGGGTGCAGAACGGCCCGGCCAACGCGCGGGTGAGGTCGATGACGCGGATGCCGCTGAGCGGGCCCTCGTCCTGGTCGCTGCGCGCCGTGTCCTCGGCGCGGGGGTCAGTGGTGGTCATGGGTCCGTCTCCTGTCCGCGACGGGCCGGACCCGTCGTTCGATGAAGTCGCCGACCTCGGCGAGCAGCTGATCCTCGTTCCAGGTGCGGCGATCGACGTTGTCGGCCGCCAGCGACAGCACCGGGATGCCGGCGGACTCGAGCGCGTAGACGCTGAAGGAGTCCTCCTCCCCCAGGCTGACCACACCGTCGATGCCGTGTCGGCGCGCCTCCTGGAGATGCCAGGCGCTTGACCAGGTCGGCATCCGCAGCTCATCCCCGACCGAGACGAAGCGGGCCGCCAGCGCACGCAACGGATCCTGGCCCTCGAGGCGGCGCTCGTAGCCGTCGGCACCGAGCCCGAGGTACATCGACCAGACGAACACCGCCCCGTGGCGTTCGCCTAGGGCCTGATAGAGGCCGAGGCTCGACCACAGGCCCCGTCCCAGCCACATCAGCCGCACCTGCTCGTCGGCCAGGGCGGCCTGGCCGGTGCGGACACGTTCGGCGACCTCGTCGTGCAGACGCTGGGCGGCGTCTCGGGCCCAGACGCTGCCGCGGTGCCACTGGGGGATCATCACCGCCGGCATGGTCTCGGCGATCGACACGGGGGCCGGCACGGTGGCGGCCACCAGATCCCGGGTGGCACGGTTGAGCCGGGCCTGCTGGTTGGCCAGCTCCATGGCCTCGCCAAAGCGCGTCTCGGAGAAGCGCCGACCGGTGATCTGCTCGAGCACCGCGATCAGCCCGATGAGCTCCTGCTCCAGCAGATCCAGGCGCGGTGAGTCGACGAAGCTGTCCCAGTGGGCGGGCATCTCCTCCCACCACCGTTCTGAGATGTCGAGCCGCGGGTCGACGCTGCGCTCGAGGCCGACGAAGTGCGCGCCCGACGCCGCCGCCCAGCTCTCGAACAGCTGGCGCATCGCATCGGATGAGGTGGCGGTCTGGATGATCGCCGGGCGCGGCAGCCCGCCCCAGGGGGCATCTGCGGAGCTCTCGCCCGACAGCAGCTCACCGAGGGCGAGTGAGTTGTACTGGTCGCTGTCATCGGGATAGCCGTGAGCGGCCAGCGCGGCCAGGTAGTCGGGGGCGCGCTGCTTGGCGGCGATGATCGAGGACCACCACTGCAGCACCACGTAGGGGATGTTCATCGCCCGGTAGATCTCGTGCGGGGAGTCGGCGCTCAACACGGCGAAGGGTTCACCGGCCAGCGCCCGCTCGCGCACCTGAGCGAACCATTCACGCTGGTAGCGGGAGAAGTCCCGGGTGCAGGCCAGCTCGGGCCGCCGGCGCAGCGCCGTGCCCTCAGCCAATGCCGATCCCTCCCCCGACGTTCGCCAGACCGGCGGCTAGCGCCTCCCGGTCCATATCGCTGCTGGCGCCGCGGCCTGACAGCGCCACCGTGGCCAGCGCCAGCTGCGGTCTGAGGGCCTCGCCCAGCGCGGCGGTCTCCCAGCGCGGGGCGCTCTCGGTGGCGACGATCAGCTGCACCAGGGCCTCGGCGCCGCTGGCATCGGCCAGCTCCCGGGCGCGAGCCACGCGCTCGGCCAGCCCGCTGCGGGCTGCACCGTGGGGGGCCTCGATGAGCCAATCGGCCAGCCCGTCGACCGGGTCGGCCGTCAGCTCCGGGGCCAGGGCCAACGCCTCACCCAGTTCGTGGTCCTCACCGAGGATGTCGGCGCCGAGAGCTTCGAGGACGCGGTAGGCCTGGGGATCGTCGATCGCCGATCCGCTCAGCAGGATCCTGCGACGCGGATCCGCCGGCGCGGCGGACGACAGCTCCGCCAGTGCGGTCTCCATCAGCCGGGCGAAGACATCGTCGCTGATGATCTCCGAGGCGAGCGCGGCGGTGAGGAAGTCACTGCCGCTGAGGCGGCGCTGGCGCCGGGCGAGGTTGAGTCGTCCCAACCGTGCGGCGGTGGCGCGGGTCTGGGTGACCGCGCCGGCCAGGTCGACGCGGTCAGCCCCGCGACCGGTCCAGGCGGCGAGCTGGGCGATGAGCTCCGTGAGGCGCAGGCGGTTGTAGCGTGCCGCGGGACGTCCGGGCAGCCGCGCGATGTCGAGAAACGCCAGCTGCGGCGTCTCGGGCAGCAGGCCCAGCCGGCGCAACTCGCGCAGGACCTGAAACAGCTTGGTGTGCGCCTCGGAATCCCGGGCGATGACGAGCCCGTCCATCCAATCGAGCGTGCCGGCGGCCAGCGCGCTGATGAGTCCGGTCATCTCCGTGGGCAGGTCGGCCTCCAGTCCCGGCACCAGCGCCGAGATCTCCGGCGCGGTGATGCGCCGCGGACTCAGGCGAAGGGGGTGCGCACCGACGGCGAGCGCCAGCGCGCGGGGGACGCTGGCGCCGACCAGGGCAATCACCGGTTTCCCAACGGCTGATACCTCACGCGCAGCGGCCACCGGGTCGGTGACGGCCGCGCGCAGGGGAGTGCGCCAGTCGAGCTCACCAGCTGCCACAGGTGCGCGCCTTGTCGTCGATCAGCTCGGTGGAGTCCTCGGCCAGCAGCCAGCCGGCGGCGACGGCGTCACGGACGGCCTCGGTGTAGGCGAGCAGATAGTTCTCGGAGTTCGTGTAGCGCCGGCGCAGCTCCTCGGGGCTGAAGGGCTCCATGTGGGCGATCAGGTCGGCCAGCAGTGCCGGGTCGCTGTAGGGGGCGTGCTCAGCGGGCAGGCACCGGCCGGGAGCCGGCGTGGAGTGCGGCAGGTAGCCGGCCAGCGGCACCGTCACCCACGGGGTGCGGACCCCACCGAGCACATTGGCATCGGCGTCCCGGGCGAGGGGACGGGACTCGGGCATGTGACCGTGGGGGCCGGACTCGGCGAACGCGAACGGCTCCGCGTGCGGCGGGACGGTCCCCTCGGCGACCCAGCGGTCCATGAGGGCGAACACTCCGCGGGCCACTGCGTCCATGCGCCCGTCGGAGGTCGCCTCGACGATCTCTCGGGGCAGGGAGGGCGCCCCGCGCTCGCGACGCTGGACCCGGTTGGTGGTCGGGTCGGGTACCCCGCCATTGATGTGGCCCGAACCGGCCACGCCGTAGAAGCGGTAGGGATCTTCGGGCGCGTCGCTGTCGGGGCGCATGACCGACCCGTGGGTCTCTGACTCGGACTCCGACAGCAGCTCGAACACCGGTACGTCATGGCCGCCGACCCGGCGGCGTGGATCGTCGAGGGGAATCGGGTGCGGCGTCCCGGGGCTGCCGTAGCCGGCCCGGCCTGCGCCACCGGAGGAGATGCAGATCACATAGCCGTCGATGGCCGGCCCGCCGGGGCCGGCGCTGGCCTCGTGGAAGCCCTCACCGAGGAAGGTGCGACAGAACGTGCCGGTCATCGACCAGCCCGACAGGAACGCCCGGTCGACCGCCAGATCGCCGAACGGCGGGAGGCTTCCGTGGCGGATAGCGGAGGCGATGAGCCCGACGATCTCCCAGCGCATTCCGCTGTCGGGCAGCGACAGGCTGGCGTAGCGCTCGGGATCCCACTCCTGCAGATCGGCGATCACCGCGGGTTCCTGGGTGACGCCGACGTGGGCGTGGCCGGAACGCAGGATCCAGGGCGCGATCTGTGCCCAGCTGAGCGCGCGATCGTCGTCGGGATGATGGGGCTCGATCTGCACGGCACCGCTGAAGCGCTCGGGGTCGGCCGGCGCGCGCACCAGCACGCGGGTGACGAAGGCGAGCGGCTCCCCCGCGGCACCGGTGGAGTCCTGGTCCCACACCCACGGGCAGGCCTGCCCGCTGACCAGCCACTCGGTCTCGACATATCCGTAGGGCTCCAGGTCGATCCCGCGCCCGTTGCGGGCCAGATAGGCGGTGCCGAGCGGCTCGCCCTGGCCGTCGTCGGGTCCGAGACAGGCGATCTCGAGAGCGCCGGCCCGTTCGGCGAGCGAGCTCATCCCGACTCGGCGACGCGGCGGGCGCGCAGGTCGAGCCGGGCGCGCTCGCGCTCGGGGTCGGGCACCGGGGCGGCGTCCATCAGCATGCGGGTGTACTCCTCGGCGGGCGCCTCGCACACCTGCTCGACGCGGCCGCTCTCCACCACCTCGCCCTGGCGCAGGACGACCACCCGGTTGGCCAGGTGGCGGATGACTGCGAGGTCATGGCCGATGAACAGGTAGGCGAGACCGAGGTCGCGCCGCAGCTCGATGAGCAGGTTGATGATCTGGGCCTGGATCGACAGATCCAGGGCGCTGAGCGCCTCGTCACAGACGATCAGCTCGGGTGAGACCATGAGCGCCCGGGCGATGGCCAGACGCTGGCGCTGGCCGCCGGAGAACTGACGCGGATAGCGCTCACCGGCATCGGCCGGGAGCCCGACGCGCTCGAGCATCTCGCCCATGCGCTGACGGATCTCCGCGCGCGAGCGGTGCTGGGCGATCAGCGGCTCGGCCAGCGCGCTGCCCACGGTGCGCGCCGGGTTGAGCGATCGGTAGGGGTCCTGGAAGACGACCTGAAGGCGACTGGACAGCCCGACCCGCGTGCGTCGGTTCGCCCGGGTGATGTCCTCACCGTCGAAGCTGATCGTCCCCTCGCTGACCGGGACCAGGCCGAGCACCGCGCGCCCGAGCGTCGACTTGCCCGCGCCGGACTCGCCCACCACCGCCAGCGTCTCGCCGGGCATCACGTCCAGGCTGACGTGCTGGAGGGCGTGGAAGCGCCGGGGCCCGCGGCCGAACACGACGCCCAGGTCGCGAACGGCCAGCAGCGGCGCGACCTCGACGGGGGCCGGCGTCGCGCTCGGGCGGCTGTCGGTGACGTTCACTGGGCGACCTCCAGTTGATCGGTGTGGATGCAGCGGGCGCCGTGTCCGGCCTCGGTGACGACCATGGCCACCGGCCCGCTGCGGCACTCGTCGCTGACCAACGGGCAGCGATCGGCAAAGCGACAGCCCTGGGGCCAGAGGTTCGGCGCCGGCACGCTGCCGGGAATGGCCGGCAGCAGGCTGCCGCTCGCTGCGCCATGGGGATCAGAGCGCAGCAGCCGGTCGGTATAGGGATGGCCGGGACGGTGGAAGACGCCACCGGCCTCGTCGGTCTCGACCGCCTGGCCCGCGTACATGACGATGATGTCGTCGGCGAGGCCGGCCACCACCCCCCAGTCATGGGTGATCAACAGCACCGCGATACCGGTCTCGAGCTGCAAGGCCCGCAGCAGCGCCAGGATCTCGGCCTGGACGGTCACGTCCAGGGCAGTCGTCGGCTCGTCCGCGATGATCACCTCGGGCTCACCGGCCAGGGCCCGGGCGATGGTCACCCGCTGAGCCATTCCGCCGGAGATCTCGTGCGGATACAGCTTGGCGACCCGCTCGGGATCAGGGATCTGGACCCGACGCAGGAGCATCAGCATCCGCTCGCGCGCGGCGCGCCGGCTCCCGCCGCGGTAGGCGCGGACGACCTCCATGAGCGCTGCGCCCACGGGCTGGTTCGGGTCGAGTCCGGCCGTGGGCTCCTGGCCGATGAAGCCGATGCGCCGTCCCCGCACCGCCCGCAGCCGGCCGTTGGATGCGCCGACGAGCTCCTCGGTGCCAAAGCGGACGCTGCCGGCGACCTGCCCGCCGGCCGGGATGACCCCGAGCAGGGCCCGGGCGGTGACGGACTTGCCACAGCCGGACTCGCCGACGATGGTCAGCGTCCGCCCGCGGATCAGGTCGAAGCTCATCCCCTCGACGAGCACCAGTTGGTCGCCGCCTGGTCCCGGCGCGCTGACGCGCAGGTCACGCACGCTGAGGACGCTGCCCACCGTCGGCTCGCCCGCTGTGGGCTGGGCGAGCCCGGGAGCCAGGCTCTCCGGAACGGCCGGGGCGTAGTCGCGGACCTCGGCGCCCGACGCGAGGTGGGCGGAGACGCCGGCGGGCGCAGCCGCCCTGGCCCGGCGCGCGGCACCCCAGGGCCGGCGGGCGCGCGGGCGCATCCCGGTCCACTGCTCGGCCACCGCGTCGCGCACGACATCGCCAAGCAGGCCGAGGCTGAGCACGGTGATGGTGATGATTCCGCCGGTGGGCACGAGGAACCAGGGCTGCTGCTGGTACTGGGTGGCCGCCTCGGCCACCATCGTCCCCCACGTCGGGGCCGGCACGGTGACGCCAAAGCCGAGGAAGGCAAGGCCCGAGGCGAGCAGCACGGCGACGGCGCCGACCAGAGTCGCCTGGACGACGATCGCCCCGCGGATGCGGGGCACCACGTGGCGGATCATGATCTGGGCGTGGCTGAGCCCGTTGACCCGGGCAGCCTCGATGTACAGGTCATCGCGCATGGCGAGCGTGACCGAGCGCAGCACCCGGGTGGGAGCGGCGGACAGCATCAGGCCGAGCGGGATCATCGCCGGGTACAGGCTGTGGGGGTAGACCGAGACCACGACGATGAGCACCACCAGCACCGGCATCGCCAGCATCAGGTCCGACCAGATCGAGATGGCGCGGTCGGTCAGGCCGCGGCGGTAGCCACCGACGACACCGAGGACCGTGCCGAGCGTGATGGCGATCGCCATCGCCTCGGCGGCGGCCAGGAGCATCGGGCGCCCGCCGTAGAGCAGACGCGAGAGGATGTCGCGGCTCAGCTCGTCGGTGCCGAGCAGATGGTGGATGCTCGGGCCCTTGAGCGGCAGCGCCGTGGTCGTCACGTCGGGACCGTAGGGGGCGATGAGCGGCGCGGCCGCACACGCCACGATGATGATCAACAGGACGAGCAGGGCCACCGCGCCCATGGGACGCGTCAGCACCCGGCGGATGATGCTCGGCGGGCGCGGGCTCCGGACCGCCGCGGGTGAGGCGACTCCGGTCAGGTTGGTGTTGTCGAGCGGGCTGGTGGCGCTCACGAGCCGAGCCTCACGCGCGGGTTCAGCCAGGCGTAGGAGAAGTCGATGAGCAGGTTGACCGCCACCACGATGAGCGTGAAGACGACCACCACGCCCTCGATCACCGGCAGGTCATGGTCGGTGGCGGCCTGTACGGCCAGGCTGCCCAGGCCCGGCATGACGAACACCTGCTCGACCAGCACGGTGCCGCCGAGCATCGCCACCGCGAACAGCCCGAGGCTGGTGACGATCGGAATCGCCGCGTTGCGCAGGGCGTGGCGGAACAGGATGGTCCGCTCCGACAGGCCGGCCAGGCGGAGGGCGGCGACGTATTCGCTGCTCAGCGTCTCTGACAGCGAGTCGCGGGTCTGCTTGGCCACGCCGGTGGCCCCGACTGCCGCCAGCGTGAGCACCGGCAGCACGAGTGACTCAAGCCAGCTCCCGAAGTTCGCGCCCGGGCTGACATAGCCCGAGGGCGGCAGCAGCTTGGCCCGTACGGCGATGAACTCGACGAGGATGAGACCCAGCCAGAAGCTCGGAACCGCGAAGCCGACCCAGGACAGTGCGTCGACGAAGCGTCCGATGACTCCCCGCCAGACCACGCTGGCGATGCCCAGGCTCAGACCGATGAGCAGGGACACCAGGGTCGCGCCGACGATCAGGCTGAGGGTGACCCCGAGTCGCTGGGAGACCTCCGAGCCCACCGTCTGATTGGTGAACAGAGAGATCCCCAGCGATCCGTGGAAGACGTGATCGAGCCAGTGCCAGTACTGAGTGAGCACCGGCTCGGTCAGACCCAGGCGCTGATCCAGGGCGTGATAGGCCCCCGCGGTCTGCCCGGCCCCGAGGAGCCGGACCGCCGGATCCCCGGGGATGAGCGCGACGATCACGAAGGTGAGGATCGACACCAGGAACAGCAGGGGCACCGCCAGCAGCAGGCGGCGCAGGAGGTAGAGCGCCAGGGTCACGGTCTCCCCCTTAGCTGCTCGCCCCCGGCGCCCAGCTGGCGGAGGGGTCACCCGGGACGACCGGATCGATCGTCGTGTTCTGCAGAGACGGCGCCTGCACGTTCGTCACACCCTTGGTCGCATAGATCGAGGACAGCGAGAACAGCGGCACGTACCAGGCGTTCTTGACCAGGTAGTCCTCCACCTTCTCATCCGCCGGAGCCTGTTGGGCGGCCGGCAGCGCGCCGGCGGTGTTCAACAGGGCGTTCAGCGCCGTGGTGTTGGAGTTGAACGCGTTGGTGATCGGCACCAGCCCGAACCTCACCGACCAAGCGAAGCCCTGACCGTTCTGGGACAGCGGCCAGATGTCGGCCTGGTACTTCTTCGACAGCACGGCCGGTACGAACTGTGCCGGCGACGGTGTCTCGGTGAGGTTGAGGGTCACGCCGATCTGCGCCAGCTGGCTCTTGAGCTCTGCACCGATGTCCCCGTTGGGATCCAGCGCCTCGCAGTCGGCCACGTTGAGCGAGAAGCCGTGGGGGTAGCCAGCCGACGCGAGCAGTTGCTTGGCCTTGGCGATGTTGTACGCGTAGGTGTTGGCCATCGCGGTGTCGTAACCCAGCGCCCCGGGCACCGCGACCTCATCGGTGGCAACCGAATCAGACCCACCGAGCGTGGTGGCCAGCGAGCTGCGGTTGACTGCGTAGTTCAGGGCCTGACGCACCGCAACCTTGCTGAGCGGCGAGCTCGGAGCATCTCGGTCCATGAGCACGAGCGTGGCGATCGAGAACGGCTCGCCGTAGACCGTCAGTCCAGCGGACTTCGCCGGGGGTCCGCTGGTCGAGGCGAGGCTCGTCAGCGCGTTGATCTGACCGGCCTGGGCGGCGGAGATGGCTGACTGGGGGTCGGCGACGACCTTGACCACCACGCTCTTGTACTTCACCGCCGGGAGATCCCAGTAGTGGGGGTTCTGGGTGAAGGTGTAGGAGGAGTTGGCAATGCTCTGGGAGCTCGACAGGACGAACGGCCCGGCGCCGTCAGAGGTCGTGGTGAGCATCTTGGGGTCTGCGAGGCCCTTGGGACCGATGATCTGGCCGGCGTTCTGGTACTGGGACAGGATGAACGGCAGATCGGGCTCGGGCGCGGAGAAGTGCAGGCTCAGCGTGTCGGGGCCGGTGACCTTCGCCGAGGTGAGCGCGGCCATGTAGGACGCCTGGCCGCCGCCCGCGCCCTTGAAGTACTCCAGCGACGCGGCGACCGCCTTGGCGTTGACCGGGGAGCCGTCGGAGAAGGTCGCACCCTTGCGGATGGTCAGGTTGAACACCTCGTTCTTGGAGCCGGCGGCATAGCCCCAGCTCGTGGCCAGGTCGGGTCGGTAGCTCCCGTCGGGGTTCTGGAAGATGAGCGAGTCGTAGTCCAGCGCGCCGAAGTCGATGTCGGACTGGTTGGTCCCGCCGAGCGCCGGGTTGAGGCTGACCGGCTGGTTGAACTGCATGGTCAGGGTGGCCGTGGCGCTCGCGCCCGACGGTGCGTTCGAGCTCGTCGCCGCGCCGGAGCTGGCCGTGGAACTCGACCCACTGGCGTTGGAGGCAGTGCTCGACGACCCGCCACAGGCGGAGACGGCGACCGCGACGACCGCACTGGCGGCGATCAGGGATGTGCGCGCCCCAAGGGCGCGACGACGCGCGGCGCGACGCCGTCCAGAACTGACAGTAGACACTTCTCTCCTCTTTCCCAGGGCGCCTTCTCATCGGCGCCTCCTCGGTGGCGATCCTAGGTCAGGACCCGTCGTATGTCAAGACTCTTGAGATAAAACTCGGCGCCCCTGCGGGCGTCACAGCTCGCCCCATCTCGGTCATGTGACCGCATAGATGTCGATCTGCACCGCCGCGGGTTCGCGGACGGCGGATGAGACGGCGAGCAGGTGATTGAGCCAGCCCATTTCGGAGGCCTGCGCGGTCTCGAAGCTCACCGCGGTCCGGAATCGATACTCGCTGGGATCAATGAGCTCCCCGGCCAACAGACGCGTCATGACCTCGGGGGGTCCATGGCGCACCCCGCGGCTGACGATGGACATCGGCGTTCCCGCCTCGCTGACCGCCGTGTACCGAGCCTCGACGCTGACCCAGCCCCCAGGGTGGACGATCTGCCAGTCGGCCCCGCCGGGCAGGATGTCGCCGCGCACACGAGGGCCGTGCAGGCGCCCGCCGGTGATCGGCACGACCCGGCGGTGGCCCTCCGGGGTGACACCGAGATCGATGGGTGTATCAAGGGTGGCGTCGAGCCGCGTGATGAGCTCGAGGCCCGGTGCCGGAACACGACGTGGGGAGCTGGGGGTTCCGGCGTGGGTCATCCGGCCAGGGTGTGCCTCGGCGGGCCTAGCTCACACGACGGTCGTGCCCGACCCAGTAAGGCTCGCGGAGGGCGGCCTTGAGCACTTTGCCGGGGCCGGATTTGGGCAGCGGCGTCATGGTCACATCGATGGACCGGGGAACCTTGTACCCCGCGAGCGCGGCGCGCGAGTGATCGGTGAGCTCCGCCGCGCTGACCTCTGCCCCGGGACGAAGCACCACCACGGCGTGCACCGCTTCACCCCAGCGCGGATCGGGGATTCCGAAGACGGCGGCCTCGACCACCGCCGGATGATCGGCCAGGACGGCTTCCACTTCGATGGAGTAGACGTTCTCGCCGCCGGTGATGATCATGTCCTTGAGCCGGTCGACGAGGAAGAGATAGCCGCCCTCGTCTGACTGGGCCGCGTCCCCGGTGTGGTACCAGCCGTCGGCCAGAGCGGCTTGGCTGATCTCAGGCTGACCCCAGTAGCCGGCCATGATGTTGGGTCCCCGGACCCACAGCTCACCGACCTCGCCCGGCGCGAGCTCCGCCCCGTCGGGCCCGCGGACCTCCGCCTGCACGCCCATGATCGGTACGCCGACTGACCGGAGGCGCCGGGCCCACGGTTCGATCCCGGCAATCCCCTGACGGTGGGCGAGCCCCGACAGCCGGGTGACGCTGGGTGCCGCCTCGGTCATCCCGTAGAGCTGGACGACGTCGCAGTCAAAGGCCTCCAGTACCCGGCGCTGCAGCGCCGGGGTGATCGGGGACGCCGCGTATTGGATGTGGGCCAGGCTGGGCAGACCCTCCCCCGTCGCCTCGGAGTCGAGCTCGTCCAGCAGCATCCCGAGCATGGTCGGGACGAGCACGACGTGGGTGATCTGGGCTTGGCGGATGGTGTCGATCACGACGCGGGCGTCGAACCGCGGGAGGACGAGCTGAGTGGCACCCGCCCAGGTGCTGGCGAAGATGTTGGCGGTACCGGCGACGTGGAACATCGGGCAGACGTGCAGCCAGCGGTTCTGCTCGTCATGACCGGTGGTGATGAGGTTGTGCTTGGCGTTGGCGAGCAGGTTGGCGTGACTGAGCATCACGCCCTTGGACCGCCCCGTGGTGCCCCCCGTGTAGGAGATGGCGGCGATCGACTCCGGGGTCGGGGCGGGCGCTCGCAGTCCGGGGTGCTCGAGCAGCTCCTCGAATGCGGGGCAGTCCTCGCCACCGCCGGGACCGTCGAGCACGAGCTGGCGCAGGCTCGGCACCTCCTGTTGGAGATGGCGTCCGACCTCCAGCTGATCGGGGCTGACGATCAGCAGCTCGATCTCCGCGTCAGCGGCGATGACCTGCAGTTCACGGGTGGCGAGCCTGAAGTTGAGGTCCACGAAGATCCGTCCGGCCGCGGGCACGCCGATACAGCATTCGAGGTGGGTCAGTGAATTGGCGCCCAGGAATCCGACCCGTGCGCCCGGGGCGACGTCGGCACGGTCGAGACCGGCGGTGAGCGCATCGACGCGCGCCTGCAGCTCGGCGTAGGTCTCGGTGCGATCGGCGTCGGCGAGCGCGGGCTTGTCACCCCACAGACGCGCCGCCCGGCTCAGTGGCCAGGTCAGATCGCCGACCGGCGCGTCGCGAACCGGCGCTCCGACCGCTCCCATCACGCCCGGCCGGTGAGGCCGAAGAGCCGGGCCGCGTTCTCCTTGAGGACCAGCGGTCTGACCTCGTCCCGGATCGCCAGCTTTTCGAAGTCAGACATCCAGCGCTCCGGGGTGATCAGCGGATAGTCGGATCCGAACAGCATCTTGTGCTTGAGCTGGGTGTTGGTGTACCGGATGAGGTTCTCGGGGAAGTACTTCGGCGACCAGCCCGAGAGGTCGATGTAGACGTTCGGCTTGTGCACGGCGATCGCGAGCGCCTCGTCCTGCCAGGGGAAGGAGGGGTGAGCCAGGATGATGTTCAGGTCAGGGAAGTCGGCTGCGACGTCATCGACGTACATCGGGTTCGAATACTTCAGACGCACCCCGCCGCCGCCCGGCATACCGGCGCCGATACCCGTGGTCCCCGAGTGGAACAGCGCGATGAGACCGGCCTCGGCGATGACCTCATAGAGGGGGTAGTAATCGCGGTTGTTTGGCCAGAACGCCTGAACGTTGGGATGGAACTTGAAGCCGCGCACGCCCTGCTCAACGAGCTCGCGAGCCTCGCGGACCCCGAGCTTGCCCTTGTGGGGGTCGACGCTGCCGAAGGGGATCAGGGTGTCCGGATGACGGCGGGCCGCCTCGAGCACCTCGTCGTTGCCAAGTCGCCGCCGGCCCATCCCCGCCTCGTCATCGACGTTGAAGACGACGGCGATCAGGTTGCGTTCCTTGTAGTAGAGAGCTACCTCCTCGGCCGTGGGCTGAGGCGGGTGCCCACCGAAGTACTTTGCGGCGGCCCCCAGGATCTCGGTGGTCACCGGATCCTGGGGCTCGTCGGTGTTGCGCTCGGCGTGCACGTGGACGTCGATCGCCGTGATGGCATCGAGATCGATGTGCATCGCGGCGCCGACGGGCCGGTCGTCGCTCACGACGTCGCCGTGGGGTCGAGGTCGAGGGGCGGCAGCTCGATACCCGATGACTGGGCCCGCTCGGCCATCGACGCGGTCCACTCGCTGGCGATGTCCTCCGGGGTCCAGCCCCCGTCGTGGTACGCGGCGATGAGCTCATCCGGGTGCGAGTACAGCGTCAGCTTGTCCCCGCCGATGCCGATGGCCTGGCCGGTGACCGCCGCCGCGGCGTCGGAGGCGAGGAACACCACCAGCGGAGCACAGTCCTCGGGCAGGCCGAGGGCGTGCTCACGGCGCACCACCGCGGGGAAGGGATCGCCCGCCTCCACGCTCTCGACCAGCGGCGCGTAGATCGGAATCGTCGCAGTCATCTGCGTCCAGGCGGTCGGCACGATCGCGTTGACGGTGATCTGACTGCGACCCAGCTCCATCGACCAGGTCCGGGCGAAGGCGACGATGCCGGCCTTCGCCGCGGCGTAGTTGGTCTGGCCGAAGTTGCCGTACTGGCCGGCGGGGGAGCCGACGACGATGATCCGCCCGCCGCCGCCCTGCTCGCGCATCTGGATGGCCGCGGCGCGGGCGCAGGTGAAGGTTCCGCGCAGGTGCGTGGCGATGACGAGGTCGAAGTCCTCGTCGGTCATCTTCCACAGCACGCGGTCCCGCAGGATGCCCGCGTTGGTCACCATGATGTCGAGGGCTCCGAACTCGGCCACGGCCCGGTCGACGAGCTGCTGGGCCGTCTCGGTGCTGCCGACCGCGGCGACGACGGCCACGGCGCGACCGCCCGCGGCGGTGATTGCCTCGACCGTCTCGTTCAGCGCGGCCTCGTCGAGGTCGTTGACGACGACGGCGGCGCCGGCCTCGGCCAGCGCAGTCGCATACGCGCGGCCCAGGCCCCGCCCGGCGCCGGTGACGACGGCGCACTTGCCGCTGAGGTCAGTCGCGCTCATGCGTAGTACCGGAAGATGCACTCGGCCACACAGGCGGGACGCTCGGCGCCCTCGACCTCGACCGACGCGGTCATCTTGGCCTCGAGCCCGCCCTTGATCTCGGACACCGAGATGATCTCCGCGCCGGCCCGCCAGCGCGCCCCGACGGGCAACGGCGCGGGGAAGCGCACCTTGTCCAATCCGTAGTTCACGCTGGTGGCCGCGTCGGTGACCTCGATCTGCTGGGTCGCCTTGGCGAGCAGCGCGAGGCTGAGGAAGCCGTGGGCGATGGTGCCGCCGAACGGCGTCTGCGCCGCCCGCGCCGGATCGACGTGAATGAAGTTGTGGTCGTCGGTCAGCTCGGCGAAGCGGTCGACCTCGTCCTGGGTCATCTCTCGCCACGGCGTGTAGCCCAGGTGGCGACCTGCATGCTCAGCGAGCCGCGCCATATCGGTGCGCAGCGCACCGTCGGTTGCGTTGGCCATTTCCCTCTCCAGGTCGGCCTGCCCCAGGGGCAGGCAGTTGCCGACTCCACGCTAGGCGACGCCCCGTCTTAAGTCAAGAGACCTGACATACTCGGCGAGCCCTGTGGGCCTAGGCGTGGGCGGCCAGCGGCCCACCGGTGCGGCGGCCAGCCAGCGGCCAGCCGGTGTAGGCCTCGGCCAGGTAGGTCCGCCCCGCCTCGGAGTCCATCACCGCGTTGAGCTCGCCGAGCTGGCGCAGGCGGTCGAACTCACTCGACTCGGGGCTGAGGTGGAGCATGTTGGTCATCCACCAGGAGAAGTGCTGGGCCTTCCAGATCCGCGGCAGCACGTCAGCCTCGTAGCGGTCGATGAGCGTGGGGTCGCGGTGGTTGAACCGCGCCTCCAGGGCCTGGGCGAGGACCACCACATCGGCCACCGCCAGGTTCATCCCCTTGGCCCCGGTCGGCGGCACCGTGTGGGCGGCGTCGCCGACGAGCACGGCATTGTTGTTGCGCAGGCGGCGGGCGACGAAGCTGCGAAAGCGCAGCACGTCGCGCTGGAAGATCGGCCCTGGCGTGAGCGGGTGAGGCGCCACGCGGAGGGCGAGCTGCTCCCAGATCTCCTCATCGCTCATCGCCTGGGGATCCATCTCGGGATCGCACTGCAGGTACATGCGCTGCACCGTGGCGCTGCGCTGGCTGATCAGCGCGAAGCCATACGGGGAGTTGCTGTAGATGAGCTCCGGTGAGCTCGGCGGCGCCTCACAGAGGATCCCGAACCAGGCAAAGGGATACTCGCGGAAGTAGCCGTCGGTGAGCGACTCGCACACGGCCTCCCGGACGACGCTGCGCGAGCCGTCGGCGCCGACGACGAAGTCGGCCTCGATGCTCACGGGCTGTCCGTCGGCGTCGGTAGCGTGGATGGTGAGCGGCTCGGCGTCCGCGTCGACGCCGGTGCTGAGCGTGCTGAAGCGGATGTCCTGGCCCTCGCGGAGGCGGACGTCGAGCAGGTCGCGCAGCACCTCGTGCTGGGGGTAGAGCCACACGCTGCGGCCACACGCCGCCTGGAAGTCGATGCGATGGGCCTCACCCGAGAAGTGCAGCTCGACGCCGTCGTGGCGCTGACCGTCCTCCAGGACGCGGGTCGAGGCGCCGCTCTCGGTGAGCACCTCGACGGTGCCCTGCTCGAGGATGCCGGCTCGAACCGTCGTCTCGATCTCCTCACGCGAGCGGCTGTCGAGCACCACCGATTCGATCCCGGCGTGAGCGAGCAGATGGGCCAGCAGCAGGCCGGCGGGTCCGGCACCGACGATGCCGACCTGGGTGCGGGTGACGGTCATGGTCTCTCCTCCTTCGACGTGACTGCGTCACCATTGAAAACCGGTCCGGGGTACGTGTGGTCAGATTCCCGTTGAACGGGAAGCACGGACTCAGATCCGAGCGGCGGTGCCGAGCGTGCGCGTGATCTGACGGGAGGCCCGTCGGAGCGCGCCGAGGGCGGGGTCGGGGTCGGCATGGCGCGGCAGGATGACCGACAGCGCCGCGATCACCTCACCGGAGCGATCGCGCAGGGGCACCCCGACGCCGGTCGAGACGGCCGAGATGGTGCCGGGCGCGATCACGTATCCGGTCCGGCGGATCTCGGCCAGCACCCCACGCAGACGCTGGGGATCGGTGAGCGACGCGGGACCGACGGGATCCAGCCGCCGGGCGAGCACCTGCTCGCGGAACGGGTGACCGGCGTAGGCGAGCAGCACGAGACCCGAGGAGGATGCGTGGAGGGGCAGCCGCCCGGCGATGAGCGTGATGTTCTCCCCGGCCCCCGGCGCCGACAGACGCTCGACACACAGCGCCGCCTCCCCTTCCAGCACGACGAGCTGGGTGTGCTCGCCGATCTCGGCCTGGACCTGTTCCATGAACGGCAGCGCGACCTGGCGCAGGGCCAGCGGCTGGGAGCTGCGCGTGGTCAGCTCCCAGAGCCGCAGGCCGACCCGGACCCGCCGGTCCTCGTCACGTTCGAGCAGCCCGGCGCTGACCAGTTCGGCGACGATCCGGTGCGCGGTGGAGGAGGGCAGTCCCGCCCGGCGGCCGATCTCGCTGGCCGACTGGGCGGACTGCTCCGGCGTGAAGGTCTCCAGCACCCTCACGAACCGTGCGGTTGCCGAATCTCCCGAAGCCGAGTTCGCCATCGACCGCAATGTTGGCACCACCCCCGCTCAGACGACCGTCTTGGCCATCAGGGCCGGGCCGGGGGTGACGCCGAAGTGGGCCCGATCGGTGGGCCCGAGGCGACCCCGGAGACATCCGGGGTGCCGTAGGTGTGGAAGGTCGGCACGGTGGCGTTGCCCCAGGCCTGACCGCGGGCCCGTTCGCTCTCGGTCCAGACGATCGGCTCGTAGTCCGGAGCGAAGTTGAAGTGGGTGCCGTTGGTGATCTCCACCCGGTTCCCGCCGGGCTCGTAGAGGTAGAGGAACATGCCCTGGGCGACCGCGTGCTTGGACGGCGACGCCTCGATCGGCACGTCGGCGTCGAGCATCAGATCCGCCGCGCGCAGCAGCTCCTCGCGGGTGTCGACGAACCACGCCAGGTGGTGCAACCGGCCCGAGCCGCCGGCGTGGTCGGCGGTGTAGATCAGCTCGTGTGCGGCGATGGTGAAGCTCATCCACGCGCCCGCCTCCTCCCCGGAGTCGAGGACGACCTGCTCATACAGGCGCGCGCCGAGCTGTTCCATGGCGAAGACGCGGTTGGCGCTGACGTCGGCGGCGAGGATGTTCACGTGATCGAGGCGCTTGACCGAGGCGCCGTGGTCGACGTGGCGCTGGGGCACGTTCTTGAGCCGCGGGCGCAGGTGCTCGGGCGGCTCATAGCGGTCGGCCTCGTAGATCAGCTCCATCGCGTGGCCGTCGGGGTCGCTGAACCGATAGGCCCGCCCGTGCCCGCGGTCGCCGTCGGACCAGCCGCGGCCGAGCCCCGTGGCGTCGATGGCGGCGGCGCGCCGCTCCAGGCCCGCCTCATCCCAGGTCCGGTAGGCGACGTGGCCCAATCCGGGGAGCCGAGCCTCGGTCAGCTTCAGCCCGTAGGGCTGGGTCTCACCCCAGCCGCGCAGGAACACCGACTGATCCTCACGCCCCTCGATCTGCATCCCGAACAGGTCGGTGAAGAACTCCAGGCTGGCCTGGGGATCGGGGGTGAGCAGCTCGGCGTGGTGGATGTGGGCGACATCGCGGGTGAGCGTGTTGTTGGCCGGCGCCGGTGGCGGCGAGGATCGGGGCGGGGCCGGGCTCATGCGCCAGGGCGCTCGAACTTCTCCGCCAGCCCGTCGATCTCCCAGGAGACCGCACCGTCACGCAGCCGGCCGCGCTTGATCCGCTCCTTCTCCTCGCGCTCGAGCGAGGCGGCGAGCACCTCATCGACACGCTCGGATTCGACCACCGCGACACCGTCGCTGTCCATGACGAGGATGTCGCCCTGGCGGATGCGCGCGCCGCCGACGCTGACCGGCTCGCCGATGGTTCCCAGGGTGCCCTTGAGGGCACCCTTGACGCGGATCCAGCGTGCCCAGATGGGGATCTCCATCCCGGCGAGGTCCTCGCGGTCACGCACCGAGGCGTCGATCAGCATGCCGGCGGCGCCGTGCACCTGCGCCTGGGTGGCGAGCAGGTCGCCGACCATCGCCACCGGGCGCGGCTCGGGCTGGGTGATCACGATGATCTCGCCCGGCTGGACCTGGGCCATCACCGCGTGGACCATGAGGTTGTCGCTCTGGCCGCACATCACCGTGCGGGCGGGGCCGGCCACGCGGGACCCGGCGATCGTCATGTGCAGGTCGAGGTCGACGTAGCCGCGGCGTCCACCGGCCTCATAGACGGTGGCCGAGCCGAGCCGCGCCAGCTCGGCGAGCGTGTCGGGGGAGACCACGCTCACAGCTCGCTCACCGCCTGGGGGGTCATGCGCTGGAACGCCTCGGCCTGGCGGATCGCCTGGTCGCCCGAGGCGCGGCGGGCGTGGTTGCCGCGGTGATCGGCGCGTTCGCGGTAGTAGGTCTGGAGGTAGGCCTGGGCCTTCATCTCGGCCATCGCCGCGACCTTCTGGTCGATCACCGCGGTGATGTCGACGAAGGTGGTCGGGGTGAAGTTGCACAGCTCCGGCTGATGGGGCTCGAAGAGGAACAACGCGGGCGGCGTGATCGTCCCGAAGGCGCTCGGCACCCCGGCGCCCGCGGCCAGGCTGCGGGCCCGGTCCACGGCGGCGTAGGCGACCGGGTGATCGGGGTTGAAGGGATCGCGGTCGGTGTGGGTGATGAGCACGTCGGGGGCGAACTCGCGGATCACGTCGGCGATCTGCAGTAGGGCGTCGGTGTCGATCTGGAGCGGGTAGTCGCCCAGGTCGAGGGCGACGAAGTCCGCCCCGAGGTGGCCCGCGGCCCGCTCGGCCTCGGCGTGGCGGATCGCCTTGACGTTCTCCAGCGTCTGGCCGGGCTCCTTCCACAGCTCACCGGACTCGCCGCGCTCACCGTAGGACAGCGCCACCACGCGAGCGGTGCCGCCGTTGGCCGTGCACTGGGCGATCGCCCCGCCCGAGCGCCAGACGAAATCGGCCGAGTGCGCGCCGATGACCAGGATGCGACGCCCGCTCACCAGGCCTCAGCTCCGGCGACCCTGCGGCTGTTGGTCACTGCCATGGTGTGGACCTCCTCCTCGCTGAAGCCGGCGTCGAGCAGGCGGTCGACCATGATCCCCATGCCGTGCTCGACCGGCGGGTTGAACGACTGCCCCAGGTCGGTGGAGAGCACCGAGCGCGCGGGACCGGTCTCGCGGATGTTCTGACACCACCGTTCCCAGCTGATCTTGTTCGTGTGCGGAGTGGTCATGCAGCGCTCGAGCAGCGCGCCGCGGTCGGCCAGGGCGTTCTGGTCGCCGACCCCGAGGTCCTCGGCCGGGAACTCCGGATGGGTGATGACGATCTGTCGCACCCCCCGGGCCACCGCGGCGTCGACGACGCTGAAGATCTCGTCCCGGTCGAGGTGCCCCGTGGCCAGGACCATGTCGTGGCGGGCGATGAGATCGAGGACGGCGGTGAGCTCGGGCAGCACCGCGCCGTCGGCATCAACGACGGGCACGGGCGCAATCTCGATCCCCTGCTCGCGCAGGTCGCGCTGCAGGGCCACCCAGACCGGCACCTTGGCGCCCGCGGGCGCGTCGCGCTCGTGGGACTCGTTCACCGCGTCGACCGTGGGCAGCCACACCGTGCGGGCGCCCTCGCGCGCGGCCACCTCGACGGCCAGCGGGTTGAGGCCCCCCACCGCGCGGTTGAGCACGATGGCGCCGAGGCAGTCGATGCCGGGAACCGCCGCGCTCACCACCGAGGCACGCTCGGCGGTCGAGGTGTAGTGGGACTTGAGCTGGAAGCCGGCCATGCCCAGGTCGAGGAAGCGGTGGGCGAGGGTGAGGTCGTCGACGACACGACCGACGACATCGGGGGCGACGTGGACATGGGTGTCGTACGCGCCCTTCAGCAGGTCGCGACTGCGAGCTGACGGCTCCAGCGAATCAGCGGACACGGGGCGGGAGCCTACGACTTGAGGACAAGATTGTCAACAATGCGCCGGTCCGGTCCAGCGCTCGCTTGACCTCGACGGCAGCGGGCATTACCGTGAAAGTCGACCACCTGGTCTAGTTTGCGATCCCGGGAGGGAGAGGACAGATGAGCACCCTGAGCGCAGCCATGCCGCCATGCGGCACCCTCGGTGGGGGCGGTGGGCCCGCGTCGTGGGCCAAGGGCCTGCCGGCGCAATGAGCGCCGAGATCATCGACGGACGTCCCTACGCGGCGAGACTCAAAGCCGACCTGAGCGACGAGGTAGCTGAGCTGCGCCGGACCGGAGCCGTTCTCGGCCTCGCGACCGTGCTCGTCGGCGACGATTTTGCGGCGACTGCCTACGAGCGTCGGCTGGCCCACCTCGCGGCCGACCTGGGAGTCGAACACATTCGTTGCCACCTGGAAACCGACTGCCAGGAGCAGGATCTCCTTTCCGAGATCGAGGCGTTGAACGCCCACCCCCGGATCTCGGGCATTCTCGTTCTGCGGCCCCTTCCGCCCCAGATCCGCGAGTCGACGGTGTTCCGCACGATCGATCCGACCAAGGACATCGAATCGGTGCACCCCGAGAATGCCGGCCTGCTGTCGCTCGGTATACCGCGGTTCGTTCCTTCTACCGCAGCCTCGGTCTTCTATCTCCTCGACTCGTGGCTCCTCGACAACGGTGAGCAACTCGCCGACTTCTACCACCAATCTCTGGTCGTGGTCGTGGGCCGCTCCAACAACGTCGGCAAGCCCTGCGTGTCGCTCGCCTTTGACCGTCAGGCCGGCGTCTCATCCGTTGACGAGTGGGCCAGCCGGACCGGACGGCTCGGCCGCCACACGCGTCGGGCCGACGTGCTCATCGTCGCGGCCGGACGCCCTGGGCTGATCCGTGCCGAGCACGTCGCCAAGGACGCGATCGTCCTCGACGTCGGGATCAATCCGGTCCACGGTGCGGACGGAGTCACGCGCATGGTCGGCGATGTCGACTTCGAGTCGGTGCTGGGCTGGGCCCGGGCGGTGACTCCCGTCCCGGGCGGGATCGGTCCGATCACCGACGTATGGCTGCTGTCTAACACCGTCCTCGCCGCTCGCCTGTCTTCTGAGCTGCACGGGATCGGGGTCTCAGCGTCCGCGACCCTGACGCAGGCCGAGTCATGAAACCACCCTTCGGACAGCAGGCGGTACTCAGTCTGACCTGCACCGACGCACCGGGAATCGTCCACGCCGTTTCGGGTTTTCTGGTCAAACATCGGTGCTCGATCGTCGAAAGTCAGCAGTACAGCGATCCGGACAGCGGTCGCTTCTTCATGCGCACGCGCTGTGTCCCTGTCGGGACTGACTCGGTGGCCATCGACGAGCTCCGAGAGGCCTTCACAGAGACCGCTGAGCGCTGGGGGCTGTCCTGGCGTCTGACCGATCCGGCGATTCCCTCGCGGGTCATCCTCATGGTTTCCCGATACGCGCACTGTCTCAACGCTCTGTTGTTTCGCAACTCCATCGGCGAACTCAACCTGGATGTGGTCGCGGTGGTCTCGAACCATCCCGATCTGGGACGCATGGCCGACGATTACGGGGTTGCGTTCCATCACATTCCGGTGACGCCGGAGACGAAGTCTGAGGCTGAGGCTCAACTGCGCGAGATCGTGGCGTCTGAGCAAGTCGAACTCGTCGTGCTCGCGCGTTACATGCAGGTCCTCACCGACCAGCTCTGCCGGGACCTCGAAGGTCGAGCGATCAACATCCACCACTCGATGCTGCCGGCCTTCAAGGGCGCGCGTCCCTACCACCAGGCACACGCACGGGGCGTGAAGGTGATCGGAGCCACCTCTCACTACGTGACCGCCGATCTGGACGAGGGGCAGATCATCGCCCAGGAGATCGAACACGTAGATCACGCGATGACCGCCGACGATTTCGCCGAGCTCGGCCAGAACCTGGAGATCCGAGCGCTGGCCCAAGCGGTGCGGTGGCATACCGAGAACCGGATCATGCTCAACGGCAATCGGACCGTCGTTCTTCGGTGAGACCCCAGTCGGACCTGGAGGCCTGGCTCCTGGCCCGTCGGCCGGATCCGCGTCTGGGTGAGACGCCGGTTATTCGGGTGGCACGCGCCATGACCCGGCTCGACCTCCCCCTGACCGAAACGCCGGTTATCCATATCGCCGGAACCAACGGGAAGACGACCACAGCGCGGATGATCGACGGTCTGCTGCGAACCGCCGGCTTGAGGGTGGGACGGTTCACGAGCCCGCATCTGCGGAGCGTGCGCGAACGTGTGGTCATCAACGGTGCGCCGATCTCCCGGGCCCGCCTCGAGATGGCCCACCGTCAGACCAGGGCTGCCGCGTCCGGGCTGTCGTTCTTCGAGACGCTCACCCTGATGGCCCTGTGGGACTTCGCCCATCAGGAGCTCGACGTGGTCGTCGTCGAGGCCGGACTCGGAGGACGCGACGATGGCACCAATGTGCTGGAGGGATGCGTCGGCGTCATCACCACCGTGGGGCTTGACCATGTCGAGACCTTGGGCGGGGACATCGTGGGAATCGCCGAGCACAAGGCGGGAATCATCAAGGCGGGCGCCAGCGTCGTCGTCGGCCCCCAGCCGCCCGAGGCGCAGGCGGTGATCAGCAAGCGCAGCCGCCAGAGCCGGGCAAGAGAGGTAATCCTCATCGGCCGTGATGCAGGCTGGTCCTCGCGGCGTTCGGACGGCCGGCGACAGCATTTCCGCCTGCGGACACCTCACGCGCTTCACGATGATCTGGTACTGCCGCTGCTCGGTGAACACCAGCTTGACAACGCCGCCACCGCGGTCGTCGCCGCGGAGGCCTACCTCACGCGTCGGGGCGCCCGCCTGCCTGGGACGATCGTGCGGCGATCACTCGAGCTGACCTCGGCTCCGGGGCGCCTCGAGCTCGTGCGCCGGGACCCGTTGTGTCTCGTGGACATGTCGCATAACCCCCTCGGCATGCGGGCGACCGCCCGCGCGATCCACGACGCCTTCGGCGATGCGCCCTTCGCAGTCGTCCTCGCGGTCCCCGCCGACAAGGATGGGCCGGGAATCATCCGCGAGCTCGTCCCGTTCTGCGGGGCGCTGTTCCTCAGCGACAACGGCTCGGACCGGTGCCTGCCGCCAGGCGAGCTCGCGCCGATCGCACATCGGTCCCTCGATCCCGGCCAGGTGTTCATCGTGCCCGACCTCGGTCAGGCTGTGGCCGCGGCCGAGCGCTCGGGCCTCGGACGCACGTTGATCACCGGAAGCGTGCTCACCGCGGCCGCGGCCCGGCGGAACGCCGCTCATGAGCGCGGCCAGCGCACCGCACCGGACACGACTGCGATGAGTCTCGTGAGATGACGGTCATCGATCAAATGCCCCTGGGTGCGTTCCTCGCTCGCCTCGCGAGCCGATCTCCCACCCCCGGTGGCGGTGCTGTTGCGGCGCTGCACGCCGCCCAGGCAGCCGCGCTCATCGAGATGGTGGCGCGCTACAGCGATCGATCCCCGGACAGCGCGACGCGAGCGCGCGCGGCGGAGATCGCTGGAGCCGCAGAGTCGGCGCGCACCCAAGCGCTGGCCCTCGTCCAGGCCGACAGTGACGCATTCGCCGCGGTGGCTGAGGCATACCGCATGCCCCGGGCCACCGGAGCCGAGGCCGAGTCGAGGAGCCTGGCCATCGCGCGGGCGTCCCTGGCGGCCGCCCGGCCGGCCGCCGACGTCATGGTCACCGCGGGCCGATTGATCGGCCTGGCCGAGGATCTCTACCCGATCGCGAATCCCAGCGTCATCGCCGACGTCAGCGCGGCGGTCGATGCGGCGCGCGCTGCGCTGGGGACGAGTCGTCTGAACGTGGAAATCAACCTCAAGCCGCAGGAGCCCTCCGACCCTGAGGTGAGCGAGCTGCGGGCTCTTTGCAGCGAGGTCGGATCGCTCCAGGCCAGGGCCGATGCGCTCGCACGGGTCGTGCATGACGGGGTGTGAACCTCGGGAGGGGCTCGGGTCGCCGGACGGCGGCGACCGTCAGGGCTGGGGCCCCACCGCGGCCTCATCGAGGAACACGCGGAGAGCTGCCGTACAATCGCCGAGACCGATGATGAGCAAAATCGTTGACAATCGAGCATCCCCCTCAAACCCCTTGAAGGCCGGCACGACAGCAGCGACCGGAGCGCTCGCCGATCCCAGCGACGTGGTGCGTGACGGGATCCGGGCGGCCATCCTGGAGGGCGCCTACGGGCCTCGCGAGCGGCTCGTGGAAGCCGATCTGTGCGCTCGGTTCGCGACATCGCGCTTCGTCGTGCGCGCCGCGCTGCAGGAGCTCGCGGCACTCGGGCTGATCGAATTCCAGCGCAACCGCGGCGCCCGCGTGCGCGACGTGAGCCTCCATGAGGCGATCGAGATCACCGAGGTCCGCATGCTCCTCGAGGGTCATGTGGCCGCGCGGGCGGCCGGACGGGCCACGCGGGCCGAAGCCGCCGAGCTTCGCCGGCTCGTCCAGGCGATGCGCACGAGCGTCTCAGCCGGCGACCTGATGGGCTACAGCGATCTCAACGTCGCGCTGCATACGCGCCTACGCGAGATCGCCGACCACACGATGTCGACGCGGCTGCTGGAACAGCTGCGCGACCTCACGGTCCGCCATCAGTTCACCCTGTCGCTGCTCCCCGGCCGCTCCCAGGTCTCGCTGCCCCAGCATGAGGCGATCGTCGCCGCGGTAGACGCCGGCGATGAAGCCGAGGCCACCGTCGCGATGCATGCCCATCTCCAGAGCGTGATCGAAGCCCTCGAGACGCTGGCGGCTCGGTCTTGAGGTCACCCTGTCGAGGCGGGCTCGCCGCCCAGCCACGTCAACAGCTCATGGCCCTGGTCGGTCGAGTGGGTCGGCCAGCTCCTACGCGTGACGAGACTTAACCAGCAATACGGGTCAGTTGCCCGCTGAGGCGGGCCGAGCCCGGAGGAGAGAGAGCACATGGCAGAGATCGTGGCCGGGGTGGGGATGTCCCACAGTTCGCTGGTCGTCACCCCGGAGCCGGACATGTGGCTGGCCCACGACGCGATTGATCGCGCCAACCCGCACCTGCGTGACAAGACGGGTCGGCCGGTGTCCTACGCCGAGCTCGCGCGTACGCAGGGGTCTGAGTACGCCAAGCACGCCAGCCCCGAACACCTCGGCGAGCAGATTGAACAGGTCATCGCCGCGGTGGCCCGGCTGCGGGCCGAGCTGACCGAGCTCAGGCCCGATGTGCTCATCACCTTCGGTGACGACCAGGAGGAGATGCTCAGCCATACCAACGTGCCAGCTCTAGCCGTCTTTCATGGCGCGACGCTGACCATGGGTACGGTGATGCGCTTCGTCACCTATGAGCAGGTGCTCGGCGACGCCACGCCGATGATGCGTGGCTACGCGATGGACAGCCGACATCACTTCCCCGGCCACGCCCCGTTGGGCACGCACCTGGTCAGCTCGCTGGTCGAGCAGGGCTTCGATGTCACCGCGATCTCCGACGTGCCCGATGACGATCGCACCGGGCTCGGTCATTCCTTCGGAATCATGGAGACCCAGCTGATGGAACGTCCGGGCCAGATTCCCCAGATCCCGGTCCTCGTCAACACCTATTGGCCGCCGAATCAGGTGGGCGTGTCGCGCAGCTATGACCTCGGCGAAGCCACCCGGCGCGCGGTCGAGTCCTTCGACGGTGATCTGCGCGTGGTCGTCGTCGCCTCGGGCGGTCTCAGTCACTTCACGACCGACGAAGAGCTCGACCGCCGCGTGCTCGAGGCCTGCCGCGCCCACGATTCCGAGACGCTCCGCGGCATCGACCCGACGCTGCTCAACGGGGGTAGCTCCGAGATCCGCAACTGGATCGCCGCCGCCGGCGCCTGCGAGCACCTGCCACTGCGATGGGATGAGTATGTGCCCGTCTACCGCACACCCGTGGGCACTGGCATCGGCCTCGCCTTCGCGCTCTGGGCGGCTGAGCCGGCATGAGCACCTTCGTCCTGGTCGCCGGCGCGTGGCAGGGCGGCTGGACCTGGGGACGGCTGGCCCCGCGCCTGCGCGCCCGGGGCCATGAGGTCCACACGCCCACCCTCACCGGTCTCGGCGAGCGGGCACACCTGCTCAGCCCCCAGATCGGACTGGAGACCCACGTGGCCGACGTGGTGGGTCTGCTGAGCCACGAGCGCTTGAGCGACGTCGTCCTGCTTGGCCACAGCTATGGGGGTCAGGTGATCGCCGGCGCCGCCAGTTGCCGACCCGATCTGATCGGGCGGCTTGTCTACCTTGACGCGTTCCTGCCCGAGGACGGCCAGTCCGCCACGGAGCTCCAGCCCCCGGACATTGCCCGTCACTATCGGGAGTCGGTCGAGGAGCGCGGCTTCGGGTGGCTGATTCCACCCCGCCGCCTTGACGTGCTGGGCGTGACCGACCCCGATGACGTCTCCTGGCTGGAAGGACTCATGAGTCCCCACCCATACCGAACCTTCAATGACCCGGCGTGGGTGACGCGCGAATCGCTGGAGTGCCCGTCTGTGTACATCGAGTGCGTGGACTGGATGCGCGTGTTTCGCCCCCAGCGCGAGAAGGCTGCTGGGCGGGGCTGGCCGGTGTTCGAGCTCGCCACGGGCCATCAGGCGATGACCACCGACCCCGAAGCGCTGGCTGAGCTGCTGGTGAACCTGACGAAGGAGGACACGTGACATGGCCGAGTTTCTCGTGAGAGGCGAAGTCCAGATCGGCGCCGATTTCGACCCCGACGCGTTGGCGCAATTGCGCAGCGCCGAGCGCGAGCGCGCCATGGAACTGCGGGCCGCTGGACATCTCAAGCGTCTGTGGCGCGTCCCAGGCCGCTGGGCGACCATCGGCCTCTACGAAGCCGACGATGCCACCGAACTGCACGATCTGCTGGCCTCGCTCCCGTTGTGGCCCCACACCAGCTTCACCGTCGAGCCACTGGCCCGGCATCCCCAGGAGGGGCCGAGCTCGGATTGATGGCGGCTCTCCGTCCTGCGCCCCGCCGCATGAGAACCACGACATCGCATGACTGAGTCGAGCGTCGAGCCGCTGGCCGCACATCTCCGCGCGACCGCTCTCCTGGTTGCAGGCTGCTTCTTCATGGAGAACCTCGACGGGACCATCGTCATCACCGCGGCGCCTCGGATCGGGCGCGCCCTCGACGTGCAGTCGACCTCGATTGGCCTGGTGATCGCGGCCTATCTGGTCACCTTGGCGGTTCTCATTCCCTTCAGCGGCTGGCTGGCCGAGCGCTGGGGCGCCCGGCCAGTGTTCCTCGCCGCGATCGTCATCTTCACGCTGTCATCCCTGTTCTGCGCCGGGTCCGACAGCTTTGCCGAACTCATCGGGTTCCGGGTCACCCAGGGGATCGGGGGCGCGATGATGGTCCCGGTCGGTCGACTGGTGGTGCTGGCCCGCACCTCCAAGCCCGACATGCTCAAGGTGGTGGGCCTGCTGGTCTGGCCCGGTCTGGTAGCGCCTGTCGTGGCGCCGTTGTTGGGCGGGCTGATCTCCACCTATGCCAGCTGGCGCTGGCTGTTCCTGATCAATGTCCCGCTGGGATGTGTCGCGTTGCTCCTGGCCCGGCGACTGGTCCAGTCCCCGCGGACCCCAAGCCCGGCGCCGCTGGACGCGACCGGCGTGGTGCTCACGTGCGCCGGACTGGGGGCGGCCACCTACATGGCCTACCTCCTGTCAGAGAGCCGGGTGCCCTGGACTCAGGTGGCCGCCTTCGCCGCCGCGGCGGCGGCTCTCCTCATCGGCGCGGTGCTGCACCTCCTGCGCACGCGTCACCCCCTGATCAATCTGGGCACGCTGCGCGCGCCAACCCTGCGTGCCTCGATCGGTGGCGGGTCGCTGTTCTGGACCTCGATCACCGCCGTCCCGTTCCTCCTCGCGCTCCTGTTCCAGGACCAGTTCGGCTGGAGCCCGGTGAAGTCCGGCGCGGTAATCCTCTTCCTGTTCGCGGGGAACATCGCGATCAAGCCCGCTACGACGCCGCTGCTGCGACGCTTCGGCTTCCGCTCCGTGCTGATTGTCGGCACCGCGGGTGCCAGCGCGACCATGCTCGGCTGCGCGTTGCTGCACGCCAGCACGCCGCTTGCGGTGGTTGTCCTCGTGGCGATCCTCAATGGAATTGCCCGTTCGCTGAGCCTGACCTGTTACGCGACGATCGCCTTTGCCGATACCACCGACGCCCAGATTCGCGACGCCAACACGCTCCAGGCGACCGCCCAGCAGCTTTCCGTGGGCCTCGGGCCGTCCCTGGGCGCCATCGCGCTGCGGGCGAGCGGACCCCTCAAGGGACTCATCCATGGATCAGCGCGGCCCCACGACGCCTACCCGGTGGCGTTCCTACTCCTTGCGCTCATCACCCTCAGCGCCACCGTGCTGGCAGCGCGGATGACAACGGACGCGGGCTCCTCGGTGACTGGCCGACGCGGGCCAGAGCCCGTGCCGATATCGCCCCCGGTCGGGACAGCCGGGAAGCTCGGCTGAGGGATGCGCCCGCCGTCAGCGTCGCCGGCCCGTCAGCCCGGCCGCGCCGGCTCAGCGCCCGAAGAGGATCCTAAGGCCTGGTCAGTGAACCAGGCGCGCTGGTGGCGATACAGCACCTCCGGGACGTTGATCGAGCCCGGCTCCAAGAGCCATTGGAGCTGAGCACCCTCGCGGAGTGCGAAGAACGTCTGAGCGGCTTCATGGGGATCGACCCCGTCGCGCAACAGGCCTCGGGACTGCGCTGATGCCAGCACCCGGGCAAGGTTTTCGACGATGCGCCTCGAGCGCTCACGGTAGAAGCCGTGGGCTGGGTGGGCCGGGTCAGTGGCCTCCGCCATCATCTTCGTGGTCAGCTCGATCATCATGGGATCGGTGCCCTGAGTCGATCCGATCCTCCGCGTGAAGGCAAGCAGTTCGTCCGCGCTGACGAACTGCTGGGTCTCGGCGCGAACCGACTCGTCCCGCTCGGTCAGGACCGCCATCAACAGCGCTTCCTTGGCGGGAAAGTAGTGCAAGAGGGTCGAGTGGGCGATCCCGCACTGGGTTGCCACATCGCGGAGGGTGGTGCCCCGGTAGCCCCGCTCCCAGAAGAGCCCCTTTGCCGCCGCGACGATCTCCGCGTGGCGCACACGACCTTTGGCGTAGCGGGTCGCTGGTTGGGTCTCCGCCGATGTCCTGGTCATGGCGTGATCGTAGGGGACCCGTCGACACGCTCTGACCTGGACTTTTGACAGGCCGTGTGAGAGAGTGTGCAACCCCGACCAAGTGGTCGAGATTGAGCGAGCCCGAGGAGGAGAGCCTGTGTGCGGCGCACAACAAACGGTGGGCGGAGCCATGCCGGATCCAGCCTCCGCCGTCGAGCGGACGATCGACCAGGTGCCCTCGACCATCGCCTTCACTCGCGGGCACGCGGCTGAGCCGGCAACGACGGGAGGCGCTCGTGACCCTTTCACCGCTTGAACTCATCAGCGACTTCTCGGTCGAGATCACGGGGAAGGACAACGAGGCGCTGCTCGCCGCACGCAATGCGTTACCCGGGGGCACGCGGGTCAACGTCACCTTCCTCGCGAACGAGACGACCGAGATGCGCGTGGCGAGCGCCGCCGTCGTCGAGCAGTCGGGCCTCATTCCCGTGCCCCATGTATCGGCTCGTCGGCTGGCCTCCGAGCATGAGCTGCGCCACTTCCTCGACGAGCTCAAGGCCGTCGGGGCGACCCGCAGCCTGTTCGTCGTCAGCGGAGATCCGCCCCAGCCCGCCGGGCCCTATGAGGACGCGCTCGCGGTCATCCGGTCGGGACATCTCGACGACTACGGGGTGTCGAGCGTCGGAATCGGCGGTTACCCGGAGGGCCATCCCGAGATCAAGGACGCGAAGCTGTGGCAGGCGCTCGAGGAGAAGAACGCCGCGCTCGGGGAGGCCGGTCTGCCGGGTGAGATCGTGACCCAGTTCGCCTTCGACGCCGACGCGGTGGTGGCGTGGATCGAGCAGGTCCGTGAGCGCTCGATCCACCTGCCGATCCGCGTGGGCGTACCCGGACCGGCGGGGGTCAAGCGGCTGCTGGGATACGCCAAGCGCTTCGGGGTGGGGTCCTCGGCGGGCATCGCCAAGAAGTACGGGCTGTCCCTGACCAACCTGCTCGCGGTCACCGGGCCCGACCGGTTTGTCGACGAGCTCGCCTCGCGGCTGGACCCCGGCGAACATGGCGTGGTTCGTCTCCACTTCTACACGTTTGGCGGCGTCGGGGCGACGGCCGACTGGGTCCATGAGTACAGCCACCGGGTCGCGGCCTAAATCGAGCTTGCTGCGCTTCAGGACGGACGTCCGAGGATGCCTCATTCACTCACAGACGGATGCGATCTGTTCCCCCTCGACGGGGACGGTCTCGACCTCGTCGGTGATCAGATGGTGATCGACTGGATGCATTTCAACGGCGAGGGCGGCCGAGCTTCGCGCCACGGTGCGTCCCGCCCCGCATCCGACCTTCGTGCGCGAGAACCACGGCAAGGACTGACCGAACCCCCCCACCGAGAGAAGGCACCATCCATGGCCAACAGCCTCCAACAACTCCTGGATGAGCACGGCGACACCGTCGAACTCCTGCGCAGTTCCCAGGCCGGAACCTACATCTATCCCGTCGTGCCGAGCGAGTTCACCAACTGGCGCCGCGAGCAGAAGTCCTGGCGCGACACCGCAGTGCTCTTCGATCAGAGCCATCACATGGTCAACTTCTTCATCAGCGGCCCCGACGCGCTCAAGCTGCTCTCCGACACGGGGATCAACAGCTTCGCGAACTTCCCCGTCAACACCGCCAAGCAGTTCGTGCCCACGGCGTCCAATGGCGGCGTGATCGGTGACGGCATCCTCTTCCACGAGGCCGAGAACGACTACGTCTTCGTGGGTCGCCAACCCTCGGCCAACTGGCTCCGGTTCCACGCCGAGACCGGTGGCTATGACGTCGAGTTCCGCTACGACGACCGCTCACCGTCGCGCCCCTACGGCGCCGCCGTCACCCGCGAGTACTACCGCTTCCAGATTCAGGGTCCCAACGCGTGGCCGATCATCGAGAAGCTCGCCGGTGGACCGGTTGAGCAGGTCAAGTTCTTCCACATGGGTCATCTCGACATCGACGGGTTGCGGGCCCGCACCCTGCGCCACGGCATGGCCGGCGCTCCGGGCCTCGAGATCTGGGGGCCATACGCCGAGCACGGGCGAATCCGGGAGGCGATCCTCAGCGCTGGCGCCGAGTTCGGTATCGAGCCCTGTGGCGCACGTGCCTACTCCACCAACACCCTGGAGTCGGGCTGGATCCCGTCTCCGCTCCCGGCCATCTACTCCAGTGAGCCCGAGCGGGCCTACCGCGAGTGGCTTCCGGCCACGGGATATGAGGGGATGAATGCCCTTGCCGGGTCGTTCGTCTCCGAGAACATCGAGGATTACTACCTGAACCCCTGGGAGCTCGGCTACGGCCCGTTCGTGAAGTTCGATCACGACTTCATCGGCCGCGATGCCCTCGAGGGTGTCGACCCGGGTACGCAGCGCAAGAAGGTGACGCTGGCCTGGAACGACGAGGATCTGAAGAAGATCCTCACCTCCGTCCTTGATCGCGAGGGGCCCGGATATCAGTTCTTCGATCTGGCGAATGCGAACTATGGCTCGTCGAACTACGACCAGGTCCTCGATGCCGATGGCACCGTGGTGGGCTTGTCGCTGTTCACGGGGGTCACGGCGAACGAGCGCCGAGGTCTGTCGCTGGCGACGGTCGATGCTGATGTTCCGATCGGCGCCGAGGTCACCGTCACCTGGGGTGAGCCGGACGGCGGATCCAGCAAAGCGACCGTCGAGCCCCACGAGCAGATCGGCGTTCGCGCCATCGTCAGTCCCGTGCCCTACGCGGAGACCGCGCGGCGCGAGTACCAGAGCGGCTGGCGCACCTCGAGCACCGTGTAGCACCGGTGTGTGCCCATGCGGAGGGGCATCAATGCCTCTCCGCATGACCGGTCTCCCGCCGTTCTGGAACTGCCGACGGGGCTAGCCGCCCAAGCGCCTGAGCATCGTCCAGGTCGCGGGGTCCTCGTCCCCCGCCGCCCACAGTGCGATGCCACCCAGCTTGTCGTCAGCGGCGAGCACGGCGCGGTCGTAGATGGCGGTGGCGTCCTCGAACCAGACGGTGTGGGTGATCCGGTCCCGCTTGGGGCCCGTGCGGTAGCTGAAGTAGGGCTCGGCGTCGGTCTCGCTCCAACCGACGCCGGAGTGGACGCTGGCGGCAAGGGCCTCGGCCCCGGGGCCGGTCAGTGAGGTCCCGCCGCCCTGTGAGCTCCAGTCATAGCCGTAGGCCGGGATCCCGAGGACGACCTTGTCGGCCGGGATCTGGGTGAGGGCGTAGTCGAGCACCGACTCGACCCAGGGCCAGGGCGCGATCGGCCCGGCGGCGCCGCTGGGCACGTGATCGTCGTAGGCCATGATCTGGATGCGGTCGGCCACCCGGGCCAGGGCGGCATAGTCATAGACGTCGGTGTCGAGACCGTCGGAGTCGAGGCGGCCGGCGGTGTTCTTGGCCATCACCGTGACCTCGCAGCTGCGCCCGGCGGCGTGCAGCGTCGTGCACAGGCGCGCCAGGAACCGGGGGTAGAGCCGGGCGACCTGCGCGGCCTGGGCGACGTTGCCCGAGCCGATCGCCATGTCCTCGAAGTCGAGGTCGATGCCGTCGTTGCCCGGCTGTTCGGCGATCGCCGCGAGGGCGTCGCGCAGCTTGGCCTGGCGCTGTGGGTCGGCCAGGGTGCGTGCAAAGGCGCCCATGTCGGCCGTCTCGGTCACCGTGGGGATGACCGTGATGTGATGGGCCGCCAGCTCCCGGGTGACCGCATTGGCCTGGCCGCCGGACTGGTCGACCACGGTCGCCGTGCCGGTGATCTCGTCGATGAACGGATGGGCGACCTTGACCGTGGCGGCGTTGTCGATCGCCGTGGTCACCGACGTGGCGAGGCTCCAGTAGGGCACCCACACGCTGACCCCGTTGAGGCGCGCGTCAGCCGTTGGAGTCAGCGGCGTCACCACGGGCGTGACGGTCTGGCTGGCCCGGGAGACGCCGGCACTGCGGGCTTGGCTGACCCGCGGCGTCCCCGCCGGGAGGGTGCCGACCACCGCTCGGGCCGGGTGCGACGCCGGGAGGGTGATGGTGATCGTCTCCGGTGCCACGGAGTCGTCGGTGGCGCCACCGCAGCCGGCCAGCGCGACGGCGACCAGCAGGGCGGCCGCCACGGCGGCTACCAACTTCATGCACCACAGCTTAGGGAGCGCCATCATTGGCCTGAGATGGCGCGCGTGGCGGTGGTCGGACATGTCGAGTGGGTGGACTTCCTGGCGGTCGACCACCTCCCCCAACTCGGGCAGATCACCCCGGCTGAGCGCGTGCGCGTCAACGCCGGCGGGGGCGCCGTGGTGGCGGCGGTGGTCCTCGCGCGCCTCGGCGCCGAGGTGGACTTCTACGGCGCGGTGGGCTCCGACGACTATGGCGAGCAGGCCGTCGGTGAGCTCGAGGGCTTCGGCATCACGGTGCACGCCGCCCGCCGGCCCGGCGCCACCCGGCAGGTGATTACCCTGATCGACGCGGCGCACGAGCGCTCGATCCTCACCATCGGCGAGCGGCTGCGCGCCTCGGGGTCCGACGACCTCGACTGGGCGCGACTGGCCGAGGCCGACGGCGTCTACTTCACCGCCGGGGACCTCGGCGCGCTCCACGCCGCCCGCGCGGCGGGGGCGTTGGTCATCACCCCCCGGCTGGCCGAGAACCTGCCGTCAATCGACGTGACCCTCGACGCGCTGGTCTACAGCGAGGACGACGCCGCCGAGGTCGGCTGGGCCGCCGGCCTGGCTCCCCACGCCCGCTGGTCGGTGGTCACCGAGGGCCCCCACGGCGGCTACTGGTCCGGCGAGTCGAGCGGACGCTGGGTCTCCGCGCCGGCGCCGGGGCCGATCGTCGACTCCTACGGGGCGGGGGACTCCTTCGCGGCCGGGTTCACCTACGGCCTGGCGGTCAGCGGTGACCCGGCGGAGGCGGCCCGGGTCGGCGCCGAATGCGGCGCCCGGGCGCTGACCCACGTCGGCGGACCCTGATCAGCGGGACCGGACAGCTCAGCCGCGACGGACCAGGGTGACCTCGCCGTCGGCCGGGGCGGGCATCTTGAACCACTTCTCGTCGGAGTCCTCGGTGAAGGCGAGCATGCCGGGGAAGATGAACTCCCCGATGCGGGTGACGGTCAGCTCGGTGCCGTCGCGGGAGCGCAGCACGTCGCCCACCTGGACCTCGGAGGCCCGGATCGTCGTGACGTCGGCCTCGGCCTCGGCGCTCACGCGATGACCTGCTCGATCGCGGCGACGACCTCGTCGCTCTCGGGGTCGACGGTGGGACGGAAGCGGGCGACGACCCGGCCCTCGGGGGAGACGAGGAACTTCTCGAAGTTCCACTGCACCTCACCGGCCTCGCCGGCGCTGTCGGGCACCGCGGTCAGCTCCTGATAGAGCGGGCTTTGGTGCACGCCGTTGACGTCGGCCTTCTCGGTGAGCGGAAAGGTCGCGCCGTAGGTGGCGGAGCAGAACTGCTGGATCTCCTCGGGGGTTCCGGGCTCCTGCCCGGCGAACTGGTTGCACGGCACCCCGAGGACGGTGAACTTGTCCGGGCCGAAGCGCTTCTGCAGTCGCTCGAGGCCCTCGTACTGCGGGGTGAGTCCGCACTTGGAGGCGACGTTGACGATCAACAGCGCCTTGTTCTGGAGGGTGTCGGCGGCGATCGGCTCGCCGTCGATGCTTGTGAGGTCAAGGTTCATGGATCAAATCCTAGGGAAGCCGGGGCTCGGGTCGCGGCCCGCGCCGGACCGACACCACGCGCCAAACCGACACCAATGTCGGTTCCCGCGGTGTAACCCATCCCCCGACCGTCGGGAAAAACGGGAGAAGCCCGGCGCAGAAGAGGATTCCCGCCTGTTTGGCAAGTAGGTTTCACAACTGTGACTTCTCCTCGCGTGGGTGTGCTGCTGCCGACCTTCGACGCTACCCACAGCGGCACCACGCCCCCGGTCATCGCCGGGGCGCGGCTGATCGAGGACCTCGGCTTCGACGGCGCCTGGGTGGGAGACCACCTGGCCTGCCCCGCCCCGTTGCTCGACGCGATGGGCTGCCTCACCGCCGCCGCTGCGGTGACCGAGCGGATCGCCCTCGGCTTCAGCGTGATGCTGGCCGGGCTGCGGCCCCCGGCCTGGACGGCCAAGCAGCTGGTCACCCTCGACGCGCTCGCGCCCGGTCGCCTGCGCCTGGGTGTCGGGGTGGGTGGCGAGTTCCCCGAGGAGTTCGCCGCCGCCGGGGTGCCGCTGGCCCGTCGCGGCCGGCGCGTCGATGAGACGCTCGAGGTCCTTCCGGATCTCCTCAGCGGCCGGCCCGTGTCCTACACGGGCAGCGTGATCGAGGTCGAGGCCCATGCGCCGAATGACCCGAACCACGGCCTGAGCCCCGCGATCAGCGTCATGCCGCCGATCTACACCGCCGGCCGCGGCGAGCCGGCACTCAAGCGGGCGGCGCGGTATGCGGACTTCTGGATGCCGATGTGGCTCTCCCCCGACTCGATCGCCAAGCGGCTCGAGACGCTGGAGGAGCTGGCGAGCGCCGCCGGCCGTCCCCGGCCGAAGCTCGCCTCGCTCATCCTCGTCCACGCCGACGCCGACCTCGAGACGGGGCGGCGCGAGGCCGACGCGCATCTGCGCGGGCAGTACGGAATGGGACTCGATCGGGTCGAGCACTGGACCGGTCTGGGAGGGCCGGAGGCGATTGCAGAGGAACTGGCCGCCTACGTGGCGGTCGGCGTGGAGGAGTTCATCCTCATGCCATTGGGGGGCGATCCGCTGACGCAGATCGACCGGCTGGCAGAGGTCAAAAGAAGCCTGGAGGCAACTGAATGCGTCTACTCGTAGCCGGAGCCCAGCAACCGCTGGCGGGAACGGTGGAGATCCCGCCGTCCAAGTACCACGCGCACCGCGCGCTGATGCTGGCCGCGCTGTCTGAGGGGACGTCGAAGATCTCCAAGCGCACCGACGCGCGCCACGTGCAGTTCACCATCGGCGCCCTCCGGGACCTCGGGGTCGAGATCAAGACGAACAAGGACCACTGGCTGGTGACCGGCCGTGCCGGCGGAGCCTTCACCCCGCCCGGCGACATGGTCGACGTCGGCTCCTCCGGCACCACCTACTACTTCCTCATGGGTCTCGCCTGCCTGGGCGACCGCCCCGTGACCTTCACCGGCCAGCGCTACTTCAAGCGCCGTCCCATCGGACCGATGCTGCGGGCGCTCGAGCGTCTCGGCGTGCGGCTCGAGTACGAGAACCAGGCGCTGCCGGTCACCGTGTATCCCGGCCGCCCGCGGGGTGGTTCGATCCACATCGACGGCACGCTCAGCCAGTGGGTCTCGGGCCTGCTCATGCTGGCTCCCTTTGCGGAGAACCCGACCACGATCCACATCGAGGGCGAACTCAACGAGCGCCCCTACCTCGAGCTGACCATCGAGATGATGGCCCAGTGGGGGTTGGCGGTCGACGTGCGTGAGGACTGGCGCGAGTTCACCATCGCGCCGAACCAGACGCCGGCCCAGACCGACATCCTGCTGCCCCCCGACATCGGCTCGGTCGCCTTCGGGCTCACCGCCGCGGCGCTGCACCCGTCCAAGCTCACCTTCGTCTCCCCGACGCCGATTCACGGCCACCCCGAAGCGCGGGTGCTCGAGGAGCTCCAGGGCGTCGGCGTGCCGATCGCCATCTCCGCCGACGGCCTGTCGGTCTCCATTGACCACGATGGCACCCCGCCCCTGGCCGGCCGGCTCGACATGCGCGAGATCCCGGACATGGTGCCGATCCTCTCGACGCTGGCCAGTCGCGCCCGCGGGCGCACCGTGCTCTCCCACGTCAGCCACGTGCGGCTGAAGGAGTCCGACCGCGTCGTCTCGATGCTGCAGCTCAACAAGATGGGCGCCCGGGTCGAGTTCGACGGCAACGACATGGAGTTCCACGGCGTTCCCGAGCTCCACGGCGCCCCGCTGTCCTCTTACAACGACCACCGGGTGCTGATGGCCCTGGCCATCGCCGGGTCGACGACGAGCTCGGGCATCACCGAGATCTCCTACCCGCACGCCTACAAGATCTCCTACCCCGAGTTCATCGACCACATGACGGGCATCGGCATCCCGATGGCGGTCCAGGCCCCCCAGGTCGAGCCGCTCGAAGCCGACGCACGGTGAGCGAACCGCGCACAGCGGAGGCGGTGGAGCTGCTCCCCCAGCGGGTGGCCCGTCATACCGCCGAGCGTCCGCAGGACCGGGCGGTCGTCGAGGTCTCCAGCCACGGCGACCGTGAGTGGAGCTGGGCCCAGCTGACCGCCGCCACGCACACGGCGCGGCAGGAGCTGATCGGGCTCGGCGTCGGACCGGGCGAGATCGTCGCCTATCAGCTGGCCAACCGGCTCGAGTTCGTCGCCCTGACCCTGGCCATCATCGAGCTCGGCGGCACCTGCATGCCGCTGATGCCGATCTTCCGCGAGCACGAGCTGGAGTTCATGCTCGCCCAGGCCCAGCCGCGCGTCCTCTACGTGCCCGACAGCTTCCGCGGCCACGACCACCTGACCATGGCGCGAGAGCTGGCGGCACAACTCCCCGCGCTGGAGCACGTCATCGCGGTGCCCGACGCGGAGCGCAGCGTTCCCTCGCTGGGGCAGGTCCCGCCCGCCGTGACGGGGGACGGGCCGACCAGCCCCACCGCCACCGCCTCCACCCCGGACCAGCTGGTCGACCTGCTGTTCACCTCCGGTACCAGCGGCGAGCCCAAGGGCGCCCTGCACCGCCACGACCGGCTGATGGCCGCGGTGTCCCGCCACATCACCCACTTCGGCCTCACCGACCACGACGTGATCTTCTGCCCGGCCCCGCTGGCCCACCAGACCGGCTTCCTCTACGGCATGTGGCTCAGCCTGTCGCTCGGGGCGCCGCTGGTGGTCCAGGAGACCTGGGCCGGGGCGCCCGGGTTCGACGCCATCCAGCGCTATGGCGTGAGCTTCGTCCAGGTCGCCACCCCGTTCCTCGCCGACCTCGTCGCCGTTGCGGAGGAGCGGGCACAGACGCCCGAGAGCCTGAACATCTTCGTGGCCACCGGGGCCGCGGTCCCGCGTGAGCTCGCGCGACGGGCGCGCAGCGTCCTCGGCGCCGACGTCGGCGGCGGGTTCGGCTCGACCGAGACCTGCATGGCCGCCGCCTTCACCCCCGGCGAGGATCCCGACACGGCATGGCAGACCGACGGGGCGCCGATGCCCGGCGTCACCCTGCGGGTCACCGACGACGTCGGTCAGGTCCTCGGGCCCGACACCGAGGGGAACTTCGAGATCGGCACGTCGACCCTGTTCAGTGGCTATCTCAACCGCCCGGACCTGACCGCGGCGGCGATGACAACCGACGGCTTCTACCGCACCGGCGACCTCGCGGTGCTCGGGGCCGACGGGTACCTGCGCATCACCGGGCGGGTCAAGGACGTCATCAACCGCGGCGGGGAGAAGGTGCCCGTCGCCGAGGTGGAGCAGCTCATCTACGAGCTGCCCGGAGTGCGGGAGGTCGCCATCGTGGCGATGCCGGACCCGCGCCTGGTCGAGCGGGCGTGCGCCTTCGTGGTGCTCGAGCCCGGACAGGAGCTGGATCTCTTCGATGTGCGCGAGCATCTGGACGCGCGCCGGCTGTCAAAGCCATACTGGCCCGAGCGGATCGAGGTAGTCGACGAGCTGCCCAAGACCCCGTCGGGGAAGATCAAGAAATTCGTGCTGCGCGAGCAGGCTGCCGCGCTGGTGCAAGACAAGGTGGTTTCCGAATGACGACATTGACCGTGCCCGAGACCGAGTTCGACGAGGTGGCCTTCGCCGCCCTCAAGGCCGAGATCCGCGACTACGTGGACAACGAGGGCGAGCGCTGGACCGAGATCATCGAGGCCAACAACGCCGTGCCGATCGAGCTGTGGGAGGAGCTGCGCGACCGCGGCTACCTGCGGCTGGCCGCGCCCAAGGAGTTCGGCGGCGCCGGGCTGCCCTTCCCGCGCTATCTCGAGCTGATCGAGCTGTTCTCGCGCCCCCACGCCTCGCTGCGGATGATCGTGCACGTCTCCAACGGGACCTGGCGCTCGCTCGCGCCGCACGTCAACGAGGAGCAGACCGAGAACTTCCTCAAGCCGCTGATCCAGGGCGACATGAAGGTGGCCTTCACCCTCACCGAGCCCCACAACGGCACGGGCGCCGATATCTCCTGCTACGTCGAGCGCGAGGGCGACACCTACTACCTGACCGGGGAGAAGTGGCTGATCACCTTCGGCCAGATCTCCGACTACCTGCTCCTGTTCGCGCGGATCAAGGGCTCGGTCGGCAACGCGGGCACCGTCGCACTGCTCGTCCCCGCCCACGGCGAGGGGGTCACCAACAACCACATGGGCGACTCGATGGGCGTCCGCGGCACCGACCACGCCCACCTCATCTTCGACCGCGCGCCGGTCCCGGTGGCCAACCGCCTCGGTGAGGAGGGCGACGGCCTGGGCGTGGCCCTGGGTGGGTTCCTCGTCCCGTCGCGCATCTCCGTGGCCATGACGTGCGTCGGACTGGCCTCCAAGGCCCTCGACCTCGCGGTCGCGCACGCCAAGTCGCGTGTCACCTTCGGCAAGCCGATCGCCACCCGCCAGGCCATCGCCTTCCGCCTGGCCGAGGCCGCGGCCGATCTCCAGGCCGCGCGGCAGCTGACGCTGTACGCGGCCACGCAGTGGGAGTCGGGCGCCGGCGGCGCGGCCGAGTCGGCCCAGGCCAAGCTGTTCGCCTCCGAGATGCTCCAGCGCGTGACCGACCATGCTCTGTCGGTGTTCGGCGGCGCGGGCTACTTCGCGTCCTCGCCGATCGAGCGGGTCTACCGCGACGCGCGAGCCCAGCGCTTCGAGGAGGGCACGGTCGAGGTGCAGAAGCAGACGATCGCACGGGCGCTGCTCGCGTGATCGCCTGATAGCTTCCCACCCGTATGTCGCTCGAGGGGGAAGACGGGGTCACGCCGATCCGGATCGTGATCGCCGACGATCATTCGATCGTCCGGCGGGGTCTGCGCACGCTGCTGGACGCCGAGCCGGGCCTCGAGGTGGTCGCCGAGGGTGAGGACGTGGAGAGCGCCAAGCGCTACATCCGCGGCCATCACCCCGACGTCCTGGTGATCGACCTCAACATGCCCGGCATCTCCACCCTGGAGGCGCTGCCCAGCCTGCGCAAGGAGTTCCCCGACACCCAGATCGTCGTGCTGACGATGCAGGACGAGCCGGCCTACGCGCGCCAGGCGCTCGGCTCCGGGGTGCTCGGCTACGTGCTCAAGGAGGCGGCCGACGCGGAGCTGGTGGCCGCGGTGCGCGCCGCCGCCCGGGGCGAGAACTACCTCAACCCGCGGCTGGGCGCCAAGCTCGCCTCCGCCCCGCCGCCCGGCCCGCCCGGCGGCCTGTCCGAGCGTGAGGCCGAGGTGCTGCGCATGCTCGCCCTGGGCTACACCAATGCCCAGATCGGTCAGCGCCTGTACATCTCGGTGCGCACGGTGGAGACCCACCGGGCCCACATCCAGCAGAAGCTGAGCCTGGCCGACCGCCCCGCCCTGGTGCAGTTCGCGCTCGACCACGGGCTGGTCGGGAACGACCCGAAGAGCTGAAGCAGTAGTTCGCCGCACCGGCTCGGCGCCCTAACCCCGAGGTCTCACCCGGGGAGCTCTCCTAGGGTTATCTACATGGAGCCGCCCCTCCCCATCAAGGTCGTCGTCGCCGACCGCCACAACGGAATGCTGTTCACCGCGCGCCTGCTGCTCGAGGCCGAGGCCGACCTCGAGGTCGTCGGCTCCGCCGCCGATCTTGCCTGGGGGCGCCGGATGGCCGCCGAGCACGCGGCCGACGTGCTGGTGGTCGACCTCCACATGCTCGGCAGCGCCCCGCGCAGCGCGATACGAGAGCTCCGACGCCAGCTGCCCGACACCGCCGTGGTGATCCTCACCATGGAGGCCACGCGCGCCATCGTCCCCACCCTGTTCGACGCCGGCGCCAGCGGCTACGTGCTCAAGGAGTTCGCCGAGGTCGACCTGGCCGATGCGGTCCGCGAGGCGGCCCGGGGGCACAGCTTCGTCAGCGAGAAGCTCAGCACCCTCTAGCCGCGCGTCCGTCGCCCCGACGCGCAGTGCGTAGTTTCCCGCAACCCCGATCCGGGGTTTGCCTCGCCGATGCCGGGTTATTGCCGCATGCAGATCGGCCGGGAAATGCCGATTCTGAATGCGTGGAGGCCTCAAGCGCACAACCCGGCCGCAGCTGTGAGGTCTGTGGCCTCGCGGTCGGCACCTACGAGCCGGCGGTGTTCGTCTCGGCCAGCCAGGTCGTGCACGGCTCCCGGGCCGCGGACCCCGGGCTGGTCCGCCAGCCCGGGCTGGTCACGTTCCATCGCGACTGCTACGCCGCGCACGCCTGCGACACCCAGTTGCGCGCGGCGTAGAGCTGCTGCACTGCTCCGCGCCTAGGCGGCGCGGTAGAGCTCCACGGGGAGCTCCCGGATGTCGAGGGCGACGATGCTCTCGTCCGCCTCGACCGGACGCAGGCGCGGCGTCTCGCGCTTGGCTACGCGGCTCCAGGCCGGTGCCGGCTCGGGGTGGTTGAAGCCGCCGAAGACGGCCAGGCGGCGCAGGGGATATTCAGGCTGGGATTTCAACGTTGACCTCCGGGTCATCTTGAGTCAGTGGTGCAGGTGCCGACTGTGGGTTCGGCACCTGCTCTGGAACGGGCCGCGGCACGTGCTTGCGCAGGACGGTGACCACGAGGATCAGCGCCACCACGAGCGCACCCGCGCCGAATTCGTAGGCGAGGTGGTAGCCGCCGACCAGCGCGGCGGCCTGGGAGTGTCCGGCGCGGGCGAGGCTGGCCGAGTGGCTGGTGGCGATCGTCGCCAGCAGCGCCAGCCCGAGCGCGCCCGCCACCTGCTGGGAGACGTTGACGATGCCCGAGGCCAGGCCCGCGTCCCGGTGGGGCACCTCGGCCATGGCGATCATCATCAGCGGACTGAAGACGTTGCCGATCCCCAGGCCCATGCCGAGGAAGGCGAGGAACGGGAAGGGGAAGAACCCCGCGTGGAGCCCGGCGAAGCGCAGCATGAGGATGCCGGCGGCACCGATCGCCACACCGACGGCCATCACCGGGACCGAGCCGAAGCGCGCCACCAGCCGGCGGTTGACGCCGAGGGAGAGGATCGCCACGGTGATCGTCCAGGGCAGGAAGGCCAGGCCGGTGTCCAGGGCGCCGTAGCCGAGGATCTTCTCCAGGTACAGGGTGCCGAGGAACCACATCCCGTACATGCCGGTGACCATCAGGCCCCGGATGGCGCTGGACAGCATCAGCCCGTGCAGGCGGAGGATGCGCAGCGGGAAGATCGGGTTGGGGTGCCGGGACTCGACCCCGACGAAGGCGGTCAACACCACCAGGGCGAGCGCCAGCGGCGCCAGGGTGTGCACCGAGCCCCAGCCGTAGGTGGAGGGCTCGACGATCCCGTAGACCGCCGCGGCGACCGCCACGGTGATGAGCAGCGAGCCGAGCCAGTCGATGCCCTCGGAGAAGCCGATCCCGCTGTCGTTGGGGATGAGGATCCGTCCGGCGATGCCGGCGGCGAGGCCGATGGGGATGTTGACGAAGAAGATCCAGTGCCAGTTGAGCAGCTGGGTGAGGGCGCCACCGGCGAGCAGGCCGAGCGAACCGCCGGCCACCGCGGTGAACACATAGGCGCTCATCGCCTTGGCCCGCTCTTCGGGCTCGGGGAACTCGGTGACGATGATGGCCAGGATCACCGAGGCCTGCATGGCCGCGCCGACGCCCTGGAGGAAGCGTGCGCCGATCAGCAGCGCCGAGCTGTCAGCCAGGCCGCACAGCAGCGACGCGCCGGTGAACACGGTGAGGCCGGCGAGGAACACCCGCTTGCGACCCGCGAGGTCACCGAGGCGTCCGGCCAGCAGCAGGAAGCTGCCGAAGGTGACAAGGAACGCGTTGATCACCCAGGTCAGGCTGCTCTGGCTGAAGTGCAGGTCGTGCTGGATCTGGGGGAGGGCGACGTTGACGATCGTGGTGTCAAGGACGATCATCAGCTGCGCCAGGCAAACTGTGATCAGCGCAAGCCACCGGCGCCGGTTGTCTGAAAGCTGTTGCATTGAACTCCGAAGTTGGTCGTGCCGTAATAAACTGGAGGGTGCCTCCACAAACCGCCCGCGTTCCCGGGCGATCCGATAAGCGGAGGAGGCCTCCGGAAAGGGAATATAGCGGAGGGTCCCTCCGCTTCGCGACTTTTTTGTGAACCCAGCCATGTCTGTCACCGACTCCACCTCAACCCCCGCGGCCGCTCCAGCGCCCGACACCACGTCGGATTGCGCCAGCAAGCCGCTGCGCGCCGACGCCAAGCGCAACCGCGACAACGTCCTCGCGGCCGCCCGCGAGGCGTTCACCGAGAACGGCTCCTCCACCTCACTCGAGGCGATCGCCCGGCGGGCTGGGGTCGGCATCGGCACGCTCTACCGCCACTTCCCCACGCGCCAGGCGCTGCTCGAGGCCGTCTACGTCGACGAGGTCGAGCAGCTCGCCAAGGCCGCGGGTGAGATGTCGGCGATGGAGCCCTGGCCGGCCCTCGAGGGCTGGCTGGTGCGCCTCGGCGCCTACCTGGTCACCAAGCACGCCCTGGCCAGCGAGTTGCTCAACTACGTCGACACCAACGCCGACGTGTTCGCCGCCTGCCGCGGCGAGCTCTACGGCGCCGGAGAGCCGCTGCTCGAGCGGGCCAAGGCGGCTGGCGAGGTCCGCCCGGACGCCGAGCTCAAGGACGTCGTGCAGATGGTCGGCGGGATCGCCAAGATCCAGAACTCCGACCCCGACGCGATCGCCCGCATCCTCTCCATCGCCCTCGACGGGCTGCGCTACAGAAACGCCTGACCCTCGCCGCGATAGGTGGCCAGCTCGCCTGCGAGCCGGCCGTCCTCGATCACGTAGAGGGAGTTGAAGCGCTCGCACAGCTCGCCGGCCTTGGCGTGGCGCAGGTACACGCGTCCGCCGACGCTGAGTGAATCGGCGCCGGCCCCGAGCAGCGGGGTCTGGGCCTCCCCGGCACCCTCGAGCGGATCGAGCCGGAGGCCGGGGGGCCAGGCCGGTGCGGGCTGGCGATCCGCCCGGGTCGCGCCCGAGGCGACGTAGCCGCCCCCCAGGGCGGTGATCACGCCCGGGCCGGGCCGGCGGTTGAGCGACAGGGCGAAGCCGGCCGCCGGGGCGAGAGAGAAGCCGCGGTAGTACTGGAACAGCATCGGCGCATAGAAGCCCGAGCCGGCGGTGGCCTCGGTGACGGCCGGTTCGGCGACGGTCTGGGCGATGCTCCCGGTGCCGCCGCCGTTGACGAAGCGCAGCTGCGCGTACTCGGCGATCGCCGCCACCATTGCCGCCCGCCGGGCGCGAACATCCCGGGCGGAGAAGTGCTTCATCACCCGGATCGCGGCGTTCTCCAGCGCGCGGTGGGGCACCCGGTCGGCCACGCCGGCGATCTGCCCCTCATAGGCCATCACGCCGACCAGCTCGACGTGGGGGCGCCGGGCGATGTCGGCCGCCAGCCGGGCGGCCTGGGCGGGAGTACGGATGGGCGAGCGCTTGGGCCCGAACTTGACCCGCCCGGCGAATGGCCAGAAGCCGACGTCGAGGTCGATCGCCACCGGCACGCGCCCTGACCCCTTCGGAATGAGGTCGAGCTGCTCGGGGGAGTCGATCATGATCACCGGGGCCCGCTCGGGCGCCTCAGCGGCCAGGATGGCGAGCCGCTGCAGGGCCGAACGTTCGACGCTGGGATAGGCGACCACCAGGTCGTCGAAGCCGTGCTCGGCCAGCCACAGCGCCTCGGCCAGGGTCAGGTTGAGCAGGCCCTGGAAGCCGGGGTCGAGGGCGAGCAGCCGCCCGAGCAGCTCGCGGCTGCGTACCGATTTGGAGGCGATGCGGATCGGCTTGCCCGCGGCCGCGGCGAGCATCGTGGCGGCGTTGGCCCGAATCGCATCGAAGTCGATGAAGGCGAACGGCGGCTCGAGGTCGGCGAAGATCGCGTCGTAGCGCTCGGCCGCGACCGCTCGCGCAGCCGAGGCCGTGCGCTCAGCCGAGGCCACGCGTCATGGCCCCAGGACCCGGCGGGCGTAATCGTTGGCGAACACCCGACCGGGGTCGAGCCGGTCGCGCACCGCGGCGAAGCGGTCCCAGTCCGGGTAGCGATCGGCCAGCGTCGCGGCCGACTGATAGTGACGCTTGCCCCAGTGGGGCCGCCCGCCGTAGGCGTTCATGATCGCCTCGACCCCGCGGAAGAAGGTCTCGAACTCCATGCCGCGGTACTGGTGGACGGCGATGTAACCCGTCTCGCGCCCCACGGCGCTGGACAGGAAGGCATCATCGGGGGCCGAGAAGCGGATCTCCAGCGGAAGCAGGACCGGTAGGCGCCGACGCTCGATGAGGTCCATGACCGCGTTGACCGCCTCGGGCACCGCGGCCCGGGGCAGCGCGTACTCCATCTCGTTGAAGCGGACGCGCCGCAGGCTGGCGTAGACGCGGTAGGCGTGATCCTCGGTGACGTTGGCCTGGATCATCGAGACGAGCGTCCGGTTCAGCCGGGGGGTGAGCCGGGGCAGCCGCTTGCCGATGCTGCACAGGGTCATCAGCGCGCCGTTCTCGATCCCGCCCTCCTCGAGCAGCCGCTCCCAGCGGGGTGTGGGATTGGGCGGATCGAGTGAGCGGCGACTCTCACGCACACCGGCCAGGCGGGTGTAGGGGAAGACGTAGAACTCGAAGTGGTCGTTGCGCTCGGCGTACTCGTCGAGTCGCTCGAGCGTGTCGTCGAGGTCCTGGCGCGAGTCCTCGCGACGCAGCGTGTAGAGCGGGACGCACTGCAGGGTCACCGACGAGAGCACGCCGAGCGCGCCGAGCCCCACGCGGGCCGCTCGGAACGCGTCGGGGTCGCTCTGGGCCGTCAGCTCCCGGACCTCACCGTCGGCTCCCACCAGCGACAGGGCCACGACCTGAGCCGACAGGTTGGGAAAGCCCAGGCCGGTGCCGTGGGTGGCGGTGGAGATCGCTCCGGCGATCGACTGGCGGTCGATGTCGCCCTGGTTCTCCAGGGCCAGCCCGTGGGCGGCGAGCACCGGGCCGAGCTCATAGAGCTTGATGCCGGCCTCCACGGTGACCTGGCGCCGCTCGGCGTCGACGGCGAGCACCCGGCGCAGGCCGGTGGTGTCGACCGTCATCCCGGCCGAGGCGGCGCAATCGGTGAAGGAGTGCCCGGAGCCGACCGCGTGGACCTCGAGGCCCTCGCGTGCCGCGGTCGCCACCGCCTCGGCGAGCTCGGCCTCGGACTCCGGCGCGACTGTTCTGACCGGAGCCCAGATCTGATCGCCGGCCCAGTTACGCCAGCGCCGGGTCGAGCCCGCGGGCGCGGTGCGGTCAGACGACCGCGGCGGTGGCGTCGGAGCCGGCTGCGGCGGGGTCGGGTCGAGCAGTGAGCTCATCAGGCTTAAGTGTGCCCGCATTTCGCGTGAAGAAGCGAAGACCCTCGTCAGCAATCGGACCGCGGGTGAGGATCTTGCGGTCAGCCAGCCAGCTCTGGCGCACCAGCCACGGGTCGCGACTGCCCTGCTTGGGGAGCTTGTCGAGCACGCGGGTGATGTAGCCGGACTCCAGCGGGATGAACGGCCGGCGCTGCTCGTCGACGGGTGGGGCGACCGGCAGCACCTCGTCATAGCCGCGCTCCTGCATGTAGGTGAGCAGGCGCGCGACGTAGGCGGAGATGAGGTCGGCCTTGAGCGTCCAGGACGCGTTGGTGTACCCGAAGGTGACCGCCAGGTTCGGCAGGTCGCTGAGCATCGCGCTCTTGTAGAACACCCGGTCACCGGAGTCCATCTCCACCCCGTCGACGCTCAGCGTCGCGCCGCCCAGCAGCTCGAGGTTGAGTCCGGTCGCGGTGATGATGATGTCGGCCTCGAGCTCGGCGCCGGAGGTCAGCTTGATGCCGGTCTCGGTGAACGTCTCGATGGTGTCGGTGACGATCTCGGCCTTGCCCTTGCGCAGCGTGCGGAACAGGTCGCCGTCGGGGACGAAGCAGAGTCGCTGATCCCAGGGCTGATAGCTCGGGTTGAAGTGCACGTCGACGGGATATCCGTCGGGCAGCATCCGGGTCTGCAGCTTGTTGATGAACTTGCGCCCGCGCTTGGGAGCGCGGCGGAAGTACTCATAGAAGCCATAGGTCAGGGCGAGGTGGGTGGCGCGGGTGATCTTGTAGGCCGTCTCGGCTGGCAGCACCTTGCGCAGGCGATTGGCCATCTCGTCCTCGGATGGCAGAGGCATCACGTAGCTGGGCGAGCGCTGGAGCATGGTGATGTGCGCGGTCTCCTCGGCCATCGACGGCACGAGGGTGATCGCGGTGGCGCCCGAGCCGATGACCACCACGCGCTTGTTCGTGTAGTCCAGGTCCTCGGGCCACAGCTGGGGGTGGACGATCTGGCCGGCGAAGCGCTCCTGGCCCGGGAACTCGGGCGCGTAGGGGTTCTCGTAGCTGTAGTAGCCGGAGGTGAAGTGCAGGAAGTTGGCGGTCAGCTGGGTCTGCTCACCGCTGGCCAGTTCGGCGGTCACGGTCCACTGGGCGGCGGCGGAGTCCCACTCGGCCCCCAGCACGCGGCGACCGTACCGGACGTGCTGGTCGACGCCGTGCTCGGCGGCGGCGGCGCGCACGTAATCGCGGATCGTCCAACCGGGGGCGATGGCCTTCTCGTTCTCCCACGGCTTGAACTGGAAGCCGAGCGTGTACATGTCGGAGTCCGAGCGCACGCCGGGGTAGCGGAACAGGTCCCAGGTGCCGCCCATCGCCTCGCGCTTCTCGAGGATCGCGTAGCGGTGGTTCGGCAGCGCGGTGTGCAGGTGCACCGCGGCTGACACGCCGGAGATACCCGCCCCGATGATCAGGACGTCGAGATGTTCGTGCTGCTGTGAATCCATCGGTCTCTCCCCGATTCCCTTCGATTGTGAAAGCACTCTGGATGCACTGTCCCTTAAAGCCCCCTTGGCGGTCTAGTGCAAACTGCACAGAATCACGTCGTGCAAATGTGCAGTCTGCACATCGCTCAGAAACCGCCTCGGAGGACACCGTGTCCCAGACTCCTCAACATTCCCGCAACACCCCGGCACAGGGAGACGGCGAGCCTCCCACGCCGCGGATCCAGGAGCTCATCCGCGAGGCGACCTCGCGACTGATCAGCGAGCCCGATGTGCTCTTCGACACCGTGGATGCAGCGGTGCTGGCCACCCAGGCCGGAGCGGTTCTCGCAGACCCGGAGCTGACCGAGGCGATCCGCGCCTCGAACCATTCAAACCTGGCGCACTGGGCGGCGGCGAACCTGGCGGCCCCCGGCGTGCCGGTGCTCGTCAACCGCGCCGAGGAGACCGTCGGACTGGCCCGGGTGATCGCCCGGCGCGGGATCGAGGACACCTCCCGCGTCGCCTACGGTGCGGGCCAGAACGCCGCGTGGACGGTGTGGATGCGCGCGGTGTTCACGGTGACGAGCGATCCGGCCGAGCTGCAGGAGGTGCTCGACGTCAGCGCGCGCTCGGTGTTCGACTTCGTCGAGCGGATGCTCGGGCTGCTGCGCGAGGAGATCGAGCGCGAGCGTGGACAGGTGCTGTCCTCGGACAACGCTCGACGCCTGAGCCTGATCAACCGGATCCTCCGCTCCGGCGTGTCACCCAGCCTGGCCGAGGAGCTGCGCTATCCGATCGACCTGTTCAGCCAGACGGCCGTCGTGCTGTCATCGCCGCGTCATGGCTCCGACGAGCTGCTGGCGATGGTCGATCGGGTGGCCCGAGACGTCTCCCCCTGGCTGCGACGCCGGCCGCTGACCGTGCTCGCTGCAGCGGACACCGTGTGGGCCTGGTTCGCCTCCGATGAGCTGGCCGGACCGTTCGACGCCGAGCTGGCCCAGGCCTTCGGCGCGGTCACCCCCACGGGGGTGCGGGTGGCGGTCGGACCGACGCGCTCGGGCTATGACGGCTTCGGCGCCGGACACCGCGACGCGCTGGCGGCGGCCGAGGTGGCCCGACGCGATGTGGTGACCTACCGCAGCGTCGTGCTCGCGGCACTGGTGCGCGGCGCGCCTGAGCAGACGCGGACCTTCATCACCGAACGCATCGGCACCCTGGATGAGGAGGTGAAGGAGACCCTGGCGGCCTACCTGGCCCATCGCTGCAGCCCGACCCGCACCGCCCAGGCCACCTTCAGCCATCGCAACACGGTGATCGACCGGGTCCGCCGCGCCGAGTCCCAGCTGCCCGTCCCCCTCGCCGGCCACGAGCTGGAGCTCGCGCTGGCGCTGGAGCTCGACCGCTTCTACTAGGCCGCCAGCTCCATGCCGCTGGTCCAGGTCGCATACATCTCGGCATAGCGGCCCCCGCGGGCCACCAGGTCATCGTGGGAGCCGACCTCGACGATGCGCCCGGCGTCGACCACGACGATCCGGTCGGCCTTCATCGCCGTGGTCAGGCGGTGGGCGATGAGCACCGCGGTGCGCGCCTCGAGCAGCACGTCGAGCGCCGCCTCGATCTTGGTCTCTGACAGCAGGTCGAGATTCGAGGTGGCCTCATCGAGGACCAGCACGCGCGGCTGGGCGTGGAAGGCCCGAGCCAGGGCGATGAGCTGGCGCTCGCCCGAGGACAGCGACTGCCCGCGCTCGTGGACGACCGTGTCGATCCCGTTGGGCATGCGCTGGACCACGTCGCGCAGCCCGACCGCGTCGACGGCCGCCCAGACCTCGGCGTCATCCGCCTCGGGCCGGGAGAAGGCGATGTTGTAGCGGAGCGTGCCGGCGAACAGGAACGGCTCCTGGGGCACGACGCCGAGCTGACGGCGCAGCGACTCGATCTTGACGCTGCGGAGGTCGTGGCCGTCGATGAGCACGGCGCCGGCGGACGGATCGTAGAAACGGGTGATCAACTTGGCCATGGTCGATTTGCCCGCGCCGGTCTTGCCGACGAAGGCGACGGTCTCACCCGGGGCGATGGTCAGGTTCACGTCCGAGAGCACCGGCGCCATGCCCGGCCCGTAGGCGAAGTCGACGTCCTCGAAGCGGATCTCGCCCACGATCGGCCCCAGCTCCACCGCGTCGGCGGGTTCGGGGGTCGTCGGGTCGGTCTGGAACAGGCCGCGCAGCTTGACGATCGAGGACTGCCCCTGCTGGAAGGTCGTGTACTGCTGCACCAGCAGCTGAATCGGGGCGAAGAACCGGTTGAGGTAGAGGAAGAAGGCCACCAGCGCGCCGATCGACAGCTGGTGGTGCAGGACCATGTGGCCGCCGAGCACGAGCAGTCCGGCCTGGCTGAGGTAGCCGAGCATGGTGGTCCCCGGCCCGTAGAGGGCGGCGATGCGCGCGGTCCAGTTGTTGGCGTCGCGGTAGACCCCGACGACGTTGCGGTGAGCGACGATGTTCCAGGAGAAGCGGTTGTAGGCGGCGACCGTGCGGACACCGTGTAGCGATTCGGACAGGTCACCCAGCACGCCGGCGATCCCGTCGCGTACCGCGTCATAGGCGGTCGTCGAGGCGGCGCGGAACCACAGCGAGGAGATCACCAGGAGCGGGACGACGAGCACCAGGGTGATGAGGGTCAGCTTCACGTTCAGCGTGAACAGCAGGCCGGTGATGACGATCATCGTCAGGCCCTGGACGACGAGTTGGGCCAGTCCGTCCTGGAGCAGCTGCTGGAGGTTCTCGATGTCGGAGGTCATCCGGGTCATGATCACCCCGGCCTTCTCCTCGGTGTAGAAGTCGAGACCGAGGCGCTGGAGGTGGGTGAACACGCGGACGCGCAGGTCGTTCATCACCCGCGCAGCGAGCCGACCGGTGACCCGCGCCTGGGAGCGCTGGGCCACGGCGGTGATGAACACCGCGAGCACGAAGGCGAACCCGACGGTGAGCACGACCCGGGTGCTGGTGTGACCGGGCAGCATGCCGTGGTTGATGCCGTAGGAGATGAGCCACGGCCCGGCCTGGTTGGTCACCGAGACGATCGACACCAGCACGAGCGCCATGGCGCCGAGATGCCAGTGGCGGAAGATCAGTGCTCGCAGCGTCAGCTGCTTGCCGGCCTCATCCGCATCGGCGTAGGCGAAGCGAACCTGGGGTCGCCGTGGTCGGGCTCCTCGACCAGCAGCTTGTCGACGCCCTTCTGGAGCTCGGAGGGGATGCCGGCGAACGGCAGGCCGTTGCCGGGCGAGGAGGCCGAGCGCGAGCCGCCGCCCGGTCCGAACATGGGAGCGCCGCCACCGAATCCTCCGAAGCTCATGCGCTGGCCTCCTCGGCCAGGAGGTCGGCTTCATCGGCGTCCAGCTCCTCGGCTTGGGCGAGCACCTCGACGTAGAGGCGGCTGGACTCCATCAGCTCCTGGTGGGTGCCGTCGGCGACGATGTGGCCGTCGTCGAGCAGGACGACGCGGTCGGCCAGGCCGATGGTGGACAGACGGTGGGCGACGATCAGGGTGGTGCGATCGACCATCAGCGCCTTGAGGCCCTCGTGGATGGCCTGTTCGACCTGGACGTCGACGGCGCTGGTGGCGTCGTCGAGCACCAGCACGGGCGGGTTGACCAGCAGGGTGCGGGCGATGGCGATGCGCTGGCGCTGTCCGCCCGACAGCGTGTAGCCGCGCTCGCCGACCACCGTGTCATAGCCCCCGGGGAGATCGGCGATGAACTCGTCGGCGCCGGCGGCGACCGCGGCGGCGGTGATCTCCTCCAGCGACGCCTCGGGCCGGCCGTAGGCGATGTTGTCGCGCACCGACACCGAGAACAGGAACGGCTCATCCAGCACCACGCCGACCTGGCTGCGAACCGAGTCGAGGGTCAGGTCACGGATGTCGTGACCGTCGAGCTTGACCGCGCCGCCGGTGACGTCGTAGAAACGCGACAGCAGCCGGCTGACCGTCGTCTTCCCGCTGGCCGTGCGGCCGACCATGGCGACCGTCTCCCCCGGTGAGAGGTGCAGGTTGAAGTCGCGCAGGACCGGCGGCCCGGGCACGGCGACGCCGAGCGGACTGTTGGCCGCCGCGGTCGCCTGACCCTCGGCGTCCTCGCCGTCGGCGCCGTAGTGGAAGTCGACGTGCTCGAAGCTGACCGAGCCGCGGAAGTCGGTGAGGACGCTGGCCTGCGGTGAGTCCACGACGGTCGGCGCCTCATCCAGGACCTCATAGATGCGCCGGGCCGAGGCCGCAGCGCGCTGGCCGAGCATCACGAGCATCCCGAGCATCTGGAACGGCGCCTGCAGCATCACGATGTAGGCGGAGAAGGCGAGGATCGCGCCGACCCCGAGGTGGTCGTGAATCACCAGGAGGCCGCCGACCAGGAGCACGAGCGCCATGCCGAGCTGGGGCAGGTTCTGGACCGCGGGGGTGAAGCGGGCGCGCAGGTCGGCGTCCTTGATGTAGGCCCACTGCACCTTGTCGGCCTCCCGGGCCAGTTGGTCGAGCTCGCGCTGCTCGGCGGTGAAGGACTTGACCACCCGGACGCCGTTGATGTTCTCGTCGACCACGGTGGCCACCTCGGCCAGCCGTGACTGGATGAGCCAGGAGACCGGGAACATCGATTTGCGCATGCGCACCGACAGCCAGAACACGAGCGGCAGCGTGGACATGGCGACAAAGGCCAGCGGCACGTTGATCGACAGCATGTAGACGAAGGCGACGATCGCGATCGAGCACTGCACGATGATGTTCGGGCCCATGGTCAGGTACATCTGCACGCTGCGGATGTCGGAGTTCGCGCGGGAGATGAGCTGACCGGACTGGACGCGGTCGTAGAAGCCGAAGTCCATCCGCGTGAGATGGTCATAGAGCAGGTTGCGGAGATCGAACTCGACCGAGTAGGCGGTGCGCATCAGCAACAGGCGTGAGATGAAGCCGAAGATGCCGGCCGCGATCGCCAGTCCGAACACCAGCCAGACGTAGTGGGAGAGCGCCACGGTGTGGGACTCCAGCGACTTGGTGACGGCCTGGTTGAGCAGGTTGGGGATCTGCACCTGCAACAGCAGGGAGATGAACGACGTGCTCAGCGCGAGGCCCAGCCCCCACTTATGGGCGAGGACGACCGGAAGCGTCCGGGCCAGCCAGGAGCGGTCACGGTCGGGGCTGATGTCCGCCTTGGGCGCGGGGTAGCGCGAGACGATTCCGGTGGGAACGAAGTCAGCGATCGCCATGTCGGGCCTTTCGGTAGGCGTTGAGGGCATCGCGCCAGGGCGCCAGCGAGGTAAACGGGTCGCCGAGCTCCGCGGACTCCATGTGTGCCGCGATCGCCGCCAGGCGGCGCCCGATCTCGGCCTCGGCCGTAGCGAGAGCCGCGGCTCCGACCTCGGTGAGGCGCACGTCGACGCGGCGGCGGTCGCCGTCCACGTTGTCGCGACAGACCAGACCGCGGCTGCAGAGCCCGTCGACCACACCGGTGATCGACGGCCGGCTGACCGCGAGCTTGTCGGCCAGGCTCGAGGCCGCCTCCTGCCCGGAGTCGAGGATCATCAACACGCGGTACTGGCTCAGGCTGAGCTCAGCCGTGGCGGCGCCCAGCTCGACCTGGCGGGCGAGGCGGGCCAGGGTGCGACCGGCCAGGACGGAGCCAGCGTCCAAGTCGGGCCCAGAAACAGTGCGTGAGTAGTTCGCCTGCCATATGGTTAGGGTAGCTAACCGTCGCGGCTTCGCTACGGTCCGCTCGTTCATGAAGCGTCCCCTGGTTCTGCTCCTCCTGGCGATCTGCGCCCTCGCGATCACCGGCTGTGGCAGCAGTTCGCGCGCGGGTCACCCCAGCGCGGCCGCCCCGCCCAACGACCCCGGGCTGCTGATCGTCACGGGGGCACCACCAGCGTCGGAGACGATCTCGGTGGGCGCGCCGACGCGCGCTCCGAGTATCGCCAAAGGCTTCCTCGGCATGTCGATCGAGTATCAGTCAGCCGCCGTCGATGCCGGCCCGGCGTCGCACCCCGACACCGTGATGGACCAGCTGATCGCCAACCTCAACCCTGGCCAGCGGCCGGTGATCCGCATCGGCGGGGACTCGACCGACCACACCTGGTACCCGGTCACGGGCCTCTCCAGCCCGGGCCTGACCTACGCGTTGACCCCCGCCTGGCTGGCCAGCGTGGCCAAGTTCGCCCAGGACAGCGACGCCAAGCTCATCCTCGGCATCGACCTCGAGGCCAACCAGCCGAAGATCGCCGCGGCCGAGGCGCGCGCCCTGCTCGACGCCATCGGCTCGACCCACATCCTCCAGTGGGAGGTGGGCAACGAGCCGAATCTCTACGCCAGCTTCCCCTGGTACGTGAGGATCCCCAACGACGCCAAGAGCGGGGTGTTCACCCGCCCGCGCAGCTACTCCTTCAGCGACTACCTGGCCGAGTACAACGCCGAGGCCGCCGCGCTGCCCGACATCCGCCTGGCGGGTCCGGCGCTCGGGTCGCCGGTGTGGATGCAGCATGTCGGCGAGATGATCGCCCGGGACCCCGACGTGGCCGACATCACCTACCACGCCTATCCGACCAACTGCTTCGCCGCGCCGGACAATCCGGCCTACCCGAGCGTCGCGCACCTGCTGTCCCGGACCGCCTCGGACGGGCTCGCCGCCGGCGTGGCCGGCTACGCCGCCCAGGCGCGGGCCGCCGGCCGGGAGTTCCGCGTCGACGAGCTCAACTCGAGCGCGTGCGGGGGCACCAGTGGCGTGTCGAACACCTTCGCCTCCGCCCTGTGGGTGACCGACACGCTGTTCGCCATGGCCAGCGAGGGCGTCAGCGGCGTCAACATCCAGACCTTCAACTCAAGCCGCTACAAGCCCTTCGGTGTCGAGCAGGTCAAGGGCCGCTGGACCGCCCAGGTGGCCCCGATGTACTACGGCATGCTCCTGTTCCGCCAGGCCGCACCCGCCGGCTCCCAGCTGCTGTCAGTGCACAGCCGTGGCGCCGATGCGGTCCGGGCGTGGGCGGATCAGACCCCGGCAGGTTCGAGCGACAAGGGGGCCGAGACCGTCACCCTGATCAACGACAACACCTCCCATGCCGAGACGGTGAAGCTCAGCGTCCCCGGGACGCGCGCGGGCACGCTCGAGCGGATGACCGCCACCGGTGGGGTGAGCGCCCAGCACGGGATCACGCTGGCCGGACTCGGCTTCCCGACCAACACCACCACGGGCAAGCTCGTCGGGTCGATCAAGCGCGCGGAGATCTCCCCGGGCGCGGGCGGCACCTACACGGTGTCGCTGCCGGCGGCCTCGGCCGCGCTGCTCACCCTCACCCGCTGACGCCGACTCACGCGTCGCTGATGCGCCGCAGCAACACGACGGCGCGCCCGAGCAGCTCGCGCTCCTCGGGCTCCAGCTGTGCGTCGATGAGCTCGGCGAGGAAGCCCTCGCGCTTGGCGCGGTCCTCGTGCAGCGCCTCAGCCCCCGCCGGGGTCAGTGCCACCAGGCTGCGGCGGCCGTCACTGGCGTCCGCACTGCGCGACACCAGACCGAGGGCCTCGAGCTCGGCCACCGTCTGGCTCATCGACTGAGGACGGACACCCTCGCTCTTGGCCAGCTGACCGGTCGGCTGAGGGCCGTCACGGTCGAGGCGACCCAGGACCGCGGTCTGGGTCAGCCCGTACTTGTGCTCGGCGCGCAGACGACGAATGAGGCGTCCCACGACCACCCGGAGCTCCGAGGCCAGCCCGTAGTCGACGTTGGAGTACTCCATCGGCACCGCTCGTTCCTCTTGGGCCATGGCCGGACTATAGACCGGGATTTCCGGGGTTTTGACCGTGCACGACGGTATGAAGGTTGCCTGCGGTAAACTACCCGCCGATGGGAGTCGCCGCCGCCAGAGCCCGCGTGGACACACGCTCGCCCCGTTACAAGTGGCTGGTGCTGTCCAACACCACGCTGGCCGTGCTGCTGGCCACGCTGGACGGCTCGATCACCATCATCGCGATGCCCGACATCTTCCGCGGCATCCACCTCAATCCGCTGGCGCCGGGCAACTCCTTCTACCTACTGTGGATGATCCTCGGCTACCTGATCGTCTCCTCGGTGCTGATCGTCTCGCTCGGCCGGCTCGGCGACATGTTCGGGCGGGTGAAGCTCTACAACATGGGCTTCGTCATCTACACGGTCGCCTCGCTGTTCTTGACCATCGACTGGCTGACCGGTCAGGACGGCGCCCTCTACCTCGTGCTGTTCCGGCTGGTCCAGGGGGTCGGCGGCGCCTTCCTGCTGGCCAACTCGGCGCCGATCCTGGCCGACGCCTTCCCGGCCAACCAGCGCGGCATGGCGCTGGGGATCAACAACATCGTCGGGGTCTCGGGCATGTTCATCGGCCTGGTGCTCGGCGGCGTGCTGGCGCCGATCGACTGGCGCCTGGTGTTCCTCATCTCGGTCCCCGTCGGCCTGTTCGGCACCGTGTGGGCCTACGTCAAGCTCCAGGAGCTCTCGACCCCGCACCGGGCCCGGATCGACTGGCTGGGCAACGTCACCTTCGCGCTCGGGCTGATCCTCATCATGGTCGCCATCACCTACGGCATCCGCCCCTACGGTCATGACGCGACCGGCTGGACCAGTCCCCGGGTGCTCGCGCTCGTCGGCTCCGGACTCGCCTCCCTCGTGGCCTTCCTGATCATCGAGAGCCGCCAGGAGGATCCGATGTTCAAGCTGCATCTGCTGCGGATCCGCGCCTTCAGCTTCGGCACCTTGTCCACCTTCCTGGCCGGCGTCTCCCGGGGTGGGCTGATGTTCATGCTGATCATCTGGCTGCAGGGCATCTGGCTGCCCGAGCACGGGGTGAGCTTCACCCAGACGCCCCTGCGCGCAGGTCTCTACATGCTGCCGCTGACCATCGGCATGCTGCTGTCGGGGCCGACGTTCGGCTACCTGTCAGACCGCTACGGCGCGCGCCTGTTCGCCACCACCGGCATGGTGCTCACCGCCGCCTGTTTCGCCGGGCTGTGGCTGTTGCCGACCGACTTCAACTACCTGGTGTTCTCGGCGATCCTGCTGGCCATGGGCATCGCCTTCGGGATGTTCGCCTCGCCCAACCGTGCGGCGGTGATCAACAGCCTGCCCCTGCGCGACCGCGGCGCCGGCTCGGGCATGAACCAGACCTTCCAGAACTCCGCGCAGGTGCTGTCGGTGGGGATCTTCTTCAGCCTGATGATCATCGGACTGGCCAGCACGCTGCCCCACACCCTGTCGGCCGGGCTCCAGGCCCACGGTGTCTCGGTCGCCGACGCCACCCGGATCGGCCAGACCCCGCCGGTGTCGGTCCTGTTCTCCGCCTTCCTCGGCTACAACCCGGTCCAGCAGCTGGTCGGCGCCCACGTGCTGAGCACCCTGCCCGCCCACAGCCAGGCGATCCTCACCGGCCGCAGCTTCTTCCCCGCGCTCATCTCCGGCCCGTTCCGCAACGGTCTCCACGTCGCCTTCGGCTTCGCCATCGTGTCCTGCCTGGTGGCGGCGGCGGCGTCGTTGTTCCGCGGCGGTGTCTACATCGACGCCGACGCGGCGGCCGCCCGCACCGACACCGCCATGGGCCCCGCGCCGGTCGGCGGCGACGCTAGGACGGAAGCTGTGCCCGCTGGGCGGGCGTGAGGTAGACCTCCAGGGCGCGCAGCTGCTCGCTGAGCCCCGCGGCCTCCGCAGCGGCGGCCACCTCGGTGACCCGCTCGCTGCCGGCGATGTCGAGCACGTTGGCCAGCCGGGTCTTGTCGTCCATCATCAGCGAGATCTGCAGCAGCGCGCGGGGATCGGCCGCGTCGATGGCCGCCCGGATCGAGGCGTCGGGGAGGAAGCCGTAGAAGGCGCCCATGGTCACCCACTCCTCATCCGCCACCAGCTGACGGGTCACCGCGGCCACCGTCTCGGGCGGGATCTTGGCGATGATCGCCGCCACCCGCCGGGGATCCAGCTCCGTGGCGACCTGGGCGAGGAACGGCGTGGGCAGGCGCGCGGCGATGTCCACGGCCCGATCGGCGTCGACCAGACCGGCGAGGCGGGCGGTGAGCATCGGGCCGAAGAATCGCTCGGCCAGTGAGGCGGCGACGCCGGCGGGCAGGATCTTGGTGGCTCCGGCCAGCTGGGAGAGGCCACCCGAGGCGTCGAACAGGGTCGCGGTCACCTGGTCACGCAGGCCCCGCAGCTCGACCGACGACAGCTCGCGCAGGTAGTCGAGCTCGGCGTGAGCGACCCCCAGCAGCTTGGCCAGACGCTGGAGCTCGGCGTCGACCTCGAGCTGCTCACCGCGGGTGGACGGGGGAACTGGCGTGGTCATGGGATCCTCCATGGGCTGACTGCTCATCCACCGACGATCTTCTTGAGCGGCCCGCGCAAGATCCGCGGGACACCGTCCAGCGCCTGGGCAGACGCCGTCTGGAGTTCGGCGGCCTGACGATGGCGAGCGGCACGGATGACGCCCGCCAGATGGGAGAGATGCTCGTCGGCCAGGCCTCCGACAGCGGTCGATGGCTGCTCGCGCAACTGCGCTGCGAGCGCGCCGAATCCGTCGGTCTGCATCAACTCACAAAATACTCACGGCTACGGAGATGTGACGTGAGCTGGGACACGCGATACTCCAGGTCCGTGCCATCGCGACTGACATCAAGCCGTTTCGTGGGCCGGACCGGGGAGCTGGCCGAGCTCGAGCTCGCCTTCTGCGACGCGGCCGCCGGGCGCCCCAGCGTGGTGCTGCTGGGCGGCGATTCCGGCGTCGGCAAGACCCGGCTGACCGACGAGCTGGAGGCGGCGATCGCCCGCGGCGTGACCCGGGACGGCACGTCGCTGCCGCCCGACGCGCTCATCCTGTCCGGGGACTGCCTCGAGCAGGGCGATGGCGAGCTCCCCTACGCCCCACTGATCGGCGCGCTGCGCCCACTCGTGCGGGCCCAGGACCCGGTGCTGGCGCAGTTGAGCCCCGGCTCACGCGCGCGCCTGGCCCAGCTGCTGCCCAGCCTCGGCCCCGCCGCGCCCGAGCGCAACGACCTCGGCTCGGACTCCAACGTCGCCTCCGGCGGACAGCTGCAGCTGTTCGAGGCGCTGCTCGAGCTGCTCGACCGGCTGTCGGCCCAGCGTCCGGTGCTGCTGGTCATCGAGGACGCCCACTGGGCCGACCGCTCGACCCGCGGCTTCATCGCCTTCCTCTCCCGCGCGCTGCGCGACGAGCGGCTGCTGGCGCTGATCACCTATCGCAGCGACGAGCTCCACCGCCGCCACCCGTTGCGCCCGCTGCTCGCCGAGCTCGACCGCTCCGACCACGCCCGCCGCATCGACCTGTCCCCGTTCGACCGCGCCGAGCTGTCCGAGGCGCTCACCGACATCCTCGGCACCGCCCCCGAGGGCCGCCTGCTCGACCGTCTGCTCGACCGGACCGAGGGCAACCCGCTGTTCGTGGAGGAGCTGCTGGCCGCCGGGCTCGACGGGCGCGGCGCCGCGCCCCAGTCGCTCAACGACGCCTTCATGCTGCGGATCGAGCGGTTGGTTCCCGCGGCCCGCCAGGTCGCCCGCAGTGTCGCGGTGGGGATCCGGATCGGCGAGCCGATCATCGCCGAGGTGTCAGGCATCTCCGGCGACGCGCTGCACGAGGCGCTGCGCGAGGCGATCACCGAGCACGTCCTGGAGACCACCGACGACGATCGCCTCCAGTTCCGCCACGCCCTGCTGCGCGAGGCGCTGTACGACGACCTCCTGCCGGGGGAGCGCAGCGACCTGCACCTGCGCGTGGCCCGGGCCCTGGAGGCCGAGGGCGAGGCCGACTGCGTCGAGGATGACGTCGAGCGGATCGCCCGCATCGCCACCCACTACGCGGCGGCGGGGGATCAACCCGCCGCCCTGCGCGCCGCCATCACCGCGGCGGACAAGGCGCGGCGGGTGCAGGCCTACGCGGACGTGGCCGACCTGCTCGAGCGTGCCCTCGAGTTGTGGCCCCGGGTCCAGAACGCCGAGGCGGTGACCGGGATCGACCGGGTCGAGCTCATCTACCGGGCCGCCTCCATGCACGGCCTGGCAGGCAACTTCAACCGCACCGATCAGCTGCTCAGCCAGGGCCTCGAGACCGTTGACGCCGATGCGGAGCCGGCCCAGGCCGGCCGCCTGCTCGCCTCGCTGTCGCGCGCGCAATGGAAGCTCAACCGCGGCAGTGAGGGGCTGGAGACCGCCGAGCGGGCCCTGGCGCTGCTACCGCCCGGCGATGACCTCGATCGCATCTCCCTGCAGGCCTGGCTCGCCCACACGCGGGTCCTGCGGGGTCAGTACCGCGAGGCCCTGTCCGACGGCGAGGAGGCGCTGGCCAGCGCCCGGGCGGCCGGCGCCACCACGGTGATCAGCGCCGTGCTCAACACGCTCGGCATGGCCTACGCCGCCCAGGGCCAGGTCGACCACGGCGTCGAGCTGATGCACGAGGCGATGGAGCTGGCCCGCCGCGAGGGCGACATCGACGAGCTGGCCACCGCGTACGCCAACCTGGCCGACCTGCTGCACCTGGCCGGTCAGACCGCCCGCGCGCGAGCGGTGACCGAGGCCGGCCTGGCCGAGATCCCCATGGTGGTGCGTCGCTCCTACCGCTGGATGCGCCTGACCCGCTGTCAGCTGGCGCTCGAGGCCGGGGACTGGGCCACCGCCCGCGCCGAGCTGCACCGCTCCCCCGAGGAGTACGACGGCACCGCGCGGATCTTCCGGCTGCTGTGCGAGGCCCAGCTGACACTGGACAGCGGTGACCGCGACGCCGCCGCGGAGGCGCTGGCCATGGTCGACCCGCTCGTCAAGGCCACCGCCGAGGCCCAGTGGCACGGCTGGTACGGCTCCCTGGCCGGCGAGCTGCACCGCCGCGACGGCGACCTCGAGGCCGCGCGCACCGCCGTGGCGCGCGCCCTGGATGAGCTCGAGGTCTGCACCGACGACGTCATGCGCATCGCCCACGTGTCGGCGGTCGGGGCGCGCGTGGAGGCCGACTTCGCTCTCCGCGCCCGTGATCTGCGCACACCGGCGGCCCAGCGCGAGGCGCTGCTGCGCACCGAGATCCATTTCGACCGCCTGACCGCCGCCGCCGAGGACGGCGGTCCCGTCGAGCGCGCGTGGCTGACCGGTGGCCGGGCCGAGCTGGCCCGCGCCCGCGGCGCCGACGACGCAGCGGAGCTGTGGGCCGCCTCGGCACGGGCCTTCGACGAGCTCGCCCGCCCCTACCAGGTGGCCTGGGCGAACTGGCGCCAGGCCGAGGCGCTGGCCGCCGCGGACCAGCGCGAGGCCGCCGCCGCGGTGCTGGCGCCCGCCCTGGCGGCCGCCCGGGAGCTGGGCGCGGGCTGGCTGGTGGCCGAGCTGGAGGCCCTGGCGGCACGTGCGCGCCTGCGCCCGCTCACTCCAGCCGGTGGTCCGGATAGACCACCGGCGCAGCCACCGGCTGAGGAGCTGCCCTTCGGGCTCACCGAGCGCGAGGCCCAGGTGCTCGCCCTGCTGGCTCAGGGGGCCACCAACCGCCAGATCGGCGCGGCGCTGTACATGGCGGAGAAGACCGCCAGCGTGCACGTATCGCGCATCCTGGCCAAGCTCGACGTGCACAGCCGCACCCAGGCGGCGGCGGTCGCCCATCGCCTCCACCTGGTCAATGTGGAGGGAACGCCCCAGCGGGTATAGGAGTGGGTGGGCCCCCACCGCCACCCCCCACCCCTGGAGCAGCTCATGAGCAAGCAGACCTTTGTCATCATCGGCGCCAGCCTGGCCGGCGCCAAGGCCGCCGCCGAGCTGCGCGAGCAGGGCTTCGACGGCGAGGTGGTGCTGATCGGCTCCGAACGCCACCTCCCCTATGAGCGCCCACCGCTGTCCAAGGAGCTGCTCCAGAACAAGTCCAAGCCGGCCGACGCCCAGGTGTTCGAGGAGAGCTTCTACGGCGAGCACGACATCACCCTGCTCAGCGCCACCACGGCCACGGCGCTCGACGTGGGCGCGCGCACGGTCAGCCTCGACAGCGGCGACACCCTGAGCTACGACGCCGTCCTGCTCACCACGGGCTCGGAGCCGCGGGCGCTCGAGGTGCCCGGTGCCGACCTCGACAACATCTTCTACCTGCGCACGATCGACGAGTCCGAGGCGCTGGCCAAGCGCATCGGCGAGGGTGGTCGACTGGTGGTGGTCGGCGGCGGCTGGATCGGCTCGGAGGTGGCCGCCTCAGCACGCGGCCTCGGCGCCGAGGTGACGATCGTCGACCCGGCCGGCCTGCCCAACGAGCGCATCTTCGGTTCCGAGATCGGCCACTTCTACGCCGACGTGCACGCCCAGCACGGCGTGACGCTCAACTTCTCCGACGGGGTGGCCGCGATCGAGGGCGACGGCGGCCGGGTCAGCGGCGTGCGCACCGAGGCGGGCAAGCTGATCGAGGCCGACTTCGTGGTCATCGGCGTCGGCGCCACCCCGCGGGTCGGGCTGGCCCAGGCGGCCGGCATCACCGTCGACAACGGGATCCTCGTCGACGACGCGCTGCGCAGCTCCGCCGCCGGGGTGTTCGCCGCCGGTGACGTCGCCCGCGCCCAGAACCCGTTCTACGGCGAGCGGATCCGCGTCGAGCACTGGTCCAACGCCCTCAACCAGGGCCCCGCGGCGGCCCGTTCGATGCTCGGTCAGACGGTCAGCTACGACCGCATTCCCTACTTCTTCTCCGACCAGTACGACGTCGGCATGGAGTACTCGGGGTACGCCACCAGCTGGGATCAGGTGGTGTTCCGCGGCGACCGTGACGGCGGTGAGTTCGTCGCCTTCTGGCTGGCCGACGGGCGCGTGGTGGCGGGCATGAACGTCAACGTGTGGGACGTCAACGAGCACGTCCAGACCCTGATCCGCTCCCGGGCGCGGGTCGACGTCCACGACCTCACCGACCCTGACACCTCCCTGGAATCGCTGGCGGGTTCAGCGACGCCGACGACCAGCGAGTAGTCTGCCGCGTCAATGAGGCGCTTTCCGGGTGAATGGGAACATCACGAGCGCACGATCATGGGTTGGCCCTGTCGCGAGCTGCTGTGGGGCGAGACGATCGCTGCCGCCCGGGAGGACTATGCGACCGTGGCCAACACGATCGCCGCGTTCGAGCCGGTGACGATGATCACCAACCCGGGCGCCGACGCCGCCACGGCGCGTGCGGCGCTCAGCGCCGCGGTCGACGTCGTCGAGCTGGCCATCGACGACTCGTGGCTGCGCGACACCGGCCCGATCTACGTGGTCGACGACGCGGCCCACAGTCGCACGGCCACGCACTGGCGCTTCAATGCCTGGGGTGAGAAGTTCCCGCCGTGGGAGCAGGACGCGGCGATCGGCGCGCGGATCGCCGCGGCGCTCGGGGACCCGGTGGTCGAGGTGCCGATGGTGCTGGAGGGCGGGGCGGTCCTCTCAGACGGCCGGGGGACGATCCTCACCACCGAGCAGTGCCTGCTGGCGGAGAACCGCAACCCCCAGATGGCCCGTGAGGAGGTCGAGGCGATGGTCCTGGATCGCCTGGGAGCCGAGCGCATGGTGTGGCTCGGCCTGGGCCAGTACGAGGACCGCGACACCGACGGACACGTCGACATGATCGCCGCCTTCGCGCCCGACGGCCGGGCGCTGCTGCAGACCGCGCCGGCGGATGACCCCAACCACGCGCGCGGCCAGGACAACCTGGGTCGGCTGGCCGCGGCGGGCATCGGCGTCATCGAGATCGGGCACCTGCCGCGCACCGAGGTGGCCGGCGAGCCGGTGGCCGTCTCCTACCTGAACTTCTACGTGTGCAACGGTGCGGTGGTCGTGCCGGTGTCGGGGGATCCCTACGACGCCGAGGCGCTGGCGCTCATCGGGGAGGCGTTCGCCGGGCGCGAGATCGTCGGGGTGCCGGGTGCGGTGATCGCCTACGGCGGCGGCGGTCCGCACTGCATCACCCAGCAGGTGCCGGCGCGGCCCGCCGGTTAGCATCGCCGGCGTGAGCGAGCTGATCACCAACTTCGCGCCCCCGGAGTCACTCGCCCGCGTGGCGCCCGCCCGGAGGCCGCCGCTGCGGATCGGGCTGGTCCAAGAGCGCTTCCACCCCGATCCGGAGGAGCACGCGGGTGCCCTGCTGGAGGGGATCGCCGCCGCCGCACACGCCGGCGCCCGTCTCGTGGCGCTGCAGGAGCTGACCCTGTCGCCCTACTTCGCGGTCACCCCCGACGGACCGGCGGCGCTGGGCGTGGCGCCCGAGCCGCTGGAGGGCGGGCCGACCCTCGCGCTGGCCCGGCAGGCGGCGATCGCGAACGGCGTCTACGTGCACGCCTCGCTGTTCGAGGCCGCCGACGGGCCGGCGGGTCCCGACGGCCTGGGCTACAACACCGCCGTGCTGCTCGCGCCCGACGGCGCGCTGGTGCGCCGCACGCGCAAGCTGCACATCCCGGTCACCGCCGGCTACTACGAGGACAAGTACTTCCGCCCCGGTCCGGCCGGCGCCGACGCCTTCGTCCCCGTCGCGGTGCTCGACACCCAGCTCGGCCTGCCGACCTGCTGGGATCAGTGGTTCCCCGAGCTGGCCCGGGCCTACTCGCTCGCGGGGGCCGAGGTGCTCATCTATCCCACGGCGATCGGATCAGAGCCCGACCACCCCGACTTCGACACCCAGCCGCTGTGGCAGCAGGTGATCGTCGCCAACGGGATCGCCAACGGCACCTTCATGGTGGCGGTCAACCGCACCGGGACCGAGGGGCCGCTGACCTTCTACGGCTCCTCGTTCATCTCCGACCCCTACGGCCGCGTGCTCGTCCAGGCGCCGCGGGACGCGCCGGCGGTGCTGGTGGCCGACCTCGACCTCGATCAGCGCGGTGACTGGCTGGAGCTGTTCCCGTTCCTGCGCACGCGCCGACCCGACGCCTACGCGCCGCTGATCGAGGAGTAGCTCGCCGCGTAGGTCTCGGCCCCGCGGCTCCAGGCGACGATCGCCGCTCCGCGCGGACCGTAGGCGGCGCTCACGTCCGCCGCGCTGACCGGTTCGGCGCTGAGCCGATGGTCGCGGGACCAACGGCCACTGGCGGCGGTGCCGGTCGCCGCGAAGAGACGGCCCTGGGCGTCGAGCCAGACCGCCAGCAGGTCACCGTGGGCGTCGCCGGACAACGCGATCAGCCGCCCGACGCGGGCGAGGCTCACCGCGGCGCGGAAGCCGCCGCCGGGCCGGGCGGTGAAGGCGTCCAGGCCACAGCGACCCGGCGCGGTGCAACGGCTGACGAGCACGGCGCGGTCCGCGGTGGCGGCGCTGAGGGTCACCCCCCGGGTGGCCACCATCAGCGTGGTGCCGCGGGCCGCCGCCGCGCTGAAGCCGCTGGCGGCCGACCCGGTGGCGGCGTCGATGCTGCAGTGCTCCAGGCTCAGCCGCCCGTGGATGAGGGGACCGCTGAGACAGCCGGTCCACTCGGCGGTCAGCTCGCCGTCGGCGTCGGCGGCCAACCCGACCGGCCCGCCGAGCGCGCCGCCGAGCTGGCGGGCGGCACCGAGGTGACCATGGACGCCGACCTGGATGAACAACCGGCTGGCCTGGGTGCCGGCCTCGGAGACGTCCTCACTGAGCACTCCGGCGCGGCCCGAGCCGGTGGCAGCGATCGCGTCGAACACGTTGGGCGTGTCCGAGCTGCAGTTGCCGGTGCGATAGGTCGTGGTGAACGTGCCGTGGGCGGGGCGGAAGGCCACGGTGCTGCAGCCGTCGGCGCCATCGCCGGCGAGATAGGTGCCGCCGGCCGGGTCGGTGGCCAGGGCGTAGTCGTCGCTGGCCGACAGTCCCGTCGGGCCGGGTCGGGTGCGCAAGCGCGTCGGGGTGCCGGCCAGCGTGGCGGTGCTCAGCCGGCCGGCGTCGTCGCTCCCGGCGCCGACGATCTCACCGGCGGTGGTGGAGAGCAGGGCGAGGCTGTCCGGCGTGGCCTGCCCGCTGGCGCCAGCGCCGAGGTGGATGAGCGTCTGGGTGGGGGCGAAGCCGGTGGCACCCGGGGCGCCGACCCGGGTGAGGACCGGACTCGGGCGGGTCGGGTCGGCGAAGCTGGCGGCCAGCTCACCGTGGGAGCTGAGGGCGAGGCCCGCCAGCGGCTCGGGACCATGACCGGCGCTGGGGGCGGCGAGCCGCTGTGGGGTGGCCGCGAAGCTGGCGTTGGCGTCGGTTCGGTCGATCTCGGCGCCGCTGGGCCGGCCGTGACGGGTGAGCGCTGAGCCGAGGACGGCGGCGCCGGTCGGGCTGAAGGCGAGCACCGGACGCACCCCGGGCTGGACCGCCTGGGGGCTGGTCCAGCCCGCCCCGGCCGCTGCGGCCGGCGCGGCGAACGCCAGCGCGGCGGTCACCAGGCCGGCGAGCCCCGCCCGGGTTCCGACCACCGCGAGCACGCGCCGCCTCACGGAAGCTTCTTGCCCGGGTTGAGCAGCCCCTTGGGGTCCAGGACGGACTTGATGTCGCTCTCGAGGGCGATCACGTCGGGCGACAGGGCCTGGGCGGCGGCGTGGCGCTTGACGGCGCCGATGCCGTGCTCTCCGGACACCGATCCACCGAGCGCCATGGCCAGCTCGAAGAACTCCTCCGCGGCGACCTCGGCGCGCTCGATCTGCTCGGCGTCGGCCGGGTCGATGAGGAAGGTCGCGTGCAGGTTGCCGTCGCCGGCGTGGCCCCAGCTGCAGGCCTCGAGCCCGTGACGGGCGCCGACCGCGACGATCGCGTCGATCGCCTCGGCCAGCCGGGTGACCGGCACGACGATGTCCTCGGAGAGCTTGCCGCCACGCCGGGCGGTGGTGGCCAGGGAGACGCCCTCGCGCCAGTGCCACAGCGCGTCGATCTCCCGCGTCTGGGTCGGGGCCTCGATGGCGATCGCCCCCGGCTCCATCGCCTCGCGGATGAGCGCCGCCTGCTCCCGCGCGGCGGTGGCGGTGCCGTCCGCCTCGGCGATGACCAGGAAGTGCCCGTCCGGTGAGGTGTGGGTGTCGAGGTACTCCAGCGCCGCCGGTACCGCTCCGGAGGTGAGGATCGCGCCGATCGCCTCGACCCCGGACGCCGTGTCCGGATAGCGCCCCAGCAGCGGCAGGCGCAGCACGGGGGTGGGGATGAGCGCCAGCTGGGCGGCGCAGACGATCCCCAGCGTTCCCTCGGAGCCGATCAGCAGCGATTTGAGGTCATAGGCGGAGACGTCCTTGTTGACCGGCTCGCCCAGGGTCACCAGGCGTCCGGGGGCCAGCGCCACGAGCAGGCTGCGCACCCAGCGGCCGGTCACCCCGTACTTGAACGTGTGGGGCCCGCCGGCGTTGGTGGCGATGTTGCCGCCGATGAGCGACTGCTCCATCGAGCCCGGATCCGGCGGGTAGTACAGCCCCTTGCGCGCCGCCCGCTCCCGCAGCTTGGCGGTGGTGATCCCGGCGGGCGCATCGATGAGCCAGCGCTCGACCTCGATGTGCGGCGCGCCGGTGAGCCGCTCGGTGGACAGCAGCATGCCCGCCTCGGGCACCGCCCCGGCGGCGTAGCCGCTGCCGCCGCCGCGCGGGGTGACCGCCACGTCATGGTCATAGGCATAGGCGAGCGCGGCGGCGACCTGCTCAGGCGTGGTGGGCAGCACGACGACGTCCGCATGTCCGTGGATGCCGCGACTCGCGGTGGCGTCGGAGAGATACGGAGCGGCGGCGCGATCGTCGCCGGCGATGACGTTCTCTGAGCCGAGCCGGCCGGCCAGGTCACCGAGCAGCGCTGAGCTTGGCGAGGTGCGCATACCGACGCATTGTCCACTTAGGAAACCCTTCGCGGATTGTCAACAACCTCTTCGCGGTTTTGCCTTGGCCTATTACAGATTCCGGGAAACCTAGTAATCATGAAAACACGCCTGTTTGTTCCCCTCCTCCCGGCGCTCGCCATTCTGGCGTTCGCCGCACCCGCAGGCGCGGCAACCTCGGGGTCGACCTCGGAGGCTGTCAGCGAGAACTGGGCGGGTTATGAAGCCACCACGACGAACTCCTCGGGGTTCTCAGCAGCATCGGGGAGCTGGACCCAGCCGACGGTCAGCGCCTCGAGTGGTCAGAGTTACAGCGCCTACTGGGTCGGCCTCGGTGGCGGTGGTGAGAACTCCAGCGCCCTCGAGCAGGAAGGCACCCAGGCTGACGTGTCAGCCACGGGCAAGGTGAGTTACTACGCCTGGTATGAGCTGGTGCCCTCCGCACCGGTGAAGATCACGAGCATCACGGTGAAGCCGGGTGACAAGATCTGGGCGCGCACCGCGGTCAGCGGTGACAAGGTCACCGTCGAGGTCGACAACAAGACCACCGGTCAGGACTTCAAGAAGACCCTGACCATGAGCAGCACCGCACCGGACACATCGACGGCCGAGTGGGTCGCCGAGGCTCCGTCTGAGTGCCAGGGTGGCGCCTCCGGCGAGTGTCAGCCACTGCCGCTGTCTGACTTCGGCTCGGTGAAGTTCACCAACGCCTACGCCACCTCCAACGGGTCGACCAAGGCCGTCTCGGGCTGGACCGACACGGCGATCGAACTGTCACCCGAATCGGCCACCAGCTACGGCTATGGCGGCGGATACGGTGGCGGCTTCGGCAGCAGCTACGGCGCCGGTGCTGACACCGCCTCCGGGTCCTCCAGCGAGGGTGCCGCACCGGGTGCCCTGTCCTCGGACGGGACGTCGTTCACCGTGACCTACGGCGCCGACAGCACCGCCACCAGCGGTGACGGTGAGGGCGACGCCGGAACCACGGGCGCCGGCGCCGGCGGGTATGGCTACGGAGCGTCCGGTTACGGAGACTCGGGCTACGGCTACGGGGCCTCCGGCTACGGTGACTCCGGGTACGGCTATGGCTACGGTGGCTCCGGCTACGTCATCTCAGGCTATGGCGGCGCCGGCTACGGCGGTGGGTATGGCTACGGCTACTACGGCAGCGTGACCTCCCCCTACACCACCACGGGTGGCAGCTACTCCTCAGAGTCCTACTACGGCGGGAGCTACGGGTCCGGCGCCGTCTACGGGTACTGACCCCACTGGCGCGGCGGTCGCGGCCTCAGGCCGCGACCGTGTCCGCCCCCACCTCGTGCAAGGCCCGGGCCACCGCATCGCGGTGGCCCGTGTCGTTGCAGACACACACCACGGCGCCGCCTGACCCGGTGTAGTTGACCGCGGCGCCGGCGTCGCGCCCGACCGCCACCAGCTCGACGTGACGCGGGTTGAGCTCGATGAGCTGGGCGCGGATGTCGAAGGTCGCGTCCACCGCGGCGCGCAGGCCACCGGCTGCCCCCGCCACCAGGGCGCTGCGGGCGCGCCGGGCCAGGCCGCCGCACTGGGCCAGCGCCTCCCGCACCCCGGCCTCCCCGCTCGTGTAGCGCCCACGCAGGTCCGAGTGGACCACGCCGGAGGACTCGGCGTGGTCGGCGCGCCAGGCCACCAGCAACGGTGGGAGCCGCGCGGGGTCAAGGGACTCAGCCCGCGCCGGGTCGGTGGCGAACTCCATGAACACCAGGCCGCCGTGGCATTGGACGAGGCGGTCCTGCATCCCGGCGGCGATGCCGAGATCGTCGACCTCGATCGACAGGGCGAGCGCCGCCATGGCGTCGGGGTCGAGGCCGACGTGGTGGTGGGCACACAGGGCCCGCAGCGTGGCGATGACGATCGCGCTGGAGCCGCCCATCCCCACTGAGCGCGGGATGGTGGTGCTCAGACTCGGGCGGTGGACGGCGGTGTCGACCTCGAACTCCCGGGCGAACCGCCGCAGCGTCGCCGCCGTGAGCAGATCGTCAGAGGGTGCATCGCCGTCGAGCTCGACGCGGGCCTCCAGCGCGTCGATGGTGAGGGCCAGGACGGCGCCGCCGTAGCCGTCGGAGGGGTTACCGGCCAGCGCGACCCGCGCCGACGCCGACCCCTCACTCATCGAAGACGGCGCGGAACCGCGGGTCCTGGCGGGCGAAGTGCACGAACGTGGCCACATAGGACTCGACGGTGCCGATGTCATGGCGGCGCTCCCCCTCGGCCAGGGGCACGGCGATGACGCGCTCACCGGCGGCGATCAGGGCGTTGAGGGCGTCGGCCACCTGCACCTCGCCACTGGCGTCCGGTGGGGTCTCGCGCAGCTGGAAGAGCACCTCGGGGGCGAACACGTAGCGGGCCGCCACCGCCCAGCGGCTCGGCGCCGCCGCGGGCGCGGGCTTCTCCACCAGCCCGGTGATCGCGTCGAGCGGTCCATCGATGATCCCGTAGCGCGAGACGCGCTCGCGGGGCACCTCCTGGACCGCGATCACCGCGGCGGGCGCCTCGGACTCGAAGGTCTCGATGAGCCGCCGGGTCAGGTTGGGGTCAGAGGCCGACTCGATGATCGCGTCGCCCAGGGCGACGACGACGCCGTCACGGGCGTTGAGCCCGGTCCCGTAGCGGACCGCGTCGCCCAGGCCGGCCGGCCGCGCCTGACGGGTGTAGAGGATCTGCAGGCCGGTGCGCGGGTCGACCAGCGGCTCGGATCCGAGCTCGGGGTCGGCGTCGAAGTGGTCCTCGATCGCCCGTTTGCGGCGCCCGGTGACGAACAGGATCCGCTGGATGCCCGCGGCGACGAGCTCCTCGACCACGTACTGGACGACGGGCCGATCGAGGATCGGCAGCATCTCCTTGGGCTGGGAGCGTGTGGCCGGCAGCAGGCGGGTGCCGAGCCCCGCCACCGGGATCACCGCGTCGGTAACTGGCACGCGCCGATCCTAGTCATCCGGCCCGCGCGAGGTCGACCCCGCGCGGGCCGAGACTCAGGCGACTTCGAGGGCGCGGCCGCTCTCGACCGTCGCCAGCGCGGCGTGGTAGCCGTCGGCCAGGCGCTGCATCGACGCCTCCCAGGTCCGCCCGCGCACCGCGGCCAGGGCGGTGCGCGCCAGCGGCGTGGCCACCAGGTCCGAGCTGGTCACCGACAGCAGGGCATCGGCGAGGGCGCCGGGGTCGGCGTCGGTCAACAGACCGGTCTCCCCTGACAGCACCAGGTCGGCGGGGCCGCCGGCGTCGACGGCGATCACCGGCAGACCGGAGGCCTGGGCCTCGATGATCACCTGACCGAAGGTGTCGGTCACCGACGCGAACAGGAAGGCGTCGGCGGAGGCGTAGACCCGCGGGAGCTCCTCGCCGTAGAGGAACCCGAGGAAGGTCGCCGTGTCCCCCAGCCGCTCCTCCAGTGCCCCGCGCTCGGGACCGTCGCCGGCCAGCACTAGGTGCAGGCGGGGATCCCGGGCATGGGCCGCCTCGAACGCCGAGGCCAGCAGGTCGACCCCCTTCTCCTGGGTGAGGCGACCGGCGTAGAGGACGTTGATCTCACCGGGCAGCAGACCGGGCGAGCGCAGCTCCGGAGAGAACCTCCCCAGATCCACCCCGCGGTCCCAGCGGCCGATGGCTCCGGCCTCGATCCCCAGCTCGATGAGGCGATCGTCGGTGGCCGACGACGGCGAGAGAACGACGTCACAAGCGCCGTAGAACTTCGACAGGGCGAAGTCGGCCAGCGTCTCCAGGTAGGCCTGGCCCGAGCGCATCCCGGCATAGGCACCCAGCTCGGTGTGGTAGCTGCCCAGCAGCGGCAGCTCGAGCACCTTGGAGAGCAGCCAGGCACCGGCACCGGCCGGCCCGGGGGTGACCACGTGGACGAGGTCATAGCGGCCCTCGGCGATGGCGTCGACCAGCGACGGGACGGTCGGCACGCCGATCTTCAGTCCGGCGTAGAAGGGCATGTCGATCTCCGCCACGGCGGACAGGCGCCGGTCGACGTCGGCGTCGGTGCCGATCACCTCGACCTCGAAGCCGGGGACGCCGCGGTCGCGGATCTGGCGCAGGGTGGAGGACACGCCGTGGGTGGCGGCCATGCCGTCGGCGACGATGGCGACACGCGGACGGTCACCGTCGTTGCGGGTCAGCTTCTGCTTCTCCCGGCCGAGGAAGGCGGCGGCGGCCGCGTAGGGCACCACCGGCAGACAGGCGCTGAACAGCTTGGCCGGGGTGTCGACCAGGCCCATCAGGTTGCCCGAGGCGGCCAGCTCGGTCGCCTCGTCGACCACGCGGGCCAGCTCGCGCTCGTGGATGCGCTTGGCGCGCCGCTCGAGGTCGTGGTGGCCGAGCTCGCCGTCCTGGAGGTAGTCGATGAGCTTGCGCTCGTCGATGTCCACCTCCGGTGACGTCGCGAGCTCCATGGTGGCCAGCCAGGCGCGCAGCAGGGCCAGGGCGTCCTGGGGGCCGACGTCCTCCTGGCTCTGACCGCGGCGCACGTTGCCCTCCGACATCACGCGCTCGACGATCTTCAGCACGGCGCTGGGGTCGGGGCGGGCGTCGCAGGTGTCGGCGCCGAGGGCGCGGATGGCCAGGGCCATGGCGGCGTGGGTCCACTTGGCCGCCCCGCCCTGATCGCCGTGGCTGGTGGCCTGACCGGCGGTGATGTGGGCGAGGAACTCGGCCGGGGTGGCGGCCAGCGGCGTCTCGGTGAAGGTGCGGCCGATGTCGACGCCGGCGTGGTCATCGGTGCCGCCGATGGCGGTGCCGCCGTGGGTCTCGATGTAGACGAAGGCCGGCAGGTTGAGCTCCTTGGCGCGGCTGCCGTTGCGCGTCTCCCAGATCGGGAACAGCTGGGCCAGGCGGCGGCGGTGACGCGCGGTCAGCGGCGCCTCCACGGCGTAGAAGGGGTGCGCCAGCGCGGCGGTGATGTGGTTCCCCACCAGGTACTCGGCGCAGGCCTCGACCGAGTCGTTGTGGGCCTGGAGCCACTCGTGATCGGCCTCGGTGATGCCGTAGCAGAGCACGTGCACCGCCTGGGGCTCGTTCTTGAACCAGACGGTCAGCTCCTCCGAGACGAACACGTCGGGGTGGTGGGCGATCGCGAGCGCCCCCGCCACCGTGTCGTGGTCGGTGATGGTGACGAAATCCATGCCCCGGCGCTTGGCCAGCTCATAGACCTCCTCCGGCTCGGTGGCACACTCCGGAAGTGCCAGCGACCGCTGAATCCCCAGCTTCGACAGCTCAGACGCTGTCGAGTGCACGTGCATGTCAGCGCGGCTCACGTGCAGTTCAGTCCGGTTCTCGCTGTTCATGACAGCAAGCATCAACTCAGGTGCGCCCGCGGTCGTGAAGAACGCGATGCGCTCCTGTGAAGTTCCAGTGAAAGCGGCGTGGAAATCCCGGCGCTTTGCAGAAGGATTGCCCGCGTGCCTCATTCGACAACTGCTCCGCAGATCACCGTCAGTCAGGAGCAGGCGACCCTCACCCGCGCCCGCCTCTGCGTCGAGGTGACCCTGCGCCCGTTCTCCATCACCGTGCGCCGCGACGGCCGCCGCCTGCTGCGCAACGCCGGCGCCTGGGTGGCCGAAGGGCAGGTGCACGACAACTTCATCCACCTCACCGAGGGGGTGATCGCCTATGAGGAGCTCGCCCCCCACGAGCGGGTCTCCCGGGCCCAGGTCATCTCCGAGCTGAGCCCCAACGGCGTGCCCCACCATGGCCTGGAGCTGTCGCTGCGCTTCGGGGATGAGCGCCGGGGCACCCTGGCCATCGACCTGCCCGGCGACGACGAGGTCGCCTTCACCCTCACCGCCGGGCGCGTCGGTGATCCAGAGACCGGCAGCGCCCCGCTGCGCCTCGCCCTGGAGTGGGACCGGCGCAGCGTCGAGCACTTCGCCGCCCTCGGAATCCGTCACTCGACCGAGTTCGACCATCGCGGACGCAAGATCCAGCTCGGCGCGGACCGCCGCTACACCGGACCGGACTGCCCTCCGGAGATGCTCGCCGCCGGGGGTATCCCCCAAGGTGACTGCGCGCCGGTGCCGTGGATGGAGTCGAGCCGGGGCTACGCCGTGCTGGCGGAGACCAACGCCAACGGGGCGATCTTCGACCTGTCCTCCGAGCGCACCAGCGTGTCCACCCGCTTCCATGCCGGTCCGCTGACCCTGCGCGTCTTCACCGCCCCCACCCCGGCGGCCCGGCTGCGCCAGATGTGTCGGGCCACCGGCTTCCCCGCCCTGCTGCCCGAGTGGGGCTACGGGTTCTGGAAGAGCCGCGACGTGCACGAGGACCGCGAGGCGGTGCTCGATGACTTCCATGGCTTCCGCGCCGCCCACATCCCCCTCGACGCGATCGTCATCGACTCGCCGTGGGCGACCCAATACAACTCCTGGGAGATCAACCCCCACCAGTTCCCCGACGCGCCGGAGCTCATCGCCACGATGCGCGCCGACGGCGTGCGCACGGTGCTGTGGTGCACCCCGTGGGTCAACCTCGACTCCGCGGACGGCCAGATCCCGCCCCAGCCCGAGTCCGAGCGCCTGCACCGCGAGCCGGCGCCGAACTACCAGCCGGGCGCCGAGGCCGGCCATTACGTCAGAGACGCCGAGGGCAACGCCTGGGTGGGGCAGTGGTGGATGGGCACCGGATCGCTGGTCGACTTCACCTCAGCCGACGCCGAGGCGTGGTGGCGCGAGCAGGTCAAGACCGTGCTGGCGCTGGGGGTCGAGGGGATCAAGATGGACGACGGGGACGGCTACTACGTGCCCGACGACGTCGCCTTCGCCGACGGGCGCAGCGGCGCGGAGGTGGCGTGGGAGAACGGCTCGCGCCACCGCATCTCGCTCCAGCGCGCCCTCGATGAGGTCCATCCCGACTCCGGCGTGCTGTTCGGCCGCTCGGGCTGGATCGGCCAGCACGCCACCGGCCTGACCTGGGGCGCCGATCAGGCCTCGGACTTCTGGTCCCTGCGGGTGCTGGTGGTGGCCGCGCTGGAGGCGGCGATGTCGGGCTATTCGAACTTCTCCCACGACATCGGCGGTTACCTCGGCCACCGCCTGGTCGAGCGCTGTCCGCCCGAGCTGCTCGTGCGCTGGCTCGAATTCGGTGCCTTCACCCCGCTGATGCAGGCGCACTCCAAGATGCCCCAGGAGCCGTGGAACTACGGCGACCGGATGGTCGACACCTACCGCGGCTATGTGCTGCTGCACGAGCAGCTGGTGCCCTACACCCGCGCCGCCGCCGCCACCGCGGCCCGCTGTGGACTGCCGATCATCCGTCCGCTGCCGCTGCTCGATCCCGGCGACGAGCGCGGCTGGACGCTCAGCGACGCCTACGGCTACGGCCCGTCGCTGTGGGTGGCGCCGGTGCTCGAGGAGGGCCAGCGCGAGCGCGAGGTGGCCCTGCCCCGCGGCGAGTGGATCGAGACCTGGTCGGGGCAACGCGTGGTGGGCGGGGTCGAGGTGGTCGCCCCCGCGCCGGTCGGGCAGATCCCGGTGTGGGTGCGCGCCGGGGCGATCATCGTCACCTACCCGGCTGACCATGTCGCGGCCGGGCTGGGCGACACGCCCGAGTCCGACCGTCCCCTGGAGGCCGCCCTGTGGGGGCGGCCACGGCACGGCCGGGCGCTCGCCCGACTGGCCGACGGGACCCGGGTGCGCTGGTCAGAACGCGACGGCTGGTCGGTGTCGGACCCCGACCGCGAGGTGCAGTTCCGGATCATCGAAGCCTGAAGTCGCCGGACGACATACTTTCAGGTATGTCGGTGTGGCAGCGGTGGCTGAGCTTCTGGGAGCGCTGGGTGGTGCCCATCAGCGTGCCCCAGGTGCTGGTCGCCGCGGTGATGATCATCGTCGGAGACGAGGTCTATGACCGCATCGACACCCACGACTACTCGGGCTTCGCCGACTGGACCGCCCACCTCGGCACCTCGCTGCTCATCCTCAACCTGTTGCCCCAGCGCTGGCGCCGTCCCATCCTCGCCCCGGCGCTGATCTTCTCGGTGATCATCGACGCCGACCACATCCCCTATGAGTTCTTCCACAGCCGCGTCCTCTTCCATGGCACCCCGCGGCCCTACACCCACTCCTGGGTGACCCCGGCGGCGGCACTGCTCATCGCCCTGCTGTGGCGCAGACACCGCGCCTTCTGCGTCGGCGCCGCCGTCGGCCTGTGCCTGCATTTCTTCCGTGACCTGGCCGAGGAGCCCGGCAACGGCGTGTCGCTGTTCTGGCCGTTCACCAAACACGCCTTTCACTACAGCCACCCGCTCTATTTCGCGATCATGGCGGGGATCCTCGGGCTCAACCTGATCCGCCTCGCCCTGGCGCGCGGCGCGCCGATCCGGGCCGAGCCGCCGCGCCAGCTGGCGCAGTGATCGACGGGCCCTGACAGCTACCCTCGCCCCCGTGCACTTCAGCGCTCTGACCCCACCCGAGCAGCGGGTGCTCGGCTGCCTGATCGAGAAGCGCTTCACCACGCCGGATCAGTACCCCCTGAGCATCAACGCGCTGCGCCTGGCCGCCAACCAGTCGACCAACCGCGACCCGGTGCTCGACCTCGACGAGGCGACCATCAACGAGGCCGCCCAGCGCCTGTCCCGCTACGGCCTGGTGCGTTTGGCCAGCGGCCACTCGAGCCGCGCCACCAAGTACCGCCATCTGGCCGAGGATGCCCTCGGCCTCGACGCCCATCAGCTGTCGCTGCTCTGCGTGCTGCTGCTGCGCGGCCCCCAGACCCCGGGTGAGCTCAAAGCCCGGACCGAGCGGATGGCCGCCTTCAGCTCACTCGAGCAGGTCGATCAGGTGCTCGACCAGCTGGTCGACAAGGGCTACGTCAGCCGCCTGGCCCGACGCCCGGGGCAGAAGGAGGAGCGCTGGGGCCAGCGCCTCGGCGGCGACGTCGCGGCGGAGGACGCTACGAGCGAGCCGGTCACCGCGAGCGCAGCGCCGCGCGCCGCCTCGGTGGGGGTGGTCCCACAGAATCAACCCGGGGGCCCACCTGGACCGGCCACGTCGGCCGGTCCAGGCACCCCAGGGCCCACCAGCGATCTGGAAGCGCGCGTCGCCGCGCTCGAGGCCGCGGTGGCTGAACTGCTAGCCGGGCAGCGGCGCGCCGAGCAGTCCGAGGATCACGCCGACCGCCCCTGAGGCGAGCAGCGTCGTCACCACCCCGCGGCGGAGCAGCAGCAGCGCGACGGCGGCGCCGGCGAGCACCGCGAACTGCCAGGCCTGCGACAGCGCGCCCGCGAGCAGCACGGCGGCCCCCAGGATGGCGCCGATCGCCGCCGGGCCGGCACCGTCGAGGAAGGCCCGGGCGCGCGCATCGCGCCGCAACCGGTCGAAGCGGGATCCGCCGAGCAGGATGAAGGAGAACGACGGGCTGAAGGCCACCGCGGCCGCGAGGATCCCGCCGCCGACACCTTTGGCCGCGTAGCCGACCGCAGCGACGGTGGCCACCACCGGACCCGGCGTGATCTGCCCGAGCGCCACCGCGTTGAGGAACTGGGCGTTGCTCATCCAGTGATAGGTGTGCACCGCGTCGCCCTGCATGAGCGGGACGATCACGAAGCCACCGCCGAAGGAGAGGGCCCCGACCTTGCACGCCGTCCAGGCGAGCGCCCCGAGTCCGCCCACGGCGGGGTGGGTGGGCACGAGCAGCGCCAGGGTGCCGCGGAGCTCCCCGCGCCGGGAGCGGATCAGCTCGAGCAGGCCACAGCCGAGCAGCACCAGCACGAGGAAGGGCCCGAGCAGGGTGGCGGCCAGCCCGCCGGCGATCACGTAGGCGACGAAGCGCAGCGCGGCGGGGCGTTGGGGGCGCACCCGGGCGAAGTTGGGCACCAGGAGACCGCGGGCGGCGTGGAGAGCCACGGCGGCCACCGCCGCACCCGCACCGGCGCCCGCCCCGCGCACCCAGGTGGGCGGATGACCGGAGAGGAACAGCACCGACAGGGCGAGGATGAGCACCACCGCGGGGGTGATGAACCCGAGGCCGCCGACGATCACCCCGGCCGGGCCGGCGACGCGGTAGGCGCACAACATCGCCATCTGGGTCGAGGCCGGTCCCGGCAGCAGTCCGCAGGCGGCGTTGGCGTCCTGGAACTCCTGGGCGTCCATCCAGCCCTCGCGGTCGACCACCAGCTCGCGCAGGAGGGCGATGTGGGCCGGCGGGCCACCGAAGCCGGTGACGCCGATCCGGGTCCACTCGCGGGCGACCGTGCCCAACGTGACGGCCGGGCGACCGGCTGGCTCGGGCATCGCGCCCGGGATCCTACGCCCGGGCGGTCCCGAGTCAGCCCTGGGTCAGCCCTGACCGGCCTGCAGCTTGCCCAGCCAGACCGCCTTGGCCCCCAGATCCCCCACGTGGTAGACGTAGTAGGCGGCGACGATGGCCAGGATGACGAGCACGACGCGCAGGCCGGTGTAGGCCGCCTTGGACCCCAGGGCGCGGTCGGCCAGCACGAGCCCGGTCGGCATGCCCTGGGAGATCCGCTGGGAGGAGAAGGTGAGGATGAGGACCGCCGTGAAGGCGACGAACACGAAGGCGAGGATGTCGGCGGCGTTGGAGTGCTCGTTGATCAGCACGGCGGCCTGACCGGTGAGGTGCAGCTCGCCGCGCAGGGCGCCGCCGGCCTGCATGGCCAGGAAGATCGACGACATGCCGGCGATCGCGCAGAGGCAGAGCAGGACCCCGTAGCGGGCCATCCAGCGTGGCCGGATCAGGCACGCCAGCCCGCCGAGCACGCTGACCGGGATGAGTACCACCGGCACGTGGACGAACAGCGGGTGCGCGGGCAGACCCGCCGAGATCGTGTTCACGCGGATCAGCAGCGTGATGAAACCGAGGAAGCCGAGACCGGTCAGGACGAACTCGGGACGACGCCAGTCGATCGATGTGGGGCTGGGGATGCTCGCCGGCCGTTCTCTGGAAGCTGTGCTCATGAGCGCAACGTACGCCGTCTGAGGGCTTCAGCGGTGAGAAGCCGCTTAGGACCAGATCAAGTTCAGCCCGGGGGCTGAGACCGGGTCATCCTCAGGTCGGACGTCAGCCGATTGCGACGCCGACCAGATAGGTCGCACCGCCGACGATGACGCCGGCGACGGTCATCTCGAGGCCGGCCGACCACCAGGTGCGCAGGGTGACCAGGGACTTGGCCGCCCCGACGGCGAAGTGGCCGAGCAGCGAGACCACGGCGGCGATGACGATGGCCAGCGTGCCGGTGGTGAAGAGGAACGGCAGCACCGGCAGCATCGCGCCGATCCCCGTGGAGAGCCCGGCGGCGATCGCCGCACCTGCGGCGTCGTCGACCTCGCCCATCCCGCCGAACTCCTCCTGGGCAAGGGCCTGGAGCATCGCGTCGGGCTTGCGCGCGAGCTGCTCGGCCATCGCGTCGGCGATCTCGGGGTCGACGCCTTTGAGCTGGTAGAAGAGCGACAGCTCCTCGCGCTCCTCCTCGGGATGCTCCTCGATCTCACGCCGCTCGTGCTCGACGTTGGCGTGGGCCATCTCCTGCTCTGAACGCGAGGCGAGGAACGCCCCGGTGGCCATCGACAGCGCCGCGGCGATCGCGCCCGCCACTCCGGCGGTGAGCACGATCGAGGCACCGCCGGTCGCCCCGGACACACCGGCGACCAGGCCGAACACCGAGGCCAGCCCGTCGTTGGCGCCATAGATCACCCCAGAGACCCACCCGCCGCCGCTGTTGTGCCACTTCTCCCGGCCGGTGATCTTGTCCAGGCGCTCCTTGGCGGCGCGCTGGACCGGGGTGTAGTCCGCCTCGGGGTCGGGCGCGTCGCTGGAGCGGCCCGTGCTGCGGATCTCGTCGACCGCGCGGGAGTGCGAGCGCTCCTCCTTGCGGATGTCACGCAGCAGGGTGTCGGTCGTCGCGTCCCCGGTGCTGCGTTTGTAGAGATCGTCGACCTCGTCGTCCTCAGCCGCCTCGCGCGCGGCCAGCAGCCGGTCCACCGGGGCGATCTTCGCCTGCAGGCGCTGCCAGCGGGAGATCTTCACGGTGCCGGGATCGGGAATCGCCACGCCGAGTTCGGTGAGGCGCGCCTCGATCCGACCGCGGTGGGTGGACTCGGCGGCAGCCATGCGCAACAGGATCTCGGCCTCACGCGGGGCCAGGCGCTCGGCGATCAGCTCATAGCTCTTGCCGGCGATGATCTCGCCGCGCCACGCCTTGAGCAGCCGCTGGGCGGCGTCAGGTGCGGGGGTGGTCGGGGTGGTTTCGGTCGCCGGGGGCACGCTCTGAGGGTACCCGCTCCCGAGCCGGTGCGAACACGAGAAAACCCTTATGGGGCGGGCGATTGCGCCGTCTGGTGAGTTAGGCCGACCTAAGGCTCAGCGGGTGGTGGGGGGCCGTCCTCGGGCCAGCGGCCGTGCTCGGCGAGGTAGCGCCGGGCTGCCTCCTCGTCGTCGCGGTCCAGGTTGCCCGTGATGCCCATGCGCCAGAGGAAGTTGGTCAGCGCGACGGACAGGCCGGCGCCGACGAAGGCGGCGAAGGCGCTCACGCCGAACAGATCGAAGCTGTCGGTGATGAGCAGGACGATTCCGAACAGGCACATCGCCGCCGGCAGCCAGAGACGCCAGAAGTTGAGGTGCCAGATCTCGCGGCGACGCATACCTGGGGAGCTTAAGCCGGGCGACCGCGGGAGTCAGAGCGGTCAGAGCGGTCAGAGCGGAAGGTTGACCTCGAAGGCGGCGCCGCCGTCCTCAGAGACATCGGCCCGCACCACACCGCCGTGGGCTTCGACGATCGCCTTGACGATCGCGAGCCCGAGTCCCGCGCCGCCCTGGGAGCGAGCCCGACCGGGATCGGTGCGGTAGAAGCGCTCGAACACCGCTTCGCGCTGCTCGGCCGCGATCCCCGGGCCGTCATCGGCGACGGTGATCGCCAGGCGCGGGGGATCGTGGTGGGTCACCACAGCGCTGATGCGCACGAGCCCGTCGACTTCCGCGGTGTGGGCCACCGCATTGGCCCCGAGGTTGCGCAGGGCCTGGGCGAGTCGATCGGGGTCGGCGGAGATGGTCACCGGGGGCAGCGGACCGACCTCGAAACGGCGCTGGGCGGTGAGGCTCAGACCGTCCCACAGCTCGGTGATGAACGGGGCGAGCTCGACCGGACGGCGGCGCAGGAAGTCGGCGCTGTCAGAGCGGGCCAGCAGCAGCAGGTCGTCGGTGAGGCGGGTGAGGCGAGCGATCTCCGCCTGGATGAGGCGCTCGACGCGGACCACCTCGTCGTGGTCGACGTCGAGGCCTCCGGCGAGCACCTCGAGCTGGCCGCGGATCACCGTCAGCGGGGTCCGCAGCTCATGGGAGGCGTCGGCGACGAACGCGGTCTGGGCCTCGAACGCGGCGGTCAGACGGTCGAGCATGTGGTTGAACGCGGCTGCGAGCACCTGGAGCTCGCGGTTGGCGCGGGGAGGCAGCTGCATGCGCGGGCTCAGCTCACCGCCGTCGATCTCGGCGGCGACGCGGGAGACCAGGCGCAGCGGCGCCGACATCCGGGTGCCGGTGAGGTAGGCGAAGCCCAGCGCCAGTGCCAGCGCCAGGGCACCGCCCAGCACGAAGGACGACAGCACGCCGTTCTGGGCGTGCTCGATGTTGTCGAGCGGCTCGGCCGCGCCGGCGTAGAGGTGCCGGCCACCGGCGAGCGTCACCGCCTGCTGATAGACGCGCAGCTTGCCCACATCCGCCCCGGACTCGGTGGCGAACCCCGGGTGCGGCGTGGACAGCCGGCGCGCCTCGGCGTTCTCGCGGGCCTGCTCGGCCTCGGTCTCACCGTCGTCCGGCGTCGTCTCGACGCTGACCAGCTCCTCGTGATTGGAGGCCGTCCCGTAACCGGGCACCACGGCGAAGAGCAGCACCGCGGCGTTCTTGTAGGGCTGGGATCGGGCGTAGCGCTGGGCGGCATCGAGCACCTGGCGCGGCGATGCCCCCGACTGCTGGGTGGCGGCGTCGGCGAACTGCCGGGCATCGGTGAGGATCGACTGATCCAGCTGGGACTGCAGATCGACACCCGTCTGGCGGTACACGACGGCGAAGGCCACCGCGACGGTGACGATCACCACCGCGCCGACGGAGACGACGAGACGGGCCCGAAGCCCGGAGGGTCGCCGGGGTCTGAGCCACCCACGTCGACGGCTCGGCCGCGGGGAGGCGGGCTGCCGGCTCAGAGTGGCCCTGGGTCGAAGCGGTAGCCGAGCGAGCGGATCGTGGTGATCTTCGCCCCCGCATCGGCGGCGGCGAGCTTGCGACGGAGGTAGCCGATGTACACGTCGAGCACGTTGGTGCCCGGATCGTGCTGGTAGCCCCATACGTCACGGAGGATCTCGTCGCGGGCGAGGACCTGACCCGCGTGGCGCATCAGGTAGATGAGCAGCTCGAACTCGGTCGCCGACAGGCGCACCGGCTGGTCTCCCACGCTGACCTGACGGCTGATCAACTTCACGTCGATCCCGCCGAGGGCGATCGTCGTCTGCTCTCTCCGGGTGGAGCGCAGCTGGGCGCGGATGCGGGCGGCCAGTTCGTCGATGGAGAACGGCTTGACGAGATAGTCGACGGCGCCGGCGTCGAGTCCGGCGATGCGCTCCTCCACCTCACCCCGCGCGGTGAGCACGATCACCGGCAGCTCGGGGCGCTCGGCGTGCAGCCGATCGAGCACGGCGTCACCGCTGAGCTTGGGCAGCATCAGGTCGAGCACCACCAGGTCGATGTCGGGTCTGAGCGCGCGCTGGAGGCCGGCCTCTCCGTCCGTCGCGGTGTCCACCTCGAGGTTCTGGCGACGCAGTCCGCGCTCCACGAAATCGAGGATGCCGGGCTCGTCTTCCACGACCAGGATCATTGGCGATCGATCATATGGAGGCCGGAGGAGGCCGACGAGATCCGAAGAGTGTTCTCACCAAGGTGTGACGCCTGCCTTACATACTCCGTGAAGACTGCAGGTCATGGAAAAGACACAGGCCAACCGCGATGCCGCCCTTCGCCGACTCCGCCGGGTGAACGCCAGCATGGCGGCCGGGTCGGTGATCGGCGCCGGCGCGATCATGGCCGTGATCGCCTCCACCGCCAAGGCCGAGCACCACACCGTGGTGGTCAGCACCCCGGCCACGCAGACGAGTTCCAGCGTCGGTCACGACACGGCCACGGGCACCACGACGGCGACCGGGTCCAGTTCGACCCCATCTGCGAGCACCACCAAGCGACACACGCTGGCCGCCTCCGCGGCCCCGAGTGTCGCGACGACCAGCGGTGACACCGGCTCGGCCCCCGCGGTCAGCTCCTCTGCGGTCAGCTCGGGGGCGTCATGAGCGCGCCCGCTTTGGCGACCTCGAGCTGGGAGGCGATCGGCACCACGGCGCTCGTGCAGGTGAGCGACCCGAACTGCCTGACGATCGCCGAGGCGGTGCTCAGAGCGGAGCTGGACCGCATCGACCGGGCGGCCTCCTCCTACCGGCTCGACTCCGAGCTCGGGCACCTCAACGACGGTGCGGGCCACGTCGTCGCCGTCAGTGAGGCGTTGCACGAGGCGGTGGCCGCCGCGGTCGGTGCCGCCGAGGCCTCCGACGGACTCGTCGACCCCACCCTGGGGGCCGATCCCGGCTGGGAGGCGATCGAACTGCTCGGCTGGGCGGTCCGCCTGCCCGCCCAGGTGATGCTCGACCTCGGCGCCACCGCCAAGGCGCTGGCCGCCGACCGGGCGGCCAGCGCGATCGCCCGGGCGACCGGCGGCGCCGGCGTGCTCGTCTCCCTCGGCGGGGACATCGCGGTGGCCGGTGAGGCACCCGACGGGGACTGGCACGTCCATGTCAGCGACGACCACCGCGCCGACGCGAGCGCGCCAGGACAGACGGTCGTGCTGTCAGACGGCGCCCTGGCGACCTCCGGCACCACGGTGCGCCGGGGCCCGGGCGGCCTCGGCCATCACATCATCGACCCGCGCACGTGGCGCTCGGCCGAGGGCCCGTGGCGCACCGCGAGCGTCACCGCCGCCAACTGCGTGGACGCCAACACCGCCTCCACCGCGGCGATCATCCTCGGTGAGGACGCGCCGGACTGGCTCGCCGAGCAGGGACTCGCGGCCCGGCTCGTGGCCTACGACGGGGCGGTGCTCACCGTCGGCGGCTGGCCGCGGGACGCGTCGGAGATGCCGGCCCTGGCCGCGATGGCGGGAGCGTCGCGATGATCCACTGGTACGCCATCCGCGCCGCCGGCGCCATGACCCTGATCCTCTTCTCGGTGTCGGTGTCCCTCGGGCTCATCAACCGCTCGCGCCTGGCCACCGACCGCTGGCCGCGGTTCGTCATCGACCGGGTGCACCGCAATGTGGCGCTGCTCGCGGTGGTGTTCCTGTGCATTCACATCGTCACCGCGATCACCGACAGTTTCGTGTCGGTGCCGCTGGTGTCGGTGTTCCTGCCCTTCGCCCACTCCTACCGCGCCTTCTGGGTGGGGTTGGGGTCGGTGGCCTGTGACCTGCTGCTGGCCATCACCATCACCAGTCTGCTGCGCGTCCGGCTGGGGTTCCGCACCTGGCGCTCGATCCACTGGCTGGCCTACCTGGCCTGGCCGGTCGCGGTCGCCCACGGGATCGGCAACGGCACCGACCACTTCGCCACGTGGATGCTCGGGATCGACGCGGCGTGCGTGGCCATGGTGCTCAGCGCCCTGGCGGTGCGCCTGGTGTCGGTCCCCCGGCTCGCGCCGCTCGAGCACCCCGAGGCGCTGGCGGAACTGGAGCGGGTGTGATGGGTCCTCTGCCGAGCCGAAGCCAAGGAGACCGCATGGATCTGGAGCAGCTGGTCGACGCGCTGGAGCGCGCCGGGGTGCACGGGCACGGAGGGGCGTTCTTCCCCACCGCGACCAAACTCCGCGCGGTGGCCTCCCAACGCAAGCGGCCGATCGTGGTGGTCAACGCCACCGAGGGTGAGCCGCTCAGTCGCAAGGATCGCTACCTGCTCCGCGGCCGCACCGACACGGTGCTCAACGGGGCCTTCGGCGCCGCCGCGGCGCTGGGCGCCGATGCGATCGTCATCGCGATCGATCACCGCCGCGTGCGGACGATCGAGACGGTGCAGACCGTGCTGAGCGCCCGGCCCGAGCTGGCGCGTCGCGGCGCCCCGACGGTCGAGGTGGTCGGCGTGCCCGACGGCTATGTGAGCGGCCAGGAGACCGCGCTGATCAGCTTCCTCGGGGGCGGCGCGGCCAAGCCCACCGCCACCCCGCCCTACCCGTTCGAGAAGGGCCTGCGCGGCCGCCCCACGTTGGTGTCCAACGCCGAGACCTTCGCCCAGATCGGGCGGGTGATCGGCGGCACCTATGACGCCAGCCGCTGTGTCACCGTCAGCGGCGCGGTGGCCAAGACCGCCGTGGTCTCGGTCGCCCCCGACACCACGGTGGCCGCTGCCCTCACCGCGGCCGGGGGCATCACCGAGCGCCCGACGGCGATCCTGCTCGGCGGCTACGCCGGCACCTGGGTGGCCATGCCCGACGCGCTCGACGTCACGTTGTCCGAGCCCGCGCTGCGGGCCCGAGGCCTCACCCTCGGCGCGGGGATCGTCCACGTCCTGGGCGAGTCGCGCTGTGGCGTCTCTGAGGTGGCCCGGGTCACCCGCTGGATGGCCGGCCAGAGCGCCGGCCAGTGCGGGCCCTGCGTGTTCGGCCTCGCTGCGATCGCCGATGCGCTCGCCGACCTGTGCGGACACGCCGGTCCCACCACCGACGGGTTCACCTCGCTGGCCCAGATCCAGCGCTGGTGTCAGATGGTCAAGGGACGCGGCGGCTGTGCCCACCCCGACGGCGTGGCCCGCTACGTCACCAGCGCGCTGGACGTCATGGGTGCTGAGTTCCAGGACCACGCCCTCCACGGGCCGTGTGCGCGCTGTGGCGAGCCGGCGACGGTGCCGGTCCGGCGCCGGGCGTCGGGCGCGCGGGCCGGCCGGGCCGCGGTGACGGCATGACCGCGAAGCTGCGCGTCAACCCGATCCGCTGCACCGCCCACGGCATGTGCGCGGAGATCCTGCCCGAGCGGGTGAGCCTGGATGACTGGGGCTACCCGATCATCAGCGGTGAGCCGATCAGCCCGGAACTGGTGGCGCTGGCCCGCCGCGCGGTGGACGCCTGCCCGGTGTTCGCGCTCGCGCTGGAGCGCGAACGGGCGAGCGGAGCTAGGCCGCGACGACGTGCTGGCGCAGCACCGACGCCGCGTCGAGCTGGGCGTCAGAGCCCGTCCTGACCGCCGCGGCGATCTCCTCCGGGGAGTGCACGGCGGAGTCATAGACGACGACCACCGAGTCGTCACCGGGGGCGAGATAGGTGCGCTCACCGAACGTCGTGTACCGGGTGGCGCCGATGCCGATGAGCACCCGGGTCGGGCTCCCGACCGCCCTGAGGTAGGCCCCCACGGGCTCCAGCGGCGTGTCGACTGACCCCTGCTGATGGTGGAGGCGCTCAACGATCCAGTCGAGCAGCTGGGTCCCGTAGTAGGAGTAGTCGGGGACCGCGCTGTCGACGCCGTAGGCCTCCGACGTCGCACCGCGGACGAGGAAGCTGGCCAGGCGGAAGCTGTGGGTGGGCCCGTCGGCGGACAGGTCGGTGACGGGGAAACCGGTGGCGGCGAACCCCTTGGAGGCGGGTCCCCAGTTCTTCTTCTCCGAGATCTTGTTGGCCCCGGGGCGACGGATCGAGCAGTCGTTGAACGCCGCCACGGCCACCGGGCGGATCTGGACCACCTGCCCCTCGGCGCCGTAGTCGAGGTCGGCGAGCAGGCCGACCTCGGGCTCGATCTGGAGGTTGTCATAGCCCGCCGGGAAGCTGATTTGGTCGGCTGAGAGCGGGAACTCGCCGAGGAAGGCCGGCACGGTCGGGGTGCTGTCCGACGGGGTCTGGGCACCCGGCACGTACCAGGGGAAGATGCCCTTGGGTGCCTCGGCCTCGGCGCTGACGTTGGCGAAGTCGACGGCCTCGCCGGCCTGCTCGAGGTGGCCGGCGAAGTTACCGGCGACGCCGAAGCCGAAGGTGGTGCGGAGGTCCTGGGCCGAGAGCGCGATCACGTCTCACACTTTAGGTCGACGCCGGTCGCGCGTACGTCCCGCCGAGCGGCAGGCGGTCATCCAGCAGCCAGCCCCGCAGCTCGCTGCGGCGGATCTTGCCGCTGATCGTCTTGGGCAGCGCGTCGACGAAGTGAATCTCGCGCGGGTACTTGTACGGCGCGGTCTGGGCCTTGACGAAGTCCTGGAGCTCGGTGGCCAGCTCGGGGCTGGGGAGATGACCGGGCGCCAGGATGCAGATGCCGACGACGATCTGGGTGCGCTCGGCATCGTCGCGGCCGACCACCGCGGCCTCCATCACCGATGGGTGGGCGACCAGCGCGCTCTCGACCTCGAAGGGGCCGATGCGGTAGGCGCTGGAGGTGATCACGTCGTCGTTGCGGCCCTCGAACCAGAAGTAGCCGTCCTCGTCCTTGGCGGCCTTGTCCCCGGTGAAGTAGTAGGGGCCGCGGAACACCTCGGCCGTCGCCTCGGGGTTCTCGTAGTAGCCGGGGAACAGGCCGACCTGGCGGCGTCCGTCGTGGCGCACCGCGACGTTGCCCACCGCCCCGATCTCCACGGGACCGCCGTCGTCGTCGACGACGTCGACATTCCACCCCGGGACCGGTTTGCCCATCGAGCCGGGACGCACCTCGACCCCGCGGTAGTTGGCCACGATGCAGGTGCACTCGGTCTGGCCGTAGCCGTCATAGATGGTCAGGCCGGTGCCCGCGCGCCAGGCGCGGATCACCTCGGGGTTGAGCGGCTCGCCCGCCCCCGTGCAGTGGCGCAGGGCGGAGAGGTCATAGCGGCTGAGGTCGGCCTGGACGAGCAGCCGGTACAGGGTGGGCGGCGCACAGAACGAGGTGATGCCGTGACGGGCGATGATCGACAGGATGGTGTCGGCGTCGGGCTTGCCCAGCTGCACCTGCACCACGCAGGCGCGCTCGTGGAACTGGCCGAACAGCGCGCCCCAGGCCGCCTTGGCCCAGCCGGTGTCGGTCACCGTCCAGTGCAGGTCCCCCGGCCGCAGGTCGTGCCAGAAGCGCGCCGTGCCGACGTGCCCCAGCGCGTAGTCCTGGGCATGCTCGACCATCTTGGGCAGCGACACGGTGCCGCTGGTGAAGTAGAGGAGGTGCGGGTCGTTGCGATGGGTCGGGTTCTCCGGCGTCGGGCCGTCACCGGCCGCCTCGGCGGCGGCGTCGAAGTCGCTCCAGCCCGCCGGGCTGGCGCCGACGCACCAGCGCGCGGTGAGCTCGATCCCGGTCGCGTCGACCTTGGCGGCCCCGGCGGCGTCGGTGATCGCCGCGGTGGCCCCGGCGCGGCTGAGCCGGTCGCGGATGTCCTTGGGCGTCAGCAGGTTCGGACCGGGCATGGGGATCGCGCCGATCCGCATGGCGCCGAGCAGAGCCGCGTGCCACTGGGGAATCCGCGGCAGCATGACGAAGACGTGGTCCCCCCGACCGATCCCGGCGGCCAGCATGGCGCGGGCGGCCCGGCGCGAGGCCGCGGCGAGATCGGCGGCACTCTGGAGCGCGACGACGTCACCCCGGGCGTCGAGTGACAGCACCGCGGGGGCGTCGGGATCCTCCGTCGCCCAGGACTCGACGATGTCGAGGACCGGGTTGTAGCGCTCGGGCGCCTCGACGGAGAAGGCGGCGCGGGTGGCGGCGTAGTCGCCGAGGTTTGCGGGAGCCTCACGGGTGGGCCGTGGCTTGAACTGCGCTGACACCGACACCGCGGTCTCCTCTCTCGAGCGGCTGTGGCGAACGCTAACACCCGGGGCTGAGGGGCGCTGTCGGTCCGTGAGGGGGATCTCCAAGCCCGCTCCGCCAGGCCGCGCCTGCACACTTGTATGGTAGTGTTCTGAGGGTGGAGATCAAGCGTTCCGCCCGGGTGTCTCGGGGCTCGACTCGGGCTCAGGTCTACGCGGTCCTGCGCGCCTCGATCGAGACGGTCGAGTTCCCGCCCGGCCTGCGTCTGTCCGAGAACGAGCTGGCCGAGCGGCTCGGCGTGAGCCGAACCCCGATCCGCGAGGCGCTGCTGGGTCTGCGTGATGACCGGATGGTCGAGATCGTGCCCCAGCTGGGCACGTTCGTCGCCCGCATCACCCGCGCCGCCCTTGAGGACGCCCAGTTCATCCGCGAGTCGCTCGAGTGCGCCGCGGTGGCCGACGCGGCCGAGCACGCAGGTGAGGAGGACATCGCCGCGCTGTATGCGATCGTCGCCCGCCAGGCCCAGACCCGCGATGCCGCCGACCTCGAGCGCTTCTACGCCCTCGACGATGAATTCCACCGCTCACTGTGCGCGATCGGCGGACGCTTCATCGCCTGGTCGATCTCCCAGCGCGCCAGCGGACACCTCAACCGCGTGCGCCGGCTCAGCCTGCCCGTGCACGACTACATCGCCGAGATGGTCAGCCAGCACACCACGGTGATCGACGCGGTGGCCGAGCACGACCCCGAGGCGGCCGCGGGCGCCCTGCGCGCCCACCTCAGCCGCGTCCTGGTCGGACTCGGTGAGATCGCCCACGCCCATCCCGACTACTTCGAAGACGCCGCCGACCGCAGCTGGGCGCTGGCGCTCGCGGCCGGCCTGGAATCGCGGGTCTGACGCCATGACCGCCCTGGCCGGCTTCTCGGTTCCCCGCCGCCCCGAATCCCCGCAGGTCAGCACGACCCCGAGCCGTCGCACGCGCTCCTTCTCCAAGGAGGAGATCGTCGCGGCGATCCACAGCTGGCAGGCCGAGCACGGGGAGAGCCCGAAGATGATCGACTGGGAGCCCGCCCGCGCCCGACGCCTGGGCCAGGACTGGCGCGCGGAGCGCTTCGAGTCCGGCCATTGGCCGAGCGCCAAGATCGTCTGCGGGCAGTTCGGCAACTTCAACTCCGCGATCCGGGCGGCCGGCCTCACCCCCCGCCGCACGCCGAGCCGCCAGCGCCCGAACCTGTCGGGCCCCGAGGCGATCCTCACCGCGCTGATCGAGTGGACGCGCCGCTACGGCGACGTCCCCACCATGGCCGACTGGGACCCCGCTCGCGCCCGCCGCCTCGAGCAGGAGTGGCGCATCGCCCGCTATCACCAGGGCGACTGGCCGAGCGCCGCCTCGGTGCGCTTCCACTTCGGCAGCTTCGCCAAGGCGGCCGACGCCGCCGGCCTGGTCCCGCGCTCCCCCGGCGTCCACCACGACGCGCGCCAGAGCGAGCGTCAGATGAACCGCCTGGCGGTGTCCAAGGCGGTCAGACCCCCGATGTCGGGACCCGAGCAGCTGGCCGAGCACGTCCGTGCCGTGGCCCGCGCCCGGGGCAGCCAGGATCCCGTGGCCGTCCACGCCGCGCTGGTGGACCTGGCCGGCACCGCCCTGGCCTGGGCCGAGGCGTTCAGCGCCGACTGAGCCTGTCGGGCTTTCTCGCCCGACCGCGCGTTCCGGACCGTCTCAGGCCGGCTGAACCGCGCTGTGAATCTGCTCGACGATCGTGCGTCGCGCCGCCTGACCGGCTGTCGTGGGCAACAGCGGGTAGACGTGGACCAGGTCGACCTCCTCACGGAAGTCGAGTTTCACCCCGGCCGCCTCGGCGCGGGCGCGGAACACGCGCGCGTCGGGGTTGAGGATGTCCCGGGTACCGGTGAACAGGGTGATCGGCCCGAGGCCGTGGGGGTCCCCGTAGACCGGGCTGACCAACGGATCATCGAGGGCCAGGTCCCCCCGCCAGTACTCGGTGAACACGCGGATGCCTGGCTGGCCCAGCCAGGGGTCGGTCAGCTCGACGCCGGCGATCTCCGGATTGCTGAGCGTCGCGTCGAGACCGGGTGAGATGAGGATCGTGCGGGCGGCCGTGGCGTGATGGCGGTCGCGCAGGGCCAGCGCCGCCGACAGCGCGATCTGGCCGCCGGCGGAGTCACCGGCCAGGCACAGCGGCCCGGTCTGGCCGACCTGGGCGGCGAGGTCGGCGACGGCGCCGACGACCTCGGCCGCCGTGCCCTCGGGGATGAGCGGATAGATCGGCACGAGCACGGTGGTCGCCGCGCGCGCGGCGATGCGGGCGCACAGGTTCCAGTGCGGCGCGACGATCTGGTTGACCCAGCCGCCACCGTGGGCGTAGATCACCGTGCCCGTCGCCGGGGTCTGGGTCGGGGTGATCCGGTACAGCGGCCAGCCCCGGTAGTGCTCCTTGATCACCGTCACGTCCTTGCGCAGACGCCGGGGCGGACCGTAGCCCTCGGGGCGCAGCGTGCGGTCCCTGAGGTGGGCCTCGGCGGCCGCGGAGTCGACCCACACCTTGTTGTAACGGGCCGCCTTGATGAAGGCGACGATGACGGACTCGGGAAGCGTCGGCATGGGTGGCCGCCTCGGTTCTCAGTAGTAGATGGAGCCGCGGGCGCCGCCACCGGCGGCGATGAGGTCGCCCGCGATCGCGACACTGCGCGGGCTGGCGAGGAAGCAGACGACATCGGCGACCTCAGCCGCGGTGACGATCCGGCCGATGGTCACCCCCTGCCCGAGCTTGCGCTCGACCTCCTCCGGCGTTGAGCCCTGGGCGTCGGCCATCTTGGCCATGGTGTCGCCGAAGCGCTCGGTGACGGTCATGCCGGGGTGCACGACGGTGACGTTGATGCCGTCGGCGCCGTACTCGTCGGCGAGGTTCTTGGTCATCGCCACCAGGGCGACGTTGCGCACCGAGCCGACCACCGACCCGCTGCTGCGGGCGGCCAGCCCGCTGATGGTGACGATCCGCCCCCAACCCCGCTCCTGCATCTGCGGGGCGAAGGCGCGAGCACAGCGCAGGGCGCCCTTGACCTTGACGTCGAGCTGAGCGTCGAGCTGGTCGTCGCTCATCGGCCCGGTGTTGGCCTGGGCGGCGCAGTTGACGAGGATGTCGACCCCGCCCAGCTCACGCGTGACCGACTCGGCCATGGCGCTCACCGCCGCGGCGTCTCCGACATCGCAGACGGCGGTGACCGTGCCGGGGCCGAGCTCGCCGGCGGCCCGGTCGAGTGCGGCGACGTCACGGCCCACGATCGCCACCCGGGCCCCCTCGGCGCTGAGCGCACGGGCGATGGCCAGGCCGATCCCGCGGCTGGCGCCGGTGATCACCGCGCGCTTGTCATGTAGCTGCAGATCCATGGCGCGCCAGGCTACACCCGGGCGGCGACCTGGGCGGCGGTCGCGGCATGGATGTCGACGATGTCCGCGAGGTCGGGGGCGTAGCCGCCGGCGAGCGTGACGCAGACCGGGATCCCGTGCTCGGCCAGCGTGTCGAGGACCTGGACGTCCCGGCGTAGGAGGCCGGACTTGGTCAGCGCGAGGGTGCCGAGGCGGTCGCCCTCCCAGGGGTCCGCGCCGGCCAGGTAGAAGGCGATGTCGTAGGGCCCGCTGGCGAGCGCGGCGTCCAGGGCGGTACCGAGCGCGCGCAGGTAGTCCGCGTCACCGGTGCCGCGCGGCAGGTCGACGTCGAGGTCCGAGGGGATCCGCCTGATCGGATAGTTGCTCGCCCCGTGCAGGGACAGGGTGAAGCTGAGCGGGTCGGGACCGAGCAGGTGCGCGGTCCCGTCACCCTGATGGACGTCGCAGTCGACCACCAGCGCGCGGGTGATCGCCCCGGAGTTCCGGAGGGTGTCGACGGCGAGCGCCATGTCGTTGAACAGGCAGTAGCCGCGGGCGAAGTCGCGCCCGGCGTGATGGGAGCCCCCTCCGAGGTTGATGGCGATGCCCACCTCGAGCGCCTCGCGGGCGGCCATGACGGTCGCGTGGGTGACTCGCCGCGCCCGGGCGACGAGCTCCTCCGACCACGGCAGGCCGAGGCCGCGCTGCTCACGCCCGCTGAGCTGCCCGCGGCGCATCCGATCCAGCAGGTCCGCGTCATGGACGCGGGCCAGCGCCGACCACTGCGCCGGCTCGGCCTCCACGAAGGCGTCGGGGGCAAAGATCCCCTCGGCGATCAGCCGTTCGCGCAGCAGCCGGCCCTTGCCGAGCGGATAGCGGTTCTTCTCCGGCAGCGGGAACAGCCAACGGTCGTGGGCCCAGACACGCATCTGGGATAAGTGTATGCATTAGCTATATACTTTGGCTATATGCCCTCGCGGACGACCCTGCGGACCGAAGATGTCGACCTTGTCGCGTCGACCCTGCTCGCGCGCGCGTCGAAGCTGGCCCGCCTCCTGCTGAGCGCGGGCGACAGTGGACTCTCCCGCACCGAGGCGGGGCTGCTGGGCACGCTGTCGGACGGCTCCCATCGCATCACCGAACTGGCCGCGAGCGAGGCACTCGCCCAGCCGACCGTCACGCGGGTCGTCGACAGTCTCGAGCGACGGGGATTCGTGGAGCGCCAGCCGAACCCCCAGGACCGTCGCGTGGTCCTGGTCGCCAGCACCCCGGCCGGACGTGAGGCCCTGGCCGCCGCCCGGGCCTGGAACTCCTCCCAGATGCGGGAGCTGCTGAGCGACCTCGACGATCGCGAGGTGGCCGAGCTCGCCTCCGCGAGCCAGAGCCTGGAGAAGATCCTCGCGGTGCTCGGTTCACGGGGGGCGAGCCGATGACCCGATCCCCGCGACGCGGTCTGCTCAAGCTGGCTCCCACGCTCGTCTTCGTCGCGATGGTCACGTCGCTGATCAGCTCACTCGGCGCACCGCTGATCCCGACGATCGCCGATGACACCCACGTGTCGATCGCCAGCGCGCAGTGGTCCCTGACGGTCGCCCTGCTCGTAGCGGCGATCAGCGCGCCGATCCTCGGCCGGCTCGGCAACGGTCCCCACCGCCGCGGTGCGCTGATCAGCGGCCTGGTCGTCGTGGTGCTGGGCTGCGCGCTCGCGGCACTGTCCCACAGCCTCGGCGTGCTCATCGCCGGGCGGGCCCTGCAGGGCGTCGGCATGGGCATGTTGCCGATGACCATGGCGATCGCCCGCGACGATCTCGCCCCCGAGCAGCGCGGCCCGACGATCGCCCTGCTGTCGGTCAGCGCCGCGGCGGGTATCGGGATCGGCTATCCGGTCAGTGGCTTCATCGCCGACCAGTTCGGCCTCGCGGAGTGCCTCTGGTTCGGGGCGATCATCGCCGCCGGCGCCCTGGCCTGCGTGCTCACGGCCGTGCCCTCGAGCCGACACCTGCCCCGCGCGCGCCCGGACTATCTCGGCGCGCTGCTGCTGACCGGGGCGCTCGCCACGCTGTTGATCGCCATCGCCCAGGGCAGCGTGTGGGGCTGGACGTCCGTCGGGGTGATGGGTCTGCTCGCCGCGGCCGTCGTCCTGACGGCCGCCTGGATCACCGCGCAGCTGCACACCGCCGTGCCGCTCGTGCAGCTGCGGCTCCTGGTCCACCCCGCGGTGCTCACCTGCGATGTCTGCGCGGCCGTGCTGGGCGTGGCGATGTACGCGAATATGCCCACGATCACCGAGTTCGTCCAGGCCCCGCGGTCCACCGGCTACGGGTTCGGCGCGTCGGTGGTGGTGGCCGGCCTGTGCCTGCTGCCCCTGTCGGCCACCAGCTTCGCCGCCAGCCGCTGTCTGCCCTGGATCCTCGAGAGGGTCAGCGGCTGGTCACTGCTGCCGGTCGGCTGTCTGCTCGTGGCGGTGGCCGACGCGTTCTTCGCGCTCCTGCACAGCTCGCTGTGGGAGGCCTTCGTCACCATGGCGTTCATCGGCGCCGGCATCGGACTCACCTCGGCGGTGATCCCCTCGCTCATCGTCCGAGCGGTGCCCGCCGAGGAGACCGGCAGCGCCCTCGGGTTCTTCCAGGTGGTGCGCTACATCGGCTTCTCGGTCGGCAGCGCGGTGGCTGCCGCGATGCTGGCCGCCCAGACGCCCGTCCACCATGCCCTGCCCCGCGAGAGCGGCTACACGCTCGTGTTGTGGGTCGCTGGCGGCGTGTGTGTCGCCGCGGGGCTGCTCGCCTGGGGGCTATCGGGCCGGGCACGCAAGCCGGCTGCGGTCGTGGCGGTCGAGGAACTGGTCCCGGCCCAGTAGCTCCCGGCCCACTCAGCGGCGGATGCCGGCGACCAGCGCCTCCCAGTTGCCGGACGCCACGCGCTCCTGATCGCCGGCCCCCAGGCCGGCGTCAGCGAGGAACTTCTGGGCCCCGCCCTCGGGCCCGGGCCGGTAGGGATAGTCGGTGGCGAACATGATGCGCTCGATGCCCACGACCTCGGTGGCCCAGCGCAGGTACCGCTGGGAGTAGATCCCGCCCGCGGTGATGTAGGCGTTGGAGGCCACGTACTCGGAGAAGGAGCGCGGGAGACCGGCCTGGCGGGCGAGGTTGTCGGCGCGCTCGAGGAAGAACAGCACCACCTCACCCCAGTGGCCGAGGATGACCTGCAGGTCGGGGAAGGTGTCGAACACGCCGGCCAGGGCCAGGCGGATGAACTGGATGCCGGACTCGTAGTGCCAGCCGATGCCCGAGGTGGCGAAGGTGGTGTCGAGGGCTGGATCGAAGCCGGAGTAGATCGCGTCGCGCACCCCGGCCTGGGGGATCTGCGGGTGGATGTACAGCGGCGCCCGCAGCGCCGCGGCCGCCTCGAAGATCGGCCAGTTGTCGCGATGATCGAGGTTGCGCTCCCGGGTCCGGCCGAACAGCAGCGCGCCGTGCAGTCCGAGCTGGGTGACCGCGCGCTCGAGCTCGGTGGTGGCGGCGGCGGGATCGGGCAGCGCCAGCGTGGCGAAGCCCTCCAGACGCCCGCCGCTGGCCCCGACCACCTCGGCGATGCGGTCATTCGTGCGGGTCTGCAGGTCGCGGGCCGCCGCGGCGGGGAGGCTGTGCAGACCGGGCGCGGTGAGCGAGATCACCTGAACGTCGAGGCCCGCCGCATCCATCGCCGCCAGGCGGCGCTCGCCGACCTCGACGAGGCGGTCCCGGATCTCGCCCTCGGGAGCGCCGTTCCAGCTCTCGGGATCGCTGGGATCCATCCCGTTCCAAGCTGTGATCACCTCGTCGGTGACGAAGTGCTCCTCCACGCCGATCGTCTTCATGTCGCTGCCCTGCTTCTCGAGTCGTTGCCGGTCAACTTCAGGCGTACCCCGCCGGGCGGCTGGCCACGCTCACCTCCGCATGACCTGGGGCGCTCAGCGGGTCGAGGACCGATCCTCGTGTGGCCCGATCATCCCGCTCGGGCTGAGCACGATCAGGGTGGCGTCATCGTCGAGGCGCTCGGGGTGGGCCTCGCGGACGAAGTCCTCGATCGCCCGCACGGTGGCCGGCGCCGTGGCGCCCTGAGCGCGGGCGGCCGCGGCGGTGATGCCCGCCAGCGTGCTCGGGGAGGGACTCGCTCCGGTGACGCCGTCGGACAGCAGCAGCAGGCGCTCACCGGTGACGATGCGCGTGCGGGTCACCTCGATGTCCTCGGGAAAGTCGTCGGTGCCCAGCTCGGGATAGGTCGGGCCGGCAAGCGATTCGAGCCGTCCGTCGGAGGTGATCCGGTAGGGGGTCTGCTGGCCCGCGGTGGCCCAGGTGAAGGTTGACGCCGGGGCGTTCCACAGGCCCACGGTGGCGCTCGAGGTGGAATCGCCGCGCGGGAGCTCACGCAGGACCCGGTGCATCGCCACCAGGCTGTCGGCGGGCGTGGTCGCGTTGCGGCGAACCGAGCGGAACGCGCCGAGGGTGACCGCGCCGAGCCCGGCCGCGGCCGGACCGCTGCCGATCGAGTCGGCGATGCCGATCCAGGCGCCCTGGGGATTCTCCGCGTAGTCGAACCAGTCCCCGCCGATCTCGTACCCGGGGATCACGTTGCCCGCCAGGGTGGCGCCGCCGATGCGCGCGATGCGGGGCGGGAGGAGGTTCTGCTGGATCTCCGCGGCGGGGCTGGTCGGCCGCGTGCGGCGCATGGTGTCGATGTGGTCGGTGTAGTTCGTAGCCAGCGCCAGGGCGACCGCCGCCTCGACGGCGAGCTCGCGCAGCTCGTCGCTGACCGTGCCCACGGCGAGCAGCACCCCGAGCGCGCGCCCGCGCAGATGCAGGGGGGCCACGGTGGCTCCCGGCAGCAGGTCCTCGAACACGCTGCGGATCGCGGCGACGCCCTCACGCGGGATCTCCGGTCCGACCGCCAGGGGCACCGCCACCTGCTCGGGGAAGGTGGCCGAGCCGGCCAGGCGCTGCATGCTCGCGCCGTCGAGGTCGACGACGTAGATGGCGGCCGAGGAGACCCCGGGGAGCCTCTGAGCCTCGGCCACGATCTGATCTCCGAGCTGGAACGGCGGCACCTTGTTGAGCACATCGGAGACCGACAGCAGGATCGGGGTGATCCGCGCCATCTCGCCCGCGGGGCGCAGGTAATCCTCCTCGTTGGACTCGGCATCATCCCGCGCCTGTCGGCGCACCGCATCGATCAGCTCCTCCCGGGTGGGGAAGTGGCGGTGCACCGTCCCGCGGCCCAGCCCCGCCGCGTCGGCGATCTCGCGCATGGTGGCGTCGCCGTTGTCGGCGAGCAGGCGACGCGCGGCGTTGAGGATCGCGGCACGGTTGAGCGCCGCGTCGCTGCGCTGGCGGCGCGGGCGAGCCGCCTCCCCCATGCGCTCAGCGGAATCGTCGTCGCTAAATGGAACACCTGGACTCACTTATCCGTGAGTTTATCCGTCTTATCGCCGGTTTAGCGCCATCCACCCTGGGTAGGTCCATTTACGAGGGAAGCTGGACTGATGTGGAGCACTCTGTTCTACTTAATTGGCGAAGTGCACCGTCAAATCCCTTTTTTCGACGTCGCGTTCTCCCGAGACGCGGCGTCGACTCACCCCAATCCCAGGAGGCAAGCATGCCGACGATGGAAGACGTACAACGCTGGATCGGGCAGGATCTGGTCGGGCAGGACGATGACAAGCTCGGCACGATCGGCCAGGTCTACCTCGACCGCGAGACTGGCGAGCCGACCTTCGTATCGGTCAAGACGGGCATGTTCGGAACCCGGTCCTCGCTGGTCCCCATCCAGGGTGCCGCGACCCACGGGGAGCACATTCACGTCCCCTACACCAAGGACCAGGTCAAGAACGCGCCGAACGTCGATGACGACCAGGACCTCTCCGAGGCCGAGGAGGAGAAGCTGTACCAGCACTATGGCCTTGGCTACGCCGGTTATGAGGGTGCCGATCACGCATCGATGAACCGCGGCGACCGTTCGGCTGGTCACGACACGTCGGGTCCGAACACCGACGACGCCATGACGCGCTCAGAGGAGGAGCTCCGCGTCGGGACGACCAGCGCCGAGTCCGGTCGTGCGCGTCTGCGCAAGTACGTGGAGACCGAGCACGTCAGCACCACGGTGCCCGTCTCCCACGAGGAGGCCGTGATCACCCGTGAGCCAATCACCGACGCCAACCGCGGCGCCGCCCTCGACGGGCCCGAGATCTCCGAGGAGGAGCATGAGGTCACCCTTCACGCCGAGGCACCCGTGGTGGAGAAGAACGTCGTGGCCAAGGAGCGCGTCGCGCTGGGCACCGAGACGGTGACCGAGAACGCCGAGGTGAACGAGTCGCTGCGCAAGGAGCGCATCGAGGCCGAGGGCGACATCCGTCCCGGCGGCGAGAACCCGACCCGCTAGTCCGCTCGGCCCGGCATCGCCGGGCCCCCTGAGAGATGGAGAACCCGACCCCGTCGCCGAGCGCGACGGGGTCGGTTCCCGCTGAGCGCAACCCGATCAACCGATCCTGTGACCCCACGTCTGGAGCAACCATGAGCACGACCACCACCCCGCACGAGACCACCTACCGCGAGAAGGGCACGAGCCTGGCCCGTGGGCCGGCCCTTGCCCTCGGCGTCTTCCTCGTGATCGCCGGCCTCTACTTCATCTACCAGGAGCACGGCTTCCCGCGCCTCTCCCAGTTCCCCAACGCCACCCAGCACATCGACGGCAAGGCGTTCTTCGGCATTTTCGGCCTGAACGGCTGGAGCGGCGAGCTGACCGTGGCCGGCGGCGGCTTGCTCATGCTCGGCGCGGCCCAGCATGTCATGGCCAAGGCCGCCTCGTTCATCGTCGCCGTGGTGTTCGCCGGCGTCGGCATCTGGGCGCTGGTCAACCACCACAGCGCCCTCGGCCTGTTCGCGGCCAACATCTGGACGATCCTGCTGTGGTTCGCCGCCGCGGCCTACCTGCTCATTAACACCCTGCTGCCCCGCACCCCGGGCGCCGAGCACACCGAGACCCGCGAGCCGCGTGAGGCCGTGACGACGCGACCCGTCGCGACCAAGCGCCGGCGCAGCGATGACGCCGACACGGTCATCCCTGCACGCGACGCGGTGCGGATCCGCCCCCGCGGCGAGGCCGCGATCTCCGACGCGGACACCAGCACCGATGACCGCGACACGGTATGACCGAGCCCATCGGCTCCGAGCCCACCACGACTCCGAGCGGGCTGATCCGCTCGGAGGAGGAGCTGGTGGTCACCACCGAGCTGGTGGTGACCGGACATGCCCGGCTGGTCAAGCGGGTCGAGGTCGAGACGGTGACCCGGACGATCGAGCTGCGGCGCGAGGTGCTCGAGATCGAGCGCCTCGACACCCCGGAGGAGGCTGGGAGCCCGGGTGGACCGGCGTCGACGTCCAGCCCCGGCGCGGTGTCCGAGGTCCCGTCGGGGCCGCTCGTCGCGGGATCCTTCACCGAGGCCGTCGTGGAGATCGTGCTCATGCAGGAGGAGGCGCTCATCACCACCGAGATGGTGCCGCGCGAACGCATCCGACTGAGCAAGCGCGTGCTGACCGAGGAGCGCGTCGTCGAGGCCGATCTGCAGGTCGAACGGTTCGACCTCGAGGAGCGATCCGCAGCGGTCCCCGGAGATTCCGCCGGCGCGGACCAGACCGACCTACCACGGTGAATGGAGCTAAGGAGATTCGAACTCCTGACCTCCTGGGTGCGATCCAGGCGCTCTACCAACTGAGCTATAGCCCCGAGGCGAAGTGGAGTGTAGCCCGCTGTGGGCCGCCGCTTCCGGTGCGAGCGACGGCCCTGACAGGCGGCCGGGGAGTCCCGGCCCGAGCGTTAGCGAGCTTCGCCGAGCCCGAGGCCGCGCCCGATGATCTCGAGCATGATCTCGTTGGTGCCGGCGTAGATCCGGGTGACGCGGGCGTCGGTCCAGGCCTTGGCGATCGGGGTCTCGGCCATGTAGCCGTTGCCGCCCCAGAGCTGCAGCAGCTCGTCGACGATCTTGCCCTGCTGGTCGGTGCTCCAGTACTTGGCCATCGCCGCCTCTTCGGGGCTGAGCTCCTCGCGGTTGAGCTTGAGGATGCACTGGTCAAGGAAGGCCCGGCTGACCTCGGCGCTCGTCTTGGCGCGCGCCGCCACGAATCGCGAGTTCTGGAACGTGCCGATGACCTTGCCGAACGCCTTGCGGTCGCTGATGTAGGCCAGGGTCTCGTTGATCGCGTACTCGATCGCACCCTGGACGCCGACGGCGACGCTGAGGCGCTCCTGGGCGAGGTTGTGGACCAGGTAGCGGAATCCCGAGCCCTCCTCGCCGAGCAGGTTCTCCACCGGGACCTTGACGTTCTTGAACCACAGCTCAGCCGTGTCCTGGGAGTGCTGGCCGATCTTCTTGAGGTTGCGGCCGCGGGTGAATCCCTCCATCCCGCGCTCGACCACGAGCAGCGACAGCCCGCGGTGACCACCGGCCGGGTCGGTCTTGCAGGCCACCACCACGGCGTCGGCGTTGATGCCGTTGGTGATGTAGGTCTTGGCCCCGTTGAGGATGTAATGGTCCCCGTCCCTGACCGCCTCGGTCTGAATGCCCGCGAGGTCAGAACCCGTGCCGGGCTCGGTCATGCCGATGGCGAGGATGGTCTCGCCGGAGGCGACGCCCGGCAGCCAGCGCTCCTTCTGCTCCTCGGTCCCGTAGGCGAGCAGGTAGGGCACCACGATGTCGGTGTGCAGGGCCGGGCCGAGGAGGGCGGTGAAGGCGCCGACCAGGCCGGCCTCGTAGCTGACGATGGCGTTGTAACGGAAGTCGGTGACGCCGGCTCCGCCGTACTCCTCGGGCACCTGCATACCGAGGAAGCCCGCATCGCCGAGCTTGGCGAAGAACTCGCGGGGGATGATCAGGTCCTCGTCCCACTGCGCGACGTTCGGCACGACCTCTTTGGTGAGGAACTTCTGGAACTGCTTGCGGAAGATCTCGTGCTCCCGCTCGTAGATGCCGGGGGTGGTATCCGGCGCGACGGTAACGCTCATCATCGTTTCCTTTCCGTTCGTAGGACCGACCGATGAGACGGCCTACCGCTTTGAGGTCGCGCGCGCGATTTGCGGCGGCCGGTACACCTGGGTGTCCATTTTATTCCCCGTTGAGCTATCTCCCCAACCCGTAATTGCAGTCCAAGGTCGCCTTCAAACGTGTTCAACCGTCGATAGCCTGCCGATATGAGGGCCAGTGAGCTTTTCTAACCGGTTGACGACCTTCTTCGTCCTGATGGTCCTCATCCCGATCCTCGCGATCGGGGTGCTCGGCTTTCGTCTCATCGACCAGACCACGTCGGGTCGCGCCGGCGCACGGGCCACCGGGCTCGTCACCGCGGGCTCGAGCGTCTACACCGCCGACGAGGAGGCCGCCCGCTCGGCCGCCGAGGCCGTCGCCCAGTCGGTCGCCAAGCTGCCCGCTGCCGATGTCCGCGCCCAGATCACCCGAGCGGCGGCCAGCGCCGGCCTGGTCCGCGTGATCGTCGAGCGCGGCGGCAAGACGATCGCCAGTTACGGCTCGAGCACTGCGGTCGCCCCGGGCACGGTCAACGTGCACTCGGGCGCGACCACCACGCGCGTGACCGCCTCGGTCACCACTGCAGCCCAGTTCGTCGCCACCGTCGCGGGGCCCCAGAGCGCCATCATCCTGGGCCAGAACGGGCGTTTCCTCGCCTCGAGCCTGCACGAGCATCTGCCCGCGAACCTGGCGTCTCAGGCCAACGTGACCATCGGGTCAGGTCACTATGCGACGGACTCCTACAGCGGGCTGACCGGCTTCAGCAACCAGCCGGTCACGCTCACGGCGCTGTCGAACATGGCGGCCTCGAGCGGCTCGACCTCCAGCTCGGACCTGATCGCCATCGCCTTCCTGGCCGGCTTCGCCCTGCTGTCCTTCGGCTTCGCGATGCTCGCCTCCCGCGGTCTCAACGACATGGTCAAGCGCTTCCTCGCCGCGGCGACCCGCCTGGCCGACCGCGACTTCTCGGTCCGCGTGCCCGTCGAGGGCAACGACGAGTTCGCCCGCCTGGCCACCGAGTTCAACCGCATGTCCGACCAGCTCGAGTCCTACATCGCCGCCCTGGATGACGAGCGTGGGCGCCTGCGTGACTCGATTCGCCGAACCGGTGACACCTTCGCGTCCAGCTTCGACCGCGACCAGCTCGAGACGATCACGCTCGATACCGCGATCAGCGCGATCGAAGGCGGCTTTGGCCGCATGACCTGGCGCAACGACGAGGACAGTCCCCTGCGCGTGGCCCGGACCACCGGCGACTGGACCGGGGCCGGCGAGCTGATCCTCGAGGCCGAGCGGATCGCCCTCAACCAGGGATCCTTGGGTCAGACCGACGAGGGCGACCTGCACGTCATGGCCGCGCGCATGGGCGTCACCGCCCAGCGACAGCTCGCCTGGGGCACGCTCGCCGTCGGCCGGCGCGGCGAGCCCTTTGACGACGACGACCGCGCCCTGTTCCGCTCACTGGCCGCCCAGGCCTGGCGGGCCTTTGACAACGTGCGCCTCCACGACGAGGCCGACCGCAAGGCGACCACCGACCTGCTCACCGGATTGGCCAACCACGGCGAATTCCAGGCCGTGCTCAGCCACGAGCTCGAGGACGCCCGCCGGTACAACTATCCCGTCGGACTGGTCCTGTTCGACCTCGACAACTTCAAGAAGGTCAACGACACCTACGGCCACCTCCAGGGTGACGCGGTCCTGCGCGGCGTGGCGCGAGCGCTCGCCAACACCGTGCGCGAGGGCGACACCGCCGCCCGCTACGGCGGCGAGGAGATGGCGCTCATCCTGCCCCACACCGACCTCGACGGCTCAGCCGCGATCGCCGAGCGCGTTCGCGGCGAGATCGCCGAGATGGGCATTCCCATGGTGGAGGGCGACGGTGAACTCAGGGTCACCGCCTCCATCGGCGTGTCGGTGACCGTCGAGGGCGAGAAGGACGAGCTGATCGCCGACGCCGACCACGCCCTCTACAACGCCAAGCGCAACGGCAAGAACCAGGTTGTCTGCGCCGATCCCGCTCAGGCCGGCTGAAAGAACGGGATCTTTCACCGCTGAAAAGGCGGGCCGGTCCAGCTAGGCTTTGACCTATGGGTCTGTTGGATGATGCGATCCGCGAGCATCTGGATCTGAAGCGGCGTCGCGGCGCCGACCCTGCAGAGATCGAGCGCGCGGAGCGAGAAGCACTTGGGCCGGTACGGCGTGAGCCGTCCGTGTCGGCTGCCTACGCGGAGGAGGGATCCTCGATCGCGGCGGTCACCGATGCCCCGGTCGACGACTTTGACTTCACCGACGGAGCCGGCGACTTCTCCGCCGACGCCGCCACCACGGTGACCCCGCCTGCGGAGGACCCGGCGGCCGGCATCGCCGCCCCCGACTACGCCGAGGAGGACCTCGACGACTTCGCGGCGATCGAGCCGCCCGTCGGCGGTTCCGGCCTCGAGCTCGAACCGGCACCCCCGCTCGATCCCGAACCTGAGCCCGAGCCCGTATTCGAGCCCGTCGCCGAGCCAGAGCTCAAGCCCAAGCGCCGGCACCTGTTCGGGCGTCACCGCCACGACGAGGACGAGCGCCTGCCGCTGCCTGCCGAGCTGCCCGACGACGACCCCTTTGACGACGAGCCGTCCGCGTCGGATCCGGACAGCGGTGGCGAGGCCGTCGGCCGCGCCCAGCCGATCCCGCGCGACTCAGAGCGCTCCAGGCGCAGGCAGCCCACCGCCGGCCCTCCGCATCACCCCCGAGTCCGAGCCGGGCAACACCGTCGAGTACGACGTCGAGCAGGCCTTCCTCGAGGAGGACGGAACCGAGCCCGCGGCGGGCGAGGACATCCTCGAGGAGACCCCGGACTTCCTGGCCGACACGCCGGATCACGACCGTCTGTGGTTCGAGCAGAAGCCGCCCCCGGACTTCGACTTCGACAACTGACCGGGTCGCCTGTGGGGCGACCCTCGGGACTCTCCTAAACTCCCGAGTCGTCGCTGGGCCTTACTCGCCCGGCAGACCGTCGGGCCCTTAGCTCAGCTGGGAGAGCGCCTGCCTTGCACGCAGGAGGTCACCGGTTCGATCCCGGTAGGGTCCACTCGCAAAGTTCCTGTAAATCGGTCCTCTACGAATGTCGCCTTGAGTTGACATGGGACTGAATCTCAGGTTGTACAACACCGCCGTACAACATTCGGTGTTCCCCGTGTCGCGGTCTCCTGATCGCCACGCAGGAGGTCGAGGGTTGGCGCTCGGCGGTTTGCCGGGGATTCAGTCGATTCACCCCTTGCCCGAGCACCCGCGGCATCATCTCGATCAGGGCAGCCGGACGTGCTTGTCGCCGAAGGCAGGGCGGGCTTGGTCGACTCGCCTGCGAGCGGTCTACATAGGCACAAGCGGGACGTGCATACTAGGGTTCAACGGTACGACCGGGTGCCTTCGAGCGCTGAGATCGTCCCGGGCGGGCTCGGTGCCGTGGCCGCTCTGCAGAGCAAACCAGCCACGTCGGCACAGCCGATCGGGTGGCCCAGAAAGCGGCGAACCAGTCACCTGGCCGCGTCTGGATCTCGCTAATCCGAGCCGCTCAGAAGGGCGCAACCTGAGGGTCCGTCGGCTGCGGGAACTTTTTGGGGGGTTGCGGACAATGAGCTGGTAGATGCTTGGACCGGACGAGATCGCAGACGGGGGTTCTGATGCTGAGGTGATCGCGAGGTCCTTGTCGATCTCGGACGCATTCGGGGTGTTGTTCGAGCGACATTTCGACGCGGTTCATCGTTATCTGGCGCGACGGGTCGGGCGCGAACGGGCTGACGATCTTGCCTCCCAGACGTTCATCGTTGCTTTTGAGCGGCGAGACGCGTTTCGGCCAGACGTTCTGACAGCCCGTCCTTGGCTACTGGGGATAGCGACACATCTGTTGCTGAACGAGCGCCGCTCTGAGCGACGCCTACTGCAGGCGGTCAGTCGCCTTGGCTTCGAGCGAGACGCGGGCGTGGTGTATCCCGAGGATCTCCGGCGTGAGCTCGACAGCGAAATGGCTGCAGCGCTTGCTGGCCTGGATGGTGACCAGCGAGACGTGCTGTTACTCCTGGCCTGGGGCGAGCTGTCCTATGACGAGATCGCTGTCGCGATGTCGATCCCGGTCGGAACGGTGCGGTCTCGACTGTCACGGGCGCGTGCGCGTCTACGAGCCCAGCTTGAACCGCCGCCCAGCTTCCCGGTAATGCCAACTTCAGACTCCGAGGAGGCCTGATGTCCAACGAGCTCGATCGCGTCCGCCGGTTCCGCTCTGAGCAAGCTCCACCCTCAGATGCTGTCCGCGAACGAGCGCGAGCCGCGCTCGCGAACGTGACAGGAGAGACCACGGCGTCAACTGATCGTCGCCGCGCACGAAAACGTCGAGGCAGCCGCCACTCGCGGTATGGGTGGCTGCCACGCAGCGTCGCGGTTGGGCTTGCTCTGGCTGTCTGCTTCGTCGTGATCGAACTCCTCGGGTCTGGAACGGGTACCGGCCCGTCACCGGCGCTGGCCGCCACGTTCGAGCGGCTCGCCCGGATCGCCGCCAGCGGTCCGTCGTTGGTGCCCGGCCCCGGCCAGTACCTCTACGTCGACTCTGACCAGCGTTACTCGGCAACCGGTAGCAACGGCGGGGCGGGATGCATCACATACGCGCTCATTCACCAGCAGGCATGGATCGCTGCCAACGGCTCGGGGTTGGTGCAGGCCACGATCGGCCCCTCGAGTTTCACCTCAGCGAGTGATCGAACAGTTTGCGCGAAGATGCCTCCACCGGCACGCGGTACCAGCAGAACCTGGTCTGCTCCGGGCTGTTATCCGATCAGTCCCGTCAAAGACATGGGGGCCCTGTCGACGAATCCGCGCAGGCTGCTTCGACAGATCGGTGGCGCACGCCCTTCCGGGGCGGACTTTGAGGAGATCGGGGACCTGCTGCGACAGACCGACGCGAGTCCTGCTTTACGCGCGGCCCTTTACCGTGCGGCGGCGCTGATTCCCGGTGTCCGCCTGCTCGGGACCGTCAAAGATCACATCGGCCGGACCGGGCTCGGCGTCGCCTACGAAGACCGCAGAATCACCTACGAGCTCATATTCAACGCGCGCACCGCCGCACTGCTAGGAGAACAACAGTCAGGGCACACGGCCGGAACCGACGGTTGGGCTGTCTACCTCACCTCACGCGTCGTTGGAAAGCTTCCGCTTCAATCACCGCTCCCCCTCACGCCCGCGTGCGTAGGAGGGGCCGGAATTGTCAAGCACACACCGGCGGGCGACGTTGAAGTCGGCCTACCAACGCCATAACGGCCACCTGTCGTAGCGACCGGGGCAACCGCGAGAACAAACCTCAGGGTACCGCCCGCGTGGCCGGTTCGCCGCTGATCGGCAAGAGCAGCTAGCTGATCACGCAACTTCTCGAGCGGCAATGGAGGCACCAGAGTGCCAGTCGATAAGCCGGAAGCGTGCAGCGCGAGATGCGCGTGCTGGTGTCGGGGTCGGCTGGTGATGTCCGATTTATGCCGGTTGAGTCGCGGTGCCGAGCAGCGCACAGCCGGGGAGGGACCAACCTCGCTCCGTCCGATAGGGCGCCATCGCGTCCATCGCGGCGCGACAGCATGCTTCACGGGTCGCTGAGTCCCCCTGGCGCCACACCTCGCGGGGGCTGCCTCCTTCGTCAAAGAGCGTCACGAGGTCATTGCTGGCGGTTGCCTGGGAGATGTGACGCGCACCAAGGATCACTTCCACTGCGACGTTCACGAACCCGGCGTCGGAAAGCGAGCGGGTTAGCTCCTCAGCGGCCTCGCACCGGTCCTGGCCGGAGGTCACCTCAGGCGCTTGGACGCCCAGGACACGGGATGCCGCGAGTCTCGGGACATACTGCCACGGGTTGTCCTGGGGAGGCCCCCATGCCAGACATGCGAACCGCCCGCGAGGCCGCAGCGCGCTCCGAATGTTCAACAAACCCGCGACCATTTCGTCAAAGAACAGCGAGAAGCGGGCATACACCGCGTCAAAGGTCCCAGAACCCAGCACATCGGTCTGTGCATCCGCGACGCGAAAGCTGACGTTTGATGGACTCGAGCCGGGCGCCTGTCGTGCTAGGGCAATCATCGCGGGCGCGATGTCGACCCCAACGACCTGCCCCTTGGCACCGACCAATTCGGCCAGTTCCCCAGCGCAATAACCCGGCCCGCACCCGACGTCCAGCACCGACTCCCCTGGCTGAAGACAGAGCGCTTCGATTCCATGGCGACCGTAGCTGGACAGGTGCTCGTTGATGACTGCGGCACCGCGATGCCACGCATCAGCGCGACGATCCCAGAACAAGCTCGTCTCCGTCGCATCAAGCACACCCACATCCTCTCAGGTCATGTTGCAGTCATGAGGTGGCCGGATTGCCGCTCATCGGGTGGCCTGGGCTCGTGGCCGCACTTGCCGGCGCCGGTCCCAAAGCGACGACGTCGGCTGGCCGCTGAGCTAGCGGCATTGCAGCGACGAGACGGTGTTGCGCCGTAAGCAGAGGCGTCTCTGAGCGTCAGGTCGCGCGGTCAGTCAACGAGCGTGCGATCGAGCTCTGCCAGCGTCTCTTTCAGCAGAGCGTCCTCGCCGCGGTCGATCGCGTAGGCGGCGAGCATTGCGCTGAGACACAGAGCGAGCACGCGGGCGCGCAGCAGCTCGTTGGGGTCGACAGGCCCGTATGCGGCGAGGAAGCTGTTGCGACCTTCGGGAGAGAACAGGCTCCAGAACGGCGCGAGATCTACCGCAGCGGGGGCTACGCAGATATCAACCCAATCGACGACTCCGCTCAGCCGACCGGTGTCCGTGACCAGGATCTGACGCAAGTGCAGATCACCATGCACGAGCACCCTCTCAGACTCGGGTTCGAGCTGCTCAGCCGCTGAGAGAATGCGTTTTGCGTCTCGTGCCGCCGGCCAGTGCGTGGAGATGCGACCGATCATCTCCCGCGTGCGCGGTATCCGAAAGCTCATATCGGCGCGACGGTTCGGGTCAACGACATTCAGCAGCTCGAGCGGCGCCGGCAGCTTGTGCAGGACGCCGAGAAATGTTCCGAGGTCATGAGCGAGTCCAGCGCGCTCGCGATCGGAGAGGCCAGCCTCGGTCAGCTCGGTTCCGGCAATCAGGTTGCTGCCGAAGAACGGCCACGCGAAATCTGGACTGGGAGCCCCGGGGTACCCGGCGTCGGGTATCGCAGCCGGCAACTGAGCAGACAGAGCTGGTAGAGCCCCCATCTCGCGACACATTCCCGGGACAACCGATCCTCGACGCGGAAAGCGGAACGCCACGCGGTCCGCAGTCGCCCAAATCGTGTAGTCCCAGCCCTCACCTATGCGTTCCAGCGTTCCGGAATCGAGGCCGGGGAACTGCTGGGCGATCAACGTCCTTGCAAGCAGCTCGTCGACCTCGATCTCGGGCTGCCACTCAGACACCAGGTCATGGTTGCACCCTTGTGGGCTGGGCGTGCCCGCCTTCGGTCCGCCCCCGCAGAACCAGCGACACCATCGGGCGGATGCTCAAACAGCGATCCGGCCATCCGGACAGGACTGTGATCGGTCACTGTTGTGATGCCTCCCAGGCGTCGTGGGCCGCGCAGACCCGATCCCAGAGCGCATCACGCTCGACGGCTGTCAGATCGCCGATCGGCAGGCCGAAGTGCTCCGTCAGGAGCGCGAACCAATCCTCGACGTCGTTGTAGTACCTGCGACTCTGACCGGCATAGTTCCAGTTGATGAGCACTCGGCCTCGCAAGACCTGAGCACCGGAGAGGTCGCGGTGGCCGACGCTAAGTAGACGAGTGAACGGCGACTCTGGCGCGGTTGACAGCTGCTGGTGAGCTCTGTCGATCACCTCTCTACGGGCGGGAGTCGGGTGAAAGTCCATGCCACCAAAGCTGCCGTAAGGGTCGTGATGGAACCGCCAGCCGGGACCGAAAACGCCAGTGACCCTTTCGAGTCGGTATCCGAACGGTCCCTGGGTGTAACGACCCGGTGTTAGCGGGATGGGCTCACAGATTGCGTCGCTCATCCCGACTTCGGTGAACCACCAACTGCCATCGATGCATCGCACAGTCAGTGCGAGGTGGTTGATCGGGGCATCAGGTGGGCCTGGCTCGCGGATCCAGCATCGTCCCTCGTGTCGGCGCACGTCAAAGCCCAAGGCGGCAAGAAGCGCGCCGAACGCGCCGTTCAACTCAAAGCAGTAGCCGCCCCCGCCGCGGGCAATTCGGGCGGCTGTCACGGCCGCCTCGAGCGTCGCGGGGCGGTTCAGCTGAATCAGCAGGTTCTCAAAGGGCACGCGTTGCACGTGGGCTCGCACCAGGTCAGTCAACGCCGCGGCCGTTGGCGCACTCGGCATGGGCAGGCCCAAGCGGCGCAGATAGCGATCGACCTCAGATGCGGTTAGACGGGGAATCGCCATGGCGTCTCTCCACTGGCCGACGCTTGGAGTGCAACCTACGCGGCATCCTCGGGCTGGGTACTGAGCCACATCAGTTTTTCGGGGTTGGGGATCGGCTCAAAGCCAACCTTCTCATACAGCCCGTGCGCGTCGAGCGTCGAGAGAATCACGCGTTTGAGCGACATCGGACGCAGCCTCTCGACCACAGCAGACGCGAGGGCAAGCCCAAGACCACCACCTCGGACAGACGGAGCGACATACACATCGCAAAGCCACGCGAACGTGGCGTAGTCGGTCACGACCCGCGCATATCCGACCAGTCGCCCGTCCGGGGTGAGCACTCCGAAGTTCAGCGAAGCCCTCGCGGCCTGCTCGACGGTCTCCCGCGGCCGCCCGAGTGCCCAAAACGCGTCTGTCGAGAGCCAGCGGTGCACGACGTCTAAATCGATCTCGGCGAGATCAGTCGTGATACGCGTCTCCATTCCAAACCACGATATTGAGTAGACGTCCCCTCGGGCAGACACGCCCCACCTCGAGGTGGTGCCCGCTTCGCCGCTGGAGCGGGTGTGTGATCGCGTGACTGCTTTCGCGCGGCCGGAGGACAAGCGGCCACCGTGCCGTTCGCCGAGAGCAGGGCTGGTGTTGTCGGCCGCTCGCCCGGCGCGTTGCGTAGGCAGAAGACTCGCACAGCATGGGCTTTGGCGGCCGGCAACAACGCCGACCTCCGCTGCCGCGTTATCGCCAAAGCAGGACTATCGGTTTTGGAGGGTGACAGCGACCGTGGCGTCGGCTGACCCCCTGACTCGACCGGCTTCTGGACCTGACGGCTCCCGGATGTAGGTTCCTCAAGTGCCGTCGACACCTCCGCGATCCCGATTGTTAGCCCTGGCGCAGGCGAGGTCGCGACCCTCGACCTCAGCCAGGCAGGTTGTCGGCATCTCGGGGGATTGTTTCGCGCGCGCAGCCGAAGCAGGTGCGCACCGACCCCGCCGGCACGCGTGACGCAAGCGAGGAGGGACTGCAGCGGGCTTGCCAGATGGCCCGCTCGCTGGGGGCCGACGACATCATGGTGCTGAGCGGCTCCGCGAAGGGCATCGACACCACCGGGCGCAACGAGGCTCTCGATGCCGGAGGCTGCACTATCGCGGTCCTCGGAACCGGCATCCTTGAGTGTTCACGTACGGCATCGGGCAGCGAACTAGACCGGTGAGCGATCGGCTACGCGGAGCCTTAGACCCGAGACGGCGTCTTGCGTCTGCCCGGTATGTGCACGAAGAGCAGGGTCCGCCCGCCGTCGGCCTGTGGCTGCTGATGCAGCCACAGGCAGTCGTAGAACAGTGGCGGCGAGCCGGATTGTGGCGCGGTCAAGTCGAGGATCGCCACCACGCCGAACGGGTGCTCGGCGGCGCTGTAGGCGCCGCCCTGCCCGGCGTAGGCTTTCTGAAGGTCGTCGCGCCCGCTCTTGGTCGCCTCGCGCTTGCACTCGATCACCATCCTCTCATCGAGGATCGAGAGCGCGATATCGGCGCGCCCGCCGCCGCCGATCTTCTGTGGCTCGTACGCGCCGGTTCGCTGTGAGAGCGCCGTGTAGCTGAGGTAGTTCCAGAGGTCCTCCTGCAGCGCAGCCTCCAGTGCAGCGGCCCCTGAGCCGTCCTCGCGCTGGTAGGGCGGAGGGTTGTCCAGGCTTTTGCGCACGAAGTGGGCCAGCAGCCCGGTGAGCTCCGCGAAGGCAGGGCCAGCGGCGGAGCCCCCGGCGTCGGCGAGCTCGGCGGCCTCGGCCGCGAGTTCGTTAACCCGTACGACGCGCATAGGGTCAGGCGGCCCGACCGCTACCGAAGCGCCAGACGGAGTCGGGCTTGCCCCCGCTGGCGCCGCACTTTTGGGCCTGGGCCCGCCTCGCTCACCAGCCTGGAGGCTGCGGTACGCCGCTCCGCCGTCGCGTCGTCCTCCTCCGCCAGGCGCACCAAGCCCTCTCGCAGCTGTCCGTTCTCGCGCAGCTTCTCGATCACCACCGGCCGCAGGAACGCTCGAAGACCCAGCCGCTCGTCGTCCAAGACCCTCAAGCGCACTCCGTAGTAGGCGTCGGCGATGACCTCGACGGCGTTGATGAGCCGGAGTGTGTCGGGCGCGTCGAGGTGGCGTCGCAGCGCGAGCAGGTCGCTTGTCAGCAGCGTCCACGCTCCGGCAGCGGCCTCGGCTCGGGACGGTCCGTCGTCTCCCGGGCTCCACGCCATCAGCGCGATGCGGCTCCTGTTGAGCTCGGCAGCCCAACCCTCCATCGCAGCCGCGTCTTGGTCGGCGAAGGCGAGCGCGCAGCGGGTGGCTGCTGCAAACCCGGTGGCGTCGGCGCGATCCTCGTCGGCGCGGGCCGCTTCCTCAAATAGTTCGGCGGCGGCGTTGAGGGCGGCCGTCGCCGCTGCCGGGTCGCCGTAGGAGAATGCGTCGCGCAGATGAGCCAGGGCGAGCTCGATCGTCGCGTCGGCGGCCGCGCCCGGAAGCGGCAGGACGCGGTTGCGGAGCATCGTCCGCAACCAGGGCTCATCGCCTAGGTCAAGCAGCCGACCGATGGCGCGGGCGAACGGCACTCCAGCCAAGGCCGGGATGCAGGTCACCGTCGACAGCGCCGCGAGCGTGATGTGGCTGGCGATGCTGGACACGGCGGCCATGTCCGCGGCGGCGCGCACCGCATGTCCCCCGTGCAGCGGACGCTCGGCAAGTGCACCGGCCTCTAGGGCGGCGACGAGTGCGCGGGCGACGATCGTTGCCAAGAGATCGTCGCCGAGAAGCGCGACGCCGGCGACCAGGCCGTCGGCCACGTCGGCGTACTCAAGCGCTGCGGTAACTGCCGGCAGTCGCGATGCGAGCGCGGCGAGCGCGGCGCGGTGATCGGTGATCTGCGTCCAGGACTGCCATACGACATCCGCGGCTCGGCTGATGAGATCCTCGGGCAATCCTTCAAGCGTCGCTACCAGTTGCTCTTCACCGCCCAGGTCAGCCAGCGACGGTGTGTCGTCGAGAGCGGTTAGCGCGCGCAGCCGCCCCTCGACGCTCACCAGACCTCGATCCAGTCGTGGCCGTGAATGATCCGTTCTTCGGGCAGCAGCGAGCGGACGTCGTCCGCTCGCGCGGTGGCGCAGACGACCTGCAGGTTGGGGATCTCCTTGCCCAGGTCCTCGAGCTCCTTGAGCACGTTGCCGACATCGAGTTCGACCATCTCCTCGCCGCCGGGGGAATCTACGAGCAACAGGCCGGGGTGCCGCCCGATGCCGAGGCGCTCGCCCACGCGCAGCAGGGCGATGACCATCGCGAGCTTGAGCCGCAGCTTCTCGCCGGGCGACCGTCGGCCAAAATTGCTGTCCTTGCCCGCGACGCGCATCGCTAGCGTCGCGTTGAGCTTGGGGCTTGCCTGTTCGAGCTGTGAAAAGCCGAAGCGATGGGCGACGTAGACGATCTCCTTGCTGAGTTCCTCCAGGAGGTTCTTGGCCGCGGCGGCGCGGCGGCGCTCGGCCTCGGTGCGCGCGCAGGCGATTACGGTGTACCGGTCGTCTTGCTCTGCCGACGGCAGCGCGACGGATTGCGCCTGCTCGACGCGTCCCTGCAGGCGAGCCTGTTCCATCTCCAGCCTGCGCGCACGCGCCGTCGCCTCCGACCCCTTGGCGACCGCGTCGACTTTGGTGCGTGCGTCGTTATTCGCTGCAACCGCGGCAGCGTAAGCGGCTTGGGTGGCGGCGTGGGCGGCGGCTGCCGCATCGACGGCCTCCTCTGCGGCCTTCGCTAGCGTCGCGGCCTCGTCGACCACCGTGGCGTCCGACTCGGGCGCCTCGATCGGCACGTCGCAGACCATGCAGTGCCCGCTCTTCTCCTCGGCGCGTCGCTCCTGCGCGATCTCTGTGGTGCAACGCGGGCAGGCGACCGGACGGACCCGGCCGATCAGCGGCACGATCACCGCGTCTTCGCGCAGTGCGCTGAGCTGCTTGACCAGCTCGTCGGCGTCGGCTCGGGCGACCGCGAGGTTCTGCTCGGCCCGGGCGAGCTGCTCGGCGGCGCTGGCCACGGCCGCCGTGGACGCAGTGAACGCCCGCACCCGGGCGTCTGCCTCGTCGGGGGACAGTGCACCAGGCGCGCTTGCGAGCGAGGAGAGTTCTTCGGTGATCGCGGCCAGGCGGTCCCGCGTCGGCTTCAGCACGGCGTCGCGTGCTTTCTCGTCATCGCGTGCGCGGCGCTTGGCAGCTTCCTGCTTGTAGCAGAGGTCTTTGAGCGCGGTCGCGGCCGACTGGTGGGTCAGCACCCACGGCAGTCCGAGGAACACCTGCAGGAGCGTGAGCGCCTGGCCGCCCTCGACGTTCTCGCCGAGCAGCACCCCGACCTGATCGCCGCGCACTAACAGGGCGGGGAAGTAGGCCGGCCAGCCGTGGATGCTGACCATGCCCTCGCCAGCGTCGCCTCCGCGTTGGGACTTCCACCACGGCGTCGGGAATAGGCGCAGGCGGTCGAGCATAAAGGCGCCCATCACCTCGTCGAACTGCTGCTGCCCGGTGAACGATGACCCGGCGTCATCGCTCGTGGTGAGCGACCCTTGCGATGTCGTGCCGTCGCTCAGCGTCCAGTGGATGATGAAGCGTTCCGTTCCGACGGCCCCCTCGACGGTCACTTCGTCGATCCAATCGCGGACGTCATCGGCGAGGTCGGCCGGTCGACGGCCGGTCAACGCCCACCGGATGAGCCACAGCAGGGTGCTCTTGCCCACGAGGTTCTTCTCGGAGGTCACGGCCGTCAGACCGTCCTGGAAGGCGTAGTCGACCGCGAACGGCTCGGGAGCCACGCCGCTCCGCGTCTTGGTCCCAGAGAACGCGATGCGCTTGACCTTCAATGGCACCGGAGCAGCAGGCTGCGGCTGCAGAACGATGCCCGTCTCGTTCATGACCTGGCGGGCCCGTTCGTGCGTGACACCCGCGCACTCGGCGACCGCTTCGGTGAACGAGCTCATGCGGCCGCGGCCTCGATCAAAGCCAGCCGCGCCTGGACGGCGTCGGCGATCGGCGGGATCAGCGCCATGCCGGCCGTCGACGCGTACTCGATCCGGTTGTACTGGCGGGCCTTCAGGGCCGACCCGCCCGTGTCCTTGGCCACGGTGGCGATGAGCTGGGCGCGGTCGCGATACCACCCGAACGTCGCGGGCTCCGCGGCGAGCAGGGCGTCAGTGAAATCCCGCCCCTCGGACATCAGCCAGTAGTTGTGCTCAGCCACGGTGCGGTCGCCTCGCACGGTCGGCTTGTGAACCAAGAGCCCGCCTAGCAGCAGCGGCGCCAGTACGTCGGAGAGTTCCTCCCACGCGCCGAACCTCCACTTCGTCATCGGCAGGCGGCGAAGCTGCGGCTCGCGGTCGGCGAGGATCTTCGTCGCTAACGCCACGCCGTCTGCGCGTTCGCCCGCCTCCTCCTCATCGATCAGGGCGTCGGCGAGGTAGTCGGGGTTGCGCATCCAGAAGTCGACGGCTTGCAGCCGCTGCCCCGACCGCATCTCCGTGACGGCACCGACCGGCGCGTCGTCGCTCGTGGGAGCTGTGCCGCAGAAACGCAACAGGAACACCACCCGCGCCATGTGCTGCGGGCGACTCCCACGGAACGTCGACGTCTCGGTTGCGGCCACGAGCAAGAACCTACCGGCGGGATTCGCTTCGGTCCACTCCTGCGACGAACGGTCCAGTGTTGCCTGACGTTCTCGCCTGCGTCGTGCTGAGCCGGCCGCGCGGCGGGTGCACCGGCGTGCCCGCCAAGATCGATCTTCTGTCGTCGTGAAGCCGGTGGACCTTAGTCCTCAGCCGGCCATTCTGATTCTTCGAGTGGGCGGATCTCGACGTCGTCGTACAGCCCCATTTTCGTTCCCTCATTGAGGCGGATTTGCTGGATGCGCTTCTGCTCGCCTTCGGGGCCGAAGACGTCTGCGCATGTGTACCCGCCGGGTTCCCACTCCTCGACGGTCACGTCGACAAAGTCGGAGAGGCTTTCGACGGGATGCCAGACTGGGTCGCGGCGCACGCTGTGCTGGGTGCCGACCTCTCGCGCGTAATCTGCGTCGGGGTACTCGACGTCCCAGATGATTCCGATTGCCGCGTCGGCTGCCTCCTCTTGGGCTGGGGTCAGTTCGCCCGGGCTTCTGACGGTGAAGGTGACGTGCTTGTACGGCTCGTCGGCAGGGCTGTAGACGATCAGGTCGAAATCGCGGCCGTCAAACTCCCAGTCCCGGACCGCTTCCTGAACTTGGACGATGACCGATTCGATTGGCGTTCCAGGATTGTCCTCCAGTTGGCCGACGATCGCGACGGGTCGGCAACCTGGCCCTTCGTAGATCCTGAGATGCGCTAGGCCGTCGTTGAGTTCCAGGCCCGAGTATTGGATGCAGATTTCGTGCGTCAGCTCCATCGATCTCTTCAGTGAGGTGGTTTGCAGGACATTGTGGCGCTGATCAAGCTGGGCCTTGGTCCGGAGGTAGTCCGATGAGGCCGCGTACCGTCCGTGCGCTCACAGCCGCACGGCCAGCGGCGAATGGATTGTCAGCATCGGTGAAGCTATCGGTGGACGGCGATTGACCACGGGCCTGCTCGGCGGTCTCGCGACGTGGGCGACCCAGGCTTAGTTCTGCCCCGGGAGTGGAAGCCATCAGGCGACGCAGCTGCACTCGTAAGACCCGATGCATTCGCCGAAACCGCCCGCGACCCCTTGGGTTGGCAGCGCGCCGTATTGATCCGTCTGAGCCCGTCCTCCGGGACGACGCGGCCGGCCGCGCAGCCCAGAAGGAAGTGCTCGAGCGAGAACCGACCGCGGCTCCGCCCTCCTCCCCAGCTGCTGTTAGGCCGGGTAGACGCAGGCCGCCGTGAGGCGGCCGAGCACACCCGGCCTCGGTCCGCGATGCGGCTTTGCCGCGTGACTCCACGCCGAGGCACGAGCTGAGAAGCTGTCGGGATGCTTGATCCGTCGGTGGGGGTGCTGGAGTTCGTGAGCGTGTTTGAGGCGACTGTGGCGGCGCAGGTCGCCCGGGGTCTCTCGCAGGGTGAGAATGATGTGACGGCGGAGCTGGGCGTGCTGGTGGACGCGGGCCTGGCCCGACGCGTGCGGGTCGCCGATGATTTGGCGCCGGTGTTCCGGGTCACTGACGCCGGGCGCCGCCAGGTCGAACCCCGGTTACCCGATCTTAGGGCCCTGGATTTGGCGCGAATGCGTCACTGGATTGGTACGAGTTGGTGCTGGCTGGCAGCGAAGGAGGGTGCGTTTGGCCGGTTGAGGCTGGTGCTGTCCTCGCGGCAAATGGTCTTGGCCGAGCGTTCGGGCGCGCTGGCCGGGTTGTTTCCCGATCATGCGGTTCGTGCGTTCGGGCGGCGGCTCTCCCCGGGGGCGGCACCGGTGTATCCGGATTTGGCGTTGGTGCCGGCCTCGGCGGGTTTTGGCCAGGTTCCGTTGCACTTAGAGCTGGCTTCTGCCCCTGACGTCGAGTTCTGGCGGCGGCTGATGGTCAGTTATGAACAGGACGCGAACGTCGAAGCGGTGCTTGTGTTGGCGCTCAGTCAGCAGATCCGTGATGCGCTTGAAACGGTCGCGGAGACCATGATGGGCGACGCGGTGAAATCAAAGCTGGCAGTGCGGCTCATCTCTGGCGGCCAGATCGGCTTCGGCGCCAGATGAGCCACGCTCAGCGTTGCTGATCCCACAGCGCGTCGTAGTGGTCGGCGAAGCGGTCAAAGAGTCCCGAGTCAATCTCGCGTTGGGCGTCGAACACCACCCCTGACTCGGCGGGGCCCGCGAGGTGGAGGGTAATGAGCTGGCGGTCATCGACGCGGAGGATGCTGAACGCCGGCGGTGTCACGAACGTGCGCAGCGTGACCTGGCCGGCGTCGCGAAGCGGAGCGAGAAGGTGGGTGCTGGCGATCAGGTCAGTGAGCATGCTGGTGCTCTGGTCGATGGCGGGGGTGCGGGTGAGGTAAAGGGAATCGGGGTCGCTGATCAGCACCCGAATCGGAGTGCCGCGACCGGCCGCGTCCGCGAGCACGCTGGCGTCGCGGGGACCGGTGAGGGTGCCCGCCAAGGTCATGTCAAGCAGATCGATCTGTGTGTCGGCACTGGCGGCCAGCTCACGCCAGTCGGGCACAGCGGTGCTCTGAAAGTGGATGGCGTTGAGGTCCGCGAACGGTCGCTCGACTAAAACTGGAGCGGCGGGTTGGCGGGCGAGCTCTGGCCAGATGTCAGCTTCGTCCGCGTCGAGGATGCGCGTGATGAGGATCCGGTTGCGCGGGTGGGGCACGAGATCATCCTTGGCCAGCCACCGGCGGATGGTTTTTTCATCCACCTCGGCCTGGCGGGCGAACTCAGCGACTTCAAGTCCCGCGGTTCGCATCGCGTTTCTCAGCCGCTCGTTCGCCATCTCGCCTCCATCCCTAGCTGTCAATAAGTGCCGGAATCGCCGTACCTGCAGCGAATCATGGCGGAAACGCCCGAAAAAGTCCGTAAAGGTCCGTGAATCCCCGAAGACGTCCTGGAGATGCCCGGAAACGTGGTTGAGATGTCCACCGGACCCGGCGGATCGTGTGGGTCATGTCCACCGCACATACCTCTCCCACATCGGTTCCGGTGCCGGTCAGGCGGCTGACGCGCGATGAGATCCTCACCGCGGTCGAGGTCGCTGACCTTCTGCACCTCCCCGTCTCGACCGTTTACCACCTCGCCCGCCAGGGCCGGCTCCCGGCCAGTCGGCTGGGTCGTTCCTACCGGTTCCTGCGTCCCCAGATCGAAGCTTTGCTGGAAGGCGGGCGGTCATGAACGCTCCTCAGAATTGGGGTCCGTCCCATCAGTCCGCCCGGCGGCACCTACCCCGCGGTGTGTGGATCGTGATTGGCCTGTCCGTGTTTCTGTCAACCCCGTTGGCAGTTCATACCCCGTGTGGGCTCCTGGTCGTCGCGTTCGTGATCTGGCGGTTGCGACACCGGATCCTGGGGGTCCTGGCGGTCAGTCAGAACCGGGATCTGACGGTCTCCGAAGCGTGGGCAACGATCCGCGCACAGGCAGTTGGCCGCTCTGGTGTGTACCTCGGGGTTCGCGAGCAGGGATCTCAGAAGGTGAAGTCCTGGGTGTACTCGACCCCCGAGCGGGCTGTGCTGCTGCTCGGTCCACCGCGGTCAGGAAAGACCTCAGCGGTGATCATCCCGACCATCATTAGCCACGACGGACCGGTGCTATCGACGTCCACCAAGCCAGACGTGCTTGGGGCGACCCGCACAGCACGCTCACAGGCGGGGGTCGTGTGGCGCTATGACCCCACCGGTAGCGCCAGCCTTACAGTGCTCGACGGGGTCAAGCAACTGCGCTGGTCACCGCTCCCAGCATCCAGCACATGGGACGGGGCGCTGCTGATGGCCCGAGCCATGGTCACCGGCGCGCACGTCGGCACTGGCAGCAGCGACGCGACCCATTGGGCGCGACGTGCGCAGGCGCTGCTCGCCCCCCTGCTGCACGCCGCCTCATTGAGCGGGCAAAGCATGGAGGTGGTGCTCGACTGGATCAGCCGCCACGAATGCGACCAGGCCGGCCTCATACTTGACCAAGCAGGATCTGCCAGCCGGCTGGCGATGATGTCGTTGCTGGCCATCGCGAACACCGAGCAGCGCGAACGCGCGTCGATCTTCTCCTCCGCCGCCGACGCCCTGGAGGCCTACACCTCCACCAGCGCCCTGGACGGGTCAACCGACCCGAACTTCGACGCTCAAAAGTTCGTCACCTCACGGGACTCGGTGTTCATTCATGCGCCCGCGGACCGCCAGGGCCTGGTCGCGCCGCTGGTGTGCGGGCTGCTGACGGAGATCCGTCAGGCCACCTATGCCGCCCACGCCGCCGGGCACCTCCCCGCCCGGGTGCTGTTCGCACTCGACGAGGTCGCGAACATCGCCCCCATACCCGAACTCCCAGCCATTGCTTCAGAAGGCGGTGGCCAAGGAGTGCTGCTCCTCGCCGCCCTCCAGGACCTCAGCCAAGCCCGCGCCCGGTGGGGTGTCGCCGCGGACGGGTTCCTCACCCTGTTCGGAACCAAGCTCCTCCTGCCCGGTGTCGCAGACCCGCAGACGCTCGAAGCCGTGTCAACCATGCTGGGCGAGTACGACCGCACCGTCATCTCCCGCAACCAACCCGCCTGGACCCTCACCGCCAGCGCCCAAAGCACAGGACGCAGCACGACCCAGTCAACCCAACGCACCCGAGTCCTGTCAGCCGGTGAGATCGCCAACCTCCCCGCCGGACACGGCCTGCACCTCGACGGGGTGCGATGGGAACTGTTGGCACTCACCCCGGCGCATACGTCTGAGCCCTGGAACACCGCGCTGACCGGCGCAAGCACTCGATGACGGCCGGGGACATCAACGGGCATTATGCGACGGACTTTTCCGGGCGTTTTGCAGTCAGCTCCGTAGGTGCGTGGAGTGTATGCCTGAAATCGCACAGGGCTGACGCCTGTGGACAGCAGCTCGAACCCCGGACTGCGCTGTGCTGATCCTCGCGAAGATCACCACGACCGCAGCCGGCGGGTACGCCGATTACCTCGAGGGTAAAGCCCGAGCATCCGAGCTCGGCGACTACTACCTCAAGGACGGCGAACGCGTCGAGGCGCCCGGGCGATGGGCAAAGGGAGCGCATGAGTTCGGACTGGACCCTGCACACCCGGTCACGGCCGAGCAGTTGCACACGCTGATGGAGGTGTGCCGACCCGACACCGGTGACGCGTTGCGCCCGGCGGGGGCTGGCGGGACTGCGGTCGCGGCGATCGACGCGACGTTCTCCGCTCCAAAGTCCGTCAGCACCGTCTGGGCGCTCGGCGGCCCGGAGCTGCGGGCCGAGATCGAGCGAGCGCACGAGCGGGCGGTTGATGAGGCGCTCGGCTACGCGACCGGGCAGGTGCCGATGCTGCGACGTCGGGTCGGGGTCGACACAGTCGTGCACGAGAGGGCCAAGGACGTGATCGCGACCAGCTGGCGCCACAGCACCGCCCGCGCGGTCGAGGACCAGGTCCCCGACCCCCAGCTGCACTCCCACGTCCTGCTGCACGGTGCTGTCCGCGAGGACGGAAGGGTCATGGCGATCGACTCACGTGCCTGGCTGGTCCATCAGCGCGAGGTCGGTGCGGCCTATCGCTCCAGCCTCGCACGTGAACTGCACGAGCTCGGGTTCGCGATCGAGCGTGGCACCGGCCGTGGCGGCCGCTACTTCGAGATCGCCGAGGTCCCCCGGCCGCTGCTGGACCGGTGGTCCAGTCGCCACCGGCAGGTCCAGACCGCGATCCGTCAACGACTCACCGATCAGGCGCGCGACCTGCGGGAGCAGATCGCCGGCGGCGGTCCGCAGGCCGCTGACGCCGCCGCTCAACTCGCCGTGCTTCTGGAGAGCGGGCTGTCACCGACGCAGGAGCGGATGATGGGCACCGTCACCCGTAGTCAGAAGCTGCCGGTCACCGCTCAGGACCTCAACGTGGCATGGCGGCAGACTGCGGCCGGGCACGGGTTCGGACGCGAACGGATCGAAGTTCTCCGCCACGGCCACCCAGACGAGCTGGCACCCGCACCCACATCAGAGGTGCTGAACGCGTTGACCGAGTTCGACGCGACGTTCCCCGCCCGCGACGCGCGTGCCGTCGCGTTGGAGCGCTCCGCGGGCATCCCGATCGACCAGGCACTCCGGGCACTCGTGACGTTGCGGGAGCAGGAACAAATCCTCGTGCTCGCTGACGGCAACGGCACCACCCGCCCCCAACGCGGCAAGGAACGCACGGTCGTCGCGATCGTCGACCAACTCACCCAAGAGCGGGTCATGCCGCTGCCGGACGGCCTCGCAACCGCGGAGGTCGACCGGCTCGACAGTGAGCTGACCCAGGCCGGTGGACGGCTGTCAGCTGAGCAGCGTGCAGCGATCATGCTCGGCTGTGCTGACCGGCCCTTCGTGATCATCGTAGGCCAGGCCGGCACCGGCAAGAGCACCGCGCTGACGGGAATCGCCCGCGCCCACCAGGCGGCCGGCCGCGAGATCCTCGTCACCAGCACCGCCGCGCTCGCTGCTGAGCGACTCGGACGCGACCTGTTCGAGGCGGGCGTGCAGTGCTCCACCTACTCGACTGCAGGACTCGAGGCCGCGATCACCAGCGGACGGATCGACCTCGGACCGGACAGCACGGTGATTCACGATGAGGCGGCGCTGGCCTCGACCGACGAACAGGTCGTCCTGCTCGACGCGGTCGCCCGCGGTGGTGCTCGGCTGATCGCGGTCGGTGACCCGCAGCAGAATCAGCCCGTCGGCGCCGGCGGACTCTGGCAGGACATCGAGAACGCCGCGCGGGAGAGCGCCGCACACGTCGAGCTGACCGTCAACCAACGTGCCCAAGATCCACTCGACCGACGCGACCAGGCGCTCTTCCGCGCCGGCCGCGGAGAGCACGCCATCCGTGGCTACGCCGCCCGCGACCACGTCCACTTCAACAGTGAGCAGCGTCGCGTCGAAGACCAGGCCCTTGAAGCCGCCCATGTTGACCGCAACGACGGCCTAGACACGCTGGTCGTGGTTCAGACATCGAACGAGCACCTCGACCACCTCAACGCCCGCGCCCAGGCCATCCGCATCCAAGCCGGAGAACTCGGCAAGGACGGCCTGCCGGTGCCCGGCCGCCCCTACGAACTCCATGCAGGCGATCAGGTCCAAGTCCGTCGCACCCTCCACGGCGACGATGACCGCCCGACCCTGCGGAACGGAACCGGAGCTGAGCTCAGCAGCGTCGATAAGGAAGGCGGTCGTGTCGCGCTACGACTCGACGGCGGCGACACCGTCGAGCTCGAGCAACAAGACATTGAGGACGCTGACCTGCGCCTCGCCTACGTTCAGCACCCGTTCCCCGCCCAGGGCCAGACCGTCGACACCACTCACCTGATCGTCGCCGACCACAGCACCCAGCACGGCTCCTACGTCGCGCTCACACGGGCGCGCGAACGCACCGAGGTGTACGCGGCCGAACCAGTCGAGCTTGATACCGGGCTGGATCGCCTCCAACAGCTCGCTGAGCGGCTCAGCAGGACCGATCCCGAGATTCCGTCGATCGCCGTCCCACTCGTACACGAGAGCAGGGTTGAACATGCAGCAGACGCCGCGCGCGAGCTGGAGCCGACGCTGACGCGCGGCGACAACCAGGTCCTGCCACTCCTCAACCACGACAACCAGCCCACCCGACTCGTCACCAACCGGGGGACCTTCGAGGAGATCACGCCGATGGAACCCGATGGACCAAGGCGCTGGCCGACGATCGCGGACCGAGACACGACGCCGAGGCTGGCTAAGCCGCGGCTCGAGCCAGAGCCGGAACCGGGATGGGAGATGTGAGCCGCTTCCTGCGGGCGGTGTACCCGCCAGCGCCGGCCACCCAGATTGTTTCCAGAGCGGCCGGCGTTTGGAACCATTCAGCTGACATATGCCACGGTCTCGGCGGCGTGAGCGATGCCGGTGATCGTTGAGCTGGTCTGGCTCACGGTTTGCATGAGGTCGGTGTAGATCTCCTCAACCGTGATGTCGCTCGACTCGGGGAACTGCATCACGTCCGCCAGCAGGTCCGGTGGTCTGAAACCTCCCTGAGATCGTGAGCGAGCCCGCGAAGCTCTGGGCGGCGTTCACTGCGGCAACGGTGATCTGCATGATCGGCTCCTTCTGCTAGAGGCCGGGGGCGTCCCGGCCGGTAAGCGGAAGGCCGCATGGACGCCCCGCGCGTCGAGGGAGCCGCGTCACCGGCGCGCGAAGCGCGGCGGCCAGGGCCGACCTTGACGCGAACGAGGGGCGGGCATGCGAGTCTGCAGCGTCCGGACGGGACACCCTCGCCTCAGCCGATCAGCGGCCAACGCTCCCCGGAGTGCCGCGTCTGCTGCGAGCCCTCCTGCTCGCCCAAAGGGGGGCGGAGTAACGGGACTCGCAAGCAGCCGTTCTACTGATGCAAATGGCTGATGTGCGTCGGTTCGGGCCGGACCTGCCGCCGGACGTCGATCTGATGCACATCCGGGTGAGAACTGCTGTCAGCACGGGCCTCTCATCAGCGGGCCCGGACTAGCTGCTGCCGCCTCCGTCTGGCAGCCGCCCTAACCTGCCGTGAGTGCCACTAAGCCCACGCGGACAGGCGCCTTCGCCGGACGCTCAGGAGTTATTGCTTAAGCACCTTGCTGAGCTGCGTTCGGACCTCATCCGCGACCTAATGCGTGACAACACCATCGCGGGGCTGAGCAACAACAAGGACCAGCTCGTAGAGGCGGTCAAGAAGGAGCTGCGCGACCGAACGCTGTCCTGGGACACGCTCATCGCGTTCCTCGACCACCAGGAGCCGAACGGCAAGCAGCGGGTCCTGATGTTCCAAGCGCCAGTCAGCCAGAACGCCCAGTACTCGGTCGCCGCACTGAAGGCGGCTCTTGAGCTGGCCGGCGGCGGCGAGCTTTGGAACGCGACAGTCCCTGTCGCTGCGCCTGAGCAGCTGGAGCTCTCGTCGGTGCGCGCCGATGACCAGGGGCATATTGAAATCGTGGCTATCGGCCGGCGGCGGTACCGCCACCGTGTCCGCGAGCTCGAAGACCAGGTCGCACCGCCGAAGGCGGGGATGGAAGTCCAGCTTTACGAATGGGTGGACGTCCGGGCGTGGGTTCGAGCTGACCTCGACACAACCGCCGGGGCGCTCAACCTCCGAGCGGTTCTGCTGCTTCAGGAGACTGTGCAGAAGCAGCTCTTCGAGGATTTTGTCGAGCTCATCGAGGACTGGTTCCCCATGGGCCTCTTTCAGCTCGTCGACCTGCGCAAGGCCATCAAGGAGCTGCACGACGACGAATGTTCGGGCACTCCGTGTGAGGCCCGGGTCCAGCAGGTTGGCTATGACGACGCCAGTGGGCGCAAGACGAGTATCCGCAGCGCCTCGGCCGACCAGTCGGTGAACGGCGCGCCGCAGCAGTTGCAGGCTGCCATCGACGCTGTCAGGGCCTCCGGGGAAGGCTCGGACGGCAACTTCTACTTTCTGCCAACCGCAGAAGGCGGTCCGCCCAACTGCCCCATCGGCAAGGACCCCGTCCGCGTGATAATCAAGGCAGCGCTTGGCCGGCTGGACTTCACAAAACATCATCAACGGGCGGAGCTGGCCCATGTACTTCACCGAATCCGAGTACTTGCTACATGACGGCGTTGCGGGGAAGGCCGTCATCGAAGGGGTCGATACCTTTCTCGGTGACCCCGGTCGCACCCGCGAGGACGTGCTCGACGCCGAACTCGTGGCCCGGCACACCGCGCAGGACACGGTGCAGGTCACCGCGGTACTGAAGGGGCTCGCGAACCGCGGGGCACTGGTCGAGCGCCGGATGGTGCGCTGCCCCAACTCTGACTGCCGGACCTACACCCCTGCAGAGCGGGTCGAGCAATCCCGCGCTGAGGGTGATGAGGAGCTCTGTGACGGGCCCTGTGGTGAGAACCTGGCGGCCTTGAGCGACATCGACGTCATCGATACCTACAGGCTCGTCTCACAGCCCGTGTGAGCGAGTACCGCCCCCACACATCCCTCGGTGACGTACCTTCCTTCAGCACGACCGGCCCAGAAGCACTGGGCCGGTTAGGACTCAACGTCTACGCGCCGCTGCGCAGTCTGCGTCCGGCCCTTCAGCGCCTGCTTCCCGATGCGGCCGCCGGCGGCTATTTCGAGGCCCTTCGTGTTGCCATCGGCCGTGGGGAAGTCGCCTCCGGCAACGGTGCGGACCAACTGCGGTGGCTCGCTGACCATCTTCGCCTCGTCGCACCCCATGACGATGAGCCGTTCCCCTATTGGCAGCAGTCATGGACAGCCGCAGCCAAAGCTGTCGGCAAGGCACCACAGCAGCTTGGACCCAGTGCCCGTCGGGTGCTACTGAATGAGCTCCTCAGCCGACCGAGCTATCAGTCGCGCCTGACTGACGCCCTCGCTGAGGCGTTCCGAGCCGAGCTCAAGCGCTAGCCACTAGTTCGCGGCGCTGTAGGTCCGAGAACAGCTGGTCGGCGAACTTCGCAGCGACACGGATGGACTCGGGGTTGGCTGTATCTCCGGCGCTCAAAGTGTCGCGGACGGCATCGAGAGCCAGCGCATTCTCCTGCGCCCAGCTCGCCAGCTCTTCGACGTCGAACGGGTGACCCGGCCGTTCGACTTGGCGAAGCAGTTCCTTGTCCCCTTCTATGAGCTGTGGGTCATCCGATGGGGTGCCCGAGGCCGCGCCACGTCGGACCGCAGCGGCGAAGGACTGGTCGTTCATCCGCCGGGCAACGTTCAGCCACGGTCTCAGCTGGGCGCCACGCTCATCGAGCAGCTGACGCTGTTCCTCGGGGTTGGTCCGGGCCGTCTGGTCTTGCGCTGGCTCTCCTGCCGAGTTCCGGGCGCGTTGTTGGTCAACAATTCCCTCTACCAGTTGGGCGTCAGCAGCGTTGGTGGCAATGTTGAACACAGGGCTTTGATGGACGACTGGGCTTTGATTCAAGACCGCGTTCTGGTGCACCTGGGCGATGAGCTGATTCTCAAGGCGTTGCTGGCTTGCCTCCAGCTGGTTCTGGCGCAAGTCTTGCTCGCTGAGGCGACGCTTGACGCTGCCGAGGCCGAACAGCTCAACCTCGGCGATGTCGGGCCACATCAGTGCGATAAGGAGGATGAGCACCGGAACGAGCACGGTCAGGGAGACCTCGTCGCAGGAGCTGGTGTTCTCATGAGACGGGAGCAAGCCGGTCCTGGTCGTGACCTTGGTCGTGCAGCTCTGCCAGGTATCAGTTGCCCGAAGAGAGACAAAACCGATGGCCGCAACCAGGACCACCGCCAACGCCGTCCAGTGCCGGAGGTGCATCAGCCAGCGCGGTTCCTCAACGCGACGGGATGTGGGTGTGGGCGGAGTTGGCGAGCTGACCCCGACGGCAGAAACGGTCGTGGTGCTGCCAGCGGTCTCGGCACTGCCTTTGGTCGGCGCCGGGTTACCGGCGGTCTGGGGAGCGGGCTCGGCCACAGCAGGACGTTCCCACACTGGGCAGACAACCAGCTACCGACGTCGTCGAGCCGATTGCAGCGTCTCAGCCGTGCACACTTTCCGCGCAGAGGAGGGAGCGGCTGAACCGCGCCGAAACACCCATCGGGAAGCGAAAGCGGGACCGCGGGCCACTGCTGGTTCTGTGCGGTGAGAGACTTCGGATTATGGAGCTCGAAGACGACGACACCAGCGACGACGGCCTCTATGACTACGCGATCACCCGCGACGGCTTTGGCATCCCATCGAACCTGATGGGCACGCACCCCGAACCGTTCTTCTCAATGCTCGGTCGGATCGTCGCGCTGTCGGCGACGCTCGAATACAAAGTGCTGACCTTCTACCAGAAGCTTGCTGGCGGCGGCCAGGACGCGTTCACCGAGCTGAGCATCTCGCGCGTGATCGGTGGCGCCCGAAAGGAGCTCCGGCGGCTCGCCGACGACGCCGATCGCCAGATGGCGAGCGCATATCTCGATGAGGCCGAGGCAATCACCCGTCGACGCAACGACTACGTCCACAATCTCTGGCCGGCGCAGCCAGGCGGGCGCACGTTCGGTTGGCGGCGGCCTCAGAAGAAAGGCGCGACCGGGACCATCATCGTTGCGGGGACGGTGGAGGAGATGCAAGCCGACCTCGACCGGCTCGCCGCTTTTCTCAACGTCCCCTACCAACACCGGGTCTACGGCCTGGTGTCTTCCGGCCGCCACCTGACTGACGAACAGAGCGATGCGCGAGCTTCGGCCGCGCCCGACAATTCGGCAATCGTCCCTGACTGAACCGGTAAGCAGCAAGTCGATTGCAGAGACTTCTTGACAGTCGGCCTCGGTCAGCTTCGATTAACGGCTACGCGTTGACGATGTGCGCGACGATCTTGGTGTCTGGCCCGGTGCTGGCGCATGCGAGCACGAGCGCCCCGTCGCCGGCCTCTCGGATCTCGCGTGGTTCGGCGCCGATTACGCTCTGCTCCACCTCCAGGCCGGTCGGCTGACCGACCAAAGAACCAAACTCCGCCGAAAACGTCAGCCACGCTGCCGGCTCATCGCCTGGCCGCGCCTCCTCCGGCAGCCGCACCTGAAAGTGCGCCTGGTCGATCGGGATCTCGACCGGGCCGCCGAGCAGGCCGATCACCTTTTGAGCCCGCGCGAGATCGATCGGAGCGAGCGCATCCGGCATGGTGCGGTCGATGCCGTCGCGGTCGGTCAACCCCTGAAGGGCGACGGCCAGCGTCGCCGCGGCCTCCCATAGCTCGGCCTCCTGCGCGCCGAGCTGCACACGTCCCGTGATCTCGTATCCCTCCGACGGCAGCAGGCCGGGGCACGCGAAGTGCAGACGATCCACCTCCCCGAAGGCGCGCGCAAAGCCGAGCCCCTTTAGCGCCGTGCGGGCACTCTCTCCTGTCATCGCGAGCGTCACCGTCAGCCGGCACTCGAAGCGGTGGTCACCACTCGGACCGCCCTCCTTGGTGACCACGAAGAGGTCGATTGCGAGCACCGCCCCGCCGATTGCCCCGGCATACGCGATCTCGGCGCCGGGTTCGGGAGGGACTTGATACAGGGGTACCTGCTCCTGAATCGGGGCAAGCCCCGGCGGGTCCATCGTCAGCGTCAGCAGTAGCGGCTCGGACAGCCCGATCCCCAACTCGCCGGTGGTCGACGCGTATTCGCTCGGTTGTACCCATTCAGAGAAATGCGTAGGCACGTCGCCGCCGGCAACGCCTACACCATGCCCGCTCAGGGTGACGGTACGTCCCTTGGCCAGCTCGGCGCGCGCCGTCGCGCGCGCCCGCTCCCCGTCGGGGGTGGGGGCAAACCATGGTTGAGGCGGCGTCACCTCCACGCCGTCGCGCGGGGTCGCCGACACCTGCGTGACCGCGTCGCCGTCGCGGGTGGTCAAGGAGAACTCCGGAAGTTGTTCGCGCTGCCCGGCGCTCATCGAGAACCGCACCATCCGGTCGCCCTGCTTCCGGTCGCGACCGGAAGCCTCCCGACCGGCGACCTGATAAGAGTAGGTCGCGTCGCCCTCGCCCAGACGGCGCGCGTACTCGGCCGGGTCCGACGGAGTCTTCCCAGATGTGTCGCGGTCATCCGCGCCGTTACCGGAGCCAGGCCGTGATGACGGCGCATGCCGGCCGATGCCCTCGAGCGTTCGACGGACATACATGCCGAGGGCCCCGTCGGTCAGCCAGTCGAGCAGGTCGTCGCGGGACTCGACGCGACGGTCGAGATCATCGATGTAGTCGATCGTCGCGCAATTCGGGTAAGCCTTCCGGAACTCCGGTAGAAGTGTCTTTCGCCAAAAATTGCGCTGCCCTGCGCTCAGGACAAAGTTGAAGACGAACGTGTAATGGCCGGGCGCCTCTTCGTCGTCCATCGCAGCCTTGATCGACTTGCGACATTCACGCCAGTCCGCCTCGGCGTTGACCGAGCTCTTGCATTGCCACCCCCTCTTCGGCGGCAGCTCGTAGTCCGAGAGCACGTCGATCCCGCGACGGGTGCGATGAGCGTCGGGATGCTCCCCCTTGAAGTAGCGCAACGTTAGCTCTTCGAGACCGTCGTCATCGAGACCCCGAATGAGCTGCTCCCTGTAACGGGCTGGGTTGACTCCCACGCCGCCGAAGGTACCGCCCATCGCTTTTGCGCAACCGGCCAGCGACATCATGGAGCTCCACGGCTACCCACGTCCAGCGCCGACCTCTGCGCTGCGGGAGCGACACCTAGTCCATAGCGAATCGATCGTCCAGTCGGAATGCCGCTAACGAAGCGACGCCGTCGTCGAGCCGCTGACCCGCACCTGCCCAGGCAGAAGGATCCGAAATCGGAGATGCTTTAGGCAATCGAGGGGAGAACGCGTGACTGAGGTGCCGCAGGATGTGCTCGTATGGGTTAAGGGGGTCTTCGCCGAATGCAACCGCCGGGTGACCGACCGGCTAGATCGAAATCCCAATGCGCCTGAAGAGTCGTTCGATCTGACCTGGATCGAGCAAGTGGGGCGCTACTCGTCCGCGACGATCTTCCCGTCCCAGTGGACGGCGAAAATTGAGACCCACTACCTCGGAGGGCTCCGCCACTTCGGCCGCTGGGAAATTGCCGACATTGGTGTTCTCGTCTTCCTTCGCCTCGGCCCAGGTGAGCGCGTCAACAAGGTTGCGCTTCTTCAGTCCAAGCGCCTCTACCCGCTCAACCGCCCAATCCGCGAAGAGACCATAGTCGACTATGAGATTGGATTTGGGAGGCTCGCCGATCCTGAAGACTCATCCTCAAGCATCGGTCAGGCAGCCGAATTCAGCTTCTCAACGACTTCGAGATACGGAGCGCTCCGCCAAGACTCGAATCAGGTACGAGCGATCGACGAGTACCAGCAAGAACGACGCCTGCGCGTTTACTACCAGCTCTATAACCCATGGCGGGTTCCGCTGGTTCAGAAAATTCCACTGGCTGGCTACCGGTCGCCGGACGGCGACCCGGAGCTCGGGGTAAGAATCGTCCCGGCCAGCACCATCCACGCTCTGCTCTCGAAAGGCGGAGGGGGAAGCCCTTCCCTCGAGCAACTAGGAGCTCTGGCAGGTCTTCCCGCCTGCGGTTGGCGACTAGAGGATTTCATAGCGGAAGAGGTCCTGGGCTGTCGCGAGGGCAACCAGTTCGAAGGGCTGTCTGACGGGCGCATTAACGCGCTGTTTTATCGGCGGACGGGGGCCATCGCAGCGGCCATCGCGATAACGATTGAGGCGCCTGACGCGATCCCCGCGGGCTAACCCGCCAGCGACTCGCCTTCCGCGCATAGGAGGTGCGCCGGCTAGTGCCCGGGCGGCACGTCTGGATGGGAAAGCAGGGCCTGACCCCGGGGCGATCGCGTTGGTCGCCGAGCAGTCGTCTGGCGCCGGCGACCCTGGGCGATCCAGACGGCGCCAAAAGGCTCGTTAGCGTTCGTCCCGGCAGGAAGGCCAAGGCGATCATGCGGCTAGCCCGCTCGTCGCCCATAGCAGCGCTCTAACGGAGGCTGCACGAGGCCTGCTGCATACGGGGCCGCTGACTGACCGCACCGAGAGGCGGGTCTGGCGTCAACCCTCGCGACCGTCTGGGCTCCGGTCACAGCTGACTTCTCATGCTCTCGGTCACTCCACGGTCAGGTACTCCAGTGGAGCTGCGAGGATTCTCGCGATGCATTCCGACATCTTCCGTCCGAGCTATGAAATGCGCGGCGACGCGCCCCCGCCGATGGATGTCCACACGTACGCAGACCGGGTTATGGCCGAGTGGAGGTCACTACTTGATTGCGACCCAACCGAGCCAGAGGTGCAGGCTTTCCTCGAAGCCCATCCGCTCCTAGTCCCGGGTGCCCATCTCGGCTTAGGCGCAATCACGCCGACCGGCCATGCTCCGTTTCCGCAGGCGCTAATTACCCAGCCGCCGCTTCGAGGGCTCACCACACGGGTTCCAGACTTTCTTTGGCTCGCCATGGACAGCCTTGTGTTCAACCCAGTGTTCATCGAGATCGAGGCCCCGGGCAAAAGATGGGTCACCAGCCAAGGGCGCCAGCATCACCAACTCACCGAAGCGCTAGATCAGATCGTCGATTGGCGCGACTGGCTCGAGAAGCCGGCAAACCGCGAAATCTTCCTAGAGGGCTACCAGGTCCCCAGGCTGATCCGTGAGCGGAAGTGGCAGTTGATCTTCGGTCGCAAGAGCGAGAACCCAAGGGCCGTGGCGCGTATACGGAGAAGTCTGCTCGAGAGCAACATCATTACCTACCCATACGAAAAGCTCGAGCCCGATCTGGATAGCGCGAACTACCCTTGCGTCCGCTGTGGCCCGAACGGCTACCGAGCGACCATGATGCCGCCCACGGTCGTGCTGGGGCCAAACTCCGCCGAGAACTGGTCGCTCATCGCCGAGAAGGAACGGGCCATCGAAGCGTCGCCTTGGATGACGGCGGACGCAAAGCATTCTTGATCGAACGCGTCCCATACTGGGACTCGTGGGGCCAAGGAGAACGCCGCGGCCTTCGTCGGCTCGCGGACAGTGAGTAGCCCGCCCAGCCCTGCGTGACAACGCGCTCCCACGGGCACCGGGGACCGTTTGTCCGTCGAGCTAAATGATCGCCCTAGCCTCGATTTGCCTCACGGCGGCAGCGGCCGCTTCGCCAGTCCTTGGGTCTGCGGTGAAGCGACGGAGGACTTCGCTCGCGCGCCTATTTCCGACTTGTCCCAGCCACCCAATGATCTGGTTGGGAAGATCGTGGTCCCAGCGGCTGAGCGGACGTGTCTGTTCGGGGTGCTCCAAGCTCCAGATCAGCGCTTCGACACCTGCGCTTGGAATGGCGCCAAGGACATGCGCGTAGACGCCGGTGCTGTCGTCCATGACACGCGCGCCCTGTAAGTTCGACATGAAGCTGGCGAACACGTCCCGGTGCTCTCCTAAGAGAGTCGCCCAGGCGTCCTGCGTTGCCTGCAGATCGGCGCCGGTTCCAGCGCCGTCGGTGAACGTAGCCATCATGATCGTCATCGCTGCTCGCCAGGCCGGATCCGTGCTGCCGGTGCCCTTCGGCTCCGGGATAGTCGAAACTGTCCTGGCCAGCAGGCGCAGCGCTGCGATCACCGCGGCCATCCCGTCCTGGGGAGATAGCCATCTCGGCGGGTCGACCTGGGCGACGTAGGTGGTGACTGCGTCGAGGACGTCAAGACTGGGTGGATCAGCGAACTCGGTGACGATCCAGTCGTCGTAGGAGCTATGTTCACTGCCCTCCAGCGCCAGGATCATGAGCCGTTCGCGGTCAGCGTCGGTGAGCGCGCAGACGGCTCTGTAGTACGGGCCGACTACCTCGGTTTCGAACTGCATGGACACGATCCCATAGGCCATCCGGGCGCGGATGGATTCGTCCTCCGACTCAAGGACGGTGTGGATCTCCTTGAGGATGTCGTCCAGGGTCCGCGCCGGTGTGATGGCGTCGAGTGCCGAGAGCGCGTCGATGATCGAGCCGTTGAGCGCCAGGTTGTCGTTCGGCAGCGCGTTGACCGCATCGAGCACGATCTGGCGCTGATCGTCGTCGAGGTGCCGTGCGGAGCGTTCCGCTAACCAAAGACCGGCCAGGCACAGGTGGTAGCGATCGCTGGCCAGGCACTGGACGATCAGCATGACCGCTTCTGCCGGTACCTCCGCGGGGTGTAGAAGATGGACCGCGAGATACAGCACGCCCAGCCCGGTCTCATCCTGGCTGCTCAGCAGCGAAAGCGCTGTTGAAGTGGTCCCGGACTGGCGAGGATTGACGGAAGGCGCCTGGCCGCTAGTCGCGGCATGGATGATGGTGGAGGCGGGAAGCCCGCCCGGTTGGATCGCGTACGTGGAGGCGAAGATCTGATCGTGCAACGCCGGTAACGGTACGTCCGCTTGCTCGAAGGCGAGATCGCACAGCCGATCTGTGTGGCCCAAGAGCGTCGCCATGCCGTCAAGGAAACGGCCGCCAGGGAGCAACTGCCCAATAGCAGCCCATTGTGCGCTGGTTGCGAACGACGGCGGATCAGGCATCAACCACACTCCGGAGAAGCCGGCGCGGGCGTCGAACGTGAACTGGATCCCTGGTTTCAGGGTCGCTGCGCACGCGACCTTCAGCGCGTCCACGAGTAGCGGCTCCGCGACCCGGGCCGCCAGACCTCCTAGCCGCCCGGTGGCCGCGGCGACCAAGACGTCCGCATCGGCACATCCCGCAAGAAGGGTGGCCAGGCGTGCCTCGTCGCTCTCCAGGGCGATCACGTCGACCCTCATGTTGGAGCAGGCCGGAGTATTGAGCGTGTGCGCTAGCGAGTCCATGTCCGTGCTGGAGAGCAGCAGCGCTTCAGCAGCGAGGAAGTCCTCGAAGCGCTCATGGCCGAACGACACCCGACCGTGTGCCACGCTCATCAGCGGGCAGCCAAGGACGTCCTGCAGCTCCTCGTCGTCCAGCCCATTCTCGCGGCGTAGCGTGCGTGCAACCTCGGGCCGCGGCAGCGAAGGCAATAGGTCCGAGTGCAAGCGCTGAGCGATCGTCCGCAAACCGGCGCGGCGGCGGCTGTTGCCGTCGGTGACGCGATCGACGTACAGGTCGAGCAGCTCAGCCGTGCTTGCGTCGTCGGCCAGATCGTCGACGCACGCCGCTGCCAGGGACAGTTCCATTGGGGTGATGAACGCCGCGCACCGGTCAATCAGATCCGGCTCGCCGTACGCCTCCAGCACAGCGAGCCGCTCGGTGTCGTCGGGCAGCAGGAGCTGTACCGCGGTGCCGTCGGGCACCTTCGACGCGGCGTCTGCTGTCTGAGCGGTGATGAGCAACCCATGGGCAGAGGTACGTACGCGGGCGGTCTGCACGCCAGCGAGCAGCGCCTGCTGGACCCGGGCGGAGGCCTTGGCCAGGTCGTCGATGACGAAGACGACAGCTCGACCGGCCGCCCCGGCCGCCCGCAACAACTCGTGTGGTGACAGAGACGTGTAGGGTGAGATCGCTCGTGCCGTTGAAGTCTTGAACGACTCTTCGCAAACCTCGGCGGCCAACCAGACCGGAACGTGCCCGTCACGGGCGAGCTCAACGGCAGCGACACGCGCCCAGAGTGTCTTCCCGGCTCCGGAGGGCCCGTGCAGCAGTACCCCGCCGCCGGCGGCTAGCGCGGTTGGCAGATCCGGCCGTTCGGCCAGGAGTCCATCGACGCGGATGCCGGTGGGTGCCATCGGCGGCAGCTCCGCCTGTGCTTGGAGGTAGCGGCCCAGGTATTCATCAACCGCCGAGGCGCCGGCTTGGCGGATCAGAGCCTCGGGCGAGTCTTCCTCGTCGCGGTACAGGTTGAGGTGCTGTCCGTACTCGTCCCAGTCTCGCATTGTCCAGGCCAGCGATGGCCCGGGTTCCTGCAGCCTGTCGAGGAGTTGCTGGTAGTCGAGCAGGGAGACGCGTCGGCGTGGGTCGACGCTCGAACCGTTCGGTAGTCCCGGGAACGCGCAAACGATCGTGTCAATATCGCTGTAGAACTTCGCGCCCCTCGGGCCTGGGGCCGAACTGGCGTCAGCGAACGCATGCAGGGAGTCGCTGAGGGCGTGGGTGGCCTGCAACGCCTGCCACATCGGATCGCGCCACTTATGCTCGACAGAGCCGACGCGGACGGTCCAGCGGCCGTTCTTCGGACCGCTGACAATCGGACCCGGGAACATTTTCAACTCGACCTGTGCGACGTGGTTGTCAGTGATGACGACGAAGTCGAGCTGCAGATCGTCAGCGCCCAGGTGAAGGTTGGCGAGAATGCGCGCGGACACACCGAGCTTGACCAGATCGCGCCGCAGGCGAGAGAGGAACCGGGCCTCGCTCGCAACAGTGATTTGATTGCCGAGATAAACCTCGACGTGTGGATTGATATTCATCCTCTGCCGCACGGATGCGACGACTGCGGGAAATCCTAGACGATGAGGTCAAGCTAGGGCGCGCAGATCACCGGGCACATCATCTTCGTGGTCACGACAGACCGCCGACTTGGGATCTAGCCTTCGGCCTCATGGCGGTCAACACGCCCAGTCCGACGGAGCTACGCGAAGCAATCGCTGAGGCTTTGTGGACGCACGTCAACGCTCATGACCTACCCCGCGTCTGTGACGGCTTCAAGATGCCCCAGGCTCCTGCTGATGTTCAGGCGTTCACCAGTAAACGTCGATATGTACGCCAACGCTTGATCGGGATGCGCGCAGCCGAACTGATCGACATGGCACGTGCGGTCGCCGAGGACTACGACGACCGGGATCTTCTCACCCTGGTCAGCCCATCGGAGATACGCGGAGTCAAAGGCGACCTGAAGAACCTGATCTTCGCGGCGAACGGCCCCAAGCCGCGGATCGTTCTCCGCGATGCGATCAACAACGTCATCGAGATTGTGGAGCACGCCGACGCGTGCCTGGTGTATGACCGGCCGTTGCAGACGGGCCTGAGCTGGGGTGAGCTGGTCCAGTGGTGGAAAGAGACCTCATCCGTCGAAGGTGATCCAGCTCGTACCCTCTTCACGCGACTGCGGTTGTCAGTTGGAAGCCCCGTTGAGCACGTGCTGTTCAACGCCTACGGCAGCTTCTACGGTCTGGTTGGCGGGGACCAGCTCCCGGCGCTAATCCCGCAGGTCTATCTGCATTACGACCCTTACACGGTGAAAGAGTTGAGGGGGCGCGATGGCCAGGCTCTCGCGCGTCAGCGGATGGACTTCCTGATCCTGTTCCCTGACCGCACCCGTGCTGTGATCGAGGTTGACGGCAAGCAGCACTACGCTGAGGGTGACTACGCCAGCCCCGGCCGATACGCCGAGATGGTCGCCGAAGACCGTCGTCTCAGGCTCGCTGGGTACGAGGTCTACCGCTTTGGAGGTGCTGAGCTTCAGCCCGATGACCCCCAAGCCGGTGACCGCGTCCAGCAATTTTTTAGCGAGCTATTTGACCGCCACCACGTGTGACACCGAACGGGAAAGCTGTCCCGTAGGGAGAGAATCCACGACCCGGACGATCATCCTGCCGGCCCCTCACCCGAGCTGTTTCGACCAGCCGGACTGGACTAGATGGTTGATTCCACGGATTTGACCGTGGTTCTCGGGGTTTTCGAGGAGAAATAAGCAGCAGGACCGAAGTCAGCGGTGCTATCCCACACCGCCGACCCCTGGGGGCCTCGATGGACGCTGACCTCGACCTGCTGCTCACAACGGTGTTCTGCACCGCTGACGATCTCCTGCCCGAAAGCAAGAACAACGCACGACGAAGAGTGACCGACGCCGAGGTCGTAACGCTGTGTGTCGCCCAGGCGATCATGGGCATCCCGTCTGACCGCAGGTTCCTGGCCGTCGCCAGAAAACGCCTGAGGCATCTGTTCCCCCAACTTCCCGCACAACCCGGCTACTTCAAACGCCGCCGGTGCCTGAGCGACGCTTTGGAGTGGCTGATGGGCGTCTTCGCGAGCCAAAGCCCGGGCTCTGAGGACAACCTGTTGCTGATCGACTCCACGCCGGTCGAGTGCGCCCGCTCGCGCGAAACGGTCAAACGCTCGGCCCTGGGCGACGCTGCCGATTACGGCTATTGCGCCAGTCACAGCCGGTACTTCTGGGGGTTCAGGCTGCACGGACTGTTCGCCCCCGACGGCACCCCGATCGCGTTGCAGATCGCCAGTCCCAAAGACGGTGAACGGGACATCGCTCTCAGATTGCTCGCGCGCAGAGCGCGGGACCTGACGCTGGCAGTGATCGGGGACAAGGGCTATGCCGGACGTGACTTTGAGGCTGCCGCTCGGTCTCTTGGCGCGATCATCCTGCGGCCGAGACGCAAAGACGAAGACCAGACCGGGCGGCCGCACCTCGCGCCGATCCGCCAACGTGTCGAGAGCATCTTCTGGACGATGAAAGACATCCTGACCCTCGAGCGCCACGGAGCCCGCACGCTCCCCGGACTGCGTGAACGGATGCTCGCACGGTTCCTCACGCTCGCGGCGTGCGTGACGCTGAATCACCAACTCGGGCGTCCCAGCCGAGCGCTGGTCGACTACATCGCCTAACGATTCCATGGAATCAACCATCTAGAGGTCAAACGCCATACATCGAGTTGTTCGCAGCGATGACCACGTCGGGGTCCGGCCAGCCCCACTGCGCGTGACAGACCAGCAGTGGCCAGGCGAACAGCGGGACAACAAGCGGCCAGAACAGGCTTGTAGAAGCAGCATCGTCACCCATGCGCCAATACTGAGAACCCCGGCTCGTATAGGCATCGAGTACCGACGGTCGCCCGTGCACCGCTTCGCTGCCGGTGCGGTACGCCGGCAGGTACAGGCCGCGAAGAGTCATCAGCGCGCCGGACCCCTTGGTGGGGGCAGTAAAGGCAGGGAGGCGCTGGGACCAGTGCTTGTCGACCGCGACGGCGAGGCTGGCCACATCGGACAGCGTCTGGATTCCGTCCAACGACACGCGTTCTTCGTCAATCAGACCGATGTCGATCGCGTCGTTTGTGAGCTTCGCCTCATACCACGCTGAATCCGACTGCCACCGCGCATAGTTGGTCTTCGGGTCGATGGAGACCCAGCAGAACTTGACGGTGTGCTCGTACAGCACTCGGACGAGCGCGGCACCATCGACGGCTCGGTCGGCTGTCATCAGTGCCGCGATGCTTTCGACGGTGTCGATCATGCGGGCGATCATCGCCGGTCCGTGGTAGTCCCATGGCTTGCCGCCAGCCGGGATGTGACTCGGGATCTCGGCGTCTACGGCGGCTGTGAGCTGATGCATGGCCGCCAACACCGCCTTGGGCTGAGGCCTAGACACTCCTGAAACTGCGGTGGTCATCCGTCGATTATGGCTCTGGCCAGGCGGCCAGGAATCAGCGTTAGAGCGGTCGGTCCCCCAGTGTCTGAAGATGCCTAGCATTTGACTATGGGATCTCAAGCCCACAAGAAGTGGCCGGACATGTCCGACTACGTCGTGCACTTCACTAAACCGCCGAAGCGCAGGGATCCCATTCCAGATCCGCCGCCGCCAGCGAGTCCTGGGCGCCTTACCGTCGCGGAGCTCGCGCTACGGATACGAGCCGGGCAGGATCGTGACACGACCGGCTATCCACAGATCATGTCGATCCTCTTTGACGGCGAGCTCCAACCAGGCGCTTCTCCTCTGGGTGCTGCCCGCAGGATGGCAGAACTCGGTGACTCGCAGCGCTCGGTCTGCTTCAGCGAGATCCCTCTCGACATGCTGGACCGGTTAGTCGAACGCCGCAGCCGGTATGGCATCGGCTTCCGGAAGGACCTGCTCGTGTCGAGGGGTGGCACACCGCTCTGGTACGTCGACGACGAGAGCCCTCAGGCCACAGTGGTTCGAGACATTATTCAAGCTAAGAGGGCCGACGGGATAGACCCAGGCGACCCGTTCTGGAAGTTGACCCCGTTCATCGACCATCCCGGCGTCTACAACGGACGGACTTACCGCTTCGAGTGGGAACGCGAGTGGCGGGTCTCCGGAAGCCTTAGGTTCACGCCGGACGAGGTCGAGTTCCTCTTTATACCCGAGGACCTGCACGACAAAGCCAGGCAGTTCTTCGCCGACGTGAAGTTTGAGCACTCCGGCCCGGCCTACGAATGCCCTTTCATTGACCCGTCATGGTCCATCGAGCAGATTAACGAGGCGTTGACCGCCGAGCCGGCAGCGCCGGAACCGAGCCCAAGCGCGGTCCCACACTGGGTAGATCCAGTGGACTGGGACTGGTAGCGACCCGTCCGGCTGCACCACCGCCCGATTGGCGCCGGCGGCACGGGCGCTATGAGAGACCAACAAAACGGTCCGACGTCCCGACGCGCCCTAACCGAAGTGCTGCCTTTTGTAAGCATGGACGAGAACCAGACAACGTGCGTATGCGTGCCCTGTTTCGGCGACGAGCGGGTTTGGCCGCACGATCGCTTTCACCGATGGTTGTCCCAAAACCTGACGAGTGCTTTGGCAATGTCCGGATCGTCCGGGGTGGCCGGCGCCAGACGACTGCTCCGCCACGAATCCGATCGTCGACTACCGGACAGCGGAACCTAAGGCGATGCCTGCGGAATCGCGGAAGCAGGACGGAGCCGGGTCTCCGGGAGCCGCCCTGAAATTCGCCAAGAGCGAGAGCGCCGGCGCAGGCCGTGCCTACGCACATCTCACGACCTACGCCGTCCAGGTCAAGCACCTTGCTTGGCGAGCTGCGCGGCGGGCACGTTGCAGCTTTCTCGTCCTAACAGGCAGCTGAGCAAACAGAGGCGCCGGCCAAGCCGCTGGGGCGTGTGCCCAAACCGAGACCCCCGAAGCGCTAGCTCGCATCATTACCATCCACATCACCACCAACACCGTCTGCGGAGTTGTCGGATCTAGGACGACTCAATCGGTTTGCGGAGACGTTTTGTGTCTCCAGCGCTCGGTACGCGGGCAACGACCTGAATTCGACCCGCGCTCTCAGCGAGTTCACGAGCCAGCGTGGAGCCGACAGGCAGACTTGCAGCCATGTCGAGCATGGTTTCGACGAGAGCCTCAACAGCCTGCATGTCGCGAACGGTTCCCCTGCGGCGTCTGTCCGGCTTGGGTCGGGCAGACGCGGCTTGTTTGGCTCCCTCCTTCAGCTTGAGGAACTGGGCAAGGTCGGACTCCGTCACGCGGACCCGCCGAGAACCGACACGGGTCTCAGGTAGTTCGCCACGCGAAATCCAATTTCGCACCGTCTGCGGATTGACCTTCAGGCGATCAGCGACTTCATCAATAGTAAGCAGTTCGTCTGACATTACTAATTGAGTATAACGTCATTGAATCCTTTAGCGGTGGACCCCCGCTGCCGGATCTCGACGCAACGCGCCAGATCGACCGTGGTTCCACGGAGCAATCCGGTCCCGGAAGAGGGACTGAATTCGGAGATCACGGCCGAGTGGGGCAGGTCGGATCAAGCCGCAACAGTCGAGCCGATCCGGACGTTCAACGCGCTCGAGGCATGGTTGGCCGGCTGGAAGTGGCGGCCCCGCTAACGGCAACAGGGCCCCGTCGAACAGTTCGGCGGCCGGTTTGGTACCCACGGGTGGTACCCACGGCCAGAATCGGCATATTCGAACTCTCTTCAAAATAAGAAAAGGCCAGCGTACGCTGGCCTTTCCGTAGCAGCGGGGGCAGGATTCGAACCTGCGACCTTCGGGTTATGAGGCTGTATCAGGCGGCGCGAACCGAAACGAGAGCGGTCTCGACCACCGAGGACGGCGGTACGGGCTGGCCCGACTCCTTCAGATCCTCGAGGTGCAACTCGATCGCCTCACGGATCAGCTCTCCGACTTCGGCGCGGGACTCGCCGACCACACCGACGCCGGGCAGTTCAGGGCAGTAAGCACCCCAGGAGCCGTTGTCGTTTTCGAAGATGACCAGGTACTCGCTCATGGGTTCGGGCGCTCAAGCCCGGCTTGACGGAGAATACTGGCCGTGGTGCCGCGTGGGACGTCGAGGTTCGGTTTGCCGGCGATGGTCACGGTCCCGGGCTTGGTGGGGTGGCGGTATTGGCGGTGGCTGCCCTTCTGGCGCTGGAGGCACCAGCCGTCTTCCTCGATCAGTCGGGTCAGCTCGCGGAACTTCACTACGGCTCGACGGTCTCGTCGGATATCGCCGGCTCGGGTGAGACAGCGAAGGCGCGGTCGAGGCGCTCGAACTCCTCCGGTCGCAGCTTGGAGCTGAGGTAACGGTCGGTGGTGGTGAGCTTGGCGTGTCCGAGGAAGTCGCGCACGAACACGGGGTCTGCGGTCCGGGCGATGAGACTGCCCGCGGCGTGGCGCAGACCGTGGAGCTTGACGGGCCGCAGACCGGCCGCGGCACAACCCCGCTTGTAGCGGCGTCGCAGCGCGGAGGCGTCGAGGCGGCGGCCGAGTCGGTTGCAGACGACATAGTCGTCGGGGTGGGTGAAGTCGTCGCGGCTGACGAGATGTTCCAACGTTTGAACTGCTGGCTTTGAGAGTGGGACGAAGCGATGGCGCCGGCCCTTGGGCAGCGTCTCCTCGCCGCTCGACAGTCCGCGGCGCACCAGCAACGTGCGGTCGGGAAGGTCGACGTCCTCCCAGCGCAGGGTCAGGACCTCCCCGATCCGCAGGCCGGTGTAGAACAGCAGCCGAAAGGTGTCCGCGTCGCGGCGGTCCTCGGCGACACGGGCGGCGATCTCATCGGGCTCGTTGACCACGCCCTTCTCGGGGCTGGTTAGTTCGGCGAGCGCGGCGCTGGTGACGTCATGCTTGGCGAGGATGTCGGCGAAGAACCGGTTGACCTCCGCCTCGGCGATCAGCGCATCCACGCGCACGTGGATGGATGCGACCGCATCTGCGAGGCTCTCGCCAGCGTCGAGCTTCTCGATTAGCTGGGGCAGCCAGCGGTGCGCCCCACGGGTCACTGCGGTCGCGAGCGCTTCGACCTCCTCCACCTCGTAGTAGTCAAGCGCGGCGGGCGGAACCTCCCGGCGTTTGTCGGTCCCCGCGACCGGGTTGCGCGCCAGCTGATGAGTGTCATCACGGCAGGCATGCTGGAAGATCGCCGCCAGCACCTGGCGGTGCTTGTTGACGTTCCTCGCCGTCAGACCTTCCTTGTCGAGAGACCGGAGGAAGCGGCTGACCTCAGCGGTGCTGACCTCGTCGCACGGGCGGTCGCCGAAGGCGGCCATGATGCGCCCCTGGCTGACGCCGGCGCCCCGCTTGTGCCGAACCCCGGGCTCACGCAAGAGGAAGCGGTAGTCAGCGATCGTGGAGGGCTTCGCATCCCGGACCTCCTGCAGCCACTCGAGCCATTCGGCTGCTACCTCGCGGACGGTGAGTTGGCGTCGCGCGGCGGCGAGCCGAACCTCTTCGGCGACCCGGAGCTCGTCAGCCTGGGCCTGCATGGCGGCCAGAGCGGCGGCGTTCGCGGCACGCTCGTCCAAGTGATCGGGGGCGCAGCGTCCGCGCCGCTTGCGCCAGCCACCGTTCCCGTCGGACTCCTGCCAGGCGAGCCCGAGGCGGCGGGTCTTCTGCGCCCACGGTCCATCGCCGACCCGGTAGCGCCACTGCGCGTCCCAGTAGACGCGGCCTCCCGCTCCGAGCTTCGGACGGACGAACAGGCTGCCCTGGTGAATGTCATCGGACTCCCTCATCACCGTGAGATTAGCGCCTGCACTGGACAGCGCCAGAGCCGTACAACATCTGTACAACACGGAGCTCGTACAACACTTCGAACAACAAACCAGCTCGGATCTCTCATAGGTGCTGACTTTTTGAGGCGGTTACTGCCAGTATCGGCGCGTCTCAGAGAGATGCCTCCTGCCTTGCACGCAGGAGGTCACCGGTTCGATCCCGGTAGGGTCCATAGCCCGAATCGCTTGTGTTTCCGGGCGATTCACCGATTCGGCCTTTGGCCTCCGGCGGGCCAATGTGGCTCGATGGAAGCTTTTTGGAAGCCTCTCGGTCCAGTCGCTGTTTCCAGGTCCTTGATCTGAAGGTGGAGGTCGCTGTTCTCGGAGCAGCATCCACTCCCGGTCGTGCGACGGGCTCGGATGCCCGTCGTGCGGCCGGGAGTACCGCGACCCTGACGTCCAGTCACGCCGCGTGACCGCCGCGGAAGGCGACTTCACAAGGTGGCACCCGGCGATCTGGACGAGCACCCTCGAGCGCGTTGAGCTTCTCATCCGGACGGTCGGGCAAGGTCTGATGCGTCCGTTTCCGCGACGGAGACGAGCTGCTCCTTCTCGGTCTCCGTCGCGGTACCTCCGGGTCGACGACGCCCATCCAGGCCGTCGCCGACCCGGAGGTTTTTGCTCGCCCGGACTAAATGTCACCACCCCGCTCGCCTGAAATTCTCCCTACTTCGACGGCCGGGGACCGGGTTTGTTCCGTCCGCTCGCCTCGAGCTCGCGAGCCCAAGCCTCAATCTCGGGACGGAGCCACAGCTTCACCCGACGCTCGCCCAGATCGAGCGCAGGTTTGGGCATATCCGCATACCGATGCTGGTATTGGCTCACCGTGTTGGCATGAGTTAGGCCCAACAGGCTCGCCACGCCTCGGGCATCAACAAGGTCGTCGAGATCCACCTTTCGGCCCATAGAAAACAGCTTACAGCTAGAAGCGATTCCGTCCGACCTCTCAGATAGCTTCTAGCCATAAGCAAAAAGCGACCCCGGCGACGTTGCAGCGTCCCGGGGTCTGGCCGAGACCCACAAGGAGGTCACGACGATGTCAGGCTACGCCACCACCCCACGGCACCTGCGGGCAATGCCCAGCCAGCAGACCAATACCACCGCCGACACCACACTCATCGACGCACTCATCGCCCGGTTGGCCGATGAGGTCGCAGCCCGCCTCTCCCAGCAGGTCAACGCACCCGCTGATAGCTCAGATGAGTGGTTCGACTCCCGCCATGCCGCCGAATACATGGGCGTACACCGCGACACCCTGCGCAAGCTGGCAGCAGAGCGCTCCATCCCATCAGAGCAGGACGGCCCAGGTTGCAAGCTCTACTTCCGCCGATCAGACCTGGACGCCTGGCGCCAGAGCGGCGGCCGCCCGCGACACCTGGCTTCGGCGGCCTAGATGAGTGATTCCACGGGGTTGGCCGTGAGATCAGTGGTTTTCAAGGAGAAGTCAGCAGCAGGACCGAAGTCAGCGGTGCTCAAACGCATCGCCGACCGTGGAGGGTCTCGATGGACGCTGACCTCGACCTGCTGCTCACGACTGTGTTCGTCACAGCCGACGATCTCCTGCCCGAAAGACAAAAGAACGCTGCGCGAAGAATCACAGACGCAGAGGTCGTCACGCTCTGTGTCGCCCAGGCGATCATGGGAATCCCATCGGACCGACGGTTCCTCGCGGTGGCCAAGAAACGGCTGGGGCACCTCTTCCCGCAGCTGCCCCAACAGTCGGGCTACTTCAAACGACGCCGCCGGTGCGCGGACACGCTGGAATGGCTGATGGGCGTCTTTGCCAGCCAGAGCCCCGGCTTTGAAGACGATCTGTTGTTGATCGACAGCACGCCGGTGGAGTGCGCTCGCAGCGTCGAAACGGTCAAACGCTCTCAGCTCGCTGACATCGCCGATTACGGGCGATGTGCCAGCCATTCCCGGTTCTTCTGGGGGATGCGGTTGCACGCGATCTTCGCGCCCGACGGCACCCCACGCGCCCTGGAGCTGTGCTCCCCCAAGATCGACGAACGCGAGATCGGCCTGATACTGCTGGACCGTGTCCGCCGCCAAGGGCACGTCACGATCATCGCCGACAAGGGCTATGCCGGCCGGAAGTTCGCCGCCGCCGTCAACGACCGTTCCGCGACCTTGCTGCGACCCGCTCGCAAAGACGAACCCGGCCAGGGGCCGCACCTCGCGCCGATCCGCCAGCGGATCGAAAGCATCTTCTGGACCTGCAAAGACATCCTGACCCTCGAACGCCACGGCGCCCGCACCCCCCAAGGCCTCCGCGAACGCGTCATCGCACGCTTCTGCTGTCTCGCAGCCGCCATCTCGCTCAACCATCAACTCGGACGCAAAAGCCGTGCACTCGTCAACTACTGCGCCTAACCGCGCGGAATCAACCATCTAGGTGCCCATCATGCCTGAGAGCAGCGCGCCACGCCGCGAGCGGGTCGAGCGGAACATCTATCGCCGCTCCAACGGCGTCTTCGAGGTCGGCTACAAGGACGCCAGCGGCAAACAACGCTGGCGCACCGTGGACGGCGGAATCACCGCAGCACGTGCACTGAGGGACCAGCTGGTCGCCCAGCGCGGACGCGGGGAGCGAGCACCGGACAACAACCGGCTCCGCTTCGGCGATGCCGCCGATCAATGGCTCAACGGCCCGGTTGTTGACCTCCGGGGGTCAACGCAAGACTGTTATCGCAACGCAGTCAACACCCACTTGCGCAAGAGGTTCGGCACGAGACGCCTGGACGCGGTGACGCCGGACGACCTCGCGAAGCTCGTCCGGGACCTGCGTTCCGAGGGCCTTGCCGAGTCGACCATCTCGATCGTCATCGGAGTGACGAACCGGATCTACCGGTACGCAGCACGCCGGCTCGGATGGGTCGGCACGAACCCGATCTCGCTCATGCTGCCCTCCGAGCGCCCGAAGCCCTCGCAGACGCAGCGCCGGCGGCTATTCGAAGGCACCGAGATCGAGGAGACCCTGGCCGCCGCCCCGGAGCCGTACAAGACGCTGTTCACCGTTGCGGCGCTAACTGGAGCTCGTCTATCGGAGCTGCTCGGGCTGACCTGGGTCAACCTCCATCTCGATCCGTTGGACGACGCCGAGATCGAGTTCGCCCATCAGGTTGACCGCCACGGCCAGATCACCCCCACCAAGACCCAGGAGTCCGCACGGACCGTGCCGATCCCAGCGCAGCTCGCCCAGATCCTCGCCGACCACTACGGCCGCTCAACGCACACCTCACCGGCTGACTTCGTATTCGCCACCCGAAGTGGGCGGGCGTTCAGCCAGCGCAATATCACCCGCGCTCTCCGCACCGCTCAGACGGCCGCGACCACCTCCGGCAGCCAACCAACCTACCCGGCCCTCCACGTCAGAGGCCCGTCTGGGGATCCGGCGAGCGTCCCGCATGGTGCCGTCCCATCTATGCATAGCTTCCGTCACACGGTCGCCAGCCGGGCCCTCGTCGCCGGCGAAAGCATCGACGAAGTCGCCTTCCTCCTCGGCCACCGAGACGCCAACGTCACTCGTGCCGTCTACGTCCGTGAGGTAGCCGATGGCCGCCGGCGTGCGATGCGCCGATCTCGGATGCTGGCGGAATTCGGCGAGATTCTCAAATGAGGTGCCACGTAGCCGGGCGAGCTGAGCGACGCGCACCGATTGGGGATCCGCCGAGTTCAACGGCTTCCGCAACAACGCCTCTGCTAAGCCTGCTGTTCGCCGCAAGCAGGGCGCACAGATAGCGCGTTAGGTCCCCGCCGGTGCCTATGCGAGAAAGCGGCTAGCCCCGGCGGCAGCGAGTATCTCGTCGGCCAGTTCCGCCGGTGACAGCCTGTCCGAACGCAGCATGAGCGTCCCGTCCGGCTGCCGAGCGGCCGCAGCAATGGCCGCATCCACGCGACTGAATGCCCACTCGCGGGCTGACTGATTCGCCCCCGGGTTCTCCGGCGGCGCACCGCGCGCGTCGAGTCGCGCCCGAAGGACATCACCATCGGCGTTCAGGAAGACGTGCAGGACGTCCTGGCCGGTTTCGACTAGCCCTCCAAGGATCTCGACCCGATGCCGCTCGCGGATTAGTGACATCGGAACGATCAGCGTGTCAGTGTGGTGCCGACTCAGCGACACCGCTGTCGCGATCACCAGTTCCCGCCAACTCGCGAGGTCCTGGAAGTCGTCGTTGGGCTCGACCCACTTCCGGAGCAGGACCCCGAGTGCCTCCGGGTCGAACACCACGGCACCCCTGATCCTCTGACGCAACTCCTCAGCGAGCGTCGTCTTGCCGGCACCGAACCCACCGTTCAGCCAGATGATCATCACCAAAAGCTAACCGGCTTAGCCGGGGCGCGCCGGTCGCCGAGACCGGGGCTCAGCGTTTTGCATAGTGAGAGGCGAGCTGCCTATGCGGCCACCGTCGGGTTGCGCGGTCGCCCGAACCCGGTTCACGCCGATCGCTGGGCGCGACGAGAGGCACCGAGGTCGTCGACAGCGCGCTTATCTAATCTGCTGACCCATGGCGGATGAGCCTCTCGACACCGCGTTAGCGCGCCGCATCTATGACTCCGCGCACTTGACGGGCGAGTTCGTCCTTCGCTCCGGCAAGACCAGCACCGAGTACTTCGACAAATATCTGTTCGAAGCCGATCCGCTCCTTCTGAGGGCGGTCGTGGACGCGCTCGTGCCGTTGTTGCCGCCAGCCGTAGACGCTTTGGCCGGCCTGGAGCTCGGCGGGATCCCGCTGGTCACGATGCTCTCCCAGCTCACCGGCCTGCCCGCGCTGTTCGTCCGCAAGCAGGCCAAGGCGTACGGGACGTGTCGTCTCGCAGAAGGCGGCGAGGTCGCCGGTCGCCGGCTGGTAGTCGTCGAGGACGTCGTCAGCACGGGTGGGGCGATCATCGATGCGGCCCGCGAGTTACGGGCCAACGGCGCGGACATCAGTTCGGTTCTCTGCGTGATCGACCGCGAGTCGGGCGGCGTGGAGAATCTCGCTGCTGAAGGTCTCGAGCTTCATGCCGCGTTCACGATGACTGAGCTCCTGAACGCGGCGGTCACCACCGAGCCGGCGGTCATCGGTGACGTGACCGGTCTTGACCACGTTCAGCTCGCGGCCCCAAGCGGCTGTGAGGACGAGGCGCGTCGCTTCTTCGGCGGACTGCTCGGGCTCTCAGAGCTCCAGAAGCCGCCGCCGCTACACGGGCGCGGCGGGGTGTGGTTCACGCTCGGCTCACAGCAACTGCACGTTGGCGTCGAAGAAGCGTTCGCGCCGGCACGCAAAGCGCATCCCGCGCTCAGGGTCACACCGGGACGACTCGACCAGCTGGCGGCACGCTTGTCGGGTGCTGGCGCTCCGGTCCGCTGGGACGACGCACTGCCGCAATATCAGCGCTTCTACACCGAAGATCCTTGGGGGAACCGGATCGAACTGCTCAGCACCAGGTAGACACCGCGGGGCGGAACCTGTCAAGGTCGGTGAGACACTTCCCGTCGGGGTTTAGTGAGCGGCGGTCTTTTTCTGTTCGGGTTTGTTGATCCACGCAGCGGTCGGCAGTGCGGGCGGGACGGGTGGGCGGTTCACGAACCGTTCGGGGTGCTGGTGGTAGGCGGCCTCGAGAGTGCGGGCGCGGAGCTCGCGGAGTTCCGCGGCGGTGCCGTGATGGACGGAAGCGGGGGTCATCAGCCCGATCCCGGAGTGCCGATGGGAGCCGTTGTACCAGTCAAAGAACGTGCGGCAGTGATCGCGGGCGTGCTCGATGGACGCGAACCGGGTCGGGAACCCGGGCCGGTATTTCAGGGTCTTGAAGTGCGCTTCGGAGTACGGGTTATCGCTTGAGGTGTAGGGGCGGCTGTGGGTTTTGGTGATCCCCAGGTCTGCGAGGAGGAATGCGACGGGCTTGCCGCGCATCGGCCCGCCGCGATCGGCGTGCAACGTGAGGACGCGGGGGGTGATGTTCTGCTGAGCGGCGGCTTGGGCGATCATCGCCTGGGCGACTTGGCCGCTCTCGCGCTGTTGCACGGTCCAGGCAACGACGTATCGGCTGAAGACATCCAGCACCGCGTAGAGGTAGAAGTAGGTCCACTTCGCCGGTCCCTTCAACTTTGAGATGTCCCAGGACCACAGTTCATTCGGTGCTTCGGCCAGCAGCTCAGGTTTGGCATAGCCGGGGTGGGTGAGCTGGTCACGGCGTTCACGCACCCCGCCGTGCTCAGCGGCAAGCAGCCGGTACATGGTGCGTTCTGAGCACACGTACTCGTTCTCATCCAGCAGCGTCGCCCATACCTGGGCGGGACTGGCGTCCTGGAACCGCTCGGAGTGCAGCAGCCCCAGCACCCGCTCACGCTCCTGCGGCGACAGTGCCCGCTCTGGGGTTGGCCGAGGCCGCGGGACGCGCGGCTCGGGTGGCCGGCGACGACGGTAGATCGTTGCCGCGCTCGCGCCGGCTGCCCGGCAGGCCGGCCGGGTGCCGATCACCGGGGTCAGCTCTTCGACGGTCTGTTCGATCATCGCCCGGTATTCCTCGCGCTGTCGGTGCTGAGCATCTCGTCCAACAGCGCTGAGACGTTTCCCTGGATCTCGACCACCCGTTTCATCTTGGCCAGCTCCGCCTCAGCCCGCTCAGCCCGGCGGGTCAGCGCCGCGAGTTGCGCGTCCCGCGGGTCAGCTGGCTTGCGGCCCCGCGGCTTGGCGAGCTCCGCCAACGCGCCGGTCTTGACCTGCTTGCGCCACGCGGTGAGGTGTGATGTGTACAGCCCTTCGCGGCGCAACAGGGCGCCGACCTCACCCGGCCGCGAGCAGCCATCAGCCTCAGCGACGATCCTCGCCTTGTACTCCGCGGTGAAGGAACGACGCTTGGCCTGCTCAACCAGTTCCGGGTTCGGGACTCCCGCTCGCGGGTCGCGCCCGCCAGTCCCCAAGCCCAGCTCGGCTACGCCTCCCTGGTCTTCGTGACCGGCGGCGGGCCTGGTCCCCTTCGTGCTTCTGTCCGACATGTCCTACAGGTCTCCAGTCTCGCCCTCAAGCTCAGTAATTGCTTCATGCTGAGCGTCTCACGAGACGTTGACAGAGAGGGGGGACCGGGGACCCGCGAGCAACAGACCCGCACCCACTGAAAAGGAGGGCGGTGACCACGCGGTCGAACAGCCGCCTGTTGCATACGTAAATCGGGGCAGACCACGGCTCGTGTGCACCGGGGTCTGCGTCGTACGCCTCCGTGCAGCGCCTGGCGGACCCGCCACGCAGAGCCTGCTCCGCTCCTTGAACTCTCTGTCCTCTGATGAGTCTGCACAGCTGAGTCGTCCGCAGCGCTTGATGCTAACGGCACGTAAGCTGGCAGCCATGGAGTGGGACCTGACGGAGGCATCAGTTCCGGAGCTGCTGAGGCTCTGGGCCAAGGTCATGCGCGAACTGCGCTCCCGAGAGATCATCCGGACAAACAACAACCCTGTTGGCGATATCGCCGAAGCGATTGTTGCGGAGCACTACCACGCGGAGCGCGGCAGCTTTGCGCAGGCGGGATGGGACGTGCGCACCAAAGATGGTGAACGAATTCAGGTGAAATCTATGCGCCAAACTGCGGGCTCCAAGCGACGGAACCTCAGTCCTATTCGCGATGCTGACTATGACTCGGTGGTGATCGTGATCCTGAACGAAGACTTCGAAGTCACCGATGGGCTGCGCTTGAAGAAGGATCTCGTCGAGGAACTATTTCTGCACCGTAGCTACATCAACGGGCGCGTCATCACTGTTACCGCTGCGCTTCGGGAGCATCCCGACGTTGAGCATCTCGATCTGGTCCCAGCGGCTCAAAGGGTTGGCACCTGAACCGTGCTCATAGGCTGGCATGCGCTGCCCGAATGCATGACCGGACGACTCCACTTCGTTCAAGAGCAATCACCCACGCTGCCGAATCCAGACGATGGGACACAGCTGATGACTGATGCACGACAGTTGCTAGAGCCATTCCACGGGAAGACGATTCGGACGGTCATCGGAGGAGAAAATCGCGTTCTCGCGATCAGGGGCGACAAGGTGATCGTGGCGACGAAAAGATCGCCCAAGGGGCGGCCCGTCCCGATCGACTGGGTCCAAGACGCTATTGATCGCTTCGAGCAAGACGGGATCGTCAAGGTATCTGTTGCTTCGTTGGGGCGCAGGAGCGCATTTATCGGTGCGGTCCCGAAGCACTTAGCCAGACCTTCCACCGATTAATACCAGCGCCGCTCGCCGGGTCGTGGGGCTGGCTCGGTAGGCGCCGTGAGCTACCGATTTGCATACGCAACTTCCGATGTGGACAGCTCGGTCGCCGTCGGGATCGCACGCGCCGTAGTCAATCACGAGTGACCGCTCTAAAGTCCCGCTTCGTGGCCGCCCAAGACTTCACAGACTGGGTCTCGCACGGCTGGGGTATCGAGGTTAAAACACCGCAGCAGGTTCTCGATTTAATCAGCCATATTGCGCTGCTCGCCCAAGGCCGGACCTACGCGTGGCGAGGCCAGAACGACGCTGGCTACCAGCTCAGCTCCTCTCTTTATCGCAGCCTTGAGGAGTCCGGGGAGTCAGTGACGGAGAAGGCGATGCGGGAGGAGGAGGTCAACATCCTCGACGAAGCCCGCCGCTGGGGCCTTGGGCGCGATCTCGGCACCTCGGCGACAGACGCCCACTTGCTGGCGATTCTTCAACATCACGGCGTTCCTACGCGCCTGCTTGATGTGACCTCGAACCCCATGACGGCCCTTTGGTTCGCAGCTGAAGAACAGTTGACGGATGAAGGCCGCGAGACCTCGGGCGTGATGTTCGCTATCGACGTGGGAGACACCGACTGGTTCCAGTCGTTTCAGCACCATGGCGATCAATCCTGGAACAAGATCGGTAATCCCCTCAGCGCTGTGTTCGAGACCGCACTAGAGACTTCCGGTAAATCAGATTCGATGTTTAGAGTCTTTCCAGCCCTGCCGGATGAACGCATGAAGGCGCAGGAGGGCTACTTCCTGGGGAGCGCGTTTCCGAAGAAGCAGAAAGTCCCCGGTGTCATTGGGTTCAGCCCGACCGGCGCGGCTCCTGGAGCCGCCAAGCTCGAGAAGCTCTTGAATCCCGATCGGGGTCGCGGGCGCCCGGCCAATCTGCCGTTCTGCGCGATCGTTATTCCTCCAGAGGTGAAGAAGAAGCTCCGGGATCCACTTCGACGCACCTATAACCGCCGCCGCCGTGTGCTTTTTCCCGACGTCGATGGCTTCAAGGAGGCATTCCTCAAGGGCCGGTTGGAAGACTGAGGCGTCTGCGTACGCCCCAGTCCTTGTCGCCTCGTCGCCGAGAGCGAGGCTGGCGCGATTGGCTCCTGCTACGCGCTCGTGCATGGGTACCCAGCGGATTCGCCCAGCTGTCCTTGCGTGCACGTCGACTGGTGCGGGAGCTTGCCCTAACTATCTAGCGCGAACCCGCGATCGGATACGATTCGCCGCGATGCGAACGTGAGCACGACGGTGCCGCTTCCTCCCCCGCGGCTTCTCGGTCTCCAGGCGGTCTTCAGGTTCGCCACGGTCGGCCGTGGCGACCCGCTGCGCGACAGCGCTTTCTACGACGCGATTCAGGGGCAGTTCCCGATGCAGCTGGTTCGGCGCTCGGCTGCGAACGATTCGATCTCTCCTAACCCGCACATAGTCGTGGGCGGGCAAGCTGCCCAGCTGTCTGTCGGAATGGTCCAAGCAGATCTGGCGATGCAGTTCGATAAAGAAGAATCGGCGCGCCTCACGGAGCTAGCTGGTCCGGCGCTGCATGCCACGCTCAGCGGGCTGATCGCTGGCGGTATGGAGCCGGCAAATCTTGGGGTTGTTACGACTGTCCAGACGTCCACATTGGACATGCCGGACTTCTCGGCTCGGGAGCACATACTCACGCACCACATGCATATCGACACGGACGTGAGTCAGGTGACAGATATCCAAGCGAGAGTGAATGTTGGTATCGCGGACACCTTCTACGTCGGGCTGCAGATCTCGCCGTACGAGGCGCGCCAAGTGACACGCCCTCTGCAGCCGGGTATACCGCTGTTTTTGACCGGCTGGGAGGGTGAGGTCACCGACTCCGGTATTCAACTTCTTGTCGACGTGAACACATTCCTTGAGGCGAGGAGGGTCGGCACACCTCCCACGATCACGGAAGATCGCCTCGCGGAGATCCTCCGACTGAGTCAGACGGTCGTGGACGAGCTTGCGCAAACCTTCATCTCTGATGCCAGACTGCCGATTCACGCGCTGGAAGGAGCACTGAACGCATGACCGACAACAGCATCTCAGAGCGACGGATTGTTGGGCTCGCGAGACAGACCGGCTACGTGAAGTACGGGGACACCGTTACCGGAAGGTTTTGGTCCGCGGGCGCTCTCGCAAGAGGGGTCGAGTCTACGAGGCCAACGGTTTCTCTCAACGCAAGTGCCTACCCGTACAGCTCTCCGGTCGCGTTCGGCGAGCTCTACGAACCGCAGGACACGGTGATTCGAAGTCCGGAGGAGCTAAGCGCGGAGATGAGACTCACCCGCGATCTAGGGGAGCTTCATGACCTCGCACCTGGCTGGCTGGACGGAGATGGAGTAGCGATTTCGCGTCTTGCGATCGAGAAGGCGCAGCGCATACTTAGCTTTCTTGTAATTGACAGCAAGCCGTTGCCCTACCCCGCGGTCGTGCCCACGGCTGAGGGCGGGGTGCAAGCAGAGTGGTCTGGCCGCGATTTTGAGTCGAGCATTACTTTCGAGCCCGACGGCGCGGTCCTCATGTTCATGATGAATATGACCACGCATGAGGTAGTTGAGAGGACTCTTGAGGCTGGGCTGGAGGCTTCCGAACCGACCGAGGCGGTCTAGGGGCACGTGACCGAGCCGGAGTCGGAAGAGCCGGCCGCTGCGGACAGTCTTGAACCGCTCGACGAGTCAGAGGGACTGCTGTTTCACCAAGTTCACCCGAACTTCACGAAGGATGGAGTTCCGACTATGCGCGGCTTCCAGCCAAACACTAGAGACAACGGCCAGATGTCGATTGACCGCAGCACGCTCGCGACGCCACAAGAGGCCTACGAGAGGTACCGGGCCTCGGACAGGCAAAGCGCTGGCACCTGGGGCTTCGAAACGAAGTCCGTCATCGACGCAGGTGCGAACGCGTATCCGGAGGAGCTGGCTGAAAACTCAGCTCACGGTTACGTCGACTTCAACGGCACGAACGTGCGAGCCCTCGCTGCAATCCTGAGGCACGACGCCGTCGGGCGAGGCTGCTTGCACTCACCCTGAGCCAGTCGAGGTCGGTCGGCCCGCACCTGGCAACGGAGATGCGGTTATGCACCCGCTGCTAGTCAGGGTCGGCCTTACCGATAAGTGAATGCATATGCAGCCTATGGTCTTACTCAGCTTCCGACCTGGCTGTGCTTTCGGCGAAAAGGGGTCAACTCTGAAGCGCGCGCATCAGTCCCGTGTCCCTGAGATGAGGAGCATGAGCGGAATACGCTGACGACGCTCAAACTCGCTGCTGTCGTCAAAACGGTCCGCGCGTGGCGCGCATTCGCGAAGGTTTGTGAGGCGAAAGCCGGCCTGGCGTAGCTCGGCCACGTACGTCTCGATGGTGCGGTGCTGCCAAACCGAGTCTGCGCCGAGCCATACCTGCGGCCTTGCCCCCTCGACGAAGTAGCTGTCAACGAGCCAGTCCTGGCGCGGTTCAGTCGTGCTCGCGCGCCTGTCATGGGAGGTGATGACCGGATGGGTGACGGTGAATACGATGCGTCCCCCGTCGGCCAGGCTCCGGTGACATCGCCTCAACAGCACCCCGATATCGGCGAGATAATGCAGCGCCATACGCGAAACAATCAGATCGAAGGCATCGGGCTCGGATTCGAAATCTTCGAGATCCTCCAAGACAGCCCTTCCTTCACGGCCTGCCAGAGCAGCGTTCGCTGCCTGAACCATCAGCTTGGAACCATCCACGCCGAGATAGCTCCCACAGCCCGCATCGAGCAGCAGACTTGCGGTGCTTCCGTCGCCGCATCCGAGGTCGAGGATGCGCAGCCCGGCCACGTCCCCGAGCTCATCCAAGAAGGCCGGCTCTTCGAGCGTATTGTTCGGATTCAGCGGCCAGGAGCGGTGCTCGCGGTAGCGCTCAAAGACGTCGGGCTGGTCATAGAACGCGCCACCGTGTCGAGCTTCGACATCCTCACGGTTCGATTGAGCGTCGCCGGCCACGTCTAAACCATGATCATATGACCGCGTCGTCCTACCTATGCGAACCGGTCGCTCGAGGTCATCCAACAGCGGTCCTGCTCTCGGCGACTTTGGCTCTCAAGCCGGACGAGTTTCCGCTGGCGCCCAGGCGGCAGAGCGATCGCTGGAGAGAACGCTTTGGGTCCTTTGGCCAGGCGGGTGCTAATTCGCCTTGCCGCGGTGGTGGACGGCGGGCTCAAGATGTAGCCACGGGCCAGGCTGCGCCACTTCCTCTGCCGCCAGGCTCATGCTCTCGGCGCGACCCATGGTCCATTGAGTGAACGTTTGCGCGACTTCGTCGGGGCTCATTTGAGCAGAGAGGCGGCGGGCGAACTTGAGCGCATTAGATTAGGGCGATTGCGGAGCAAGTTAAGTAGCTAAATAGTAATTACCGACCGCATGCAATTAGCTACTTGCTTTTTTATTAGCTAGCTGCTAACTTTTGAGACCGATGAGCAATCCGGCAGAACAGGAACAGTTATGAGCCCACAGATCGAAGTTGATAACGAGGTGCTTGCTTTGCTAGGCGCGAAGGCTCGTCCGTTTGTGGACACTGAGCCCAACCACGTGCTGCGGCGACTGCTTGGACTTAGCGGACAGGCAGATGGCGTCGAGGACGTACTCGAAGAAAATGCATCAGACATCGGCTCTACGCGCGGTGCGGCTTCGGGCTCCGGTGATGGTGGGCGTCGCAAAGGCGGAGTCCGTATGCGTTCGAAGAAGACTCATTCGCGTGCCAAGAAGGGCACGCTGCTTGATGAATCGGCTTATTGGATGCCAATTTTGCGAGCCCTCGATGAGAAGGGTGGCCGCGCCGCCGCTAGCGAAGTTATTGAACGTGTCGGTGAGCTGATTGACGACCAACTGCTTGCCGCTGACCGCGAAATGCTCGAGACCGGCGCAGTGCGCTGGCAGACGCGTACTCAGTTCGCGCGCCTGCGTATGAAGGAAGAAAGTCTCATCGCCCCAGACTCGCCCCGTGGCATCTGGGAGATCACCGACAAAGGCACGCAGCATTTGCTTGCCGGAAATACGACCGCGGCGTAAGCCGCACTGGGGGACCGGAGAATGACGACCACGATTACTAACGCTGGCAAGCATCTGACCGTGCTGACCGGCAAAGAGGCAGCAAACATCATGCGACTGGCAGAAGACGCGTATCTGCCGTCGCACTACGAGAACATCATCACGCAGATCGAGATGCAGCTCGGCAAGGCCCTCAAGTGGAAACCGCTCGGAGGCGAAGGCCGTGTCGCACATAGCGCGCTGGGGTCGTCCGGCGAGGCGACCCACTTGCTCACCGAGCCGGTCATCAACTTCAACGACGCTGCGCTGGACATGAAGCACCAGCTCGCACTCAAGGCTGGCGACACGTCCGTCCCGAAGAGCATGGCCGAGGCCGCGAACCGTTGGTTCGGGGTTCCGCTCGGCGGGCTGCCGGTGTGGGACACCGCACCTGGAGGCACTGACCGTCAGGCGTTCATGGAACTGGCTGCGAAGTCGCGGTTCATCATCCGCCAAGGGTCGACCGACAAGACACCAACGATCGTGTTCTCAGACGACTGGCTCGGCCAGCATCCCGCGGATCATGAGGAGACCATCCTTAGCCTGCAGAAGGGGCTCAAGGCGGACATTCCGTTCCTCGCCGGCCAGTTCGGTCATGGCGCTGCGTTCACGTTCGCCTTTAGCAACAGCGGACAGATCCTGGTAAGCCGTCGTCACCCTGATTTGCTGGCGCCGGGCTATGAGGACCTGGTCGGGTTGTCGTTGGTACGTCGCCGTATGCCGTCAGAAACGGGGCTCGCCAACCCCGGCTACTTCTACGCCGTCTGCCCTGACACTGACGCGCCGGTTGCCTTCTATCCGGACTCGCTCAGCGATCCTCGCTGGCACGGACTGCATCGGGTGTGCCTCGACTACGAGATGCAGAAGACGACACGTCGCGCGATCTACTACGCGCTCGAATACAACATCTGCAACCCAGCGCTGCCCTACGCGTTCTGGGACGAGCGGCCGAACGGAACGCACCAGAAGCTGTTCCTCGGCGGCATCACCTCACGCCTGCAACGTGCGTATGACGGTCGCAAGAGCGCGGCCGGCAAGGACCCCGTCCTGGTTCCCTACCGTCGCACCGCCGTCGTCGACCTGGACGCTTTTATCGGTGACGGAGGCAACTACGGGGACATCTCGATCACGATGAACTTCGTGACCCAGGACAACAATGTGCACCCTGGCGAGCAGTTTGTTCCCGCCAAGGAAGCAGAGCTTTGGACCATGAACGGCCAGCGCCATCACGCGCGTTCAAGAATTCACTTCGGGCAGTCTCCGATCAAGCTGGAGGCAATCCGCGACAACTTGGTCGTGGAGGTGAAGCTCGACGGTCTCTCACCTGACGCCAAGGCGATGCTGTTGACCACAGATCGCCAGGGCGCCGCGGAACGCAGCGTTCGCTTCAAGGTCGAGGAGGCTATCGACGAACAGCTCAGCATCGACACGGATCTGAGGGCACTCAACGAAGCGGCTCTCGCCGAAGCACTCGCCAAGGCCGCCGGCTCCAACTTCGCCGAGCTGGACAAGGAGCTCGCGCAGTTTGAGAACATGATCCGTACCGAGACGAAGACGGTGACGGTCAAGAAGCAGGTGCAGAAGCCGAGCACGAAGACGCCGCCGCCTACCCCGCCGGTGCTCGCACCGATCTCTCCGCTCCAGACTCACCCGACGTTCCTGCGCTTCCGCAAGGTCTTTCGCGAGACCATTCGCATCGCCCCTGGCAAGACAGCGTCCGTACTGGTCGAAGCTGATGCGATCGACGGCTACTTCGGCCCCACACGTCAGCCGTCCTACCAGTTCACGCCGGCGACCGGCAGCGCGTTGACCGTATATAGCCAGACAGATCTGGTTGACGGACGCATGCGTGTGCGGATCAAGGCGGCCGACAACGCGGCGCTCGGTCAGACCCAGTTGACCGCGTCGTACCTGCCCCCCAACGCCCCAGCGCCTCTTTCAACCATGATCGACGTCGAGATCGCGGTTCCCGCGCCTAAGAACAAAGGAAAGGGCCCGACTAAGCCAGTCTTTGAGGATGTCGAAGAAGAGCAGCGAATCCAGACCCCGCCACAGCATTCGGTGGTGTACGAGACGATCAGCCCCACCTGGGCCGATGCCAAGCTCAACGACTGGACGATCGACACCGTGGCTGAGTTCAAGAACGGCATGGTCTACATCAACGGTGACTACCGCCATCTTGGAAAACTGTTGAAGGACGGCGCTACCGCTCAGACGGCGGAGTATCTGAAGCTGTACATCGCCCCGATCGTGATGAGCGTCGTCGGCATCACCAACGAGGAGACGAATCCGCCGAAGGACGAGGACGGCGTCGTGCTTTCCCTGCCGACCGTTTTCCGCGATGCCGCATTCCAAGCGGCAGCGCTCGGGGCAATCTTCACGATCCGCAAGCTCAAGAAGCTCGGCCTGGGAGGCATGGTGGTCGAGCTCGACGGTGACTGAGGCAAGGATGTGCCGAGGTTCCGGGGTCATCCCCGGGGCAGGGCGCGAGCCCGAGAGGCGGTCCGACCGGCGCGGTACCCTGCCGGCCGGGCCCCTACCGAGCCAAATTCGATTTCCGTCCAGCCCTCCCCCACCCAGCCGCCAGAGTCATCTGAGCCCGTCACCCTCGTGCCGGTTCTGAGCATCCGCCCAGAAGAAGGCCTTGGTCGTAAGCGGGACCGAGCCGGTCATCAAGAGCTTCAGCACTCGATCGCGAAGTTCGGCGTTTTGACTCCCGTGACCGTCCGGCGAGCTCCCGACGACTCCGAGGACTACCTTTTGATCAAGGGACAAGGACGAACTCTCGCCTGCCGGGTGCTCGGGATCGAGAAGATCCCGGCAATCGTCGTCGACGATGCCTACGCCGAGAACGAAAAGGTCCAGCAGTTCCTCGTCGAGAACGTAGCCCGTCTCAAGATGCGGCCAGTAGATCGGGCCCTCCTCATTGCCCGGGCGAGGCAGGAAGGCGAAGAGACCGCAGCGGTCGCCAAGCGGTTCGGCGTTTCAGCAGCGACGGTCCGCCGCCTAGAGGCTCAGCTCGAGGGCGCCAGCAAGCGCGAAGTAGCTGCGCTGCGAGACGGATCGGTGAACCTGACGATGCACGCGGTGATCGCCCGGCATGTCGATAGCAAAGAACGAGCCGATGTTGTCAACATCGTGCTGGAGTCGAAAGTAACTACGAAGGAGCTACAAGGTCTCCTGGTCGCCCTCAACTGGCAGGCGCTCACCAAGTTAGGGCGTAAATCCAGGAACGACCGGTACCACTTGCTCTTTTGGGCTTGTACCGAACTAGCCACGCTGCCCGCGGGCAACCCCAAAGAGCGACTCCGGCAGCTTGCAATGGGCCTGCCGGTCAGCTTTGAAGCACACGCAGCCACTCAGGACTTAAAGGCGACCCGATGAAGCTGATTGAGGTTGCACCAGAGCAGCTGACTGTTACGTCCGATTTGAGCCGATCAGGTAGCGCCAAAGCCTTCGAGGAGCGGTTGCGATCGTCGGTCGACGAGATAGGGCTTGCCGAACCTCTCAAGGTGGCAGAGCTTCCCGGTGGCGGCTACCTCGTCATCGACGGCACGATCCGACTGAGCGCGGTCAACACGATCCGAAAGAAGCAGCCCGGGCGCTTCAGGACGATCCCGGCCTACGTGTTCGACTACGACCAGCGGTACGAGATCCGCTACCAGTCGGATATCTACCAGGATCTTCTGCCGAGCCAGCTAGCTCAGCTCGTCGAGCACTTCCATGAGGCTGAGAACGTCAAGAAAGTCGACATCGCCCGCTACATCGGGGTCTCCCCCGCCACGCTCCGCAACTACACCGGACTCTGGCGCCTCATGCAACGCGGCGGACTGTTCGCAGAAATCGTCGCGCTCATGGATGCCGAAGTAATCCCGGCTTCCAACCCATACGCCTGGCTGCGCCTGACAGCCATCGGCCTCCGCCAAGTGATCGAAACGAGCTTTGCTCAGGATGAGATGACGGCCGAAGAATGGATCTCGCAGTCGCTTGACGCCGCGAAGCGCGGCAGCGGCGCCCACTACCAGATCAAGTTTGTCGAGTCGGTCACGGATGGTCTCGGCCCTGATTGCTACAACAGCGCCGAGGCGGTCAGAACCGAAAAGAAGGAGCTTGGTCAGCTTCGGGTTCCGCAGTCCGAGCAATCAGCGAAGACGGATTTCACCTTGGCCCGCCAGCACCTCACTCACGTAGCTGAACAGTCCAACGTGCCCGTGTTGCAGGCCGCGGCCGTGGCATTACGCGAGTACTTGGAATGAGCGCCTTAGGCAATTGGGCCGAAGACGCGTTCTTCGAGGAGCCGACGCTTGAGTCACTTGATGGGGGCACCACCTCAGCCGGGGCGCTCTGGCACGGCATAAGCCCGCGATGGGGCCATTCGATGCACACCATGTGCAGCTATCACGGCATGTTCCCTGCCCGAGTAGCTCACTACTTTGCGCAGCGCTACTCCAGGCCCGGAGACTTGGTGCTCGATCCGTTCAGCGGTCGCGGCACGACGCCGCTCCAGTCGCGTCTGGCTGGTCGCAGAGTCATCTGCAACGACCTAAATCCGTTGGCCTACGTCCTGTCGAAGGCCAAGGCCCATCCGCCATCGTGGGAGGCTGTGCAGAAGTTTGTCACTGAGCTGGAGAAGGCTTACAAGCAGACAGGACACGTGGATCCTGACGTTTCGGACGACATCCGGATGCTGTACCACGAGACCACGCTCAAGCAGTTGTGCTTTGTCCGCGCACGATTGATAAGCAAGCCCATCACTTCCTGGTCCCGCGAAGAGCTCATGGTTGCCGGGTCGTTGGCTGGCATCATGCACGGCAGTTGGCGCCGAGACGGCAGCTCGCAGTACTTGAGCATCAGCATGCCCAATACGTTCAGCATGTCGCCAACCTACGTCCGCAAATTCATTGCGGAGCACGAGCTCCAGAAGCTGTCGCAGGATGTCTTTGAGCGGCTACGAGACAAGCTGGCGCGCGTCTACCTAGACGACATCGCCGGAACAACTGGCAAAGCGCACCATCAAGACGCGACTACCTTACTCGGCGCGAAGCTCAAGCCGGCTTCGGTGGATCTGATCGTGACATCACCGCCGTATCTTCAGGTCGTGAACTACGGCACGGCCAACTGGATTCGACTCTGGCTGCTCGGTCTTGATGGCGTCGGACGGGAACAAGGCGCGGGACGCAAGACCTTGAATGCGCAGCTCGATCATCGTCACAACTACGCCTCCTACTCCGAGTTCTTTCTGCGGACCCTCCAGGGCGTCGAGAGGGTCCTTGCAAAGACCGGCGTGGCGGTTCTTGTGGTCGGCGACGTCGCTAATCCGGGAGATGAGCAAGCACTCGCGTTAGCCGCCAAGATGTGGACCGACCTCGGGTCGAAGACAAACTTGCAACTACTCGAGACGATCGAGGACCACCTCCAATCCAATAACAAGGTCAGCCGGATCTGGGGAGAAACGAAGGGACAAGCCACGAATCGTGACTGTGCGCTCGTGCTCGGTCGCAAGGACGGTGAGCCCTATGTTGCCTCAGGCGAGGTCTCCTGGGACGAGCCGTACAAAGACGCTGGTCCAGATGCTGCGCACGACCGGCTGAAGCAGATGCGCATTACTTCGTAGGGCTACCGCCGCGTCGACGGACGGCCCGAGGATACCCGCGCTTATGAGCCTCGCAGCCGCTTGATCTCTGCCTCAAACTTGCGCACTGTCCTTTCTAACTGGGCGCGTGTGGGTTTCCGCGCCGCGGTCGTCTCTCGCACCGCGGTCTGCCTGTCTCCGTCAGGTGCTGGCTCGGAAAGCCCGATGGCCTCACCGTCCACGATCGTCGCCGGATCCAGGCCGCATTGATCGCACGACGTAGACCCCCTGAAGGCGGATTGGATCGTCAGGTTCTTGTAGTGGGATCGCTTGTCGATGAGGTTGGCCGCAGTACAGCCCCAGGCGCCACCCGCATCAGCTCGCACGGTGGAGTGGGACGACCAAGAATGCGGCCGATCTCGGCTCGTTGGCCCGGTGAAAGCGGCGGCACCGGGCAGCATTTACCGCAATGCATCGTGAGGACCCCGACACGGAATGCCTTGACGCACGGCAGTTGCCATGAACTTCCTTGAAGCGGGATTCTTCGGCGTCGTACCCGGACGCACTCGTCTTCTGTGAAGTGCATCGTGCCCCTGAACTCCCACCGCTTACCGTCGCGATACGGGGGCCCCATCCCGGACACAGTTCTTCTGCTGCGTAGGCATCCCACGTCAGTGGTGGCACAGGACCGCAAACGGCCTCGCGTAGAGCAACGGCTGTCTGCTGATTTTGTTCATGCTTCTTGGTCAGAGCGAATGGCGCGTTGGAATCGCCGTGACGTTCGTAATCCCCGAGCTCGGCCATGACCAAACGGTAGGGCACCCGTCACGCACCATGACAGCCCGGGGGCGAATCAGAAGTCACATCGTTGGGGTTAGCCCCAGTCGGACCGCCGAGCGTTTGCGTCATTGCTCTTAGACAAAGGTTCGACAACGGCTTCCGGTAGGCGGTCTACGGCTGCGCAGTCGAGGTGCTGGAACCCTTTGTCGGCCTTGGAGTGGGGATCAGCGATCAGCACGGGCAGCCCACAGCTCGCACAGTCGCCGATGCTGGTGGCGAGCCAGGCTTGTACGACTGCACGGCGGTCCTCGGGTAGGGTGGCCAACGGACCCAGGGCAGAAGAATCTGAACTCATCTCCTAAATGCTAAAGGCACCGTCAGACAACTGATTGCCAATCCAGACCCGAAAGTCCCTCGCCCTGCGCATCACCGAGACCGCTAGCGTCGCAACACTTGCTACTCGAACGTTAGCCCGCGATTAGAAGTACCCAGGATGCCGACAACATCCGCGAGAAGCTCGCCAGTTACGTCCTCAATCTGGACCATTCCGTCGGCGGACCGAAGGCGCGACTCCTCGGCCTGCTGCTCGACATCCAAGCCAGCGACATCGACTACCTCCACAGGGCGATCGCGGCGGGCGCCATGCTGCATCCGATCGTCGCCGTGCGCTTGAACCCACCTTGGGGCGTCAACGTCAACGTTGTAATCCCGGTCCGCGGCCTCCGTGACCGGTCTGACCGCACCGCGAACATTCGCACGGCGTGGGCGCTCAGGCACGCGGAGGATTGTCCGCGCCTGGTCACCGCGTTCATCGATGAGTAGCCTTCCCGGTATGGCGATGATCCGACAGCGCATCCGCGAGAATGACCCGGTCGCGCCTCGCGAGCAGATCGGGAAGTGGCCGGCGGGGACGTTCGGCGCTGCGGTCGACATCTATGACGGTGCCGCGCTCGTGGAGATCGTCGATGACAACGGCCGCACGCTCGACCTGCTGACGGTGCCGAACGAGCTGCTCGAGCTCCAGAGACCGCGGGCCTAGCGTTCGCTTTCCATGGAAGCCTGATGGAAGCCTCAGCCGCCGCGATCCAGCCCACAGCCAACCGCCAGGCTTAAGGTAAACCCAGCAAATAAAGGCGATTTTGGCTGTCGACCCGCATCGGACTGACGCCGCAGACTCCTTGCACGCAGGAGGTCACCGGTTCGATCCCGGTAGGGTCCATCGTCGGAAGTGCCTGCACCTGGTGCACTTCCTGTCCTCCGGACAGCCGCTGATAGCTCACGCTAGGGCCCTCTCGCTGGTGCGACTGCCGATATCTGCCAGATCGGCGTCTTGGGGGACCCTCAACGAGCGCCTGGAGTCGAGCCTTCTCGGCGTCCGAGCAGCGCATGGCCTGGGCGTAGAGACCGAGCGTCATCGTCGGCTGCTCGTGGCCCATCTCCTGCATGACGATCGGGTGAGGCTCGCCGATCGCGAAGAGGACGGACGCGAACGTGCGCCTCAGACTGTGGGGCGTGATCGCCGCCTGGAGTGGCGAAAGACCCCGGGCGGTGAGCGTCGCGCTGGCGCGCTCTGCCGCGGGCCCGAGCACCCGGTTTCGGAGGTTTGACGGGTTCTGTTGACCACCCGTGGACGTCGCGAACACGTAGGCATCCGGGTCGGCGTCGACAGGGCGAATCGCGGCCAGCTCCTCACGCAGAGCGCCGCGCAGCCTGACGCTGCGAATGCCGGCGTCCATCTTCGACTTCTGGACGTGCACCCAGCCGGTCGCCAGGTCGACACTGCGCCAGTGGAGTTCGCACAGCTCGGTGATACGGAGTCCGGCGAAGATGAGCATTGCCAGCATCGCTCGACGGCGCACACGGGTATCACGGGCCTCACGGTCGAGATCGCCGGCAGCATCGAGCAGCGCCTCGGTCTGGGCTGCGCTGTCGAGGAATGACTTTCGCGTTCGGCGTTACTTTGCACGCCGGTTCTTGCCCCGAGCGGGGTTCTTGGCGATCAGCTCCTCTTCGACGGCGCAATCGAGAATCTGCGCCAACAGGACCACAGTCGTGTTCACCGAACGCGGGCCGAGGGTCTCCCGCTTCGCGTCGCCAACGCCCTGATCTCAGCCCAGTCCAACGCGCTCACCACCTCTTCCCGGCCCCCATCCTCGATGCCAACGCACGAGCGTGAGACCAACCCGGCCACCACATAAGTGGTGCCCTTTTGGATTCCTAGAAGTGGCGCACTATTCAGCGCCTGACGTCACAAGGAGATACGTGGGAGGGCGCTGGCCTTTTCTACGAAGCCGGGTGCCCGTCCTGACGAGCAGTCAAAGCTCAGGGCCACCCGCCTGGCGCGCCGTCCAGTGCCCAGGGCGCCCCGACCGTCCAATACCCCGCCGACGACGACCGCCTCGAATGAGCGACTGAGCCAATGAGCGACAGAGAGCAGTGCCGGCGTTTGCCAAGCGACCCCTTTGCATTCATTGGACACGACGCGCGGCCCCGGGCCGATGATGCAGGCGCACCTCCACCCGCCGAGCCGTGCAGGCTTCCCACCCGGAGCAATTGGGTCCAGCTTCAGGAAACCATCGACAACCAGTACTACGACAGCTCACCGGCAACGCTCGACGACCTTGAAGTCAGCGCGAACGCGACGGGCCTGACGGTGTGGCACCTCAAGCTGCTTTCCGGTCTGCAGACGTTAAAGGTCAATGGCGGAGCTGCCTACCCGCCTGCCTGGGAAGCCACTGCTTATTCATACGCTCTGAGCGTGACGAGTTCTGGTCGGGCATTGGTCTCTTCTTACGGCGAAGACGCTCCGCAACACATCGAACGGCCGCCATGAGCTCAAAAACTACGGCATTCTCTTGAGCCATGGGCGCCGTACAAACTCATCTCGACGTCGCTGAAGCCTGGGCGTTCAACAATCGAGCGCTGCTGGCACGCGTGTTCAATCACTGGCTTGAGAAGAGCGAATGGCCGACCGTCGAAGAAGTCGGGCTGGCTGTTCTACGCGAAGACGATGAGGAGGTATATGAGGCCTTGCGGTCGTTGCCCGGCGCGTTGGGCCGTATAGAGCCCCCGCAGCAGAGAATCGAGCTCCGCGTCAGGTCGTTGGCGTCAGTTGACCGCGCCGAACCGTTCTTGGACGCTTTCGTTCGAGCTCTCATGCTGGCCGCGTCCACCCTCAGACAGGGCGGCGCACCTCCGCTGACTCTCTCTGACACTGACCTGACGGGGACGTTGAGCATGCCAGCCGCGAAGGCAACCCGGGTCGCTGAGCTGCTCTTTCGCGAGTCATGGCTGTGGTACAGCAGGTCCGGCAATACCGACGGCTCTTGGCACTGCAACCTCGGCGAGAGCTTCCTTCCTGTCGCAAGGTGACGACCATCGACGAATACCTCCAAATCGAAGGTGAACGGTTCTGGTCACGGCCCGCCGACTACTCGGCGTTGCCGCCGGCAGTTCTCGACGACCATGAGCTGGCCGCGGCCCCGGACGCCTTCGAGGTGTCAGATACGGGCGAGCCGGCGCTGCTGATTTCCGAGGTTGCCCGGATCGTCGTGGAAGTTCGGCGACGATCACACCGGGTTGAGCGTCACACGGTAACGGTCTCTCGGACCGGGGTGTCACCCCCGTTTTGGCTGTGGAGAAGGAGGTGGCGATGCTCGATCGCGATCACCAGCTTCGCGAGGTCGCTGTAGCCGATGATCCTGCGGAACTGCCGTTCGGCCTGGAGCATCCCCGCGGCGGTCCAGCGTTTGCGCATGTCCCCGTCCTGCCAGCGTTTCACGTTGCGCTGGGTGTGGCGGACGACTTCGATCATTGACTCGCACGGGTTCGTTGAGGACAGGGTCTTGGCGAGCTTGCCGCTGACCCCGAGTTCCATCAGCGTCAGCGTCTCGGACATGCCTTCACGCAGCGACCCGGCGGCGTCGGGCCAGGAACGCTCCAGCTCCCCAGCCAGGGTCTGGAGATCGGCGAGCGCCTGGTCGCGGTCAGTGAGCGCCCACGCGCCACGGATCCGGGCGAGCACCTTCTGGCGATCACGGTCTGGGAGCAGGTCGGTGACATTCCTCTCTTTATGCCTTTGGCAGCGTTGAACGAGGGCGTGCGCACCGAACACGTCCCTGACAGCCTTTCTCAGCGCCTTGCCGCCGTCGAGGACGAACAGAATCGCCTGCGTCGGGTCCAGGCCGCGGTCCACGAGGTCAGCGAGCAATTCCCGCGCGAGGGTCGCGTTCTCAGTCGATCCTTCCCAGAGCCCAAGCGGGAGTTTCACCCCTTCGGTCGAGATGCCCAGTGCGACGACGTGAACGCGGCCGGCGATCTCGAGGCCGTCGAGCATCATCACCGCCAGACGCGTGTCGTCCAACCGGCGGTTCATCAGCTCCCCCAGCGCGGTGCGGGTCTTCTCGATGAACATCTCCGACACTGAGCTCTTGGCCTTCGATCTCGCGGTCGCTTCAACGTCGCTGCCGACGGGTTCGGCGACGCGGGCGAACTTCCGCGTCGAGACGCCGGCGAGCATGCGGTCCATCACCGCCCGTTGCAGCGGATCTCGGTCTGCGAAGTACTGATACGTCGCGACCGGAACTTCCTGCCCCTCCACGGTCCGGACCCGCGGGCGGCTGACGGGCACCCGCCGGCCACCCAGGGTCATCGACCCGGCCTCATGGCCGTGACGGCTGGCGCTCCGCTCCGGGTTCCAGGCGCCCTTGGGCCCGACGATCTCGGTGACCTCGGACTCCATCAGCTCGTGCACCAGCCTGAGCCCAACGCCGACGCTGAGCGCAAGCAGTCCTTCTCTCGCGGCGCCGACGAGCTCACCAAGCGCTTCCTGAATCTCCGCGGGCAGCGGCAACTCCGCCGCCTCCCGCCCTGAGACGACCTGCGGTCCAGTTACCTTCTTCATGGCGGTCCTCCTGTCCTTTCGGACTGTGTTTGGCGACCAGAACGCTCCCAAAAGGAGCGGACAGGCCGGGCGGACCGCCACTACAAACTTCTACGAACTACCGGGCAACCTGTGATTTCCTCGCTGCACCCCGGGTTTGCCGGGAACGCCGCACGACCGCTCGCCCAGGGCCACTTCGATGAGGCCGTCCGCATTGCTGCGTTCGCGCTCAACACGCTCCTGCGTGAGCGCAGCGGGCTGGCCGACATCGAGGGACAAGACCTGGCGGGAAAAGCCCTGGGCGGTAGCTCGCCCAAGCTCTTGCTCGCGCCCGCGGATAGCCTCGACCGCAAGGCAGAGCAGGATGGCTGGCGGATGCTGGCCCAAGGCTGCGTCGCCGCTCTGCGCAACCCGGTCGCTCATCGGCCCGTATACCGCGACCAAGACAGCACTTTTGAGGCTCTGGCGACGATAAGCATGGTCATGCGGCGAATCGACGCTGCGACCTCTTGACCGTTCGTTGAGCGCAGTGCAAGCGCCTCAATACTGGCTTGGCGTGGCGCCTGCCATCGCTGTCAGTCCCGGCTCATATACCTCCCTCGAAAGCAGATCAAGTTCGTCGACGCCACCTTCCTCCAGAAGCAGCCACGCCGTCTGCGCGTAGGTCCAGAAGGCGCAGAACAGCGCCTGGCTCACTAGATGCTCGGTCGAGCCGGTCAGGTAACGCAGCTCCCCCATCTCCGGCCGCCTCGGGACTACCGATGTTCGCAAGCGAGTGCTCGGATGCAGCATCTCGTTGTTCTCGCGGTGGACCCACAGATGGAAGAACCGCACGTGGCTGCGGGAGAGGTCGTCGGTCCAGCACCCCGCAATGGCGGCAAATCGCTCGTGCAGGCTGAGCGCCGTCCACGATTTCTGGCCGTAGGTGGCGAAAACGCCCTTGAGTTGCGCTCCTCGTCCTCCATTGGTGGGTCGCGGTCGGGGAGTTCTCTTCCGAAGAACTGTGGAAACGCGCCGGCGATATCGAGCTTGAGTCGGTTGCTATAGCGGTGATGTTCTCGCAGCCGCTGTACCGCGAGCTCCGGGGGAAGTGAAACCCACTGAGCGTCCACGATGTCCTCGAACAGGCTGCGGTTGAGCATTGCCATCTGCTCCCCGAACCCGCGGCCGCCAAGCAAGACTATGGCCTCGAACGTCCGTGTCGAGCGGGCCAGGACCGTGTGCAGGATGACATCGGCTGTGTCAGAGACGAATGGTCCACCACGCCCACGCCAGTCCTCCCTATAGCTACTTTTGGCATCCAGCAGCTGCCGGCATGCCGCGAGCTGGCGCTCGATGGCTTCACGGTCGTAGGCGTCACGCTTGCTCATGGCGGTGAGCCTACGCTTGACGCCAGCAAAGGGCCGCGTTTACCCATTCCACCGTCTCGTTCTCACCGCCGTTGCCTATGACGAGCGTGGACGTCGGTCTGTTGATTGACGCGGGCGATGCGTTGAGAGACCAGACTTGATTGAGACGCAAACCCTGGCAGCGTCCAGTCCCTGCGGGCCCCCGGGTCGATTCCTAGTAACTCCATGACGGCGATGGTGGGCATCTGGGAGACGACCTCGATAGGAATACTCGGCGTGGCTGAAAGCCCCATCTGCGAACGGAGTTGCCCGTACCGTGCCGCGGCTCCAAGCAGCGGTTCGGCTCTCACCCCAATTTCTGCCGCCGACGCTGGGATGGCGCGATGCATAGCCTGAACGAATTCCGGAATACGGACCGGGCTACTCAGCGCCTCATCCCAAGTGGCTATCAGCAACCATTCCCCGTGCCACTGGAGCTGTTCACCCAGCGAAGGGCTCGGACCATCGGGCACCCGGGTTAGCC
>CBDAPW010000005.1:0-135960 GCA_965198695.1 Solirubrobacteraceae bacterium | reverse complement strand
TCCGCGTTCCGCCCGAGCGGGCCCACCACTGGGCGGCGACCGCGCTGTCGGTCGGCTTCGCCTCCCCGCGGGTTTCCCGGGCGCTCGCCGCGTACACCTTCGCGCCGGAGATCGCCCTCGACGCGCTCGGCCGGCGCCTGCACTCCCCGCTCGGCGTCGCCGCCGGCCTCGACAAGAACGCCACGTGGTTCGCCGGCCTCGGCGCCCTCGGCTTCGGCTCGGTCGAGGTGGGCACCGTCACCCCACGCGGCCAGCCGGGCAACCCCGAACCGCGGATCGTGCGGGCGGTGTCTGACCGGGCGCTGGTCAACGCGATGGGCTTCCCCAACGACGGAGCCGAGGCGGTCGCCGCTCGGCTGACCGGCCGAGCGGCACCGGGGGACGTTCCCGGGGCTCCCGTGCTCGGCGCCAACCTGGGCAAGAACCGCGACACCCCGCTCGAGCGCGCCGCCGAGGACTACGCGGCGCTGGCCCGGCGTCTGGCGCCGCTGGCCGACTACCTCGTGCTCAACGTCTCCTCGCCCAACACGCCGGGCCTGCGCTCGCTCGAGACCGTCGCCGGGCTGGCGCCGATCATCGCCGCGGTCACCCCGCACACCGCCGGCACGCCCCTGCTGGTGAAGATCAGCCCCGACCTGGCCGACGCCGACGTCGACGCGGTCGCCGACCTCGCGGTGGCCGAGGGCCTCGCCGGGGTGATCGCCACCAACACCACCGTCGACCGGGACGTGCTGTCCCCGGGCGCCCGCGCCGCGGTGGCCGGCTTCCGCGGCGGCGGTGTCTCGGGCCCGCCGCTGCGCGCGCGCAGCCTCGCCGTGCTCGCCCGCCTCCACGCGCGCCTGGCCGGCAGTACGACGATCGTCGTGTCGGTCGGCGGGGTGGCCGACGCCGAGGATGTGTGGGCGCGCATCCTCGCCGGCGCCACCCTGGTGCAGACCTACACCGGCTTCATCTACGGCGGGCCACTGTGGCCGGCCCGGATCAACCGTGAGCTGGCCGCCCGCGTGCGCGCCAGCGGTGCGGCGTCGATCTCCGAGCTGATCGGCAGCGCGGCGCCGGCGCGGTAACCACCGCGCAACGCGGCACGGCGGTCGCCTCAGCTAGGGTGAGGCCATGCAGCTAGCCATGGTCGGTCTCGGTCGAATGGGCGCCAACATGGTGCGGCGCCTGGTCAAGGACGGGCACGAGCTCGTCGTCTATGACGTCTCTGACGACGTCACCCAGGCCCTCGCCAAGGAGACCGGCGCCACCGCCGCCTCCAGCTATGAGGACGTGGTCTCCAAGTTGTCGCCGCCGCGGGCGATCTGGACGATGGTCCCGGCCGCCTTCACCGACGACACGCTGGACAAGCTGGCCATGCACGTCGAGGTGGGCGACATCCTCATCGACGGCGGCAACAGCCACTATCACGACGATCTCAAGCGTGCGGGCAAGCTCGAGCCGATGGGCATCCACTACGTCGACGTCGGCACCTCCGGCGGCGTCTTCGGCCTCGAGCGCGGCTACTGCATGATGATCGGCGGCACCGATGAGGCGGTCGGGATCCTCGATCCCATCTTCAAGTCCCTCGCCCCGGGTCTCGGCGACGTCGAGCGCACCCCCGGCCGCGACGGCGAGCCCCTCCAGGAGGAGCAGGGCTACCTGCACACCGGTCCGGCCGGCGCGGGCCACTTCGTCAAGATGGTCCACAACGGCATCGAGTACGGGCTGATGGGCGCCTACGCCGAGGGTCTCAACATCCTCAAGCACGCGAACATCGGTCGCCTCGCCCAGACCAGTGACGCCGAGACGGCGCCGATCGCCAACGCCGAGGAGCTCTACCACTACGACCTCGACCTGACGGCGATCACCGAGGTGTGGCGCCGCGGCTCGGTCATCGCCTCCTGGCTGCTGGACCTGACCGCCGCCGCGCTGGTGGAGTCCCCGCAGCTCGAGGAGTACCACGGCAAGGTCTCAGATTCGGGCGAGGGCCGCTGGACGATCCACGCCGCCATCGACGAGGGCGTCCCCGCCGACGTGCTTACCGCCGCCCTGTACGCCCGCTTCACCTCACGCGGCAACGCCGAGTACGCCAACCAGCTGCTGTCGGCGATGCGCAAGCAGTTCGGCGGCCACGACGAGAAATCGTCCTAGCCGCTCCGCACTACCCTAGGGCCCGCCCGGGCGATTAGCTCAGCTGGTAGAGCGCCTCGTTTACACCGAGGATGTCGGCGGTTCGAGTCCGTCATCGCCCATGCGGAGTAGCTTGTTTGCATGAGACTCTGGCCACGCAGGAAGCCCTTCGATCCCCATATGGTGCCCGCGGTGCTCCCGGACCCCGGACCCTCGCTCAACGCCTCGCTCGAGCCGCCCTTCGGCGCGATGAACTTCGGCTCGATGCCCGCCGAGTTCGAACCCAAGGGCGACCCCAAGGTGTACGAGGACGAGATCGACCCCGCCTGGCGGGACCCGAGCACCGAGGACCCCGCCGTCGAGGGCGATCACTGAACCCGACGACCGTCGGTCCTTGAGGCCGTGCTGACGCGGGACCTTCTAGATTCCGCGACCTCATGAGCCCTCGGTCCGCAGACGAACTCGTCCCGCTCCCCACCCACGGCCGGGTGTTCGGACTCGAGATGCGACCCGGCCTGGCCGACTGCGCCCCGTCGGGTCGCATGCGCCTGGACGCCATCGCCCGCTGGATGCAGGACATCGCCTATGCGGACGTCGACGACGCCGGGGTGGCCGGCCACGCCTTCTGGATCCTGCGTCGCGCGCGCATCCGCGTCAACCGCTTTCCCGCCATCAACGAACCCCAGCTGGTGCGGACCTTCTGCAGCGGGGTGGGTCGCCTGGTCGCCGAGCGGCGCACGATCATCTCGCCGCTGGACGATCCCGATCGCGCCGACGTCGACGCCACCGCCCTGTGGGTCCACCTCGACCCGGTCAGCCGCCACCCCTCGCGGATCACCCAGGATGAGTTCGACCGCCTCGCCAACAACGGTTATGGCGAGCGGCCGGTGTCCCACCGCCTCACCCACCCCCGCCCCGAGCCGGGCGACGGCGTGGCACTGTTCGACTGGCGCTTCCGTCGGGTCGACACCGACCTGGCCGACCACGTCAACAACACCGTCTACTGGGGGCTCCTCGAGGAGGAGCTGCTCGCCACCGAGCCCCCTCCGCCGGCGAACGGTCCCACCCCGCCGCCGATCGCCCCCACCGCGCTGAGCACCGTGGACGCCGAGCTGGAGTTCCGCGACGGCGCCCAGCCCGGGCTCGCCCACTACATGGCCGACGGCCCCGACGCGCGGTACATCGTCGACGCCGCGGGCGATCTGCTGGCCACCCTGGCGCTGCTCGGCCCCCCCGGCCTGGCCGAGCTCGCCACCCCATGAACCTGCGGCGCCCCAGCGGTTGGGGCGTGGTGATCGCCTACGCCGCGGTGGTCGCCGCCACCCAGATGCTGTGGCTGACCTTCGCCCCGATCGACACCGACGTCGCCCGCGACTTCCACACCTCCCAGTCGGCGATCGGCTGGCTCGCCAACGTCTTCCCGCTCCTCTACGTGCTGCTGGCCCTGCCCGCCGGCCTCGCCCTCGACCGCTGGTTCCGCAGCACCCTCATCGCGGGTGCCGGGCTGACCGCCGCCGGCGGGCTCATCCGCCTGGTCGACCAGGACTACGCCTGGGCCCTGGGCGGCCAGCTGCTCGTGGCCATCGCCCAGCCGCTGGTCCTCAACGCGCTGACCAAGGTGGCCACCGGCTATCTCCCCGAGCGCCAGCGGCCGGCGGGGATCGCCACCGGCTCAGCCGGGCAGTTCGTCGGCTCGATCGTCGCCCTGGCCATGGGGCCGCTGCTCGAGCACTCCCACAGCCTCGGCCCGCTGTTGCCCATCCAGGCGATCCTCGGGTTGATCGCCTTCCTCGTCCTGACCGGCGTGCTCATCGCCCGTCCACCCACCGAATCGGGCCCCGCCGCGGCGATCAGCCTCGCGGAACTGAAGGCGGTGTGGGCGGTACCGCTGTCCAAGACCCTGGCCCAGCTCGCCTTCGTCGGCGTCGGTGTGTTCGTCGCGCTGTCCACCTACCTCCAACCGATCCTCCAGCACGACGGCATCTCCTCCACCGCCGCCGGGCTGATGCTGGCGGCCATGCTGCTGGCCGGGGTGATCGGCTGTGCGCTGTTCCCGCCCTCGGTGGCCCGCCACGACGCTGCCCGTCGTTACATGATCTCCGCGGTGTCCTGGGTGAGCGGCTGCTGTGTCCTGTTGGCCATCCTCCACCATGCCGAGGCCCTCGACTTCGTGTTCGTCCCGGCCATCGGCCTCATCCTGCTCGCCGCCCTGCCGGTGATGCTCGAGCTGATTGAGCGGCGCATGGGCTCCGCCGGCGGTGTGGCCACCGGCATGCTCCTGCTGGCCGGTAACGCCGGGGGTCTGGTCGTCGCGGTGATCGTCAGCCTGTGCACCGGAGCCCCGTGGATTGCGTTCCTCGTCCTGGGGTTAGTAACCCTCTACGGGGTACGTCCGGCTCGGCAGTTGACCCGAACCGTTCCTCAATCCGTATAAGAAGTGAGTAGGGAACTCTGGCCACTTGTCTAAAGTCAGAGGTGAGCCGATTAGAGAAGATGCTTACACACAAGCATCTCCGCGACACAGGGAGGCCCATATGAGCCCTGAACGTACAAATGCCTACCGTCGCGTGCTCCAGACGCTGAATGAGCTGGGGCCGAGCAAGCTGCAATCCGGTGAGCAGGACCGGATTCGCTACGCAGCTGACAGCCTGCTGTTCTGCAGTGATCTGAGCGCGGATGGCAGCGCCCAGGAGTCCATTGCGGACACCCGTTTGCTGCTCGAGGTCCTCGTGGACTCGGGCCGCTGGGAGCAGGTCACGGCCGACAAGCTCGCGGATGACATCCGAAGCTGTGGTCCCGTCCCGCAGTTGGAGCGGCTCGCCGCTTGAACTTGAACCAACGCTGATGGTGCCGGGGGAGGTCGCTGAGACCACCCCCGGCATGCAGCGCCCCTAGAGCGCGGCGCCTGAGAGCAGGTCCGCCAGCGCGGCCCGGTCCTCCTGGCTGGGCGCCCACTCCGTCGCAGTGACGTTGGCGGCGATCTGCTCGGGCTTGGTGGCCCCGGCGATGACTGATGCCACCGCGGGCTGGGCCAGCAGGGCCCCGATCGCCACCTGGGTGAGCGTCAGCTCGCGATCGTCGGCGTACTGCTGGAGCGCGTCGATGAGGTCCCACTCGCCGTCGCTGGCGAGGTTCTCGCGGCCCGACAGTCGTGCGCCGCTCGGCCGGTCGCCCGAGCGGCTGTACTTGCCGGTGAGCAGCCCCGAGGCGAGCGGGAAGAACGGTACGAAGCCCACGTCGAGGCGCTCACAGGCGGTCAGTGTCCCGTCGCGCTCGGGGGCACGCTTGAGCAGGCTGTACTCGTTCTGCAGCGCGGTGAACGGGGTGAGGTCGTGCTCCTCGGCCACCGCCGCCGCCTGTTCGAGCTGCTCGGCGGAGAAGTTCGAGGCGCCGATCGCCTTGACCTTGCCGGCGACGACGAGCTCGTGGAGGGCGCTGAGCGTCTCGAGGATCGGGGTCACCCCGTCGGGGCGGTGGTACCAGTAGAGGTCGACTGCGTCGGTGTGCAGACGCGTGAGCGACGCATCGATCGAGCGGCGGATGTAGTCGGCGCTGCCCCGGGCCGGGCCGAAGTCGTCGCCCATGTCCATCCCGAACTTGGTGGCCAGCACGACCTGGTCGCGACGGCCCTTGAGCGCCTCGCCGAGCAGCTCCTCCGAACGACCCGGGCCGGGGTGGCTGGCCCCGTTGCCGTGACGGCCGTAGATGTCGGCGGTGTCGAAGAAGGTGATGCCCGCGTCAAGGGCGGCGTCGACCACCGCGGTGGTGGCGGGGAGGTCGAGGCGACCACCGAAGTTGTTGCAGCCGAGGCCGATGACGGTGGCGTCGAGGCCGCTGGTGCCGAGCGGGCGCGTGGGAAGGGAGGTCATTCCCCAGTCATACCAGGCGACTCCGGGAGGGAAACGCCGCGCCGGCCGGCAGAAGTCGCCTCAGAAGTCGGGAGCGGCCCGGCGCCTCAGCGCTGGTCAGAGAGCTCGCGCAGGATCGCCCGGTGGGTTGGGCGGGCGGCGACGTAGCAGCTGGTGCCCGCCGGGGTGATCTCGGTCCAGATGGCCCGGCGGTCCTCCTCACAGATGCCGCGTGAGACCAGACCGGCCTTCTCCAGGCGGGTGATCAGCCGCGACAGTGCGCTCTGGGTGAGGTGGACCTGCTCGGCCAGCTCGTGCATGCGCACGCAGCCCTCGGCGGCGTACAGCTCCTGGAGCACCTCGAAGTCGCTCACGGTGATGCCGTGGTCGGTGTTCAGGGCGCGGTCGAGTGCGCAGGTCGTGCGGTGATAGCGGTTGAGCACGTCGTGCCAGTCGGACGCCAGCGTGTGCTCGTCACGCGGTTCCTCGCTGCCGGCTGGGTCGCGCTCCGCAGTTGTCATCGCCTCAATGATCCTAGCGCTGAGCAGGTGATTATGTGCATAAGAATCTTATGTGTGCGCAAATGATGGTTGTGCATTAGTTGACTGTGCATAGAATGTCGGCCATGCCCTCCACTCTCCTCGAGACACCCCCCTCCGTCGCGGCGCCTCACCTCCAGGTGCGCGACCTCAACTGGACGCCCGCGATCTGGACGTTGCTCGTCGTGGTCTGCGGCGCGCTGTTCCTCGACGGCCTCGACCTCTCGATGATCGGCGTCGCGCTCCCGACCATCGGCCGTGCCCTCCACCTCGCTTCGGGCTCGCTGCAGTGGATCGTCAGCGGCTACGTGCTCGGCTACGGCAGCTTCCTGCTGCTCGGCGGCCGCACCTCCGACCTGGTCAGCCGCCGGACCGTGTTCCTCGCCGCCGTCGCGGTGTTCGGGATCGCGTCGGTCATCAGCGGCCTGGTCTCCTCCGAGATCTCGCTCGTGGCGCTCCGCTTCGTCAAGGGTGCCGCGGCCGGCTTCAGCGTCCCCGCCGGTCTGTCCATCCTCACCACCACCTTCGCCGAGGGGCCGGCCCGCGGGCGCGCCTTCGGCGTCTACACCCTGTGCGGCGCCTCCGGGTTCTCACTCGGACTCGTGTTCGGCGGGCTGCTCACCGAGCTGGGCTGGCGTGCGCCGCTGCTCGTGCCCGGGCCGGTGGCTCTGCTGTTGTTCGCCGCCGGCTGGCGCGTGATCCCCCGGGCGAGCGTCGCGTCGTTCTCGCTCAAGCACTTCGACCTGCTCGGCGCCCTGAGCGGCACCGGCTCGCTGCTGCTGCTCGTCTACGCCGTCGTCGAGGCGCCGGCCCACGGCTGGACCAGCGTCGCCACCATCGCCTGCCTGGCCAGCAGCGCCGCCCTGATGGTCGCCTTCGTGACGATCGAGCGCCGCCACGCCCATCCGCTGCTGCGCCTCGGCATCCTCCGCTCCCCCGCGCTGGTGCACGCCAACGTGGCGGCCGCGGCGATGTTCGGCAGCTACGTGGCCTTCCAGTTCATCGTCACGCTGTACGTGCAGGACTCACTCGGCTGGAGCCCGCTGGGGATGGCCATGGCCTTCCTGCCCGCCGGCCTCATCGTCCTCGCCGGGGCGCCCCGGGTCGGTGGCCTGATCGCCCGGTTCTCCACGCCGGTGGTCATCCTCGCCGGCCTGGCGGCCTTCGCGGCCGCCTACGCGCTGTTCCTGCGCGTCACGCCCGGCATGTCCTATGTCAGCTTCATGCTGCCGACGATGCTGCTGATCGGTATCGGCTTCGCCCTGTGCTTCGCCGCGGTGAACACCCAGGCCACCGCCGGGGTGGCCGATGACGAGCAGGGGCTCGCCTCCGGCGTGCTCAACACCAGCCTGCAGATCGGTGGCGCGGTGATCCTCGCCGTCGTCACCGCGATCCTCGGAGACTCGGGTGCCGCGGTCCACGGCCAGCTGCTGCCCCACGCCCACGCCGCGATCGCCGTGGTCATCGGCGTTTCGGCCGCCGCGGCGCTGTTCACCCTCGTCCACCTCTACCGCACCCGTGCGGTCGCCGTGCCCGCGGTGGCCGGCGTCCGCAGCGCGGAGAACATCGAGCTCGCCGCCTCGGGCGCCGAGCCGCTGTGTGAGTACTGCTGAGCGTCGATAACTGCCCGACCCCCCCGGTGCCCGCCGGGGGGGGTGAGCAGAAACCTGCGCCCTGGGTGGATAAGTGCACGACGCCTCCGCAACGGCTGGGGGGTTGTGCACTTACCTGCGTTCGCTGACCGCGAGGCCTCCGCTCGCTCGCCCTCGAGCGGTTGGCGGTCCTGGCTGGGGAGAAGGTGCAGTGAGTGGTCGCCCCAGCGGAGCGTCGCGCGCGGATGGGGCTGCTGTGGATCGCGCTGCGCGCGATGCTGGTTCTCGCGCGCGATCGAGCGTGGCCAGGGACGGGGGTCGACAAGCTAGGAGTCTGCGGGCCTCGACCCCGTTCACCCGCGCGCGACACTCGTCATCGAGCGCTGCGCTCGATCCCAAGCTCGCCAAACCGCGCGCGACGGGACCGATCGATCACCACCGACCCAACTCTCCTCAGCTGAGCCCAGAGTCCCCTCGCGCTCGCCTCAAGCGCGGGACTCGGCCGCCCGCTTGAGGCGATCGAGTCGGCCTGACCACGCGGCGTCGGCGTGGCCCATCCAGTCGACCGCCGGAGTCAGCGCCCGCGGAGCCAGCCGGTAGTGCACCTCGCGCCCGGTGATCTCGGCGCGCTCGATGAGGCCCGCCTCGTCGAGGACCTGCACGTGCTTGGCCACCGCCTGGCGGCTGATCGGCAGCTGGGCGCTGAGCGCGGGCACGGAGGTGCTGCCCTGGGCCATCAGCGTCTCGAGCATCGCGCGCCGGGTCGGATCGCTCAGCGCGCCGAAGATGCGGTCGAGGTCAGGCAACCGCGCAGGCCTGGGCGAGCATGGTCAGCGGCATCGCCGGTGCGCTCTCGATGGCGATCACACGACTGCCGGCGGGAATCCCCACCACCCACAGCTCGACCTGGCGCGGGGCGTCCTCACCCGACCACCACCACCAGGAGATCCGGCCGGACGTCTCGCCGCGCGGCGGCTGCTCGTCCTCGACCACGATCGTGCGATCGGGGTCGGGCTCGAGCCAGCTGTCGCGACCCGCCTCGCTGGCCAGCAGGTCGAACACGTCCTCGGGGGCACTGTCGATATCCACGCTATTGACAACCAACTGGTTGCTATGTTCTGTTTTGTCAACCATGTAGTTGTCGAAAGGATACATCTCATGAGCCTGATCCCGATGGTCGTCGAACAGTCCGCTCGCGGTGAGCGCAGCTTCGACATCTACAGCCGGCTGCTCAACGAGCGGATCGTGTTCATCGGTTCGGCGATCGACGACCAGGTGGCCAACCTGGTCGTGGCCCAGCTGCTGCACCTCGAGTCCTCGGACCCGGACAAGGACATCTCCATCTACATCAACTCACCCGGCGGGCAGGTCTACTCGGGCCTGGCCATCTACGACACCATGCAGTTCATCGCCCCCGACGTGCAGACGATCTGCTTCGGCGTGGCCATGTCGATGGGCTCGCTGCTGCTGGCCGGCGGGGCGCCGGGCAAGCGGATGGCGCTCCCCAACGCGCGGATCCTCATCCACCAGCCGCTCGGGGGTTTCCAGGGCCAGGCCTCGGACATCGAGATCCACGCCCGGGAGATCCTCGAGATCCGCCGCCACATGGAGGACATCTACGCCAAGCACACCCACAAGCCGGCCGCGGAGATCCACGATGACCTCGACCGCGACCATTTCCTCACCACCGAGCAGGCGGTCGAGTACGGGCTGATCGACCGGGTGATCGAGCGCCACGAGCTGTCCAGGCTGGCCACCGGGTTCCGCTCGGGCGCCAGCCAGTGATACCCGTCCGGGGGCCCGAGACCAAAAGAGCATAAACCCGACAAGGATTGTTGCCTATAGTGGAGGCCAGGTTGGGAAGCGCACTCGCAGTGTCCCAAGCGGCAGTGCCGCCTGGGATCGCCATCACCGGTCCCTGAGGTGCTGGCGAGTGCGCTCCCGGCTGTCGTGCGGAGCGCAAATCCCACAATTTCCACGGAGTCACTTAACTATGAGCGCAACCCAGGAGCAGACCACTCACACCATCACCCGGCGCTGGAAGCTGGCCGGCCTTCCCGCGAACGCGGCCCCGGCGGGCAGTGCGGTGCTGATCGAGACGGACGAGCACACCTCGGCGGGCCTGCTGCTCGTCGAGCTCGCGCTGCGCGGCCTCGAGGTCACCAACGTGCGGCTCGAGCGGGGCGAGGCGCTGCCACCGGCTCACAGCGTCGGTTGCGCCGTGGTGGTCGGCGGCGATGAGCTCAGCGACGCGCTGGACCCCGCCCTCACCGCCTGGATCGCGGAGGCCGACGCCGCGGGGGCGGCGATCTTCGCGGTCGGAAGCGGCGCCGAGGCGCTGGCCCGGGCTCTGGGCGGCGACTCGCTCACGAGTGTCGAGACCGATGGCGATCCCCGAGTCCTGCGGATCGGTCGCCACGTCGGGGTGGGCTCCTACCCGGAGACCACCCCGGAGCTGATCCGCGAGTGGGTCCCGGCCGATCGCCAGCTGTTCGACCTCAACGAGGCGACCGTGATCGACTTCCCGACCCAGCGTCCGGCCGAGCACCGGCTCTTCGCGGCGTTCGTCGACGGCGCACTGGCTGCCTGAGCCGGTCTGAGGGGCAACGCCGACGGGGGTGGTGGTCCCACAGACCGCCACCCCCGCCACCCGTGTGTGCATCCCAGATTGCAGCTGCGGCGCCGCGGTGTGACGGAATGAGGCGGTGGAACGCGACATCGAGGCGATCTGGACCGCGGCGACCCATGGGCTCGACGCCGCCTGGGAGCTGCGGCTGGGTCCCCAGCTCCTGGCCAGCCACGACCGCGAGCGGCTGTTCTCCGGCGCCAGCATGGTCAAGTCGCTGCTGGCGGCGCTGATCGACGAGGACGTGCGCGAGCACAACCTCGCCCTCAGCCGTCCGGTCCAGGTGTCGTTGACCGCCCTGGTGGGCGATGACGGCCTGCTGCGCTACGGGCAGATCCCCACCATGCACCGGCTCGCCGACCTGGTGCTGTTGATGATCTCGGTGTCCGACAACACCGCCACCAATGTGTTGATCGACTTCCTCGGCGGTCCCGAGGCGATCAACGCGCGCTTCGCCGCGCGGGGCTGGAGCAGCCGCCTGCTCGGGCTGATCGGCTCACCCGCCGACACGTTCAGTCGTGTCTGCATCGCCGACCATCAGGACGCGCTGGGCACGATCTTCCACCCGTTGATCGGCGGCGCCTTCGCGGCTCAACAGGATCGCCGTTCGCTGGCCCGCCTGGTCTGGTACTACGCGGACTTCCGGCACAAGACCGGCACCGCCGGGCGCGTGCGCCACGACGCCGGCATGCTCACCACCCCGCGGGGCCATCTGTGGGTCGCCTGCTTCACCGACGGCGGGCCGACGTCCGAGTACGTCGATCACCCGGCGTGCGTGGCCATGGGCACGGCGATGCGCGACACGCTGCTCGCCCTCGGCCTGGGCGAGCTCACCGTGACGACCTAGAGGATGTTGAAGCAGCCGTAGGCGGTGAACAGCGGGTTGGCGACCGGCTTGTTCCGGTCATCGGTCATGGTCTGGCCCCCGACGAAGGCGGGCGGGGAGGCGGCCTTCCAGCAGCCGTTGTAGGCGACGCTGACGTCGTACTCGACGTTCGTGAGCTGGTAGGGGACCGACTTGAGCTGCGGTTGGTAGATGTAGATGTTGCAGTTCCAGTCGCCCGGGCCGACCGACGCGGTGCCGCGGCGGTTGCACTGGGGCTGGACGTCGAAGTGGGCGTTCGGCGGTGCGCTGCGGCCGATCAGCGCCTGCTGGTACAGGGTGAGGTGGTTGAAGGCCGCACCCATCGAGCCGGCCACGCGGGTGGCGGTGACGCCGGTGGGGCCGATCGAGCAGGCCAGCGCGAGCAGGGCGACCACCGCGATGGTGATCGCCACGGTCCGCACCGGTGCGATCCAGTTCGCCCCGCGCGTGCCGGTCGAGGTGGTGAGGAAGGCGCGGCGACGCAGGATCCGCCAGCTGAGCGCGAGGGTGACCGCGCACCAGGCCAGGGACACCGCGATCCCGATGAGCAGGGGACCGAGGAACGGGGAGGAGGTGAACAGCCCGTGCCAGCCGTCGAAGGCCCCGCCGATGAGCAGGGTGTGCACGGTGATGCCCTTGCCGACCAGGTCGAGCAGCTGGGTGGCCAGGGTCACCACGATCGGGCCGAGCACCCCGAGGATGCCGTTGCGGGTGGCGACGGAGAAGAGGATGGCCAGGCACACGTAGGCGAGCACCGGCAGCAGCGAGTAGAGCCAGGCCACCACGGTGAGAGCGAGCATGCGTCCGGTCGAGGTCAGCTGGCCACTCAGGTTGACCAGCGCATGGGCGCCGGAGGCGACGATGCCCGCGACCACGCTGGCCGTGGCGATGAGCAGCGACAGCCCGATGACGACGGCGGCGGCGGCCAGAACCTTGGCCACGAAGATGTCCTCGCGGGTGCAGGAGCGGGTGAGGATCGTCTTCCACGTGCCGTGCCGGTCCTCGGAGGAGAAGATGTCGCCGGCCACGATGCCGGCGATCAGCGGGAACGCGTAGGAGCCGGCGAAGCCGAGCAGGGTCAGGCTGATGGCAAAGCCCGAGGTGTGGACCCAGAAGCCGAACAGGGAGTCGGCCGGCGTACCCGACTGGATCGACAGCACCACCGCATAGGCGAAGGGGCCGAGCAGGCAGATGAGGCCGAGCAGCCGCACCGCGCTCTGGGCGGCGAGCTTGCGCAGCTCGACCCGGAAGGCCGAGACGAGGCCCTGGCCCCCGGTGATCTCGGGCGGCGCGGTCGACCCGAGGGCGGCGGGTGTGGTCAGGGTGCTCATCGTTGGGCGAGGATCCGCTCGGCGAACGCGTGGGGGTCCAGTTCGGCGGGCTGGTCGGGCTCGGTCAGGGCGAAGAACATGCTCTCCAGGGGGCTAACCAGCCACTCGAGCCGGCGGATGAGCACGCGGGCGTCGCCGAGCTCGGCCACCAGCCGGTCGAGCGCCTCGGGGCGTGCCATCACCGTCAGGCCCCCGCGCGGCGCCGGCTGGGCGCTGAGCTCGTCGGGGTGCTCGACCGCCAGCGCCAGGGCGCGGGCGTCGTCACTGGTGTGCAGCGAGTAGGCGGAGGCGGGCGCCTCGCGCTCGAGCTCGGCGGCGCTGCCGGACCACACCAGTCGGCCGGCGCGCATCACCGAGTAGTCCGAGCAGACCCGCTCGAGCTCGCCGATCTGATGGCTGGAGAGCAGGATCGCCACCCCGTCGGCGGACAGCTGGCTGACCAGCGCCGCCACCGCCCGGGCGCCGGCGGGGTCGAGTCCGCTCGTCGGCTCATCGAGCAGCAGCAGCCGCGGGGCCCGGATCAGCGCAGCGGCGATCCCGAGGCGCTGGCGCATGCCGGTGGAGTAGCCGCCGACGCGGTCATCGGCGCGGGCGGCGAGGTCGACCTGCTCCAGCGCCGTGTCGATCACCGCTTGAGCCGAGCGGCGACCGTCGAGCTCGGCGAGCAAGCCGAGGTTCTGGCGCGCCGACAGGTAGGGGTAGAAGCTCGGGTCCTCCACGAAGCCGCCGACGCCGGCCAGGGCGCGTGTTCCCAGCTCCTGGAGGCTGTGGCCCAGCAGCTCGGCGCTGCCGCGGTCGGGCGCGATGAGGCCGAGCAGCATGCGCAGCAGGGTCGTCTTGCCCGCGCCGTTGGGTCCCAGGAGCCCGCGGACCTCGCCGGCCTCCACGCTGAGGTCGACGCCGTCCACCGCGACGGTGTCATCGAAGCGCTTGCTCAACCCGCGGGCAACCAGGGCGACGGTCACGACCGGGACTCTAGACAGGGAGGGGCGAGCCAGGTGAACCGAATGTGAACCATGGTCGGGAGTTCACCGGCGAGGACTGATCGCCGCCGGGATGTGAGCGCGGGGTTGATCTCCGTCGCGTTTACAGCTTTCTAACAACTCTCTTCGCAAATCAGGCAACCTTCGCTCTCGGGGGTCGTCCGTCAGGGCGGCCCGGGCGCACTTCTGGGTATCCAAGACAAGTTGCACGCGCGTGGCACATGCCGCGGGGTGGAGGTAGTTGTGTCGTTTTCTGTACGTGGGTTGCACCGGCCTCACCGTCGGATTCATGCCCGTGCCGCGCTGGTGGCCGGCCTGCTCGTCATGGCCGCGCTCGTCGGTGTCGCCTCCGCGGCGATCGCCGGCTTCAACCCCTTCTCCACCCAGCAGGTGGGCTCCAGCTACGCCAACGGCGTGCTGTTGCCGACCAACCAGTGGATCTCCCCGCTGGGCACCCGGCTGCTGGATGACCAGGAGCGCCTGATCACCAGCTCGATCAGCCCGAACGGCGAGTACGAGGCCGCGCTGGGCTGGAACGACTACACCGGCGCGCTGGTCATCTTCAACCTCCAGACCCAGGAGATCGTCACCCACATCGACCTGGCGAACAAGATCGGCGGCAGCACCGACACCTCGGTGTCGCCCGACGGTCCGCTGTTCTCACCCGACGGATCGACCATCTACGTGCCCCAGACCGGCGGGGTGGCGCGCTTCGCCTTCAACCAGAGCACCGGCTCGGCCACCCAGACCGCGTTCATCCCGCTGTGCGGCTCGAGCCCGAGCTCCTCGGAGTGCAACCCCAACGTCGGTCCGACCAACACCTCGGGTGACTGGATCCCCTCGGGCATGTCGCTGTCACCCGACGGCAACAGCCTCTACGTCGCCCTCAACGGCAACAACTCCCTCGGGGTGATCGACACCCAGACCAACAAGCTGGTCAACGACATCTCCGTCGGCAACGCGCCGCGTCAGGTGGTGCTGGCCGACAACGGCACCGTCGCCTACGTCTCCAACGAGGGCGGCTATCCCGCCGACGGCAACCCGGATCAGTTCACCAACCTGTCCGACGGCACCCCGATCGTCGCCTCCAAGGTGACCGGTGCGGCGACCACCGGCACCGTCTCGGTGGTCAACCTGACCACCGGCAAGGAGGAGCAGGAGATCCGGGTCGGCCTGCAGCCCACCGCGCTGTACCAGAACGGCAACGCGCTGTTCGTGGCCAACTCCAACGACGACAGCTTCTCGGTCATCAACGAGGCGACGAACAAGGTCGTCCAGACCGTCAAGACCAACCCGGTCCCGGGCGCCTCGGTCGGCTCCTACGCCAACTCGATCAGCCAGGTCGGCGACGACCTGCTGGTGAGCATCGGGCGCGACAACGCGATCGCGGTGTACCGCTACACCGGGATGGACACGACGATCAAGTACCTCGGCCTGCTGCCCACCGACTGGTATCCGGTCGCCGTGCAGGCGGACCCGGCGCTCGGCGCCACGTCGGTCGTCGTCACCAACGACAAGGGCATCGGCGCCCGCGGCCCGGCCTCGACGATCAACAAGGGCCCGGACACGAGCATCGCCACCGACCACAACACCTACGACGACACCGGCAGCGTCACCCTGTTCAGCATGCCGAGCGCGGCGCAGATCGCCAAGAACACCACCACGGTGTTCCGCGACAACGACTGGAACCAGATCAAGCCGATCAACTCCGGCGCCTACGACACCGTCCCCTCGGTGATCCCCAAGAAGCTCGGCGGTGCCTCGCCGATCAAGCACATCGTGGTGATCGTCAAGGAGAACCGCACCTACGACCAGATCTACGGTGGCCTCGGCGAGGGCAACGGCGACCCGGCCGACGCGCAGTTCGGCGGCGAGGTCTCCCCGAACTTCCAGGCGCTGGCTGAGCGCTTCGGCGACCTCGACAACTTCTACGACGAGGGCACGCTGTCGGCCGACGGCCACAACTGGATCGTCCAGGCCGAGGCGAATGACTACGTGGAGAAGGAGTTCGGCGCCTTCTACCGCTCCTATCCCTCCCAGGGCGGTGACTCGCTGGCCTACCAGCGCGACGGCTTCCTGTGGAACGCCGCGGAGAAGGCCGGGGTGAGCGTGCAGAACTTCGGTGAGTACATGTACAACCCCTACAACCTGCCCGCCGACACCCCGAGCTGGGACGACTTCTACCAGGAGTCCCGCTGGCTCCAGGACGGCCATCAGGGACCCCAGCCGATCTCGGACCCCTGCCAGTACGTCAAGACCGAGTCCGACATCCCGTCGCTCAACGCGATCACCGACCACTGCTTCCCCAACTTCCAGTTGGGCGTGCCGGATCAGTACCGGGTCGACACCTGGCTGCCGACCTTCGAGAAGCAGGAGAAGGCCAACAAAATGCCCGGCCTGTCCTTCATGTGGCTGATGGACGACCACACCATGGGCGTCGGTGAGGGTGACCCCGATCCGGTGGCCGAGGTGGCTGACAACGACCTCGCGGTCGGCCGCGTGGTCGACAAGATCTCGCACTCGAAATTCTGGAAGAGCACGGCGATCTTCGTGGTCGAGGACGACACCCAGAACGGTGTCGACCACGTCGACGGCCACCGCGGCCCGGTCGACGTGATCAGCCCCTACTCCAAGCCGGGCGTCGACGACACGTACTACACCCAGCTGAACATGGTCAAGACGATCGAGCAGATCCTCGGGGTCAAGCCGATGAACCAGGAGGACGACGCGGCCGAGCCGATGTACAACGCCTTCCAGGCCAAGCCCGACGACGCTCCCTATGACGTGCAGTCCAACCAGATCCCGCTGACCCTCGGCGCCCCCGGCTACTCATCGACGCTGCGGGTGCCCATGGCCAAGACCGCGACGGACGAGAAGGACTTCAAGGCCCAGGGGATCGTGCCGGCGAGCATGCGCCCGGTCTATGACGCCTGGGTGACCTGGACCAAGCAGCAGATGGCCAAGGGCAACTTCTCCCATCAGGACCGGGTCAACCCGGCCCAGGAGAACCGCCTCGACTGGTACTCGGCCCACAACTGGTCGGTCGCCTATCCGGGCGATCCCAAGATCTACACGCCCGACCAGGTGCCGGGCCACAAGCTGCCGGCGGCGTTCCTCGGCGACGACTGAGCCGAGGCGGGCCCGGGCGCCAGCTCGGGCCCGGGCGGGCGTCTAGGCCGGGCCGCCACCGGCCAGGCGCCGGCGGCGGTCTTTCAGCAGCGGCTTGTAGGCGTCGCGGACGAACCGCAGCCGCAGGCCGCGGGGCATGGCGAACAGCGCGTCGAAGCTGAGCTTCATCGCCGGCGTGTCGGCGAGCACCACCACCGCGTTGCCGGCGGCGGCGGCGAGGATGGTGTCGGCGACCCACTCGGGGGAGAGGGCCTTCTCGGCGGTTGCCCCGGCCGCCGGGCCCCACGCGTTCTCCTCCTCGAACTGGGCGGTGAGGACGTTGCCGGGGCAGACCGCCGCGACGCGGACGCCGGTGCCGGCCAGCTCGTGGCTGAGCACCTCGGCCAGACCGACCATGGCGAACTTCGACATGCAGTAGGTGCCGTAGGAGGGGGCGCCGATCAGCCCGAGCTCGGAGGCGACCATGACGATCCGGCCGTAGCCGCGTTCGCGCATGCCGGGGATGGCCGCCTGGGCCAGCCACAGCGCGCCGCCGACGTTGGTCCGGTAGGTCTCCTCGAAGTCCGTCTCGGAGATGTCCTCGACGAAGTCACGACGCAGGATCCCGGCGTTGGAGACGAGCACGTCGACGGGGCCGCCGAGCGCCTCGGCCGCCTCGGGGATGATGCGCGCGCAGTCGGCCCGATCGGAGGTGTCCCCGACCACGATCACCGCACGGTCACCCAGCGGGGCGGCGACCGCCTCGAGATGGTCGCGCTCGCGCGCCACGAGGGCGACGCGGGCGCCCTGGGCGGCGAAGGCATGGGCGGTGGCGAGTCCGATGCCGCGCGAGGCCCCGGTCACCACGACGCGTCGGTCAGCGAACGTCTCGGTCATCGGGCTGGCACCCTACCGGGTCATGGAGATTCTCACCCCGGTCGGGACCGCGCGCGTGGAGCTGCACCGGGTGGATGCGCCACGCGGGCTGCTGCTGCTGGGCCACGGCGCCGGCGGGGGGATCCGAGCGCCGGATCTCAGCGCGGCCTGTGGGGCCGCGCTGGACCTGGGCGTCAGCGTCGGGCTGGTCGAGCAGCCCTACCGGGTGGCGGGTCGGAAGGCGCCCGCCCCGGCGCGGCAGCTTGACACCGCCTGGCTGGCGGTCGTGGAGACACTGGAGACGCTGGGGGCCGGGTCGCTGGCGCTGTTCTGCGGTGGGCGCTCCTCGGGCGCGCGGGTGGCCTGTCGCACCGCGGTGGCGGCGGGGGCGGCCGGCGTGCTGTGCCTGGCCTTTCCCGTCCATCCGCCGGGCAAGCCGGAGAAGTCGCGGCTCTCCGAGCTCGACAGCGCCGGCGTGCCGGTGCTGGTGATCCAGGGCGAGCGGGACCCCTTCGGCATGCCGCCGCCCGGGCCCGACCGCGAGATCGTGGTGGTCCCCGGGAACCATGCGCTGAACGGCGCCGCGGCCTTGGTGGGCGACGCGGTCACCGCCTGGCTGGCGCCACGCCTGTGAGTGGGCGAACTTTGGCGATTGATGGGTGCGGGACACCCATAGATCCCCTGAGAACGCCGAAACTGGCCTGCGCCGCCGAGCGGGCTACCACTTGTAGTCGAGGAACTTCCCGTTGAAGGTGACCTCGACGCGGTCGCCGTCGGGGTGGGGCACGCGCTTGACGTCGAGTGAGAAGTTGATCGCGCTCATGATGCCGTCGCCGAACTCATCGTGGATGAGGGCGCGGATCGCCTCGCCGTAGACCCCGAGCGCCTCGTAGAAGCGATAGATCGTCGGGTCGGCCGGGATCACGAAGCTCGCTCCGATCCGGGCCCGCGGTACCTCGGTCAGCTGCTGTCGCTGGGCCGCATCGAGACCGAGGATCTCCGCCGCGCGGTCGGCCTCCTCGGCCGACAGCGGATGCTGGCCGAACAGGGCCGCGATGGTGTGGGCCGGCGGCCCGCCGATCTGCTCGGCCAGCGCCGTCCAGGTCAGCCCGGCGCCGCGGCGGCGCTCGTCGATCACGTCACGCAGTTCGCTCATGCACATGCTCCTCGCTGAGGTCAGAGTCCAAGGTCGGTCAGGCCGGGGTGATCGGCGGGCCGCGGCCCCGACGCGTCCCAATGGAACCGCCGTTGGGACTCCTCGATCGCCACGTCGTTGATCGACGCGTGGCGATGGGACATCAGACCCTCGGGGCTGAAGCGCCAGTTCTCGTTGCCGTAGGCGCGGAACCACTGTCCGGCGTCGGAGCGCCACTCATAGGCGAAGCGCACGGCGATGCGGTCGTCGCTGAACGCCCACAGCTCCTTGATCAGCCGGTAGTCGTGCTCGCGTTCCCACTTGGCGGTGAGGAAGGCGATGATCTCCGCGCGGCCGGTGATGAAGGTCGAGCGGTTGCGCCAGGCGCTGTCGGGCGTGTAGGCGCCGGCGCAGCGCTCGGGGTCGCGGGAGTTCCACGCGTCCTCGGCGCCGCGGATCTTCTGGATCGCCGTCGCCTCGGTGAACGGCGGCAGCGGCGGACGGGTCTCAGGCACGGTCGACATGACCCGAGCCTACCCAGACCAACGGCTCCGCGTGGCCAGGATCACGCGGGTTCTCCCGGCCCAAAGTCCTTTCCCCACGGTGGAGCTCGGGATCGGCCGCCGCCGGAGGTAGGGCGCACCCGACGTCGGGGATCGCGTGCGCCGGAGCTGAGAGCCAGGTCGGTCACCCGGAGTTGGCGAAGCGCAGCGAGACGGGCACACTCAGGTCGAGATGACCGGGACCAGAGCGGCCGAACCGCGTGAGAGCGAACCCCGCCTGCGGGTCGTCATCGCCGACGATGAGGTGCTGTTGCGCGCGGGGATCGCCCTGCTCCTCGGGGACGCGGGGATGGACGTCGTGGCTCAGGTGTCGCGCGGTGACGAGGTCCGCTCCGCCGTCGAGCAGCACCGACCCGACGTGCTGATCACCGACGTGCAGATGCCGCCCGACAGCACCGACGATGGTCTGCGGGCCGCGATCGAGATCCGACGCTCAGGCCTCGGCACGGCCGTGCTGGTGATCTCCAACTTCCTCGAGGAGCGCTATCCCCTCGACCTGATCGGTGATGACGCCACCGGGGTCGGCTACCTGCTCAAGACGCGGATCGGTGACGTCGAGTCGTTCATCGGCGCCGTGCGTCGGGTGGCCGGCGGCGGCTCGGCCCTGGACCCTGAGGTCGTCCAGCGGATGGTCGGGCGCCGACGCCACAACAACCCGATCGACCATCTCACTCCGCGTGAGCGCGAGGTGCTGTCGCTGATGGCTGAGGGCCGGTCCAATCACGGGATCGCCGCGGCACTCGAGGTGACGCCGGCCGCGGTCGAGAAGCACGTGACCGCGCTGTTCCACAAGCTGGACCTGACCGACGAGCCCTACCAGCACCGCCGGGTCATGGCGGTGCTCACGCTGCTCCGCGCGTCCTGATCAGAGGGCCACGTCAGAGGGCCGGCGACGACGCGGTCACGGAGACCGGCAGGGTTGCGGTCAGCCGTGTGCCGCCGCCGGGCGGACTGTCGATCGCCAGCGCGCCCTCGAGCGCGGCCAGCCGGTCCTCCATGCCCGCCAGTCCGCGTCCGGCGACCACCAGCGCCCCGCCGCGTCCGTCGTCGGTCACCTCGATCGTGACGCTGTCGCCGCCGATCTCGCTGAGCTGGACGCTTGCGGACCCCGCCTCGGCATGCTTGATCACGTTGGTCAGCGCCTCGGCCACGAAGAAGTAGGCCCCCACCTCGATGCTCTCGTCAAAGCGCCGCTCGGGGATCGCGATGGTCACCGGGATGGGAAACGGTCCGGTCAGGCTCTCGACCGCAGCCCGGACACCGCGGGTGGTGAGGATCACCGGCCGGATGCCGGCGCCCAGGTCGCGGAGCTCTGAGATCGCGGCGTCGGTGTCGTCGGCGATCCGCGCCAGCACGCCGGCCAGCTCGGGATCGTCCTGGTCGGCCTCCTTGCCGGCCAGGCGCAGCGCCAGCAGGATCCGCACCAGCCGTTGCTGAGCGCCGTCGTGGAGATTGCGCACCAGCCGGCGCCGCTCGGCATCCGCGGCCTCCAGGATCCGCGCCCGTGAGGCGTGAATCTCCTCCGCCCGGCCGTACTCCACGGCGCGGCGGCGGGCGGCGTCCTCCGCCGCCATCTGGGCGGTCACATCGCGGAACACCACCACCGCGCCGTTGCCGGCCGAGGTCGCCAACGGCGCCGAGGAGTAGGCCACGCGGAACTTGGTGCCGTCCCGGCGCCAGAAGGTGTCGCCGTAGATGCGGACCGTCTCTCCGGTGAGCCGCGGCCGCAGCATCGGGCAGTCGTCCTGGGGAAACTCCGAGCCATCCCAATGGTGGTGATGGATGGTCGCGTGGCTGATGCGCCCGAGCAGATCCTCGTTCCAGCCCAGCAGCTCATAGGCGGCCGGGTTGGCGAACACGACGCGTCCGTCGATGTCGACGAGATAGACGGCGTCGGCGACGTTGGAGATGAGCGCCTCGAGCACATCGTGTGGTGTCATCCCGAGTTCGGCGCTGGCGCGGCTGATGTTCATCGTGGACACGGCGGCGATCCTAGGAGCGCCCCGGCGCCGCTGGGTAGGGCCATTCGGCCAAATACGACGACGTCGGGGGTGAGCCAGGGCCACCGGGGACGGGGCCTGGGGCCTCGACCCTCGGGTTAACCCCCGGGCCGATGGTCAGGTCTGTGCTTATGGACTGCGCCCTATGGCCGAACTTGGCCCGCCGTCCCTTCGTCCCCGAGCACCCCTGGCGAAGACTCCGTGGGGCAGATCCACCCCACGAAGGAGACCCAAGTGGCCGTAGAGCAGACACTGACCGAGAACGAGATCGCCAGCCTGATGGAGATCCAGCACCCGAGCAAGGCCGTCGGGGACTCGATCTACGGGCAGACCAAGGTCTTCCCCGACTACCAGGCTGAACCCGGTGAGTCCTACCTCGGGATGGTGCACGGCATCGCGCATGAGTCCTCGGTGAGCTTCGTGGCGGTGCTGCTCGGCATCCGCGCCCTGCGCAAGGGCTTTGACTCCGCCCTCTACTTCTTCGGGATCGGCTCGCTCAACTGTCTCGCCACCCGCGGCTTCCCGACCATCGGCAATGAGCTGTTCCCGGGCATGCGCAACGAGAACGGCCAGCTCGAGAAGTTCATGGCCGAAGGTGGCAAGGTGTACGCCTGTCGCCTCGGGCTCTCGCTGCACGGTGCCCGTGAGGAGGACCTGATGGAGGGCGTGATTCCCTGCCATCCCCTCGACATGCAGGACGCGATGATCGAGTACGCGCGCAAGGGCGCGATCATCAACACCACCTGGATGTTCTAGGAGCCTGAGGATGGAACTGGAGCTGCGCAGCGAGCTCGCGGTCCGCGGGCTCGCATCAGCCCCGCCGATCCGACGCACGGCGGGCGCCGGGCCCTCAGATGATGGCCATTGGCGCCTCGCCGACGGCTCGGGCTGCGGCGCGGCCGCGGTCCCGCTGAACCCGGCCTCGCCCTTCAGCGTCGACGCCCAGGGTCGCCTCCAGCGCGACGGCGTGGTGATCGACGACACGATGGTCGAGCCGATCGACCGCCCGCGCTTCTATGACCTGAGGACCGCCGACGGGGTCGCCTATGAGCAGATCGCGCGCATGCACGGCGACGGCGTGCTCGCCTCGACCGTGGTGCAGACCTGCATCCGCTACGACAGTGAGACGACGCGCTGTCGCTTCTGCACCATCGAGGAATCGCTCCGGGCCGGCGCCACCACCCAGGTCAAGCGCCCGGAGGAGATGGCCGAGGTGGCCCGCGCCGCCGTGGAACTCGACGGCGCCCATCAGATGGTGCTGACCACCGGTACCTCGAACGGGGCCGACCGCGGCGCCAAGCACCTCGCCCGGGTCGTCGCGGCGGTCAAGGCGGTGCTTCCGGAGCTGCCGATCCAGGTGCAGATCGAGCCGCCGCTTGACCTGGTGTGGATCGATCGGCTGCGTGCGGCGGGCGCTGAGGCGATCGGCATCCACATCGAGACGCTCGATCCGATCGCCCGGGTCCAGTGGACTCCGGGGAAGGCGACGGTCCCGCTGGCGCGCTATGAGGAGGCCTGGCGTCACGCCGTGAACGTGTTCGGCCCCAACCACGTCTCCACCTACCTGCTGGTCGGGCTCGGTGAGGACCCCGACGATCTCGTCGAGGGTGCCCGCTGGCTGATTCAGATGGGCGTCTATCCCTTCGTCGTGCCCTACCGGCCACTGGTCGGATCCCTCGCCTACGGCGATGGCGTCCCGGCGCCTGACGTGGCGACGGTCACTCAGGTCACCCGACGGGTCGCCGCGGAGTTGGCGCTCGCCGGGATGCGCGGCGCTGATCAGGGCGCCGGGTGTGCGGCCTGCGGGGCGTGTTCGGCCCTCCAGCACGCCGGCGGCTGAGGCTCAGGGCGTGGCGCGGTTCGACGAGATCGAGATGCTCGGTGGGCCCGGAGCGCCCGCAGGGTCCGCGCGTGACGTGGTCGAGATGCTCGGCGGGCCCGCACCGGCGCCCGAGGCGCTCGAGCCCGCGGAACCCTTCCTCATCCTGGAGGCCGGCCAGGACACCGAGCGCCTGGCGGCCTACCGGCGTCTGCGCCACCGTGAGTTCGTCTCTCACCAGGGCCTGTTCCCCCACAGCGACCGCGACGCGGCGGACGCCGACCCGGCGACCCGCGTGCTCATCGCCCTGGGCCGCGACGGTGACCTGTTGGGCGGAGTCCGGGTCCATCCCGGAGCGCCGGGGTCAGAGGCGCTGGGCTTCTGGCGAGGCAGTCGGCTGGTCTGCCGCACCCAGGCCGGCCCGCGCGATCGCGGCCGGGTCGGTGCGGCGCTGGTCCGCGCCGCCTGTGCCGTGGCCACCGAGCTGGGGGCGCTCCGCTTCGACGCGACGGTGCAGCTGCGCCACGAGCGCTTCTTCGCCCAACTCGGCTGGGAGCGGGTCGGGGCGGTCGAGCTCGCCGGTTCACCCCATGTGGTGATGCGCTGGCCGCTGGATCGCTTCGCCGCGCTGGCGGGCGCCTTCAAGCGCGAGATCAGCCCCCTGGTCGGGGATCTTCTCCCCCACGACGCCTGGCGCGGGGATGACGCCTATCCCCTGGCCGGGTCTGACCTCGTCACCAGCGTCGACGCGATCACGCCCTCGATGGTCGAGCAGGATCCCGAGTGGGCCGGTTGGTGCGGCGTGCTCGTCACCGCGCACGACATCGCCGCGATGGGCGCCGAGCCGGTGGCGGCCCTCGACGCCCTCGGCGCCCGCGACGGCGCCCACGCACGTCAGGTGATCAGCGGCATCCGCGCCGCCTCAGCGGCCTTCGGGCTGCCGATCGTCGGTGGTCACACCCAGCTCGGTGTCCCCGCCGCGCTGGCCATGACCGGCTTCGGGCGAACCGATGCGCCGGTGCCGGCCGGTGCCGGCCGGCCCGGCGACATGGTCAGCGTGACCGCGGATCTCAGCGGCGGCTGGCGTCCCGGCTACAGCGGCCGCCAGTGGGACTCGACCTCGTTCAAGAGCCGGGAGGCGCTGAGAGCCATGCTCGCCACGGTCGCCACGCACCGTCCCCGCGCGGCCAAGGACGTATCGATGGCCGGAATCGTCGGCACCGCCGGCATGCTCGCGGAGGCCTCGGGCTGCGGGGTGGAGCTCGACGTCGCCGAGATCCCCTGCCCGTCCGGCGCGCAGCTGGCCGACTGGCTCTGCTGTTTTCCCGGCTACGGCGTGATCAGCGCCGACCCGCCCGGCCGGGCGCCGATCCGCGCCGCGGGAGCCGTGTCGACAGCCTGCGGTGTGCTGACCCGCGCACCCGGTGTGCGCCTGCGCTGGCCCGACGGTCACATCACCACTGCCATTGGCGACCCTCACATCACCGGACTCGGAGCTGCCCATGCCTGAACTGACCATCGCCGCCGCGGCGGCACCCTTCACCCGCGACATGGACGCCTGTCTGGCGACCATCTCAGAGCTCATCACCCAGGCCCGGGCTCAGGGGGTGCAGTTGCTGGTCATCCCCGAGGCCGCCCTCGGCGGGTACGTCGAGAGCCTGCACGGCGAGGCCTCGCCGCCGCCGGCCCTGCACGCCGACGGCCCCGAGCTCGCCGCTGTGGCTGAGATGGCCGGCGACATGGTGGTGACCCTCGGCTTCTGTGAGGACGGTGGTGACGGCATCCGCTACAACGCCGCCGCCTGCCTGACCGGCGACGGCGTCATCGGCGTGCACCGCAAGACCCATCTGCCCCTCGACGAGCACCGGATCACCACCGTCGGGGATGCGCTGTCGACCTATGACACGCCGGTCGGCCGGATCGGGATGCTCATCTGTTATGACAAGGCGTTCCCCGAGGCCGCACGGACGCTCACCCTCGACGGCGCCCAGATCCTCTGCTTCATGTCGGCCTGGCCGACGAGCGCGACCAACCCGGCCCCGGAACTGACCGACGACCGCCAGTGGCGGCGCGCTGAGCTGTGGGACCGGGCGCGGGCGGCGGAGAACTCACTCATCGTCGCCTCAGCCAACCAGACCGGCAGCTTCGGGCGCCTCGACTTCCTCGGCGGTGCCCGCATCACCGGCCCCGGCGGTGACATCATCGCGGCGACCGGGACCGACCCGGGTCTGGCCGTCACCACGCTCGATGTCGAGGCGACGCTGGAGAAGGCGCGCCGCGCGCTGTCTCCGATTCGCGACCTGCGCCCCGACATCTACCGGGTGCCCGAGCCGGTGCCCTACCCCGAGCCTGTGCAGGCCTAGCCCATGCCGACCGTCGACATCGCCATCCGCTGGGCGGACGGCACCGTTCAGGCGGGGGAGTCGCCCTCACGCGCGATCGAACGTTTCATCGTCGCCGGCGGCGTCTACCCGCGCGACGAGCTGCGCCGGCGGCTCGCCGACGGACTTCAGGCGGCGTCGGACCGGGTGCGCGAGCGCTTCGGGATGGCCTGCACCGCCGCGATGGCCCAGGCCGAGGCGTTCGAGGCGGCGGCGATCGCCCACGGCGGCGACCGGGACGCCCTGGCCCGGGTCGAGCTCGTCAGGGTCAGTCCGCCCGCGCCGCGACAGCGGCCCCGCGAGCTGAGCGGCCACGTTCCGGTGGCGGTGATCGGCGGCGGTCAGGCCGGCCTGTCGGTCAGCCGTCGTCTGGGTGAGGCCGGCGTCGAGCACATCGTGCTCGAGCGGGACCGGATCGCCCACAACTGGGTCGACCAGCGCTGGGACTCCTTCTGCCTGGTCACCCCGAACTGGCAGTGCCAGCTGCCCGGCTGGCCCTACCGCGGTGGCGACGACGACGGCTTCATGGTGCGCGAGGAGATCATCGACTACGTGCGCGGCTTCGCCGACAGCTTCGACCCGCCGGTGCAGGAGGGGATCGAGGTCACCCGGGTCGCGCTCATGCCCGAGGGTGGCTATGGAATCGAGACCTCGCGCGGCAGCCTGACCGCTGACCAGGTCGTCCTGGCGGTGGGTGGCTACCACACCCCCAGGCTGCCCCGCCTGGCCGAGCGGCTGCCCGACTGGGTCACCCAGCTGCACTCCTCGACCTACCGCAACCCCGAGAGCGTGCCCGACGGTGCCGTGCTCGTGGTCGGCACCGGGCAGAGCGGCGCCCAGATCGCCGAGGATCTGGCGCTGGCCGGCCGGGAGGTGCACCTGGCTGTCGGCTCGGCGCCTCGGGTGGCGCGCTTCTACCGTGGGCGCGACTGCATCGCCTGGCTCCAGGACATGGGCCACTACGACATGGCGATCCAGGATCACCCCGGGGGGCTGGCGGCGCGGCACGAGCCGAACCACTACATGACCGGCCGCGACGGCGGGCGCGACATCGACCTGCGCGCCCACGCGACCGCGGGGATGCAGCTGCACGGCCGGCTGCGCTCCGTCGGCGACGGGGTCATCGCGTTTGCCGGAGATCTGGTCAGGAACCTCGACGGCGCGGACGCGACGATGGACCGGATCAAGGACCGGATCGACCAGTGGATCGTCGAGCAGGGCATCGACGCTCCCGAGGAAGCCCGTTACGTGCCGGTGTGGTCGCCCGCCTCTGACGGCTCAGAACCGCTGGACCTGCGCGCCGCGAACGTGCGCACGGTGATCTGGGCGACCGGTTTCACCAGCGACTGGAGCTTTGTCGACGCCCCTGCCTTTGATGGCAGGGGCTACCCGACGAACGTACGCGGTGTCACAGCGGTGCCGGGGCTCTACGTCCTCGGCCTGCCGTGGCTGCACACCTGGGGCTCGGGGCGCTTCGCCGGGATCGCCCGGGACGCCGGATACGTCGCCGAGCAGATCCTCGAGCGGGCCGGGCTGACCCCGACGCTGACCCACTGAGGCGTCAGGGCAGGGGGATGACGGTCCGACCGGCCGTCTCGTTGGTGAGCAGCGCCATGGCGACGAAGAACGCGAGCAGACCGTCGACGAGCGACAGCCAGCCGCCGAGCTTCAGCATCCCGCTGCCGCCGGGCGCACCGCTGTAGCCGATGGCCAGGGCAACGAAGACCACCGCGAGCAGCGCCTGCTGGAGGAACACCGACTTGTTGACCCAGATGGTCGGGATCGCCAGGCCCGCGGAGACCACGGCCATGATCCACAGGTACAGGCCGAGGACGTGGCCGAACTCGACCGGACCGACCGTCTTGGATGTCGTCAGCGGTCCGAACTCGAGCAGCAGCAGCAGTCCGAACGACAGCCAGAACACCCCGTAGATGCCGCCGATCACGCCGGCCACGGTGACCCCGTTGCGCATGTTCCACATCCCGCCGGCGAAGATGCCGACCGCGCCGAGCGACAGCGCCAACGGTTCGAGGAACGGCAACGCGCTGGCACTGACGATCTGGGCCTGGAACGCCCAGAGCATCGCCAGCAGGATCGACAGCAGGCCGAGCTGCAGTGAGATCCCCTGCGAGCTCGGTGCGAAGTACACGCCCGCGCCCTTGCCTTCCAGCTCCAGCACTCGGTCGACGGATGTGTGAGTCTCACTCGGGTGACGTTCGATTGCGGCTGTGGTTGTGGCCATCGGTTTCCTCTGGTTTGTCGGGACAGACAGTTACCTCAGCGATGCTGCGCGCCGCCAGGAAGGCCGCCCATGGCCCAGGGGCCACAGCTCACGCGCGGGTGACGGGCCCCGCGGCAGCTCCCCACCGGGACCCCTCGGGTTCTTCGCCCCCGGCCAGTCGGCAAACCCGAGTGCCGCCGGACGGCGGCCACCGCAGCCCTATCCGGACTCGCCCGGCGGCGTATCGCGCCGCGGCAGCGATATCCGCGTGGCGCACGCCGGTTTGCCGCAGGTGACCTAGCGTGCGCGACATGGCAGATCCCTGGCTGGGTGCGGACGAGCAGCTCCGGCGTCTCAACACATCGCTCGGTCTCGACCTCGACCTCGACGCCGCCGTGATCAGCGGATCGGAGCCGATCCTCCCGGCGCGGTACCCACTCGCGAGCAGTGCGGCGGCTGTCATCGCCGCGGTCGGGTTGGCCGCCGCCCGCGTCGGGGAACTGCGGGGTGGGGACCATCAGCGCGTCGCGGTGAGCACGCGGCACGCCGGCGCGCTGATGCGCGGTTTCTATGACATGGCGCTCGACGGTGGCGTGCTGGACCCGGATCCCACCAATCAGCTGCCGCTCGCGGGGATCTACCGGGCCGCGGACGGGCGATGGCTCCAGCTCTACGGCGTGATGGCGCCGCTCGACACGCTGACGCTTGACGTGCTCGAGGCGACGAACGATCGGGACGCGCTCGCCGCCGCCGTCGCGCGCCGGCCGGCGCTGGAATGGGAGGACGCGCTGACGTCGGTCGGAGCTCCCGCCGCGATGGTCCGCAGTGGCGCGGAATGGCGGCGCCACCCCCAGGGTCGACTCCTGGCCGCCCAACCTCTGCTGAGCGTGGAACGGGTGGGCGAGGCGCCGCCGCCATCGCGCTCTGGGCTCGGGCGCCGGCCACTGTCGGGTCTGCGTGTCCTCGATCTCACCCGGGTGATCGCCGGTCCCGTGTGCGGGCGGACGCTGGCTGAGCACGGGGCCGACGTCCTCGCCCTGACCGGTCCGGATCTGGCCTGGATCCGCCGAGCGATGATCGACACGTCCGTGGGGAAGCGGTCGGCTCAGGTGGATATCAAGACGCGCCGCGGGCTCGCGGCGGTCCGCGCGCTGGTCGGTGAAACCGACGTGTTCTGTCAGGGAGCGCGACCCGGTCGCCTGCGCAGCTGCGGGCTGGGATGGGAGGACCTGATCGCCCAGCGCCCCGGTCTGATCTACGTCTCGATCGACGGATGGGGCCAGACCGGGCCATGGCGCGACCGCGCCGGGTTCGAGGCCCTGGCCCATGCCGCGACCGGCATCACCGCCGAGCACACCGACGATGATCCACCGCGACCCGTTCCGGCGCTGCCGGGAGATCACCTCACCGGCTATCTCGCTGCGCTCGGAGTGTTGAGCGCGATCGCCCGCCGGCATGAGACGGGCGGAAGCTGGCATGTCCACGTGTCGCTGGCCCGCACCGTGTCCTGGTTGTCCGAGCACGGTGGCGGACTCGATCCCGGTGCCGCGATCGATCTGTCCGTCGCGGCCACCTCGGACCTCCGGGTCAACGTCCCCGGGGACTTCGGGACCGCCTGTCAACTCCGGCCGGCACCGGTGATGTCGCACACGCCGGCGGGGTGGGTCCGCGGGGCCTCGGCGCCCGGGGCCCACCCCGCTGAGTTCCTTCCGCGTTAGAGCAGGTGGTTGGCCGTGAGGAAGGCCTTGGCCACCGATGCGGCGGACTGCTGGTCGAGCTCCACGGCGGAGTTCAGCGCGATGATCGCCTTCTGGGACAGCAGCGCGCTGACCTGGTTGATCGTCGCGGTGAAGGCCGGGCCCTCGGCCTTGGCCACGCTCGCCTTGATGACCATGCCCACGTTCTGATAGCCGAAGATCGCCTTGGTGTCGGTCAGCACCTTGTACTTGGAGCTCTTGAGCTGGGGGTCGGTGGTGAACCCGGCGATCGCGTCGGCGGAACCGGAGTCGAGCAGCGTGTAGAAGTCGCCGATGCTCGTCGGCTTGAACGTCGGGTCGACGCCGTAGACCTTCTCCAGGCCGGGCAGCCCGTCGGGGTAGCGGGTGGCGAACTCCGGCGCGCCGGCCAGGATGACCTGCTTGCCGAGCGGCTTGAGGTCGGCGATCGACGACAGGTGGTGGCTCGAGGCGTACGTGGAGCTGACGGCGATCGCGTCAGAGTCGCTGAACGGCGTGATCTTGGTGAACAGGAGGCCGTGCTTGGCCGCAGCGGCCGTGGTCTCGGCCGCCTCGGCACTGGCGCTGGCCGCGTTCTTGGAGACGTTGTACTCCGCCGCCAGCAGCGTGCCGTCGTACTCGGGATAGCCGTCGATCTGACCCGAGGTGAGGGCCTTGTAGGTCACCTCGGTCGAGCCGATGTTGCCCTTCAGCTTGACCGTGTAGCCCTGGGCCTCCAGCGCCTGCTGGTACAGGGAGCCGAGCACGTACTCCTCGGGGAAGTTCTTGTCGCCCATGACGAAGGTGGGTTTGCCCGTACCGGGCTTGGACGACGCCGACGCGCCCGACGCCGATGCGCCGGCGGACGCGGTCGAGGTCGACGGTGACGTCGTGGATGCCGACGGGTTGTGAGATGAAGCTGAGCTCGAGCCACAGGCGCTGATCCCCAGCGCGCCCGCCAACACGACGGCCGCTGCGAGCCCGGCCTGCGTGGCGCTCCTGACACTGCTGTGCATACGTCCTCCTGATGGTTTCGCCTGGGTACTTCCCCGCCGAGTGGGCTCCTGTAACGGAGCCCAGCCTCGACGGGGACGTCCCGGGGACCTCAGGGTTAGAGCAGGTGGTTGGCCTTGAGGAACGCCTTGGCCACCGATGCGGGTGACTGCTGGTCGAGCTCGACCGCGGAGTTCAGCGCGATGATCGCCTTCTGGGACAGCAGGGCGCTGACCTTGTTGATCGTCGCGGTGAAGGCCGAGCCCTCGGCCTTGGCCACGCTGGCCTTGATGACCATGCCGACGTTCTGGAAGCCGAAGATGTGCTTCTCGTCGGTCAGCACCGTGTACTTGGAGCTCTTGAGCTGCGGGTCGGTGGTGAACGCGGCGATCGCGTTCGCCTTGCCCGAGTCGAGCAGGCTGTAGAAGTCACCGATGCTGGTGGGCTTGAACGTGGGGTTGACGTGATAGATCTTCTCCAGCCCCGGCAGCCCATCGGGGTAGCGGGTGGCGAACTCGGGCGCGCCGGCCAGGATGACCTTCTTGCCGAGACGGGCGAGTCCGTCGATCTCGTGGAACCCGTGGGACTTGGCGTAGGAGCTGAGCACCGCGATGGCGTCCGAGTCCGAGAACGGCGTGGCGTTGGTGAACACGTAGCCGTGCTTGGCCGCGTCGGCCTTGGTCTCCGCCGCCTCGGCGCTGGCGCTGGCGGCGTTCTTGGAGACGCCGTACTCAGAGGCCAGCAGCGTGCCGTCGTACTCGGGGTAGGCGTCGATCTGGCCCGAGCTGAGGGCCTTGTAGGTGACCTCGGTCGAGCCGATGTTGCCCTTCAGGGTCACCTTGTAGCCCTGGGCCTGCAGCGCCTCCTCATACAGCGAGCCGAGCACGTACTCCTCGGGGAAGTTCTTGTCGCCGAGCACGACGGCCGGCTTGCCGGTGCCCGGAAGTGAGTGGGTGACCCGAGCCGGAACGGCGTGGCTGTGATGGGTCGTGCCGGCCACCGAGGTAGCCGTATAGGCGCCGAGCGCGCCGGCTGCGATCAGCCCGGCCGCGCTGGCCTGTGCGTACTTGTTACTCCAGTGCATCTGTCCTCCTCGTGATTTCGGGGCCAATCCCCGCGTTCAAGTTGTCTCCTGCACGGCCGGTAGCATGCGGCCCTGCATGGCGGAGATGTCGGTGACCAGATCGACCTCCCGGCCGCGCAGCGGCTTGGGCGTCAATGCCCTCTGCACGCCGGCGAGCAGGAATTCGACCAACAGCGCGAGCACGGCGATGCAGATCGCCGCGCCGAGCACGCCGGACAGGTGGTAGCTGGTCTCGTTGGTGATGATCTCGCCGAGGGTCCCGCTGTACCCGGCCAGGGAAGCGATCGTGGTGGTCGACACCACGAACAGCGCCCCGGTGCGCACGCCGGCCATCAGCAGCGGCACGGCCAGGGGCAGCTCCACCTTGAACAGGATCTGCCATCCCGTCATGCCCATGCCCCGGGCGGCGTCGACCAGGTCGCGGTCGACCCCGTCGATGCCCACGTAGGCGTTGGTGATGATCGGCGGTACCGAGAGCACGACGAGGGCCAGCAGCACGTTGTTGAGACTGAGGCCGAGGAAGGCGGCGCCGATGGCCAGCACGGCCAGGCTGGGCAGGGCGCGCCAGATGTTGCCGAGGTTGATGGCGATGAAGCTGCCACGGTGGATGTGGCCGAGGTACAGGCCGACCGGCACCCCGATGGCGATGGAGATGGCGATGGCCAGCCCGGCGATCTTCAGGGTGATCAGGGTCAGGTGCACCAACGAGGGCAGGGGCACCGGCGAGCCGACGACCTGCCCGTTGCGGCCGATGAACTGAAGCGCCTGCCAGAGCATCAGGCGTTCCTCCGCGCCCACGGGGTGACCAGGCGCTGGGTGATCACCAGCAGCGCGTCGGCGACGAGCGCCAACAGGATGGCCATCCCCCCGGCGGCGATCAGCTCGGTCTTGAAGCCGTTGTCGGCGATCGCCGAGAGGATCGGCACCCCGAGCCCGTCGTTGTCGACCAGTGAGGCGACCGTCCCCAGCGAGATCACCGTCACCGTGGCGATGCGCACGCCGGCGATGATCGTCGGCAGGGCCAGCGGGATCTCCACGCGCCACAGCATCTGGCGCCGCGTCATGCCCATGCCGCGAGCGGCGTCCTTGACCTCGGTGGGGACGCCACGCAGCCCGGTGAGGGTGTTGCGGAACAGGATGAGCAGGGTGTAGGAGACGAGCGCCACCTCGGCGGTGAACAGGGTCAACCCGAAGCCGTGGATCGGTACGAGGATCTCGAACAGGGCGAGCGACGGGATCGTGTAGAGGACCGCCGTGATCACCACCACCGGGCGCTCGACCCAGTTGTTGCGGTGTGCCAGCAGGGCCAGCGCGGTGGAGATGATGAAGCCGGCGGCCACGGCGATCAGCGTCAGCACGATGTGCTGGCGCAGGGCCGGCCACAGGATGCTGGACCAGTTGGAGCTGAACCAGTGCCAGCAGAAGGTGCCGTTGTTGCGTTCGCAGCTGAAGCTCTTGGGCGAGCCGAAGCTGGGGATGACCGGTCCGCTGGAGGCGGCGAAGACGACGGAGCTCACGCCTGGCCACGCCCGAGCAGCTCGAGGCTGACCACGCCGACGGGCTGGCCGTCGGCACCCTTGACCGCCTGGGGCCGGCCGCCGTCGCTGAGTACCGCGGCGAGCGCGTCGCGCAGGGTGGTGTCCAGCTCCAGGGTTGCCGGTGGGGTGCTGCCGTTGGAGGTCGGCAGCAGTTCGATCTCGGCCAGCGTGGTGAGCCCGAGCGCCTTGAGGGCGCGGTCGGCGCCGACGAAGGAGGCGACGAAGTCATCGGCCGGGTGGGCGAGGATCTCGGCCGGGGTGTCGTACTGGGCCAGGCGGCCACCCTCGCGCAGGATGGCGATGCGGTCGCCCATCTTGATCGCCTCGTCGATGTCGTGGGTGACGAACACCACCGTCTTGCGGACCTGCTCCTGGAGGGTGAGGAATTCGTCCTGGAGCCGCGCGCGGTTGATCGGGTCGATCGCGCCGAACGGCTCGTCCATGAGCAGCAGCGGCGGATCGGCCGCCAGCGCGCGAGCCACGCCGACCCGCTGCTGCTGGCCGCCGGACAGCTGGCCGGGGAAGCGGCGGCCGACCTGGACGGGGTCGAGGCCGATGAGCGCGAGCAGCTCGTCGGTGCGCTGGCTGATGCGGTCCTTGGGCCAGCCGAGCAGGCGCGGCACGACGGCGATGTTGTCGGCCACGCTCATGTGGGGGAACAGGCCGATCTGCTGGATCACGTAGCCGATCTCACGCCGCAGCTCGGTCACGTCCTTCTTGAGGACGCTCTCGCCGCCGAGGAGGATGTCGCCGCCGGTCAGCGCGATCATCCGGTTGATCAGCCGCATGGCGGTGGTCTTGCCCGAGCCCGACGGGCCGACGAGGACGCAGATCTCACCGGCCGGAACGGTCAGGCTGAGGTCGGGGATCGCCGGCTCGGGTTGACCCGGATAGCGCTTGGAGACGTTACGCAGCTCGAGCTGGGCGGCCCCCCGAGGGGGCGTGGAGACGCTCATGATCGCGCCCCGGACTCAGGCGGCGGCGAGTTCTCCCCGCAGCTCCTCGTGGCCGTCCTGTGCGATGCGAAGCAGCTCGCCACCGGGGCCGAGCTCGTAGGCGCCGGTGCGGACCAACGGCGGGGAATACGCGTGGATCGTGACCGCGGGCCCAGTGCCGGCGTGGAGGACGCGGTGGATCGCACTCGTCGGTACGGTAACGGTTTCTCCGGCGTGGACGAGCTGGCTGAGGGGTTCGCCCCCCAATCGCATCCGGTCCTCACGCACTTTCCCCGACACGACGGTGATCGCCGCCGCCGACGTGTCGTGGTCGTGAAAGCCGGTGTCCTGGTCCTCGCTCCAGCACAGCAGCCACACGCTGACGTCGTCGTCCTCGTGCAGCAGCGCGTAGGTCCGTTCCGCGGGATCGTGATGGATCAACGGCGCCCAGCGCTCGGGCTGGGCGGCCATGTCCACGGCCATGGCCTCGAGTTCGACGACGCTCAGGCTCATGCGGCGAGGCGGGCGGTCGCCGGCGTCGCGGCCGGGGGGATGGCCGCCACTCCGCGGGCACGGAAAGCCGCGCCGAACAGGCGGCCGGCGTTGGTCTGCAGGGTTGGGGTGAGCAGGCTCTCGGTCGGCTCGATCACCGGCCGGTCCGAGCCGTAGAGCAGCTGGAGGGTGGGGACGCGGGCGGTGAGCGCCTCGATCGCGTCGAGCCCGTAGCTCGCGGTGTCGTAGAAGACGTTGGGGTCGACCAGGTCGATCGGGGGACCGCCGCGACTGGCCAGGCGCTCGGCCTGGAGGGGCGCGAGGCCGGCCAGCATGGCGAAGATCACCTGCAGGCCGGGATGCTCGGTTGCCCCGGCGCTGACCCAGCTGAGCCAGGCGGCCTGCATCTCGGCGACATAGCCGGTCAACGCACGCCACCACAGGGGCTCGGCCAGCCCGGCGTGGGTGACCGGGTCGCCGATGGCCCGGCCGGGATGGATGAACAGCGGGAGCCCGAGGTCCGCGACCCGGGTCAGCACCGGGCGCAGGTCCGCCAGGCGCGCCGGGGTGGCGATGGCGCCGGCGGTGACCGAGATGCCGACGGGTCCCCGTGCGAGCAGCCGGTCGACGTCGTCGGGCTCAGGATGGTCGGTGACCAGCGGCGCCCAGGCACCGAAGCGGGGACCGAGCGCGGCGACGCCGTCGAGGTGGCGGTCAATCAGCTCCAGTGCCGCCTCGCGCTCCAGCGCCTCGATCCCGATCGGGCTCGAGATGGCGATGATCGCCGCCTCCAGCCCGTCCTGGTCGAGCAGCGCGGTCCGGCGGGCCACGCTCTCTCCGCGGATGTCGAGCATCCAGGGCTGCTCCCCGGCGCAGTGGACGGTGAGCAGATCACCGTCGCCGGCGATCAGCGGCAGCTCGGTCCGCTCGCGCAGCGCCGCCGCCAACGGGGGAGTCCAGAGATGTTGGTGAACGTCAACTCGCATAATCGGATCCGCATTCTAGACAATCCCAACTAGAGAGGTTGAGAATGGGGATCGACGCGAGGCCGACCGGTGGGTGCCGGCGCTGACCCACGGCTAATCGTTGATGTCGAGCGTGGTGGTGATGGCGGGGAGCTGGTGATCCTCGCCGGCGTGCTCGTTGGGGATCACGGCGGTGCCCACGGCGAAGAACTCGATGGTGTGGCTGCCCCAGCCGTGGTTGTTCTCGTGCAGCTTGACCTCGACGATGCCCTGGACGCCGTCACCGATTGCCTCGGCCTCGGTCTGCATGCGCTCCATCGCCAGCTCACGGGCGTCATAGAGCGCCTGGGTGTACTGCTCGAGCTCGACGTTCTTGCCGGCCTGCTTCATCGATTGCAGGACGCCGCGGTGGGCGACGTGGTAGACGCAGCTGCCCATGACCAGCCCGACCGGGCGCTTGCCGGTCTGCATGAGGGTCCAGAACGCCTGACCGGAGAGGTCGCTGGTGAACGGCCGTCCGTTGGGGGCGCGGTGGAGCTTGCCCTCCTTGTTCTTGACCGCGGTGCCGATGGCGATGAACTCGGCCATGTCGGCGCCCCACTCATAGCGGCCGATGTCGAGGCGCACGCCGACCACGCCGTCGGCGCCGAGCTGGTCGGCCTCCTCCTCCATGCGGGTCATCGCCAGCTCGCGGGCGTTGTACATGGCCTGGCTGAGCACATCGAGTTCCATGTTCTGGCGCAGGCTCTGGAACTGATAGCCGATGTGGTAGATGCTCGAGCCGACGACGAGTCCGACCGGCTCGAAGCCCGCCTTCTCGACGCACAGGTACTCGTTCACCGACAGGTCGGAGGTGAACAGCCCGCGGCGGTTCATCGCCAGGCGCTCTGAGGCGTGCTCGGCGAGGCCCTCGGTGCTGTTGGGGTCGTAATCGGCCATAGCGGGGCTCCTTAGTTGCCGAGGTTCATCGACATCATCGGCTCCGTCAACGGAGCCGGGTGGGGTTCGTGTGCGCCCAGCCGGATGGCTGTGCCCAGCACGTTCATGGTCACGTAGAAGAGGTTGTACTTGTAGCCACCGAGCTGCTCGTACTCGCGGTGCTGGATGGTGTGGGACAGGGTGGAGATGACGATGTCGTTGGCCCCGACGGCTGACCCCTGGCGACGGACCTCGCTCATCACCCGGTTGCGGGCGTCATAGACCCCGCGGGTGATCTCGATGATCTCCACGTTGCGCGCGCCGGCGCCGCCGAACATGCCGCTGGAGTTCATCACCCAGTTCGAGCTCATCGACAGCTGCACGCAGATCACCGAGGTGTGGCCGACGACGCCGCACACCTCGGCGCCGATGCGCCGCAGCTTGTCGACCTCCTGGCCCGACAGGGTGCACATCCCCATCGGTCGGTCACCGCGGCTGCCGACGCCGTTGTCGCGCACCGCCGTACCGAACACCACGAGCTCGCTGTTGCCGGGATCACCCAGGCTGGTTCCGTTGATCTCGATCCCGATCACCCCGTCGGCGGCGGCGAACTGCGCCTCCTGGCGCATCCGGTCGAACGCGCGGTCACGGGCGAGGTTCCATGGGTCCGACAGCTGACGGATCTCGCCCGACATCCCCCAGCTGGCCTGCTGGTTGGCGCCCCAGCCGTGCTGGACCACCGAGGAGCCCATCACCTGGGCGATCGGCTGGAGACCCCCGGCCTGGGCCAGGGCGTACTCCTTGGCGCTCAGGTCGCTGGTGAAGAACGGCTCACTTGCGGAGGCCAGCCGCTTGAGCCGCTGCTCCGCGCCGAGCGGGATGCCGCCCTGGCGGATGCGCTCGAGGTCGAGCTCGGCGGCGCGCTGTTCCTCGTCGGTCGGCTTGGCGGGACGGTTGGAACCGAAGAGGGGCACCCGGCCATCCTCTCACGTTCACCTCGGAGCCACCGAAGAACCCTCTGGCCCCCATGACTCCGGGAGGGAAATGCGTCCCCAGGACACAAAAGTCTCCCGGAGTCGATCCGCGGGGCGCGGGAGCGCTTTGGCCACATGGATATAGGCGCGCCCACCGGCCGCTGGCACGATGCCCGCTTCCGCGCCACCGGCGGAACCCGCAGGACCGTCGATCCCCGCAGAGCCCGAGAGAGAACCATGGCCAACGTCGTCCGCGCGGCGATCACCCAGACAACCTGGACCGGGGACACGCCCTCGATGCTCGACAAGCACGAGGGGTTCGCCCGCGACGCCGCCGCCCACGGGGCCCAGGCGATCTGCTTCCAGGAGCTCTTCCACGGCCCCTACTTCGGGATCACCCAGGACAAGAAGTACTACGCCTACGCCGAGCCGGCCGACGGACCGATCGTGCAGCGCTTCGCCGCCCTCGCCCGGGAGCTTGGCCTGGTCATGGTCCTCCCGATCTACGAGGAGGCCGACACCGGCGTCTACTACAACACGAGCGTCCTCGTCGACGCCGACGGGACGGTCCTGGGCAAGTACCGCAAGAACCACATCCCCCACGTGGAGAAGTTCTGGGAGAAGTTCTACTTCCGGCCCGGCAACCTCGGCTACCCGGTGTTCGAGACGGCGATCGGGAGGGTCGGCATGTACATCTGTTATGACCGCCACTTCCCCGAGGGTTGGCGTGAGCTCGGCCTCGGGGGCGCCCACATCGTGTTCAACCCCAACGCCACCAAGCCGGGACTGTCCAACCGTCTATGGGAGATCGAGCAGCCGGCCGCCGCGGTGGCCAACGGCTACTTCGTGCTCGCCCCCAACCGGGTGGGTCGCGAGGACAACGAGTACGGCCCCGACGCCGTCGACTTCTACGGGTCCTCCCAGGTGGTCGACCCGCGCGGCAACCACGTCGGCGACCTCGGCTCGTCCACCGAGGAGGAGCTGCTCATCCGCGACCTCGACATGGATCTCGTCCAGGCGATGCGCGACGACTGGCAGTTCTACCGCGACCGCCGACCCGACTCCTACCGTGAGATCGCCCAACCATGAGCACCACCCTCATCCAGAACGGCACCGTCATCAGCGCCACCGGCCGGACCCGGGCCGACGTGCTCATCGACGGCGAGCGGATCATCGCGCTGATCGCCCCGGGCGCCGAACCTTTCGGTACCGGACTCACCGCCGATAGGACCATCGACGCCACCGATAGATACCTGTTCCCCGGCGGCGTGGACGCCCACACCCATATGGAGATGCCCTTCGGCGGCACGTTCGCCTCCGACACCTTCGAGACCGGCACGCGCGCCGCGGCCTGGGGCGGCACCACGACGATCATCGACTTCATCGTCCAGTACCCCGAGCAGCGCGTGATGGACCAGTACGCCGCCTGGCACGAGAAGGCCGCCGGCAACTGCGCCATCGACTACGGCTTCCACCAGATCCTCTCCGACGTCCAGTCCGAGAGCCTGAGCGCGATGGACGAGCTGATCGACGAGGGCGTCACCAGCTTCAAGCTGTTCATGGCCTACAAGGGCGTCTTCCTCTCCGACGACGGCCAGATCCTCCGCGCGTTCCAGAAGGGCGCGTCCAACGGCGCGGTGATGATGATGCACGCCGAGAACGGCTCGATCATCGACGTGCTCGTCGACCAGGCGGTCCAGGCCGGCCAGACGAGCCCCTACTACCACGGCATCACCCGCCCCTGGCAGGCCGAGGAGGAGGCCACCCACCGGGCGATCATGATCGCCGACCTCACCGGCGCCCCCCTGTACGTCGTCCACGTCTCGGCCAAACAGGCGGTCGAGCAGATCGCCGCCGCGCGGGACCGGGGCATGAACGTCTTCGGCGAGACCTGCCCCCAGTACCTCTACCTGTCCCTGGAGGATCAGCTCGGCGCGGTGTCAGAGCGCTGGGGCGAGCTCGAGGGCGCCAAGTGGGTGTGCTCGACGCCGCTGCGCTCCAAGCACGAGGGCCATCAGCACCACATGTGGCAGAGCCTGCGCACCAACGACATCCAGCTCGTCTCCACCGACCACTGCCCGTTCTGCATGAAGGATCAGAAGGAGCTGGGCCGGGGGGACTTCTCCAAGATCCCCAACGGGATCGGCTCGGTCGAGCATCGCATGGACCTGCTCTACCAGGGCGTGGTGAGCGGCCAGATCAGCCTCGAGCGCTTCGTCGAGATCACCTCGACCACGCCGGCGCGGATGTTCGGGCTCTACGGGCGCAAGGGCGTGATCGCTCCCGGGTCCGACGCCGACATCGTCATCTACGACCCCAACGGGCACACGACGATCGGCATGGACGAGCCGGGGCGCAGCCATCACATGAACATGGACTACTCGGCCTGGGAGGGCTTTGAGATCGACGGCCACGTCGACGTCGTGCTGTCGCGCGGCAGCGTGATCGTCGACTCCAGCGGCTACGTCGGCCACAAGGGGCACGGTCAGTACCTCAAGCGCGGCCTCTCCCAGTACCTGCTCTAGGAGGACGGACAGCGCAATGGACTTCGGACTCGTTCTCCAGGCCGACCCGCCGGCCGCTCGGCTCATCGCGCTGGCCCAGCGCGCGGAGGAGTACGGCTTCAGCCACGTCTGGACCTTCGACTCACCCCTGCTGTGGATGGAGCCCTACGTCATCTACAGCCAGATCCTCGCCGCCACCCGGCGGGTCAAGGTCGGGCCGTTCGTGACCAACCCGGCCACCCGCGATCCGACGGTCACCGCCAGCGTGTTCGCCACCTTGAACGAGATGTTCGGCAACCGCACGGTGTGTGGCATCGGCCGCGGTGATTCGGCGGTGCGCGTCCTCAACCACAAGCCGACCACGGTCAAGGCGATGCGCGAGGCCACCCACGTGATCCGCGAGCTGGCCAACTGCCGCAGCGTCGAGGTCGGTGGCTCGACCCTGCGCTTCCCGTGGGCGACCACGTCGGAGCTCGAGGTGTGGATCGCCGCCTACGGACCGATGGCGCTGACCGCCGCCGGCGAGGTGGGCGACGGGTTCATCCTCCAGCTGGCCGACCTCGAGCTGGCGCGCTGGATGATCGCCTTCGTGCGCGACAAGGCGGCGGCCGCCGGCCGGGACCCGGATGCGATCAGGTTCTGCGTGGCCGCCCCGGCGTATGTGACCGATGGTTCACCCGAGGCGCTCGCCCACGCCCGTGAGCAGTGCCGCTGGTTCGGCGGCATGGTCGGCAACCACGTGGCCGACATCGTCACGCGCTATGGAACCGAGGGCGCGGTGCCCCAGGCCTTGACCGACTACATCGCCGAGCGTGAGGGCTATGACTACAACGAGCACGGGCGCGCGGGCAACACCCACACCAGCTTCGTGCCCGACGCGATCGTCGACCGCTTCTGCCTCATCGGTCCGGTGGAGGAGCAGGTGGCCAAGCTCGAGGCGCTGTCAGAGATCGGGGTCGACCAGTTCGGCCTCTACCTCCAGCACGACGCCAAAGACGAGACGCTGGCCGCCTACGGCAACCACGTGATCCCGGCGGTCAACGCGCCCGGCACTGCCCGGGACTGATCGAAGGTGATGGTTGCGGCCGGGCTGTGGGCCCGGCCCCGCAGCGGCGGCCAACCCGGGACGGGGCCTCAAACCTGCCAGGCTCCGGGCAGCGCCAGCCGGGCGCTCTCGGGTCGCTGGAGGAAGTCCTCGGCCGCCTGGGTGAGCAGCCAGCGGTCACGCTTCTCACGCAGCAGGAGCCCGGACTGGGCAAGGCGGCTGAGCGCCAGGGTGACCGCGGGGCGCCGCACGCCGATGAGCATGGCGAGGACCTCGTGCGTGACCGGGAGGTCCACCCACACCCCGGCGGGGGTGACGGTTCCATGAACGTCGGCGAGCAGCCAGAAGAGGATGAGCAGGCGCGAGTCCACCCGGGGAAGCTGGGACACCGCCTGACGGAGGGCGGCGTTGCGGGCTCGCACGGCGATGCGGCTCATCAGCGCGCCCATGACGCTCGGCCAGACGCCGATGGCGGAGGCGACGCCCGCGTCGAGGATGGCCACTCGAGCTGGCGCCAGCACGCGCCAGCCCATGCTGATCGGTACCGGTGCGTACTCGCCGTCGGCGTCCCAGGGGCGGGTGATGTCTCCGGGACTGAACAGCTCGCCGACCTCGCGGGATCCCACCGATACGACCCGGACCATGAGCCCGTCGAGGACGAGCAGGCCAAGCCAGCCCGGTCGCGCCCGGGAGACGATCGGTCCGGGGTCCCATTCGGGTCCCTCCAGCACCACCGTGCGGACGACGATTGCGTGGCGCGCCTGGGCGAACTGATCGGGACTGAGATCGCCTCCGAGGTCGGGGTCGACTTCGAGCAGGCGCACCACGCGCTCGAGCCCGAGTCGGGGATTCACTGCTATGCGAGCGCCTGACGCAGCCTCGATTCGGCTCACGGGCTGGTTGTAGAGCATCAGCGGCCGCGGGGGAACCCGGCGATGTCCGGCGCTGGGGTGGGGCGGGGTATCCCAGTACTGGGGTGGACCCTGCGCGGTGTGCGCAGGGTCCCCTCCTGTATGTCGAGCCAGAGGACGACGATGCAGTGGGGCACGGTCAACGCCGCGATGAGGGCGAGCTCGGCTCCGGCCAGCTGAGGCGCCGAGTGCGCGGTCACGAGGCTGGTGCCCACCAGTCCGGCGAGCGCACCCAGGGCGATGATGCTGCAGGGCAGCGCCGCAACGAGCACCGCCCCGACCTCGCGCGGCGTCGCGCTGTCGGCCGCGGCACCTCGCCCGGTGCGCAGGGCGGACAGCCGCAGCAGGTGTCGCCAGGAGTGCCAGAAGATGAAGTACACGCCGATGGCGAGCACTGGCTGGGTGACGGCGAAGCCGAGCACCAGCCCGGCCAGCTCGAGACGGGCCCGCCAGCCGCGCCCCGCTCCGGCGAGGCTGAGCAAGCCCAGCGCGATGACCAGGTCGAGTCTCAACGTGCCGGTGGGGGCGGAGAACGGGCGGTGGGTCAGGAACGGTGAGAACAGCGAACCGACCGCTCGGTCAAAGGCGGTCGGTGCGGCGAGCATGCCGGTGAACATCGGGATACAGCCGCGCGCCAGGGCGAAGCTGAGGCGCCGCGGCTGGCCGGGAAAGAAGGCCAGCTCGGCGTTTCCCCAATGCCAGACGGTGATGAGGAAGAAGCCCACCAGCGCCAACGCGGGATCGAGCCACCAGACGCCGAGCGCCAGCCCCGCCGCGAGGCCGTAGAGGAGCATGACGACCGCGAGTCGGGCGAGGGGCAGCGGTTGCCGGCGGGCCCAGCCCGGGACGAGATGGTCGACGGCACCGTGGGGGATCCCGAACAGGACGAGGCCGGCGAGCAGGGACGGCACCCCGAGCTCGCCGGCCCATCGGGCCGAGCCGAGGCTGAGCAACGCGGCGGCCCCCATCGCCGCGTAGCCCGGCCATGTCCACAGCGCCGCGCCGCCCGGTGCTGACCGGTCGCAGGCGCGGTGGGACATCGATCCGGTCACCCTCAGGCGTCCGCGGTGACCAGGCCGGGACGCGCCGGCGCGCTCATGCCCGCCTCCAGCCGCAGGATGCCAGAGCCCAGGCTGAGCCCGAAGACCACCTTGGCCGCCAGATCGGTGGCGGCGATGACGATGATCTCCACGGTGGGGGAGACCACCGCCACGCCCTCGGTTCCGAGCAGCCAGATGATCGGGTAGACGAACCACAGCACGGTGAGCAGCCCCGCCAGCCGGCGGTAGAGCTCGCCCGTCGCCGCCCCCTGTGCCTCGGCGGCGTGGCGGATCGGACCCCACAGTGCGATGAACACGACGAAGAAGGCAATGCAGGAGATGGCGTAGAAGCCGTACTTGACCGGGTTGTTCTCGGTCAGCCCGCCACACAGGCCCACGAGGATCATGAACACGTCGGCTCCGATGACCCCGCCGGCAATCCCCCAGCGGCGAGCTCCGGACACCGACGGCAGGGCGATGGCCATCAGGCCGCCGAGCAGCAACGGAGTCGTCAGCGTCCAATCGACGTAGCGGGCGTAGTACTCGCGGCGGTGGGTCAGGTGGATGACCCCGTAGCCGTTCGCCATGGCGTAGTAGGCGCAGAAGGCGATCGCGCACACCGCGATGCTCATGAAGAAGTGGTGGCGCGATTCCGGGCGAGCCCGGGTGGACAGGGCCGCGAGAGCGAACACCCCCACCCCCATGCCGCCGCAGGCGACCCACAGCACGGTGTCTTGCAGGGATGTCATCAGAGCTTCTCCTTCGAACGGGTTGAACGCCCGGCGCGGGACCCAGCCGCCGCGGCGCGAGAACACATATGCGTGGCCTAACCGGATCCGCGCGACCTCAGCCGCGAGATGTTCGCCTGAGAACAGCCCCGCGCCAGATTTCCGCGGTCGTCGGCTGATCCGGCGCTCGCGCGGGCGCCCGGTGGACCTAACCTGTCCGGGCGGTGCCTGAAGGTGACAGCATCCTGCGCCTGGCTCGCCGCCTGGCGCCCGCCCTGGGTGATGAACCGTTACGCGCCAGCGCGCCGCACCCGCGGGGGCGCCTCGGCGGCGTCGAAGCGCTCGACGGTCGGCGGCTGCTGGGCATCGACACTCACGGCAAGCATCTGCTGATGCGCTTCGACGGCGATCTGGTGCTCCACAGCCACATCGCCATGACCGGCGGCTGGGGCATCTTCGACCCCGCCTCGCTCGGCGCGCGGACCCTGCGCGGGGCGTGGCTCGTCCTCACGGGCGGACCCAGGGTGGTGGCCCAGTACCGCGGACCCACCCTCCGTGTGCTCACCCCGGCCCAGGTCCGCGCTGACCTGCGCCTGCGCTCGCTCGGTCCTGATGCGCTCAGCCCGGACTTCGCGGTCGCGCGGGTCCTCGCTCGCATCCGTCGCGGTGATCGCAGCCGGGCGCTCGCCGACGTGCTCCTCGATCAGCGCATCATCGCCGGCCCCGGGCTGATCTACGCGAGCGAGGGGCCGGCCGCCGTGGGTATCAACCCGCTGGACCCGGTGGGGAGGCTGAGCGACGCCCAACTGTGCGAGGTTGTCTCCGCGACGCGGGATCTCATGCGTGAGGCCGTGATCAGCGGCCGTCAACCCCGGACCGTCCAGTCGCGCAAGGGGCGGCCGTGTCGGCGCTGTGGCACGCCGGTGGCGAGCGCCAGCGTGGGCGACAACGCCCGCCGGGTCTACTGGTGCCCGGCCTGCCAACCCGCGGTGGCCGCCGCCGACGGCGCGGGGACCGGACGCGACGCGGGCACACCGTGGAGGGGGTGACCGGCGGCCCTCACAGGCTGGCGACGCGCACGCGTGCCCGGGTCGCGGGGAACCCTGGGGACCGAGGTACTGACAGGGAACCTCTGGGGCCAGTCCGCCGCGATAGGTTGGTGGCCATGGAGATCACGCGCAGCAGCCTCGACACCGCCAAGGGCCCGGCCGACTGGTTCACCGGCGACGTCTACATCGACGCCGTGGCCGCTCCGGCCGGCACCTCGACCTTCGCCTCCGCCTGGGTCCACTTCACCCCCGGCGCCCGCACCAGCTGGCACGTCCATCCCCACGGCCAGACGATCTTCGTCACCGAGGGGGTCGGGCTCTGCCAGCGCGAGGGCGGGCCGATCGAGGTCATCCGTCCCGGTGATCGTGTCTTCTTCGCACCGGAGGAGAACCACTGGCACGGCGCCGCCCCCAACCGGTTCATGGCCCACATCGCGATGCAGCAGAACGACGCGTCTGGCAGTCCGGTCACCTGGGGCCGGCACGTGAGCGACGCCGAGTACGCCGCGGCCCCGTCGACCGGCGCCTAACCGCGACGCGGGAGCGCCTCGGCCATGGAGATCGGCATCGACAACTTCGTCTCGGAGGTCACCGACCCGGACACGGGGGTGACCTACTCCCAGCAGGACCGCATGGCCCAGTTCCTCACCGAGGTGGTCACCGCCGACCGCGCCGGCGTCGACACCTTCGGGGTGGGGGAGCATCACCGCGAGCACTTCCTCGACTCCGCCCCCGTGGTCATCCTCGGGGCGGCCGCGGCGCTGACCGAGACGATCCGTCTGCGCAGCGCGGTGACCGTGCTCAGCGCCGATGATCCCGTGCGCCTGTTCGAGCAGTTCGCCACCCTCGACCTCATCTCTGGCGGCCGGGCCGAGATGGTGCTCGGACGCGGATCGTTCGTGGAGGCGTTTCCCCTGTTCGGGCTCGACCTCGACGACTACGACGCCCTGTTCGAGGAGAAGCTCGGTCTGATGCTGGCGCTGGCCAAGGACTCCCACCCCCACTGGCAGGGACACCACCGCGCGCCCCTCACCGGCCAGGGGGTGTATCCGCGTCCGGTCCAGTCACCGCTGCCGATGTGGATCGGGGTGGGCGGCACCCCCGCCTCCTTCGTCCGGGCCGGCGCCCTCGGCCTGCCGCTGATGGTGGCGATCATCGGCGGGGAGCCCCGGCGCTTCCGCCCGCTCGTCGACCTCTACCGCCGCGCCGGCGAGGCGGCTGGGCACGACCCGAGCACCCTGTCGGTCGGGGTGCACTGCTTCGGGTTCGTCGCCAGCTCAGACCGTGAGGCCGCCGATGCGTTCTGGCCCGGTTATGCGGCCATGATGGGCGGGGTGGGCGCTGAACGTGGCTTCGCCCCGCCCACACTAGCCCAGTACGAGGCGATGCGCGGGGAGCACGGCGCCTTCTTCATCGGCAGCCCCGACACCGTGGCGAAAAAGATCTCCGCGCTGTCACCCGCCCTGGGGGGCATCACCCGCTTCACCATGCAGATGACCAACTCGGTGATGGCCCCCGAGACGATGCTGGCGGCCATCGAGCTGTTGGGGCGCGAGGTCAAGCCCCGGGTGACCGACGCCTGAGCGCCGCTGGCGCGCCCCGGGCGCTCAGCTCCCCACGGGGATGCCCAGCAGCTTCCGTGCCTTGACGGCCAGGGCATCGCCCTTCTCGATCGGCGCCGTGACCTTCTTCAGGGTGGCCACGCCCGACTGCTCGCCCTTGATCAACTGGCTGAGTCCGAGCACCAGGTCGTGCTCACCGGTCGCCTCGTCGTGGGCGGCGGTGACCCATTCGGTCTGGCCGACCTTCTGGCTGCTCGTGGCCGAGGCCTGGGACACCAGGGTGGCGGCGTGGTCGAGCTTGACCACGAGTCCGTTCACCTCGGGGATGAGCTTCTTGGCCGCCGCCACCGTCTTGACCTTCTCGAAGTTCTTCGCGGCCGCGATCGCCGGGTCGGACTGGAGGATCTTGTCCTGGGCCTCGATGACCTGGACCACGTTCTGTGAGCTGGCCTGGGCGCTGCCCGCGGGCAGCGCGAACAGCGCGGCCCCCATCACTGCGCCAACCAACGTCCCTCGCATCATGACTCCCCCTCCTGCTGCACGGCAATGACTAAAAGACCTGGATCTCCGGCGAGCTTACCCGTCAGATGCAGGCTTGACACGCCGAGGGGCCCGAGTCTCCTCGGGCGTCAGGGGCCCGTGCCGGTGGCCTGCTGGCGCAGCGGTGCCGCGGTGGCGACCGGGGTCAGCTCGATGTGCATCTCGCCCCAGTCGATGGTCACCGGCCGCCCGCGCCAGGGTGTCTCCTCCGGATGGTCGACGTCCGGTCGCAGCACGCGCAGGCCGTTGACGCGGTGGGCGTAGCGCACGGCGTGGATCCGGATCGTGCGCTGGGCTTCCAGGGGGTGCAGACGCCAACCGGCCGCGAGCAGGGTGGCACCGTGCCACAACTCCCAGTGCCAGCGACTGAAGGAGACGCGACCGCGGGGCAGAAGCCTCAGGTCGTAGTTCAGCGCGATCGGTTCAGTCATGCTCTGAGCTCACGGTCCCGCCCGGGATGGATAACGGGGACCATAAACCCTAGCGGGCTCCTCGGCAGCCTCCGCACCGGAACGGGGCGGAATACGCAGAGCGGTCCGGCAAGGCCCGCGCAATTTTGTGGGTGTTCCCCGCTCAATGTCCTGCCGGTTGAGGCCGATACTCCAAATGATGGAAGTTGGCGTACATCGGTCGATTTATGTCTCCACGGCGGTGTTCGTCCCGCTGCTGGTCGCCCTCGGAGCCATGGTGTGCCGCTACGCCGGCATCAGCGCGGGACCCTGTTTCGATGTGGCCTGGACCGCGGCCGCCCTCAGCGCCACGATCGGCACCGGTGCGGCCCGCCACCACGCCCGCCCCGAGAATCGCCTGCGCTGGACCCTGTGGACGATCGCGGCCGGCAGCTGGCTGTTCGGCCAGCTCATGTGGGATCTCTACGGGATCATCGGCTTCCCCGGGGATCCCAATCTGGCCGACCTGGGCTGGTGGGGGTTCGCGGTCCTGATCACCATCAGCGTGCTGCGCTTCGCGCGCGCCGAGCGCTCGGTCCTCGCCGTGGCCGCGCTCGAGTCGGTCCCGCTCATCTGCGCCGCGATCAGCCTGTGTCTGGCCCTGCTGTGGCGCACCTACCTGCACTCCGGCGCCCCCGACGGGATGCGGCTGTCTGATCTCGTCTATCCCTGTCTCTACGCGTCGGCGACGATCCTCACCCTCCAGGCGATGCTCGGCGGCACGCTGCGGGGTCTCCAACGTCCGTCGCTGCGGGTGTTCTTCGCCGGCACGGCGGCGATCTCCCTGGCCTTCATGCTGTGGAGCAGCCAGCTGCTGCGCGGCACCTACGCGCCCGGCACCTCGACCCTCGACCCGCTGTGGGTGTTAGGACTGGGGGCAATCGGGATAGGCGGACTCATGACGGCGCGGGACCCCGAGGGCCCGCCCACCCTGGCTGAGCCCAGCCAGCTGGGTGTCGTTCTCCCCGCCGGAATGTTCAGTGTCCTGTTTGCCACTCTCTTGATCGAAGTCATCTTCGGAGCGCCCCACGCGGTCGCGGTGATCCTCGTGCTCGGCATCCTCTGCTCGGGCGCGGCGCTCATCGTTCGCTCGACCCTGTTGAGCCGGCGCCTGAGAGAGATGCTCACCCTGGAGCGCGCCGCCCGGGGCGAGCTGGTGCAGCGCGAGGCCGAGCTGGCCCGCCTCAACGACCAGCTGATCGAGGATTCCCGACATGATCCGCTGACCGGGATCGGCAACCGTCGCGCCCTGGCCGACGACCTGCCGATGTACAAGACGCTGCAGCGCGAGGCGGGCGAGCAGATCGCCGTGCTGCTCTGCGACATCGACCACTTCAAGTCCTACAACGACCAGTTCGGCCACCTCGCGGGGGACCGCGCCCTGTGCATGATCGCCGCGACCGCCCGCGGGACCCTGCACGTCCAGGACGCCGCCTATCGCTACGGGGGTGAGGAGCTGCTGCTCATCCTGCGCGACTCGAGCCCGGAGGCGGCGATGCGCCTCGCCGAACAGGTCCGCCAGGCGGTGGCCCACGCCGGGCTCATCCATCCCCTCGCCGACTCGGGGGTGCTCACCGTGTCGATCGGTCTCGCCTGCGGCCTGGACGCTCCCGAGGATCTGCTCGCCCGCGCCGACGTGGCGCTCTACCGGGCCAAGGAGGCGGGCCGCAACCGCGCCGTGGCGGCGAGCAACGCCACCGTGATCGGGCTGCCCGGTCGGGTCCGCGCCGATGACTCCGATGACTCCGAGGAACCCGTTCCCCGGCACCTGCGCGGGATGCTGTCGGTGTCCCGCGCGGCCGCCTCCGGTCTCGGCGTGATGCCGGTGCTCGAGGCCCTGGCCGACGCCATCCGCGGTGAGCTGTCCTTCGGCGTCGTGGCGGTCAACCTGCGCGAGTCAGCCGAGCTGTTCCGGGCGGTCATCGTGCTCGGCGACCCGTCCGCCCAGGCGGTGCTGCTGCACACGACGATGCCGGTCGGCGAGTGGGAGGAGCTCAACCGCGCCGGTCGCGACGTCCACGGCGCCAGCTGGCTGGTCGCCGGCAGCTATGACCCCGACACCGGGTCCCCGTCCTGGCGCGCCCAGATGGTCGCCCCCCTGGCCACCGACGGCTGGGACCCCAACGACATGCTGCTGCTGCCGCTGCGCAACGCCTCCCGCGAGGTCCTCGGGTTCGTGTCGGTCGACCAGCCGCTCCTGGGGCGCCGTCCCAGTGACGCGGAGATCGGCATCCTCATGGCCGTCGTCGATCACGCCGGGCTCGCCCTCGAGCAGGTCCAGCAGCAGGACGCCGTCCCGGGTGACGAATCCGACGCGCTGCGTCTCGCCGCGGTGATGCTGCTGGCCGAGGCGCTCGACCTGCGGGACCCGAGCACCGCCAAGCACTCGCGCACCGTGGGACGGCTGGCCCGTCTGACCGCGACCGAGCTGGGCCTCAGCGAGGACCACGTCGATCGGGTCCACGCCGCCGGGATGCTCCACGACCTCGGCAAGCTGAGCATCTCCGACGCGATCCTGCAGAAGCCCGGTTCCCTGGAGGAGGCGGAGTGGCATGAGATGCGCCGTCATCCCGAGGTCGGCGCCCGGATCCTCGAGCATGCCGGGATGCGCGACATCGCCGCCTGGGTGCGCGTCCACCACGAGCGCGTCGACGGCCTCGGCTACCCCCACGGCCTGACCCGCGACGCGATCTCCCTCGAGGCCCGGATCCTGTCGGTGGCCGACGCCTATGAGGCGATGATCGCCGACCGTCCCTACCGGACGGGCATGTCGAGCGACGCCGCCCGCCAGGAGCTGCTGCGCTGCGCCGGAAGCCAGTTCGATCCCCAGGTCGTCGCCGCGTTCCTGCGGGCCCTCGATGCCGAGGCGATCCCCGAGCCCGAGCTCATTCCCGAGTCCGAGGTCCTCTCCGAGCCCGACGTGATCGCCGAGCCCGAGCCCGAGCCCGAGGTCGTGTCCGAGCCCGGGGTCGAGGCGCTCAGGTCGCTGGCGAGCTGACGCGCACCCGTTTGCGCCAGGCCGATAAGGAACCCGCCGCGGCGGCATGCGGCCGGCTCAACCACGGCCATGGGTGCAGCGTGGCGACGTCGAGCTGCGCGCTGGCCCGGCGAAAGCCCGGAACCGGGGCGAAGGTGACGGCCAGCTTCTGATTGGCCAGCGCGCCGACCGGCCGGCCCCGCAGCACATGGAGCTCCCGGCGCGTGGCGAGGTCACCCAGTGTCTCGGCGAGGAACACGAGGCGCTTGCCCGACAGCCTGAGTCGCGCGAGCAGCGGCGCGTCGAACACGAAGACGACCGGCAGCTCCGGGTGGGCGGCTAACGCCGGGTCGGCGTCCCCGAGGGACTCGGCGGTGAGCCAGACGAGCTCGGGCTCGGCGCTGGCGACAGGGCTCGTCGGACCGGCGGTGGCCTCCGGGTTCGGGTCGCTCTTCAGCGCCGGGTCGGGATCGGTGAGCGCTTCCCCGTCAGGGGTGTCGGGCCAGTCCTGGATCGGGCAGCGCGTCGACAGCGCGCAGCTCGCGCACAGCTCGGGGGCGCGCTTCTGCACCTGCCAGCGGCTGAAGCCGTAGGGCCGGCCGGTGCCCGTCCCGACCGTCCACTGCCAGCCGAGCCGGTTGGCGGCCCGGGAGCCGTCGAGCAGGTGGGTGAAGAACCGGTCCTCGCCCTCGCGCCAGGGTCGCCCGCCCCGCACCGTCCACTGCGAGCTCAGCCACATGCGCGTCTGATTGACCAGCCAGCCGTCGCGCTCGAGTTCGGCGACGGTGACGGCCATGCAGGCCATCTCCTCCGGCCACGGATCGACCCAGGCCTGTGGGGCCTGGGTCGGGGCACGGCGCAGCGGGTGCGCCAGACCCGGGCCCAGACGGGCGTAGAGGTGGCGGGCGTACTCCTGCCACAGCAGCTCGTCGCGGTACTTCTGCTTGTCCCGGCTGGGCGCGTCGGAGACGTGGTCCCACAGCTCGCGCAGGCCGATCAGGCTGTAGCGGACATAGGGGGAGACGGCACTTGCGCCGCGGGCCGACTCCGGCAGCACCTGGTTGCGCCGGGCGGCGTAGCCGCTGATGTCGAGGGTGCCGAGGGCGACGTCGGCCGCGGCCTGGCCGCCACGGAAGCGCGGGGAGGCGGTGACGGCGTCGGGCCCCTCGAGGGTGAGATCCCCCAGGTGGGTCGCCGTCCAGGCGCGTGCGGCCTCGGGATCCCCGCCGGGCGGGGTGGGCAGCGCTCCGGGGAGGGACGTCGGGGTCACCATCAGCCCAGCGCGAGCGCCAGCTCGCTGACGGCGCCCAACCCGCCGGCGTAGTCGCTGCGCACGCTCACGTTGGCCAGCCGGGTGCCCGGCGGATCCTCCGCGCGGTAGCCGTGGGCCTGGTGGGCGTGGCCGTAGAGCACGAGCCGCGGCCGCGTCCGCGCGATCACCTGGAGCAGCTCATCGGTGCCCATGTGGGTGCGGGAGCCGTTCTCGCTGACCTCGTCCCCGTGGCCGCGCGGTGGGCAGTGGGCGATGAGGATGTCGAGGCGGTCGGGGATCGCCGCCCAGACCTCGCGGAGCTGGTCGACCGGCTTCTCGAACGCCGAGTCATAGTCGTCGCGCGTCCACGGCGTGCCGTAGACGTCCACGCCCGCGCGCGTGGTCATCCCGGCATCTGCCAGGTAGGTCCAGTCGACCCCGAACAGGCCCGCGTGCACGCCGCTCGGGAGCCCCTGGGCCCAGAAGTCGTGGTTCCCGGCGATCGCCACCGTCTCGGCGGCCCCGCTGCTCGCGATCCAGTCGGCGAACTCGCCGGCGAACCAGGCCTCACAGCGCGCGGTGTCGCGCTCGATGTCGTAGGGGGCGAGGTCCCCCGCGAGCACGAGCAGGTCACATGGCCCGACCTCGGGCAGGTAGCCGTGCAGGTCGCCAGCGGCGACCACGGTGAGCTCCCGGTCCTCAGCGGCGGCGTCCACGTCGTACATGATGGCGATCATCGCGCCGGCGGCGCTGCCCGGCGTACATTCCCCTGAGATGAGGGGATCGGCATGGAACTGACGGACCGGGTCGTCGTCATCACCGGAGGCGCCTCGGGGATCGGCAGGGCGATGGCGCAGCGCTTCGCCTCCGAGCCGGTCCGGGCCATCGTGGTCGCCGACCTCGATGCGACGGGGGCCGAGGCGGTCGCCCAGACGCTCGGGGTCGAGGCCCTCGGTGTCGGCTGTGACGTGAGCGACGCGGCGGCGAACGCCGCGCTCCTCGACCGCGTCGAGGCGCGGTTCGGGACCGTCGACATCTTCTGCGCCAACGCCGGCGTGGCCCTCGGCACCCGGCTCGACAGTGACGCGTCCGAGCTGCGTCGGGTGATGGACGTCAACCTGATGGCGCACGTGTTCGCCGCGCGCCGCCTCATCCCCGGCTGGGTGCAGCGCGGGGAGGGCTACTTCATCTCGACGGCGTCGGCGGCCGGGCTGCTGAGCCAGATCGGTGACGTGGCCTACACCGTGTCCAAGCACGCCGCCGTCGGACTCGCGGAGTGGCTGGCCATCACCTACGGAGCTCAGGGAGTGCGCGTGAGCTGTCTCTGCCCGATGGGTGTCGACACGCCGCTGGGGCAGTTCGGCGCCGAGCTCGAGGGGTCCTGGAGTCTGGCCGCCAGGACCGTCATGGCGGCCGGGCCGATCCTCGAACCCGCCGACGTGGCCGAGGACGTCATCGCGGCCGTCCGGGAGGAGCGCTTCTTCATCCTCCCCCACCCGGAGGTGGCCGAGTTCTACCGCCGCAAGGCCGACGATCACGATCGCTGGCTGGCCGGCATGCAGCGCCTCCAGGCACGCGTCACCACGACCGACTGACCGACCGGGCGCCGACGCGGTGAGGGTGCGCGCGGCCGTCGGGGACCGGGGAGGCGCTCAGCCGAGGCTGAGCGTCTGATCAGCGCCCTCGACGACCTCCGGATCGCTTGGGCGATGGTCTCGATCGCGGCCCGGGTTTCGCGCGCCGGGCGATCCGGATAGGACCGGCGGATGTCACAAAGCGTGCGTGCAGCGTTCTACGAGCAACTCCGGCGGCTGGGTCAGCACCGGATCTTCGGCAACCCCGGGAGCACCGAGGAGCCGATGCTCACCGACTTCCCGGCCGACTTCTCCTACGTGCTCGCGCTCCAGGAGGCCTCGGTGGTGGCCATCGCCGACGGCTACGCCCAGGCGACGCGCCAGCCCGCGGTGGTCAACCTGCACACCGCCGCGGGTGTCGGCCATGCGATGACGAGCATCCTCACCGCGGCCCAGAACCGCACCCCGCTGATCATCACTGCCGGCCAGCAGACCCGTGAGATGCTGCTCCAGGAGCCGTTCCTCACCAACGTCGAGCCCACCGTGTTCCCCCAGCCGTGGGTCAAGTGGGCCTATCAGACCGACCGCGGTCCCGACGCGCCAGCGGCGCTGCTGCGCGCCCACCTCACCGCCATCCAGCCGCCCCAGGGGCCGGTGTTCCTCTCCATCCCCATGGACGACTGGGACCTCGACGCCGACCCGTTGCCCGCGGAGCGCAGCACCAGCACCCGCACCGCCCCCGACCCGGCACGGCTGGCCAGCCTGGCCGCCGCGATCCGCGCGGCGGACCGGGTCGCCCTGGTCATCGGCGGTGGGGTCGACCGCGCCGGAGCCTGGGACGTGGCGGTCGAGCTCGCCGAACGGGTCGCCGACGGCGTGTTCGGGGCACCGGCCAACGAACGCTCCGGGTTCCCCGGCGACCATCCCCTGTGGCAGGGCGATCTGCCCTTCGCCATCGCCCCGCTGGCCGAGGCGGTGGCGGGCTATGACCTGATCGTCACCGTCGGAGCGCCGGTGTGGCGCTACTACCCCTACGTCCCCGGCAGCTACCTGCCCGAGGGCACCCGCCTCTGGCACATCTCCGACGACCCGGGGGAGACCGCCCGGGCGCCGGTGGGTGACGCGATCCTGGCTGACCCGGGCCTGGCCCTGACCGGTCTAGTCGAGCTGCTCGGGGAGTTCCCGCGCCGGCGTGCGGGTGAGGCCGCGGACGGCCCGCCGGCGGCGAAGCTGAGCACACCGCTCACCGCCGACGCCCTGTTCGCCACCCTCGTCGAGCATCGACGCGAGCACACGGTCGTGGTCGAGGAGACCCTGTCGAACCGCACCCAGCTGCACCAGCGCTGGCGCGCCACCGAGCCGGACTCCTTCTACAGCTTCGCCAGCGGCGCGCTCGGCTGGGCCCTGCCGGCCGCGGTGGGGATCACCCTGGGCGAGCGCGACAGCGGACGCGACCGTCCGGTCATGGCGCTGATCGGCGACGGGTCACTCCAGTACACGGTCCAGAGCCTGTGGACCGCCGTCCAGCATGAGCTCGCGCTCACCGTGGTGGTACCCGACAACCAGCAGTACACCATCCTGAAGTCCTTCGCCGAGGAGGAGGCGACCCCGGGCGTGCCCGGCCTCAACCTGCCGGGGATCGACATCACCCAGATCGCCCGGGGCTACGGCGCCTCCGCGGTCCGGGCGAGCACCCCGGAGGAGATCGCCGATGCGCTCGCCGAGGCCGCCGAGGCCGCCGGCCCCTCGGTCATCGTCGTGCCGGTCGACCGTGACGTCCCCGAGCTCATCTGAGCGCGCCCGACCCGGTCCGGACGGGGGGTCGGTACTCTAGATATCTAGATGACTCCTCCGCTGTCGAAGCAGCCGGGAACCGCCCTGTACCGCCAGGTCGCCGAGGATCTGCTCGCCCGCATGGGCGCCGACGCGCTGGCGCCGGGTGAGCGGCTCGCGCCCGAGGCCCAGCTCGCCCGGGAGTACGGCGTCAACCGGCTGACCATCCGACGGGCCCTGGAGGATCTCGCCCGGGCCGGCAAGGTGCGCACCGAGCACGGTGTGGGCAGCTTCGTCGCGGTCCCGCCGATGCGCCACCGCATCGACGACGGCGCGGCGAGCCTGTCTGAGGCGATGGCCCAGCGCGGACTCGTCGTGCGCCACCAGGTGCTGGCGGTCCGCGAGCACGCGGGGGACGGGCAGAGCCGGTTCCCCGACTTTCCCGGCGCCACGGTCGAGTTCGCCTTCGTCCGCTTCCTCGAGGGGCAGCCGTGGTCTGTCGGCGAGGTGTGGCTGCCGGCGGCGCTGGCGCCCGCCCACTGGGATGGCAGCACCAGCGTGTTCGCCAGGATCACCGCCGAGCACGGCCTCACCATCACCCGGGCCGAGCGCGTGTTCGGCGCGAAGCCCGCCGACGCGGAGGAAGCCGCGGCGTTGACGGTGCCGATCGGCTCCGCGCTCCTCGACCTGCGCGGTCACAACGTCGACCAGCACGGGCGGACGGTCGCGACCGTCGCACACCGCATCCGCGGTGACCGCGCCGAATACGTGGTGCGCGTCGACGCCGGCGCCGCGAGCGACGGCGGGTGATCTCGACTCTCGATGCGGTGGCGCTGCTCGGTGCTGGAGCGCTCGCCGGGCTGATCGGTTCAGCCGGCGGGATCACCTCGCTGGTCTCCTACCCCGTCCTGCTCGCGGTGGGACTGCCCCCACAGGCGGCGAACATCGCCAACAACGTGGCGCTGGTCGCCTGCTGGCCGGGCTCCGCCCTCGGCTCGAGGCCGGAACTGCGGGGCCAGGGGCCGTGGCTGATCCGCTGGACCGGTGTGGCCGCCCTGGGTGGGGCGGCCGGCGCCGCCCTGCTGCTCGGCACCCCCTCGCACGTGTTCGCCCATGTCGTGCCGTTCCTCGTCGCGATCGGATCGCTCGCGCTGCTGTGCGAGCCGCGCCTGCGGGCCCGGCGCGAGCGGCGGGGGGACCGGAGCCACACGCTGGCCCTCACCGCGGGGCTCATCCCCCTGTCGCTCTACAACGGCTACTTCGGCGCGGGATCCGGCGTGATGATCCTGACGCTGCTGCTGGTGTTCGTCGACGGTCACCTCCCGACCGCCAATGGGCTCAAGAACATGATCATCGGCGCCAGCGTCATGGTCTCGGCGGCGATCTTCATCCTCTTCGGTTCAGTGCAGTGGTCGGCCGTGCTCCCCCTGGCGCTCGGCATGCTGGTCGGCAGCCGCGTCGGGCCGATCGTCGCCCGGCGACTGCCCGCCAACCTCCTGCGCTGGCTGATCGCGCTCTTCGGGATGGCCCTGGCGCTCGACCTCTTCATCCACCCCTAGCCGGCGCCAGACCCAATAGGATCCTCGGCCGCACCCGGGAGGCCATGGTCGCCTGGGCTCTGGAGCAGATGGCACAGATGAGACGACATTGGTGGGCCGCGGCTCTCGCAGCCGTGTTGGTGCTCGGCGGCGTCAACTTTGTCGGTGGGGTTGGGGCCGCGAGCCTCTTCGTCGACGAGGCGTTCAGCTGGATCGTCGCCTCACACCCGCTGGCGGACCTCTACTCCCAGGTCAAGCTCAGCGAGGTCGCCCCCCCGGGCTATTACCTGCTGCTGCACATATGGCTGCAGATCGGCGGGTCGATGACGGAGACATGGATGCGGATCCCGTCGGTGATCGCGGGAATCGGGCTGGTCGCGGCGGTCGCGTGGCTCTGTCAGCTCCTCGGGGGACGGCGAGCCGCGGTCACCGGCGCTCTGCTGACGGCGATCAGTCCGCTCGTGCTGACCTACGCCCAACAGGTCAGGGCCTACGTGTTCGTGATGCTGGCCACCACCGTGGCCGTGGCCCTCGCCCTGGAAGCGAGCCGTCGATCCCGGCATCGGCCCGCATGGTTGACGGCTTCGGGATGCTGTGGCGTCGCGGCGATCTGGCTGCACTACACCTGCCTGAGCGTGGTCATCGCCCTGGCGGTCTGGGTGCTGACCCGTCCCGAGTTCTCCGGCCGCGCCAAGACGATCTATGTCGCGGCGCTCGCTGTCGCCCAGGGTGTCGTGACCCCGTTGCTGATCCACCAGGCGTCCACCGGGAACCCCGGCGCAGATGCGTTCTCGCACCTCAACGTCACCAACGCGTTCGCGGTTCTCGGCAACCCGGTGGACGGCCAGTACGCCAGCCATCTGCCCGCGACGATCATCGCCGCGGCCGCCATCGGGCTGGCCGGTGCGCTCCTCCTCGCCCGCGACCCGCGCAACCCGATGAACTGGCTGGTGATCGGGGCGGCGTTCCTGCCGGTCATCGCGCTGTTCGCGATCACGATCATCGCCAAGCCCGTCCTGATCACGCGGTACTGCACCGTGACGACACCGTTCGGCATCGCGATTCTCAGCGTCGCGTTCGCACGCTCACCTCGACTCGGCCTCGCCCCGGTCCTTGCGGTGGCCGTCTTCGCCGTCATCGGCTCGGTCACCGTTCACGAGCCGGCGTCGCGCTGGCCTCCCATCGGCCCCGCGTACCGAACCGCCGGCGCCAATTGGCAGCCGACCGATCACTTCGTGCTCAACAACGGGTCCGATCCCATCCTGGCGTCCGCGCCCCTCGTCATCTACTACACGGAGCGCTACCTGCCACCCGGCACGGTTCCCATCGTGGAGGCGAACACGCCCCTGCTCCCAGAGCTGCTGCGCCAGCGCGAGCGGATATGGCTCGTCGGTCCCCCCTATCCGCTCAAGCTGTCCGATCAGCTCCTCAAGCCCTCGGGCTACCAGGTCGCGCTGATCCGCCGCTACGCCGGCGACGAGGACATCCAGCTCACGCTCGTGGACCCACGCTGAAGGACGAGACGCCCAGGCGTGCTGGGGGGAGGACCACTCCCCCCAGGTTCCGCGTCAGGGCCGGCGCTGGGGAGTCGGCGGGCTGGGGTCTCCCACCGCGGCGCACGACCCGATGGTCGAGTTGGTGCCCTCGCCCTGGCAGACGAGCTTCAGCTCGTTGAACAGCGCCTGGGAATCTCCGTAGCTCTGTGAATCGAGCTCGTAGATGTCGTGGCCGATCGTCCCGCTGAGGTACGGCAGAGACGAAAGCCGATTCGACACCGTCGTCAGCTTCGAGCTGATCGCCGCCAGACTCGTCTCAGCGGACTTGTCCTGCACCTTCTCCACCGCTGCGGCGATCGCGGCGGGGTTGGCCTGGCTCTGCACCGCTGCCGTCGCGAGTGACCCGATCACCGCTCCGAAGGTGGCGCAGGCCAGCGCCACGATCACAATCTTCCGCACTTCACACCTCCGTGGTTGGTTTGGCGCGAAGACTACGAGCGGACGCGAGGTGCGGCGTCAGCGGCCGGGCGGCTCGGTGGCGGTGATGCGCAGCATGAGCGAGCGGGCGGATCGCTCGATGATGCCCCGGTCCGACAGCAGCGCGTACTCAAAGCGCCGATCCAGGTCGGGCAGGTCGTCACCCAGGTCCCGGGCGATCAGCGCGCTGGACTGATGGGGTCCGATCGACACCACGATCCATTCCTCGCCGAGCGGCTCGTGGTCCACCAGATCGGCTCCCACGACGCCCGGCGCGGGGTTGGGTGCCATACCGTGCCCGAATGCGGCCACGAAGGCGAGACCCTCGGCCAGTCGCGCATAGCGTTCCCGCGTCTCCTGGGTGAAGCGCTCGGCGTTCTGGAACGTGCCGAGCAGGATGTTGGGGTCGGGCTGCTCGGCCGCGTCGATCTCGATGTCCTGAGCGATCGGCATGAGCTGACGCTTGGTGGTGACCGCGGTGGGGATGCCCTCGCGCTGGAGCAGGCCGAACGGCGTCACGCTGCGCTCGATGGCGATCTTCGCGCCGGGCAGCGACAACCGCGTGGTCACCGGTTCGGCGGGGATCGCCGCGGGGCGACCCAGGTGGTAGCCCTGACCCAGTGCGGCGCCGAACGCCACCGCCTGCTGGGCGTGGTTGGCGTCCTCGATGCCCTCGGCGAGCAGTGTCCCGTGTCGGCGATCGACGTGAGCCCGCGCCGCACGCAGGACGCGGCCCGCTTCCCGCGTCAGTCCGTTCGCGAGCACGGCCCGGTCGAGTTTGATGATCTCGGGCGAGATCACCGGCAACATCGCCAGCGAACGCCAGTCCGCCCCGATGTCATCCAGCGCGACCCCCCAGCCCGCCTCGCGGGCCCGCTCGAGCGCATCCAGCAGCTCAGCCGGGCGGTCGATCAATCCTCGCTCGGTGACCTCGACGACCACCTGCATGTCCGAGCTCGGGAGCACCACCGGGCCGGCGAACGTGCTCGGTTCGGCGTTGACGAAGAGGGTGCGCACCCCGAGGCGACTCGCCGCGGTGAACGCGGTGCGCATGCACAGCTCATCCAGCTGATGGGTGAGTCGAGCCGAGCTGGCGGCGGCGAACAGGGCGGCCGGCGACTCCAGCTCCGTGCCCCTCGGGCCGCGCGCCAGGGCCTCATAGGCCCGTACTTCGCCGCCAGGGAGCCCGACGATGGGCTGGAACACCGCCGTCACGAGCTCGCGCTCGATGACCTCCGCGATGGTCAGACCCTTCGAGCTCACGTTCGTCGCAGTCATCCTGTCATCACATATCGGCACGGGCAGGCGGAGACACGAGACGCTCTGCCTACCCCCATCGGGCGCCTTCTAGCGGGGCCCACACGAACGGCGGAACGTGTACGTGATCCCGTGATGACGTGCCGGGGCCCGCGAGCAGCCATGATGGCCTGATGCGATCCGGTGTGAATGGCTGAGCTGAGGTGATCGGTAACGACCACACGATCGCATCGGTCCGCGACCGGCTGACCGAGCGCTATCTGGGGTTCGCCTGCGCCGGCCTGCACTTCGAGGTGCGCGACATCAGCGCCGAGATCGCCGAGGCGCGCCGGCGGTTGGTCGAGTTCCTCGGTCGTGAGCCGGCGCTGCCCCAGCGGCCGAGCCGGTTGATCCATCTGTGGGTCGTCACCGACGACACCCACGAGATCGTCGGCAGCGCCGCCCGCGAGGTCGGCCAGCGCGGCGCGGCGCTCGTCGTCGCCCACAAGCGACTCCGGATCCGGCGCCCGTGGCGAGGCCGGGGCTTCGGGTCCGCGCTGCTCAGCGCCAACCGCGACTGGTACCGGGAGTGCGGCGTGGCCTTCATCGTCCTGGAGGCCGAGGGCGACGGAAGCGCCTTCGCGGCCACCCGGGGCTTCGACTTCGACGTGATGGCCTACGCCAACCGCCCCGGGTTCGCGGGCCTCGACGAGCGCGAACTGCGCTTCGCCGCCGTGGAGCGGCTCATCCGCCATCCGGTCATCTCCGACACCGCCGACGGTGGGGAGCCCCAGACGCGTGAGTCGGTCGTGGCGTTCCTGGCCCGGCTCGCCGCCCTGGGAGGCGAACCGGCGCGCCAGGTCCATCGCTTCCGCCGCCGACTGCCCCAATCGCTCGATCCGGGCCAGGACACGCTGACCGGAGATGCGCACACATTCACCGCGCCGCAGGAGATCGCCGCCTTCGGTGAGGAGGCGCCGCTCGAGGTGCTCGACGGTGAGAGCCTGGGACCCGCGGTGCTCGCCCGCACGGGCTGGTCAGGCATCTCCGCCCTCTAGCTCGCTCGGCGCCCCACGCCCCTCGGCGGCGGCCCCGAGGTAGAACCAGCGCCGCCCCTGACGGATGAATCGGCTGTCCTCATGCTGGCGCCCGTATTGGTTCTGGACGGCGTCCCAGTAGTGGGCCACGAACTCAACCGTGCCCGTGGCGTCGTCCTCGCGGCCGGCGCGCTGGCCGCGGATCTGCAGTCGCCGCCACTCGATCCTGGGATCGAGATCCATCGACGCCGGCCGGGTCCTCGGGTGCCAGGTCGCCAGGAGGTAATCCGCATCGCCGCGCGCGAACGCGCTGTAGCGCGAGCGCATCAACTGCTCCGCGGTGGCCGCGGCGGCGTCGCCACGGTGCAGCGGGCCACAGCACGTGGCGTAGGTCGCACCGGATCCGCACGGGCAGTCAGTCTCCATGGCGTCAGTCATTCTGGCGCCGGCGCCGCGCCGAATGGCGCGCCTAGACTCGGGAGGCATGGACACCGCCGAGCGCAGCCTCGCCCACTGGAGTGAGGCGGGTCGAGCCGAGATGGACGCCTTCTACGCGCTCGCCCGCCGCGACTATGAGCGTCTGGCACGCGGCTTCGTCGATCACCCGGCATGGCTGAGACGGGTTGGTGCCGGGCGCGAGCGGATCACCCTGCTCGACGTCGCCTGCGGGTCGGGAAAGTTCCCGGAGGCGCTCCAGGACTTCGGTGGCATCGCGAGCCTGTCTGATGAGCTGTGTATCGACTACGACCTGCTCGACCCGTCGGCCTTCTCCCTCGCCGAGGCCGCGAAGGTGCTGGCGCCCCCGTTCCTTCCCGCCGCACGCCACCAGACCCTGGTCGAGGAACTCGACGACGGGGTTGGTCCCTTCGACGTCGTCTGGGCCACCCATGCCCTCTACGCCCTGTCCCCCGACGCGGTTCACCCCGCCGTCGCCCGCATGCTCCGCGCGCTGGCGCCCGGTGGGGCGCTGCTCATCGCCCAGGGCAGCCGCGAGGGTCACTACCTGCGGTTCTACCGGCACTTCCTCGACAACATTCGCGACGGCCAGGGCACGCAGTACGCCGCATCAGAGGATCTGGCCCACGCCCTGGCGGCCTGCGGATCGGCTCCGCGTGTGGTCCGGCTGGCCTATGACCACACCATCGACCTGGCGGATGATCCCACCGTCGAGGGCTACCTCCAGCGCTGTGCCTTCGACGATGCGGTGTCGCTGGCGACCATGCTGGACGCTCCGGGCCTCGGCGCCTACCTGCGCGACTGTCGGGATGAGGCCGCGGGCGTGTGGCGGTTCCATCAGGAGGTCGACGTGCTCCTGCTCGGCACGGCCTTCGATGGCCTCGTCGCCTGAGCGCCTCTGAGCGGCTCCGGAGCCCCCCGACCGGCGCATCACCGAGCCGGCAAAGCTACCGTCGCGCGACTCGGCAACTCGCGAAAGGGCTAAGACGATGGCGACTGATGATCGGATGTGCGTGCGCGAGGGGTGTGACCGCATCGGGCTGAAGACCACCTCGAAGCGGTGTCAGGCCTGCGGCTTCGTCACGAGCGAGTGGGACGCGGCCACCGCCGAGCGCCTGCGCAACTCCGCCGCGCCTTCAGCGTCGGGCTCCAGCGTCCGCGTCGGGATCCCGGTGTCGACCGCCAACGAGATCCCGGGCTGGGAGGTCACCGAATATGTGGGCGAGATATTCGGTCTCGTCGTGAGATCCCGCGGAGCCTTTCCGCAGCTGGGGGCGAATCTGAAGTCACTCCTGGGGGGTGAGCTCGGAACGATGACCAACCTGCTCCGGGAAACCCGCGAGCAAGCCGTCCAGCGTCTCGTCGAGGAAGCCGAACATCGCGGTGCCGATGCGGTGATCGCGATGCGCTTTGACATCACCAGCATGGGGGATACCGCCGGCTGGACCGAGGTGTGCGCGTACGGGACGGCGGTCAAGGCCCGACCGAGGATCGCACCCTCAGACTGACCTATTCTCAGAACCATGGCGGGGGCGCGTGAGCCGCTGGGTCCACAGCACGTACACGTCGGTGATGAGAGCCGTGGAGCGGCCTGTGACCTGCTGCTCCAGCGGGCCGCGGAGGGCAGCGTGCGCGGGGCGCGTCGCGACGGTCGCGTGCTCGCCCTGGCCATCGAGGGCGGTGGTCTGCGCGGGGCGATCTCCGGTGGCATGTGCGTGGCGCTCGAGGCCGCCGGACTCATCGACGCCGTCGACGTCATCTACGGCACGTCCTCCGGGGCCCTGACCGGGTCCTTCACCGCGGCGGGTCAGGCTGCCCTCGGGGCCACCAACTACGAGGACGCGGCCAATCCCGAGTTCTCGAACCCGCTGCGCTTTCTCATCGGCCGGCCGGTGATGAACCTCGGGCTCATCTTCGACGACGTCATCGCCAAGCGGAAGCCCTATGGCTTCGACCGTTTCGCCGCCGGCCCGCGCTTCGGCGCGCTGGCCACCAACCTCGAGACCGGCCGGGTCGAGGTGCTCGAGGACTTCGACACCGTCGACGAGCTCATGTTCGCCGTCCACGTCAGCTGCACGGTCCCCCTGCTCGCGGGCCCGCCGCTCGAGTACCACGGTGTGCCGATGTGCGATGGCAGCGTCGTCGAGTCGATGCCCTACGTCTCGGCGCTCGCCGGGGGTGCCACCGACGTCATCGTTCTGCGCACACGGTCCGCCGCCTACCGCAAGGCCCCCTATCCGCCCTACGTGCCCAGAGTGCTCGCCCGGACCGTCGGCCCGTCGCTGGCCGAACTCGTCCGGACCCGGCCGGCTCGCTACAACGCCCAAGCCGACGAGCTCGAGCGCCTCACCCGGGAGGGCGGGTCGGTCATGCAGATCGCCCCGCCCGACGCAACCTGGAGGCCGAGTCAGATGGAGACCTCCAAGACCCGGGTCCGTCGCGCTCTGGAGACAGGTGCCGAGACCCTCGCCGACGCACTCGGGCTGCCGCCGCTGCACCTCTTCTGGCAGCCGACACCACATGTCATCAGCGCCACCGTCGGTGCACAGGTGCTCACAGGGTGACCGGCGGGGTCGAAGCGGTTCTGGCCGCCGCGCGGATCTTCGCCCGTTGGTAGAACGTGAATCCACACTCGGGACGAAGGTGAGGCTGCAGTGGAACTGCTACGCATGATCGGCTGGCCGAGATGACGCCCACAGCGGTGGTCCTCGGTGCCCGCAACCTCGGCGGCGCGGTCGTCGACCGCTTTCTCGCCGACGGGTTCAACGTCGCCGCCGTCGCCCGGAGCGACGACACGTTGCGGGCGGTCTCGGAACGCGGGGCGCTCGCACTCAAGGCTGATGCTGCAGATCCCGACGCGCTCACCAATGCCCTGGAGCAGGCGCGTGAGCGCTTCGGCGGCCTCAGCGTGGTGGTCAATGCGGTCAGTGCGGCCACGCCCACCGGAGACGGGCCCTTCGGCGGGGGCGTGCTCGCCGACGCCGACGTGGCGGCCTTTGAAGCCTGGACGGCAGCGGTGGCCCGCCAGGCCTTCGTGTTCCTCTCGACCGGCATTCGGGCATTGCGCGCAGCCGGTGACGGCGGAGCGCTCATCCAGATCACGGGCGGGTCCTCCCGCCGCGGCATGCCCGCTCGCGGTCTCTGGGCGGCGGGTGCGTTCGCCACACGCGCGATGGTCCAGGCTGCGGCCCAGGAAGTGCGTGAGGAGTCGATTCACGTCGCGCTCCTCGCTGTCGACGCCACGATCGAGTCCCCCAAGACCGCCTCGCGCACGAGTGGGCTCCCCCGGAACGCCGTCGCGGACATGGGCCAGATCGCCGACGCCGTGGCCTACCTCGCGGCCCAGGGCGACCGGGGCTTCAGTCACGAGCTGACGATCACCCCGGCCGGGGAACGCTGGGTGCCCTGACCCAGGTCGGCCGGGCTGGTGTCGCCGCCGAGACCGTGGGGTACATACACTGAACTATGGAACAAGACCCGATCCAGATCCTGGAAGTGCGGTCAGGTGGGACATCGCGCCCGGTCATGATCACCGCGGCTGTGAGTGCAGACGCGAGTCAGGCGATCTGGGTCGCCCTCTCCGAGCAGCTCGACCGTCGTCGTGCTGCGCCGATCACCAGCGTCGAGGACGCGCTTGCGCTCCGTGAGCAGGTAGAGCTGGCGGAACGGTTCGAGCCGCTGGCCTCCGCCGGGGCACACACGATCGCCCAGTTCACCGACGCAGAGCTCCGCGCGTGCCTACTGGACGTGACCACCTACGCCGACCGGGTCAACGGCGAGCATTACCAGCACCCGGAGCTGCGGGAGCGCCTGCAGACGATCGCGACGCTCACCCCGGTTCTCTGGGAAGCCAACGCGACGGCCGCCGCAGCCGCTGCTGAAGCGCTGAGCGTCGCGCCGAACTAGCCCGAGGTCACGGCTCCGCGGACCCGCGCCGACAGCCTTCAGCCAGCCACGATGACCTCGAGTCGTCGAGGCCCGTGAACGCCTTCGACGCGGTTGAGCTCGATGTCTGAGGTGGCGGAGGGTCCGGAGATGAGGGTGACCGGGGCGCCTTGACGGAAGCGCCGGTCCAGGGCGGCGATCCCCTCGGGCACGGAGGTGACGATCTGGTCGGCGCGGACGACGCAGATGTGGAGGTCGGGGACGAGGGTGAGCGCACGCCGGCCCTGACCGGGGCCGGCGGCGAGGGCGATGGTTCCGGTCTCGGCGATCGCGAGCTCACAGCCGGTGAGGACCCCGTCGACCCCGTTGAGTTGCTCGAGGGTGAGCGGCGCACCCTTCGGGTCGTCGTCGAGGCAACTCACGCTGTCGGGGCGCCAGGTGGTGTCGAGGTCAGCCGGGACCGCGAGGGTGAGGGCGTGATGTCGGGCCGCCACCGTGGCCACGGTGGCGGCGATCGCGGCCGGGGTGTCCTCACAGGTAGTGACGGTGGCCGCGTATTCCCGGACGCGATCGACGAACCGGGCGCCGCGCGGGCCCGTCGCCATCGGCGAGGTGCGCGTGTAGGCGACGTCGGGATCGGAGTCGGCCTCAGGGGCCCAGGCCGCGGTTTCCGTCGCGGGCACGTCGGCGGTTGCGGCCCGGATACGGGTGAGGATCAGCTCGCGATCAGACATGGCCGCCTCCGCGACCGCGCCACCAGTCCGAGAACGTCTCCTCCGGCGGCGGAGGCAGTTCACGCACGGCGGTCCAGCCGGCGATGGGTTGGGGCAGGAGTCGCTCGAGCCAGCGGTGACGATCGATCAGACCCAGTCCCCAGTCGGCGATCTGCTTGCCCAGGTTGAAGCGACGGCGTCCGGCGAACACGGCGGCGGCAGCGGTCATGCCGACGCGTTCGCCGAGTTCGTGAGACGGGTGTGCCGCCACCTCGCGTGCGTTGATCTTGCCGCGGAGGTGGATGAGGACGCTGGGGATGTCGATCTTGACCGGGCAGACCTCGTAACAGGCGCCGCACAGCGATGAGGCCCACGGCAGGGTGGGGCCCTTCTCCAGGCCGGCGAGTTGGGGGGTGAGGATCGCGCCGATCGGTCCGGGATAGACCGAGCCGTAGGCGTGGCCGCCGGTGCGTTCATAGACCGGGCAGACGTTGAGACACGCGGAGCAGCGGATGCAGTGCAACGCCTGGCGACCGACCTCGTCCGCCAGCGCCTTGGTCCGCCCCGCGTCGAGGAGCACGAGATGGAATGCCTCGGGTCCGTCCCCGGGGTGATCCCGGTCCACAGGGACGTGTAGGGGTTCATCCGCTCTGCCGTGGAGGATCGGGGGAGGAGTTGGAACATCACCTCGAGATCCGATACGCGGGGGAGGACCTTCTCGATGCCCATCACGGTGATCAGCGTCTTGGGGAGGGTGGTGCACATCCGACCGTTGCCCTCTGACTCGACCACGCACACCGTGCCGGTCTCAGCCACCGCGAAGTTCGCGCCGCTGATCGCGACCTCGGCGGTCATGAACCTGTCGCGCAGAAAGCGTCGGGCGGCCTCGGCCAGATCCGCCGGCTCGGGCGACACGCCCTCAGCCCCGGGCAGGTTCGCGCGGAACAGGTCACGGATCTCGGCGCGGTTGCGGTGGATCGCGGGCACGAGGATGTGGGAGGCGCTGTCTCCGGAGAGCTGATTGATCAACTCCGCCAGATCGGTCTCCTGGGCGTGGATCCCCCGGGCGGCCAACGCGTCGTTGAGACCGATCTCGTCGGTGGCGATCGACTTGACCTTCACCACCTCGCGCACGCCCGTGGCCGTGACGAGGTCCCCGACGATCCGGTTCGCCGCCTCGGCGTCGGCGGCCCAGTGCACCACCCCACCCGCGGCGGTGACGGTCTCCTCCAACCGGAGAAGATGCTCGTCGAGGTGACGGATCGCGTGGGCCTTGATCCGCTTGCCCGCCTCGCGCAGCTGTTGCCAGTCCTCGAGCTCGGCGACCACCCCCGTCCGCTTGACCCGGATCGTCGAGGTCGCGTTGGCCAGGTTCGCGCGCAGCTGTGAGTCGGCCAGCGCCGCGCGGGCGGCGGTGGGGAAGTCCGGCACCGTCTCAGGCGGCGCGCTCACTCCGACGCCTCGGTGGCGGCGAGGATCTCGGCGTAGTGCACCGTCCGCACCCCCGAGCGCTGTCGCGCCAGCCCGCCGCCGATGTGCATCAGACACGAGGAGTCCGTGGCGGTGCACACCTCAGCGCCGGACTCCAGCAGCGCGGCCATCTTGTCGGCGAGCATCGCCGCGGAGGTGTCGGCGTTCTTGACCGCGAAGGTCCCCCCGAACCCACAGCACTCCTCAGCCCCGTCGAGTTCGCGCAGGTCGATCCCGCCGACGTTGCGCAGCAGCGACAACGGCTTGTCCCCCAGCCCGAGGACCCGCATCCCGTGACAGGACGGGTGATAGGCCACGCGGTGGGGGTAATAGGCCCCGACATCGGTCACGCCCAGCTCATCCACCAGCAGCTCTGACAATTCGAAAACCCGCGGGACGAGCGCCACGACCGCGGACTCCAGACCCGGGTCACCGGACTCGGCGGCGAGGTGGGGGTAGTGGTCGCGGACCATCGCGACGCACGACCCCGACGGGGCCACCACGGCGTCGACGTGCGCGGCAGCGAACACCTTCACGAACCGCCGCAACATCCCCGTCGCCTGCTCGGGATAACCGGAGTTCATGTGCATCTGACCACAACACGTCTGATCCTCCGGGAACACCACCTCATGTCCGAGACGCTCGAGAATCGCCACCGTCGCACGCCCCGACTCGGGGAACAGCGTGTCCCCGAGACAGGTGATGAACAGTCCGACGCGCACTCAGTTGCCACAATACCCTCACGGCGTCTTCGCTCCATCGCGCGAGGGTCGCTCTGACAACGACACCCGTGGGGGAAGCCATGTTTCACGTCTGGGGATTTGACCGAGTGGGCGTCGTGGCGGGTGATCTGTTCTTCCTCGACCCGGAGCAGAAACCGGGCGCGGAGGGGGCTGAGCACGGAGTGCGCGTGGAGGTGCGACTGCTCGACAAGCCGCCGCTCGGCGGATCACCGTATTCCTCCCAGCCGATCGTGGTCGGCCAGCCGGTGTGGCGGGGTGATCTCCTCGAGACCGTCGCAGGACCGTCCGGCAGCTTCAACCGGGCCCATGACCATCCGCACTTCGAGGGCTGGGAGCCCGATGACCGGCGCTATGACACGGACATCAAGGCCGACCCCGCCGCCTGGCTCATCACGCGGCTCAGCGACCTCGCGGGCCTGCTCGCGGGGGCCGGCATCGATCCGGATCGGGTCGGGGGCGATGACGCGGCCCAACTGGCCGCCGCGGCACCGGCGATCTCCACCGTGGTGGTGGAGCTGCTCGAGCGGGTGCGGGCCGGCGAGCTGGGCACGGCACCGGCCGACGTCTCGGAGGAGGAGATGCTGGCGGGTGTCCGCAGCGGCTGGTTGTAACCCGAGGGGCTCGACCATGCCGGCGGCGGTTCTGCATGGCTGAGGTCATCGTGCTCGGCGCCGGCCTGGCCGGTGCGGCCACGGCGTGGCACCTCGCTCAGCGCGGCACCTCCGTCACGGTGCTCGAGCGTGCGACCCCGGCCAACTCACAGGGCAGCTCACACGGCTCCGCGCGGATCTTCCGCTACGCCTACCCGGAGCAGCTGTACGCCGACCTCGTCGTGCGCGCCCGGGACGGGTGGGCCGAGCTCGAGCGCCAGAGCGGCCGAGCGCTGATCACGCCCACCGGCTGTGTCGACTTCGGAGAGCTGCGCGGGCCGGAGGAGCTGGCGAGGGTGCTCGAGCGGGCCGGAGTCGAGCACGAGCTGATCTCCCAGGATGACGCCGCCGCGCGATGGCCCCAGATCAGCTTCGACACCGAGGTGCTGTGGCAGCCGACGGCCGGTGTCCTCGATCCCGAAGCCACCGTCGCGGCGATGCTCGAGCTCGCCTGCGCGTCCGGTCATGCGCGGGTGCTGACGGGCTGGGAGGCGGCCGCCATCGAGTCGACGCCAACCGGGTGGCGGGTTCGCTCGGCGACGGGCGAGACGGTCGAGGGCGCCCGGATCGTCGTGGCGGTCGGCGGCTGGCTCCCCGATCTGCTCCACGGTGCGGGCCTGCCCGCCGGCCTCGTCGCCGCGATGCCGCCCCTGGAGGTGCGCCAGGAGCAGGCCTACCACTTCCCCTACCGCGAAAACGCGGACCCGGCCGCCGAACCCAACTGGCCGGCGTTCATCCACACGGCGCCAACGATCCTGGCCTACGGCCTGCCGGGCGGACGCGACGCCGAGTTCCGCGGCCAGAAGGTGGCGCAGTTCAACGGAGGACCGGTGATCGCCTCGGCACGAGACCAGGACGGCCGGATCCGCGACGCCAATCGCCTGTCGATGATCGAGTACGTGGAGCGATACCTCCCCGGACTGATCCCCGAACCCTTCGCGCAGACGACCTGTCTGTGCACCAACACCCCGACCGAGGACTTCGTCATCGACAGCCGTGACAACGTGATCCTGATATCGGCATGCTCGGGGCACGGCGCGAAGTTCGCCCCGCTGCTCGGTGAACTGGCCGCCGACCTCGCGCTCGGCACCGGAACGGTTCCCGACGCCTTCGGCCTGGATACGGGGCACCTCCAGCGGGCGCGATGAAACGGTCTGGATCGAGGACCCAGCTCAGCGCTGGGTCGACGCTCCGCCGGCGCGCCACTCCCGCGGGCTGCATCCATAGCGGTCGCGGAACCGGGCGCTGAAATGCCGGGCGTCCTTGAATCCCCAGCCGTGGGCGATCGCGGCGATCGTCAGCATGCGCCGACCCGGGTGGGTGAGGTCCTCTCGCGCCCCCGCAAGCCGTTGCTGGACGATCCAATCCATGAGGCGGATGTCGGCGGCGGCGCACAGCTTGTACAGGTACCGCAGCGAGATGTCGTGGTGCCGAGCGATCCTCTCGGGCGTCAGATCGCGCTCGCGCAGGTGCTGGCGCGCGTAGGCGAGGATCAGGGGCAGCAGCGCATCGGCGACCGCGGGTCGCGCATAGCGTTGGAGGTCTGAGGCGGACGCCACCAGCGCTCGGAGCAGGTCGGTCGTCGCGGCCATCACCGTCGGGGCCGCCGGGTCCGCCTCGATCCGATCCAGGTCGCGGTGCAGGATGATGAGATGGCTCGACACAAGGTCATACAGCGGGCTTGCTGTAAGCCGCTCTGCCCCCTTGCGCGCGACGTCGACCGGGAGACCCAGGTGCGCATAGCTCATCTCGACCGAGCTGGCGGCGTTGCTTCCCTGGGCGTGGTAGCGGTAGGGAGCCGACTGGTCGGTGATGAACAGCTGGCCGGGCGTGAAGTACTTGGCGGGCTTGCCGTCGTACTCCAGCCATGCGGTCCCCGTCCGCTGCATGGCGAAGGCGATGCTCTCCTCGGTCTGTGAAACGGCGCGTGTGAGGCACAGGTCGCGGGAGCGGGTGCTCAACAGGCCGACGGGACCGAACTGGGCCGCGTCCATGATCAGCGGGGCGGTGGTGTCGACGGTGACATCGAGCGGGATCGTGTTGTGGGCGAACAGGTCGCGGACGACATCGCCGACGTTGGGCGGGGCGATCACACGGGTGTCCATCACACGGGCCATGGGGCCCGTGTGAACCTACATCGCCGGGTGGGCCCGAACAAGGCCCCCGCCGTGCGCGCTGAGTCCATGAAGTGTGCGCGGAGAGACCATCGACGGAGATCACACTGGCGCCGACGGTCTCGGTTCCAATCAATGGAGGTAGCGCTGGTGGGCACGATCACGACGGACGACGGTGTCGAGATCTTCTTCAAGGACTGGGGTTCGGGTCAGCCGATCGTGTTCAGTCACGGCTGGCCGTTGTCCGCGGATGACTGGGACACCCAGCTGATGTTCTTCCTCCTCCACGGCTATCGGGTGATCGCGGCTGACCGGCGTGGTCATGGCCGCTCGACCCAGACTGACAGCGGTCATGACATGGACCATTACGCTGATGACCTCGCCGCGGTCGTCTCCCACCTCGACCTTCATGATGCGGTGCATGTGGGCCACTCCACCGGGGGTGGTGAGGTGGTGCGCTACATCGCCCGTCACGGTGAGAGCCGGGTCGCCAAGGCGGTTCTGATCAGCTCGGTCCCGCCGTTGATGGTCCAGACCGAGGCGAACCCGGGCGGTCTGCCCAAGAGCGTCTTTGACGGCTTCCAGGACTCCGTCGCCACCGGCCGTTCGGACTTCTACCGTGACCTCGCGGCCGGCCCGTTCTACGGGTTCAACCGCGACGGTGTCGAACCTTCAGAGGCGATCATCGAGAACTGGTGGCGCCAGGGGATGATGGGCGGCGCCAAGGCACACTATGACGGGATCGTCGCGTTCTCGCAGACCGACTTCACCGAGGACCTCAAGAACATCACCGTCCCGGTGTTGGTGATGCACGGTGATGATGATCAGATCGTTCCCTACGCCGACTCGGGGCCCCTGTCCGCGAAGCTGGTCCAGAACGGGACGCTGAAGACCTATGCCGGGTTCCCCCACGGCATGCCGACCACCGAGGCCGCCACGATCAACGCCGACCTCCTCGCGTTCATCCAGTCCCCCTCACAGAACTGACAGGAGCATCAGATGACGCATACCAACGGCGCATCCGACGACTCGGCGACGAGGGTCGCCGGGGACGCGCGGCCCGACACGATCGTGCTGATCCACGGACTGTGGATGACTCCGCTGGCCTGGGAGCACTGGGTCAGCCGCTATGAAGAGCGCGGGTTCACGGTCCTCACCCCCGGATACCCGGGGATCGGTCAGGGTGTCGAGGGGCTCGAGGCCCTGCGGGCGAACCCTGACGTGATCGCCGACGTGGGCGTCCGCGAGGTGCTGGATGAGATCGGTGCACAGATCGAGGCGCTGGCGACCCCGCCGATCATCATGGGCCACTCCTTCGGCGGAACCTTCGCCCAGCTGCTGGTCGGGATGGGTCTGGGGGCGGCCGGGGTCTCGATTGACGGCGCGCCGGTGAAGGGCATCAACGCAACGCCGTTGTCGGAGGCGCGCTCGGTCCTTCCGGTGCTCAAGAATCCCGGGAACGTGCACCGGGCGGTGCCGCTGACCGCCAAGGAGTTCCACTACGCGTTCACCAACACGCTCGATGAGGCCGCCTCACAGGCGGCCTATGACCGCTACGCCGCCCCGACCCCGGCCCGCATCCTCTTCCAGGGTGCCCTCGCCGCGGTCACCCACAACGCGTCGACGACCTATGACTTCGCCAACGACGACCGTGCCCCACTGCTGTTCATCTCCGGCGGCTCCGATCACATCCTCCCGCCGGTCCTCCAGGACGCCAACTACAAGAAGAACGCCAAGCACTCATCGGCCATCGCCGCCCACGTGGTGTTCCCCGGGCGCGACCATTACACCTGCGGTGAACCCGGGTGGGAGGCCGTCGCCGACTTCGCGCTCGACTGGGCGCTGGCGCCGGTGGCCGGCGAGCTGGAGCTCGTCACCTCCACGTAGCTCGTCTGCGAACATCCGCCGGGTGAACACGCGATGAAGGTTCGGTTCGCGGTGGCACCCGGCGGTGACGCACAGGACGGGGTTCAGATCATCGGGTTCGCCGACGCGGTGGAGGTGAGCGGATTCGACGGCGTCTGGCTCTCCGACGTGCCCCTCACGCCCGTCCTCGACCCTCTCCTCGGTTTGGCTCTGATCGCCGGGCGCACCCGTCGCCTCCACCTCGGCGCGAACGTCGTGCCGCTGGGGCGCAATCCGTTCCTGTTGGCCAAGGAACTCGCCCAGCTCGATCAGCTCTCCCACGGACGCCTGCTGCTCAGCTTCGTTCCCGGACTCGACCATCCCCACGAGCGGGCGGTGCTCGGCGTCGACGGAGCGGGTCGCGGCGCCGTCCTCGAGGAGGTCGTCGGTCTGCTGCGCCGCTGGTGGGCCGGAGACGAGGTCGAGCACCATTCCTCACGCTGGTCCTTCGCGGCCGTGGCACCCGTGGCGCGACCGGTGCAGGATCCGCTCGAGATCTGGCTGGGCGGGCGTGGCCCCAAGGCACTCGAGCGGGTGGGGCGGATCGCCGACGGCTGGCTGGGAGCGGCGGTCACGCCCGAGGAAGCTGTGGTCGCCCGCGACCGCATCCAGCGATCGGCCGCCGACGCCGGCCGGGAGGTCGACCTCGAACACTTCGGCCTGAGCATCCCCTACGCGCGCACCGCCCCGGATCCGGCGCTGCTGCGCGCCATGCAGGCGCGCCGGCCCGACATCGATCCGCTCACCCTCGTCCCCGTCGGCGAGCGGGCCCTGCGCGAGGTGATCCTTCGCCACATCGATGCGGGGCTCTCGAAGTTCGTCGTGCGCCCGACCGTGGCGCCGGCGTCCTGGCCGGACGAGCTGGACTGGCTGGCGGCAGCCATCCTGGACCTGCAGACCTGAGCCACCGTCGCCAGGAGTCGGTCGCCGTCGGCGACGCCCGCGGCCGGGTGGGTCGAACACGACGCGCCGTATCCCTCGCCGATGCGAAAGAACGCTATGCCCGAAAACTCGCGCATCAGCTCAAGCCCCACGACCTTCTCGTAGAACTCGCGCATCACCTCGAGGTCGTTGACGCGTAACGCGTCTCACCGAGGGCACGTACTGCTCGTGGCTTACCGCGGGTCACAGATCAGGGATCGAGCGTGCGGGTGGACATGGCTTGACCCTACCCTGGGTGAGCCGACCGAGGCCGAGTACCGCCGACTGGAGCCGATGGCGTTGAACAATCAGAGGGCAGCCGGCCCGCTCCTGGGACAGCTCGTCACCGAGGAGCTCGCCTTCGACGGTGGCCGGAAGGTCACGGTGTATGTCCCCACCGACCGGCCGGACGCCGTTGTCGTCATGGGCGACGGTCAACTGGTCCCGCAGTGGGCCCAGGCACTGGAGGCGGCGGGAGCTCAGTCCACGATGATCGTCGGCGTCCACCGGTTGGCCAACGAGACGTTGCGGCTGCACGAGTATTCCCCGGGCTTTGACCCGGCCCGGTTCTCAGCGCATGAGAGGTTCCTCGTCTCTGACGTGCGCCGGTGGACGCGAGCGCGATTCGGGGTCGAGCTGCCGAGTGACCGGACGGCGGTGTTTGGCGTCTCGGCGGCCGGGGAGCTGGCGCTCGCCCTCGGGCACCGCCACCCTCACCTGTTCGGTGCCGTGCTGTGCGCCTCGCCCGGTGCGGGGTACCAACCGCCCGAGGTGATGCCCCACCCGATCCCGCGCACCTACCTGGTGGCGGGCACGCGGGAACCGTTCTTCCTCGAGAACGCACGACGGTGGGCCAACGCCACCGAGGCCTGCGGCGTCGAGGTGGTCATGGCCACGCGTGACGGGGGCCATGGCGACAGCTTCTGGCGCCAGGAGTTTCCGCTCATGGTGGCGTGGGCCTTTGACCGCTGATCGCCGATGCCGGGCCGACGCGCGCGCCCGTGACGACGGCCGTTTGTAAGGTCCAGACGAAGGAATCGCCGACGCGTGCGTCGGTGAACGACAGACGTTGAGGAGACGTGATGACACAGCCGCTGCGGGTCGGAATCAAGCTTTCCCAGGACGCTCCGATTGAGAGCTACAAAGCGATCTGGAAGATCGCCGATGAGGCACGATTTGACCACTGCTGGGCGATGGATCACCTGGCATCGATTGGTGGCATCGGTGATGACCGGCCGATCTTCGACGGCTGGGAACTGCTGGCCGCCATGGCGGCGGCGACGACCCATGTTCGCGTCGGCCTCCTGGTGACCGGCATCACCTATCGCAATCCGGCCCTGCTGGCGAAGATCGCCACCACCGTCGATCACCTCTCCGACGGTCGGCTCGAATTCGGCATCGGTGCGGCGTGGGCGGCCAACGAGCACGAGATGTACGGAATCTCGGGCCTCGATCACCGAGTCGGGTTGTTCTCAGAGGGGCTCCAGATCATCCGGTCGCTGTGGACTGAGGAGCGCACGAACTTCGAAGGTCGTTACTACACGATGAGCAATGCCGTGGCCAATCCCAAGCCGGTGCAGAAGCCCTACCCGCCGATCTGGGTGGGTTCGGGTGGCCCCACCATGCTCAAGCTGACGGCCCGCCACGCCGACGTCTGGAACGCCAGCGGCGGCGCCGGCCGCGATCTCGACGCCGCCAAAGCGGGGTCACGACAGCTCGATGACGCGTGCGAGGCCATCGGCCGTGATCCCGGTGCGATCCGCCGCTCCGTCCAGATGCCCGCCGGCGATGACCCCAGCGAGATCGCCGGGCGGGTGCACGCCTTTGCCGAGGCGGGCTTCAGCGAGGTCATCATCATGCTGAGCGGCGGCAACATGCCCACCAACGCCGACCCCGTCCGCACCGCCGAGATGCTCGCCGAGCGAGTGCTCCCCCAACTGCGCGACTAGCCGCTGGGCCTTCCGCGCTTCCGCGCAGGTCCCCCCCCGACGCCGACCGCAAGGCGGGCCGGTAGCCGGCGGTTTCAGGTGACCGCGACTGAGGGCCCTAGGTGATCCACCGGGCCGCGGCCGCGAAGGTGTCCTCAGGACTGCTGTTGAAGGCGATCGTGGCCTGGGCGGCGTGGCGACGCACGGCGTTGACCACCTGCTCGAAGAGCTGAACGTCGTCATCGGAGGTACGTATTCCCCCGCCGATCACGACGCACTCCCACGGGTGAGCGCGCAAAGCCGACGTGAGCACCGCGGCAACGTCATCGCTGCCGTCGAGGCCGAGCAGGCAGGCCTGAACCCCCACACCGTTCTCGGCGAAACGCCTGATTCCTCGCTCGATCGCGTCGGCCACCGGCGCAGGGTCCCACGGACCCGGGACGCGATAGGGATCGAGTCCGATCACCAACACGCGGGGAGGCGGACCGGCTACCGGCATGTCGGAAGCCTAATTGACGGCTCCCCACCCCGGGGGAGCCTCCCATCGACCGAGACCGGTATCTCGGAGCTGATGCGACGGAGGGTTGGCTACTGTCGGTCATCGAAGCGGAGCCAGCGACGCGGCTGTCGCCGACGCAACCGCCACCGACATGTCTGATCCGACCGACATTGCCCTGACCAGAAGCTTCGAGGCCCGGTATGGGGCCGGGCTCGAGCGTGGTTTGAGCCTGGGAGGTGGCGGCCTGTTCTTCATCGCCTGGCAGGTCGCCTACCTCAGCGGATTGATCGCCGGGGGCGTCGACCTTGGTCTCGCTGATCGAGTGATCGGCACATCGGCGGGCTCGGTGGTCGGGACGGGCTTGCTCGCCGGGAAGCTCAAGCGGCTGCAGCGAGAGGTGACCCTTCTCGCCAAAGCCCCGCTCGTTACGGCGATGCTCGCGAACTCCGCGGATCTAACTCCCAGCCAACAGCGCGCCTGGGACCTGTTCCAGGCGGCGGACAACGCGGAACCCGAAACCGTGACGGCGATCGGCCACGCGGCCCTCGCCGCCGCCGCCCCGCCAGCGTCGAGGATGCGTCACACGCTTGGACTGCTGCTCGGCACACGCGCCTGGCCGTCACCGCGATTGAACGTCACCTGCGTCGACACCTACACCGGTGAGCGCTGCGTGATCACCGAGGCGACCGGCGTCCCCGCGACCACGGCCATGACCGCGAGCACGTCGCTGCCCGGGATCTACGCACCACAGCTGATCGGTGACCGCTTCTGTATGGACGGTGGGGTGAGCGGCAGCGCCCTGCACCTCGACCTGCTGGCTGGCGCGAAACGGGTGCTCGTGCTTTCGCTCATGGACGACTCCGGGAATGAGCCCGGGATGACCTTCATCCCAGGCTCGGGCCAAGCCGAGATCACGGCACTGGCCGACAGCGGCACCGAGGTCGAGGTTCGTCTCCCCGAGTCCGTCGACCTCGATGAGATCATGGAGCCAGCGGCACTGCCCAAGGCGGTGGCGATGGGACAGCGCCAAGGCGCCGCGGACGCGCCAGGGCTGCTGGGGTTCTGGGCCTGAGCGTTGGTTCCCGTTGCGCGAGGATCCCGGGAGATGATGCTGTGACTCAGCTGAGTGAAGAGCAACGGATATGGGAACGCGACTCTGAGGTCCACGGCCCGAACTTCGCCGCGGCGGGAGATCGAGCACGGGTGCCTCGCCTCATCACTGTCGGTGCGGTCCCGCTGAGTGCAGCGATCACTCGCATGGCTCGGGCGATCGGTTGGATTCCCTACGTCCTTGATCCACGCGCCCGTTTTGCACTGGCGGAGTCATTTCCTGCGGCGGAGGAGGTGTTGGTCGACTGGCCAGCTGATGCGTTTGCCCGCCTCGGAGGCCTTGACGACCGCACGGCGGTTGTGGTTCTCACCCATGCGCCCGAGCTTGATGACGTCGCGCTCACACTCGCCCTCGCGTCGGAGGTGTTCTACGTCGGTGCGCTGGGCTCGCGACGCACCCAGGAGGGGCGGCGGCACCGACTGCTCGCCGCCGGGCTCACGCAAACCCAGCTTGCGCGACTGTCTGGGCCCGCAGGCCTCGATCTCGGGGGCGACACCATCGACGAGGCGGCCCTGTCGATCATCGCCGAAGCTGTCGCCGCGCTGCATGGTCGCGAAGGCACACCGCTGAGGACATCGGATTACGCGATCCACGTTGGTTCCCGGCCCTAGCCCCTCGCGTGGGGGTGTGAGGTGTCTGACGGCACGCGAAGATCTCCTTGAGTCGCGAGATGCCCGGCCGCGCCTTGGCACCCAATCTCTGCCCCGCGAGGTAGCGTGAGAGCCATGTCAGGCACCCCACGCCCACCGCTCACATTCGCTGCCGGAACTCTCGAGCGTGCCGGTCTGCATCGCTCAGATCAGGCCTGGCAGGAAGCTGCCCGCCAGGATCAGAACGCGCGTGTCGTCGTGGTTGGCCCAGATGCGCTGACCGACGTTCCAGCGCCGGCTGGACCGGATGCGATCTTTCTCGGGCTCGATGGCAGTCGTCCGGTCTTTGCCCGTCTTGACGGCGAGGGCGCATCGCAGGCAACCGTGATGCAGGCCAAACCCGGCTCAGCCGTCACTCGAGGCCATGAAGAGTCGGCCCTATTCGCCTATGCGGCGGCGTTGGTGGCCTGGCATCGCTCGTGCCTGTTCTGTGGGCGCTGTGGAGAACCCACGGAGGTGAGCGAGGCGGGTTTCGTCCGGCGGTGCGTCAACGGTCACGAGCATCATCCGCGCACCGACCCGGCGATCATCGTGCTCGTCGTCGATCGCCATGACGACCGGGTGCTCCTCGGCCGCCAGCCGTGGTGGCCGCCCCGCAGCTACTCGACCCTCGCAGGCTTCGTTGAGCCGGGGGAGACGCTCGAGCATGCGGTCGCGCGCGAGGTCGAAGAAGAGGCCGGGTGCACGTCGCCGAGATCCGTTACGTGGCATCACAACCGTGGCCGTTCCCCGGGAATCTCATGCTCGGCTTCGAAGCGGACTGGGTGAGGGGCGAGGCCCACGTGGCCGACCGTGAGCTCGAAGAGGTTCGCTGGTTCACCCGCGCGGAGATCGAGACCGCCGTGGCGAACGACGAAGCGTGGCCCGGCGACGATGCCATAGAGCCGGGCAGCGTTTCTGAGATGGACGGCCTGCTGCTGCCCCCCAGGCTGTTGATCGCTCGGATGCTCCTCGCGGACTGGCTGGCGACCGAACCCGCCTAGTTGCCTCAGGCGTCGTGGAGGTTGGCGGCGAGGGTGCGGAGTGCGTGAGCGGCGAAACGCTCCATGTTCGCCGCACGGTCGTTCTCACCGGTGAGCAGGTGCTCGGTGGCGATATCACCGTTGGGCGTGCGCACGGCGATCCAGGTATGGCCGGCCGGATCCCCGTACCGGTTCCCGGTGGGTCCGCTGGCGCCCGTCTCAGCGAGGCCCCAGCTGGCTTGGTGTTTCGCGGCGGTTGCGGCGGCGAGGAACCGGGCGAAGGGCTCACAGGCGCCGCGGTTGCCCGGATCGAGATCGACCACGTCTCCGAGGACCCGCTGGATACCTTCGCGCGTGTAGAACACCACACCGCCGAGGAAATAGGCAGACGCACCCGGAACGCTGACGAGAGCGGCCGCGATCAGACCGCCAGCCGACGATTCGGCGACGGCGACGGTCTCGCCCCGTTCAGCCAGTCGTTCGGCGATATCGGCGGCAGGAGCGATCAGCGATTCGGGGAGCATGGAGAAATTCTCGCGCAGTCTGACGTCGGTGTCGTGGGTTCGTGTGAGCGCCTTGGGCGCGTCGTGTCCTCCGTCTGAGCTTCACAAGATCTTGATGCTCGCGGCCGCGTTCTGCGCGGGAGCCGAACAGCGCCGGACGGAGACTAGAAGCATCTTCCGTTTCTCCTTCTGGAGGTCACCATGCACTCATACCCACGCTTCTGCCTGCCCTCGGTCCATCCTGGCCACCCCGACAATTCGGCGCGTGGTGGCTCGGCTCAGTACACGGCGGTTCGCGACCACACCCACCATCAGGTTCGCGTGGCGATCGGCGGTCGCGTGATCGAACTCGAGCGGAGCGATCGCGAACTGGCTGGAGACGCGTTGCCGCAGGCGATTGACTTCTGACTGATCGCCGGCGGGGCTCTGACGTCTCAGTCGGCGGAGGGTGGGGACTTCCGGGTGTAAGTCACCGGGTCTGAGCCAGGCCGGCTCGGAGGATCGTGCCGATCGACTGCCGCAGAGCTCCAAGGTCGATGTCGTTCGGGGAGAGAACGCGCTGCAGTGCTATGCCGCGTAGTTGCCCGACGATCCACGCCGCAACGGCCTCGGTATCGATGGGGCGTAGTGATCCGTCGATGACCGCGGCGTCCAGCGAGCGCGCGAACGAGGCTCGGAAGTTAGCGTCGCGATCGGTGAAGACCGGCCGCAGGTCGGTTTCACCGGCTGCCGCCTCGGCCCACAGCATCGAGAACACTCGAGTGTCTCTTGGGTTGTCCTGCAAGGTCTCCAGGTACAGATCGATCTGCGCGATGACCCGATCGATACCCGACAGATTGGGCGGAGCGGCGGGGACGAGGTCCTGTAGGGAACCGATCAGCGTCTCCATCAGCGCGCCCCGGCTGCCAAAGTGGTGGGTAACGATTCCGCGGCTGTAGCCCGCGCGGATACCCACTGCGGCGAGGGTGAGTGCGCCGACGCCTTCCTCGTCGACCAACTCGACCGCCGCGGCGAGCAAGCGGCGCTCGGTCTCGGCGCGACGCTCGGCCTGGGTGCGTCGCGCCACCGGGGTCATTCGACGCCCGCCCAGAAGCGGTGCAGCGCCTCGGCCCCGGCGCGACCGCCGTCTTGAGCCATCCACCAGTGACCAAGACCGTTGAACTCGGCGACCTGAGCATCGGCGAGCGCCGCCGCCTCGCGCCGTTGCGCGACGGTGCCGACCGCGCTGTCAGCCGCGGCGATGATCACCAGCCCTGGCCGGGCCGCGGCGAGCGCGAGCTCGCTGCCGCGGCGGGACATCTCCGGTTGAACTGCCGATCGGTAGAGCGCCAGGATGCAGTCACCCATTGTCGCGTCGAACCCCGCGGCGACCGCTCTCGCCGGCGGATCGGGCATCCCGCGGTCGACAAGCACAGACGCTCGCTCCTCAGTGGTGAGTGTCAATTGCTGGTGCACCCATTGCTCGCCCTGGTGTGGGTCCTGCCAGATCTGAGCCAACTCATGCCATGCATATCCGGGATGCAGGACCCCGATGCAGTCGGACACCCAGCTGCGCACGAGATCAGGCCGAGCCATGAGCAGGGTGAGCACATGGGCACCGCCCCAGTCGTGGCCAACGAGATCCACTGGATGCCCGATTGTCTCCAACTCCCTGATCAGCCAATCGCGGTAACCGTCGACGCTCGCGACGAAGGTATCGGGAACCGGGAATCCAAAGCCCGGCGGGGAGAGACGGACCGGCTCCTCGTGGCCAATCTCGCGCAGCCTCACAACGAGAGGATCCCAGACGGCAGCGATCTCGGGATTGCCGTGCACGAAGACGGTGGTCATGCGCCCAACGGGATTGTCGGCTGCAGCACTGACTCGGTCAGCGCCTGGGTGCGGAGGTACTCGTTGCTCAGGTACTCGGGGTCGCGGACCATCCGCGCAAAGGCCTCACGGCTCGGATAGCGGACGATCGCCACCGCGTCCCATTCCTGCCCGGGTTCGGCCACCAACGGCGGTTGGCCGACGCCGGCGTAGAGGACCTCTGCCCCGTAGCGCTCCCACACCGCCGCGTTCTCGCCCACGTACCTCATGTAGCTGGCCTGCCCGCCGTCGGGGGCGAACCGCAACAAGTTGAGCATCACGACGGACGCGTCAGGATCCTGCGCGGCCATCGCCTCGACATCTGCATCAGTGAAGTTGATCATGGAACCTGGCCTTGGTTGCGTGTCGCATAGCAAGTAACTTAGCAGTACTCCGGGTCACCGGTGCCTGCCATTGGTGCACTCAGCGAGGTGCCGCCCGAGACAAGCTGCGCTCGGCGCGCCTTTGCCCCGAGCGTCGACAGACGCGCTTCACGGTACGTCTCGTCGGTAGCGGGGAAAGCGGCTCTCCTTATCGCCGATAGCAAGGGCTGGGCCGATGAGGCACCGGAATGGTTCGCTACCTACCACTCGCATAGGTACGCCCAGCCACGGAGACCGCTACATCCATGAGAGCTTTAGCGTGAAATCGGTTCTACGCGGAACGGCCGCCCGATCAGGATCGTGGTCATCACGGTGATTTGCGCGCCGGTTTGCGCAAAATGGCTGCGCAGACTTCGCATATGCCGCTCTCCTCAGGTGGCGTGGGGTCCAGCATCCGATTGAGGTTTCGCGTGAAACGCTCACTACTTGGAGCCGGGACGGAGCCACTTGCGGCCGCAGGCCAAGGCTGAACTCACGTCGCACCGTCTCATACATCCGCACGCAGTCCTCGGCCTTCTACAGACCCGGAGTTGCGAGTTCGGCCTCATGACGGCCACGGTGCCGACCCTTTTGCGCCTGCTGCGAGCCGCCCCCAGAAAAGCGCACCCGGAGAGCGGGATCCTGTAGTACGTCCTATTGGCTTCTAGCCGGGGCTTTCAGCTAGCCCGTCGCTCTAGCGTGTCGATGCGATGCTTGACGTTGTACATCCCGCTGGCTAAGCCGAGCTCGGTCAGAAGCAGCCAGACAGGCAGCACCGTGGCGACAATCAACACGAGGATGACCACGAACAACGCGGTTACCGCGCCCAAGTAGATCTTCAGCAGCCTGATCTGCTTCATACCCAAGAGCCTGACGCAACTGCGGCGCACGCGCAACCAGCGGGTGGGCCAAGGCCCGGCGGTGGGGAGCTATTTGCTGAAACGATGGCTGATCACGAGGGGGAAGCCCCGCACGTTTGCCTACGAAGCGTCTAGGCGGGCTCCCTCAGAGGGCCCAGACCGCCGGGACGCCCGCGTCAATCCAAGCGGCAGGGGTATCTAGACCGACGATGCGCGATCTCCGGCCGGGTGAAGCGACACTTCACATCCATTTCCAAGAGCAGCGCAGTCGATTGTCGTTTCTCCAGCCCCTCCTCGGGTGCCCGCAGTTGTTCGTCTTGGCCCTCGTGTCGCTGCCGCTTGTCGTCTCAGACGTCGTTGGGTGGCTCGTGCTCGCTTGCACAGGGAGGGACCCGGCGTTCCACAACCGTTGGGCGTCGGCCTACCTCGTGTCCTTCATACGAGTGTGGGCGTACATCAACCTGGTCGTGGGCACCTATCCCGGTTGGCGCCTCGGTGAGGACGAAATGTCACCCGCCCGTCTTGTGATCGGTCCGCCCAAGGCGAAGTACAAGCGAGATCGAGCTGCGTTCCGGCTCGTGTATGTGTTGCCGGCATTGTTCCGCGGTGCCTTAGCTGGGTTTGTGGGTTACGGGCTTGCTTTGGCCAGCGCCGTGTTGATCTTGATGACCGGTCGACAGAGCCGTCGGGTCTTCCAGATGCAGTGCGAGTGCCAGCGGCGATTTGCTCTCTATGGGCTTCTCGTCAACCTCGTCACCGAGGATGACGAGCTCGCATTGCTCTGAGGCCAGCGGCAATAGCTTGGCGCTCAGTCCCGCATCGCTGCTCGATGGCCAAAAACCGCAGCCTCGCGGGCGACAAGAGGCTGACCGCGTCGGACGCTTGGACGACTTGCCGCCTACAAGGCCGCCCCGCGATCACTGAAAGACAGGGCGGGCTCGGTCGACTCGCGAGCGAGCGGTCTACATAGGCACAGCCAGAACGTGCATAACTAGGGTTCGACGGCATGACCGGGTGCCTTTGGGCGCTGAGATCGTCCCGGGCGGGCTCGGCGCCGTGGCCGCTCTGCAGAGCAAACCAGCCACGTCGGCACGGCCGATCGGGTGGCCCAGGAAGCGGCAAAGGGGCGACGCTCGCCCACTTTCTGAGCGTAGGTTGGCTGCTAGAAGAGCCAACCCAAAACCTGGTCTGCAGTTGAGCGGAGGCTCTTCACAGCAGTACCGTCTGCGACGTGCCCGATGACGAGATCCCGAAGCTCGCCGATTGGCTGGCTGAGTACCGGAGTCGTCCGGAGCCCGTCGAGGTAGTCGTCGCTTCGTTCGTGCCAGCTGAACCGGCGTGGCCCGGTCAGCCGCGCAGGCACGGGTCCGCCGAGCAAGTTGGGATCGACATCGTGCGCCGCAGCGAGCCAGGTCCGCCGGTGACGCCAGACTGCGTTTCGCACTACGTAATGGGCGTCGACGCCGACGGCTTGCACCTCTGGGACGACTGGTACGACTCCGAGCAGGCAGCGCGGGAGGCCATCTCCGACGGCCACTACGGCGCGGTCATCGACTGCGGCGCGACAGACGCTGGCTAGGGCTGAGCGCCGGGGTTATCCCGGTCGAGGACCGAAGTCCTCTCCTTCAATGCTCGATAATCGACGAGGTGTAGTCCAAAAGAGGTGCCTGTCCTGTAGGCATACGCGTTCGCAGCCTGGCACGGTGACTCCTTCGGCGCACGTCACTGAGGAAGCAGGCACGGTGGTTCGGCGCCGCAGCAGCGGCGAAGGGGCGACGCGGACCAATCCTGGCTCGGCTGCTCTGCTGCCCTGAGACCGGTCAGTGTTGTGGCGCCTCCCGGGCGGTGTGGGCTACAGACCAGCGACAGCCGTCGACGCATGCCACGGTCAGCGCGAGGTGATTCTCCGGCGTAGCCGACGGGTACGGCTCACCGATCCAGCGTTGACATCCTCGAAGCTCCGCGCAGCGGGACTCCTGATCCAGCCGTGTCATCGAGGAAGAAGGTGACGGCGGCGATCACGGCGTTCGGTCGCTGAGCACAATCTCTACCGCCCCCAGGAGGTGCGGAGTCGCGCGCGAGACATCAGGGTCCTCGCTATGGACAAGGACCGCCGGGATGCCGACAGCCTCAGCCCCGTTCACGTCGGCTCGGACGCTGTCGCCGATCATCCACACCGTCGTCGGGTGCCCGAGTGATCGGATCGCATGCTGGTACGCCTCCGGGTGGGGCTTCTCGTAGCCGGTGAGCGCGGAGCTGAATGTCGAGTCGATGTAATCGCCCAGTCCGAGACCTGAAACGAGGTCGGCCAGTTCTGGGATGTGGTTGGAGAGCACAGCGTTACGCCATTTGACCGCCTGCACCTTCGCCAGAGCTTCAACGGTGTCGGGAAAGAGCGACCAGCCGACGGTCGGGTCCCGGTAGCGGTTCGCGGCCGCCACCGCGATCTGCTCGGCCTCCTCGACCGCGAGGCCCGCCTGGTGAACCGCGCCGGAGAGCAGAGCTCGGGTCGAGATCCACCATGCTTCGGGCTCGTTGAGATGGTGGTGTGACTCCTCGGGCGTGTGCCAGGGGAAGCCGTGCTTGAGCCCTCGCCGCACCGCGTCTAGCGTGACACCGTGACCCGGGGCGAGTTCGTCGAGAATCTCCATGAGCAGACCCGACCACCGTCCCGGTCGGAACGCCAGCGTTTCGTCGAAGTCCCACAGAACGACTGGAGAACTCATGACGGCGGCCTCAGCCGCCGGGCGGGCTCAGGAAACGGCATCTTGTCCACGTCGAAAACCTATCCGGTGACCCCGCTGCGTCGTTCCGTTCTAACCGGTGCCCGCGCCGGACGTCTTGGCGCGCGGGTAAGTCGGGTAATCGTGGCTTATGCAAATGCGGATTCCGGGATCCATCAGAATCGAAACACCTTTTGTCGCGCGCTCTGGAACAGGGCTCGGGACGACGCTCCCTCACAAGGGCGTTCACGTGAAGCGTTCGGATGACTCGAAGGCGCTTCCCATCTGATGACCTGCAGCTGGGGAATGCCTGTTCAGCTGATGACTGCTGCGCCGGTGTTAACGGCTCGTGGCCGCTTCAAGTTCGCCGCCGGACCGAAGCTGCCACGAGCCTCGGCCACCCGATCAGCGGCGATGCGGCGACGTGTACTAGTCGCGAGCCGCTCGCTGGCAGGCGGCCGTGAGCGCTCTCACGGTCGTTATGAGCAGCTCGCGTTCGGCCTCTTGCACGCGTGCCCGGAGTGTCAGGACGTCGTCTCCGGGGAAGACCGGCACGGGTTGTGCAGCGATCACCGGCCCGGTGTCGTAGTCACAATCCACAAGGTGCACGGTCGCAGCGGACTCAGACACGCCGGCGTCGAGCACAGCGCGGTGGACGTGCTCGCCGTACATGCCCGTGCCGCCGAACCTCGGCAGCGGTGCAGGATGGGTGTTGAGGATCTGACCAGCGAACGTATCGAGCACGCGCGGGCCGACCTTGCGAACGAACCCGGCGAGGACGATCAGATCGACGCGTTGACGCAAAAGGCACGCCTCCATCGCCCGGTCACACTCTTCGGCGCCGAGTTCTCGGTCATCAAGAGTGAGGTGCTCGATCCCCAGTTCGTCAGCGACCTGCAGGGCTGGGGCGTCAGATCGGCTCGTGATCAGGAGGACCACATCAGCGGGCATCGCCGCCCGTCGGCCTGCCTGGACGAGCGCGGCGAACGTGCTGCCCTGCCCGGAAGCAAGGACCGCGATCCGAGCCGGCTCGGCCTGTTCTGGGTCGACCACTGACACGAACCCGAGCATATGAGCAGGTCCTGCCGGATCGCTGACTCGCCTCTCTCTCATGCCCGGGTTTGCCGCCGGCCCGCTCTCGGCCGGTGGCCGCATTGAGGTGGGAGTCGGTCGAAGCGGTCATGTCAGTCGGCGACTGCGCCAGCGGCGAAGCGGGCACTGTCCACTGTGACGCTGGAAACCGCTGGTCCGGCCGCGAAGGCTCGAACGCTCAGCCGCTACCACGGGAGCACGAGCGAAGCGTGATCTCGTGGCCGTGCGTCGGAGGCGTAAATCTGGTTTCCTCGCATATATCTGTATCGAGTGGGTTTGCCCTCACGCTGCTGGAGCCGTTGAGCGGCGACCTCAACTGGCACATCGAGCCAAATCGACAGGTCCCACCATCGAACGAGCTGATGGCGATGCAGGAACAGCCCGTCCAGGATCAGCACAGCGTCAGCGGGTGCTGACTCCTGCGGCGCATCAACGTACACATCTGCACGTACATCGAATGTCCTGCGTTGATAGGAATGGCCCATACGAAAGGGCCTTATGAGGCGCTTGGTCAACGCATCAAGGTTGTATGAGTCCAGGTAGAAGCCTTCTGGAGACTCGCGTCCGAGGCGGTATCGAACCGCGCTGGGATTGAGAAAGTCATCCGCCGACGCGCGCACCACCGGCCGCGCAAGCATGGCCGCGAGCTCATCCGCAAACGTGGTCTTGCCTGCACCGTCGAGACCGTCGATCGCAACGATCTTTCGTACCGTTCCGTCAAGCGCGTTCATCGCTTTGGCGGCTGTCTTTAGAGAGGACTCCATCAGAAGCGATCATCTCAGCTCTAGCTGGAGCTACCGGATGAAGCTTCGCTTCTTCGCCGCTGGAGCGGGTGTCTGATCGCATGACTGCTTTCGCCACCGCCGAAGGAGAAGCGGCCACCGTGCCGTTCGCCGGTAGCGGGGCTGGTGCTGCGGCGCGACCGAGACCTCCGCTGCCTAGGCGCGGCGTGTCGCGATGATGACGTTCATGTCGGGGGTCACCGACACTTCAACGCCGATCAGCCGCGAGTCGGTCAGGAAAGCTTCACGCACTGGGTCACCTGCGATCGGCCGGCCAGGTGTGAGGTCATCCTTGATCAGGACACCGCCGGGGGCGAGAAGCTCGATCGCAAGGCTGAGCGTCTCTTGGCGGGTTCCGCCATCGAAGAAGACGAGATCGAATGGGCCGCGCTGCGGCAGAACGTCCTCCCAGCGAGCGTTCAGCACCTCAGCGGACGTTCCCGCAAGTAATGCGCTGGCATGTGCGTAGCGCTCCGGATCTGACTCGACGGTGAGGAAGGTGGCGTTTTCGGCTAGGACCTCAACGATTGCCTTCGCGCCTTCGCCGAACGCGGTGCCGATTTCGGCGATGCGCCCTGTGGGCTTAGATGCCGAGAGCGCAGCGAGCAAGTGTCGAACCTCAGGGATCGAGGAGCCTCCGGCGGTCATGAGCTCAATATGTCACTGCTACCGGTCCTGGGTTGGCAGCAATAGCCGCTGGTCTTATCTCAAGGACGGTGGCTCACTGAACTGGTCAGATAGCTCTTGCCGATAGCGGGGTCGCCTGAACACACTGACGTTAGCTGGGCGTCACGTGCGACTACATAGGCAAATGGCCCGTTGTACCGCGCGGCCGCCTCTTCTTCCGCAGGTAACGAATCGTCGCGAGGAAAACTTGATCTCGAAGCGACCGGGTTGGTGGAACCACTCGCGGGTTGGGCCAGCGACGGGCTCACGTGCATCGGTGAGATCTACTCGCCCGAGTCTCACCTGAGGAAGCGCTTGGGTGATCCAGCCACGAGCCGATGACTCGGGGGCAGCCTTGCTCAGGGCAGCTCGGTCAGCATCACGTAGCCGAGCTCTGCAGAGGGCACCAGTTCTCTCCCGGCGATGGTCGAGCTGTATTCGAGATCGCCGCCGCCGGGAAACAGCGAGGCCATGATGATCGCGAGAGTCTCGGGCGTGAACCCCTTGCGCTCTAGGGCGATGGTGACCTCTTCGAGGCTGTCCACGATCTCCACTGCGCAGCTCAAGCGGACATGTTGTCCGATGATTGCTTTGGCTTCGACACCAGGAGCAGCGCGGGCCTGGGCCATGAGCTCCTGACACTCGTGGGGAACCGACGCAATTAGGCGGCGCGACTGCGCTCGGAATAACTCCTCATAGTCCTCACTGGTCGGCAGCAGACGATCCTCAGCGTCGAGGCCTTTGAAATACGGAAAGGCATCCCCGGCCCCTTTGAACTCGTGCTGCCCATAAGCGAGAAGCCACACCACACGATGAGCTTCGTCGTACCAGGTGGCTCCGCGGTGGCGATCTCCGTAAGCGAGCCGGTAGACGGTTTTACCCGTCGACAACGGAGCGACCTCACGGGTGTCATCAGGTTGACTGGAGCGCCTGTTGACGAAGGCCCGGATGATCTCGTGGCTCCGGGCAGCGACGAATGGGTCGCTCCCGGAGCAGCCGAGATCCTCCGAGCCACACCGGCGCGTAACTCGTAGTTCATAGCCCTCACAAAGGTAAGAGCCGTCATGCGATTGGTGCGAGCTATCCCCCGGGCGCAACGACCCGAGGGTACGGATTTGACCGGCGGAAGCTGGCCGCTACTCGCGTGCGGCTAGCGCGGCTTCTTCCGCGCGCATTGCGGTGCCGCGGTTCGCGAGCCGGGCGAGACCCTCTGTATCGCCCGCTCGCAGCAGCTTTGCGGCCTGCTCTAGGTCCGACGCGAACTGATCGCGATGTTCGGTCAGGTATTGAGCCCAGGCTTCCTCGATCAACTCGCTGGCCTGTCGACCTTGCAACGCGGCGATGCGCCTGGCGCTTTCGTAAAGGTCTTCTGGAAGGCGTACGACGACGCTCATGGGCTGCCCTTTCGTCTCTTGAAGTGCTGGCACTGCGGTTACAGCGCGCCAAGCGCTGTATCGGCCTCTGTTGCGCAGTGTTGCCCGCAACAGGTCGCATCGTAGACAGATTTCGTATGAAGTGCGATGTGCTGTGTTACGATGTTGCTCTGTAACAGAGTAGCAATTGCTACATGCGACTAGAAAGGAGAAGCGAGATGGCAGATGAAGAGTTGGTAATCGGGCTCCTCGAGATCGACGACCCGGAGTTCGAAGTGGAAATCGAAGTCGAGATCGAGGTGAAGCGCGAAACTCTCGTGCTGATCGTCTTCGCTCCGAAGGACGTGGAGCCGAAGAAGTTCCGTTTCCGGATCGAAGAGACAGTGGAGCGGGCGGCCCACACAGCCGCCGAGGCGTTCGGGTACGCCGCCGGCAGCCCGTCCTTCCAGCGTGCCGACGGTCAGGTCCTCGACCGTGCTCTCACCCTCGAGCGGGCCTGCCTTCACAACCGCGAGCGAGTCGAGCTCGTCGATGCCGGAGGCGGCGTGTGACCGCTCTGCCCAGCAGCGCTTCCCGGGCGTGCGTCGAGGTCGAACTCGGCGCCGCCCGGGCATGGGCGGAGCGGCATGGTTGGACTTTGGATTGGAATGCAGAGGACCTTCTTCTGCGCCTGGGGCAAAGCCACCCCGCCACGGGCGAGTCCGTAGAACTCATTGGCCACACCGATGGATATCGCGCGATCCCGCCCAAGTGGCAGTTCGTGAGGACGGGAAGCCTTGAGGCCGCCCGCTCGGCGTTCCCTGCTGCTGGACCATCAACACTCGGTTCCCTGTTCCACCCCAACGCGCTCATCTGTGCGCCTTGGAACCGGCTCGCCTATTCCGTCAACGGCGGCCCACACGACAACTGGTCGGGACCAGAGGCCTGGCTTCAGGTCAACGAAGGAACGGTCGCCCACAGCATTCCGGACATGCTCGCGATCATTGACGCTCACCTTCGACTCAGCCCGGGGTTCATAGCGTGACCGTGCACCGCACGAGACCGCTTCCGCTGAAATCCGCGAAGGGCAGCCTGATCGTTCCCGAACCGGTCATCTTGAAGACGGGTCAGCTCCTTTGCGATGCCGGTTCGCGCAACCCTCCTCACGAAGGTCTGGTGTGGTGGCTGGGTCGACGATGCGATGAAGACACTCTCGTACTGAGCTGTGTTCGCCCGCCCCACCGCAGCGGACCTCAATTTGTGAGTGCGGATGCCGCCGCGACAGGTGCCGTCGCACGGAGCGCCCGCGTGTTGCGTCTCGGAATCGTTGCGCAGGTACATAGCCATCCCGAGGACGACACGCGGCATTCCGACGGCGATGACGATCTCGTTCTGATGCCCTATGAAGGGATGTTCTCCCTCGTGGTTGGGCGATACGGGCAAGGCAGTGTCTTGCCCGAATTTGGCGCCGGCCTGCATCAGTACCAAGACGCCCGATGGATCCAGGTTGCTGGTACGGACGGTGCGCTGATCTCGGCTCCGGCAGAGGTAAGGCCTTGATACCCGGCGAGACAGACCCGCGCACCGCGCGAACCAGGCAGTACACCCACGGAGCCGAGCCGGTGCTCGGAGTTCGTGTGAGCGCGAACGCCCGGACCGCTGAGACGCCGCTGGGCCAGATGGCGATCCTCTCAGCCGTCAACATGATCGCTCGGGTTCACCCATCCGTGCAGATCGACGTTCCGGCATCTCCTCTGGTCGTCTCCTCCGTCGCGGGCGGGCGTGACCTGCTCGAGTCCGCGAGTCTCCTGGCAAGCGCCGCTAACCCAAGCATCAACGTACTTCCGGCGCAGCCTCGGGGCGTCGCGCTACCAAGCATTGGTGTCGGGCCCGACGCCCCAACGTGCTCGATCTACGTGGGGGCTCGTCGCTGGACAGCACTGATGAGCAGTCAGCCGCAACCGATCGAGGACGCTTCGTCCAGCGCGCTTGGGCTGGCTATGGCTATCAGCCAAGCCTGCGGGTCGGTGTTTCGGCTGAGCATCAGTCTGCCGGCAGCGTCGGAACGAAGAAGCTCGTTGTGGACGCTGAGCGAAGCGGCCGAGACGTCCGGACCGGCGGACCTGTCTCCTCTCGACGTGGGGTCAGTCTGGATCGTCGGCGCTGGCGCCGTTGGGTCAGCCCTGGCTTGGTGGGCTCATTTCCTCGACCTCGCTGGCGCGTGGTCGGTTATCGACGCAGACGACGTCGACGCCAGCAATCTCAACCGGTGTCTCCCGTTCTTCGCCACGCACGCCGGGCTCACCGGCCAGTCGCCAGAGTCGAAGGCAAAGGTGGTGTCGGATCTCCTGCCAAATGCATCGGCTGTTCGGTGCTGGTGGGATGAGTTCGTTGCGTCGGATCCATACTCACCTGACGTGATCGTTCCGATCGCGAACGACTTCGGCGTGCGGCCGGCTATAGCTGCCTACGGCCATCCAGCGGTGATCCATGCAGCCACGTCTCCTAATTGGACCGCCGAATTACATCGGCATCTCGTCAGGCTTGATGACTGCATCGGGTGCCGTCTGCCCGAAGCGGCTCCAAGATTCCAGTGCGCTACGGCCACAGACATCAGGGGTGACGACGTCGGCTCCTCCGACGCGGCTCTCCCGTTTTTGTCGGGAGCCGCCGGAGCTTTGGCGCTTGCGGCGCTCGGACAGCTGCAGCACGGCAACTGGCCACTCCACACCCGCAACCATTGGCGTTGGTGGTTTGACGAGTCTCCGAAGGCGGTGAGTTCCTCACGTTGGTCGTGCCAGGCATCGTGCACGGCCACACCGGCGCCCCTGGTCCGCAACGCCCTCCACAGCCACACTCGGTGGCGAGATCTCGATCCGGACGCAGCGACCGGGGTGTAGCCGGCCGGCAGGTTCCTGCGAATCCAGCGCTTGTGAACGGTGGACTGAAGCCCGAACTAGCGCGCGACGCCATCAGGCGGTTGGGCCCCGCCGCAGCTTGAAGAACCCCGAAGGCGGATACCGGAAAGACAACCTCAGCACCTAGCTCAGGCCCGCCGATATCCACGCCACCAGATCCGCCCAACGCGTCCACTGCTCCACCGAGCCCCTGATCGCAGATTCGCTGAGCACCGCCTCCGCGGTTGGTGCGGCGTGGATGCGCGCGGCGAGGTCTCTACATAGGCAGCCGGACCTGGGCTCCGCGCGGGCAGCGCGTCACGCTTTCGGCGATGTCCGTGATTTCTGGTAGGCCGTCGAGACGCGTCACCGTGGGCGCTGACTGAGGTGTTTCGGCCCTGACTGCCTACAGTCGTGGGGCCAGGGGACTAGGCACGGACGAGACGGTCTCGGGCCCCGTCTCATCATCAATAGGGAGATTTGACATGGCAGTTGCTGAGCAGTCGCGGCGCGGGTCCGCGAAGGAGTACTACGAACACATCACCGAGCTGATCGAGAGCACCCCGGTATCGGCCGCTGAGGCTGCCAAGACGGTGGCGGAGGAGTTCGGCAAGACCGAGAACACGGTTCTGGCTTCCTATTACCGTCACGCTCGTAAGCTCAAGGGCGCAAATGGAGGATCGTCTGCGCGTGGTGGCGTTCGCCGTCAGAGCACCAAGACGGTGGAGGGGTATCTCGCTGATGCCCGGACAGCCTTTGAGGGCGCACTGAAGCGCGTGAACGCCGATGTTGAGCAAGCTCAAGCGGAGCTTGACCGGGTCAAGGACAAGCACAGCAAGGAACTCGCCGTCCTCAAGACCCGTCAGGCCAAGGAGCTCACGGCCGTGAAGACCAGGCTGGATGATGCAAAGGCGACGGTCAAGACGGAGAAGGTCAAGCTTGAAGAGAAGATCAAGCTGTTGAGCTCGTAACCACGACGGCGAAGGGATGCTGGTCACAGCCGGCTGTGGGCGTGACCAGTGCCCGTTCCTGCCTAAACCTCGCTGAGCTCACACCGGCCGTCAGCCGCCACCGTAGCCTGTGGCCCGTCTACCTAGTGCGCGGCAACAGCGATTTGCCGGCTCTGAGGGTGAGCTGTCGGGTTTGGATGGACGTCCTGGCGTGTGGCGAGAATGGTGAGGGCAAAGTCAACTACTTGTTGGAAGGCCTTACTTGATCACTCTTGGGATTATCCTGCTCATCGTGGGATTCATCGCTGCGGTCCACATCATCTGGATCCTCGGCATCATCGCGCTTGTCGTGGGTGCTGCTCTGGCGATTCTGGGTGGGACCGGTCGCGCGATCGGTGGTCGCCGCCACTACTTCTAAGCGCGGGACGGCCCGGTCGCTCTGTATTCGGGCCTCGCCCAAATAAACGCGGTCGGTGACTCAGCAGCACGCGTGGGCGGGAGGGGGGGGTCGATGACGATCCTGTCCACGCTCTGGCTGTCTGCACCACATCCCAACTCACGAGACGGCGCTCCCGGGCTCGCCCCGGCATTCGATTTCCCGCTAGGAGTCATAACCACCATTATCAGGTCTCGTCCCAGTCTTCTTAGTCTGGCGCTTTGGGGCGGCAGGGGAGGGAAGCCCGGGGTGCTGGCAGGTGTGGCCCGCTTGCTGTTTAAGCACGGCGTGTCGGTGCGCTCGGTGCTTTAGCGTGGCCTGGGGACCGACGCCGCCCTGGCCGTGGTCACCCACAAGGTGCTCGAGTCCCAGTTCGCTGCCGCGGTGACCGAGATCTTTGAGCTGTCCTCGATTCGCTAGGAGCCGCGGGTGATCCGGGTGCTCGGCGAGGACTCCGCTAGGGCTATGGCATGCTCATCCGGCCTATGACCGGCCTGATTGACCGTTTCCGCGATCGTCTTCCCTTCGTGCCCGATGATCCCGTCGTCTCCCTCGAGGAGGGATCGACGCCGCTGCTGTTCGCGCCGCGGCTGTCGGAGGTGGTCGGCGCCGAGGTCCACCTCAAGCTCGAGGGACTGAACCCGACCGGCTCGTTCAAGGACCGCGGGATGACCTGTGCGGTGTCAGCCGCGGTGCGCGAGGGAGCCGAGGCGGTGATCTGCGCCTCGACCGGCAACACGGCGGCATCACTGGCCGCCTACGCGGCCCGGGCGGGGATCCGCGGCGTGGTCATCGTGCCCGAGGGCAAGATCGCGGTGGGCAAGCTCGCCCAGGCGCTGATGTACGGCGCCCGGGTGATCTCGCTCAACGGCAACTTCGACGAGGCGCTGAAGCTGGTGCGCGAGATCGCCTCCGAGCATCCGATCTCGCTGGTCAACTCGGTCAACGACTTCCGCATCGAGGGGCAGAAGACGGCCGCCTTCGAGATCGCCGATGATCTGATCAGCCTCGATGCGCTGTGCATCCCGGTCGGCAACGCGGGCAACATCACCGCGTACTGGAAGGGCTTTCGCGAGGTGGGTCTGGCACCCCGCATGTTCGGCTTCCAGGCCGCCGGGGCCGCACCGCTGGTGCACGGACACCCTGTCCGACACCCCGAGACCGTCGCCTCGGCGATCCGCATCGGCAACCCGGCCCGCTGGGAGCAGGCGATGGATGCGATGACCTCCTCCGGGGGCGCGGTCAACGCCGTCTCCGACGCCCAGATCCTCACCGCCTACCGTTTCCTGGCCACCCAGGAGGGCGTGTTCTGTGAGCCCGCCTCGGCCGCGTCGGTCGCTGGTCTGATGAGCTACGGCGCCGGGGGGGCGGAGCGGATCGTCTGCGTGCTGACCGGCAACGGCCTCAAGGATCCCAACACGGCGATGAGCCAGGTCGGTGGCGTGGTGGCCTGTGAGGCCGAGATCGGCGCGATCGAAGCCGCAGTGCTGTGACGCTGGCCCGTCGCTGGCTGATCCGCGTCCCCGCCTCCTTAGTGACAGGGTCGCCGGATACCAACACTGGGCGAGGATCACCGTGTCGTTAGCTGTCGACGTTCATTCGCTTGGAGGCGCGAGCGACACCGACAAGATATTCGAAGTTTCTCGCGTGTCTGAGGAAGTCGACCGCGACACCGCTGGGACGGTGTCGCGGTCGTTGTCAGGCCCATGGAGGAGAGATGTCAGAGCCCTTTGCGATGCGACCGGGTGTCCGAATGAACGACCCCACCACTCGCAGGTCATGAGTGCGTCGCTGCACTCGCGACGATAACGCCGCACGGGCAGACGGTCACTGGACATCTGGCCGAGGCAGCGAGGATTCAATGGTCCACGCGGCCGGGCTTGAGAAGCACCAAGCGAACCGCACCTGGCTGGACCCTGACGCCCCACTCGCGGGGCTGACGAACGGCGGGCAGTGAGCTCCAGTCGCGTTGGTGCTGACCAGAGGTCCGGGTGTGCCAGCATTTGAGCTACGCCGGATTCACGGAGGCAGAACTCGCGAACCCCAGACCCGCTGAGTAAATTCCGCCACCTGACGATCCCAATCCTACGGTCGATCACACACAAACGGGACTCGCGTGAACGGCGAGCTCTCGGAGGACCAAGGATTGCCGCGAAGATCCAGGCAAGCACCCGAAAGGGGGCAGTCGCGTCCTGCACCAGAAGCTGGCGGGTAACGAGGATCGTGATGACCGCCCGTCTTCGTAACTGCTCGCGTTCCGCGATTGAACAACCTCGTGCGAGCAACACTGTGCGGGGCTCAACACGGGATGACCGCCTGTGCTGCGCCCAGGCGAAAGCCCGAGTCCTCTGAAGTACTTCAGCTCGCGCTCGGCGGCAAGTTCTCAGGTCTCAGCTCCTGCTGGGTCTCTCTCACGATCACGAGCTTGCTCACGATCCCTCGTTGGGCAGTCGCCCTGGCCGATCATCGGCTTAGTAGGCCAGTTCGCCGGTGGTCTCCAGTGCCTGGGCGAGTTTCTGGGCGGCGGCTTGGGGATCCTCGGCCTCGTGATCGCCCGCACTATGGCGATCCGCCGGCCGCCGGCCGCCGGCCGCCGGCGAGCAGCGTGGCCTTGACCGTGGACGGATCGGTGCCGCCGATCACGAAGAACGCCAGCTCGGCGCCATAGGGCACGAGACCTTCGCCGACCGCCGGCCGGCCTGGCTTGACTGGCGTGACAATGATCGGGCCGATCGCGAAATAGTCCAGCGACTGCTCCTGGCGGCGTCGATCTGCTCGGGCTATGGGTCGACAGGCCGACGATCGCGTCGTCGACGACGATCAGGCGGACTTCGGCGGGGCTATGGTCCTTCTGGCCGACGTGTACGCCCGCTGCACCGGCGGGCACAGCCAGCCGGTGGCTTGTGACGTCCTCCAAAATGTCGAAGGTGTTCTTGGCTTATGAAGATGGGTCAGCACGCCGAAGGGCATGCTGGGCTTGATCGTAAGCGTCATCTACCGCGATCGCGGGATCGCCGGCATGAATCGCCTCGACAACATCCTGGATTGCCATTCCGCCCGCCGTCGCAGATCTCACGGCGGCCGCGAAGGTCTGTTCCGCGTGGCCTTGCGGGGTGGGGGCTACAACACCCGCGATCCCCAACGGCGCCTCCAGGGGGTCACGAGGAAGAGCAGGCCCCCAGCCCGGATCGTGCTGAGAGCAGTTCAGGAACCACAGAGCCTCAGCGGCCAACGACTCACGGCGCCGAGCTGACGCCCTCTCAGCGACCTCGGCCCAGGCACGAATCCACTGCGGTTTCGGATCTCGATCCCAGGACACGACGCTGATCCCTTTCTACCCGTGATTCCGCCCAACAACCCTCGACATGACCGTCGGCGTCTGAAGCGGGACGCCGGTCTCCTGCGGTGACGTCCTCATGACCGCACCCCGTGCAGGTCAACGCGATGCATGGCCTTTGCAGCAGTCGACGCGCGAACGCGACGCGCTCCGTCCAGCCAGCTCGGGGCCGCCGGGACAGACCGCTAGCCTCACAGGGGTGGCCGTGAGGATCCTTGTGCTTGGCGCCGGTGCCACCGGTGGCTATTTCGGGATGCGTCTGGCTCAGGCCGGTGCGGATGTCACGTTCCTCGTACGCCCGGCCCGCGCTGAGGTCCTCTCCGAGCGCGGCCTGCGCCTGTTGGGGCCCGGCGGTGAGGAGCGCATCGAGCCCCAACTGGTGACCGCCGAGGCGATCGACGGCCCCTATGACCTCGTGCTGGTGATGGTCAAGGCCACGACGCTCGACAGCGCGCTGGAGGATCTGGCCGCAGCGGTGGGCCCTGAAAGCACTGTCATCCCGTTCCTTAACGGTATTGCTCACCTGGACACGGTCATCGATCGCTATGGCTCAGAGGCCACGGTCCTCGGCGGCGTGGTGAGGATCTCCACCCACATCACCGCCGAGGGTGACATCGAGCAGTTCGGGTCATCAAGCGCCATGATTGTCGGCGCCCTGGACCTGGCTGACCTGCCCCGTCTTGGCACGGCCGCCGCCGCGCTCGGCGGCGCGGACTTTGACTTTTCGGTCGGCGAGGACATCGTGGGCGGTATGTGGGCTAAGTGGGTGTACATCGCCACCCTTGCCGCAGCCGGAGCTCTGACGCGCGGTAGCGTCGGTGATGTCGTTGCCCAGCCGGGCGGCGCCGAGTTCGGCCGCCAGATCTTGGCCGAGTGCGCCGCCATCGCCGCGGCCTGCGGCCATCGCCTGGCCCCCCACGACTATGAGGCAGCTGAGGCGATGATCACCAACGAGGGGTCGACGTTCACGGCCTCGCTGCTGCGGGACCTGCAGTCTGGTGAGGCAACTGAGACCGAGCAGATCCTGGGTGACCTCACTCAACGGGCACGCTGGACCGGTACCAGCACTCCGCTGCTCGATGTCGCCACCTTGAGTGGACGGGTGCACGAACACCGCCGCCAAGCTCAGCTCTAACCGCATCGGCAAAAGACTGCTCAGAGTCTCTGGGCTACCGGCGGACCGTGGCGGTTGCCTCCGGGGCGATGCCGCGGCTGATAGAGCTTCGCGAACTCCCGTCGGGGGCAGTATGCGGCGCACCTACCGTTCGATCGCCTGAGGCTGGCGAGCAAAGATCGGCGTAACGCCGCGCAGCCAACGGCGGGGCCGCCGGCCGAGGAAGTCAGTCTCGGCATGGTCCAAAGTCGCCCGGTCGACGAAGGTACTCACGGACGCGATGTCACGCCAGTCCCGAGACGTGGCAGAGGGCCAAGTCAACGTCACCGTTCCGGCCCCGCTGACAGACGGGCCCTAATCGTCCATTACGGTAAATCGTTGATCCCGTCTCGAGAACCAGGGTGTGTATGGCCTGTGGAGATGTGGTCGGCGTTTATGAGCATCGGTATTTCTGCTTGGGAAGCGAGCCATCTTGAGCTCGCGGGCCGGTCAGCCAAGCCTGGCAAACCAGCCCGACTGCCACGTACTACACGAAACCTGCTTTGGTGGAATCACTACCGATATTGGTCGAGCCAGCCAGATCAACGCCGCCAGCGCTTACCGGGATCGGGTCCATACCGCAGAGCGGCGCGATGGACGTGGACGCGTTTGGGATGCGGACGGGTCAGAGCTCGATCAGCTCAGCGCCGAGGTCACCGATGGCGTAGTTGGTGAAAGGACCGAGACCGGCATCGGTTTTACGCAAAGCCTCAACAGCCATCTTGTCAATCGCCGATCAGTTCCCGGGTTCGTCATCGAGCCGCTTTGATCAGAGGCGGTGACGCGCTGCTGCCGCGCATTGGGCACACCGTCGGATCGCTCTTAGACATGTGACAAGGCGGCGCGCGCACGGACACATGAGGTGAAAGGCCCGAAGGCCTGATCACCGGCTCGGGGTGATAGGTGGGGAGGAGAGGACACCGGCGGCGTCGACACCGCGCAGATGTAGTTGACGTTCTGGAGTCTCGCGCACCGGCTCAGGCGCGAGGGGGTGATCGCCGACGTGCGCGAACCGCGGGTCAGCCCGGTCCGCAGAGGCGCGACCAGCGACTGGGTCAGCGCTCGTCACGCTTGAGCGCGACCGTCGTCAGCGTCAGTCGGGGAGGCGGGTCATTTTGGCGAGCACTGCGTGAATTTCGACTACCCGCGTTTTGACTGGGTCAGAGTCTGGCCGATCGTGGACGAGGTCCCAGGTCCGGTCGGCAATCTCGCGCGCGGTCTCCGGCGTGGCCATGGCCGAGAGCCGGTTGACCAGGACCAGCTCGAACTGCCGGATCTGTTCCTCGGGCCGGCCCGGGTTCATCTTTGGCAGCGGCTCGCCGTGGGTCGTCTCACGCCACATGCCGGTAGCGACCAGCAGCCGGTTTCTCATCTGGGTCGGATCCATGTCGCGTGGAGATGTTCTCAGGTTCACGGCCGGCACAGTTCGGGAAGTGCCGAGAACGGAGCCGGTGATTCCGTGGTGTGCTCATTTGGGCCTGGCCCGGAGTCCTGGCTCACGCAACGCGGCTGGGAGCCGCAAGCCAGTCGATCAGGTCGACCGGGGGCCCGAGATCCCATTCGTTCGTCAGCCTTGTGACAAGACGGATGTCGGTCACCATGGCCTCAGCGGCGCCCGCTGTCAAGCCCCCACGGGGGCGGCTGACGGTCGCTGGGCTTGTGGCTACGGGTGCCCGGCCCGAGCTTATGCTTCCGCGGCCATCCGCCGAAGACGTTGGCCGCCGGTTCGACGCACGCTCTCGGAGTATCCGTCCCGCCCACGGGTCTGACCGGACGCTTTGAGCTCATTGTTTTGCCTTTTGAGGTGCTGTTCAAGTAGCGGTGCGCGTGGGACGATAGGTGCCTATGGTCTCTTTAGCGCAACCGAACGCGTGTGGTAGCCATGCGTGCGACTGTCGTCGAGCTCCGGCGAACACCGGAATCGATGGTGTCGTGCTGATGAGCGAACGCGGTCATGTGCGAAACAGGGTGGGGGTGCTGCTTGAGCAGGCCGACGGGCTTCGGCTTGAGGGTGCCGGTTGGTCTGATCGGCTTGAGGCTCTTCTCGGTGATCTGTCGTTCTCAGAGCGTGCCGCGCTGCTCGCCTCCCCCTTGGGCGGGCCGACCGAGGGCATTGCGCTGCCCGCGGAGGAGCTGCTCGCTCGGGCTCGCACGGACTGGTTGCCCGGACTCTTGAACGGCCCCGACGTTTACCCCCATCTTCAGCCAATTGTTTCGCTGACCGATGGACGCACCTATGGCTATGAGTCCCTGCTGCGCGGGCGGGTGGGTGACCGCGAGCTCAGCGGCGGTGAGATTGTTGCTGCCGCCCAGGCCCACGGTGCGATCTTCACCCTCGACCTTGTTGGCCGGACGGTGGCCTTGGAGCAGGCGATGCCAAAGCTAGTTGGTGACGAGGTGCTGTTCGTGAACTTCACTCCGACCGCGATCTATGACCCCGAGGTCTGCCTTCGAACGACGTGGGCGATCGCGCGTCGTCATGGCTTGTCGATGGATCGCATCTGCTTTGAGGTCGTGGAGACCGAACGGTTTCCGGACATCTCGTTTCTGCGGCGGATTCTCGATGAGTACCGTCAGCAGGGCGCGATGGTCGCGCTGGACGACCTGGGTTCGGGCAATTCCAGCCTTGTCTATTTGAAAGAGCTGCGTCCCGATGTGGTCAAGCTCGACCGTGCGCTCATTAGCGGCATCGACGGCGATTCGGCCCGCCAGCGACTCATGGGTGGGGTCATCGACTACGCCCATGAACTCGATATCAGGGTGGTCGCAGAGGGCATCGAGACAGAGGCGGAGCTCGCGGTCATCGTCGATCTGGGTGCGGACCTGGGTCAGGGTTTCTATCTCGGTCGTCCAGCCGCCGAACCGGTACGGATCGACCCAAGGATCGTCATGGACACCAAGGTCAGCCACTCCCGGGGCACCATGCTGGAACTCCGCGACCGTGCCGCGGCCCCAGCCGCCAGCGGCGTCGTCATCGCTGACGCCCTCGCGGAGGGGATGCCAATCATCTACGCCAACCCTGCGTTCGAGCAGCTGACCGGCTACAACGCCACCGAGATCATCGGCCGCAACCACACATTTGTGCATGGACAGGGGACCGATCTGGTTACGTCGGCCAAAATGTGCGCGGCGATCGAGGCAGGGCAAGAATGTGAGGTGACCGTTCTCAACTATCGCAAAAACGGCACTAGTTACTGGTGCGAGGTCCACCTCGCCCCGGTGTATGACCGGCACGGACACCTCCTTCAGTACATCTCGGTTCAAAACGAAGTCACTGATCGTGAGCACGCCGCTCAGGAACGACCCGAAGAACGCGACCGGGCTCATCTCGGCGGCCATGACCGCTGACCGGCCCGCTCCATTCAGACGACTTCAGAAGGCGCCCAGTCACTCTTAGGGATTCTGAAGAGTGACAGAACTGGCGGGTTCTCTTCATCTACGCAACCGTGCAAGCGCATCACGACCTTCCGGTCAGTACGCTAGAGACGCGGTTGGCTACGCGGTGGCCTTTGAGCTCAGGCGGCTTCTCGCTGCTCCGGCAGCTCGATTTGCGGCGGGGATGAGCTCCTGGCTGTCAGCGCCTCGGGACGAGCTCTGGAGTTTGACGGCGGAATGAACCGTCCATCTTTCACTTCGCTCGAACGCTAGCGACCGTGGACGCGCCTTCTCCGACGGTGCCTGCCGGCTCTAGAGGGATGCGCATGCCTATGGGAGCGCGCATCCCGATTCACACACCTGTCCCATTAACCCTTCAGGGCGCCCTCCATCGTGCCAGCGGGCGTCCCCACCCCGGATTCAGACCAGGCAAAACGGCCCGCACGGACCGGATTTGGACTCAGGAGCCTGGCTTCGAGATTCGTTGCGCTGATGCTCTGGGGACTGATGGTGAGTGGAACGCCCGGCCCGATTCGCTTGGCGAGCCAGGTGATGTCGCTGGCGTCCAGGCGGATGCAGCCGTGTGAGGATGCGGTCCCGATGGCTCCTGGGAGGTTGGCGATCCCGTGGATGGCGATCTGCCCTGGACCGCCGTCGAATTCTTGGAGAATGTCTGACCGGGCGCTGGTGGCCAGCGCGAACGGGGCGCCCGCCGCCCCGGTGCTGAGTGACAGGTCTTCCTCGATGAAGAACCGCCCTGACGGGGTGGGAGTTGATGGCTTGCCGACGATGGCCGGGAACTGGCGGATGACCCGGCCGCGCTCATCGACGGTGAGCAGGCGGCGGCTGAGGTCGACTGACAGGCGCCAGGGGGTCCAGGAGGGCACGGTGCCGTCGGTCGAGATCCAGCCGGTGCCCGAGTTGGGGCGTCCGGGGAGGCGGACCTCAACCCAGCCCGGGACAGCTCGACCCCGGGCGTGACCGAGGACCGGAAGGACGGTCTGGACCCTGGTCAGCGGCCGCTGGGACGTGACGACTGTCAGCTGGGCCGCGGTGATGAATGGAGCGCGGCGCGCCACCTTGTTGTGCGAGAGGATGACCAGGGCCTGGCCGACCGGGACCGCCGCGTCGGCTCGCGAGACCCATACCCCGCAGGCGAAGAGTGCGGCGAGCAGGATGACCGCCGCGCGCAGAGCCCTGGGACGCGAGCCGGTCATCCGGTGAACGTCGACGGGGCCGGCAGCGGGTGCGCTACCGGCACCGAGGCGCGGTATCTGCGCGTCAGGGTCCGGGCGCGGGTGGCGTCCTTGAACGTGACGTGGGCTGTGATGATCGCGCCTCCGGTGTAGTCAGGCCCGACGTGGATCCGGAACGGTGATCCAGCGCGAGCGGCGACTCGTTTGCCGTTGACGGTGAAGACGACGCGCTTGATCTCGTGACCGCTCACGTTGACTGTGAGTCCCTGGCTGACCGTGTCAGAGCTCGATGGGGAGATCGTGAGCCGGGCGGAGCCTCGGTGCGACGTCGCGGGCTTGTGGGCCGGGGGCCGGCTTTTCACGGGAGCTTTCGGCTTGACCGGTGTCGTGGTCACCGGGACCGGGGTCGGCATCGGTGTCGGCGTCGGCCCCGAGGTCGGCGCGGGAGTCGACGTCGGTGCCGCCGTCGGTGTGGGGACCGGGGTCGGGGTGGTCGACGGGGTTGCGCACATCGAGTCGTCGAGCGTGTTGTCATCCAGGCTGACTGCGCCGGTGCGCGCAAGCGCACGGCCCTGGACCGAGGTGCCGCTGTTCAGGGTGATGGAGGTGAAGGCCAGCAGGTTGCCAGCGAACGCCGTGGCGCTGCCGAGCGTCGCTGAGCTGCCGATCTGCCAGAACACGTCACACGGTGACGCGCCGTTGATCAACACGACCTTGCTGGTGGACGCGGTGGTCAGGGTGCTGGCGATCTCGAACACGAACTGCGCGTTCGGGTCGCCCTGGGCATCAAGCGTCAGCGTGCCGGTCAGCTGCGCGGAGGAGGCAAAGCTGTAGGCACCGGGGGTCAGGGTCAGGCCGCCGAGATCCTGGCCGGTGAGCACGTCACCCGGCGCCACAGGCTGAGCTGCTGCCGTGGTGTAGGCGGTGCTGAGATCGTTCTGGGCCTGGACGGCAACCGCGTCATCGTCGTGGGTGGCCCCGTTGACCACGGCGGGAAGGCCAAAGCCGGTGAGCGACGTTCCCGAGGCGACTCCGAGATCACCGTTGAGTACCGACGGGCCGGTGTTGGTGGCCGCCGAGCCGCCAAGGACGACAAAGGGGCTGGCGGTCGCCAGGTTGACGGCTGACGCGCTCGCCAGGCTGGGGAAGGCAACACAGGCCAAGCCGGCGACGAGCAGGATCCGGACACGACGGCGCCGCACACCACAGACGATCTTTAACATGAGACACTTCCTGTTGGGAGCAGCCCCCTCGACGCCCGTCGGTCCCGCCGCCGCTCACTCTGGAGCAGTGGCTGGGAACACTCTCGGGAACCCGGCGAACTCCGGCGGAGTCCCGTGGCTTTGGGGACCCGCCTCACGGCGGGGATGCCCATGTCGCGTCGAACTGCTGTGGTCTGAACCGCATCGACACAAACCAGCTCGACCTTGAGCGTTCCCCGGTCCGGTCATCAAGACGACGCCCGCGGCCCCAGGATCCGGCTCGGGCCCAGCCTGGATGGGCCGCACATGCAATGAACCTATCTCATTACGGACCCTACCCGGAGCGCACCGTTCAGAACAGGCAGCCGGCGTTGGGGGATTAGACATCGTTCGTGGGCGAACACCCCAAAGCCGGTGCGTGCGTCCACGGGGACCCGCGATCTGGTGTCAACGCGGAGAGCTCATCACAATGTCGGCGTGGCTGAGCTCCGGGTCTGCGGTCGCACTCCAGGAACCGTCGCTCCAGCCCGCAGCCACGTCCATAATCCGCTTCTCGAGCAGAGCGACTGGAGGGCTCAGATCGGACCATTGCCTCTCAGTCGTCGGGCTCCCGGGGTGGAACCTCGCGTCGGGTCACCCGCTTGAGGACCTTCAGCCGCTTGGCGTCCGGGTACGTGACCCAGCCGGCGATCTCATTGAGTGTGCGCTTGCAGCCGAGGCAGTAGCCGTTGTCGGTGTCCATCATACAGACGTTCACGCACGGGGACTTCACTCGTGACAGCTTGGGGGTAAAGCTCATCTGCACGAACTGCTCGGCGCCCGTGGCCCCGGGGATCGGACGAGGGTGGCGGGCATCATCTTTAGCGCCGATGGGCTTTGAGTTCGAAGGCTGTCGGGTGCAGCACCTCAGCGAGCGCTTTGACGGCTTGGGCGTTGCGAGGGCTGGGGGTCACCTCGTCATAGGGGAGGCTGATGACGCAGTTGTTCCTGATCGCCGGCAGGTTCTGGGTCGCGCTGAAGCTGCGCAGGAATTTCAGCTTCTGGGCGGCGGTCGGTGTGCCGTAGTTGTTGATGATGATGCACTGGGGCTTGGCCTTGACGACCTGTTCCCAGGACACGGTCGTCCAGGTCTGTTTGAGTCCGGCGAAGATGTTCACGCCGCCGGCTTTCTGGATGATCGCGGTCGGCATCGCCAGGCCCGGACCGGTGAACGGTGCGGAGGTGCCGCTGTCGTAGTCGAACACGGTGACCGGCTTGAGGTGCGCGACCTTTTTCTGCACGCTGGTGACCTGCGCGCGCATCGAGTTGATGATCGTGTTGGCCTTGTCGGTCACGTTAAAGATGGCACCGAGGTTGGCGAGGTCGTCGTAGGTGTCCTGCAGGCTGACTGAGGTGCGGGACTGGATATGGGCGCAGGACTCGGTCAGCGCCAGGGTCTGGATCCCGAACTTCGCCAGGCCCGTTGGGGTCAGCTGGGTGCCGGTCTGTAGCCCGTAGTTCCAGCCGGCGAACAGGAAGTCCGGGTTCAGGCCGACCAGCGGCTCGAGGGTGAAGTAGTCGGGGGACACGTCTTTGACTTGGGAGAACGCTGTGGCGAACTGGGTCGGGATCGGTTTGCCCTGAGGTCCGTCGCCGTTGACGCCAAAGTCACCGACCATCGACTTCTCCAGGCCGAGGGCGAGCATGTCCTCGGTCGTGTTGATGTCGTTGGACACCGCCCGGGTCGGCGCCTGCTTGAAGACCAGTTCCGTGCCGCAGTTCCGAACGGTCACCGGGTAATAGCTCTCGGCTGTGCTCGTGGCGGGAAGCGCCAGGGCGCCGGCGGCGATTGCCGCGCCAGTTATCAGTGTGAGCGCTCGGAAGGTGAATTGTCTGGCTCTCATGGACTCTTCCTGTCGTGACTGTCGTGGTGTCGGCGGGGGAGGGCCTGGGGCGCTCCGGTGTCCGGGTGGGGCACGACGACGACATCGGCCCCGTAAACGTCTTTGATCGACTCGGCGGTGATCACCGTCGCGGGCGGTCCGTGACCGACGAGCTCACCGTCGGCCAATAGGTGCACCGAGTCGCAGTAGAGAGCGGCGAGCGACAGGTCATGCAGGGCCGCGAGCACGGTCACGCCGAGGCTTCGGACCAGCTCGAATACCTCGACCTGGTAACGAACATCGAGGTGGTTGGTCGGCTCATCCAGCAGCAGATGATCGGCTTGCTGGGCGATCGCCCGGGCGATCAGCACGCGCTGGCGCTCACCGCCCGACAACTGGAAGAAGCTGCGTCGGGCCAGATGTGCGGCACCGACCCGCGCCAGAGCGTCAGCGATGATCTCAGCGTCGGCCTGGGTGTCGCGGTCAAAGCTGTTCTTGTGCGGAACGCGACCAAGTGCGGCCATCTCCCACGCGGTCATCGCAAACTCGACCGAGCTTTCCTGGGCGAGCACCGCGACCCGCTGGGCGGCCTCACGGTGCGCCAGCCCAAGCAGGTCCTGACCGTCGAGCAGGATCTCTCCGGACACGGGTTTGTTGACTCGATAGATTGCCTTGAGGATCGTCGACTTGCCGCTCCCGTTCGGTCCCAGCAGCCCAGCGAACTCGCCGTCAGCGACGTGCAGGCTGACCGTTTTGACGATCGCTCGGCCGTCGAGGTCGACGCTGAGGTCACACAGCTCGAGGGTCATTTCGTACCGCCGTACATGTACGTCCGCCGACGGATCAACACGATCAGCGCCGGCGCGCCAATGATTGCCGTGATCACACCGATCGGCATCTCCTGAGGCGAGACAACCGTCCGGGCCAACAGGTCCGAGAAGACCATGAATGACGCGCCGAGCAGCGCGCCGACCGGCAAGGTCCGACGATGGTCTGACCCGACGAGGAGTCGCACAATGTGGGGGATCACCAGGCCAACGAACCCGATCACCCCACTGACCGCGACCGAGAGCCCGGCGATCAGCGACGTCACCAGGAACAGGTTGCGACGCAGCCTCGCTACGTTCACACCGAGTGAGGTCGCGTCATCCTCACCCATCGACAGAGCGTTCAACGACCGCGCCTGGCTCACCAAGTACGCCATTGCGAGCAGCAGCCCGACCGCGGGACCGGGCAACTGGGACCACGACGCATCACCAAAAGAACCCAACAGCCAAAACAGCACCGACTGAGTGGCTTGGGGGTTACCGCGGAAGATGAGAAAGCTGGTGATCGACTCAAACAACCCGGCAAGCACCACCCCACACAAGGTCAGCTGCAACGGCGCCAGGCTGCCCCCCTGACGGGCGACCAGGAACACCAGCACCATCGCTCCCAGCGCTCCGAGGATCGCCCCGGTCGACAATGCCCACAGACCGAGCCCCGCAAAGGCGCCGAACAACAGCACCGCGGTCGCGCCGACGCTCGCCCCCGAGGAGACCCCCAACAGGAACGGGTCAGCCAGAGCGTTGCGCACGAGCACCTGCACGACCGCCCCAGCGGTGGTCAGCGCCGCCCCTATGACAGCGGCCAGCAGTACCCGCGGCAGCCGCAGCTCCCACACGATCGCGTCAGCAACCCCGGCCTGGGGATGACTGGCGATGTGATCCCAAATAACACTCCACACCGTTCCCGGCGACAAGCTCACCGAGCCCGCACCCACCCCGACGGTGATCGCCACCGCGAGCAGCACCACGCAGGCCAGCAGAATTCCGCTGAGACTGCGCCGCATGGGGTTGGGTCATCCTCCTTCGACGAGGACGAAGGAGCTCTTGCACCCAAGCCAAAGCTGGGATGCTCGAACCGCCCTTCATCCGAGGGACTGGTATCGAGGCGTTGGGCTAGTGTGATGCTGGTTTAATTCGTACGGGGTTACGGTAGGAGTGGGGTATGCCTGCTCCTACCGCTGTCCAGATCACCCTGACCGATGCCGAGCGCGCTGCTCTGGAGGGTTGGGTCGCGCGTCGTAAAACGAGCCAGGCGTTGGCGTTACGCGCCCGGATCGTGCTCGCTGCGGCGGGTCAGTTGACGAACCGTGAGATCGCCGCGCTGGAGGGCGTGACGGACAAGACAGTCACCAAATGGCGCAACCGGTTCGCTGAGCGTCGCCTTGAGGCGCTGCTGGATGAGCCCCGGCCGGGCCGGCCCAGGACGGTCAGCGATGAGCAGGTCGAGAAGGTGATCGTCACGACGTTGCAGTCCAAGCCCAAGAACGCGACGCACTGGTCAACCCGGTCGATGGCCAAGGAGGCCGGAGTGACCGCGGACGCGGTGATGCGGATCTGGCATGCGTTCGGGCTGCAGCCCCACCGCCAGGAAACGTGGAAGCTGTCAACGGACCCGCAGTTCATCGAGAAGGTCCACGACGTCGTCGGGCTCTATCTCAACCCGCCAGAACGCGCCGTGGTCCTGAGCGTCGATGAGAAGTCCCAGATCCAAGCGCTGGACCGGACCGCTCCGACATTGCCGATGCTGTCGGGCACCCCGGAACGGGCGACTCATGACTATGAACGCAACGGTACGACCAGTCTCTATGCCGCGTTGAACATCCAGTCTGGAGAGATCATCGGCGCTCTGCACCAGCGCCACCGCGCGGTCGAATTCTTGAAGTTCCTCAAGACGATCGAGAAGAACGTCCCGGCCGGCCTGGACGTTCACCTGATCCTGGACAACGCCTCGAGTCACAAAACGCCGGCGGTGGCACGCTGGCTTCACCAGCACCCCAGGTTCCAGTTGCACTTCACCCCGACCAGCAGCTCGTGGATCAATCTGGTCGAGCGGTGGTTCTCAGAACTGACGACCAAGCTGCTGCGCCGCGGCGAGCACCGCAGCGTCCGAGCGCTCAACGCGGACATCCGGAACTGGATCGATACCTGGAACGAGAACCCCCGCCCCTACGTGTGGGTCAAGACCGCAGATCAAATCCTCGACTCAATCCGACGGTACTGCGAACGAACTAACGCGGCGGGACACTAGGCGACCGGGCTCATCCCCACCAGCGCCGGGCCGGCGCGTCTTGGGGCGTTACCGTTGCGGGACAGCGCCGGAATCAAACCGGACTTCGCTGCACTCAACACCACACCGGACCACCCGGCGCGAGCGGCAGCCTACCACGTGGACAACGGCTCTGACTGTTCCGTAGGAACCGTTTCAGGGTAGACCTTTCTCGGCCCTACCGGCCAGCAAATCACCCTCTCCAGTAGAGAGACGGAAGGAGGAAAGCGCTATGCGTGCAGTTGATGCACTGATGGAATGCCTGAAGGCCGAAGGTGTCGACGTGGTATTCGGATATCCGGGTGGCGCCAACCTCCCGACCTACGACGCCTTCCATGACGCCGGCATCCGCCACATCCTCGTGCGCCACGAGCAGGGCGGGGGCCATGCCGCCGAGGGGTATGCCAAGGCGACCGGCAAGGTCGGCGTGGCCCTGGGCACCAGCGGCCCCGGCGCGACCAACCTGGTGACGGCGATCTGCGACGCGATGATGGACTCGGTCCCCGTCGTCTTCCTCACCGGCCAGGTCCGCACCGAGCTGCTCGGTACCGACGGCTTCCAGGAGGCCGACACGATCGGCATCACCATGCCGATCGTCAAGCACTCGATCATGATCCAGGACCCGCGGGAGATCCCCCGCGCGATCCATGAGGCCTTCCACATCGCCCGGACCGGCCGTCCCGGCCCGGTCGTGGTCGACATCCCCCAGGACCTCAGTCGCACCGAGATCGTCTATGAGCCGGTCACCGACGTGCGCCTGCCCGGCTATGCGCCGACCACCGACGGCAACCAGAAGCAGATCCGCCTCGCCGCCAAGGCGCTGGCCAACGCCAAGCGCCCGGTGCTCTACGCCGGCGGTGGCGTCGTGCTCGGCAACGCGGCGGTGGAGCTGACCGAACTCGCCAGCACCGACGGTCTGCCGGTCACCTGCACCATCAACGGCCTCGGCGGCTTCCCCGCCAGTCGTCCCGAGTGGCTCGGCATGCTCGGCATGCACGGCACGCGCGCGGCGAACTACGCGATGGACGAAGCGGACCTCATCGTCGCCATCGGCGCCCGCTTCGACGACCGCATCACCGGCAAGCTGGACGAGTTCGCCCCGCACGCCAAGTTCATCCACATCGACATCGACCCGGCCGAGATCTCCAAGAACGTCCCGGCCCACATCCCGATCGTCGGCGACGTCAAGAACATCCTGCCCCGGCTCAATGCCGAGTACCGTGCCCTCGCCGCCGACGCGGGTCGCCTGGATGAGTGGCGCCGGCGCATCGACGGCTGGAAGTCACGGCACCCGTTGAGTTTCGAGGACTCCGACAGCACCGAGATCAAGCCCCAGTTCGCGGTTCAGGCGCTGTATGAGGCAACCGGCGGGACGGCGATCGTTGCCTCCGACGTGGGTCAGCACCAGATGTGGGGGGCTCAGTACTACGAGTTCGACGCGCCGCGTAAGTGGATCAACTCCGGCGGTCTCGGCACCATGGGCTTTGGTCTGCCCGCCGCGATGGGCGCGAAGGTCGGCTGCCCGGAGGAGACGGTGATCTGCATCACCGGTGACGGATCGATCCAGATGAACGCCCAGGAGCTGTCGACCTGCACCCAGAACGGGATCGACGTCAAGGTGTTCATCCTCAACAACGGCTACCTCGGCATGGTCCGCCAATGGCAGGAGCTGTTCTATGACCACCGCTACAGCCAGGTCGACATGGGCATCTGGCCCGACTTCGTCAAGCTGGCCGAGGCCCACGGGGCGACCGGTCTGCGCTTCACCGACAAGACGACCCTGCTCGAGGACATCCGCCGCGCCCTGGAGACCCCGGGGCCGGTGATGGTCGACATCGCCGTCACCGCCGAGGAGAACGTGTACCCGATGATCGCGCCCGGTGCCGCCGCGCGTGACATGGTGGGGTGAGCGGCATGAGTGAACCGATCGTCACTCCCGACTCCATCTCGCTCGAGGACCTCCAAGCCGCCGGCAACGCGGTCAGTGGCCGCAAGCACATCCTCGCGCTGACGGTCGAGAACAAGCCCGGTGTGCTGACGCGGATCACCGGCCTGTTCGCCCGGCGCGGCTTCAACATTGAGACCCTCGCCGTCGGGCCGACCGACGATGAGGCGCTCAGCCGCATCACCATCACCCTCGACGGTGCGACCCATCAGATGGATCAGGTCACGAAGCAGCTGCACAAGCTCATCAACGTGATCAAGATCCGCGATCTCGAGCCGGCGGAGACGCTCGCCCGTGAGCTGGCCCTGTTCAAGATCGCTGCTGAAGGGTCCGCCCGCACCGAGGTGATGCAGATCGTTGACATCTTCCGTGCGAAGGTCGTCGACGTGGCCCGGCGCTCGGTGACCATCGAGGTCACGGGCGAGCACGCCAAGATCGAGGCCTTCGAACAGCTTGTGCGGCCCTTTGGCCTGATCGAGATGGTGCGGACCGGGGAGATCGCCGTCGCCCGCGGGCGCGGGGAGACCTGAGGCAGTTCCGCGCGTGCCCTTGAGTCCCAACACGGCTCGGCTTCGGCGCGAGGAACAGACCAGTGATGGCGAAGGCCCCCAGCCCCCTGCTGCCAAGCCGATGACAGAGGGGGTTATTTGGTGAGCTGAGCAACACGTCGGTTCGTCTCGCGTCGCCCTTGCCCTCGCTGCTCTCGGCCGGGGCCCGGCTTAAGTGCCGGCCTCACCTCGGTATCCGTGGACGCTTGCGCACCAGACCGCCGGCCATCTTGGTCTTCTTAGGATGCCCCGAGGGCGTCTGTGACGGCGTTGGACCCGAAGAGGCGCCTGGGAGCGGGGTGGCTGTAGTTGATCTGTGCCATGACTCCGTTTACCGAGACCAAAGCGACTCCGGAGCTGATGTTGATTACGGAGGCGAGATCGATGACGCGTTGTAGGCGTGCTGCGGTCTTGGGTGTCTCGGGAGCGGGCTTGGTGCCGGTCTCAACGGCTACGGCTCCTTCCGGCTCCTGTTGAGCGAGCTGAGCGCCGGCTACTCCGCTGATGATGCCGGAGCTGAGCGCGACCAGCATCAGTACGTCCTTAGCTTGGGCGAGGCGTTGCTCGGTATCGGTGAGTCGGCTCGAGCGGGTCTCTGTGGCGCGAGAGGCGGCCCATCCCACGGCTGCGGCGCCAAGCGCGACGGAATTGATCAGGTTGTAGCGTCCCCAAGCCATGTTGGCGACCTTTCCCCGTTCGACGTGACTGTCGATCTGCTCGAGCGAGGGGTTGTGCGCGAACCTGCCGAACATCGCCCCGCCGAGCCAGGCAGCGAGCCCGACGTCATGGCCGGCGCGGGCAGTGTTGGCAAGGGTGTCGCTGATGATGGTCATAGTGCCTTTCAGATAGAAACCGCGTCTTGTTGGTCCGTACCCGAGCCCGGGCAAACAACATCGAGCTGGTCAGAGGTCACCTCGCTGCCAGCGAAATAACCCGACGGCTTCCGAAACCCGCGAACCAGGCTGCCCTGGCTCTACCCGGCAGGCGCGTGACCAACCCAGCTCGAAAGGTATGCGCGTCCGCGGCCGGTGGTGGCCAATCTGCTCTCGGTGGACATCACCAGCCGCGCGTCACATGTCGCCAGCTCGTCGACCGCGCGCACGACACGGTTCTTGGCCGTCCGCCATTACTGGCACCTGGGTCACCGCACGTGCTGTTCGGCCTCGGGTTCGAAACCGCCACCGAGGTCGCGCTGCTGGTCACGCCGGTGGCGCCGCCGGGGCCGGCCTGCCGTGGTACACCATTCTCTGCCTGCCGGTGGTCGAGGTCTCCGGGTTGTAGATGCCGACCGAGTCCCGAAGAGGGAATGCGAGTGCTGTGGTTACGGGGCGGCTATCGACCTCGCCGACGTACAGGCGCGCCTGGTCGGTTCGCAGCCACGACTGGACGAAGGGGGCAACCCACTTCGGCTCGTCAGCCTCGCCCGAGCTGCGATGAATGAGACCTGCGTGGGTTCGCCATTCTGAGTTAGCCAGCAGCCGGATCGTGAGCGCGTTGACGTCCGCATCGTGAATCTTTGACGAGCAGACCATCAGTGGGTCTGGGCCGAGGGGCACAAGCGCGCGCTCGGCGACCAGGCGGGTGGCCAGCGCCTTGCCTGGGTCAGCTGCTACCAGCGCATAAGGAACGCCGTGGCGCGAGACCGTGTCGAGTCCGCGCCAGACCTCGTCGAGATTGGCCGCTTTGGCGGCGAGCACGGCGACGCCATTGAAATGCGGGATTGGAAGTCCACTCACGTACGCCGCGTTGCGATGGGTCCGCCGAGCCAGCCACCAGGCGCGCAACGGATCCTGATCAGATGACTCTCCACGAACAGGCCGGAGATGGACTCGCTCATCACCGCCCGCAGCCTAGATCACGGCAGCGCGTAGGTCCGCATGCACCTTTAGCGCGCAGACGACAGCTGGGAAGCAGCCCTGAAGGCTTTTGACTCCTCCATTGACCAGCTACAGCCCCTCTCCGAGGCCGCCGACGAGGAACGCGAGGCATCCGCTTTGCCTTCAGCTCTGTGGCGCGTCGTGGGCGCCGTAGAGCTCCGCCCAGAGCCCGGTCGAAAATCTCGAACCGGGCAAACAGAACTCGTGAACATGTTCGCTGCTAGGTGCAACTACTCACCCAGATTCTCGAATGCTCACTGCATGCATCGGTTCTTGTTACGCGAAACCGGGATCGGGATCCTCTTGACGCGGTCGCGTATCGTCAGCGGCCATGACGTCGTCTGAGACCAGCTTTCTGGGCCTGCGCTCGCGCGTTACCGAAGCGGACCGGGTCGAGGTTGTCGTCACGGAGCGTGTTGTTCCCGAGCCGGGTCCGGACCAGGTTCTCGTTCGGGTGGAGGCGGCGCCGATCAACCCGTCGGACCTGGGCGTGTTGTTCGCCGGCGCTGATCTCACGCGCGCTGAGGCCCATGACAGCGATGGGCGCCCGGGCCTCAGCGCCCCTTTGCCGCCGGCCGCGGTGCGGGCCGCGGCGGCGCGGGTGGGTGACTGGCTGGCGGCGGGGACCGAGGGTGCGGGCAGGGTCATCGCCGCGGGTGGCTCTGATGCCGCCCAGGCGCTGGTGGGGAAGCTTGTCGGGGTGGTGGGGGCTCCGACCTACGGGCAGTTGTGCTGTGCCTCGGCGGACCGCTGCCTGGCCTTTCCAGAGGGAACGACTGCCGAGCAGGCGGCGGGGTGGTTCGTCAACCCGATGACCGCCCAGGCGATTCTCGCGACGATGCACGCCGAGGGCCATACCGCCCTCGTTCAGACCGCGGCTGCGTCCAGCCTGGGGCGGATGCTGATCCGGCTCTGTCAGGCCGACGGAATTCCGCTGGTCAACATCGTGCGCCGGGCCGAGCACGTGGCCGAGCTGGCCGCTGAGGGCGCCGAGTACGTGTGTGACTCCTCTTCGGAGCACTTCACGGGGGAGCTCGAGGCGGCGATTGTGGCCACCGGGGCCACGATCGCCTTTGACGCGGTCGCCGGGGGCCGGCTGGCCAGCGACATCCTCGACGCGATGGAGGCGGCGTTGAGTCGCGGTCGGCCCTTTGACCGCTACGGCTCGGACGTGCACAAGCAGGTCTACCTCTATAGCTCGATGGACCGTGGCGTGACCGAGCTGGCGCGTAGCTACGGCATGTCCTGGGGAGTGAGCGGCTGGCTGTTGAACCGGGCGCTAGCGACCCTGGGCGTCGAGGTGGTCGCCCAGATGCGCGATCGGGTCACCACAGAGCTGTCCAGCACCTTCGCCACCGCCTTCGCCGAGAGCCTCAGCCTGGCCGGCGCGCTGAACCCGGATGCCGTGCGCGGCTACGCCCGTTCGAGTTCAGGTGCCAAGCGGTTGATCAACCCGGCTCTTTAATCACCTGCCCCCGGACCGCGGCGTCACGAGCTTGGCGCACGCGGCCGCGCCTACGCGGGGGCCGAGTTGCTCTGAGCCTCGGCTTGCCGGCTCGGCGCCAGGTTGAGGGTTGCCAGCCATACTGATCCCAAGCGTTCGACTCGCGCGATACGGAGTCGTTCGAGGTCTCAGGGGAGCAGTTGCACTTCGGGCGCGCGGCTGACCGCCTTTAGGTGACCTCCGGGCTTTCATCCTTCCCGCTCCTTCGCGTCGGTGGTCACGTCGGGTCATCGGACCCCTATCACGGTCGCCGGCTGAGTAGGGTCTCCTTTGCGAGCAGCAGGTTTGCTGCTCGCGGAGTTCGAACGTGCTTGCTGACCAGGCTCGAGGTGCTCATGGCGACGCAGGACATGAAGGGCAAGACCGTGGTCATTACCGGAGCGAGTTCCGGGGGGGGTGGGCGCAGCAGCCGCGCTCGCGCTGCACAGCCGCGGGGCGACCGTCGTACCGGTTGGGCGGTCCGAGCAGAAGACCGCCCTGGTCGCGACCCAACTCGGTGTCGAACCGCTGACCGCAGACTTCGCGCGTCTTGGCGATGTTCGGCGGCTCGCCGATCAGCTGCTTGAGCGATGCGACCGCATCGACGTGCTGGCCAACAACGCGGGCGGGACATTCTCCCAGCGCGTAGAAACGGTAGATGGGCATGAGCTGACCTTCCAGGTCAACCATCTCGCCCCGTTCTTGTTGACCTCACTGCTCCATAAGCGGCTGGCGTCCACTGAGGGTGCTCGTGTTCTGATGACCAGCAGCGTCGGCAACAACGTCGGGCACGTAAAGCTCGATGACCTGGACTCACGTCATGGCCGATACATCGGATTACGTGTGTATGGCACCACCAAGCTCGAGAACATCCTGATGACGCGCGAGATCGCTCGACGCTGGAGCGACGAGAGGATCACGGCTGCCGCTTTTCATCCTGGCGCCGTGGCCTCAGACTTTGGTCGAGACTCCGGGCCGCTGGGCCTGATCTATCGCTCACCGTTGACCAAGCTGGTGCTGATCTCACCCGAACGCGGCGCCCAGCCACTGGTGTCGCTGGCCACCCGCCATGATGTCGAGGAGATCAATGGCGTCTACTTCCAGCGCTTTGAGCCCGACGCGAGAACCGCCAAGCAAGCCGACGACACCGAACTCGCGCGCTCGCTCTGGACTCGTTCTGCGGACATGGTTGGTCTCCAACAGCCGTGATCGTCTCGCTGGTCCGTCCGCTCATGTCCCGACCGTCGACAGAGTAAGACGTATTCCCGGCGGCGACTGCGTCAAACCATGCGATTACAGCGAAGTCGTCACAACCACCATTCTTATGCATGACTGGTGGTCAGAGCCGACGGCGGGGGTTGAGATATGGCCAGGGAAGGCACCCTTGGCGGCAGCTAACGCCGCGTCCGAACGACGCGTTGGAGCAACCGGCGAGGAATGGAATCAGGGTTGTTGCGTTTGAGGGCGTGTGACGGGGCCGGGGATGCTGGAGGCGTTCGCCGCGGGGCGCGAGGCACAGGTCGTGTAGGTTTGCCCGTCGTGCTTGGTTCCTGTGTCCATAAGTTCGTGACGCGGGCTGGCGGCTGTCTCACCCAAAGGAGCCATTAGTGTCTGATGTGATAGTCGCGGCACCGCCGATCCCCGGTGAGACAATTCCCCTTCTTCGGGTGGCGGCCGAGCTGGTCAAGCGGGGGCATCAGGTCACCGCTCTGCTTGGCAGCTCGTTCGCTTCGGCGGCCGCTGACGCTGGAGCGCGTTTCATCGCCCTCTCGGGCGACGCCGATTACGATATCGCCGAGGCCGCGTCCCGGCCTGAGCGTTTGGCATTCATGCCGGGGCTCGACCAGCTGAACTGGGACCAGATCCAGTTGTTCCTCAACGGTATGCCGGCACAGCACGAGGCGCTGCAGGGCCTGCTGCGTGAGAACCCCGAGTGTGTGCTGGTTTCCAACTCGCTTTTCGCCGGAGCTTGGCCGGTAGCGCTCGGTGCTCCGGGGCTCGCGCCGCGGCGTTGGATCGCGCTGATCGCTAACCCGCTGGTGATCGCCGACGACGACACCACCCCCATGGGTCCCATACCCGGGCTCAGCGGCGCCGAGCTGATCGCGGCTAACCGGGCGGCGAACGACGAATTTGAGCGTGCCCTGCAGCCGGCCCGGGAGGCGGCCCAGCTGATCGCGGAATCGCTTGGCGCCATCAGGCAGATCACGCCATACATCCGCAGCTGGTTCACGCTGCCAGACGCAGCCGTGGCCCTTACCGTGAAAGAGTTCGACTTTCCGCGGTCCACGCTGCCTGACAGCATCCAGTACGGCGGGACGCTGGCGCCCCGCTCACCGGTGTCCTCTGCCACACCTGACTGGTGGGCAGAACTCAACGCGGGCCGACCGGTCGTCGCCGTGACCCAGGGAACGCTGGCCAACCACGAGTTCGGTGAGCTGGTCATACCCACGCTCCAAGCCCTGGCCGATGACGACGTGTTCGTTGTCGCGGCACTTGGTCGCGAGGTGTCCGCGCTCGGTATCAAGGCACCCGCGAACGCGCGAGTCGCGGCCTATGTCCCCTTCGACGAGCTGTTGCCGCGTACCGACGTCCTGGTCACCAACGGTGGATTCGGCGGCGTCCAGCAGGCGATCGCCCACGGCGTTCCCGTTGTGGTAGCGGGAGCCAGTGAGGACAAACCCATGGTCGCCGCCCACGTCGCCTACCACGGCGTGGGGATCGACCTGGGTACTCAGACCCCGACAGCGGGGCAGGTTGCCGGCGCGGTCAGGGAGGTGCTCGGCGAACCGTCATACCGGGAGGCGGCACAACTCCTCAGCGCCGCCTACGCCGGACACGATCCGATCAGCACGATCGAATCGCTCATCATCGACAACTGAGTCCCGCGCACCTGGTCGCGACGGCCGACGTGGGCCACGTCGCTGGCCAGTCCACGACAATGCCCCGCAACTAAATGCGTGGCAGCTGACTCCGCCAGTATTCCACGATGCTGTTGACCGGACCCCGTTTGTCGGTCCACCACGAGTGAGAGTGTGGTGGTTGTGACGGGCAGGAAGTTACCTCTCCCGGCGGACACAAACTTCTGAGCTTGGTGCCGTGACCGTCGTCGCGGAGGCGCGAGCGGAGCGAGTGCCGTAGCGGCGATGGTCACGCGCGCGCCGCCCGGCCCCGTCCGGGATCGGGTCGCTCACGCCGCCACCCGGTCAAGGTCAGCCAGCGGGTCAGGGCTGGGATCAGTCAGCGGCCCCAGTGGCGGCGCGTCGATACCGTGCTCGGCCGCGAACGCGACCGGCGTTTGCATCCCCAACGAGCTGTGGGGCCGGCGATGGTTGTAATCCTCACGCCAGTCACCGATCACGACCTGGGCTTCGGGCAGGCAGGAGAACTCCTCGACGTCGAGCAGCTCGTCTCGGACACGGGAGTGGAAGCTCTCGACGTAGGCGTTCTGCCACGGCGACCCCGGATCGATGTACGCCGTCCCCGTCCCGCTGTGCTCACACCAGTCGACCAGAGCATGCGCGGTCATCTCGGGGCCGTTGTCCATCCTCAGACATTCCGGCGCGCCACGCTCAGCGACGACGCCCTCCAGCAGCGCGACGACGGTGTCGGCGTCGATGCTGCGATCCACGTGCATCACCAGCGCTTCGCGGGTGTACTCGTCCACGATGTTGCAGAGCCGCAGCATCCGCCCGTCCGCGGTCTGATCGGCCTGGAAATCGAACGCCCACACATGCCCCGGCCGCTCAGCGACCAGCCGCTCAGCCGGCACCGTCGACTCGCCGAGCCGGCGGCGTTTGCGTTTGCGCTGAGGCACCCCTAAGCCTTCTTCGCGCCAGAGACGCTGCACGCGTTTGCGGTTGATCTCCCAGCCGTGCTCGCGCAGGTGGTGGTGCGCACGTCGGCACCCCCAGCGTGGACGCGTCTTGGAGAACCTGCGCAGCTCCGCCCGGACCTGGGCGTCATCGTCGACGCGTTTGGGCTCATACCGCTCGGTGGAACGGTGCTGACCCACGACCCGGCATGCCCAGCGCTCGCTGACACCAAGGCGGTCGCACAACATCGCGACCGCCTGGCGCTTGCGGGCCGGGCCTACCAATTTCCCCGGGAAATCTCCTTCAACGCCCGATTCTCGAGCGCCTGATCGGCCACGATCGCCTTCAACTGCCGGTTCTCGCGCTCAAGCTCCTTGAGCCGCTTGGCGTCATCGGCCTTCATCCCGCCGTACTGGTTCCGCCAGCGGTGAAAGGTCTGCTCGCTGATCCCAAGCGCCTTCGCGGCTTCGGCGATCGTCTTGCCCTCCCCGAGCATGACCTCAGCCTCCCGCAACTTGCGAATGACCTGCTCGGGCGTGTGCCTGCTGCGCTTCATCGAGAGTGTTCCCTTCTTGCCCATCTTCCTGGGCGCGAGACACTCTCACAAGGGCCGGACCGAACCTACGGGGTCAGGCCAGCGAGACTTCTACTCTTGACCGGATCCAGCAGCATGAGCGGACCTGCTTTCCATCCTCAACGAGTATCTCCACGTCGACTCAAACAGCTTTGCTTTGCGCGGAAGGCGCGTTCCACCACCTTGGCCAAGCGGGGCTCGAGCCGGCCGTGTCGACGACGATCGCTTCGCCCGGCTGCCCCGGTTGAGCCGGGCGAGCGCAATGCCACGGTTCCGATCGTGAGCTTAACCGTATCCGGCACGATCGCATTAGCAACAAGCGCCCCTCCGCTGCGGGATCGAAACAGACCCGGTGATCTCGGGACGCGCCTATGCAGGCATCGAGGCTGCATACGCGAAGCGGGAGGCCGCCGCCAGCCTCGCTTCCGGCGACCGATGAAAGTCAAGGGTCTGGGCGGAACAAATTTTCGGGGACCTATCGGTTGGGGTGCTGCTCGGCAGGGGCTGAGAGCGTCTCCTGTGCGGTCGGTTCGGCGTGCGATGGCGCTGCCAGTGCGGATTTCATCCGATTTTGCGCAGCGATCATCAACGCCGCGGTTGCCGGCGTGACCGTCACGTAATAGCTTTTGAGGTGGGCGCGGGTGACTGACGTAGCGAAGTGCAGACGTGGAGCTTTTTAGTCTGCCGCGCAGCTGTTGCCCCGCGAGGGCCTTGCTTTATGCGCGCTCCGGTGTCGCGCTCGCGCCCACTTTTCTCGATGGTCGACCAGCTTGCTGGTCCTTGACCATCTGCTTGTAGGACACCTCGGCCTGCTCCAGCAGCGCACGCTCGGCGTCACGGATCGCCCGGTTCGTCGACCACACGCCCGCAGCCTGCTTGGTCCGCGGTTTCGCGCCGGCGGTCAGCTCAAGCTCACGCAGCTTCTTCTTCGTCAGCGCGGGCCGTTGATGGGCGTAGTCCTGATGGCGGCGCAGCATGCACCAGAAAAGCACCGTCAGCTTCCGGGCGGTCGCGACGATCGCGCGACCATGCCCGCGGCGCGCACGAACGCGTTCATAGAACGCGCGCAGCGGACCGGGTTGCTTGACAACGCTCCAGGCCGCCTCAACCAACGCCCAGCGCGCTGACGCGGATCCGCGTTTGGAGATGCGACCTGAGCGCGCTGGTGCTTCACCGGACTGGCGGACCTTCGGATCCAGGCCGAGGTAGGCAACGAGTTTGCCATGGCTGATGAACCGGTCAGCGCGTCCGATCGCAGCCATGAACGTCGCCGCGCAGATCAAGTTCACACCCGGAACGGTCATCAACCGACGGATCTCCTCCCATTCCAGGGCCTGGCCCGCGATGAGCTTCTCGACGGCTGTGATCTCTGAATTGATGAACGTGATCTGCCGCAGACCGGCGTCAACGGACTCGCGCTCCTCCAGCGGCAGCTGCACCTCGGCCAACCACTGGGTTCCCGCCACGCCGAACAGGTCAGAGAAGCCAGGCCGTTCAATCAGTCGCCGACCCAGCACCGCTGAGATCTCATTCTTGAACCGTGACCGGGCGTGGACGAGCTGCTCGCGTCGCTGCAGCCGCCGGCGCAGGATCTGGCAACGCTCATCCGGCACCCACACCGCGTCAAGCTCCCCCCTCCAGCACAAGATCGCCAACGTCTTGGCGTCGAGCTTGTCCGTCTTGGCCCGGGCGCTGGAGATGCCAGTGTCATCGGGACTGACCACGACCACCTTGTTCACATGCGGGCTCAGGAGCCGGGACACTTCCCAGCAGCTGGAGGTTACCTCCAACGCGACCCGGTCAGTTGGCAGCAGACTCTCAGCCAACACGGCCAGGCCTTCGGGGGTGCTAGTGTCCCGCCGCGTTAGTTCGTTCGCAGTACCGTCGGATTGAGTCGAGGATTTGATCTGCGGTCTTGACCCACACGTAGGGGCGGGGGTTCTCGTTCCAGGTATCGATCCAGTTCCGGATGTCCGCGTTGAGCGCTCGGACGCTGCGGTGCTCGCCGCGGCGCAGCAGCTTGGTCGTCAGTTCTGAGAACCACCGCTCGACCAGATTGATCCACGAGCTGCTGGTCGGGGTGAAGTGCAACTGGAACCTGGGGTGCTGGTGAAGCCAGCGTGCCACCGCCGGCGTTTTGTGACTCGAGGCGTTGTCCAGGATCAGGTGAACGTCCAGGCCGGCCGGGACGTTCTTCTCGATCGTCTTGAGGAACTTCAAGAATTCGACCGCGCGGTGGCGCTGGTGCAGAGCGCCGATGATCTCTCCAGACTGGATGTTCAACGCGGCATAGAGACTGGTCGTACCGTTGCGTTCATAGTCATGAGTCGCCCGTTCCGGGGTGCCCGACAGCATCGGCAATGTCGGAGCGGTCCGGTCCAGCGCTTGGATCTGGGACTTCTCATCGACGCTCAGGACCACGGCGCGTTCTGGCGGGTTGAGATAGAGCCCGACGACGTCGTGGACCTTCTCGATGAACTGCGGGTCCGTTGACAGCTTCCACGTTTCCTGGCGGTGGGGCTGCAGCCCGAACGCATGCCAGATCCGCATCACCGCGTCCGCGGTCACTCCGGCCTCCTTGGCCATCGACCGGGTTGACCAGTGCGTCGCGTTCTTGGGCTTGGACTGCAACGTCGTGACGATCACCTTCTCGACCTGCTCATCGCTGACCGTCCTGGGCCGGCCCGGCCGGGGCTCATCCAGCAGCGCCTCAAGGCGACGCTCAGCGAACCGGTTGCGCCATTTGGTGACTGTCTTGTCCGTCACGCCCTCCAGCGCGGCGATCTCACGGTTCGTCAACTGACCCGCCGCAGCGAGCACGATCCGGGCGCGTAACGCCAACGCCTGGCTCGTTTTACGACGCGCGACCCAACCCTCCAGAGCAGCGCGCTCGGCATCGGTCAGGGTGATCTGGACAGCGGTAGGAGCAGGCATACCCCACTCCTACCGTAACCCCGTACGAATTAAACCAGCATCACACTAGAGACCGGCCGCGCCGCCGCGGCGCTGGCTGAATGCTCACGGTCCTGGGTGGCCACCAGGGATCCCAGGAGGCGGATGCCCTCCTCAGAACGAGATCCGGGCTCGACCGCGTAGAGGTATAGCCACCGCTCCCCGTCTTGGAGGGCCAGCGCCTCGATATGCATCACAAGCTCACCGACTGCAGGATGGTGAAAGCGCTTAAGTCCACCACCGCAGCGCGCGTCGACATCGTGCTCGGCCCACCAACTGCGGAACTCCGGACTGGCTACGGACAGCTCGCCGATCAGTGCATGCAACGTCTGGTCACGCGGGTACCGTCCCGCGGCTTCGCGGAGGATCCCGACGCTGGCCCGAGCGATCATCTCCCAATCGATCAACAACTCACGAGTCGCGGGCGATAGGAACAGCCAGCGTGGATGGCTTGCAGCCTGGGATGGCATTGGCTCAAGACCGACCAGCAGCGCTCGTCCCATCCGGTTCATCGCATGGACGTCACCTCGCAGGTCGATGATGAGGCCGGGCACGCCCAAGCTGTCAAGCATTAGCCTCATTCCGCCGGGCAGCGGAGCGAGCTCCAGCTTCCCGGGCTCGGATAAGTCGATCCTCGAGCGGATGAGGTTGTGGAAGTAGCTGCGCTCGACCTCCGCGAGGCGCAACGCTCGGGCGATCGCGTCAAGCACCTGATCAGAGGGCTGCAGGTCGCGACCCTGCTCCAAGCGCGCGTAGTAATCCAGACTTACCCCGGCTAGCATCGCGACCTCTTCACGGCGCAACCCCGGCACACGGCGTCGGCCGATGGTCTCGATGCCGACCTGACCTGGCTGGACGCGCGCGCGCCGGCTCCGCAGAAACTCCGTCAACTCGCCGTTTCTAGCCATGCCAAGACGGTACTGGTCGGGATCCGGCTCTGGGTAGGACGCTGCGTCCGAGGATGCGATCAACCCTGTTTCTGAGCCCAGCGGGACGCCAGGATGGAGTCATGACTACCACTGATCGCATCGCTCTTGTTACGGGAGCTAACAAAGGAATCGGCCTGGAGATCGCGCGACAGCTCGCGCAGGCAGGGGTTTTCGTACTCATCGGGGCGCGAGACTCCGAACGGGGCCACGCCGCCGTCGAGCAGCTGACCTCCCAAGGACTAACTGCCGGGTTCGTCCAGCTCGACTTGCTCGATCAGGCCAGCCTGAACGCTGCTGCCGACAGCATCTCAGAGCGACACAACCGACTCGACATCCTTGTCAACAACGCCGGCGTGTTCGACTTCAGCGACGGTGTTCCTAGCCGCGCCTCGCTCGACGCCGCCCGCCAAGCAATGGACACTAACTTCCTCGGCACCCTGGCAGTGACCCAGGCGATGCTCCCGCTCCTACGCAAGTCAACTGCGGCGCGCATCGTCAACCTTTCGAGCGCCCTAGATGGTTGATTCCGCGCGGTTAGGCGCAGTAGTTGACGAGTGCACGGCTTTTGCGTCCGAGTTGATGGTTGAGCGAGATGGCGGCTGCGAGACAGCAGAAGCGTGCGATGACGCGTTCGCGGAGGCCTTGGGGGGTGCGGGCGCCGTGGCGTTCGAGGGTCAGGATGTCTTTGCAGGTCCAGAAGATGCTTTCGATCCGCTGGCGGATCGGCGCGAGGTGCGGCCCCTGGCCGGGTTCGTCTTTGCGAGCGGGTCGCAGCAAGGTCGCGGAACGGTCGTTGACGGCGGCGGCGAACTTCCGGCCGGCATAGCCCTTGTCGGCGATGATCGTGACGTGCCCTTGGCGGCGGACACGGTCCAGCAGTATCAGGCCGATCTCGCGTTCGTCGATCTTGGGGGAGCACAGCTCCAGGGCGCGTGGGGTGCCGTCGGGCGCGAAGATCGCGTGCAACCGCATCCCCCAGAAGAACCGGGAATGGCTGGCACATCGCCCGTAATCGGCGATGTCAGCGAGCTGAGAGCGTTTGACCGTTTCGACGCTGCGAGCGCACTCCACCGGCGTGCTGTCGATCAACAACAGATCGTCTTCAAAGCCGGGGCTCTGGCTGGCAAAGACGCCCATCAGCCATTCCAGCGTGTCCGCGCACCGGCGGCGTCGTTTGAAGTAGCCCGACTGTTGGGGCAGCTGCGGGAAGAGGTGCCCCAGCCGTTTCTTGGCCACCGCGAGGAACCGTCGGTCCGATGGGATTCCCATGATCGCCTGGGCGACACAGAGCGTGACGACCTCTGCGTCTGTGATTCTTCGCGCAGCGTTCTTTTGTCTTTCGGGCAGGAGATCGTCGGCTGTGACGAACACAGTCGTGAGCAGCAGGTCGAGGTCAGCGTCCATCGAGACCCTCCACGGTCGGCGATGCGTTTGAGCACCGCTGACTTCGGTCCTGCTGCTGACTTCTCCTTGAAAACCACTGATCTCACGGCCAACCCCGTGGAATCACTCATCTAGGATCGCTCGCACTGAACGGTGACCCCTCATCTCCCTTCTACTCGGCGCAGGCCATCGGCTACAACGCGTCCAAAGCCGCGCTCAACATGCTCACCGTCGAGCTCAGTGAGGAGTTCCGCGACACCCCACACGTGGTCAACTCAGTCAGCCCCGGGTACGTCAAGACGGACCTCACGGGAGGAAGTGGCTTCCTCACCGCCGAGCAGGCGGCCGCGACCCCGGTGCACTACGCGCTGCTCGGAGGCGACGCCATATCCGGTCAATTTCTGAGCGCCGCGGGCGAGATCGCCTGGTGACACGGCCTCGTGGAACGAGGTCTGGCCTATCCCCGACAGGGAAGCGCTCGAGGTTGGTCGGGTAGGCGAGAGGCGCCTAGTTCCGGAGGTTGCCCGGATCGTCGTGGAAGTTCGCTGACGATCACACCGGGTTGGGGGTCAAACGGTAACGGCCTCTCGGGCCGAGGTGTTGTCCCGGTCTTGGCTTTGGAGAAGGAGGTGGTGTTGCTCGATCGCGATCACCAACTTCGCGAGGTCGCTGTAGCCGATGATCCGTCGGAACTGGGCCTCGGCTTGGAGCATCCCCGCGGCGGTCCAGCGTTTGCGCATGTCCCCGTCCTGCCAGCGTTTCACGTTCCGTTGGGTGTGACGGACAACCTCGATCATGGACTCACACGGGTTCGTGGAAGACAGGGTCTTGGCGAGCTTCCCGCCGACCCCGAGTCCCATGAGCGTAAGGGTCTCGGCCATCCCTTCGCGCAACGATCCGGCGGCGTCGGGCCAGGAACGGTCCAGCTCCTCGGCAAGGGTCTGCAGCCGGGCGAGCGCCTGATCGGGATCAGTCAGCGCCCACGCGCCACGGATCCGGGCAAGCACCTGCTGGCCATCGCGGTCAGGCAGCAGATCGCAGACGTTGCGTTCCTTGTGCCGTTGGCAGCGCTGAACGAGGGCGTGCTCGCCGAACACGTCCCTGACAGCCTTCCTCAGCGCCTTTCCGCCGTCGAGCACGAACAGAATCGCCTGGGTCGGGTCCAACCCGCGGTCCACGAGGTCAGCAAGCAACTCGCGCGCGAGGGTCGCGTTCTCAGTCGAACCTTCCCACAGGCCAAGCGGGACTTTCACCCCCTCGGTCGAGATCCCGAGGGCGACGACGTGAACGCGGCCGGCGATCTCCAGGCCGTCGAGCATCATCACCGCCAAACGCATGTCATCCAAGCGGCGAGCCATGAGCTCCCCGAGCGCGGTGCGGGTCTTCTCGATGAACATCTCTGACACCGAGCTCTTGGTCTTTGACCGGGCGGTCGCCTCGACTTCTGTGCCGACAGGTTCGCCGACACGAGCGAACTTGCGGGTCGAGACCCCGGCGAGCATCCGGTCCATCACCGCTCGCTGCAGCGGGTCGCGGTCAGCGAAATAGGTGTAGGTACTGACCGGTAGCTCCTTGCCATCGACGCTGCGGACGCGCGGGCGGGCCACCGGCACCCGCCGGCCACCGAGCGTCATCGACCCGTCCTCATGGCCGTGACGAGACGCGGTCCGCTCCGGGTTCCAGGCCCCCTTCGGCCCGACGATCTCGGTCACCTCCGATTCCATCAGCTCGTGCACGACCCGCAGGCCGACACCGACGCTCAACGCGAGCAGTCCCTCTCTCGCTGCTCCGACGAGCTCACCGAGCGCTTCTTGAATCTCCGCAGGCAGCGGCATCTCCGCCGCCTCGACGCTCGAGGCGACCTGCAGGGCGTTTACCTTCTTCATGGCGGTCCTCCCGTCCTTTCGGACTGTGTTTGGCGACCAGAACGCTCCCAAAAGGAGCGGACAGGCCGGGCGGACCGCCACCACAAACTTCTACGAACTACCGGGCAACCTCCTCGAAACGGAGCACCATTCTCAGTCGACATGCACCGGAACCCAACCAGCACAGAGGATGCTTGTAGCAAACCAATTGGCGCAAGTCCGGTGCGGGATGTCGCTCAAGCATCTCACAAGCAATGTCAGCTCGCGATGTGTCAGCACAAGGCGGCCGTGTCCAGCAGCAACTCGCCTCCGGGTGCCACTTCGCCGGTGACGCCCGGAGGAAGGACCGTTGTCGCGCCCTCCTCATAGACGATCATCGGACCGCTGAATGTCCCGCCTGTGGTGAGTGCAACACGCGGGGTGACTTCGCTCATCACCGGCTGAGTCTCCAGGCTGAAGCGTGACATGATCTGACTCTTGGAGCCGGGCGCGAACTCATAATCCTCAGCCTGGGGAACGCCGATCTGCCGCTCGACGACGACCTCGAGTTCGACCACCTCGACAGCGGCCTGAGGATCGGCGTGGCCGTACCGACGGAGGTACTCGGCCTCGAACTTGTTGCGGAAGAACACCGCGAAGTCCTCGTCTAGGAGGAGTCCTGGGGTACGAGCCGGGATCATCAAGGTGTGGTCCTGGCCCGCGTACCTCAGCGCCAGGGAGTAGGAGAACGACGCGTGTACGTGGTCGAGCGCACTGCCCGATTGCATGTCGACCTCAAGCTCGCGTCCGATCCGGGCGACGACCGCGCTCAAGGGTGGGCCGTCAAGCTCGTCGAGCTTGGCGCGGAAGATCTCGCGACGGTCGAATCGCAGGTTGACGCCAAGCATGCCGATCGCTGAGAAATGGCCGGGGAACCGGGGGATCACGACCCGGGTGATCCCGACTTCGGCGGCGACCTCACAAGCGTGCATCGGCCCGGCGCCGCCGTAGGCGATGAGCGCGAACTCTCGTGGGTCTCGTCCCCGCTCGATGGTCTGGCGCCGAACTGCCGCGGCCATGCTGAGGTTGGCCAGCTTGAGAATTCCCAGCGCGAGGCGATCGCTTGCCATCCCCAGTGTCCGGCCCAGCCTGTCGATGGCGTCCCGAGCGGCGTCGGCGTCCAAGGTGAGTGAACCGACGAAGTTGTTGGTGTCGAGCCGGCCGCAGTAGACATTGGCGTCGGTCACGGTTGGATCCGTGCCGCCAAAGCCGTAGCTCGCCGGCCCCGGGTGAGAGCTGGCAGAACGGGGACCCACCCGCAGGCGGCCCGACTCATCGATCCAGGCAATCGACCCGCCACCCGCGCCCACCTCGGTGACATCGATGCAGTGGATCTGCAAGGGGAAGCCGCGGTCAAAGCCGTTGATCCAGTAGAGCTCAGTCGACGCAAACCGGCCAGCTTCGACGAGGCATGACTTCGCTGTCGTGCCTCCCATATCGAACGTCGCCACGTTGTCAAAGCCCAGTCGAGTCGCGAGATCCCGGGCGGCCAGCACGCCCGCCACTGGGCCCGACTCCACGGTGCGGACCGGGTAGCGACGCGCCATGTCGACGCTGAGTGCGCCCCCGCTGGAATCGAGGATGACGAACTCGCCGTTGAAACCGCGCTGTTTTAGGTCATCGATCAGGCGTACCACGTAGCGTTCGGCGACCGGGGCGACGTAAGCGTTGGCCGCCGCCGTGGAGAAACGCTCAAACTCGCGCCACTGACGGCTCAGATCCGAGGAGATCACGATCGCGACCTCCGGTAGTGCGGCCTGAAGGTAGTCCCGCACCTGGCGCTCGTTCGCCGGCTGCACGTAGGAGTTGAGCAAGGCCACGGCGACCGCCTCGATCCTCGCCTCCCCCAGCTGCTTGACCAAGGCGTCGAGGTCAGCCTCGGAAGGAGCCACCGCGATCTCGCCGTCGGCATATGCCCGCTCAGGAAGTTCAAAGCGGCGCTCCGGCGGGATCAGCACGGGGTCACGGCGATACCTGAAGTTGAACATCTCCGGTCGGCTGCCACGGCCCACGTCGAGAATGTCGCCGAACCCTTGAGTGGTCACCAGTGCGGTTCGGGCGCCCTTGCGCTCAAGGAGCGCGTTGATCACCAGCGTGTGGCCGTGGGCGAGCACCGTGTGTGCGTCGGTGAGGGGCACCTGAGCGTCGGTGAGGGCCTGGATGATCCCGTCTCCCTCGGAGCCGTGCGTGGTAAGGCGCTTACCGACGCGCAGTCTGCCGGCCTGGATCGAGGCGATGTCGGTGAACGTGCCCCCGATGTCCGCCCCGATGCGGGTCGGTAGCCGGCCGGGCACCTCAGACAGAGTGCTCATCGTGGTCTGACTCCTGCTGTCGTGATTGAGGCTTGATAACGGGCCCGAAATTTAGGCCGGTGGGCCCCAGCCGCCGCCACCGGGGGTGCGTTTGCGTACCCGGGTTCCCTGCTTGACTGACATTCCGCTGACCTGGGTGAGGGGTGACCAGTCGTGGCTACCGGGCCCAGCGATGTGCAGCTCTCCAGGGGCACCTGGCTCGCCTCCCGCCATGCCCCAGGCTGGGGTCCGCGTCCGATTCAGAGACGCGCCGATGACCACGTCGTCGAGCATCTCGATCACCATCTCCATCCCCGGGCCTCCGCGATAGCGGCCGGCTCCCCCCGCGTCTCTCAGCAGACGCCGGCTGAGGATCCGAAGCGGGTAGCGAGCCTCATAGATCTCGTCTGCGATCCGCCGGTTATCGCCCTGCATCAAAGACATCAGCGGCCCGAACCCGTCGCCGTCGCTATGGGCACCGAAGCCTCCATGGCTCGGGGTGTAGGCAAGCCACCAGCGCCCGTCGGCGTCTGAGCCGCTGACGCTCAGAATGTTCAGTGCAGCGAAGTGCCCGGCCGGCACTCGCTCCGGCGCGCCCTCCCCGATCGCGCGAAAGACCAGGTCGATCAGGGTGGGGACGAGTTGGTTCCACCAGCCCATCGGCGCGCCGTGGGTTGCGCTCATAATCGTGCCCGGCGGGATGACCAGCTCGATTGGCTCGAACAGGCCGTGGTCCGCGGGGCGCTCGGGCGCCAGTATTGACTTCAGCGCGACGCGAACCGCGCTGCGGGCGCCGCCGTAGGTGCCGGCGTTGATCGGGGCCTCCACCTGATCAGGCAGACCGGAGAGGTCAACGATCACCCGCTCGCCGGCGACCACCACGCGGACCCGCAGCATGAGCGGCGGGGTGTCGGGTAGTCCGGAGTCGTCCATCTCGCACTCGGCGTGGTACTCGCCGTCGGGTAGCTCAGCGATAGCCGAGCGCAGAAGCCGCGCGCTGGCAGCGAACTGGGCCTCGACGAGCCGTTGCATTTGTTCGGTGCTCCAGCGGCTCGCGACCTGCTCCCGCCAACGCGTCACACCAAGCGTGCACGCCGCGACGTTGGCCATGATGTCGCCCCGGACCAGGTCCGGCATCCAGCTGTTGGCCAGAATCGTGGCCATCACTTCCGGCACCAAGGTGCCGGCACCGACGATCTTCAGCCCCCGGTACTGAACCCCTTCATGCAGGATGTGACGGGCGGCCCAGCTGACCGAGCCCGGCTCGAGACCGCCGACGTCTGGCCAATGGGTGCGAACAGTGACGTAGGCCGTAACGCGACCCCGCTCGTCGAACACCGGCGATGCCGTGATCACGTTGTTAAGGTGCGAACCCGTCGGCGGGGGAAAGTTCGTCACAAAAATGTCGCCGGGAGCCAGACGGTCCTCGCCGATCACGCCGACGGCGTCGCGCACAGGTTCGCCGAGGTCGGCGACGAAGATCGGCAGGTTGTACTTGGACTGGCCAAGCAGACGAAAGTCGCTAGTCAACAAGCCAACCGAGTAATCCTTGGTCTCATAAACCAACGGACTGTGGGCGGTACGCGTGATGTTGACATCCAGCTCGTCGACAACCGATTCGACGGCGTAACGAAAGATCTCCAGGTCGAGCGCGTCAGGCCCGGCCCCGGCGGCGGCGGTTGACACCGCCTCGCTCACGTTGCGCTCGTCTCCGTTGCCGAGCGTTCCGGAGCGCTCAGCAACGTCACTCGGCGCACGTCGTCAAGCTCACCAAGCCGGCTGATAGCCGCTCCGAGCAGCGTAAGCTGGTCATCGTTGAGCGTCCGTGCGGCGTTGATGCGGAACTTCAGCGACAGCTCTGCGTCGCTCAGTGGCCGCTGGGGACCGCCTCGGTTCTCGAGCACCCGAACGTTATGGCGCTTGCCTTCTCGGGTCAGCAGGTCCACGATCGCCGGAAGCGCATTCGGGAAGATCGCGTCGCATTCCGGGTCCGGGACGCAAGAGACCCGGGCGGCCAAGTCGAGCAGTTCGGGATCGGCGATGGCTGCGTCGGTGAAGTCATCGACCGTCACGCCAAGGCCCCCCCCACCACGGAGCGCGAGGGCGAAAGTAAACGGGCCGCTGAAGCGGGCGTTGTAGGCACTCGAGGGGCGGGCCTTTTCCGCGGCTGGCTCGGCGATCGTCTTCAGCACCGCTGCGGGCACGCCCAGCTGCACAGACTCGATGTCTCGCGGACGCACCCCGACCGAGCGGAGCTCCAACGCGGCGTCGATGCCGGCATGCGTGAAGTGGTTGGCGGGATAGGGCTTGAAATGAAGACGGAGGAGTTCCCAGTGCGATCCAAGGCCGCGCACGATCGCCTCAGGATCAGCCCGGTCACCGCAGAAGGCCTGCAGGAAACCAAAGCGGCCCTCGAACACGGTGGGCGGGCCGGTCAACCCTTCGCGGGCAAGTTGGGCGGCGGTCACGCCTGCGTGGGCAGCCCAGCCGCAATGCACGCGTTTGACAGAACCACCGGTCCGGTTGGCCTCCAGTAGCCCTGCGCCCATGCTCGCCGAGATTGACATCGCGTGGGCCAGGCGCGTCTCATCCAGCCCGAACAGGATGCCGGCGGCGGCCGCAGCCCCGACGGTGCCGCAGATTGCGGTCGCGTGGAGTCCACGGTCGAAGAAAATCGAGTTGCGCGCCTCGGGGTCATAGCCGGCCATGCCGAGCCGGACGCACACCTCGTCGCCGACGGCGATCGCCCGTACTAGCTCGGCGCCAGGTGCCCCGGTGGCCTCGGCGACGGCCAAAGCTGCCGGGATCACCGACGAGCTCGGATGCAGCACCGATGGCATGTGAGTGTCGTCGAAGTCCAGGGCGTGGGCGAGCGTTCCGTTATAGAGCGCCGCCGCTGCGGCCGGATAGCGCTCGGTACCGCCGATTAGCCCGGCCTCTGGGCGTCCTCCCCACGAGGTGAGAACGGCCTGAACAGTCCGGGCGGGGTCAGAGCCCACGGCTGCCAGGCTGACGCCGACCAAGTCATACACGCGGCGTTGCACGTCTGTTGTGATGTCTACGGACAGTTCCGCGGGAAGTTCGGCGACGGCAAACGCCGCAACCTGCTCCAGGATGGTCATGCCTGCACCAGTGCCAGCGGCCGCACCGGGCTACCGGTCGCGCCGATGATCTTCAGCGGTGCGAGCACGAACCCGAATTCGCTCACGCCAGCTGCGCTGAGGAGCTCGAGGTCGAGCATCTCGATGATCGGGATTCCGCGCTCAACGAGCAGCAGCCGGTGGGCAGGCAGTAGGCGATGCCCCTCACCCGGGGGGATGTGCTCATAGGCCGTGGTGTCAGAACCAGTAGCTCTGACCTCGCGGTCCGCGAGCCACCGTGCACCGTCCTCTGACACGCCCGGGACGCCGCTGGCGTGCCCGAGGAACGCCTCGGCGTCGGTGAACTTCTGAGCCCAGCCGGTTCGTACGAGCACCACATCCCCGGCGCGGACCTGCACCGCCCCGTGCTGCTGGGCTTGCTGCTGGGCTGACTCCAGCTCGTCCGGACCGATGGCGAATCCACCGGGCAGCACGTCGACGCCCTGAGCGGCGGCGACGTCAAGCAGCACGCCACGCCCGACCAGGGGCGTGACGGTCTCAACCCCGAGAGCAGAGAACCGCCCGCCCGCCTGCGCGCCTGCCGCCGATACGCCGCCGTGCAGCACCCCTTCAAATGAGACGTGGGCCAGGGCGTCGATGTGGGTGCCGACGTGGCCGCCGGTGACGATCATCTCGTTGGCGGCTGAGCTGCCGTCGCTGCGGACCATGTCTCCGTGTCGGCGCAACAACGCCATTTTGAAGCCAGGGTGATTCGGTGAGGACGGGATCGCCGCATGCAGCGGCTGTCCGAGGTCATACACGGTCGCTCCGGCGAGGGCAGCGATCAATGCGCTCATGCGAGCGTCTCCTTTTCGAGGCGCTGGGCCAGCGCGATGGTTCGACGAGCGGCGACGGCGACCGCCCGGTCGACAAAGCTCCCGTCGGCCAGAATCAACGCGCCGCGGCCGTTCTCTTCCTCGGCCGCGAGCTGATCGACGATCGTCTGTGCTTTGGCGATCTCCTGTTGACTTGGGGTGTAGGCAGCGTTGATCGCCGCCACCTGGGCTGGGTGGACCGCCGATCGCCCAAAGAAGCCTAATCCCCGTCCTTGCCGGCAGGTCCGTACAAGGCCCAACTCGTCACGCGGGTTGACGTAGACGCTCTGCACTGGCGGCTCCAGTCCAGCGGCGCGAGAGGCAACCACGATGCGCGAGCGCGCGTAGAGCAGTCCGTCGTCGTCGTCCACACCGAGCTCGCCGCGTAGGTCTGCTTCGCCGAGGCCGATACTCACCACGTCGAGATGCGAACAGGCCAGCCCGTAAGCGCGCTCGACCCCGAGGGCGGTCTCGATGAGACATTGGACGGGAACCCCGGGGACGCGAGCCGCCACCGTTTCCACGTCGGCGGCCGACTCGCACTTCGCCAGGCGGATCCCGGCTGGCCTCGTGGCAGTCAACGCTTCCATGTCACGCTCGAATTCGGACGAGCCCGCCGCGTTCACGCGGACCCAGGCCGGCTTGGTCGCGGCCCGGCTGAGCAGGCGCACGACTGCCTCGCGGGCGGAGGTTTTGCGGTCGGCGGGCACGGCGTCCTCAAGATCCAGGACGACCGCGTCGGCCTCGGAAGCGAACGCCTTGTCGAACAGCTCCTCACGGTGGCCGGGCACGTAGAGGTAGCTGCGCAGCAGCATTAGACGATCCCCTTCTCAGCCAGCTGCGCGAGCTCGGCGCCGTCGACTCCGTGGGCTCCGTAGATCTCAGCGTTGTGCTCGCCCTTGGCCGGGCCGGTCCAGTGGATTTGTCCTGGCGTCTCCGAGAGGCGGAACAGGACGTTCTGCATCCGCACCGAGCCGAAATCTCCGTCAGGCACCGCGACGATCGATCCGAGCGCCTCGTACTGGGGATCCCGCATCACATCGGCGATGTCGTACACCGGGGCGATCGCCGCATCTGCCTCCTGGAAAGCAGCGAGCACGTCTATAGCGTTGCGCTGGCCGATCCAGGTACCCACGGCGGCGTCGAGCTCTTCGGCATGCTGGGCTCGTTCACGCCCGCTCTGGAACCACGGCTCCTGGATGAGCTCTGGCCGTCCGACGAGTTGCATCACTCGCTCGGCGATGCTCTGGGAGCTGGTGGACACCGCTACCCACTTGGCGTCGGCGGTCTGATAGGTGTTCCTCGGCGCGTTGTTCACTGAGCGGTTGCCTGTGCGCTCCTGCACCAGCCCGAGTTGGTCAAAGGCGATGGGCTGAGGTCCCAGGATGGTGAGGATTGGTTCGATGATGGCCAGATCGATGACCTGGCCGACGCCGGTCGCTTCTCGAGCACGCAGAGCTGTGAGGATGGCGAAGGCCGTTGTCAGCGCTGTGATGCCGTCCGCTAGGCCGAAGGGAGGCAGGGTCGGCGGCCCGTCTGCTTCGCCCGTGATGGCCGCGAAGCCACTCATCGACTCTGCCAGCGTGCCGAACCCGGCTTGGTGGGCCATCGGCCCGATCTGGCCGAAACCGGTCACCCGTGCCAGGACCAGGCCCGGGTTGATGTCGTGCAGGACGTCCGGACCCAGGCCCCATCGCTCCAGCGTGCCGGGCCGAAAGTTTTCGATGATCACGTCGGCGTCGCGGACGAGGCGCAGGAATAAGTCGCGGCCCTCGGCGGCTCCGAGGTAGCAGGTGACGGCTTTCTTGTTACGGCTAAGTGACTTCCACCACAGCCCGATTCCGTCCTTCGCGGCACCATGACCGCGCGACGGGTCACCAAAGCGGGGATGCTCGACCTTGATCACCTCCGCGCCGAAGTCACCCAGCATGGTCGCGGCAAGGGGGCCTGCGAACAGCGTCGAGATGTCAATGACCTTGAGACCTTCTAAGGCGGAGGTCACGCGGGTGCCAGTCCGCGGGAGATCTGGTCCGCCGCCGCTTTGACCGCCGGCTTGACCCGCTCGATGGCGGCGTCGTCGAACCGAGTGATGGGTCCACACAGCGTGATTGACCCAACCACCGACCCGTCAAAGCCAAATACCGGGGCTCCGATGCTCCCCGCGCCCTCTTGGCGCTCGCCCAGCGAGATGGCCACGCCGTCCCTCGCAATACCCTCGAGCTCGGCCTGAAGGCGGTCAGCGTCGATAATCGTGCTGGCCGTCAGGGCGGGAAGCGCGGTCTCAAGTACGTGCTCGCGCAGATCCGGTGGCGCGACGGCCAGGATAGCCTTGCTGCTCGCGCCCGCGTGAAGCGGGAAGGGCCGCCCGAGCTCCACCTCCATGCGTACCGCCTGTGTGCTGACAATCTGGTCCAAGTACACCCGGCGCTCGCCGATCAATGCGGACAGGGTCACCGTCTCGTTCGTAGCAGCCTGGAGGCGGCGCAGTACGGGCATCCCGACACGCCGCAGATCAAGGTCCCGGTGCGCGTTCGCTCCCAGCGCTGCAGCGGCTGCGCCCAGTCGGTAATGCCCGCTGACCGGATCAATCCCAACGAGGTGGCGACTCAGCAACGATTGGAGAATGCGGTGGACCACGGCCTTAGAGATGTCGAGCTCGCGGGCGATCTCGCTGAGTCCGAGCTTGCCGTTCCCGCCAGCAAGCAGCAGCAGCACGTCTCCGACGCGACTTGCGCTCACCGTTCCGGCATCCGGCGTCTGTTTCGGCACCTTCGACCACGTTGTTCCGGTCAACGAAACATCACCTCTCCTCTGCGACCTGGCTTGACAGACGACTAATCTACATCGAAGCACCCACGAGTCAAATCCCCATTCCTGGGGACGTCGGCTTCGTTCCTTCAAGCGAAACACTTTTATCGACAGGTTGAGTCTTATGAGCTCTCACAGCACGTCGCCACGGACGATCGAACCCAGGGTGGGGGCCGTTGGGTCGACCGCCTGCTCCTACGTCCTATCACCAGGGAGGCTGTACATGCTCGCCATGCCGTACCCACTGGACGAACGCGCCAGCACTCATCCGGCTGGGTCTGACGGGTTCTCGGCCAAGAATTGCTATCTGGCCGTCGAGGGGGATGAGGCCGTCTTGATCGATACCGGGTACCCGGTCTTCGCCGAAGCGCTCATGACCTGGCTTGATGAGCTCGTCACTCCAAACATGACTTTGTCGGTCATGCCGTTCGCCTTTCAGGAGACCCAGTGCGTTGCCAACGTCGCCGAGGTTGTCCAGCGCTACACGCTGAGCCGCTACATCGCAGCGGTCGATAGCGCCGCGGTGAGCGTGTCAGTGCGGATGGAACGCCTGGGCACACCTGGAGTCGCGGCGCTTGACCGGATGCCGGTCACCCTCCTGTCCGGCGTTGAGGCCATCGATGTCGACCGGGCTGGCGTGCGTCGGCTTGAGATCATCAGAGCCAAGCTCAAGCTCTTCAACGTGATGGTGTGGTTGTATGACGAAGCGACGCGGACCCTGTTCACGGGGGACGTGTTCAGCCATGTCAGCCAGGACGGCGCCGACGGTCCTTGGATCGTTTCTGATACCGAATCTACGGCCGAATCGGTCTTGGCCTATCTCGTCGCAACGCGCTACTGGTGGCTCCAGGGCGCTGAGACGGACGAGCTCCTCGCCGACCTTGACACGATCTTCGACAGTCGCGATGTCGAGGTCATCGCGCCAATGTGGGGCTGCGTGCTGTCAGGCCGCGACCTGGTCTCCCAAGAACGCTCCGCCCTGGTGGAGGCCATCGCGAC
>CBDAPW010000004.1:0-774802 GCA_965198695.1 Solirubrobacteraceae bacterium | reverse complement strand
CCTCGAGCAGCTCCTCGAGCTCCGGCGGTCTGTTTGGCCTCGGTGGTAACACCGGCCAGACCGAGGAGCAGGAGGACGAGGGCGCCGGTGTCGTCTTCAACAAGAAGGGCGACATCATGACCGACGAGCACGTGGTCGCCGGCTCTCAGGCCAAGGTCGAGGTGCACTTCCAGAACGGTGTGAACGCACCCGCGACGATCGTCGGCACCGACGCCTCGACCGACGTGGCGATCATCCACACCAACGTCGCCGCCTCCGAGCTCCACCCGATCCCGTTCGCCGACTCGAGCACCGCACAGGTCGGCGACCCGGTGGTGGCCATCGGCAGCCCCTTCTCGCTGCCCGAGACGGTCACCGCGGGCATCGTCTCGGCCGTGGGCCGGACGATCACCGCCCCCAACAACTACTCGATCAGCGGCGCGATCCAGACCGACGCGTCGATCAACCCGGGCAACTCCGGCGGTCCACTGCTCGACGCTAACGGTGACGTGCTCGGGCTGAATGACCAGATCCAGACCAGCTCGGGTGACTCCGCCGGCGTCGGCTTCGCCACGCCCGGCAACACCGATGTGTCGGTCGCCGATCAGATGATCTCCGGCAAGAAGGTCGCGCACGCCTACGTCGGCGTCTGCATCGGCAATCCCACCACCGGCACCGGAGCCGAGGTATCAGCCGGTCAGGACTGCTCCACCGCAGTGGTGGCCGGCTCCCCGGCCGCCAAGGCTGGCATCACCCAGGGTGACGTGATCACCGCCATCGACGGACAGAAGATCACCTCCTCGGACGGGTTCGTGGCTGCCGTGGCGAACTACAAGCCGGGACAGACCATAACCCTAACCGTGACCACACCGGGAAGTGGTTCCAAGACGCGTACCATCAAGGTGAAGCTGGGGAACCGGCCGGCGACCGCGCCGACGGCGGGGTAGGGCCGCCGAGTCAACGGGGCTCGGTCCCCGTCAGAGTCTTCTCAAGTTTCCGCGCCCACGCCACCCCCTGCCCCGGGCGCGGATAGGCGGCCTTCATTGGCCGCCCGGGCCGGTCCGATTGCCCCATCGGGCCGGCCCCTCCTTCTTTCTCGCCACCGCACCCCGTCAACCGGGGGCCTCAGCGCAACGAGTTCTCCACGAGCGACTCGACCCCGGGGCGTATCTCCGCCTCCGGCCAGGTCTCGGCCGCTGCCTCAGCCAGCTCGCCGTCGGCGCTGGCGGCGTAGAGCAACTCCACCGAGTCGACTCCGCGCAGGAGCAGCTCCTCCAGCACCGGAGACCAGCGTGGGCTGATCGGCGTGTCGCCGGACCCGACGCGGGAACTCCGTGGCGACAGCCACAGGCCGAGCAGCTCCGCCTCGCCGTAGGCATCGATGGCCACCGCCAGGTCGAGCGAGCGCTTGGTGGCCCGTGCGCTCTTGCCCGGCAGCGTGATGCTGTCGATCAACAGCACCGGAACCGGGGTGGTCAAGCGCCGGCGGCGGAAGCTGTGCACCTCCGGCTCGAGCTCGTCGATGTAGATCTCCAGCAGGTCCCGGTCGAGTCGCGAGCCCGTGACGCTGTCGAGCTGGTTGCGCATCTCCGTCCGCGTCATGCCGCTCGCGTAGACGGCGGCGACGTTGGCCGCGGGCGCGATGAGGCGACGGCCGTGCTTGGGCACGATGACCGGCTCGAAACTGCCGCGGCGGTCCCGGGGCATCTGGACGCGGATCGCGCCGAGGTCGGTGATCAGTCGCTTGGAGTAGGCACCGTTGCGGATGTTGTCGGCCCCCCGGGCATTCGTCGCCCAGCGGTCGTGTCCCAGGTGGGCCGCCAGCTCGACCTCGAGGCCGCGTTCGAGCACGCCGACGACGAGAGCGGAGACGAGCCCCGACTCACCGGAGATGGCGACCGGATGGCGACAGGCGGCCGCGGCGAGCTCGCGGGCCTGATCGGCCGAGGGCGTCAGCTCGTCACGCTCGCGGATCGCGCGATCGTCCATAGGTCCATAGGTGATCTGAACATCAACTGCAGCTCACTACTTGCGCGCTGGCCCCGGTCGAAGTTTGGCTCGCAATGTCGTCAGCGGCGATGCCTCAGGGGCACGCAGTCTGGGACGACTGACAACTAGGATAACTTGATCGCGGACCGCGGTACGTCGTGGTCGACCGAAGTGTCGTTTTTCAGACCCGCACGGGCGCGACCGGTCGGCGTCGGGCGGCGAGCCCGAGCAGGACAGCGACCGGACCCACCGCGACCACGAGGATGAGCAGCGGCCCCAGCACACCGGATCCGAAGATGGCGGTCAGGCCGTAGGCGATCGCCCCCAGCGCACCGGCCACCGGCAGGGTGAGCAGCCAGGCCACGCCGATCGAGGACGCGACCCCCCAACGCACCGCCGAGGTGCTCTTGCCCGCCCCGGCTCCGATCACCGCGCCGGAGATCACCTGGGTTGAGGAGAGGGGATAGCCCAGGGCGGTGGAGACGAGGATGACCATCGCCCCCGCGCCCTGGGCGGCAAACCCCTGGGCAGGATCCATCTTGATGATGCGGGTGCCGAGCGTGCGGATGATCCGCCAGCCACCGGCCCAGGTGCCCAGTCCCATCGTGCCGGCCGACATGAGGATCACCCACAGCGGCACGGTGAAATGGTGGGAGTGGGGGTGCAGCGATCCGTGGGCGATGAGCGCCACGCCGATCACGCCCATCGTCTTCTGGGCATCGTTGGTGCCGTGGGCCAGGGCGAGGGCCGAGCCGGACACCAGCTCACCGGCCCGGAAACCGCGGTTCACCGGACCGGGACGGCGGTGGCCCACCAGGCGGTAGATCACCACGATCGCGCCGGCCGAGATCAGGAACGCCACCGCGGGCGCGATCAGGGCCGGCAGGACGACCTTATGCAGGAAGCCGAGCCAGTGGACCCCGCCGGTGCCCACCGCGGCGAGCAGGGCGCCCATGAGACCGCCGATGAGCGCATGGGAGGAGCTCGAGGGCAGCCCGTTGGCCCAGGTGATGAGGTTCCAGGCAATCGCTCCGGCCAGCCCGGCGAAGGCGACCGTCTCGGTCACCTGGCCGGTGGCCACGATGCCGGTGGCGACCGTGGCGGCCACCTTGAGCGACAGCAGCGCCCCGACGAAGTTGAGCACCGCCGCCATCGCCACGGCGGTCCGCGGCGTGGTCGCCCGCGTCGAGATCACCGAGGCGACGACGTTGGCCGTGTCGTGGAAACCGTTGGTGAAGTCGAAGGCAAGGGCGGTGCCGATGACGATGATCAGCAGCGCCAAGGTGGGTCAGGTCCTCTCAGCCCGGGGGCCTTAGGCGACGGCGCCGGCAGCGGACGCCTGGGCGGTGGTGCGTTCCATGAGCTCGAGATGCACCGAGCGGGTGCCGCCCTCCCGTCGGTTCCAGTGCCCGTCGGGCCCGAGCACCCAGGCGTTGGTGTCGTCGGCGAAGCAGCGGTCGAGGGTGTCCTCGAGCTCGGCCTGGGCCGCCGGCGCCTCGACCGGGGTGAGCAGCTCGACCCGGCTGTCGAGGTTGCGCGGCATGAGGTCGGCGGAGCCGATGTACACCGTGTGGGCATCACCGGCGGAGAAGGAGAAGATGCGGCTGTGCTCGAGGAAGCGCCCGACGATCGACACCACGCGGATGTTCTCCGAGACGCCCGGGACACCGGGGCGCAGGCAGCAGATCCCCCGGATGTTGAGGTCGACCTCGACGCCGGCCGCCGACGCCCGGTACAGCGCCTCGATGCAGGGCTGGTCCACCAGCGAGTTCATCTTCAGCCGGATTCGCGCGGGAGCCCCGTTGAGCTTCGCCGTGATGGTCTCCTCGATCGCCTCGAGGAGGGGCTCGCGCATGTAGTCGGGGGCGACGAGCACCTTGCGCTGGCGGCTGGGGTGGGCGTACCCGGTCAGCGCGTTGAACAGCCCGGCCACCTCAGAGCTGATCTGGGGGTCGGTGGTGAACAGCCCGAAGTCCTCGTACAGCTTGGCGTTCTTGGCGTGGAAGTTGCCGGTGCCGATCATCACGTAGTTGCGCACGCGGTCGCGTTCGCGGCGCACCACGAGGATCAGCTTGGCGTGCGTCTTGAGGCCCGGGATGCCGTGCACCACATGGGCACCGACCTCCTCGAGCTTGCGCGACCAGCGGATGTTGCGGCGCTCGTCAAAGCGCGCCTTGAGCTCGACCATGCAGACCGCCTGCTTGCCGCGCTCGGCGGCCGAGATCAGCGCCGGAACGAGCGCGGAATCGTCGGAGGTGCGGTACACGGTCATCTTGATCGCCAGCACGTCGGGGTCGTCGACGGCCTGGGTGACGAAGCGCTCCACGCTGGTCGAGAACGAGTGGTAGGGGAACTGCACGAGCACGTCGCCGCTGCGCATGGCGCCGAGCACATCGGGGAGCTCGTCCTCGTCCTCGTCGTCGGTGTGGGGGTGGAAGGCGGGATGGGTCAGCGGCGTCCAGGAGCTCTGGCGCAGCTCGTCGTGGCCCTCGATCCCCACGATCTGCCACAGGTCGTCCTGGGCCAGCAGGCCGGTCTCCTCGTACACGTGGTTGGGGTGCAGGCCGAGCCACTCGACGAGTCGATCGCGCATCCCGGGCTCGATCCCCTCGGCGACCTCGAGGCGCACGACCTCGCCGAGGCGGCGACGGCGCAGCTCGGTCTCGATCGCCGAGACGAGATCGTCGGCCTCGTCGGAGATCTCGAAGTCGGCGTCCCGGGTGACCCGGAACAGGCTCTGGGAGACCACCTGCATGCCGGGGAACAGCGCGTTGACGTGGCGGGCGATGATCTGCTCGAGCGGCACGAAGGTGTCGGCGTCGACCGCCACGAAGCGGTCAACCACCTCCCGGGGCACCTTGACCCGTGCATAGACCTCGGTCTCGGTCGAGGGGTCGTGCAGGTGCACGATGAGGCTGAGGCTGAGGTTGGAGATGTAGGGGAAGGGCCGGCCGTGGCCGATGGCCAGGGGCGTGAGCACCGGGAAGATCTGATCCCGGAAGATCTCCTCCACGGCCGCGGGGTCGACGGACGGGTCGTCGAGGTCGAGGATGCGCACGCCGTGCTCGGCCAGGCCAGGGCGGATGTCGTCGGAATAGGCGCGCGCGTGCCGGGCGTCCTGATGGCGCACCTTCTCGGCGATCTGGCTCATCAGCTTGGTCGGCGGGATCCCGTCGGCGCCGGAGTGCATGGTGCGCGTCTCGATGTGCTGCTGGACCCCGGCCACGCGGATCATGAAGAACTCGTCGAGGTTCGAGGTGTAGATGGCGAGGAACTTGACCCGCTCGAGCAGCGGCAGGGAGGTGTCCTCGGCCAGCTCGAGCACCCGCTCGTTGAAATCCAGCCACGACAGCTCGCGGTTGATGTACAGAGACGGGTCGGTGATCTCCTGGGTGACCTGCTGCTCAGACGTCGCCATGGTCTGACAGGGTACGGGCCCATCGCGGAGCTGTGTGACGCCCTGGTGAAGAGTTTTCGCCCGGGTTTGTGCTGGGTGACTGGTCTGTGGGACCCGTCACCCGAGCTCGGCCGCCAGGTCCTGCGCGGCGACCAGCGCCTGGGCGGGGCTGAGGCCGGCCCGGGCCGCCAGCCAGGTGGAGATCGGGGCGGCCTGGCGCTCAGAGGCGTGGGCGGCGACCCCGGCGAGCGTGAGCAGCTGCTCGATCTCGGCCTCGCTCGGCGCCTCCAGGCCCAGCTTGGTGGCGTACTCGCGGATCCAGCCCTCGGCCGGAAGGAACTCCTCGGTGCTCATGGTCTGGCCCAGTCTAGGCCGAGCGCGTCGAGTTCCTCCGGGGTGTCGGCGTCACTCAGCTTGGCCGGGTCGATCGCGCCGGTCAGGGTGATCCCCGAGCGGGCCAGCAGCGCCTGCATCGAGCGCTCGCCGGCCGCCACCAGCTCCCGGGCGGCATCCAGGTCGGCCGCGGACCAGCGTGCGCACAGCGGCTGGGGACGGCCCTGGAGCAGTGGGACGACGGAGCTGGTGCCCGGCCAGTTGGCCAGGGTCATCAGGGTGGCCGTGTCGATCCGGGGCAGGTCGGTGCAGAGCACGAGCGCCGGGCCCCCGAAACCGGCATGGCGCAGCGCGGCGACGCCGTCGGCCAGGGCGGCCAGCGGACCCGATCCGGGGTGGGACTCGGGCGCCAGCTCGAGGCCGGAGTGCCCGGGGCCGACCTCGAGGGCCGGCGCCGCCACGACCTTGGCGCGTCGCCCGATGCGAAGTGCCAGGGGAACGCCGCCGATCCGCACCAGCGCCTTGTCAAAGCCCATGCGTCGGCTCGCCCCACCGGTGAGGAGCAGAGCAGCGACGGGCTTATCCTCGGGGGATGGCACTGGAGCAGAAGTATGCGCCCGGCACGGTGTGGGCGATCGAACGCGACGACGAGCGCGACTGGGTCGCGGTGGAGGAGCCGCTGGAGATCCGGGTCAGCGCCGGTGAGGACTCAGACGGCGAGCCGGTGGCGGTGACCATGCGCACCCCCGGCCACGACGAGGAGCTGGCCCTCGGTTTCCTCTACGGCGAGGGCCTGATCGACGTGGCGCGCCCGGTGGGGCTGACCGGCGACCTGGCGGTCAACACGGTGGTGGTGGCGGGCCCCCTGCTGCGCGAGCTGCCCACCCGGCGCTTCTACACCACCTCCTCCTGCGGGGTGTGTGGCAAGGGCGCGATCGAGCAGATCGCCGTGGCCGCGGCGCCCCTGGCCCCGGGTCCGCTGCCGGGCGGTCAGATCCCGCGCGCGCTATTAGCCGGTCTCCCGGACCGGCTCATCCAACCGGGTTTTGCCCGCACCGGCGGCCTGCACGCCACCGGGCTGTTCTCGGTGGCCGGCGAGCTGCTGTGCGTGCGCGAGGACGTCGGGCGCCACAACGCCATGGACAAGGTCGTCGGCTGGTCGCTGGGGGAGGGCCGCCTGCCCCTGACCGACGGGCTGCTGTGCGTGTCGGGCCGGCTGTCCTTTGAGTTGGTGCAGAAGGCCGTGGTCGCCGGGGCGCGCGTGCTGGTCGGCGTCGGCGCCCCCACGTCGTTGGCGGTGTCGCTGTCGCGGGAGTACGGGCTCACCCTGGGCGGGTTCGCCCGCCGGGGCACCATCAACCTCTACAGCGGCGCCGAGCGGGTCAGCTAGCGCAGCTCGGCCGCCCGGCCGCGCCGGACCGGGATCGCCTCAGGCCCGGGCGGACACAGTGACCGTGGCCGCCGGGCCGGTGGTCGTCACCGCGACCTTGGTCCTGAGATTCTTGGTCTTGCCGCGCGCGATGCTCCGTTCCAGGGCGGCGGTCTCGCTGAGGGCCGCGCTGCTGATCTTCAGCTTGATCGCCGCGCTGGCGCGTTTCAGCGTCACGATGAGCTTGCCGTGGGACAGGCTCACCGACTTCACGGTCGCCCCGGTCACCTTCACGTCCTTGGCCAGCTTCGCGCTGGTGACGAACTTCAGACCCGACGGCGCGGTGATCGTCACCCGATTGAGCTTCGCCGCGGTGTCCGCCAGTGCGAGGGAGAGCGACGGCTTGGGGTGCTTGGCCACCAGGCCCGTGAACGACGCCACGGCGCCCAGTCCCCGCTTGGCGGTGACCGTCCCCGTCGTCGTGGCGGGGGTCGGAGGAACGACGGCAGTCGGAATCTGCACGGCGGGCAGGCTCGGGACCGATGTCGGAACCAGCGCCAGGCTGTTGGCCGAGCTGGAGGTCGCGGTGGGGCAGCCATTGACGGTGACCGTGGAGGACCCGGCGCTCGCGGTGCCGCCCTGGTTGGTGAAGGCCCCGGTGATCGGGGCGCTGTTGTCGCTCGGGGTGCAGGTGGTCATGAACACCGCGCCGGACCCGCCGGTGAGCGCGACGGCCAGGCTGGTCAGCGGGAGGTCGGGGACGGTGGCGAAGTTGACCACGTCGTTGTTGTTGACGGTCACGTTGCCGGTGATCACCATGGAGAAGGGGGGCGGGAACACGAGCACGAGCACCGGGGACAGGGGAGCCCCGGTCAGGTAGACGTTGGCGGTGAGAGCCGAGCCGAGCAGCGGTGAGCTCGCGGTGGCGGTTCCGACCACGGTGCAGTTGGCGTAGGTTGCCGGCGTGTCGAGGTCGGCGCTCGTCGTCGGACAGCCCTCGATGGCGCCCACCGCGTTGGCGAAGTTGGGTTCCAGGAACGCCGGGAAGGTCACCGTGATCTGGCTGCTGGGATCCTCGTCGGCCGCCTGGGTGATCGTGGTGGTCAGCCCGACGAGCGCGTCGCTGCTCTCGGTGCTCACGCTGGCGCTCACCTGGGGCGCGTAGGGCAGCGACGTGGCGCCGGTGGGGGTGAGCGTCGCCGTGCCGGTTCCCGTGAGCCCGGCGACCGGCGTGCTGGCGGTGTTGTTCTTGCCGTTGTCCTGGACGGTGACCGCGTCAGCGGTCGCGGCGGGCGCGTCGGAGCCCGGCATCAGCCCGAACGGCTGGCCGGTCGTCGTCTCGCCGTTGATCGTCTGAACCATGTCGTCGAGCGTGTAGGGGGTGGCGCCGAGATCGAGCAACGGGTTGCCCGCCGCGTTCTCGAGATAGGCCTGGCTGGGCAGCGGCAGGGTGACGGTGAGCTGGGGCTCGCCGTTGACCAGGGCGTAGGTGATCGGGCCGCTGGCGACCAGCGCCCGGTCGGTGCCGATGCCGAGCACGCTCGCGTACACCTCGACGCCGATGTCCGCCACGTCGGAGGGGTCCGTCGGCGCCATCAGGTAGAGGTTGGCGCCGATTGGGGCGGGGGCCGATAGGCCGAGGGCGTAGGCCGTGGTGTCACCGGTCAGGCTGCCGATCTGGGCGCCGGCCGGACACCCGTCGCCGAGGGGGGCGCCGGTGGTGGTGGGGTCGAAGCTGGCCAGCTGGGCGGCCGTGCAGGGGCTCGCCACCGCCCCGAGGTGGGCGAGCAGGCCGACGGGGAGCTGGAGGGTGAGGACGTTGACCGTCTCGTCATAGTTGTTGTCCGAGCCGTAGTTGAAGGCGAGTGACTCGGAGAAGTTCGCGTCGCTCTCGGCCGCCGGCGTCGTGCTGTTCGACAGCGTCGGGGCGGTGAATTGCGAGGCCGGCGAGGCGTCGGAGAAGACGGTCGGCTGAGACGCGGGATCGGTCGACAGCGAAAAGCTGGTGATTGCGCCGCTGGTGTCGGCGCGGGCCGCCGGGGCGGCCCACCCCACCACGACCAGGGTGATGATGGCGGTCAGGGCGGCCACCAGCCCAGCGATACGGAATGTGCGGGCGGGCGCGTCAGCAGACATCAGGTTTCAGGGTACGCCCGCGGGTGCGACTTCGCGTCAGCCCGCCAGGGCCGGCTCCATCGCCTCCGCGAGCAGCGCCACCGAGTGCAGGCGGGCGTCCATGTCGGGCGCGCCGTGGGCGACCACCAGCTCATCCGCGCCGGTGCGCTCGATGAACCCATCGAGGAACGTGCGTACCTGTGCGCCCGTCCCGGCGGCCGTGAAGGTCATCATCTCGTCGACGTGGGCGGCCATGCCCGCGGCGAGCAGGTAGTCGGCGTACTCGTCCGAGACCTGGTTCGGGTCGGTGCCGGCGCGGCGCCCATAGAGGAGGATCGCGCGGGAGCGGCGGATCGCCTGGCGCTGGGCCTGGGCCTCCTCCTCGGTGTCGCTGGCCAGCACGTTGACGCCGGCCATCACGTATGGCGCCTCGAGCTGCTCGGAGGGCTGGAACTCCGCGCGGTAGATGGCGATCGCCTCGTCGAGGGCTCCGGGGGAGAAGTGGGAGGCGAAGGCGTAGGGGAGACCGAAGGCCGCCGCCAGTTGGGCACCGAACAGCGAGGAACCGAGGATGTAGAGCGGCACGTTGGAGCCCTTGCCGGGGAACGCGTCAACGCCGGGAACGAGGCTGTGTCCGCTCAGGTAGCCCTGGAGCTCGCGCACGTCGTTGGGAAAGCTCTCGGCCCGGGCGCCGGTGAGGCGTAGGGCGCGTGCGGTGTTCTGGTCCGAGCCGGGGGCGCGACCGAGACCGAGATCGATCCGGTCGGGGTACATCGCCGCCAGGGTGCCGAACTGCTCGGCGATGACCAGCGGGGAGTGGTTGGGCAGCATGATGCCGCCGGAGCCGAGGCGGATCGTCTCGGTCTGGGCGCCCACGTGGGCGATCACGACGCTCGTCGCCGAGGAGGCGATCGTCGACATGTTGTGATGCTCGGCGTACCAGACGCGGGTGTAGCCGAAGCGCTCCGCCTGCTGGGCCAGTGCGACGCTGGCCCGGAAGCTGTCAGAGGTGCTCTGGCTCGATCCGACCGGCGCCAGATCCAGGATGGATAGTTTGACGCTCATCAAACAATCGTAGCGCGACGGCACCGCCGCCGGCCGCCGCTGTGAGGCGTGGCCTCAGCCGATCACCAGTGGGCGGCCGAACACCCGCTCGAAGGCCTCGTCGTCGCCGTAGCGCTCGACGCTCCAGCGCGGCAGGGTGAGGTCGCCGTCGGCGTGCAGGTGCAGCGCGACGCCGTCGCCGTTGGTCTGCAGGCGCACCTCCGACACCGACTGGTCGCGCCCGCGCTCGAGGTGCTCGGCCAGGCGCAGGATCATCGAGCAGCGGGCCAGCAGCGCTTCGTCCCCGGGGCGGCCCAGGGGCGCCCACTCGCCCAGCTTGGAGGCACCCTTGCGGTGATAGCGGGCCATCTGGGCGATCAACGCCCGTTCGCGCGGATCAAAGCCGGGCAGGTCGGCCGACAGGATGAGGTAGCGCGAGTGCTTGTGATGGTCGTCGTAGGAGATCGTCACCCCGACGTCGTGGAGCATCGCCGCGGCCCACAGCAGCTCCGCCTCGCCGTCCGCGGCTTTGATCAGGCCGGCGTCAGCCAGGGAGCGGTGCATCTGTGAGGAGAGGCGCGCGACGTGCTCGGTGTGGCGGAGGTCGGACTCGTACTGGATGGCCAGGTTGCGCACCGCGGCCTCGCGGACGTCGGGGAACAGCGGCTGCTCTTCCGAGAGGATCGTGCGCGCGAGGAAGATGCCGTCGCGCAGGCCGGCCTCGGTCGCCTCCATGCCGGCGAACTCACCGACCCGCATCACCGTCTGGAGCGTGAGCGCGGCGGCCAGGATGATGTCGGCGCGACCCGGCTTGATCCCCGGCATCTGACGACGCTGGGCCAGGGTCATCTGGGCCAGGCCGGCGGTAAGCTCCTCCATCACCTCGGCGTTGATGACGAAGCCCTGCACGCCGAGGTCGATGCTGCCGTTTCCCACGATCGGCCCCCGGCCCCCGCGCATCGCCGCCGCGGCCAGGTTGCGGACCGCGCCCCCGGTGGCCACCAGGCGGCCACCCCGCCCGCGCAGCCAGTCGACCCCCCACAACGTCTTCTCGACGTGGGCGCGCAGGCGCTGGATGTCGCGGGTGCGCACCCGGCCTCGCGCGTTGCTCTCGCTGAGGAAGCGCTCGGTCATCCGCACTGCGCCGAGCGGAAAGGAGACGACGTGGCGCTGACGGCGCCCCTGCACCTCGATCAGCTGCAGGCTGCCGCCGCCGATGTCGAGCACGACGCCGTCCTGCAGCGTGGATGAGTTGAGCGCCGCCACGTAGCCGTAGTGGGCTTCCTGCTCGGCCGACAGCAGCTCGACCTTGTAGCCGGTCTGGCGCGAGACGCGCCGACGGAACTGCGCGGAGTTGGCCGCGTCGCGGATCGCCGAGGTGGCGAAGACGTGCACGTCGTCGCCGCTGAGGTGGTTGGCCAGACAGAAGCGTTCGAACACCGTGAGGGTCTCGAGTCCGCGAGTCATCGCCGCCGCGGTCAGCGCCGGCGGGTTGGCTCCCTCCATGCCCTCCCCGATCCGGACCGCCTCATACAGCTCGTCGGTCCGTTTCCACCACGTGCCGGCCGCCTCGGTGCCGTAGCTGTAGATGACCAGGCGCCAGGAGTTCGAACCGAGGTCGATGACCGCGGACTGGTTCGGCGGCTGCCCGGCCGCGCCGGCGGCGCGCAAGCTTCTCCAGCTCATGATCGGATGATCAGGCTCGGCGCGGACACGTGCGGCGCCCTCGGCCCCGGCTAGCCGGAATTTGGGCAGAACACGTCGTCGTAGGTGATCACCTGCCGGTCACCCGCGCGGTTCAGCAAGGACTCGATCGTGGCCCGGCGCACAGGTGCGTCGAAGTCACCGGGATGGATGTCCAGCCGCATCAGGCCCCCGCAGAAGCTCGCCTGCAGGCGACTCGCCGCGGCTGAGATGCGCCGGGTCCCCGGGGTGGTGGCTCCGAGACCGAGCACGGCGGAACGCACGTCGGTGTCGAGCCCGCGCACCCGCGAGCGCTCGGCGTACCAGGCGAAGCGCACCCGGAGCACCGATACGAGCGCCGGGGTGTAGTCATAGGCCGGCGCGATGAAGCCGTGGGGGTCGAGCTCGGACTCGCGCAGCAGGTTGCGCCCGGCGTCGACGCGCCCGCGGCTCTCCTCCAGGTCGAGGTTGGCGAACTCGGGTCCCGCGCCGCGATGGCGCAGCCCGTGCTGGGCGATCGCGTCACCGCGGGCCACCTGGGCCCGCAGCCAGGCGGCGAGCAGCGGGGCGCGGGTGCCGATCGGGTGCAGGTCGGCGGCGGGGATGACCGCCAGGGTCACCCGGTCGACGTGGCGGACGCCGAGCCACTCGCGGATCTCGCGGACGCGGCCGAAGGTGCGCGGCTCGATGTCGTGGATGGTCACCGCCAGCCCGCGCTGGGCCGACCACACCCGGTGGTGCGCGTCGAACTCGGCGCCGAGTCGGGCGGCAGGGTGGATCCGCGGTGCGGTGGAGGCGGGCATGGTGCGTGCGGCGGCTCAGGCGGCGTGCACGAGCTGGGAGCCGGCCGGCATCAGCGCCGCCGTCCACGCCGCGGTCAGTGACTCGAGAGAGCGCTGCCAGGTACGGCCGCGCACGGCGTTGAGCCCGCCGACGGTGAGACGCTCGCGCGGGGTGGCCCGGCGGGCCAGGGAGACCAGCGCCTCGGCCAGGGGGCCGGGGGCGGGCGGAACGATGACACCGCTGCGCCCGTCCTCGATCAGCTCCGGTGCCGCGCCCGCACCCAGGGCCAGCACGGGGAGGCCCGAGGCCTGGGCCTCGATGATCTCGAACGGGAAGTCGGGTGACGTCGACAGGTAGGTCAGGAGGTCGGCGGAGGCGTACAGCGCCGGCAGATCCGCGGCATGGTCGACGATGACCAGACGCAGGCGGGGCTCGCGGGCTGCCGCCAGCGCAAAGGCTGCCTCGAGCAGTCCGGGATGCTCGGGGATGCCGACGTGGAGCACGTTGATCTGCTCGGAATCGCGGGGGAGGATGTCGGCCGAGAAGTAGCCGGGCCCGAAGGACTCGGGATCGACGCCCGGCTGCCAGCGCCAGAGCTGCTCGGGCCGGGCCCCGTGGTCGAGCAGCTCGGCGTCGGCGGCGGCGCTGGGGGAGAGGATCATCCGGCAGTCAGCGACGGGCAGCTCGTGGGGAGCGGCGGGGTAGGAGGCGACCAGGCCGATCCAGTGCTCGCGGGCGATCGCGGCGACCCGGCGCGAGGCGGGCGCGCTGCTTGCCGCGCGGGCACCGAGCAGATGGATCAGGTCGGTGCGGGGGCTGATGGGAACCCCGTCGCCGGGCAGGTCGATGCGGAACCCGGGCAACGTGCTCTGGCTGAGCGCGTCGAGCAGGCGCAGCTGGCTCCCGGACAGATGGGCGGGGTCGGCGAGCACCGCCACGCGCACCACCTCATCGTGGCTGTTCATGTATTCAGAATCGCGCCGCACCCACCGCGTCTGGTGACGAGTCGGCCAAGTTCCTGTTACCAACGCGTGAAGCCCCCGCCCTGCGGCGGGATCGGCCTCGACTCAGCTGAGCGGATCGGCCCGCACGAAGCGGATGCCGAGGAGGATCGTCAGGATCGTCATGCAGGCGGCCGAGCCCAGGCACCACTCGCAGTAGTGGTGGATGCTGAACGCCTCGCGGTAGGTGAGATAGCCGCTGAACAGGAAGCCGATCAGCGCGATCCCGAAGCCGGCGACGCGGCCGAGGTCGCCCCGGACACGCAGGCTGACGAAGATCCCGAAGTAGCCGATCAGGCCGAGGACCGCGACCGGGATCCCCGCCACGTTGTTCCACTGGGACTCCTGGACCTGGAGGCAGCTGGAGCCAGCGGAGCAGACCAGCGCGGCCGGGTTGTAGTGCACATAGGTCGTGTAGCTCGCGATCCCGAAGCCGATCAGCGCGACGAACATGATCGCGCCGAGCAGGGGAGAGGGACGCCGGAGGCCGAACAGCCGGGGTCGCTGAGCGGCCAGCTCGGCGCGTCGCTGGGCCGTCTTGGCCGCGATGCGGTCCTCGGGCCGAGTACTGATCGGCTCGGGGCTCTGGAACTTGGTCCGGCTGCGCGTCGCTGTCTTGGCCACGACTGAATTCTCTCAGATCAGGAGACGGCCTTCACGGCGTCCATGATCTCGGAGTACGTGGGGATGCCGGTGGAGGCGGGCACGATCTCCTCCTTCTTGGGGCCCACGGCCACCAGGGTCGGGGTGCCGGTCAAGCCATCGTTGGTCGCCAGCTTCTCATCCGCGGTCACCTGGCTCTTGAGTGCCGCGTCGTTGCGGTCGCTCTGCCAGGTCGTCAGATTCAGCTTGGGGATCTGCTTGGCCAGGCCGGTGAGGTAGCTCTCGGTGACATAGCGCGTGTCCTCCGATCCCTGCTCGCGGTAGAACAGCTCGGCGTAGTCCCAAAACAAGTCCTGTTTACCGGCCGCCTCGGCGGCGACCTGCTGGGGCACGAAGCGATCGTTGTTCACCGCGGAGCTGGCCGTCTCGAAGGACTTGTAGTCGAGCTTGACCTGGCCATCCTTCACCGGCCCGCTGATCAGCTGGGGCAGGCCGCTGCTGTCCTGGCCCTTGGTGAAGGCGGCGCAGATGGGGCACTCGAGGTCGCCGAAGTACTGAATCGTCACCGGGGCGCTCGCCTTGCCGAGCGTGGTTCCGCTCTGGGGGATGCCGTTCAGTTCGGAGGCGACGGTGGAGTAGGTGGCCGACGCCGTGGTCCCGGTCTGGATGCCGCCGGCGGAGTTCGACCCGCCGGAGGTCGAGATGACGATGGCCACCACGGCGACGATGACCGCCGCGACCACGACGCCACCGATCAGGCCCAGTCGGCGCCGCTGGGCGGCCTTGGCGGCGTCAGCTTGTTCTTGAGCGATCCGCGCCTGGCGCGCCGCTTCCTTTTGATCCTTGCGAGAAGCCATTCCCCGGCCGTAAGTTAGCGCGCCAGGGCTCGCGCTTTTTGAAGAGTTGCTCAAGGACGCGCACGTAACGAGATCGGACAGCGGCTCGATAAGTCGGCGGAGTTTGCGCAATTCCGCCGGTGCGGCTCCGGGGAACCGGCTGGCTGCGTAAGAGTCTGGTGAGTTACAGTGGTGCCCATGTCGCCCGAAATGAGCGACGCGCTGACCGGAAGCGTGGCCTCCACCTCCTCACAGCGCGCGCACAGCCGCCCTCGTCTCGCGGTCGTGGACCGCGATCCCGGCTTCATGCAGGTCCTGTCCAACCGCCTGGAGACGCTCGGATGGGATCTCCGCGCCCTGTCCTCCGCGGTGACCGTCGATGCGCTGGTCGGGATGCGCCTGAACGCCATCGTCGTCGACCTGGCGGTGATCGGCCCGGGCAGCTGGGAGTACCTCGAGCGTGTGTGCACGCGCCTGCCCGGCCTTGCCGTGATCGTCTGCACCGGTCCCTCCAGCGTCGCCCAGCGCGTGCGCGGCCTGCGCCTCGGAGCTGATGCCTGGATGACCAAGCCGTGTCACGCCGAGGAGCTCATCTGCGTCATCGAGGCGGCCATCCGGCGCCACCGTCGCAACGAGATGCCGACGATCGAGGAGTCGATCGAGGTCGGCGAGATCCGCATTCGCCCCGACCTCTACCAGGCCTACTGCGGCGAGATCAGCCTGGAGCTCACCGCGCGCGAGTTCGAGATCCTCCAGTTGCTCAGCCAGTCCGATCGGGTGCTGCGACGCGAGGAGATCTACGAGCGCGTGTGGGGCTACGCCATGGCCCACGGCGATCGCTCCGTCGACGTCTTCGTGCGCAAGCTGCGCCAGAAGCTCAAGAGCGTCTCGGGTGAGTGGAGCTACATCCACACCCACTTCGGGGTCGGTTACCGCTTCGCTCCCGAGCGGGCGGTGGACGGCGACGACGTTGAATTGACCGACGGCCCGAATCCCGACGGTGCGGACGAGATGGCGGTTTCCGAACCGTCCCAGCAGCCCGTTCACAGCTAGTTCACGCGCGGTTCACGCCTCGGTCACGACTCCGCCCGGTCGTGACCCGAGCATCACTTCATGGCCACCGCACCGCTTGACGACAGCGCCCTGACGGTCGGTCCTCTGGAGATCCTGCCGGCCGAGCATCTCGCCCGCGCGGACGGTCACACGCTGACCTTGTCCCTGCGCGAGCTGGCCCTGCTGACCGAGCTGGCCCGCCGCCCGGACCGGATCATCTCGCGCGAGGAGCTGTTCCGACTCGTGTGGGGACGGGAGATGCGCAACGGCGATCGCTCCGTCGACGTGTACGTGCGCAAGCTGCGGGTTAAGCTGGTCCACGCGCTGCCTGACTGGTCCTTCATCCACACCCACTTCGGCTTCGGCTACCGGCTGGCCGCCGAGCCGAACCCTCGGGCCACCGCCGCGTGAGGCGCTTTGGCGGCGCCCGAACCGGGTAGCTCGCGCCCCATGGGGATGGACGAGGATCAGCACCGACAGGCCTTCCGTGCCGATCTCGGCGCCCTCGAGGTCCAGGCAATGGGTGGTCTCGACCTGGTCATCTCCCAGCTCGATCGGGCGTTGGAGGCGATGAAGTACCAGGACGTCGAGCTGGCCGGGATGGTCGTGGCCGACGACGATCGCATCGACGGTCGCTACCTCGAGGTCAACCAGGGTGTGCTCAGCCTGCTGGCGCGCCAGGCCCCCGCGGCGAGTGACCTGCGCACCGTGGCCGCGCTGCTGCACATCATCCGCTGTGTCGAGCGCATGGGCGACCAGTGCGTGAACATGGCCAAGCTCGTGCCACTGTCGGGCTACGAGGCCCCCAAGGACAAGGCGATCCTCGACCTCATCGAGAAGATGGGCATCTCCGCCCGCCAGCAGGTCGGCTTCGCGCGGGACGCCTTCCACACCCGGCACACCGAGATGGCCCAGGACCTGGTGCGCCAGGACGCCGAGGTCAACCGTCTCAACAAGGAGATCTTCCGCCGCGCCGTCGAGGTCGGCGACGATCCGGAGATCCGCGAGTGGGCGATGTTCATGGTGCTCGTCGCCCGTTGCCTCGAGCGCATCGGCGACAACACCGTCGACATCGCCGAGCAGACCGTGTTCGTGGTGACCGGGCTGTTCCGCGAATTCTCCAACGCGGGGGCCTGAGCTCGCAAATTGGGCGGGATTACGCCCGGCCTGGGGGGCCGGGCCCCACCAGGTTCACACCCCTGAGCGGGGCCGCGGGTACCTTGGCCCCATGGTCGACCGGCGGCTCGGCGAGTTCCCCTCGGTGGCGGCACAGCTCCGACTCGGCATCGACCAGCCGTCGGGGACCTGGCCGACGGCGCCGCGGTGGAAGTCCTATGAGGCGGCCGGCTTCAGCTACGTCCAGGTGCGGATGGCGCCGCGCGGTGTGCTGTCAGACCCCGACATGGTCAGAGCCCACGCCGCAGCGTTGCGCGCGACGCTCGACCTGACCGGTCTCGCACTCGTCCTCCACGCACCCGAGGATCTGATGGCCGGTGGTCGTGAGTCCGACGCCTGCCTGCGCGGTGCGATCGACTACGCCGCGGCTACCGGCGCCGGGCTGATCGTCTATCACGGTCGTCGCGTCAGCCCGGGTGCGCCGGGCGCGAGCCAACGGCTGGCCGCTGAGCGCCGCTCGCTCGCCCGCCTGGCCCGGCGTGCCGCCGGGCTGGGGATCGCCCTGGCGATCGAGAACCTGGCGCCGATCTACCCGGGGCCAGCGCTGATCAGCCACGATCCGGCCGCTCTGCTCGAGTTGGTGTGCGAGCTGGACTCGCCGGCGGTCGGCGTGTGTCTGGATGTCGGGCATGCCAACGTGGTCGCCGGGCTGACCGGGGTGGACCTGCTCGAGATGATCGAGCCGCTGCTGGCCCAGACGCTGCTGTTCCATCTCCACGACAACTTCGGCGCCACGCCGCGTGAGCGCTCGGGATCTCATGAGCCCCTGCGCCTCGACCTCCACCTCGTGCCGGGGGCCGGCACGGTGCCCTGGCGGCGTCTGGCCCCGGTGCTGGCCGCTCATGGCGCTCCGCTGCAGCTGGAGGTCCGGTCGCCATCGCGGGCCGGAGCCCGGCACGATCGCCGTCGTGCTGTGCGAGGTCCTTGGCCTTGGCGCGCTCGTCCGCGCCTGAACCGCTTGCGCTTTCGGCTCGTCGACGCTTGCGCTCGGCCAAACTGGCTGGAAATGCTCCTGATCTGAGCCCGCGCGGGAAACGACCAATGTGATGCCTGGACGCGCGCAAATTTGGCCCTCGGGCCAAAGACCGGAAACCGGTTCAGGCGGGAAGCTTCCAGCCATGCGTGAGCGAGCCAAGCAGATCGTCGCGTTCGGAGGCGGGGGATTCTCGATGGAGTGGGGCAACACACTCCTCGATGACTACGTGTTGGCACTGACGGGCGCGGCGCGCCCCAAGGTGTGTTTCCTTCCCACTGCCTCGGGCGACGCCGACCATTACGTCGTGCGCTTCTACCGTGCCTTTCCAGCCAGTCGCTGCGAGGCCTCCCACATCTCGCTGTTCCGACGCGAGACCGGTGTGGAGGATCCGCGCCGGCACCTGCTCGAACAGGATGTGATCTATGTCGGCGGCGGTTCGCTGGTGTCGCTGCTGGGCACGTGGCGAGCCCACGGGGTCGATGCGTACCTGCGCGAGGCCTGGGAGAACGGGGTGATCCTCTGCGGCGGCTCGGCCGGCGCGCTCTGCTGGTTCACCAACGCGCTGTCGGGATTCCACGAGGGTCCGGCGCGTCAGATCGATGCGCTGGGCCTGCTGCCCCACTCGATCGCGGTCCACTACCACGAGGAGAAGGGTCGGCGCGAGGGCTTCGTCGACGCGGTGACCGCGGGGGAGATGCCGCCCGGCTACGGCGCCGGGGATTCAGCGGCCCTGCACTTCGTGGACGACGAGCTGAGCGAGGTCGTCGCCTCGCGGCCGGCGGCCCGGGCCGCCTACGTCGCCCGGGGCAGCGACGGGATCGCCGTCGAGCATGAGCTTCCGGTGCGCTACCTCGGCGTGTCGGCACTCCCGGAACTGGTGGAGGAGGCCATCCCGGCCGCGGTGGCTGCGTGAGTGTGTCGGGCCCGCTGACGGCAGCCATCCGCGGAGGCGACCCGCGCCGCATCCTCGCCATGGGGGGCGGCGGCTTCACCATGGACGAACGGGCCGAGGGGATGGACCGGCTGGTGCTGGATCTCACGGGCAAGGACGTGCCGCGCATCTGCTTCCTGCCCACCGCCTCGGGTGATCCGCGAGAGCAGGTCACCCGCTTCCACGAGCGCTACGACGGCTGGCCCTGTGAGCCGTCGATCCTCTCGTTGTTCCATCTCGGCCGTGACCGGATCGACCCGATCGCCCACCTGCTCTCCCAGGACGCCATCTACGTGGGCGGCGGCTCGATGCGCAACATGCTCGCCATCTGGCGCGAGCACGGGATCGACGAGGCGATGCGCACCGCCTGGGAGCGGGGGATCGTGCTGGCCGGCCTGTCGGCCGGAGCGATGTGCTGGTTCGAGGGGGGCATCTCGATGAGCGGAGGCGCTCCCGAGGTGGTCAAGGGCATCGGACTGCTGCCCGGCAGCCTGTCGGTGCACATGCACGGTGAGCCCGAGCGCCTGCCCGTCTACGAGGCGGCGGTGGCCACCGGCGCGCTCGCCCCCGGCTACCTCGCCGACGACAATGCCGCGGTCGTCTACCACGGCACCCGTCTGGCTGAGTGCGTGGTGTCTGACCCCGACTCCCACGTCTACCGCGTCGAATCCGACGGTGCCGGCGGCGTCATCCGCATCGCCCAGCCGGCGCGGCAGCTGGCCGGCGCGGATGTGAGCATCCCCGCCCACGAGCCCTACGGGGTGTCGGAGATGCGGGCGCTGCGCGGCGGCCGCCACCGCTGGGACTAGCGCACGTCGGCCCGTGCTCCTGGGCGAGCCCTCAGCGCGTCGCGGGCGCTTCGGGCTCGAGCACGATCAGGCTGTCGCCCGCCTCCAGCACCGGGTCGTCGCTCAGGCCGAGGTCGACCTTGTCGCCGCGCGAGATGCCCAGCACCAGCATCCCCGGCCGTGCGGCGCGGATCTGCGACAGCGACTGGCTGGCCAGATCGGCCGGAACCGCCGACTCGCGCAGCTTGTACTTGTCGGTGTCGACGATCTGCAGCAGCAGGTCCCCCGCCTGAGGCGTCTCGAGGCTCTTGGCCAGGGTGTGGCCGACGAGATCATCGGCCGACAGGGTGTGGTTGACCCCGAGCTCCTTCAGTGCGCGCCCGACATGGGGGGAGCGGGTCAGCGCAAAGATCTCCAGCTGGGGCGCCAGCGTGTGCAGGGCCACCGCGGTGATCAGCGTGTCCGCGTCGCTCACGGCGGCGATCAGGGCACGGTTGGCGTTCTCGGGGTGGGAGGTCCGGATCACCTTCTCGTCGGAGGGATCACCGGCGATGAAGAAGATCGCGTCGTCCAGGTCCGCGGGCTTCTCGGTCGCCACGAGCACGACCGGATCGCCGGTGGCGGCCAGCTCGTCCAGGGCGTGACCGACGGTCGAGTCGGCCCCGTAGACGATGGTGAAGGACTGGGTGGGCAGAGCTCGGTCCATGCCGAACAACCTCCGGATATGTGTGATGACGGCTGAGCTGGTCCAGATGGCGAACACCGCTCCGACGGCCGGGATGGTGGTGAGCATCACCACGTTGGCGATGACCCGGCCCACCGTGTTCTTGGGCTCGATGTCGCCGTAGCCGACCGTGGTGGCGGTGGTGATGGCCCAGTAGAGGGCGGCCCCGAAGCTCATGTGCTGGGTCAGGGAGAAGGCGGCCGCGCCGAGCACCAGCATGGTCAACGCGAAGCCGAGCAGCGCGGCGACGCTGCGGCGCGACAGGGTGTTCACGAACCGCGCAGCGATGAGAAACAGCGGCACCGATGGCGATCGTATGGCGCGAGCCAGACGACGACGGCCCGGGTCGGTGAAAATGTCGACGATGGACGCTGAGAGTCCACCGATCCCCGGTCCCGACGGCCTCATCCACCCCGAGGACGAGGCCGCCGTCGCCGCGCTGGTGCGCTACGCCGCCGCCCACGGCCGCCGACTGCGTGTCCGCGGTGCCGGGCATTCACCGCCCGGCGGCTTCGCCGGCGACGCCCCCGGTGACCTGGTGCTGTCGCTGGGGCGGATGCGCGCCCTGAAGGTCCTGGACATGGAGCGGCGCATCGTGGAAGCCCAGGCCGGCATCCACATCGGCGCCGATCCGCTGGCCCCGGAGGAGGAGGGTGCGCCCACCCAGGCGCTGCTCAACCAGCTGGCTGACCGCTACGGCTGGACGGTGTCCTCGACGGGCGGGATCAGCCACCAGGCGCTCGGCGGCTTTCTCTCGACGGGGTCGGCCGGCGGCAGCCTCCAGCACTCGCTGCTCGATCACGTGATCGGGGTCCGGCTCATCGACGGCCGCGGTGAGGTCCGGGAGTTCCGCGCCGACGACGACGGGCCCGGTCTGGCCCCGGTGCTGCCGGCCCTCGGTCTGCTCGGGGTGGTGGTCTCCGTGACGCTGCGCTGTGAGCCGATGTTCGCGATCGTCGGCCAGGAGTCGATCGTCGACCTGGCGGGGGCGTCGATCGATCTCGAGGGCCCCGGGAACTCCGGACGGCCGTCGCTGGCGGACTTTCTCACCCGTGCCGAGTACGCGCGGATCGACTGGTGGCCCCAGCGCGGGGCCGAGCGCCTGCTCATCTGGCAGGCCCAGCGTGTCGAGCTCCAGCCGGGCTTCCGGCCCACGCGGTATGAGGAGTTCACCCGCTACCCGATCCTCGCCGAGGCGTTGTTCAGCACCCTGTACGTGATCTTCGGCAACCAGAAGGACCCGGCGCGCATCCGCCAGCTGTTGCGCCGCAACGCCACCGAGGTCGCCCACCAGCTCGACCTGCTCACCGCCGAGGGGCAGGTCAGCCGCTGGCGGCGCTGGCGGCTCTCGGCGCTGCCGCTCGCCCTGCGCGCGGTCGGCGCCGCGGCGCCGGCCATACGGTTGCTGCGTCCGCTGCTGACCGCCTCGCTGCCATGTCTCGTGCCCACCGCCCTGGGCATCGTGCTGCCCCTCGACGAGCACAAGCGGGGCATGGAGCGGGGCGAGCCCCAGTCCTTCCGGGACTGGGCCTGGGAGGGCCTGCCCATGGACGACCAGGCCAACGACGTGTTAATGTGGACCCAGTTCATCGAGCTGTGGGTGCCCCTGACGCGCGCCTCGGAGCTGGTTCGGGTCGTGCGCGAGTACTTCGCCGCGCCGGCCGACGCCCGCGAATCCTATGAGCGCACCGGCCTCTATGCCTACGAGCTCTACGGTGCGCCGCCGGCCGCGGGCTGGATTCACCCCGGATACTCCGACGGCTTTGACGAATGGTCTCAGGGGGCGCTGCGCCTCGACATCTTCTGGTTCACCGACAACCTCGAGGACCCGCGGGAGCGGTTCTATCCCCAGTTCTGGGAGCTGCTGTCGAGCCACGGGATCCCGTTCCGCTCCCACTGGGGTAAGGAGCTGCCCGACGCCGCCGACTACCCCGACCTGCTGCCCAGCGGGTTCCCCCACTGGGAGGACTGGTTGGCGCTGCGGGCCGAGTGTGATCCCGACGACGTCTTCCTCACCGACTACTGGCGTGCGCGGCTCGGTCTGATGTGAGCGGCGTGCTGGTCGACGGCTGGTACAGCTGGGTCGCCACACCGGACAGCGAGCACCCCTGGAGCACCTTCACCACGGTCCTGCAGGCGCACCTACCGGACCGGCTCTACCGCGCCGTCCTCGGTCACGGCGCGCTGCGCGGGCTCGCGCTGGCTCTGGCCTCGAGTCGCTACGACGCCGTGGCGATGAATCGCTATGACCCGGGCTGGCGCACCCTGCTGGCGGCCCGGGCGCTGTTCGGCCGCCGGCGCAAGCTGGTCGTCTTTCAGTTCTTTGACCATCCCACGCCCCGGACGTTCGTCGCGCTGAGCTGGCGGTCGCTGGAGCGCTGGGCGCTGCGGCGCAGCCTGGCGTCCGCTCAGGTCCTGACTCCGGCCGAGCTCGAGGTCTATCCCGAGCGCCTGACCATCGCGCCCGAGCGCTTCCACCTGATCCGCTTCGCCGCGCGCACCCACGCCAGGACCGTGCCGCCACCGGCGCCGCGGGAGGACGGTCCCGTGGTGGCCGCCGGGCGAGCCCACTGTGACTGGGAGACGTTGTTCGCTGCGGCCGGTGGGCGCGGCTGGGATCTCCACGTCGTCTGCAGCGCCACGGATGCCGATCGGGTGGCGGCACTCAACCGCCTCCACCGGGCCGGCGCCCAGCTCAGCGTCGAGCTGCCCCAGTCCGAGACCCATGCGCTACTCGCTCGCGCGGCGATCTCGATCATCTGCGTCAGCGACGGGCTGCTCGGACGCGGTCACATCCGCCTGGCCGAGGCCACCGACGCCGGCGCCGCGGTCGTCGCCTCCGACGTGGCCAGCCTGGTCGGCTACGTCGAGGACGACGTCAGCGCCGTCCTCGTGGCGCCGGAGGACCCGGTCGCGTTGGCGGCGGCTGTCGAGTCGCTCCGGTCCGACCCCGAGCGCCGGGCGCGGCTGTCGGGCCACGCGTACGCCCGCGCCGCGGGTTGGACGGGGGAGGCGTACGTCGCGGCGCTGCAGGCCCTGGCCGCGGAGGCCGCCTCAGTGGCCCGCGTCGGACGGTCGCCCATGCGCTGAACCAGGGGGTCCGGGCGTTCAAACGTCGGGCGATCCCGGCACGAGACAGATGTCGATTGAGCCATCCGGCCGGATCTGGACGCATTGACCATCACGGAGATCCATCGGTCGCCGATACATCGCATGTCGTGAGCGAGTTCGCAGGACACGAGACCATGACGTACCCGGGCCCGCCCCGGGTCCGCCTGTCGACCGAGTCGGTGCAGACGCTCTGGGGCCGCTACCACGCGACCGCGGACCCGCGCCTGCGGGACCGCCTCGTGCTGAGCCTGGCGCCGATGGTCAGGTACATCGTCTTCCGCAGACTGCGCGAGCTCCCGGCGGGCTGTGAGGTCGAGGATTTCATCTCCGTGGGCCTGGAGGCGCTGCTGCGCTCGATCGATCGCTATGACCCGGGGCGCGGCGCAACGCTCGAGCAGTTCGCCTGGACGCGGATCGGCGGCGCAGTGGTTGACGAGCTGAGGCGCAACGACTGGGCCCCCCGGTCTCTGCGGCGCTTCGAACGGGACGTCTCCCGGGCCCGCCGGCGCTGGGTCGACCGCTCCGGGCGCCCGCCGACCCGGGCGGAGCTGGCCGCGGCGCTGGGGATGTCCGAGGCCGACTTGGCGCGGCGCCTCGGCGACGTCCACCGCGCTGAGATCAGCTCGCTCAACGCCCTGGTGATGGGGGAGGACCACGCGACGATCGAGCGCATCGACACGCTGGCCAGCGACGGGGAGTTCGATCCCGAGCGGGCGACCATGCGCGAGGACGCCAAGCAGCGCTTCCGCGCGGCCTTCGAACAGCTCCCCGAGCGCGAGCGACTGGTCGCGGTGCTCCTCTACGTGCACAATCTCGGGCTGCGCGAGATCGGCGAGAGCCTCGGCGTCACCGAGAGCCGGGTCTGTCAGATCCACCGTCAGCTGCGCCGGCGGCTCGCAGACCTCCTCGCCGAGCACGACCAGCTGCTCGCCGAGGTCGCCTGACTCTGGTTTTTGGTCAAACGGGGGCGGAGACCGTAAGATCGGCGCCATGCTCCGGATCAAACGTCGGGCCGGCGAGCGGGTCATCGTGGGCGACGACGTGGTCATCGAGGTACTGGAGATCCGAGGAGCCAGCGTGCGGCTGGGGATCGCCGCCCCACGCTCGATCCCGGTCTATCGCGAGGAGATCTGGCGCGAGATCAAGCGCGAGAGTGCGGGGCCAGCACCGGCCGGCGAGCGGCCGAGCCGGCCAGGGGAACCGGCGCGGGCACCAGATCCAGCTCGAGCCGCTCGGTCGCCAGACTGACCTGGCCGCGGTCACCGCCGAGCTCCTCCCAGCGCGCGCTCACGTCGTCAGCGAGTCGGTCGAGGAAATCGTCGGAGTGCAGCGGATCGTGGTGGAAGAGCAGCACCCGCTCGGGCCCGGTGCGCTGGGCGAACTCGAGCGCGTCAGAGACCGCGCTGTGCCCCCAGCCGAGGTGGGTCCCGTATTCGGCGTCGGTGTACTGGCAGTCGTGAATGAGCAGGTCGGCCCCGTGGGCGAGGTCGAAGCCCGAGATCCACTCGTCCTCCACCAACGAGAGTGGGGGGCCCAGAGCCGGCTCGTGGTCCGGGATGTAACAGAGCACCGTGCCGTTGTCCTCGATGCGATAGCCGAGCGTGGGGCCTCGATGGTTGACCGCTTGGGCGCGCACCCGAGCCGGCCCGATCTCCCACTCCAGCGAGTCGGCCTCGTGGAAGGTCAGCAGCGAGGGCAGCTCGCGGACCTCGACCGGCGCCAGCGGCGCCGAGATGTAGCGGGCGATGCGATCGCGCAGTGAGGCCTCGGGGGAGGCCGGTCCCCACACCACGATCTCGGAGTCGGGCTGGAACACCGGGCTGAAGAACATGAAGCCCTGGATGTGGTCCATGTGCAGGTGGGTCAGCAGGAGGTTGACCGGCTTCTCCGGCCGGGGCATCGACATCCCGAGCTGACGGATGCCCGTGCCGGCGTCGAGGATGAGGGTGCTGTTGTCCGACAGGGTCACCTCGACGCACGACGTGTTACCGCCATAGCGCATGGTCTCGGGCCCCGGAGCGGGGATGGAACCGCGCGCCCCCCAGATCTTCAGCTTCACCAGGCCGTCCCGTTCCGGGTGGTCCCGCCGTCTTCGAGCGGCTCATGACTGTGGCCGTGCCCGTGGTCGCTGACGTGAGCGGCGTGAGCGTGGATGGCCTCGTGATCGGTGGGCCAGAACATCACGATGGCGGCCGTCGACTCATCCGGCGCCACGATGGGGATCGCGGTCAGCGCGATCTCCCGCCGACCGGTGAGCGTCTTGATCGAGAACTCGCCATGGAAGGGGATGTGCGCGCGCAGGGTGTGGGTCGCCCCGATCTGCTCGTAGGCGATCGGCTCGCCCTCGGCGTCGAGGGGACCGAACTCTCGGGTCCATTCGTCTGCGGTCAAGCCGGTGGCTTCCTCGAAGCTGCGACCGATGATGGCCCCAGCCGCCTCGTTGTAGAACAGGAGACGCCCCCCCTCGCCCACGAGCAGTCCCGGCGTTGACAAGCTGGAGAGCAGGTTCCGGGCGAGAATGAGTTCGAGCGGTCGCTGCGCGCTCATAGTCCGACTGTAACGCGCTTGATGAAGACGGGCTGCTCCGGGCCAGAATTGCCGGGGCGCACCAGGAGTGGCGGACACAGGAGCACTTTGGGAGATACTTCCCCGAAATGGCCTCGCCGAAGACCAGACGCCGTTCTCGCAAAGCGCGGTCGTCCCGTCCCGTCCCGAGCTCGGGCCCCCAGCCGGAGCCGGCCGAGCCGAGCCCGCGCTCGGAGCCCAAGGTCGCCCCGCGGGTCGCGGCCCGGGCCAAGTCGAGCCCCAGCCGACGTCAGCAGCGCGAGGAGCGCGAGCGCCAGGCGGCCCGCGAACGAGCGCTGGCCAACCGTAGCCTGGGCACCTACGGCGAGCGGCCTGCGGGCATCTTCGAGCCGGTCCCGGTGTCGGAGATCGCCATCCTGGCCGGCCTGGTCGCCGTCGTGGTCGGCCTGCTCGAGGGGGGTGGCCCGGCGCTCATCGTCGGCGCGATCGTCTGCGCCGTCGGGGTGGTGGAGTTCACCGCGCGCGAGCACTTCAGCGGCTACCGCTCCCACGCCATGCTGCTGGCCGCCGTGCCCGCGGTGGTGGTCGAGGTCCTGCTGGCGCTGTTCGTCGGCGTCCCGACCCGACGGATCCTGCTGCTGGCCCCGGTGCTGCCGGTGTTCGCCTTCAGCTTCTGGCTGCTGCACCGCGCCTTCGGGGCTGCGCGTCACGCCCGGGTGACGAAGCCGCCGGCGCCGTAGCCGCCGTCCTGACCGCCGGCCACCGGGTCGTCGAACAGGCTCGGGCGATGATCGCCGGGTGGGGTGGTGGGCAGCTCGAGGGTGAAGATCGCGCCACCGTCAGGGGCGTTGGTCGCCCGCGCCGCGCCGCCGTGCAGCTCAGCCGTCTGGCGCACGATGGCCAGGCCCAAGCCCGAGCCCTGGGTCGAGCGCGAGTTGATCCCGCGGTAGAAGCGCTCGAAGATGTGGGGCAGGTCGCCGGGGTCGATGCCGCTGCCGTGGTCCCGGACGGTCATGCCGCTGGCGTCGACGACCACCTCGACCGAGCCGTCGCCGTGCTTGGCCGCATTGTCGAGCAGGTTGTTGACCGCCCGGGCCAGCCGCTCGGGGCTGCCCTGGACCACGACGGGCTCGAGCCGGTCGCTGTAATGGGTGTTCGGCGCGTTGCGACGGGCACGCACCAGGGCCTCCTCGACCAACTTGTCGAGACGCACGTCCTCGAGCGAGTCCGACGGCAACTCACCGCGGGCGACCTCGATGAGGTCCGCGACGAGCGAGGAGAGCTCCTCGCTCTGCTCGAGCACGTCCTCCAGCAGCGCGCGGTCACCCGCGTCCAGGTCGGGGGAGGCGAGCAGCACCTCGACGTTGGTGCGGAGACTGGTCACCGGCGTGCGCAGCTCGTGGGAGGCGTCGGCCACCAGCTGACGCTGGGAGCGGACCGAGTTGTCGAGCTCGTTGCGGGAGGCGCTGAGACGCTCGAGCATCGCGTTGAAGCGGGCCGCGAGCACGCCGACCTCGTCGTCCTCGCGCACCTCGATGCGCTGGGAGAGATCGTCGGTCTTGGCGATCGTGTCGGCCGTATCGGTCACCTCGGCCAGCGGTCGCAGCACGCGCCGCGCGGCGAAGCGTCCGAACACGGCCGCCAGCGGGACGGCGAAGAGGAACAGGACGAGCAGGATCAGGCGCAGCTCGTGGAGCAGGCTGTTGTCAGAGGTCAGCGGTCGGCCGAGCTCGAGCGCGACCTCCTCGCCGCTCTGATCCATGCCGACCTGGATCGTGTACACGCAGATTTCGGTGCCGTTGATGGTGACGTCGCGGAAGCCCGCGGCCTTCTCGCCGCTGGCCACCGCGGCAGCGGCTTCCTTGTCGGGGAGGGCGCTGCCGTCGTTGAGCACCTCGATGTCCCCACCGGAGCTCACCAGGTCCTCGTACGGAGCCGGGCCGCCGCGGTACGCCGCGTATCCCGGGATCTTCATGTCCCCCGACCCTGTGGGTGACTCGCCCCGCAGAATCGCCTGGTCAAACAGGGCCTGGGACTTCAGCTGGCCGTCGAGTTCGCTGCGCAGCCGGTAGGAGACCGCCACGTAACACACGACCACGGCGATCGCCACGGCGATCGCCACCGACGCGGCGGCGGCCATGCTGACGCGGCGGCGCAGCGGCATGCCGCGCCGGGGCACCACGCCCCCGATGGCACGGCCGGCGAGATGGAGCGCGCGTGCAGCCGGCGCGCGCCCGCCCGGCGCGCGGTCGGTCATCAGTCCCTCAGGACGTAGCCGATACCACGGACCGTGTGGAGCACGCGGCTCTCGCCGCCCTCCTCGGTCTTGCGCCGCAGATAGCCGATGTAGACCCCGAGCGCGTTGGAGGTCGGCCCGAAGTCATAGCCCCAGACGTTCTCGAAGATCGTCGAGCGGGTCAGGACCTGGCGCGGATGCTTCATGAACAGCTCGAGCAGCATGAACTCGGTCTTGGAAAGCTCGACCAGCCGGTTGCCGCGATGGACCTCATGGGCGATCGGGTCCAAGGTCATGTCGCCGAAGCGGAGGATCTCGCCGCCGCCGTCCTCGTCCGAGGCCCGCCGCAGCAGGGCGCGCACCCGCGCCTGAAGCTCACGCAACGCGAAGGGCTTGACGAGGTAGTCATCGGCACCCGCGTCCAGGCCGGTGACCCGATCGTCGATGGCATCCCGCGCGGTGAGCATGAGCACCGGCGTGCGATCGCCGGCGGCCCGCAGTCGCCGGCACACCTCGAGCCCGTCGATGCCGGGCATCATCACGTCGAGGATGACCGCGTCAGCCGGATGCTCGGCCAGGCGGTCCAGTGCCTCGCGGCCGTCGGCGGCGAGCTCCACGGTGTAGCTCTCGAGCAACAGAGCACGCTCGAGCGCGCGGCGCACGGCCGGCTCATCATCGACTACGAGAACGGAAGGCATGGGCCCCCAGCATCGTACGGACGCCTAAGCGGATGTGAAGAGTGCGCCCGCGTCGCGTCCTCCGCGTCGCGCCTACAGCAGTGACTTCAGCGCGCCGCTGTGGAACACCAGCGCACCGCCGTCGGTCTCGACGGCGAGCTCGAGCACCAGACCGAGCACCAGCCAGTGGTCACCCGCGTCGATGGTCCGATCGATCTTGCAGTCGATCCACGCTGCCACGCCCTCGAGCAGCGGCGCTCCGGTCACCGGTGAAGGACGCCAGGCGACATCTGCGAACTTATCGCCGCCCGAGCGAGAGAACGTGCGGGCCAGATCGGTCTGGTCGCCGTGCAGCACGTTGGCGCAGAACGTCCCCGCCTCCTGCAGCGCCGGCCAGCTCGTCGAGGTCTTGGCGGGAGAGACGGCCACGAGCGGCGGGTCGAGGGATTGGGACATGAACGAGCCGACGACCAGCCCGCTCGGGTGCTCAGGATCACCGCCGGTGACGATGACCACGCCGGTGGGCAGGCGGCCGAGCACGGTGCGGAAGTTGGCGGCATCGGGACGGGACTCAGGCATGCCGACCAGGCTACCGGAGCGTCAGCCGCGCTTGGGGCGCGGGTCCCCCGTCCGGTTCAGTCCGACAGCCGGACGAGCAGCGGCGCATGGTCCGAGGGCTTGGTGCCCTTGCGGAAGTTGCGGTCGATCCCGCACTCGCTGAGGCGCGGCACCAGCGTCTCGGACACCAGAGCGAGGTCGATCCGCAGGCCGAGGCCCTTGTGGAAGTTGCCCGCGCGGTAATCCCACCAGGTGAACTGCGAGGTGTCGGGGTACAGCGCCCGGTAGGCGTCGACCAGGCCGCCGGCGGCCTCGATGGCCGCCAGGCGCGAGCGCTCCTCACCGGTCACGTGGGTCGAATCGACGAACAGCGCCGGGTCATAGACATCAGCGTCGGTGGGGGCGATGTTCATGTCCCCGGCGATGACCAGGCCACCCACCTCGCCCAGCGCGGCGGTGTCGAGCGGGCGCTCGGCTCCCGACAGGGCCGCCGCGCGACGCGCGGCCGCCTCGAGGAACTGCAGCTTGCGGGGGAACTCAGGTGAGTCCAGGCTGCGCCCGTTGGGCACGTAGGTGGAGATGAAGCGCACCCCCGAGACGGTCGCCTCGACCCAGCGCGCCTCTTCAGTCGCCGCCTCGCCCGGCAATCCGAAGACCGGATCGCTCAGCGGGCTCGGCGCGCCGGCGGCCAGATCCCGGCGGGCGAGCAGCGCCACCCCCGCCCACTGGCCCGCCGAATGATGCACCGCGGCGTACCCGGCCTCGGCCAGCGCCGCCTCGGGGAACTGATCGTCCGCGCACTTGGTCTCCTGCAGGCAGACCACGTCGGGCGTGTGCAGCTCCAGCAGCTCCAGCACCCGCGGGAGCCGCGCCCGCAGCGAGTTGACGTTCCAGGTGACGAACAGCACGGGCGCCGAGCATACGATCCCCCACGTGACCCCCGCGGCTGAGCCACCCGCCCACATCGCCCCGATGCTCGCCCGCAGCGGCCCGATGCCCCGGGACGAGGCCGCCTGGTCCTTCGAGATCAAATGGGACGGTGTGCGATCGATCGCCCATGTCGGCGCCGGCGCCGTGGGGCTGGAGTCGCGCAACCTGCGCGACATCTCCCACTCCTACCCGGAGCTGACCGTGCCCCCGCCGGCCCTCGCGGACCACGCGGGCACGGTGCTCGACGGTGAGATCGTGGCCTTCGCCGAGGACGGACGGCCCAGCTTCGGCCTGCTCCAGCAGCGCATGCACGTGAGCGCTCCCAGCCCGCGGCTGTGCGCGGCGGTGCCGGTCACCTACGTCGTCTTCGACCTGCTGTGGTGCGACGGCGAGGACCTGACGCACCTGCCCTACCGGGAGCGTCGGGCGCGCCTGGAGTCCCTCGAGCTCACCGCGGGCCCCTGGCAGGTCCCCGAGACCCATCCCGGCCAGGGCCGGGCGCTGATGGAGGCGACGCGCCGACGCGGCCTCGAGGGCGTGGTGGGCAAGCACCTGGACTCCCTGTACCAGTCCGGCGCCCGCAACGGTCAGTGGCTCAAGTTCAAGCACAGCCTGCGCCAGGAACTGGTGATCGGCGGCTGGCTCCCCGGAGAGGGCCGCCGCGCCGAACGCATCGGGGCGCTGCTCATGGGACACCACGACGGCGCCCGGTTCGTCTTCGACGGTCGCGTGGGGACCGGGTTCAGCGACGCCACCCTGGCCGAGCTGGCCCGGCGCCTGGGCCCGCTGGTGACCCCGACCAACCCGTTTGACCCGCGCCCCCGGCTGCCGGCCCATGCGGTCTTCGTCGAGCCTCGGCTGGTCGCCGAGATCGAGTACAGCGAGCGCACCCGCGAGGGGCTGATGCGCGCCCCGTCCTTCAAGGGCCTGCGCGAGGACAAGGACGCCCGCGAGGTGACGCTGAAGGAGTCGCCCGGCGCGAGCAACGGCGCCATCGAGTTCGCCGGACGGACACTGAAGATCTCCAATCACGACAAGGTGCTCTATCCCGAGACCGGCTTCACCAAGGGCGAGGTGATCGACTACTACGCGCGGGTTGCGCCCACCGTACTCGGGCACCTGAACGGTCGGGCGCTGACGCTCAAGCGCTATCCCAACGGGGTCGACGCCGCCTTCTTCTACGAGAAGAACGCGCCGGCGCACCGCCCGGCGTGGGTGCCGACCGCGCGAGTCGGCGACATCGACTACACGCTGGCCCAGGAGCCCGCCACGCTCGTCTGGCTGGCCAACCTGGCCGATATCGAGCTGCACACCTCACTGTCGCTGGCCGACGCGCCCGCGTCGCCGACCGTGCTCGCCTTCGACCTCGATCCGGGCGCGCCGGCCGGCGTGCTGGAGTGTGCGGAGGTCGCCCGGGTGCTGGCCGGCCTGTTCGAGGCACTGGGGATGCTCAGCTGCGTGAAGACCTCGGGCTCCAAGGGCCTGCAGGTCTACGTTCCCATCAACGACCCGGCGGTGAGCTACGCCCAGACCAAGCCGCTGGCTCGGCGGATCGCCGAGCTGCTCGAGGCTCGCCTGCCCGAACTGGTCATCTCCTCCATGTCGAAGTCCCGGCGGGCGGGGCGGGTCTTCGTCGACTGGAGCCAGAACGATGCCCACAAGACAACGGTCACCGTCTACTCGCTGCGCGCGACCCCTGAGCCCGGTGTCTCCACGCCCCTCACCTGGGAGGAGCTCGAGGCCGCGCGCCAGGCCGGTGACCCCGCGGCGCTGCGCTTCTCCCCGGCCGCGGTGCTCGAGCGCATCGCCGTTCACGGCGACCTGTTCGAGGCGGTTCTCAGCACGTGTCAAACACTCCCGGCCCTGACCTGAGAACATCCACGCCGAGATGGATCAGATCCAGATGAGAAACAGGTTGCTCGTGGCCACCGGCATGTGGCGGGAAGCGACCGGCGGAGAGCCACTGCCCAAGATGGCGCCGGGCAAGCCCGAGGACCAGATCCAGCAGTTCGAGCTGACACTGGTGAACCGGCTCTCGGAGATGGCCACGCCGGAGACCGCGCGTGAGGTGGCTGACCGGACCTGGGACCTCGTGCACGACCGACCCGACACCGATCCGGTGAAACGGCGCGTGGTCGAGATCCACGAGGCGCTGGCCAAGATGACCCGCCTGGGCGACTGAGCACCGGGTATCGGCGGCCGGGCACCGGACATTCGTCCAGCGCGGCCCGCCCGAGCGCCCCGACACGCTGAACATTCGTCGAAACGGTCTCCAGACGGGCCAATTCCGGGGGTCCGGGTGATGTTCTGGGTGTCCACGGTGGCGTGCAGCTGCCGATAACTGGGGAATCATGCTCTTGCGCCGGGACCGCCACACCGACTATCTGATCCCCTACGTCGCCGTGTTCACGCTCACCTGGGCGTTGCTCGGCCTGTCCACCCGCTTGCGCCCCGCCGAGCTGGTGGCCGCCCTCGTGCTGCAGTTGTTCGTGGCCGGGCTGCTGTGGACCTGGCCGATCGAAGCTGGTGGAAGTGGCCGCTTCGTCCTCGGGACGCTGGCGCTGGACGGCTCGATGGCGTTCATGCGCCACGCCACCGGGGTCAACCCCGGCGTGGGCATCCTCGTGTTGATGCCCGTCCTGCTGGCGGCCGGACGGGCCAGCCGCCGGGAGCTGAGCTTCGCGCTCCTGGTCGGCGCCCTCGTCCTCTACGTCCCCGAGCTCGTCCCGGGCGGTCCCGCCGACCCCGCCTCGGCGCTGCGGCCGGCGACCATGGCGCTGGTGCTCGGAGTGGTGATGGGGGAGGTGGTGCTGCGCCTCGTTCGGGCCCTATCCGACGGACAGGCGCTCGCCCGCAGCCAGCTGGCCACCGAGGACGCGCTGCGCCGGGTCGCCACCTTCGTGGCTGCCGGGGCGCCGCCCACAGAGCTGTTCGCCGAGGTGTCCCAGCAGCTGGCACGGGTCGCCGGCGCATCGATGGGTGCGGTGATCCGCTTTGACCGCGAGCTGGGCGTGGGGACCCTCGTCGGGGGCTGGCGCTCGGATCAGCCGGTGACGATCGGTCGCCAATGGGATCTGAACGGCGAGACCGCAGCCGCCGAGGTGTCGCGGACCGGCCGCACCGCCACGGTCCTCGCCTACCCCGACAGCCCGGACATCGGCGGTGCCGTCGCCGCCGTGTCGGCGCCGATCTTCGTCTCCGGCCAACTCTGGGGCGCCTTCAGCGCCGTGTACGTCGACGGCAACGTGGTGTCTGACGGCTTCGAGGTGCACTTCGAACGCTTCTGCGAGCTCGTGGCCATGGCGATCGCCAACGCCGAGGCGGTCTCCCAGCTCGTCGAGCACGCCACCATCGACGCACTCACCGGTGCCGCCAACCGCCGCAGCTTCGAGGAGGAGCTCACCCAGGCGCTCGAGCGGGTGACGCGCAACCCGCGGCCGCTGGCCCTTGTGCTGCTCGACATCGACCGCTTCAAGGCGGTCAACGACACCCACGGGCATCAGGCCGGGGATCGCGTCCTCGCGGAGGTGGCCCAGGTGCTGATGTCCCAGGCTCGGTCAGGGGACATGGTCGCCCGACTGGGCGGCGAGGAGTTCGTGTGGCTGATGCCCGACACGACGGCCGAGGAGGCGTTCGCCGCGGCCGAGCGGGCCCGGTGTGAGATCGCCGCGATCGACTTCGACGGAGTGGGCACCATCACGCTGTCGGCCGGGGTCAACTCCAACCGTCAGGGCGGCGGCGGGGCGGCCCTGCTGGGCGGTGCCGATCGAGCGCTGTATATGGCGAAGGCAGGCGGCCGCGATCAGACGGTGGCGGCGCCGGCCTCGCTCTCGTCCGCGGAGGAGCGGGTCAAGCCGGCAGCCGCGTAGGCGTCGGCCTCGTCCAGGGTCTCGGTCTTCAACAGCGAGCCGACCAGGTCGTCGAGGTTGCTGCGCCGCGACTTGAGCAGCTCAAGCACCTCACGGTGGGCGGTGTCGACGATCCGGTGGACCTCCTGGTCGATCAGCCGCTGGGTCTCGTCGCTGGTCTCTGAGGCACCCGGCAGCATGAAGCCCTGGGACTCAGAGGGCAGGACCGCGATGGGGCCGATGGCCTGGCTCATGCCCCAGCGACCGACCATGTAGCGGGCGATGCGCGTCAGCTGCTGGATGTCTGACTCCGCACCGGTGGTGAGATCGCCGAACACGACCTCCTCGGCGCAGCGGCCACCCAGCATCACCTTGATCTGGGCGAGCAGATGACGCTCGTCGAGGTTGTAGCGGTCGGCGTCAGGAGCAGAGAACGTGACCCCGAGGGCCATGCCGCGGGGGATGATGGAGACCTTGCGCACCGGGTCGGCACCCGGGGTCATCATGCCGACGATCGCGTGGCCCGCCTCGTGATAGGCGGTGCGTTTCTTGTCCTCGTCACTCATCACGACGCTGCGGGCGGCGCCGAGGATGATCCGCTCCAGGGAGCCCGTGAAGTCCTCGCGGTCGACCCGGTCGTGGCCGCGCTTGGCGGCCAGCAGAGCCGCCTCGTTGACCAGGTTGGCCAGATCGGCCCCGACCATGCCGGGCGTCGTCGAGGCGATGGCGCCGAGGTCGACCCCGGGGCCCAGGGGCACGCTGCGGGTGTGGACCTTGAGGATCTTCTCGCGGCCGACCCGATCGGGCGGCTGGACCACCACGCGGCGGTCGAAGCGGCCCGGGCGCAGCAGCGCCTGGTCGAGGATCTCGGGGCGGTTGGTCGCACCGAGCACGATCACGCCGGAGCGCGGATCGAAGCCGTCCATCTCGGTGAGGATCTGATTGAGGGTCTGCTCGCGCTCGTCGTGGCCGCCGGACAGGTTGGGTCCGCCGCTGGAGCGGCTGCGGCCGATGGCGTCGAGCTCGTCGATGAAGATGATCGCGGGGGCGGCGGCCTTGGCCTGGGCGAACAGGTCACGCACGCGTGAGGCGCCGACGCCGACGATCATCTCGACGAACTCCGAGGCGCTCATCTGGAAGAACGGCACGCCCGCCTCCCCGGCCACCGCCCGGGCCAGCAGGGTCTTGCCGGTGCCGGGGGGGCCCGACAGCAGGACGCCACGGGGGATCTTGGCGCCCAGCTTCAGGTACTTGTCCGGCTCCTTGAGGAAGTCGACGATCTCGTGCAACTCCTCCTTGGCCTCGTCGATGCCGGCCACGTCGTTGAAGGTGACGTGCTGGTCGTCGCCCTCGACGCGCCGGGCGCGGGAGCGCCCGAAGGACATCAGCCCGCCGGCGCCACCGCCGGCAGCGCGACGCATGAAGAAGACGAACAGCAGGACGAGCAGGAGCGTCGGTCCGAAGCCGAAGATGAGCTCCTCCCACACCGAGGCCCCGGCGTTGGGGTTCTGGGCGTTGATGATGACGCCGTCCTTGGTCAACAAGCCGTACAACGCGTTGGGCCCCGTGTTGGGGGCGAAGCTCGGCACCTGGGTGGAGAAGTAGACCGTCGGTGAGCTCGTCTGGCCGTCCACGGTGATGGACTGGGGACTGCTGAAGGTGCCCTGAATCGCCCCGGAGGTCGAGGTCACCGAGACGACGTGATGAGCCTTGACCTCGGAGATGAAGTTCGGGCTGTAGGGGAGCTTCACCCGCGGGCTGGTCAGCACCGAGGAGGAGATCCAGAAGTTGAGGCCCAGGAGGACGAGGATCGCGACGGCGATCATGATCCGCTGGTTGGGACCCGGTCCGCGACGAGCGGGCTTGCCGTCGGGGCGCTGACCCGGGAGGTTGTTCCCGTTGCCGTTCCCGCGGCCGTCCGGCGACGGCGTCACGCGCCAGCCGGGCTGGCGGCGACCGTTCCCGTTGCCATTCCCATTGCCGTTTCCGTTGCTGTCCCCGCGCGGCGGCCAGGGTGAATCAGCGCGCTGGCGCGAGTCGGCGCGGGCGGGTTCGAACCCGGTCTCGGGTGCCGGTCCAGATCCGGGAGCGGGGGAGGAATCCTCGGCCATCTGAGAGACATTGTGGCAAGGTGCCGCGCCATTCCACGCAAACCCTTCAGAACAGGGGTTCCGGGGCCCCTCACCAGCGGTGTTCGAGGCGCCGCCGGAAGGCGTCGGAGCCCTCGACGGTGGCACCCAGCGCCGACGCCCGCTCGCTCAGCCAGCGGTCGGAGGTGACCACGCGTACAGCGTGGGCCTGGGGGTCGAGCTTGAGTCGCCGCACGATCTCGTCGTCGGCTGCGTCGCGCTTGGGTCTGGGGGCGTGGCCCACCTCGATCACGGTCGAGCGGATCGGCGGGCTCGGCGCGCGCTCGAACACGACGGTGACGTCCTCGTTCTCGCTCGCCGCCCAGCGTTCGAGCTCGTCGACCAGCTTGAGCATCGCCGCGTCCCGGTTCTGCCACCACTTGTCAGGGCGGGTGCCGATCACGTTCATGCCGTCGACGAGCCAGCGCATGCGTCGACGAGCTTATGCGTCCGGCGGGGGACGGCGGTTCTGTTTGCGCGTGCTCTGGCGCCGCTTGCTGTCCAGTCGGCGTTCGACGCTGGAGCGCGTCGGACGCGACGGCCGCCGCCGGGCGGGGACCACCAGCCCGGCCGCAAGTTTCGCGGCCAGGCGGCCCAGGGCGAGGTCGCGGTTACGCGCCTGGCTGCGGGTGTCCTGAGCCGTGGCGCTGACCCGGGGACCGAGCTTGGCCACGAGACGCGCGCGCTGGCTCTCGCTGAGGGTCGTGACGCTGGAGAGGTCGAGCACCACCTCCACGCGGGAGGCGGTCACGTTGGCGTGCTGGCCCCCGGGGCCGGAGGAGCGGCTGGTGCGAATCTCGACCAGATCGAGGGGGATGCTCAGCCCCGGGGTGATCTCGAGTTCGTCGGCCATGTCACTGGAGGTTGTATCCGAGGGGTGAAACCGCAATCCCCCGGGGTGTCTCACACGCTAATCCCGTGCTAACTTGCCGCGCGATAGGGCCACCTGAGGGGGTGGCGACGCAGGTGCAGGCTCCGGTTGTGACAGAGACGTCCTCGCGGTGGCAGCACTCATATCCCAGAGAGGACACGTCTCAGCAATGCCTACCGGAACCGTGAAATGGTTCAGCGACGAAAAGGGCTTCGGCTTCATCACGCCTGATGAGGGCAGCCGCGACCTGTTCGTCCACCACACCTCGATCAGCGCTGACGGGTATCGCTCCCTGGCCGAGGGCGCCAAGGTCTCCTATGAGGAGGAGGCCGGGCCCAAGGGTCCCAAGGCGATCAATGTCATGAAGCTCTAGGGCTCGGCTACGTGACCGTCGGCGGGCTCCATGGTGAGCCCGGCGGCGGTCCAGTCGAGCATTCCGCCCGCCATGTTGTGGGCGTCGAAGCCGGCCTGGCTCAGTGCGGCGGTGGCCATCGCCGAGCGGGCGCCGGAGCGGCACACCAGCACCACCGGGCGCGCGCGGTCCAGCGCATCGACCTGGGCGGGCAGTTCGGCCAGCTCGATATGGGTGGCACCATCGATGTGTCCAGCGTCCCACTCATGGGGCTGGCGCACGTCGACGAGCTGGACATCTCCCTGGCTCAGGAGCTCAGAGACCTCGCGGGGGGTGTAATCGCCGGGCATATGACTCAGCGTAGTTCCTCGCCGGTGAGCCGGAAGGAGATCGGCAGGGAGCGGCGAACCTTCACCCGGAGGAGTTTTCGGATTGTTCTGAAGTGGGAATCATGTAAGCTGCCCGCGCAGCACACCCAGCCGAGTCCCTCGTGCACATGCACAGGGGAGCGGGGGACCCAGTTGTGGGAGCCATGGCTCTCTGGGGCGAATCGCGATGTCTTCGCGTAGCGCACTCTTTCCGCGCGAGCCCGACAGCTAACCCCGTAGGCGTCAGAAAGAGAAGGGGTTAGTTAGTTGTTCCGGAAAGTCAACCTTGGCCGACGTCTGTTCTGCGCGGCCATGCTGGTAGTAGGCCTGAGCGTGGCCATGCCGTCGCTCGCCGCTGCCGCCCAACGCTTCGGCGCCCGCACCCTGAAGGTGGGAATGGCGGGCACCGATGTCACCACCCTGCAGCGCGACCTCACCGCGCTCGGGTACACCACGGTTCCCTCAGGCCGGTTCACCATGGGGACCAAGCTGCACGTCAAGGCTTTCCAGCAGAAGAGCGCCATCCCGGCCGATGGTGTCGTCGGCCCGGAAACCTACGGCAAGCTCAAGCTCGCGATGTCCAAGGTCGAGGGAACCCTTGACGAGGCGGCCAATCAGGCTCCGTCGGGCACCGCCACGACCTCCTCCGCGGCGCTTCCCGCCGACGACAGCGGGGGCGCCGGCTTTGTTCCGACCAACACCCAGGCCAGCGCCCCGGTCGAGGACGCGACGCTGAACGCCGACGGCACGGTGACCGCACCGTCGGATGCGCCTGAGGTCGTCCAGGAGGCCATCCAGGCCGCCAACGAGATCGCCTTCGACCCCTACGTCTATGGCGGCGGGCACAACGGCTGGGGGACCCAGAGCGGCTATGACTGCTCCGGCTCCACCTCCTACGTGCTGCATGCAGCCGGCCTGCTCAATGGCACGCCGCTGGACTCGACCGAGTTCGAGTCCTACGGCGACGCCGGCACCGGTCAGTGGATCACCATCTACGCCGATGATGGCCACGCCTACATGAACATCGCCGGCCTGTGGTTCGACACCGCCGACCAGAGCTCGACCAACGGCAACGACCGCTGGTCCGCCACGCGCGTGTCACCCGCGACGGGCTTCGTGGTCCGCCACCCCGACGGCTGGTAAGCCGGGTCGGTTTTTCGCAGTGCGTCTACGGGGTTGGTGACCACGGTCGCCAACCCCGTTCGGCGTCGGCGGCGTAGGATTCATAGTCGTGTCCAGACGCAGCGCCTCTGATCCGCCTTCGCTCCTCCGCCGTGTGGCAATCGCGGTGGTCGTCACGGTGCTCGGGCTCGGACTCGTCAGCCTGATCGTCGACGGCTTCGCCTCCGGGCCGCTGCTGCGCTTCGTCCAGGGTGTCAGCCTGTTCGGCCTCGGCACGCTCATCGTGCTCGGTGCGGTCAGCCTGGTGGCGGTCCGCCTGGGCGGCTGGCGTGACCCCGACGCCCAGTTCGACGCGCTCGTCGAGCGTTCGGAGTTCCTGGCCCGCTCCGGCGCGGACATCGACGGGCACGCCTACGGGCTGGCCAGCCGCTCGGCCTACCGCGGGGTTGACCTGGCCGCCGAGGACTACCAGGATCTCGACGTCGCGGCCGAGGACGACGAGTTCGACGCGCTGGTCCGCTCGGCCATCGAGGAGCTGCCCCTCGAGTTCCATCGCGCGCTCGAACACGTCGCGATCGTGGTCTCGGACTCGGGAGCGGTGGCCATCCGCGGCCGCGACGGCCGCCGTCGCGGCGCCTATGGCATGTACCAGGGCGACACGGTCGCCCACGACTACTTCACCGAGCGGATCCTCATCTTCCGCGACACCCTGCAGCGTGACTTCGGCCACGATCCCGAGCTCCTGCGCTCCCAGGTCCGGCGGACCCTGCGCCATGAGCTCGCCCACCACCTCGGGTGGGGCGAGCGCGGCGTGCGCAATCTCGGGCTCTAGACCCGGTCAGGGGCGCGGCGGTCTGAGACCGAGGCGGCGCCGGGCCAGCAGCACACCGTCGCCGATGCTCAACAGCGAATGTTCGAACTCGGCATCGACGCGGACCATGTCGAGGAAGCGGCGGATGCCCCGAACCGAGGCATCGCTCGCGTCGTCGTCGAGGATCCTCCCGCCGAGGAACATGTTGTCGGCCAGGACCAGGGCGCCCGGGCTCAGCTTGGACCCCAGCGCCGTCCAGTAGGCGGGGTAGTCGGGCTTGTGGGCATCGATCCACACCAGGTCGAAGGGTCCGGGCAGGGTCGCCAGGGTGGTGGTGGCGTCTCCCAGGCGCAGGTTGATCCGGTCCGCCCATGGGCTCGCCTCGATGTTGTCCCGCGCCACGGCGGCCGTGTCGGGGTCGATCTCCAGGGTGGTGACCTGGCCGCGCTCGCCCAGTCCCGCGGCCAGCGACAGCGTTCCGACCGCGGTGAAGGTGCCGATCTCGAGCACGTCGGTGGCCCCCGACAGCGCCACCAGGGTGCTCAGCAGGTGCGCCTCGGAGCGCCCGGCCATCATCGCCGCGTTGGCCGGACGATGATTCGCGGTCCATTCCGCGGCGGCCGCGATGGGGGAGCGCAACGGTGAGGTGTGCGCGTCGACGAACCGCTGGACGCGGGGATCGATCGCGGTCACCGACGCTCAGGCTCCACGCAGGTAGCGCAGATACAGGGTGCCCTCGCGCTCGACAATGGAGGCCAGTTCCATGGAGATCAGCTCCGGCGCCGGGTCTCCGCTGGTCATCGACGGTCCGGCCGAGCCCCCGGCCAGCTTGGCCGCCAGGGTGAGGAACAGCTCGTCGATGAGCTGGGCGCGGATCATCTCACCGAGCAGCCCGGGTCCACCCTCGCACAGCAGCACGTCGATGCCGTGGCGGCTGCGCAGCGTCGCCAACGCGGTGGCGATGTCGACCAGCGGTTCCACGGTCACGTCGGCCCGGACGCCGGCGAGGTCCGGCGGCTGGCCGCTGAACACGATCACACGCCCCTCCGGCTGGCTGAACAGGGGGATGTCGGAGGGCAGCTTGCCCGAGCGGGTGATGGTCACCACCGGCTTTCCCGCTGGGCGGTAGCCCTCGGCGGCCAACGTGCCCGTGCCGGCCAGGATCGCGTCCGCATTCGCCCGCAGCGCGTGGAACAGTGCACGGTCACCACTGTCAGACAGTGGAGTGGAGCGTCCGTCGAAGGTCGCGTTGCCGTCGAGGCTGGAGACGAAGTTGGACCGCACGAGGGGCCGGTCGGGCGGCAGCACTCGCGCCAGGCCACCGAGGTAGGTGGCTGCGTGGACGCCGGCCTCCGCGGCGGGGAACAGTCGTTGGAAGATCACCTCGGGCACGCCAAGCGGAACGCTAGCGGCCCGCGATCATCTAGGCTCCGCCGCCATGCACGTGAGGGAGCTGGATCGGGGAGAGATCATCGCGGCCGTGGGCGGGGTCCTCCTCGGCATCTCGCTGTTCCTCGGCTGGTACAAGCTCGGCAACCACTACACCGTGCTGCACAGCTGCCGCGGGCCGGGCACGACGTGCACGGGCTGGCTGTCGCTGGAGTACGTCCGCTTCCCGCTCCTCATCGCCGCCGTGTCACCGCTGGTGCTCGTCTACATCATCCTGCGCCGTCGGGCCCTGGCCTGGCCCCGGGGCGAGCTCACCGCGGTCATCTCGCTGTGTGCCCTGACCCTGATCGTCTTCCGTGGCATCATCGACAAACCCGGCTACCCGACGGGTGAGATCACCGTGACGATTGGCTGGTTCCTGGCCCTGGCCGGCGGCCTGCTGATCTTCCTCGGAGCCATAACCCGTACGCACGAGAGCACCGTGCGTCGCAAGCCACCAGGAGTTCTATGAGCACGATTGATTCCGTCGTCCGGCCCGATCGCAACCTCGCGCTCGAGCTGGTCCGTGTCACCGAGGCCGCCGCGCTGGCCTCGGCCGGGCTGATCGGCCGCGGCGACAAGGAGGCCGCCGACCAGGCGGCCGTCGATGCGATGCGCCACGTCCTCGACGGTGTGCGGATGGATGGAGTCGTGGTGATCGGCGAGGGGGAGAAGGACGAGGCCCCCATGCTCTACAACGGCGAGAACATCGGCGACGGCTCAAAGCCCGAGGTCGACATCGCGGTCGATCCGCTCGAGGGCACTCGCCTCACCGCCCAGGGCTGGCCGGGCGCGATCACCGTGATCGCCCTGGCCGAGCGTGGCGCGATGTTCGACCCGGGTCCGTGCTTCTACATGGAGAAGCTGGCCGGCGGGCCTGAGATCGCCGACCTGCTCGACCTCGAGCGTCCGATGGCCGAGACGCTGAATCTCGTGGCACAGCGCAAGGGCGTCGCCATCGGCGACGTGATGGTCGTGTGTCTGGATCGTCCCCGCCACGAGGCGCAGATCCGGGAGATCCGCGCCGCCGGAGCCCGCGTGCGCCTCATCCTCGACGGCGATGTCGCCGCGAGCCTGCTCGCCGTGACCGAGGGCAACCGCGTCGATCTGCTGTGGGGGATCGGCGGGACGCCCGAGGGCGTCATCTCGGCTGCGGCGATCAAGTGCCTGGGCGGCGAGCTGCTCGGCCGGTTGTGGCCGCGCAACGACGAGGAGCGCTCGGCCGCGCTGAACCAGGGCTACGACCTCGAGCAGGTGCTCACCTCCAACGACCTGGTCAAGGGGGAGGACGTGTTCTTCTCGGCCACCGGCGTGACCGATGGCGACGTGCTCCAGGGCGTGCGCTACCTGCCCGGTCAGGTGGCCACCACCGAGAGCCTGGTCATGCGCACCCGCTCGGGCACAGTGCGGCGGGTTCACGCTCGTCACAACCGGGCCAAGCTGCGCGACCTGATCGGTGACGGCGCCTCCCACACCGTCTGAGGTGATTCCGGCGCGGCGCCGGAACGGTGTCAGGAGCTACGCCGGGTGGTCCGGGTTGGTCAGGCTGCCCACCAGCAGCCGGCCCACCTTGGACTCGTGCAGCTCGAGGCTGGCCAGGCTGCGCAGGAACGAGTTGGTCACCAGCACGTGGATGAACGCCTGGGTGTTGCGGTAGAGGACGTCGCCCAGGCGCGAGGCGATGGCCGGGTAGTAGTTGGTGACCGCGATCTCGATGCTCAGCTCCTTGAGCTGGCCGCTACCGGGTTCGGTGGCGGCGTCGGGGTCGGGCTCCTCGCGACTCACCTCGAGCGCCAGGCCGCCCTGAGCGCGACCGTTGCTGGCCACCAGCAGGCCGTCCTTGATCTGCCAGGAGATCTTGGCCCGGGTCTGGTGGAGCTCGAACTCCGGCGGATCGAAGCGCAGCAGGGTCAGCCACCTGATCCCGAACAGGGTGACGCGGCGGTCGGTGTCGCTGTAACGGATCCGTACGATGCCGAGCGTCACGCGGGTGAGGAAGTGCCAGTACGTGGCTCCGAGGTTCTCGATGTTGGCCGCCGTCCACAGCCGTTCGAGATCGGCCTCAGGCAGCGCGAGCTTGGCCTGCTGGACCGACCGGACCGCACCGTTCTCGTCGAACACCGTCGACTCGGGGGCCTTGACGAGCTCCGCGCGGCCGGGAAGCTCACGCGGCCGGCTGCTCACGAACCAGGCGATGCCGGCGACAGCGGCGCCGGACGCGCCGAGCAGTGCGATTTTGCCTGTGCGGGGGCCCATGCGAGAGGCCCCATTATGGAGATTCTCTCTCAGAGAACCGCCGCACCGACGGTCTCGGTGTCCGGGTCACCGAGCGCCTTGGCGGTCGCCTCGGTGAGATCCCAGCTCGCACCGTTGGCGTAGGGGCCACGATCGATCACCGGCACGGTGACCGTCTGGCCGTCGTAGTCGATCGAGACCTGAGTCCCGCACTTCAGCGTGCGGGAGGCCACCCCGATCGTCGTGGGGGTCAGGGTGACGCCACACGCCGTCTTGTGGCCATAGAAACCCGGCCCGTAGATGGTGGCGATCGCGTCGCGGTAGATGGTCACCGCCAGGGTCGGTGAGGCGGACGCCGGCGCGGCCGAGGCGGCCTGGGCGGTGCCGACAGGTCCCCCGAGCGTGGCGCGGAAGCCGACCACGCCGCTGGTGCTGGGCTGCCACGTCGCGTCGAAGCTGCCATCGGCGGCCACGGTGGCCCGGGCGACCGTCTGCCAGGCGCCGGCCGTGGTCTGCCGCTCGATGGCCACGACGTCGCCATGGCTGGAGCTGGAGACGCTGCCGCTGAAGCTGAGCGCCCGGCGGACGGTGCCGACCGAGTCGCTGCTCAGCGTGAAGCCGTTGCCCTGGGCCGAGACCGGGCCGCCGATCGGAGTGGCCGCCACGGTGGGAGTGGTCTGCCCCGGGGTCGTCGTGGTCGAGCTCGACGGGGTCGTCGTGGTCGTCGGCGTGGTGGTGGTCGTGGTCGAGTTGAGCCCGGCCCCGCCGCTGGTGCCGCCACCAGGCTGAGACGACGCCGCCGCCGCGGCGCTCGGCAGCGCGAGACCGAGCAGCGTGACGCCCAACAGGGCGGCGCGGGCGCAGGGGCGTGAAGGCATCAGGGAATGGCGAGGCACGGCGGAGACTTCTCTCTGAGTTGGGTGCACGTGGATGCCTACGAGGTGAGCTGACGGGCTCGCGCTGCTCGCGCTACCGAGCCAGATGGCTCGGATTCGCCCCAGCGGAGCATCGGTGCTCCGCAAGTGGTTCCCCCGCCGGTGGTCCGCTGACGGACCGCCGCTCGGCGTTATGTGCAGCGGCGAGGTTATTACAAAGCCGCGGCGACTGCCGGGTCCCTGCCAAACCCTGCGGGATTCGTGCAGATCGCGTCCGGGAGGGTTACGTACCCTGCGTGGCGACGCACACACAGACTCCAGCGGTCGCACTGGCGTCGAGAAGAAATTCGCCCGTCGCTTGAAACGGAAACGGCCCCGGTCGGTAGTAGCTGTACGACGAAATCGCAGATGCCCGGGGCCGATGTCCCGGAGCTGCCTAGAATTCGCAGTGATGTTTCAGTTTTCGGGATGCGTTCCATCCTTGGATGTACGCATCCCCTCTCGGGTGTCGCCGGCAGTGCCGGCACGCGGGCAACACGAGGAAGTAAGGAATCGATGTCAGTAGCCGAACTGCAGGAACTCGAGGAGATCAAGGGACTGGTCAACCGTGGCCAGGCCCAGGGTGTACTCACCTTCGCCGAGATCACCACGGCGATCTCGGAGCTCGACCTGGACGAAACCGACGTCGAGGAGCTACACGGCTTCCTGGAGCGCGCGGAGATCGAGCTGGTCGAGGATGTCGACCCGGCTCAGGCCGAGCCCGAGGTGGAGCGTGCCCCCGACAAGCGCGGCGGCCGCCGTAAGGCCAAGGCAGGAGCGCTTGACCTGAAGCCGGACATGACGACGGACTCGTTGCAGCTGTTCCTCAAGGACATCGGCAAGGTCCGCCTGCTCACCGCCCAGGAGGAGGTCGATCTCGCCAAGCGCATCGAGCGCGGCGATCTGGACGCGAAGCAGAAGATGGTCGAGTCGAACCTTCGCCTCGTCGTCTCGATCGCCAAGAACTATCGCAACCAGGGATTGCCGTTCCTGGACCTGATCCAGGAGGGCACCCTCGGTCTGGTGCGCGCGGCGGAGAAGTTCGACTACCGCAAGGGGTTCAAGTTCTCCACGTACGCGACCTGGTGGATCCGCCAGGCGATCGCCCGGGCGCTCGCGGACAAGGCCCGCACCATCCGCATCCCGGTCCACGTCGTCGAGAAGCTCAACAAGATCGGCCGTGCCGAGCGCAAGCTCGTCACCGAACTGGGCCGCGAGCCCACCGCGGAGGAGATCGCCGAGGTCACCGGCATCGAGCCGGATGAGGTCGAGTCGATCAAGCGTTCCGCCCAGGCCCCCGTGTCGCTGGAGAAGCCGGTCGGAGACGAGGAGGAGTCCGAGTTCGGCCAGTTCATCGCCGACGAGCGCGCTGAGTCCCCGTATGACCGCGCTGCCGAGATCCTCACCAAGGAGGCGCTGCGTGAGGCGCTGGAGAACCTCTCCTACCGCGAGCGGCGTGTGCTCGAGCTGCGCTACGGACTCGGTGGTGAGCACCCGCGCACCCTCGACGAGGTGGGTCGCACGTTCAACGTGACCCGCGAGCGGATTCGCCAGATCGAGAATCAGTCGCTGAAGAAGCTGCAGTCCCTCGCTGAGGCACAGAAGCTGCGCGACGTCGCCTGATCCCAGGGCACCCATGGTTTGACCCCGGGCCCGGTCGTGCGCAGATGCGCCGGCCGGGCCCGGGACGTTTCACCCCGGTGACGGCCATGTGCTTGAGCACTCAACCGTTTCGCGCTATGATCCACCCATGCAGCGAATCGGCTTTCTCTCCTTTGGTCACTGGCACCCCCAGACCGGCACCCGGTCCGCCGCCGAGGCGCTGACCCAGGGGATCGAGCTGGCCGTCGTGGCCGAGGAACTCGGTCTCGACAACGCCTCCTTCCGGGTCCACCACTTCGCCCGCCAGCACGCCTCGCCGTTCCCGTTGCTTGCCGCCGTGGGTGCCCGCACCTCGCGGATCGAGATCGGCACCGGCGTGATCGACATGCGGTATGAGAACCCGCTGTACATGGCCGAGGACGCCGGTGCGGCCGACCTCATCGCCGGCGGGCGTCTCCAGCTCGGCATCAGCCGGGGGTCGCCCGAGCAGGTGATCGAGGGGTTCCGCTACTTCGGGTATCAGCCCGCCGAGGGTGAGACCGACGCGGACATGGGCCGCCGGCACGCCCAGGTGTTCCTCCAGGCCATCGCGGGTGAGGGCTTCGCCGAGCCGAACCCCCAGCCGATGTTCCCCAACCCGCCCGGACTGTTGCGGATCGAGCCCTACTCCGCGGGTCTGCGCGACCGCATCTGGTGGGGCGCGGGCTCGAAGGCCACGGCGATCTGGGCCGCTCGCGAAGGGATGAACCTGCAGAGCTCGACGCTGATCCAGCACGAGTCCGACCTGCCCTTCCACCTCCAGCAGCTCGAGCAGATCCAGGCCTACCGCGAGGCCTGGAAGGCGGCCGGACATACCCGCGAGCCGCGGGTCAGCGTCAGCCGCTCGATCATGCCGATCACCTCAGACCAGGACCGGATCTACTTCGGCGGCCGTTCGCGCGATGCGGTCGACCAGGTCGGCTACATCGATGACTTCAAGGCCGTGTTCGGTCGCTCCTACACCGGGGAGCCCGACCAGATCGCCGCTGAGCTGGCCGAGGACGAGGCGGTACGCGACGCCGACACCCTGCTCATCACCGTCCCGACCCAGCTCGGGGTCGACTACAACGCCCACATCATCGAGACGATCCTCGCGGACGTCGCGCCCGCGCTTGGCTGGGTGCCGCCGGCCGAGCGGGACACCGCCGGCGTCGCCGACTGAAGCTGCGACGGCGCCGGCCGCGGGCGCACGGAGGACGCTCAACCCGTCCGGGCCGACTGCCGATAGGGGTCGGGTAGATGTTCGACCTCGACTCCGCACTCGGCCAGCTCGTCGCCGCTCAGGGCTCAGATCTTCACCTCAAGGTGCCCTCACCGCCGCTCGGGCGCATCAACGGCAGCTTGTCGGCGCTGCCCGGTGCCGAGCCGCTCACCCCTGAGGACACCGTCCGGACACTGCAGCAGATGCTGCGCGACCCGGCCAAGCAGGCAGAGTTCGACGAGGACGGCGAGGTCGACTTCGCCTACACGATCAACGGTCTCGCCCGCTTCCGCGTCAACGCCTTCCGCCAGCGCGGCTCGATCTCGATCGTGGCCCGCGTGATCCCCTTCATCGTCCGTTCCGCGGCCGACCTCGGGCTGCCGCCGGTGATCACCGACATCGCCGAGGAGGAGCGTGGACTGATCCTGCTCACCGGAACCACCGGCTCGGGGAAGTCCACGACCCTGGCGGCGATGATCGACCACATCAACCGCACCCACCGCCGCCACATCGTCACGATCGAAGATCCGATCGAGTACCTGCATCCGGACCGCAACTCGATCATCAACCAGCGCGAGGTGGGCATGGACACCTCGTCGTTCTCCCGAGCGATGCGCCGGGTGCTGCGCCAGGACCCCGACGTGATCCTCATCGGCGAGATGCGCGACGAGGAGACGGTCCGCGCCGCCCTGTCGGCGGCGGAGACCGGCCACCTGGTGCTGTCCACCGTGCACACCCTCGATGCGCCCGAATCGGTCAACCGCATCCTCGATTTCTTCCCGCCGCACGAGCAGAACCACGCCCGCGCGATGCTCGCCGGAACCCTCCGGGGCGTCGTCTCCCAACGGCTGGTCCAGTCGCCCGATGGGCAGGGCCGCGTGTGCGTGTGCGAGATCCTCCGCATGACCGGGCGCGCGCGCGACATGATCCTGGACCCGACCCAGACCGGACGTCTGCAGGAGGTCATCGCCGAAGGCGCCTACTACGGCATGCAGACCTTCGACCAGGCGCTGCTCGATCACTACCGCGAGGGCCGGGTGTCCTACGACGACGCCCTGCAGACGGCCTCCAGCCCCCACGACTTCAAGCTCCTGGTCGCCGCCGACGGCCGTCGGGGCACCACGATGGACGACCTGGCCGACTCACAGATCGCTGCCGCCTCCGCCCCCGCCGCCGCCCCGGCGCTGGCGGCCGCCGCGCCCTCGGGCCCGCCGCCCGGCTACCCGTCCTGACCGGCGGGTGATTGCGGGCGGCCATGGGGCCGCCCCAACCGACGCTCCCCACCCGGTCGCCCGCGGCTGGCACGCCCCGCGCTGAGCGGATAGGTTTCCCCCCACGTCGACGTCGTCCTCTCACCGCCGGCCGCTCGCCCCTGTGTCAGCGTGGCTGAGCCGCCATGACCCGGGCCATGCCGCCGGGCGTCGGGCGCTGCGCGCCGCGATCCTCATGCCAGCCCTGTTCGCGCTCGGCGACAAGGTCATCGCGAACGCGACGATGTCCTACTTCCTCGCCTTCGGCTCCTTCGCGATGCTGCTGTTCGTCGACTTCACCGGCTCTCTGGCCGATCGCCTGCGCGCGCAGTTCGCCCTCGGCGTGGCCTCTGCCGTGCTCATCTGCCTGGGCACCCTGGCCGAGCAGTCGACCGTGGTGGCGGTCATCGCGACGGGAATCGTCGGGGTCGTCGTGCTGTTCGCCGGGGTGGTCTCCAGTGTGCTGGCCTCGGCCACGACCTCGCTCGTACTCGCTTTCATCCTGCCGGTGACCCTGCCCGGCCCGGTGTCGGAGATCCCCGACCGGGTGGCCGGCTGGGGGCTGGCCGCGGCGGTGTCGCTGGTCGCCGTCACCCTGCTGTGGCCCGCCCCGACGCGCAATCCGATCCGCGCCCGCGCGCTCGACGCCTGTCGGGCCCTCGCCGAGCGCCTGCGCGCCCAGGTGGCCTACATCCGCTCCGACCACGGTCCCGCAGCCGAGGCTCAGCGGGATGTGGCGATCGCCCACACCGAGGCGGCCACCCAGGCGCTCGCGCAACTGTTCTTCGCCACGCCGTACCGCCCCACCGGCCTGAGCACCGACGCACGTGCCGTCGTGCGCCTGGTCGACGAGCTGGGCTGGCTGGGGGAGATCATCGCCCGCGCCAAGCCCAGCCCGCTCCCCGGCCGTCCCGACCATGCGGTCTGCGACGTCAAGCTGGCCGCCGCCGAGGTGCTCGAGCGCTCCGCGGATCTGCTCGGCTCCCCGCAGGATCCGCCGGCCCCGCTGCAGCAGGCCGAGACGGTCCTGCACCGCGCGCTGGATGACCTCGAGCGGGCGACAACCTCCGAGCTGCCCGGTCCGGTGCCGGGTCCGGCCGGCGCGGGGACGCCCTCCGCTCGAGAACTCGTCTCGGCGCTGGATCCCAGCTTCCGGGCCCAGGAGATCAGCTTCCTGGTGGGCCAGATCGCGCGCAACGTCGAGTACGCCGCGGCGGCCGAGCAGCGGCGCACCGTGGACCGCATCCTCGGGCGCCAGCCGGCCGGGTTCACCGGCACGCTCAGCTCCGCTGGGGAGCGGGCGCGCGCTTTTGCCCGGCTGAACTCGGCCTGGCTGCACAACAGCCTGCGGGGTGGGGCGGCGCTGGCTGCCGCGGTGCTGATCGCCGATCTCCTCTCGGTCCAGCACGCCTTCTGGGTGGTCTTCGGAACCCTGGCGGTGCTGCGCACCAACGCCTTCAGCACGGGACAGAACGGGCTGCGGGCGGTCGCCGGGACGACGCTCGGTTTCATCATCGGGGGCGTGATCGTCTACCTCGTGGGCACCGCCACCACGGTGTTGTGGATTCTGCTGCCCGTCGCGGTGCTGATCGCCGGCGTCGCGCCGGTCGCCCTGTCCTTCACCGCCGGGCAGGCGGCGTTCACGCTGACCTTGCTGCTGTTGTTCAACCTGCTGGCACCGGTCGGCTGGACGATCGGAATCCTGCGGGTCGAGGACGTCGCCATCGGCGGCGGGGTCAGCCTGCTCGTCGGGCTGCTGTTCTGGCCCCGGGGTGCGGCTCGGGCACTCGGCTCCGGGCTGTCGGAGGCGTATGAGGCGGGGATCCGCTACCTGTCGGCCTCGGTCAGCTACGGACTCGGCCGCTGCGATGGCGCGGTGCCGGCGGCGGCGCCACCCCATGCCGAGGCCGCCGAGGCGGCCGGCGCTGCCCGGCGTCTCGACGACATCTTTCGCGGCTATCTCAGCGATCGCGGCACCAAGCTCGTGCCGCTGGCCGACGTGACCAGCCTGGTCACCGGCGTGGCCGGCGTCCGCCTGGCCGCCGATGCGGTGGTCGAGCTGTGGAACGGCGCGGGCCCGGCCCAGGGTGACCGTGCCGCCGCCCGCCAGGTGCTGGCCGACGCCAGCGCCCGCATGAGCGGCTGGTTCGATCACTTCGCCGCAGGCCTCGTCGGGGCCGAGGCGCTGCCTGAGGCGCTGGACCGCGACCAGGTCGCCGACGCCCGGCTCATCGATGCCGTGGCCCACGACCTGGGCGACGGGGACGGTCACGCAACCGCGACCGGCGTGCGGGTGATCTGGACCGGCGATCACCTCGACGCCGTCCGGCGCCTGCAGGAGTCACTGGTCGAGCCGGCGCGGGCCGCGGTCGCCCAGCACGCGCTCGTGCCCTGAACTGGCCCCCACCCGCCAACCCGCGGCGCTCTTCCGCCGGGTGACGGGACGGTAAAAATCAGCAACGTCTGAAACGACTTTGTCTCAGCTCCGCGGCAATTCTGTGACGCGTTGTGAGTGCCGAGCGGATTGCGTGACACCCCCGTTTCAGAGTTCGCGCCTTTTTACAGTCCCGCGAGTTGGCAAACGGCCCACGTTGCCTGCATCCTCACGGCCCGTGCCGAAGCTTTACTTCCTGAAGCGACCGCTAAACTCGATCGCAACATGGCTTCTGATTCCTCCTGTCCCGTCTGTCGCACCGCCGAGATCGTCTGCGGGAAGTGGACGCTGCTCCTGGTCAAGGAGCTCGCCGAGGGTCAGTCCCGGTTCTGTGAGCTCGAGCGAGCGCTGGAGGGCATCTCACCGCGCACGCTGTCGCTGCGGCTGCGCGCTTTGGAGGAGGAGGGCATCGTCATCCGAGAGACCTTCCCCGAGGTGCCACCCCGCGTCGACTATGCCCTGACCGAGAAGGGGCGGGCGCTCGTGCCGATCGTCGAGGACATGCGCACCTACGGCCTGACCTGGCTGTTCGACGAGTTCGACGAGTGCGCTCGGCCCGCTGCCGAAGTCGCCGTCGCCGGCGCCGGCGCGCTGGCCGTCTGACCCATCGACGCTGGCGAGGTCCGTTATGGCGGCGTTGAACGTTGCGAGTACCACGGAGGCCACGGCGGTGATGTGGCTGTCGGAGCGACGTCGGCTCGTGCAGGCGCTGCTCGTCGAGGTGGAGGGCTCGGCGCCGCTGCCCCCGGGGGCGATGATGGTGATCGGCGAGCGGGGCGAGATCGAGGGGTCGATCACCGGCGGGTGCGTCGAGGGGGCGGTTGTCACCGAGGCGGAGGCGATCCTGGCCGGAGAGCGCGGCCCAGGCGTCGTCACCTACGGCATCTCCGATGAACTGGCCGGCACGGTCGGTCTGACGTGTGGCGGGACCGTGCACATCTTCCTTCAGGAGCTCGCCGGCGAGGCGGGCGAGATCGAGCTGGCGGTGCTCAGCGCGCATCTGGCGGGACGCCCCGCTGCGGTCGCCACGCTGCTCGATGGCGCGTCTGTCGGATCCCGTCTCGGGATTCTCGATGGTGAGGCCACCGGTTCGTTGAGCAGCACGGATCTGCTCGATGCCAACGTGGCTCGCGAGGCGTCCGGTCTCCTCGTGGAGGCCAAGACCACGGTGCGACGTTTCGGGAGAGACGGCGCGACGGTCGGCGATGAACTGGCCGTTCACATCCGGTCCTACGCGCCGCCGCCGCGGATGATCATCTTCGGTGCAGTGGACTTCTCGGCGGCCCTGGCGCCGTTCGCGTCCCGGATCGGCTATCAGGTGATGATCTGCGATGCGCGCGAGCGTTTCGTGCATTCGCGACGCTTCTCCTCCGACGCCGAGGTTCGGGTCGGATGGCCACAGGACGTCATGAAGGGCCTGGTGCTCGGCCCGCGGGACGCGGTGCTCGTCTTCAGCCACGACGCCAAGTACGACGAGCCGGCCATACTTCAGGCGCTGTCGACCGACGCCGGCTACATCGGTGCGTTGGGGAGCCGCCGGACCACGGCTGACCGCCACGCGCGACTCCGCGCCGCCGGAGCGACTGAAGCTGATCTCGCGCGCGTCCATGCTCCGTGCGGGCTGGACATCGGCAGCCGCACCGCCGAGGAGACGGCGATCTCCGTCCTGGCTGAGATCATCGCCGGTCGTTCTGTCCGTGTCGCTCGGCCGCTCCGTGTCACCGACGGTCCCATCCACAGTCGCGACGATGTTCCCGCCGGTGGTGTGGCCGCTGCGGTGCGCACGGGTTGATCACAGCATCGGGCTGTGCTGCGGTTGCCTAGGTGCTGCTGGGGTAGGCGGAGCCGATGTTTCCGGGACAGGGTTTGAAGCCCGACTGCGGGGTACCGTTTGGGGCAGCTCAGTCGTTGGGTCACGCCGGGTAATCCGCCGAGGAAGGGACAGTTCTTGCCGATCATCGTGAATGGCTCAGAGGCGCATGCGCCGGCCGACGCTCGAGTCTCGCTGCTCGATTTCCTCCGCGAGCATCTCGGGCTGCACGGCACCAAGAAGGGCTGTAACCAGGGCGCCTGTGGTGCCTGCACCGTGCTTGTCGACGGTGAACGGATCCTCTCCTGCCTGGCGCTTGCCGTCCAGTACGAGGGCCGTGAGGTGACGACGATCGAGGGTCTCGAAGAAGACGGCGGACTGCATCCGCTCCAGCGGGCATTCATCGAGCACGACGGGTTCCAGTGCGGCTACTGCACGCCGGGCCAGATCTGCTCAGCGGTGGGTATGGCCGCCGAGGTGGAGCGCGGGGTGCCGAGCCACGTCACCGCGGACCTCGAGTCCGCCGACATCGCGCTCAGCGGTGACGAGCTGCGCGAGCGCATGAGCGGCAACCTGTGTCGCTGTGGCGCCCATAACGGGATCGTCGACGCGATCAGCGAGGTCTACGCGGGAGCCGAGTCATGATCGAGCTCACCTACACCCGCGCCCAGGATGCCGCCGACGCGGTGCGGCAGGCAGCTGAGGGGTCCGACGCGAAGTTCATCGGCGGCGGGACCAACCTCGTCGACCTCATGCGCGAAAACGTCGAGCGGCCCACCTCGCTCATCGACGTCACCGGATTGGCTTCGACCATCGACGCCACCGCCGACGGCGGATTGCTGATCGGCGCCGGCGCTCGCAACACCGCGGTGGCCGAGCATCCGCTGGTCCGCAGCCGTTATCCGATGCTGACCCGCGCGATCGTCGCGGGTGCCTCGGCGCAGATCCGCAACATGGCGACGGTCGGCGGCAACCTGCTGCAGCGCACCCGCTGCACCTACTTCTACGACACCGAGGGCTCGCGCTGTAATAAGCGCGAGCCCGGACAGGGCTGTGATGCGATCGACGGCTTCAACCGCATCCACGCGATCCTGGGGATCTCGGAGGCCTGCGTGGCCACCCACCCCTCGGACATGTGCGTTGCCCTGGCCGCGCTCGACGCGATCGTGCACCTGCGCTCAGCCGACGGCGAGCGCTCGGTGGCGTTCTCGGACCTGTACCTGTTGCCCGGGGATACCCCCGATCGCGAGACGGTGCTGGCGCCCGGTGACCTGATCACCTCGATCGAGCTGCCGCCCCCCGCCCTCAACGGACCCTCGACCTACCGCAAGGTGCGCGACCGCGCGAGTTATGCGTTCGCACTCGTCTCGGTCGCGGCGGCGATCGAACTCGACGGCGACAGGGTGTCCGATGTGCGGATCGCCCTCGGCGGTGTCGCACCCAAGCCGTGGCGCGCCTGGCGAGCTGAGGAGAGCCTCCGGGGGCAGGTGGCGAGCGAGGAATCGTTTGCCGCTGCGGCCGCGGCCGAGCTCGCCGACGCCCGGCCGCTAGCCGGCAACGCGTTCAAGGTCGAACTGGCCCAACGCACCATCGTCGCCGTCCTGGCGCAGCTGACCGAAGGAGCCTCCCGATGAGCACCAGCGAAACACCGGCCGCCGTACCCGTCGTCTCCGGCGACTGGCCCAGCTCCGGCCAGGACCCGGTCGGCGCCACCAAGCACGGCCTCATCGGCGCCCAGGTATCCCGCTTGGACGGTCCGCTGAAGGTCCAGGGCGAGGCGATGTTCTCCGCCGAATACGTGCTGGAGGGCATGGTGTACGCAGCGCTGCGCTTCAGCACCATCGCGCGTGGCCGGATCACCACGCTCGATACCAGCGCGGCCGAGGCAGCGACCGGCGTCACGCTCGTGATGACCCACCGCAACGCTCCGAAGATGGCGGCGCCACCAGTGTTCCTCACCGCACCTCAGGCCGCCTTCGGCAGCAGCCTCCCGGTGATGCAGGACGACTCCATCCACTGGAACGGGGAGCCGGTGGCAGTGGTGCTCGCCGATACCCAGGAACAGGCCGACTACGCCGCATCGCTGATCGAGATCGCCTACGAATCGCACCCGCCCCGGAGCTTTGCCGAGGCGAAGAACGAGCCGCGGATTCCCGACAGCCTGGTCGGCCAGCCGGTGCAGGTCAGCGTCGGCGACGCCGAGGCCGCACTGGCGGACGCGCCCCACTCCGTCGACCGCACCTACACCACGCCGCGACATAACCACAATGCGATCGAGCCGCACGCGCTCACCCTCGCCTGGGACGGCGACGAGCTCACCGTCCACGACGCCAGCCAGGGCGTCTCCCTCCACGCCTGGACCTTCGCCCAGGTGTTCGGGATCGAGGAGGACCAGGTGCACGTCACCTCCCCGTTCGTCGGCGGCGGCTTCGGCGGCAAGACGATGTGGGCCCACCACCTGCTCGCCGCCGCGGCAGCCAAGCTGGCTGACCGTCCGGTGCGGATCACCCTGTCGCGCGAGGGCGTCTACCGCCTCGTCGGCGGACGCACGAACACCGAGCAGCGCGTGGCGATCGGCGCCGACGAGGACGGGAAGTTCACCGCGCTCGTCCACACCGGGATCTCGGCGATGACGGCGTTCAACAACCTCGCTGAACAGTTCACCTTCCCGGCCCGGCACGTCTACGCGACCGAGACGCTGAAGACCGATCAGCTCGTGGCCGATATGGACATGCTCGCCAACACGTTCATGCGCGCTCCCGGAGAATCCGTGGGCACCTTCGCGCTGGAGTCGGCCGTCGACGAGCTCGCCGAGGAGCTCGGGCTCGATCCGATCGAGCTGCGCCTGCGCAATGAACCCGATGTGGATCCCTCGAGCGGCCTGCCCTTCTCCTCACGTCAGCTCGCCAAGGCCTACCGCGACGGCGCCACACGCTTCGGCTGGGAGCGCCGCGGCGCCCCCGGAGCCCGGCGGGAGGGTGAATGGCTCATCGGCATGGGCTGTGCGACGGCGACCTACCCGTACATGCGGATGGCCGGCTCGGTCCAGATCACCTTGGACCGGACCGGGCATGTGACCGTCGCGGTCCCGGCCGCCGACATGGGCATGGGAACCTCGACCACCCAGACCATCATCACCGCCGAGCGGCTCGGATTGCCGCTGGAACGGGTCAGCGTCGTACATGGCGACTCGCGATTCCCGGGTTCGATGCTCGCCGGTGGCTCCAATCAGACGGCGACGATCGCCGGCGCGGTGATCGCCGCTCAGCGTGGCCTGGTGACCCAGCTGCTGGCGCTGTGTGCTGAGGACTCGCCGCTCGCCGGCCTCAGCGTCGAGGAGGTCGGAGGTCGCGATGGCGGCCTGTGTGAGCTGGCCGACCCCGGCCGTTGGGAGAGCTATGAACGCATCCTCCAGCGGGCCGGGCGTGACGAGCTCACCCTGACGGCGACGGCCAGCGACGCGGCGGAGATGGAGGCGTACTCGACGCACTCCTTCGGCGCGGTGTTCGCCGAGGTGCGCGTCAACGCAGTCACCGGTGAACCGCGGGTGTCCCGCATCCTCGGCTCCTATGACTGCGGGCGGATCATCAACGCCAAGACCGCGGCCAGCCAGTTCCGCGGCGGGATCATCATGGGCCTCGGACTCGCCCTGATGGAGGACACGAACTTCGACGAGCGCAACGGGCGGGTCATGAACCCGAGCTTCGCCGAATACCACATGCCCGTCCACATGGACGTCCCGGAGATCGAGGTCATGTGGACCGACATCGCCGACCCACATACGCCAGCAGGCGCTCGCGGGATCGGGGAGATTGGCATCACCGGGGTCGGCGGGGCGGTCGCCAACGCGGTCTACAACGCGACCGGGCGGCGCGTGCGCGACCTCCCGATCACCCTCGACAAGCTGCTCTGAGGCCTGCCCGCGACGACCCCGTCTGGGTCGTCGCGGGTTCCGGCCGGGGCTACTTCATCTCAACCGCGGCGGCCTTGATCGCCTCGCGGATGCGGAAGTAGGTGCCACAGCGGCAGATATTGCGCAGCCCGTCGAGGTCGTCGTCGGTGATGTCGTCGCCCTTCTCCTTGATCAGGGCCACGGCAGCCATGATCTGACCCGGCTGGCAGTAGCCGCACTGGGCGACGTCGTAGTCGAGCCACGCCTGCTGAACCGGGTGCAGCGTCTTCTCCACGGTGGCCGGCAGGCCCTCGATCGTGGTGATCTCGTCCGTCGGCTTGATCTGGGAGATCGGCACCGAACACGGGTTGAACGCGTTGGACCCGTTGATATGGCAGGTGCAGGCCTTGCAGACATCGAGCCCACAGCCGTACTTCGGCCCGGTCACGCCCAGGCGGTCGCGCAGCACCCAGAGCAGCCGCTCGTCGTCGGGCGCGTCGACGGACACCTTCTTGCCGTTGAGGATGAATGTGTGTTTGGGCATCAGTACTCCTCAGACAGGCCGTTGGTGGGGGACTGGGGGATCGGCGGAACCGTGGGGAACGGGGTGAAGCCGAGGGGTTGGAAGTGGTTGATGGGGAAGCTCGTCGGCATGGTCCCGGTGGCCCGTCCGTAGGCGTTGGCGACCGCGGCCATGGTGGCCGCCACGCCGAGCTCACCGGCGCCCCCGGGCTCGCTGTCGTTCGCGGGCATCACGATCACCTCGAGATCGAAGGGCGCGTTCCACTCACGCGTGTAGTAGGCGTTGTCCCAGCTGCCCTCGAGGAACGTGCCGTTCTGCAGGTGCAGGCTGTAGCTGAGCGCCTGGGCGATGCCGTCCATCGCGCCGCCCATCATCTGGGCCTCGAGGCCCAGGGGATTGATGGGAAGCCCGACGTCGACGGCAAAGGTCACCTTGGTGACCCGCGGGCCGGTGTAGGCGTCGTAGATGGCGCGGTTGACCGTCGCGGGCGTGCAGTCGATCTCGACGATGCACGCCGCATAGCTCTTGTACTCGTGGTGCAGACCGATGCCCTGGGCGGTGCCGGCCGGCATCGCCTTGCCCCAGTCCGCCGCCTGGGCGACGGCGTCGAGCACCGCCAGCATCCGTGGCTCGCGCAGGAACGAGCGCCGGAACTGATAGGCGTCCTGTCCGAGCGAGGCGGCCAGCTGGTCGACCATCAGCTCCCGCGAGCAGGTGACCTCCGGGCTGTAGATGTTGCGCACGCTCGAGGTGTGGAACGTGTCGTAGTCATAGATCTCGTTGAGCAGCTGAGTGGCGACCCCGAAGTCATACGGCACGTTGGCGGTCAGCGTGAAGATCGATTGGGAGTAGCCGAGGAAGTCGCCCTCGGGCACGTTCGCGACCGTCGCGGAGAGGATCTCACCGAGGCCGTGACTGAAGTCGGTGGCGACGCTCGTGTGGCGCTGGTCATAGGCCAGCACGTTGCCGGCGGCATAGCTCATGCGCACACGCGAGGTGCACATCGGGTGCACCCGGCCCTGGCGGAAATCGTCGGTCCGCGCCCACATCAGTCGCACCGGCTTGCCCATCGCCTTCGACACCGCGGCAGCCTCGAACGCGGCATCACCGAACAGGTGCCGACCGAAGGAGCCGCCGCCCTGGGTCACGTGGACGGTGACCTGGCTGACCGCCATGCCGAGCATGGCGGCGATGTTCTCCTGGACGTAGATCGGCGACTTCAGGCTCGACCAGATCTCCGCGCTGGACCCACGCACATCGGCGACGGCGCAGTTGGTCTCCAGGGGATCTCCGGGCCGGAAGTAGTAGGTGAAGCGTTGATCGAGCGTCTGGGCCAGCGGCAGCGCCGGCGTCAGGGGGAGTTCCGCAGCGACGAGGTCTGAGAGGACGTCGGCATCAGACTTGTCGTCGACCGGGCCGGCCGCCCACTTGACCTTGAGCGCCCGGACGGCGTCGATGCACTGTCCGAACGTCTCGGCGCGGACGGCGACGCCGCCGGGGACGAAGTCCGTGTGCGGGATCAGCGTCACATCGGTCACCCCGGGCATGGCCTTGACCTTGGTCAGGTTCTCAATCGCCACCGGCGCACCGTTGATCGTGGGCGGCCGACAGATCATCGTCGGCAGCGCCCCGGGCACCTTGAGATCCATGGCGAACTCCTTGGTACCGGTCACCGCCTCGAGCGCGTCGATGCGGCCCTGGGACGTGCCGATGATCGTGTAGGCCGCCTGGGGCTTCAACACGGCCTCGAGTGAGGTGTTCTGATCAACCGCGGCCAGGGCGCTGAGCGTGCCGTAGTCCAAGGTGAGGCCGTTGGCGGTGATCGTGCCGCTGTCGAGGGTCAGCTCGGGAAGCGGTGCCTGCAGCGCGACCGCTGCGGCCGACGCGAGCTGTCCCCGGGCCACCGCTGCCGCCACCCTGACCTGGTCAAAGAGCGCATGAATGGAATTCGAGCCGCCGGTCAGCTGGTTGAACTCGAGCTCCGGGCGGGCGTCGGACAGCGTCATCTCGACCTTGCTGAGCGGGACGCTCATCTCCTCGCCGATGATCATCGCCATCGCCGTCGTGAGTCCCTGGCCGACCTCGGCGCGGGGCAGGGCGAAGGCGACCGTCCCGTCGCGGTTGACGGTGATGGTGATCAGCGCTGCAGTGGCCAGCGCCGCGTCCGTGAGCAGATCGCTCAGGTCGTACTCGTCGACCGGCTGGACGGTGGGCACCGATGCGTCGGCATACGGCGCCCCCCTCAGATCAGCGGCCGCGACCAGAACCGGCGCGGCGAGCAGATAGCCCATGAATCGTCGACGCGACATCCCGTCGGACGATGGTGGATCCGTACGGGGCTGCGACTTGATGGTCGACATGTGCATCCCTCCCAGGGAAAGACCGCAGCAGGACTCCCTCCAGCCTGCCACCGGCACCGGAAACCCGGCTCACAGCACCCTAGAGCGCGAGCCCGCGTTCTGCGCCGGTTCCCGCCACATCAGTCACCAGGCAGGAGCCGGGCGCTGCGCGCCGAATGTGCGCGGAGTGAAGAACGCGACGCTCCGGGCCCAGCTTGAGGCCTTCAGCATTGACGCCGCGATGCGGCTCTCCCTCGCCATCCAGGACGGGGCCGAGGTCCCCTTCGAGGTCGTCGAGACGACCGACCGCGGTGCCCCGCTGTACTGCTACCGGCTGCTCACGGCCGAGTTCATCCGCCAGCGACTCGGTCTGTTGACCGCGCTGGAGACCTACGCACCTGCCGCCAAGGCGCTCGAGTTCTCCTACGGCGTCTCCGCCTACCTGCGCGCCCGTGGCGAGGGTCGGGTGCCCGAGGACCCGCGCGAGCGCGCCGACGCGGCCCTGCGCTGCTTCCTCACCCGCATCTTCGCGGAGCGCTCGGAGTTCGCCTTCGACGATCAGCGCTTCGAGCTCGCCTGCGGCGAGCTCGAGCGCTGCCTCTATGAGGGGCTGGCCGTCACCGAGGTGGTCGCGCCGCTGCTCGGGCTGAGCCTGGACGCCGGCACCCAGGAGCTGGCCCTGGCCACCGGGCTGACCGTCATGCGCCAGGAGCTGCTCGAGGACCCTCCGGTCGGGCTGGTCGACGGGATGGCGCCCGGTGAGCTTTTGGTGCTCACCCGCATTCCTCAGCAGCGCTCAGCCCGTCCGCCGCTGGCCGAGGCCCGGCTGCGCTTCCACCAGTTCCTCACGGCGCTGCGGCTCTATGACCGCGGGTCCTTCGGCATCGGACCCATCGGCTTTCACCGTGCCGACGCGGGCGTCTGGACGCCGGCGGCGATCGGTCCGGTGGGTCGCCTGGGACTCAGCACCCGCGTCTCGGCCGCCCAGGAGGACGAGCTGCGCGGGTTCGTCAACCTGGTCGGACGGCGTCTGGAGAGCGTCAGCGGCGAGGTGCGCTGGGCGCTGGCGCGCTTCGAGTTCGGTGCCGATCGCCGTGATCCCTTTGAGTCGCTCACCGACTACCTGCTGGCGCTGCGGGCGCTGCTCGAGCCCGAGGGGACCGCGTCGGGTCGCCTGGCCCAGCGTCTGTCGGTCATCTGCGCGCCCCCGGAGGAGCGCGTCGCGCTGGCTGAACGTGCCGCGCAGGCGATCGCCCTGGAGACCTCGAACATCACCGGCCGGGTGGGGGAGCGTCGCCGCGAGGCACCGCCCGAGGCGCTGATCGACGATATGGCCGACCATCTGCGCGCGATCCTGCGCGACATCCTGTGTGGTCACCTCGACGCCGACGTGCGCAGTGTCGCGGACGAGCTGCTGGCCGAGGCGGCCGCTGAGGTCTGAGACCTCGAGCGGGTAGGCTCAGCCGGTGCCGTTCCACATCGAGCTCAAGGATCAGCGCGATGTCGTGCGCGCGTTCAACCTGTCCGAGGCCCAGGTGATGTCGCGCTTCATCACGCCGTTGCGGACCCGGGAACGGTTCTCCATCGAGGACAAGGAGTTCGAGTCCCGCCGCGCGCGCCTGATCGTCATCGAGGGCCCGCACCTGGCCAACGGCGAGCTCGGGCTCGGGCTGGGCTGGACCACCGCCCGCAAGCGGGGTGAGGACGTCACCGAGCGCTTCCTCGACGCCCAGGTCGGTGCCGCCACCGCGTCGATGAACACGCCCGGACTGGAACTCTCCGGGCGCCTGCGTGAGCGGGTGCTCGGCCGGCTGGCTGCTGGCCCCCTGCCCCTGGATCAGGCGATCGGACTCAGTGGCGACCTCATGGCCGGCCATCGCGTCTCAGAGCGACTGGGCGCGATCGAGACGGTGGTGTGGGAGATGCTGCACACCGGCCAGGTGCGCGGTCTGACCCTCGCCGGCGAACCGGTGCCCCCGGAGCGCTGGGAGGCCACCGTGCTGGCCGAGTCGACCTGGCTGGCCGGCGGAGATCCCGTCGCCCTCGTGTGATCCGGCGCGATCGGCGCCAGCTAGTGCGCTGAGTGCTGACCGGCGATCAGCGCGACGGCATGGGGGAGGGCCTCGGCGATCGCCGCGCCCGCCTCATTGATGCTCTTGGGCGAGCCGGGGAAGTTGACGATCAGGCTCACGCCACGGATGCCCGCCACCCCGCGCGAGAGCATCCAGTGGCGGGTGAACTCGGCCGAGGCGGTTCGCATCGCCTCGGGAATGCCGGGCGCCTCGCGTTCGATCACCGCACGGGTGGCCTCGGGCGTGTAATCGGTGGGGGAGAGGCCGGTCCCGCCGGTGGTGAGGATCAGCCCGACGCGCTCGTTGTCGGACCAGTGCAACAGGCGCTGGCGGATCAGCACCGGGTCATCGGTGATCAGGTCGCGGCCCGCGAGCTCGGCCCCAAGGCCGAGCGCAAACTGCTCCAGCGCGTCCCCGCCGGTGTCCTCGCCCTCACCGTGTGACTTGGAGGTCGAGATCGAGATCACGACAGCGCGCATCAGGCCTCCGAGCGCCGCCACGTACCGCTGGCACCGCCGCTCTTCTCCAACAACACCACCGACTCGATCGCCACCCCGCGCTCCAGGCCCTTGACCATGTCATAGAGGGTCAGTGCGGCGACGCTGGCGGCGGTCATCGCCTCCATCTCGATACCGGTCTGGGCGCTGATCCGGGTCTCGGCGATGAACTCGACGAGCCCGGCCTCGGCGTCGACGTGGGCCTCGATGTCGGCGAAGGTCAGGGGCAGGGGATGACACAGCGGGATCAGCTCGCCGGTGCGCTTGGCGGCCTGGATTCCGGCGATGCGCGCAACGGTCAGCGCCTCGGCCTTCGGCGTCGTACCGGCCGCGACCGCCCGGGCGGTCTGCGGTGACATGCGCACCCTCGAGCGGGCCACGGCCCGCCGTCCGGTGGTCGCCTTGGCGCCGACGTCGACCATCCGTGCGGTGCCGTGCTCGTCGAGGTGGGTGAGGCGCTCAGAGCTCATTCGGGCAGCACCCCGTCGACACGGCTGCGACCGCCACCTGCGTCGACCTCGACCTTCCAGATCGGCGCCTCGGCCTTGATCCGGTCGAGCACCGCGCGCGCCCCGTCGAAGGCCTCGCCACGATGGGGGGCCGAGACGGCGATGGTGATGCTCGCCTCCAGCGCCGGCACCCGGCCGGTCCGGTGCTCGGCCGCGGCGGCGGTCAGCCCGTAGCGGGCCACGCACTCCTCGAGGATCGCGGTCATCCGCTCCAGCGCCATCTCGGCGTAGGCCTCGTACTCGAGCGCGGGGACATCGCGCGGCATGCCCTGGAAGCTGACCACCGCGCCGGCGCGCTCGCTCTCCACGAAGCGCTGCAGCGCCGCGAGGTCCAGGGGCTCGGCGCTGACCCCGGCGTGCACGGACCGGGTCGCGCGGACCAGGTGGGCGGTCGCGTCCCCGCCGCTGACCGGCGGGATCAGAGCCAGCTCGTCATCAGCATGGACGCGCGCGTCCGGAGCGGCGTACTCACGGTTGATCGCCATCCGCGCGCTGCCTCCGGACAGACCGCCGAGGCCGGGCAGTTGGGCGATCGCGTGAATCGCGTCAGCGACGGTGGCGCAATCGGGTAGCTCCACCTCGACATGGTCTCGTCCCGCACGCTCCCGGAGGATCGCGAACAGCTGCACTCGCACGGTCACGCAGACGATCCTACCCTTGAAGGGATGCATGACCGCCTGGCCCGTCCGGTTCGTGACCTGCGCATCTCGGTCACTGACCGCTGCAACTTCCGCTGCACCTACTGCATGCCCAGCGAGGTGTTCGGTCCGGACTTCCAGTTCATGCCCCGTTCTGAGCTGCTCAGCTTCGAGGAGATCACGCGACTGGCCCGGATCTTCGCCGCGGCCGGCGTGACCAAGATCCGCCTCACCGGTGGCGAGCCGCTGCTGCGTCGGGATCTGCCCAAGCTGATCGAGCAGCTGGTCGGCATCGACGGGATCGACGACGTGGCGCTGACCACCAACGGATCCCTGCTGGCCGCCCGGGCCCAGCAGCTGGCCGACGCCGGCCTGTCCCGGGTCACCGTCTCCCTCGACGCCATCGACGACGCGACCTTCGCCGCCATGAACGGCGTGCGCGTCAAGGTCGAGCGGGTGCTCGGCGGGATCGCGGCCGCTCACCAGGCCGGGCTCACGCCGGTCAAGGTCAACATGGTGGTCAAGCGGGGCGCCAACGACCACGCGATCCTGGACATGGCCGAGTACTTCCGCGAGCACGGCCACATCCTGCGCTTCATCGAATACATGGACGTGGGGAACTCCAACGGCTGGCAGATGGACGAGGTCGTGCCCAGCCGTGAGGTCTACGAGCTGATCAGCGCGCGCTGGCCCCTCGAGCCGGTCGGTCCCAGCTATGTGGGCGAGGTCGCTGCGCGCTACCGCTACCTCGACGGGGCCGGGGAGATCGGCCTCATCAGCTCGGTCACCCAGCCGTTCTGTGGCGCCTGCATGCGCGCGCGGCTGTCGGCCGACGGGCGGCTCTACACGTGCCTCTTCGCCGCCGCCGGGCACGATCTGCGCACGCCACTGCGGACGGGCGAGGATGACGCCCAGCTGGCCGGTCACCTCGGGGCGCTGTGGGGCGCACGGACCGACCGTTACTCAGAGCTGCGGACCGAGGCAACCGCCGCCGCGCCGAAGGTCGAGATGTCCTACATCGGCGGCTGAGGCGCGCTGTGCCGGCCACCGGCGAGCTCAGCGGTCGACCTCAGCGGTCGAACCTCAGCGTTCGACGTTGACCATCACCGAGGTGGCCTTGACCGTGGCGGTCGCGGCGACCCCGGGCGCCAACCCGAGCTCCTCCACCGAGTCACGCGTGATCGCCGCGGTGACCAGGAAGCCGCCCGCCTCGATCTCCACCAACGCCATCACGCCGTCGACCTCGACCGAGCGGACGATGCCGGGAAATCGGTTGCGGGCGGAGAACTGACTGCCGGTCTCATGACGCGCCGGGCGACTCGACAGTCGCTCGACCTCCTTGGCACTGACCACTCGACGGTTGCGGGCATCGCGCGCGGTCTTCAGCTTGCCGGTCCGATCCCAGCGCCGCAGGGTGTCCACGCTGACGCCGAGCGCCTTGGCCGCGTCACCGAGGGTCAGATCCGCTGGGCTGCTCATCCTCGACAGCATGGCACGGCGCGCGGATCGGCCCGGGCGCGCAGCGCGACCCGGGCTGACCCGCGCTGGGCAGCCCGGGCTGCACGAACGGCTAGACGGCGTCCAGGGCCGCCTTGACCGTGCTCGGGGTCATCGGCAGGTTGCGCACCCGAGCGCCGGTGGCGTCGAAGATCGCGTTGCCGATGGCGGCGGGCACCGGGCAGCAGGACGGCTCGCCCGAGCCGGTGGCGGTGACATGCTGGCTGTAGACGAGTCCGACCTCGACCTCGGGCGCCTGCTCGAAGGTGATGATCGGATAGCTGATCCAGTCGAGGCTGGTGATCGTCGACTTGTCGAACTTCACTTCCTCCATCAGCACCCGACTCGTCGACTGCACGACGCCGGCCTCGATGCCGAGCCGGACCGCGCGCGGGTTGACCGTCATGCCGTTGTCCTGGGTCACCCAGAACTTGTTGACGGTGACCTCTCCGGACTCGAGGTCAACCGTCACCTCGGCGATGTCGGCGTTGTAGGTCCCGCCACGCAGCGAGATGCCGATGCCACGGCCGGTGACCGTCCCCTTGCCCGAGCTCTTCGCCCCGGGCGCCGGCGAGGGCCGGGTCTCCCAGTTGGCCATCTCGGCCACCTTCTTCGTGACCGCGATGAAGCGCGGGTCGGTCAGGTGACGGAGGCGGAACTCCACGGGGTCGGCCTTGACCGAGGCCGCCAACTCATCAAGGAACGACTCCTCGGCGAAGTTGATCTGGAACTGCGCGGGGGAGCGCAGCCATGCGGAGATGATCCCCACGCCGTCGTTGTTCTCGGCCGCGATGTCGGTGAGGTTGTGGGAGAGCAGCTGGATGTTCTTGAAGTTGTAGGGCAGCGTGCCCGCCCAACCGCCCTGGGACACCGGTTCGGCCACACCATCGCCGGCCAGGTAACTGCCGATGAGCGTGGTGTTCGCCTGGGCGGGAATCCAGCCCTCGTGGTCGAAGGCGACGACCTTGCCGCCGGAGATCCCGGCACGCAGGTCATGCGTGGTCGCCGGCCCCTTGGGATCCCAGCCGTGCTCATCCGCGCGCATCCACTGGACCCGCACCGGCGCCCCGAGAGCCTTGGACATGAGCGCGGCGTCGATGCACACAGGATCGGCCCCGTTGCGCCCGTAACAGCCCGAAGCGGGGTAGGAGATGACGTGCACGTTCGTGGGCTTGAGGTTCAGCACCGCGGCCGTGGACGCCTGGACGAGGAACGGTGACTGACTTCCCGAGTGGATCGTCGCCCCGTGCTCGCTGACGTCAGCGACGCAGCAGGATGGGCCCAGCGCGCCGTGGGTCTCCACCGGCGTGCTGTAGCTGGCGCTCATGGTGGTATCGGCGCCGCTCAATCCGCTGGTGATGTCCCCGGCCTTCTGGATGACCTGGGGCGTGCTCTTGGACGCCTTGAGGTACTCCGGCAGCTGGTTCATGTCCGGCAGACCCTCCCAGCTGGTCCACTTGGTCTCCAGCGTCGTGGCGGCCTGGATCGCCGTCCACTGGTCGGCCGCGGCCACGGCGAGGAAGTCCTTGATGCGGACCACGGCAACCCCGGGGGGTGGGGTGCCGACGCTGATCAGCTTCGCGCCGAGGGCGGGCGGCCGAATCACGCGGCCGTGGAGCATGCCGTCGACCTTGACGTCCTGGACGTACTGGTACTCGGCCTTGACCTTCAACGGAATGTCGACGCGGGGGCGCGAGGTGCCGACGATCGTGTAGTCGTCGACCGATTTGGTCGGTGCCCCGGTGATCGTGAACGTCGAGGTGGCCTTGTCGACCTTGACCCCCGACAGCGTCTGGGTGAGGACATCCCCGTGAACGAGGTCGCCGTAGGAGATCTTGGTGCCCGAGTTCTTGGTGTCGATCACGACGCCGTCACGCACGGTCAGCTGGCCGACGGGGACGCCGAGCTTGGCCGAGGCCATCTTGACCAGGGCCGCACGGCCTTCGGCGGCCGCCTCGCGCAGCTGGGGCCCGGCGAGGAAGATCGTCAGGCTGCCGTAGGTGGGGATCTGGTCGACGGTGCGAGCGGTATCGCCCATGATCAGGGTGATCGACTCGAAGGGAACGTCCAGCTCCTCGGCGATGATCTGGGTCAGGGAAGTCTGGTTGCCCTGGCCGAGCTCGACCTTGCCGGTGAAGGCGGTGATGCTCCCGTCGGCCTGGATCGCCATCCAGGACTTCAGCTTGGACGGGTCGAGTGTCGGATAGCTCACCCCGGTCGCGGTTTCGACGCCCTTCTTCTTGCCCGGCGTCGAGTCCGCCTCGGCGGCGGAGGGGAGGGCGACGGCGATGATCAGCGCGCCGCCGGCCTTCATGAAACCGGCGCGGGTGAACCCGTGACGCTCGGCGATCTCGCGCGGCGTCCCCTCGGCGGGCGGGTTGTCGAGAATGCTCATTACGACATCACCTCGGCCGCGCTCTGGATCGCCTTGACGATCGAGTTGTAGGTTCCGCAGCGGCAGAGATGTCCGTTCATGCCCGCCTTGATCTCGGCAACCGTCGGGTTCGGGTTCGTCGCCAGGAGACTGGCCGCCTGGATGATCATCCCGCTCTGGCAGTAGCCGCACTGGGGCACCTGATGCTCGATCCAGGCGTTCTGGAGCGGATGCATCCCATCAAGGGTCTTGCCCGGCCCGTCGTAGGTGGCGGCGAGACCGTCGAGGGTCGTCACGCTCTTGCCCTTGACGTCCGCCAGCGGCGTGACGCAGGAACGAATCTGGACGCCGTCCAGCAGCACCGCACAGGCACCGCATTCCGACAGCCCGCAGCCGAACTTCGGTCCGTGCTGGCCCATCTGATCGCGCAGTACATACAGCAGCATCGTGCCCTTGACCGCGTCGACGTCGACCTTCTCGCCGTTCAGCGTGAGCGACACGCTCTGGGTCGGCACGACCCCGGGGGCGAGGTGGCTGCTCTTCACCGCGTCCGGCTTGGCCGGGGTGGCCGGGGTGACCGCCGCCGTGGGCTTCTTCTTCGTGACCCCACAGGCGGCCAGCAGGGCGGCGGCGGCGGCTGCGGCGCCGCCCAGGGCCGTGCGCCGGGTCCCGCGGAGTTTGCGGCTGCCGTCGCTGCTCAGCGACGGCTCAGCGGGCGTGAGCTCCTGGATCGGTCCTTCGTCATTCATCTGTGTCTCCTCCTGGCTGGCTCAGCCCAAAGCTGTGTTCAACAGGGAACTTACTCTTCTAGCTACCTCAACGAGTTCTCTCAAGGGGTCCGTCAGCCCGACGAGAGTGGGTGGGATTCCCCGGCCAAGCCACGTCGCTGCATCGCGTGCCTATGTATCGGTGCTGCAGTCACGACCGGTAGCTGGGTACCGCCGAGGCAGAGGCTCCGCGCGCGTCCACAGCGACGCTCAGTGGTAGGTCAACGGCAGGTACGCGACGTCGCTGCCGGCGGGCAATTCCCCGGTGCCGGTGGGAATGCGGGCCAGCCCATCCGCCGTCGCGGTGATGGAGATCTGGTGAGATTGCTGATCTCGGACCGGTTCCAGCGCGCCGGCTGGGTTGACGGTCACGCGAATGAGATCATCTCGCTCGCGGTTCCGGGTCACGGCCGTCGCCAGTCGAGCCCGGGTGAACGGGGGACGCGGAGCCACCGCGCCCTGGAGTGCGGCGAGCGCGGGCGTGACGAACAGCTCGAAGCAGACGAGCACCGACACCGGATTGCCGGGGATGCCGAAGACGAGTGTGGCGTCCTTGATGCCGAAGGACAGCGGTTTCCCGGGCCGCATCTTGACCCGCCAGAACAGCTCCTGCACGCCCAGTTCAGCGCCGATCCCGCGCACGAGATCATGTGGGCCCACCGACACACCGCCGGTGGAGATGACCACGTCGTGCTCGAGGGCCTGGGCCAGGGCGGCCCGGTGGGCCTCGGGCGTGTCGGCCGCCGCCGCGATGCTGGTGACGACGGCACCGGCGCGCTTGAGCGCGGCGGCCAGCATCGGTCCGTTGGAGTCATAGATCTCCCCGGGAGCCAAGGGACCGCCGGACGCCACCAGCTCATCCCCGGTGGTCAGCACCGCCACCCGCGGGCGACGCCCGCAGCTGACACTGGCGGCGCCGGAGGCGACGGCGGCGCCGATCTGGGCCGGGCCGAGCCGGATGCCGGCCGCCAGGACCTCGGTGCCGGCGGTGATGTCCCCGCCGCGGTGGCGGATCGCCTCGTCGACGGCGACCGGCTCGGGAACGTCAATGGTGTCCAGGCCGCTCTCGGCGGCGTTGGCGGTGTGCACCCGCTCGATCGGGACGACGGCGTCGGCGCCGTCGGGCAACACGGCGCCGGTGGAGATCGTCACCGCCTGTCCGGCCTGCACGCGCGTGGCACACGGGCGGCCGGCGGCGGACTCACCGACGACCTCGAGGGTGCCGGGCGTATCGGCGGCCCGCACCGCGTAGCCGTCCATCGCCGAGTTGGTGAACGGCGGCAGGTCGATGCTCGCGGTGACCGGGGCGAGCAGATAGCGGCCGTCGGCCTCCGCGGTGGGAACCGACTCGGCCTCGAGGGCCAGCGCCCGCTCGAGGACGATGCTCAGCGCGGCGTCGATCTTCAGCAGTTCCGGACTCATTGGGCGGGCAGCACCCCGTCGACGGCGATCTCGACCTCGTCCTTGACCTTGAGTGCCCCGAGCATGGCCGAGTAGGGCTCGATCCCGAAGGCCGTCTGAGCGACCTCGGTGACCGCGCTCAGGTGGCCGTCATCGTCGATCTTCAGGCTGAACTCCGCCGGACCGGTGCGGCCGAGCAGGTTGAGCTCACCGTGGACATGAAGCCCTCCGGCGCCATCCTCGTGCGCACCGCTGGAGCGGAAGCTGATCTCGCGGCCCTTGAACATCTTGTCGTCGATCGTCTTCTTGATCTTGACCTTGTCGTCGTCAGACAACGTCTTGGGACCGCCGGCGCCGCTGATCACGCTGAGGCTGGAGGAGTCGACCTCCAGAGACAGCGACATGGCCGCCGGGTCGTCCCCGAGCGTGAGCTGGGCAGACCAGGCGCCGACCCGGATCTCCAGGTTGTGGCCGGCCTTGGCCATCGCGCCGGCGGTCCCGGTCCGGACCGTGAGCGTCGCGTTGTCGGGGCCGAGGGTGTAGCTACCGGAATGGGAGGACATCTCTTCAACCTATATGACGGCCCCAAGCCGTTGCGGGCGCCGGCCAGGATCGAGTGCGGTACCTTCAGGGCCCCTGCATATGCATTACCTAGGTCGGTTGAACCCCTGGAGGTCCGCAATGAGACGTCGTCGCTTTCAGCATCCCAAGTACATCGTGAGTCTGGCCCTGGCGGGGGCCGCGTGCGCCGGAATCGCCACCGAGGCGTCCGCGGCGACGTCGACACACCGGACGTTGGGACCCGCGGCGACGAACTCCGGCGAGGTCACGGTGCTGTCGGCCGGGTCGCTGGACACCCTGATGACCAAATCGGTCGCCCCGGCCTTCCACAAGGCCACCGGCTACACCCTCAATGACATCTCCCACGGCTCCTCCGCACTCGCCACCGACATCAAGAACGGGATCTATGTCGGTGACGTGTTCGTCAGTGCCAGCCCGGCGGTCGATCAGACCCTCGAGGGCTCCAAGAACGGCAGCTGGGTGAGCTGGTACGCGGACTTCGCGAGCTCGCCGGAGGTGCTCGGCTACTACCCGAAGAGCACATTCGCCACGGACCTGAAGACCAAGCCGTGGTACGACGTGATCACGCTCCCGGGGTTCCGCCTCGGGCGGACCAACCCGAGCCAGGATCCCGGCGGCGTGCTGGCCCGCGAGGCGCTGCTCGACACGGCCAAGGCGAAGAACCTGCCGGCGCTGAAGAAGCTGGCCACCGAGACGTCGGATGAGTTCGAGGAGGACACCGAGGAGGCCGACATCCAGACCGGTCAGCTCGATGCCTCGTTCATGTATGAGGCGGACGCCATCTCCCAGGGCAGCCCGTGGGTCAAGCTCGCCGGGGTCAACCTGGCTGGCGACTACACGATCACCCTGCTCAAGAACGCGCCGCACACCGCCGCGGCGGAGGCGTTCATCAAGTTCCTGCTCGGGCCGACGGGTCAGAAGCTGATGAAGGCCGACAAGTTCGGCGTCGTCTCGCCGGCCAAGGTGAATGGTTCGGGCGTCCCCAGCGCCCTCAAGGGCACTCTCTAGTTACCGTGGTGTGATGGTCTCCAACAGGGCGCCGCGCCTCCTGCGTTGGCTCGGCGCCCTGCTGGTCCTGTATCTGGCCTACCCCGTCGGGGCCTTCGTCGTCCGGGTCATCAGCGGCACCAACGCAGGCTGGAATGCGCAGGGTCTGTGGGGAGCGCTGCGTGTGTCGGTCGAGGGCGCCACGATCGCGACGCTCATCGGGGTGCTGTTGGGGATTCCCCTCGCCTACGTGCTGGCCCGTCATCGCGGCTGGTTGTCGTCCGCCGTCGGGGTGGTGGTCCAGCTCCCATTGGCGGTGCCGCCGCTGATCAGCGGCGTCCTGCTCATCTACATCGTCGGTCCCTACACGTTCCTCGGCAAGCTGTCGGGCGAACGGCTCACCGAGACGATGATCGGCGTGGTCATCGCCCAGTCGTTCGTGTCGCTGCCGTTCCTCGTGGTGATCGCCCGCAGCGCCTTCCGCGCCGTCGATCCCTCGTTGGGTGAGGTCGCCGCCACCCTCGGCCACCGGCCGCTGGCGCGGTTCCTCCGGGTCGATGTCCCGGCCGCGTCGGACGGCATCCGCGCCGGCCTGATCCTCATGTGGCTGAGAGCGTTCGGCGAGTACGGCACCACGGTGGTCCTCGCCTATCACCCCTACACCATCCCGGTCTACGTGGACAACCTGTTCTCCTCGGCGCCGCTGTCCCAGGCCGAGGCCCCGACGCTGCTCACCTTCGGCGTCGCCGTCCTGGCCATCGCGGCGGGGGCCATCCGCGCGCCGCGTCGTCTGCGCCGCCACCGAGCTCCGGCGCCGCTGGCGCCCGCGCCGACGCCGGCCACGCCCGTCGGCTTTGACGTCGATGCCACCGTGGGCAGCTTCCATCTCGTGGTGGCCCACCCGGCGGGCAGCCACCGGCTGGCCATCCTCGGGCCCTCGGGCTCGGGCAAGTCGATGACCCTGCGGGCGCTGGCCGGGCTGCTGGGTCCCCGGGTGGGAGAGGTCACCTACGGCGATCGTGATGTGGGTGCCGTGGCGCCCGAGCGACGCCGGATCGGCTACGTCCCCCAGGGATTGGCCCTGCTGCCAGGCCAGACGGTCTGGCAGCAGGCGACCTTCGGCGTCGGGGTCGACCCGGCCCGTGCCGCCTGGTGGCTGCAGACCCTGCACCTGGACGGCCTCGGCGACCGCTACCCCAACGAGCTCTCAGGTGGACAGCTCCAGCGCGTCAGCCTGGCCCGCGCGCTCGCCACGGCGCCCGATGTCGTCCTCCTCGACGAACCGTTCTCCGCCCTCGATGCCCCGGTCCGTGACGAACTCAGGCGTGAGCTGCGCCGGCTCCAGCGCGAGACCGGGCTGTCCACCGTGCTGGTGACCCATGACCCCGAGGAGGCGGCCCTGCTGGCCGACGAGATCATGGTCGTCTCTGACGGGCGGGTCCTGCAGGCCGGCTCACTCACCGAGGTGTACCGCCGGCCGGCTTCCTCCGAGGTGGCCCGGCTGATCGGCATGGCCAACATCCGCGATGGGGTGGCAGGTGAGGACGGGGTGGTGCTCGCCGGCGGCGTCAGGCTGGCGACGACCCGCCAGATGGAACCCGGCACCCCGGTCTTCTGGTCGGTTCCCCCCGAGCGGGTCACGCTCACCCGCGTCGAGCGTGGCGCCCCGGCTCAGCCGCCACCCGACGGCGGTCGCATGCCAGCGGCCCTGTCCGGAGACGACCATCGGGCCGTCGTGACCGACATCGTCGACTTCGGTGCCAGCATCGAGATGACCGTCACGCTGGAGGGTGGCCCCAGCTTGAGGTCGCGCCGCACCGCGGCGGTGGCGATCTCCGAGGGGGACTCGTGTCTGGTTCACCTCGACCCCGACGCCGTGGTGGTGTGGCCGGCGGACGCGGGCGGAGGCTGATAGCGCTGATCGCTGCGACGGGCCGCGCGGATCAGGCCACCAATGCGGCGATCAGCCGCTCGCGCTGCTCCTCGGAGCCGAACAGGTACTCGTGGATGCGTACGAGGCCTGCGACGTCGTGGATCTCCCCGTCGAACTGGGGCACGGTCATGACCGGCTCCCCGTCGAGACCGCCGGTCAGTCGGGCCAGGCTGAGCGCGTCACGCGCAGCGAGCCGGTGATAGTCGTCGAAGTTGGCCGCGATGCGTCCGGCCAGGTCGATGTCCCCGTCGAGCAGTTCAGCCAGCTGAGCGACGAGTGCGGCGCTGAGCGCCTCTGCCCCGAGGCCACCGGTGAGGTCATGGTGGAAGCGGTTGACCACCACCCCGGTGAAGGGCAGCCCGCCCGCCTCGAGGGTCTCGCGGAACCACAGCGCCTCGTCGATCGACGTCGCCTGGGCGGAGGCGATCAGCACGAAGGCGGTCTCCTGTGAGCGCAGGAGTGACTCGACCGCGCTCGCGCGCTCGCTGAACAACGCGGTCATCGGGCCGAGCAGGCCGAAGAAGGTGGTGATGTCGGAGATCAGGTCGACCCCGGTGACGCGTCGCAGGCCACTGAGCAGCGGCGCCGCGCCGGCACCGAGTAGCCGCAGACCCAACCCGGTGGGCCGCAGCAGCGCCTGGAGCGCGCGACCCTCGAGGAAGCCGGTCAGCCGACGCGGTGCCTCGATGAAGTCCAGCGCGTTGCGCGCCGGCGGCGTGTCGAGCACGAGCAGGTCGAACGCGTCAGATGACGCCAGCTCATACAACTTGGACACGGCGGTGAACTCCTGGGAACCGGCCACCGCCGAGGACAGCTGCTGATAGATCCCGTTCGCCTTGATCGCCTCGGCGCGTTCAGGTGTGGGGGCGGAGGCCTCGATGAGGTCATCGAAGGTCCGCTTGGGATCGAGCATCATCGCCCACAGCTCCCCGCTGACCTCGAGTCCGGCCTCGGCGAAGCGCGCCGGGTCGACCTGGCGGGGCTCGTTGCCGAGCTCCTGGAGGCCCAGCGCAGTGGCGAGCCGTCGGGCCGGGTCGATGGTGATCACACAGACGCGCAGGCCCCGTGCGGCCATGCCGAGGGCGATCACCGCGGAAGTGGTCGTCTTGCCCACTCCGCCTGATCCGGCGCACACGCAGATCCGCTTGCCCGCCAGCAGCTCAGGCACGTTCATGCCAGCTCCGCCTCCAGCGCGTCGGCGAGTTGGCCCAGCTGCGCCTCACCGAGCGATTCGCAGAACAGGAAGGGCAACGACACCAGCCGATCCCCGAACGCCCGGGCCAGGCGATCGGCGTGGTCCTGCTGATCGAGGGTCCGCGCCTGGGCCGAGACGGCCGCGGCCAGCGCCGAGTCGACCGTGCCGAAGGCGACGTTCGCGGTCGCCGCGCCACCGGCGCCGCCCCGGTCATCGAGGTGGGCCGTGGCCCCGCGGATCCGCTCCAGCTCCGCCGCGCTGAAGCGCTCGCCGTAGCGGGCGTTGAGCACCACCAGGTCGAGCCCCAGTCCGTCCTCGACCAGCGATTCGCTGAGCGCCAGGGTCTCCTGCACGGGCATCTCCTCGGCCATGCTCACCCCGACCACGGCGGTGAAGGACCGGTCGGCGATGGTGGCGGCGATCGTCGAGGCCTGGTGCGCGATCGGCCCCACCCGTGCGGTGTCGGCGAACACCCGCGGGGTGCGCAGCGCCGCGACCCCGTGACCCGTGGCCGGCGCGTCGACCACCACGAGGTCGTAGATCGCACCGTCCCGGGTGCGGCGCTCGAACTGGGCCAGCTCCCAGATCTTGCCGACACCCAGGAGCTCGCGCAGGCCCGGGGTCGCCATGGCCAGCGCCGCAAACAGGCGCGAGTGCGACAGGGCGCCGCCCACCGGCCCGGCCTTGACGCGCAGGTACTCCTCCATCGCCGCCTGGGGGTCGATGGCGATGCTGAACAGTCCCGGGGCGAGCTCCACCTCCTCGATCCCCGCGCCACTGCCCGGGGGCGCCAGCTCGGCCACGATCACCCGGGAGCCGCGGCGAGCCGCAACGAGGCCAAGGGTGCGGGCCACCGTTGACTTCCCCACCCCGCCCTTGCCGGTGACGAAGATCAGACGGTGGCTGAGCAGGTCAACCGGCACGATCGCCAACATAGCGCCGTGCCCCCGCCCGACCGCCGCCGCGGCGGAGTGAGCCGCTTAGAGCATTCGGCGGACGGAACCGGCCCGGCTTGAAGGAATCGCCCCGATATCTGCGAATACAGGCGCGAATGATCTCCCCATCCTCAGCACGCTCCCAGGGGGCACTCTCGTGACCAAGGTGATCGCGTTCGCCAACCAGAAGGGTGGCGTCGCCAAGACCACGACCACTCTCAACCTGGCCGCCGCCTTTGCGGAGGAGGGCCACCGGGTGCTCTGTGCCGACATGGACCCCCAGGGCAACCTGACCATGTCCCAGGGCATCGACCCCGACACGCTCGAGAAGTCGATGTACGACGTGCTGGTCCACAAGGTCTCCATCCGCGAGGTCATCCGCAAGCGTGAGGTCGACATCGCCTGCGCCTCCATCGACCTGGCCGGCGCCGAGATCGCCATGTCGACGATGATCGGTCGCGAGCGCTCGCTCCAGCGCGCGCTGAAGGAGATCGAGGACGACTACGACTTCGTGTTCATCGACACCCCGCCGAGCCTCGGCCTGCTGACGATCAACGCCCTCACCGCGGCTCATAAGGTCATCGTCCCCGTTCAGTGCGAGTATCTGTCGATGCGCGGGCTGATCCAGCTCCAGAACACGCTTGAGATGATCCGGGAGAACCTCAACCCCGATGTGGAGATCGAGGGCATCCTGCCCACCATGGTCGACACGCGCACGCTCCACGCCAAAGAGGCGATCGAGCTGCTGGAGGAGAACTTCGGCGAGCGCGTGTTCGCTTCGCGCATTCGGCGCACGGTGCGTTTTGCCGAGGCGCCGGTGAAGGGTATGTCTGTCCTCAAATATGATCCCGACGGTATGGCGGCGCACAGCTACAGGCAGCTCGCCAAGGAGGTCCTGTCAGATGACAAACGCTAAGCGCGCCAGCATGCGCGAAGGACCGCTCTCCCAGCTGTTCCGCAAGACCGCGGATGACACCGTCGAGGACGAGCACACCCAGCAGCAGCTGCCGGTGGAGGCCGCGAAGCCGGTGCCAGAGCCGACGCCCGCGCCAGCACCGGCTCCCGAGCCCGCCCGCGCGGTGCCCCACCCGGGGCTGAACGAGTCCGCCACGATGGACGCGGTGTATGAGAAGCCGGTGGTGCCCACGCCCCAGGAGCGTCTGCGCCATGCCTTCTCGTCTGAGCTTGCCGAGAACGTCACCCCGCCCCGACGCGCTGAGCCGGCGCCCGCGATGACACCAGCTCCCCAAGACCCCTACGCCAATCACGGCTCCGGCGAGCAGTTCGCCGTCGGCCGCCCCGTCGGCACGCCGATCCTGCGCGTCGTCGGCGTTGGTGGCGCCGGGGTCAACGCCGTCAACCGCATGATCGAGGCCCAGGTCCACGGCGTCGAGTTCATCGCCATCAACACCGATCTGCAGTCTCTGCAGCAGTCGGCGGCCCATCTCACCCTGCACATCGGCGACTCGATCACCCGCGGGCTCGGCTCCGGGGCCAACCCGGAGCTCGGCCGCCAGGCCGCTCGGGAGGACTACGACCGCATCAAGGCGATGCTGCGCGGCTCGGACATGGTCTTCGTGGCCGCTGGAGCCGGGGGTGGCACGGGCACCGGCGCGGCGCCCGTCGTCGCCCAGATCGCCCGTGAGCTCGGGGCGCTCACCGTCGGCATCGTCACCCGCCCGTTCCAGTTCGAGGGCAACCGCCGTCGTGAGCAGGCCGAGGCGGGGATCGAGGCGCTGGCCGCCGAGGTCGACACCCTGATCGTGGTGCCCAACAACCGGCTGCTGTCGGTGCTCGACCGTCGCACCTCGATGGTCGAGGCCTTCCGCGTGGCCGACGACGTGCTCCGCCAGGGCGTTCAGGGCATCTCGGATCTCGTCACCCTGCCCGGTCTCATCAACCTCGACTTCGCCGACGTGCGCACGGTCATGACCGACGCCGGCAACGCCCTGCTCGGCATCGGCATGGGCACCGGTGAGGACCGCGCGGTCGACGCCGCCCAGGCGGCGGTCTCCAGCCCGCTGCTGGAGACGAGCATGGAGGGCGCCCGCAGCATCCTCCTGTCGATCACCGGCGGCAGCGACATCTCCCTGTGGGAGGTCAACGAGGCGGCCCGTGCGGTCGCCGAGGCGGCTCACCCGGACGCCAACATCATCTTCGGCGCCATGGTGGATGAGGCACTCGGTGACGACACGGTGTGGGTCACGGTCGTGGCCACCCGCTACGGCGAGCCGCGGCCGCGGGCCATCGACCGCGAGCTGGCCCGGGCTTCGGAGCGCATCTCCAGCGCGCGCCAGGGTTCACGCGAGCGTCCGGCCGACACCGAGCGCGCGTCCGAGCGGATCCGTCTCAGCGACCGTCGCGACCGTCCGGTGCGCTCCAGTTCGATGGACCTGGACGTGCCCGAGTTCATGCCCCGGCGATAGCGCCGGGGCTCACCCCGCCTGCGCCGCCCCCGCGAGCATCTGCTCCGAGCGCTCCCACAGGCCGCGCGCCAGCTCGGCGTCGGCGGCCTGGGCGTTGGTGGGAGCGACCTTGCGCTTCTCGTAGTACTCACCGGTCTGCCAGTCCCGGCCGGGCTGGCCCACCGATAGCCACACGAGCTGGTCCGCACCCTTCTCCGGGGTGATCAGGGTGAAGCGCATGAGGGGATAGACGAAGCGCATGATTGCGCTGGTCGATCCGGATCCGAAGCTGGTCGCCACGTTGCCGGGATGGAAGGCCACCGCGGAGATGCCCTGGGGGCGGTAGCGGCGATCCAGCTCCTTGGTGAAAAGGATGTTCTCGAGCTTGGCCGCGCCGTAGGCCCGCATCGCGTTGAAGTTCGCGTCCATGTCGAGGTCGTCGAGGTTGAGCTTGGGGGCCAGTGCGCGGGCACCGACGCTCGAGGTCTGGATGACCGACGCGCCGGAGGCGATCAGCTTGTCCAACAGCAGCTGGGTGAGGAGGAAAGGCGCCAGGTGGTTGATCTGAAAAGTCATCTCGTGCCCATCGACGGTCTTGGTCCGGTCGCCGAAGATGCCGCCGGCGTTGTTGGCCAGCACATCGATGCGTGGATAGGCGGCGTCCAGCTCGCCGGCGAGGCGACGGACCTCCTCCAGGCGAGTGAAGTCGGCGATGAACGCGTCGGCGCCGAGCTCGGCCGCCACAGCCCGGGTCTTGGCGGGAGAACGGCCCACCACGGCGATCTGGTGGCCGTCACGGTGCAGCTGGCGGGCAGCGGCGGCACCAATGCCGTCGCTCGCCCCGGTGATGACGATGGTCTTGGGCATACCGTCAGTATGCGCCCAGACCCCGTCCGGTCAGCCGAAGCGGACCTTCCCGTTTGACTTGGCCCGCGTCTGGGCTCGGTCCACGAACTCCAGGCGCTTGATGGCCGCACGGAACAGGCGCAGAGCCAGTCCGAGCCGGGCGTTCTCCGAGCGCAGATCGAGCAGGCCCTGCTTGGCGTCGAGGCCGAACTCGACGGTGGCGACCATGTCATAGGCGCCCAGTTCCGCCAGCTCGGCCGTCTCGAGCTCGCGCTCGGTGGCCCGCTGGACGAGGACCCGATAGGCGGCGCGGACATCGGCGAGCAGCGCCTCGTCGGGATCCTCCGCGACGTCGGCGAGAAACGCGACCACGCCCGCCGGATAGGGGAGATGCCCCTGGCGTTCGATGATCCGGATCGGCTGGGTTCCCCGCGTGAGGATGTTCATGCGCCCGTCCTCGAGCGTCTCGAGGACCTGCTCGACCTGGCAGGCGCAGCCGATCTCCCGCAGTCCGTCGTCGGCCAGCCACACGATCCCGAACTCGCGATCCTCGCTGACGCACATGTCGATCATCGTCCGGTAGCGCTCTTCGAAGATGTGCAGCGGCACCGCCTCGCTGGGCAGGGCGACCAGCCCGAGCGGGAACAGCGGGAACTCCTGCTCCACGCGTTCGGGGCTCATGCGTCGGGGCGCTGGGCGGTCAGGAGCAGGTTGTAGAAGATCGATGCGGGCAGCCGCGGTTCGAGCGCCGCGCGGTCGAGCTTCTGCAACGCGAGGTAGCCGTGGAAGGCGTACTTGCGCCACCACATCGGCACGTCCTGGGGGTCGGCGTGGTACTCCAGCACGCGGTTGAACCAGCCGAACCAGTTGGCCAGGAGCTCCTCACCGCGCACGGTGATCGCGTCGAACCCTGCCCCGGCAGCCACCCGCGTGAGGTCACCGGGCACGAAGGCGTGGATGTCGACGAACTGCTCGAGTCCGTGATCGGCCTCCTCGGCCGATCCGGCCTCGGCGTGAGGGGGCGGGGGGGCGGCTCCCACGGCCAGGCGCCAGGACTCGCCGAGGTAGTTGGCCGCCCGCTTGGGGCCCTGGGCGATGCGGTCACCGAGCCGTGAGGGCTCCCCGGCGAACAGGATGCGCCCGCCCGGCTTGAGCACGCGACGGAACTCGGAGAAGGATCGCTCGAGGTCGGGAAGGTGATGGAGGACGGCGTGGCCGAGCACCAGGTCGAAGGAGTCATCGGGAAAGGGCAGGGCCTCGGCGTCCGCCCGGATGGCCGACACGTCGCTGAGCCCCAGCCGTGCGACGTTGGCGTTGAGCACCTCGACCATGCCGGGGGAGATGTCGGTGCACACCAACTCGCCGATCACTCCCGCCTGCTTCAGGTTGAGGCTGAAGTACCCGGTTCCCGCACCGATCTCCAGCGCGCGGGAGAAGCCGTGTGACAGCACCGCGGGGGTGAACAGCTTGCGCACCTTGCCCAGCACCTGATCCTGGCCGATCTGGCCGAAGTCGATGCCCCACTTCGCGTCGTAGGAGGCCGCCGCGACATCGTGGTAGCGGGTGTTGACGTCACGGATCTCGTCGGGGGAGAGGACTGCCATCGGTTCGCGCACATTACCCTGTCGGCTCCCCGTGAGCGCCCCCGATCTCTACCTTCAGGAGAACCAGCCAGACGGCGTTCCCCCACTGTCTCTGACCGGTGAGCGCACGCTGCCCGACGTGCCCGCGGAGAACTACTGGTACCGCCGTCACCTTGTCGTCTATGAGTGGATCGCCCGCCGGGTCGGTGGCCGGTCGGTCCTCGACATGGCCTGTGGTGAGGGCTACGGCGCGATGGTTCTGGCCGGCTCGGCGGCCGCGGTGGTTGGCGTCGACGCCAACCCCGAGGCTCACGAGCACGCCCGCCTGCGCTACCGCGCGCCGAACCTGCGGTTTGCCCGCGGCCTGGTCGAGACCTGGGGCCAGGCGAACAGCTTCGATGCGGTCGTGTTCCTCCAGACCATCGAGCACGTTCAGGACCCGGCCGCCGTGCTGGCCCACTTCAAGGCGCTGCTCAAGCCCGGCGGCGTCGCCTACATCAGCACCCCCAACCTGCTGACCCTGGCTCCGCCCGGCGCGGAGAAGTCCGAGAACCCCTGGCACATCAAGGAGTACCGCGCGGAGGAGTTCACCGCGCTGTGTCAGGCCAGCTTCGACGCCGTCGACGTCCTCGGGGTCTTCCACGCCCGGCGCCTCGCCCTGCACGAGCGGGCGCTGAAGCTGGGGTGGGACCGGGTGCACACGACCCTGGGCCTCTCGGCGCCCTTCTATGACCGCTTCAACCCGGCGATCTCCAGCGCCGACTTCACCCTGGCACCCGAGCGACTCGACCGCGCTCTCGACTTCCTGGCGATCTGTCGCTGATCAGCCCCAGCGGAAGGTCTGGGGCGCGTCGCGCAGGCGGATGACCTCGGCCGGTGCGCCGGCGACGACCGCGTTGTCGGGAATGTCCTTGGTGACCACCGAGGAGGTGCCGATCACCGCGTTGTCCCCCACCGTGACGCCGCGCAGGAGGCAGGCGCCATAGCCGATCCACACGTTGTGACCGACGCGGACGTTGCGCTTGTAGATGCCCTGCTCGCGGATCGGCCGCTCGGTCTCGACCATGCCGTGGTCAAAGTCGATCATCATCGTGCGGTCGGCGATGATGCACTCACGGCCGATGGAGATGTGCTGGTAGCAGGAGAGGGTGCACTCCTGGCCGAGCACCGACTTGGCGCCGATCTCCAGCACGCCCTCGTGCACCCGCACCTTGGTGCCCTGGCCCAACCACGACCAGCGGCCCATGATCACCTTGGCCTCGGGGCCGATCTCGAACTTCACGCCCGGCAGCACGAAGCACAGGCCGTCGGTGACAAAGCGTCCGCGGTAACGCAGCTTCAGCCAGCCCCAGCGCGCGATCAGCGGCACGTACCCCCAGCGCAGGAGGTGGTGCTGTCGCGCGAAGCGCCAGAACGCCAGCGGCCCTCCGTGCAGCGGCGCCGGTCCGGTGCGCAGTGGGAGCGCCCGCGAGGCGGGCGGGGCGAGCTTGGCCGGCTTGGGCACCGCGGATGCCGGCTTGGCAGGCGAAGCCCCGGCCGCCGTGGGGGTCGGCTCGGGGTGGGTCTCGACGGCGTCGTGCGGCGGCACGCGACGATGGTAATCGCAGGCGGGTCGGCCAGGTCACAGACCCCCGAACGCCGCATTACCCTTCACGGGGTGAGCGTCGAGGATCCACGCGCGAGCCCCGCGGACGTCGTCCGAGTCAGCGAAACCCGGCTCGGAGCGGATGTCTCGGCCGAGGCGGCGGCGTTGGGAGAGCTGACCAGCGAGCTCGACGCGATCGACGCCGGGCGCGGGTCCCGCGGCGACGCCCACGTCAGCGGACAGCTGCCCCCGCGGGTCGAGCTCGGTCACCACAGCGACGGCGGTCTCGCGCCGGCCCTGGTCGCCATCGTCGAGCGCGGGGTGCGCCGGCGGCCCGACCGGGCCAACCGGCTCGACCTCCAGCTGGAGGTCAAGGTCATCGGGCCCTACCCCGCCACGCGGGTCATCTTCACGCCGGGCCACGTGCTCGTGGAGGACGGTCCGGCCGAACACCCGGCCCTGAGAATCGAGGGTGCGCTGCCTGATCTCGTGTCCCTGCTCTCGACTCCGGTGGCCATGGGCGGCCTGCCCAACCCGATCACTCCGCGGGGACGCGCGGCGCTGTCGAAGGTGGCGACGGGACGGGTGCGCTTCGAGGGACCGCTGGCCCTGCGCCGCGAGATCCTCGGGCTTCTGCGCATCTGAGCACCCGGCCGAGTCCTCGCCGGTAGGCCCTAACCTAGTCAGCCCCACCCACCAGACCCCGGGAGTCGACGACCTACATGCCCAAGACAGTGATCCTCTCCGCTGCGCGAACGCCCTTCGGGAAGCTCGGTGGCAGCCTCGCCTCACTCGACGCGACCGACCTCGGTGGTTTCGCGATCAAGGCGGCGCTGGAGCGCGCGGACGTCGCGCCCGAGCAGGTGGATCACGTGGTGGTGGGTCAGGTGATCCAGGCCGGTCAGGGACAGATCCCCAGCCGCCAGTCCCAGATCAAGGCGGGCATCCCTCGTGAGGTGTCCTCTGAGACGATCAACAAGGTGTGCGCCTCCAGTGTGCGGGCGGTCGGCATGCTCGACCAGGCGATCCGCGGAGGCGACGTGACCGTGGGCGTGGCGGGCGGTCAGGAGTCGATGTCCAATGGTCCCTACCTGCTGCCGGGGGCGCGTTTCGGTTATCGCATGGGGGATGTCAAGGCCCTCGACGCGACGGTCCACGATGGCCTCACCAACCCGTTCTCGGGCAAGCAGATGTTCGTGGAGGCCACCGAGGTGGGGGACGAGCTGGAGCTGACGCGTCCGGACCTGGACCGGTTCGCGCTGCGCTCCCAGCAGCTGGCGGCTCAGGCGATCGAGTCGGGCAAGTTCGCGGAGGAGATCGTGGCGGTGACCATCAGCTCCCGCAAGGGTGACACCGTGGTCGAACGCGACGAGGCGGTCCGTCCGGATACGACCCTGGAGGCACTGGCCAAGCTGCCGGGCCTGGTCGGCAAGGAGGGTTCCCACACCGCCGGCAACGCGCCCGGGGTCAACGACGGTGGCTCGGCGTTGGTGCTGTCCAGTGACGAGTGGGCCAAGGCGAATCACAAGACGGTGCTGGCGACGATCCTCGGCCAGGCCCAGACCGCGGACGACTTCGCCTACCTGGCCAAGACCCCGGCACTGGCGGCGCAGAAGCTGCTTGACAAGCTCGGGATCGACCCGGCCGACATCGATCTATGGGAGATCAACGAGGCGTTCGCCTCGGTCGCCCTCAACAGCGTGCGCATGCTGAACATCGACCCCGACCGGGTCAACGTCGACGGTGGCGCGATCGCCCTGGGGCATCCCATCGGCGCCTCCGGCGGACGCATCATCGGGCACCTCGCGTTGGAGCTTCGGCGTCGCGGCGGCGGGCTGGGCGTGGCGGCGATCTGCTCCGGCGGGGGCCAGGGCGACGCCGTGCTCATCGAAGTCGCCAACAACTAGTCGCCGGGTAGCCGAGTCAGTTGTCCGAACCCGAGGTCACCGAGGGCACGCCCATTGAACCCATGGTCAATGGGCGTGGAGCCGCCTTCTTCGACCTCGACAAGACCCTCATGCAGGGGTCCTCGGCGTTCCAGTTCGCGCGGGCCGTCCGGGCGGCCGGGCTGATCAGCCGCCGCCAGCTCTACGGCGACGCCATCGCCAACCTCAAGTTCCGGCTCCGGGGCGCCTCGGATCTGGAGACCTCCAAGCTCAAGGACCGGATCGCCGCCTCGGTGGGGGGGCACCGGGTCAAGGATTTCGAGCGGCTCGGCCTGCCGGTGCTGCTGCGCGTCCTGCCGCGGATCTACCCACAGATGCTGGAGATCGCCTACGCCCATCAGGACGCCGGGCGTCACGTGTGGATCATCACCGCGGCCAACGAGGAGCTCGCCTGGGTGCTCGCCCATGTGCTCGTCTTCGACGGCGGCATCGGCTCGCACTTCTCCGATCAGGTCGACGGGATCTACACCGGACGTTCGGATGGGCCCTTCGTCTACGGGGAGCAGAAGGCCACCGAGATCCGCCGCCTGGCCGCCGAGCACGGCTATGACCTCAGTCAGTCCTACGCCTACTCCGACAGCGCCTCGGACGTGCCGATGCTCAGCGTCGTCGGTCACGCCGTCGTGGTCAATCCCGACCGGACCCTGGCCGACGTGGCCAAGCAGCGCGGCTGGCAGACCCTGACCCTCGATCCCCTCGGCCGGCGCCTGAAGGTGCTGGCCGGGCTCATCTCGCTCGGCGCCGCCGGCGGCGCGGTGCGGGCTCTGTGGCCGCTGGCGCTCCGGCTCCGGATCGGCCCGCGGGCGCAGGGGCTGCTGCGGCGCTCGGGCGCCGCCGCGCACTCCGAGCAGCTGCTGGAGCGGCTGTCGGCCGCCACTCCGCCAGCACGGCGTCTGAAGTTCGGCTCCCGTACTATCTAAAGCGCCTGTAAACGGGCCCGTCACCATCCCAGGAGGCACCCCCCTTGGCCCTGAAAATCGCCGTCCTCGTCAAACAGGTGCCGGACGCCGCCGTGCAGAAGCGGATCGATCCGAGCACCGGCCGCATCGACCGTTCCGGCGAGAAGAACCTCAACCCGTACGACACCCACGCCATCGAGTGCGCCGTGCAGTTGAAGGAGGGGAACGAGATCGAGGTCGACGAGATCATCGCCGTCACCATGGGGCCCGAATCGGCGGTGCGCGCGCTGCACAAGGCCGTCTCCCTCGGTGCGGACCGCTCGATCCATCTCAGCGATGACGCGCTCGCCGGCTCCGACGTGCACGCGACCGGGTATGCGCTGGCCAAGGTGCTCGAGGCCGAGGCGCCCGACCTGGTCCTGCTCGGCCAGCAGTCCGACGACGGCGAGTCCTACACCGTCGGCTCGGTCGTCGCCGGCTATCTCCGGGCGCCGTCGCTGAGCCAGGTCATCAAGCTCGACGTCGTCGACGGCGCCCTGCGCCTCGAGCGCCAGGCCGAGTACGGCTACGACACCCTGGCGATCCCCTTCCCGGCGGTGATCTCGGTCGGTGACGCGATCAACGAGCCGCGCTACCCCTCGCTCAAGGCGATCATGGGGGCCAAGAAGAAGCCGCTGGAGAGCAAGTCGGCGGCCGACGCCGGCATCGACATCACCCAGGTCGGCGGCGCGGGCTCACGGGTCCAGTGCGGCGACTTCCACCCGCCGGTGGCCAAAACCGGCGGCCAGATGATCGAGGACGATGACACCAACCAGACGGTCAAGACGATCGTCGCGTGGTTGGATGAACGGAAGCTGATCTGAAGTGGCCGACATCCTCGTCTACGTCCTCCACCATGAGGACACGCTCAACAAGAACTCCCTCGGCGCCGTGTCCGAGGCCGCCGCGCGCGCGGCGGAGATCGGCGGATCGGCCCACGCCGCCGTGCTCGGCGGCGAGGAGCTGACCGACGAGCTCCTGGGCACCCTCGGTGCCTACGGCGCCACCAAGGTGTTCCGGGCCCAGGGCACCCCGGGCCTGGGCGGACCGGTCGTGGACTTCCTCGACGCGGTGATCGCCGAGCATGGACAGCGCTACGCCATCTTCGGCGGAGGCCTGCTCGGCTTCGAGATCGCCGGCGGTCTGGCCGCCCGCCGCAGCGCCGGTCTGACCTCCGAGGTCGTCGAGGTCAGAGCCGACGGGGACCACCCCGGGGAGCTCGTCGCCCTGCGTCCCATCCTCGCCGACTCCGAGCTGTCGGTGTCCCGCTACCAGGGCGACCTGGGCATCATCATCGGCCGCATCAACGCCTTCGAGCCCCGACGCGACGCGACCCCCGGGGCTGACCCCGAGATCATCGACGTCGACGTCGCGTATGAGGATTTCTCCCAGGCCGCCCGGCTGATCACCCGGGGTGAGCCGCGCGGCGCCGAGGTCGACATCGAGGGCGCCGACGTGCTCGTCGCCATCGGCCGCGGCTTCGGCTCGGCCGACAACGTCGGACTCGCCGATGACCTGGCCGGGGCCTTCGGTCCCAACTCCGCCGTCGCCGCGACGCGGGCGGTGGTCGACGCCGGTTGGGCGCCCTACGCCTCCCAGATCGGGCAGACGGGCAAGACCGTCGCGCCGAAGCTGTACCTTGCCGCTGGCATCTCCGGTGCGATCCAGCACAAGGTGGGCATGCAGTCCTCGGAGAACATCGTGGCGATTAACAAGGACGCGAACGCGCCGATTTTTGAGTACTCAGACCTCGGCATCGTCGGTGATCTGAACAAGATCCTCCCGAAGCTGTCAGACGCGATCAAGGCGAAGAAGGGCTAATACACACCAATGTCGGATACACCAGCAGCCGGAGTCGGCCCCAGCAAACACGAGGGTCGCGTGCTCGATCCTGACGGCAAACCGGCCTACGGGCCGTTCACGCCTGCCCAGTTCCCGCCCCCCTTCGACCCCGAGCACGACGTGATCAAGCGCGGGCTCGACCCCGATGACGAGTTCATCGAGGTCGGGGTGGCGATCGTCGGCGGGGGGACCGCGGGTCTGTCTGCGGCCAACCGCCTGCTGCAACTGCTGGCCAAGGACCCGGAGCTGCGGGAGCAGCTGGGCGAGGTCCCCGTGGCGGTCATCGAGAAGGCCAAGACGTGTGGCGGTCACCTCATGTCCGGCGCGGTCATGGTCCCCGGTCCCCTGGAGCAGCTCTACCCCGACATGACCCGGGAGGACTGGCGCCAGAACCGGTTTGCCTTCGGCGAGGTGGAGAAGGACGCCGTCTACCTCATGCCCAACGCCAAGGCGGCGATCCGGCTGCCCAAGTCGCCGCCCAACTTCGCCAACGAGGGCAACGAGGTCATCTCGGTGGCCGCCCTGGGTCGCTTCCAGCAGCGCACCGCCGAGGAGGCGGGCGCCTACGTGCTCACCGAGACGGCGGCCACCAAGCTGATCGTCGAGGACGGCCAGGTTGTCGGCGTCCGCTCGGGTGACAAGGGCCGGGGCCGCAACGGCGAGGAGCTCTCCAACTTCGAGCCCGGGGCCGACATCAAGGCGAAGGTCACCGTGCTGGCCGACGGCAACTGGGGCCACCTCACGGGCGCCGCGATCCGCGAGTTCGACCTGGCCGAATTTCGCGAGCCGCCGGTCTGGGAGCTCGGGGTCAAGGAGGTCTGGAAGGTCCCCAAGCCGCTGAACCGGGTCATCCACACCCTCGGTCCCTGGCCGATGAAGCGCTCGCCGAAGTACAAGCAGACGGGCGGCGCGTGGCTGTATCCGATGCGTGACGACACCACCGGTGATGATCTGGTCTCGATCGGCATGGTGGTGGGCCTGGAGTACCGGGACGCCACGACCTCGGCGCATGACCTGCTCCAGCTGTTCAAGACCCATCCGATGGTCAAGTCGATCCTCTCCGGCGGCGAGCGCGTGGCCTGGTCGGCCAAGGCCCTGCCCGGGGGTGGCTACTGGTCCAAGCCGAAGCTGACCATGCCCGGCGCCGTGCTGTGCGGTGACGCCGCCGGACTGGTCGACAGCGTGTCGCTGAAGGGCATCCACCACGCCATTCGCTCCGGGATCCTGGCGGCGGAGGCGATCTACCGCTCGCTCAAGGGCCAGGCGCCGCTGTCCAAGTACGAGGAGACGCTGGAGAAGTCCGCCACCGGCAAGGAGCTGTGGTCGAGCCGCAACACCCGCCAGCCGCTGGCCCAGGGCTTCCTCCGCGGCGGTCCGTTGGCCGGGCTCAACGTGGCCGCTCACGGCCATGCCCTGGGCGGTCGTTGGCCCTGGCATCGCAATGACGAGGCTCCGATGTTCATCGGCAACACCAAGGACAGCTATCCCACGCCGGACGGCACGTTGACCTTCGACAAGCTGTCGTCGGTCTACCTGTCCGGGAACGCCACCCGGGACGACGCTCCGAACCACATCCGGCTGGAGCGACACGTCCCACGGGAGATCGCCGAAACCTGGATGTGGATGTGTCCGGCCGGGGTCTATGAGCTCCCCGAGGACGCGCCGAAGCAAGGCCGCGTCGACGTCATCGTCAACTACACCAACTGCGTGCAGTGCGGCGCGATCACCGCCAAGGGTGGGCGTCTGACCCCGCCCGAAGGGGGCGACGGCCCGCTCTACACCATCGCCTGAGCGGGCACAAGAGGTCGCTATCCTTTGTGTAGCTATGAAGACTGAAATTCACCCCAATTACATCGAAGCCGCGGTGACCTGTACCTGCGGGAATCACTTCACGACCCGCTCGACCCGGGGTGAGATCCACGTTGAGGTCTGCTCCGAGTGCCACCCGTTCTACACCGGCCGTCAGAAGCTGATGGACACCGGTGGACGCGTCGAGCGCTTCCAGCGTCGTGTCGCCAAGGGCCGCAACGCGGCTCGCACCACCGCTGGCACCACCAACTAGGTGTCGGCTGACGCGGCCGGGTCACGCGACCTGGCCGCGTCGGCCCCTGCCCTGAGCCCCGGTCCCATGCTGACGGCGTCGCGCGACGCCCCGGTCGGCGGACAGGCGGTGATCGAGGGCGTGATGATGCGCGGGGTCAAGCACTGGTCCGTAGCCATGCGCCTGCCCGACGACACGCTCGGGGTGGACACCTTCGAGCTCAAGTCGGGTGTGGGCCGACCCCGCTGGTATCGCTGGCCGCTGGTGCGGGGGGTGGTCGGTCTGGTCGACTCCATGGCGATCGGATTCCGGGCCCTGGCCATCGCCACCGACGCCCAGGTCAGCGGGGATCCCGAGATCGCCGCCCAGGAGGGCGGCGGCGGAATGTCCGGAGGGGTCTGGGCGGGCACGATCGTCCTGGCCCTCGCCTTCGCCATCGGCCTGTTCTTCGTGGTCCCGGTGACGCTGACCAGCCTGGTCAAGCATCAGCTGGGGTCCTCGTGGCTGTTCTGGCTCGTCGAGGGGTTCGTGCGGACGGCGATCTTCCTCATCTACCTGCTGGTGCTGGCCCGTCTGAGCGACATGCGCCGCGTGCTCGAGTACCACGGGGCCGAGCACAAGACGATCTCCTGCTACGAGGCCGGCGACGAGCTGACGCCCCAGCGTGCGGCGCTGTATTCGCGTCTGCATCCGCGCTGTGGCACGAGCTTCCTGCTCATCGTGATGATCATCTCGATCTTCATCTTCGCGCCGATCGGGTTACCCGCCTGGTGGATCCTCGTGCTGACCCGGATCGCCGGGGTGCCGGTCATCTGCGGCCTGTCCTTCGAGGTGATCAAGTGGGCCGGGCGCAACCGCGCCAACCCCGGCGTGCGCTGGCTCATGTGGCCGGGCATGCAGCTCCAGCGTCTCACCACCTCGGAGCCGTCCCTGGATCAGCTCGCGGTGGCCATCGCCGCGCTTGACGCCGTGCTGGCGCGTGAGACCCCGGGGTCGTTGACCGCCGACGATCTCATCGGGGTCGAAGTCTCCGCCTGAACCACCGTCGCGGCGCGCCGTCGACCTCCTCCCAGCGCACGGACGCGCCCAAATTGGGCGGTCATTTGCAGGACTTTCATCGTGGCGAGATGGCGCCAGACTGTCGGGGTATGTACGCCAAGCAGACCGCCCTCCTGGCGGCCACCATCGTCCTGGCGCTTCCCGCAGCCGCCGTCGCGGACTCCCCCCACGTCGTGGCAGCGGGAGAGACGCTCACCTCCGTCGCCGCCGCGGACGGCCTCAGCGTCAGCGCGCTGGCCAGCGCCAACGGGCTGTCGTCCCGCGCCGAGCTCCGGGTCGGGCAGGTCATCGAGATCCCGCCCCAGGACAGCACCACGGACGCGATGAGCACCGTGGGTGGCGCAACTGCCGGGAGTCCGTCGGCGACGTCAGCCGCCGACAGTGTGGGGCGCCTGTACATGGTCCAGCCCGGCGACACGCTCAGCGCGATCGCCGCGCGGATCGGGACCACACCGGCCCACCTGGCCGCTGTCAACGGCCTGTCTGTCAACGGCACGCTGCTGGCCGGCGCGAAGCTGATGCTGCCCGCCAGCTCCGGCGCGAGCCCGAGCGATGTCTCGACCGACAGCGAGAGCGCGACCAGCGAGAGTGCGACCGGCGAGAGCGACAGCACGAGCGCCGCCGGCGGTTCCTACCAGGTGCAGGTGGGGGATACGCTCAGCGCGATCGCCGCGGCCAGCGGCACAACCGTCGCCCAGCTGGCGGCCCTCAACGGCCTCAATCCCAACCACGTGCTGCTCGCCGGCAGCACTCTGACGCTGCCCGCCGGCAGCACCGCGAGCACCGGCGCTGGCGCAAGCACCGGCGCGGCCACCGGCGCCGGCAACCAGCAGATCTCCGGCGACACCTCCGCGGGTCCCTACCCGACCGATGAGGACGTCTCCAGCTCCCAGGTCGGCGCCCAAGCCGCGTCCGCCGGGGTCAGCCCGTCGCTGGCCGAGGCGATCGGCTGGCAGGAGAGCGGCTATGACAACGACGTCGTCTCTCCGACCGGCGCGGTCGGCGTGATGCAGATCGAGCCGGCCACCTGGGCGTGGATCAATCAGGTGCTGACTCCCGGGGCGCCGCTCGACCCCAGCTCGGCCTACGACAACGTCGAGGGCGGAGTGCTGCTGCTGCACAACCTGGTCAGCCAGACCGGCTCGGACAGTCTCGCCGCCGCCGCCTACTACCAGGGCCTGGCGTCGGTGGAGGCGCACGGGGAGTACGCGGAGACCCAGCAGTACGTGGCCGATGTGGCCGCGTTGCAGGCCCGCTTTTAGCGGACAGAGCGCCCCCTACACTCGACGGCCAGATGCTTGACCTGGTCGATCAGATCGAAACGCGCTTCCAGGAGCTCGAGGACGAGCTCGGGGACCCGGCGGTCATCAGCGACCGGGCCCGGTTCACCGCGGCCTCACGGGCCTATCGCGACCTCGAGGACGCCGCCAAGCTGGCCAAGGAGTACCGGCGCGCCAACGACGACGCCGTCGGCGCCCGGGAGCTGCTGGAGGAGGGCGAGGACGCGGAGCTGCGCGAGCTGTTGCGCACCTCGACCGAGCGGATGGAGGAGCTCGAGGAGGAGATCCGCCTGGCCATGGTCGAGCGCGACCCCAACGACGACAAGAACGTGATCATCGAGATCCGGCCCGGCATCGGCGGCGACGAGGCCGGCCTGTGGGCCGGCGACCTGTTCCGCATGCTCACCCGTTACGCCGAGCGCCGCGGCTTCAAGCCCGAGACGCTGTCGGTCGGTGACGGCTCCTACACCTTCGCCATCAAGGGCGACGGCGCCTACAGCGTGTTCAAGTTCGAGGGCGGCACCCACCGCGTCCAGCGCGTGCCCGAGACCGAATCTCAGGGACGGATCCACACCTCCACCGCGACGGTCGCGGTCCTGCCCGAGGTCGATGAGGTCGAGGTCGAGATCGACCAGAACGACCTGCAAATCGACGTCTACCGCTCCTCCGGCCCCGGCGGACAGTCGGTCAACACCACCGACTCAGCGGTGCGGATCACCCACCGGCCCAGCGGCGTCGTCGTCTCCATGCAGGACGAGAAATCCCAGCTGCAGAACCGGGAGAAGGCGATGCGCGTGCTGCGTGCCCGCCTCTACGAGCGTGCCCTGGCCGAGCAGCAGGCCGAACAGGCGGCGTCACGCTCCTCCCAGGTCGGGACCGGCGCTCGGGCGGAGAAGGTCCGCAGCTACAACTACGCCGAGGGACGGGTGACCGATCAGCGGGTCAACCTCAAGCTGCACAACCTGGACGGGATCCTCATGGGCGAGCTCGAGCCGTTCACCGACGCGCTCCAGGACGACGAGAAGCGGCGCGGGCTGGCCGAGCGCGCCGTCGCGTCCTAGAGAGATCGCATGAGCAGCACCCGGACGCTCGCCGACGAGCTCGCCTGGGGCACGAGGTCTCTGGAGGAGGTCGGCATCGACACCGCGAGACTGGACGCCGAGGTGCTGTTGGCCCACCTGCTGAGAGTCGACCGCGCCGCCCTCGTGCTCCGCGCGGGTGACCGGATCAACGGCGATCAGCGCACGCGCTACCTGGCTCTGGTCGCACGCCGTGCCGGCTTTGAGCCGATCGCCTACATCACCGGCAAGCAGGCCTTCCGCCACATCGAGCTGGCCGTCGACGCGCGGGTGCTCATCCCGCGGCCGGAGACCGAACTGCTGGTCGAGGTCGGACTCGAGCTCCCCCAGGGCGCCCGCGTGGCCGATGTCGGCACCGGTTCGGGGGCGATCGCACTTGCGCTCAAGCAGGAGCGCCCGGATCTGCACATCACTGCCCTTGAGCTCTCGAGCGGGGCACTGGCACTGGCTCGCTTCAACGCCGAGCGGCTCCGCCTCGACGTGACCTTCGCCGAGTCGGACCTGCTCGACGGCGGCGACTACGACGCCGTGCTGGCCAACCTGCCCTACGTCAAGGACAGCGATCACCTCCCGCCGGATGTCGCCTACTTCGAGCCACCGCCCGCGCTGCTCGGCGGGGCCGATGGGCTCGACGTGGTGCGTCGTCTGCTCGAGCAGGTCAGTGCCCGCCCCGAGGTGACGCTGATTGCGCTGGAGATCGGTTATGCGCAGGGACCGGCCACCGCGGAGCTCGTCGGCCAGGCCGGTTTCCACGACGTCGAGATCCGCCCGGACCTCGCCGGGCACGATCGGGTCGTGGTGGGGCGGCGATGACGCCGGTCAACCGCGCGCATGAGTTCGAGGCGACGATCCGGGCCGGTGGGGTCGTCCTCTTCCCGTCCGACACGGTCTACGGGCTCGCCGTCGCCGCCGACAACGCCGAGCCGCTGTACGCGCTCAAGGGTCGGCCGTCCAACAAGCCGGCCGCGCTGATGCACTTCGAGCTCGCCTCGGCCCTGACCGGGGTCCCCGAGCGGACCGCGGCGGCGATGCGGCGGCTGCTGCCGGGGGCGATCACCGTGGTACTGCCCGACGGGCGCGGCATCCGCGTGGTGGACGTGCCTGAGCTGCGCGGGGTCACCCAGCCGGTGCTGCAATCCAGCGCCAACCTCTCCGGCGGCCCCGACGCCTGTCGACTCGAGGACGTCGACCCGGAGATCCGTGCCGGCGTGGCCCTGGAGATCGACGGGGGAGAGCTGCCGGGCACGCCCTCGACCGTGCTGGATCTGCGCGGCTATGAGGCCGACGGCGTCTGGGCGATCCTGCGCCCGGGCGCGGTCAGCGCCGAGGAGATCGACGCGGCCCTGCCGGACTGAGGCGAGCGTTGATCGGGGTTGCCGAGCCCAGAGCCGGCAACCCCGCCACCACGCTTGCTAGCGTCCTGGGCATGGCAACCGTCCCGGTGCAGACCACCCTTCCCGTCGACTACTTCAACGCGCCGATCGCGGAGGTCGACCCCGAGATCGCCGAGGTGCTCGAGCTCGAGCTGGCCCGCCAGCAGAACACGCTGGAGATGATCGCCTCGGAGAACTTCGTGCCGGTCGCGGTGCTCGAGGCCCAGGGCTCGGTGCTCACCAACAAGTACGCCGAGGGGTACCCGGGCAAGCGCTACTACGGCGGCTGTGAGTACGTCGACATCGCCGAGCAGCTGGCGATCGATCGCGCCAAGGCGCTGTTCGGGGCCGAGTTCGCCAACGTGCAGCCCCACTCGGGCGCTCAGGCCAACCTCGCCGTCTACCACGCCCTGCTCACGCCGGGTGACACGCTGATGGGGCTCGAGCTCGCCCACGGCGGCCATCTCACCCACGGGATGAAGATCAACGCCTCGGGCCGTCTCTACGACATCGTCTCCTACGGGGTTGACCGCGAGACCAGCCTGATCGACATGGATCAGGTGGCTGCGGTGGCGCGCGAGCATCGGCCCAAGATGATCGTCGCCGGCTGGTCGGCCTATCCGCGTCACCTCGACTTCGCCGCCTTCCGGGAGATCGCCGACGAGGTGGGCGCCTACCTGTTCGTCGACATGGCCCACTTCGCCGGTCTCGTCGCGGCCGGGCTGCACCCCAGCCCCGTGCCCTACGCCGACGTGGTCACCACCACCATCCACAAGACGCTGGGCGGACCGCGGGCGGGCATGATCCTCGCTCGCGAGGAGCACGCCAAGAAGCTGAATTCCGCAGTGTTCCCCGGCCAGCAGGGCGGGCCGCTCGAACACGTGATCGCCGCCAAGGCGGTGGCGTTGAAGATCGCTGCCTCCCCCGAGTTCCGCGAGCGCCAGGAGCGCACCCTGAGCGGGGCGCGGGTCCTCGCCGACGCGCTGAGCGGCGCCGGTGACGGCGTGGCGGTGCTGACCGGCGGCACCGACGTCCATCTCGTGCTGGTCGACCTGCGCGCGTCCGCGCTCGACGGCCAGCAGGCCGAGGATCGCCTTCACGACATCGGCATCACCGTCAATCGCAACGCGGTCCCCTTCGACCCGCGTCCGCCGATGGTCACCTCGGGGCTGCGGATCGGGACCCCGGCCCTGGCCACGCGCGGTCTGGGCGACGCGGAGTTCGCTGAGATCGGTGAGATCATCGTCGCGGCGCTGACTCCGGGTGACTTCGCCGCGGTGCGTGACGGGCTGGCCGATCGGGTCGCCCAGATCGCCCACGCCCACCCGCTCTACGCCAACCTGTAGGACTCCGGCTCGCTGTAGTCCACGGCGGCTGGCATGCTTCGCGCTGTGCTGCACAGCGGAAGTCACCCCAGCTACTACTGGGATGCGGTCTGGGCGTTCCTCGTCGCGACCGGCGTCGCGGCGCTCGCCACGCCGTTCGCGGCTCGTCTGGCCCGGCGCATCGGGGCGATCTCCTATCCGTCCAACCGCGGGCTGTCGGTCAAGCCGATGCCGGCGCTGGGTGGGCTGGCGATCCTCGTCGGGGTGCTCGTCGCGGCGGTCATCTGGCTGCCCTGGACCATCCACCTGTCGCTCGGGGCCCACGCCCGCAAGGGGTCGGTCGGGACCGTGCACACCTGGCTGCTGCTGCTCGGTGCCTGTCTGATCGCGGTCATCGGCGCGATCGACGACGCGCGCAGCCTCAAGCCGGTGGTCAAGCTGGCCGGACAGGTCGCGGCGGCGATCGTCGCCGTGGAGAGCGGGGCGGTGATGAACGACCTGACCATCCCGCTCGTCGGGGCGCTGCAGTTCCCGCACTTCGGCGGGGTGCTCACGGTGATCTGGCTGGTGGCGCTGATGAACATCATCAACCTCTCCGACGGCGTCGACGGACTCGCCGCCGGCGTCTGCGCGATCGACGGGATCGCCTTCGCGCTGATCGCCTTCAACCTCCAGGGAGCCGGCTCCGCCGCCGCGGTGCTGGCGGCGATCACCGCCGGCGGCGCGCTCGGGTTCCTCGGCCACAACTTTCCCCCGGCCAAGATCTTCATGGGCGACATCGGCTCGAACCTGCTCGGCTACCTGCTCGGGGTGGCCGCGGTGATCGGGTCGCTGAAGACCAACGCGGTGCTGGCCCTGGTCGTCCCGCTGATGATCCTGGCCGTGCCGTTCCTCGACACCTCCTTCGTCGTCGCCAAGCGCCTCAAGTACAAGAAGAAACCGTGGGAGGCCGACGCCGAGCACTTCCACCACCGCATGGCCCGCATCGGCTTCTCCCAACGGCGAACGATCACCTATCTCTACATCTGGTCGGCGCTGATGGCCGGCTGCGCGGTGGCGCTGCGGCTGGTCACCCACAGCCACTGGCACCAGGCCGGCTGGATGGCCGGCCTGTTCGCCCTGATCGTGCTCGTGCTGCTGGCCTCGGTGTATCTCGTCTACACGCTGGAGATCCTCAAGTTCCGACGCGTGCGCGCCCTCCAGCTGCGACGCGCCGAGCCCGACACCGACGAACATGAGATCGTGGTACGGGTGCAGCGGGACGTGGAGACCGGCGAGTTCAACAAGGTGAGCTGAGTCAATGGATTCCGAGCCCTCCTCCCAGCCCCCCGAGCCCCCCTTCGTGCCGGTCGCTCTGGCGAGCATCGAGCAGTTCGTCACCGCCGACGGCTCGCTCATCCGCGAGCTGTCGCGCAGCGAGCGCCAGACCCTGGCGGAGGCGACGCTGTTAGTGGGCGGGGAGACCCAGGAGCACTACCACCCCGAGGCCCAGGAGATCTACCAGTTCCTGTCCGGGACGGGGCGCATGCGGCTGGGGGAGGCCGAGGCTGAGGTGCGCAGCGGGGATTGCGTGCTCATCGCGCCCGGTGCCACCCACAAGCTGTGGAACACCGGTGAGGAGCCGCTGGTGCTGCTGTGCTGTTGTGTGCCGCCCTACTCCGATGACGACACGGTTCTGACCGGGCGGTGAGCGCCCTCTCCAAGCGGGACCGGCTGCTCATCGCGGTGGTCGTGGTCCTGACGGCGCTCGCGGCGCTGTGCCGGTACCTGTCGGGCCTGCCGGAGATCCTCGCCTTCATCGTGGCCGCGTTGGCCCTGGCCGGACAGGCCGCGATCGTCTCCAATGCCACCGAGGACGTGGGCAAGGTCGTGGGACCGGCGATCACCGGCACCCTGCAGTCGACGGTCGGCAACCTGCCTGAGTTCTTCGTGGTCATCTTCGCCCTGCAGGCCGGCGACAAGGTGGTCGCCCAGACGGCGATCCTGGGCTCGATCTTCACCAACGCCCTGTTCCTGCTCGGCCTGGTGCTGGTGGCCGGCTCACTCAAGGCACCCGATGGGCGCATGCGCTTCAGCCCGCGACTGCCCAACGACACCGCCACGCTGCTGCTGGTGGCCTCCTTCATCATCGTGCTGCTCGGTCTCGATCACTCCGCGGGGGACGCGGCCAGCCACCACGCCCGCACCATCTCGATCGTCGGGGCGAGCATCCTGCTCGTCGTCTACGCCATCTGGCTGCGCCAGTACCTGCTGACGCCCGCCGAAGGCAGCGCGGAATCAGCCTCCGCCGAGGGCGCCCGGGCTTCGCTGCGCACCGCGCTGGTCCCGATCATCCTGCTGGTGACCGCCGGGGCCGCCAGCGCCTTCACCTCCGACTGGTTCGTCCACGCGCTCGAGCCGACGATCTCACAGCTGCACATCTCCCAGGCCTTCGCGGGACTGGTGATCGTGGCCCTCGCCGGCAATGCGGTCGAGCACGTGGTGGCCATCGTGCTCGCCATCCGCGGCCAGAACGACCTGGCGATCTCCGTGGTCAAGTCCTCCGTTGCCCAGGTCGCGGCCTTCATGTACCCGGCGCTCGTGCTCATCTCACTCGCTCTGAAGACCCAGCTGACCTTCCAGCTGGCGCCCGTCTACATCGGCGCGCTGATCGGCACGTCGATCCTCATCTGGCAGATCACCGGGGACGGGGAGGCGACGCCGTTCGAGGGCGCCGCGCTGATCGGCACGTTCATCGCGCTCGCCACGGTCGCAGCGTTCGAGAACTGACCCGAGGGACGGTCGACAACCAAATCGGCAGGCAACCTGCCCAAACCGGTGCTATTCTGACGTTCACGTAAGAATCCAGTTCTTCAGGATCGCCTTGGGAGGTTCCGTGACCGCAACCGTGCCAGCCCCATCGAAGCGCCGCCGCCTCGGCGTCGACGCCGACCACAGCCACTACAAGTGGTGGGCCCTGTCGTGCACCAGCCTGGGCATGCTGCTGGCCACGATCAACTCGGGCACGCTGATCATCGCGTTGCCCGATCTGGAACGGAACCTGCACACCAGCATCCTCGAGCTGGTGTGGGTGATCCTCGTGTACATGATCGCCTCGACGGTGCTGGTGCTGTCCGCCGGCCGTCTATCGGATCAGTTCGGTCGCAAGAAGGCCTACATCGCCGGCTTTGTCGTGTTCGCGGCAGCCAGCCTGGGCGCGGGATTCTCCGGCTCGGGCACCGAGCTGATCATCTGGCGCGTCATCCAGGGCATCGGTGGCGCCTTCCTGTTCGCCAACTCCGCCGCGATCGTGACCGATGCCTTCCCCAAGGAGGAGCTCGGCGTGGCCATGGGCACCAACACCATGGTCGCCGCCATCGGTCTGGTCATCGGACCGGTCCTGGGCGGCGCGCTCGTCGAGATCTCCTGGCACTGGGTGTTCTGGTTCAACGTTCCCTTCGGTCTGATCGGCGCCTTCTGGGCCTGGTCGATCCTCAAGGAGATCACCGGCCGCTCCGAGGACCGCAGCTTTGACGCCGCCGGAACCCTGACCTTCCTCATCGGGCTCACCGGCCTCGTCTACGGGGTCTCCCGTGGCGGCATCTCGGGCTGGACCGGCCCGGCGCTCATCGCGCTGGTGGTCGCGGCGGTGTTCCTCCCGCTCTTCGTGCTCGTCGAGTCCCGGCACAAGCACCCGATGCTCGATCTGACGATCTTCCAGAGCCGGCTGTTCAGCCTGGCATCGATTGCCGCCTTCATCAACGGCCTCGCCCGCTTCGCCCTGACCTTCGTGTTCGTCTTCTACTTCCAGGGCGTGCAGGGCAACTCACCGCTCCTGGCCGGGCTCAAGCTGGCCCCGCTGGCCGCCGGCATGCTCATCGCCTCGCCGATCGCCGGCATCTACGCCGACCGCAAGGGCTCCCGGGCGCTGGCCTCGCTCGGCATGGGCGTCACCGCACTCGGCCTCGGCCTGATGACGACGCTCGAGCGCGACACCAGCTACGTCTTCCCGGCGATCTTCATGCTCATCGTCGGCATCGGCTCGGGCATGTTCAACTCACCCAACACCGCAGCGATGATGGGCGTCGTCGCGCCCCACCGTCGCGGCATCGCCTCCGGCGCCCGCGTCCTGGTGCAGAACACCGGCGCGGTGCTGTCGATCGCCCTGGTGCTGGCCATCGTCACCGCCAGCGTGCCCAAGTCGGTCCTCTTCAACGTGTTCAGCGGTCTCGGGGCACGGATCACCAACACGCAGATCAGCCCGTTCCTGTCGAACCTGCACCTGGCGTTGTGGATCCTCTGCGCCGTCTCGGTGATCGGCATCTTCGTCTGCTTCTCCCGGCCCAAGCACGTGTCCACAGACGCGACGGAGGCTGAGTCGAAGCTGGTGGCGGCCTGATGAGTGCGCTCGACGACAAGCCGGTCATCGCCTCGCTCAATGCCGACGCGCGTGCCCGGATGCGGATCGGCGAGGTGGCCGAGCAGACCGGCACCACCCCGCGCACCATCCGCTATTACGAGGAGCTCGGCCTGCTCGGCTCCGAGGCCGAGCGCGAGCAGGGCAAGCACCGCAGCTACAGCGAGGTCGACGTCGAGCGGATCCGGGAGATCGTGCGGCTCAAGGACCTCCTGGGCCTCAGCCTCGAGCAGCTCTCCCAGCTCGTCGAAGCCGAGACCGCCCGGGCGGAGATCCGGCGTGAGCTGGGCGACACCGACGACGCGATACGCCGGCGCGAGCTGCTCACCCAGGCCGGCGGCTACATCGACACCCAGCTGGGATTGGTTCAGAACCGGTTGGCCGAGCTCCAACAGCTCGAGGCCACGCTGCTCGCCAAACGCGTGTCGGTCAAACAGAAGCTCGCCGACCTCGACTAGTACCTGAGGATGACCCGGCTCACCCCATGAGTCGGAGCGCGACATCGACCGGCGGTCGCCCCCTCCCGGAGGCGTCACATCCTGATGGGGGAATTCCCCTACACGGGAAACCTTCGCGGCACTAGGCTGTAGTTACGTCGATGCCTCAACGTCAATCGTCTGGGACAAACCCCCTGCTCACAGCGCGATCCGTCCTCATTCGGGGCCTCCGTGACGGCAGTCTCGCCGCACCGCTGGCCGCGGTCTTCACCGGCCTCGTCGCGCTCATCAACATCGCCTCGGCGCTGACGCCCGACATCGCCTGGCGGGGGCACCTCCTGCTGCACGTCGAGGGCGTTCCGACCGTGCGGTTCTTCCACGCGCTTGCGCTGCCCTTCGGCACCGCGCTGCTGTTGACGGTGCCCTATCTGTTCAAGCACCGGCGTCGGGCGCTGCGCATCGCGGTGGCGATCCTCGTGCTCGCCGGCGTCATCAACCTGCTCAAGGGATTCGACTTCGAGGAGTGCATCGCCGGCTGGATCGTCGCCGCCGGCCTGATCGCCGGGCGCGCCCACTTCGACGTCGTCCAGCCCCCCATCACGTTGCGCTCGGCGATCTGGCGGGTGCCGTTGCTCGGCGCCCTCGGCATCGTCCTGATCACCCTCGCCGACTGGATCGAGCACGGCCGGGCCCGGCTCGACGGCGCGGTCGACGAATCCACCGCATTGCTCCAGGGACATGAGAAGGGACCGCTGAGGTTCGAGAATCACACCGCCACGATCCTCGATCACCGCTTCGAGTTCGCCTGGATCCCGCTCGCCGTCCACTTCCTGGAGATCGGCACGCTGCTCGCCATCGCCTACGTGATCTTCCGGCCGCTGGCCGCGCCGCGGGTGCTGCCCGGCGCGCTGACGCGCCGCCTGGCTGCGGAGGTCGTCCGCCGCCACGGCTCCGACACGCTGTCCTTCTTCAAGCTGCGCCAGGACAACCTCTACTACTTCACCGCCGACCGCAGCGCCTTTGTCGGCTACAAGATCGATTCGGGCGTGCTGCTGCTGTCGGGAGATCCGGTCGGTCCGGTCGAGAAGCTCCCCGAGCTGCTCAGCGGGGTGCGCACCTTCGCCCGGACCCGCGGGCTGTGCCTCGGGGCGATCGGCGTCAGCGAGCGCTGTCGCGAGCTCTATCGCAGCACCGGCCTGACCACCATGTACATCGGTGATGAGGCGATCGTCGAGACCGACAGCTTCAGCCTCGAGGGCCGGGCGATCCGCAAGGTCCGCCAGTCGGTCAACCGCCTGGCCAAGAACGGCTACAGCGCGGAACTGCACACCCTCGCCAGCCTCGACGCCGACACCCTCGCCGAGATCGAGGCGGTGCACGTCATCGCCCGCCAGGGTCGGCCCGAGATCGGCTTCTCCATGGGTATGGACGCGATCCGCGGAGCCAACGACTGCGACACGCTGTTCCTCGTCGCCCGTGACGCCGATGCGCGAGTGCGCGCCTTCCTGCACTTCGTCCCCTGCTACGGGCGTGCGGCGGTCTCCCTCAGCCTGATGCGGCGCGACCCCGACACGCCCAACGGCCTGATGGAGTTCCTCATCGTCCACGGGATCCAGGCCCTCAAGGAACGGGGGATCGCCGAGGTGTCGCTCAACTTCGCCACGGGCGCGCGCTGGATCCATGAGCCCCAGAACCCGCTCGAGCGTCTGGCCGGCAAGGTGGTCATCCAGCTCGATCGCTACCTGCAGCTCGAGAGCCTGTATCGCTTCAACGTCAAGTTCGCCCCCCGCTGGGAGCCCCGCTACCTCGTCTTCGAGGGCTGGCACAGACTGCCGCGCACCGGGCTGGCGGCGATCTGGGTCGAGGGTCAGCTCCCCAAGCCACACCTGCCACGGCCGACAACCCGGCGTCGTCCCCGCTACATTGGCGATAGCGCCTCTGCCGGGCTGGGCTGAACGGCCGTTCCTAACGGCCCGCTAATAGTTCCCGAAATCGGCTAGCATCCGGCGCTCGGACAGGGTTTCTCACCTGACCTGCGTCCGACCAGGTACTCAGATTTGTCTTCAAACGCCCACGAAGCCGCGCGGTGCCAATCGCGCTTTTCCCGGAGCCTTCCTTGCCGGTGACGGCCCAGGCTGCTCCCACCGCCCGCGCCTCCTCACCGCTCCGTTATCTCGACGTCGTGGTGATCGTCATCGGCGCCATCCCGGCCCTGGCGCTCGGGGCGCCCGCCTTCGGTTACATCGTCGGAGCCGTCGCCTGGATCATCCAGCGTCTGGCCCAGGGCATCGACACCCGTCTGCTGCGCGGCCGCATCGAGGATCCGGTGCGCCTGACCCTCGTGACCCTGGCTGAGTCCTTCGGCCGCATCTGGCTGCTGGTCGCGGCCATCATCGTGGCTGCCGTGGCCGGGAACCACAAGGACGGGCTCGCCTGTGCGCTCGTCATCTTCGCCGCCTACACCATCAGCTTCGTCATCCGCCTGATCAACGGCGCCAGCGCCGCCGCGGCGCGTCAGGCTGCCGGCCCGGCCGGGGCCGCGGGCGCCGGCTCCCACATCAAGTCATGAGCGCACTCACCGCCCAAGAGAGCCCGACGGGCACCACCCCGGAACCCAAGAAGCCGAACCAGACCAAGGCGATCCTCTACGGCCTCGGCGCGCTGTGGATCGCCGGCATCATCTTCTTCATCGTCATCTACGGCTTCAAGCCGCACAAGGCGCCCTCGGTCGCGAACAACAGCTTCAGCGCGATCGGCGAGTTCAAGCTCGACACCTGGTTCAGCGCCGGTCCGGTCGATTTCAACAAGGCGATCCTGTATGTCGTGCTCGCCGCGGTCATCACCCTCGGGGTGATGTTCTACGTGGCGCGGAGGCTCAAGCAGCGCCCACGGCGTCTGCAGACCGCAATCGAGATGTTCTACGGGCTGACCGCGTCGATGGCCCGCGACAACATCCACGAGGAGAAGCTGGGGCGCAAGTACTTCCCCATCATCGCCACGCTCTTCGTGTTCATCCTCGTCTCGAACCTGATCGGCTACATCCCGCTGCCGGTCAACTCGATCGACAAGTTCAAGATCTTCGGCGCGCACATCCCGAGCTTCCAGATCTACGCCGCGGACACCAACGTCGCCTTCCCGCTGGTGCTGTCGCTGATCGTCTTCGCACTGTTCAGCTGGGAGCGCTTCAAGCACAACCACTACAACCCGATCGCGTTCGTCAAGAGCCTGATTCCCTCGGGCGTGCCCGGCGCGCTGCTGCCGCTCATCTACGTGATCGAGCTGCTGTCGTACTTCCTGCGGCTCGTCTCGCTCACCGTGCGACTCTGGGCCAACCTGCTCGCCGGCCATCTGCTCATCGCCTTCATGAGCGGCGAGTTGGGCGTTCTCACCGGCGACACCTGGGTCGAGTGGCTGCTGTTTCCCTTCGGCATCGCCATCTTCGCCTTCGAAGCCGTGCTGATCGCCGGACTGCAGGCCTACATCTTCGCCATCTTGACCGCGATCTACGTCGGTGACGCGGTCACGTCTCACTAACCACCAAGGAGTCAACGAGTTCACATGCTGTTCCTCCACTTCCTGTCCGTCTTCCCCCACTTCCTGTTCGGGGCGGCTGACGCGTCCACCTACGGCCAGAAGGCCGGCGAGGCCATCGCCCTCGGCGCCGGAGCCGGCGGCGGCGCTGCGGGCGCGGGTGCGGGCATCGGTGCTGTCTTCAGCGCCTCGATCCAGGCCAAGACACGCCAGCCGGAGCTGCGCAACGAGATCAACTCCGACCAGTGGCTGGGTTTCGCACTGACCGAGGCCTGCTTCTTCTACGGCCTGGTCGGCGGCTTCATCGCCGCATTCGTGTTCTAAGCCCGACCCGAGGATCGCTTCCACATGGGCATCACCGCACACACACTGATCGCCGCCAGCGGCTCGTTCCTCATCACCCCCAACGTGGGGCTGATGATCTGGGTGCTGGTGGTGTTCATCATCGTCGCGCTCCTGCTGCGGCGCTTCGTCTTCCCGGCGATCGGCAAGGTGCTCGACGACCGCTCGGCAAGCATCAACTCCGACATCGACAGTGCGACCCAGCTGCGCGATGAGGCCCAGCAGGTGCTCGACGAGTACCGCGAGCGCCTCAACGAGGCGCGCAAGCAGGCCGAGGAGATCCTCGACCGCGCCCACAAGGCCGGTGACGCACACCACAAGCAGGTGCTCGAGGAGACCAACGCCGAGCGCGACCGCAAGCTCGAGCAGATCCGTGCCGACATCGAGGCCGAGACCCAGCGCGCGCTGTCCCAGATCCGGGCCGAGGTCGCCAGCCTGACCGTGGCGGCGACCGAGAAGGTCACCCGCAAGACCCTGACCGACGAGGATCAGCGGCGCCTGATCGACGACGCTCTCTCCGAGCTCGACTTCAGCGCCCTGTCCGGAGGAAACCGCTAGATCACCGTCTCATGCGACGGGTGATCTGAGACAGAGCGCAGCTGAGTTATGGAAGAAATCGCCGAGGTATACGCACGCGCGCTCTTCGAGGTGGCCTCCGAGCAGGACAAGCTCGAGCTCATCCATGATCAGCTCAACCAGTTCGCCGACGTCGTCTCGGGGAACCGCGACACCCAGCTGTTCTTCTTCAGCCCGTACTTCTCGGGCGAGGAGAAGAAGGACGGACTCCACCGGGCGGTGTCCGGCGCCGAACCCGAGCTGGTGAACTTCCTCGAGGCGCTCATCGAGCATCACCGTATGCCGGCGCTGTTCCGGATCCGCACGCGCTTCGGCGCGCTGTGGGACAAGGCCAACCGGCGCCTGCCGGTGTCGATCGTCACCGCCGTGCCGCTGGATGACGAGACCGCGCAGTCGATCGGTCGGCGGATCGGCGAGCAGACCGGGGAAGTGGTTGAGCTGAGCTCTACTGTTGATGAGGACATCATCGGTGGAATCGTCCTGCGGGTCGGGAACCGCATCATGGACGCCTCGATCAGGTCACAGCTGGAAAATCTTCGCAAGCAGGTGGCGGCCCAGTAGGCCGCCACCCCATCGCTCAGGCTGACAAGGAGCCTCACTCATGCAGATCAACCCGGACGAGATCACCTCCATCCTCAAGAGTCGCATCGAGGGCATGGACACTGCCTCGGCTGACCTGACCGAGGTCGGGACCGTGCTGTCGGTGGCCGACGGCATCGCCCGCATCCACGGCCTGGAGAACGCGATGAGCTTCGAGATGCTCGAGCTGCCCCACGGCGTCACCGGCCTCGCCCTCAACCTCGAGGCCGACAACGTCGGTGCCGTGCTGTTCGGGGAGTGGGAGCACATCTCCGAGGGCGACACGGTCAAGCGCACCGGTCGCCTGCTGCAGATCCCCGTCGGCGAGGCGATGCTGGGCCGCATCGTCGACCCGCTGGGCATCCCGCTCGACGGCAAGGGACCGATCAACACGACCGAGTTCCGTCCCGCCGAGCACAAGGCCCCGGGTGTCATCGCCCGCCAGCCGGTGACCGAGCCGCTGCAGACCGGCATCAAGGCGATCGACGCGATGATCCCGATCGGCCGTGGCCAGCGCGAGCTGATCATCGGTGACCGCCAGACCGGCAAGACGGCGATCGCCGTCGACACGATCATCAACAACAAGGACTCCGGGATCGTCTCGATCTACGTGGCGATCGGCCAGCGCAAAGCGACCGTCGTGTCCCTGGCCAAGACCCTCGAGGACGCCGGCGCGCTGGCCAACACCATCATCGTGATGGCCGCCGCCGACGAGGCCGCGCCGATCACCTACCTGGCGCCGTACGCCGGCGCCGCGATGGGCGAGTACTTCCTCTACAAGGGCGGCCACGCCCTGACCATCTACGACGACCTGACCAAGCACGCCTACGCGTACCGTCAGATGTCGCTACTGCTGCGCCGTCCGCCGGGGCGCGAGGCCTACCCGGGCGACGTGTTCTACCTGCACAGCCGTCTGCTCGAGCGCGCGGTGAAGCTGTCGGACGAGCTCGGCGCCGGCTCGATGACCTCGCTGCCGATCATCGAGACCCAGGCCGGTGACGTGTCCGCCTACATCCCGACCAACGTCATCTCGATCACCGACGGCCAGATCTTCCTCGAGCCCGACCTGTTCAACTCCGGGGTGCGTCCCGCCATCAACGTCGGCATCTCGGTGTCCCGCGTCGGCGGAGCGGCCCAGATCCGGCCGATGAACAAGGTCTCAGGCCGGTTGAAGCTGGAGCTCTCCCAGTACCGCGAGCTCCAGGCCTTCGCCCAGTTCGGCTCGGACCTCGACGCCGACACCCAGCGCACGCTGGCCCGTGGTGAGCGCCTGGTCAAGACGCTCAACCAGGGCGAGCGCCAGCCGGTGCCGGTGGCCGAGCAGGTCGTCCAGATCTATGCCGCCACCAACACGTTCCTCGACCGGATCGACGCCGACAAGGTGGAGAAGTTCCTCGTCGGGCTGACCGACAGCGTGCGGGCCTCCCACGGCGAGCTGTTGGAGAAGCTGGCCGGCGGCGACTGGTCCGACGGGACCCAGGAGGAGCTCAAGAGCGCCGTGGCCCAGTACGCCGAGGACTTCGGCTATGACCTCGATGAGGAGGGGCACCCGCTCGAGGACGCCGTCGCGGCCTAGCCGTGGCGCGTCGTCCTGTGAGCCAGCGCCAGGATTTTCATGGCTGAATCCCAGCAAGACGTCAAGAACCGGATCTCCTCGGTCAAGAACATCCAGACCATCACGCGTGCGCTGGAGACGGTCGCCGCCGCGCGGTTGCGGCGGGCCCAGGATCGGATCACCACGCTGGCTCCCTACGCCAACGGCATCCGGCGCATGACCCGCCAGGCGGCCGCGGCGGCCCAGAACCTGCCGAACATGGCGATCCTCAACGAGCACGAGACGGTTGAGAACGTCGGATTCCTGCTCGTCGCGGGGGACCGCGGCCTGGCCGGCGGCTTCAACTCGAACATCATCCGCGCCGGGATGGCCGGCGCGCGTGAGGTCGAGTCCGAGGGACAGAAGGCCCAGTTCTTCTCCTCGGGTAAGAAGCCGGCTTCCTCACTGCGCTTCCGCGGACGTGCGCCGATCGCCACGTTCGAGGGCTTCTCAGACCGTCCGTCCTACGGTGATGCCTCGGCGATCGCCGAGGCGGTCATCAACGCGTACACCGAGGGCACGGTCGACCGCGTCGAGATCATCTACAACCACTTCGTCTCGGCGGTCACCCAGACGGTGACCCGCGAGACGCTGCTGCCCCTCCAGCAGGCCTCCATCCTGGATGAGTCCGCCCCCGAGGACGACGACACCGAGTCGGCCTCCGAGCCGGCGTCCGCGCCCGAGTACGAGCCCGGACCCGAGGCGATCCTCGCCCGGCTGGTGCCAGACTATGTGGAGGTGTCGATCTATCGCGCGCTCCTCGACTCCGCGGCCGCCGAGCACGGCGCCCGCATGAGCGCGATGCGCAACGCGACCGACAACGCCAACCAGATCATCGAAGACCTCACCTTGGCGATGAACCGCGCCCGGCAGGCCGCCATCACGCAGGAAATCGCGGAAGTCGTGGCCGGCGCCGAGGGCGTCGCCTAGACCCCCTTCAAACACCGGAGAACCGATATGGCAGTTGTAACTGAGCAGAACGTAGGTCGCATCGAGGAGATCCAGGGGGTCGTGGTCGAGGTTGTCTTCCCCGACAAGCTTCCGGAGATCAACCACGCGCTGACCGTGGCGCGCCCGGCCGCCGCCGCGGCCGAGGAGGACACCGACCTGGCCGTCCAACACGGCGAGCCACTGGTCCTCGAGGTCCAGCAGCACCTCGGCGACGATCGCATCCGCGCGGTGGCGATGGACTCGACCGACGGGCTGGCCCGCGGCACCGAGGCGGTCGACACCGGCGCGCCGATCTCCGTCCCGGTGGGCCGCGCCGCCCTCGGACGCATCTTCAACGTCCTCGGGGAGGTCATCGACAACGGCCCCGAGATGCCCGAGGGCACCGAGCGCTGGCCGATCCACCGCGCCGCGCCGAGCGTCGAGGACCTCTCCCCGACCACCGAGCTGTTCGAGACCGGCATCAAGGTCGTCGACCTGATCGCGCCCTACGCCAAGGGCGGCAAGGTTGGCCTGTTCGGTGGTGCCGGGGTCGGCAAGACGGTGATCATCCAGGAGCTGATCCACAACCTCGCCGCCGAGCACGGCGGCCTGTCGGCGTTCTGCGGGGTCGGTGAGCGCTCCCGCGAGGGCAACGACCTGTGGCGCGAGATGAAGGACTCCGGCGTCCTCGACAAGACGATGCTCTGCTTCGGCCAGATGAACGAACCGCCCGGAGCCCGCATGCGCGTGGCGCTGTCGGGCCTGACCATGGCGGAGTACTTCCGCGACACCGAGGGACAGGACGTGCTCCTGTTCATCGACAACATCTTCCGCTTCGTGCAGGCCGGGTCCGAGGTCTCTGCGCTGCTCGGCCGCATGCCCAGCCAGGTGGGGTACCAGCCGACGCTCGCCTCGGAGATGGGCCAGCTCCAGGAGCGGATCACCTCGACCCGCAACGGCTCGGTCACCTCGATCCAGGCGATCTACGTGCCCGCCGACGACCTCACCGACCCGGCCCCGGCCTCGGTGTTCGCCCACCTCAACTCCACGACCTCGTTGGAGCGTTCGATCGCCGAGAAGGGCATCTACCCGGCGGTGGACCCGCTCGCCTCGACCTCGACGATCCTCAAGGCCGACATCGTCGGCGAGGACCACTTCAACACGGCCAACCAGGTCAAGCAGGTCCTCCAGCGTTACCGGGACCTGCAGGACATCATCGCGATCCTCGGCATCGACGAGCTCTCCGACGACGACAAGGTCATCGTCAACCGTGCCCGCAAGCTGGAACGTTTCCTCTCCCAGCCCTTCCACGTCGCCGAGGTGTTCACCGGCACGCCGGGTGTCTACGTGCCGATCGCCGAGACGATCCGTGGCTTCAAGGAGATCCTCGAGGGCAAGCACGACGAGATCGCCGAGCGCCACTTCCTGCTCAAGGGCAGCATCGACGACGTCGTCAAGGCTGCCCAGGAGTCCTAGGCCCCGATGCCGCACACACCGTTCCCCGTTGAGGTCCTCACCCCCGAGGGTGAGGTCTTCAACGGCGAGGTGGAGCAGATCTCCACCAAGACCACGCTCGGCTCGATCGGCATCCTCGCCCACCACGAGCCGCTGCTCGCCACGCTCGAGCCGACCGAGCTGAAGCTGTGGAAGTCCGACACCGAGATCCTGCGCTTTGAGACCAGCGACGGCTACCTCCAGGTCGGGGACAACCATGTCCTCATCCTGGTCAAGGAAGCCAAGCCGATCACCGGCAGCTGAGAACTTTTGCGGTTTCTCGGCGTTCTGTTGAGATACCCCAGGTTTTAGCTTCCCTGTAGGGAGATCGCCGTGGCGCTGCGTATGCTCGGCCGGCATGTCTGACGTAACCGGGGCGCTGAGATGAGCTTCCTTCCCAAGACCCGTGGTGGCCTCCTGTGGCGCGCCTTCCTCGCCGCGATCCTCGTGGTCGGCTTGGCCGCCGGCGCCACGGCGGTGGCCGGCCTGCTCCAGGTCGGCACTCTGGCCAGCGATTTTGGCCTCAATGCGTCCAGCGTCAAAGGCCTGACGCTGCCCGCCCCCGGCAAGCCGGAGACGATCCTGCTCATCGGTTCGGACCATCGCGCCAACGAGGTCAGCTACACCGGATCGTCCACCGACACCATGCTGCTGGTGCGGCTAGATGACAGCTCCTCGACGATCAACGTCATGTCCATTCCCCGCGACCTCGCGGTGCTCGATAGCGCCGGTGCGACAGTCAAGCTCAACTCGATCTATTCGAGTCAGGGTGGGCCCTCCGGTCTACTCAAGGTGCTCAAGGCCCAGGTGTTTCCCCACCTTCAGGTCAACCACGTGGTCGACACCAGCTTCATCGGCTTCTCAGACCTGATCGACCAGATCGGCTGCGTCTACACCGACGTCGACCGCCGTTACTACAACGTGACCGCGCCCGCGCCGAGCCCGGACAATTTCTCCTCGATCAACATCCAGCCCGGCTATCAAAAGCTGTGCGGCGGGGTGCACTCGGCCACCGGCACCAACAGCGCGCTGGCCTTCGTCCGCTACCGCCACACCGACTCCGATGTCGTCCGCAACGCCCGCCAGCAGGACTTCATCCGCTGGGCCAAGGACGGCTACTCCACGAGTCAGCTGGCCTCGAACGAGGGCAAGCTCGTTAGCATCTTTTCGAAGTACACCAAGACGGACAAGGAGCTGGCGACCACCAAGGGTCTGCTCGAACTGTTCAACCTCGTACTGGACGCGAACGCGCTGTCGATCAAGACGGTCCAGTTCCCGGAGTACTTCGGCTCTACCACCACCGGCGGCGCTGACTACGTCTATCCGTGTCCGCAGCTGTCGACCTGCAGCACCGGTTACGGCGGTACCGACACGTCGATCGGGCAGCCCACCCAGGCAACTGAGGAGATCTGGGATCAATTCGTTACGCCGACCAAGGCGAAGACCACCACGGGGACGCCGACGGTCACCAAGCCCAAGCGCGTGAAGGAGAAGTTCAACCCCCGCGGGTTGACCGCCGACCCGGGCGACGGTGCCTCCCAGTCCGGCGAACTCCTCGACCGCGGCCCGATCGGCCTGCCGATCTTCTACCCCAAGTACATCTACACCGGCCCCTACGGCGGCGGCTACTGCTTCTCGATCACCGCCAACTGCGATGAGAGCGCGCTGGAGCCCGACAGCGCCTACACCGGCTCCTATCCGCGTCGCTACGAGATCGATGGCCCGGGCGACCGGCCGTATAAGTCCTACGTGATGACCCTGGTGGTCAACTCGGCGCTCGGGGAGTACTACACCGTCCAGGGGACCACCTGGAAGAACCCGCCGATCCTCAACAAGCCGTCGAAGGTGGTCACGGTCAACCGTCACCGTCTCTATGAGTACGACGACGGCGGGAAGATCTCCCTGGTGGCGAGCAAGACCGCCCAAGGCGTCTACTGGATCTCCAACACGCTCAACAACGCGATCCCCAACACGGCGATGATCGGGATGGGCGCTGAGTTGACGCGCTACACGGGCAAGGGCTAGCGGTTGCCCCGCCGCGCCAGTCGTTAGCCTGTCGAGCCCTATGTCAGCTGAGCGCGAGCCGATCGCCGTCATCGGCACCGGGTATGTGGGGCTTGTCACCGCGGCGGGCTTCGCCGAACTCGGCAACGAGGTCTACTGCGTCGACATCGACGCGAACAAGATCGCCGGGCTGAAGCGCGGCGAGGTCCCCATCTGGGAGCCGGGTCTCGCCGAGTCGATCGCCGCCCACGCAGAACGGATCCACTTCTCCACCGACCTCGCGCCGGCGCTGGAGCACTGCCGGCTGCTGTTCGTGGCCGTGGGTACCCCCCCGACCTACTCCGGCGATGCCGATCTGTCAGCGGTCCACGCGGTCGTCGATGCCATGCCGGCCTCAGACCATCACGCCCTGGTGATGAAGTCGACCGTGCCGGTCGGGACGGGCGCGACGATCCGCCGGACCCTCGCCGAGCGCGGCAAGTCGGGCTTCTCCTACGTGTCGTGCCCGGAGTTCCTCAAGGAGGGGTCTGCCCTGGCCGACTTCCGCCACCCCGACCGCGTCGTTGTCGGCGATTCGGGCGACTGGGCCGGAGACGCGGTGGTGAACCTCTACGCCCCGCTGGACGTGCCACTGGTCCGCACCGACATCAACTCGGCGGAGATGATCAAGATGGCCGCCAACGCGTTCCTGGCCACGAAGATCTCCTTCATCAACGAGATCGCCAACGTGTGCGAGGAGACCGGCGCCGACGTCGTCGAGGTCGCCCGTGGCATGGGCCTGGACAACCGCATCGGCGACAAGTTCCTCAAGCCCGGAATCGGCTTTGGTGGCTCCTGCTTTGCCCCGGAGGAGACCGTGCTCGCCCGCTTCGGCGGTCGCAGCACCCTGCTGCGCTACGACCAGCTGTGGGACCGCTTCGCCGCAGACCACGACGAGGTCGAGCCGGGACTGATCGAGCCGGAGAACCTGCAGGTGCTCTCTTGGGTTCCGGGCGCGGATGAGCCGCAGTTCCTGCCGGTGATGTGCCTGACCCGTCGCGACTACGACGGTGAGATGGTCGACGTGCGGACCAAGATGGGCCGGCGCCTGTCCACGACCGCCGATCATCCCTGGATGGTCGGCACCGGCGATGCGAGCGAGCCGGAGATCAAACTGGCCGGCGAGTTGACCACCGCGGATTGGGTTCCGCTGGCCCTGGGTCGCGGCGAGTCGGCTGAGGGGACCTCTGGAGCTTCGTTGCTCACCGCCGTCGGAAGTGCCGAGCTGTCCTCAGACCAACTGATCGTCCACCCGGATCCTGCCCAGATCGAGGCGCTCGTGCGACGCCCCATGCCCGAGCGGCGCCAGATCTTCAGTCGTTCGGCGAACGTGGCGGCACGAACCGGTGACGTCAAGCGCACCGGTGCGCTGCGCCTCGATGAGGCCGAGCGAGCGAACCTGCCGCTGGCCGGTGCCACGATCTCCGCCACGCGCAACGGCAATCAGCCCACGCACATGTTGGCGTTGGATGAGAGCTTCTGGCGCGTCGCCGGCCTGTATCTCGCCGAGGGGTGCACGATCAGCGAGCCATCTGGCCGCCGCGCGATCCAGTGGTCTTTCCATCCGAGCCGCGAGCCGCATCTTGTCGACGAGGTGATGGCCTACTGGATGCGCCACAACGTTCGCGCGTTGTCCTACCGTTCCTCGACCGCCGCCGTGGTGAAGGTCAGCTCGCGGATTCTCGGGACCTGGTGGACCGAGGTGCTCGGTACGGGGCGTGGCTCCTACTCCCAGCGGCTACCCGACCTGATCTGGGATCAGCCCGAGGCCGCCCGCTGGGCGCTGCTGTCGGGGCTCTTCGAGGGCGATGGCTCCTGGTCGCTGGTCAACGGCGGGCCGAGCGTGATCATCGAGTTCGGCACGATCAGCGACGAGCTGGCCGATGGCGTCCTGCGCCTGCTGGCCAGCGTCGGCGTCGTCGCCTCCCGGCGGATCGGTCGCGGGGCCAAGTCGACCAAGGACACCCATTGGATCCGGGTTGCCGGCGCCGATCAGATCGAGCGGGCGATCACCCTGATCCCCGAGCGGGACCGGGCCGGCGCTCTGGCCTCGATTGCGCGCCAACAGCGCCGGATCGCACCGACCGGCTACCGCCGCTTCGACGACGACGGGCCCGCATGGGTGCGGATCGCCTCACTGGAGCGCCGGCCCTACCAGGGTTCGGTGTATTCGCTCGAGGTCCACTACTCCCACACCGTCGTCTCGACGGCCGGAATTGCCCTCCCGCAATGCTTTCCCAAGGACGTGTCCGCGCTGAAGCAGCTGGCCGGCAACTCCGGCTACCACTTCCAGCTCCTCACCGCGGTCATCGAGGTGAACGAACTCCAGAAGCGGCGGGTCATCCAGAAGCTGCAGAAGCATCTCGGAACCCTGGTGGGCAAGCGGATCGCGCTGCTCGGGGTGGCGTTCAAGGCCAACACCGACGACATGCGCGAGGCCTCCAGCCTGGTGCTCGCCGCACGGCTGCAGGCCGACGGCGCCCGTGTCAGCGCCTATGACCCGGTGGCCCAGGGCGAGGCGAGCAAGCTCATGCGCGGCGTCACTTTTGCCGATTCCTCCCTTGAGGCATTGCGCGACGTCGATGCCATCGTGGTCGTCACGGAGTGGCCGGAGTTCGCCGAACTCGACTGGAACGAGGTGGCTCAGGTGACGCAGGGACGCACGGTGATCGACGGACGCAACTTCCTCGACTCGAACACCGTCCGAGCCGCCGGTTTCACCTACGAGGGCATCGGACGCTGACGCTGAGACGAGCGCCCATATCGGTGGCGCTCAGAACATTGGAGGAGATCGGATGCAGGCGTTGATTCTGGTGGGCGGGAAGGGCACGCGGTTGCGGCCGCTGACCTCGTTGCTGCCCAAACCGGTGGTGACACTCGTCGACCGTCCGTTCCTCAACTATCAGCTGGAGTGGGTCAAGTCCCACGGCGTGGACGAGGTGGTGCTGTCCTGTGGCTTCCTGCCCGACCAGCTCCAGGAGGTGCTGGGGGACGGTTCGGCGCTCGGCCTGGAGCTGACCTATGTGGTGGAGCCCGAGCTGCTGGGGACCGGGGGCGCGTTGAAGTACGCCGAGCCCCACCTCCAGGACCGGTTCTTCATGCTCAACGGGGACACCCTGACCGACATCGATCTCACCGCCCAGCTCGGCCAGCATGTGGCCACCGGCGCGCGCGGCACCCTGGCGCTCTATCCGGTGCCCGACGTGTCCTCCTACGGTCTGGTGCCGCTCAACGACGACAAATCGGTGCGCGAGTTCCTCGAGAAGCCGGGGCCCGATGACGTGGTGGACACGAACCTGATCAACGCCGGCGCCTACATCCTGGAGAAGGAGATCCTCCGCGATCTGCCCGCATCCGGGACGCACTTCTCGATCGAGCGTGATGTGTTCCCGATGCTGGTCGACAACGGCCTCTACGGATATGAGGCCTCGGGGTACTGGATGGACATCGGGACGCCCTCGCGCTACCTGGAGGGCACCTACGACATTCTCAACGGCAACGTGGAGACGGCGATCGGCAAGCGCGTCACCGAGGCCGGCGGCCGGCTGATCGAGGGCGCCACCATCGAGGGGCGGGTCGTGCGCCCCTCCATCGTCGGACCCGGCTCCCATGTCGCCGAGCGGGCGATCGTCGGGGGTCTGGCCGTGCTGGGCAGCGATGTCCGCATCGGGGAGGGCGCTCACGTGTTCGACTCGGTGCTGATGGACGGCGTCAGCGTCGGGGCGAACACCAGCATCGGGAACTCGATCGTCTCGCCGCACACCACCATCGGCGCGAACTGTCGGATCTTCGACGGCGTGGTGATCGGCGCCAACGTCACCATCGGTGACGACAACGAGCTCCAGTCCGGGATGCGCATCTTCCCCGGAGTGGAGATCCCGGCCGGCGCGATCAAGTTCTAAGTTCTCATGCGTGTCAGTTGACGATCCCCTCGGCCGCGCGGCGATCACCGCGGTCGACCCCGACGGTGTGCTCGGCGAGGTGCTCGACCTGGGCGAGCACCTGCGCGACGCCCTGTGGCGCGTGCAGTCGGGCAACATCGCGCCGGCCTCGACGCCCGGCGGCCTGACCGTCGTCGGCGTCGACGGCCTCGAGCGCGGCGGCGAGCTCGCCCGCCAGGCGCTCATCCCCGGTCTCAAGGCCCCGTTGACCACCTGGCGCAGCCTGCCCGAGCCCTCGGCGCTGCCGGTCACCGTGCTGCTGGCCAGCTACAGCGGCGATGACCGCGTGGTGCTCGACACCTTCGAGCTCACCCGGAACGCCAACCGGGTCGTGCTCACCACCGGTGGTGAGCTCGCTCTCCGTGCTCGCGCCGCGAAGGTGCCGGTGGTCCCGCTGCCCGGCGGCTTCCCCGATCCGGCGCTGGCCATCGGCTATCCCCTGGTGGTCTGCCTCGAGCTCGTGCGACTGGCCGGTCTGGGCGCCAGTTCGGCGGCGCTGATCGAGCGGGCCGCCGCCCACGTCGCGCGCCTGGCTCGCGAGTGGGGCCCGGACTCGCCCGTCGACTCACCGGCCAAGCGACTCGCCTATGCCCGAGCCGATGGGCGCGAGCCCGACTGGGCCCCGAGTGCCGTCGAGGTGGGGGAGGGACCGCTGCAGCGGATCGTCACCCGGGTGCTGCTCGACAACCTGGTCGGCCTCTACCGCCAGGTCCTCACCGCCTGAGCGCGGTCGAAGAAGCACCACTACGGTGCAGAATCGCACTCGCTCAACCTTGACACGGTCGTGGTAAGGTTCTGGCAGGCAATGGACGGACTCACCATCAACGAGGCGGCACAGACCACCGGCTGGTCCCCGCGGATGCTCCGCTACGTCGAGCAGGCAGGGCTGGTTTCGCCGGCGCGCTCGCACTCGGGCTACCGCATCTACGGGGCCGGAGAGCTCCAACGCCTGGGGACGCTGAAGGAACTGCTGCACCGTCACGACGTGGCGCTCTCAGACGTGGCCTTCGCCCGGCGGATGGACGCCGATGCCGCCCTGCGCAACGACGTGCAGGAATGGCTCGACGCCGCCCCCCAGATCCCCGCCGACGTCGCACCCGGGGAATGGCTGAGCTTCGAGCAGATGCGACACGAACGCCTGCTGAGCAGCGCCGTCTAGGCCGGGCCAGCACCTACTTCACACGCCGGTCCCAAAGACCGGCACAACCTCGAACGACAACGGAGAACACGTGAGCACGACAGCGCAGAAACTTGATTACAAGGTCGCCGACCTCGGCCTGGCCGAATTCGGCCGCAAGGAGATCACCCTCGCCGAGCACGAGATGCCCGGACTGATGGCCACCCGCGCGGAGTTCGCGGACTCCCAGCCGCTCGCCGGCGCCAAGATCATGGGCTCGCTGCACATGACGATTCAGACCGCTGTGCTGATCGAGACGCTCACCGCGCTCGGCGCCGAGGTCCGCTGGGTCTCGTGCAACATCTTCTCCACCCAGGATCATGCCGCCGCGGCCGTCGTGGTCGGTCCCGAGGGCACCCCCGAGAACCCCCAGGGCGTTCCGGTGTTCGCCTGGAAGGGCGAGACCCTCGAGGAGTACTGGTGGTGCACCGAGCAGGCGCTGCTCGGCTTCGACGGCGGCCCGAACATGATCCTCGATGACGGTGGCGACGCCACCCTGCTCATCCATCAGGGCACCCAGTTCGAGGCGGCCGGCGAGGTTCCGGCCGAGCGTGACGAGGACTCGGAGGAGTACGGCGTGATCCTCGCGCTGCTGCGCCGCTCACTGACCGAGGACCCCCAGCGCTGGACCACCATCGGCCAGGGCATCAAGGGCGTCACCGAGGAGACCACCACCGGCGTCCTGCGCCTCTATGACTTCGCCCGCGAGGGCAAGCTGCTGTTCCCGGCCATCAACGTCAACGACTCGGTGACCAAGTCGAAGTTCGACAACAAGTACGGCTGCCGCCACTCGCTGATCGACGGGCTCAACCGTGGCACTGACGTGCTGATCGGCGGCAAGGTCGCCGTCGTGTGCGGCTACGGCGACGTCGGCAAGGGCTGCGCGGAGTCACTGCGTGGCCAGGGTGCTCGCGTGATCGTCACCGAGATCGACCCGATCTGCGCTCTGCAGGCGGCGATGGACGGCTACCAGGTCACCACGCTCGAGGACGTCCTCGGCGAGGGCGACATCTTCATCACCACCACCGGCAACAAGGACGTCATCATGGCCGCCGACATGGCCAAGATGAAGCATCAGGCGATCGTCGCCAACATCGGTCACTTCGACAACGAGATCGACATGGCCGGGCTGACCAAGACCGCCGGGATCGAGCGGGTCAACATCAAGCCCCAGGTCGACAAGTGGGTCTACCCCGACGGCAAGGCGATCATCGTGCTCTCCGAGGGTCGTCTGATGAACCTCGGCAACGCGACGGGTCACCCGAGCTTCGTGATGTCGAACTCGTTCACCAACCAGACGATGGCCCAGATCGAGCTGTACGCCAACAACGACGACGGCAAGTACGCCACTGACGTCTACGTGCTGCCCAAGCACCTCGACGAGAAGGTCGCCCGTCTGCACCTCGACGCCCTCGGTGTCAAGCTGACCCAGCTGAGCGACTCCCAGGCCGCCTACCTCGGCGTGCCGGTCGAGGGGCCGTTCAAGTCAGACCAGTACCGCTACTAGCCGCATTGTCGGCTGGGGCTGACCGCATTGCCTGGGCATCGAGCCAGATGCCGGTGCTCAGGCAGGTTGCCGCTCGTCTGTGGGACGAGCGGCCCCTGGCCGGCGTCTCGGTGGGCGCCTGCCTGCACCTGACCGCCGAGACCGCCGTGCTGGTCGCCGCGCTGCGCGGCGCCGGCGCCGAGGTGGCGCTGTGCTCGGCCAACCCGTTGTCGGCCCAGGACGACGTCAGCGCCGAACTGAAGGCCGACGGCGTGTCGGTTCGCGGACGTCACGGCGACAGCTTCGCCGCCTATGAGCAGGGGGTCGCGAGTGTCGCCTCGGCCCACCCGGACGTGGTGCTCGACGACGGCGGCGACCTGCTGGCGGCGGCAGCCCCGCGCTGGGGCGGGACCGAGGAGACGACCACCGGATTACTGGCGCTCCGACGGGCCGCCTCGGCCACCCCGGAGGGTCTGAGCTTTCCCGTGCTGGCGGTCAACGAGGCGCGCACCGAGCGGGCCCTGAACGACCGTCACGGCACCGGCCAGTCCGCGCTCGACGGCATCGTGCGCGCGTCGAACATCCTGCTGGCCGGCCAGACCGTGGTCGTGCTCGGCTACGGCTGGGCCGGCATGGGCGTGGCCGAGCGGGCCCGCGGCGCCGGGGCGGCGGTGATCGTCTGCGAGGTCGATCCGCTGCGCGCGCTGGAGGCGCGGATGGCCGGCTATGAGGTGATGCCCGCGCTGGCGGCCGCTGCGCGGGGCGACGTGTTCGTCACCGTGACCGGCTCCCGCGGGGTGCTCAGCGCCGAGCACTTCGCGGCGATGAAGTCCGGGGCGATCCTCGCCAACGCCGGCCACTTCGACGTCGAGATCGATCTCGAGGCGCTGGCCGCTGTGGCCGCCGGGCCGTCGCTGGCGGTGCGGCCGCTGGTCGACCAGTACCGGTTGGCCGACGGCCGGGTGCTCAACCTGCTGGCGCGCGGACGTGTGGTCAACCTGGCGGCGGCCGAGGGCCACCCCGCCGCCGTGATGGATGTGAGCTTTGCGCTCCAGGCCCTCAGCGTCGAGGCGCTGGTGAGCACTCCGGACCGCTTCGTGGCCGGGGTCCAGCCGGTGCCCGACGAGATCGACCGTGAGGTGGGGCGGCTCAAGCTGGCCGCCGTCGGGGTGCAGATCGACACCCTCAGTGCGGAGCAGGAGCGCTACCGGCGCGCCTGGGCGTAACTGCGGCCCGGCGCCCGGGGTCCTCGAGTCGGGTGGACGAGCCCGCCCCGGGATGTGACAGGATCGCCCGTCATGGCGGTTCTACGCGGCGGCATCGACCTGGGGGGGACGAAGATCGAATCGATCGTCGTCGACTCCTACAACAACGTCAAAGGCTCCTCTCGCCACCCCACGCCCACCGTGGGCGGGCCCGAGGATGTGGCCAAGGTGATGGTCCAATCGTTGCAGGAGGCCGCTGAGGCGGCCGGGGTCAGCACCCAGGACCTGTCCGGGGTGGGCGTCGGCTCACCGGGTGCGGTGTCGGACGCCGGGGTGGTCACCGCCGCACGCAACCTGCCCGGTTGGAACGGCAGCTTCCCCCTGGCCGGCACGCTCGAGTCCGCGCTGGGGAGCCGCGTGGTCGTCGGCAACGACGTCGCGGTGGGTACCCAGGCCGAGTATGCGATCGGCGCCGCCAAGCAGCACAGCTCGGTGCTCGGCGTGTTCTGGGGCACCGGGGTGGGCGGCGGGATCATCCTCGACGGACAGATGTGGCACGGCCGCGGCGGCGCCGGCGAGATCGGCCACATGGTCGTCAAGCCCAACGGCCGGCGCTGTGGCTGTGGCCACAAGGGCTGCATGGAGGCCTACGCCGGGCGCGCCTCGATGGAGGTCAAGGCGCGCAAGGAGATCAAGCGGGGCAAGAAGTCCGATCTGATCAAGATCATGAAGAAGAAGGAGCGCGTGCGGTTCACCTCCTCGGTGTGGGCTGAGGCGGTGGACAAGGACGACAAGCTGGCGGTGTCGTTGATCGACGGCGCCATCGACGCGCTCGGCGTGGGGATCGCCTCGGCGGTCAACCTGCTCGACATCGACGCGGTGATCATCGGCGGCGGCCTCGGGATCCGCTTCGGCCAGCCCTACGTCGATCGGATCATCGCCGCGATGGCACCCCACCTCTTCCCGGGTCACAACACCCCGGCCGTCGCGCTGGCCGGCCTGGGCGATCTCGGCGGGGCCCTGGGCGCTGCCCTGCTGGTCAAACGCACCCGCGCGTCCCGCGCCGCGAGCACCCGCCGTCCCGGCCTCAACGCGGCCTGACCCCCGGGCCTCACTCCGTCCCGGGGATGTCCCGGAGGTCCCTGATCGGGCTGATCCTCGGCGCCGGGCTCGCGCTGGTGCTGGCCGCCAGCGCGTTCGCTGCGTCGTTGAACAGCTACACCAGCTCGGTGGCCGCCCGGCAGTCCGGAGCGGGCACCCGGCGCCAGCCGGTCGCCCTCGGCCTGGTCGTGCATCTGAGCGCCCACACGGCCGACGCCGCCAACGCCAACGCCGCCCCGCTGACCGACCTCACGCTGATCCTGCCCAAGGTCGGCTTCAACTCCAGCGCTTTCCCGGTGTGCACCGTGGCGCGCATCATCGCCGCCCAGACCGACGCCGGCTGTCCGCCGGGCGCCCGGGTGGCCACCGGCGAGGTGACGGCCGCGCTGTGGAGCCCGTCAGAGCCCACCCAGACGGGGACCCCGTGTGATCCGACGCTGGACGTCTGGAACGCCGGAGCGCGGCGGCTCACCTACTTCCTGGAGATCCCCGCCGGTCACGGCTGCTCGGGCCTGATGACCGGGGCGATTCCACCGTGGACCGGCACGCTGAGGGAGGTGGGCACCACACTGAGGATCGACATCCCGCTGCCCGCGTCGGTCTCCACCGACGCCGGTGACCTGGGTCTCTACGCGGCGCTGGAGAGCGAGACCCTGACCTTTGCCAAGCTGACGCGCACCGAGGGCACCCGGACGACGCCGTTCCTGGAGTCACTGGGCTGTGTGGCGGGTGCACGGCCCTACACGATCAAAGTCAGCGCCAGTGACGACGGCACCCCGGCGACCGCCACGCTCCGCGGCTCGGGCCGCTGCTGAGCCGGCGGCGCTGCCCCCCGTTCGGGTGGACCTCCCCATGGGGGTGTACTCAGCTGCCATGCACCGGCATATAGGGTGATAGGCCATGCCGACTACCGCCGTCCTGTTCCCGGGTCAGGGAAGCCAGACTCCTGAGATGCGCGACACCGTCGCCGCTCTCGCACCCGACCTGCTCGAGCAGGTGATCGAGGTGGTCGGCTCTGACCCCTTTACCCAGGTTGACGACGGCACCGCCTTCGCCCAGCCCGCGATCTTCTGCGCCAGCCTGGCCGGCTGGCGTGCGCTGGACCCGGCCGAGCGTGCGGGCGCCGAGTACTTCGCCGGTCACTCACTGGGTGAGCTCGGTGCGTTGGTCGCCGCCGGCTGGCTGGCCGAGCGCGACGGCCTGGAGCTCGTGGCCCTGCGCGGCCGACTCATGCAGCAGGCGGGGGAGACCGCGGGGGCCGGGGGCATGATCGCCATTCTCGGACGCGACGCCGCCGAGCGGGCCCCCGATCTCGCCGAGGACCACGGCCTGGCTGTGGCCAACGACAACTCCCCCCAGCAGGTGGTGCTCTCAGGCCCGCGTGAGGCGCTCGCCGGGGCGGTCGCGGCGGCCGAGGCGCAGGGTCTGCGGGCGATGATCCTGCCGGTCACCGGCGCCTTCCACTCGCCGATGATGGCGCCGGCGGTCCCCGAGTTCCGCGCGGCGTTGGACCGCGTGGAGGTTCACCCCGGCCACGCCGGCGTGATCTCCGCGGTGAGCGCCGAACCCTTCGACAACGTGCGGACTCAGCTGCTGGAGGCCCTGACCCGCCCGGTGCGCTGGCGCGAGGTCATGCTCGCCCTCCACGCGCGGGGCGCCGATCGCTTCCTCGAGGTCGGTCCCGGGCGCGTCCTCAGCGGTCTGGCCAAGCGCACCGTCCGCGACGTGGAGCTGGTCCATGCTTGAGGTCGACCGTGGCGCCGGCACCCCGACAAGTGGGGTGCGACGCCATCCCAGCGTGAACCTGATGTCGGTGGCCACCGAGATTCCCGAGGGGAGGGTCTCCAGCGCCGAGCTGGCCGAGCAGTTCGGCGTCACCGAGGAGTGGATCGTCCGGCGCACCGGCATCCGCTCACGGCCGCGGGCCGCCCCGGATGAGCGTCTCAGCGACTTCGCCGCGCGCGCCGGGCAGAAGGCGCTCGATGCCGCCGGCGTGCACGCCCGCGACCTGGATCTGGTGATCGTCGCCACCGTCACCGCTGATGAGCTGATGCCCGCCGCCGCTCCGCTGGTCGCCCAGGCGCTCGGCGCGGTGCGCGCGGGGGCCTTCGACGTCGGCGCGGCGTGCACCGGCTTCCTCACCGGGCTGGCCGTGGCCTGCGGGCAGATCGAGAGCGGCCGGGCCCAGCGCATCCTGCTCATCGGCGCGGACTTCTGCTCCCGCTTCATCGACCACAACGATCGCAAGGTCGCGCCGCTGTTCGCCGACGCCGCGGGCGCCGTGGTCATCGGCGCCGGGGAACCCCGGGGACCCGGCAGCGACGGGGCTGAGGATGACGCCGGCGGCTGGGTGGGCCCGATCGTGCTCGGTGCCGACGGCGAGGGGGGACCCCTGCTGTACGCCGAGCGCAACGATCCGAAGATGAAGATGGACGGCCCCGAGGTGTTCCGGCACGCGATCGCCCGGATGCATGACGCGTCGTTGGAGGCGATCAGCGCCGCGGGCGCACGCCTGTCGGAGATCGACCTGTTCGTCTATCACCAGGCCAACGCCCGGATCACTCGCGCTCTGCGCGAGCGGCTCGGGCTGGCCGAGAGCCGCGTGGTCGACTGCATCGAGCATCAGGGCAACTCCACCGGGGCCACCCTCCCCCTGGCGCTGGCCGAGGCCCTAGCCGACGGGCGCCTGCGCCGGGGCACGAGCGTCCTGCTCAGCGCCTTCGGTGCGGGGTTCACCTGGGGTGCATGCGTGCTGCACTGGGGCGGACCCGAAACGGACCTCGCCGCCACCCTGTTCGACCACGACGACGCCACCGGCGACTCCGCGCGTGCCTGATGCGCCGGGCTGTGCGCTGGTCACCGGCGCCTCGAGGGGGATCGGTGCGGCCATCGCGGCCGGGCTCGCTGCTGACGGCTGGCCGGTGGCGGTCAACTACCGCTCCGGCGCCGATGCGGCGGCCGCGGTCGTAGCGGGGATCGAGGCCGCCGGGGGCAGTGCGCTGGCCCTGGAGGGCGACGTCGCCGACCCCGCCGTCCCCGATCAGCTGTTCAGCGCCGCCGAGGCGCACTTCGGCGTGCCGGTGCTGGCGCTCGTCAACAACGCGGGGATCACCCGGGATGACCTGACGCCTTCGCTGAGCGACGAGGCCTGGGACAGCGTGATCAACACCAACCTGTCCGGCGCCTTCCGCCTCCAGCGCCGCGCCCTCAAGGCGATGATGCGGGCGCGCCAGGGTCGGATCGTCAACATCGTGTCGGTCTCGGCGCTGCGGGCCAACCCCGGCCAGGCGAACTACTCTGCTGCCAAGGCCGGCCTGCTGGCCCTGACCCGGACCACCGCAGTCGAGGTCGCCCGGCGCGGGATCACCGTCAACGCGGTGGCCCCGGGCTGGATCGAGACCGATATGACCGCCGGGGTCGATTCGAGCCTGGCCGCCGCGATTCCGGCGCGGCGTCCGGGAAAGCCGGAGGAAGTTGCCGCCTGCGTACGCTTCTTGGTGTCGCCGGCGGCGAGCTACGTGACCGGAGCAGTGCTTACAGTCGATGGCGGTCTCGCCGCCTGACATTCAGAAGAGAGGAATCCATCTATGACCGTTATCACCAAGGAACAGGTTCAGGAGCGCGTTGTTGAGGCGCTCGCCAGCTTCGGCCCCGACGCCGAGCAGATCACGCCTGAGGCGACCTTCGAGGAGCTCGACATCGACTCCCTCGACCTGGTCGAGCTGGCTCAGATCGTCGAAGACGATTACGGCGTGGTGCTCAAGGGCGAGGACATGAAAGACCTGAAGACCGTCGGTGACGCGGTGGATCTGATCACCGCGCGCGCGTCCGCCTGAGCGCGCGACGCATCGCTACGTCCGGGCTCCTTAGTGGCCGCAAGCAACCATTCCACTGGCGCGAAACGCCGCGTCGTCGTTACCGGCCTCGGTGCTGTCAGTCCCCTCGGGGTCGGCGCCGCGCCGCTGCATACCCGTTGGGCTGAGGGGATCTCGGGGATCGAGGACGGCGCCGGCCGCGCCAAGGAGTTCGACGCGGCCAACCACCTGACGGTCAAGGAGGCGCGACGCTTTGACCGTAACGCCCAGTTCATCGTGGTCGCGGCCGACGAGGCCCTGCGCCAGGCCGGCTGGATGGATGACGCCGGGATCAACCTGCCCTATGACTCCTTCCGCATCGGCACGATCATCGCCACCGGCATCGGCGGCATCGGCACGATGGAGACCCAGCACGACGTGCTGCGCCAGCGCGGCCCCGAGCGGATCTCACCGCTCGGCGTCCCCATGTACATGCCCAATGCCGCGGCGGCCGCGGTCTCGATGCGCTTCGGTCTCCAGGGCAGCAGCTACGGCCTGGTGTCGGCCTGTGCCAGCGGCGGTCACGCGGTCGGTATGGCGCTGCGCACCATCCAGTACGGCGACGCCGACGCGGTGGTCACCGGCGGCACCGAGGCGGTCATCACCGAGTTCGGCGTCGGCTCGTTCCAGACCATGGGTGCCCTCGCCTCCGACGGCATCTCCCGGCCCTTTGACCTGAACCGCGACGGCTTTGTCATCGGTGAGGGCGGCGCCGTGCTCGTGCTCGAGGAGTACGAGCACGCCAAGGCCCGCGGGGCCACCATCCTCGGCGAGATCTCCGGCTTCGGGTCGACCTCTGACGCCCACCACCTGACGGCGCCGGAACCGACCGGCCGTCCCGCGGCCGCGGCCATCAACCTGGCTCTGGTCGATGCCGGCATCAAGCCGGAGGATCTCTCCTACATCAACGCCCATGGCACCTCGACCCAGCTCAACGACGCGGCGGAGACCAACGCGCTGAAGCTGGCGCTCGGCGAGCACGCCTACCGCATTCCCGTCTCCTCGATCAAATCCTCGATCGGGCATTTGCTGGGGGGTGCCGGCGCGGTCGAGGCCGCCGCCACCGTGCTGACCCTGCAGAAGCAGGTCGTGCCCCCAACGCTCAACCTCGAGACCCCGGATCCGGAGCTCGACCTCGACTACGTGCCGCTGAAGGCGCGGGCCCTGGTGCCGGTCAACGGCGGTCCGGCGGTGGCGATCTCGAACTCGTTCGCCTTCGGGGGACACAACGTCTCCCTGGTGATCGCCGGCCCTCCCAGCGAGGGCTGATGGGTTCGCACCGTCTCAGCGAGGCACGGAGATGAGCTCGGGCCTGCTGGCCGACAAGAAGCTGCTCATCACCGGCGTGATCACCAAGGACTCGATCGCCTTTCACGCCGCCGCGGCGGCCCAGCAGCAGGGCGCCGAGGTCCTGCTGACCAGCTTCGGCCGCGTCCGCCGCATGACCGAGCGGGCAGCCGCCCGGCTCGATACCCCGGTCGACGTGTTGGAGCTCGACGTCAACAACCCCGACGATCTGACGGCGCTGACCGACACGCTGAAACAGCGCTGGGGCAGCGTCGACGGGGCCCTGCACGCCATCGCCTACGCGCCCGAGGACGCCCTCGGGGGCAAGTTCCTCACCGCGCCGGCGGCGTCGGCCGCCGCCGCCTTCCAGACCAGCGCCTTCTCGCTGAAATCCCTGGCGGTGGCCCTGGAGCCGCTGATGTCCGCCGGTGGAAGCATTGTGGGACTCGACTTCGACGCAGAGAAGGCCTGGCCGATCTATGACTGGATGGGGGTGGCCAAGGCCGCCCTGGAGTCCGTCGCGCGCTACCTCGCCCGCGACCTGGGCCCCAAGGGCATCCGGGTCAACCTGGTCAGCGCCGGGCCGCTGGGGACCGTCGCCGCCCGCGGGATCCCCGGCTTCGAGCAGCTCGCCGCGCTGTGGCAGCAGCAGGCTCCGCTGGGCTGGGACATCGAGGACCCAGCGATCGTCGCCGGGGCCATCAGCTTCCTCTTCTCCGACCTCGCCCGCGGCATCTCTGGCGAGATTCTCCACGTCGACGGCGGCTTCCACGCCGTCGGCGCGCCCGCCATCTCAAAGGGTTAGCGGAACAGGTCGCGCTCGGGGTCGCGGATCAGCGGCGCGACCCCGGGACCGTCCTCGGCGCTGACGTGGCGCTCGGCGCCGCGGATGAGCACCACCGGCTGCTGGCCGTCCTTGCGCCGGGCCAGGTCGGCGGTGGCGGCGAGCTGGTCGGCCACCGCGATGATCGTGGCGTGCAGCTCGCGCCCGTAGGCGTCTCTGCCCCCGCGCCAGTCCTCCAACGGTGTCACTCCGGCACAGCCGATCGCCACGTCGCACTGACCTGTGCGCCAGGCCCGGCCGAAGCTGTCGGTGATCACCACGCCGGGCGCGACCCCGGTCAGCTCACGCAGCCGGTCACGGATCGCCCGCGCGGACGCGTCGGGGTGGAGCGGCAGCATCAGCACGGTCTCGGCGCCGGCCACGTTGGAGGCGTCGACGCCGCTGTTGGCGCACACGAAGCCGTGATGGGTCTCGGTGATGAGCACGCCGTGGTCGGCCCGGATCACCGCCCGCGATTCATCCAGCACGACCTGGACCACCCGCGGGTCCTTCTCCAACGCCGTGGCGAGCTCCTGGGCCCGCGCTGACGGGGTGACCTCGGCCAGCACCCGGAGACGCCCCTCGGCCTTGGACACGGCCTTGTGGGCGATCACCAGCACGTCACCCGGCGCGAGGGTCAGCTCGCCCAGACGGTCCGCCGTGGCGGCGGCGAGATCGAAGCCGGCGGTGATCTCGCCGAGCCCCTCGACCGGGGTGGCGCTCAGCATCACCCGCGACTGCGTTGGAGCTGATTGAGCATGCCCCGGGTGTGGGCGGCACCCCCGCGCGTCTGCGCCAGGGTCCGCTGCAGCTCGGCGAGATCCTCCGGGGTGTCGACGTCGAGGGCCAGTGTGGGCACGTTGACGGTGCGCGACTCGGTGCCCTGGCTGCGGGCGAGCTGATGGTGGCGGGCGGCGCTGCCCTCGCCGAAGGCCGGGGTCAGCGCATCCGGCGGGGTGAGCAGCAGCGCGTTGGTGCCCTCGCCGTGGCGGTCGGGGATGATCAGCGCCGACGGGGCGCTCACCTCGATGGCCAGCAGCGCCTCGAGCTCCTTCGGGTCGAGCAGGGGGCAGTCGCCCGGAATGAGCAATGCCCGAGTAGCGCCGCGCTCGAGCGCGTCGGCGATGCCGGCCGTAGCAGCGTTGGAGTGGCCGACGGCGGAGTCCTCGACCACCGAAGCGCCGTGGCCGCCGGCGACCTGCTGGGCGTTGTTGTCGGAGGAGACGACGATGATCCGTTCGATCGACTTGGTGCGTCGCAGCGCGGTGAGCACGTCGGCGAACATCGCCTCGACCAGGGCTCGGCGCGGGCCGAGGGTCAGCTCACCGGCCAGCCGGGTCTTGGCGTTCTCGGAGAAGCTCTTGATGGGGAGGATGGCGACGGTACTCATGGGGGAGGTCAGGCTAGCCGGTGACGGCGCCGGCCCCGAGAGCGCCAGCAAACGCAAGGGTCTCAGAGGCCAGGCGGGCGCGTCCGCTCTGGCCGTCCATGAGCAGGTCGGTGACCAGGGCGACCTGCCCGGCCAGGGGGGCGTCGATCACCAGTCCGTCGACCAGCCCGGCGTAGATCTCGGCGATCCCGGCGCTCGAGCGCTCCACCCCGCGCCAGGCCATGAACGGCCCCGTGGGGCCTTTCAGGATCTCGCCGGCGACGAAGGGGCTCACCGCGACCTTGGGGGCGGAGCTGGTCTCCAGCGCGGCGCGGAGCTCCGGCACCGCGAGCATCGGGCCGATCGAGATGATCGGGTTCGAGGGGCCGATGATGATCGCCCGGGCCTCGGCGATCGCCTCCAGCACCTCAGGCGTGGTGCCGGCCGCCCGCGCGCCGTGGAACTCGACGTCGTCCACCGCTGGCCAGGTGTTCTCCGGGCTGCGGCCACGGATCAGGTACTCCTGCAGCGACCACACCCGCCCGGCGGCGTGCACCCGGGTGCGGACGGGACGGTCGCTCATCACCAGCACCCGGCCGCGGGTGCCGAGCCGGGCGCTCATGGTCTGGTGGAAATCGGTCAGCCGTTCCCCGGCGGCGAGGGCCCGAGCCCGCAGCAGAGCGAGGGCGAGGTCGCGGTCACCCAGGTTGAACCACACCTCCTCACCCAGCTCACGCAGACCGTCCATCGTCGCGAAGGTGTCGCCCTCCAGACCCCAGCCGCGGTCGTTGATCCGGTCCGCCAGCCAGAACGCCACCAGGTCGGGGTCGGGTGACACGTAGCCACCGTGGATCTCGATGTCGTCGCCGGTGTTGGCGATCACCACGAGTTGCTCGGCGCCCACCACCTCGAGCATGCCGCGGGCCAGCTTGGCGCCGCCGGTGCCACCGGCCAGCACCACCACCGGTCCGTCAGTCGTGCTGTCCATCCCTCACATGGAAGCGCGTCGGGGCGGGGGCATGCGTTGCGGTCCCCTCATGAATCCGCCATACGCGACCTCGTGCCTCTACGCCCACTAGCGTTCTCGGTCATGGCCACCACCGAACACCACAGCGCCGACCTGAGCTCCGCCACCGAGCGGGCGCTCGCGGGGGGACCCGAGCGCGACCACGACAAGGCGGCCGAGCAGGGCAAGCTGCCGGTGCGTGAGCGCATCGCTCTGCTGGTGGATCCGGAGTCCTTTGCCGAGGACGGGCTGTTGGCCGACTTCGGACTCGAGGGGGAGGGGGCGGCCGGGGTGGTCACCGGGTTCGGGATGGTCGACGGCCGGCCGGTCGCCGTCGTCGCCAACGACCCGACGGTCAAGGCGGGCTCCTGGTCGGCCAAGGCGGTCGAGAAGATCCTCCGCCTCCAGGAGAAGGTGGCCAAGCTCCGCTGCCCGGTGGTCTACCTGGTCGACTCCGCCGGTGCCCGCATCAACCAGCAGGTCCAGATGTTCCCGGGTGCCCGCGGCGCCGGTCGCATCTTCCACAACCAGGTGCGCCTGTCGGGCGTCGTCCCCCAGGTGTGCGTCCTGTTCGGTCCCAGCGCCGCCGGTGGGGCCTATGTCCCGGCGTTCTGTGACGTGGTGATCATGCGCGAGGGCAACGCCTCGATGTACCTCGGCTCACCCCGCATGGCCGAGATGGTCATCGGCGAGAAGGTGAGCCTCGAGGAGATGGGCGGGGCCCGCATGCACACCGCCAAGAGCGGCGTCGGCCACACCCTCGTGGCCTCCGACGCCGAGGGGGTCGCCTGGGCGCGGCGCTACCTCAGCTACCTCCCGACGAACTACGCGGGCTCCCCGCCGTCGGTGCCGAGCCAGAAGCCGGCACCGACGCAGCCCCTGCGGGACGTCATCCCAGCCGACGAGAACAAGCCCTTCGACATGCACGACGCGATCGACAACATCATCGACGTCGGCTCCTTCCTCGAGGTCCATGCTCGCTGGGCCAAGGAGATCATCGTCGGCCTGGCCCGCCTCGACGGCCATGCGATCGGGATCGTGGCCAGCCAGCCCAAGCACAAGGGCGGCGTGCTGTTCGTCGACTCCTCCGACAAGGCCGCGCACTTCATCAACGTCTGCAACGCGTTCAACGTCCCGCTGCTGTTCCTCGCCGACGTCCCCGGGTTCATGATCGGCACCCAGGTCGAGGCGGCCGGGATCATCCGCCACGGCGCCAAGATGGTCTCAGCGGTCTCCTCGGCCACCGTGCCGAAGATCTCGGTGATCGTGCGCAAGGCCTACGGGGCCGGCCTCTACGCAATGGCCGGTCCGGGCTTCGAACCCGAATGCTGCCTCGCCCTGCCCACCGCCTCGATCGCGGTGATGGGCCCCCAGGCCGCGGTCAACGCCGTGTACTACAACCAGCTCGCCGCGATCGCCGATCCCGACGCGCGGGCGGCGGAGACCGAGCGCCTGCGCGCGGAGTACGCCGCCGACATCGACATCCTGCGCCTGGCCTCGGAGCTGGTCATCGACGCGGTCATCCAACCCGAGGAGCTGCGCGCCGAACTGGTCACGCGCTTCGCCCTGGCCGCCGACAAGCAGCGCGACTGGCCGGCCAAGCACAACCCGGTCACCCCCGTCTGAGGCTCCAGCTGCGAGGCTGGCGGTTGTGGCTGGCCTGGGGGGCCAGCCCACCCACGTAGGCGTCGATCGCGTCGACCAGTTCGAGGCCGGCCGCGACCACCCGGTCCGGATCCCCGCCGATGCTCAGCGCGGGCAGACGGCGCATGCGGCCCGGCAGCGCGGGTGAACAGCCGTGGGCGCTGGTCGCGCTCAGCATCCCGGTCTGGCGGGCCAGGGCCTGGAGGGGGGCGAAGAAGCTCGTGGGCAGCAGGGGCCCGTCGGAGCTCAGGTAGAACGCCCCGGACCCGGCCTGCAGACCGAGGACGACCGTGTTGGTGACCTTCAGCTTGTCTCGCCGACGGCGCAGGTAGCGGCGCAGCCCCAGGCCGTAGCCGGCCCCGGCGCCGGTGATGACGAGGTCAACGGCGAGGTTGGCGGGCGGGGCCGCGTCGAGCAGGCGGGTGAGCGCGAGGGCGGTCCCGACCCCGGCGGCGTTGTCGCTGGGGCGCCGGGCCAGCAACAGCCAGGCGCCGGCGAGGATCAGCGCGACCGTCGGGATCAGCTGGAGGATGGCCAGGAGGGTCGAGCGGCCGCCCTCCACCCGGGCCAGCGCGGTGATCAGCACCCACACGGTCAGGGCGGTGTCCCAGAACAGCCAGCCGACGCCGGGGGTGGCCCCGTCGGGGTCGGGTGCGCCGGTGTCGAGGTTGGCGGTGATGATCAGCCGCACCCGTCGCTCCCGGGCCGAGGTCGAGACCACGTTCTGGGAGGCGTGCTCGCGGGTCAGCCAGCGGCCGGGGGAGTGACCCCAGGTCCAGTCGCCGAGCAGGCAGAGCAGGGCGACCAGGATCACCGCAGCCCCCGCCGTGGGCTGGGTGGTGGACAGCAGGCTGCCCCCCAGGACGAGGACGAGGTGCCAGGTCTGGGCCAGCGCCCAGTTCGGCCGGGTCCAGAAGGTCTCCAGTTCGGCCTCGCGGCGCGGGTCGGCGCCGATCTGCTGGGCCGCCCAGCGCGCCGCTCGGCGCTCGGCGTCGCTGCCCGCGGGGCGGGGGCCGAACATGGTGAGCTGCTCGGTCAGCTCGGTCGCGCGGGACATCGCGGGCCGATGAAAGCAGGGGGCGCCCCCACCGGGCGCCGGGCACCGCACCGCGCGGTGGGAGAGCGCTCGCTACAAACGTGGACATGAGCCCCGCCTCGGCGACCGAAGACGAGCTGCTCGACGTCGCCCTCGACGCGGCGGCCGCCGCGGCCCAGGAGCTGCTGGTGCGCTTCGAGCAGCCGATCGAGGTGGAGACCAAGTCGACCCAGACCGACCCGGTGTCGGCCGCCGACGTCGCCGCCGAGCAGGCGATCCGCGCCGTGCTCGCCCAGGCGCGCCCCGGCGACGCGATCCTCGGTGAGGAGGGTGGCGAGACCCAGGCGAGCGAGGGGGCCGAGCCGACCGGCCTGCGCTGGATCGTCGATCCGCTCGACGGCACGGTCAACTATCTCTACGGCATCTCCCAATGGGCGGTCAGCGTGGCGGTCGAGGACGCCGACGGTCCGATCGCCGGTGTCGTCGCTCACCCGGTCAGCGGTGAGCTATTCCGGGGTACCCGGTCGGGCCCGGTGCTGCGCTCGCTGCCCGGGGGCGATGACCAGACGTGCGTGCCCCGCGGCGAGCACCGGCTGGAGTTCTCCCTCGTGGCCACCGGCTTCGGCTACGACGCCGGCGTGCGCGCCCTCCAGGGCCAGGTCATCGCCTCGCTGCTGCCGCGGGTGCGCGACGTGCGCCGTGCCGGTGCGGCGGCGCTCGATCTCTGCTCGGTGGCCTGCGGCCGGGTCGACGCCTACTACGAACGCGGGGTCAAGCCCTGGGACATCGCCGCCGGGGTGCTGTTCTGTCAGCGCGTGGGCCTGGCCGTGCGGCCGCTGGAGGCGGTTCCCGCCGGGGCGTGGTCACCCAGCTCGGCGGCACTGCCCGCCGGGGTCGTGGTGGCTCCCGCGGCGTTCATCGACGAGTTGCACACGCTCGTCTCCGGACCGTCGTTCTAGAGCCCCGGCTGGTGCGGCGGGGTGACCGCCGGGCGCCGGCCGACTGCCCCCTAGACTCTCCTGCGCTCGCCGCGGTGATGGAACGGTAGACATGGCGGACTCAAAATCCGCTCCCAGCGATGGGGTGGGGGTTCGAATCCCCCCCGCGGTACTCCTGTGAGATCTCAAGACGAGGACCTCACGAGGTTCTCGCCGACGAGGAGGAGGCCTCCGAGGAAACCCATGGCACCCAGTTGGCACCGAAGGCTCGGGTGTCCGCTTTCACGCGAGACCAGCCGTGCCATGACCTGCTGGCGTTCGCTCTCGAGATCTTCGTAACCCGCGGGTCGCGAGGAACGTGGTGACCCCGGAGCGGTGATCAGAGCCTTTTGTCCCGGTGATTCGTGATCGACATCCTCGAATAGTTAGAACGTTCAATCCACTATTACGGACGCCGACTGGATTGCTAGTGGCTCAAGCAATCCAATTAGGAGCGTCACTCGTGTTCACTACGCAGTGCCCGACCTGGGTCGGTTGGCTCAGCTGTCGAACGACGTTCTTGCGCTGCCGCTGAGTGCGGCGATGTGCGCGAGCATCGTGTCGAGCGCGGCCGCGAGCGGTTCGGGGTCACGATGGATCTGAGCCAGCAGAAGGCCGCCCTCGAGTGCGGCAAGCAAGGCCAGCGCGAGCCGACGCGGATCGGCCTCCGCCCCGAGTCGGCCGAGCGCGTGCATACGCAGTAGTCCGGCCATGATGCTGGCCTCCCACCGTTTGAATGACGCCGCAACGATGACCCTGGCCTGGGGCTCGGTCTCGGCGAGCTCGGAACCGAGCGAGCCGACCGGACAACCAAAGCGGCCATCTGTTTCGCGGGCGTGACCGACCACAAAATCGCGCCACTCCCGAAGGCCGTCAAGGCTGCTCAAATCAAACTGCTCCTGTACGTCGATGGCCCTGTCGGCCTGGCGCTCGATGACCGCACGCACCAACGCCGGCTTGTCCGCGAAGTAGTGATACAGCTGCGAGCTGCTCACCTGCGCTCCGTCGCGCACCTCCTCGATCGTCGTGCCGGCAACGCCCTGCTGATAGATCAGCGCCGCCGCGGAATCCACGATCCGCGTCCGCGTCGCCTCACCCTTGCGCGTCAACCGCGGCCGATCAGAACTCGTTGGAGCCACCAGAGCAAGTATATCGGTAGAAGTGGCTTTGACATTCCATTTTCTACCTGACAGAGTGGACCACGCAATCCAGTCACCTAAAGACCCGTAGCGGTGAGCGCGGTGAAAGCAGGAAGGCACTGTCGCGGGCCAAAAGGGCCGAGGCGCCATGTCTGGACGGCGGCCTGAGCACGCCATTCGGCCAAGCCTGGCTGGACCTTCAAACCTGAGAGGAACGCGATGAGCACAACCCCCGAAAAGACCGCCCTGATCACGGGCGCCAACGCCGGGCTCGGCAAGGACATCGCCCGACAGCTAGCACTACGTCCCGAATTCGCCCACATCTATCTGGCCTGCAGAAACCTGGACAAAGCGACAGCGGCGAAGACTGAGCTCGAAGCCCAAACCGGCCGGCGGATCTTCGACATTGTTCTCATGGACGTGTCTGACCCGGCCTCGGTTCGCGCTGGCCTGGCGGGCCTCGACGGATCGATCGACGCCGTGGTCATGAACGCCGGCGGGATGGGCGGCAAGACACCCCTGGCCCTGACCCCCGACGGGACTACCTACATGTTCGCTCAGAACGTTCTCGGCCACGTCGTTCTGCTCGAGACGCTCATGGCCGAGGACCGGCTCGGCGAGGTCGCGGTCTTCGCCGGAAGCGAAGCAGCCAGAGGACTCCCAAGGATGGGGTTCAAACGGCCGACGTTCGCCTCACAGTCCGCGGACGAGCTTGCGACGGTCATCGACGGCAGCTTCTTCGCCGGCGCCAAACCGGACGTCAATCTGACCTACGGGCAGGTCAAGCTGCTCGGCATCCTCTGGATGGCGTCCCTGGCCCGCCGACACCCCGACCGCAAGTTCCTCTCCGTGAGCCCCGGAAACACCACCGGCACCCACGCACCCGACGACCTCGCCCCGCCGCTCCGCTTCGCGGCCAAACACATCATGCCCCACCTGGGGATCAGCCACAACCTCGACGTCGGCGCGAAGCGACTGGTCGACGGCGTCACCGACCCAAAGCTCTCGAGCGGCAAGTTCTACGCCAGTGCGGCCGGGAAGATGAAGGGTCCCCTGGTCGACCAGACCGACCTATACCCCGATCTCGCCAACCCGTCATTCCAGGACCACGCCAGCGAGGCGATCCACCGCTTCATCACCGCAGAAACAGTCGCGTAGCTGAATCGCACAGTCAGTCAGACCCGACGTTCCTCGCACCCGACAGCTCGGGCGCGGCCCTCGCCGAGCGACTGAAGACCGACGACAACGCTGGCATGCCCCAGTCACCTGAAACGACTGCTCGCAAAGGCTCACAACAGATCGGCAGAAGACATGACCATCACTCTGATCGACCCTGAAGAACTGCCCACGGTGCCCTTCCACCGACAGGTCGCGATAGCCACGGGATCAAGGCTTGTCTTCATGGCTGGCCAGGTCGCGTGGGCCAAGGACGGAACCTTGGTGGGTGGAGGAGACCTTGCCGCGCAGGTCGAGCAGTGCTTTCTCAACGTCGGCGCGGCGCTCGCCGGAGCGGGCGGCTCGTTGGACAATGTCGTCAAGTTGACGATCTTCGTCGTCGATTGGAGCGTGGACAAGATGACGCTGGTTTCCGACGGCCGTGCTCGAGCCTGCCAGAGACTCGGAGCCACGGTGCGGGCACCCAGCACGCTGATCGGCGTCGCGGCCCTGTACTCGCCTGACCTGCTCGTCGAGGTCGAAGCCATCGCTGTGATCGACTGACGGTGGCAGGTGGCCGGCCCCGACTCGGGTGCGGGGCGACCGTCACAACCTTTCGTCCTCTTGGCGACCAGGCGGCCAGCTTCGCGCGTGCCGACGCGACCGATCCCGCCTTCGCGCGAGTGCTCGAGACGTACTTCGACGCCGAGCGGGACCCCGCGACCGAGGCACGCCTCCTCGACTGATGTCGGTCCCATGCGGCACGCGATGTATCGTCAGTGGCACGAACCGTCCATTGCCGGGGGGTCCCTGCCTGAGGGACTGAGATGGAGCTGCCTAGCTCCACCACCCGCTGAACCTGATCTGGTTAGCACCAGCGAAGGGAGCATGCATGACCGACCTGATGGCCACCGCCGTCGACCCTGTTGAGGCCTTCGAGATCGTCCCCGGCGGAGGCGGTTCTGAGGTCGGGCACACGCTGGCCGCGCCCGTCCCGCGCGCGCTGGGCCTGTTCGATCAGCTCGGCCTGTGGGGCAACCTCGGGGTCAGCCTCCTGGGCTTTACCGGCGCGATCTTCGTCCTCCAGCCGGGCGGGCCGGGCACGCCCAAGGCGTCGCTGTTGAGCGCGCTGGTGGCGATCGTCGTCGGCACGGCGATCGGGACCGTCCCAATCGCGTTGGCCGGTCTGGCCGGCACTCGGACCGGGGCGCCGGCGATGGTGCTGCTGCGCGGGATGTTCGGCACGCGGCTGTCCTATCTGCCCACCGCGTTGAACATCCTCCAGTGCTTCGGCTGGGGGATCTTCGAGCTGATCACCATCGCCACCGCGGCGCATGTGGTCGCGCCCGGGGTCCCGCGCTGGGGCTACGTGCTGATCGGCGGTGCCATCACCACGCTGCTGGCGGTCAAGCCGCTCGGGTTCATTCGCACGCTGCGCCGCTACGTGACCGCCGCGGTGGTCGCTGACCTGATCTACCTGCTCGTCGAGATGCTCAGCCATCCGCTGCCGGGACTGACGGTGGGTGGGTGGTCCGGGTTCTGGACAGGCGTCGACACGGTGTGTGCGGCGGCGATCTCCTTCGCCCCGCTGGCCGCCGACTACACACGCCACTCGCGCAGCGGTCGGGCGACGGTCGTGGGGACGATCGCCGGGTACGGCACCACCCAGGTGCTCTGCTACGCGATCGGCCTGCTCGCGTTGGTGGGCCTGGCCCAGAACGGCCACCTCTACGGAGCCTTCATCGCGCTGCCACTCGGCACCGTCGCCTTCGCGGTGCTCGCCGCCCGCGAGCTCGACCAGAGCTTCGCCAACGTCTACTCGACCGCCGTCTCGGCCCAGAACTTCCGCCCGCTCTGGGACCGTCGGGTGCTCGCCGTGGTGATCGGCGGGCTGGTGACGGCGGCGGCGCTGGTGCTCGACATCGCGTCGTATGAGAACTTCCTCGACCTGCTCGGCTCGGTGTTCGTACCGCTGTCGGCGGTGCTGGCGTGTGACTTCTTCGTCGTCTCCCGCGGGCGCTGGGATCTCAGCGAGCGCTCTCGGGGGCGGCCGATGACCGTGCTCGCCTGGGCGGCGGGGTTCGTCGCCTACCAGCTGATCAACCCGGGCTACATCTCCTGGTGGGTGTCGGGCTGGACCTCGATCGATCACGCCATCGGGTTCACGCCGGCCACGTGGATGTCTGCCTCGATCCTGTCGTTCCTGGTCGCCGCCGCGGCGACGCTGCTCTGCGGGCTCCCGCGCTGGCTGGGCCGCCGGCGGGCGGTCCGATCAGCGCCGCCGGACCCGATACCGACCAGCCGCCAGAGCGTCGATCGGTGATCGAGGAACCGACGCTGGTCCACGGCCTGGGGCGCGAGCTCATCGAGCCCGACTGGCCGCCGATCGTCGACGCTGAAGCCCGCACGGTGCTGGCGCGCTACGGCCTGAGGGGCGCCGCGGAAGCGACGGTGAGCTGGCGGAGTCCGCGGCCGCTGTCAGCGGTGGCGCTGGTGCGCTGTGACGGGGCCGAGCTCGTGCTCAAGCGTCACGATCGGCGCGTCCGCACGGTGGCCGCCCTGGCGCTTGAGCATCAGCTGGCCCAGAACCTGCGCCAGGGCGATGTCCCGGTCCCGGCGGTGCTGAGCACACCGGACGGTCTCACCGCGCTGCCCCGCTCCGGTGGCGTCTACGAGCTCCATGCGCTGGCCGACGGCATCGATCTCTACCGAGACGCGGCCTCCTGGACGGGCTACCGCCTCCCCGCGCACGCCCACGCGGCCGGCGTGGAGCTCGCCCGGCTGCACCGGGCGGCGGCCGGGTTCAGCGCGCGCGCCCGGCCATTTGGACCGCTCGTCGACACGGTCGCGCCCGTCGCCGCCCGCGACCCGATTGCGGCGGTCGCCGGCCTCGCCGGCCGCCGCCCGGGCCTGGCCCGCGGTCTGGGCGCTCATCCCTGGCGCGAGCAGCTGAGCGCCGCGCTGGCACCGTTCGCGGCCGGCGCCCGCGTCGCGCTGGCGCGTCTGCCCCGCGGCTGGGGACATGGCGACTGGCATCCGTCGAATCTGACGTGGTCGGCTGCCGGTCCCCAGGCGCGGGTCACCGGCGTCCTCGACCTCGGCCTCGCCAACCGCACCACGCCGGCGTGGGACCTCGCCATCGCGATCGAACGTGCCTGTGTCGACTGGCTCGCGCTCGAGGACTCCCATCTCCCCGGTGCGACCCTGGTCGACTTCGAGGCGCTCGACGCGCTGCTCGATGGCTATGAGACCCGGCGGCCGTTGAGCCCCGATGAGCGCGCGGCGCTCCCTGCACTGCTGCCGGTCGTCCATCTCGGCTTCGCGTTGTCGGAGATCGAGTATTACGCGGACGTGCTGGGCTCAGCCGAGCGAGCCGGGATCGCCTATCGCGACTACCTCATCGGCCACTGCCGCTGGTTCCACACGCGTGACGGCGCGGCGCTGCTGGCGCACCTCCGCGGGCGACAGCGCGCTGGCTAAGTGGATCTCAGGACTGCGGGGCGGCTTCAGCCGTCTCACGGCGCGCGCGGCGCCGGGCGCGACCCGATCCGCCGCCACGTCGTCCCAGCTCGTCGACGTGCTTCTCGACCTCGACGTTCCAGCCCTGGGAGAAGCCCTGCATCGCGAAGATGATCAGCAGTACCTGGACGGGGGCGATGAGCAGGGTGAGGGTGCCGAGCACGTCGGGGCTGAGACCCGTGCCGCCGAACAGCGACGTGGCCCGGGAGTAGTCGACGTGATTGCGCTCGAACCAGCTGGTGCCCGAGCCGCCCAGCCCGGCGATCAGCGCCACGATCAGCAGCAGGATGGCGAAGGTGGCGGCGATCGGCAGGAGACCGCGCGCCCAGCGGAAGGCGACCAGGGTGGCGATCGCCAGGTAGACGAGGCACCAGGCGAAGTCGAGCCAGCTCAGGCCCTGGAGCTTGCTCCAGCCACCGATCGTCACCGCCAGGATCAGCGCGATCGAGATCAGCAGGATGATCACGATGATCAGCTTGGTCGCCTTGGAGACGGCCTTCTCCCGGTTCGGGTAGGTGACGACGTACCCGGGCGGGAGCTCGCGATCGACGGGGGGCATTGGCGCAGAACTTACAATCGACTTGATCATGGTGCGGCAGTAGGCCTGCCGGCACCTCTGATCGTGTCAGCTCATGCGGGCGTGGCGGAATTGGTAGACGCGCCGGCTTTAGGTGCCGGTGGGCTTCCCGTGGGGGTTCGAGTCCCTCCGCCCGTATCGCTCTCGGCCTGGGCGGCGGCTTCGGTCGCCGCCCAGCTGCCGAGCAGGCGCAGGGCCTCGGCGCTGCGTGAGCCGGGCTCGGCGGTGTAGGCGTAGAGGCAGACGCCGCCCTGGTCGGCCTCGAACTGCAGGCGTTCGAACTCGAGCGTCAGCTCGCCGACGACCGGGTGGTGCAGCTGCTTGGTCCCGCTGCAGTGAAAGCGGACGTTGTGCTTGGCCCAGTGGGCGGCGAACACGTCACTGCGGATGCAGAGCTCGCCAACCAGGTCGGTGAGCACACGGTCGTGAGGGTTGCGACCGGCCTCGGCACGCATCATCGCGACGATGTCCTCGGCGGTCTGCTCCCAGTTGGGGTAGAAGTCGCGGGCCCGCGGATCGAGGAAGGCGAACCGCGCGGTGTTGGGACGCTGACCCGCGGAGAGGAGCTGATCGAAGAGGGGGGTGTAGAGGGCGCGTCCGAGCTGGTTGGCGGCCAGCACGTCGAAGCGGTGATCCCGCACGAAGGCGGGCGCGTCGACCATCGAGTCGAGGATGCGCTGCACGTTGGGGCGCACCTGGTGGGTCGCCGGTGAGCGCCGCGTCCGCGTCGTCGGGCGCGTGGCCCGGGCCAGGTCATGCAGGTGGGCGCGCTCGGCCTCGTCGAGCTGGAGAGCACGGGCGACCGACTCGAGCACGCCCTCGGAGACGCCACTCATGCTGCCGCGCTCCAGGCGCGTGTAGTAGTCGACGCTCACGCCGGCCAGCAGGGCGACCTCCTCCCGACGCAGGCCGGGCACGCGGCGCACATCGCCGTACATGGGCAACCCGGCCTCGGCCGGCTTGAGACGTGCCCGGCGGGAGGTGAGAAATTGCTGGATTTCGCCACGTGCGTCCATCGCACACAGCTTAAGCCGGGGCCCGCATGCGTGGGAGGCACTGTCAGTACCTGGAACAACAGGGAACCCCTGGGCGCCCTGGCGCCTGCTTAAGTTGACCCCGCAAGGATCTCGAGCGCCGAGACCTTGCGTAGGGGCACTAGCAACGACGCGGAGTCCACGCCCGCACCGGAGGTAATACATGCGCAAGATCTTCAGTCTCGAGCCGCTCACCTTCCGGGGGCCGCTGGCTGGCAGCTACTGGTCTGCCGCCGCCCTGGTGCTCGCTGCCCTGACGCCGTTCCTGGTGCTGTCGGCGGCGATCGGTCCGCTCGGCGCGCAGATCTCCCACGGAGTTCACATCGGGGCCGCGGGCAGCGAGATGAGCGCCGGCATGGCCGACGCGGCCTACTGCTTCGGCACGATCCTCGCGGTTCAGCTGGCTTCGTTGCTGCCCGGGCGGCGGATGCTGCTGCTCTACGCCGGACTGTTCACCGCGGCGTCGGTGCTCATCGCCCTGGCCCACTCGCCGGCGCTGTTCTTCACCGGACGCATCCTGCAGGGCATCTCGACCAGCCTGATGCTGATCACCGCCGCGCCGGCCCTGGTGCTGGGCTTCCCGCTCGCCCGGATGCGCTCGACTGCGGTGGTCATGAACATGGGCATCTTCGGTGCCGTGGCCGTCGGCCCGGTGATCGGCAGCGCCTTCTTCACCCTCGGCAACTGGCGTCTCCTGTTCTGGATCGCCGCGGCTGTTGGCGCCCTCGCGATGACGCTGATCGTGCTCACCTTCACCGATCAGGCGCCGATGGATCGCAACCTGGAGTTCGACTTCGAGTCCCTGGGTCTCGCCTCGATTGGCTGCGTCGCCGCCTTCTTCGGGGCCTCCAGCCTGGTCAATCACCCGTTCGTGTCAGCGATCGTGCTGATCCCGATGGTGCTCGGCGTCCTCTGCATCGTCGGCCTGATCATCCACCAGGTGTTCGTCAAGGACCCGCTGATGCCGATCCGCCAGTTGGGGCACACGGTGCCGATCGCGGCGATCGTCCTGGCCATGGTGGCCGGTGCCGGATCGGTGGCGATGGTCGGTCTGCTGTCGATCACCGTCGAGGCCCACCACGTCTCCGCCGCGGTGTTCTGGCCGGAGTTCGGTGGCGCAGTGGTCACCGCGGCCCTGTTCGGTCGGCTGTTCTTCACCAAGTGGGTGCCCGTCCTGGCCTACGGCGGCCTGGTCATCCTGGCTGCAACCGCGGTCCTGCTGACCGGCACGACGGGCGGCAACACCACGCTGATCGTGCTCGGCACCGCGGGCATCGGCCTCGGGGTCGGCGCCTCGGTGGCACCAGGTCTGTTCGTGGCCGGCTTCACCATGCCGGCGTTGCAGCTGCAGCGGATCTTCGCCCTGGTGGAGATGCTCCGCGGCATCGGCGCCTTCCTCACCGCCCCGATCCTCATCCACGTCGCTGACACGGTGGGAACGACCCAGGCCCACGGCATCAAGACCGCCACCTGGATCACCATGGGCCTGTTGGGCGCCGGCGCCCTCGCGGTCCTGTTCATCATCGTCTCCGGCGGCTTCCGCCTGATGGTCCCCCGGCTCGAGGAATGGCAGGCCGGCGGTCCGGCGGCGATCAAGTCCCCGCCGCTGTTCGACCGTCTGCGCTCACCACGCTCGCTCGAGGAGCAGATCGAGCGCGAAGAGGCCAATCAGGTCAAGGTCTGAAACGTCGCGGATGGCGCCGGTCGGGTCCTGACGGGCCGTCCGGCGCCATCAGCGCTTCGGTCCCACGTGTTCGTCAAGCCGTGCGACCGACTCGCGTTTGGCGACCGACACGTGGTACCGGGTCCACTGGCGCCACTCGATCCCGAGGAGATCACACGCGTCGGTGAAGATCCGGCGGATGTCGTCGGAGCGGTTGGAGAACTGGTACCGCGGATACTCATAGTCCCGGCCCTTGGCGTGGACCTTGTTGACGCCGCGCCAGCCGTCGGAGTGGATGAGACCGCGGAGCAAAGCGCCCGGAGCCCGTCTGACGAGGGACCCCTGCCAGTCGGTGAGGGCGATCTCCCGCGAGTGCTTGCGGCCGTGACCGTGCTGAGGTATCAGGCACGGCCAGCCCACCCAAGAGGATTCCACGTTGAGGCAGGCGCTTCCCCCGTAATCGGGGCGTAGCGTGGGTTCACGGCCACGGAGGGCAGCCACCGCTGCGGAGCACTCCGCGATGATCTCTGGGTACGCGGTGTCGAGCGAGACACGTAGGGTCCAGCCCCGGCCCCACCGCCGCAGATGACCGTCGCCGAGGTAGATGCCGAGGAGGTAGTTGTAGGTCGATGGATCCAGTCCCTCCCAGGCCTTGGGCCGCCCGCCACAGGAGACCACTGCTCCGCAGTCCGGGCACGGCGGCCCGCCGCAGATACGGGGCGTCCCACGGTGGCGCCAGTTCTTGATCGTGCCGATCGGCACTCCGGTGATGCGACTGGTTTCCCGGTCCGTCAGGCCGGCCGCTTTGCACGCCGAAACCTGATCGACATCAGCCCGCGAACTGGTCATGCCCAGGACGCTCGATCCTGGGCATGACGGGCGTCCGTCGAGACAGGGGACCGGGGAGTCGAACCCCGAGCTGCGGTTTTGGAGACCGCTGTGTTAGCCACTACACCAGTCCCCTGTGTATTGGAGCCGGGTAAACAGCTCCGGGTGTGGCAGCGCCGATTGTAGGAAGCGCAGGGCAGCAGCGTCCGCGCGCGAGCGGCTAACCTGAACCGATCTCGCGGGCGAGGTGTTAACGGCTGCATGCGAGCCTTCCAAGCTCAAGGAGCGGGTTCGAGTCCCGTCGCCCGCTTCGTCGCCTCAGCGGTTGCGCCAGCACCGGAGCAGTTCTCCGACCGGTCCGCGCGACCGCGCTCGCCGAAGATGACAGTTGATGCATACGACCTCGAAATCGCTGAGGACCGTCGGCGTCGTCTCCCAGTCGCGGAGGGTGATCTCGCCACTGGGAAACTCAGCTATGTCGCCGGGGTGATCGAACTCGAGCACCACAGGGTCGCTCTCGCCGCAGTCGACACATCGCTGAGCAAACGGGAATGGAAAATGGGGCTCTTTGGACACGAACACATGTTCTCACCCGCCCCGGACGGACACATCTCAGCTCAGGGTGATTTCGCGGCCGCCCGCAACTCGGCCTTGTGCGCCCGCTTTCCAGCCTGGTATTCCCCCAGCGCCTCCGCCGAGTCGACGTCGCCCAGGGTCATGTGGTCGGGTACGAGATCGGCTGCGACGCTGACCCCGAAGCGCTTGGCCAGCACCGAGGCCAGTGATGTCACCTTCATCTCACCGAACCCGGGGAGCGCGGTCAACCGAGCACGCAGCTCGTCCGGGGATCGGACGCCCTGCCACACCTTCGCCGCGTCACCGTCGTACTCGTCGCGGATGAACACGGCCAGGTCATGTACCCGGCCCGCCATCGACGCCGGGTAGCGGTGCACGGCCGGCTTCTCGCGGAAGATTGGCTCGAGGTCGGCCGCGGCCAGCGTGTCAGCGTCGAAGGTACCGAGGCGCTCGCGGATGACCAGCGGACCCGCGAAGGCCTTCTGCACGGTGATCTGCTGGTCGAGGGCGAACCCGACCAGCAGGGCCAGGGGGTCCGCGGCCAAGAACCGGTTCGCCGCGTCCGAGCCGGTGAAATGGATCGCGCTGGGTCTCCGCGTGGCCATCACGCCGGATCGTACCCCTGCCGATAGAAGACTCAGAGCCTGCAACATGGCTTTTGACACGGCTCAACCCCGGGTAAAGTCCTCGCGGGTATCCGGGCACGAGCAGGGGGAATTCAGGTGACGGCACATTCCATTGAAACTCGAGCGCAGCGTGCGTCACTTCCGCGAACACCGCTGATCGCGTTGGCCGCGCTGATCGCAGTGGCCGCGGCCTTCGCTGTCGCCTTCCTCTTGGCCCATCACGGCGCACCCAAACCGGCGGCGGCCAAGGTCGTGCACGCGACCATCGCCCCCGGGCCGAGCGCGCCAACGCTGAAGAAGGCGTTCGCCACGCCGACCCTCCACGCGCTCATCAAACCGGTGGTCCACAAGAAGCCCAAGCCCAAGCCCAAGCCCACGCCGGCGGCCTCCAGCTCAGATGCGGCATCCTCAGCCGCCACGAGCCCGGCCTCGTCCGACACCTACACCCCTCCGGCGTCGACGCCCGCCTACACCCCGCCGGCCGCGTCGAGTGACAGCAGCCCCGCCACCAGCCCCGCGCCCAAGAAGAAGTCGGCGCCCTCCGGCGGCGGCGTCATCACCATCGGCTAGTCGCGAACGCGCGTGCGCGTCGTCATCGCTCATCCCGGTGAGAGGCTCGAGGATGTCGAGCTGCTCATCAACGACCCCGACGCCAGTGTCGCCGAGCTGCTCCAGACGCTCGGGGACGCTGACGCCGCACCGGGGATCGTGCTCGACGGACGCTTCTACCACGCCGACCTGGCTCTGGACGAGATCGGACTCTACGAGGGGGCGACCCTCCGCCCGGGTGGCCCACCGCGTGATGTCGACCTGCCCGCGCCGGCCACCCTTGAGCTGCGGGTCGTCGGCGGCCTCGACGCCGGTCGCCGCATGCCGTTGCGTGCCGGCGTCCCCGTCACGGTGGGCCGCGAGCCGGGAGTCGACCTCGTCCTCCATGACCCTGGCGTCTCGCGTCGGCACCTCGAGCTCACGGCCGGCGCCAGCGGCGTGGTCACCGTCACCGATCTCGATTCCGCCAACGGCACCTGGATCGAGGGCGAGCGGGTCCGCGAGCCGTCGGCCCTGAACCCGGGCGCGATCTTTGAGGCGGGCGACGTGGCTTTGATGGTCGCCGCCCCGAGCGTGTCGCTCCCCTTCGATCCGATCCGCGAGGCGCGTTCAGACGGCACGGCGGCCTTCAACCGGCCTCCGCGGGCCCGCCGTCCCGAGGCGGCGGCGCCACTCAGCCTGCCGGAGGAGGCCCCGCCGGCACAAAAGCCGCACTTCAGCGTGGTCGCGGCGGTCGGACCGATCGTGGTCGGTGTGGTGATGGTCCTCGTGCTCAAGAACATCCTGTTCGCGCTGTTCATGATCCTCAGCCCGGTGCTCACCGTCGGGCAGTACCTCGAGCAGCGTCGCAGCGCCACCAGGACGGCCCGGGGGCGCGGCCGTGAGCGCCGGATCGAGATGGAGCGCTTCGAGCAGCAGCTGGCCCAACGCCGCGACGACGAGCTCACCCGGCTCCGGATGCGGCTGCCCGACGTGGCCGACGTGGTCCGCCGGGCCACCGCGCCCGAGCCGAGCCTGTGGGAACGCCGCGAGAGCGACGACGACTTCCTTCAACTCACCGCGGGGTTTGCCAAGGTGGCGTTCCACCCCGAGCTGAGCCGCAACGACTTCCGCAACGTCAGTGAGGAGACCGAGGCGACGCTTGAGCGCTTCCAGCGTCTGCCGCCGGCCCCCGTCGAGGTGGACCTCAGCCAGGGCGGGGTGGTCGGGATCGTGGGCGCGCGCGAGCCGAGCCTCGCCGCGGCGCGGGCGCTCCTATGCCAGGCGGCCACGCTCGAGGGCCCGGCCGACCTGCAGATCGCGGTGCTGGCCGACGAGCACAGCGCCGCGGACTGGGAATTCGCCAAGTGGCTGCCCCATGCCCGCGACCTGTTCGCCGGCGGTTCGCGGCGGCTGATCGCCGGCGATCGCGCCGGCGTCGAGAGTCTCATCTCGATGCTCCACGAGCGACGTGAGGCGGACCCCCGCACGTTGCTGGCGGTGATCGACAGTCCCGAGCTCATCGAGGGGCGGGGCGCGCCGGGCCGGACGCTGCTGCGCGAGGGTCCGCACGTCAGCGGCATCATCCTCGCCGCGACACCCGAGCGTCTGCCGGCGAACTGCACGACGGTCATTGAACTGAACGCCGAGACGGCCGAGGCGCGGGTGAGGCGACCCCAGCGCGGCGAGCTCGTCGACCCGGTGCTGATGAGCGGCGTGTCAATGGCCACCGCGGTCGCCTGCGCCCGTGCCCTGGCCCGCTTCGAGGATGCCGACCTCAACCTCGACGGCGGGACCCTGCCCACCGACGTCGAGCTCCTGCCGCTGCTCGGCATGGGGGAGGTGACCGCGTCCGCACTGGCGGACCGCTGGCAAGAGACCGCGCTGGAGAGCCGCTTGAGCGCCACCTTCGGGATGGACCGTGATGGGCCCTTTGCGATCGACCTGGTCCGTGACGGACCCCACGGCCTGATCGCCGGCACGACCGGTTCGGGGAAATCCGAGATGCTCCGCAGCCTGGTCGCCGCGCTGGCCGCCAGCTACGCGCCGGAGCGGCTCAACTTCGTCCTGATCGACTACAAGGGCGGCAGCGCGTTCGCGCGTTGCGCGGAGCTGCCACATACCGTCGGCCTGGTCACCGACCTTGACGAGCAACTGGGCGCTCGCGCGCTGGCCAGCATGGAGGCCGAGCTGCGTTATCGCGAGCGCGTCCTGCGCGACTACGGCGCCGACGACCTCATCGCACTCGATCGGCTGGTGGCGGCCGGTCAGGCCGAGCCGCTGGCCCGGCTGGTGGTGATCATCGACGAGTTCGCCACGCTCGCCGCCGAGCTGCCGGATTTCATGACGGCGCTTGTCGGCATCGCCCAGCGCGGCCGCAGCCTCGGGGTCCACCTGCTGCTGGCGACCCAGCGTCCGGCCGGCGCGGTGAACGACAACATCCGCGCGAACACGAACATCCGCATCTGCCTCCGCGTTCAGACGGCTCAGGATTCCAGCGACGTGCTCGACGACAAGATCGCCGCGAGCATCTCGCGCATCCAGCCGGGACGAGCCTACGTTCGCCTCGGGCCCACCGACCTCGACCCGATCCAGACCGCGTTGGTCACCGGCCCGGCAGCGGCTGCCGAGCTCGCCCCGGTCCGGCTGCGCCCGTTCGAGCCGCTGGCTCCGTCCGAGTCCGGGCGAGCCCCGGGAGCGGGAGAGGACGGCAAGGCGGGACCGGCGCAGAGCAGCCTTGATCTGCTCGTGGCCGCCGCTGCTCAGGCCCACGCCGACGCCGCACCGCCGCGTCGGCCCTGGCTCGAGCCGCTGGCGCCCCAGATCGCGCTGGAGCAGCTGCTGGGCGATCTCCAGAAGGCGGGGGACCGCGCGCGCCTGTTCCCCTTCGCGGGGGACAGCGGCTTCATCGTGCCGGTCGCATTGGCCGATGACCCGGCGGCGCAGGCGCAGTACCCGGCAGGCTGGAATCTCGACGCCGGCAACCTGCTGCTGACGGGCATCGGTGGCAGCGGCACCACCACGACGCTGCGGACCCTGGCGGTGTCCCTGGCCATGCTCACCGATCCCGACCAGCTCCACCTCTACGTGCTGGACTTCGGCGCCGGGGAGCTGGCGGAGCTCGCCGAGCTGCCCCACACGGGCGGCGTCATCGCCGCGTCCGAACACGAGCGCCAGACGCGGCTGATCCGCATGCTGCGCGCGGAGCTGGTCGCCCGGCGTGAGCACGGTCTGACCGGCCGCGCGCGCATCGTGGTGATGCTCGATGGTTACGCCGGCTTTGTCGCCGAGCACTCCGATCTCGCCGGCGACACGGTGCGTGACGAGTTCAACCGCCTCTGGGCCGACGGCCCCGAACTCGGCATCCACATGGTCATCGCCGCAGACCGCCCGGGTGCGGTCCCCAACGCTCTCGTGTCGCTGGCCCAGCAGCGTCTTGTCTTCGCCCTGGCCGATCAGGCCGACTACGCCGCCTTCGGCATCCGCCGCCATCAGCTCCCGCGCTTCAATCCGGGGCGCTCGCTGCTGGCCACCAACCCGCCGAAGGTGCTGCAGATCGCCCGGGCCCGGACGGACATCTCCGCCCTTGCGGGGGCCCTGCGCCCGCGTGGCGAACTCGCCAACCCGCCGCGCGAGATCGGCGTGCTGCCACGCCAGGTGACCGTCCCGGAGGTCCTCGATCGCGCCGTGAGCCCCACTGCGGCTGAGGATGTCCTGTGGCTGCCGGTCGTCATCGAGGACGGGGACCTGGCACCGGCGGGCTGGGCGCTGTATCCGGGCGAGCACGCGATGGTCTCGGGACCGGCGCGGACGGGCCGCACCAGCACCTTGATCGCCGTCGCCCAGGTGTGCGCGGCGCTGCACCCCGAGGTCGAGGTCGCGGTCCTCGCGTCAGCCCGCTCAGCGCTGTTGAAGGTGCCCGGCCTGTGGGGCCGGGCCACGGTCGGGGCCGAGTGGACCGACCTGCTGGAGCTCCTCAAGGCCCCGACGGGCCCCTCCGTCCGTCGTCTTCTGCTCATCGACGACGCCGACGCCATCGACGATCCCGGCATGGGCCTGGCGGGCCTGCTGTCGGACCGCGAGGCGAACCTCAGCGTCGTCGTCGCCGGTCGGCCCGAGACCTTCCGCTCCCTCGGTCACTGGACCCACGGCCTGCGGGCGTCGCGCAACGGTCTGCTGCTCAGCCCGGATCCGAACCTCGACGGCACACCGCTCGGAGTCAGCCTGCCGCGGCGTCCAGCGCCGCCGGCTCGGCCCGGGTGCGGCTACCTGGTGAACTCGGGCAGCTTCGTGCTCGCCCAGGCGGCACTGCCCGAGATGCCGGTCACCGCGCCGTGAGGCGCGGTGCGTCTAGAGGCCGACGATGCCCTTGACGATGAGGATGATGCCGATGATGACCACAGCCAGCGGAAGCCCCCACGCGCGTCCGCCGTTGTTCGACAGCGCGTAGGACTGATACTTCGCCGACACGCCGCGCGTCCGGTTGATCGCCCGGATCATGAGGTAGAGAGCAGGGGGAGTGAGGACCAGACCGATGACGATCTCCAGCACTGCCGCTCCGACGCTCGTGTGATGGTGATGCATGGTGAGCGGAGTCTAGGTCAGCCGGCGGCGCCGACGTGGTTGAGCTCGCCCCCGAGTTCGGTGTCGTCGAGCGTGTCCTTGAGCTTGTCGCCCTCGGGCTCCTTGACCGTCTGGTCAATTCCGAAGTCCAGGGGTCGGCCGAACAGGTTCGCGTTGTTCTCCGCGACCGCGTTGAGGCGCTTCTGCGTGGCCGCCAGCTGCTCGGCGCTCTCTGAGTTGAGAGGCACCTGGCCCGTGCTGTCCAACCCCTCCTTGTCCGCCTTGCTGAGACCGGAATACACCGACGGGGCGGTGGCTCCGTCCTCGCTCATTCCCTTGGAGAAGCTCTCGGCGCCCTGCAGGGCCTTCCCGGTCTCCTTGGCGGCGTCGTCGCCGACGCCGAGCTTGTTCGAGACGTCAGGCAGGTTGCTGAGACCCAGATCGACCACACCGTCCGTGACATGACCCTCGGCGACCTCGGTACCGCCGTTGACGTCTCCGGCGATCTCCGATCCGGTCGTCATGTAGCCAGCGGTGGTGCCGACCGCGTCCAAGGTGCCGGCCAGCGCACCGTCGGCACCGAGCAACGTCCCGCCGGAGGCAATGGTGCCCAGGACGACACCGGTCGCCCCGGCGACCACGGCGGTGTCCTTGGCCAGGTGACCCCAGTCGCTGAGGTTGCCCGGGTGGTTGTAGACGTTGTCGATGTCACCCGGCAGGTCCTCGGCGCTGTGCGCCACCCCGACGGCCAGGCTGGTGACCAGGTGGATGCCCCCGTCCACGACGCTCTCGGCGCCATGCAGGAACTTGTCCCAGCCGCTCTCCTTCGGCGCCTGGGCGGCGACGCTGTTGATGCTCATGACGGCCGTATGGCGGGCGTCGGAGAAGGTCTGCAGCATCGTCATGCCCGAGGCCTGCAGCGTGGTCAGGGTCCCGTGGGCGGCGGTCAGCTGCGAGGACGTAGCGTCCAGACTCGACGAGTCGTGGGTGATCGCCGTGTTCTGGCTCTTCAGCGCCGCCTTGTTCATCAGGGATCCGAACGTGTCCTTGTACTGCTGGTCGGCCTGCAGCGTCGCGCTCTGGGTGTTGAACGTGCTGTTGAGGGTGCTGATCGTCGACAGCTGGGTCTCGATCTGCTGCTTGAGCGCCTTGAACTGCGGCTGCACGGTCGAGACGACCCCGTAGTAGGTGCTCATTGCCTGAGCTCCGTGCTGATAGGCCTCGCCGATCCGCTGGAGCTTGAACTTCATCGAGTCGATGCTCGACCGGGCCGCGTCGGCCGCCGACCCCGTCCACACCCCGAGGCCGGCGACGCTCGAGACGGTGTGCAGGGACTCATCGATCTGATTCGCGATGATCGTGAAGACCCGGGCCGCGGCGTCGATCTCGTCGCACGACGCGTTGAGCAGCTCGGCTGCCCGGGGATCTGCGAGGGGATCGCCGCTCATTTCCACACCGCCCCACCGGCCACGTATCCGTCCGAGGCCGCGTAGTTGGTTGCCGCCTGGGCCATGTTCGTGGCCACGGCGTTGAGGCTGCTGTTGAGCTGGCTCACCGCGTAGGCCCACTGGTGGTAGAAGTCCTCCACCGCCGCGGCGAGGTTACCGCCGCCCATCGACGCGGGGTCGATGTGCGGCGGCTTGCTCGACAGTCCATCGAGCTCGCTGCCGACGGTCAGGAGGTCCCGGGCGGTCTGGGCAAGTGCGCCTGGCTGGACGAAGAAGCCGCCGCCTCCGCCACTTGCTGCTTCGGTCATCGTCGATCCCCTCGGTTGCTCGGAGGCCTCAGCCCATCATCGAGGAGCGGATGGCCTCTTCGGTGTTCGCGTACTGGGTGCCGGCCTGAATGAGCAGACGCGAGATGCCCGTGAGCGCGTCCTGGAGTTTGGCCGCGGATTGCTGCCATTCCTCGTATAGGATGTGGAACTGGCTCGAGGCGGCGCCGTCCCAGTCAGAGCCGACCACCGAGTTGACCTGGTTGGCCAGCTGACCCAGCTCGTGGTTGATGTTCGCGGCGCCGTTGTTGACCTGGCTGCCCAGGTTGTGCAGATCCTCGGCGGTGACCTTGATGGCAGTCATTCTGTGATTCCTCCTGGCGTCGGGTGACGCTTCTCGTGATTCGGTTCCGGCCCCCCATCGGACCGTGACATGAGTGTCAGGGCAGTCGGCTCAGACCTCAAGTCGACCAAGGTATGAAACGCCTATACCGTTTAACGGAAATTCTGAAACACGCCTGAACCCGGTGCCCTCACGCGTTCAACCCTGGACTGCGGCGGCCGCCGTCAGGGCCAGCTTGGTCGAGTCCCGACGGATGGCGCTGCGGGCGGCGTTATAGGCGTCGACCTTCTTCTTGGAGGCGGCGTAGGCGGCCTTCTCCCAGTCGACGGCGACCGTGCCCACCGCGGCGTTCAGCGCCTTGGCGCCGCTCAACTGACGTTCGGCCACCGGCAGCCGGCTCAACGCCGTGCGGGTGTGGTTGTAGTCCGCCTCGAGCACGCGGGCGGCGGCCGCCTGGGCCGTGCTCGTCTTGGCGGCGTCGAGCTTCTTGATCTCAGCGGCCCGGCGGTTGGACAGGCTGTCGAGCAGCGGTCGCACCGCGGCGGACAGCGCCACCGTCGGCGTCGTCTCGGTGCGTACCGGGACGGTCCGAGCGGCGGGAGTCGTGGCGATGCCCACGCCGACCCCGGCACCGGCACCGGCCAGCACAGCCAGCGCCAGGGCCACCCAGAGCGTCCAGCCACGCGACCGCGTCGCGGTCTCCGCGGCGGGCTCCACGACGTCATCGTGGCGCCGGGAGTTGCGCAGCAGGGTTTGGTTACCCACGGCGTCAGCCGGACGGTCACCGGTACGCCGCCCGGTCCGCGTCTGCGGGTGAGGTGTGGGCGACGGGATGCCCAGCGGCGTGGACGGCGTCGTCCCGCCGGTCACCGTGTCGGCGATCCCGGCGATCTGCGCGGCGCCCTCGGTGTCGACCGACAGGTCGCCACTGACCGCCAGTTCGATGCGCGCCTCGCGTCGCCAACGGGGCCCGAGCAGCTTGATCGCCACCTCCTCGAGCTGATCCCAGGCCGCGTCGGCGGACGCGAAGCGGTCCTCGGGCCGCTTGGCGAGGATGACATCGAGCCAGGCGGCGAGGTCGGGATCGACGTCGGGGACGACCGAGCTGATCGGGGGAACAGGCTCGTGGACCTGCTTGTAGAGCACGGCCATGGGCGTGTCCTCGGAGGTGAACGGCGGGTGCCCCGCCAACGCCTCCCAGATGATGATGCCGAGCGAGTAGAGGTCGGCCGGGGGACCCAGCGGCTCACCCAGCGCCTGCTCGGGCGCCATGTAGGCGGGGGTGCCGATCGTGGTGCCCGTCATCGTGGCGAAGGACCGGGGGACCACCGTGTCCAGGGCCCGGGCCACGCCGTAGTCAGAGATCTTCACGTGACCGTCGGCGGTGACCAGCAGGTTCTCGGGCTTGAGATCGCGATGGATCGTGTGGTGACTCTCACCGTGAGCGAGCCCCGCCAGGACGTCCGCGGCGATCCCGAACACCTGTGCCAGCGTCAGCGAGCTCATATAGGGACGCAGGGAACCGCGGGGCAGGTACTCCATCCCGATGTAGGGGAGACCGTCATCCTCGAAGAACTCGTGGATGGTGACGATGTTCGGGTGGTTCATCGCACCGATCAGGCGCGACTCGGTCACGAAGCGCTCGGCGAAGCCCGGGTCTCCGGCGTGGTGAGGCGACAGCTCCTTGAGCGCGACCCGGCGGTCAAGGTCGGGCTGATTGGCCAGGTAGACGATCGCCGTCCCGCCACGACCCAGCACCTCCAACAGCTCATATCGCCCCACCCGACGCAATGACTCCCCCATCCCTCCGGAGAAAATAGAGTCAGGGAGCCTCAAGCACCAGCACGCAGTTCTGGCCCCCGAAGCCGAACGCGTTCACCGTGGCCGTGCGCACCGGTGTCTCACGTGCCACCTGGGGTACGTAGTCGAGGTCGCAGTCGGGGTCCGGGGTCTCCAGGTTGATCGTCGGTGGGATCACCCCGTCGCGCATGGCCAACAGCGCGACCATGACCGAGACCGCGCCGGCGGCGCCGATCATGTGACCGGTCATTGACTTCGGCGAGGTGATGGCCAGGGAACCGGCCGCCGGCCCGAAGGCGGTGTGCAGCGCCTTGGTCTCAACCGCGTCGTTGATCTTCGTTCCGGTTCCGTGGGCGACCACAAGGTCAATCTCGGCAGGTTCGACCCCAGCCCTCGAAAGAGCCTGGGAAATCGCTCGCGCGGCGTCGGCCCCCGACGGCTGGGGATGGCTCATGTGAAACGCATCGGCGGTCAGGGCGCCGCCGCTCACGGTGCCGTAGATGCGCGCGCCGCGTGCGGCGGCGAACTCGGCTGATTCGACCACCATGACCACGGCGCCCTCACCGAACACGAACCCCGTGCGTTCGGCGTCAAAGGGCCGTGAGGCCCCGGCGGGGTCGTCGTTGCGCAGCGACAGCGGCCCCATGTTGGAGAGCCCCGCGAACATCACCGGGGCGATGCCGGCGTCCGTGCCGCCGGCGATGACGACGTCGGCCTCACCGCCGAGGATCAGCCGGCGTGCCTCGAGCAGGGCCGCGTTGCCGCTCGCGCAGGCCAGGGCGGAAGCCGAGACCGGACCGTGCAGACCGAGGTCGATGGCGACCTCACAGGCCGGCATATTGGTGATCATCGAGGGGACGTAATAGGGACTGACCCCGCGCAGACCCTGCTCGCGCAGGTGGTCGGTCGCGTAGTTGGTCTCCAGCGCACCGCCAACCGCGGCGTTGATGATCACACCGACCCGGTCAGGATCCACTGACGCGCCGACGTCATCGCCGGTGCCGCCGGCCACCCCGCTGGAGAGACCGGCGTCGGCGAAGGCCTCGCGGGCGGCGGCGACGGCGAACTGGGAGAAGCGAGCGGAACGGCGGAAGCGCTTGGTGCCCATCACCGCCTCACCGTCGAAGTGCTTGACCTCGGCGGCGATCTTGACCGGGAGATCCTCGGGATCGAACAGGGTGATTGGCCCGACGCCGGTCTCACCGGCCACGAGCGCGCGCCAGCTCGACGGAGCGTCGAGGCCCACCGGGGTGATGGCGCCGATTCCGGTGACGACGGGGGCGGCGCTGGAGCGCTGGCTGATGGTGGGGGTCATGGCTTCTGCAGCAGTCCGGCGGCTGCGTCCTGCACCGCCTGGGAGCGGATCCGGTAATGCAGCTTCTTGCCGGTGGCGGTCATCGGCAGCGCGTCGACGAAGCGATAGGCCCGCGGCCGCTTGTATGCCGCCAGCATCGGGTGGCCGTGGACATGGGCCTCGAGGGTGGCCGCATCCAGCGGCTGCTCTGCGGACACGACGTAGGCGACCACGAGCTCACCCCAATGCTCGTCGGGGAGGCCGACGACGGCGGCGTCGGCGACGCCGGGGTGCTCGGTCAGGACGGCCTCGACCTGGGTGGGGTGGACGTTCTCACCGCCGGAGATGATCATGTCGTCCTTGCGGCCGACGATCGTCACGTAGCCCTCGGCGTCCCAGGTCGCCAGATCCCCGATGTAGAGCCAGCCGTCGCGGAAACGCGCCGCCTGCTCCTCGGGCTGGTTGACGTAGGCGTAGCCGGACTTGGGTGAGCGGACGATGACCTCGCCGACCTCCTGTCCGTCGCGCGCCGCCAGCTCATCCGGCGTGGCGTAGCGATCCTCGAAGACCCGGACCACGGCGACGTCGTCGTCGGTGCAGGCCCGTCCGGCCGAGCCGGCGTGGGCGGGCAGATCGAAGGGCCGCAGGAACGTGTTCCAGAACGCCTCGGTCGTGCCGTAGCCGTTGAAGATCCGGGGAGTCAGCAGCTCCTGGTAGCGCAGGCAGGCCTCCCGATCGAGGGGGGCACCCATTGTCACGATTCCGTTCAGCGTGCCGAGGTCCCGCGGTCGCGCCTGCTGCTCGGCGGCGAGCAGCTGCAGGTTCGTGGGCGCGCCGATGAGGAAGGTGAGGCCGTGCTGCTGGACCCAGTCGAGCACCTGCGCCGGGTCGAAGGCCGACATCGACACCGACTCGGCGCCCACGTAGAACACGGGGTTGGGACCGCCGGAATAGAGCCCGCCGCGATGGAACCACGGCGTCATGTTGAGCGTCCGATCCTCCGGGGTCAGGGGGAAGTGCATGATCACGTCGTGGGCCGACAGCACCTCGACGATCGCCGGCAGCGACACGCCCTTGGGGAGCCCGGTGGTGCCCGAGGTGTAGAGCCGCGTGGTCTCGGCGTAGATGTCGTCGGGGAGCTCGCCGGTCAGCGGGGCGTCCTCGAGCATCTCCCAGAACGGCTCAGCGGTGCCGGTGTATTTCCCATCACCGGCACCAGCGACCACGCTTGTCACCGTCGGGGTATGGCCGGCGCGGGCGATGGCGTCCTGCGCCGCGTCGGCGATCGCGGCGTCGTAGATGAACGCCGCGGGTTGGCTGTCGTCGAGCACGTGGGCGATCTCGCCGGCCGCCAGCCGGAAGTTGATCGGTGAGCCGATCGCTCCGAGTCGCTGGGCGGCCAGCCAGCTGAGCGCGAACTCCGGACCGTTGAACAGGTCGAAGCACACCACATCACCGCTCGACACGCCGCGGGCGGCGAGCCCGGCGGCCAGGCGATTGACGTCCTGCCACAGCTCCGCGTAGGTCCAGCGCCGGTCGCTGGCCGGATCGTGCAGCGCCGGGCGCGAGGCGAAGCGAGTGGCGTTGCGCCGGACCCCCGCCAGGTAGGTGAAGTGGTGCTCGAACACCTGCCGGAAGGCGGATGGGTCATACGTGTAGAGACGGCTCACGGCGACGAGCATGCTAGGACGCCAGCAGGCGCCGCGCTTACGGTCGCGTGACAAATCACCCCTGGTCGGGGTGTGGGCATCGCCCGGTGCGGACTATCATCGGCCCCCTGCCCACGGGGAGTGGCGCAGTCTGGTAGCGCACCCGGCTGGGGGCCGGGCGGTCGCAGGTTCAAATCCTGTCTCCCCGATATCGATCCCCAGAGAGACTGGCCAGGACTGGAAAAGCCTGGAACACCCGGAATCTCCTTATTTTGCAAGTAATTCCTGGGCTTAGGCCTAGGGATTACTTGGGGTGTTGTTCGGGCGTCTTTCGCTGCGACCCGCCACGAACCCGCCACGGTGCAGGAGCTGGACCCGCCACGAGTTGCGCGCCCGCTTCGCGCACACCGGTCACGGCTGGACTGGGGACAGCTCGATGAGCGCCGAAAGCAACGCGCCCTGCAGACAACCTGCGAGCGGACTGACCCCACCGGTGCTGGATGAGGGTGAGGATTCCCCTCCGAAGCTGTCCTCCTCACGCGAACCTGACGGAGGTGCCTCGCGCAACCTGCCAGCCCGGACCCCGGTCATTGCCATGAGCCACCGAGAATTGGCTCCTCGAAGTTGCCAGAACATGTTCGATTCTGCTGCTGGCAGCTCCTGGCAAGTTGCGTCAGGTTCAGGCTCAGCGGATCCAGCTTTTGGCGTCGACTTTCAAGATGCCGAGATCCAAGCGAACTAGTAGGTGAGGGCAGTGATGCTCTCAGCCTCCGAGCTTGCGGTAGGGAGTCTGGCCATCGGGTCAGGCTCCCCAGCCGTCCCGCTTCGGGGCATCAACTCGAAACAGAGCCTCGGAGGCTCCATGAAGACGAAAAACCATGCCGGCGCGGTCAAGCCCAGTGCTGCTAGCCAGGCGTTCACACAGAAAAGGCGAGCGAAAGGCTCGCGCTCGGCGCCCCGCGAAGGCTCGCAAAACTTCGATGCCAGCAAGCTCCACTACTTGCCGGATTCGCTTCCGTGTATCGTCGCAAGATCACGACGCGGAACGACGCTCCGTCGCCGTCTGACAGACATTGAGCGCCTAACGGTCGCTGTGGCCAGCGCGCGGCCTGCGCAGCACCTCACGGTCACGTCTGAGCTCGATCGCAAGGCCTTCACCGACCAGCTGCGCGCCCTCATGAAGCGCATGGAGCGCCGACAGGGGAAGTTCGCCTACGTGGCTGTGATTGCCCATGGCCGTGACCACCACAACTATCACGCGCACGTCCTGCTCTGGGGCTACCAGCACTTGCCAGTTCTCCGAGGCCTCGCTCGGGAGCTGGGGCTTGGCCAGGTCTACATCAGAGGGGCGAAAGACGTGCTGGGTGACCCGGAGTTGTCAGCGCTCGGCTTGGCGTCGTACGTCCTCGGGCACAACGCTCGAGTGTTCGATGACGGCCATGATCAGCATCGTGAGAAGAATCAGCGTCGCTACCTGACCCCCCAGCGTAGGACGCTGAAGGAGATCCATCCGGAACTTTTGGCCGCGATGGATCGTGCAAAAGACCCGTCGGTGTCTGACCTTATGCTGCTTGAAACGCTCCCTTCTCTTGATTATGAGATTTCGCTCGTACTTGATGGGGGAGTCGACGACGTATCGCTCGATTCCGCAGACGATGACGTACAGGCGTTCGAGCACTTCGCATCCGTACAGCTAGGCGGTTCGCCGAACGCCGGCTTGTCGGCCATTTACTCCTCCAAATTCATCGGGATCGGTCACGTAATGGGTGAGGGTGTCCAGAAGAGACGCCCCAATGACCCAGGGTCGTCCAAGGAGATGATCTGTGATGGCCCATTGTGGCTCGAAGGATGGCTGCAATGTCAGCATTTACCGCGCTCAGGGATCGCGCTAATGATCCCTCCCCGAAGTCGAAGCTCGTCACCGAGTACCTCGCCGATCTCACTCTCGCCCAGGATGGCCTTGGCCTGGTTCTGATCGATCCGTACCTGGGGTTCCTCCAGGACATCGAGGAACTGATCGAGGATGGCGTCTCAGATCACTACGACGAGGACGAACGCCTGAGACTGAGTCACTCAGACTTCGGCGACCGCTGCAAGGAGGACGGCTTCGCAACAGCTATCGCTGAGGTTGGTTCGGTCCCGTTCCTCATGCTGTCCGACCTCTGGATCGCGAAGTCTCAGGATCAGGCCAAGTTCTTCAACTGGCAGTTGAACAGCCTGGTCGCCCATCGCTACCGCCAGCACCTGCCGCTGGTGATCACGTCCCGCCAGGAAGCATCGGCACTCGCGGAGGCGTATCCGAAGTGGTGGCCGCTGATCAGAGACCGCAACGTGATCGAGACTCTGCGCTAGTTACCCCGGGCGGCGGTCCCGTCAACGAGGGACGGAGAAGTTGCGCTACGACCGCAACCGGCTCTAGCTTCTGACCCGTGCCGCGTTACATGGTCATGATCGATGCACCAGCTGAGGACGGCGATGCACTCCTTGACGCCACAGGCGTCGGATATGACGACCGAATCGGGCTGATCATCCAGAGCGAGGTTGATGGTGTTTCGCTTCCGACCGCCGTCCAGACCGAGATCGAAGCACCTACGCCCCGTGAGGCAGATCTGCGGGCGCGGCAAGCCTACGCAGACCTGAGGGAGCGAGGGGGGCTGAGTGAGCCAACCGGAACGGAAACCAGCACCATCAGTGACCTGAATCCGCTCTTGACTCTGAACGCCCGTGACGGGCAATTCTTTCGTCAAGCGGATCGTCTCTACGACGACAGGCACGACCTCTTCGCGGTAGTTGCCGCTCAGACGGCCTGTGAGCTTTTCATGGAGGGCGCGATCCAATACGCGCTGTCAAAGCATGCTTCCGAATCGCTCGCCGATGTCATCCCTAAGCTGCTGACGACCTACAGCATGCGCGACTCGCGCGGTCCCAAGCTGTGGTTCGCGCTAACCGGACATCGGATCACAGAGCCGGAGGAGGTATGGCGCAACTACGGGGTCCATGTCGAACGACGAAATTCCGCCGTCCATCAAGGTGTGATGGTCTCCCACACGGATGCGGAACACTCCCTTGTAGCTGTCAGAGACTTCTGCGCAGCAGTAGCAAACGTGGTCGTCCGGCTTTGAAGTTGCCCACTTTCGAACCGCCGTCAGCTTGCAAGGCGCCGAGCTCACGACGGCATGATGTTGAGTCCCGGTGGCGGGTAGGCTTGTTGCGTGCCGGACTACGTCTGGGACGAGAACGCCGAGTTTGAAGGTTGGTTCTGGCTTCCCGACAGCGAGACTCGCTTTTACGGTCGCCTGATTCATGACCCGCGCGACGGCTCCGTCCTTCATTTCTACGATGTGCCGGGCGGCGACGTTCAAGGCCGAGATCCGGGGATACCCTTCAACGCGCGACTATGGGGTGAATTGCCCGGTGGGCTTCCGCTCACCTTGGAAGGCGTCGTGCCAGCAAATTGGAGTCACGTGGGCTTCGTGCCGGGGACAACCATCATCGATGGCTTCGCCCAATCGGCTGTGTTCGGGACCCACCTTGTCGAAACGGACCTGATTAGCGATGGCCTGAGCGCGACGCTTTTTGGCCTGGAGCCCACGCTCAACGGCGCTACGGGCGAACCGGGCCTGCTCAACCCACGGTCAGGGGCTGAGGCGGGGCGACCTGCACCAGGTGAATGGAAAGACATCCAACTTTCGGACGGCGCTGTCCTTCGGCTTAATTCGGGGGAGCAGGGGAGCTTCGGACCTGGGCGTTCTCACACTGAAGTACGTTCAGGATTAGCGGTTCAAGCGGCCGAGCCGGCTACGGCCGGAGCACTCGAGACTGCGTACCTGGAGCCAGTTCGAGAGTTCGTCGTGTTTTGCACGCGCCGCCCAAGCTTTATCCGGACACTTCGTTTCAGCAACGACGATCACGAGCAGGCGCAGGTCCTTCGACGACCGTGGCCCTATCCGCGCTCACCGTTGGGTGACCAATATCGACTGGGGTTGAACCTAGGTCGTGTGGCGGAGCCGGATCGAGTGATCCGCCGTTGGTTTGATCTGCGGGACGAGGTGGGCGCCGTGTGGCTCTTGCTCTTCACGACTCTCGGTGGGGGTGAGGGACTACTGGAGAACCGATTCCTCAACCTCAAGGCGTTCTCGGAGGGCTACCACCGGGCGCTGCGCGACTCGCCGCCGCTGACGAAAGAGTCTGCCAAGGCGGCCCGCAAGGCGATCCGCGAGGCATTGTCGGATCAGGGCGACGAGGTCCGCGACCTCTTCGACAAGCGCCTATCCCACGCGAACAGTCAAGATCAGCGCGAGCGGCTGGTCGAACTTGCGAACGACGCCAAGGACCAACTCGGGGATCACTGGGACTTCGATCCTGACGAGCAATGTCGGCGCATGGTTGACACGCGCAACTGGATGACCCACTGGGGCGAGCGCACAAAATACGTCTCTGACGGCCCGGATTCGCTCGCGACGTTCTGTCGGCACCTGGAACTCATTGCGTATGTCGCGATTCTCCGGGACCTTCGTCTCACGGACGAGGAGATCGTCCTTGCGGTCGGACACGGTTGGGTGCTCGACAACCTGATCCAATAGGGCGGAGCAACCCGAGTGGATCAATTGCGTGCCGACCGAAGCACACCAGCGACCGTAGATGCGTACCAGCGCTTGCCACCTTGGGCAGTCGGAATTTCATCGGAGTTCAGAGTGGGAGAGCCTGAGATCGACGGAGACCGGGTTAGTAGGTTCTGAGAAGTAGTTCTCAGGAGTTGGTTGGCTCGTTGTTGACCGTATCTCAGAGACGACCCCGATAGGGGTCGTACTCGTTGAGCGGTGACCTTCAGATGACGCTGACTTCAGGCCTCAGCAGGCCGTCGGGGACCGCAGCGGCGGCGTGATACTGAGCTTCGACTTCCAGCGGCGGGCGGTTCCCGATCGAGGTGTGCAGCCGGCGGGTGTTGAACCACGCGACGTACTCGACGGTCGCGAGCTCGAGCTGGCTGTTGGATCGCCAGACGCGGTCTTTGATCAGCTCGGTCTTGAACGTGTCGACGAAGCTCTCAGCCATCGAATTGTCATACGCATCGCCGACTGTCCCGATCGACGCGAGCACCCGGGCGTCGGCCAGTTCTTGGGTGTACTCCCCGGACGTATATTGGGACCCCGCGTCCGTGTGGGCCACGAGCGTGAAGTCCGCGCCAGGCTGGCGGGTCCCCAGCGCCATCCGCAAGGCGTCGAGGACGAGATCGGTGCGCATGTGGTTCGCGAACTGCCAGCCAACGATCATCCGTGAGTACACGTCAATGATGAAGCTGAAGAACACGCGGCCCTCCCAGGTCCGCAGGTAGGTGAAATCGCCGACCCAGCGGGTGTCTGGAGCCTCGGCGCTGAAGTCGCGTTTGAGGAGATCAGGCGCCCGCTGTGCCCCGGGATCGGGGATCGTCGTCCGCCACGGCTTGCCGCGCCGTTTGGCGCCTTGAAGATCGTGAGCGGCCATCAGACGCCGCACACGATCACGGCCGACCTGCTCGCCCTCACGCGCCAGCGCGACGGTCATCCGCCGGTACCCGTAGCACTCGTAGTTCGCGGCGTGCACCGCCCGAATCCTGGCCAACAGACGCTCGTCCTCGGTCGCTCGTGGGGATCGCGCCCCGGTCTTGCGGTGGTAATAGGCCGATGTCGACACCCCGAGGGTGCGACAGATGAGCTCGACACCCAAAGACCCGCGGTTTTCGTCAATGAACGCGGTCACTTCGGACGGCTCTCGCCGAGCTCCTTGGCAAAAAACACCGACGCGGCACGCAGAATCTCGTTCGCCTGCCGCAGCTCTGAGACCTCACGCTTGAGCGCCTTGATCTCCTCCCGCTCCACCGATGTCGGGGCGTCACGCAGACCTTGATCGGCCTCGGCCTGGCGGACCGCTTTGCGCAACGTCTCAGCCGGCAGGCCGATGTCCTGAGCGACATGCTTGACCGGCCGGCCGGACTCGATCGCCAAGCGGACGCCACGGTCGACGAGTTCCTTCGGGTACTTCCTCGGGGCTGGCATTCGTGGAATGTGACCTTCCTGGAGGACAGATCGTCCTCCTTTCAAAGTCTCCGCCAAAGTCAGGCTGGCTCACTGAGACTCACGAGTACGTCGATGTCGCTGTGGTTGCGCACTCCCGTTCCGTGATTGAAAGAGCCTGTCTCGAAGAATGTCGAAACATCCAGGCGATCACGGAGCGCCTTTTGGACGGTCTGACGATGTCCTGCGCCCGCAGTACGCTGCGCCTCGGTTGGCGTGAGGCGTCTCAGGAACTCGCGGAATCCTTCGTCGACGCTTCTTGCCATCAGGCGGCGCTCCCGGGCAGCTGGTTGTCTATCTGGTAGGTCTGTCCGCCGCTCTCAATGTTCTTTTTCGCTCGCCAGTAGGCATAGCGCGCAGGCAGAGCTGATGACTGGTTGATTTCGTCTTGGCGGACTCTTAGCTCCGATAACGCTGCTCGCGCTTCTTCGAAAGACTGGGTCGGGAGGTCGGCCTCTCGGGCGATTCGGGCGTCAGCCTGGAGTGCGAGATAAAGATTGCCAGCGGCTTGTGCTTGCTCCGTCCGTTGGGCGGCGTTGAGAGTCGTGCTGATCGCGCTCAACCCTGCCGCAACCAAGGCGATGATGCCAGCGGCCACACGCCCGGTGGTCGAAACCAGCGCAGTGCCACCGGCCACGGCAGCCAATACGGCGCCCGGCACGCCCAAGAACAGATTCACAGCGCGCCAGTACTTTGCTTGCTCGAACTGAGACTGGGCCGAGAACTTCCCGGACTCTTCAATCCGGGCTAGCTCCTTTGACACGGCCTCGTTCTCACCGTTCACGATTGGTCACTCTAAGCCTCGGGAAGGACGCCTTCGACGAGAGACGTTCGCCATGGAGCGCCCGGGGCGACGAATCGTCAGTCGGACCTGGAGGGCATGCGCTGGCTAGCCCTTCTCGCCTTTGTTACACCGAGGTCTTCTTCCCACACCGGCAGAACCTGACCACACAGGGCGCAGACGTTTGGAAACGCACCTGCCTCACGTGCACGCATCCAGAAGCCAGTCTGATCTGCCCGCCATTCGGTGTGGCAGCCGAGACACTTCGTGGTGACTCGTGTGTCCCAGGACAGCTTCTCGTCGGCGAGGTCGAGCACGTCGAGGCCGATCCAGATGCGCTTGTAGCCTAAGAGTTCAGCCCACCGGATTAGCATCATCTTGAAGTCGGGACGCCCGGCCCGGGCAAGCTCTTCCACGATGAGTTCCAGCCCTCCGTCCTTGCGCACAATGGTCAGATCGGCGATGACCGTCTTGCTGTCGGGGTAATCCAGCAGTGGCTTTGCCCAGGGAAAGCTGTGGTCGGGGAAGTGCTGGTGTCGGACCACCATGCTGAGGCGGCCGTCTACATATGTGGCCCTGAAGAACGGCGGGTGTGCGCTGTTCTCGAAGCCGGAGCTGTCCTCGTCGCTCAAGGCGACCTCGCTTTCGTATCGCGCTTAGCTGGCGCACCTTGCCGTGAGGTAGGTTGCGGACGGGTCAGAGTGCTAAGCCACTCGCCGTCTCTCGATAGGGAAAGTTTATCGAGACACGCGCCCTGACTCAAGCATTGGAGCGACGTCGCGTCAGGCGCTCGGAAGGCCGTCCATTAGTTGCCCTGGCGCCACGCCGAGAGCTTTGGCGAGCCTGAAGACGGTCGAGACCCGGGCGTCCCGCTCGCCGTTCTCGATGCGGCTCACCTCGGTGGGGTGGACGTCGCTCGCCCTGCTCACGTCCTCCTGCGTCATGCGGGCCCGACGTCTCGCCTCCTTGAGGTTCTGGGCGAACTGGGCGACGGCATCGTCCACGCGTCAATCCTCTTGTGGCAAGCACCAAGTTCCCATAGGGCATGCCACAAGCTACGATCAGATCCAGCTTTGGAGCGATGCAGATCGCGAGCCTATGTGGATAGGCTGGCGCGAACAGCCGGGGGGTCGGGTATGGGGTACAGCAGCGTCATCGACGTTCTGACGGGCAGGAGGTACCGGGCGCGAGCATTGCTGCTCGTTGTCGTGCTCGCATCCGTTCTGAACGTCACCGCCGCATCGGCGCTCGCAGCGGGAGGTGCTCGGCCAACCTTGGCATGTGATGGTTCGAGCGCAGCGCAACTCACGCACACCGTGGCTCCTGCGAACTGCTCCATCCTCTATCCCAACCTTCCTCTGTTGGGTGGTGTCCAGCTCCAGAAGCTTCACTGGTCTCACTGGGGCGAGGGCACAGCGACCGCGACGGGCATTTCTCATGGCTTTCATTCCGGACCGGCCTACGACATCGAGGTCAGGGTCACTGCCCTCAAGCGCTCGTCCTGCAGCGCGACGAACCTCTGGTACACCCGCCTCAGCGTCAAGACCGCCGGCTATGCATGGAGTAAGCCGTTCGACACGGCGTACTGCTGAGGATGAGATTCGCGACGAGCCGCATGGCCCGGACCGGACCAGCGGTCATCACAGTTGTCCTCGCGGCAGTTCTGGTTGCTGGTTGCGGGGGGCAGCACGAAACCCGCTCGCCGAGCGAAGCCCGCTCCTACGGGAGCGCACGGGGGATCTTTACTTGATGCGACTCTTGGTGACTGCGTCAGCGTCTGGAACCTGGCCAAGACCGCCACGGCCCAGCAAAACCTACTCACGGCTGCCAACGAGGAGGATGCGACTCAACCTACGGTGGCGACCTATCAGGGCTCGGCAACATCTGTGCCGAACGCCGATGGCGGGGCTATTGCCTTGGGTACAGGCGCGTGCTTGGTGATCGAGAACCGTAACGTCTGGATCGAGACGGCTGCCTATCGGTGGACTGAGACCGAGGCGGACGACGGGACTGACTTCCCAATTCTTTTCTCCACCAGCTCCGCCGATTTCACGCAACTCGTCGCCGGAAATACAAAGCTGCAAGAAAACGGCTGGCTCAACGCGGACGCTGGTGAATCGATCCTCCAACTCTCGTCGCAAGATGTGAACGGAAGCGACTCGGGCGAGAGCACCGAGCCGAATAGCTCAACAAATACCGTCGGGACGACCGGACAGGAGGCCCCACCGTCGAGGCCGAGCAGCAGCTATGTGACTTGCGAGGACTCCAGCGCGCCTGAGATCACGGTGACAGCAGACGGGACGACTTGCGCGAAAGCTATGGCGCTGCTCGCGGCTCTGCCAGATGAGCCGCTCGGCGAGCAGTCGTTCCTAGGTTGGGACTGCGACACGCCGAGCAGCGGGGGAACGACGACCTGCACGATGGGTGCTGCGAGCGTCAGCTTCCTTCCTACCAACCACGGGGCCGCCGGCTCTGGGAATACCGGCAGCAGCACCGGTAGTACCTTGGCGTCTCGAACTTGCGCACCCGGACCCGACTCAGGACTCAAAGATGTCTCCGAAACTGGGATGTCGTGTTCTGATGCGCTCGCCGCCGCGAGTCAGCTTCAGAACTCTGGTTGTGCCCTCGGCGACGATGTGGGATCCCCCACGTCTGGGACCTGCTCTGGCAGCGGATTTGAATGTTCGGAGAGTCCGGCTTCCATCCCTGGGCCGTACACGGCCGTGACCTGTACCGGCGCCGACGACCGGAAGCTGAGCTTCACAGATCCCGCATGATCCGACTGACCCGCAAGCGCAACCCAGCCCCCGTAGCGTGGCCCTTCTGAGCACGCAAGGCGCCCAGATCCACCTCGACTTCGGAAGTGGAATAAACGCAATTCAGAGGCGTGCAGAAGCGCCCTCAGGGGGTGCGGCATGAGTCATCACCATTCCCCATTCCCTGGCGCAGACAAGTCGGCGTCTGAGAACGTTGCTGATGTCGTCGGGCTTCTGGCGGGTGCGCACTACATGGATCTCAAAGCTCAAGGTCGAGCGGGAGATAAGTTGTTCTCCTCGGTGCCGCCAGATGATCCGGCCTATGTCACGGGGAACTTGGGTGGCATGACGATCCTCCACTACATCGTCGGACCCGTCCTGTTCATCGCAACGGTGCCCGTACTACTGCTGGGGCTGATTCCAGCCGGTGCGCTTCTGGCGGTCGCGGATGAAGTCACTTGGCATATCGGTCTCCACATCGGAAGCCATACGTTCGGCGTCGTCGCGCTCTGTATCGAGTGCGCCATCACCATCGCTGGATACGGCTACTGGATCGTGTGGCGGCTCTGTTGCCGAAAGATCCTGGGCGGGCTGTTCCGAGCGTTGTTCTGACGGTCCTCTGCATGCCCCGCAATTCGCCTAATTCCTAGACGGGCTTGACGGGTCGTCTGCGAATTCGCACAAATTCTAAGTGCCTCAAACCCCTGGGAAATCCTCTCCCAGGAAGACCTCTACGCGCGAGAGCCACTTTCTTGACCTAAGGGCCGTCATTTCTCGCGCTGCTCTGCGTCCGCCTCGTCAGTTCGTTCACAGCGAGAGCTTGCCTGACCCGACCATCGATGGCAACTTGCCGTGCTGGCCACCTGTCAAGTCGACAAGTTGCCATCGGACCTGGTTCGTGCGCGGGGTCTTGGGACCGTTTGCCTGACGGAAGTTGACGTTTTCGCTGTTGGCGGGTTCTGTCAGATCCGTCCGTCCGCGAATGTGGGGACCCCACCAGGGGCACAATAAGAGGTGGTCCAACGCGCAGTTGAAAAATTCTGTTACAGCGACTAAATGTGTGATCTAATTTGTAGCTTTGAAGCAAGCCTTATCCGTGCAAAGACTGTGCCATATTTGGTAGACGCTAAATGCTATATATGTCACACAAATGGAGTCCCGATGGCTAGACCCCCTGTGAAGTCTCGTCAGTACTACGAGGCAGTCGAGAAGCTGCTGGCCCAGAACATGGATCAGGCCGGCGCGATCAATCAAGTCGCAGACCAGATGGGCCTGCACCGCAACGTCGTACGAGCTGGCTGGTACCGGTACGGTGCCCGCCACGCTGACGAGGGGCCGTCAGAAACTTCCTTCGAGGCCCACATCACGCGAGCGCGCAAGGCGCTTGAGGCGGCCCGAGACGCCCTCGACGACAAGGTGCTCAGAGCGCAGGCGGATCTTGACAGGGCGCAGGCCGCCTTAGACCAGGCAGTACGGGACCGCGATGAGCGATTGAACGATCTCTCGGTTCAGATTGAGGCACTCGGTCAGCGTTCTGACACGGCCTGAGGGGCTGCGTGAGGCTCGTCAAATTGATCTGAATCACGTCTCGCGCTACGAGGCCATTCAATATCCGGGCAAACCAGTTAGTGTAGCAAAACAAGTCGGTTTAGCGTTACAGATACCGGTACACTTGTGAGAGGGCTGGCAGACCGTCCAGTCGAAATCTCAAGAGAAAGAGACCGTTAGATAATGAGCACGCTAGATCCGAACGAGGCCGTTTGGACGGCCAAAATGGCCGCTGAGGATTGGGCCCAGCCGCTGACCCTAGGCGGTGACCAGACGAAACCGGCGCAGGCCTCGACCTATTGGCCGGACCTGGGCGCACCGGGGTCGGTGTGTGAGCGCTACGTCGGCAGAGAGCGCATGGCGCAGATCATGGATCTATCGACCAAGTCGGTTGACCGTCTCGTTTCTCTCGGGATGCCGTCTGAGACCTGGGGCCTGAGGACTCGTAGATTCCTACCGTCCGCCGCGCTGGCATGGGCGCAGGCGCGTCAGGAGATGGGGGTATGACTGTCCAGAAGCTGGGCCCGGGGCGCTACCGCGCCCGCGTGCACCACGGAGGTAAGGACCTCAGCGTTGCCAAGGTGACCGGACCCCGTTTGTCGGTCCACCACGAGTGAGAGTGTGGTGGTTGTGACGGGCAGGAAGTTACCTCTCCCGGCGGACACAAACTTCTGAGCTTGGTGCCGTGACCGTCGTCGCGGAGGCGCGAGCGGAGCGAGTGCCGTAGCGGCGATGGTCACGCGCGCGCCGCCCGGCCCCGTCCGGGATCGGGTCGCTCACGCCGCCACCCGGTCAAGGTCAGCCAGCGGGTCAGGGCTGGGATCAGTCAGCGGCCCCAGTGGCGGCGCGTCGATACCGTGCTCGGCCGCGAACGCGACCGGCGTTTGCATCCCCAACGAGCTGTGGGGCCGGCGATGGTTGTAATCCTCACGCCAGTCACCGATCACGACCTGGGCTTCGGGCAGGCAGGAGAACTCCTCGACGTCGAGCAGCTCGTCTCGGACACGGGAGTGGAAGCTCTCGACGTAGGCGTTCTGCCACGGCGACCCCGGATCGATGTACGCCGTCCCCGTCCCGCTGTGCTCACACCAGTCGACCAGAGCATGCGCGGTCATCTCGGGGCCGTTGTCCATCCTCAGACATTCCGGCGCGCCACGCTCAGCGACGACGCCCTCCAGCAGCGCGACGACGGTGTCGGCGTCGATGCTGCGATCCACGTGCATCACCAGCGCTTCGCGGGTGTACTCGTCCACGATGTTGCAGAGCCGCAGCATCCGCCCGTCCGCGGTCTGATCGGCCTGGAAATCGAACGCCCACACATGCCCCGGCCGCTCAGCGACCAGCCGCTCAGCCGGCACCGTCGACTCGCCGAGCCGGCGGCGTTTGCGTTTGCGCTGAGGCACCCCTAAGCCTTCTTCGCGCCAGAGACGCTGCACGCGTTTGCGGTTGATCTCCCAGCCGTGCTCGCGCAGGTGGTGGTGCGCACGTCGGCACCCCCAGCGTGGACGCGTCTTGGAGAACCTGCGCAGCTCCGCCCGGACCTGGGCGTCATCGTCGACGCGTTTGGGCTCATACCGCTCGGTGGAACGGTGCTGACCCACGACCCGGCATGCCCAGCGCTCGCTGACACCAAGGCGGTCGCACAACATCGCGACCGCCTGGCGCTTGCGGGCCGGGCCTACCAATTTCCCCGGGAAATCTCCTTCAACGCCCGATTCTCGAGCGCCTGATCGGCCACGATCGCCTTCAACTGCCGGTTCTCGCGCTCAAGCTCCTTGAGCCGCTTGGCGTCATCGGCCTTCATCCCGCCGTACTGGTTCCGCCAGCGGTGAAAGGTCTGCTCGCTGATCCCAAGCGCCTTCGCGGCTTCGGCGATCGTCTTGCCCTCCCCGAGCATGACCTCAGCCTCCCGCAACTTGCGAATGACCTGCTCGGGCGTGTGCCTGCTGCGCTTCATCGAGAGTGTTCCCTTCTTGCCCATCTTCCTGGGCGCGAGACACTCTCACAAGGGCCGGACCGAACCTACGGGGTCAGGCCAAAGGTGCTCGGTGATCCGGCAGGCACGACCTACCGCACTAAGAGCGAAGCGCAGGCTGCCAAGGAGAAGGCGAGAGCGATCCTCAAGGGGCGAAGGTCTGGCCATACCACCGTCAAGGAGTTCTGGCTGACGTGGACCACCGATCCGATCTACAAGCGCAGGCAGCCTTCCACGAACATCCATTATGAGGAGCGCACCAGGGCGTTCGCTGAGACTTACGGCCACATGAGGCTTGCGGACGTTTCAGACCTCACTGTCGCTGAATGGATACGAGGAGGAAAGAACGCCGGCACCGTTGCCACGCTGCAGATCATGTTCAACGACGCCGCTTCCGCAAAGGCCGGGCGTTTGATTACGGTCAACCCGTTCGCCGGACTCGGGCTGTCCAAAGGGAAGGGGCGCAGTGAGAAGCAGCCGCCAACTGTTGAGCAAGTGCAGACGATGGTCGCTGTCGCCCACCAGATCACACCCCCGTCCTTCGCTGCTTACTTCGAGTTCGCCTGCGTCACGGCCGCTCGCCCTGGAGAGCTAGACGCGCTCACCTGGGATAGCGTGCGCTTTGGCGACGGAGAGGTGGACCTCTTGGAGCAGTTCAGCGCGAAGTCGAGGACTTTTACAGATCCCAAGTACGGGCCCTACACGATTCCGTTGGTCGGTCGTGCCGAAGACGTGCTTCTGTCGATCCCGAAGGCCGAATCGGACGCGGATAGCCAGTTTGTATTCGTGACAAACCGTGGCACGCACTACACCTCTAGCAGTCGTACCCACCACTGGAACCGTGTTCGTTGCGCAGTAGGGATGCCGGACTTGCATTTCTATCTCGCGACGCGCCACCACTTTGCCTGGTATCTGACGAACGTGCTCGACCTCTCGGCAGATCTGGTGGCTGAGCAACTGGGGCATAAGGACGGCGGAAAGCTCGTGACACAGCTCTATGGGCATCCCGACCACAAGCGCAAGCGTGCGAAGGTCCGCGACGCATATGACGCCGCAAACGGCGGCTCAAAGCTACGTCTGGTTCACGGAAATGCTGCCTGAGGCACGCCACGAACCCGCCACGGGAGCCCGTAACCCCAAAGGTTACGGGCTCTGTGTCCTGTCTCCCCGATCTGATGTTCGAGCAGCCCGCGGAGGGGGATCACGCCCCCGCCTCGGGCTTGTCGTCGTTCCCGGGCGGCTAATACACCAAAATGTGGTTTTCCACTGATGCGGGGGCTGATCCTCAGGTCCACACTGCGGCAATGGAGCAGACTCTGAGCCTGGACAGCGTCGCCATCGCGTCCCCCCGAGGACGCCTCGGCGCCGTCGAGACACCCGCTGCGATGTCGGCCGATGTCCGCGAGGCGGACCGTCTGGCCGCGCTGGCGCTGACCGGTCTGCTCGACTCGCCGCCCGACGCGGCGTTCGACCGCGCGACACGTCTGGCCACGACGTTCCTGGACGCCCCGGTCTCCCTGATCTCCCTGATCAGCGCCGAGCGAGCCTTCCTCACGAGCCAGGTGGGGGTGCCCGAGCCGGCCGCCTCGGCCCGCGAGCTACCGCTGAGCCACTCCTTCTGCCGCTACGTCGTCGAGAGCGGAGCACCGCTGTTCGTCGCGGACGCCCGCGAGCACGATCTCGTCCGCGACAACCCGGCGATCGAGGATTTTGGGGTGATCGGCTACGCGGGCGTGCCACTGCGTGACCATGACGGGTTCGTCCTCGGCGCGTTCTGCGTGATCACCGTCGAACCGCGTGACTGGACCACCAGCGAGCTCGAGGTCATCCAGGAGCTCGCCGAGACGGTGATGACGGAGATCGAGCTGCGCCGCGTCGCCCGGGAAGCCCATCACCGTGCCGCGGCGCTGGAACGCCTGGCAGCGATCGTCGATGCCGCCCCGGACGCGATCATCGGCAAGGAGCTCGACGGCACCATCACGCACTGGAACCTCGCCGCCGAGCGGATGTATGGCTATAGCGCGGCGGAGGCCGTGGGCCAGCCGATCAGCCTGCTCGCGGCGACCCCCGAGCAGGTGGCCGAGTTCGATGCCATCCATGCTCGGCTCGCCACCGGCGAGTCCGTCGACCATTACGAGACGGTGCGGCGATACCGCGACGGGGCCATGGTGGAGATCTCGGTCTCCGTCGCCCCGATCCGCAACGCGCACGGTGACGTGATCGGCGCCTCGACCGTGGCCACCGACGTCTCGGCGCGACGCCAGGCCGAGCAGGAGAAGGCCAAGCTCTCCGGCCTGCTGGCCGAAGCCCAGCAGCTCGCGGGCCTGGGCAGCTGGGAGATCGGGCCTGACGGCTGGGCTACCTGGACCGAGCAGATGCACATGATCTTCGGACTCGGTCCCGACGAGGTGCCCCAGGGTGACTCCGGACCGTTCCGCCGACTCATCCACCCGTCGGATCTCGACACCTATCTGGCCGTGCTGGACGGAGTCCGGACCACCGGGGAGCCGGCGGAGATCAGCTTCCGCATCCGCCGCGGCGACGGATCGACCCGCATTCTCGACACGCGGGTGCGGGGCGTCGAGAGCCCCGCCGGGGTCAAGCTCATCGGCACCGTCATGGACGTGACCGAGGCCCGCGAGGCCGAGCGGGGCCGCCGTCGCGCCGAGCGCCAGTTCCACGCCGCCTTCGAACATGCGCCGATCGGCGTCGTCCTGGTCGGGCTGTCCGGGGCCGACCGCGGTCACTATCTGAAGACCAACCCGGCGTTCGCGCGGATGCTCGGGCGCGAGCCGGGCGAGCTCGACGGCGTCGCGGTCGCCAGCGTGCGGAGCTCGCGTGATCAGGACCGCAGCGTCGAGCTGTTCCGCCGACTCGACTCGGGGGCGACCGGCGTCGCGGAGCTGCTGTACCTGCACGCCGACGGACGCGAGATCTGGGCCCTGGTCTCCGCCACTCCGGTGCCCGGTGAGGACGGCGAGGCCCCGGAGTACTGCGTCGCCCAGGTGCTCGACATCTCCGAGCGCAAGCGCTTCGAGGGTCAGCTGCGCTACCTGGCCGATCACGACGGGCTGACCGGGCTCTACAACCGTCACGGGTTCGAGACCCAGCTCGAGCGGGTGCTCGGCGAAGCCCGCCGTTACGCTCGCCGCGGGGCATTGCTCATGCTCGACCTCGACGGGTTCAAGCAGGTCAACGACCGCTTTGGTCATACGGTCGGAGACGAACTCGTCACACGCGTGTCTGGGCTGCTCTCGCGCGCGGTGCGTGATACCGACGTCGTTGCGCGGTTGGGCGGGGATGAGTTCGCGATCCTCCTGCACGAGGCCGGACCCGCCGAGGCCAGGTCGATCGCGGACGAGATCCTCAACACGATCCGTCGCCACGGCGTGACCCTGCACGAGGGTCACCACGCGCGGGTGACCACTTCGATCGGCCTCACCACCTTCGGCGGACGGGATGCGCCCTCCGGTGAGGAGCTCCTGGTCGAGGCCGACATCGCGATGTACGACGCCAAGGCCGAGGGTCGTGACCGCTATGTGTCCTATGACCGGGACAGCAACCGCCGTGCGATCGTCTCCCAGCGCCACTCCTGGATCGACCGGCTCGCCGACGCGATCGACAACAACGAATTCATCCTCCACGCCCAACCCATCGCCGGCATCAACTCCAACGGGGTTGACCGCTTCGAGCTGCTGCTGCGCCTGCGCGATGATCACGGCGAGCTGATCCCACCCGGCGCCTTCCTCTCGATTGCCGAGCGCTTCGACATGATGGGCGTAATCGACCGCTGGGTGCTGCGCAACGCCATCCGCCTCCTGCACTCCCACCACGCCGCCGGTCACGATGTCAGCTTCGCGGTGAACCTCTCCGGCAAGACGATGAACGACGAGGGCCTGTCGGCCGACCTCGCCGAGATGCTGCGCGCCTATCCGATCCCCGACGGTCGGCTGATCATCGAGGTCACTGAGACCGCGGCGATCGTCAACATCGAACAGGCCCAGCGGCTGGCGGTCGACCTGCGTGAGCTCGGCTGTCGCTTCGCCCTCGACGACTTCGGCGCCGGATTCGCCTCCTTCTACTACCTCAAGCACCTTCAGTTCGACTACCTGAAGATCGACGGCGAGTTCATCCGCTCCCTCGTCGACAGCCCCACCGACCGGCTCGTCGTGGCGGCGGTGGTCGAGATCGCCCGCGGCCTCGGCACCAAGACGATCGCCGAGTGGGTGGGGGACGCCGCCACCCTCAACCTGCTCGCGGAGCTGGGCGTCGACTACGGCCAGGGCTTCCACCTCGGCAGGCCACAGTCGCTGGAGGATGCCCTGCCGCCTCTGCCGCCCCTGTCGGCGCTCGGCCTGGCCGCCTGATCGGACGCGGCGCTCAGTCCGTCAGGAATCCGATCCGCCATCGAGTCGGCGGGTCATCATCAGAGCGGACCGCAGGGACCCGTCGCGCCGTCGGTAGTGGTCCTGCTTGATGCCCTGCACGACAAACCCGGCCGCGACGTACAAGGCGATCGCCCGCCCGTTGTCGGGCCATACCTCCAGGTCGACCTTGTGCACTCCGCGGTCACGGCTTGCGCTCAGCACCGCGTCGAGGAGTCTTCGCCCGCCGCCTTGGCCCCGTGCCTCCGCGAGGATGGCCATGCCGAGTGTGGAGACTCCGGGCGGGCCGACCTGATAGGCGGTGGCAAAGCCAACCACGCGTTGGGACTCCTCCAGGACGAACGACACCGGTGCGTCCTGGGCGGCCAGTGTCGCGCGCAGGCGCTCGGTCCGGGCGGGAACGTCCACGGGCGCCTCCGCGCCGATGGATCCCTCGCTGGCGACCACTGCGAGGATTCGCACGATCGGCTCCGCATCTGAGGGGGCGGTCTGACGCACGTCCATGTCATGAGCATGTCGCAGCGATCAGCGATTGGTCTCAATCCGTGAGACCGTCGCTGAGAAGTTATCTCGCGTCAGGGTGACCTGAGACCCGCTTTGGCCTACTACCTCCCGAGATGACCGAGCTGGAGGATCAGGCGCTGGTGGTCGCGGCGCGCTCAGGCGATGGCGCCGCGTTTGCGGCGCTGATCGGCCGTCATTATCCGATGCTCGTCGCCTCCTGTCGGCGGATGCTCGCCGACAGCGATCTCGCGCGCGACGCGTCTCAGGAAGCCAGCCTCCGCGCGATGTTGGGCCTGGAGCATCTGCGGGATGACAGTCGGTTCGGCCCCTGGCTGATCGGCATCGGCCTCAACGTGTGTCGTGGACTCCTGCGCGCTCGGACGCCAGCCGTGTCACTCGACGCGCTGAGTGCGAACGCTCAGCATCGCGATCCCGTCGCAACGGGAACCGAGCCCGTCGAGCTCATCGCCGCCGGGGAAATGGTCCGGCGCGTGCGCGCGGCGATCGCCGCCCTGCCGCCCGGACAGCGCCAGGCCGTGGCGCTGTTCTACATCGACGGATTGACCCAGGCCGAGGCCGCTGAGGAGATCGGCACGCGACCCGGCGCCATCAAGACCCGACTGCATAAGGCCCGCAACACCCTGCGCACCACCCTCCGTGACACCTACCAGGAGTACATCGATATGACCGAACCGAGCCATGAACTGATCCCGATGCGCGTGGCCGAGCTGCGCCGCACCCCCGGCGGTGACCGCCACATCGTCTTCCTCGAGGACGAGCAAGGACGACGGATGCCGATCTGGATCGGGGAGGCTGAGGCCACCGCCATGGCGCTCATCCTCGAGAACGTCCAGATGCCGCGACCTGGCGTCTATCAGTTCGCCGCGGCCCTACTCGACGGAGCCGGCGGGAGCCTCCGCGAGGTCCAGGTGACTGAACTGACCGAGTCAACTTTCTACGCCCAGGCGATCCTCGCCGATAACACCCGCATCGACGCTCGGCCGAGCGACGCTCTCACCCTCGCCCTGATCTCCCAGGCGCCGATCTACGTCGCGGCCAGCGTCCTCTCCCAGACCGCCTCCGGCGATCTGCTCGAGGAGGCGAACTCCGCCGTGGACGACGCTCGCGTCATCGCCGAGGAGACCAAGGCTCGGTATGCCGAGATCGTAAAATCCCTGAGACCTGAGGAGTGAACCTGAGGGTATTATGACCCCGTGTCCGCGTTCGATTCGAACAACCGTGGAACTCGAGCCCAGGACCACGACGCGCGCATGTACGAACAGGCCTCCGCGCGTCAGATGATCAAGGAAGGCCAGGAAGAGTCAGCGGAATACAACGGCACTGAAGGTCGCCAGTCGGTGATCGGCCGGCTGCTGGCCCGATTGCGGCCTGGCGGCAGAGACACCTCCAGCCCCTGATCGCCCACCGGACGGGATGGGTACAGAGGAGGGGAGCAGGCCCATTTTGACTCCCACCCCCTTGGAGGATCGCCATGACGACCATCGGCACATCGGATCTCGACGTACTCCCGATCTCACTCGGCGCCAACGTCTTCGGCTGGACCGCGTCCAAGGAGGTGTCCTTCGACATCCTCGACGCCTACGTGGCCGGTGGCGGCTCGTTCATCGACACCGCCGATTCCTACTCCGCCTTCGCGCCCGGTAATCACGGCGGTGAGTCTGAGACGGTGATCGGTGAGTGGATCACCAGTCGCGGCGCCCGGGACAAGATCGTGCTGGCCACCAAGGTGAGCCAGCACCCCGAGCGCAAGGGGCTCAGCGCCGCCAACATCGCGGCCGCCAGCCAGGACTCGCTCAAGCGGCTCCAGACCGACGTCATCGACCTGTACTGGGCCCATTACGACGATCAGTCCACGCCGCTGGAGGAGACGATCGGCGCCTTCGCCGAGCTGATCAGCGCCGGCACCGTGCGCTACGTCGGGCTCTCCAACTACAGCGCCGAGCGCATCCGTGAGTGGTTCGAGATCACCGACCGGCTCGGCGTGCCGGCGCCGATCGCGCTCCAGCCCCACTACAACCTGATGTTCCGCGAGCCGTTCGAGTCCGAGCTCGCGCCCCTCGCCGAAGCGCACAACGTCGGGGTGGCGCCCTACTTCGCGCTCGCCTCGGGATTCCTCACCGGCAAGTACCACTCCGCCCACGACGCCGAGGACGTGCCGCGCAGCTCGATGCTCGGCGACTACCTCACCGACAGCGGCTTCAAGGTCGCCGACGAGGTGAGCGCGATCGCTGAGGAGCACGGCACCCAACCGGCCACCGTCGCGCTGGCGTGGCTGCGCGTCCAGCCGACCGTGGTGGCGCCCATCGCCAGCGCCTCCAAGCTCGAACATCTCCAGCCGCTGCTGGACTCGACCACGCTCGAGCTCGACGCCGACGACCTGGCCCGACTCGACCGGGTCTCAAGCGCCTTCCAAGCCGCCTGACCCCGCCAGTCGATGTCCCTCCGTGGGGATATGTCCCACGGAGGGACATCGACCGTGCCACGCAGGCGAGCTTCAGCTCATCAGATCGCTGGGCGGGTCGCCGAGCAGCAGCCACCCCTGTTCGACGCGCTGGACCAGATCGCGCTGGGACAACTCGGCCAGCGCGGTGGTGATCGTGGGTCGCCGCGAGGCGACGAGCTCGGACAGCACGGCATGGGTGAGCTTGATCGGCAACAGGACACCGTCGGGACGGATTCGGCCCCACTTGGAGGCCATCTGCCACAGCATCAGGTGCAGGCGGGTGTCCACGCGGGTGTGCGAGGCGATCGCCATGTTGAACACCAGCTCGCGATTGCGCTGCAGGACCCGGTCGATCAGCTCGACGGCGAGCTCCGGATAGGTGGCCAGCTCGGTGGTGAAGCTGCGGTCCAGCAGCGCCAGGCGCACCGGGGTGAGAAAGCGCCACTCGGCGCGCTCGGCGTCGTTCCAGAGGTCAGATCGCGTCCACGGTTTGATCACGTCACCGGGCCCGAGCAGGATCACCGCACGGCGCTCACCGAGTTCGAAGGCGCGCAGGCAGATCCCGTCGAGCACGAGAAACCCGAGATAGCCGCTCGGGGCCTCCACCGGCGGGTTCCAGGTGCCCGCGCGAGCCGACACGAGCGGCACCCGGCAGGCGGCCACCGCCGCCGCACGCCGCGACTCGGGTACGGCCTCGGCGAGATCTGAATCCTCGGCCAGAACCTGAACCCGCGTCCGGCTCGCCACCCGCGAAGCGTTCCCTAACACCAGCGGCAGTTTGGCACGGTCACAGCCCGTCTCGCTCACAAACCGTAGAAACCCAAAGTCCCCGATTGACGGGGGATTCCGCCAATCCGGACCGGTGCTTTAGACCACCGGCGTGAGCTCGGCGGGCTCGGCAGCCTCGCGGGTCGCGTCGGCCAGCTCGAGCAGCGCGGTGACCAGCTCGTGCGGGGACTCGAGCGGACCCATGTGCCCGATCCCCGGCAGCTCGACCAGTTTCACCAGGTTGGGCAGGCCCGCGGCGATCCGTTCGGCATGCACCGGTGGCGTGAGCCGATCGCGACGTCCGGACAGCACCAGCGTCGGCACGGTGATGCGCGCCAGCGCGTCGATCAGGTCCATGTCGGTCATGGCGATCCCGGCGTGAGCGCGCACCCCGGGAGGGCAGGTCACGAGCATCCGCTCATAGAAGTTGACCTCCGCGTCGGAGGCGTAGGGGCCGAAGGCGATGAAGCGGATGAGCGCACGCGACACCGCCGTGGACACGGGCGGCATCGGCATGGCGTTGCCCATGAACGCCCAGCGGGCGAGCGGCTCGGCCACCGCGCCGGGCAGCAGCGCGGGGACGAGCTTGGTGGCCAGGACGAGTCCCGACAGACCGGTGTTCATGAGCATCACGCCGCGCACCCGGGTGGCGACCTCGTGCTGGCCCGCCCACGCCGCCACCGACATCGCCCCCATCGAGTGGCCCGCCACGATCACGTCGTCGCGACCCGCTGAGGTGGCGACGAGCACGGCCTCGAGGTCCTCGCCATAGCGGTCGATGTGCCAGTCGCCCGAGGCCGGTGGCGAGGACTGGCCCTGCCCCCGCAGGTCATAGGCGACGACCCGGAAGCCCTTCTCCACGAGCTCGCGGGTCATCGAGTCGAAGTAGACGAGCGTCTCGGTCCACCCGGGTGCGAGCACGAAGGTGGGCGCCTGGTCGTCTCCGAACACCTCGGCGTAGATGACGGTGCCGTCCAGCGAGCGCGCCCGCACGGGCTCGCCGCGCAACGGCTGGCGCAGGCGCCGGTACTCGGGATCGGCGGCCAGCCGGCGCCGGTGGCTCAGCTCGGTCAGTCCGGCGCCGGCTAAGCCAAGCGTGCCGGCGCCGGCAGCGCGGACCCGTCTGCGCAAACGGGTGCGCCGGTCGGTTTGCACGGGTGCCTCCGGGGTATCAGGGAGCGGCGTCTCGTCCATGGCTTCTGAGGCTACAGATCCGTGACAAGATCCGCGCTGTCTGTGAGGGAGGTTTGGCGGCTTTCCTCGCGGCAGAAAAGGCCTGGAAAACGCGAGCGAGGCAGGGCGGTTACCGACTGATCACAGGCGCACGCTCGCGACCTGTTTATGATCGGAGTTGTGACCGCGACAGACAATCAGACCAGCATCGAGAAACTGTCCGTCGACGCCATTCGCGTCCTGTCGATGGACGCGGTGCAGAAGGCCAACCAGGGCCACCCCGGAGCGCCGATGGGCCTGGCGCCCGTGGCCTACGCCCTCTACACGCGCTTGATGAAGCACAACCCGCGCAATCCGACCTGGATCGACCGCGACCGCTTCATTCTCTCCAACGGTCACGCGTCGATGCTCCTGTACTCGTCGCTCTACCTCGCGGGCTATCCGATCAGCCTCGAGGACCTCGAGAATTTCCGCGTGCTCGGCTCCAACACGGCGGGCCACCCCGAGAAGTGGGACGTGCCCGGGATCGAGGCGACCACCGGACCCCTGGGCCAGGGCATCTCCATGTCCGTCGGCCTGGCGCTGGCCGAGCGCTGGCTGGCCGCACACTTCAACACCGCCGAGCACGAGGTCGTTGACCACTACACGTGGGTGATCGCCTCCGACGGCGACATCCAGGAGGGCGTCTCCTCCGAGGCGAGCTCGCTGGCCGGTCATCTCGGCCTCGGCAAGCTCATCGTCTTCTACGACGACAACAAGATCCAGCTCGCCTCACCGACCGACATGGTGTTCTCCGAGAACATCACCGAGCGCTATGAGGCCTACGGCTGGCAGGTGCTCGAGGTGGGCAAGAACGCAGATCCGCACGTCGACCTCGATGTCGACGAGCTCGAGCGCGCCGCCCGTCAGGCGATGGCCGAGACCGACAAGCCGACGATCATCCGGGTGCACTCCCACATCGGCTTCGGCAGCCCGCACAAGCAGGACACCACCTCCGCCCACGGCTCCGCGCTGGGTGAGGACGAGGTTCGCCTGACCAAAGAGGTCTACGGCTGGGATCCCGACAAGCACTTCTACGTGCCGCCGGAAGTGCTCGAGCATTGGAGCCAGGGCACGGTCCAGCGTGGCGCCGTCGCCGAGAACGCCTGGGAGGAGCTGTTCGCGGCCTACACCGAGGTGGCGCCCAAGCAGGCGGCCGAGCTCAAGCGCATTGTCGCCCACCAGGGTCTGCCCGAGAACTGGGACGAGGGTCTGCCGAGCTTCTCACCGACCGACAAGCCGATCGCCACCCGCGCGGCCTCCGGCCAGGTCATCCAGTGGGCGGCCGAGCACGTCCCGGAGTTCGTCGGCGGCTCAGCTGACCTCGCCTCCTCGAACAACACCGATATCGAGGGTGGCGGTGACGTCGAGCGTGACGCCTGGGGCAACCGCAACTATCGCTACGGCGTGCGCGAGCACGGCATGGGGGCAATCACCAACGGCTTGAACCTGCACGGGCTGCGGGCCTTCGGAGGCACCTTCTTCACCTTCTCGGACTACATGCGCGGCGCGGTCCGCCTCGGCGCGCTGATGAAGCTGCCGTCGGTCTGGGTCTGGACGCACGACTCGATCGGCCTGGGCTCAGACGGACCGACCCACCAGCCGGTGGAGCAGCTCGCCGCGCTGCGGGCGATGCCGAACCTCAGCATCGTGCGCCCCGCTGACGCGAACGAGACGGCACTGGCCTGGCAGTTCGCGCTCAGCCACGACGACCGGCCGACCGGCCTGGTGCTCAGCCGCCAGAACCTGCCGATCCTCGACCCGGAGAAGATCCCCGCCGACGCGATCGAGCGCGGCGCCTACGTGCTCCAGGATCCCGAGGACGGCGCCGCTCCGCAGCTGATCATCATCGCCACCGGCTCTGAGGTCTCCATCGCCCTCGACGCCGCCGCGGCGCTGAGCGCCGACGGGCTCAAGGTCCGCGTGGTCTCCGCGCCCTGCCTCGACACCTTCGCCGAGGCCGACCCGGGCTATCAGGAGTCGGTGCTGCCCCGCAAGATCGGCGCCCGCGTCGCCGTCGAGGCGGCGGTTCAGCTTGGCTGGGATCGTTGGATCGGTCCGGATGGCTACTTCGTGGGTATGCATAGCTTTGGCGCCTCCGGTTCGGCCGAGGACGTCTACCGACACTTTGGAATCACCGCGGAACACGTAGCCCAGGTCGGTCGGGACGCCGTCGCCCAGGCCGCCACCGCGAACATGTAGCCGATTGCTGAAAGGAAAAGCCATATGAGCACCGTCACCGAGGTCAACCCGAACCTGAAGGCTCTGACCGACGCGGGGGTCGCCGTATGGCTGGACCAGCTCGGTCGCAGCCTCGTCGCCGGTGGTGAGCTCAAGCGGCTCATCGCCCAGGAAAGCTTGCGCGGGGTCACCTCGAACCCGTCGATCTTCGAGAAGTCGATCCTCGGCACCCACGACTACGACGACCGGATCAAGGAACTCGCGCTCGAGGGCAAGAGCCCGTTGGAGATCTACAACGACCTGGTCATCGCCGACGTCCAGGCCGCGGCCGACACGCTCCAGGTCGTCCACTCCGCCACCGGCGGTCAGGACGGCTTCGTCTCCCTCGAGGTTCAGCCCAACCTGGCGCGCGACACCGACAAGACGATCGAGTCGGCGCGCAACTACTGGAAGGCCGTGGCCCGTCCGAACGTGATGATCAAGATCCCGGGTACCGATGAGGGCACCCCGGCGATCGAGACGGCGATCTCGGAGGGCATCAACGTCAACGTGACGCTGCTGTTCGCGGTCGAGGCCTACGACAAGGTGATCGACGCCTACATCTCGGGCCTGGAGAAGCGCCTGGCCGAGGGCAAGTCCCTCGACGTCCACTCGGTCGCCTCCTTCTTCGTCTCCCGCGTCGATACCGCGGTGGACAAGGAGCTGGGCGACGAGCACGCCGACCTGCACGGCAAGGCCGCCCTGGCGAACGCCCGCGAGGCCTACCGGCTGTTCAAGCGCCGCTTCTCGGGCGAGCGCTGGGAGAAGCTGGCCGCCGCCGGCGCCTTCGTCCAGCGTCCGCTATGGGCTTCCACCGGCGTGAAGAACCCCGACTATCCCGACACGCTGTACGTCGACGGCCTCGTCGCCGCTGACGTGGTCAACACCATGCCGCTGGCCACGCTGAACGCCGCCGCCGATCACTCCAACGCGGTGCCCGGCTCGGCCGAGGAGGATCCGACCGAGATCCTCGCCGCCCTCAAGGATGCCGGCATCGACATGAGCGCGGTGACCGACCAGCTGCTGTCGGACGGGATCGACCAGTTCGTCGACGCGCTGGACGGTCTGCTGGCGGGCATCGAGTCCGCTCGCCAGGCGGCGTTGACCGGGCGTCCCCAGACCGTGGAGGCTTCGCTTCCGGCGGCCTATGAGGCCGCCCAATCGGCGCGGATCAAGACCGCGGTATCCGACAACGTGGCCCAGCGCGTGTGGAAGCACGACGACACGCTGTGGGGCGGACCGGGCGTGGCGGAGATCGACAACCGGCTGGGTTGGCTGAGCGTCACCGATCAGATGGTCGAGGAGATGGTGAGCCTCAAGAGCCTCACCAAGGAACTGCTCGACGCCGGCTACACCGACGCGGTTCTGCTCGGCATGGGCGGTTCCTCGCTCGGGCCCGAGGTGCTGCGTCAGTCCTATGGCGATCTCCCCAACGGGCTCAAGCTCCAGGTGCTCGACTCCACCCACCCCGACGCCATCAAGGCGGTCGAGGACAGCATCGACATCGCCAAGACGGTGTTCATCGTCTCGTCGAAATCTGGCGGCACGATCGAGACCCTCAGCCACTACCACTACTTCAAATCCAAGGCGGCGGCGGAGCAGTTCGTAGTGGTCACCGACCCGGGCTCGCCGTTGGCCGAGCTGGCCGAACAGGACGGGTTGCGGCGCATCTTCGCCAACAACCCCGACATCGGCGGGCGCTACAGCGTGCTCTCCTACTTCGGCATCGTGCCGGCCGCGCTGGCCGGTATCCCGATCGAGAGCCTGCTGCGGACCGCCCAGGCCGGTGAGCAGGCGACCTCGCAGTTCGACGGCTCAGAGACCAACGTCGGCCTGTGGCTGGGTGCCACGATCGGCGAGTTCGCCAATCAGGGCAGGGACAAGCTCACCTTCATCGTGTCTGAGCCGATTGACTCCTTCGGGCTGTGGGTGGAGCAGCTGGTGGCTGAATCGACCGGCAAGCACGGCAAGGGCATTCTTCCGGTGGCCGAGGAGCCCCTCGGGGCGCCCGACGTCTACGGCGATGACCGGGTGTTCGTCTACCTGCGCAACGCCGACGCGCCCTCGGAGGCGCTGGACAAGGCGGTGGCCGACCTGGGTGCGGCGGGCCAACCGACGATCACCCTGGCCGCGCACGGGGCCGACGACCTCGGCCGCCTGTTCTTCATCGCCGAGTTTGCGGTGGCGGTCGCCGGCTGGGCGCTGGAGATCAACCCCTTCGATCAGCCCAACGTCCAGGAAGCCAAGGACAACACCAACAAGATCCTCGACGCCGGCAAGGTCCCGACGATCAAGGCGGCCACCGACGCGGCACTGAAGGAGCTCCTCGACGTCAGCACGCCGCACTACGTGGCGATCCTCGGCTACCTCGCCTATGACTCCGAGGTCGACGCTGCGATCAGCGAGCTGCGGAGCGCGATTCGGGCCAAGACCGGCATGGCCACCACGTTCGGTTACGGCCCGCGCTTCCAGCACTCCACCGGTCAGGAGCACAACGGCGGCGCACCGATCGGTCGCTTCCTGCAGCTGACCGACACGCCCCACGCCAGCATCGAGATCCCCGGTCAGTCCTTTGACTTCGGGACGCTGATCGCCTCGGCATCGGCAGCCAACCTCCAGACCCTGCGTGACCACGGGCTGGCGGCCGACCGGGTTGTGCTCGAAGGCAAGCCGGCGCAGGCGATCCGGGCCCTCACCAAGCGCATCGAGGGACTGCTCTAGGTGCGCGGGGATCGGAACCACTGGCGGTCCCACCGCGTGGTTCACTAAGCGCACGTGGCGATCGGTGAACTCGACACCTCGGTCAACCCGCTGCTGGCGGGGCTGGAGCGGTTGCCCGTCCGCTCCACGGCGATGGTCATCTTCGGGGCGACCGGCGACCTCGCCGGTCGCAAACTGCTGCCGGCCATCTACAACCTCGCCCACGACGGGTCCCTGCCCGAGCACATCGAGCTGTGCGGGGTCGCGCGGGGGGACATGGGGGACGTCGAGTTCCGTGCCTCGGCGCGCGAGTCGATCGAGAAGTTCTCACGCCGCACCCCCAACCCCGACGTCCTCGACGGCCTGATCGAGAACGCGCGCTTCGTCGCCGGGGACTTCGACGACCCGGATCTCTACCGGCGCCTGGCCGAGACCCTGGCCAACTTCGACGACCACGTCGGCCAGCCGTTGAACCGGATCTTCTACCTCTCCACGGCGCCGCAGTTCTTCCCCGTGATCATCGGTCTGCTCGGGCAGTTCGGACTCAACCACGGCTCCCACGGCGCCGAGGTGCGCGTGGTGATCGAGAAGCCCTTCGGCTATGACCTCGCCTCCGCGCTGGCCCAGAACGACGCGGTGCTGCAGGTCTTCGACGAGTCCCAGGTCTTTCGCATCGACCATTACCTGGGTAAGGAGACCGTCCAGAACCTGATGGCGCTGCGGTTCGCCAACGCGCTGTTCGAGCCCGTGTGGAACCGCAACTTCATCCACTACGTGCAGATCACCGCCGCCGAGGATCTCGGCATCGGCGGGCGAGCCGGCTACTACGAGGGTGCTGGGGCGCTGCGCGACCTGGTGCAGAACCACATGCTCCAGCTGCTGGCCCTGCTGGCCATGGAGCCACCGACCTCGTTCTCGGCCAACCAGTTGCGCGATGAGAAGGTCAAGGTGCTGCACTCGATCATCCCGCCGCGGCCCGAGACGGTGGCCGACATGGCGCTGCGCGCCCAGTACGGGCCGGGCGTCATCGCCGGCCAGCACGTGCGCGGGTACCTGGAGGAGCCCGGAGTGGCCCCGGACTCGCGAACCGAGACCTACACGGCGCTGAAACTGGAGATCTCCAACTGGCGCTGGGCCGGAGTCCCCTTCTATCTGCGGACCGGCAAGCGGCTGTCGCGCAAGCTGACCGAGATCGCGGTGACCCTGCGTCCGGTCCCCCACATGGCCTTCCAGCAGGAGGGGTCCCTGGGGGTCCAACCCAACCAGATCATCCTCACCGTCCAGCCCGACGAGGGCGTGACGGTCTCCCTGGGGGCGAAGATCCCCGGCACGCGGATGCGGATCCGGCCGGTCAACATGGAGTTCCACTACGGAACATCGTTTCTCAGCGAATCGCCGGAGGCCTATGAACGCCTCATCCTCGACGCGATGCGCGGCGATGCCACGCTGTTCACCCGCAACGACGAGATCGCGGCACTGTGGGGCATCATCGATCCGATCCTCCAGGGCTGGGCGGCCGACTCGAGCAGTCCGATCCCCCAGTACGTGGCCGGCTCGGCCGGTCCATCGGTGGCCGATGCCCTGGTCGGCGACACCCCCTGGCGCCGGCTCTAGCCGGGCGCCTGGAGCTCAGAGCTTGCGGTCATGACCGAGCAGACGACCTGGGACGCGCGGGACACCACCCCGGATCAGATCGAAGCGGCGCTGCGTCTGCTGCTGCACGAGCGCCACGCCGAGGACGAGTCACTGGTGCCGGCGCGCGTGCTCAACCTGGTGGTCATCGCCGACCGGGAATGGCGCGGGGAGATCATCAACCGGCTTGACCGCGTCGGTCGCTACGGCGCCTCGCGAACGATCCTCTGCTCGGTGTCAGAGCACCGCACCGGACTCGATGCCCGGGTGGTGCTGTCGAGTGAGTCCGGCGGCGACGGGATCGGCGTGGTGCGCGAGTGGGTGGAGCTCGAGCTCGGGGCCGACGCGGTCGACCGTATCGACACGATCGTCGACGCCCTGCTCGTCTCCGAGCTCCAGACGGTGCTGTGGTCTCCCCACAGCCACGACGGGGCGGTCGAGTCGCTGTTGTCGATGATCGACGTGATCCTCATCGACACCGACGACCCGGCCAACTTCGACGGACCCGGCGCTGCCCTGACGCGCTCCTGGAACCTGCAGGAGCGCACCTACGTGGTCGACCTGGCCTGGCTGCGGACCACGCCGTGGCGAGAGCGGCTGGCGGCGGCCTTTGACGATCCCACCCGTCGCGGCGAGCTCCCGGCGCTGGCCAACGTCGCCGTGCGCCACAACCCCGGCTCGCTCACCTCCGCGCTGCTGCTGGCCGGCTGGCTCGCCTCGCGTCTGGGCTGGGAACCCGATCCGCTGGTCGCCACACTCGGCGGCGCCTACCGGGGCATCGCCACCGCTCAGCGTGACGGTGGCAGCCACGACGCCGCATTCAGCGGAATCGTCGCCTTCGACTTCGAGCCGGTGGATCTGGCCGTGCCCGGCATCGCCGGTGTCACCGTCGGCACCGACTATGGCTTCTCGCTCGCCCTCGACCGCGCCAAGGGCGGCCTGCTGGCCCGCCAGCGGCGGCCCGCGCCCTCGCCTCCACGGGAATGGCGTGTGCTCGGGGCCTCCCGCGGGGAGGGAGGGATCCTGGGAGAGGGAGTCCGCCAGGCGCTGCTGAGAGATCCCACCTATCGTCCCGCCCTGGCCTACGCAAGGAGATTTCAGCCATGAGCACCGACATCCGCATCATCGATGACCCGCTGGCCGAGTGCGCCGCCCTCGTCGCCCAGGCCCTGCCGGCCGGTCCCGTCGTCCTCACCGGCGGCTCGACGAACCAGGCGTACTCGTCCCTGGCCACCTCCGATTGGTACGGGTCACAGATCTGGTTCACCGACGAGCGCTGCGTCGAGGTATCGGACGAGCGCTCGAACTACGGCGCGTTGATCGCCGCGGTGGGCGATTCCCTGGTCGACGCCAGCGTGCACCGCATCGCCGGCGAGGACGGCCCCGAGGCGGCGGCCGACGCGTATGAGAACACCCTGTTCGAGCACGAGATCAACGTCAACGGCTTTGAGCTGTTCGTGATCGGCCTGGGCCCCGACGGGCACATCTGCTCGATGTTCCCGAACCAGGCGTCCCTCGACGAGCGCCTGCGGCTGTGTGTCGGGGTGCCCGAAGCCGGCCTGGAGCCGTTCGTCCCCCGGGTGACGCTGACCTTCCCGGCCATCGCCCTGGCCCGGAACGTCATCGTGATGGCGGCGGGGGCGGGCAAGGCCGAGGCTCTGGCCAAGGCCTTTGCCGAGGATGCCCCGCCCTCGCACGACACGCCCGGATCGCTGATCAGCGAGTTCGCGCAGAACATCACGGTCCTGACCGACGTCGACGGAGCGGCCCGCTTGTGAGCAGCTTCGTCGGGATCGACCTCGGGGGGACCAAGGTCGCGGCCGCGGTATTGACCGCTGAGAATCCACGCAGCGAATTGGGGGGACGTCTCTCGGAATCGATCCAGGAGCCCACCGAGCTGGGGTCATCGAGTGCGCTGGTTGACCAGATCACCCACCTCATCGAGCAGGCTCGGGACACGTTGGCCGGGGGTGCGCTCGACGCGGTGGGCATCGGGTGCCCTCCGTGGTCGATTTCGCCTCCGGCCGCGTCATCCATTCCGTCAACATCCCCCTGGCGGACGTGCCCCTGCGTTCGGTGCTCGGGGGTCGGCTGAGCGTGCCCATCTACGTGGACAACGACGCCACGGTCGCCGCGCTCGCCGAGGCCCACGATCATGAGCTGCGGCTGATCTCCCGGCACCTGGTGATGTTGACGATCGGTACCGGAGTGGGGGGCGGTCTCGTCCTGAACGGTCGCATCTATCGCGGGGCGACGGGCGGAGCGGCCGAGGTCGGCCACACGCTCATCGGCCTGCCGGTTGCGCCGGCGGGCGCGCTGCCCTCCGGGTTTCCCGACGGGCTGCCCGACGACTTCCCTCCGGTCGGCGCGTCAATGCCCCATCCGGGCTCGCTCGAGGCGCTGGGGTCAGGTCACGCCCTCGATCACCTCACGGTCGGTGCCGGGCTGGGCAAGCACGGACGTGACACGGTCGAGGCGGCCCGCGCCGGGTCTGAGGAGGCCAAAGCCGTCCTGCAGCGCTGGGCGCATGCGATCGGGATCGGCATCGCCAACGCGGTCAACATGTTCGACCCCCAGGAGGTGGTCATCGGCGGCGGCGCGGCGGCCGCGGCGGATCTCTTCATGGCTGACGCGGTGGCGTTCGCCGAGCCGTTCATCCATCCCGGACTGCGCGGACACGCGAGTGTGCGGGTGGCGCGCTTCGGACCCGAGGCCGGGGTCATGGGAGCGGCGCTGCTGGCCGCCCACGAGTTCCACGACCCGTCCGTGGCCGCGCCGGCGCTGTCCGCCGACGCCGACGCCGACGCACGGTGATGGGAGAGCTCAGCCTGACGCTGGTCCGCCACGGCCAGACCGAGTGGTCCGAGAACGGCCGCCACACCTCGGTGACCGACCTCCCGCTGCTGCCCGAAGGCCGTGAGCGCGCCCGGCGCCTGGCCAGCCTGCTCGACCCCGCCGCCTTCACGCTCGCCCTCTCGAGCCCCCGCATCCGTGCGCTGGACACCGCTCGCCTGGCCGGGTTCTCCGACGCCGACATCGCGGTGACCGAGGATCTGGCCGAGTGGAGCTACGGCGACTACGAGGGCCTGACCACCGCCCAGATCATGGCGGACCGCCCGGACTGGGACATCTGGCGCGACGGCTGTCGCGAAGGTGAGTCACCCGAGGCGGTCAGCGCCCGCGTGGACCGGGTGATCGCCCGGGCCGCCGCGGCCGGGGGAGAGGTGATCATGTTCGCCCACGGTCACATCCTGCGCGCGCTCGCCGCCCGCTGGTTGGAGGAGAGCGTCGCCTTCGGCGAGCGGCTCGTGCTCTCACCGGCCACCGTCAGCCGACTGGGCACCGAGCACTCGGTGCGCGCGCTGGAGAGCTGGAACCAGATCCCGCGCTGATCGCCGCGCCGGGCGTCATGGGCGCAGCAGGTCGGCGGCCCGCACCACGCCGCTGGACAGTGCCCGGTGCGCCAGCAGCGTCCGCTTCTGGTTCTGGGGCAGCTCGTTGAGGTCGAAGCGCTCGAACAGGATCGACAGCTGACTCTTCACCGCGGCCAGGCTCAGCACCAGCTCGTCGGCGATCTCCTGATTGGTGGCGGGCGTGGCCCGGCCCTCGCTGGCCATGGGTCGGCAGAGTTCGATGAGCACCCGCCGTTGGCCCTCAGAGACGGTGGGGGCGTCGGTGTCGGAGGCGACGACGGTGGCGACCACTTGGGAGGGCCCGGGATCGCGAAAGCCCAGCCGCGTGGATCCGAGCGTGATCACGTCGCCGTCGCGGAGCACCCGCTGGCCCGCGAGCCGTTCACCGCCCACGAAGGTTCCGTTGCGCGAGAGTCCGTCGTCCTCGATCGTCCAGCGGCTGGCCCGGTACTCGAGGTAGGCGTGGATGCCCGACACGCGGGGATCCCACTCGATCTCCAGATCGCTTCCGGGGGCGCGACCGATGACGAACCGCTCGCCCGTCAAGCTGACGACGGCGATCGCGCCGCTCGCGTCCCGGAGGAACAGAAACGGGCAGCGTTGGCGCTCGGCCAACACCAGCGCGTGGAGCTCCACCGGCGTGATCTCTGCCCCGAGAACCTCAACCTGCTGTGCCCGCACTCAGCCCAGCCTACCTACCAGTACGCGTGCTAGCCTCATCGCTCCGCGCGGCTGTGGCGGAATTGGTAGACGCGCAGGCTTCAGGTGCCTGTGTCCTTCGGGACGTGGAGGTTCGATTCCTCTCAGCCGCACCTCAGGAACGCCCCGGACATTCCGGGGTTTTCCTGTTCTCGGGCCGGTCGGGGAATCCAGGGGCGAGGTCGGTCATCAGGGAGTGATCCCCGGTCATTGCTTGGGTCCACCACGCCGCCCCGCTCAGACCTGGGCATCGAGCCAGGCCCACCACCAGTCGAGCAGCCCAAAGGCCCGCTCCCGGTTCTCCTGGGTGGAGCGGGCGATCTCGGCCGCGAGACCCTCGGCGTCGTGGACGTGGCCGGTGAGCGCGTCGGGATCCTGCTCGCCCCAGTCGTGCCAGATCGCCGGCGTCACCTCCGGATGGAACTGCAGGCCGATCGCGCGTCCCCGGGTGAACGCCTGCACCGCGTGCGGCGTGGTGGCCAGCACGTCGGCGCCCGGGGGCGGGGTGATCGCGTCGAAGTGCCAGGTGAGGTACGGGCCCGTCAGCTGTGGCTGGTCGCTCTCAGGTTGGACCCAGCCGATCTCCGGTGTCGCGGCGGGAGCCACCCGGCCGCCGAGGGCGCGAGCGAGGACCTGGGCGCCGAAGCAGATCCCCAGCACCGGCACCCCGGTGTCGGCGGTGTGGGCGAGCAGCTCGCATTCGCTGGCGATCCAGGCGGGCTCCTGCCAATAGGCCGACATGCTCGACCCCAGGGAGATGATCGCGCCGGCGCCGCCAAGCGTCGGCTCATCGACGGGACGGCTGACGCGCCAGCTGATCCCGCGCGCGTCGAGCCATTCGCCGATCAGTCCGGCTGGCGCATCAGCCTGATACTCGCGCACGACGACCGTCGTATCGGGGTCGGGCACGATGGCGCGGCGGTCGGGCGAGTCGGGCACGTCGGGCAACCGCCGCCTGTTCCTAGCGGACCGGCGGGCGACGATCGGCCCAGGGCATCGCCAACTCGAGCTGTGCGGCCAGGGCGAGCAGCACGGTCTCATCCGGCGCGATGAGCTGGACGCCGACCGGGAGCCCGTCAACCTCGCCCAGCGGCAGGCTGATCGCGGCCCACCCGGTGGCGTTGGCGAGCGCGGTCCAGCCGGTGGTGGCGAACTCCACGTCGAAGAACGCGTCCACGCTGCCGCGGGACGACGACAGCGCACCGGGAGCGATCCCGACGCGGTTCAGCGTCGGGCACAGCACCACGTCGGCCGTATCGAAGACGCGCGCGGCGCGTCGGGACTGCTCGTACATGCCGTCCACAGCGGCGAGGTGCTCGACGCCGCTGATCCTCGCGCCCTCGCGAGCCATGTCCCAGGTCACCGGATCGAGCTCATCCTCGTGTGGGGGGCGGCCCAGCCAGTCGCTCACCCACCCCAGCGTCGCGGCGTTGTCCACCGCGTGGATCACCGAGATCGAGCGCCGCAGCGCCGTGGCGTCGCAGTCAGCGACCCCGGGCGTGATGTGATGTCCCAGCTCGGCCAGGGCTCGGGCGGCCAGATCGGCCACGGCCTGCACCTCCGGGTCGATCTCGCCCGGGAACGGCGGGCGCTCGGCGGTGAGGATCCGCAGGCCTCGCGGGTCAGAGCCCACCGCATCGATGAACTGACCCGTCGGCGACGGCGCGCTGTAGGGATCCCCGGGCAACTCGCCGGCGAGCAGGTCGAGCAGCACGGCGGTGTCGCGTACGGAGCGGGTCAGGGCGTGCTTGACCGCCAGACCGTCGAGGGCGACCGAGCCGGGTGCCAGCGAGGTCCGCCCGCGGCGCGGCTTGAGGCCCACCAGGCCGCAGCAGGAGGCCGGCATGCGGATGGATCCTGTGCCGTCTCCGCCGGAGGCGCCAGCGACCATGCGGGCGGCGACCGCCGCGGCAGAGCCCCCGCTGGAGCCGCCGGGTGACACGTCCCGGTTCCAGGGATTGAGGGTGGGACCGGCGAGCGCCGGCTCGGTCGCGCAGTGGTTGCCGAACTCCGGGGTGTTGGTGCGACCGCAGATGATCAGACCCGCGGCCTGATAGGCGGCCACGCTGGCTGCGGTCCGCTCGGCCACATGGTCAGACAGGGCCACCGAGCCCATGCGCTCGGGTCGGCCCGCCTGGGGCTCGCCGAGGTCCTTGAGCAGAAACGGAACGCCGGCCAGCGGCCCGCGGGCGTCGTGGGACGTGGCGTCGATCGCCCGAACGACCTCGAGAGCCGAATCGAACTGCTCATCGACGAGCACGTTCAGCTCCCTTCCCGCCGTGAGCCGGTCGATCGCCGCACTGACCAGCTCGACAGCGGACACGTCACCCGCCCGCACCAGCGCGGCTTGGCCACAGAGATCGAGGTCGAGCGGTTCAGTCACGCGAGGAAGTCTGCCCGACCCGGCCCAGCGATGTCATCCGGGGATCTGGTTCCGGCGCCGGCTCAGACCCCGACGGCTCGCGCCCGGTCCAGGCGCTTGGCGGCACTGGCCTCGTGTGCGGGCATGTGATCGGCGCGGGAGATCTCGACCACGTGGGGGGCGATCGCGCGCACACCCTCATCACTGTCGATGCGCTGATAGGTGAGGGTCTTGAGGAACTTGGCCACCGACAATCCGCCGGTGTAGCGGGCGGCCCGGCCGGTGGGCAGGGTGTGGTTCGTCCCGATCGCCTTGTCCGAGAACGCCACGGTGGCCCGGCTGCCGAGGAACAGCGAGCCGTAGTTGCGCAGCCGGTCGAAGTACCACGCCTCGTCCCGGCTGTGCACCTCGAGGTGCTCGGTGGCGACCTGGTCGCTCAGCTCGGCGGCGTGTTCGCGATCGGCGGCGACCATCACCGTCCCGAAGTCGGTCCACGCCCGCCGGGGCGTGGCGCCCGACGCTTCCCCGAGCGCATCGAGGGCGTCGAGCTGGCGGGCGACCTCGTCGATCACCTCTCGGCCGAACTCCTCCGAGGTGGTGATGAGCACGGCGGGGGAGGTCGGTCCGTGTTCGGCCTGGGCCAGCAGGTCGGCCGCGACCAGCTCGGGTTCGGCGCTGTCATCGGCGATGACCGCGACCTCGGACGGGCCGGCGAGCAGGTCGATGCCGACCCGCCCGAACAGCTGGCGCTTGGCCTCGGCCACGAACGCGTTGCCGGGCCCGACGATCATGTCCACGCCGCCGAGCTCGGCGTCGAGCAGGCCGAAGGCCATGGCCGCCAGGGCCTGGACTCCGCCGAGCGCGAAGATCCGGTCCGCGCCCGAGGTGGCGATGGCGTGCAGCGTCGGGGCATGCAGTTCACCGCCGCGGGGCGGCGTGCACGCGATCACCGTGTCCACTCCCGCGGTCTTGGGCACGAGCACGGTCATGAACGCGCAGGCGAGCATGGGGACCCGGCCGCTGGGGCAGTAGGAGCCCACGGCGGACACCGGCACCTGCCGCTGGCCGAGGAAGACGCCGGGCAGGGTCTCGACCTCGAAGTCCGTCAAGGTCGCGCGCTGGGCCTCGGCGAACTGGCGGATCTGCGTCTGGGCGAAGGCGATGCTCTCGCGCAGCGGCTCGGTAAGCGAATCGGCGGCGCGGCGGATCGCCGCCGCGTCCACCTCGAACTCAGGGGACTCCCAGCCGTCCAGCTCCCGGGCGTAGCCTCGGACGGCGTCGAGTCCGCCCCGCTCGATGGTCGACAGCATCTCCGACACGCGCTCGCTCGTCGCGCGATCGCTAACCGCCGTCGCCGTCACGGCAGGTGACTTCAGGTAGAGGGGTTCAACCATGTCGCGGAGCCTACGGCCGCCGACGGCAAAAGGCTACTGTGAGAACTCCTTCGCCTCTTCAAGCAAACGCCTTGACTCTGCAACAGCTCATGTACTTCCGGGCCGCCGCGTCGGCTGGTTCCTTCAACGCCGCTGCGCGGGCTCTCCACTGCAGCCAGCCGGCGGTCTCTGAGCAGGTCCGTCGGCTCGAGCAGGAGCTCGGCGTCTCCCTCTTTGCCCGGGCCGGCAGCGGTCTGACGCTGACCAAGGCGGGGCGGACCTTCCTCGGGCACGCCGAGCGGGTGACCGAGGCCGCGGACGAGGCCCTCGCCTCAGTCGGCCGGCGCAGCGATCAGCAGCGTCGCGACATCACCGTCGGCACGTTTCGCAACGCCCCCTACTACGACATCGCCGAACTGGCCGCTCGCTTCTGCGCCCAGTCCCCGGATGGGGTGCTGCGGATGCGGGGTCAGAACTCCTTCGACGTCGCGCGAGCCGTGCAGGCGGGGGAGATCGAGGCGGGTCTGGTCGTCCTGCCGGTGGACGACTCGCTGCTCGACGTCCGGGGCCTGTTCCACGACGAGGTCCTCTACGTGAGCGCCGACCCGGAGGCCACGCGCCGTCCGGTCGGGATCGCCGACGTGGCGAGTGCCCCGCTGATCCTCTACGACATCAGCTACGGCTTCGACGACCCGACGCGGCGTCAGCTGGCCCGTCGGGCCCAGGAGGCCGGCGTTCAGATCGAACCTCGGCTCGAGGTCGAGCACGTGGAGACCGCCCTGCAGCTGGTCTCCCGCGGCCTCGGGGCGACGATGGTCGCGCGCGCCGTGCTCAACGGATCGGTGGTACCCGAGGCGGTGACCGCCGTCGGCTTCAGCGAGCCGTTCTATGACTTCTTCGCCCTGGTGACCCGTCGTGGCGTGCGTCTCAGCTCACCGGTTCAGGAGTTCGTCGGGCTGCTCGATGATTGGGCCCGCGGGGTGGGTGCCCGGCTTCAGCGCGGGCTGTCAGCCGCCGGCTCGGTCAGCGAGCCGTAGAACTCCGGACGGCGGTCGTCGAAGAGATGGGCCTGATCGGTGAGGCGCTTGTCCAGCGCTGCGTCGCAATCGACCTCGCCGATCAGCATTCCGGGCTCGCGGGACTCAGCGGCCACCCATCCGTCGGCGCCGATGATGGTCGTCCCCTGGGTCCAAGCCTGGCCACGCTCGGTCCCACAGCGATCGGCGATGGCAATGGCCATGCGGTTCGTACGCGCCGCCGCCATGGCGATCACCGCCTCGGGTGGACGCTCCCCATCGGGGCGTGGAACCGCAGGCCAGTTGGTCGGTACGAGCAGCAGCTGAGTGCCGGCCAGGGCGAGCGCTCGGGTCAGCTCCGGGAACTCGAGGTCGTAACAGATGATGAGCGACGCGCGCCCGACGCCGGTCCCAAAGACCGGCGGGAGAACGCTTCCGGGGGTGAAGACGAGCTTCTCGCGGTCCCACAGGTGCAGCTTGCGATAGAAGACGGGCTCAGACCCGGGGGTGGCGGGAAAGGCGACGGCGCTGTTGTAGACCCGGCCGTCCTCCCCCCGTTCGCAGAAGCCCCCGACCACCACGGCGCCGCTGCGCTCCGCGGCGTGGCGCCATCCGGCGAGGATCGGATCCTCCCGGGTGATCGCGGACGCGGCGGCCTCCTCTGGGTCCGCGAACATGTAGCCGGAGGTGCACAGCTCGGGCAGCACCACCACCTCGGCCCCCGCGGCGATCGCGGTGTCGATCGCCGCCTGGGCCCGTGCCGCGTTGCCGGACAGGTCCCCCAGCACGGGGGCGAGCTGCTGGCAGGCGACGCGGGTCAATCCGCCGCTCCCACCGCCACCGCGTCGAGGGGGAGCGCCAGAGGGTCCCCGCGCTGGAGGCCGGTGCGGACCCGCCCGGCCAGCCCGGGGGCACAGAGGACCGTGAGCAGACCGAGGAGCAGGAAGCCGCCCTCGATATAGGGCAGGCGTGCGTAGGTGCCCTCCTGGCCGATGAACACGTTGCGGTAGATCGTGTAACACACGAACGCGCCGCCCAGCACGGGAATGACCATCTGCCAGCGCGGCGCCAAGGCTTCGCCCTTGAAGAACAGGAAGTAGATGGCCCCGATCGTCGCCATCACATAGGCGACGAGGATGAGCACGGTGCCGATCTGCAGGGGATAGAAGGTCGCGTCGATCGCCGAGCTGTGGGCCAACTGCTGACCCACCAGCGCGCAGAGGAAGATGACGAACACGACACACAGCGCGGCGGCCGGCTGGCCGATCTTGGAGAGTCGGGCGAGTCCGGTGCTCTTGCCGGTCGCGTCGCGAGCCAGGGCGTACATGATGCGTCCGGCGCCGCTGGCCACCCCCAGTGAGATGGCGAACAGGCTGACGAAGGCCATGAAATCGAGGATGTCGGCATACCAGTGGCCGATGTAGCCCTTGCCGAGGTCCGAGAAGGGCAGCCCGTTGGCGTAATTGGTTGCGCCGGCCGCGTTGGCGCCGTATCCGAGGGACTGGGCGGCGGCGGTCAGCAGGTAGAAGCTGCCGACGACGACCACGGCGGTCTTGATGGCGCGGGGAATCTGGGTCTTGGGGCTGGTGGTCTCCTCGCCCAGGGCCGCGGCGCCCTCGAAGCCTGCGAAGGCGAGGAAGCCGTACACCGCGGCCTTGGCGACGGTGCCGACGCCGCTGCCGGAGGGCAGGGAGAGGAAGTTGATGGTGAACTTCTGCCCCTGGGGTCCGTGACTGAAGATGACGGTCACCAGGATCACCACGCTGAGGATGGTCACGAGGATCGCCCCGATCACCTCGGAGGTCAGCAGCGCGCGGGTGATGATGCGGATCTCGGCGAAGGCCAGTGCGGTCACCCCGATCAGCCCGATCAGGGCGATCCACCACCACTGCTGGGTGGTGAGGATCCCGGTGTCCTTGAGGAACTGCCCGCCGAACAGTCCCATCTCGATGGTCGAGCCACAGCCGATGGCGATGTAGGCGCCCATCAGCGACCAGCCCGCGACGTAGCCCGCGCGGGGCCCGAGCGTGACTCCGACCAGCGCGTACACCGAGCCGGTGTGGGAGATGTGCTGGGAGAGCTTGACGAAGCAGTAGGCGACGAGGGTGACACCCACGAGCGCGAAGACGAACGACAGCGTCACCGCCCGGCCGATGATCAGGGCGGCACCGGTTCCGAGCAGGCCGATCGCCCCGACGGGGCCGATCAGCCCGACCGAGAAGGCGGAGGCGTCGACGAGACTCAGCTCGCTGCGGAGGCCCTCTGAGGGCGGGTTGTTGTCCATGCGCGGACGCTAACCGGACCTCAACCTCACTGCCAGACCTTGATCAACTTGATCGGATCAAAGCTCCGCCTTGACGTCGGCGTGTGAGGTCCTAGAGCTCCACCACCGGCTCCTCCGGCACGCTGAGCATCGTCGAGGCGGCGTCACGGGTCTTGATCAGACCGAGCGCACAGCATGCCCCGGCTGCGGCGATGCACGCAGCGGCCAGGTAGGCGAAGTGGAACGCGTCGACGCGGGTGCCGCCGACCGCCGCGACGATCGTGGTGAGCACCGCGACGTTCACGGCGATGGCGGTCTGTCTCTGGGTGTTGTAGATCGCTGAGGCGTGGCTGAGGTCATCGCGGGCCACGGTGGTGAACATGGCGGTCTGCACGGCCAGGAAGACGGCGCTGTTGCCGAACCCGCCGAACAGCATTAGGCCGCGCACCAGCCACAGGCTGGTCCCCGGCTCGACGAGTAGGAACAGGCTGAGGTACACGGTGAGCAGCGCGGCACCGAGCGCGGCGAGCACCCGCGGGCCGATGCGGGGATAGAGGCGGGCCAGGGTCTGGGCGCCGATGGCCACTCCGATCGCCTCGAGGAAGGTCGTGGAGCCGGAGCCCAGGGGAGACTGGTGGATGACCTCCTGGAGGAAGATCGGCGTGAGGTAGAGGCTGCCGAGGAACGGCCCGGTACTCAACGCGAAGACGATGTTGGTGGACCGGAACAGGCGGTCAGACAGCAGTCGGATCCGCAGCAGCGGTTCGGGTTGGCGCAAGGACCGTCGGATGAAGGTGACGAGCAACGCCGCGCCGCCGATCCCGGATCCGATGATCGCCACCGACGCCCAGCCCAGCTCGGGACCCTCGCTCACCGCGTAGAGCACCGCGCTGAGGCCGAGACCGGAGAGCAGGATCCCACTGAGGTCCAGCCGCGAACCGGGGGTCCCCTCGGTGCGGGGCAGGAACCGCCAGGCAAACAGCAGCGTCAGCACTCCGACGGGCAGGTTGATGAGGAACACCCAGCGCCAGGAGAGCAGCTGCGCGATCGCGCCGCCGAGGATCGGCGCCGCTCCCGGACCGATGAGGATGGGCACGATCAGCGTGCGCGACAGCCGCGCGCGCCGCTCGGCCGGGTAGGCGCGATAGAGCATCGCGGTGGCGGTCGGCACCATCATGCCGCCGCCCACGCCCTGGAGAGCCCGGGCCCCGATCAGCGCGCCGAGGGAGTCGACAGATCCGCAGAGCACCGAGGCGACGGTGAAGAGCCCGAGCGCGCACATGAACGTCTGCTTGAGCCCGAACCGGTCACCCATCCACCCCGAGGCCGGAATGAGCACCGCCAGGGTCAGCAGGTAGGCGATCACCGTCCACTGCACCTCAGACAGCGGTGCGTGGAACTGGCGACTCAGGGTGGGCAGCACGACGTTCACGATGTTCATGTCGACGGCGGCCATCAGCTGAGCGCTGACATAGATCACCGCGATGGCGGTCGCCGGAAGCATGCGCCGGCCCGATCCAGCCGGTGGCCGGTCCGTCAGCGGGGTCAGTTCACCGGTCGCCATGGCATCCCAGATTCGCAGGTTTCCTTCCGACTCCCGCGCTCCCCCCGGATGACCGATCGTCTGGGGCCTGAGAGGGGTCCCTCACCACAGCGCGAGATCCGGAGCTGCATGCCGACGTCGCCGCCCGCCACACAGAGAGAAAAGCTTGCACGATGCGAACTTCGGTGTCACAGCAGTGACACTTTCGGTGATCTGGCAGCCGGTACGTTACGAAGCGCTAGTGACAAATCGGGTGCCCAGCCTCGTCAGGGAAGTCACTGACAGCTCGCGAGACGGGATGCCCTTTGTCGCTTGGTCCGCAGGATCCATTGCGACGAAGGAGGAACACGTGGCTGAAGTCACGCGTCTCGGTTTCATGAAGTCCTCAGCAGGTGCTGCCGCAGGTTTGACCCTGGTCGGTACGTTGGCCACCGCGAATGCGGATGCCAAGGCCTCCCCCGCCGGGTCTGAATCCTTGGTGGTGTTTGTCAAGAACCCGGCCAGTGGAGAGATCTCCTTCATGACGGGGGATCGCGAAGTCATCGTGCACGACCGTCAACTGGCCGCTCGGCTGGCCCGCGCGGCCCACTGACGCCGTAGGCCCACTCCGCTGTTGCGGGCCGGTTCGGCCCGTGCTTTCACTCCGGTTCTGAGCCGACCCCCGGGGGTCTGTCACCCGGTATCCCACCCTGACGCACCACACATCTAGGAGCTCTTCATGTCGTCTCATCGTGAGGCACCGGCGACCAGCCAGGATCCGGTCGCCGATAACACCGACACCTACGCGTTCATCTCGCCTGACAACCCGTCAACCGTCACGCTGATCACCAACTACCTGCCGTTCGAGGCGCCGTTCGGCGGTCCCAACTTCTTCGAGTTCGGCGAGGACGTCACCTATCACATCCACGTCGACAACGACGGCGACGGGCAGCCGAATATCACCTTCGAGTTCAAGTTCAAGACGGTGATCGAGAACACGAACACGTTCCTCTACAACACCGGCCAAATCCTGACCATCGACAGTCCGAACTGGAACCGTAAGCAGTTCTACAGCGTCACGCTGATCAAGAACGGAACGCGGACGGTGCTCGCCAAGAACCTCGCCTGCCCGCCCTCCAACGTCGGTACGCGCTCAACTCCGAACTACGCCGCCAACCTGGTGCCGGGAGCGATGCACACCATCGGCAGCTCGGGCACCTACGGCGAGTACAACGAGAGCACGATGACCGTCTTCGCCGGCCAGCGCCTCGACGGCTTCCATGTGGACCTCGGCTCGGTCTTTGACCTGGCTGGTCTGCGTCCGTTCAACCCCGCCCACGAGATCCCTCTCCCGGTCATGCAGGGCTATGACGGGTTGGCGGGCTTCGGGACCCAGAGCATCGCGGTGCAGGTGCCGATCGCCGCGCTGACGAGCAGCGGCCAGGTCCCGTCCGGCGTCTTCGCGTCGGACGCGGTGATTGGCGTCTGGGGTGCGGCGACCCGCTCCAAGGCGACGATTCGCGAGAAGGACGGCACCCGGGTCGATACCGGCGGTCAACAGCAGGTGTCACGCCTGGGCAACCCGTTGTTCAACGAGGTCATCGTGCCGATGAGCGAGAAGGACTACTGGAACTCCCAGCCCCCGGCCAAGGACAGCTCCTTCCTCAAGTACGTGCAGAATCCCGAGTTGGCCGGACTCCTGCCGGTCCTGTATCCGGGCGTGTTCCCCAACTTGGCCGCGCTGGACAAGGCCGGCACAGCCCGGGCCGATCTGGTGGCGATTCTGCTCACCGGCCTGCCCAAGGGCATCGTGGCGGGCTTCCAGAACTACACGGGCTCGACCTACGCTGACGAGTTGCGCCTCAACGTGGCCGTCCCCCCGAGCAAGAGCCCGAGCGTGTACGGGATCCTCGGCGGGGACCTGGCCGGGTTTCCCAACGGCCGGCGCCCGATCGACGACGTGCTGGCGATCGAGTTGCGCGCCATTGCCGGGGCGACCTACGGTCTGGTCGATCCGACCTACCAGCCGGACGCCGCCGCCCCGCTACTCGCCGACGGCACCACGGATACGGACAAGAACTTCCTGTCCAACTTCCCGTACCTGGGCACCCCCTACGGCGGTTATCAAACCGAGCCGCTGAGTCTCATCGCCGGCGCCTAGACGGAGTCCAGCATGGCCACCGCACCCGATCACGCCCACAGCCACGATGGGCTCACCACGCACAGCCACGGTGAGACGGTCGGCCCCATGTCAGAGGCCGGCGTGATCGCGCTGGCCGCCGCGAGCGCAAGGGTGGCTCTGGATGCCGGCTACGGCGCGCTGGTGATCCTGCCGGGGGAGCGCCTCGGCGGGGCTGAGATCGAGATCAGTCGGGTCGATGCCGACGAGCCCCGCACCCACACCGGGGTGGCCCAGATCCACCTGCCCTGACGCAGGCTGGGAGGCCGCCTGAGGCGGCCTCCCAGGGCCAGGACCTCGTCGGCTCAGCTCTTGCCGCGGCCGGTCTTGTCCTGGAGCGCGTCGATGCGCTCCGATGCCTGGGCCTTGGTCAGGCCCTCGGGAACGTCCTCGCCGGCCTGCTGGGCCAGCGTCTGGAGGTAGGAAAGCTGGGGGCCGGTGGCCGGCTCGTCACCGGTGACCCAGTCGCTCGGGTCCTTCTCGGGGTTCTGCTGCTGGGGATCTTGATCTGACATAGGTCTATAGCCTGCCCGTTGCGGCCGATGTCCACTCACCGCGACCCACCCGCGGGGCCGCGCCCGGTCGCACGACCCGCGACCCGCCCGAGGGGCGCGCCGGTGTCCGACCCTAGAGGCGGGCCAGCGCGCGCCGGGAGCGGGCGGTTCCGCGGGCCATCTGGATGCTGAAGCGCGCCATCGCCCGGGGGAGCTGCTCGGCGTTGGCGACGACCTCCTCGAGCGCGGCGGCGAAGCGCCGGATGTCGGACTCCTCGATGAGCAGCGACGGGAGCACCTTGACCACGTTCATCCGGTGTCCCGCCACCTGGGTGAGGATGTGGTGCTGATGGAACAGGGGGACGGTGACCAGCTGGGAGAACAGGCCCGGCTGCATCCGCTCGATCGCCCGGAACACCGAACGGCGACCGCCGCGCGTTGGTTCGCCGAATTCGATGCCCCACATGAGACCAAGCCCGCGCACGTCGTGCACCATCTCGTAACGATCGACCAGGGGGAGGGTCAGCTCCAGCAGCAGGGCCCCGAGACGTTCGGCTCGGGCGACGAGGCCGTCGCGCTCGAGCACCCGCAGCGTCGCCAGGGCGGCTGCTGCGCTGAGGTCGTTGCCCCCGAAGGTCGAACCGTGGCGCACCGCGCGCTCCATGCCGTCGAAGACGGCGTCGAAGGCCCGGCGGGAGACGAGCACGGCCCCGATCGGGACGAAGCCACCGGACAGCGCCTTGGAGAGGCAGATGAGGTCGGGCTGGAGGTCCCAGTGTTCCACCGCGAAGAGACGTCCCGTCCGGCCCATGCCGGTCTGGACCTCATCACAGACGAGCAGCGTGCCGGCGTCGCGACATAGCCGCTGGGCGTCCTGGAGATATCCCGCCGGCGGCAGGTTGACGCCCTTGCCCTGGATCGGCTCGACGATGAAGGCGGCGACGTCACCCTTGGCCAGAGCGCGCTCGAGCGCGTCGCTGTCGCCAAAGGGCACGGATTCGCAGTCGGGCAGCAGCGGGCCGAAGCCGCGACGAAAATTGTCATCTCCGTTGAGCGACAGTGAGCCAAGGGTGAGTCCGTGGAAGGCGTGCTCGGCGAACAGGATGCGTTGACGGCCGGTGGCGGCCCGGGAGATCTTGATCGCCGCCTCGACGGTCTCGGTGCCCGTGTTGGCCGGCACCATCGCCGCCACGCTCTCGGGTGCGCGGGCGATCAGCTGCTCGCCGAGCACCCCGCTGAGCAGGGTCACGCCGAGCTGGGGCAGGTTTGCCGTGCGCGCATCCATCACCGCCTGGACGGCGGCGATGACGTCGGGGTGGTTGCGCCCGAGGGCGAACACCCCGTAGCCGGAGTAGAGATCGAGGTAGCGTTCCCCGTCGGAGTCGATCAGGTGCGCTGCATCGCCGCCCACCCAGCTCTTGTCAAAGCCGAGGGTCCGCAGGATCCGCCCCATCTGCGGGTTGAGATAGCGGTCGTTGAGCTCCATCTCCTCACCGACGCGGTCGGCGAGGATGTCCGCCACCGGCGGGACGAGCGTGGTCGGCGTTCGGGTCATCTAAGCGATTTTCCCAGACATCACGTGATCCTCCTCATCTGCGGGCACGACACGGCTTGGGGGAAGGGCGATCCACACGTCGGCGCCGCCGCTGTGCCGGTTGGCGGCACCGGCACAGCCACCGTGGGCGTCGGCGATCGCTCGGACGATCGACAACCCGAGGCCGACACCGCCGCCGCTGCGCGCGGCGTCGGCCCGCGCGAAGCGCTCGAAGGCACTGTGGAGGAACTCCGGCGCGAACCCGCACCCGGAGTCGAGGACGTGGAGCTCGACCCGACCGGCCTGCTCGCGGGCTGAGAGGACCACGGGACCGTCCCCGTAGCGCAGCGCGTTGGAGACGAGGTTGTTCAGCGCCTGCTCGATCCACGTCTGGTCGGCGTCGACGTACAGGTCCGAGGCGCTCGGATCGGCGCTGACGGACCGTTCGCGCAACCGGGCGGGCGCCGCGAAGCGGTCGGCGACCGCGCTGAGGACGTCGGCCACTGCGATCGTGTGCTGCTCGAGCGGGAGCCGGCCGCCGTCGGCCCGGGCGATGAGCAGCAGGTCGTTGGCCACCTTGGTCAGGCGGTCGACCTCCTCGGTGGCCGAGGACACGCGCTCCTGGAGTTCCTGGCGGGTGATGTCGGAAGCGAGGGCGAACTCGAGCTCGAGCTTGAGCACGGCGAGTGGCGTGCGCAGCTCATGGCTGGCGTCGGAGACGAACGCGCGCTCGCGGGCCAGCGCCTCCTCGACGCGGTCGAGCAGGGCGTTCAGCGTGTCACCCAGCCGGCGGATCTCGTCGCGGGCCTCGGGGATGGGGAGGCGGTCGCCGGCCGGTGAGCCCGAGATGGTGGCGGCCTGGACGCTCATCTTCTCCACCGGGGCCAGGGCCCGGGCGGCGAGCACGTACCCGGCGAGGCAGGTGAGGATGAGCAGCGCCGGTCCGCCGACGAACAGCAGGTCACTGAGCAGGGTCAGGGTGTGGTTGCGCTCGGTCAACGACGCCCCGACGACGAGGACCTCCTCCGGCTTGGTGCGGACCGGCTCGGCGAGCAGACGGGCCGATCCGTCCGTGATCAGTCCGGGGCGCTGGGAGGCCCAGCGCAGCTGGGTGCGATCGAGCAGCGGCACGTAGTGACCGCTGGTGGCGGTGATCGCCCGGCCGGTATGTCCATCGACGATCTGGGCGAAGGTGCCGCCACTGTCGGGCAGCGCCGGAAGCGGCTTGGCGGTCGAGCGGCCCGAGACCAGAGAGGAGAGGTCACCGGCGCGGGTCTGAAGCGAGGCGTTGATCTGCTGGTCGAGGCTGTTCTCCACCAGGACATGCAGGAGCAGGGCGAGCCCGCCGAACAGGATGACCATGACGGTGGCGAAGCCCAGCGTCAGCCGGGCCCGGAACGGCACCATGCGCCAGCGGCGATCCAGTGAGGCGGGGAGCCGGCCGCTCATACCCGCAGTCGGTAGCCGGCGCCGCGGACCGTCTCGATCCGGTCGCGACCGAGCTTGTCGCGCAGGTAGCCGATGTAGACCTCGATCACGTTGGAGCGATTCTCATAGCTCCCGTCCCAGACGTGCTCGAGCAGCTCATAGCGGCTGAGCACCTCACCGGCCTGGCGCATCAGCGTCTCGAGCAGGGCGAACTCCCGCGCGGTCAGGCTCAGCTCCTCCTCTGAGCGCCAGACCTGCCGCGTGGCCGGGTCGAGGACGATCTCCCCGGCGACCACCCGGGTCGGCCGCGGAGGCGCGCCCCGACGGACGAGCGCGCGGATCCGGGCCAACAGCTCGTTGCTGGAGAAGGGCTTGACCAGGTAGTCGTCGGCGCCGCTGTCCAGACCCCGGACGCGGTCTTCGACCTCGTCGCGCGCGGTCAGCATCAGCGTCGGTGACCAGACCTCCTGGGCGCGGAGGCGGCGACAGACCTCGAAACCGTCGAAGCCCGGCAGCATCACGTCGAGCAGGATGACGTCGTAGGCGGTGCTGCTCGCCTGCTGCAGCGCGTCGGGACCCGTGATGGCGACGTCGACCGCCATCCCGTGCCGACGCAGTCCCTGGCGCAGCAGCGACGCGAGCTTCGGTTCGTCCTCTACGACGAGAACACGCACGCCACCAGCTTCGCACGCGTGTCCCGGGTCGCCGATTCATGACGTCAGGCCTGAACCATCGCGCGAACCGACTGCTTGAGCGACTTCGTCGTCGCCAGCACCGACGTGGGCTCAAAGCCGCAGTGGGCCATGCAGTTGTCACAGCGCGGGTCCTTGCCGCGACCGTAGGCGTCCCAGTCGGTCGTCTCGAGCAGCTCCTTGTAGGTCTCGGTGTAGCCGTCGGCCATCAGGTAGCAGGGCCGCTGCCATCCGAACAGCGAGTAGCTCGGGATGCCCCAGGGGGTGCACTCGAAGTCGACCTTGCCCTCGAGGAAATCGAGGAACAGCGGGGAGTGGTTGAGCCGCCACTTCTTGCGGTTGCCGTCGGCGAAGGCGGTCTTGAACAGCTCGCGGGTCTGGGTCACACCGAGGAAGTGATCCTGGTCCGGCGCCTTCTCATAGGCGTAGGCGGGGGAGATCATCATCTGGTCGACCTCGAGCTCGTCGTTGAGGAAGTCGAGCACCGAGCGCACCGTCTCGGGGGAGTCCTGGGTGAAGAACGTCGTGTTGGTGGTGACGCGAAAACCCGCCGCCTTGGCGGCCTTGATGGCCGACACGGCCTTCTCGAACACACCATCGCGGGACACCGAGGCATCGTGGCGCTCCTGGAGGCCGTCGATGTGGACGGCCCAGGAGAAGTACGGCGACGGGGTGAACTTGTGCAGGTTCTTCTCCAGCAACAGCGCGTTGGTGCACAGGTAGACGAACTTCTTCTTCGCAACGAGCTGGCGCACGATCTCGTCGATCTCGGCGTGGATGAGCGGCTCGCCGCCGGCGATCGACACCATCGGGGCGCCGCACTCCATCACCGCACCGACCGCCTGCTCGACGGGCATGCGTCGGCGCAGCGTCGGCTCGGGATGTTGGATCTTTCCGCAGCCCTCACAGGCCAGGTTGCACTGGAACAGTGGCTCGAGTTCCACGATCAACGGGAACTTGTCCTTGCGCCTGAGCTTCTGCTCAGTCAGGTAGGCGGCCATTCTCAGGCCTTGTCTTAGGGGGACGGGCACGAAATCACCTCTGGGGATCGAACTTCTGGTGGCAGTTTGAAATGGACTTCCTCGCGAGCGACACGACGTTCACTCAGGGTGACATCACCGAGCGCACCCAATGCGCGCACAACGCCCTGGACATAGCGCTCCGGCGCCGAGGCGCCGGCGCTGACCCCGATCCGGCCGACGCCACGAAGCAGGGCCGGGGCGATCTCGCCGGCGTCCTCGACGAGCTCGGCGCGCGCCCCGGCGCGGCGGGCGACCTCGACGAGACGGCAGGAGTTGGAGGAGTTGCGCGAGCCGACGACGAGTACGAGGTCGCAGTCATCGGCGAGCGACCGCACGGCGTCCTGACGGTTCTGGGTGGCGTAGCAGATGTCGCTGGACGCCGGACCCGACAGCGTGGGGAACCGGACCTTGAGCGCGTCGAGGACGTCGGTCGTCTCGTCGATCGCCAGGGTCGTCTGGGTGAGGTAGGCCACCCGGTCGGGGTCCTCGACCTCGAGCCGGCTCACCTCTGCGGCGGAGGCGACGACCTGGGTGTGGTCGGGAGCCTCGCCGAAGGTGCCCTCGATCTCCTCGTGACCCTCGTGACCGACCAGCACGATCTGATAGCCGGCCGAGGCGAACCGCCGGGCCTCGGCATGGACCTTGGCGACCAGCGGGCAGGTGGCGTCGATCACCTCGAGCTCGCGATCACCCGCCGCCCGGCGCACGGCGGGGGAGACCCCATGGGCTGAGAAGATGGTCGTCGCACCGGTCGGCACCTCGTCGAGCTCGTCGACGAACACCGCCCCCCGGGACTCCAGGTCGGCCACGACGTGGGCGTTGTGCACGATCTGCTTGCGCACGTAGACGGGGGCGCCCCGCTCCTCGAGCGTGCGCGCGACGATCTCCACGGCCCGATCGACCCCCGCGCACGAGGCGCGTGGCGCGGCGAGGACGACCTCGCGCGGGGCGAACAGCTCGCTCCAGGCGGGGATCTGGGTGGCGGCGGTCGCCAGGACTGACAGCGCCCGGGCCAGTCCGGCCAGGGTGTGGACGGGATTGCCCAGCTCTCGGGCCGGGGTGTCGAGCACGACCCGCAGGACGCTCACCGGACGCGAGCCGGCCGCCTGGGCCAGCCACGCCGATTCCATGTCGACGGCCAGCGCGCCGGTACCGGCCAGGGTCGCCCGGGCGCTGCCGGTGACCACCTTGGGGCTGGAGGCCACCGGTCCGACGTGGACGCTCAGACCGGCGTCGGTCAGGACGGAGGCGAGCAGGGTGGGGTCGGCGCAGGGATGGACCGCGCCCTGGGGATCGCGGATCTCGCTGGCCAGGACGATGTCGCCCGGTGCGAGGGCGGGGCTGAGCCCGCCGGCCACGCCCGCCACGAGCACGGGTCCGGGTTGGCTGCCCAGGGCGTGGCTGGCGCGCCGGGCGCTGCCCGGACCGATGCCGACGCGCGTGACCACGATGCCGGCGCGTCGGCCGCGATCGCCCAGCCCACGTCGCAGTGCCGCCGCCTCGATGGTCATCGGCGCCAGCAGCGTCAGTCGGGTCATGCCGGCACCTGCTCGACCTCGGGGTGGGTGGCCAGCCATCGCAGCGTCTCGGTCGCCGCGGCATGTCCGCTGCGCACGGCGCCCTCCATGGTGGCGGGCCAGCCGGTATCGGTCCAGGCGCCCGCGACCATCAGGCCATCGAGTGCGGTGATCGGCCCCGGTCGCAGGCGGCGGCTGCCCGGGGCGGCCCGGAACGTCGCCGCGTGCTCACGCGTGACGAAGAAGTTCTCGACCCGAGCGTCGGCTGCGTCGGGCAGCACCTCGGCCAGCGCGGGCAGGTAGCGCTGTGACAGGACCGCGGCGCTGAGATCAAGCTCCGCGTCAGCCGCCGACAGCGACACGGTCAGGTACTGCCCGGCGCCCAACCCGGCAGCGCGGGTCCGGTCGAAGATCCACTGCACCGGCGACTTCACGGTCGCGGCGAAGTCGACCCCCATGACCTGGCGGTCGTAGACGACGTGCAGGTTGACGATCGGCGAGCTCCCCAGCGCCGCGAGCCGGGACTCCGCCAGCCCGGCGGCGTCGGGCAGGAGCTGGCGGGCCCGGGCGAGGGGAACCGCCAGGATGACGGCGTCGGCGTCGAGCGCCGGCTGGCCGCTGACACCCACGTGAAAGCCCGCTCCGTCCCGCTCGATCACCGTCGCGCCGGTGCGCAGCGCCACACTGACCCCGGCCTGGGCCAGCGCCGCGCGCGCCGCCACGTCGTGCACCGCTCCGAGCGACACGTCGGTGTAGCCGACGTCACCGGCTGGGGCACTGCCGAGCAGTCCCTGCTGGAAGACGTAGGCGGCCTGGGCGAGGGAGGCGTCACTGACCGCGAGGTTGATCGTCGGCTTGGCGATCAGCTCCCAGATCACCTCGACCGCATTGGCGGTCTGGCGCTGAGCGGCCAGCCAGGCCCCGAAGGACATGGCATCGGCGGCGGGATCGTCGGGATCAACCCGCCCCAGCGCCTGCATCGCCCAGGCCACCGACATCTTCTCGCGCACGCCGAGATAGGCGTATCCGAGCATCGACCGGGCCAGGTGCAGCGGGGCGGGCAGGCCGTCGCGCTGGAGCCAGGCCACCTGCCCGCCCGGGGCGAGCACGGGGATCGAGAGTCGCGGCTGGAGGCGGAGTAGGTCGCGGGCGCCGATGCGATCAATCAGCTCGAGATAGTTGGTGCAGCAGCGCAGGAAGACGTGCTGGCCGTTGTCGACCCGCAGTCCGTCGCGCTCGAAGGAGTAGACCGCCCCGCCCAGTCGGCCCCGGGATTCGATCAGGGTCACCTCGGCGCCGGTCGCGGCACAGTCCAATGCGGCGGTGATGCCGGCCAGTCCACCTCCGATGACCAGGACGCGCTTCATGACCGCATCCCGGCGAGGCTGCGCCCGGCGACCCACGCCTTCTCCCAGCCCGACAGCGAGATCCGGTGGGTGAGGATCTCCTGCGGGTGTTCCTCGATCCGGTCGAGGATCCGCCGGTAGATACCGGTCATGGCCAACACGCAGGCGGCGCTGCGGGAGTCGAGCACCTCCAGCAGCCCGAACCCGCGGTCGAACCATTCGCGGGCTCGGGCGGCCTCGAAACGCACCATCTCGACGCTGATGTCCGCCGGGGTGGCGCAGCCGAAGCGGCGGAAGTCCTCGGCGGGGAGGTAGATCCGGCCGTTGCCCCAGTCCTCGCGGACGTCGCGCAGGATGTTCGTCAGCTGCATGGCCACGCCGAGGTCATCGGCCAGCCCGGCATGCTCGGCGGCCGTGCCGTCGCTGAAGATGGCCAGGCACAGCCGGCCGATGGTGCCGGCGACCGCGCGGCAGTATCCGACGAGCTCATCGAAGGTCTCATAGCGCGCCTCGCGCACGTCCGCCTCGACCCCGTCGATGAGCAGCTCGAGGGCGTCGATCGGCAGGTTGTAGCGGTGGGTGGCCGCGGTCACCGCGACGGTGACCGGGTCGTCGATCAGCGTCGGGGGCAGCGATCGGGTCCCATGGGCCGACTCGGCGACAGCCACCAGCTTCTCCCGCTCGGCCTGGAGGGCCTCGAGCTTGTCGGCGGGGGCACCGAGCTCATCGCCGATGTCGTCGATGCGCCGGGCGAAGGCGTACACGGCGCTCATCGCCTGGCGCTTGTCGCGCGACAGCAGTCGGATGCCGTAGTAGAAGTTGGCGGCGGCGCGGCGGGTGATGTCCTCGCACTGGCGGTAGGCGAGGTCGGCCTGGACGGCGGCGACGGTCATCGTCCCACTATCGCGCGCGTGAACTCATAGGCAAGGGTCAGGCGCCCAGTCTTCCGGCCCTCGAGGCCGGCCAGGGCAACCCGTCCGCCGGCGAGGAAGCCGGCGACGGCGATCCGGGCGCGCCCGCGGAGACTCCGCACGAGCGGGGGGCCGGCGCTGAGCAGTTCGGCAGCGCGGGTCATGGGATCGAAGTCGCCGATGTAGCGTCGACCGCGGGCGGCATCCTCCTCGACGTCCTGGAGATGCTCGATCACCTGCAGGGCGGCGCACACCTGATCCGACAGGGCGACCCGCTCGGGTGTGGCCTGCCCGGTGAGGGCGAGGACGATCTCCCCGATCGGCGCGGCCGACAGCATGCAGTAGTCCCACAGCTCGGCGAAGCTGTCGTAGGCGACCACGACCTGGTCGCGGCGGTTGGCCTCGATGAGACGCAGAAACGGCTCCCGGGGAAGGTCGTGCGCGGCGATGGTCTCGGCCAGACGCACCATGAGCGGGTGACTCGGATGCTCCAGCTCCCGCTCGAGCTGATCGAGCAATGCGAGCCGGTCGCCGGCGACCTCGTCACCGGTGTCGTCGACGAGCCGTGCGAAGCCGTACAGGGCCATCAGATCACCGCGCAAACGCGGGCCGACGATCCACAGGGCGACCGGGAAGTTCTCACTGTCGGCCTGGGCGAGGACGGTCGTCGCGTCGGGCAGACCGTCGACCGAGACTGCACTCACCCCCCGCACCTCGCCAGCGCCATGATCGGGAACACCAGGCGGTACATCTCATAGTTGATGTAGAAGTCGGAGGGGAAGCCGGTACCGGTGAACGGCTCCTCGTCCCAGCCGCCATCGGCACGCTGGGTGTCGATGAGGAACTGCACACCCGCGCGGACGCTGTCGCCGTTCTCCCCGGCGGCGTGCAGCGCCATCAGCGCCCAGGCCGTCTGGGAGGCGGTGCTCTCCCCGCGGCCGGCCCACGCCGGATCGTCGTAGGAGCGGCAGTCCTCGCCCCAGCCGCCGTCGGCGTTCTGATGGAGCTCGAGCCAGCGGACGGCGCGTCGGATCCGGGGATCGTGGGGGGAGATGCCGGCGGCGACGAGCGCCGGAACCGCGGCTCCGGTGCCGTAGACGTAGTTGACACCCCAGCGGCCGAACCACGACCCGTCCGACTCCTGGGAGCCGAGCAGCCAGTCGAGCCCGCGCGGGTTGGGGCGCCCCAGCTCGGCCAGGGTCTCCACGGCGTGGGCGGTCACGTCGGCGCTGGGCGGATCGATGACCTCACCGAAATCGCAGAACGGCAGGTCGCGCACCAGCCAGCGGCAGTTGTCGGCGTCGAAGGCGCCCCAGCCGCCGTCCGAGCTCTGCATGCCGACCATCCACTCCAGCCCGCGGTGGATCGCCTCGTCGGCCTGATGGCCGACCTTCTTGAGCGCGAGGATGACCTCTGCGGTGTCGTCGATGTCGGGGTAGTTGTCGTTCTCGAACTCAAAGGCCCAGCCACCCGGGACGAGGTTCGGGCGCTTGACCGCCCAATCCCCCCGGGCGTGGATCTGCTTGGAGACGAGCCACTCAGCCGCCCGGGCGACGGCCGGCTCGCTGACGTCGTACCCGGCATCGGCGAGGGCGATGAGCGACAACGCGGTGTCCCACACCGGCGACTGACACGCCTCGAGTCGACGCACGCCGTTCTCGCGCAGCAGGAACGTGTCGAGGCCGCTGATGCCCTTGGCCATCAGCGGGTGGTCGAGGCGGTAGCCGCGCAGGTGCAGGGCGAGGAGCGAGTAGACCCAGGGCGGCTGGATACCGCCCCAGCCGCCGTCGGCCTCCTGGCGGTCGATGATGAACCGCTCGGCGCGCGCCAGGGCGACCCGCCGCAGCGGTTTGACCCGCGAGCGCTGGTAGCGATGCAGCATCCGATCGAGGGTGAGGAACGCCTCGCCCACCAGGTTGTTCGCCGCCGGAGGCGCCCAGGGCTCGGGACCGTGCAGTTCGTCGATGGTGAAGCCCAGCGCGTGCTGGGGGCGGTAGTGCAGCACGACGGTCAGGGCGACCACGGTCTGACGCGCCCAGCAGGCGAAGTCATAGGGGTTCAACGGCGCCCCGGGGGGCAGCAGCATGATCTCCGGCGGCAGGGCGGGTACCTGGTCCCATGACCAGGTACCGAACATGGCCATCCAGATCTGGGTGAACACGCGCGCCTTCTCCAGCCCGCCCCGCGCACGGACGAACGCGGCGGCGGTGGCCATGTGGTCCTGGTCGGGCAGATCGCCGGCCAGGCGCAGAGCCACGTAGGCCTCCAGCGTGGTGGAGAGATCGCCATCGGCGCCGTGGAAGACGCTCCAGGAGCCGTCCGGATTCTGCTGGGAGCGAATCCAGGTGGCCGCCTCGTCGGTCTCCCGGGCGGTGCGGATCCCCAGGAACTCGCGCAGGAGCAGATCCTCGGCGTCCATCGTCACGTTCGTGTCGAGCGCGCCCTTCCACCAACCGTCGTCGTGCTGGCGGGCCAGCAGGTGCTCACAGGCCCGGTTCAGGGCCGAAGCCGACCCCATCTCATATGACTGATCAAGTAATGCCACCACTTCGGGTTTTTACCGATCCCAACATGAGAAGACCCTGAGAGGGCAGCCGTGAACCCCGGGACTGGCGCGACTGAGTCGGGTGCCGCGGTCAGAAAACGGACGGGGGCGGCCCGATGGCGCGGGAGCTCGGCGAGCGCCGCGGCCAGGGCTCAGTCGAGATTCTCGATGATCTCGTTGGCCCGCGACCACTGACCGGGCGGCACCACGAGATAGATGTCGCCACGACCGAATCGGTCGAGTGGGTGATCGGAGGTGCAGGTCGCGTCGACGCCCATCGCCCTCAGCTGATCCCGCCAGGCCAGCGCGGTTGGCTGGTTCTCGAAGCTGGCGACGGACTCCCAGCCGTCGGTCCGCGGGTCGCCGACGAGCACCGCCGGCTCGCGTGCGGCGCGTCCCCTGAGAAACCGTGCCAGATCCACACCGTCAGCTTAAACGTCGAGGGGTGCATGACCAAGTAACAGCGCGACGATCGCCGCGGCGCGGTCGACCTCCGGTTCGACCGACACGATGGCGTCGTTGTAGATGAATGCCTCGGTGACCTTGACCACCGCATAGGCGAGGGTGTCGACGTCGGTGGGTGGGGTGAAGGTCCCGGCGCACTGCTCCTCCCGGTACAGCTCGGCCAGGCTGGCCACCGTGCGGATCTGGACCGTGCTGTTGCGCGAGGTGAGGACGCGCAGCGCCGCCTGGGTCTCCTGCTGGAGGAACACCTGCAGGGGCCGGGCGCTGACCAGGGCCTCGACGTGTTCGCGGAAGCTCGCGATCAGCCGCTCGGGACCGCTGAGGTGCGCCGTTCGCCGCGCCGCCCGCTGGAAGCTCTCGTCCGAGAAGGAGAACAGCACGTCGCTGAGCAGCTGCTCCCGGCCGCCGGTCCAGCGATACAGGGTCGGGCGGGACACGCCGAGCTGGGTGGCCAGGGCGCGCATGTCGATCCGCTCGCCGGTGAGGTAGCGACCCCGGGCCGCGTAGAAGGCGCCGGCCGGGGTGGCACGCCCCTGGGCGCTGCGCGGATCGCGGCGCCGGTAGGCGGCGAAGGCCTCGGAATCGGGCGGGGCGCCCCCATCGGGGCCGACGCCGGAGGTGGGCAGCGACGCGACGGACATCGGGCCAGAATACGCGCCGAAATCCTCTGGCGTTACACATCGCATATCTGTAACATCGCCGCTCGAGAGAGGAATCAGACGACCCCGCCTGGGGCGGCGTCGTCGTGAGTGAAAGAGGGACATGAGGATGCGAGCAGTTAGAGCGCCGCGCGGCGAAGCCCGCGCGGTAACGCAGTGCATGGCACACCCCCGGGGGGACGCATGAGCTCCACGCACGCAAGCGTGCCGGTGGCGGAGCCGCACGGGGTGGAGCGGTTGTGGAACCGGACGTTGGTGCGGTACCCGGCCAACTCCACGCGGTTCCTCAGCCTGGGCATCGTCGTGGCGACGACGATCGTCCTCTACTACGAGCTGTACCTCAGCGGCGGAGTCGCCACGTCGATCCTGCGCAACCTTCACATGTCGTTCGTCTACTACGTGAACATCAGCGTCATCGGCTACCTGCTCGGGGCGACGGCCTCGGTGGTCGCCGGCCTGGCCGACCGCTACGGGCGGGCCAACATCGTCACCGCCGGGCTCGGAATCGTCGGCCTGCTCTGCCTGTTCGTACTGCCCCACACGCACACGGCGTTCGCCTTCGGGTTGGTCTACGTGCTCATCGGCTTCTTCGAGGGGATCATCCTCGTGGCCACGCCCGCGCTCGTCCGCGATTTCTCGCCCCAGCTCGGTCGTGCCTCCGCGATGGGGTTCTGGACCCTCGGGCCGGTGCTCGGCTCCCTGGTCGTCGCGGCCTTCGTGTCGAGCAACGGGTCGGCGACCTGGCAGCACCAGTACGAGATCAGCGGAGTGATCGGGCTCGTGGTGTTCGTCATCGCGCTGCTGGGTCTGCGCGAGCTCTCACCGCGCCTGCGTGATCAGCTCATGGTCTCGCGCCGGGACCGGGAGCTGATCGAGGCCCGGGCGGCCGGGATCGACGTCGACGCCAGCCTGGCGCACCCGTGGCGTCAGATGATGCACGTCGACATCCTCGGGTCCGCCTTTGCCATCAGCGTGTTCCTGATCATCTACTACGTCGCCGTCGGGTTCTTCCCGATCTTCTTCGAGACGGTGTTCGGCTACAGCGCGTCGCGGGCCAACGGCCTGGGCGACTTCTTCTGGGCCTTCGATGCCGGCGGATTGCTCATCGTCGGGGTGATCTCGGACTGGCTGCGTGTGCGCAAGCCGTTCATGGTGGTGGGCGCGGTGCTGTCCATCGTCTTCACGGTGATCTTCGCCTTCAAGGCCGACCACGCGACCACGTCGTACCACACGTTCGTGATCCTGCTGTCCTGCATCGCGGTGTCGCTGGCTTTGGCCTTCGCGCCCTGGATGGCCAGCTTCACCGAGACGGTCGAGCGCCGTAACCCGGCTCTCATCGCCACCGGCCTCGCCGTATGGGGCCTGACCATCCGCGTCGTCATCGCCGTCAGCATCTTCTTCGTCCCGAAGGTGGTCACGACGGCGACCACGCTGGTCGAGCAGGGGCCGGCGGTACAGAGCGTGCTGGCATCGACCACACCGGTCGGCCACACGACGATCGGGGCGGTGGCCACCTCGGTGTCCGCGCACCCGGCGACCGTGGCGACATTGCCGCGGCTGCAGGCTGTGCTCGCGTCAAAGACGCCGGTGGGTCAGACGACCATCGGCGCGGTGGCCACGTCGGTCGCGGCGCACCCGGCCACGGTGGCCAAGCTCCAGGTGGTAGCCACCCGGGATGCCGCGCTGATCGCGGCGCTCAAGGCCAATCCGACGGTGGCCGCCGGATTGGCCAAGGCCCAGGCGGCCGGCGTCGCCCCGACGACGGCCCAGCTCGGAGCGATCCGGGCGGCGATCGGACCGACGGCGTTCGCCGAACTGATCAAGCCGACGACAACCGCTGACCTGGCGTTCCTGTCGACCACCGCACCCCAGACCCTCGGTGCGGCGCAGTTCGCCGCCCTGAGTGCTCCGACGCCGGCGCTGACCTCGGCGTTGAACACGCTCAGCACGGTGGCGGCCGCGGCATCCAAGAACCTCGGCGCGGCGCAGTTCGCCGCTCTGAGTGCTCCGACGCCGGCGCTCACCGCGGCCCTCACGACGCTGAAGACCGAGGGACCGGGTGTGGCGAGTGCGGCCGCACGTTCGCCCAAGCAGTGGCGGACGTTCTTCCTGATCGGCGCCGGTGGTGAGCTCGTGTTCATCCCGCTCATCCTGCTCATGGCCGGCTTCTGGGATCCGCGCAAGGCCAGGCGGGCCGAGGAGGACCACGACCGCTGGCTCACCGCTGAGCTCGACAAGCTGCACGGTCGGGCAACCGAGCCCGACCCGGTGGAGCTGCACTGAACCACGGCGTGCCGTGCCGGTGTCCGCAGATCACGCGGGCGCCGGCGCGGCGACGCCCGCCCCACCCCGGGCTATCGGGGGCTGGGGGCGGCGGCTGAGGCGACGGCCTCGCGCATCGCCGCGACGTCCGGGGAGTAGATGTGGGCGGACTTCACCACGAAGTCGAGTCGACCCACCGCCAGGTCGAGCGCCCCGGCGATCCGCTCCATGAGATAGGCCAGCTCCACGAGGTTCCCGTAGCCCTTGGCGCCGAAGTCGATCGAGTGGGCGTAGACAATCGCCTCGAGTCGATCGTCGCGGATCCAGAAGTCCAGCAGGCTCACGCACGGGATGTAGCTGCTGTCGAGCAGCGGCTCGAAGGTCGTGATGGTGGCCGACCGCGACGTCGGATCCGTGCGCAGGCGGTCGATCACCCACTGCACCTGATCTCGGCCGTCGCCCGCGTAGTCATAGAGGCGGCTGGCGTAGCTGCGGGCCTGACCCAGCTCGGCCACCAGCGCGTGGTCGCTGAAGTTGGCGTGCATCCAGGCGAGCCGCTCGGGGTCACCCAGCTCTGCGACGACCGGGTCGGCGCTGGCCGGCTCAGCCACGCTCAGCGTCACCCGCTCGAGCTCCAGGATCGGCGCCGCGTCATAGGTCGACGCCGCCCCCGTCTCGAGGATGCGTCCGGCCACCGACAGCCAAGCGGTTCCGATCGTCGGCGCCTCGATCTGCATGCCCAGCACCCGGCGGAGACTACCGAGACCCGCGGGGGCCAGCGGGTCAACGGGGCCGCTTCCCGAGATCAGGTGCGTGCCCGTCGGGGTAGGCCCCAGGCCATGAGCACACGCATCGCCGTCATCTACTACTCCGCCGGAGGGCACGTCCACCAACTGGCCACAGCCGTGGCGGAGGGAGCCGAGGCGGGGGGTGCCGAGGTCCGACTGCGCCGCGTGCACGAGCTCGCCCCCGCCGAGGCGATCGCCGCCAACCCCGCCTGGCAGGCCCACCACGACGGTGCCGCGGGCGAGATCGCCGAGGCGGAGGTCGCCGACCTGGAATGGGCGAACGGATATGCGTTCGGGACGCCGACCCGCTACGGCCTGCCGGCAGCCCAGCTCAAGCAGTTCCTCGACCAGTGCGGCCCGCTGTGGCGGGCGGGGGTGCTCAAGGACAAGGTCGTGACGTCCTTCGTGAGCACCCAGAACGCCCACGGCGGCCAGGAGTCGACGATCCTCGCCCTGAACACCGCCTTCTACCACTGGGGTTCGCTGATCCTGCCGCCCGATTCGACCGACCCGGTGGTGATCGCGGCCGGTGGCAATCCCTATGGCACGAGTTACGGCACCGGCGCGCCCGGGGAGGACGGCGCCACCGTGCCCGAGCGCTTCCTGCTCGCCGCCAGCGCCCAGGGTCGGCGGCTCGCGCGCTACGCGGCGCTGCTGGCCGCCTGAACCTCCGTCCCCGGGCGCACGGTCCCGTAAAATCGACGGGGTCACCGAGGAGAGGTGTGCCCATGCTCAGAGGACTCATGCAGGACGATTTCCCGCTGACGATCCAGCACGTGCTGGATCGGATGCGGACACTGAACTCAGGGGCGGAGGTCATCACCCTCCGCTCCGAGGACGGCTCGCGCACGCGCGCCAGCTACGGCGAGCTGGCCGAGCGGATCGATCGCGTCGCCGGCGGGCTGGTCGCCCGCGGCATCGGCGAGGGGGACCGCGTGGCCACCTTCGCCTGGAACAACCAGGAGCACGTCGAGCTCTACACGGCGGTGCCGGCGATGGGCGCGGTCATCCACACCCTGAACATCCGGCTGTTCCCCGAGCAGCTCGCCTACGTGATCAACCACGGCCAGGACCGGATCATCTTCGTCGATGACTCACTCGTGCCCCTGCTCGAGCGCGTGGTCGACCAGCTGGACAGCGTCGAGCTGTTCGTGGTCATGGGTGACGGCGACACGGGCCGCCTCGATCCGGTCGTCCGCTATGAGGACTTCCTTGCCCAGGCCGAGCCGATCGACGGCTACCCCCAGCTCGACGAGCGGGCCGCGGCGATGCTGTGTTACACGAGCGGCACCACCGGCAACCCCAAGGGCGTCATGTACTCCCACCGCTCGCTGCTGCTCCATGCCCTGAGCTCGGGTCTGGCCGACAGTCTCGGTGTCAGCGCGCGGGACCGCGTCCTGCCCATCGTGCCCCAGTTCCACGCCAACGCATGGGGTCTCGTGCACGCCTCCTGTCTCATGGGCGCCTCACTGGTCATGCCCCACCGCTTCCTCCAGGCGGCGCCCCTGGCCGGGCTCATCGAGTCCGAGCAGGTGACCATGTCGGGCGCGGTGCCGACCATCTGGATGGACCTGCTGCGCTACCTCGACGCCCACCCCGAGGCCGATCTCTCGAGCCTCAAGACCGTGGTGTGCGGAGGTTCGGCGGTCCCGCGCTCGCTGATGCAGCCGCTCGAGGAGCGCCACGGCATCAGCCTCATCCATGCCTGGGGCATGACCGAAACCAGTCCGCTCGGTTCGGTCGCGCACCCGCCGGCGGGAACCGAGGGCGAGGAACGCTGGGGGTACCGCCTCAGTCAGGGCAAGGTCGCCCCGCTCGTCGAGGCCCGGATCGTGGCCGACGACGGCGCCATCGCGCCCTGGGACGGTGTGAGCACCGGCGAGCTCCAGGTCCGCGGTCCGTGGATCGCCGCGGCGTACTTCGGCGATCCGGAGGGGTCGGCGGAGAAGTTCTCCGACGGCTGGCTGCGCACCGGTGACGTCGCGTCGATCGATTCCCGCGGCTTCATCCGGATCAGCGATCGCACCAAGGACATCATCAAATCGGGCGGGGAGTGGATCTCCTCGGTCGAACTCGAGAACGAACTCATGGCCCATCCGAGTGTCGTCGAGGCCGCAGTGGTCGCCATGCCCGACGAGCGCTACACCGAGCGTCCGCTGGGCTGCATCGTGACCGAGGCGGACGTGAGCGTGGCGGAGCTGCGCGACCACCTCCGCGACCGTGTCGCCAAGTGGTGGATCCCGGATACGTTCGCCTTCGTCGAGGAGATCCCCAAGACCTCGGTGGGGAAGTTCGACAAGAAGGTCCTGCGCCGCCAGTTGGCCGAGGGCGAGCTGCATCTGGCCCGTGCCGAGGCGACGATCGCCACCTGAGGGCCGGGCTACGCTGAGTCGATGAAGATCGCCATCGCCGGGGCCCACGGCCAGATCGCCCAGCGGCTCACGCTCAAGCTGGTGGCCGACGGGCACACGGTGGTGGGCCTGATCCGCAATCCTGAGCACGCCTGGGAGATCAAGGAGCTGGGAGCCAACCCGTCGCTGTGTGACCTGGAAACCGAACCGGTCGAGCGCGTCGCCCAGGCCCTGAAGGGTTGCGACGCCGCGGTGTTCGCCGCCGGGGCCGGTCCCGACAGCGGTGCGGAGCGCAAGCTGACCCTGGACCGCGATGGCGCCATCAAGCTCCTCGAGGCCGCCCGCGCCGCGGGCATGGAGCGGTTCGTCATCGTCAGTTCGGTGGGCGCCGAGGCTCCGCCGCAGGACGACTCGGTGTTCAGCGTCTACCTCCAGGCCAAGGCCGCCGCCGACGCGGCCGTGCAGGCCTCGGACCGGCGCTGGACGGTGATCCGCCCCGGCGGATTGACCGACGACGCCGGCACCGGCTGTGCCCGGATCGACACCGAGCCCTTCCGGGGCCAGGTGAGCCGCGACGACGTCGCCGCGGTCCTGCTCGCGGTGCTGTTCGAGGCCCGGGCCGAGGGGGCGACGCTGTACGTCAACGGTGGCGAGCAGCCGATCGCCGACGCCCTGGCCGGCGCCCTCGGCGCCGGAACGCCCTGACGCGTCGGGCGCGCGCCGACCCGGCGAGCGTGCGCTCGGCCCCCTGCGGGTAGCCGAAGCGACATGGCCATCCTCTCCCGCGACCGGCGGGTCATCGTCATCGGCGCCGGTTCCAGCGGCCTGGTCAGCGCGATCCACCTCGCGCGGGCCGGTCTCGAGGTCACCGTGCTCGAACATGCCCGTCGGCCGGGCGGCGCCTCCTCGAGTCAGGCGGTGACCCTGCCCGGCTACGTCCACGACCACTGCGCCGGCTACAACCCGATGACCGTCGCCTCGCCGGCGATGCTCGAGCTCGAGCTCGAGAACGAGGGCCTGAGATGGGTCAACCCGGACGCGGTGATGGCCCACCCCTTCAGCGACGGCACCGCCATCGAATTGCGTCGCGACCTCGAGGAGACCGTCGCCTCGCTCGAGGCGGCCCAGGCCGGCGCCGGTCTCGCCTGGCGCGCGTTCGCCGGCGAGCTGGCCCCGCTCAGCCGTTCCCTCGTCGCCAGCGTCCTCGGTCCGCTGGGCCCGACACGTCAACCCCTGCCGGTGCTCCTCGCCCTGCGCGCCCGGACCCTCACCCTGGCCCGGCGGATGCTCGGCTCGGTTGAGGCGCTCGGCTTCGACGTGTTCGACGGTGCCGCCCGTCCGACCGCCTGGCTGTCGGGTTCAGCCCAGCATTCCGGCCTGCCGCCCACCACCGCGGGCAGCGGCGCCTACGGGCTGCTGCTGCAGCTGCTCGGCCACACCCACGGCTGGCCGTTCCCGGCCGGGGGACAGCAGGCGGTCGCCGACGCGCTCGTGCGGATCGCCGAGCGTGAGGGCGTCAGCGTCCGCTGTGATGCCCACGTCGATGACATCGTGGTCGCCCACGGTCGGGTGGCCGGGGTGGTGCTGAGTACCGGCGAGTCGCTGACCGCCCGCGCGGTCGTGTCGTCGGTGAGCGCTCGGCCGCTGCTGGAGATGCTGCCCCCCGGCGCGCTGCCCGACAGTCTGATGACCCGGCTGTCGCGCTGGCGCTATGGCACCGCCGCCTTCAAGCTCGACTATGCCCTCAGCGCGCCCGTGCCCTGGGCCGCCCCGGCAGCGCGGCGGGCGTCGGTCGTGCACGTGGGCGGTGAGCTGGCCGAGCTGGCCGAGGCCGCGAACGCGGGCCTTGCCGGGAACGTCCCCGAGCGCCCGGCGCTGGTGGTGGGCCAGCACACGCTCTATGACGCCAGCCGCGCGCCCGACGGCGCCCATACCCTGTACTGCTACGCCCACGTGCCGGCCCGTTACCCCTGCGGTGACGACGAGGTGGCCGCGCGCATCGAGGCCCAGCTCGAGCGTTTCGCCCCGGGCTTCTCCGACGTGGTGACCGCGCGAGCGCTGCGCAACCCACGCCAGACCGAGGCCGACAATCCGAGCCTGGTGGGTGGCGACCTGGGTGGCGGCACCATGGAGCTCGACCAGCAGCTGATCTTCCGCCCGGCCCCGGAGATGTGCCGCCACCGCACGCCGCTGGCGGGCCTGTACGTCTGCGGTGCCTCGGTTCACCCCGGCGGCTCGGTCCAGGGCATGGGTGGCCGCTCGGCGGCGCGCGCTCTGCTGGCGGACCGCCACATGCGGCCCTGGCGGGCGTGAGCGGGCCCGCGTCCGGCCGGTGTCGTGCGGGTTGGTGACAGCGGGGTCAGACCGGTGACACGCACGCGGAGCGGTGGCGGGGACGCCCGACCCAGGGCTATGCTCGCTGTGCATGGCGGACGGTCTCCACCACGCGGCGCAGCCCTATGAGCCGCTGCCGCCCCCGGCGGGGTCCAAGGACGGACCGCGCAGGATCCTCATCGTCCAGGACGATGACCGCGACACCCAGCTGATCCAGGACCGCCTCGCAGACGCCTGGCCGGAGCTGGAGCTGATCCCGGTGCGATCCCTGGCCGAGGCCGAGCTGAGCCTCGGTGCGCCGGTCGACTGCGTGCTGATCGACCTCGAACTGCCCGACGCCACCGGGATCGGATCACTCGTCCGGCTGCAGGCGGCCGCGCCCGAGACCGCTGTGGTCGTGGTGACCGCCGACACCGACAAGGCGCGGGGGATCGAGGCCCTCAGCGCCGGCGCTCAGGACTTCATCGTCACCGGCGACGTCGACGGCGACGGGCTCGCGCGCGCCATCGGCTACTCGATCCAGCGCAAGTTCTCCGAGCGGGCCGCGCGCGAACTCGCCGTGCTGTCGGTCCAGAGCGCCGAGAACGTCCGGGTGCACCGCGGTCTGGTGCCCCGGCCGCTGCTGGAGGACCGGCGCGTGTCGGTGCGCAGCGGCTATCACCCCGGCAACCGCCGCCAGATCCTCGGAGGGGACTTCTTCGACGTCGTCCAGACCGCGCCGGACTGCCTCCACGTGGTGTTCGGCGATGTCTGCGGTCGGGGCCCGGATGAGGCCGCTCTCGGCGTGCAGCTGCGCATCGCCTGGCGGACGCTGGCGCTGGCCGGCGCCGACCAGCAGACGATGCTGAAGGTGCTCGACCGGTTGGTCACCCAGGAACGCCACGCTGAGCACGTCTTCGCCACTGCGGTCAGCCTGAAGATCGAGCTCAGCACGGGCGTGGCCGAGGTGGCCCTGGCGGGTCATCCTCCGCCCGTGCTCGCCTCCGACGATCATGCCCAGCTGCTGGTCGACCGCACCGGCGGACCGCCGCTGGGGCTGATGAACGCCGACGCCTGGGATCTCGCCGAGGTCAGCCTCGGCGCGAAGTGGACGCTGCTGCTCTACTCCGACGGGGTCTATGAGGGCTACGCCGGTGAAGCGGGTCACCGGCTCGGTCTGGACGGATTCGTCGACCTGCTGTCCGAGCGGGTCGAGGGCGGTTCGCTGTGGCTCGAGCTGCCCGCCCCGTTGATCGAGCGTGTGGAGACGCTGAACGGCGGTCCGCTGCACGACGATGTCGCCCTGCTCGCCCTGCGCTTCGACGCAGAGCAAGCCTGACGCGGGGTCGTCACGGGGCCATGTCCGAGGCGCTGTTGATCATCGACTTCCAGAACGACTTCACGCCGCCCGACGGTTCCCTCGCGGTGCCCGGAGGGGATGAGATCGCCGCCGCCGTCAACGCCCTGGCCGCCGACGAGCGCTTCGTCATGGTGGTGGCCACGCGCGACTGGCATCCGCCCGATCACTCCTCCTTCGTCGCCCAGGGCGGCCCCTGGCCGCCGCACTGCGTGCAGGGCACGCCGGGCGCTGAGCTGAATCCGGCGCTCGACCGCGCACTGGTCGACGTGGTGATCGACAAGGGCCAGACCGTCGCGGGCGAGGGGTACTCGGCCTTTGAGTCATCCGAGCTCGGTCTCCTGTTGCGGGAGGAGGCGGTCACCGCGCTGACCGTCGTCGGGCTGGCGACCGACTACTGCGTGCTCAACACCGCTCGGGACGCACTGCGTGAGGGGTTCACCGTGGCGGTCGACCGCTCTGCCGTGCGCGCCGTCGACGCCCAGCCCGGCGACGGCGATCGGGCGCTGGAGGAGCTGGCCGCCCTCGGCGCGATCGTCGGCGCGGGCCCCGACGACAGCACCAGCGCCTAGAACACCGCCTGGGTCTGGCGGCCGACCGCGACGAGCCGGCGCTCGGCGTCAAAGCAGCTCAGCGCGACAAGCGAGTAGCCGTCGGCCACGTGGTCGCTGGAGGTCGACAGCAGGTACCAGCCGCCCGGGTCGGGTAGCGGCGCGACGAAGTCGACGCTCCAGGTGACCGAACTGGCGGGCCGGAATACCGTCGCGCTCGCGAGCACGGCCGGCGGCAGGGCGTCGGCGATACCCACCGCGCCGCTCTCGGCGTCGAGACCGCTGGCGTCCCGGTGACGCACCCACAGGCTGAAGCTGGGGTCCGCTCCCGACATCAGCGCCGAGCCGGCGGCGAAGCGCAGGTCCATGTGCTGGAAGAACGCGGGCGCGCTCGGCGCCCGCTCGAGCGAGAGCTCCGGGCACGCCTCGGGCTCGGGGACCGGCGGTGGGCTCACCCGTGAGCTGGCGAGGTCCGAGGCGCGAGATGCCCCGTAGGTGAGGACGGCGCGGGCGGCCAGGCCGGACCCGGCGTGACAATCGACGCCGACGAAGCTGACCGACCGGCCCCGGCGCAGCACGCTGGGGAGGTAGGTCAGCTCACCGGCCGCGGGGGCGATGAAGGCGATCTGCAGCGCCCGCAGCGGACCGAGGTCCTCATCCAGCCGACGCGCCGACTGTGCGGCCAGCGCGGCATTGGCACCGCCGTAGAGGGTCCGGCCCTGGGTCCAGTCCGGCGGCACCTCGGTGCGCCAGCCGCCGGCCGGGTCAGAAGAGAGGGAGTGCAGCAGCTCACCGAATTCCATCGGCCCATGGTGACGCACGCCCGCGTGATCTGGCCGCGCAGCGTGTCGCATGAGTCGGCGTCCCATAATCGAAGTCGATGCCCGAGGGCGACACCATTCTGTGGGCGGCCACGCGCATGCGCCCGGTGCTGGAGGGGCATGTGCCCGACACCGTGGTGATGCCGGCCGGCCGGCCCGGGCGTCTGCGCGGTTCCGCGGGTCGCGACCGCTGGCCCCAGCAACTCCAGGGTCGGCGGGTCGAGGCGATCGAGACGCGCGGCAAGAACCTGTTCCTGCTCTTCGAGGGTGACCTCGCCCTGCACTCGCACCTCAAGATGACCGGCGCCTGGGGCGTCTACTCGGCGGGCAAACCGTGGCACCGCTCGCCCAGTCGCGCCTGGATCGTCTTTGAACGCGCCGGGGCCAAGGTGGTCGAGTTCGACGGGCCGGTGCTGGAGCTGATGACCACCTCGCGGCTGCGCTTCGATCAGCGCTTCAAGCGTCTGGGCCCGGACATCCTCAACCCCTCCGGGTTCGCCTACGACACCTTTCTGGCCCGCCTCATGGCGGGCGAGACCGGGCGCCCCCTGGGTGATGCCCTGCTCGATCAGAGCGTGCTCGCCGGGATCGGGAACATCTGGAAGGCCGAGGGCTGCTGGGAGGCTCAACTGAGCCCCTGGCGCAGCGTCGCCTCGGTGAGCGCCGAGCAGGCGGCCGAGCTGGTCGAACTCGTCCGCCCGCGCATGCTCACCTCCGGCCTGCACGGTCCCGAGCGGGCCCAGGCCCGCGTCTACGGCAGAGCCGGGCGGCCCTGTCCGCGGTGTGGCACCAAGATCGTCTCGCGCCGCCAGGGTGACGGCGCACGCATCACCTACTGGTGCCCGGGCTGTCAGCTCTGAGCCCGCCGCGGAGCCGAGGCCCAGCGATCAGGCGCTGAGGGTGAGTCGCCGCGGTCCCTCCTGGAACCCCACGGCGACCAGCTCGGCCTCGAGCGCCGACCCGGTGGCCGGCTCGCCGTCGACCTTGTCGAGCGCCATGCGGCGCACCGAGCCGCGACCGCTGCGGACGTGTTCGGCCAGCGCCCCCAGCGCGGGAGCCAGGCGTTCATCGTGTGCGGACACCAGGGTCCGCAGGCCCTTGCCGCCGCGCTCGAGGTAGACGATCGGCTCGCCCGCCATCAGCACCACATAGGCCCCCGAGACCCGGGCCGGTCCGCGCGACCGCGTCGTGCCGGCGGGGGCCGGGTCCTCGCTCTCGCCCGCGCGCTCGGGCCAGGGCAGCACCGAACCGTAGGGCTGGGCAGGGTCGACGGCGGACAGGACGAGCGGCGGGTCGTCGAGGCCGGGGCGTTCGCGCAGACGCTCCACCGCGCCGGGCAGGGCGAACTGCGCGCCGCCGAGACCCTCGACGAAGTAGCCACGACGCGCCGTGCCGAGCGTCTCGAGATTTCCGAGCTCGGGGTAGATGCCGCTGAAGCCGCCGGGGATGCCCTCGGCCAGCACGTGCTCGCGCGTGAGCACGCCGTAGCGCTCGAGCAGCAGCTCACCCAGGGCGCGGCGCCGCGCCGTTGGGTCCACCTTCTCGCTGGCGGCGAACAGGCCGGTGGTGAGCGACCAGCGGCCCTGGACCTGGACCGCGGTGGCGGCGCGGCGGCGCGAGGCGAAGGAGCCCGAGCGCCGTTGGCGCGGTTCAACCGTACGGGCGCCCATGGGACCGCGGGGAGCGGCCGCGGCGGCAAGCTTGCGCCGGCCGGCGCGCAGGGGCTGGAAGGCGTCGTTGGTCACCTCGCCGGCCCACACGAGATCCCACAGGGCATCCTGGAGATCGCTGGCCGACGCGTCGGCCACGCTCACGATCAGGTCGGAGTAGAAGCAGGCCCCAGCGGTCAGCCGGTCGCGGATCTGGGCGTGCACGCCGCCCTCGAAGTCAGCGCCCTTGGCGTGGAAGGCAGCGCCGAGCAGGGCCACATCGTCGCGGAAGTACAGGGCCACCCGCCCGCTGCGACCGAGCGACCCCGCCCCGATCCACACCACCTCGCCGGCGGCGCACAGCTGATCGAGCCAGCTGGGGGAGTAGGCGCCGACCCGGCGGGGCAACAGGTCGCTCTCCCACACCTCCGGGAGCACGGCGACGCCCTGGAGGGTGACGAGCACGTCGCGCAGACGGTCGATGCCCGCCCCGGCCGGACGCTGGCGGTCGACCCCCTGCCAGCGAGGCAGAAAGCGGGCCAGGGCCAGCGCGTCGACGGGCTCGACCTCCTTGCGCAGGGCGGCCAGCGAGGCGCGCCGCAGCCGCCGGAGCACCTCGGGGTGACACCACTCGCGGTCCGCGCCGCCGGGCCGCAGCTCACCCCGGACGAGGTCGCCGTCGCGCTCGAGCAGGCTGAGCACCGCCGACACGTCGACGCCGTAGCGCTCACGCGGCCACTCGGTGGGGAACGGGCCGTGGGTGAGCGCGTAGCGGGTCATCACCCGGGTCAGGGCGTCGGGCACGTCGGCGAGGAACGCCTCGGGGAGCCCGCCGGGCGGGACGGCGCCGAGCGCGTCGCGGTAGAGGCCCGCGTCGCTGGCGTCGATCCAGCGCGGCTCACCGCCGATCCTCAGGCGGATGGCGCGGCGTTCGCGTTCGAGCTCGCCGAGCATCGTCGCGGCGTCGACACCGGCCAGCACGCGCTCGGCCACCTCGGCGTCGGAGAGATCACCCAGGGTGCGCAGCATGTCGTGCAGGGCGTCGCGGGTGGCGACCTGGCGGTTCTCCGACAGCCACTGCAGGTCGGCCTCGACGGCGCTGAGCCCGTCCGGGTCGATGAGGTCGCGCAGCTCCTCCTGACCCAGCAGCTCGCGCAGCAGGTCCCGGTCCAGGGACAGCGCGGCCGCCCGGCGCTCGGCGTTGGGCGTGTCGCCCTCGTACATGTAGGTGGCGACGTAGTCGAAGAGCAGCGAGGAGGCGAACGGAGAGGCGGTGGCCGTCTCCACCTCCACCAGCGAGATCTCGCGTCGGGCCAGTTTGGTCAGCACGCCCTTGAGCGCCGGCAGGTCGAGCACGTCCTGGAGGCACTCGCGGTAGGTCTCCAGCACGATGGGGAAGTCGTCGAACTTGCGGGCGACCTCGAGCAGCGACTGGGCTTTGAGCCGTTGTTGCCACAGGGGGGTGCGCCGGCCGGGATAGGCGCGGGGCAGCAGCAGGGCGCGACCGGCGTTCTCGCGGAAGCGGGAGCCGAACAGCGCGCTGGCCGACAGCTCACCGACCACCAGCTCCTCGAGCTCGTCGGGGTCGACCATCACCAGCTCGGCCAGGCGGGCCGGATCGAGCTCGTCAGCGTCGGGGAGGTGGACGATGATCCCGTCGTCGGACCAGATGGCGTCGGACTCCAGGCCCAGCTCGTCGCGCAGCAGCGCCGAGATGGCCATGCCCCAGGCGGCGTGGACGCGCCCGCCGAAGGGCGAGAGCACGCACACGCGCCAATCGCCGATCTCGTCGCGGAAGCGCTCGATGACGATCGCCTGGTCCGAGGGGATCACCCGCGTGGCGTCGCGCTGGTCGTTGAGGAACTCCACCAGGTTGTGGGCGGCGCGCTCGTCGAGGTCGTAGTCGGCGGCCAGACCCGCCGGGTCGGCGTCGACCGCCCAGCGGGCGAAGGCGCCGATCGCCGCGCCGAGTTCGGCCGGGCGCCCCACGGTGTCGCCCTTCCAGAAGGGGACCGCGCCGGGCAGCCCGGGGGCGGGGGTGACGACCACGCGGTCGCGCTGGATCTCCTCGATCCGCCAGGTCGACGCGCCGAGCAGGAAGGTCTGGCCCGGGCGGGCCTCATAGACCATCTCCTCGTCCAGCTCGCCGACGCGGCGGCCGTCGGGGAGCACCACGGCGTAGAGGCCGCGGTCGGGGATCGTGCCGGCGTTGGTCACCGCCAGGCGGAACGCCCCCTTGCGCGCGCGGACCGTGCCCTCGATGCGGTCCCAGATGATGCGCGGGCGCAGCTCGGCGAACTCGGCGGAGGGATAGCGCCCGTCGAGCATGTCGAGCACGTTCTCAAACACCGCCCGGCTGAGCTCGGCGTAGCTGTAGGTACGGGTGACGAGGGCGAACAGCTCCTCGACGTTGACGGTCGCCTCCTCACCGACGGCGGCGGCGATCGCCACGATCTGCTGGGCGAGCACATCGAGCGGGTTGCGCGGGACGACCGTGGTCTCGATCTGGCCCTCGCGCATGCGCCGGGCGACCACCGCGCACTCGAGCAGGTCGGCACGGAACTTGGGGAAGATGCGTCCACGGCTGACATCGCCGACGTTGTGCCCGGCGCGGCCGATGCGCTGGAGGCCCGAGGCGACGGACTTGGGCGACTCCACCTGGATGACCAGGTCGACGGCGCCCATGTCGATGCCGAGCTCGAGGCTGCTCGTGGCGACCAGACACGGCAGCTGACCGGACTTGAGCAGCTCCTCGACCACCGTGCGCTCCTCCCGCGCGAGTGAGCCGTGGTGGGCGCGGGCGATGTCGACGGGCGTCTCGGTCTCGAGGTTGGCGAGCTCGTTGAGTCGCAACGCCAGCCGTTCGGCGCCGCGGCGGTTGTTGACGAAGATGATCGTCGAGCGGTGCTCGCGCACCAGGGCGAGCAGCTCGGGGTACATGGCCGGCCAGATCGAGTTGCGCGTCGGCTCGGTGCCGCCGAGCAGCGGATCGAGCTCGGCGCCGGGCGTGTCCCCGGGACTCACCATCGACTCGACCGGAACCTGGATCTTGAGATCGAGCGGCTTGCGCGTTCCCGTGTCGACGACCCGGCAGCTGCGGCTGGGCCCGACCAGGTACCGCCCGACCTCCTCGAGCGGGTTCTGGGTGGCCGACAGGCCGATGCGCTGCACCTCTGCGTCGGCCACCGCGGCGAGCCGTTCCAGGGTCAGCGCCATGTGCGCGCCACGCTTGGTGGCCGCCACCGCGTGGACCTCGTCGACGATGCACCAGCGCACGGGGGCGAACAGTTCCTGGGCCCGGCCGGTGAGCATGAGGTAGAGCGACTCGGGCGTGGTGATGAGGATGTCCGGCGGCTCCTTGAGCATCGCCTGGCGCTCGCGCTGGGGAGTGTCGCCGGTGCGCACCGCGACCGACAGATCCGCGCCGATCCCCCGCAGTGGCACGCGCAGGTTGCGGTCGATGTCGTAGGAGAGCGCCTTGAGCGGGGAGACGTAGACGAGCGAGATGCCCTTGGGGCGTTCTGTGCCTCCGCTCGCCTCTGCGCCCCCGGTCTGTGGGACCGGGGGCTGGCCCGCGCGTTCGGTTGCACGCTCGCGGGCCAGCGCGTCGATCGCCCACAGGAACGCCGCGAGCGTCTTGCCCGAGCCGGTCGGGGCGCTCAGCAGGACATGCTCACCCGAGGCAATCGCCGGCCAGGCCTGGGCCTGGGCCGCGGTGGCGGAGGCGAAGGCCCGGTTGAACCAGTTCCGCGTCGGGGCTGAGAACAGGGCGAGCGGATCAGCCATCCGAACGAGCGTATCTCTCCTGCGGACAGTTTCTGTCCGCTTTGGGTGATGGGTTCAGAGCTCGCGCAGGGCGGGCAGCAGCTCCCGCTCGGCCCAGGTGATGAACGGCTCCTGATGCTCGGCGCCGATCTGAACGAGGGCGATCTCAGTGAAGCCGGCCTCCAGGTAGGGGCGGATCGCCTCCACATGGGTCTCCACGTCAGGGCCACAGGGGATGCCCTCGGCGACGTCGTCGAGGGTGACCGACGCGCTGGCCGCCTCAAAGGCGTCGGGGTTGGGCAGGTCCGCGTTGACCTTCCAGCCGAAGCTGAACCAGCGGAACTGCTCATGGGCGCGCGCGATCGCAGCGTCGCGGTCGGGGTCATAACACACCGGCACCTGCCCGACCCGGGGTTTGCCGCTGCCCCCGGCGGCGTCGAACATCTCGCCCAGCTCCGGCTTGGGCTCGACCGCGATCATCAGATCGCCGTGGCGGCCTGCGAGGCGGCAGGACTGCTCGCCCGAGACGGCGATGCCGATCGGCACCCGGGTGTCGGGCTTATCCCACAGGCGGGCGGTCTCGACGTCGAAGTAGCGGCCGCGGAAGTTGTAGGTCTCCTCGTCCTCGGCGTCGAAGAGGCCGCCGATGATCTCCACCGCCTCAGCCAGCATCGCCGCGCGCTTTCCGACCGACGGCCAGTCCTTGCCGACCACGTGCTCGTTGAGGTTCTCCCCGGCGCCGAGTCCGAGACGGAAGCGGTTGTGGGAGAGGATGCCCATGGTCGCCGCCTTCTGGGCAACGACGGCGGGGTGATAGCGCACGGTCGGGCAGGTGACGTAGGTCATCAGCCCGATGCGCTCGGTCGCCTGGGCGGCGGCGCCGAGGATCGACCAGGCATATCCGGCGTGGCCCTGGGCGCTGAGCCAGGGCTGATAGTGGTCGGAGGAGACCGAGAAGTCAAAACCGGCGCGCTCGGCCGCGACGAGATCGCTGACCAACCGGTCGGGCCGGGATTGCTCGGTCATCATCGTGTAGCCAAAACTCGTCACATGCGCTCCTGGACAATCGGGGACGCTGTGGGGCTGTCCGGCTCATACGCGCCTCAAACTCGGCCGATGCATGGTGAGGTGGGTGTGACGTTCGTATAACGCTCGCCTCTCACCATGGATCCATGCGAGAGAATGCGCGACCCATGAGGACGACCCCGTCAGCGCGCGCGGTGGTAGCCGCGGCGCTGCGCCGCGGCTGGCTGGCCCTCGCCGTGCTCGGCATCGGGCTGAGCTGGGTCGCGGTCGCGCCGGCCGCCGGTGTCCGAGCAGAGCGTCTGGGGCGAGCCGCGGTCGCTCCCCACGGCGCCCGGGCTCTGGGGGCGCTCGCGGCGCAGACCGACCTGCACCTCACGCTGGCGCTGGAGCCGCGGGATCCCAGCGGCCTCGCCGCCTACGCCGGCGCGGTCGCCACGCCCGGCAGCCCCGACTACCACCAGTACCTCAGCGTCGCGCAGTTCGCCCAGCGCTTTGGCGCCAATCCCACGAGCGCCGCCGCCGTGATCAGCTCTCTGCGCAGCCATGGGCTCAATCCGGGGCCCCTCAGCGCCAACGGCCTGTCGGTATCGGTGACGGGAACCGCCGCCCAGATCGAGCAGGCCTTCTCGGTGGGCCTGAGCGCCTATGAGGTCAACGGCCAGCAGCGCTACAGCGCCGACGCCGCGCCGCTGGTGGCCGGGTCGATCGCCGCCGACGTCCAGTCGATCGACGGCCTCAGCGACCTGGCCGAGCCGACGGCTCAACCGTCGGTGGACACCGGTGGGCCCCAGCCCACCGGTTCCAGCTGCCCGACCGTCGACGGTCAGCCGGGGACGACCGAGGCCCCCGACGACACTCCGGAGGGCGGCTACTACTTCCCTGACCAGCTGGCCACCCAGTACGACCTCGACGGCTTCTACCGCACCGGGGATGAGGGGGCCGGTCAGACGATCGCCCTCGTCGAGTTCGAGCCCTACACCCAATCGGACATCGACGCCTACGCGAGCTGTCTCGGGATCAGCGACGCCAACGTCTCGGTGACTCCGGTGGCGGGCGGTATCCGGAGCGCGACCCAGAGCGGGGAGGCTGCCCTGGACATCGAGGACATCCTCGGGCTGGCCCCCCAGGCGACCATCCAGGTCTACGAGGCCCCCGGCAGCGACGAGTCCGCGGAGTACAACGCCCTCGTCTCCGCCACGCATCTGCCCCAGGTCATCTCCACCTCCTGGGGACTCTGCGAGCCCCAGGATCAGGCCGGCAACCCCGGCCTGATCCAGAGTGAGAACACCGACTTCGAGGAGGCGGCGATCCAGGGCCAGACTGTGCTGGCGGCCTCCGGGGACTCCGGCTCCTCGGCCTGCAGCGTGCAGGGCTCTGGATCCCAGGCGTTGAGCGTCGACGACCCGGCCAGTCAGCCCTTCGTGACCGGCGTGGGGGGCACGAGCCTCGCCGATCTGGGCACCCCCGGGCCCGAGACCGTGTGGGACGCCTACAACGCCAAGAACGCCGACGCGGCCGCCGGCGGTGGCGGCGGCTACTCGAGCGTCTGGGAGGAGCCGACCTATCAGTCCTCGCTCAACCTGGCCGACACACCGCCCGCCGCCTGCGCGACCGCCGCCAGCGCCGACGGGACCAGCACCCAGGGACCCGGCTGCCGCGAGGTGCCCGACGTCTCCGCCGACGCCGACTCCGACACCGGCTACGCCATCTACTGGGACGGGAAGTGGAGCGTCTTCGGGGGCACGAGCGCTGCGGCTCCGCTGTGGGCCGCCTACATCGCCCTGGCCAACGACTCGAGCGGCAGCGCCTGCGCCGCGGGCAGCGGCAAGCTCGGCTTTCTCAACCCGGCGCTGTACTCCGCGGCACAGAACTCCGCCACCTACGCCCGTGACTTCAACGACGTGAGCAGCGGCTTCAACGCCACCAACGGGGTCGCCCAGGGCGTCTATGCCGCCGGAGCGGGCTATGACATGGCCAGCGGCCTGGGGACGCCCAACGGGGCCCTCCTGGCCGGGACGCTGTGTGGTGACCCGGTGGCGATCACCAAGATCGCCAACCAGACCACCGCCGAGGGGGCCAGTGTGCAGCTGGCTCTCAGCGCCACGACACCCGACTCCGGCGCTGTCTACAGCGCCTTCGACCTCCCACCGGGGATCACCCTGTCCACCCTCGGCGTGCTCAGCGGCCAGCCCACCTCCGCCGCGGCGGGCGTCGGCACGTATTTCCCCACGGTGGTGGTCAGCGACGACGGAGCCACCAGCGAGCAGACCTTCACCTGGACCATCACCGCGGCCACGGCGGTGCACTTCTCCAGCGCGCCGATCGCCGGTCAGTCCTGGCGCTACGGCAATGCCATCTCCGCCATCACGGTCAGCGCCACGGAAGGTTCGGCCGCAGTCAGCTACAGCGCGATCGGGCTGCCCAGCGGTGTCAGCATCGATGCGGACAGCGGGCGGATCTCGGGAACCCCGCAGTTCATCGGAAACGGCACCGCGCTGATCGAGGCGTCGACAGGGGGCGCCAGCCCCGCCACCGAGCAGTTCAGCTGGACGAGCACCCCGTCGACGGTGACCGTGGGAGCCGTCTCCCCCCAGCACTGGACCTTGGGGACCCCGGTGACTCCCGTCTCGGTCAGCGCGACCGACAGCGTCCCCGGCCGCAGCTACACCTACAGCTCACCCGACCTGCCGGCGGGTCTGACACTGGGGTCCAGCACGGGCACGATCAGCGGAACCCCGACCATCGACCAGTCGGCTCCGGTCACCATCACCGTGACCGACGACCTCGGGTCCCAGGCCAGCACGACCTTCACCGCCGTCGTCACCTCGACCTACGCCGTGCACTTCACCAGCCCGGCGATCTCCAGCCAGACCTGGATCGAGACCAGCCCCATCCAGCTGAGCGTGACGGCGAGCGACAGTGCGCCGCCGCCCACCACGATCACCTACCAGGCAACCGGCCTGCCCTCGGGTGTCGGCATCAACCCGAGCACCGGTGCGATCAGCGGCGTCGCGGATGCCGCCCAGATCGGCACCGCGACGATCACCGCCAGCTCGAGTAACCCGGCGTCATCCGCGGTCCAGGAGACCTTCAGTTGGAGGGTGGACAGTGAGACCGTGTCCGTCACGCCCGTGCCGAGCCAGGCCTGGACGGTGGGCACCCCGGTCAACCTGCAGATCCAGGCCAGCGACACCAGTCCGAGCGAGGCCCTCTCCTACTACGCCGGTGACCTGCCGCCCGGGGTGTCCCTCAGCCCCACGACCGGTCTGATCAGTGGGACGCCGACCGCGGTGCAGGCCGCCACCCCGGTCACCGTCGAGGCCTACGACGCCAACGATGCCTACGCCACGGTGACGTTCAGCGTCGTGATCGCCGCCGCCTCGGTGAGCAGCCCCTCCGGCGGCCCGCCCGGCAACGGCGACCCGGGCGGTGGTGGGTCGAGCGGCGCTGGGTCGAACGGTGGCGATCCGAGCGGTGGCGGGTCGACGGGCAACTCGGGCGGCGACTCCTCCAGCAACGGATCATCGGGGGCAGGCTCGACCGGCAGCTCGACCGGCAGCTCGACCAGCAGCTCGGCTGGCGGGTCGTCGGGGGCGCCCTCGCCCACCGCGAGCGGATCCACGCCGAGCTCGGCCGGGTCCCCGCCCCCGAGCAGCGCACCCAAGACGGTGACCGTCCCCTCGGCCACCGCCACGGCCAGCGGAACGGCAACCAGTCGCCCGTCGCTGGTGGTCAAGGTCAAGGCGGCCCCGTCCACCAAGCTGACCAAGCTCGTCATCCACCTACCGGCCGGCTTCAGCGCCTCCCGGACGGCCAAGAAGATCCGCGCCGGGATCAAGGTGTCAGTCAAGGACGCCAAGATCAGCGTGTCGGGTTCGGCGGTGACCATCACGCTGTCGGGCACCAGCGCGACGATCACCTTCTCCGCCGCGGACCTGTCCATCGCCAGGTCGCTGGTCACCCAGGTGAAGCAGCACAAGGCGAAGGCTGAGCCCTTCAGCCTCAGCGTCGAGGACTCACGTGCGACGACGACGCTGAAGCTGTCGCTGATTCCCCGCTGACCGCGCGGCGGCTGGCGGGGCCAGGGCGGAGTGGCCGGGCGGTACCGTGAAGGACATGAAGGCGGACTCCCGGGTCGTGTACTCAACCACCGACGGCGACCTGCGCAAGGCGCCGGACCGCGGACTCCGAGAACGCCGCGCCGATGGTGATCGGGTCAAGGTGCGTCGTGAGGTGGCGGGCCGTCGGGGCAAGGCCGTGACCACCGTCTCCGGGGTGCCGGTGGACGACGCCGGACTGAAGGAGCTGGCGGGCCGGCTGAAGAAGCGCTGCGGGGTTGGTGGCTCGGTGAAGCAGGGCGTGATCGAGATCCAGGGTGATCACCGCGCGGTGGTGGTCGATGTACTGGAGGCGGAGGGTTACCGGCCCGTGCTGGCCGGCGGCTGATGCGGGTCGACCAATGGCTGTGGACCGCACGGCTGTTCGCGACGCCTTCAGCGGCCACCGATGCCGTTCTCGCCGGACTGCACCTTTCTGTCCTGACCTGACCCGACCCCCGCCCGGGCCCGGTCGGGGCGCCTCAGCCTCCGCTGCCGCTCGACTCGTCGGTCAGGACGTCGGCGTCCTGAAGCACGAGTCGAGCCATCTCCACGAGCTTGAGATTGCGGCGCCGGGCGGCCTGTTGGATCCGCCGGAACGCCTCGGGCTCGCTGAGCGACAGCGAATCGATCAGCAGGCCCTTGGCCCGCTCCACGAGCTTGCGGTCACTCAGCGCCTGGCGGGCCTCGCTCACCTCGGCCTCGAGGTCGAGGTACTCCTTGTGCCGCATGGCGGCGAGCTTGATCGCCGCGTCGAGCTCCCGGTCGTTGACCGGCTTGGTCAGATACGCGCTGACGCCGCTGGCGATCGACCGCTCGATGAGATCAGGATCCTCGACCCCGGTGACCACCACGACCGGGCGGCGCAGACCGCGTCGGGCCAGCTCCGAAGCCGCGGTCAGACCGTCGACGTGGGGCATGTCGATATCGAACAGGTACAGGTCCGGGGCGACGCTGGCCGCGAGTGCGATCGCCTCGACTCCGTCCTTGGCCAGGCCGACCGTCTCATGACCCAGCGCACGTACCCGCCGCGCCAGGGCGAGGCCGATCACCGGGTCGTCCTCGGCGATCAGGATGCGCATCAGTGCGTGGGTTCGAAGGTGATCTTCGCCTCGGTCATGCCCTCCGCAGTGTGCTCCACGGTGAAGCGGCCGCCGAGGCTCTGATCGACGATCCGCTCGACGAGCTGCAGGCCCAGACCCGACGCGTGGCCGTTGGGTCCGTCTCCGTGGTCGCGCACGGCGAGGACCAACCCACCGTCGAGCTCGCGCTCGAGGTCGACCTGGATCGGCGGGCTCCCGTGCTGGGTGGCGTTCGCGATGAGCTCGTTGGCGACCATGCCCACGTACTGAGCCTGATTGGCGTCGAGGCGGACATCCACCGCTGACACCTCGGCGTCCGGCGCCACGCCGTGGGCGACCAGATCGATCAGCTCGGCCGCGGACACGTCGGCGCCGCGCCCGTCGACGAGCAGACGGTGGACCACGGCGATCGCGCGGATCCGGTCCGCCGTCTCGTCGAAGACATGCCCGTCGGGCCCCTCCGGACGGCCGAGCAGCAGCAGATCGGCCACCGTCTGGAGGCTGTTCTTGACCCGGTGATGAGCTTCGGCAAGCAGCAGTCGCTCGAGCTCGGCGCGCTCACGCAGCTCGGCCTGGGCCGCCGCGGTCCGCCGGTTGAGGTCAGCCAGACCCACCGCGAGCATGGCGGCGCCGGCCAGCAGCACGGCCCGAAGCACGACCGCACCGGCGGTGAAGTCCCCGCTCGTGGCCAGCACCAGGGCCAGGCCGCCGATCGCGATGGCCACCCACGCGATCCGCTGGAGACCCGAGTGGATGGTGGCCAGGAACGGCACGCCGAGGAACAGCAGCAGGCCGAAGTCCGCCTGGGTGCCGGCGAGCAACACCACGGCGGCCGCGAGCGCCAGCAGCCCGCCCGACCAGACCGCCAGGAGGATCTCCCCGCGCTGGGGGGTGTTCCACCAGCGCTGGGGGATGCGCAGCACCAGGCCGTTGCTGATTCCCGCGGCGAGCATCAGCAGCGCGACGAGCAGCCGGTGGTGGGCGTGGATCCCCAACGCCAGAGCGAGCAGCACCGCCGCCACCGAGAACCATCCGAGCCAGACTCCGGACTTCAGCGCGGCGGTCTGGACCTCGCGCTCACTCTCCCAGTCCCCGCGCCGTGACGTCATCCGATTCATATACCGAGCGTAAGGCGGGGCTGATATAAGTCGTATTGGGGTCACTCACGGTTGGCGATCCCAGGAGGCCACGATCGCCTCACCTTTCACCGCACATCCCGAAAGTGAGAGCTTGATCGTGCCCATCTCCGAAACTCCTCGTCCCTGCGCAGGTGAAGCATGGGTGGTCTGAGCTCAGCCGCCGTCGGCAGCCACGTCGTCTACCTCAAGGCCGCCAGCCAGCTCCAGGCGCTGTCGTTCATCGTGCACATCCCCATGGTGTGCTTCGGCATCGCGCTGCCGGCGTTCATCGGCTTCGTCGAGTGGCGCTACGTGCGCACCGGGGACGACCTCTACCGCACCCTGGCCCGGCGCTGGACGCGCATCATGGCGGCGTTGTTCGTCGTCGGCGCGGTGACCGGGACCATCCTCTCCTTCGAGATGGGCATGTTGTGGCCGTCGTTCATGTCGACCTTTGGCGGGGTCTTCGGGCTCGGCTTCGCCATCGAGGGCTTCTCGTTCTTCCTCGAGGCGATCTTCATCGGGATCTACGTCTACAGCTGGAAGCGCTTCTCCCCGCGCCTGCATCTGCTGACCATCATCCCCATCGTCTTCTCCGGCTTCACCGGGTCGCTGATGGTCATCTCCGTCAACGCCTGGATGCAGCACCCCTCCGGCTTCAAGCTCGTCAACGGCAAGGCGGTCGACGTCCACCCGTGGGCGGCTCTGTTCGGCAACAGCTTCCTGTGGAACGAGCTGACCCACATGTACGTCGGCGCCTTCATGGTCGCCGGCTTCCTGCTTGCCATGCCCTATGCGATCGGGCGTCTGCGCGGCCGCTGGGGGCGCTATGAGCGCATCGCCTTCACCGTCCCGTTCACCTTCGCCGCCGTCGCCTCACCGCTCGAGGTGATCGTCGGTGACTGGGTCGCGCGTGACGTCGCCACCGAGCAGCCGACCAAGCTGGCCGCCATCGAGGGGCTCGCCCACACCACCAGCGGCGCGTCCGAGCACCTGCTCGGCTGGTTCACCGACAGCGGCGTGAAGTTCGGCATCGCCATTCCCCATCTGCTCTCGCTGCTGGCCTTCCACAGTTGGAACGCCAAGGTGCAGGGGCTCGACGCGGTGCCGGTCGCCTACCGGCCCCCGGTCAACATCACCCGCTACTCCTTCCAGCTGATGGTGGCCGTCGGCACCGGCCTGGCTGTGCTGGCGGTGTGGTTCATGTGGACGCGCTACCGCAAGCGGGGCCTGCCCACCCAGAAGTGGTTCTACCTCGCCGCCGCGGCGGCCGGTCCCGCCGCGCTGGCGGCGCTCATCTGCGGCTGGCTGGTCACCGAGGTGGGTCGCCAGCCCTGGGTGGTCTACCGGGTGATGACCGCGACCCAGGCGGTGACCCGGACAGCGGCGGTGCCGGTCAGCTACGGGGTGCTCGCCGCCGCCTACGTGCTGCTCGCCCTCGCAGCGGCCTGGATCCTGCGCCGGCTCGCCAAGACGCCGCTGGACGGACCCTCCGATCCCCAGGGCAGCGACAGCCAACGCCGACGTCTGGTGGGGGTCTGAGCATGCATCTCTATGACCTGCCGGCGATCTTCATCCTCATCGGGCTCGCGCTCTACACGATCCTCGGCGGCGCCGACTTCGGCGCCGGCATCTTGCAGCTGGCCACCATCATCACCCCCCACCGCTCCGAGGCGGGTGCTGAGCGCGCGCACGAGATCCGCGACCACGCCCACCACGCCATCGGGCCGGTGTGGGAGGCCAACCACGTCTGGCTGATCTTCGTGCTCACCGTGACCTGGACCGCCTATCCCTCCGCGTTCGGGGCGATCGCCTCCACGCTCGCGCTGCCCCTGCTGCTGGCCGGCGTCGGGATCATCTTCCGCGGCACCGCCTACGCGCTGCGCTCGGCCACCTCCCAGCCACGCGAGGTCGGACTCATCGACGGGCTGTTCTCCGTCGCCTCGTTCCTCACGCCCTTCGCGCTCGGCACGATGGTCGGAGCGATCGCGTCCGGACGCGTGCCGACCGGCAACGCGGCCGGCGGTCTGTTCAGCTCCTGGCTCAACCCGACGTCGATCCTCGTCGGTGCCCTGTTCGTCGTGGTGTCCGCCTACATGGCGGCGGTCTATCTGGCCGCCGACGCGGCCCGTCACGACGAGACCGCGCTCGTCGAGGCGTTCCGGCGCCGCGCGATGCTCGCCGCCGGGGCCGCCGGTGCGATCGCCATCGTCGGGCTGCCGATCCTCCACAGCGACGCCCACCGTCTCTTCGAGCGGCTGCTCACCGGGCCGGGCCTCGTCGGGGTGGTCATCTCGCTCATCGGCGGGATCGCCACGTTCAGTCTGGTGCTGACCCGCCGCTTCGCCGCGGCGCGCTTCTCAGCCGCCGTGGCGGTCGGCGGCCTCATCATCGGCTGGGCTCTGGCCCAGCAGCCCGAGCTGCTGCCGGGCCTGACCCTGGCCCAGGCCGCCGCCTCGAACGCCACCGACGTCGCCCTGCTCATCGCGATCGCCATGGGGGTGCTCATCCTTTTCCCGTCGCTCGGCTGGCTCTTCAGCCTGTTCCTGCACGGTGGCTTCGACGCGATGTCTGCGCCCGAGGGCGTGGGGGTGGGGAACGCCGACGTGCGCGCTCGCCTGTCCGACGCCCTGAGCGCCCGTCTCGCCGTCGCCGGCCTGCTCGGTGGCCTCGGCTTCCTTACCGCCCTCAATCCACCCTGGGCCCACATCATCGGGGTCGCCTGTCTCTGCGGCTGCGCCATCTTCACCTTCGCGGCGATCAGCCCGGCCGACCTGGCCGACGCCGATCCCGAGACGACCGGTCGGCCGACCGGATCGGTCGGGCTCTGACCCCACAGCGGCGGCGCGATGTTCCGCGGAACACTCTCAACCATGGCTTGAGGGTTACTGCGTCACGCCCGGCCGCAGGCGAGGATATCCAGCCGATGCACCACGGTCCCGGCACAGCAGTGGGGGTCATCGCTCTATGACCGCGTGAGGCAGAGCGGCGGAGGGGATGCAGCCGTTACGGTAGGCGCCCGAAACGCAAAAACCCCAGTGATAACTGGGGTTCTTGCAGTACCGCTACCGGGATTCGAACCCGGGTTACCGCCGTGAGAGGGCGGCGTCCTAGTCCCCTAGACGATAGCGGCAGGGATTTGGGCAGCTCAGGTTAGCGAACGTGCGTCAGCTGACCTCGGGCTACCCGGACGGAGAGTGACTTTAGCGGAGGCGGTGGGGCTGACTCAGACGGCTGGACGGCCCGCCCGGCGCTGAGCATCGCCACCGGCGCCCGCAGATGAGGTACACAACCCAGATCGCCTACGCATTCGATGAAGCCAATGCGCTGCAGCGGTTCTTGCGCCAGTTCGCCGCCTCGGGTCCGGGGTCGTGGATGTTCGCCCGTGCCCTGCCGCGGATCGACATCCCGCTGCACCGGGCGACCCGCGGCCGGGTCACGGTTGCCGGCGCGCTCGCCGGTCTGCCGACGGTCATGCTCACCACCACCGGTGCGCGCAGCGGCCGTCCACGCACCGTCGCGCTGATCGGCCTGCCCAGTTCCGAGGGACTCGCGGTGATCGGCTCCAACTACGGACAGATCCACACTCCCGCCTGGGTGCACAACCTGCGAGCTCACCCGGAGGTGACCGTGTCGATCCGCGGGCGGCGCTCAGCGATGCGGGCCGAGCTGGTCGACGGTGAGCGCCGCGCCCGCATCTGGGCTGATGGTCTGCGCATCTATCCCGCCTTCAGCCAGTACGAGCGCCGGGCCGCGCACCGGACCATCACCGTGTGGGTGCTGGAGCCGGTCTCCCAGACCGGCTGAAACCGCTTACGTCGCGGCGCCGGTCACCGCCGCCTGGGCCCGGCTCGGCTCCGGGTTCCCCGCGATGAGGTCGGCGGCTCGTTCGGCGACCATCACCGTCGGGGCATGGGTGTTGCCGCCGGGGATGATCGGCATGATCGAGGCGTCAACCACGCGCAGACCCTCGATACCGTGGACGCGCAGCTGGCTGTCGACCACCGCCTCGGGATGGGTGTCGCTCATCCGGCAGGTGCCCACCGGGTGGTAGATGAGCATGAGCCGACGGCGGATGTCGTCCTCGAGCCCGATGTCGGAGTCAACCTCCGGTCCCGGTTTGAGCTCGTCGATGATGATCTCCGCGGCTGGAGCCTGGGCGCCGATCGCGCGCGCCAGCTTCACGCCGGCCACGAGCGACGCGAGATCGTCAGGGTGTGACAGCGAGTTGGTGCGGATGCGCGGCTTGGCCGTCGGGTCGGCCGAGCGCAGCCACACCCGGCCGCGTGCCTGGGGACTGACCAGCACGGGAGCGATGACCATGGCGTGGTCGTCGTAGGTCTCCTGGCCATGATCCTCGAAGTAGGCGGGGCCCATGTGGAACTGCACGTCGGCCGCGGGCAGACCCGGGCGTGTTCGCACAAACGCGACCACCTCGGCCACCGAGGAGGTGAGCGGGCCGCTGTGGCGCAGCAGCCACTCGGCAAGTGCCTTGGGCTTCTCCGCATCGAGCAGCGTGTCCTGGTCCGAGACATGGAAGATCACCGTGACGAACGGATGGTCCTGGAGGTTCCCGCCGACGCCGGGCAGCGCGTGGCGAGGGGTGACGCCGACGGCCTCCAGCTCCTCCGGGGCACCGATGCCCGACAGCTGCAGCAGCTGGGGTGAGCCGATCGCGCCCGCCGAGAGGATGACCTCGCCCGCGGAGATGAGCTCGTCGCCTCGGCGCCCGTGGCGGACCCGCACGCCAGTGGCGCGCGTCCCCTCGAGTTCGATCCCGAGCACCGTCGCCTGGGTTCGGACCTCGAGGTTCGAGCGCTGGGCGACGGGCCGCAGATAGGCATCGGCGGCGCTGAAGCGCTTACCGTCGGCCTGGGTGACCTGGAACATCGCCACGCCGTCCTGCTCGGGTCCGTTGTAATCCCGCACGTAGGGAATGCCGGCAGCCTGGCTGGCGGCGATGAGCCGGGCGTCGAGCGGGCGGGGAGAGCGCTGCTCAGAGACGTGCAGCGGACCGCCCTGGCCGTGCCACTCCGACGTTCCGCGAACGTTGTCCTCGGCCTTGAGGAAGTAGGGGAGCACGTTGGCGTATTCCCAGCCCGGCGCGCCCTGGGCGGCCCAACCGTCGTAATCCAGCGGCCGTCCGCGCACGTAGAGCATCGCGTTCATCGAGCTCGAGCCACCGAGTCCCTTGCCACGAGGGATGTAGAGCGACTTGTTGTCGACGTAGGGTTCGGGCTCGGTGCTGAAGTCCCAGTCGAGCTTGGCGTCGTGGAACTGCTTGGGAAACGCGGCCGGGATCTTGATCTTCGATGAGCGATCCCGTCCGCCCGCTTCGAGCAGGAGGACGCGGACCGATGGGTCCACGCTGAGTCGGTTGGCCAGCACGCAGCCCGCGGAGCCTGCGCCGACGATCACGTAGTCGTAGAAGGACATGGAACTCCCGGGTTCGCCATCTGAGTCAGCACATTGTGACGTCAGTCACTGACTCGGGTCGCACTCTAAAGTCGCTCTGATCAGGCGAGACCAACCAGGAGTGCGCATGTCGAAATTGATCCGGCTCGATCAGACGGGACACACCGTCCTGGCGGAGTGGAGCGCGGAGGAGCCGGCCGCCTATGACGCCGCGGTCACCGCCTTCGGAGCCGAGCTGAAGCGGGGTTTCTTCGGCATCGTCTCCCACCCTGACGGCACTGCCGAGCAGATCACCGAGCTGGGCTTCGATGCGCCGACGGTGATCCTGCGCCGGCCGATCGCCGGCGGATGACCGCCGCCGTCAGCGCAGGGCTCCCGGAGCGCCAGAACGTCCCCTGGCGCCGCCAGGTGGATGAGGCGGTGCTGCGCCGAGACGCGCGTGGGTGGACCCTCACGACCGCCAGCCACAGCGTGCCGTTCCTCGCCGCCGCGGCGCTGCTCGTCGCGGTCAAGCCGATCCTGGCTCCGATTGCGCTCGTGCTCGTCGCCCACGCGTGGGCGATCCCGGCGCTGTACGCGAACCGTGGAGCGGGGGTCCTGCGCCGCCGAACCCACAGCGACCCGGGTCCTGAGTCCCGGGCGCTGCTGCTGCTCGGGGATCTCGTCGACGACGAGAACCGCCGCCTGCATGCCGAGACCGGGCTGGTGCTCCAGTCCGGTCGATTCGGTACCTGGGTGGTGGGGGAGGCGGGCGCTCTGCTGGTGCGCCCCCACCGGGTCAATTGCTACTGCGTCCGGGTCACGCACAAGAACCTGCCCCACGGCGATCGCGTCGCCCATCTGCTCCTGGCCCTGCGCTGTGATGAGGCGGACTTCGCCACTGTCGCCAACGTCAGCTTCTCCGGCGCGCCCTGGCGTCTGCGTCGGAGGCTGGCGCGAGAGCAGCGCCCCGCGCTCGACGCGGCCCTCCGGCGCGCCCGGGCGCGCACGGCCTGAGCCGAGCCGTGGCGACTGTCTTCATCACCGGTTCCGTCGACGGCCTCGGTCGCGATGCCGCTCGGCGTCTGCTGAGTGAGGGCCACCGCGTCGTCGGCCACGCCCGCAACGCGGCTCGGGCTCAATCGCTGTCCGAGCAGCTGCCCGGCGTCGATGAGGTGCTGATCGCCGACCTCGCCAGCCTCACCCAGGTACGTGAGCTCGCCGGCCGTCTCGACGACATCGACTGGACGACGCGGCGCTGGAACGCCAGCACGGCCTATTCAGAGTCAAAGCTCTATGACACCGTGCTCGCCGCGGCCCTCGCGCGCCGGTTCCCTGCGGTGATCTCGACCGCCGTCTCGCCCGGCTGGGTGGCGACGAAGATGGGCGGTGCCGGTGCGCCGGACGACCTCGAGGCCGGCTCGGTGACCCAGGCGTGGCTGGCGGTCTCAGATGATCCCGACGCCTTGGCGAGCGGGACCCTCTACTACCACCAGCGCCCGGCCGAGGCTCATTCCGCGGTCAGTGACCCGGCGTTCCAGGACGCGCTGGTCGACGCGCTCGCGTCCCTCACCGGGGTCGAGCTCCCGTCGCAGTAGCCCGGGTTCTGTCAGCTCGGTGACGGCCGGGGTTGTCGTCACCGGTGCCGCGCCCCAGCATCGTGGGGATGTCCCCCGCGCCTCGTCCCACTACGAGCCCTCCGCCGGCCGGCGCCAGCAACGCCACCGCCCAGCTGGCGCTGCTTGCTGTTGTCGTCGGCGTCGTCGCCGGGTTCGGCGCCGCCGGCTTCCGCGAGCTCGTCTATGGCTGCACCTGGCTGTTCACCGGTCACTCCCAGTTCGGTCAGCAGGGTCACGCCGGCTCCTCGCATCTGCCGGGCCTCGGGTTCTGGTTCGTCCTGGCGGCTCCGGTGATCAGCGGGCTCCTGTACGGCCCGCTGGTGCAGCGCTACGCCAGGGAGGCACGTGGACACGGCGTTCCCGAGGTCATGGTGGCCGTCGCCCGCAACGGCGGGCGGATCCGGCCTCAGGTGGTCATCGTCAAGGCGCTGGCGTCCGCCCTGTGTATCGGCGGCGGCGGCTCGGTCGGCCGCGAGGGACCGATCGTTCAGATCGGGTCGGCCTTCGCCTCTTCCGTGGGACAGGTGCTCAAACTCGACGCGTCACGCACCCGCATGCTCGTGGCCTTCGGCGCGGCCGGCGGGATCGCCGCCACGTTCAACGCGCCGCTCACCGGCGTGCTGTTCGCCACCGAGATCATCCTCCGCGAGGTGTCACTCCAGGCGCTGTGTGGCAGTGCGATCTCGGCGGCGATGGCCGATCTGGTCGCTCGGGCGTTCTTCGGCTCGGCGCCGTTCCTCAACGGCGTACCCCACGATCTCACTGTGCACGGTGTGCTCGTCTACGTGCTGCTGGCACTGCTGGGGGTCATCTCCGCGGGAATCGGCTGGAGCTTCAAGACCGTGCTCTACGGAATGGAGGACATCGCTGACCGGCTCTGGCACGGTCGGCCCGAGTGGGCCCGGCCGGCGGTCGGCGGGCTCGCGCTCGGCGGGCTGCTGCTGATCCTGCCCCAGATGTACGGGGTCGGCTACCCGGTGATGGACAAGATCCTGAGTGGGCAGTACGTGCTCGCCTTCGTGCTGGCGCTGCTCGCCGGCAAGCTGATTGCCACCAGCCTGACCTTGGCGATCGGCGGCTCAGGCGGCGTGTTCGCACCCTCGCTGTTCGTGGGCGCGGCGACTGGCGCCGCCTTCGGGTCGATCGTCCATCACCTCTTCGGGTCGAGCGCCGGGCCGACCGTCGTCTACGGCGTGGTGGCGATGGGCGGTGTCTTCGCCGGGGCGACCCAGGCGCCGCTGACGGCGGTCGCCAGCGTCGCGGAGATGTCGGGCAACTTCACCCTCATGGTGCCCATCCTGCTGGTCTGCGCGATCGCCGCGGCGACAGCGCGGCGCATCAGCTACGCCACTGTCTACACCGAGAAACTGTTGCGCCGCGGGATCGACATCGAGGGGGAGTCACCCTCGGTCTGTCAGATTCCCGCACATGCCGCCGACCCCATCCCCGCCCCCGCGCATGTGCCGATTGCTCCGAGAGGACGCGGAGCTGGGGAGCCTGATCCCCGACGCCCTGCGCGGGCCGGCTGAACGGGAGCTGATCGCGCCGCTGCTGTCGCTTCCGCGGGGCCCCTGGCGCGCGGATCTGCCCGCCGACGGCGCCGGGCTGCTCGTGCTCGGCGGCCTGCTGACCCGGCGGGTGGGCTTCGCCGGTCGCTACGGCGCTGAGCTGCTCGGCGAGGGTGACCTGCTGCGTCCCTGGCAGGGCCTCGAATTCAGTTCGCTAGCCCACGACACGGATTGGCGCGTGTTGTCGCGCACACGCCTGGCGGTCATCGACGCCCGGGTGACCCGCCGGCTCGTTCGTTACCCGGAGCTGTCAGTCGCGCTGATCGACCGCGCGGTACGTCGCACGCGCCGCCTGGCGACGACGATGGCGATCATTCACCAGCCCGGGGTGGAGCTGCGTCTGCGCATGCTGTTGTGGCTGATGGCCGACCGCTGGGGCCGGGTGCGGCCGGAGGGAACCCTGCTGCCGTTGTCCCTGACCCACGAGGTGCTGGCCGAACTGATCGCCGCACGGCGCCCGACCGTCTCGACGGCCTTGGCCGAGTTGGTCCGCGGCGGCTACGTCACCCGGACGGGCGAGGGCTTCCTGCTCCATCGCGACCCACCCGGCGAGCTGCTCGAGATCGAGCTCTAGCCGGCCTACCCTGCGGTCCGCGCGCGAATGAGCCCCTTGCCGGTGGCGAGCAGCAGCGAGTCGTTCGCGCCCTCGCCGATCTGGGTCTGGGGGGCGTCGCGGCGCAGACGCGAGAGCTCGGCATCGGCGGTGTAGGAACGGCTCGCCGCCAGGCGCGAGGCGATGTCGACGGCCCAGATCGCGGTGTCAGAACCCACTACCTTGGCGGCCGTCCCCAACTCGCCCGCTGCGGGGTCGCCGGCGTCGATGCTCACCGCGGCGGCCATCACCGCGGCCTCGACCACCCGCTGGCGCAGCCGGATCTCGCCGATACGGAGCTGGGCGTGGGTGTAGTCACCCAGGACCCCGCCGGCAATATCGCGGTTCGTCGCCTCGCCGAGGGCGCACTCCAGCGCCCGATCGATGATGCCGAGGGCACGGCAGGCGACGTTGACGCGACCGATCGCGAGCACGTCGATCATCTGCTCGGCGCCGCGGCCGCGGCCGGCGTCGCCTCCGAGGATCTCCGCCCCCGGCGCGTGATGATGGTCAAAGCGCCACGCCGCCGACTCGACGCCTCGGTAGCCCAGCTTGTCGAGCATCTCCACCGTCCAGCTCTCGCCGCCGCGGCCCTCGCTGGGCAGCACGATGCAGGACGGTCGCTCGAGGTCGCGCTCGAGCGCGAGCATGAAGGTCAGGGGGAACGACAGCCCACCGGCGATCCAGCGCTTCTCACCGTCGATGATCAACCCCGGCTCTCCGGGCTCCACCTCGGTCTCGAGGCGGCGGAGATCGCTGCCGGCCTGGGGCTCGGTGATCGAGAACGACGCCCAGATCTCACCCGCGGCGATGCCGGGCAGCCAGCGCTCGCGCTGGGCCTCGGTCCCGTAGGTGAGTAACAGCGCCGTGCCCAGATGGGTGGTGTTCACCGCACCGGTCAAGGAGATCCAGCCCTCGGCGAGCGTGCGCCAGACCGGGACGAGCTCGGCCACCGTCAGGCCGCGACCGCCATAGCGCGCGGGCACCAGCGCGCCCGGCACGCCGATCTCGGCGACCCGGTCCAGCACCGGGGCGGGCAGCACGTCGTCACGGTCCCATTCCAGGACGTGGGGGGCCACCTCGTCACGCACCAGGTCACGGCACGCCGACAACATCGACACGGCCGTCGCGCTGGCCGGGGACAGCGGCGTGGGGGTGGAAAGGCTCATATCGATACCCATTCCCCCATCACGCGGCATCTCACGCACGGGCGCGCCAGCTGGGAGGACCGGTTCAGTGCTGATCGACCGGGCACCAGTAGGTGGTCCGCCCGCCGATGGTGGCTCGCTCGAGGGCATGCCCATCCCGCGGACAGCCCTCGGGACTGCGGCGCGCCTTGACGAACGGGAGCGTGTGGACGCCGCCGTGGGCGATCGCGAAGCGGACCGCCTTGCGCAGCTCCCGCCGCAGCCGGTCGAGGTCCGCATCACTCAGCGTGTCGGTTCGACGTCCCGGGGCGATCTCGGACTGCCAGAGCACCTCGTCGGCCAGCAGGTTGCCGACGCCAGCGATGGCGCCCTGGTCGAGCAGTCGCGCCTTGATCGGGGCGTGTCCGGCACCGATCCGACGGCGGAACGCATCGCGGCCGACCTCCGCGGCGTCCGGACCGATGTGGCTGTAGTCCGGGTTGAGCACCGCGCGTCCCAGCCGTCGCTTATCGCGTAGGACCAGCCGCGAACCGTCGTCGAAGGCGACGGTGAAGCGATCCCAGCGGGTCGTCTGCTTCGGATCGATCATCAGCCGCCCGGCCATTCCGAGGTGGAGGCCGAGGGTCGGACCGTCGTCGGTCTCCAGCCACAGGAACTTGCCCCGCCGGTTCGCGCTGGCGAAACGGTGCCCCTGCAGTGCGCTGGCGATCTCACCGGGCTGGTGAGGGCGCGTGACGTAGGTGTCGGCATCGTCGACCTCGGCGATGCGGCGGTCGAGCACCTTCTCCAGCACCTTGCGGGCGCGTTCGGCTTCGGGGAGCTCAGGCATGTGACCGGCGGGTCGGCGCCTCGTGGAAGATGAACTCCATGAGGCTGCCGTCGCGGTAGAACGCGTTCGCCGCCGACCAGTCCGACACGTGGATGACGCAGTGACCGAGCTGCAACGAATCAGTCGTCAGGCCACTCGACGCCGTCGGCGAGCGCGTGCAGCTCGATGCGCGCCAACGTCTCGTCGGTGGTGCGGTCCGCGACCATCGCCTCGAGCGCCTGGGTGACGCTCTCGGCCCAGACGCGGCGGACGACGATGGTCTCGGGCGAGACGCCGAGTTCGAGTTGTGCCCAGTCGAGGGCGACCCGGACACGCTCGGGATCGGGTGCGTCGGGCGGCAGATCCTCGGCCCGTGAGTAGACGATGATTTGGGCCTGCCAACCGTGAGGGCAGAGCTCATCCATCTGCATCCGTGAGCGCATCTCGGAGGTGGCTGCCGCGTGCAGGCGCCGGCGGCGCTGCAGTCGGCCCCGGATGACGCGACGCAGGCGCGGCACCGTGAACTGCATGACCGCCAGCAGCAGTCCACCGACCACCGCGAAGCCGAGAATCAGCAGGAACGGAGCGAACCCGTTGGCCTTGGAGGGGTGGTCGCCGAGACCGAACTGAATCGCAAACGACAGCACGCCCTGGAAGCTACCCATCGGCTGTCCAGATATCCAGCCGCGAACGCGCGGATCAATGAGATTTTCACCTGATCGGGGAAGGGGGACTGACCCGGTGCAGGTTCCCACTTGCTCAGCGGGCGTGGCTCGACGAAGATGGACCGTGAGTCAGAGGCGAGGTGGGGGCCGATCGGCGGCCTGTCGCGTCTGGCGATCGGAGAGAAAGGGAAGATGTTCAAGCTTCGCGTCGCCCGTGTGGCGGCGACAACGCTCGTGGCATGTCTGGCGACGGCGCTGTCGCTCGCGCTGGTCGCCCCGGCCGCATCGGCGAGCCCCGTCCTGCCGACCCAGGACCCCTTCTACAGCTACTCGGGGTCGTTGAGCGGTGTGGCGCCGGGGACGATCCTGCGGACGCGCGCCGCCACCTTCGATGACTCCGGAGTGACGATCCCGGTCACCACGACCCAGGTTCTCTACGCCACCACCGACGAAGGCGGCCAGCCGACCTCGGCGGTCGCCACCGTGATCGCTCCCGTCACCGCTGCGACGACCAAGATCGTCGCCTACCAGTGGGCCTATGACGGGCTGGCGTCCAACTGCGAGCCGTCCTACGCGATCCAGGGCGGGAGCCCGACCGAGGACACCAACTCAGACGAACAGACGCTGATGGCCCCGCTGCTCGCCGCCGGCGACACCGTGGTCGTCTCGGACTACGAGAGCGAGGACAACGACTTCGCGGCCGGTCGCGAGGAGGGCTACATCACCCTCGACGGCATCCGCGCCGCCGAATCGCTGCTCGACGTGCCGAGCTCCACCCAGGTCGCCCTCATGGGGTACTCCGGTGGCGCAATCGCCAGCGACTGGGCGGCGGAGCAGGCGCCGACCTACGCCCCGACGCTCGACATCGTCGGCACCGCCATGGGCGGGATCGCCGTCGACCTCGCCCACAACCTGACCTACGTCAACGGCAGTCAGGAGTGGTCCGGGGCGATTCCCGCCGCGCTCGTCGGCATCGCCCGTGCCTTCGGCATCAACCTCTCCACCTATCTGTCCAGCTACGGCATGCAGGTGACCAACGCCGTCGGCGCCAGCTGCCTGGAGTCGGACCTGGGCAGCTACCCCGGTCTCACCTACCAGCAGCTGCTCAAGCCCCAGTACACGAACATTGACCAGATCCCGGTGTTCGTCAAGGCGCTGAACACCCTGATCATGGGCACGGCGGGCACCCCGGCGGAGCCGCTGTTCATCGGCGTCGGCGACGCGGACGGCACCGGGGATGACGTGATGATCGACGCCGATGACGAGGCGCTCGCCAACGAGTACTGCCAGCGCGGTGATTCGGTGCAGTTCGCCATCTACGACAACGAGGATCACGGCAACGCCGCGCTGCTGTTCCTGCCCTCCGCGGTGACCTGGGTCCTCGACCGGCTCAACGGGGTTCCGGCCGACAACGACTGCGCGAGCATTCCCGCTGGGGATTCGCTGGCGCCGTTGACCGCCGCGCCGGCCCCGGAGACCGGAACCTCGGCGACGAAGACAAAGACGACGACCACCAAGGGCGTGAGCAGCGCTCGCCTCGAGCTGCAGTACCGCCGCACGGCGAGCCGGACCGTGCACCTACGGCTCCGGGCGGTCCGCCGGGCCTTCAGCAGCGTTCGGATTCGGCTCCTGAATGCCCGGGGCACGACGCTGGCCTCACGGACCCTGAAGTCCGCTGCGCGCGGCCGGCTGCTGAGCGTGACGCTCGTCGCTCGGGCCCGGTTGAAGCCGGGGACCTACACGGTCACGGCGCGCTCGGCCTCCAAGCTGCTGGCCAAGACCACCTTCAGGCTCAGATCTCGGACCTGAGCCTGAAGGTCGGCGCTCGGCTGACGCTCAGCCCTGGGCGAGCTCGGCGACGGGCTGCCACTCACGCCAGGTCTCCAGACGGCTGGCGTAGTCCTGCTCGGCGATGCTGAGCGGCGCGGTGCCGAAGAACGCGCGCAGTGGCGGCTCGGGCGCGTCGACGATCTTCAGCACGGCCTTCGCGGAGGCCTCGGGGTCGCCGGGGGTGTTGGAGCTGCGGCGTTTGCGGCCGGCCTCGCGGATGGGCTCGTAGGCGTCGATCGCCTCGGCGTGCTTGGCCGAGTCACCTGACCAGTCGGTCGAGAAGCCGCCCGGCTCGATCAGCGTCACGTGAATGCCGAAGTCCTTGACCTCTTGGGCCAGCGCCTGGCTGATGCCCTCGAGCCCCCACTTGGAGGCGTGGTACATGCCGATGCCCGGGAATGCGGAGATGCCGCCGATCGAGGACACCTGGATGATGTGCCCCTTGCCGGCCTCGCGCAGGTAGGGCAGCGCCGCCTGGGTGATCCAGAGCGCGCCGAACAGGTTGGTCTCGATCTGGTCGCGCGCCTCCTGCTCAGAGAGCTCCTCGACCATGCCGAAGTGGCCGTAGCCGGCGTTGTTGACCACGATGTCGAGCTCGCCGAAGTGGTCGTGGGCCTGCTTGACCGCGGCGAAGTCCGCGGCACGGTCGGTCACATCGAGCGGGATGCCGAGGAACGTGTCCGGATACTGCTCGGCGAGATCCTGAACCGTGGAGGTGTCGCGGGCGGTCCCGACGACGCGGTCACCGCGCTCGAGCGCGATCTTGGACCACTCGCGCCCGAAGCCGCGTGAGGTGCCGGTGATGAACCAAGTGCGTTGTGCCATCTGATCAATCCTAATTTCGTCGAACTGTTGACTGTCAGGTACATACCCACAGGGCGCGATCAGCATGAGCCCGGGGCCTGTGAGCTTGCTTACCTACACCACTGCGACAACGCGCAACAATGGGAGGAGATCCACAAGGAGGCTTCGATGGCGGGGACAGACACACAGACGACGCAGCTGGCCGACGATCTCTCGCCGGCCCTCAAGGACAGGATCGATCACGACCTCGAGGCTCTGGCCGAGGGAGCCGAGCGCTGGGCCGCCACACCCCTCACCGAGCGTGCCGAGCTGATCATCCGTGCCCGAGATGCGGTGGCGGCACACGCCGAGGCCTGGGCTGACGCGGCCGTCGCGGCCAAAGGCACCCCCGCTCACCTGGCGGGCGAGGAATGGTTCTCGGGGCCCTACGCGGTCATCTACAACCTCAACGTCCTTGCCCAATCCCTCCGCGCCCTCGCCGAGGGCCGCTCCCCCGCCGCCGACCTGCCCAGCCACGACGCGCCGGGTGCGCGCAGTGCGATCCGGGTCCTGCCAACCGACCTCAAGGAGCTGGTGCTGTTGCACGGCTTCTCCGCCGAGGTGTGGTCCACGCCCGGTGTCTCTGCGGCCCAGATGAAGGCCGATGCCGGTCTCGGCGCCAAGCACCGGGGTCAGAACGGCGGGGTCGGGCTGGTGCTCGGAGCCGGCAACATCTCGGCCATCGGTCCCCTCGATGTGCTGTATGAGCTGGTCGCCTACAACCGCACCTCGATCCTCAAGCTGAATCCGACGTTCGCCTCGCTGGCGCCGGTGCTTGAGACGGCGCTGGCGCCCCTGATCGACTTCGGTGCCCTGCGGATCATCAACGGCGGCGCCGACGTCGGCAGCGCCCTGACGGGCAATCCCCGCATCGGGCATGTCCACATCACCGGCAGCGCCATCACCCACGACCTGATCGTGTGGGGAGCGGGGGAGGAGGCCGAGGAGCGTCGGGCGGCCAACACCCCCAAGCTGGACAAGGAGATCACCAGCGAGCTCGGCGGCGTGGCGCCGATCATCGTCGTACCGGGCGAGTGGTCCCAGGCCGACCTGCGCTTCCAGGCCGAGCACGTGGCGACCATGCGCCTGCACAACGGCGGGCACAACTGCATCGCCGGCCAGGCGATGATCCTCTCCTCCGAGTGGCCCCAGCGCGAGGCGTTCCTCGATGAGCTGCGTCAGGTGCTCGATGAGCTGCCCGAGCGCGAGAGCTGGTATCCGGGCAGCGAGCGCAAGGTCGAACTCGCCGAGAGCAGTTACCCGAACGCCGAGCACCACCACAACGTCCTGCTGATCGAGGTCACGCCGGATTCCCCCCAGGATCTCTTCTCCACCGAGTACTTCGGACCCGTGCTCGGCCACACCGCGATCAGCGGAACCGGCCTGGATTTCATCAAGGCCGCCATCCGCTTCGCCAACGAGCGACTCGATGGCACGCTCGGCGCCAACCTCCTGATCGAGCCCCGGCAGAAGGCCGCGCTCGGCAGCGACTTCGACGAGGCGATCGCCGCTCTGCGCTACGGCACCATCGCGATCAATGCCTGGACCGCCTTCGGCTTCCTCGCCGCCGGCGCACCGTGGGGCGCCTTCCCCGGACATACGCTCCAGGACGTCGGCAGCGGCATCGGTCTCGTGCACAACGCCTTCCTGCTCGATCACGTCGAGCGCACGGTGATCACCGGTCCGTTCCGGCCCTCGCCGCGCTCGCTGCTCCACGGCGAGCTGGCCATCTCACCCAAGCCGGCCTGGTTCGTCACCGCCAGGACGGGCACCGAGACCGGTACCAAGCTGACCGAGTGGGGCGCCAGACGTCAGTGGGCCGGGCTGGTGGGCATCGTCCTGTCGGCCATCCGCGCCTAGCCGCCCGGGGCCGATAGGCTTCGCGGGCGTGTCCCCCGAGGAGCCCTATGCGTCCGCGCTGCTGCACTGGCCTGCGTCCATCTCGGAGCTGACCGAGCGACAGGCAGTGGCCCGACGGGCTCTCGCGCGGGTCGAGGCCGGGCAGCTGATCGGGATCGGATCCGGGGCTGAGGCCTACCTGTTGCTGCGAGGCATCGGCCAGCTGCGAGCCGAGCGGGGACTGACGGTCGGCGTGGTCTGCTCCAGCTACGAGACGGAGACCACAGCTCTGAATCTCGGCCTGAGGGTGGATCAGCTCGGCTCGGTCGAGCCGGACTGGGCGCTCGACGCGGCGGATGAGGTCGACCCCGCGGGCCGCCTGCTCCAGGGCCATGGCGCCGATCCGCTCAAGGCCAAACTGCTCTGGGCCAGCACCCAGCACATGCTCCTCGCCGACGATCCCGCCAGCGCGGTCGAGGCGCTCGGCGCTGACTTCCCCTTGCCGGTCGAGGTGCACCGCGACGCGGTCATCCCGGCCGCCCGAGAGCTCGCCCGGCTCGGCGCGAGCGACGTGGTGCTGCGTCTGGCCACCGGCAAGGACGGACCGGTGTTCACCGGATCGGGCAACCTGCTGCTCGACGCCCGCTTCTCCGAGCTGGCCTCCGGGCTCGACGCCGAGATCCGAGCCGTCCCGGGCGTGGTCGCCACCGGCCTGTTCGAGAACTACCGGTTCGAACGCGTCTAACCCGCGCGGTTCCCGGAGTCGATCGCGTCCTGGACCGGGTCTGCCCCCGCGGCGATGCGGGCGGCGCGCGCGCGTCCGGCGATGGCGATCGGTGCGCGCGCTCGGATCTCCGCGAGCAGGCGCGCGGCAAAGTCGTTGGGCGACTCTCCGTCCCTCAGTCCGCCCTCAGCGGGCGCGAAGAACTCGACCCTGACGTGGGGTCGCTCGCGGGGAAACTTCGGCAGGTCGACGGTCCCGCTGGCCGCGACACACACCACCTGAGCCTCGGGCACGCGTTGGGCCAGGCGGCCGATGCCACCACGCGCACGCAGCTCGCGCCCGAGTGAACGGGTGCCCTCGGGAAACACGCCGATGCAGGCCCCGTTGGCGAGCTCCTCGACGGCTCGGTCCAACGCGCCGGCGTCGCCCCGACCACGGTCGATGGGGATCTGGCCCATGCCGTCGAGCACCGGACCGGCCAGCGGCACCTTCCACAGCGAGGACTTGGCCAGCGCCCGGATCTGACGCCGCGGCAGCGCCGCGACGCCAATCGCCACGGTGTCCCAGTAGGAGTCGTGGTTGCCGGCCAACAGCACGGGCCCGGTGAGCGGCATCGCCTCGAGCCCGCTCACCTCCAGGCGGCCCCACCAGACCGCCAGGGGCATGGATGCGTAACAGACGCCTCGGTAGGCGGCGGTGATCGGCTCGACCCTCTTCTCCATCTCAGGCGTCATCCTGACAGAGCGGGCGACTCCCCGCCGCGCAGCGACGCGCCGAGTGAGGCGGCGCTCACCAGGGCGATGCCGACCACCTCCCGCGCCGACAGCCCCTGACCGAGGATGACCACCCCGGCCAGTGCGGCCGCCGCCGGCTCAAGGCTCATCAGCACGCCGAACAGCCCGGCTGAGAGGCGGCGCAGAACCTTCAGCTCGACCGAGTAGGGGATCACCGAGCTGAGCAGCCCGACGGCCAGACCGACCGCGAGTACCCCGGGGTGGAGTAAACCCGTTCCCCCCTCGATGATGCCGTCGGGCAGCGCGACGACGGTGGCGATGATCATTGCCAGGGCGAGCCCGGAGCCATCGCTGAAGGCCCGGCCGATCCGGGCCTGGGCGAGGATGTAGAGACCCCAGAGGCCACCCGCACAGGCGGCCAGGATCAAGCCGAGTGCGCTCAGGGCGTGGCCGCCGCCGCCGTGGGCCAGCGCAAGGATGCCGGCGGCCGCTAGCAGCACCCAGAGCCCGTCGCTGGCGCGTCGCGAATGGGTGACGGCGACGGCGAGCGGGCCGATGAACTCGACGGTCACGGCGATCCCCAGGGGCAGGCGCTGGATCGCGTGGTAGAAGGTCAGGTTCATGCCGGCCAGCACGAGACCGAGAGCGAGGGCCGGTAGCCATTCGTCTCGCCCCCGGCCGGTCAGCCGGGGGCGGTAGATCGCGACGAGCACGACCATCGCCCAGGCCAACCGCAGCAGCCCGGCGCCGCCGGCATCGACCTGCTTGAACAGGGAGTCCGCCCAGGCGTTACCGATCTGCACCGAGATGATGCCGGTGAGCACCATCACCGGCGCAGGGAACTGGCCCGTGCTTCGCGACTGCTTGACGACCACGCGCCCAGTATGAAACGCCCGGAGGGGCGGGGCGGGGCGGGGCGGGGGAGGGCGGGGGAGGGGGCTTGATCCCTACAGGGATCGGTGCAGAGCCGAACCGGATCGCTCGAACGCCGGGGACTGAGTGGGCACCAGGTGGTTGATGAGCAGGACCGGGGACTGCGCGCCATGGATCAAGGACGGGTCTCCGGCGCTGCCGACGAGCAGGTCGACGCGCCCGCTGAACTCAGCCAGACGCTGAGCCGCGATGGCCCGGCGGCGGGGGCTGGGGACACCGGCGGCCGCCGGGGACGCCTCGAAGACCTTCAGCCGGCTGCCCAGCGCGCCCGCGAGATGCTGGGCCGCGGCGAGTCGGTGCAAGCTGGTCCGCGAATCGTCACAGACGACGCCGACGCGCCGCAGCGCCGTCGCCTCGTCGGCGAAGCCCTCGGTGGCGATGGCGATCGCGGCGGGTGCGCTGGACGGGCGGTGGATGAGCCAGTCGGCGAGCTCGTTACCCGCGGACCCGTTCCAGTCGACCGGTCCGAGCACCAGGAGGTCGGCGCCGATCATGCTGGCCAGTCCGGTCAGACCGTCGCTGACCGAGGGCGCGCCGACACTCAGGGTCGGCTCGATCTTGGTGGCGAACGCCGATCCCTTCAGGGCACGCAGGGAATGGCGCAGCTCGAACCTGCGCAGCTCCATGATGAGCGGGTCGGGCGACAACGGCACATCGGCGTGGACATGCGCGAGAGTCAAATCAGCGTCGTCAGTGCAGAGGCCGCGAGCGAACGCCGCGGCGTCGACGCCGCTGCCGGACCAGTTCACTGCTATGAGCGCGTTGTCGAACATCGGATGCCTCAACCAATTTTTAGTAGCTCGTCCGTCGAAACTCTAGGGGGGAACCGATAATCCCAGCCTCCGTGAGAACAACCAGAAAGAGGTAGGAACATGCGGAGGTCGGTTGCGGGGTTCCCGCAAGTACGGGTTCCACGGGCTCTCGCACGCTGGGATCGCAGCGACGGTGCCCTGGGTTGAGCTCTCCAGCCGCGCGGGCCCGATCCCTGCCTCAGGCGGTGGCGAAGGCGTCCACGCCGGTGAGCTCCGCCGAGATCGCCCAGAGCCGAGCGGCGCTGCCCGGGTCGATCGCGTCGGCCTCTACGCCGTGGAGGGGATCCTCACCGGGTGCGACGGCCGGCGCGATGTCGCAGTCCTCGAGGTAGACGCCGCCCATCCCGTTGAGTTGGGGGGAGGTGGCGGCCCACAACGAGGTTGCCGCTCCCTGGGACGGGGTCTTGAAGTTCATCACCAGGTTGCCTGCGTCGTCGTACCAGCCCAGGGCCACCTGTTGCTCGCGGGTCATATGGCGCTGGAGGTTGGTCATGATCGCGCCCGGGTGCAGGGAGAATGCCCGCACGCCGTCGGCCGCTCCCAGGGTGTCGAGCTGGAGGGCGAAGAGCACGTTGGCGCGCTTGGACTGTCCGTAGGCCTGGTAGGGGTCATAGCCCTCGCGGAACTCCAGGTCATCCCAGCGGATCGGCCCGAACTTATGTCCGCGGGAGGAGACGGCGACCACCCGCGCGCCACCGTCGCCGCGGAGGGCCGGGTACAGCTCATTAGCCAGTGCGTAGTGGCCGAGGTGATTGGCCGCAAACTGAATCTCCCACCCGCGGGCGACGCGCGTCTCCGGCGGCCCCATCACGCCGGCGCTGTTGATGAGCATGTCGATGCTCCGACCACTGGCCAGGAACGCAGTGCTGAACGCGCTGACCGAATCGAGGTCGGCCAGGTCCAGCTCAGCCACCTCCACGCGATCGAAGCCGTTGAGGGCGGCGTAGGCTGCCTCGACGCGACGGGCGGGCACGACCACGTCGGCGCCGTGCTCGCTCAGGCCGCGCACCGTCTCGAGACCGATGCCGGAGTACCCGCCGGTGACGATCGCCAACTGGCCGCTGAGGTCGATACCGGCAAGGACGTCCTCGACCGTCGAGTCGCGGTCAAAGCCGCTGGGAAGGGGGCTCTGGGCGGTCACAGCACGATCTGTTCGGCCGCGGCCATCAGCGCGCGGAACTCATCGGCCTCGACAGGCGTCATCGCGGTGGCGACGGGCAGTGCAACGCCGCTGATCGTCGTGCGCACGCGTGGCCGAGCCAGCAGCGCCACGGTCCAACCACCGAGACGCTCGAGCATCTCGACCAGCGAGGCGCTCGAACGGCTCCGCGTATCCTCCAGCCGCGCACTCGCGACCGGGGCTTCTTCGTGCGGCGCTGCTGGGTCAACTGCCATGAACGGGGAGTTCCCCTCCGCGTCTGTCGGCAAACTCGCCCGCGAGCTTGAGCTCAGGAGGCGGCGGACTCGGTGCGCCGCGGGAGTTTCCAGCCCGGGCGGACGTAATGGCAGGTGTAGCCGTTCGGATAGCGCTCGAGGTAGTCCTGATGCTCGGGCTCGGCCTCCCAGAACGGACCCGCCGGCTCGACCTCGGTGACGACCTTACCGGGCCACAGCCCCGAGGCGTCGACATCGGCGATCGTATCCTCGGCCACGCGACGCTGTTCCTCGTCGAGGTAATAGATCGCCGAGCGGTAGCTCGCGCCCATGTCGTTGCCCTGGCGGTCCTTGGTGCTCGGATCGTGGATCTGGAAGAAGAACTCGAGCAGGTCGCGATAGGAGATCCGCTCCGGGTCGAAGATGATCTCGATGCCCTCCGCGTGGTTGCCATGGTTGCGGTAGGTCGCGTTGGGCACCTCGCCCCCGGTGTACCCCACGCGGGTGGAGAGAACCCCGTCGAGCTTGCGAACCAGGTCCTGGACTCCCCAGAAGCATCCGCCCGCCAGGATCGCCTTTTCACTCTCAGCCATGTCTGCTCCTCGTCGTCGTACGTTCACGTCGCACCCTCATGGTGACACCAGCGACCGGTGGGCTCGACGAGCCATGACCTCCTGAGCATCAATCGCTCGTCGGCAACCCCAGCAGCTTGTCGCCCTTGCTCTCCAGCAGACTCCCCGAGCCGATCAGGCGTAGCGCCTTGGCGAGCATCGTCCGCGCCGCCGTCTGGTTGCCCGCGACGACATCCTGGAGCTCGACTCCGATGTCAGAGATGCCGTGAGCGGTGTCACGCACCCCCGTCACCCAGTCCCTCTGCCCGGCCGTCTGGACACTCGTCGTGGCGCTGGCTTGGGACACGGCCGTGGCCGCATTGTCCAGCGCGGTCTTCAGCCCCTCGATCTTGGGGATCGCCTTCTTGGCCTCCGCCACCGTCTTGACCTTGAAATGCTGGAGGCTCTTGTACTCGGGGTTGGCCTCGATGATCTTGTTCTGGGCCTCGATCGCCTGGACGACGGTCAGGCTGGCGGCCGATGCCGCGCTCGCGGCGGCGACGAACAGCACGGCGGTGATGCCCAACCCGGCGAATATCCGTGAGAACACACCTCTCTTCTATCACCTGGTTCATCAGCGAGCGAACGCAAGCCGGTCGTCGGTCCCAGGCTCCTCTGTGTCGGCCGGCATGAGCGAATCCTCACTGAGCCCGAGGCGCACACAGCTACGTTGTCGCCGAGAGAGGCGTTATGGGCAACCGGGACAGACAACGCGGCCCAGACGGGCGCCCGCCGGACGCCCAGGTGCCACAACTGCACCTGCTCAGCGCCCGGGAACTCGACAGCCGACGCGCGGGGGCGCGGCGGCTAGCTCGTCGTCGCCGGATCCTGATCGCAGCGGTCGTTCCGGTGCTGGCGGTGTTCGTGTATTTCGGGATCTCCTTCGCGAGCTACATACTCAAGCCGACCAGCGAGACCTTCACCGCCCGCTCTGCCGAATGGGTGCGAGACGACGTGCCCCTTGGCAACTGGATGATTGACACCGCCGAGCACGCCACGGCCGGCACTCCGCGCAAGGGTGGGCCGGGTCTCAAGCGCCTGCCCCGCGTGGGCCTCAGCCCGGTTCCCGTGGTGGCACCCACCGTGCACGCCAAGCGAGTGACCTACACGCCCCCGCGCATCACACCCGTGTTCGCTCAGCCGCTGCCCGGCGAGGGCGTCTGGCACCGCACAGGTCCACGGGTCGCCGGCGGGCCGCCGGTGCTCGTGACGAGCTACCGGCCGAGCACGGAGTACCCGGCCATCGTCGCCTACGTCCTGTGGATCGACCACACCCGCACCGACCTCGCCTATCACCCCGGTCGCTATGAGCCGCCGGACGCCGTCGACCGGGGGCCGATGATGGTTCCCGTCGATCAGCGCAAAAGGCTGCTCGCCACCTTCAACGGCGGCTTCACCCACGTCGACACCGACAACGGCTCGGCGGTGAATGGACACACCAACGAGCCACTGATCGACGGCAACGCCACGCTGGTCGGCTACCGCAACGGACGCGTCAACATCGTCAAGTGGACCGGTGGCCCGGACGCTCCGGCGGATGTCGCCTGGGCCCGTCAGAGCCTGACCCCGATCGTGTGGAATCGCGCGGTGAATCCGGAGTTGAACACCGACCCCAACAGCGTCCAATGGGGCTACACGCTCGGTGGCGTCACCTTCACCCCGCGTACCGCCGTGGGCGTTGACGCCCACGGCAACGTGATGTTCGTCGTGGCGTCTGAGGCCACGGTGGTCTCACTGGCGCAGATCCTCCAGCACATCGGGGCGGTCCGCGGGATGGAGTACGACATCAACCCGGAGTGGCACACCATGATCACCTATTCACATCGGGGCGGACTCGGAGCGTCGATGGTCGAGCCTCAGCCCCAGGAGTCTCCCGACCGGTACCTGACGCCCGACGATCGCGATTTCATGGCCGTGTTCACCAAGCGACCCGGTCCGGTCACCGTTCCGTTCAACTGACGGGAACCAAAAAAGCCCTCCGATTTGGAGGGCTTTTTTGGACAAGCGGCTGAAGGGACTCGAACCCTCGACCTTCTGCATGGCAAGCAGACGCTCTAGCCAACTGAGCTACAGCCGCACTGGCGCAGCCGAGTATAGGAAGGCGCCGTCAGCATCGCCAGCCGGATCGTGTCGGCCATGCGGGCGTAGCCGGCACTGTTGGGGTGGAGGTGATCGCCGCTGTCGTAGGCGGGGTTGAGCACTTCAGGACGACTCGGGTCGGCCAGCGCGGCCGCGAAGTCGATGACACCGTCGAAGGCTCCGCTGGTGCGGATCCAGTCGTTGACTGCGTGGCGCTCGGCCTCGCCGGCCGGCGTCCAGTAGTACGCGCCCCGGAACGGGAGCAGGGTGGCACCGAAGATGCGCAGGCCAGCCTGGTGCGCTGCGGCGATGATCTGCTCGTCGCCAGCGATGATCTGGTGGGCTGAGACCTGGGTGTGGGGCACCGTCAGGGCGCTCGTGCCATGGGCGAAGCCGATGTCGTTGACGCCCTCCAGCAGGATCACATCGCGGACGCCCGCCTGGTCCAGTACGTCGGGCTTGAACCGGCGCAGGGCCGATACGCCACAGCACGGCGACGGGTTCAGCAGGCGGTTGCCGCTGATCCCCTCGTCGATCACGGCCAGGCTGGGGCCGCTGACGCGCGCGAGGCGGCGCGCGAGGTCATCGGGCCAGGCACTGAAGGTGTCCAGGGTGCTGCGGTATCCGGCGGTGATCGAATCGCCGATGGCGGCCACCGTCCCGAGGTAACGGGCTGGACTCAGCGTGTCGATGCCGCTCAGCACGTACCAACTGGTCGACGTGGTGGTGCTCCAGCTCGCATCGCCGGCCAGCACGTCGTCGCCGTCACCGATGAAGTCAGATTGCGCGGCGGTTCCGTGGTAGGTCACCGGCCCGGTCGACTCCGGCAGGTAGAGACTGACGGCCAGACGCTCGAGCGCGTGGACATCCAGGGCCACCGGGTCCGAGACGACAGAACCGCCGGCGGGGATCGTCACGTAGTTCGAGCCGTCGAAGGTCAGCGGCGTCGCGGCGCTGGCCAGGCGTCCGAACGCCCCGGCGGTCGCCACCGATGCCCGCCCGATGACCAGGGGACGCGTGCCATAGGCGTTGGAGAGGTGAACGCGGATGGCCGCCCCGTCACTGGACAGCAGCGTGATCTCGCGCAGGGTCTGGTTGACGAAGCCGCGCTGGGACTGGGGATCCTTGGCGCTCGCCGTCTCGGGCGCTGCGCCCCAACTGGCCAGCCAGCGGCTGTGAGCGGGCGCCTTGGCGAGCTGCAGGGCCAGCAGGGCACGGGCATGCTCAGCCCGCACACGGCGCTGGGCGGTGTCGGCCAGACGGGGGTGATCCCAGGGTCCGGGCGCGCTGGCTTGTGCGGTCGCGCCGAGGAGACCGGGTCGCAGTGCCACGGCGGCGGCGAGAAGGACGACGGCCAGCAGCAGGACCCCTGCGAATGTGCGCCGTCTGGACAACCTCGGACAAGATTAAGTCCGGACCGGTCGAATTCTGTTAGACGCAAATTAGATCCGCTCGACTGACCGCGCGTCCGTGCCGAGCGCTCGGCGCCCGGCGGCGCCGACTGCTCGGACCGCTCAGCCGGTGAGCTTGCGGGCCGCCTCGAAGATGTGGGGCTCCAGCAGCTCCCCGCAGTAGATCGTCACGTGGATGCCGTCGAAGCGACACAGCTGCCCGTTGACGTCGGTCGTGTAGTGATCGTCGGGGGAGAGATAGGTGTCGACGTTGAACACGCTGGCGTTCTTGGGGTCAGTCGCCGCGGCCCGCTTGATCAGCGTGTTGATCTCGGTGTGGCGGACGGTCGAGCCCTGGGGTGCCGGGGTGCCGTCGGGCTGGGCCGGGGGCTTGACGAACGGGATCGACAGGAACAGCAGCTTGCGTTTGCCGTTTTCTCCGAGGATCTTGACGAACCTCTGCATCCGAGCCTCGACGTAGTTGTCGAAGGCAGGCTCACCGAGGTGGACGATCTTGCCGTCCCACTTCCAGTTGAACTCGTCGCGGTAACCGAGCTCGAAGATCACCTCGTCGGCACCGAACTTCTTGGCGTCGGCCTCCCATTTGGCGATCTCGTCGGGACAGCCCTTGGGCGGCGCCTCCCAGACGCCGTTGACGTCGATCTCGCCCCGCACGGCGAACGCGCAGCCGAGGATCGCCGCGTCGGCCACCGCCGTGCCGTACTTCTGCTCGTCATAGAGCATCGGCACCCCGACGGTGAAGGCGATCGAGTCACCGATGATCAGCGCCCGCTTGGGCGGACAGGTCTCGAACACCTTCTTGGTGCTCGCCACCGGCCAGCTGACCGCGCCGCGGTCGAGGCCCTTGAGCTGGAAGGTCGCCTCATCCGTCACGGGTGGAGCCACGGTGCCGTACCCCGTCGTGTTCGACAACGCCACCGTGCAGGAGCTGGTGCCGGCCAGATGGGTCTTGACCACGGGGACCGGCGCGGTCGCGGTGGTCGGGATCGCCGCGGCGTTGGCGGCCACGGCGAGCGACAGCACCCCGGCGCCGGCGGTGATGGGCGCCAGCGGGCGGACGATCCACACCGGCCAGCGACGTTGGCGGATCGGCTGCTCCACGAGGTAGTAGGAAAGGACCGAGACGACCACCGCGGCGGCCGCGCGGACGGCGAACAGCGGAAGGCTCTTGAGACCCGTTCCGCTCTCGGTGATCCACAGGAACAGCGGGAAGTGCCACAGGTACAGGCCGTAGGAGATCTTGCCGAGCGCACGCAGCGGCTCGAGGGAGAACACGCGGTTGGCGATCGTGCGCGGCGCGGTCATGATCACGGCGATCAGCCCGACCGACAGCACGTCGAGGGCGAGGAAGCCCCATGGGTACATCCAGTGGTCGTTGCCGTCGGCCTTCCACATGAGGGCGAGCGCGGCGGCGACGAACGCGGCGGAGCCGAGGCTGAGCGCCGGCAGCCAGCGGGTCCTGGGCTCGCGCCGGCGCCGTTCTGAATCACTGGCGCCCGGAGTGTTCACGCCCGCGGAGGAGCCGGTCTGCCACCCGCCGGCCTCGAGGCGGCCTGACAGCCGTAGACGCGCCATGAAGATCGCCAGGGCCGCGCCCGACAGCAGGCCGGACGCACGCGTGTCGGTCCCCTCATAGACGCGGGTCTGACCGCTACCCCCGTGGTAGAGGATGAGGCACTCGATCGCCGAGGCCGCGATCAGCGCCAGAGCCAGTCCGAGCATGACGTTGAGCATGCGGCTCGCCTCGGCTGGGGAGGGCACGCCCTTGGCTCCGTGCATCGCCCGTCGGACGAGGAACGCCGCCGCGATGACGAGCAGTGGCCAGACGACGTAGAACTGCTCCTCGATGGCCAGTGACCAGGTGTGCTGGAACGGCGAGGTCGGACCCGACTGGACGAAGTAGTTGGCGCCCACCGCGATCTGATGCCAGTTGGAGTAATAGAAAAGCGTGGCCAGGCCGTCGCCGAACAGGCCCGGGACCGCGCCGATCGTGCCGTGGAACGCGTAGTAGATGCCGATGACCACCACCAGCACGAACAGGGCCGGCAGCAGGCGCCGCGCGCGCCGGGCCCAGAAGTTCGACAACACGATCTGACCGCTGGACAACCACTCGCGGACGAGCAGCGAGGTGATGAGAAAGCCCGACAGGACGAAGAACAGCTCGACACCGAGAAAGCCGCCCTTGGCCCAGGAGAAACCGCCGTGATAGAGCACCACGGCGGCCACGGCCAGACCACGCAGACCGTCGAGCCCATCGATGTGGCTCAGCTCAATGCGTCGGTGGCCTGTAGCGGCAGCGGTCATCGGACGATTCATAAACGAGTGGGCCTCATGCGAGCGTAAACGCGGCCGAGGACGCCGAGTTGTGCAACCCCTCCGTGGTCACACCCGGAAGGCGACGACCGGATTCGAACCGGTGTACAAGGCTTTGCAGGCCTCTGCGTAGCCACTCCGCCACGTCGCCAAGGCACTGTGAGGGTAGCGGCCGGTGCTCGAGCCGAGCCGGCGACCGGAACCTCGCTCAGGCCGTCAGGAGCACGCGGTTGCCGCTGGGGTCTCTCAGCAGCGCGCCGCCGGGGGCCTCGGTGATCGCCACGCCGGCCTCACTGGCCCGGGCCAGCGCCGCGGCGAGCGACTCGCTCGAGCCGACCCGCACCTCATACCAACGCAGGCCCAGCGCCGAGGGACTGGGGACCGAGCCACCGCGCGAGTTCCACGTGTTGAGTCCGATGTGATGGTGATAGCCCCCGGCGGAGACGAACAGCGCCCCCGGGTAGCTGCGCACCGTCACGTCGAAGCCGAGCACGTCGGCGTAGAAGCGCTCGATCTCCGCCAGCTCGGCGACCTGCAGGTGAACATGGCCCATGCGCGTCCCCGCCGCCAGCCCACCGGCGACCATCGGCTCGGGCCCGAGTTCGTTCACCAGGTCGTCGAGGTCGAGGGCCAGCGTGGTCATCTCCATCTCGCCGTTCGCGCCGTGGCGCCACTCCGCCCGCGGCCGGTCACGGTAGATCTCGATCCCGTTTCCGTCGGGATCGTTGAGATACAGGGCCTCGGAGACGAGGTGGTCAGAGGCGCCGGACAGCGGATGGCGTGCGACGGCCAGGTTGACGAGGGCCCGGGCCAGGTCGGCGCGAGAGGGCACCAGCACCGCGAAGTGGAACAGCCCGGTCTGGTGCGGATCTCGCGGCGGGGCCTGGCCATCCTCGACCAGCTCGAGCAGCACCGTCCCGTCGGGACCGCCCAGCTCCAAGCTCCGGTCCGCCACCGAACCCAGCGCCGACATGCCGAGCACCTCGGTGTAGAAGGCGCGCGAGCGCTCCAGGTTCGACACCGTCAGGGCGACGGTGCCGACGGCGGTCCCGGGATCCAGTCGATCCCCCGGCGAGAGCGTGGTATCCCGGGCCGCCATGAGGCGCTCAGGCCACCGGGGCCTTGTGGTGGCTGGCGAGCTGATCGAGCAGCTCGCTGAGACGTCCGTGCAGTTCGTCGTCGATGAGCTCACCGGCGTCGGAGAACTTCGACACCGCGCCGCCGATGGCCAGGTCGATCTCGGAGATGACGTGTGCACCGGCGATCTCGAGCGCCTTGCGCGCCGACTCGCCCGCCCACTGGGCGCCGTAGTCCGACGGCGAGGTCGAGATGACCGCGACCGGCTTGGCGTACAGCGCGGCGGTCTCCCCGCGAGGACGCGACCCCCAGTCGATGACGTGCTTGAGCTGCCCGGGGAGGGTGCCGTTGTACTCGGGGGTGGCGATCAGCACGACGTCAGCATCGCGGATCTTCTCGCGCAGTGCGGCCGCGTGGGTGGGAGCGGCCTCGACGTCGTCATCCTGGTCATAGGGCTCGAGCTGCTTGAGCTCGGCCGGATCCAGCACCTCCACGGACACCGCTTCCGGAGCCCGCTCGGCCACCGCGTGGAGGACCGCAGTGTTCAACGAGCCCCGGCGCAGGCTTCCGGAGATGGCAAGGACCGTGGTCATCTACGCCGCCTTGATGGTGGAGACCGAGACGATCAGCTTGACCTTGTTGCCGAGCATCAGGTTGCCGCTGCCCAGGGTCTGGTTGAAGGACACGCCGAAGTCGGTGCGGTCGATGGTGGCCTCGACCTCGAAGCCCACGCGCTGATTGCCCCACGGGTCCTCGTCGCTGGCCGCGGTCGCCGAGCCGGTCAGGGTGATCGGCTTGGTCACGCCCTTGATGGTGATGTCCCCGTGCAGGGTGACGGCGTCGCCGGCGAGCTCGCCGGTGGCGGAGAAGGTGATCTGGGGGAACTGGGCGGCATCGAAGAAATCGGGGGACTGCAGATGGCCGTCGCGGTCGGCGTTGTGGGTGTCCACCGAGGCCACGTCGACGGAGCCGGACAGCGCCAGGGCGTCATGGGTGACCTCGATCGAACCCGCGAAGGCCGTGAAGGTGCCGCGTACGGTGGCGATACCGAGGTGCTTGATCTCGAAGCCGACGTTTGAGTGGGCCGGATCGACCGTGTAGGTCCCGGTGGGAAGTGCCGTGGTGGTTGACATCTGAGCGAGGTCTCCAATCAGGTAGTTGAGTGTGCAACTAACCTAGCAAGAAGAACGTTGCGCCGTCAAGTATTGACCAAAGATCGTTGGTGGGCTGTCAGTGGTCTGTGGGACCACTGACAGCGCGAGCCGGGCTCAACCACGCCGGCTCGGCGCACCGGGAGGCTCAGGCGACGGTGCAGCTGCCGTCGGGCAGCGCGCCGGGCAGGCGACCGAGCAGGCCAGCGAGCTGATCGAGCTCGGTGGGGGAGAAGTGCTCGAGGAACAGGCGCTGGATGCCGGCCACGTGGGTGGCCCCGGCGCAGGCGAGCTTGTCATAGCCGGCGTCGGTGAGACGCGCGTAGGAGATCCGTGCGTCGGACTTGCAGGCCACGCGCTCGACCAGGCCCTGGGCCACGAGCCCGTCGACCAGACGGGTGATGCCCGAACGGGTCAACATCGTGCGCTCAGAGAGCACCGACATCGCCAGCTTGCGCTCATCGGCCTGGGCGAGGTAGAGCAGGGCCTCATAGTCGCGAGTGGTCATCCCGTGCTCAGCCAGCAGATCGGCGTCCAGTTCGCGCACGATCGCTGCGTGGCTCTGGAGGTAACTGCGCCAGGCATGCAGCGCGGTACCGTCGAGATTGGGAGTTGCGACCGACATGTGAACGAGTCTAGTTGACCGGTCAACGGCCATGGTGAGAACTTTTCCGCCACCCCGGCTCAGGCTGAGGCGCTCCACTTCACGGTGTGGGAGTCGCACACGATGGCCCCATTGGCCGCCAGCGGGGTGACCCCGTTGACCGCGACCTCGGAATAGCGCTCGATGATCCGGATCGTGCCGCTCGCGCGCTGCCCCGACAGGCTGCCGGTCACCTGCGTGGAGATCGCGCCGGCGTTGGATGTGTCGCTCACCGAGAAGTGGTTGTCCCGGACCGTGACGTCGTCGGAGAAGTAGTCGTCGAGGAAGGTCGAGCCGTCGTTACAGGTCAGCGTGGCGCGGTAGCGGAACCACCGGGCGGAGCCACGCTGGGCGGCCAGCCGGATGGCGATGCCCTGGGCGGTCTTGCCCGAGTACACGTAGGCGGGCTTGACCGTCGCGGCGGCCAGGGCGCTTGGGGGGGCGCCGATCGCGACGGCGAAGACGCTGAGCAGGACGACTCGGGTACGCATGGCGCGGGCAGCTTAGCTCTGAGTCGCCCGCCACACGAGACGCGTTCACCATACGTTCACTCCGGCGCCGGGAGTCGGCCCTTACAGTGGCCCCGCAATGGGGTACACGCGACGTTCGGTGCTCGGGGCCGCCGCCGCCGGCAGCGGAGGATTGCTGCTGTCTGCCGCCCTGCCCGCCTGGGCCAAGACCACTCACCAGCGCCCGCACCGGGGCCGCGTCGACGTGCTGCCCTACCCCGATCGTGAGATGGGGGAGCCGGGTCTGCCCCAGATCGAGCACGTCGTCTGCGTGATGATGGAGAACCATTCGCTCGACAACGTGCTCGGGATGCTTCCGGCGTTCTCGGCCCCTCACCGCTGGAGCTTCGACGGGCTGCCGCTCGACAACCGGGGTACGCCGATCGCCTCGAATCCGGACAGCAGCGGCAAGGCCGTCGTCTCCTACCCGTCGCCGGACCTGTGCCCCTATCAGGGGCTCAGCCAGGACTGGAACAACAGCCACCTCCAGTACGACAACGGTAAGAACGACGGGTTCGTCGTGACCACCGGGTCGAACGTTCCCATGTCCTACCTCACGCCGGCGCAGATGCCCATCTCCTACGCGCTGGCCTCCAGCTACGCGATCTCGGACCGCCACTTCTGTTCGCTGATGGGCCAGACCCTCCCCAACCGCCGGTACTACTTCTCCGCAACCTCGTCGGGATATGTGAATGACGACGATCAATCCCTCCTCGTGGACGCCGCCAACGGCACGATCTTCGACCGTCTCAATTCGGCGGGCACCTCGTTCATGGTCTACACGGACGGCACGCCGACGCCCTACTACTTTCCGAGCTTCCGCGACGATTACGAGCTGCATGTGGCGGGGTTGACGCAGTTCACCTCGGCCGCCGCCGCGGGCACGCTGCCGACCGTCTCCTACGTCGAAGCGAACGGCAACTACGAGTCGGAGGAGAACCCCCAGGACATCGCCTACGGGGAGAACTTCGTGGCCATGGTGGTCAACGCCTGCCAGAGCAGCCCGTTGTGGCCCAAGATGGCGCTGTTCATCACCTATGACGAGCACGGCGGCTACTACGACCATGTGTCACCGCCCGCCGCGGTCGAGCCCGACGGGATCCAGCCGATCCTCGGGTTGTCCTCGGACGGAACCTATCCGGCGGCGTTCAACCGCTACGGGTTCCGGGTTCCCTTCATGGTCGTCTCGCCGTGGGCACAGCCCGACGCCTACGTTTCCCATCAGGTGACCGACCACACCTCGGTGCTCGCCTTCATCGAGCATTGGCTCAACCTGCCGCCGATGACTCAGCGCGACGCGGCTGCGTGGAACCTGGCCGACATGTTCGACGTCTCGGCGCCGAGCTTCCCCGACGGGATCAAGCTGCCGGCGCCCCCTGACATCGACGCCACGCTGGCCCAGTGCCGGGCCGACGGGGAGGACCCGCCGACGTCGTCGGATGCCTTCAGCCTGCGACGCCACCGCTGAGCCGGAATCGCCTGCGTATCTGCGAGGATCCCGAGCATGGATCCGAACAGCATTGATCAGGCGTACAACCAGCTCCAGCAGGAGTTCAACGAGGTCGCCGGCACCCTGCAGACGCTGGCCAACAAGCTGTCGACGGCGGCCGGTCAGGGCGACCAGCATGCCCAGGAGTGGCTCCTCGACCTCAAGAGCCTGGCCCTGAACCTCAAGTCCGAGCAGATGCAGGTGCAGAACCTGCTGTCCCAGATCCACGGCTTCGTGGACAATCAGCACCAGCAGTACAGCCAGCAGATGCCCGCCTATCAGCAGCAGTACGGCAGCCGGGGCGGCGGCCTCGGCGGCTTTCTCAACTCGAACTTCGGGCGGGCGATCGAGTGGGGTGCCGGCTTTGGGATCGGCGACGATCTCATCAACAACCTGTTCTAGATGGTTGATTCCGCGCGGTTAGGCGCAGTAGTTGACGAGTGCACGGCTTTTGCGTCCGAGTTGATGGTTGAGCGAGATGGCGGCTGCGAGACAGCAGAAGCGTGCGATGACGCGTTCGCGGAGGCCTTGGGGGGTGCGGGCGCCGTGGCGTTCGAGGGTCAGGATGTCTTTGCAGGTCCAGAAGATGCTTTCGATCCGCTGGCGGATCGGCGCGAGGTGCGGCCCCTGGCCGGGTTCGTCTTTGCGAGCGGGTCGCAGCAAGGTCGCGGAACGGTCGTTGACGGCGGCGGCGAACTTCCGGCCGGCATAGCCCTTGTCGGCGATGATCGTGACGTGCCCTTGGCGGCGGACGCGGTCCAGCAGTATCAGGCCGATCTCGCGTTCGTCGATCTTGGGGGAGCACAGCTCCAGGGCGCGTGGGGTGCCGTCGGGCGCGAAGATCGCGTGCAACCGCATCCCCCAGAAGAACCGGGAATGGCTGGCACATCGCCCGTAATCGGCGATGTCAGCGAGCTGAGAGCGTTTGACCGTTTCGACGCTGCGAGCGCACTCCACCGGCGTGCTGTCGATCAACAACAGATCGTCTTCAAAGCCGGGGCTCTGGCTGGCAAAGACGCCCATCAGCCATTCCAGCGTGTCCGCGCACCGGCGGCGTCGTTTGAAGTAGCCCGACTGTTGGGGCAGCTGCGGGAAGAGGTGCCCCAGCCGTTTCTTGGCCACCGCGAGGAACCGTCGGTCCGATGGGATTCCCATGATCGCCTGGGCGACACAGAGCGTGACGACCTCTGCGTCTGTGATTCTTCGCGCAGCGTTCTTTTGTCTTTCGGGCAGGAGATCGTCGGCTGTGACGAACACAGTCGTGAGCAGCAGGTCGAGGTCAGCGTCCATCGAGACCCTCCACGGTCGGCGATGCGTTTGAGCACCGCTGACTTCGGTCCTGCTGCTGACTTCTCCTTGAAAACCACTGATCTCACGGCCAACCCCGTGGAATCACTCATCTAGGCCCCGAGTGCACGGGTAGTGCATTCGTAGACCCCTGTCGAACCCACCCCCCGATCAGGAGATGCACATGGCCGAGATCACCACCCATCACGGACTTCTTCACGACACCCACCTCCACGTCGACGACTACGGCGGAAACGGCCGTCCGGTCGTGCTGATCCACGGTTGGCCGCTGTCGGGAGAATCATGGTCACAGCAGGTTCCCGCTCTCGAAGCTGCCGGCTATCGCGTCATCACCTATGACCGCCGCGGCTTCGGGCGGAGCGACAAACCCAAGACCGGCTACTCCTACGACACCCTTGCGGAGGACCTCAGCGTCATCATCGACAAGCTCGATCTCCATGACGTCACCCTGGTCGGGTTCTCGATGGGCGGTGGTGAGGTGGCCCGCTACATCGCCAAGTACGGCTCCGAGCGCATCCACAGCGTCGTGTTCGCCGCCGCGGTCACGCCGTACCTGCTTCAGGGCTCGGACAACCCCGAGGGCCCGCTGGACAAGGCCACTGCGGCGCAGTTCACCGCTCAGCTGACGGCGAACCAGGACGCCTTCTACGACACCTTCGCCACTCAGTTCTACTCGGCGGGTGATGAGCTGAAGGTCGACGAGCCCACCCGCCAGGAGGCGCTCACCATGGCCGGTCAGGCCGACAAGCTGGCCGCGCTGCAGACGATGACCGCCTGGGCCAGCACGGACTTCCGTGACGACCTCAAGAAGATCGACGTGCCGACCCTCATCATCCACGGCGACGGTGACAGCACCGTCCCCCTCGAGGGCTCGGCCAAGCGCACGCACGAAGCGATTCCGGGCAGCCAGCTGCACGTCATCCACGGCGGCCCCCACGGCATCAACGTCTCCGATGCGCAAGAGTTCAACCAGACGCTGATCCAGTTCCTCGGGTCCTAGTCCCCCAGGACTCGTCGAGCCGGATCTGGTTGTGAGCGACGGGGCGCCCTCAGGGGTGCCCCGTTCTGCTGTCAGGAGAAACCTGCCTCCGGCAGCCGCGGCGAGATCTCGACGATCACCGGGCCGCGAACAGGCTGAGAACGTCGTGCTCCCCGAACTGGTCCCGGTCATCCCGCAGCGCCTGGACAGCCGCAGACCTCAGGAGGTGGCGGAGCTCCTCAGAAGCGGATATCGCGTGATTCGCGTCAGGGTCGATGGCGTGGCGGACGCTGTCCTCCGGCTTGGCGCTCATCGCGGCGATCAGGTCGTCGACCCCGAACTGCGTTCGCCCATCATCGAGGGCCCGCGTGGCAGCCGACATCAGAGCCCGGACCAACTCCGCGTCAGGTGTCAGCGCAAACGACGCGGCCGCCACCACCGCGCCCCCGATCGCGGCTCCGGGACTTCTCAGGCGCGTCGGTTGGCGTGGAATCTCGCTGGGGAAGTCACGGCCGACCGTGCTCAGCGCGATCAGCGCGGCCCGGACCCGACCCGCATCGACATCGACGTCATCCAGGATCTCGAGGACGGTCCCCGTCGCGGCGTGGACCAACGCAAGGAGAAGCTGCTCGGTGCCGACATGGTTCTGGGGGTACCGGGCCGCCTCGGCGATCGCCAGCCCAAAGATCTCCTTGGTCTTCGGCTTGAACGGGATCCTCCGGGGCGAGCTGGCGTCGCCGCGACCGACGCGGCGGAGGATCTGCTCCCGGAGGGACGGCGCGGTGACGCCGAGCGAGGTCAGTACGTACGCGGAGAGAACCAGCTCGGGCTCGTAGGCGAGCGCGACGAGCAGATGCTCGGGACCGACGTAGTCGTGGTCGAGCCCGCGCGCCACGTCCTCAGCGTCGATGGCGACCTGGCGTGCCCGTTCGGTGTAGCGCTCGAACATGACCGGGAGCATCTCACTCGTGTGGCTTGGGGGAGTCGGCCGTCGGGCTCGGAGCACGGCCCATGATGACCTTGACGCCGAGCTTGGGGGCCAGCGTGATGGCCCGGAACACCGCGCGGTCGGGGCGGCGGGCAACGGCGGAGAGCTCCGTGCGCTCGAGGATCCGGTCCAGCGCGATCCGCATCTCCATCATCGCGAAGCTGGCGCCGAGGCAACGGCGCGTGCCGCCGCCGAAGGGCACCCAGGTGTAGGTGTCGGGCGCGTCGGCACCGAGGAAGCGCTCGGGCCGGAAGCGGCGTGGCTCGGGGAACGCGCTCGCCAGATCGTGGATGGTGCGGATCGACACGTTGATCTCGGTGCCGACCGGGATCACCCACGGCCCCAGGCGGAACGGCGCACCGCGCACGACCCGGCCGACCCCGGGGAGCACCGGGCGGATCCGCAGGGCCTCCTTGATCACAGCGTCGAGGTAGGCGACCTCCCGGCGGCGTGCCCGGGCCAGGGCGGCCGGGGCACGCAGCAGCTGATCAAAGGTCCACGCCAGGCCGTTGGCGGAGGTCTCGTGGCCCGCCACCAGCAAGGTGACCAGCTCATCGCGCACCTCGCTCGGGGTCAGCTGCTGACCGTGTTCATCCTCGGCGAGCAACAGAGCGGAGAACACGTCGTCGCGCTGGCTGAGCTCGGGATCCGCACGCCGACGCTCGATCTCGGCATACAGCAGCTCGTCGAGGTCCTCTCTCGCGGCGGCGAACCGCTCCTGGCTGCGATCGAGTCCGAGTCGTGGCAGCACCAGCATCGAGATGATCCCGCGCGGTCGGACGACCGGATCGAGCATCGCCCGCATCCGACGCCGCAGCTCCGTCTCCTCCGGACCGGGCTCGTACCCGAAGACCGCGCGGATGATCACCGTCAGGGTGAGGGACTGCATGCTCGGGTGCAGCGCGAAGGGCTCCCCGACCGGCCAGCTGTCGATCTCGGCGTCGGTGGCCTGAAGAACCGCGGCCTCATATCCCCGCATACGCTGGCCATGAAAGGGGGGCAGCATGAGCTTGCGATGGCGCAGATGCTCGACGCCGTCGAGGACCAGTACCGAGCGCTCACCGAGCAGCGGTCCGAGCAGGGCATTGGCCTCACCGGCGTTGACCTGCTCATGGGGACCCTGGAAGAGCTCCTTGACCAGAGCCGGGTCGAAGATCATCACGAAGCTGTCGTCAAACAGCGTCGACAGGGTGACCGCCCCGCCGTAGTGACGCTCACACGCAGCCAGGAACCGGCGGCCGGCCAGGATGAACGCCAGCGTCTGGGCCCAGGCCGGCAACGGCAGACGCGGTGGCAGGTTCGCGCCCGGTTCGTCCTCAGCGCCCTCGGCACCGGTCGGCTCGACGGAGGCGGCCTTGACGCTCATCGCCACATGGTGTCATGCCGCAAGCACCGTTCCGCGTGACAGCTCGCGGAAGCGAAGGGTTCGGCGCGGCCTGCGTCAGTCGTGGAGCAGCGCGCGCACCTCGCGCTCGATGAAGGCAAGATCGCGAGGGTCAGCCCCACCCCCGGCAGCGTGGCCGAACACCGATTCGATGACGGCCAGGCGCCCGTGAGCGAGGAGGGCGACCTCAGCGGCGGAGTCCTCGGGCGGGAAGTACAGGTCAGTCGAGCTCGGCATGATCACGGCTTCGGCGGTGATCGCCGCCATCGCTGCGGCGTACGCCTCGTCGCTGCCGTCAGGGCCACCCACGTCGTGGGCCTGCCAGGTGTCGATGAGGCTGAGCAGGTCGCGTGCGTCCCAGTCGGCGAAGCCAGAGTCCCAGTCGGCTTGGAGGTAGTCCTCCAGTGACGTGTAGCCCTCCTGCTCGTAGCGACGCTCCCGGTACCAGGTCTGTGACAGGCCCCAGCCGGCCCACACCCGCCCCATCGCGCGCTTGCCGATCTCCGAGCCGGCCGATCCGGGCGTCAGGGACCCTCCAGCGCACAGCGCCGCCTTGACTCCCTCCAGGAACACCCAGGTGTGGGGAGCCGTACGCGCCGCTCCGCACAGAACCGCGAGGCGACGCACCATCGCGGGGTATCGGCACGCCCACTCATAGGCCTGCTGGCCGCCCATGGAGAACCCGATCACCAGCTCGAACGCGGTGATGCCCAGTTGCTCGCTGATCAGGCGGTGCTGGACGGAGACGTTGTCGTGGATCGTCACCAGCGGGAATGTGGACGCGATCGTGCTGGGCGAGCTGGAGACCCCGTTGCCGAACAGATTCGGAACGACGATGCAGTACCGGGATGGGTCCAACGCCCGCTCAGGGCCGATCAGGTAGGTGACGTCCTCGTGCGTGCCGCCGTAGAAAGTAGGGAGGAGGATCGCGTTGTCCCTGGCGGCGTTGAGCTCGCCATGGACCGTGTAAGCGAGACGGGCCTCGCTCAACACCTCACCTGACCCGAGCGTCACCGGTCCTGGATCGAACACCGCCAGCTCGGGTTCAGCCGTCTCTGAGATCACGTGCCGAGCATAGATCTGAACCCGACGTCACCGTGGCGTGAACGTCCTTGCCGCTGCGCCCGCCGCGCCCTAATCTCGAATGAACAGACTTGCGCACAGCCGGCCGAACGCCGCACTGGGGGTCACACAGGATGGTCGAGGGGTTGAGGATTCGTCTCGCGCTGGTCTGCGTCCTGAGCGCCGCGATGTGCCTCGGTGCCGTCGCATCCGCGTCCGCCGCACAGATGTGGTCCGCCCCCGAGCTAGTGGATCAGTCGGCCGCCCATGTCGTTGGGGACTATCTGATGACCTGCCCGTCGCAGTCGCAGTGCGTCGGCGTGGGAAGCTCCGCAGGCGGACCGGTCGTGTACGGGCTGGCGTCGACCGGTGAGGTGGCCTCGGTTCACGCCTATGGGCTCAGCAACATCCTCGGCAGCGGTGAGGAGGACATCGGGCTGGAGTGTCCGAGCGTCGGGCTGTGTCTGGGAACCGCGTACAACCGAACCGCCGACGTGATTGACGCCGTCCGTTCGACCGATCCGGCCGCAGGGCCCAGCTCCTGGGTGGAGGAGAACCTGGCCGATCCGGTCACGGTGTCGTCCTGTCCCACGGCTTCGTTCTGCGCCGGGGTCGACAGTGACGGAGGCGTCGCCATCACCCAGGCCCCGTCCAGCTCGGACGCCTGGACGATCACTCGGTTGGCAAGCCCTGCGGACCCGGACGGACCGGGCTCGCTGGATGACGTCGACTGTCCCAGCACGGACCTCTGCGTCGCCTATGACGAGGCGGGCGACGTGTGGACGTCGACCGACCCCACCGGAGGCGCCGGCGCCTGGACCGAAGCGGGCGCCGCCAGACCGCTCCGCTTCGCCGCTGATAAACCTGAGTACCAGGCGGCGACGGGCATATTCGTCCCGCGGGAGTACCTGTCCTGCGCCGGTCCGAATCTCTGCATCGCCGCCGGACCCTCCGGCGAGGTGCTGGTCAACATCGATCCGGCGGGCTCGGGCAGCTGGATCCCGGTGAACGTCAGCAGCGCGGCGATCACCGCGCTTGCCTGTGAGCCGGGAACGACGGTCTGCCTCGTCGGGAACGCCAAGGGCGACATCTTCGACAGTGACGACGCCGGGGTCACCTGGACCAGGCAGGCAACCACCGACACCGGCGGGATCGGACAGCTCTCATGCACGGCTCAGACCTGCACGGCGACGGGCCAGCCCACGACGACGGCCAAAGCGGACAGCGGACCGCTTTCGCCGCCGGTGGCCCCGCTGGTCGCCGCGGTGCCAGCCCCCGGGGGGACCTGGCATTGGCACCCCCTCACGGCGGTGATCCGCGACGCCATGGGGTCGATCTCCTGTCCCAGCGGGACCGAATGCATCGGCACTGACGGCAGCCGCGTCTACATCTCGGCCCGACCCACGGCCGGCGCGGGCTCCTGGCATGCCCGGAACGAGCAGAACCTGTTCGGCGACCATCTGGCCCAGATCCTCGACACCGCCTGCTATTCGGCCACCGGCTGTCTCGCGGTGACCCGAGACGGCAATGCCGGCGTCCGGACGCGCTTCCTCGAGCGCTTCGATCCCGTCGGCGGTGTCCATCACCTTCAGGAGACCCCCGTCGGAGGCCAGGGCGGCACTGAGATCTACTACGTCAGCTGCGCGCAGGGCACCTGTGTGGCCGGCCGTCCCGGGCGCTGGTTCCAATCATCGAATCCGGCCTCACAGAACGTCTGGCCCCGTGTCACCGATCCGCGCTTTGACACGACCTGTCTGCATGGCAACGCGTCCTGCGTCGCGCTGGCCGAGGGCCCCTTCCCCGCCGGTGCCGGCGGGGACGTTCTCGTCGCCAGCAGGCGGACCGGACCCTGGACGCCCGAGGCCGTCGATCCGGGCGGCTACATCGACGGGCTGGCCTGCCCGAGTACGGGAGCCTGCGTCATCGTCGACCAGGGCGGCAGACTGCTCGTCTCGACCGCGCCGACGTCCGGCCCTGCGTCCTGGACGCTCGCCGACACCGATCCGAATGGCTTCAACGGCATCGCATGCGAGAACGCACATACCTGTGTGGCGGTTGACGACAACGGCGGCGTGGTGGTGGGCCGGCCATAGCGGTATGGCGCAGCTTATACGTCGGCGCACACTATGTGCGTGCGCATGCATCTGCTAGTGTCACGACGTGTTGGCCGACCCGTGAGAACGATGTTCTCCCACGGCCTCGGCGCCCTCGACTGAGCGCGCCCACCCTCCATTTCTCCTGCGAGATCAACAGCAAGGAGCAGCATGCGCGTCCTCGTCACCGGCGGGACCGGCCATTCCGGTTCGTACATCATTCCGGAGCTCATCAGCGCCGGGCACGAGGTCACCGGTCTGGCCCGATCAGATGCTGGCGCCGCGGCACTCTCCGCGCTCGGCGCGACGGTCGCCCGCGGTGACCTGCGGGACCTCGACGGGCTCAAGGAGGCGGCCGCGGAGTCCGACGGTGTCATTCACGTCGCCCACCGTCAGGACCTGCTGCCGTCTGGCGGGATGGCTGCCGTGGCGGCCGCGGAGATCCCGGTCATGCACGCATACGGCGAGGCACTGGCGGGAACCGGCAAGCCGCTGGTCACGGCCGGGAGCATCGGCTCGCCCGGACAGCTGGGGCGTCCGGTGACCGAGGAGGACCCGGCCCTCCCCGTGGGCGATGAGCACAACGGCACCCTCCGGGTTCGCAATGACGTGGAGGCCGCCGTGATCGGCCTCGCCGCGCTGGGCGTGCGCTCGTCGGTGGTACGGATCGCCAACATCATGCACAGCACGACTGATGTCGGCTTCCTCCCGATGCTGATCGCGCTCGCGGAGCAGAACGGCATCGCGGGTTACCCCGGCGACGGTGCGAATCCATGGATCGCCGTGCACGCTCGCGATGTGGCTTCCCTGTTCCGCCTGGCGCTGGAGAAGGGCCCGGCGGGCAGCTACTGGCATGCGGTCGAGGACGGCGGCATCCCGTTCCGCCGGATCGCCGAGGCAATCGCAAGCCGCCTGGGCATCCCCGCCGTGAGTATTCCCCGTGACGAACTGATGCTGCCGGGCTACTTCGGCGTCCTCGCGAACATCGTCACTCAGAGCTACCCGGCGTCCAACCTCATCACCCGCCAGACGCTCGGATGGGAACCCTCTCAGCCCAGTCTGCTCGACGATCTGGACAACGGCCATTACTTCCGCGCCAGGGGCTCAGAGACCGACGTCGACGCCGCGCCGAGACTCAGCACCGAGAAGATCGTCCAGGTTGCCCAGGCCTACATCGAGTTCGCGGGACACGGAAGGGCTGATGAGGCGGCGTCCCTCTTTGCCGACGATGCGATCTTTGAAAGTCCAACCGGTGGCGACGTCCATCGCGGCATCGACGACATTCGCCGCGCCTATCACTCAATGTGGGACGGCCGGAAGCAGGGAGTTGATCTCGTGTCGCTGAACGTGGCCGGCGGAGAAGCGGCTGTGCACGTTCAAGTTGTCCAATCCGGCCAGCGTGTCGACGTGATCGACGTGATGACCTTCGATGAAGACGCCAAGATCTCGTCGTTCCGGGCTTACTTTGGACCGTCCAACGTCGTCACGTTCTCATGAACCCCTTGCATCGTTCAGGCAGCCTCCGGCATTCCGCTGGGATACCGGGCCGCCTGCGGATCGAACCCGAATCACAACCACTCCGGCACGACAACCGCCCGGAACGTCTGAAGGGACGCTGAGAACATGACAACTGTGGGATTCATCGGAAGCGGCGAGATCGGCAGCACGATCGCGCGGCTCGCCATCGCAGCCGGGCACCGGGTCGTGCTCAGCAACTCGCGCGGTCCTGAAACGCTGACGGACACCATTGCGGACCTTGGGCCCCAAGCCTCCGCGGCGACAAGCGCAGATGCAGCGGCGGCCGGTGACATCGTCGTGGTCACCGTGCCGGTCAAGGCCTTCCCTCACTTGCCATCCGCGCCACTGGCGGGCAAGCCGGTCATCGACACGTGCAATTACGGTCCCGAGCGCGACGGGCACATCACCGAGCTTGACAACCAGTCGCTCACCTCGAGCGAGCTGCTGGTGCGGTATCTGCCCGGAGCGGCGGTCGTGAAGGCGTTCAACAACATCTACTACAAGCACCTGCAGTCACTCGCCCGTCCGGCCGGGGCCGCTGACCGTTCCTTCCTGCCGATCACCGGGGACTCCGAGCCGGCGAAGGCGGCGGTCACGGCATTGATCAACTCCATCGGCTACGGCGTGGTGGACGCGGGATCGCTGGCCGAGAGCTGGCGCCAGGCGACGGGCACGCCGGTGTGGGGAACCCCGTACGGGCCCTATGCGAATGAGCAGGGCGAACCGGCTGGCGAAGCGGCGATTCGTGCGGCGCTGGCCGCCGCGACGCAGTAAGCGGATCAGAGCTGCCGCGGGCCGCTCAGCGGCTCGCGGTGCTCAGCTCTGTGCTCTGGGCCACTTTCAGCTTCTGCCAGATCCGCTGAATCGCCTCGATGTCCTCGGCGTCGAGCGGCTCGACGAAGTAACGGAGGATGGCGTCTTCAAACGTCCGCGCGACCTTCTCGCTGTAGCGACGACCCTCCGGTGTGAAGCTGATCAGTGACCTGCGCCCGTCGCCCTGGTCCGCGCCACGTCGGAGATGGCCGGCATCCACCAGTTCCTGGACGAGGCGTGAGGCGCGCGTCGGGCTGACGCTGACGAGCTGGTCAGCAAGCGCCCGCACGGACTGGGGCTCCTCGTCATGGAGACGACACAGGATCTCGGTGGCGCTGAAGGAGATGCGGTGCGCCTCACGCAGCTCCCGGTCGATGCGGTCGGTGACCGTCGCGTGGGCGAACAGCAGGGCGAACCAGGCGTCCTCCTGCCCCGGGGTGATCAGCTTGGCCGACCTGTGCTTCGGCTGCGATGGGGCCGTTGACATGGAGAAAAGTGTAACGAACTGCAACCACAACGATATGCGGACAGATGCGTGCGCACGCATTCAACGCCCGGGACGAACGTGTGGGCCCCAGAGACGACGAAAGCCCCGACGAATCGGGGCTCCCAGAGTGGGCGATACTGTCCAGCCAGCTAATCACCTTCGAGCTGCGGCGGCTAGGAACGCGGGTGCAGTCGGAGAAGGACGCGGAACGTCTCCTGGAGGCCGTCGAGATCAACCCACTCAGAGCGACGTGCTTATCGTGGTCTAGACCCCTCGGCCTCAGCTCTCGCAACACCGCACGTCCAAGGGAAGACGTGTCGACCTAGAGCTCCGGCATCAATACGGCCGCGAGCGGTCTGCCTCGAGCGCGCGAACGGTCGTCCCGGCCGGATGCGGCTTGGCGGTCCGCAGGTGCGCGTCGATGATTTCGAGGAACGAGCCCGGCGCATCCCTGGCCCCGTTAGTCCGGCGGACGACGATCCGGTCCTGGTCGAGGTCGTCGCCGTCCACCTCGACCGCCAGCTCGCGACCGTCGGTGAGCTTCAGGGTGGCGTGCTCGTGCATAGCCTGAGTTTGCACCGACCGCGACGGACAGGCGAACCCAACAGGGTCACGCTCGGTGGCGCTGCGAGGGACATTTGGGGACATTACGAGGGGACGTTCGGGGACGCTTCGAGCTACAAGCACCCTGTGCGTACAGTCTGGTCCTGCTGCCGTTCGTTTGTGGCCGGAAGCGTGTGGGACGCGCGCGAGAACCGTCATCGAGCGCAGAGAGATCCCAAGCTGGGAGATACGCGCGCGACGGGGCCGCTGGCGGCAGGGGGGCGATCTCTATTCGTTGCCGGCGGCTGCAGCTCGGGACGGTTCACCTGCATCCGCAGCTCTCGTCTGCCCTAACGTCCGTAGCTCAGCAGCTCACTTTCCCGCCGGGCTCGCAGCAGTTGGCCTGCTCGATGGTCGAGCAGCAGCTCGTAGCGTCCGCCGGTTTGGCGGCGCGGATGATCGCGGACGCAGCTGAGCGGTGGACGCGGTGGGTCTCGGTGATGGAAATATCGGTCAGTCCGGAGGCTTGGAGGGCGTCGGCGAACCCCTCGCGGGTGAGTGCTCCGGCGATGCAGCCGGTGAAGGCGGCCATGTCGGCGCGGGTGGCGTCGTCCATGTCGGGGTCGGCGATGACCTCAGAGACGGCGAAGCGTCCACCGGGCTTGAGCACGCGGGCGACTTCACGCAGGACCTGGTGTTTATCGCCGGAGAGGTTGATGACGCAGTTGGAGATGATCACGTCCACCGTGTTCGCGGGCAGGGGGATCTCTTCGATGGTGCCGCGGAGCCATTCCACGTTGGTGACGCCGGCTTCGGCCTGGTTCCGGCGGGCAAGGTCGAGCATCTCGTCGGTCATGTCGAGTCCGTAGGCCAGGCCGGTGGGGCCGACGCGGCGGGCGGAGAGGAGTACGTCGATCCCGCCGCCAGAGCCGAGATCGAGCACGGTCTCACCCGCGTTCAGTGCGGCGACGGCGGTGGGGTTGCCACAGCCGAGGGAGGCGAGGACTGCTGCGCTGGGGAGTTCGTCTCGGTCGTCGGCGCTGTAGAGGCCAGAGCCGAAGAGGTCCTGCTGCTCGGCGGTGATGATGCGAGCGTCGGTGTCACAGCAGCTCGCGCGCGAGGTGCTGTGACACCCGTCAGCGGTGCGGGCCGCCAGGGCGCCGTAGCGCTCGCGGACGACGTCGCGCAGCTCGGTGGTGTCGGTGGGGATGCTCACAAGAGAGGCTCCTTGTATTGACGTTTGTCGATGCGATCAACCTAGCGCGACGCATCGATAATTGTCAATCTAAAGGCGGGCCTGGGTAGAGGTGTCGGCGGCCTGGGGGAGCCACTCCCCACGTCCATGTCGAGGCCGGGAACCAGATGAGGGGTGACCTATGCTCCATTCATGGCTGTCGATCTAGAAATGGCTCCGAAGGTCAAGCGAGCCAAGGGCGATGTGTGCTGTGAACCGGTGGTCTTCCCGGACATCGATCGCGACAAGGCGACCCGTCTGGCTGAAGTCGCCAAGGCGCTCGGCGACCCGATCCGCCTTCAGCTCGTCGATGTGTTGCGCAAGCACGCCGGCAAGGTCTGTGTCTGTGAGCTTGTGCCGCTGTTCGACGTCGGCCAGTCGACGCTGTCCCATCACCTCAAGAAGCTGCGAGACGCCGGAATCGTCGATTCTGAGCGGACCGGCCTGTGGGCGTACTACTACGTGCTGCCCAATGCGCTGGACGAGCTGAGCGCCTGGCTGTCCTGACCGAAACCGGCTGACCGCAGTACGCGGCCTGACTCTATTGACATCGGTCGACTAGATCGACGAGTATCGTTGCAGTCATGCAACGAGCGAGAGTCGGTATCAACGGGTTCGGGCGGATCGGTCGCCTCGCGCTCCGCGCCGCGTGGGGTGGGCCTGGGCTGGAGTTCACTCAGATCAACGAGGTGGCCGGCGGCGCTGAGACCGCGGCACACCTCCTCAATTTCGACTCCGTCCACGGACGTTGGGCCCGCGACGCCCAGTCAGACGGCTCGCATGTGATCGTCGACGGCACAGCCATCGGGTACACCGGCACTCCCGAGCCCGGAGCTGTGCCGTGGGCTGTTGACGTCGTCCTGGAATGTTCGGGCACGTTTCGCACCATCGACTCGCTCCAGCCGTTCTTCGACCGCGGGGTCAAGAAGGTCCTCGTCGCGGCTCCGGTGAAGGACGACCGGGCACTGAACGTCGTTGTCGGCGTCAACGATCAGGTCTATGACCCATCGACCCATGACGTGATCACCGCGGCGTCGTGCACCACGAACTGCCTGGCCCCGGTGGTCAAGGTGATCCATGAGGGCCTGGGGATCAAGCGCGGGTCGGTCACCACCCTGCACGACCTCACCAACACCCAGGTCCTCGTCGACGCGCCGCACAAGGACCTACGCCGTGCCCGCGCGGCGTCGCTGTCGCTGATCCCGACCACCACCGGCTCGGCGACCGCGATCGGACTGATCTTTCCGGAGCTCCAGGGCAAGCTCGACGGACTCGCCGTCCGCGTCCCCCTGCTCAACGCGTCTCTCACCGACGCCGTCTTTGAGGTGTCGCGCCCCACCACGGTCGAGGAGGTCAACGAGCTGCTGCGCGCCGCCGCCGACGGACCGCTGAACGGGATCCTGGGCTTTGAGACCCGGCCGCTGGTCTCAGTCGACTACAAGGACGACCCGCGCTCGGGCATCGTCGACGCGCTCTCGACGATGGTCACCGACCACACCCAGGTCAAGGTGCTGGCGTGGTACGACAACGAGTGGGGGTACGCGAACCGGCTCGTCGAACTCGCCCGCCGGGTCGCCGACGCGCTCCCGGAAACCAGCGAATGAACGCAGCCACTGTGAGGGCCGGGTCCTCGGGGGATCTGCGCAACTACATCCTGGTGACCGCCGCCTATTGGGCCGACACGATCGTCGACGGCGCGATCCGGATGCTGGTCCTGTTCTACTTCTTCCAGCTCGGCTACAGCCCGTTCAAGGTCGCGATGCTGTTCATCGGCTATGAGATCTTCGGCGTCCTCACCAACCTGTTCGGCGGTTGGCTGGCGGCCCGCTCCGGGCTGAAGACAACCCTGCTGGCCGGTCTCCTCGCCCAGCTCGTCGCCCTGGGGATGCTCGGCCTGGTGCCCGCCTCGGCGCTCTCGGTCGTCTACGTGATGGTCGCCCAGTCGATCGGCGGGATAGCCAAGGACCTGACCAAGATGAGCTCCAAGAGCGCGGTGAAGCTCGTCGCCCCCGACGGCGAGGGCTCGCTCTATAAGTGGGTTGCGATCCTGACCGGCTCCAAGAACGCGCTCAAGGGCGTCGGGTTCTTCATCGGAGCGCTGCTGCTCACCCTCGTCGGATTCCGCGTCTCCCTCGCCATTCTCGGTGCGCTCATCATCGCCGCGCTGGCCATGGTCGTCGTGATGATGCACGGCCAGCTTGGCCGCCCGGACGCGAAGGCGAAGTTCAGCCAGGTTTTCTCTAACAACCGGGCAGTCAACGTCCTCGCCGCCGCCAGGATCTTCCTGTTCGCTTCCCGAGATGTGTGGTTCGTCGTCGGCCTGCCCGTCTTCTTCGAGTCCGAGCACCACTGGACGTTCTGGGAAGCCGGGGGATTCCTGGCGATCTGGACCATCGGCTACGGCATCGTCCAGGCCTTCGCCCCCCAAGTCCTGCGCCGCCGCTCTCGCGACGGGGACGGGGACCCCACCGGCAACACCGCCGTCGTGCTGGCCTTCGCGCTCGCCGCGTTCCCCGCCCTGATCGCGATCGCCGTCAGCACCGGATTCGACCCCGTCCTCTGCGTTGTGATCGGGCTGCTGTTCTTCGGCGTGGTATTCGCCATGAATTCCGCGGTGCACTCCTACCTGATCCTTGCCTACGCCGAAGGCGACAAGGTCGCGATGAACGTCGGCTTCTACTACATGGCCAACGCCGGCGGTCGTCTCCTCGGCACTGTGCTGTCCGGGCTGCTCTACGAATGGCAGGGCTTGGCCGCCTGCCTCTGGGTGTCAACTGGCTTCGTCGTCGCGGCCGGCATGCTCACCCGGCTCCTCCCGGATGTCCGCAGCCGTCGGGCGGCCGCCCAGGCCCCGAGTCCGACGCTCGTCGCCTGAGCCCCGGGCTCCCTGTGCCCGGACGGCGGCGCGTCGTGGCGCGAGACCTCGTCACGGGCGTGGCAGGGGGGGCCGGAATCGCCACCGCCGGCCCGGGAAATGGGTACCCCATCTGTACCCTGAGGCCCTCTGAAACGACGAAACCCCCGCGTTCACGGGGGTTTCAGAGTGGGCGATACTGGGCTCGAACCAGTGACCTCCACGATGTCAACGTGGCGCTCTCCCAGCTGAGCTAATCGCCCTGGGAGAGCCATAGGGTAGCGAGCCCCTGACCGGCGAGCCAGGACGGCGCTTGGCTCGGGCCCACACCCCCCAAACCTCCAATGTGCGCTCCGGCGTCGGAGGGTTGGAGAGTTCCCCCCACTGGGGCGCACCTTTCTCTCCAGGCCTGCCCGGACGGCCGGCACATTGGAGGCTTGTGGGGTCTTGCGAGGCGCAGAACGCTCGATGCGATCCTCGCGACGCTCTCCCCGCCGCCGGAACGCCGGAACGCCAGAGGTCCCGTGAGCACCGTGAACGTCCTGTCGCACCACGCCACCACCACGCCACCACCACGCCGGCTCTGCCCGGCGTGAACGCTTAGCAGCAACGACGCGATCAACGCCCGGGCCTCACGGTCCCGGGTCGCTGCGTCTCCCGGGGCTCGCAGGCAGACACGCCAGCTGGAAGGGAAACGCCATGGACCAATACGATGCATCGAAGATGAGCGATCAGGTCACCGCCGCCGAGGCGGTCGAATTCAAACTGCCCAACGGCGACACGCTGGTGCTGGCGAGTGGAGCGACCGGGGCCGATGCGGCCGCGGCGATCGGCCCGGGGCTGGCCCGCGCCGCACTAGCCGCCAAGGTTGACGGCGTCACCTTCGATCTGACGCGGGAACTGCCGACCGACGGTGAACGCCGGATCGAGATCATCACCGAGCGCAGCGGCGAGCCGGCGCTTGAGCTCATCCGACACGACACCGCTCACGTGCTGGCGGCCGCGATGCTCGAGCTCTATCCCGGCGTGAAGATCTCCATCGGGCCGGCGATCGACAACGGCTTCTATTACGACTTCGACTTCCCTGAGGGCGTCAGCTTCTCCGACGCCGACTTCCCGGCCGTCGAGGCCAAGATGCGCGAGCACGTCAAGGCCGATGAGTCCTTCGCCCGCGAGGACATCAGCGTGGGGGAGGCGCTGGAGCGCTTTGTCCGTGAGGAGCAGCCCTACAAGGTCGAGCTGATCGAGGATCTGATCAAGAACGCGCCCGCCGAGGCGCCGCTCGAAACCGTCTCGCTCTACACCAACGGACCCTTCACCGACCTGTGCCGCGGCCCGCATGCGCCGAGCACCAAGCGCATCAAGGCGTTCAAGCTCCAATCGGTGGCCGGCGCCTACTGGCGTGGCGATTCGAACCGCCAGATGCTTACGCGCGTGTATGGAACCGCCTTCTTCTCCCAGAAGGAGCTGGAGGAGTACCTGGAGCGGCTCGAGCGCGCCCGGGCCAACGATCATCGCCGCCTCGGCCCCCAGCTCGGCATGTTCCACTTCTCCGAGGTCTCGCCCGGGGCCGCCTTCTGGATGCCGGCCGGCACCGCCGTGTTCAACGAGCTGGTGCGGCTGAGCCGCGAGATGGGCGCGGTGCGCGGCTATCAGGAGGTCAAGACCCCGCAGATCTTCGACAGCCAGCTGTGGAAGACCTCGGGTCACTGGGACAAGTACCGCGAGAACATGTTCGTCACCGAGTACGAAGAGCGCGAGATGGCGGTCAAGCCGATGAACTGCCCCGGCCATTGCGAGCTCTACGCGATGACCCCGCACTCCTATCGTGACCTGCCCCTGCGGGTGTGGGAGCCGGGTCTGCTGCACCGTCGGGAGCCCTCGGGCACCCTGCACGGTCTCCTGCGGGTACGTCACTTCGCCCAGGACGACTCACACATCTTCTGCACCGAGGACCAGATCCAGGCCGAGGTCGCCGGCGTGCTCGCTTTCGCCTTCGACACCTACAAGCTGTTCGGCCTCGACGTCCACCTCGAGCTGTCGACGCGGCCCACGGACCGGGTGGGCTCTGAGGAGCTCTGGGATCAGGCCGAGGCCGCGCTCGGCGCCGCCCTGGATTCCCTCGGCCTCGAGTACGAGCTCAACCCGGGGGACGGTGCCTTCTACGGACCCAAGATCGACATCCACATGACCGATTCGCTCGGTCGCTCCTGGCAGCTGGGCACCTGCCAACTCGACTTCAACTTCCCCGAGCGCTTCGAGCTGACCTACATCGGGGCCGACAACGCCGAGCACCGGCCCGTGATGATCCATCGTGCGCTGATGGGCTCCTACGAGCGCTTCATCGGGATCCTGCTCGAGCACTTCAGTGGCGAGCTGCCCCTGTGGCTGGCCCCACGCCAGGTCATCGTGCTCCCGATCGCCGACCGACACGCCGACTACGCCCACACCGTGCGCGAGCGGTTGGCCGCGGCGGGAGTCCGGGTCGACGTCGACGACCGCACCGAGTCGATCGGTCGCAAGATCCGCGACGCCGAACTGGCCAAGGTGCCCTTCATGCTCGTGGTGGGCGATCGCGAGGCCGACGAGGGCCTCGTCGGCGTGCGCGAGCACCACGCCGGTGACACCGGGGCCGTGACGGTCGACGCCTTCGTCGCCCGGATCGCCGAGCTCATCGACACCCGAGCGCTGACCCATTGACGTGCGGTCGCACTCGGCTTGCGAGCGCCATTCGCGGGCTATACTTCAAAACGTTGATTTCTTCGCATCATCACCACACACGGCCCGGCGCCGCCGCTTGAAGCACTTGCGCCACCACAGCTAGTGCCGGTCCCTCGTAGGTACGACCGGCGCCCTCCCGAGCGCGACCAGACGCGGATCAACGATCGCATCCGCGTCCCCGAGGTCCGACTCGTCGGCGAGGACGGGAAGCAGATCGGCGTGATCAAGACGCCGGACGCTCTCGCATACGCCCAGGAGCGCGATCTCGACCTGGTCGAGGTTGCCCCAGAGGCGCGCCCGCCCGTCTGCCGCGTGCTGGACTACTCGAAATTCAAGTACGAGCAGGCCCAGAAGCAGAAGGCCGCCCGCAAGCATCAGCAGCAGATCACGATCCGCGAGATCAAGTTCCGGCCCAAGATCGCCCAGAACGACTACGACACCAAGAAGGGTCACGTCGAGCGGTTCCTCAAGGGCAAGGACAAGGTCAAGATCACGATCATGTTCCGCGGCCGCGAGGTGACACACCCCGAGCGGGGCGTTGCACTGCTGGAGAAGCTGGCCGGCGAGCTCGCGGAGCTGGCCGTCGTCGAGCAGAACCCTCTGCAGGACGGGCGCAACATGACGATGATGCTCGCGCCGTCCAAGGCCGTTCTGGCTGAGCACGAGGGCGAGCACGACCACGACCTCGACGAGCTCGAGGGCGAGGATTCCGAGCACCACGGCGGCAAGAAGGTGCACAAGCACGATCTGAACGCCGCCCGCTCCACCGAGCCCGAGGACGAGGCCGTTGAGGATGAGGCCGAGGACGACTTCGATGAGGACAGCGAGATGGCTCCGATCACCGAGATCGAGCCCATCACCGAGATCGAACCGGAACCGGAGCCAGAGCCCGTGGCTCAAGCGCCCGAGCCCGAGCCCGAGATCGATCCGGCGTTGATCGACGTCGAGGAGACGCCGGGTGGTCGCCCCGCCCAGAAGGCCAAGAACCATTCCAAGAACGGCGCCGCCGCCAAGCGGGCTGCCGCCCTTCAGGCGGTCGCCGATGCCGAACCCGAACCCGAGCCCGAGGCTCCCGTCGCCGAGCCCGCAGCGGCCCCGGCGGCCGAGTCGACGGTTGCCGAGGCCAAGGCGAAGCCCTCCGCGGCCAAGGGCAAGGTCGCGGCCAAGCCGGCAGCGTCCAAGTCCGCCGCCGCACCGAAGGCCGGTTCCACCGCCAAGGCCACGAGCCCGAAGCCGCGGGCCCCGAAGACCAACGGAGCCACGCCCCCGAACGGCAGCAACGGATCCAAGGGTTCCACCGCCAAGCCGCGGGCCAAATCCGGCTCCAAGGCCGACTGACGGTGGTCCGTGCGGACCACCGTTTTTGACCTGCTTTACTAGGCGACCGCCATGCCGAAGATGAAGACCCACTCGGGCGCGAAAAAGCGCTTCAAGCTGACCGCGACCGGCAAGGTGAAGGCACGTCACGCCTTCTCCTCGCACATCCTGGAAAAGAAGTCGCCGAAGTACAAGCGGAACCTTGCCCACCCTGTGGTGCTGTCCGACCACGACGCGCCGCGGGTCAAGGTCCTGCTCAACGCGCCGAAGAAGGGGCGCTGATCTCATGGCTCGCGTCAAGCGTTCCGTCCACGCGAAGAAGAAGCGCCGCGAAACCCTCGCGCTGACCAAGGGCATGCGCGGTGACGCCAGCCGGCATTACCGCCAGGCCAAGCAGGCGCTGATCAAGGCCGACACCTACGCCTATCGCGATCGGCGTAACCGCAAGCGTGACTTCCGCAAACTGTGGATCACCCGCATCAACGCGGCGGCCCGGCTCAACGGGATGTCCTACAGCCAGTTCATGTACGGCATGAACAAGGCCGGTGTCGAGCTCGACCGCAAGGTCCTCGCGGACATCGCCGTGCACGACGAGGCCACCTTTCGACGTTTTGCCGAGCGCGCCCGTGAGGCGCTGGCTGCGGCTGAGTAAAGCCGCATACCGGCACGAGCTTCAATCGGGCGCTCTCCTCACGGAGGGCGCCCTTTTTTTATCCCTGATGACCATCACCAGCCCCCACAACGACAAGCTCAAGGAGATTCGCCGGCTCAACGCGCGGCGACGGGACCGTGAGCATTTCGGGCGCTTCGTCGCCGAGGGCGAGGACCTGCTCGCGGCGGCCGACGCGGCCGGCTGGACGCCGATCGAGCGGCTGGTGGCCATGGACTCGGGCCTCCCCGGTGAGGAGGTCGTACCGGAACTGCTCGCGGGGGTCTCCGAGCTCGGCTCGGGAACCCGGGCGATAGGCGTGTACCCCCTGACGTGGGCTCCGGCGCCGGTCGGCCCGCTGTGCGTGTACCTGCACGGGGTCGGAGACCCGGGCAACGTCGGGACGATCCTGCGGGCCGCCGAGGCGTTCGGGGCCGCCTGCGTCGCGCTCGGTCCCGGTTCCGCGGATCCCTTCGGTCCCAAGGCGGTGCGCGCGTCGATGGGCGCGATCTTCACCGTGCCGGTGGTGCGCTGCTCCCGTGAGCAGCTCCCCGGAACCACGATCGCCCTCGACGCCGACCCGGGGTGTCCCGCCATCGGCGAGATGGACACTCTGGGCGACACCGACCTGTCGATGCTGGTCGGAGCCGAGCGCGACGGGCTTCCCGGCGAGGTGCTCGAGGCGGCCGATCAGGTCGTCCGCATCCCCATCCTCAACCACTCACTCAACGCGGCGATGGCGGCAACCGTCGCTCTGTATGAGCTCACACGTAGGATGCGCAGCGCATGAACGAGCGGATTCAGGAGCTGCTGGGGGCCGGACGCGCCGCCGTCGCGGCGGCGGGCACCAGCGCCGGGCTGGAGGACGTGCGCATCGAGTACCTCGGTCGCAAGGCCGAGCTGCCGAACATCCTGCGCGGAGTCGCGCAGCTGGCCCCGGAGGAGCGGGGCCAGGTGGGCCGGGCGGCGAACGAGGCCCGCAAGGCGCTGGAGGCCGAGATCGACGCGAAGGCCGCTGCGCTGGCGGCCGCCGAGCTGGACGCCCGTCTCGCCGCCGACCGCATCGACGTCACCCTTCCCGCCGACCCGCTGCCCGCCGTGGGCCGCCTGCACCTGCTGACCCAGACGCGTCGGGAGATCGAGGACGTCTTCCTCGGTCTCGGCTTCAACGTCGCCGAGGGGCCCGAGATCGAGACGACTTACTACAACTTCGACGCCCTCAATCACGACCCCACCCATCCGGCCCGGCTGGCCTCGGACACCTTCTACGTCTCCGACGACGTGCTCCTGCGCACCCACACCAGCCCCATGCAGATCCGGGCCATGCTCAACCAGCCGCCGCCGATCTACATCGTCGTGCCCGGCCGCGTCTACCGCCGCGACCTCGATGCCACCCACACCCCGCAGTTCCACCAGATCGAGGGTCTCGCCGTCGACGAGGACATCACCCTCGCCGACCTCAAGGGCACGCTGCTGAACTTCAGCCGGGCGATCTTCGGACCCGAGCGCGAGATTCGCCTGCGCCCGCACTTCTTCCCGTTCACCGAACCGTCGGTCGAGGTCGACGTCTCCTGCTTCAACTGCGACCACGGCGTGCTGGCCGACGGCTCGCGCTGCCCGCTGTGCAAGGGCACGGCCTGGATCGAGATCCTCGGCTCGGGGATGGTCGACCCCAACGTGCTCGGCTATGTGGCCGACAACGGCTATGACTCCGAGCGCTACCAGGGCTTTGCCTTCGGTATGGGTATCGAGCGCATCGCCATGCTCAAGCACGGCGTGTCGGACCTGCGCATCCTCTATGACAACGACGTCCGCTTCCTGGAGCAGTTCTAGCCATGCGCGTCCCGATCAACTGGCTCCACGACTACGTCAGCCCTGACCTCTCGACGGTCGAGCTGGCCAGCGTCCTGGCGCTGACCGGCACCGAGGTCGAGCGGATCGAACATCACGGTGTGCCCGCCCCCGACGGGTTCGTGGTCGGACACGTGCTCGAGCGCCACAAGCACCCCGACGCCGACCGGCTCAACGTCTGCCTCGTCGACCTCGGCGACGGGGACCCGCGCCAGATCGTCTGCGGCGCGCCCAACGTCGACGCTGGTCTCACCGTTGGGGTAGCCCAGCCCGGCTCGGTGATGCCCGATGGCACCAGGTTGAAGAAGGCCAAGCTGCGCGGGCAGGAGTCCAACGGGATGATCCTGTCCGAGCGGGAACTGGGAATCAGCAGCGAGCACGACGGGATCATGGTCTTGTCCCCGACCCTGGAGCCGGGGACCCCACTGGGCGAGGTGGTCCCCATCGCCACCGACGTGCTCGTGCTGGAGATCACGCCCAACCGGCCCGACTGCCTCGGTATCTACGGAGTCGCCCGCGAGGTCCACGCCGCCACCGGAGCACCGCTGGCCACCGAGCCCTGGAGCGTGGACGTCGGCAGCTTCGGTCCACTCGCCGGCGTGACGATCACCAACGCGGCCGGACCGGACCTGTGTTCGCGGTTCACCGCACGGGTGTTCGAGAACGTCACGGTGGGCCAGTCGCCGCTGTGGATCAAACAGCGGCTCATGGCCGCCGGCATGCGGCCGATCTCCAATATCGTCGACATCACCAACTACGTGATGCTGGCCACCGGCCAGCCGTTGCATGCCTTTGACCTCGACCGGGTGGCGGGCCGGCGCCTCACCGTGCGGCGCGCCGAGCCCGACGAGCCGGTGGCGACCCTCGACGGCCAGACCCGTGCGCTCGACCCCGAGATCCTGGTGATCGACGATGCCGAGGGGCCGACGTCGATCGCGGGGGTGATGGGCGGGGCCCGCTCGGAGGTGTCGGATGAGACGACCACCGTGCTGCTCGAGGCGGCGACGTGGAACGGCCCCAACATCCACAACACATCGCTCAAGCTGGCGCTCAACTCCGAGGCCGCCAGTCGCAATGCCAAGGGCCTCCAACCCGAGCAGACGCTGTGGGCCCAGGCGCTCGCCACCCAGCTGTTCGTCGGCTACGGGGCGAGTGTCGCGGCAGGCACCGCCGACATCGGCGGCCCCGGCCCGGATCCGATCACCCTTGCGCTGCGCACGGCGCGGATCAGCTCGCTGCTCGGCGTCGAGGTCCCCGCCGCCCGCTCGGCCGAGGTCCTCGGAGCCCTCGGGTTCGCCACCACGCCGTCCGAAGATGGTCTCCGTGTCAGCGTCCCCGCGTTCCGGCGCGCCGACGTCACCCGCGAGGTCGATCTCATCGAGGAGGTGGCGCGCCTCGCGGTGCTCGAGAGCCTGCCGGCGACCCTGCCGGCCCGGCGTTCGAGCTTCGGTCGCCTCACCCCCCGCCAGCGCCAGCGCCGTCGCGCGGCCGATCTGCTCACCGGCCAGGGCCTCAACGAGGTGGTGGGCTGGAGCTTCGCCTCACCCGAGCAGAACCGCAAGCTCAGGCTCGAGCACGAACCGGTCCGCCTACGCAACCCGATGTCGAACGAGCAGTCGCTGCTGCGCACCACGCTGCTCGGCTCGGTGCTCGACATCGCCGCCCGCAACCGCGCCCAGGGCGCGAGCCGGGTCGCCATCTTCGAGATGGGACCGACCTACCATCCCGGCGAGGTCACCGGCGCCGCCGAGGACGTGCATCTGCTCGGGGTGCTGATCGGGCCGGCGCGCCGACCAAGCTGGCGCGACGCCAACCCGCCCGGCGCTGACTTCTTCGCCGCCAAGGGCGCGGCTCAGGCCCTGCTCGACGGGCTCGGGGTCACCTGGTCCCTCAGGCCCGAGCAGAGCATGGCGAGCCTGCACCCCAGCCGTAGCGCGACGCTCACCGTCGCGGGCGAGCGCGTCGGCTACATCGGCGAGGTCCACCCCCAGGTGGCGGCCGAGTGGGACCTGGGCCCCGAGACCGTCGCGGTGTTCGCGGTCAACCTCGACAGGCTCCCCCTCCCCGAGGTCCACCAGTACGACGACCTGACCGCATTCCCCGAGGTGCGCGAGGACCTGGCCGTGGTGCTCGACGCCACGGTCCCCGCCGGCGATCTGGTGGCGGCGATCATCACCGCGGGCAGCCCGCTGGTCCGCTCCGCCGAGGTCTTCGACGTCTATCGCGATCCCGAGCGCCTGGGGGAGGACAAGGTCTCCCTGGCGGTGCGCCTCAGCTTTCGCGCCGGGGACCGGACCCTCACCGACGAGGAGGTCGCGGCCAAGCGCACCAAGATCATCGCGGCCATCGGAACTCAGCTGGGGGGCACGATCCGTGGCTAGCGCGACGGTCTCGGTGCTCGGCGCCTCTGGCTATGCCGGCGCTCTCAGCGCGCGACTGATCGACCGCCACGAGGCCTTCACGTTGCAGGCGATCACCTCGCGCAGCGATGTCGGCCGGCGCCTGAGCGACCTCTACCCGCACTACCGCGTCGACCTCGAGCTGGAGGAGCTCGACCTCGACCGTCACGCCGAGGTGGACGCCGCGATCGTCGCCTACCCGCACGCCGCCTCTGCGCCGGTGGTCAAGGCGCTGCGCGACCGCGGCGTCAAGGTGGTCGACCTGTCCGCCGATTTCCGGCTGCGCGATCCCGACGTCTATGCGGAGTGGTACGTCGAGCACCCGGCGGCTGCGATGATCGCCGACGCCGTGTACGGGCTGCCCGAGCTCTACCGTGAGCAGATCGCCGGGGCCGAACTCGTCGCCAACCCCGGCTGCTACCCCACCGCGACGATCCTCGCCCTGGCTCCACTCGCCCGAGCCGGACTGCTCGCCGAGGTGATCGTCGACGCCAAGTCGGGGGTGTCGGGTGCGGGCCGTGGGGCCACCAACGACACTCACTTCGTGACCGTCGACGAGAACGTCCACGCCTACAAGGTTCCGCGCCACCGCCATACGCCCGAGATCGAGCAGGAGCTCGCCGCGCTCGGCAATCCCGTGCTGATCACCTTCACCCCGCACCTGCTGCCCCTCGACCAGGGTGAGCTGGTGTCCTGCTACGTCACGCTCACCGAGCCCGACACCGACCAGGCGGCGCTCGAGGCGATTTACGCCGACGCCTACGCGGAGGAGGCGTTCGTCGAGCTGGCCAGCACGCCGCCCGGCGTTCGCGACGTGCGCGACACCAACCTGTGTCGGATCAGCGTGCACAAGGACGCCCGCACCGGCCGCGCGGTGATCTTCGGAGCGATCGACAACCTGTGGAAGGGGACCGCCTCCCAGGCGGTCCAGAACCTCAACCTGATGTTCGGCTATCCCGAGGGGATGAGCATCACCTGATGGCCTCCTTCTTCACCTCCCGCTGGGTCGACGCGCCCGCACAGGCCACCGAGCTCGCCCCCGGAACCCTGCCCCAGGGCTTCCGTGCCGCCGGCGTCGCCGCCGGGATCAAGGCCTCGGGCGAGCCCGACGTCGGGGTGATCGTCTCAGACGCAGCCCAGACCACCTCGGCGGCGCGCTTCTCGCGCTCGGGGGCCCAGTCCGCACCCGTCCTGCTCACCCGCCAGCGCACCGACCTGCACGCCATTCGCGCCATCGTGGTCAACTCGGGCAACGCCAACGCTGCCACCGGGAACCGCGGCCTCGACGACGCGGCGAAGATGCAGGGCTCGACGGCGATCGTCACCGGCGTGTCCGAGACCAAGGTCGCGGTCGCCTCGACCGGCGTGATCGGCGTTCCCCTGCCGATGAACAAGGTGACCAACGGCATCGCCCGCTGCTCACGCGAGCTGCGCGCCGACGGCGGCGCCGACTTCGCCGACGCGATCCGCACCACCGACGCGTTCCCCAAGGCGGTGTCACTGGAGATCGCCCTCGCGGCCGGAAGCGTTCGCCTGGCCGTCCAGGCCAAGGGCGCGGGGATGATCTCCCCCAACTTCGCCACGCTGCTGGTGTTCGTCCAGACCGACGCCGAGCTCGATGCCGACGAGGCCGACCTGCTGCTGTCGGTCTGCACCAAGCGCTCCTTCGATCGCATCTCCGTCGACGGGCAGCTGTCGACCTCGGACACCATCGTGCTGCAGGCCAGCGGCGCCTCCGGCGTGCGGGTCGAGCCCGAATCGGCCGACGAGCGGGTGTTCGGAGAGGCCCTCGACGCGGCCCTGCGTCAGATCGCATTGCTCGTGGCCAAGGACGGTGAGGGCGCGCGCCGCGTCGGTCGGGTGCTCGTGCGCGGAGGCGAGGACGCGGCCGTCGGGCGCGTCGCCCACGCCGTCGCCGACTCACCGCTGGTCAAGACCGCCCTCTACGGCGGTGACCCGAACTGGGGCCGGATCATCCAGGCCGTCGGGGCGGCGTTGCCCGGGACCGCTCCGCTGGCCGTCGACATCGCCATCGAGGGGATCCAGGTGTGTCGGGCGGGCGGGGTGATCCCCTACGACGCGGATGCCCTCATGCAGGCGGTCCAGGGTCCCGAGGTCGAATACGAGATCACCCTGGCCGGTGACGGCGCCGAGACCGAGCGCTACTTCTCCGACCTCGGGCACGAGTACGTGACCATCAACGCCGACTACACGACATGAGCGCCGAGACCCCGATGACCCACAGTCCGGCCGGCCGTCCGATTCGCGACGTCGACACGCTGCTGGAGGCGCTGCCCTACATCCGCGAGTTCCACGGCCGCACGATCGTCATCAAATACGGCGGCGCCGCGATGACCGACCCGGCGCTCAAGGAGGAGTTCGCCCGTGACGTCGCGCTGATCAAGTATGTGGGGATCAACCCGGTGATCGTGCACGGTGGGGGCCCCGAGATCACCGCCTACATGGAGCGCCTCGGCATGGCGGTCGACTTCGTCGACGGCCTGCGCGTCTCGGACGCGGCGACGGTCGAGGTGGCCAAGATGGTCCTGGTCGGCAAGGTCAACAAGGACATCGTCGGTCTGATCAACCGCCACGGCCAGCGCGCCGTCGGTCTCTCCGGGGATGACGGCGCCCTGTTCCACTGCTCCAAGCAGGTCTCGCCCAGCGGCCGGGACATCGGGTTCGTCGGTCACATCGACCGCGTCGACACCGGCATCCTCACGCACATCTTCGCCGACTACATCCCGGTCATCGCGTCGATCGGCGTGGACGGCGTGGGCAACTCCTACAACATCAACGCCGACACCGCGGCGGCGGCGGTGGCCGGCGCCCTGTCCGCCTACAAGGTGATGTTCCTCACCGACGTATCCGGCTGGCTGGGAGACCGGACCGATCCCTCGAGCCTCATCCAGGAGGCCTCGACCGATCAGCTGCGCGAGGCCCTCTCGGGCGTGGGCGGCGGCATGCGCCCCAAGCTCGAGGCGTGCCTGGAGGCGGTCGAGTCCGGCGTCCAGACCGCGGTGATCGTCGACGGCCGCGAGCCCCACAGCCTGCTGGTTGAGCTGTTCACCGCCGCCGGCCAGGGCACCTTGATCCGCGGTGCCCTGGCATGAGCGTGGCCGACCTCCAGGAGCTGGAGCGCCGTTACGTCGTCCCCACCTACGTCCGCAATCCCGTGCAGTTCGTGCGGGGCTCGGGAACCCAGCTCTGGGATGCCGAGGGCAACGCCTACCTCGACTTCCTCGCCGGCATCTCCGTGCTCAACGTCGGCCACTGCCATCCCCGCGTGGTGGCCGCCATCCAGAAGCAGGCCGAGACCCTCACCCACGTCTCGAATCTCTACTACACCGAGGGGGCCATGCGGCTGTCCGCGGCCCTGTCCGAGAGCGCCCTGGGCGGCAAGGTGTTCCTGTGCAATTCCGGTGCGGAGGCCAACGAGGCGGCGATCAAGCTCGCCCGCCGGGCCAAGCGCGGCGGCGGCATCGTGGTGGTCAACGACGGCTTCCACGGCCGCACCTACGGGGCCCTGTCGGCCACGCCCCAGGAGGCCAAGCAGGCGCCCTTCGCGCCGTTGGTTCCGGGTTTCACCGCGGTGGCCAAGGACCCGGACGCGATCCACGCGGCGGTCGGTGCGGACACCGCCGCGGTGCTCATCGAGCCGATTCAGGGCGAGTCCGGCATCCATCCGGTCGATGACGCGGTGCTCATCGCCGCTCGCGAGGCGTGTGACCGCGTCGGTGCCGCCCTCATCTACGACGAGGTCCAGACCGGCATGGGCCGCACCGGCACCGTCTGGGCCTATGAGGCCGGGCCGGTGGTACCCGACGCGCTGACCTCGGCCAAGGGGCTCGGCGGTGGCGTGCCGATCGGCGCGCTGATCACCGGTCCTCGCCTGGCCGACACGCTGAGACCCGGGGACCACGGTTCCACCTTCGCCGGCGGCCCGATGATCTGCGCGGCTGCGCTGGAGGCACTCGCCATCTGCAGCGACCCCGAGCTCCTGGCATCGGTCACCGAGCTCGGTGAGCGGCTGTCCGGCTCGCTCACCGAGCTCCCCCACGTGGTGGAGGTGCGGGGCCGGGGCCTGATGATCGGCGTGGACCTCGACCTCGACGCCACCGATCTGGCCCGCCGTGCGCTGCACGAGCAGCGTCTCGTGGTCAACGCGACGGGGCCCTCAACGCTGCGCCTGGAGCCACCGCTGACCGTCTCGATCTCCGAGATCGACGAGGCCGTTGCCCGTCTGGGTAAGCTGCTCGCGTGAATCGCGAGTACGTTGCCGACCAGCGTCCCTCCCTACAGGCGATCACCGAGGCGCTGGAAGGGTCCTACACCCTCCGGCGCATCTCCGAGGAGGTCCGGGAGCTGACCTTCTATGACACCTTCGACGCCCTGCTGGCAGCCGAGGATCTCACCGTCGCCGTGGCCAGTGAGGCCGAGATCCCGGCCCAGGCGCGCACCATCGCGGGCTCGCGCGCCCTGCTGGCGCTGGCCACGGTGTCAGTGCACTCTCAGAGATTGGCGCTGCTCGACGAGCTCGACAAGACCGTGGTGCGGGTCGAGTTGCTGGCGCCCGCGGGGTTGACGCCGCGGGTCATCCTGCACGGGCTGCGCGGCTATGAGGACGAGCTCGAGCGGGTCAGTTCGGCGCTGTCGCTGATCCCGGCGCCGACGAGCCTGCGCGATGAGGCGATCGCCGCCGCCGGCGGCCGTCCCGAGGGGGTGAGCGCCAAGGTCCGGGTGGAGCTGGAGCCCGACGCGCGCGCTGACGCCGCGGTCGTCACGGTGCTCGAGGCGCTGTGGGACGTCATCGACGCGAACCGACCCGGCACGATCGCCGGCACCGACGTCGAGTTCCTCCATGACCTGCGCGTCTGCGTCCGCAAGACCCGCGCGGTGCAGAAGGAGCTCAAGGGGGTGTTCCCGGTCGGGCCCCTGACCCACTGGCGCACCGAGTTCAGATGGCTCCAGCAGGTCACCGGCGACACCCGGGACCTCGACGTCTATCTCGAGGACTGGGACGATCTGGTCGGGCTGGTGGGTGAGGCCGACCGCGAGGCCCTTGCGCCGTTGGCCGCGGTGCTGAGACACCGCCGGGCGGCGGCGCGCCGGCTGATGGTGCGCGAGCTGCGCAGCGAGCGAGCGCAGGCGCTCGCTCGCGGTTGGGGCGGCCTCCTGGCCGCCCTGACCAGCCTGCCCGTGGGCGACCGACCCGACGCCGAGGCGACGATCGACTCCGTCGCCGGCGCGCGGATCGCCAAGGTGTACCGGCGGATGGTCAAGCTGGGGGAGGTCATCGACGACGACTCGCCCGCCGAGGACTACCACGAGCTGCGCAAGCTCGGCAAGGAGCTGCGCTACCTGCTCGAGCTGTTCGGTCAGCCCCTGCACGACCCCCAGGTGGTCAAGCCGATGGTCAAGGCGCTGAAGGATCTCCAGGACGTGCTGGGCCGTCACCAGGACCGCGAGGTCCAGGCCGCCAACGTGCGCGCGCTGGCCGATGAGGTCGCCGCCCGGCCCGGCGGTCCCGAGGCGCTGATCGCCATGGGCGTGCTGGTGAAGGCCCTGGGCGCGGACGAGGTTGCCGCCCGGCGCGAGTTCGCCGAGGCCTTCGCCGCGTTCAGCGCCTCCGACCAACGCCGTCTGGTCAAGGCGACGTTCGGCCGCTGAGGCGCTCATGGCGACGGTTCTGGCCACCTACAACATCAAGGGCGGGGTCGGTAAGACCTCGGCCGCGGTCAACCTGGCCTACCTCGCCGCCCGCGACGGCCAGCGCACCCTGCTGTGGGACCTCGACCCCCAGGCCGCCTCGACCTACCTGTTCCGTGTGCGCGCCTCGGTGCGCGGCGGCTCCGATGACCTGATCAACCGGCGCACCCCGGTCACCCAGCAGATCAAGGCCACCGACCATGAGGGTCTCGACCTGCTGCCGGCCGACTTCTCCTACCGGCACATGGACCTGGCCCTCGACGCCTTCAAGCATCCGACGCGACGCCTCGGCAAGGTGCTCGAGCCGCTGGAGGACGAGTACGACCTCATCTTCCTCGACTGTCCGCCGTCGGTGTCGCTGGTGTCTGAGTCGGTGTTCGAGACGGCCGACGCGCTGCTCGTGCCGATCATTCCAGCCACGCTGTCCTCCCGCACCTTCGAGCAGTTGGCGGAGCTGGCCCGGGCGGCCCAGGATGACGGTCCGCTGATCTTCGCCTTCTTCTCCATGGTCGAGGTGCGCAAGGCGCTGCACCGCCAGGTGATGGCGCGCCTGCGCGCGATGCACCACGTGACGATGCTCGGCGCGGCCATCCCGTCCTCCGAGGACGTCGAGCGCATGGGGGAGGAGCGCGACCCCGTCTCCGCCTATGCGCCCGCCTCGGTGGCGGCGATGGCCTATGAGGCGCTGTGGTGGGATCTGCGGCGCCGGTTGCGCGCCGCCGATCTCATTGATTAGGCCCGCCCGGCGTCGACTCTGAGAAGCTGAGCGAGATGAGCCCGTCCTCTGACGACATTCTCAACCAGCGGCGGCTGCGCGCGGCGGAGATCGCCTTGGAGACCGCCCGGCGCCGGCGCTTTGAGACCAATGAGACAGTGGCGGCCCTGCAGTCCGAGGTGCAGGCGGTCAAGTCGGCTCTGGCGGCGGAGATGGCCGAGCGGGAGCGGGACCGGGAGTCGGCCCGCTCCGAGATCGCGGCCGCGCGCGCCGCCCAGCGCGTCGCCGAGCAGGGCCTGGTCTCCGAGCGCGAGCGCCGCTGGGACCTCGAGCGCGAGCTCGGGCGGCGTGACCGTGCGGCGTCTGAGCACGACGGCCTCATGCGTCAGCTGGCGTCCGAGCAGCGGGTTCGGGACCTCGAGGCGGAGGTCGAGCTCGTCCTCCGACGTGCCGCGGAATTTGAGTACGGTGTCCGCATGGCCGCCTTCGATGCGTTCGGGCTTCTCCGTGGCCTGGTCGACCGCGTCGGCTCGGTGCTCGAGGCCGTCAGGCTGCCGCTGCCCGAACTGGGACGCGGCGATCCCGAGACGGGGACCGGAGCCGGTGTCGCGGAGGTGGATTCAGCCGCCGCGGAGCCCGGCGTCGCCGCGGCGCACCCGTCGGGCAGCGGGCTCGATTCGGACCGCCTCGACGCCGCCCTGGAGCGCCTGCGGGCCAGCACGCCGCCGCCGACGGACCCCGAGTAGGACTTTCTCGCACATAGCGGCTCGGGGGCGGTGAGCCGGCTCGGATCCATCCGGCTCGGCACCTAATCTGGTCACCCCGAATGAGTCACACCTGCGCCCACCTCCACGTCCACTCCGAGTACTCGCTGCTCGACGGCGCCAACAAGATCGACAAGCTCGCCGAGCGTGCCGCGGCCTTCGGTCAGCCCGCCCTGGCGCTGACCGACCACGGCGTGATGAACGGTGCGGTCGAGCTGTACGAGGCGGCCCGCAAGCACGGCATCAAGCCGATCCAGGGCTGTGAGGTCTACGTCACCAATGACCATCGGGAGAAGGGCAAGCGCCATCACCTGACGCTGATCGCCGAGACCCCGCAGGGCTACCGGAACCTCGTCAAGCTGTGCTCGGCCGGGTTCCTGGAGGGCCTCCAGCGCGGTTTTCCCACCGTCGACGCGGGCCTGATGTCGAAGTACAGCGAGGGGATCATCGCCCTGACCGGATGTCTGGCCTCGAAGTTCACCTCCGCTCTGGTCGACGATCGGGTCGACGCCGCGCGCGCCACCGCCGATGAGCTCATTCAGATCTACGGACCCGAGGACGTCTACTTCGAGATCCAGCAGAACGGCATCCCCGAGCAGAACAAGGCCAACGAGGGGATCATCAAGCTCGCCAAGGAGTTCGGGCGCCCGCTGGTCGGCACCGGCGACGTCCACTACCTGCGCAAGGAGGACTTCGACAACCACGCCGCCCTGCTGTGTGTGCAGACCAAGTCGACGCTGGCGAACCCGAAGTTCAAGTTCTCCGCGAATGAGTTCTACCTCCAGTCCACGGAGGAGATGAACGACAAGTTCGGTCCCTGGCCCGAGGCGTTGGAGTCGACGCTGGAGATCGCCGAGCGCTGCAACGTGGAGATCGAACTCGGCAAGCAGCTGATCCCGACGTTCGAGTGCCCCGACGGGATGGTCGAGCGCGAGTTCCTGCACCAGCTCGTCGACGCGGGCCTGGCCGAGCGCTACGGCGATCCGATCCCCGCCGCCGCGCGCGAGCGCGCCGACTACGAGCTCGGGGTCATCGAGCGGATGGGGTACTCGGGGTACTTCCTCATCGTCTGGGACTTCATCAACTGGTCGCGCAACAACGGCATCTCGGTCGGCCCGGGCCGTGGCTCGGCCGCCGGCTCGATCGTCTCCTACACGACGGGGATCACCGACCTCGATCCGCTGCGCTACGACCTGCTGTTCGAGCGCTTCCTCAACCCCGAGCGCGTGTCCATGCCTGATATCGACGTCGACTTCTCGGTGCGCGGCCGAGAGCGTGTCATCCAGTACGTGACCGAGAAGTACGGCAAAGACTCAGTCGCCCAGATCGTCACCTTCGGCAAGATGTTTCCACGGGCGGCCACCAAGGACGCCGCGCGCGTGCTGGGACTGCCCTATGCCCTGGGGGACAAGCTGGCCAAGCTGATCCCCGACCCCGAGCAGGGGCGCGCCCCGAAGTTCTCCGACTGCCTGGCCGACGGGCAGCCGCTGGCGCTGGAGATCGCGCGCGACCCCGAGGCCCACAAGGTCGTCGAGGTCGCCCAGGGCCTGGAGGGCATCGTGCGCAACTCCTCGATCCACGCCGCCGCGGTGGTCATCGCACCCCAGCCGCTCACCGACCTGGTCCCGGTGCAGCTGGCTGACGCGCGCACCACGGACGAGAACGGCAACAAGATCTACCGCACGGTCACCCAGTTCTCGATGAAGCCGGTCGAGGCGATGGGCCTGTTGAAGATGGACTTCCTCGGGCTGCGCAACCTCGACGTCATCGAGGATGCGCTCGACATCATCGAACGCTCCAGCGGCGAGCGACCGGACATGCGCACGCTCCCCCTCGACGACGTCAAGACCTATGAGATGCTGGCCCGCGGCGAGTCGATCGGCGTGTTCCAGTTCGAGTCCGAGGGCATGCGCGAGGCGCTGAAGAAGGTCAAGCCGACCGAGTTCGACGACCTGGTGGCCCTGGTCGCGCTGTACCGCCCCGGGGCCATGGACCAGATCCCCACCTACGCGCGGGGCAAGCAGGACCCCGACTCGATCGATTACCCCGACGAGCGCCTGCAGCCGATCCTCGAGTCGACGAAGGGGGTGATCCTCTACCAGGAACAGGCGATGATCATCTCCCGCAACCTGGCCGGTTTCTCCGGGGCGCGTGCGGACGATCTGCGCAAGGCGATCGGTAAGAAGAACCGCGAGGCGATGGCCAAGCTGAAGCCCGAGTTCGTCGCCGGCTGCCAGGCCTCCGGGACCTCTGACAGCGTGATCGAGCGGCTCTGGACGACGAATGAGAAGTCGGCCGATTACTCGTTCAACAAATCCCACGCCGCCTGTTACGCGCTGATCTCCTACCGCACCGCCTGGCTGCGGGCGAACTACCCGGCGGAGTACATGGCCGCGCTGATCTCCTCGGTGATGGACACCAAGGACAAGGTGCCGTTCTTCGTCTCCCAGGCCGAGCAGATGGGGATCGAGATCCTGCCCCCGGACGTCAACCAGTCCGATCACAACTTCGTCGTGGTCGACGGCAACATCCGGTTCGGTCTCGATGCGGTCAAGGGTGTGGGCTTCTCGGCCGTCGAGGCGATCAAGGCCGCGCGCGGGGACGCCGCCGCCGCGGGCGCCGTGGTCTCGGGGGACGTCGAGCCCTTCGTCGACCTCTATGACTTCTGCGAGCGGATCGATTCCCGCGCGGTGAACCGCAAGGCGATCGAGTCGCTGATCAAGTGCGGCGCCTTCGGCTCCACCGGCCACAGCCGTCGGGGCATGCTGGCGGTGCTTGAACAGGCCCAGGCCGCGGGCCAGAAAGCCCAGCAGGATCAGGAGCTCGGACAGGGATCGATCTTTGATCTGCTCGGGGGCGACGACGCCGGATCCGGCGGGTCGGGCGCCTCAGGAGGTTCCACCCACTCCCCGATCCCCGAGGGGGAGTTCGAGCAGGCCGAGCTGCTGGCCATGGAGAAGGAATCGATCGGCCTGTTCATCTCGACCCATCCGCTCAAGGCGGTGGCGGCGGCGATGAACCAGGAGACCGACTACACGCTGGCCGAGCTCGAGGGCGTGCCGGATCAGGAGCGCGTGATCGCCGGCGGGATCATCTCGGCGACCAAGCGCATCAAGACCAAGAAGGGTGACTGGATGATGTTCGCCACCCTCGAGGATCTTGGCGGCAGCGTCGAGATGGTGATCTTCGGTGACACCCTGACCGAGTGCGAGGCCGCCTTGGAGCCCGACACGGTGGTGCTCGTCACGGCCAAGGTCGATCACAAGGATCCGGGCCGCACCTCGCTGGTGGTCAACAAGATCACGAAGTTCGAACCGACGGCGGACGAGATCGCCTCCGCCGATCTGGAGGCCGCCCGGGCGCCGGTCGCCGCGCAGGCCACTCCGTTCAAGCTGCGACTCGACGCGGCGGTGCTCAAGGCCTCGATCCTCGGCGATCTGCGCGAGCTGCTCGTCAACTTCCCCGGTGAGTCCGAGGTGGTCATCGAGTTGGCCACCAGTCAGGGCGCGCGGCACCTGCGCCTGGGGGAGAACTACCGGGTCACCCGCCAGGACGCCAGCCTGCACGCCGAGCTCGACCGCCTGCTCGGGGCGGCGATCATGCCCGGTGCCCCCGTCTCCGCCGGGCCGGCGCCCGGGGCCGGCGTGGCCGCCGGGGTGGGTGGCTCGAGCTCCGCGTTCGTCGGCACCGTCGCCGCCGGGCCCGCCTGAGCCCGGACGCCTGAACCCGAACGCCTAGACTCGCCTGCCGTGACATTCCTCGGGGCGGCAATCGCCTTCGCCTCGGCGGTCGGTAACGCGGTCGCTTTGGTGCTGCAGGCGATGGAGGCGCGCTACGGGCCGGCGGAGGAATCATCGAGCCTGCGCCTGCTGCTCGTGTTGGCACGCCGACCGCGCTGGGTGATCGGCACGGCGCTGCTCATCGTCTCCTGGCCCCTGCAGATCGTCGCCCTTGGGTTCGCCCCGATCACCGTGGTGCAGCCCATGCTCTCCAGCTTCCAGCTGGTCCTCCTGGCCCTGGCGCACTTCTGGCTCAAGGAGCGCACCACCTGGCGGGAGTGGGGTGGGGCCCTGGGGATCGTGGGCGGCGTGACCGTGCTGATCGTCGCGGCACCCCACCGGAGCGTGCTGCACCCCCCGGCGTGGCGCCTGGCACCGCCGCTCGCGCTGCTCGCGCTGGCGATCCTCACCGTCCACCTGGTGGCGCGGGCGAACCGGCGCAGCCCCCACCCCCGCGGCTTCGCGGGTCTGGACCTGACGATCGGCGCCGGGCTCGGCTACGCCTGGACCGACCTGGTCGACAAGCTCGTCTCCAACAACCTCTACTCACACCACCTGGTGATCGCGGCGCTGTGGCTGATCAGCGTGATGATCTCCGGCGCCCTGGCTCTGACCTATGAGCAGTCGGCGCTGCAGCAGCGCTCGGCCAGCGAGGTGGGACCGTTGGTCGGCGCCCTCCAGGAGCCGCTTCCGGTGGTCCTGGCACTGTGGGGTGGGCTCGAGTACTGGCAGGGCGGTGCCGGACGTGCCGCCGCGCTCGCGCTGGGCCTGGCGCTGGTGGGCGCCGGGGCCACGCTGATCGCGCGCTCGCCCGTGGTCGCCACCGTCACCGAGGATCGCCAGGCCGCGCCGTAGCCGGCGCGTCAGGTGCGTGGAGCCGGCGCATGGAGCCGACACCGGCCGGGCCGGTCAGCTGGGGTCGACCCAGGGCTTGTGCCAGCCGCCGCAGTCGGCCGTGAGGGCATCGGCCGCCTTGGGCCCCTCGGTGCCCTTGGCATAGGGGTGGACCGGGGGCGGATTGTCGAGCAGGGGCTGGACGATGCGCCAGGACTCCTCGACGCTGTCCTGGCGGGTGAACAGGGCGGCGTCACCGATCAGGGCCGCGTGGAGGAGGACCTCGTAGGGGGTGGGGTCCTCGCCGCCCTGGGCCTCGAGCTCGGCCGCCAGTTGGATCGTTCCCCGGCCGTCGGGCTGATCGGCGCGATGGGCGTCGAGGAGCACCTCGACCCCCGTGTTCGGATCGAGCTTGAACACGATCTGCGCGGACTCCGGGTCGCTCGTCTCCACCGGGATGAACGGGACGGTCGGCGGCTCCTTGAAGATCACCCGGACCTCGGTCTCGGTGGTGGTCAGCTGCTTGCCGGCACGGATGAAGAACGGCACCCCGGCCCAGCGCCAGTTGTCGACCTCGAGCTTCAGTGCGGCGTAGGTCTCGGTGGTCGAGCCCTTGGCTACGCCCTTGATCGATTTGTAGCCGCGGTACTGACCGCGCACGTAGTTGGCCGGTTCGGCATCCTTGGTCGAGCGGAACACCGCGTGCTTGGCGTCCTGGAGCGTGCTGGCGTCGCCGGCCGCCGGGGGCTCCATCGCCGCGGCGGCGAACACCTGAAGCAGGTGGTTGACCACCACGTCGCGCAACGCCCCCACCGGGTCATAGAAGCTACCGCGGTCCTCGACCCCGAAGCTCTCGAACAGCGTGATCTGCACCGACTCGATGTAGTTGCGGTTCCACACGGGCTCGAGCATGGTGTTGGCGAACCGCAGGTAGAGGATCTCCTGTAACGCCATCTTGGCCAGGAAATGGTCGATGCGGTAGAGCTGGCTCTCGTCGAGGTACTGGTGGAGGTCGTCGGCCAGGGCGATGGCGGACGCCAGGTCGTGACCGAAGGGCTTCTCCACCACCACGCGCTGCTCGTTGGCCAGCAGGCCGGCGTCATGGAGGCCCTTGATGGTCGAGCCGAACAGTGACGGCGGGATCTCCAGGTAGAAGGTTGGGTTCTTGTACCGCGAGAGGGTCTTGGCCAGCTGGTCATAGAAGCCGGGCTGTCCCGCCCCGCCCACATACTGGAGGCGCTTGGCGAAGCGCTTGAACACGCTCTCGGTGAGCTTCTCGCCAGAGCTGACGATCGCGTCACGCGCGCGATCCTGAAGCTGGGCGAGCGACCAGTCCTCCACCGCGGCGCCGATCACCGGCACGTTGAGCAGGTTGCGCTTCTCCAACCGATACAGGGAGTGGAAGGTCATCTTGTGGGCGAGATCACCGGTGATCCCGAAGATGACCAGGGCGTCAGATGCGATGGGGCTGGATCCCTTGCGGCTCATGAAGGCGGAGCCTACCCGTTTTCGCTGCGCTGCTTGAGCCCGCGAGCGCGCAGTTCGGCCAGCAGTTCGAGGTCGCTGTGCGTCGCCCCGCCCTTCTCCGCGCTGCCGGTCTCCATGATCACCGGGAGATCCTCAAAGCGCGGGTCCGACAGGAACACGCTGAGGCCGTCGGCGCCGATCTCACCGGTGCCGGGCGCGGCGTGACGGTCACGGTTGGAGCCCAGCGGAGTGAGCGAGTCGTTGACGTGCAGGGACCCCAACCGGTCGAGGCCGACCGCGGAGGCGAGCTCGTCCAGCACCGCGTCAAGGCTCTCCACGGTGCGCACGTCATACCCCGAGGCGAGCAGGTGACAGGAGTCGAGGCACACCCCGAGTCGCGGGTCGGCGCCCGCCGCGGCGATCAGCTCGCCGAGCTCGGCGAACGAGCGTCCCAGGGTTCCGCCGGCGCCGGCGGTGTCCTCCAGGTGCAGCGCGCACCCCTCGGTCTCGGCCAGGGCCTCGGCGATCACCTCGCCGGCGCGCCCGATCGCCGAGGCCACGTCGCCCTTGAGAGCCGAGCCGGCGTGGAGCACGACCCCGGCGGCACCGATGCCGGCGCCGACCGACAGGGACTGTGTGAGCGAGGCCAGCGACTTCTTGCGGATCTCGGGATCCTCGGTGCCGCAGTTGATGAGGTAGACGGCGTGGATGACCACCGCCCCGATCCGTGAATCGCCCATCGCCGCGCGGAACTCGGCGAAGTTCGCCTCGCTGTAAGCGGTCGGCTTCCACATCCGCGGAGACTGGTTGAAGATCTGGATCGAGTCCGCGCCGAGCTCGACGCCACGGCCGACCGCCTTGGCCAGGCCGCCGGAGTTGGAGACATGCGCACCGATGAGCATGGGGTCTACGTCTAGCATCGCTGCCCATGCGCGTGCGCTTTGCCCCCTCACCCACCGGCCAGATGCACATCGGCAACGCCCGTACGGCCATCTACAACTGGCTGCTGGCGCGCGGGCCCGAGCACGCCACCTTCGTGCTGCGGATCGAGGACACCGATCCCGAGCGCTCGACCGAGGAGAACGTCGACTTCATCCTCGACGCCCTCAACTGGTTGGGCATCGGCTGGGACGAGGGACCGATCTTCCAGACTGCCAACGCCGCACGTCACACCCAGGCGCTGGAGCAGCTTCTGGCCGAGGGCAAGGCCTACCACTCCAACGCGACCAGCGAGGACGTCAAGGCCTACCGTGAGGCCCACGGGCAGGGCCGCGGTTTCCGCGGCGAGCCCGAGGCCGACGGCGCGGTCCGCCTGCGCGTGCCCGACACGGGGGAGACGGTCTTCCACGACGTGATCCGCGGCGACATCGCCACGCCCAACCTCAGCATGGACGACCCGGTGATCGCCCGCGCCAACGGCACGGTGCTCTACAACTTCGCGGTCGCTGTGGATGACCTCGACGCCGAGGTGACCCACGTGCTGCGGGGCGAGGATCACATCTCCAACACCCCGCGCCAGCTGCTGGTACTGGAAGCCCTGGGCGCCGCGCCGCCGGTGTACGCCCATCTGCCGCTCATTCGCGATGAGAGCGGCAAAAAGCTGTCCAAGCGCCACGGCGCTGCCTCGGTGCAGGAGCTGCGCGACCTCGGCTATCTGCCCGAAGCCGTCGTCAACTACCTGTCCCTGCTCGGGGCCGGCTTCGCCCCGGATGAGGAGTTCTTCACCCCCCAGGAGCTGGCCGACCGCTTCGCGCTCGCCAGCGTCTCCAAGAGCCCGGCGATCTTCGACGAGCGCAAGCTGCGCAACCTCAACGGCCAGCACCTGCGCGCCCTGTCGGTCGCCGAGCTGACCCAGCGCCTGGCGGAGTTCACCGGGGCGAGCGTCGATCTCGGCCCGGCGGTGGAGATCTCGCGCGAGAAGATCCAGACCCTGGCCGACTTCTGGCCGCTGGCCGGCTTCATCTACGACGGACCCGGCGATGACCCCAAGGCCTGGGCCAAATGGCTGGAGAACCCCGAGGGCGCCGAGAACCTGCGCGCCGCCCGGCAGGTGCTCGCCGATCTCGATCCCTGGGACGTGGCCACCCTGGACGCCCGGTTGACCGAGCTGGTCCAGGCGCGGGGGATCAAGCCCGGCCAGCTGTATCAGCCGATCCGCGTGGCCCTGGCCGGGACCACCGTGTCCCCGGGCATCTTCGAAACGCTTGCGGTGCTGGGCGCAGAGGCGAGCCTGGCGCGGATCGATGCGGCGTTGGCCCGCATTGGTCACGACCGGTAGCGTTGTCTCGCCGTGCCCCGCGTTCGCCGCCATCCCGTGCTTGACACCGCACAATTTGGTGCCGAAGCACCATTGGGTCTAATTGTCCATCGAACATCTGCCGATGTTGGAGTCACTGCCCTAAACCCGCACGGCCAGCGCCGCGGGGAACGCACGAGGAACCAGCGACTTGACTCAGCTAGCAGCCCCGCCCAGCCCCGATGGCCAGATGATCACTCCGACTGACCCCTACGCGTCGCGCGAGCGGCACCACAACGAGGGACACGGGCGCCGCCTCACCCTGGCCTTTGAGGCCCTCGAGGCCTTCCCGGTCATGGCCGAGTCGCGCAACCGCGTGCTGGCGCTGTTCGAGAACGGAGCCAGCCCGTCCGCCGGTGACGTGATCAACGCCATCGAGGGCGACGTCGCCCTCGCCATCGCCGTATTGCGCCTGTCCAACCAGATCGAGGGACCCCACCGCGGACGTGTCGAGACCGCCGCCCTTGGCGTCGAGGTGCTGTCGCCCGCGACCGTCCACCAGATCGTCAGCCGCGCGCGTACCTATGACTTCTTCGAGCGGACCCCCGTGTGGCAGGGCATTCCCGAGCGCTTCCGCCTCCACGGCATCGCCACCCAGCGGGCGGCCGATCGGATCGCCCGGGAGGTCGGCTACTCCAACCGCGACACCCTGATGCTCAGCGCGCTGCTGCACGACATCGGCAAGCTGGTCCTTGTGCACGCCTACTCCGGCTATCCCCGTGATGTCCACGGTGACGCCCGCACCCCGGAGGAGCGGATCGCCGCCGAGCGCCGCGACCTCGGCGTCGACCACGCGCTCGTCGGGGGCGTCCTGGCCCGCCGCTGGGGACTCTCCCGCGGCCTCGCCCAGGTCATCGAGGGTCACCACAGCGACGAGCTGACCGGCGAGGCGGCGATCGTACGCCTGGCCGACATGCTCGCCCACTACCTGCTGGGATCACCGATCAGCCCGAACGAGCTGCTCAAGGTCAGCCGTCAGGTGGGACTGTCGCCCCAGCAGCTGCGCACCGTGATGTACGACCTGCCGATGCCGGTCATCGCCGACCGGACCCGCCACAGCGAGCCCTCACCGATGTCGGACCGCGAGCTCGACGTGCTGCGCAAGCTGGCCAAGGGCATGGTGTACAAGCAGATCGCCACCGAGATGGGTCTGTCGACCTCGACGGTGCGGACCCACCTGCACAACGTGTACAAGAAGCTCGGCGCGATGGACCGTGCCCAGGCTGTGCTGATCGCCACCGAGCGCGGCTGGATCTGATCCGCGGGCCCAGGCCGTACCATCGGTCTGAGCATGCTGTCGATCACCTCAAAGTCGCCCTACGCGGTCCGCGCGCTGGTCGAGCTCCACCGGCTCTCAGACAGCGAACCGGTTCCGATCGCCGAGCTGGCCAAGCGCGGTGACATTCCGGTCCAGTTCCTCGAGCAGCTGTTCGCCACCCTGCGGCGCGCCGGATTGCTGCGCTCCCAGCGCGGGGTCAAGGGCGGCTACAGCTTCGCCCGACCGGCCGAGCAGGTGACCGTCCTGGAGGTCGTCGAGCTGCTCGATGGCCCCGTCGGCGCCGATGCCGTCGGCATCTTCGCCCAGGCCGCCCAGGCCGCTCGGGCCGTGCTGGGTGACTCGAGCATCGCCGACGTGGCCGATGAAGAGGCGCGGGCGGCTGGCGCAACCATGTACTTCATCTGATCTGACGGCGAAATACATGGGTCGGCGCGCTAGGTTTGTCCAATGGCGCAAATTCCGACAGACATTTCCGCGCTGATTGGTCGCACGCCGCTGGTCCAGCTGGCGCGGCTGGCCCCCGAGGCTCAGGTGTTCGCCAAGCTCGAGGCCCAGAACCCCGGCGGCAGCATCAAGGACCGGATCGGCCTGGCGATGATCGACGCGGCCGAGCGCGAGGGTCTGATCACCCCGGGTGAGACGACGATCGTCGAGGCGACCAGCGGCAACACGGGGATCGCGCTGGCCTTCGTCTGCGCGGCCAAGGGCTATGACCTGGTGCTCACCCTGCCCCAGGGCATGAGCCGTGAGCGCGAGCGACTGCTGTCGCTCTACGGCGCCCGGTTCGAGATCACCGAGTCGATGGGCGGGATGAACGAGGCGGTCGCCGCCGCCCGTGAGCTCGCGACCCGTGACGACGTGTTCCTGCCGGACCAGTTCTCCAACCCGGCCAACCCCGAGGCCCACCGTCGGAGCACCGGCCCGGAGCTGTGGGACGCGCTGGACGGCAAGGTCGACGTGCTGGTGGCCGGTGTCGGCACCGGGGGCACGATCACCGGCACCGGGGAGTACCTCAAGAGCCGTAACCCCAAGCTCTACGTGGTGGCGGTCGAGCCCGAGAACTCGTCGGTCCTGTCCGGCGGACGGCCGGGCCCCCACCGCATCCAGGGCATCGGGGCCGGCTTCGTGCCCCGCGTGCTCAACCGGGAGATCATCGACGAGGTCATGCCCGTCTCTGACGACGACGCCGTCGGCTGCGCCCAGGCGATGGCCGCCCGGGAGGGCGTGCTGGCCGGGATCTCCGGAGGCGCTGCGACCCATGCCGCGCTCGCCATCGCCGCACGCGAGGAGTTCGCCGGCGCCCGCATCGCGGTGATCATCCCGGACTCGGGTGAGCGCTACGCGTCACTGGCCTGGTTCGCGCCCGATCCTCAGCCGGCCGCCGTCGCGCTGAGCAGCTGATCCAGCCGCACCGGACTACGCTTGAGTCCATGTCGTTGTTCAAAGCGGCCGCTGCGGAGGTCCGTATCAACGTGGACACCGCCCAGCACCGCGATCCGGCCGCCGTGGGCGTCTCCACGCTCGAGATCCTGCTCACCTGGCCCGGAGTTCAGGCCGTGCTGGCCCACCGGGTCGCTCACGCGCTCTACCGCGCAGGGGTGCCGCTGGCGCCGCGGGTGATCGCCACCCTGGCGCGCACGCTGACCGGCGTGGAGATCCATCCCGCCGCCACGCTGGGCTCCGGGTTCTTCATCGACCACGGCATGGGCGTGGTGATCGGTGAGACCGCCGAGGTCGGTGCCGATGTCACCGTCTATCAGGGCGTGACCCTCGGAGGGACCGGCTTTGCCACCGGCAAGCGTCACCCCACCGTGCAGGACAACGTCACCATCGGCTCGGGGGCCAAGCTGCTCGGGCCGATCACCGTCGGGCACGGCTCCAAGATCGGCGCCAACACGGTGGTCATCCACGACGTGCCGGCCAACTCGACCGTCGTCGGCAACCCCGGCCATCCCGTCCGCATCGAGGGCCGCAAGCCCGAGGGTCCGGACGCCGATTGGGTCCACCTGCCCGACCCGATCGCCGACGCCGTCACCGCTCTGTCGCGACGCATCGACGCGCTGGAGGGTGGCGAGAGCGACTCAACCGCTCTGCCGCTCGGGGCCGGGCGTGGCGTCGGGCCCAACCCGGCCGGCGGTTAGCTGACGGCTCGCCGCATCCGCGGCGAGGTTGGCGGTCGAGCGGATCAGGTAGAGCGGCCGGCCCTTGACCTCGTCGTAGATGCGTCCGACGTACTCGCCGATGATCCCGATGGTGATCAGCTGGATCCCGCCGAGCAGCAGGAACGAGATCTCCACGGTCGAGAAGCCCGGCAGGTAGGAGCCGACGATCTTGAGGATCACCACCACGGGAATCGCGATCAGGGCCAGCGCCGAGATAATGAAGCCCAGCAGCGTGGCCAACTGCAGGGGCCGGTGGGAGTAGCCGGAGATGGCGTCGAGGGAGAAGCTGAGCATCTTGGGCAGTGTGAACTTGGTCTCTCCGGCGTGACGAGCGTCGCGGTGGTAGGGCACCGCCGACTGGGTGTAGCCGACCCACACGGTCATCCCGCGCAGGAACCGGTTGCGCTCACGCATCGACAGCAGGGCGTCAAGCGCGCGGCGGTCCAGCAGCCGGAAGTCACCGGAGTTGTGCACGAGCTCGACGTTGGTGAGCCGGTCGAACACCTTGTAGAACCACGCCGCGGTGGTGAGCTTGAACCACGACTCACCATCTCGCTGGGCCCGCACCGCGTACACCACGTCTGAGCCCCCGCGCCAGCGCTCGAGCATCTCCAGGATCACCTCTGGGGGGTCCTGGAGGTCGGCGTCCATCATCACGATCGCGTCGCCGCTGGCATGGTCGAGCCCGGCGGTCAGCGCCATCTGATGACCGAAGTTCCGGGCCAGAACCACGACCTTGACGCGAGGATCGGACGCCGCCAGCGTCGCCATCAGCTCGGTTGATCCGTCCGTCGAGCCGTCGTCGACGAGGATCAGCTCGAAGGGGATATCCCTGAGCGCCGTGACGACACGACGGTGGAGCTCCTCAAGCGTCCCCGCTTCGTCGTGGACGGGCGCCACGACACTCAACAGATCCAGACGACGCTCAGGCGGGGCATTCATCGACCGAGATGCTAGGGCCCGGGGGTGCGTCGGGCCCGGCGGCGGTCCGCCAACCGGCTGATCGCGCGATCAGGTCTGGAAGCCGAGGATGACCGGGGAGTGGGGGAGGTAGGCGATCATCGTGGTGAGCAGCACCCAGCCGCTGAACCAGAGGGCGAGGGTCCACAGCTTGCGGTTGGTGCACAGGGCGACCGGGACCAGCATCCAGATGATGTACCAGGGGAGGATCGACGAGGTGGCCATCAGCAACCAGAAACTTGCCCATGCGGCACCGTCAACCCAGTCGAGATCGTTCCTCCACACCCGCCACAGCAGCCGGCAGCAGACGAGGACGAAGGCGACTCCGAACAGGGTCGAGATGAGATGGCTGGCGCTCTTCCAGCCCAGCGCGGTGTACAGGAAGCCGGGCACGCTCTGCCAGCCGCCCTCGCCCTGGACCGTGCTGAGCGTGTGGAACATGTTCGTCACGCCGGTTCCGAAGATGGCGATGCTGAATCCGACGGTCACCACGACCGCGACAGCCGCGCCGAACAGCACCTTGCGCCGACGTGGCCCGGAACCGAGGCCCGGGTTTCCCGCCAGCGCGAAGGGCAAAAAGATGCCGCCGGTCAGCTTGATCGCGGCCGCGGCGACGGTCAGCGTGCCGCTGGCGCGCTCATGGCGGGACAGCAGCGCCCAGATACCGGCCGTCGAGAAGACCATCATCAGCAGGTCGTTGTGTCCGCCGCCGATGCCGTAGAGGACGACCAGCGGGTTCAAGCCGATCAGGGCGGCTCCCCGGACGGGATTGAGGCCGCGCAGCTTGGCCGATTTCCACGTCAGGTAGATGATGCCGCCACACGAGAGCGCGGCGATGAGCTTCCACGCGTAGGCGCTGAAGGCGATCGCCGCGGTGGTCGACGTCTTGGCGAACAGGCCGGAGATGAGCGTGAACAACGGCCCGTAGACGGTCGGTGTGTTGATCCACTTATCGCCGATGTAGGCGTACAGCGGGTCCGGAGGGAGCCCGCTGAGCACCTGGGAGGTATGGGTGTAGGGGTTGACATGCAGCCCGAAGAACATCCGGGCGTACTCCTGGTAGCTGAACAGGTCGGTCGAGAACAGCGGCGGGGCGAGCAGCACGATCGCCACGAACCCGGCGATGGTCGCGAGCACGGACCGCGGTGACAGGCGCTCGGCGTTGCGCACCACCAGGACGTAGCCGATGAACATCAGCCCCAGCGCCCCGAGCAGCTCCCCGGCACGCAGGTGAATCGACAGGTGCGCCAGCGGGCCCGCCAGCGACGCCGATTGCGGTGAGACGATGGTGTGGCCACCGAAGGTCTCGGTGAGACCGCGGATCGACTCCGGCAGCAGGCTGTTGGTCTTGACGGCGGCCAGGCTCAGGAGTACGGCGCTGAGCAGCACCGACGCCAGACCGAACTGCCCGACAACCGATGTGGCAACCCGGGTTTTCCCGGTCGCAGCAGGGATTTTGAGGTCGACGGTTCCCCCGGCGGCTGTGACTCCAAGAGGTCCGTCGAGCGCGCTCATCCGGCCAAGAATGCCCGTTGTACCGGCCGGAAAACGTTCGATCGATGTTACGATCGGGTTAGTGACCCGGAATGGCTCTGACCAGAACGCCGCATACGGGGGACGAGCCAGAACGCCTCGGTGGCGATCCGCCAGGACATCTTGGAGGTTCCGGCGGTGCGATCGGTGAACACGATCGGCACCTCGACCACCTTGAATCCGGCCTTGATCGCCCGGTAGGTGACCTCGATCTGGAAGCCGTAGCCGTCGGCGCGCACCGACTCGAGGTCGATGGTCTCGAGCACCTGGCGACCGATGCACTTGAAGCCACCGGTGAGGTCCTGGACCGAGAGCCCGAGGATCGTGCGGGCGTAGATTCCGCCACCGCGGCTGACCACGCGGCGGACAAAGCCCCAGTTACGTGTCCCGCCACCGGGGACATAGCGCGACCCGATCACCAGATCGGCGTCGTCGGCCGCGCGGACGAGAGACGGCAGGTAGACGGGATCGTGGGAGAAGTCGGCGTCCATCTCCAGCACCAGCTCGGCACCGCCCTCGAGGGCGCGGCGGAACCCGGCGGTGTAGGCCTTGCCGAGTCCGCTCTTCTCCTGGCGGTGGAGCACCTCGACGCAGTCGAGCTGCTCGGCCAGGGCGTCGGCCATGGTGCCCGTGCCGTCGGGTGAGTTGTCGTCGACGATGAGGATGCGGTGGTCCCCCGGGGCCACCTCGTCGAGTGCGGCATGCACCGCCGGGATGATCCGGTTGATGTTCTCCGCCTCGTTGTAGGTCGGCATCACCAACCACACGCGTTCATGCATAGAGCGGTGATCGTAGGGGGTGCTGACCCCGGATCAATCCACTCGACGACGGTCGGCGGCGGCGGGGGACCTCAGCGTCGGACGTAGGCGACGCGGTTCCAGCTCGGTTCGGGCGCGAGCTCGATCGGCTCGTTGCCGCGATCGGGCTGGATGTAGACAAAGGCGGCGGTCTCGACATCGAAGGAGACGTCGAGCTCCCCCTCCTTGACGCGTTGGTCGAGCCAGGCGGTGCGGAAGATCAGTCGCCGCAGCCAATGGACCAGTGAGCGATCCGACGGTCCGACCAGCTCGGGCCAGCAGTCGTTGACGTGCTCGCCGAGGGCCGAGGCGGGGTCGGTCACCTCGCCGTTGACCACGAGGTTGATGAGGTCCTCAGCCTCGTCCTCCTCGATCTCCGCGCCGATGAACCCGAGCCGGCGAGCGGCCTGTTCACAGCGTTCCTGGAAGTCGCGTTCGTTGAAGGTGAATCGAAGGTCTCCGTACTCGAGAACGAAGTCCTCGCCGGAGTCGTAATTGCCGCGCTTGTGCATGAGCGTCGGGATCTTATGGCCGATTCCTGCATGACATGGCCTGGTGGGCGGGATGTTGCAGCCCGGCCGACGACGGGCGATCGAGGATTCCCGCTATGAGCGAAAAACCACCCAAGATGATTGTGCCAGCGGGGGGTGAAACGTGGCTGCTCAGAGCCTCTATGGGCCATGAATTGCAACCGCGCCACGATTCTCGTCGCCGGCCCCAATCCGCACGGCCGGGCCTTCCTCTCCGACAACCTCGCCGCCGACGGGCACGACGTCCTGGTGGCGGCCACGGCGACCGCGGCCTGGCAGGTGCTGACCGCCATGGTGGTGGAGCTGGTGCTCGTCGATCTCAGCGACGTCGGCCGTCTGGACCGCACGGGCGTCGAGCTGGTCGGCCGCGTCAGGCACTCCGCGCGCCTGGGTGCGCGCGTGGACGCCTCCGTACCGATCGTCGTTCTCGCCCCGCGGCTGGGGGAGGTCGAGCGCCTGCGCGTGTTCGAACGCGGCGCCGACGATCTCGTCTCGCACCCCTATTCCTACCCGGAGCTGCGGGCCCGCGTCACCGCGCTGCTGCGACGGTCCCGGGGGCACTGGGCTCCGACCCGTCTGCGCATCGGGCCGCTCGAGCTCGACGCCGGCTCGCGCCAGGTCTGGCTCGACGCGCGCCCCGTCTCGCTGTCGAACAAGGAGTACGGGCTGTTGACCGTGCTGGCGTCCGAGCCCAGCCGGGTGTTCTCCCGCACTGAGCTGCTCCAGCGGGTCTGGGGCTTCCAGGGCGATGACCGCACGCGGACCGTCGACGTTCACGCCAGCCGACTCCGACGCAAGCTCAGTCACCCGCGCGAGCAGTTCGTGGTCAACAGCTGGGGGGAGGGCTACAAGCTGGTCACCGCGGTGGTCGACAGCGAGGCCGAGCCGCAGCGCGGGGGGTCGATCACCGTGCCGGCCGGTGCACCCGCCCTGTCGCTGGTTGACACCGCGGCCTGACCCGGCCCCGGCTCGGGCCCGGCCTCGAGCTGTCTGCACACCGCCCGGACGGAATCGGGGTCGACGGCGGTGGTTTCTGCACGGTCTCCTGCAGGCGCACAGAGTGCACGGGCTCGTGCGCCCCACAACGTCCCACCGTGACGGCGCATGACCCGGCGGATCGACAGGCGCAGTGGGGGATCCGACTCGCCGGTGGGCCCGACGGATGGCTGGGTGGGAGAAAAGTTGGGTTTTGGGTTGCAAAGTGGGAGGGCGTGGGATAACTTGGCGATCGCATGCAGGGACCCGGGTGGCAGGGCTCCTCCCACCCAGCCACCCGGGCCCCAACTTCTTCCTCTCATGCGAGCCAACAGCCTTGATCTTCCGCGGCACCTTCGAACATTCGCTCGACGCGAAACACCGCCTCACGGTGCCCGCCAAATACCGGGCCGCACTGGCGGACGGCGTGGTGCTGGCGATCTCGCCCGAGACCGAGCCGGGCACCCCGCGCTCGATCGCGATGTGGACCCCCGCGGCGTACGAGGAGTACACGCAGGCGGCGCTCACCGGGCTGAACCCGCTGTCGCCCCGCGCGCGGGAGCTCAAACGGCTGCTGTTCGCGAACTCGCACGAGACCGAGCTGGACTCGGCCAACCGGGTGATGATTCCGCCGGCCCTGCTGGGCTACGCGGCGCTGGACCGCGAGGTCGTGGTGACCGGCGCCGGGGAGTGCCTCGAGGTGTGGGATCGGTCGACCTACACGGCCTACAACGAGGGCGCCTTGTCGCGCTTCTCCGAGATCGCTGCGAGCTTTGATCACACTGCTTGACATGGCAACCGTGCACGTCCCCGTCCTCGCCGGGGAGCTCATCGACCTGCTCGACCCCCAACCGGGACAGATCGCCGTCGACTGCACCTTCGGTGCCGGGGGTCACGCGCGGCTGGTCGCCGACCGCCTCGGCACCACGGGCACGCTGATCGCGATCGACCGAGATCCCGCCGCGGCAGACCGGTTCGCCGAGCTGACCCGCGAGGTCGACTGCGAGACCCGCTTCATCGGAGCCGACTTCGCCACCGGACTGGCCCAGCTCGCCGCCGAGGGCGTGGAGGCGGACCTGGTCTACATGGATCTCGGCATGTCCTCGATGCAGATCGACACGTGGGTGCGAGGCTTCTCCTACTCCTACGACGCGCCGCTGGACATGCGGATGGATCAGGCGCAGGAGCTGACCGCCGCGGTCCTCCTCAACACCTGGGAGGAGCGTCAGCTCAAGCGGCTGCTGCGCGAATACGGCGAGGAGCGCTACGCCGGCCAGATCGCCCGGGCGATCGTGCGCGAGCGCGCCAAGACCGAGCTGACCTCGACCCAGCAGTTGGTCGACGTGATCAAGTCCGCCATTCCCGTCCCCGCCCAGTTCGCCGGCGGACATCCCGCCAAGCGCACCTTCCAGGCGCTGCGGATCGCCGTCAACGACGAGCTCGCTCAGGTCGATGCGGCGCTGCCCCGGGCCTGGGATGTGCTCGCGGTCGACGGGCGCCTGGCGATCATCTCCTTCCACTCGCTTGAGGACCGTCGTGCCAAGCGCTTCCTGGCCGACCGGGCGCGCGGCTGCGTCTGTCCCCCCGAACTGCCGATCTGCGTGTGCGGCCACGAGCCCGAGGCGGAGCTGCTGACCCGGCGAGCCGTCGCACCCACCGCCGGGGAGATCGCGGCCAACCCGCGCGCCCGGTCCGCCCACCTCCGTGTCGCCAGGAAACTCGAGTCAGATGAAGGGGAGGGGAGTACCCGATGACGCCGCCTCCGGCGACCACCGCTGCCGCACGCAAGGCCTCCGCGGCCACCGCGCGCAAGCCGTCTCAGCCCTCCAATGCCGCTGCCGGCGCCGCCCGCGCACAGTCGGCGGCGAGCCCGAACCATGCTCGGCCCGTCGGCTCCCGTGAGGCCGCCGCGACGCGCCTCGGCACCGCACGTACCCGCACCCCGGAGCGCACCGCTCGCCACAGCGTGCGCCAGCCCGCCGTCAGCCCGCGGGCTCCGCGGCGGGTCTCCGGGCCCGCCCGTCCCATCGCGGAGCGGCCCGTCTCGGCTCGTCCCGCCACGGACCGCGCCACCCCAGAGCGCGCCACCTCGGCCCGTGCCGGCGCGACACGCCCGATGCCGGCAAGTGCGCGTGTGCCCAAGCCGAACGCCGCTCGCCGAGGCCCCGCGTCCGGTGTGCTCGCCATCGGCCGCCTGCCCGGTCTCATCCGTGTCCCGCGTCCCCGGCTGCGGGCCGACGCGCTGCTGGACCGGATCGTCCGCAGTCGCGCCTGGATCCCCGTGCTCGGCGTGGCGCTGATCGGGATCGTCGTCATCCAGGTCGAGGTGCTCAAGCTCGGAGCGTCGACCGGTCGGTCGATGAACACCGCGACCGAGCTGTCGAGCCAGATCCAGCTCGAGCGGGCGCAGGTGAGCTCGCTCGCCTCGCCGTCGCGGATCGAGCGCCTGGCCGAGACCTACGGGCTGGCCCAGCCCGGGCCTACCGATAACCACTTCGTCTCCGGCGCCACCCCGGTGCAGAAGGCGATCAACGGCATCCACCCCGTCGACGCGAGCGCCTTCGCCAGCAACCTCGCCCAGGAGCAGGCGGTCGACGACCTCGCCCCCACCCAGGCGGTGGCGGCGGCCAACGCGACGGACGCGAGTCCGACGCCCAGTCCGGCCGATGATGCCGCCACGGGCTCCAGCGCGGCGGCCGAATCCCAGGTCGACGCCAACCCGGCCGCCCCGGCCAGCGCCGCGGCGGGAACGACCCTGACCAACACCGCGGCGGACCCGGCGGCCGCCGCTGACACCACGGGCGCCAGCACCGACACCGCAGACGCCACGGGCGCCACGGGAGCCACCACCGACACCGCGGGCGCCACGGGCGCCAGCGTGGACGCCACGGGCGCCACGACGGCCCCGAGCAGCGGTGGCAGCGGGCTGGCCGGCGCCGCGGTCGCCGCGTCGTCCGGCACCAGCGGCACCCTCACCAACTGAGCATGCATGCCATCGACCGTCGTATCGGCCTGCTGTTCGGGGCATTTCTCGCCCTGCTCGCCCTCGCCGGCCTGAGAGCGGCGGACCTCGGCCTCTTCCAGGGCGGCTCCCTGCAGAAGTTCGCCGACGCCCAGGAGGTCGACGACAAGGTCATTCCCGCCGTGCGCGGCATGATCACCGACCGCACCGGCCAGGTCCTGGCCCTCAGCGAGTCCGCCGACGAGGTCGTCGCCGACCCGTACCTGATCGCCAGCCCGCGCCGGGTCGCCGCCCAGCTGGCGCCGCTGCTGGGCATCTCCACCGCCAAGGTGCTCGCCGGCCTGAATCGAGCCCACACCGGTTACGTGACCCTGGGTTACGACGTGCCCGCCTCGAACGCCACGAAGATCATGGGGATGCACATCAACGGCATCTCCGACAAGCCCGTGGAGCAGCGCGTCTATCCGCTTGGTGACACCGCCGCCCAGGTGCTCGGCTGGGTCAACTCCAACGGCGTGGGCGCCGCCGGGGTCGAGTACGTGCTCAACCGGAAGCTCAAAGGCCAGGCCGGCGTCACCCGGATCGTCGAGGACGGCAACCAACAGGCGATCGGCGTCAGCCAGACCAAGACGATGCGCCAGGGCGACAAGGTCGCCCTCACCCTGTCGGTGCCCCTTCAGCAGGAGGTCGAGAAGGTGCTGGCCGAGATGCACGCCACCTACGGCGGCACCACGGCCACGGCGATCGCCGTCAACCCCCAGACCGGCCAGATCCTCGCCGACGCCAACTATCCCTTCGCCAACGCCAATGACATCGGCGCCACTCCGCTGGCGAACACCGAGGACGAGTCCGTCGACCTCTCCTACGAGCCCGGGTCGACGTTCAAGGCGGTGACCATCGCCGGCGGGCTGATGGACGGCTCGATCACGCCCAGCACGGAGATCGACGAGCCCTCGTGCCTGCCGATCCCCTTCACCACCACCTGCATCTCCGACGCCGAGGATCACGGCGACGTCCAGTACACGGTGTCCCAGGTGCTCAAGGTCTCCTCCAACATCGGCGCCGACCTGATCGCCCAGCGCGACACGTCCTCCCAGGACGGTCTGTTCCCGGGGTCGGCCCGCCTCAACTACTGGATGCATCGCTTCGGCTTCGGGCGCCGCACCGGCGTCGCGCTCAACGGCGAGTCGCCCGGCCTGGTCCTGGCGTTGAAGAACTACTCGGGCGCGACGATGTACAACGAGCCCTTCGGCCAGGGTGAGGAGGTCACCCCGATGCAGATGGTGCAGTTCTATGCCGCGATCGCCAACGGGGGGATCCTGCGCACCCCCCAGATCATCTACTCGATCAACAACACGCCCGAACTGGAGCCGGCCGGGACCCGCGTGATGAGCACCAAGGTCGCCGGCGAGCTGCGGACGATGATGCGGGGCGTGTTCGCCGACGGCGGCACCGCCTCAGGCGCCCAGATCCCCGGCTATGACCTGGCCGGCAAGACCGGCACGGCCCAGGTCGAGGTCGACGGCAAGTACTCCGACAGCCTCTATGACGCATCGTTCATCGGCATGGTGCCGGCCTCGAACCCGAAGCTGCTCGTCTACGTGCTCGACATGAACGTCGCCAACGGCTACGGCGGCACCGTCGCGGGCACCGCCTTCCAGAAGATCGTCGGCTGGGCGGTCCCGCACTTCGGGATCAACCCGTGCCCGAGTCCGTGCCCGGCCAGCGCGTACACGCCCTCGACCGCCTCGACGGCCTGAGCGGCTCCGCCCGGGCGATCGACTAACGTCGCGACCATGAGATTGGGCGCGATTCTCCCGTCCACGCCGGAGGCCGTGGCGGACGTCGAGATCAGCCGGCTGGACTACGACAACCGCCAGGTCCAGCCCGGTTCACTGTTCTTCTGCGTCCCCGGCTTCACCAGCGACGGCCACGATTACGCCGCCGCGGCCGCTGGCGCCGGGGCGGTCGCCGTGGTCGTCGATCATCACCTGCCCGACCTCGAACTGCCCCAGATCGAGGTCCCCGACGTCCGTGCGGCGATGGCCCCCGCGGCCGCCGCGTTCTCCGGCGATCCGACCGCCGAGCTGACCGTCTCCGGCGTCACCGGCACCAACGGCAAGACGACCACCGCCTACCTGATCCGCGCTCTGCTCGAGGCGGCCGGCCGCCCGACCGGGCTGCTGGGGACCGTGACGTCGATCATCGGTGGGACCGAGTACCCGGTGGCGCGCACCACGCCGGAGGCGATCGAGCTCCAGCGGATGTTCCGGGAGATGGTCGACGGCGCTGACCGCGCCGCGGTGATGGAGGTGTCCTCCCACGCGCTGGAGCTCCACCGCGTCGACGCCATCCACTTCGACGTCGCCGTGTTCACCAACCTGACCCAGGACCACCTCGACTTCCATCCCACGATGGAGGACTACTTCACCGCCAAGCGCCGGCTGTTCGCCGAGCACGCGCCCGGTGTGGCGATCGTCAACTCCGACGACCCCTACGGCGCCCGCCTCGCCGCCGAGTTCGGGGCCGTGACCTTCGCCCTGGAGGACCCGCGGGCCGACTACCGCGCCCGGGATGTGCGCACCGGTCTGGCCGGCTCGGACTTCACGCTTGTCTCCCGCGCCGGCGAGCATCGGCTCCACTCGCCCCTGACCGGTCGCTTCAACGTCTACAACGTGCTCGGCGCACTGGCCGCGGCCCTCGAACAGGGCGTCTCGATCCACACCGCCTCCGCCGCGCTGGCCTCCGCCGGCCAGGTGCCCGGACGCTTTGAGAGCGTCGAGGCGGGACAGCCCTTCGCCGTGCTGGTCGACTACGCCCACACCCCGGACTCGCTGGAGAACGTGCTGTCCGCCGCGCGCCCGCTGACGCAAGGGAACCTCCACGTCGTGTTCGGCTGCGGGGGCGACCGCGACCGCACCAAGCGCCCGTTGATGGGGGAGATCGCCGCCCGCCTGGCCGACAACGTGGTGGTCACCTCCGACAACCCGCGCTCGGAGGACCCCGACGCGATCATCGCCGAGATCCTCAGCGGCATCGATCGTCCGGTGGACAGCCGCACCGACCGGCGCGAGGCGATTGCGGTCGCCATCGCCGCGGCCCGGGCCGGGGACGTGGTGATCATCGCCGGCAAGGGACACGAGCAGGGGCAGGAGTTCGCCGCCGGCCACAAGCTCCCGTTCGACGATGTGACGGTGGTGCGCGAGGCGCTCTCGGCCGTCCACCCGCACGGGTAGATTGACCTCCTCATGCTGAGCTGGGACGCCCAGCAGGTGGCCGTCCACGCGGGCGCCGACCTGCTCGTGACCGCGCCGGGGGGCGGCGGACCCGAGCGCGTGTCGATCGACTCACGCGACGCCGGTCCGGGCGTGCTGTTCGTCGGCCTGCCCGGCGAACAGGTGCATGGCGGGGATTACGCCGCCCAGGCCCTGGCCGCCGGCGCCTGGGGGGTGCTGACCGACCCCGATCGGGCTGGCGCCGTTGCGGACCTCGGGGTCAGCAACGGCGGCGGGGCTGTCCTGTTGTCCGCCCCGGATCCCCTGCACGCGCTCCAGCGACTGGCCACCGCGTGGCGACGCGAGCTCGGCGCCGGCGGCGCCCAGGTCATCGCGGTGACCGGCTCCACGGGCAAGACCTCGACCAAGGACCTGCTGCTCGGCGTGCTGGAGACCCAGCGGCGCACCGTCGCCTCGCGCGCCAACTTCAACACCGAGATCGGTCTGCCCCTGCAGCTGCTCGGCGCGCCGGCGGGCACCGAGGTGCTCGTGCTCGAGATGGGCATGCGCGGCCCCGGCCAGATCGCCGAGCTGGCCGCCATCGCCGAACCCGACGTCGGCGTCATCGTGTCGGTCGGGCCGGTCCATCTCGAGCTGCTCGGGAGCCTCGAGGCGATCGCCGCCGCCAAGGCCGAGCTGATCGCGGCGCTGGCGCCGGGGGCGACCGCGGTTCTCCCGGCCGGCGAGCCGCTGCTCGCCCCGCACCTGCGCGACGATCTCGTCACCGTGACGTTCGGACCGGGCGGTGCGGTGACCTTGGTATCCGAGACAGCGACCTCGGTGGAGATCGACGCCGGCGGCCGGCGCATCGAGCTCGGTGTCGACTTCACCCAGGCGCACCTGCGCCGGAACCTGCTGGCCGCCGTCGGCGCGGCGTGTGCCGTCGGGGTGACGCCGCGGGGCGCGGTCGACCTGCGCCTGTCGCCGGGGCGCGGAGCGCCGGTCGCGTTGGCCGGCGGTGTGACGCTGCTCGATGACGCCTACAACGCCAACCCGATGTCGATGCGCGCCGCCCTGGACGAGCTGGCGGTCGTGGGCCGTGAGGATCACCGCATCGCCGTGCTCGGCGACATGCTCGAACTCGGGCCGGATGAGCTCGACTTCCACCGTGAGATCGGGGCCTACGCCTCCGACCGCGCCGATGTGCTGATCACCGTCGGGCCCCGGGCGCGGGTGATGAGTGAGACCTTCGCCGGTCAGTCTCGCCACGCCAGTGACGCCGAGGAGGCGACCCGGATCGTGCGCGATCTGCTCAAGTCAGGTGACGTCGTGCTGGTCAAGGCCTCCAACGGGGTGCGCCTGGCGCAGGTGTGCGAGGCGCTGGCGGCGGCATGAACCGTCTTCTCGTCCTCGGGGCCACCGGCGGGCCGCTGATCGGCTCCCAGGCCGGCAAGGTGCTCATCTCGGCGTCGGCCAGCCTGCTCATGTGCCTGTTCTTCAGCCCCAAGTTCATCGACTTCCTGCGCAGCCGCAGCTTCGGCCAGAGCATCCAGGAGGAGATCACCCACCACGCCTCCAAGAAGGGCACGCCGATCATGGGCGGGATCATCATCGTGCTCTCCTTCGCGATCCCCTACCTGTGCCTGTCGACGCGGGACTCCAAGTCCCTCGGGGTGTTCGCCGCGGTGATCGCCTGTGCGGTGCTCGGCTTCTGCGACGACTACACCAAGGCGTCCAAGCGCCGGTCCCTCGGCCTGCGGGCGCGGACCAAGATGGCGGGGATGATCGCCATCTCGGTGCTGGTGTGGTTCATCGCCGTCCACTGGGCCCACGTGTCGACGTCGGTGTCGCTGCGGCCCTTCGACGCCCACATCGACTTCGGGCCGTTCTTCATCGTGTTCGTCTATCTGGTCATGGCCGGCACGACCAACGCGGTGAACCTGACCGACGGACTCGACGGGCTGGCCGCCGGCTGCTGTGCGATCGCCTACCTCGCCTACATCGGCATCACCTTCATCACGCTCGGCTACCACGACCTGGAGCTGGCCGCCGGCTGTCTGTGCGGCGCCTGCATCGGCTTCCTGTGGTTCAACAGCTTCCCCGCCAGCGTGTTCATGGGGGACACCGGCTCCCTGGCGCTCGGCGGCGGAATCGGGGCGCTGGCGATCATGACCGACACCGAGGTGCTGCTCATCATCATCGGCGGGCTGTTCGTGATCGAGACGCTGTCGGTGATCATCCAGGTCTTCTCCTTCCGGGTGTTCCACCGCCGGGTGTTCAAGATGGCCCCGATCCACCACCACTTCATCATGGAGGCGTGGTCGGAGACCAAGGTGATCCTGCGCTTCTGGATCGTCGCGGCCGCCTTCGGCGCGGTCGGCTTCACCCTGTATGAGCACAGCATCCGGGGCCTGGCGGCCCACTGAGCGCCGGCGCGTGACCCGCCGTCCGCCGTTGCCCGCCGGCCCGTTCCTGGTGGTCGGCCTGGCCCGGTCCGGTGAGGGCGTGGCCACGCTGCTGGCCCGCCGCGGGGACGTGGTGATCGGCGCCGACGCGGCCGGCGCGGACAAGCTGTCCGCGGTGGCTGGGAGGCTTTCCGAACATGGCGTCGAAGTTCATCTGGATGCCGCCGACCCCTCGCTGGTCCATCGCGCCGCCGTGCTCGTCAAAAGCCCCGGAGTGCCCCAGGACTCACCGCTCGTCCTCGCGGCCCGCGAGCGCGGCATCCCGGTACTCGGCGAGCTCGAGCTCGCCTGGCGACTGCTCGAGAACCCCTTCATCGCGGTGACCGGAACCAACGGCAAGACGACCACCGCTGAGTGGATCGGCCACATCCACCGTGTCGCCGGTGCACCCGTTGCGGTGGCCGGCAACGTCGGTACGGCGCTTTCCACGCTGGTGGGGGAGATCGACCCGGCCGCGACGATCGTCGCGGAGTGCTCGTCCTTCCAGCTCGAGGACACCGTCGCCTTCGCCCCCGAGGCGGCGCTGTTGTTGAACCTCAGTCCCGATCACCTCGACCGCCACGGCAGCTTCGCGAACTACCGGGCGGCCAAGCTGAAGATCTTCGCCAACCAGGGCCCCGAGGACCTGGCCGTGCTGCCTGAGGGCCTCGAGCTCGATACGCCGGCGCCACAGCTCCATTTCGGCGCCCTCCCCGTCGACGCGGTCGGTCTGCCCGGCCTGCACAACCGGCGCAATGCGGCCGCGGCCGCGGCCGTCTGCCTGGCCCGTGGGCTCGACCCCGCGGCGGTGGCGGCGGGCGTGGCGAGCTTCGCCGGGGTGCCCCATCGCCTCGAGTTCATCGCTGAACGCAACGGCGTGCGGTACGTGAATGACTCCAAGGCGACCAACGTCGACTCCACCCTCACCGCGTTGGCCTCCTTCGCTGCGGGGGTCCACCTCATCCTCGGCGGGCAGGGCAAGGGCCAGGACTTCGGACCGCTGGCTCCGCGGGTGGCCGAGCGCTGCGCCGCGGTGTACCTGATCGGTGCGGACGCCGAGCTGATCGGGCACGCGTTGGCCGACACCGGCGTGCCGCTGGTCCGAGCCGGGGACCTGGCCACGGCTTTCGCCACTGCTCAACCCACGGTGAGCAGTGGCGCCACCATCCTGCTGTCCCCGGCCTGTGCCTCCTATGACCAGTTCGCCAACTTCGAGGCGCGCGGCGATGCGTTCCGCGCCCTGGTGGAGGCGCTCTAGATGGCCACCGTGAGCGCCGGCGCCAAGCGCGTCACCCGCCGCGCCCAGCCCCCGCTGGAGCATCGCGTGCTGATGACCGCGACGCTGCTCCTGCTCGCCTACGGCGCGGTCATGGTCTACTCGGCCTCGAGTCCGCTCGGGGTGATCAACGGCCATGGCCTCGGCGCGGGCGAGTTCCTCGTCTACCTGGTCGCCGCCGGGATCGGCTTGGTCGCCATGCGCATCATCGAACGCCGCGGCCTGGACCTGCTCACCCCGCAGATGACCAAGCTGCTGCTGTACGGCTCCTTCGGGCTGCTCGTCGCGGTACTCATCCCCGGTATCGGCAAGGAGGTGCTCGGCGCCCGGCGCTGGATCGGGACCTCCACGCTCGAGTTCCAGCCCTCGGAGATCATGAAGCTGGCGCTCATCCTCTACGTGGCGCGCTACCTCGCCGACAATCCCCGGCGCCTCAACCGCGGCATCAAGCCCGCGCTGGCGCCGGTGGCCGTGGTGGTCCTCCCCGCCTGCGGTCTCATCTACCTCGAGCCGGACCTCGGCACGACGATGATCGTCATCTTCTCCATCGCCGCGCTGCTCGTGGCCAGCGGCGTGCCGATGAAGTACCTCGGAACCGTGGCGCTGGCCGGCGGCTTGCTCGTCCTGCTGCTCATCCTCTCCAGCCACTACGAGGCCCAGCGGCTCACCTCGTTCCTGCACCCGTGGGCCAACATCAAGACCACGGACTTCCAGGGCGTCGAGGGCCTCGTCGGGGTGGGGTCCGGCGGCTTCCTCGGCACTGGCCTCGGCCAGGGTCTGATCAAGGACTTCTATCTCCCCGAGGCCCAGACGGACTTCATCCTCGCGGTGATCGGGGACGAGCTCGGGGTGATGGGCATCGTCGCGCTGCTGGTGCTCTACGGGATGATCGCCTACGCCGGCCTGCGCACCGCCCGCAAGGCGGCCACCCGGTATGCCAAATTGGTCGCCACCGGGATCACCTCCCTGATCATTTGCCAGGCGCTGCTCAACATCTTCGTCGTATTGGGAATGGCGCCGCTCACCGGCGTACCGCTGCCCTTCATCTCCTACGCGCCGACCTCGATGATCGTGCTGCTCGCCTCGGTGGGGATCCTGCTCAACATCGCGCGTCCCTCGGCCCAGGAACTGCGGGCCGTCGACCCCGAGTCCGGCTCGGTCCGGGCGCGGGCGCTGCGGGCGACCCGCGGTGTCGACCCGGCGGCGAGCGCGCGCGGCCGGGGAGCCCCGGCGGCCGGGGGTGGAGCGACCTATGCGGGAGGCGATCGGGATGAGCGGACCGCGCGTGCTGATCGGCGCCGGCGGGACAGCGGGGCACGTAGTGCCCGCGCTGGCCGTGGCCGACGCGCTACGGGCTGACGGCGCCGACGTCACCTTCATCGGCGGTCACCGCGCCGAGGCCACCCTCGTCCCCGAGGCCGGTTATGCCTTCCGGCCGCTCAACGTGGTGTCGCTGCCCCGCCGGGCGCCGCTGCGGGCGCTGCGGGCGGCCGGGGTGGACAGCCTGGCCCTGGCCCGCTGCTTGAGCCTGGTGCGTTCGCTCGCGCCTGACGTGGTGATGGGGGGTGGGGGGTATGTGGCCGGACCGGTCGGGCTGGCGGGACGGATGAACCGGGTGCCGCTGGTGCTCACCGAGATCGACTCACACCTGGGGCTGACCAACCGGCTGCTGGCGCCCTTCGCCGACCGCGTCTGTCTGGCGCTGCCGATCGCCGGCCACGACGGTCCGCGCTTCCGGATCACCGGCCGGCCGGTGCCGGCGGTGGTCGATCCGGAGGCCGGCCGTCTGGCGGGACGCCGCCGCTTCGGCGTCGGCCCAGAGGACAAGCTGGTGGTGATCTTCGGCGGGTCGCTGGGGGCCCGCTCGGTCAACCACGCCGCGGTCGCGGCCTTCGCCGACGTCGAGCTGCCCGGCGTGGGCGCTGTGCGCATCCTCCACGCCGCCGGTGAACGCGACCTGCCCAGCCTCGCCTCACCCGGCGCGCACTATGACCTGCGGGGCTATGTCTCTGAGTTCATGGACGCGCTGCTCGCCGCCGACCTGGTGATCGCGCGCTCGGGCGGCTCGATCTTCGAGATCGCCCTGGCGGGCCGGCCCTCGATCCTCGTGCCCTACCCCCACGCGACCGCCGACCATCAGACCACCAACGCCCGCTATCTCGCCGACAGCGGCGCCGCGGTGGTCATCCCCGACTCCGAGGTGACGCCGGCCCGGCTGGCCGCTGAGGCGGCCGCCCTGCTGAGCGACCCCCAGCGCCTCGCCGCGATGGGTGCCGCCGCCGCGGCCCTGGCCCGACCCCATGCCGCGGCCGACATCGCCGCCGAGGTGCTGGCGGCGGCTCAGGCGGGGCGAAGCCGCCACCGTCCGCGCGCCTCCTGACGCTGCGCGGGCCGGCCTGGCCCCACGCAGTGACGCGGCGCGATGCGAACTGGGGCAAGCCATGCCCCAGTTAGTAGGGCTTGGACGGGTACCCCGGCCCGAGCTGCGCGTTCGCGTTGGCGGCCAGCGCCTCGGCGCCCGCCACCCAGAACGTGCCGTTGGTCGGCCCGCCGTTGCAGGTTCCGCTGCTGTTGCCCGGCGGCGAGGTCCACAGCAGTGCGTCGAGATCGGGGCTGAGCCCCGGGTCGGTGGTGTCGGGGATCCCGAGACCCCGGCCGGGCGGGTTGCACAGGTCCTCGATCCCCTGCGTGGCCGGATGGGGGTTGAGCAGCGGCCCCTGGCCGTTGGTGGCGGTGTTGATGATGAAGTGGGCGCCGCCGGTGAGCTTGGACACCGCCTCGGCGTACTTCAGCTCATGGCTCGTCCACTGCAGGTGGGTGTCGTTGGTGAAGAACCCCTGGATCTGGCGCACGCCGGCGGCGTTGAGCATCTTGGCGGCATACGGTGCGCTGTTGGCGTCCGAGTAGCCACCCTCCATGAAGACCGCGGTGTGGGGCAGGGCCTCCAGCGTCAGGTCCTCGTACTTCATCAGCGCCTCCCAGGCGGGGAGCGACCCCTTCTTGGCCATGCAGGACGAGGAACCCACCGCGTCGGCCTCGGCGACGATGACCGCCGGATTGTCGGCGACGCCGGCCGCCATCGCGGTGATCTGGGCCTTGAACTTCGGGGCGTAGGCGTCGATCTGGGCGGTACTGGAGCAGCCGCCCAGCACGGCGTGGAGGAAGTAGGTGGAGATGATCGGGATGCTGCCCGGGTCGGCGCTGAGGACGCTGCAGTAGAGCTTGCGCACCGAGGCGTAGACGGCGGTCGGTGAGCCGCCGCCGGAGTACGCCGAGATCCGTACCGCCGAGGGCTCAGCGGCGATCTTCTCCAGGAGTCCCACCTGGGTCTGGACGCTGGCGGGCTCGGCGGGCAGCTGGGCGCTGACGTCGTTGGCAAAGGTCGTCCAGGACTCGGTCGCCGGAAAGCTGGTCAACGGGGTCCCCAGCGCCACGCTGGTGTCGGAGCCGAGCAGCTGGGCGATGGCTCCGGCCGCCAGGCCGTGGGTGGGTCCGAGCACCATGAAGTTCGCCCCCTGCAGGGGATCCGTGGCGGGGGGCGCCGGGCTGATCATCAGCGGATTGGCGGGATCCCGAGTGCTCGGATAGGCCGGATCGCTGCACTGGGCGCTGCCCAGGCTGGCCGCATGGGCAGTGGCGGGCCGACCCAGTCCGACTGCCGCCAGCGTGGCGATCAGCGCCACGAACACCGTCACCGCCGCGACCCACCCGCTCCAGCGTCGCCCGCCGGCACTCACCTGATGCATCAACCGTCCTCCTCTCAGCCGCCGCGAAACCCCGTCTCCGCGGCATCCTAACCGCGCGCGGCTAATACGGCTTGGAGGGAGATCCCGGGCCGAGCTGGAGGTTGGCGTCGGCGGCCAGCGCCTCGGCCCGCGCCAACCAGAACGTGCCGCTGGCGGTCCCGCCGTTGCAGGATCCCGAGCTGTTGCCCGGCGGCACTACCCAGAGCAGCGCGTCAAGGTGCGAATTCAGCCCCGGCGTGGTGGTGTCGGGGACGCCGAGCCCGCGACCGGGCGGGTTGCACAGGTCCTCGACCCCCTCGGTCCTGGGATGGGAGTTGAGCAGCGGGCCCCGGCCGTTGCTCGAGGTGTTGATGACGAAGTGGGCGCCGCCGGTCTGGGCCGAGATGGCCTTGGCGTAGCGGAGCTCGTGGGACGTCCACTGCAGGTGGGTGTCGTTGGTGTAGAAGCCCTGGACCTGACGGATGCCCATGTGGTTGAGCAGCCGGGCCGCGTAGGCGGCGTTGTTGGAGTCCGAGTAGCCGCCCTCGAGGTAGACGGCGGTGTGGGGCAGCGCCTCGAACCTGAGCGCCTCGTAGCGGATCAGCGATTCCCAGGCCGTGAGAGAGCCCTTCGCCTTCATGCAGCTGGAGGAGCCGACGGCGTCGAGTTCGAGGAACAGGGCCACGGGTCGGCGGGCGATCGCCTCGGCCATCGCGTTGACCTGGGCACGGAAGAGTGGCGCGTCGGCGTCGATCTGGGCGGTGCTCGAACAGCCGCCGAGCTCGGCGTGGGCGAAGTAGGTGGTGACGATCGGCACGGTGCCGGGGTCGGCCTGCAGGACCGTGCAGAACAGCTTGCGCGTCTGGGCGTAGACCGCGGCCGGTGAACCGCCGCCGGAGAACGCGGAGATGCGCAGCGGCGTTGGCTCGTTGGCGATCTTCTCCAGCAGCGAGATGTCGCCCCGGGTGCCCACGGACGCCTGCTGGATCTGCGTGGCGACGGTGGAACTCTCAAAGGCCGGCCAGGACAGGGAGTCCGACAGGCCCCCGAGGGGCTGACCCGCCGACAGCGTCTCTCCCACGCCGATGCCGAGCATCTGCGCGATCGCCCCGGCGGCCGTGCCCCGCGCCGGGCCGGCGACGAAGAACTTGGCGCCCCGGAGGACGTCAGCGCCGCTCGGGGCCGGGTGGATCATCAGCGGATTGGCCGCGTCGCGCTTGGCCGGGTACTGCGAGCTCGCACACCCGTGGGCGTCGGTGGCGGCGGCCCGGGCGGTGCCCGTACCGGACACGAGGCCGAGGGCGCAGAGGCCGGCCACCGCGCAGATCAGGGCGGCTGCGATGGCGGGGAGGGAGAGGCGACGGGGGAGCATGGTCATCAGTACGGTTAACGACCAAGATCAATGTCTCCTCAAGCGCACCCCGATCGTGATCGTCCAAATGTCCAGGCCGACCCTCGCGTCACCATGACGATCGGTGTCGAGGTCCTCGGAGTCGTCGGGCACCCGCACGCGTGAGCGCGGCTGAGTCCGGTACCGCCGGGCGGGAGTGGTCGGCCCGCCGCCTGCACTTCACCGCGATCGGGGGCGCCAGCATGAGCGGTCTGGCGGTCATCGCCCAGCGCCTGGGCGCCACCGTCACGGGCTCAGACCGGGCCGAGAGCCCGTATCTGCGCGACGTGCGCGCCGCCGGCATCACTCCGATCGTGGGTGAGCACCACGCCGACAACGTCCCGGCGGGCGCCGAGCTCGTCTACTCGAGCGCGATCCCCGAGGACAATCCCGAGCGCGTCGCCGCCCGGCGCCCCGGCGGCGGTGGCGAGCTCCACCGCTCTGAGCTGCTGGCCCAGTTCGCGGCGTCCAAACGGCTGCTGGCGGTCACCGGCACGCACGGTAAGACCACCACGACCAGCATGGTCACCCACATCCTGCGCGAGACGGGGATGGACCCCGCGTACATGATCGGCGGCGAGCTGCGCTCCAGTGGTCACAACGCCGAGTGGGGGGAGGGAGCGTGGATGGTCATCGAGGCCGATGAGTCCGACCGCTCGCTGCTCAACTTCGATCCCGAGATCGCCGTGCTCACCAACGCCGAGCTCGATCACCACGCCACCTATGCCTCGCGGCTGGATCTCGACGCCACCTTCGCGGAGTTCATGGCCCGCGCGGACATCGCGGTCGTCTGGGACCGTCCCGAGCTGCGTGAGCTCGCCGCCGGCGCCGACACGGTCCTGACCTACGACGCCGTGGACGTGACGAGCAGCCCCGCCGGCACCGCCTTCGCCTGGCGCGGTCACCCCGTGGCGCTCACGGTGCCGGGTCGCCACTATGCGATCAACGCCGCGGGGGCGCTGACCGCGGTGGCGGAGACCGGGGTCGATCCCGCCGCGGCGGTGGCGGCGCTCGCCAGCTTCGCGGGAGCCAAACGTCGGATGGAGCGTCTCGGGTCAACCCACTCCGGGGCCTTTGTCTATGACTCCTACGCCCATCACCCGACCGAGCTCGCCGCCGACATCGAGGCCGCCCGCTCGCTCGAGCCGGCCCGGCTGGTCGCCGTGTTCCAACCCCACCTGTTCAGCCGCACCCAGGCGCTGGCGGACGGGTTCGGACGCGCCCTCGCCGGCGCTGACGTCGTGGCCGTGACCGACATCTATCCAGCGCGCGAGCGGGCCGAGGACTTCCCCGGCGTCGACGGACACCTGGTGGCCGCAGCCGCCGCGGATGCGGCGCAGGGAGGTCCGGTCGCCTGGATGCGCGAGCTGCCCGACCTCCGAGACTGGCTCGAGCGCACGCTGCGCGCCGGCGATCTGTGCCTGCTGATGGGGGCGGGGAACCTCGACGGTGTCGGGCGCGCGCTGGTCCAAGCCGCCTGAACCCGCCGCAGCGCTCACTAACCTCGGCGCCGGTGCCCGAGCCGCCCGACAGCGTCCAGCGCGACTTCTCGCTCGCCCGCCTGACGACGATCCGCACGGGCGGCAACGCCGAGTACTTCGCTCGCCCGACCACGGTCGCCGAGCTCGAGGCGCTGCTCGCCTGGGCGGCCGCGGAGGATCTCGAGGTAGGGGTCGTGGGGTCGGGGTCGAACCTACTGGTTGCCGACGATGGCGTCCCTGGGTTGACCCTCAAGCTCGACAAGCAACTCTCCGCCACGGAGATCAGCACCCCGCACGTCACCTGCGGCGGTGGTGCGCGCCTGCCCGCCGTGGCGGCCGCCGCCGCCCAGGCGGGCCTGTCGGGCATCGAGTTCGGGGTTTCGATCCCCGGCACCGTCGGCGGTGCGGTGAGGATGAACGCCAACGCCTATGGCGGGGCCCTCGCCGACGCACTCGACTGGGTCGACGTGGTCAGCGCCACCGGCACCGAGCGCCGGGTGCCCGATCAACTCGATTTCTCCTATCGCCACTCGAACCTGGTCAGGGGCGAGGTGGTGGCCCAGGCGCGCTTTCGCCTCACCCCGGAGGACCCTGCGCGGGTCAAGGCCACCATGGCCGACCTCCGGTCCCGGCGTACGGCGTCCCAGCCGGCCGGGATCAAGACCTTCGGCTCCACCTTCAAGAACCCCGAGGATCCCCGGGCCGAGGGCGCCAGCGCCGGCCAGCTGCTCGACGCGGCCGGCTGCCGCGGCCTGCGGGTCGGCGGCGCCGGCTTCTCGGCCAAGCACGCCAACTTCGTCGAGAACGTCGACGCCGCCACCACGGCGGACGTCGTCGCCCTGATGGAGGCGGGCGCCGCGCGGGTGCGCGAGCGCTTCGGGGTCGAGCTCGAGCCCGAGGTCCAGGCCCTGGGAGCCGTACCCCTGCCCGACCGCTGGAGGAAACGATGACCACTGTCACCCGGCCGCGCGGCCTGCGCGTCCCGACCCGGGTGCGGTTCCCCCGGCTCACCCTGCGACGTGGCGTTGCCCTGCTCGCGCTTGCGCTCCTCCTGCTCGCCGCCTGGCTCTATGTCCGCTCCTCGGGCCTGGTGGCCATCCGCCAGGTGCAGGTCACCGGTCTGGCCGGCGCCGAGGCGGGGGAGATCCGCGCCGCCCTGGCCGACGAGGCGGTCACCATGACCACGCTCGACGTATCCACGGCCAAGCTCGAGGGCGCCGTCGCGAACTTCCCCCATATCGCCGGCGTCCACGTGATCACCCACTTCCCCCATGCCGTCACCATCGTGGTCGACGAGCAGACCCCGGTGGCCACCGTCACCTCGGGTGGGCGCGCGGTGGCCGTGGATGCCGCCGGCCTGCTGTTACCCCACGACGCCACGGCCGGACTCCCCAGCCTGCCCCTGGCCCCTGACACCGGGACCAACCACGTCACCTCATCGGGAACGCTGGCCACGCTGGCGGTACTCCGAGCGGCGCCGTACCAGCTGCTGAGCCACATCGCTAGCGCCCGTCCCAGCAGCCGACACGGCATCACCGTGCAGTTGCGCAAGGGGCCCGTCCTCTATTTCGGCGACACCAGTCAGCTGGCGGCCAAGTGGTCCGCAGCCAGCGCCGTGCTCGCCAGTCCCGACTCGGCCGGCGCCTCCTACATCGACATCAGCGCACCCGGGCGTCCGGCCGCCGGCACCGGGAATTGAGGCAACCTGGACGTTTTGTCGGCACACCTCAATCTCAAGTAGAGGGTTACCCCAGCGGGATCGAGACTCTCGCCCGCTGATCGAGAGTTCGGCGATCTGAAAGAATTCTTGCGCCAGGACCGTGATCGTTGACGGCGAAGAACACCTGCGCGTAACGTGCAAAACTCCCGTGCCAGGCGGCGGGCCCATAAACGCTCAACGCTACATCGAGGGTCGGACGAAAGAAACATGGAAAGCAGCGGCTCATACCTCGCAGTCATCAAGGTCGTCGGCGTCGGCGGCGGTGGAACCAATGCGGTCAACCGCATGGTTGACGCGGGTCTGCGTGGCGTCGAGTTCATCGCAGCCAACACGGATGCCCAGGCGCTCGCCATGTGCGACGCCGACATCAAGCTGAACATCGGTCACGACCTGACCCGCGGGCTCGGCGCCGGGGCGAACCCCGAGGTCGGCCAGGGCGCGGCGGCGGAGTCGCGCGATGACATCAAGGAGGCACTCAAGGGCGCCGACATGGTCTTCGTCACCGCGGGTGAGGGCGGTGGCACCGGCACGGGCGCCGCTCCGGTGATCGCCGACATCGCCAAGAACGAGATCGGTGCCCTCACCGTCGGTGTCGTCACCCGTCCCTTCTCCTTCGAGGGCAGCCAGCGTGGGCGCCAGGCCCAGGAGGGCATCAACAAGCTCAAGGAGTACGTGGACACGCTCATCGTGATCCCGAATGAGAAGCTGCTCGCCATCGTCGAGCGCCGCACGACGATCCTCGACGCCTTCCGTGAGGCCGACAACGTGCTGCGCCAGGGCGTTCAGGGCATCACCGACCTCATCACGATTCCCGGCCTGATCAACGTCGACTTCGCCGACGTGCGCACCATCATGCAGAACGCGGGCACCGCGTTGATGGGCATCGGCACCTCCTCCGGGGAGAACCGCGCGGCCGACGCCGCCAAGCAGGCCATCTCCTCAGCACTGCTCGAGCAGTCGGTCGAGGGCGCCACCGGCATCCTGCTCAACATCACCGGCGGCCACGACCTCGGCCTGTTCGAGGTCAACGAGGCGGCCGAGATCGTCCAGTCGGCGGCCGACACCAACTCGAACATCATCTTCGGGTCGGTGATCGACGACAACATGTCCGACGAGGTCCGCGTGACGGTGATCGCCACCGGCTTCGATCAGGATCGTGGCGGAGGGGGCGGGGGCAACATCCCGCGCCGTCCCAGCCCGAGCCCCGAGCGGCCCAGCCGGCGCGACCGTGGCGACGTCTCGCTCGACGATCGCCAGCGCTCGAGCCTGGAGATCCGCGACGACGAGATCGACATCCCGTCGTTCCTCAGGGACCGTTAGACGCGACACGCGCTGGCGTGGCTGCGCCGGCGCAGCGCAACTCCCACGCGGCTGCGCCGTTCCAGCACCACCCAGCTGTACGTTGTGAGGAGAGAGCGCTTGCGGGGGCGCTCGAGACACGTGAATTCCGTTCCACCCAAGTCGACAGCCGCCCGGGAGAGCGCGCGCCGCGCCAAGTGCGCGGTCGCTGTCCTGGCGACCCTGCTCGTCGCCGCGCTGATCGCGGCTCCGGCCCAGGCCCAGTACACCACCGCCGCCCCCCTGCAGCTGACCGGCGGTCTGGCCTCGGTGACCCTCGGTGGGCTCGCCGTGGCGCGCGACGGCACCGGCGGTCTGGTCTACACCGCCACCAGCGACGGAGTCAGCCACGTCTACCTCGCGCGGCTGCTCGGCGGCGTGTTCCAGAGCCCCGTCCAGCTCGACACCGGGGCGCTGAGCAGCGCCAGCCAGCCGGTGATCACCGCCGATAACGGCGGCCAGCTGCTCGTCGCCTTCATCTCCGGGGGCAACCTCTATGCCGCCGACACACAGAGCACCAGCCAGGGTCTCAACACCCCCGTCGAGCTGGCCAGCGGCGCGGCGAACCCGGCCATCTCGATGAACCTCTACGGCGTCGGCTACCTCGCCTACAGCGTGACCGACGGCGGGGGCGACGACGTCGATGTCCAGTATTTCAACGGCTCGGGCTGGGCGGCGGCCAGTCCCGCGGCGATGAACGACACCGCCGGAGATGTGGCGGGGACCGGCACGGGAGCCCCCAGCGTCGTGGCCGCCTCCGACGGGGTCGGCATCGTCGCCTGGGGGGAGGGCGGACACGTCTACTCACGCCGGGTGGAGGGCACCGGGACCTCAGTGGAGGTGGAGCAGGACGATGTCTCCAGCTACGCCGGGCAGTCGGAGGTGTCGGCCACCGCGCCGGACATCTCCTCAGGCGGTGATTCGACCTATCCCGACATCGTCTTCACCGAGACCTTCCGGGACGGATCGGGAACCCAGACCCGCGCGATGCTCACCCGACTGGTGGCCGAGGACACCGAGCCCGCGACCCCCATCGACGCGGTCGGGTCCTCGTCCCAGAACGGCATCCAGCCCCAGATCGCGATGAGCGAGTTCGGTCGCGGACTGATCACCGCGGTGACCGGAAACGTCACCACCACCACCGCGACGCCATCGCCGACGACGACGACGACCAGCCCGGCGACGACGACGCCCACCACCACCACGGGTACGACCGCGACCGGCGCGACCACCACCACGACGGGCACGGGCACGACCACCACGGGCACGGGCACAACGGGCACCACCACGACCGGCACCGGCACCGGCACGGGCACCGGCACCGGCACCGGCACGGGTACGACGACCACCCCGAGCACGACGACAACCGCGAGCACCACCACGACCGCCACGACGCCCACCGTTATCACCACGCCGACCCCCGGCACCGCCGGCCCCTACGGCATCGCCGCCACGACGCTGGCCAACAACGGGGCCGCGGGGAACGCCAGCCCGGCTGACCCGAGCGCCGACGCCTCCGATCCCGACGCGGTGCCGGCCACCTTCGGCCAGACCATCACCGCACTGGCCTGGGATCAGGATGGCGGCGACGGTCTCTCCCAGATCGAGTTGTCCTACGCGGCCGACGGAGTGACGCTCCAGACACCCGTGGTGCTCTCCTCCGTCAACGCCGGCACGATTCAGCCCGGCGACGGTCTGCTGCTGGCGGGCGACGGCCGCGGCGACGGGATAGCGGCGTGGGTCCAGGGCAGTGCGCCGTCTCTGGCGATCGAGACCGCCCAGCTCTACACGCCGGAAAGCGCCTCCACGCTCACTCCCGCCAAGGTGTACGCCAAAGTCAACCAGCCCACCCTGAGCTGGAAGGCGGCCTTTGAGTACTGGGGCCCGGTGACCTACGACGTGAGCCTCAACGGCAACCAGGTCGACCAGACGACGGGGACGTCTCAACAGCTCGGCACCCTGACCGACGGCACGTACTCCTGGGGTCTGAGTGCCTCCAACGTGGTGGGCAACGTCGTCAAATCCGGCCCCGGCACGCTGGTGGTCGACACCTTCGCCCCGCGCCTGCGCCTGCGCCTGACCGGTGCGCCCCGCCCCAAGGCGGTCCAGCGCCTCACCCTCGCCTACACCGACCCGCCGAATCCCACCGAGACCGGTGCCCGCGCCAGCGGTGTCAAATCCGTGACGGTGAACTGGGGTGACGCGAGCAAGCCGACCACCTCCACCAAGCTGACCGCCCTGACCCATGCCTACGCCAAGGCGGGGGTCTATGCGCTCACCGCCACGGTCAGCGACGCGGCGTCGAACACCACCACGCTGACGCGCGCGGTGAGGGTCCTGCCATGAACCGGGTCGCCCGCAGGCCAGCGTGCCTCACCGTGGGCCGGCGCGTGCCGGTCCCCGCCCTGCTCATGGCCGGTCTGCTCGCCGTGACGGTCGGGCTGCTGGGCCCGACGGTCACCCGGGCGGCCGCCAGAACCCAGGTCGTCGAGTCGATGGCGGCCGCCACCCCGACGACCACCACTCCCGGCCCGAGCGGTCCAACGGTGACCCCGGCCTACGGCTTCTCCTACGAGCAGCTCACGCCCTACGCGGCCCAGCCCATCACCCCGGGGGCCCTGGAGTCCGACGGCCAGACCAACCGCTACACCGTCGGCGGCACCTGGCTCTACCGCCCGGACCCGTCGAACATCGGCATCAGTCAGGGCTTCTGGCGCGACACCGCGAACACCAGCGGCTGGAGCGAGGTCGCGATGCCCAACTCCTGGAACGCCGGCAACTACACCGCCAGCGGCTTCGCCGGGACGGTCGGCTGGTACCGCCGCGACTTCACCCTGCCGGCCAACGCGTTCTCCTCCAGCGTGCCCAAGTCGGCTCAGAGCTGGATGCTGGAGTTCGAGTCCGTGAACTACGACGCGGAGGTGTGGCTCAACGGACACGAGCTCGGCACCCATTCCGGCGCCTATCTCCCCTTCGAGATGGCCGCTCGGTACATGGTCGCCGGGACCAACCGGCTCGTGGTGCGCGTCGACGATACCCACACGCCCACCACCTTCCCGCCCGGCCCCTCGAGCGGCTGGTGGAACTTCGGCGGCATCCTCGACGCCGTCTACCTGATGCCCGTCCAGGAGGCCGACCTCGACACGGCGACGATCACCCCGACGCTGAAGTGTCCGACCTGCAGCGCCACCATCAACGAGACGGCCACGGTCAAGAACCTGTCCAAGACGGCCCAGACGGTGAAGCTGACCGGCCGCTACGGAACGCTGAAGCTGAACTTCGGCGAGGCCACGATCCGGCCGGGCCAGAGCTGGACGCCCCAGGCCAGCGTCGTGCTCGCGCACCCGAAGCTGTGGGCGCCGGGCAGCCCCAACCTCTACGCGGCCACGCTGACCCTGACTGACGCCAAAGGTCACCGGTTGGGGGGCTACTACTACGACTCCGGCGTCCGCGAGATCACCTGGCAAAACGGCCTGCTCTACCTCAACGGCCGCCAGCTCCATCTGCGCGGGGTCAGCGTGCACGAGCAGACGGTGCAATCCGGCGCCGCCCTCGACGTCTACCAACAGGCCCAGCTGCTCGGCTGGGCCCAGCAGGTGGGCGCCGACATCATCCGCGAGCACTATCCGCTCGATCCCGAGGCCGAGGAGATGGCCGACCGCGACGGCATCCTCCTGTGGTCCGAGGTGCCGGTCTACGGCAGCCTGCTGACCGCGGCCCAGAATGACGCGAACGTTGCCTCGGCGAGCTGGCGGGCCAGCGCCGTCGCGCTGCTCAAGGAGAACATCGAGACGAACCAGAACCATCCGTCGATCCTCGTCTGGAGTGTGGCCAACGAGCTGCCCGCGACCGTGACAGCCGGGGAGGCGGCCTACTTCACGGCCGCCGCCGCGGCGGTGCACCAGCTCGATCCCACCCGGCCGGCGGCGGTCGCCACCGTCGACTATCCGGGGCTGGCCTGCCAGGCCGGCCTCGCCCCCCTCGACGTGATCGGCATCAACGAGTACTTCGGCTGGTTCGACGAGAACGCCGGCCAGACCGAGGACCGCCAGAACCTCCAGCCGTTCCTCGAGAGCGTGCGCAACTGCTATCCGAACCAGGCGCTGATGGTGACCGAGGCCGGCTACGGCGGCGACCGCACCGGGCCGGTCGAGGTCCGCGGCACCTACGCCTACCAGGACGACAACCTCACCTACGCGATGGGGGTGTTCAACCAGCTCAGCTGGCTGGCCGGGGCGATCTGGTTCCCCCTCCAGGATTTCGCGGCCGAGCCGGGGTACGACGGCGGCGAGCCGCTCGGCAACCCGCCGTTCGTCGACAAGGGCGTCATCGACCAGTACGGCAACGAGAAGCCGTCCTTTGCGGTCATGCAGGCCCTGTTCCAGGGCACCCAGCAGCTGGCCCCGGCACGACGCTGAGGTCGGTGGCGCTGGAGCTGGTCTGTGAGACCGGCTCCAGCCAGAGCGCCCGGGGGGCGCTCCGTCGCTCTCGAATCCGTCAGCCCGGTCCCTATCCTGACGGGGGTGAGCACCGTCGATCTGCGCCGTACGCCGCTGTATGAAGCCCATCTGGCTGCGGGAGCCAAACTGGTGCCCTTCGCCGGGTGGGAGATGCCGATCCAGTACACCGGCATCAAGGAGGAGCATCTGGCGGTCCGCCACGGCGTCGGTGTCTTCGACGTCTCGCACATGGGCCAGATCCAGGTCCACGGGCCCCAGGCCTGCGAACGGCTCCAGCGCCTCAGCTCCAACGACGTGTCCGTGATGACGGACGGCGGGGCGCAGTACAGCCTCCTGTGTCGCGAGGATGGCGGCGTGCTGGATGACCTGTTCTCCTACCGGCTCTCCGCGGACGACTTCCTCACCGTCACCAACGCCGCCAACCATCCGCGGGACCTGGCGTGGTTCGCCAGCCACGGCGAGGAGTTCGACGCCGAGGTGATCGACCGGGCCGACGACTTCGCGATGTTGGCGGTGCAGGGTCCGAAGGCGCGTGAGCTCCTCTCCGGCCTGACATCCGACCTGTTGCCCCAACGGTTTCACATCGCACCGTTGACCATCGCCGGACAGCCGCTGCTCGCCGCGGGGACCGGGTACACCGGTGAGGACGGCCTCGAGCTGCTCATCGACCCCGCGGGGGCCCTGGCCGTCTGGTCGGCTCTGCTCGGCGCCGGCGTCACGCCCATCGGGCTCGGGGCCCGCGACACCCTGCGCCTGGAGGCGTGCTTCCACCTCTACGGCAACGACCTGTCCGAGGATCGTGACCCCATCGGTGCCGGTCTCGGCTGGGCGTGCAAAGAGGCCACCGGCTTCATCGGGGCCGAGGCGATCGCCGCGGTCCGCGCCGCCGGACCCGCCGAGAAGCTCGTCCCCTTCACGATGACCGGTCCCGGTATCGCCCGCCAGGGCAACGCGGTCCTGCCCTCACCCGGCCAGCCCGAGGCGAACGCGGGCGTGGTCACCAGCGGCACCTTCTCCCCGTCTCTGGAGCGCGGCATCGGTATGGCGTACGTTTCGCCCGACGCCGCTGCGGTCAGCACACCACTGCAGATCGACGTGCGCGGAACCGTGCGCGAGGCGGTCGTCGCCAGAAAACCCCTCTACGCAAAGGACGCCTGAGTTGCCCGCTGCTGAGTACCCCGAGGAACTGAAGTACCACCCCGAGCACGACTGGGCCCGCGTCGACGGTGACGAGGCGACCTTCGGGATCACCTGGTACGCCCAGGACTCCCTCGGCGAGGTGGTGTTCTTCGAGGCCCCCAAGGTGGGCGCAACGGTGACCAAGGATGAGTCCTACACCGAGGTCGAGTCCGTCAAGGCCGTCTCGGAGGTGATCGCGCCGCTGTCGGGCGAGGTCACCGCCGTCAACGAGGCGCTGGCGGACAGCCCCGAGACGATCAACGACGATCCCTACGGCGAGGGCTGGCTGGTCAAGGTCAAGCTGTCGGACCCCGCCGAGCTCGACACCCTGCTCGACGCGTCGACGTATGAGGCGTCCCTGTCGTGACCACCTACACCTCAGCCACCGACGCCGACCGCGCCGAGATGCTCGGTCTCATCGGGCTCGGCTCGATCGAGGAGCTGTTCGCCGACATCCCCGCGTCGCTGCGCCTGTCGCGGCCGCTCGACATCCCCGCCGGGCTGTCGGAGCAGGAGGTCTACCGCGAGCTGTCTGATCTGGCCGCCCGCAACACCTCCACCGAGGACGAGATCTCCTTCCTGGGCGCCGGCATGTACGACTCCTACGTCCCGGCGCTGGTCGACGCGATCATCTCGCGTTCGGAGTTCCTCACCCCCTACACGCCCTATCAGCCCGAGATCTCCCAGGGCGGCCTGCAGGCGATGTTCGAATACCAGACGGCGATCTCCGAACTGGTCGGCCTGCCCGTCTCCAACGCCTCGGTGTATGAGGGGCCCTCGGCGGTCGCCGCCGCGGGGTATGTGGCCAAGCACGCCAACGGTCGCGGACGCTTCCTGGTCTCCGCCGGGGTGCACCCCCACGCCATCGAGACCCTGCGCACCGTCGCCCACGGCTACGGCATGACCGTCGAAGTGGTCGACCTCGAGGACGGGCTGACCGTCCTGGGCCCCCTGGACGATGACGTCTCGGCGGTGATCGTGGCCCAGCCGAACTTCCTCGGTGCGGTCGAGGACATCGGCGCGCTCGCTGACGCCGCCCACGGTGTCGGGGCGCTGCTCATCTGCGCGGCCGATCCGATCCCGCTGGCGCTGATCGAACCCCCCGGCGCCCAGGGTGCCGACATCGTCGTCGGCGAGGGCCAGACCCTCGGCAACCGGCTCGACTTCGGGGGGCCGTCCTTCGGCTTCTTCGCGGTGACCCAGGCACTCCTGCGGCGCCTGCCCGGCCGCCTGGCCGGGGAGACCCGCGACATGGAGGGCAAACGCGGTTTCGTGCTCACGCTGCAGACGCGCGAGCAGCACATCCGGCGTGACAAGGCGACCTCGAACATCTGCACGGCCCAGGCGCTGAACGCCCTGGCCGGCGTCATCTACCTGAGCTGGCTGGGGCGCCAGGGCATCGTCGATCTCGCCGAGCTGATGCTCCAGCGCACCGCCTACGCGCGCCGCGAGCTCGCCCAGATCCCCGGCGTCAGCCTCTCCCACGAGCAGCCGGTGGTGCGTGAGTTCCCCATCACCGTCGACGGGGACCTCGATGCCGTGATCGCCGACTGCCGTGCGGCCGGCATCAACCCGGGCTACCGCCTGTCGGAGCGGGAGCTGCTGGTGGCGATCACCGAGCTGCGGACCCGCGCCGACATCGACAAGCTCGTCGCCACCGTGGCGGCGTCGGTGGGTGCCCACGTCAGCGAGGTGGTGGCATGACCGCGGTCGAACCCCGTCGGACGCTGTCCTTCACCCAGGCCGCCGACGATGAGCTGACGATCTTCCAGCGCTCGGTGTCCGGCCGCCGTGCTTTCGTCGCGCCGCCACTGGACGTGCCCGAGACGCCGATCGACGAGCTGCTTCCGGCGCGCCTGCGCCGCACGCAGGGGCCGCGGCTCCCCGAGGTCTCCGAGCCGGAGATCGTGCGCCACTACAACCGGCTGTCCAAGCGCAACTTCGACCTCGACACCGGCTTCTATCCACTGGGCTCCTGCACGATGAAGCACAATCCCAAGCTGCATGAGCGCGTCGCGGCGCTGCCGGGCAACGCGCGGCTGCACCCGTTACAGGATCCCGCCCACGCCCAGGGTGCGCTCGAGCTGATGCACCGCCTGCAGGGGGCGCTGTCGGAGATCTCCGGACTGCCCCACGTCAGCCTGCAGCCCTCGGCCGGCTCCCACGGTGAGCTGGCCGGCGTGCTGTTGACCCGTGCCTATCACGAGGACCGCGGTGACCAGCGCACCAAGGTGCTGACGCCCGAATCGGCGCACGGCACCAATCCCGCCACGGTGACCATGGCCGGCTATGAGGTGGTCAAGGTCGCCACCGACCGCGACGGCAACATCGATCTCGATGATCTCCGCGCCAAGGCCGACACGGACGTGGCGTGCCTGATGCTGACCAACCCGTCGACCCTGGGTCTGTTCGAGTCCAACATCGCCGAGATCGCCGAGATCGTCCATGCGGTGGGGGCGACGCTGTACTACGACGGCGCCAACCTCAACGCGGTGATGGGCTACACGCGCCCGGGCGACATGGGCTTTGACATCGTGCACTTCAACCTGCACAAGACCTTCACCCAGCCCCACGGCGGTGGCGGCCCGGGTTCGGGTCCGATCGCGGTGTCGGACCGGATCGAGCCCTACCTGCCCCGGCCCCAGGTGGTCCGTCGTGACGACGGCAGCTTCGACCTCGACTTCGATCGGCCCAAGTCGATCGGGCGTCTCCGCGGCTTCCAGGGCAACTACGGGGTCTTCGTCCGCTCCTACGCCTACATCCTCTCCCTCGGCGGTGAGGGCCTGAAGGAGGCCTCGGCGACCGCGGTGCTGAACGCCAACTACCTGCTGGCCAAGCTGGGGGAGGCCGGGGTGCTCGAGTACCTGCCCGCCGCCTTCGACCGCATCTGCATGCACGAGTTCGTGCTGTCGGGCGCGCCGATGAAGGCCGAGCTCGGGATCAAGGTCCTGGATCTGGCCAAGCGGCTGCTCGACCATGGGGTCCACCCGCCGACCGTCTACTTCCCGCTCATCGTCGACGAGGCGCTGCTCATCGAGCCGACCGAGACCGAGACCAAGGAGACCCTGGACAACTTCGTGGCGATCATGAGCAGGGTTTTGGCCGAGGCGCGCGAAGATCCCGATATCGCTCGTCAGGCTCCGTACTCGACGCCCGTCCGCCGCCTCGATGAGGCTGGTGCGGCGCGCAATCCCGTGTTGCGCCAAGCGCTGTAGGCGAATTATCGGGGCTGCACCGACAGCCGGAAAGACCAAGTTCATGGTGTCGAGATGGCTGTCATGCCGGGCGACGTGCAAGGCCAAGGGAGGGGTTCACCTGCCTCCATCGAGCAGTTTGTCGCCCTGCAGGCGCTGGCGCGGGCGATCGACGCCAAGGATCCGGCCACCCGCGAGCATTCCGAGCGGGTGGCTCAGATCGCCGAGGCGCTGGCCCGGATCGTCGGCTGGGACGAGTCACAGGCGCTGGCCCTGCGTGACGCCGCCCTCGTCCATGACGTCGGCAAGATCGGCATCGACGACGCGATCCTGCGCAAACCCAGCGCGCTGACCCCCGCCGAGCGCGACCAGATCAACGCCCACGCCGAGATCTCCGGTCGCATCGTCGAGGGGGTGCTCGGGGCTGAGCAGGTCGAGTGGATCCGCACCCACCACGAGCGCGTCGACGGCAGTGGTTACCCCGACGGCCTGGCGGGATCCCGGATTCCCCTGGGAGGAGCCCTGCTCGCCGTGGCCGACGCCTATGACGCGATGACCGCCCAGCGCTGCTATAGCGCCTCGCGCGAGCCCGCAGCGGCCCTGGCTGAGTGCCGTGCCCAGGTCGGGCGCCACTTCAGCCCCGCGGCGGTGGCCGCCCTCGAGGCGTGGCTGGAGCCCGGGGTGCGGCGGCGCGCCAAGCTGCGATCACGCGCGTCCAACGGGGCGTCGAGCCGGCCGCGCCGCGCTCGCTGATCCGGCGTCAGTCGCTAGTGTCAGGGCATGGCCCTGGACGCGAGCACTGACACCACGGCCGCCCGCGTCCAGTCCGAGATGGAGGCGCTGTGCGCCGTCTCGAGCCCCTGGGGGGATCACCCCGGCGCCGAGCGCTGCGTCGCGTTGGCCATCTCGTTCCTGCCCGAGGGTGGGGAGGTCCAGCGGATCCCGTGCTCCTCCTCTGCCTGCGTGGACGATCTTCTCGTCACCTGGTCGGGAACCGGCACGCGGCGGCTGCTGCTGCTGGGCCACCTCGACACCGTCGTCTCCCATCAGCACCACCAACCGGTGCGCCTCCAGGACGGCAAGCTGATCGGCTCGGGCACCTCCGACATGAAGGGTGGGGTGGCCATCAGCCTGGCCGTGGCCCGCGCGCTGGTCCCCGAGAGTGATGCCTACGCCGAGCTGTCGGTACTGCTGGTGACCGACGAGGAGTGGCGCACCGAGGCGTTCGTGCACGCGCCGCGCTTCAGCGGATACGACGCCTGTCTGTGCTTCGAGGCCGGCGAGCGCGCCGCGGACGCCAACGAGGCGGTCATCGTCCGCCGCAAGGGTGCGGGCACCCTGCGGGTGCGCGCCACCGGCCGCGCCGCCCACTCGGGCAGCCAACCCCAGCTGGGGCGCAACGCGCTGGTCGCGCTCAGCCGGGCCGCGATCGCCATCGCCGACCTCCACGACCCCGACGGTCCCGAGCGGCTGACCGTGGTGCCCACGATCATGGCGGCCGGTGAGGCCCTCAACATGGTTCCGCCCAGCGGGGACCTGACCGTCGACATCCGCTCCGATGACACGGCCGCCTTCGCGCGGGTGGTGGCGGCGGTCCCCTCCGAGATCGATGAGGTGAAAATCGAACCGCTGCTCGAGCGCGTGTGGCCGGCGATGGACTCAGAGGCGGCCACGGTCGACCTGTTGCGTCGGGCCTCGGAACTGTTCGGGGCGCCGATCATCGCCAACGGCCGCGGCGGCGCCTCTGACGCCTCGCATTTCGCGCCGACCGTCCCGTTGACCGTGGACGGCCTGGGGCCGCGCGGGGGCGGGGCTCACAACCCCGGCGAGTTCGTCAACCCTGACACGCTGGGCCCGCGCACCGAGGTCGCCCTGGCCGTCGCCCGCGCGGCGCTCGGACGGTGAGCCGCGTCGTCGCCATCACCGGCGCCAGCGCCGGGATCGGTGCCGTCACCGCCCGCCGGCTCGCGGCCGGCGGTGACCGGATCCTGCTCGCCGCCCGGCGCTAGCCTGCTCATGCCATGACGCGCATCTTCTCCGGCATCCAGCCCACCGGTCAGAAGCACCTGGGCAACTACATCGGCGCCATCATCCGGTACGTCGAGTGGCAGGCGAGGGGCGAGGGGATCTACTGCATCGTCGACCTGCACGCGACGACGGTCGCCTATGAGCCGGCCGCGCTGCGCCGTGGGCTCTATGACCTCGCGGCGATCATGCTCGGGGCCGGACTCGACCCCGAGCGCTGCATCTTCTTCCGCCAGTCCGACGTGCAGGAGCACGCCGAGCTGCAGTGGCTGCTCATGGGGGTCACCGCCTACGGCGAGCTCGGGCGGATGACCCAGTTCAAGGACAAGTCCGCCCAGCAGGACCTCGTCTCGGCCGGCCTGTTCACCTACCCGGTGCTGATGGCCGCCGACGTGCTCGCCTACGGCGCCCACGTGGTTCCGGTCGGCGATGACCAGCGCCAGCACATCGAGCTGATGCGCGACGTCGCCCAGCGCTTCAACACCCGCTTCGGTGAGCATCTCGTGGTGCCCGAGGGCGATTACGCCGAGGTCGGCGCGCGGATCATGGACCTCCAGGACCCGACCAAGAAGATGTCGACCTCGAGTCCGAGTCCTCAGGGCACCGTCTACGTGCTCGACGAACCGGCCACGGTGCTGAAGAAGTTCAAGTCCGCGGTGACCGACTCGGGCCGCGAGATCGTCTTCGACCGCACGACCAAGCCCGGGGTCTCGAATCTGCTGGAGATCTACGCCGTCGTCCGCGGGATCAGCATCGCCGAGGCCGAGCGGTCCTTCGCCGATGCCCGGGGCTACGGCGACCTCAAGGTCGCCGTCGGTGAGGCCGTGGTCGAGTACCTGACCCCGGTGCGCGAGCGCTACGCCGAGCTGCGCGGCAACGAGGCGGAACTCGAGGCGATCCTGCGCGACGGCGCCGACAAGGCGCGCGCCATCGCATCCGGGACGCTCCGCGAGGTGCGCGCGGCGATGGGCGTCGGTCCTGTCGGCGTCTGACCGCCGAGACCGCCGATAGCCTCCCCACGATGTCGCCCGTCGGCCGAGCCTCCCAACTGCGTCTCGTCGACCTCGAGCTCGACCTCGAGGTGTTCGCCGGGCCCTTCGACCTGCTGCTCACCCTGATCCTGCGCGAGGAGGTCGACCTGCTCGAGGTCGATCTGGCCGACATCGTCATCTCCTACATCGACTTCCTCGAGGCCAAGGGCGAGCTCGACCTCGAGCTGGCCACCGAGTTCCTCGTGCTCATCGCCGCGCTGCTGGAGCTGAAATCGCGGCTGATGCTGCCCGGGGAGGAGGTCGAGGAGCTGCTCGACCTCGACCCCGCCGATGCCGCCCAGGAGCTGCTCGAGCGCCTGCTCGACGCCCACCGCTACCGCGGGGCGGCCGAGCATCTCGGCACGCTCCTGGCCGCCCAGTCGGGCTACCGGTTCCGCTCCGCGCCACTGCCCGAGGCGATCCGCAAGGCCACCCTGCCGCTGTCAGAGGCGGTGTACAAACCGGTGCGGCTGGCCAAGGCGATGGGTGAGCTGCTCACCCTGCCCCCCGAGGTGTCCATCGCCCACATTCCCATGGCCAAGGTGAGCGTGGCCGAGCGCCTCGCCCACGTGCGGGCGCTGCTGCGGCGCGGCAGCTTCTCCTTCGACGACGCGGTGGCCGAGGCCGACCGGGTGACCGTGGCCGTGACGGTGTTCGCGCTGCTGGAGCTGTACAAACAGGGTGAGCTGGTGTGGACCCAGGATGAGCCCTTCGGTGAGATCACCGTGCAGGCTCGCGAGCGGATCGCACCGGTGCTGCGCGCGACCGCCTGAGTCGGGCCGCGCAGGAGTCCCGACGCCCATGAGCCTGAATGCCACCATCGAGGCGCTGCTGTTCCTCAGCTCCGATCCGCTCACCCCGGCCGCGCTGGCCGAAGCGTGTGAGGTCGAGGTCGACGCGGTGGCGGCGGAGCTCTCAGCGCTGGCCGCCGACTACGTGGCCCGTGAGCGCTTCCTCGTGTTGCGCGAGCTGGCCGGCGGCTGGGTGCTCTCCAGCCATCCCGAAGCCGACGAGGCCGCCCGGCGGCTGCTGGCCAAGCCGCGCACGCCGCCGCTGTCGGCCGCCCAGGCCGAGACGCTGGCCATCGTCGCCTACCTCCAGCCGGTCAGCCGCCCCGAGATCGCCCGGATCCGCGGGGTGAACGCCGAATCGGCCACCCAGACGCTGCTGGAGCGTGGGCTGGTCGAGGAGGCCGGGCGCTCCCAGTTCGGCGCGAACCTCTATCGCACCACGGATCTGTTCCTCAAGCTCTTCGGGCTCGAGTCGATCAAGGGCCTGCCCGACGTCGGCGCCTTCGATCCCTCTCCCGAGCTCGAGGAGGAGCTGCGCGACCGGCTGCTGCGCGCCGGGGAGGCTCGGCTGGGGGAGACGCGACCCGACGCGTCCGCCCAGCCCGCTCCCGAGAGCCAGCCGGCTGGGTGAGACCCACCCGCGGCGCCCGGCTGCGCCGGCGGATCAGCACCACGGCGTCGGTCCTGCTCGGGGCGATGATCCTGGGTCTGGCGGTGCTCATCGCCATCGTGCTCGGCACCGGCCAGGACTTCGCGGCGACTCAGTCGAAGAAGCAGCGGGTCGTGACGGTGGCCGAGACCGACCCCGGGGCCGGTGAGGCCCTGGCGGCTCAGCCGAATAAGACGCTGACACGGACCAAGCCGCCGGCGGGAACCCCGGTGATCAGCGTCGACACCTTCGACCACTTCCAGAGCGTCACCGGCTTCGGGGCGGCGATGACCGACTCCTCGGCCAGCCTGATCGAGCACGGGCTCTCGGCCAGCGCGCGGACCGCGCTGATGAACCAGCTGTTCGGCGTCGACGCCCTGCACCTCAACCTGCTCCGGGTGCCCATGGGCGCCTCGGACTTCACCGCGCAGGGCACGCCCTACAGCTACGACGACGGCAGCGCGGACCCCGACCTCACGCGCTTCTCGATCGCCCATGACCGCAGCTACATCCTGCCCGTGCTGCGCCAGGCGCTGTCCGTCCACCCCCAACTGCAGATCCTGGCCACGCCGTGGAGCGTGCCGGGCTGGATGAAGGCCAACGGGGTGCTGAACAACCGCCAGAACCGCGGGACGCCGTTGGTGACCGACTACCGCGCCTATGCCCAGTATTTCGTCAAGTTCCTCGAGGCCTACGCCAGCGCCGGGGTCAAGGTCAAGGCCGTCAGCCTGGCCAACGAGCCCACCAATCCGACCAGCTATCCCGGCATGAACATCTCGGCGGCCACCGAGGTCCGGCTCATCCACCGCTTCCTCGCGCCGGCGCTGAAGTCGGCCGGGCTGACCAACGTGGCCATCCTCGGCGGGGACGTCGGCTGGGGTACCGCCGGCTACCTGCGCGCGATTGCCACCAGTGTCGCGGCCAAGAACCTCGTGGGCATCGCCTCGCACTGCTACTACGGCGACCCGCGGGTGATGAGCGCGGTCCACGCGCTCGATCCCAATCTCAAGACCGAGATGACCGAGTGCTCGCCCGGGATCAGCACGGTGCCGATCTCCGAGGTGGTGATCGGCTCGCTGCGCAACTGGGCCTCCCAGGTCTACCTGTGGAACGTGGCCCTCGACCCGACGGGCGGTCCGGTCCAGGCGCCGAACCACGGCTGCCCGGGCTGCACCGGGTTGGTCACCATCAATCCGGCCACCGGGTCGGTCACCGACACCGCCGCCTATGACGAGCTCGGTCAGGCCTCGGAGTTCATCGAACCCGGCGCCCAGCGCGTGCGCTCCAACACCTTCGTCCACTACGACTACAAGCAACCGGGCGCCGACTACGTGTCCCCGGGAATCGACGACGTGGCGGTGGTCAACCCGGACGGAAGCGTGGCGTTGATGGCCTACAACAACTCGTCGCGGACCCGCACCTTCGCGGTCGACTGGCACAGCTACTACTTCACCGACACGCTCGCGCCGGGCGCCACCGTCTCCTTCCGCTGGCGCAAGTCCAACTGACCCGACCCGGCGCCTCAGGCCGGCGCCGGCGCGTCAGGCCTTCGCGGCCAGCTGCCCGCAGGCGGCGTCGATGTCGCGGCCCCGCGTCAACCGCACCGTGGCCCCCAGGCCACGGTGCTCGAGCTCGGCCCGGAACGCCTCGATCGCCTTCGGGGTCGACCCCTCGAACTCCGAGTCGGTCGGGTTGTAGGGGATCAGGTTGACCTTGAACACCCTCGGATCGAGCAGCTCGGCGAGGCCGCGGGCCTGGCCGACCGCGTCGTTGACGCCCGACAGCATCACGTACTCGACGAACACCATTCGGTGCTTGACGGCGTAGAAGGCCTCGCAGGCGGCGATCACCTGCTCCAGCGGATAGCGGGCGTTGACCGGCATCAGCTCCTCGCGCAGCGCCGGGTCGGCGGCGTGCAGGGACAGGGCCAGGCGCAACGGCATCGGGTCCGCGGCCATCGTCGTGATGCCGGGGATCCAGCCGACCGTCGAGATCGCCGTGCGGCGGTGGGTGATGCCGAGGTCGGGCAGCAACCGGCAGGCTGCCAGGACGTTGGCCAGGTTGATCATCGGCTCGCCCATGCCCATGAACACGGCGTGGTCGACGTTGGCGATGCGCCGGAAGTACAGCGCCTGGTCGAGGATCTCGGAGCTGGTGAGGTTGCGTCCGAACTTCATCTTGCCGGTGGCACAGAACGCGCAGGTGAGCGGACAGCCCGACTGGGAGGACAAACACAGCGAGTTGCGGCCGTCGCGATAGCGCATCAGCACGGCCTCGATCGGGCGGCCGTCGCCGGTGCGCAGCAGCACCTTGACCGTGCCGTCCGAGGCCCGGGCCTCGTGCTCGGCTTCCATGGTGGAGAACGGCACCCGGCGCACGAGCTCCTCGCGCAGGTTCCGCGGCAGGTTGGTCATCTCCGCATAGGACTCCGCGCCCTGGGCCGTCCAGCCCCAGATCTGGCGCGCGCGGTAGGCCGGCTGCTTCAGATCAGCAAGGGTCGTCTCGAGCAGCTGCAGATCCATAGCCCTACAGGGTGACAGGGCTCTGAATGCCTACGCTTCACAGCGCAATGCGCCTGGCCAAGTACCTCGCCAACGCCGGAGTCGCCAGCCGCCGTGCGGCCGAGCCGATCATCGCCGCCGGCCGCGTCAGCGTCGACGGCGTGACGGTCACCGATCCCGCGCGTGACGTCGACGACACCCACGCGGTCCGCGTCGACGGAGCGCTCCTCCAGCCGGTCACCGATGTCGACCGCGTCGTCTACGCCCTCCATAAGCCCGCCGGCGTCGTCTCGACCGCCCAGGACACCCACGGCCGCCGGACCGTCGTCGAGCTGGTGCCCTCGAGCCAGCGTCTCTATCCGGTCGGACGCCTCGACGCCGACACCACCGGCCTGATCCTGCTCACCAACGACGGTGATCTCGCCCACCGGCTCACCCATCCCTCCTTCGAGGTCGACAAGACCTACCTCGCCGTGGTCGGTGGCGGTCCGGTCCGCGAGCTCGCCCTGGCGCAGCTGCGCACCGGCGTGGAGCTCGAGGATGGCCTCACCGCACCCGCGCGGGTGCAGCGTCTCAGACCCGACACCCTGGCGCTGACCATCCACGAGGGCCGCAAGCGCCAGGTCAAGCGCATGTGCTCCGCGGTCGGCCACCCGGTCCACAGTCTCCAGCGCGTGCAGTTCGGCTCCCTTGCCCTGGGCGACCTCGGACCCGGTGCGTACCGGCGCCTCAGCGACGCGGAGGTCAGCGCGCTGGGCGCGGCCGGGCGCCGGCGGGTGGCCGGCGCCGCGGAATAGACTCAGCCGCCGAATGGAACGGTTGTATGCCCTGCGCGGGGCCAACAGTGTCGAGCGCAACGATTCCGAGGCGATCCTCGCCGCCACCGATGAGCTGATGCGCGAGCTGATGGCCCGCAACACGCTGGCCCCACCGGCGATGGTGTCGGCCATCTTCACCCTGACCGAGGATCTCGACGCCCAGTTCCCCGCCGTCGCCGCCCGCGCCCTCGGGCTCAGCCGGGTGCCGCTCATGTGCGCCCGGGAGATCCCGGTGCCCGGCAGCCTGCCGCGGGTCGTCCGCACCCTGCTGCACTACTACGCCCCCGAGGATCACGAGCCCAAGCACGTGTACCTGGGGGAGGCCAAGGTCCTGCGCCTCGACCTCGACGGCGCGCAGTGACACTCGCCCGATAACGCTGCGCGATGCTGGCCCCGGCAGCCATGCCGGGTCCAGTAGCCTGAGATGGCGATGTCGATCGAGTTCGGTGAGAAGACCCGGCGGATTCCCGTCTACCCAGCCGCCGCCGGCTATGACCTCGGCGCCGACGTCGCCATGCTCGCCTCCAACGAGTCCGCCTTCGGCCCCGCCGAGTCGGTGCAGGCCGCCGCCGCCCGCACGCTCAGCGGCCTCAACCGCTACCCGGACCCGTCCTATGAGCCCCTGCGCGTCGCCCTGTCGCACCGCTATGACCTGCCCAAGGAGAACATCGCCCTCGGCAACGGGTCCTGTGACCTGATCCTGGCCGCCGGTGACGCCCTGCTGGAACCCGGGGCCGAGGTGATCTACGCCTGGCCGGCCTTCTCGGTCTACCCGCACCTGGCCGCCGCGTCCGGCGCCACCGCGATCGAGGTGCCCCTCGACTCCGAGGAGCGCCACGATCTCGACGCCATGGCGGCCGAGATCACCGTCGCCACCCGCCTCATCCTGATCTGCAACCCGAACAACCCGACGGCGACCGCGCTGGGGCTGGAGCAGATCGACGCCTTCCTGGCCAAGGTCCCCGCCAACGTCGCGGTGATCCTCGATGAGGCCTACGTCGAGTTCAGCCTCACCGTGGGGGACACCTACGCCTCACTGAAGCTCCTGGAGAAGTACCCGAACCTGGTGCTCCTGCGGACCTTCTCCAAGGTCTACGGCCTGGCCGCCCTCCGTGTGGGCTACGGCCTGGCTGCCAACCGCCTCTTCCGCACCGCCACCGACCAGGTCCGCCAGCCCTTCTTCCTCAACGCTCCGGCCCAGGCCGCCGCTGTCGAGGCGCTCGGCCGCCAGGACGAGGTCGAGCGTCGCGTCGCCGCCACCGTCGCCTCACGCAGCCGACTGCTCGAGCAGCTCGAGGACCTCGGCGTCTGGGTGGCCACCTCGGACGCCAACTTCATCTGGGTCAAGCTCGGCCCCAAGTCGGTGGTCGCCACGGAGGAGACCAAGCTCATCGAGGCGGGGACGGTCAAGCGTCTGCGCGAGCGCGGGGTGCTCGTCCGCGCCGGTACCGCCCTGGGCAAGGCCGGCTTCCTGCGGGTGACCATCGGGACCGATGCGGAGAACACCAAGTTCGCCCACGCTCTGGCCGAGCTGATAGCGTAGCTCGTGCCTCATGACCAACGCCGCTGACATCTCCGCCCCGCGTTGGTCCTGGTATTGGCGATTTAGTTAGGCGTCCGGCCGACATTCCCCGTTGTCCCGCCGATGCGGCGTGGGACAGACAGACGTTCAGGGGGTCGGGCGCCGACAGGACTGCCGCTCGTCGTGCGTCCCCACTACCCTTCTCGCCAGCCCCCCGAGGTATCGCCCCCATGATGTTCGCCACCAGATCAGTGCAATCAGATGCGGTTCGTGACCAGCGCATCGCCCGGATTGTCCCCCTCGTCACTCCCCAGGAGCTCTACGACGAGCTGCCGCTCGACGACGCCAAGACCGAGGTGGTGCTCGGCGGCCGCTCGGCCACCCAGGCCGTGCTCGACGGCGTCGACGATCGCCTGCTCGTCGTCGTGGGACCCTGCAGCGTCCACGACCCGGAGGCCACCCGCGACTACGCGAGCCGCCTGGCCGTCGAGGCCCAGCGTCTCGACAAGGACCTGCTCATCGCCATGCGCGTCTACTTCGAGAAGCCGCGCACGACGATCGGCTGGAAGGGCCTGATCAACGACCCGCACCTCGACGGCAGCGGCGATGTCAACGCGGGGCTGCGCATCGCCCGCCAGCTCATGCTCGAGGTGCTCGGCTACGGCCTGCCCGTCGGCCTGGAGTTCCTCGACCCGATCACGCCCCAGTACATCTCCGACCTCGTCTCCTGGGGCGCGATCGGTGCCCGCACCACCGAGTCCCAGATCCACCGCCAGCTCGGCTCCGGGCTCTCGATGCCCGTCGGCTTCAAGAACCGCACCGACGGCAACGTCCAGGTCGCCGTCGACGCGGTGCGTGCCGCGAGCGTCAGCCACGTCTTCCCGGGCATCGATGCCGAGGGCCGCTCGGCGATCCTCCACACCCGCGGCAACGCCGACTGTCACGTGATCCTGCGCGGCGGCAAGCCCGGCCCCAACTACGCGGCCCCGGCGGTCGCGGCGGCGCTGGAACTCCTGCGCAAGTCGGGCCTGCCCGAGCGCGTGATGATCGACGCCAGCCACGACAACTCCGGCAAGGACCCCCTGCGCCAGCCCGACATCGCCGCCGACGTCGCCGATCAGGTGGCGGCCGGCAACCGGGCGATCCAGGGCGTCATGGTCGAGTCCTTCCTCGTCGAGGGCCGCCAGGACCAGAGCGATCACATGACCTACGGCCAGTCGATCACCGACGGCTGCCTCGGCTGGGATCAGACCGTGGAGCTGCTCGACACCCTGGCCACGGGCGTCCGCGCCCGCCGTGGCGTCACCGCCGTCGGCTGACCCCGGCGCGGTGGAGATCGCGGTCATCGGCGTCGGCCTGATCGGCGGATCCATCGCGCTGGCCGCGCGCCAGCGCCTCGGCGCCGACGTCGTCGGTTATGACCCGGATCCCCGCGCCCTGTCGGTCGCCCTCGACCGCGGTGTGCTCGACCGTGCGGCGAGCACGCTGGAGGAGGCCGTCAGCGCCGCCGAGGCGGTGTTCGTCGCCGCCCCGGTGGGCCGGCTCGCCGAGCTCGTGCTCGACGTGCTCGCCCTCGCGCCGCCCGACTGCGTGATCAGCGATGTCGGCTCGACCAAGCAGGGCCTGCGCGCCGCCCAGGCGGACGAGCGCTTCGTCGGCGGCCACCCGTTGGCCGGGGCTGAGACCGCCGGGGTCGCCCACGCACGCGCCGATCTGTTCGATGGCGCCACCTGGTACCTGACCCCGGCTCCGAACACCGAGGGGATCCTCTATGAGCGCCTGCACCGGCTCATCACCGGTCTCGGCGCCCGGCCGGTGGCCATCGAGGCCGACGCCCACGACGCGGTGATGGCGGCGGTCTCGCACCTGCCCCACGTGCTGGCCAACGTGCTCGTCGCCGAGGCCGCGGCCGTGCTGTCGAGCCAGGGCGAGCGTCTCCCGGCCACGGGCCCGAGCTTTCGCGACGCGACCCGGGTGGCCGGGGCCAACACCGCCATCTGGACCGACATCTACCTGGCCAACCGCGGCGCGCTGATCGAGCGCCTCGACGCGGTGATCGACCGCCTGGCGCTCGTGCGGGCCGATCTGGCCGCCGGGGAGGCCGACGCGCTCAGCGCCTGGAACGACGCGGCGGCGACCGAGCGTCGCGCCCTGCTGGAGACCCAGCTGGCCGGCGGTGAGCTGATCGAGCTGCGGGTCCCCGTGCCCAACCGACCCGGCGTGGTCGCCCAGATCACGCTCGAGCTGTCGCGTGCCGGGGTCAACATCGCCGACCTCGCGCTCTATCCCGCCCCCGACATGTCCGAGGGCGTGGTCGCCCTGTGGATCGGCGGCGAGGCGGCGGCGGCCAAGGCCGAGCAGATGCTCGGCGCCCTCGACTTCGGGGTGTTCCGCCCGTGAGCGGCTACGTCCGGGTCGCCCCCGGAGTGCCCCCGCCGAGCTGGCGGGTCGAGGTCCCGGGCTCGAAGTCCCTGACCAACCGGGCGCTGCTGCTGGCGGCCGTGGCCGACGGCACCTCACGGCTGGCCAACACCCTGGTGGCCGACGACACCCTGGTCATGCGCGAGGCCCTGGGGGGGCTCGGCGCCGAGATCACCGCCCATGACGGTGAGCTTCTCGTCGGTGGTCTTTCCGGACCACCGACTCAGTCCGCGTCGCTGTACTGCGGCATGAGCGGCACCGTCGGACGCTTCCTGCTGCCCATGGTGGCGGCCGGGCAGGGCACCTTCGCCCTCGACGCCCACCCCCAGCTGCGCCGCCGTCCGCTGGGCACGGTGCTCGATGCCCTGCGCGCCCAGGGCGCCGAGATCGGTGGGGACAGCTTCCCCCTCACCGTGGTCGCCTCGGGTCTCACCGGGGGCGTGCTGGACGTCGACGCCTCGGTCTCCAGCCAGTTCCTGTCCGGGCTGATGCTCGCGGCGCCGCTGGCCCGCGCTCGGACCACGCTGCGCTTCGCGCGGCCCGTGTCGCGGCCCTACCTCGAGCTGACCGCCGCGGTGATGGCCGCCTTCGGAGCCACCGTGGTGATGACCGACACCGAGGTGAGTATCGAGCCGGGGAGCTACCGGGCCGATGACTACGCGGTCGAGCCGGACGCCTCGACGTCCTCCTACTTCCTCGCCTCGGCCGCGCTGACCCACACCGAGGTCGCGCTGGCGCGCATGCACCGCCAGCGGACCGGGCAGGGTGACATCGTGTTGGCCGAGCATCTCGCGGCGATGGGCGCCGAACTCATCGACGGCCCCCAGGGCCTGTCATTGTCCGGACCCGCGGCGCCGCTGCACGGTGTCCACGTCGACATGTCCAACGCCTCCGATGTCTTCATGACCCTCGCCTGTGTCGCCCCCTTCGCCGATTCGCCGACCACCATCGAGGGTCTGTCCAACGTGCGGGTCAAGGAGTCCGATCGCCTCGCCGCCACCGCCGAGAACCTCGCCCGGTTGGGCGTCGCGGTGGAGGAGGGTCCGGACTTCATCCAGATCGTCCCCGACCTGTCGCGTCCCCTGCGTTCTGACGTGCGCCTCCCCACCTACGACGATCACCGCATCGCCATGGCCTTCAGCCTCATCGGCACCCACGTGCCGGTCGAGCTCGAGGACCCGGGCGTGGTCGACAAGACCTGTCCGACCTTCTGGGAGCTGTGGCCCCAGACCGGCGCCGAGGTGACGCTGTGGTCATAGCCTTCGACGGCCCCGCCGGGGCCGGCAAGTCGAGCGTCGCCCGGGCGGTCGCCGCCACGCTCGGCTTCACCTACCTCGACACCGGCGCCATGTACCGCTGCGTGGGACTGGCGACCCTGCGTGACGGCGACGGGGCCATCGATCCGGGCATCGCGATCGCCGCCGCCCAGCGGGTGGTGATCGAGCTCGGTGAGCGCGTGAGCCTCGACGGTGAGGACGTCAGTGAGCTGATCCGCACCCCGGCGGTGTCGGCGGCGGCCTCGGAGGTCGCGGCGCTGGGCGAGGTGCGTCGGGCCATGGTCGACCAGCAGCAGCGCCTGCTCGAGGCGGGCGGGGACTGGGTCGCCGAGGGCCGTGACATCGGCACCGTGGTGTGGCCCCAGGCCGAACTCAAGGTGTTCCTCACCGCCTCTGCGGAGGAGCGGGCGCGCCGACGCGCCGCCGAGCTGGGCGAGCCCTACGCCCAGGTGCTGGCCGACCAGCGCGAGCGCGACGCGCGGGACATGGGCCGCGCGGACTCACCCCTGGCCCCCGCCGAGGACGCCATCGAGCTCGACACCACCGGCCTGACCCGGGACCAGGTGGTCGACGCCATCGTCATCCTGGTCCGCGAGCGGGTCTAGTCCGCGCCCCACCCGGGCGGCTCGGCTCGTCAGTACGCCGGCTCCGAGACATAGCGGCAGGGCGAGCAGCCAGGTCGCCGACGCGCCCAGCGCGGCGCTGAGGGCGAGTCCCGACGCCGGACCGGCCGCCATGCCGATGTCGATCGTCGTCGACACCGCTGCCTGGTAGGTCGCGCCCGCCCCGCGCGGTGCGAGCCCCGCCGCCAGGGTGCTCACCTGCGGTGAGTAGATCATCTGGCCGACCGAGATGAGCGCCACGGCGGCGACCACCACGCCGATCCCCGCGGCGGAGGCCGCGAACAGCGCCAGCCCGCACGCCTGCAGGACCATGCCGCCGGCCAGCAGCCCGGGCACCGATCGCCCCCGGGTCAGGCGCGAGGCGGGGAGCTGGAAGATGACGGTGATCGCCGCGCTGAGGGCGAGCATCAGCGAGAACGTCGTGGTGCCGAAGCTGCGCTGGGAATGGATGACCGTCAGCCCGTCGGCCTCCCACCAGGCGAGCGTGATCGTCGACAGGGCGCCGCCGAGGACGAGCAGCGCTAGGGCACGGTCGCGGGCGATCGCCGCCAGGCCGGGGACGGCGGCCCGGATCTCCTCGACCTCCTCCGCGAGGGAGATCGCCAGACCCCGACCGGGCAGGGTGAGGAAGGCGATCGCGCCGGAGACGGCCAGCAGCCCGCCGGCGAGGAAGAACACGTCGGGGAGTGAGGCCCCGGCGATCAGCGCCGCGCCGGCGAGCGGCCCGAGGATGGTGCCCAGGTTGGACCCCGCGCGCATCAGGCCGTAGGCGCCGGCACGCTCGTCCTCGGCGCGCAGATCGGCGACGAGCGCCAGTGCGGTCGGGTGGTAGGCCGCCTCGAACAGACCGGCCACGTAGATGATCGCCACCGCGAGACCAGGGGCGCCGATCACGCCCAGGGAACCGTAGGCGAGCGCCATCCCCAGCGTGGAGACCAACAGCACCTGGCGAGCGCCCAGTCGGTCGGCCAGGACCCCGCCGGCCAGGCCGCCACTCAGCTCACCGGCGGCCTGGGCGACGAACAGGAGTCCGGCGGCCGAACCGGCCAGTCCGGCGTCGCGGTGGCCCCAGACGACGAGGAACGGGGTGATCGCGCCGAAACCCACGGCGCTGGTGGCGAAGCCGAGCACGAGCCCGGAGAAGGCGCGGCGGCGACGTCGTTGGTTCATGACAGCTCCCGGTCGATCAAGGTTTGACTAGACGCAACGGTGCGTCTCGTGTAGACCGTAGCAGTTGGACGGCGACCCTCAGGTCGCCGTGCCTCCGCTCAGGCCCTCAGGCCACCCAGGCCCAGATGCCCCACAGGGCGCTGAAGAAGGCGAGCAGGAGACCGGAGGTCCCCAGCGTCACCCACTTGGCCCGCGGGCGATCGACGAGCACCGCGGCCGCCGCCATGAACAGCGGGAAGGCCGGCATCACGTACCGGGCGAAGCTCATCATCGGCTCCAGCGGCGAGGGGTTCGAGGCGCTCGCCACGACGATCAGCAGGCTGTAGACGAGGTAGACCCTGGGCAGCCTGCGCCAGCACGCCACCAGCGCGGCGATGAGCGGGATCAGCCACAGCACGTCGATGACGTTGTCCCAGGTCCAGTTGAGCGGGTCGTCGTCGTCAAAGACGCTGATGTGCTGACCGCTGATGAGATGGCCGACGTCGGCGGGGAACTTGCCCACCGCCGTCCAGATCTCCGAGAACGGTCCGCGGAACGAGCGGCCCCAGTAGTAGGAGGCGGCGTGGAAGGGGGCGGTGAAGTCCGAGCCGCTGGCCGCGCAGTAGACGAGGAAGGCGATCAGGCCGAGTGGGGCGAGGCCGACCCAGGCGAGGCCCGGGCGCGCCCGGCGCACGAGCCCCAGCGGCGATCGCCAGTCCACGTCGGCACTGCTCACCCCGGGGCGCGGACCCCACAGGTAGATCCAGGCCAGCGGGACGATGAGCACGAAGCCGTCGCTGCGGGCGGCGGAGGCCAGACCGGCCATCACCCCGGCCAGCAGCCAGCGCTCCCTGCGCGCGGAGTAGATCGACCAGATCGACAACAACGCAAACAGCGACTCGGTGTAGACGGCACTGAAGTACAGCGACATGGGGAACAGCGCCATCAGCCACACCGTCAGCTCGGCCACACGCGGTCCCAGATCGAGTGCGGCCAGCCGGTAGAGGAGCACCATCGAGCCGGTGAAGCAGACCAGTGAGATGACCAGCCCGATGATCAGCGGCTGGTTCACCAGCTGGGCCACGGCTCCGATGAGCAGCGGATACAGCGGGAAGAAGGCGTGGGCCTGATCGCTGTAGTAACCGTGCTGGGCGATTCCCAGGTACCAGGTCGAGTCATAGCGGGCGGCGGGCGCCACCAGCCGGTTGAGCACCGCGGAGTGGAACGGCTGGGTGAGGTTGGTGGGGTCGAAGGAGGCGACGATGGCGTGGCCGGGCGGTGAGATGGCCAGGGCGATCATCGCCGCGACCCAGACGATCACGCGGCTGCCGTAGGCCGCCCAGAGCGCGGTGGCCCACGCCCGGTCGCGACGGCCCGTGGGGGCCGCCGGCTCGGCGCTGGCGGGGATGGCGCTGGCGGTCATTGGGCGTGGTTGGTCGGTGGTACTAGGCTCAACACGCCTATGAAGGTCGCGATTGTCGGATATCCCAACGTCGGTAAATCATCCCTGGTCAACCGTTTGACCGAGTCCCGGGAGGCCGTCGTGCATGAGACATCGGGGGTCACGCGCGATCGCAAGGAGCTCCACACCGAGTGGAACGGCCGCGAGCTGACCCTGGTCGACACCGGCGGGGTCGACCTCGAGGAGCGCGATGACCTGGCGCGCCAGATCCAGGCCCAGGCGCGCGCCGCGCTGCTCGACGCCGACGTGGCGGTGCTGGTGGTCGACGCCAAGGCGGGGATCCGGCCCGGCGACCTCGACATGGCGGACCTGCTCCGGCGCGCCACCGTGCCGGTGATCGTCGCCGCCAACAAGGTCGACTCGGTCAAGGACATGATGTTGGCGCTCGAGTTCCTGACCTTCGGGCTGGGCGACCCGATCGCGGTATCGGCGGCCCAGGGACTCGGCACCGGCGACCTGCTCGACCGGATCGTCGAGGTGGGACCCGCCCCCGAGGACGAAGTGGAGAGCTCTCTCGACGCTCCGATTCGTCTCGCCCTGATCGGCCGTCCCAACGTGGGCAAGTCCAGTCTCGTCAATCGGTTTCTCGGGGATGAGCGGGTGATCGTCTCGGACCTGGCGGGCACCACCCGGGACGCTATCGACATTCCCTTCGAGTTCGATGGCCGCAAGCTCATTCTCGTGGATACGGCCGGCCTGCGGCGTCAGTCCAAGGTGGGGGAGTCGTTGGAGTACTACATGTCGTTGCGCTCCCAGCGCGCGGCTGAGCGCGCCGACGTGGCCCTGGTCATCTGCGATGCGACCGACGGGGTGACCGCCCAGGACTTCCGGGTCGCCGAGATGGCCATGCAGAGCGGGTGTGCCACCGCGATCGTCCTCAACAAGTGGGATCTCACCGCCGGGGAGGACCCGGCGGTGATCATCGGACCCGACCAGCTCGAGAACGAGCGGATCCGCATCAACCGCAAGCTGCGGCTGCGGCCGCGACTGCTCACCGCCTCGGCCAGCACCGGGCGTCACGTCGAGCGCATCCTCGTCGAGGCGGTCGGCCTGGCCGATCGGCGCCAGGGCCGCATTCCCACCAGTCAGCTCAACCGCTTCATCGCCGACGTGGTGGCCCAGCGCCAGCCCCCGGCCGGCAAGGGCCGCAACGCGCACAACCAACGGCTCAAGCTGATCTACATGACCCAGACCGGCGAGCGGCCGCCGCGCTTCTCGATCCAGGTCAACTCCCACGCGCTGGTCACCCGGGATTACGCGTATTACCTGGAGAACCGGATGCGCGAGCGCTACCGGATGGACGGCATCCCGCTGGTCATCGACTTCGTCGAACGCAACGAACGGCGGGGGCGCAGTGGCCGCCGGGACGAGCGCCGCCGCGACGGTGTGGAGGACGCACCGGGCGTCGAGGACTTTGACGACCTCGAGGACCTTGACGAGGTCGAGGACCCGGAGGGCACCGAGCGCGATGACCTCACAGAATGACCCGCGTTCGGGGAGTTCTGGCCACCGTGGCATGACCACTCGGTCAGGATCCTCAGCGCGGCCACTACCCTGGGGCGGGCTGACATTGACACGCGGACCCCGGCAAACGAACTGCGGAGCGCTAGTAACGATCTCATGACGACGTTCTCTGACAACGAATTCCTCTTCACCTCCGAGTCGGTCACCGAGGGCCATCCCGACAAGGTCGCCGACCAGATCTCCGACGGTGTGCTCGACGCGGTCCTCGCCGACGATCCCAACGCCCGCGTGGCTTGTGAGACGCTGGTCAACACCGGCCTGGTCGTCGTCTCCGGCGAGATCTCGACCACCACCTACGTCGACATCCACGAGGTGGCCCGCGAGACGATCCGCAAGATCGGCTACACCGACGCCGCGCTCGGCTTCGCCGCCGATTCCGTCGCGGTGCTCAACGCGCTGGACAAGCAGTCCCCGGACATCGCCCAGGGCGTCGACAAGGCGTACGAGAGCCGCGGTGACGGCTCGGGTGACGAGCTTGACATCGCCGGCGCCGGCGACCAGGGAATGATGTTCGGCTACGCCTCGAACGAGACCGAGGAGCTGATGCCGCTGCCGATCAGCCTCGCGCACAAGCTGGCCAAGCGGTTGGCCGAGGCCCGCAAGCAGGACGAGATCTCCTACCTGCGTCCCGACGGCAAGACCCAGGTGTCGGTCCGCTACGTCGACGGTAAGCCGGTGCGGATCGAGAAGCTGCTGATCTCCTCCCAGCACGCCGAGGGCGCCGAGGCGCTGATCAAGGACGACCTGTGGGAGAAGGTCGTGCTGCCGGTGCTGCCGGCCGATCTCTTCGACGCCAACCAGCTGCGCAAGGACTTCCTCGTCAACCCGACCGGCCGTTTCGTGATCGGTGGTCCGGTGGGCGACGCGGGCCTGACCGGTCGCAAGATCATCGTCGACACCTACGGGGGCTTCGCCCGCCACGGCGGCGGCGCCTTCTCGGGCAAGGACCCGTCCAAGGTCGACCGCTCGGCCGCCTACGCCGCCCGCTACGTGGCCAAGAACCTCGTGGCCGCCGGTCTGGCCGACCGGGTCGAGGTCCAGGTCGCCTACGCGATCGGCGTCGCCCAGCCGGTGTCGGTCATGGTCGAGACCTTCGGTACCGAGAAGATCGGCCGCGGCCGCATCCTCGACCTGGTCCGCGAGCACTTCGACCTGCGCCCCGGCGCCTTCCGCGAGTACCTCAAGCTCCACCGTCCGATCTATCAGAAGACCGCTGCCTACGGTCACTTCGGCCGTGAGGACCCGGACTTCACCTGGGAGGCGACCGACAAGGCCGCCGCGCTGCGTGAGGCCGCCGGGCTCGGCGCCACCATCGGCGCCTAGCCACCCCGCTCGCGCGACTCCGGGGGGGAAATGCGTTCTGAGGACGCATTTCCCCCCAGAGTCCCTCGACGTCTCAGACGAGCACCAGCACCAGCCCGACGAGCACGCAGAACCCGGCCAGGATCGCGGTGACCTGAGCCAGGCCGGCTGCGTCACCGCTGAGCTCACCGCGAGCCCACAGCACCGGTGAGCCGAACAGCACGCTCGTCCAGGCCGCGTCGGGATCGTGGTTCTGGGAGGCGGCGACCGCGCCGAGCACCCGGGCGCACGCGTCCAGCAGCAGTCCGAAGCCGAGCACGTAGGCGCCGTCGCCGATACCGACCACGCCGCCGCCGAGCACCAGCTCGGCCACCACGATGATGACCAGCACGACCCCGGTGGAGGCCTCGCCGGAGCGCGGGGCTGACGGCGTCTGGCGGGCGGCCCAGGCCTCGCGCGGGCGTTCAGGGCGCTCGGGGGTCAGACGGGGGACCCAGCCCTGGGCCGCCAGCCGGTCACCCAGCCCACCGGCCAGGCTCTCGCTCGAGCCCGCCGCAGCGAGATCCGCGGACTCCAGGGTGAGCAGGAACATCCCGTTGGCCGGCACCAGCGCCTCACAGAGCTCGAGCAGGTCGGGGTCATCGGAGGCGACCACCACCACCCGATTGCTCGGGTAGTACGCGTCGACGACCAGCCAGTCGTCGCTCCGCGCGTCCCGCAGCCAGGCGAAACGGTGCTCGCGCCGGCCCGCCTCGCCGAGCTGTGAGTCGAGGCGATTGAGCACGGCATGGGTCTGTGGGTCCCCACCGACCGTCATCAGCGCTGCACTCTACGCTCAGCCCGCGATGGAGAACAGGCGTATCGCGCGGGTGCTGCCGCTCACCAACACCCGGGCTCTGCGCGGCGTCTTCGACTACCGGATCGGCCCGGAGCAGAGCGTCGAGGTCGGCTCTGTCGTACGCATCACCTTCGCCCACCGGCCGCTGCTCGGCGTCGTCGCCGAGCTGGCCGAGGCCAGCGACATCGCCCCCGACAAGCTGGCCGAGATCGCCGCGGTGCTGGCCATCTCGCTGCCGGTCGACCTGGTCGACCTGGCGATCTGGATGGCGGCCGAGTACTGCTCCACGCCCGCCCGTGCGCTCAGCCTCGCCCTGCCGCCGGGGACCGGTCGCGGCCTGGGGGAGAAACGGGTGCTGGTCGCCGCCATCACCCCGGACGGGGAGGCCGCGCTCAGCGGCGCCGAACGCCTGTCCGACGGCCAGCGTTCGGCGCTTGCGGCGTTGATCAGCGGCGGGCCCATGCCCGCCGCGACCCTCGGCACCCCCGTCCTGCGCCGCCTCGAGGGCCGCGGGCTGGTGAGCCTCGCCACCGCAGCCAGCGGGCGGCTGCCGGCGCGCCACGCCGTGTCGAGCACCGCGGCCGCGACCCCGGCGCTGAACCCCGGACAGCACGCCGCCCTGGAGCCGATCCTCGCGGCGATCGGCGCCGGCGCTCACGCCGAGCTGCTGCTCAACGGCGTCACCGGCTCGGGCAAGACCGAGGTCTACCTGCACGCCGCCCGAGCGACGCTGGAGGCCGGGCGGAGCGTGATCATCCTCGTGCCGGAGATCGGCCTGACCCCCCAGGCGCTGGCCCGCTTCGAGGCGCGGCTGGGCAGCGTGGTCGCGGTGCTCCACTCGGGGCTGTCAGACGGACAGCGTCGCGACGAGTGGATGCGCCTGCGCCGCGGGGAGGCCCGGGTGGCGGTCGGGGCGCGCTCGGCGATCTTCGCGCCGCTCGAGGACATCGGTCTGATCGTGGTCGACGAGGAGCATGAGAGCGCCTACAAGCACGAGGGCGACCCGCGCTATGACGCGCGTCGACTCGCACTGCGCCGCGCCCAGTATTTCGGCGCGGTTCTGCTCAGCGGCTCGGCCACGCCCCGGCCCGAGAGCGTGGCCACCCAGACGGTCATCGACATGCCCGCGCGCGTGGACGGTCGTCGCCTGCCCGCCGTGGAGATCCTCGACATGCGCGGCCTCCATCATCCCCTGCACCCCGACACCCGCCTGGCGCTGGCCCAGTGCCGGCGCGACGGGGAGAAGGCGATCGTCCTGCTCAACCGCCGCGGCTGGTCGAACTTCCTCACCTGTGCGGACTGCGGCCGGGTGTGGAAGTGCCCCAACTGCGACGTCTCCCTGGTGCTCCACGCCCAACGTCGGGTGCTCGCCTGCCATCACTGCGGCCACCGCGAGCCGGCGCCGAGCCGGTGCCCCGACTGCGGGTCGGTGTCGGTGTCCCGCCATGGAGCGGGCACCGAGCGACTCGAGCACGAGCTCGCCCAGGCCTTCGGTGCCGGGCCCGACTTCCCCGTCCTGCGCCTCGACGCCGACTCCTCCGGCCATGACGCGCGCGCCCACACCCTCGAGCGCTTCCACGCCGCCCCGGCGGGCATCCTCGTCGGCACCCAGATGATCGCCAAGGGTCACGACTTCGCCGACGTCAGTCTCGGGGTCGTGCTCGACGCCGATCAGACCCTGCGCTTCCCCGACTTCCGGGCTGAGGAGCGCACCTTCAGCCTGCTCACCCAGCTGGCCGGCCGCACCGGCCGCGGCGGAGTCAGCGGCGGGCGCGTGCTCGTCCAGACCCTCTCACCCACCGCTCGGCCGATCACCCTGGCCGCCCGCCACGACTCCGCCGCCTTCATCGCCGGCGAGCTCGAGCGCCGCCGCGCGCTGCTCTATCCGCCCTACAGCACGCTGATCCGGCTGATCTGCTCGAGCCCGGACGCTGCCGCGCCCGCCCGCGCCGCGGCGGAATTGCAGGCGCGGATCCAGGCGGGTGACGCCGGGGCGGGGACCACCGTCCAGGGCCCGGCCCCGCTGTTCCTGCTGCGCAACCGCCACCGCTCCCAACTGCAGATCAAGGCGCTCGAGCGGGCCGAGGCGATCGCCGCGGTCGGCACCGCCGTCGACAGCCTCGTCGGCACCAAGCTGTTCAAGGACGTCGCGGTGTCCGTCGACGTCGACCCGCAGTGACTCTCATCCCGACCGTTTGAGCTTGCCCGTCTTCTTCGCGTAGCGCTCGCCGGCGGCGAACACCCCGAGTCCGAGGGGGATCGCCACCGCGCCGAGCACGAGCAGGGGCCACACGTCGGCCCAGTGCACGCCCTGGCCGTTGAGGATCGCGTCGCGAATGCCGCGCAGCGCGTAGGTCGCCGGGGAGATCGTCGAGAGCCAGCGCATCCAGTCGGGCAGCACCGACACCGGGTAGTAGACGCCGGAGATGACCAGCAGCAGCCCCTGGGCGACGAAGCCGAGCTGCTCGCCCTTCTCGGGCGAGAGCAGCGGCAGCACCGCGGTGAGGATGCCCAGCCCGGCGAAGGACACCGAGGCGATGACCAGCAGCACCAGCGCCGCGCCGAAGTCGGCGTGGCCGAGGTGCAGGCCGAAGCACAGCGCCAACACCGCGAACAGCAGCGCTGAGCGGAGCACGCCGTAGGCGATCGCGAACACGCACATGCCGCCGAGGTGCACCACCCGGGACAGGGGGGCCATGAACGAGTACTCGATCGTGCCCTCCCAGCGTTCCCAGGCCACCGTCTGGGTGAGCGTCTCGAAGATGAGCCCGAGGTAGGACCAGATCACCCCGCCGACCAGCAGCAGGGTGGTCTCGCGCTGCACGTTGAGGTGGCCGCCCTCGGCATTGACGCCCTTGGCGATGAACACGATGGTCAGCGTGTTGGCCACCGTCCACAGGAAGAAGGCGAGCTCCCAGAGGAAGTAGCGCTTGACCAGGTAGACGTTGCGCTCGACCACGCCGTAGAGGCCCACCAGCTGCAGGCGGGCCAGGGCCATCGGACCGATCGAGCCGGCCGAGCCCGGTCCGGCCGAGCCGACGTTGCGCGGGTTGGGGACGTCGGTCATGCCAGCACCTCGGTCACCGCGTCGTCGTCCTCGTCGGTGATCGCGCGACCCGTGGCGATGAAGAACGCCTCGTTGAGGTCCGCGGCGGCGTACTGGGCGAGGATCTCGGCGGTCGGCGCCAGGGACAGCAGCCGACCGGCGTGGATGATCCCCACGCGGTCGGCCAGGGCCGCGGCCTCATCCATGTCGTGGGTGCAGAGCAGGACGGTGGTGTCGTGCTCGGCGCGCAGGGAGGCGATGAAGCTCTGGACCTCGCGCTTGGACCGCGGGTCGAGGCCGGTGGTCGGCTCGTCCAACAGCAGCAGCACGGGACTGGTGAGCAGCGCTCGGGCGAGGGCGACCTTCTGCTGCATGCCGCGGCTCAGGTGCTCCATGGGTTCCTGTGAGCGCGCCAGCGGGAAGCCGACGTTCTCCAGGATGGCCGGGATCTGGTCCCGGGTCCGGGACGGTCCCAACCCGTAGAAGCGGGCGGCGTAGGCGAGGTTCTCCACCGCGGACATGCGCTTGAAGAAGGACGCCTCGACGCTGACCCGGTTCACCACCCGCTTCACCGCCGCGGTGTCGGAGACCACGTCGTGGCCGAAGACCCGCGCGACGCCGGCGTCGGGCAGCAGCAGCGTGGAGAGAATCCGCACGAGCGTCGACTTGCCCGAGCCGTTCTGGCCCAGCAGCGCCACGCACTCCCCGCGGTCGATGGTCAGGGACACCCCGGCCAGGGCGGTGGACCGGACCTTCTTGCCCTCACGCCGCTGGGTGAAGTGCTTCTCCACGTCGATGACTTCCACTGCGTACACACGTTGCTCCTTGACTGAGAGGACCGGTCGCGGATGAACCGACAGGACCGGCGAACGAAGATGGGCACGGACGAGTGAGCCGGGCACAGGGCGCCTGGCTCATGTCCGACGCGAACCTAACGTCGAAGCAACACGGTGCGAAAGGCTAGCGGCGCCCCGGGCGGTTGTCCAGGCCGCGTGAGCGGCGTTGGTCAACCGGGTAGGACCCGATTTACACTGAGAACGTATGGCTGACAGCACCGCACAGAGCCAAGAGGCCGAATACGTCGAGGAAACCTCCGAGGGGGAGGCACTCGACGAGGCCATCGAGGACGGGGAGACCGCCGAGGTCGACCCCGAGCTCGTCGCACGCCGCGACGCGGCGCTCGCCCATGTGCGCAAGTTCGGCGACCCGATCCTGCGCGAGAAGGCCCGTCCGGTCACCGTGTTCGACGACGCGCTGGCCGCCGAGCTCGAGTGGATGGCCAAGATCATGCACGACGGGCTCGGCATCGGGCTGGCGGCCACCCAGGTCGGGGCGCTGCGGCGCCTGCTCGTCTACCGCGTCCAGCTTCAGGGGCCGGTCACCGCGCTGATCAACCCGGAGATCGAGTGGCACTCGCGGGAGGGGGAGATCGCCACCGAGGGCTGTCTCAGCCTGCCGCGCGTCCACGTCGAGGTCGAACGGCCGGTGCACGTCCGCGTCCGCGCCCAGAACGCCTCCGGTGAGCGGATCGTCGTCGAGGCTTCGGGCCTCGAGTCGCGCGTCATCCAGCATGAGATGGACCATCTCGACGGGATCCTCATCCTCAAGCGCACCACGCGCGACGAGCGCAAGACCGCGTTGGCGAGCCTGCGCGAATGGCAGGACCAGCGCAGCGCCTAGCGCCCTCGCCGTCGCCTTGGCCGCCACCGTCTATCTCGGCACCTCGGAGTTCGCCGCCGCCGTCCTGACGCGCCTGAGCGCCTCCCCTCACCGTCCGGCGCTCGTCCTCAGTCGTCCGGACGCCCCCCAGGGGCGCGGGCGCAAGCTCACCCCGCCGCCGGTGGTGCTCGCCGCCCGCGAGCTCGGCCTCGAGGTCGCCCAGCCGGCCTCGGTCAACACCCCCGAGACGCTGGATGCGATCACGAGCTCCGGCGCCGAGCTGGCCGTGGTGTGCGCCTTCGGGGCGCTGATCAAGGAGCCGCTCCTGTCGGCGCTGGAGATCCTCAACGTCCATCCCAGCCTGCTGCCGCGCTGGCGCGGGGCGGCGCCGATCGAGCGGGCGATCATGGCCGGGGACCCCGAGACGGGGGTCTGCATCATGCGCCTCGGTCCGGGTTTGGACGACGGCCCGGTCTGTCTGCGCGAGACCGTGCCGATCGGTCCCGAGGACGACTACGGCAGCATCGCCGCGGGCCTGCAGCTGATCAGCGGCGACCTGCTCATACGGGCGATCGACGAGCGACCGCCGTGGGTTCGCCAGCCCGAGGACGGGGTCACCTACGCGGAGAAGATCACCCCCGAGGATCGTCGCCTCGATCCGGCCGCGCACACCGCGACCGAGCTGGAGCTGACCGTCCGGGGCCTGTCCCCGCACATCGGCGCCTATCTCGAACGCGACGCGGGACAGCGGCTCGGCGTGTGGGCCGCTCGGGCGGTCCGCGACGACGACCGCGGCGATGGCGGCACCGACGGCGCCGGGGAGGGCCCCCGGTTCGTGCCGTGTCGTGACGGGGTGCTGGAGCTGCTCAGCGTCCAGCCGCCCGGCAAACGCCGGATGGACGCCGCGGACTGGGCGCGGGGCTTGGGCGCGTGAGCGTCGCTCCCGCTCGCCGGGTCGCCTACACGGTGATCCGGCGCGTGTTCGAGTCCGGCGCCTACGCCGATCGTGCCCTGCACGCCGAGGCCGACGCCGCCGGGCTGGATCCCCGCGACCGCGCTCTGGCCACCCAGCTCGCCTACGGCACCGTCCAGCGCCGACGCACGCTCGACTACCTCATCGACGCGCTGTCGAGCCGACCCGCCGAGCAGCTCGACCCGGCCGCTCGGGCGGCGCTCGAGCTCGGCCTGTTCCAGCTGACCCTGCTCGATGGCATCGCCCCCCACGCCGCGGTGCACGAGAGCGTCGAGCTGGTCAAGCGCGAGTCCGGCGGCCAGGGGGCCGCCCGCCTGGTCAACGCCGTGCTGCGCCGCGGCGCCCAGGACGCCCCGACCCTGATCGCCGAACTCGATGACCGCACGCCCGAGCGGGCGGCGGTGCTCCACTCGGTACCGGACTGGCTGGCCGAGATGTGGTTCACCCAGTTCGGCGCCGACGGCGCCCGGGCGCTGCTCAGCGCGGTGAATCGGCCCGCCGAGTCAGCGGTCCGGCTCAACACGCTCAAGGCGACGAGCCACGAGCCGCCCTGGCACGCCGCCCCGCCGTGGCGTGCCGAGGGCCTTCCCGATTTGCCCGAGGCCCGCGTCCTGGACGGGCCCTTCGACGTATTCGGCTCACCCCAGTGGCGCGCCGGGGAGCTGATGCCCCAGTCCCGGGCCTCGATGCTCGTCGGGCGCATCCTGGACCCTCAGCCGGGTGAGCGCGTGCTCGACCTGTGCGCCGCGCCGGGGGCCAAGAGCACCCACCTGGCCGCCCTGATGGACGGCCGCGGCGAACTCGTGGCCGTCGAGGTCCACCCTGGACGCGCCCAGGCCCTGGCCCGCACCGCCGAGCGGATGGGGGCGAGCAACGTCCGCGTGCTGAGAGCTGACGCCCGCGAGCTCACCCAGGAGCTCGGCGACTTCGACCGCGTGCTGGTCGACCCGCCCTGCAGCGGGCTGGGCACCCTGCAATCGCGTCCGGACATCCGCTGGCAGAACCGCATCGACAACCTGCCCGCGCTGGCGGCCAAGCAGACCGAGCTGCTGACGGCGGCGGCGGCCCGTACGCGGCCCGGCGGCCGGCTCGTCTACAGCGTCTGCACGCTCAACCCGAGCGAGTCCGAGGCGGTGATCGACGTCTTCCTCGCCGCCGCGCCGGAGTGGACGCTCGACTCCCGTCACACCACTTTGCCGAGCGTCGAGGGGACCGACGGCTTCTTCATCGCCGCGCTGGCCCGGGCCCGGTGAGGGCTCATCCTCTCAGCCCCGGGCGCCACTACTCTCTGACCCCGTGGAGGACGAAATCCGGCTCGGCGCCGAATGTCCGGCCTGCGGGGAGCCATGGCTGCGGGCCACGGCGGCGGGCAACTATCGCTGCGTCAACTGCCTCCAGCGCTTCGAGCTGGTATCGGTGTGTCCCAACTGCGGTGAGCACTCGACCATCGTGCGGATGTCGTCAACCGCTGTGGTCAAATGCAACCATTGCGGCGGATCGATGCTGAGGCCCGTATGAGCTGGTTCACCCAACGAGAGATCAACCCGTCGATCCTCTCCGCCGACTTCGCCAAGCTCGGCGAGCAGGTCGGCGAGGTGCTTGACGCCGGTGCGCGGGTCATCCACGTCGACGTGATGGACGGTCACTTCGTCCCGCCGATCACCTTCGGACCGATCGCCGTCTCGGCCCTGGCCGACCAGGTCCATGCCGCCGGGGCGGTGATCGACGTCCACCTGATGATCGAGCGCCCCGAGCAGCACATCCCCGACTTCCTCTCCGCCGGCGCCGACTCGATCACCGTCCACGTCGAGGCCACGCCCCACGTCCAGTACGCGCTCCAGATGATCCGCGATGGCGGCGCCAGCGCCGGCCTGGCCATCTGCCCGGCCACCCCGGCCGACATCATCGCCGACGTCAGAGACAGCGTCGACATGGTGCTCTGCATGAGCGTCAACCCCGGCTGGGGCAATCAGGCGCTGATCCCCCACTCCTACGCCAAGCTGGCCCACCTGCGCGCCGCGCTCGATGCCGGCACCGGTCTCGAGGTCGACGGAGGCGTCCATGATCAGACCGCCCGCCGTGTCGCGGAGGCGGGCGCCAACGTGCTGGTGGCCGGCTCGGCCATCTTCGGCTCACCCGAGCCGGGGGAGAGCTTCCGCGCCCTGGCGCAGGCGGCATGGCCCGCATAGCCCCCGTCGCCATGCTGGCGGCGCTCATCGCACTGATGATCGGCGGCTGTGGCGGCTCCTCCTCCGCCAGCTCGACGCCGAAGGTGTCGAGCGCCAAGGTCAGCGCGACCAGCTATGTGACCGCCCTGTGTGAGGCGGTCGCGCCATTCGAGAAGCAGGTCGCCTCCGGTGCCAGCGCGCTGACCTCCAGCGGGTCGGCGACGCTGGCGGCCGACAAGGCCCGGCTCGCCGGCTACTTCACCAAGCTCGCCCAGGACAGCTCGGGCGCGGTGGCCAAGCTCGACCGCGCCGGGGTGCCCGACGTCAGCGGCGGCGCCGCGTTCGCCACGGCGATCCGCTCGACCTTCTCCCGGGTCGACACCGCCCTGTCGCGCTCTGAGACCCTTGCGGCGAACCTGTCGACCGCCAGCGCCGCCGCGTTCACCAGCGGGGCGGACAAACTCGCCTCGGCGGTCAAGAGCTCACTCGGCCAGCTGGGCTCGGGCCTGTCGACCAAGAAGAGCCAGGCGCTCACCCAGGCGGCGGCCAAGGTCAGCGCCTGTCACACGCTGTAGCGTCGGCCGCCCCGGCGAGGCCGAACCGTCGGGGGATCAGGCGATGGCGGGGGCCGGAACGCGCTGAGCCGCGCCGGAGCCGCGGTAGGCCAGGGTGAGCAGCCCCGCCAGTACCGCGGTGGCCACCATGTAGCCGACCTCGACGCGCCAGATCTTGGCGTCCGGGCCCGACCCGACCGTCGGCAGCGCCACGAACAGCACGAACACCGTGGCCGCACACAACCAGGACCAGGCCGCCCGGGCGGCGCGCCCGCGGGCCAGCAGCGCCTGATTGAGCGTGCCGGCGCCGAGGTGCAGCCCCATGCCGACCCCCACCATGGCCAGGCCGAAGCGGTTCCAGGGATAGTGCGGGGCACCCGCGGCGTGGCTCTGGAGCACGTGGGACATCACGAAGGGACCGATCGCCAGCAGCCCGAGGGCCACCAGTGCGGCGAAGCCGGCGATCACCATCACCGTCAGCCGGATGGCCCGCCGGAACTCGACCTGGGAGTCCGAGGCCTCCATCGAGGTGAGGTGGGGCAGGATCGAGGTCTGCAGGGCCTGGAACAGCTGCAGGGGCGCACGCACGATCAACAGGACGTTGAAGGCGAACCCGGCCAGGCCGCTGGTGATCCCGCCGCCACCCTTGCCCAGGGCGATGATCAGCACCCCGGCGTTCATCAGCGCCTGCTCGGAGGCCATGATCGCCACCACCGCCGCAGCGAAGCCGCCGCCGTGGCGCAGGGACAGGTCGGCCGAGGACTCCTCCAACGACTCCCCGCCCGGGCCCGAGGACAGCGCGGCGTCGACCAGCTCGACATCGGCCGCGCGGCCCGACACCGACGCCGACGCATTTCGCTGGTCCCCCAGACCAGCGGAGGCGCCACTCGCGCGGGTCACGCGCCGGAAGGCGAAGGGGATCACCGTCAGCGAGGCGAACGGCGCGATGGCCATGCCCAGCGCGACCGGCCCGAGGTGCGACCCGGCGGCCAGCGCCGCCACGATCGCGAACAGGAAACGGCTGGTCGACTCGAGGAAGACCAGTGCGCCGTACAGGGCGAAGCGCTTGTTGCCGGCCAGCCAGCCGCGGGCGAAGTAGGAGCCGGCGTAGGCCAGCACGCCGATCACGAGGATCCAGAACAGCTCCGCCGAGCCCTTGAACAGCCCGTGGACGATCGGGTGCTCGAGCACCAGCGCGACGACCAAGAAGAGCGTGGCGAAGGAACCCTGGATGATCGCCGGGACCCTGAGTACGCGGGCGGAGTGCTCTCCGCGGGCGCGGCGGTCGGCGATCGTGCGCGACAGCAGCTGCTCCACCGGCCGGTAGATCACGCAGAGGATCACGTACATGACCGCCCAGCAGATCGACACGCGGCTGTAGTCCGCCGGGGTCAGCAGGTTCGAGGCGAGCGCCAGGTAGGCGAAGGTGAACACGCCCGTCGAGGCGATGCCGATCGACAGGATGCGCGCGCCGGAGGCGAAGTCCCCGGCCCCGGCGTCGGTCCTGGCTTTCGGGGCGGCCCCGGGGGCGCCCACCCCGTCGTCGGCCGGCGGGGCCGGTGCGTCAGGCGACGCGGACAAGGAGCATCGTCCACGGGAACGGCGAGCGCGCCTCGATCACCGTGCCGTGGCGGCCGAGCATCGCCACGAACTCCCGCTTGGTCCAGTGGTTGATGTGCCCCGGGGTGTTGCCCAACTCGCGGAGGTAGGCGCCGCGGGCCACGTTGAGCGCGCGCCACAGCGGCTCGTGGGGAACCGAGACGAGCAGGTGTCGGCTGGCCACGCGCGCCATCTCGGCGACGACCTGCTCGGGCCCGGGCACGTGCTCGAGCACCTCGGTCGCGCACACCAGGTCGAACTCGTTGTCGCCGTAGGGGAGACCGCGGGTGACGTCAAGGGTCGACAGCTCGAGGTTGGGCCGCGTGCGCGTCCGCCAGTGCGCCTCGAGCTTGGGGTCCTCGAGGTCGACGCCGACCACCCGCCCGTCGCCCAGGCGCTCGGCCCATTGGGCGGTCAGCACCGCCTCACCGCAGCCGATGTCGAGGATCGAGGTGGGGGCGGCCTGGGTGAACAGTGTCTCCAGGGTCCCCTCGAAGCCGGCCATCAGCCGCTTGACCACCGGGTTGGTCGAGCCGTACTTGTCGAACGTGTTGCCGGTCGGGACCCCGTGCGGGTCGGCGGTGGCCAGCGGGTCGCTCATACCTGGAGGTGCTCCTCGGTGGTGTGGCCGTGCGGCTCTCGGGTCGTCGCTGCGCCCGGCTCGGGAGTGTCAGGCTGAGCCGGCTGATAGTGCGACGGCGGAACATGGAGCTGCAGCTCGATTCGCCTGACCCGCTCGAAGGTCCGCTGTGAGAGCGTTCGCTGAGCGTCCAGCAGGTCGCCGATCACGCCGAGGGCACCCAGCAGCATCGCCGCGTTGAACAGCACGGCACCGGCGATGAGCAGCTGCACGTGACCGGCCCTGCCGTGGTCGGCGATGAAGTCGACGACGAAGTAGGCGAACAGCGCGACCGCGATCAAGCCGAAGAACGCGGCACCGGTCCAGAACACCTTGAGCGGCTGATGCTGGGAGTAGATCCGGAAGATCGACAGGCCGTTGCGCCGGACGTAGGCCGACATCGACGGGAACAGACGCGACTCCCGCGTCTTGGGGTTCGTCCCCACCGGCACGTGGGCCACCGCGGCGTTCATCTTGCCCGCCTGGATCAGGGTCTCCAGGGTGTAGGTGAACTGCGAGACCGGCTGGATGGCCAGGGCGGCCTCACGGTTGTAGGCCCGGAACCCCGAGGTGGCATCCGGCACGTCCGTGTTGGACGCCTGACGCACAACCCAGGAGCCGGTGCGCTGGAGGCGCTTCTTCAGCGGGGAGAAGTGCTCGATGGTCATCACCTGGCGGTCGCCCACCACCATGTCAGCGTGGCCCTCGAGGATCGGACGGACGAGATCCGGGATGCTGGCGGCGCTGTACTGGTTGTCCGCATCGGTGTTGACGATCACGTCGGCGCCGAGCTTGAGACAGGCGTCGAGCCCGGCCTGGAAGCCGGCCGCCAGGCCCTTGTTCTTGGTGAATTTGACGATTCGGTCCACGCCGTTGGCGATCGCGACATCGACGGTGCGGTCGGTCGAGCCGTCGTCGATGATCAGCCATTCCACGACGTCGAAACCCGGAACCTCACGCGGCAGGTCAGCCAGCGTGGCGGGCAGCTGCTGCTCCTCGTTGAAGCAGGGGATCTGGATGATGAGCTTCATGGGTGTGTCTCGGCGGTCGCGGTCGGCGGTCGCTCTGTCTGTGCGCGGCCGCGGCGCGATGTGCAAACGGTAGCGGGATACTCGGCAGCGGACATGGAGCTGGTCACCACTGGTAAGGAAGTGTCGCCGCGCGGGAGGTTGACCATGCAGCCGCCCGCCGGCGGTCCGCGCCGTCCCCTGCGCCCACTGTCCGGCGCGCGGACGCGGGCGTTCACCTGGCCGCGGGTGGGTCTGGCCGTGCTGCTGCTCAGCACCCTCGGCCTGCGCCTGTGGGGGATCAAGCAGGGCCTGCCCTTCTCCTACAACTCCGACGAGGCCCAGCACTTCGTGCCCAAGGCGATCCAGTTCTTCTCCGGCGACTGGAACCCGAACTACTTCCTCAACCCGCCCGCCTACTCCTACCTGCTGGCGATCGTCTTCGAGCTGTGGTTCGGCTCCGCCGACGCGGCGGTCCGCGCCTTCACGCTCAACCCGACGGCCGTGTTCGTGCTCGCCCGCGGGGTGTGCGCGGTCCTGGGCACGCTGTCGGTGTGGCTGCTCTACGGGGCGGGGGTGCGGCTGTTCCAGCGCCCCGGCCCGGCGCTGCTCGGCGCGGCGGCCTACGGGACCGCGTTCCTGCCGATCTTCTACTCCCACCTCGCCCTCAACGACGTGCCGACCCTGTTCTTCGTCTGCCTGGCCCTGTACGGCGTGGCGGGGATCTGGCGCATCGGTCGCGGCCGCGACTACATGCTCGCCGGCCTGGCGGTCGGGCTGGCGGCGGCCAGCAAGTACACCGGCGGCTGGGTGATCCTGCTGCTGTTGATCGCGGCCGCGCGATCGAGCACCGGATATCCGACCCCACCCGCCCTGGTGCCGAAAGGGGAGCGCCCGGGGGACCGGGTCCTGCTGCTGACGTTCGCCTCCCTCGGAGTCGCCCTGCTCGCCTACAGCCTGGGAAACCCCTACTGGTTCCTCAATTTCCACACGTTCATCCAGGGCGTGTCGGCCCAGGCGTCGGCCGCCTCGGGGGCCTCGGAACCGGCCAAGCTGGGCACCACGCCGGGCGGCGGCATCCTCTACTACCTGTGGACGTTCTCCTGGGGGCTGGGCCTGGGACCGACCGTCGCGGCGCTGGGGGGCGTGGCGCTGCTGCTCTGGCGCCGGCGCGGCTGGCTGCTGGCCCTGTTCGTGCCGGGCCAGGTCGCCTTCATCATCTTCATGGGCCTCCAGGAGCGCTACTTCGGGCGCTGGCTGATGCCGATCTTCCCCACCGTCGCGCTGCTGGCCGGGTGGTTCGGTGCTGAGGTGATCGGCTGGTTGAGGGTGCTGCGCCGCCCGGTGCCGGGGGTGGTGGCCGGCGGGCTGGTCGCGCTGGCGCTGTTGACCCAGAGCGTGGTGTCGGTCATCCACAACGACCAGGTGCTCTCACGGCCCTACACGACGAACCTGGCGCGCGCCTGGATGATCGCCCACATCCCGGCCGGCCAGAACGTGTACATCGAGCCGGTCATCCCGGGCAACTGGACCTCGGACGTGGGGTCCTCTGATCCCTATGAGCCCAACGGGGCGCGCTGGTACCAGTACCCGACCTGGCTGTCGAACCTGGCCGAGGACGGCAAGCCGCTGCCCCACGGCGCCCAGCGCTTCGTGACCCTGGATCAGTACGAGAAGACGCTGTATCCCGGGCTGATCCAACGCTTCGAGCAGCACGCGTTCTGCTGGGTGGTGTCGGGCACCCTGCAGTCCGGCCGGGCCTTCGTCCAGCCGGGCGAGGACCCCAAGGCGGTCGCCTACTACCGGGAGCTGGCGCGCGTGGGCACGCTGGTGTTCACAGCCAGCCCCTACAGCGCCGGGGCCAACCCGGTGCCCTTCGGCTTCGACTGGACGATCGACTACTACCCGTTGCAATATCAGCGCCCCGGGCCGGTGATCACCATCTACCGGCTCAACGGCGGGGCCTGCGCGAGCTGAGCCCCGGCCCCCGCCGGACGGGACTCAGTTGAGCCGGCAACCTATCCTTTACTTGCACGTGAGTGCCAGCACCGAGACCGACGCGCGTCACCTCGCGCGAGCCGTGGAGCTCGCCGCCCTCGGCGGCCGGGCCGTCACCCCGAACCCGCTCGTCGGCGCGGTGATCGCCGACGGCACCGGACGCGTGCTCGGGGAGGGCTACCACGGTCGGGTCGGCGGACCCCACGCCGAGGTCGAGGCGATCCGTGATGTCGCCACCCGGGTGGGGACCGACCCCGATCTGCGTGGCGCGACGATCTACGTGTCGCTGGAGCCCTGCTGTCACTACGGGCGCACCCCGCCCTGCACCGAGGCGATCAAGGCGGCCGGTATCGGCCGCGTGGTCATCGCCTCCGATGACCCTTCCGAGCACGCCTCGGGACGCGGCCTGGGCATCCTGCGGGATGAGGGCATCGACGTGGTGGTGGCCTCGGGGGAGATCGCCCAACGTGCCCGGGCGCTCAACCAGCCCTTCCGCAAGCACGCCCGCACCGGTCAGCCCTGGGTGCTGTTCAAATCGGCGATGTCGCTCGACGGCAAGGTGGCCACGGCGTCGGGCGACTCCAAGTGGATCTCGGGCGAGTCGAGCCGCCGGCTCGTGCACGAGTGGCGCGCGGGTTCTGATGCGGTGGCGGTCGGCATCGGTACGGCGCTGGCCGACGACCCCCAGCTGACCGCCCGGCTGGATCCGCCGGTCGATCGTCAACCGCGGCGGGTGGTCTTCGATTCCCTGGCGCGGCTGCCGCTGTCCTCCAAGCTGGTGGGTGACGCCAGTGCGGTGCCCCTGACCGTGGTGGTCTCGCGGGCGGCGCCCCGCGCAGCCACCGACGCCCTCGAGGTCCAGGGTGTCGACGTCATCGTCGCCACCGGCGAGAACGAGCCCGCCCGCGTCAGCTCTGCCCTCGACCAACTCGGCGCGATCGGGGTGACCTCGGTGCTGTTGGAGGGCGGCCCGCGCCTGGCCGGCGCGTTCCTCGACGCCGGTGAGATCGACGAGGTGGCGTTGTTCGTCGCCCCGCTGATCCTGGGTGGGCGCTCCGTCGACCTGCTCGAGTCCAGCGGCGTCGACAAGGTGGCCGATGCGGTGCGCCCGCTCAGCTTCGACTCTGAACGTGTGGGCGATGATCTGCTGGTGCGTGCGCGCCTGAAGGAGTGGTGAGCTGTGTTCACGGGACTTGTGGAGGACCTCGGGGCGATCGAGGCGGTCGAGCATTCAGCCGACGGTGTGGTGCTGACGGTGCGCACCCGCCTGTCGGATGAGATCAAGCTCGGGGACTCGGTGGCGACCAACGGCGTGTGTCTGACCGCCGTGTCGGTGGGGGAGGGGACGTTCTCCACCGAGGTGATGAACGAGACGCTGCGCTTGAGCTCGTTGGCGGAGATCGCCCAGGGCTCACCGGTCAATCTCGAGCTGGCGATGCGCGCCGGGGATCGTCTCGGCGGCCACATCGTCCAGGGCCACGTCGACGGGATGGGCACGGTAGTGGAGGTGCACGACGACGGATTCGCGCGGCGCGTGCGCATCGCCGCGCCCGAGTCGGTGCTGCGCTACGTGGTCTACAAGGGCTCGATCACCGTCGACGGCGTGTCGCTCACCGTGGCGGAGATCACTGACGCATCGTTTACCGTTTCTCTCATTCCCGAGACGCTCGAGCGCACCAACCTGGGTGTCGCCGAGACGGGGACCGGCGTGAACCTGGAGGTCGACATCGTGGCGAAATACGTGGAGAAGCTTGCAGCAGCCAGCCTCCGGACCTCCCTGGGCGGTGCGGCGTGAGCGCCCTGGAGACCACGTTCTCGACCATCGAGGAGGCGCTCGAGGACATCGCCGAGGGCAAGATGGTCGTCGTCGTCGACGACGAGGACCGCGAGAACGAGGGCGACCTGGTCATGGCCGCCCAGTTCGTCACCCCGGACAAGATCAACTTCATGACCCGCCAGGCCGGCGGTTGGATCTGCCTCACCCTTACGCCCGAGCGCTGTGACGAGCTCGGCCTCGAGATGATGGCGCTGAAGAACGAGTCGGCCCACGAGACCCCGTTCACCATCACCATCGAGGCGCGCGACGGCGTCACCACCGGCATCTCGGTGGCCGACCAGGCGCGCACCATGCAGGTGGCGGTCGACCCCACCAAGGGCGCCCACGACATCGTCCAGCCCGGTCACGTCCATCCTCTGCGCGCCAAGGACGGCGGCGTGCTCGAGCGCACCGGCCACACCGAGGCCTCCGTCGACCTGGCCAAGCTGGCCGGGCTCAACCCGGCCGGGGTGATCTGTGAGATCCAGAACGAGGACGGCTCGATGGCCCGCGGGGGCGACCTGGCGGCCTACTGCTTCAAGCACGGGCTGAAGATGATCACCATCGCCGACCTGATCGCCTACCGTCGCCGCACCGAGCGGCTGGTCGAGCGGGTCGTCGACATCAACCTGCCCACCGCCTACGGTGACTTCACCGCCGTCGGCTACCGCCAACTGCTCGGCGATCACAAGCATCACGTGGCGCTGGTCAAGGGCGAGGTGGCGGGGACCGACGACGTCCTCGTCCGCGTCCACTCCGAGTGCCTCACCGGCGACGTCTTCCACTCGCTGCGCTGTGACTGCGGTGAACAGCTCGAGTCCGCCCTGGCGATGATCGAGCAGGAGGGTCGCGGCGTGCTGCTCTACCTCAGCCAGGAGGGTCGGGGTATCGGGCTGTTGAACAAGCTGCGCGCCTACAAGCTGCAAGAGGAGGGGCTCGACACCGTGGAGGCGAACCTCGCCCTCGGCCTGCCGGCTGACCTGCGCGACTACGGCATCGGCGCCCAGATCCTCAAGGACCTCGGCCTGTCGTCGATCCGGCTGCTCACCAACAACCCCAAGAAGATCTCCGGCCTGGCCGGCTACGGGCTGTCGGTGGTCGACCAGATCCCCATCGAACACGCCCCCAACCCCCACAACGTCGACTACCTCGACGCCAAGCGGGAGAAGATGGGCCACATCCTCCACCACCAGGGGATGGCGCTGGATGAGCAGATGATCGCCGAGGAGATTCGTGACGACAACCACCCAGACGAGGCGGCCTGATGGCGGAAGCTGAAGACAAGGTCGCGCTGTGCGTGGCGACCTTCTATGACGTGCTGGCGGCAAAGCTCGAGGAGGGCGCACGGGACGCCCTGACGGCCGCGGGGTACACCTCCGAGGATGCCGTGGCCCGTTATGAGGTCCCCGGCTGCTTCGAGCTGCCGATGATCGCCCGCTTCGCCGCCGAGTCGGGTCGCTATGGCGCGATCATCGCCCTCGGCGCGGTGATCCGCGGAGAGACCGACCACTACGACTACGTGTGCGGCGAGACCGCCCGCGGGATCCAGCAGGTTCAGCTGCTCAGCGGCGTGCCGATCGGCTTCGGGGTGCTCACCGTGGATTCCATGGACCAGGCCCTGGCCCGGGTCAAGGGCGGGACCAAGCGGGACACCGGCGCTCACGCCGTGGAGGCCGCGCTGGCCTCCCTGGCGGTCAAGAAGTCGCTGACCGAGCGTCCTCAGCGCGTCGGGTTCGCGGTCTAGAGCGCTTCGGCCAGCCAGTCGAGGTCCTCGGCCAGGTGGTCGAGCAGCGAGAGATGGCTCTCGTCCTCGGACAGGATCGCCTCCACACCGGGGATCTGTGAGGCGATCCAGGCGCCGTGGCCGTAGGGGACCATGAGGTCCTGGCGCCCCTGGCGGAGACGCACCGGGGTGCTGATCTGGGTGAGGTCAAAGCCCCACGGGCTGACGAAGGCGGCCTCGTCATCCCAGGGCCCCTCGATGGACAGGCTGAGGCCGAGCTTCGTACTGGCATCGAGGAACGCGCCGAACTCCCCCTCCATGCACTTGAGATCGAGCGGGCTGTAGACCGAGATGTACGCCGCCTGGAGCTCCTCTGCGGTCTTGGTGCGCATGTCCTGGGCGTCCTGCTCGTACTGACGGCGCGCCGCCGCACGGTCGGACAGGAACAGCTGGGTCTCCTCGACGTTGGACTCACCGGTGTCGGCGTACCAGTCGAGGCCCTCGGCGTCGAAGGGGGCCACCGCGGCGAGGGAGACCACGCGCGGCACCAGGTCGTCCAGCAGCGCCGCGCAGGCCAGCGCGTGGGGGCCACCGCCGGACAGGCCGATGATCCCGAGCCCGGTGATGCCCAGCTGACTGGCGATGTCACGCACATCCTGGGCGCAGGCGGCGACATCGCGACCCTCGTGGCGGTCCGAGAGCCCGTAGCCGGGGCGGTCATAGGCGAGGAAGCGCACGTTGTGCTCCCGGGCGATCTCATCCCAGCCGGCGTAGATGAGGCGCGACATCGGCGTGCCGTGGTGGAACAGGACCGGTTTGCCCTCCGGGTCGCCGGCCTCCTGCACCTGGAGGTTGCGACCGTCTGTGGAGATGACGCGGTGATCTGTGCTCATGGAGGGTGAAACTAGCGGCCCGGCGCGCTCACCCGGGCCACCCGGTGAGCCCGGCTATACTCGGCGGCCGTTATGTCCAAGGTCTGCCACGTCTGCCACAAGGGCCCGAGCTTCGGCCACAGCCGAAGCCACTCGATGGTCGCTACCAACCGCCGCTTCGACCCCAACCTCCAGAAGGTTCGCATCGATGACAACGGCACTCCGCGCCGCGTGTATGTCTGCACGCGCTGCCTGAAAGCCAATAAGGTCACCAAGGCTGCCTAGGGCGGAGCTGAAGTTGCGCCGCCTGAGGTCGCTCTTCACTTCTCACCGACCGCAGATGCCGTGACCGACCCCGCCATCGTCCGCTTCCGTGCTCTGGTGGCGGCTGGGCTCGCCGCCCTGGAGGACCGTCGCCAGGAGGTCAACGACCTCAACGTCTTTCCCGTCGCCGACGGCGACACCGGGGACAACATGGTCCTCACCCTGCGGGCCGTGCTGGCTGAGCTGGACCGGCTCGCCACCGCGACCGAGGGCCGCTCGATCGATGACATCGGCCGCGAGGAGATCGTCGCCTCGGTCGCCCGGGCCGCGCTGCTCGGCGCGCGCGGCAACTCGGGGGTCATCCTCTCCCAGCTGATCCGCGGCGCCGCCGAGGAGCTCGCCTCCCGGCCCGGCGCGATGATCGACCCGGTGCTGATCGGCGCCGCCCTGGCCCGCGCCGCCGACCAGGCCTACGGGTCGGTGCGCGATCCGGCCGAGGGCACGATCCTCACCGTCGCGCGTGAGATGGCCGGGCGGATCGCCTCCGAGCTGGCACATATGCCCGACGCCCGACTTCCCGCCGACGCCAGCGACGACGACCAGGACCGGGTGGCGGCACTGCTGCTCGACGCCGCGCTGCAGACCGGCCAGGAGTCGGTCAAACGCGGACCCGAGATCCTCCCCATCCTGCGCGACGCCGGTGTGGTGGACGCCGGCGGCTACGGCCTGACCGTCCTGCTGGCCGGGATCGCCGGTGCTCTGCGCGGCGAGGAGTTCATCGGCATCGACCACCACGCCCCCGCTCGGGTCACCCATCCCCAGCACAGCTCGGCGACCTTCCGCTACTGCACCAACTTCGCGGTCACCGGTGCCGACCTCGACCCCCGTCGCTTCATCGCCGAGATGGAACGGCTGGGGGACTCGGTCCTCGTCGTGGGGGACCAGACCACGCTGAAGGTGCACGTGCACACCGACGACCCCGACGCCGCGACAGCCGCGTTCGCCGGCGTCGGAACCGTTTCGCACATCGACATCGCCGATATGTCCGAGCAGGTCAGGGAGCGGGACGCCCGGGTCGGTGGCCCCATGGCCACTGACCCGACCGCCGACGTCTGCGGGGCGGTCGCCGTGGTCACCGGCGAGGGCATCAGCGCCCTGTTCGAGCAGCTCGGCGTCACCACGCTCGACGGCGGCAAGACGCTCAACCCCTCCACCTACGACCTGCTGGCGGCGATCCACGGGGTCGCGGCCGAGGAGGTCGTGGTGCTGCCCAACAGCGCCAATGTGTTCATGGCCGCCGAGCGCGCCGCGGAGCTGTCGGACAAGGCGGTGGTCGTGGTGGGCACCCGCTCGATGCAGGCCGGTCTGGCCGCGGCGGTCAGCCTCGACCCGACCCGGGACGCCAACCACAACGCCGAGGCGATGCGCTCGATCCTCACCGATCTGCGCACCGGCGCGGTGGCGGGTGCGGCCCGCGACGACGCCCAGGGCCGCTTCAAGACCGGGGAGGCGATCGGCTTCGTGGACGAGGAGCTCGTCGCCTGGGGTGAGCCCGGCGCCACCCTCGGGGCGGTGATCACCCAGCTGTCCGACGGTGCGGAGCTGATCACGCTGCTGCGCGGCGTCGGTGCGCCGCTGAGCGACGACCGCGTGCGCGAGCTCGTCCTCGACGGCGCCTTCGAGCTCGAGCTCTCCGACGGCGGCCAGGACAGCTACTGGTGGCTGCTGGCCGCCGAGTAGACCCCGGTCGCCCCAGCTTCGGCTTCAGCCATCATCCCCGTCATCGATGATCGGCTCGGGGGAGAGTCGCTCGACCGCCTGGGTGAGCTTCTCCAGCGGGTCGACGAGATCGTCGCGGTCGGCCTTCTGGCTGAGCATGATCCGCAGCTCGGCGATCTCCCGCGCCAGGAACTCGGTTTCGGCCAGGGCGCGGGCGTTGGTGTCGCGGTCGCGCTCGACCACCTCCTTGTCCCGGTCGGCCTGGCGGTTCTGGGCCAGCAGGATCAGCGGCGCCGCGTAGGCGGCCTGGGTGGAGAACATCAGGTTGAGCAGGATGAACGGGTACGGGTCAAAGGCGTGCTTCCTGCCCTCATCGATCGCCAGGAAGGCGTTCAGCGCCACCCAGACGATCACGAACGCGGTCTGGACCGCCAGATAGCGGCCGGTGCCGAGGAAGCGGGCGACCGATTCGGCCCACCGGGCGAACGCATCGGAGTCATATCCGCTGGAACCCGAGGTCCCGCGCGGCTTGGAGAGGTTGTCCTTGCGCGCCATCAGTCACCCACCCCGGAGGTGTGGGTCACCCGCCAGCCGGTGGGCAGGACGCGATCGAGGACATCGTCGATGGTCACCGCCCCGACGAGCCGGTTCGCCTCATCGGTCACCGGGAGGGCGACGACGTCGTAGGCGGCCAGGCGGCCCGCCACCTCACGCTCGGAGGCGGCGGTGGACACCGCTTCCCACTCCTCGTCGATGCAGCGGCTCAGCGGCTTGGAGGGCGCCTCGCGCAGCAGCCGCTGGATGCCCGCGACCCCGAGGAAGCGGCCGGTCGGGGTCTCCAGGGGGCGCTGGCAGACGAACACCTGCGCGGCGATCGGCACGGGCAGGTCGGGGTCGCGGATGCGCGCGAGCGCCTCGGCCACGGTCGCGTCGGGACCGAGGATGATCGGCTCGGGCGTCATGATGCCGCCGGCGGTATCGGGGTCGTAGTTGAGCAGGCGCCGGACCGGCTCGGCCTCGTCCGGATCCATTGCCGCCAGCAGCTGCGCCTGCTCCGACGGCGTCATCTCGCCGAGCAGGTCGGCGGCGTCGTCAGCCTCCATCTCGTCCAGGACGCGGCCGACGCGCTCGGGATCGAGGTTCTCGATGAGACGCACCTGCTCGTCCTCGGGCAGCTCCTCGAGCAGGTCGGCCAGCCGGTCGTCGTCGAGCGCCTCGGCCAGGACCCGGCGGCGCGAGAGGGGCAGCTTGCGAATCGCCGAGGCCATCTCGGCCGGGTGCATCCCGCCGAGGTTGGCCGCCTGGCGGTCGGCGGCGCCGTGCTCCTGGAACAGCTCGCCGGCCTCGGACCAGTCGAGCACCTCGGGGGCGCGGCGGCGGCCAGGGATGCGACGGCCGGCCAGGGCGACGGTCGCCACCTCCCACTCGAAGGGGTCGGGGCCGGGCTGGAGCCCGATGTCGACCACGCGACGTCCGTTGACGCGGCGGTGCAGCAGCTCACCGACGGCGAGGCGCTCACCGGGGCGCAGCTCGAACTGGCGCAGGTTGATGAGACCGCGACGCAGGCGCAGGCCCCGGGTGTCGATCTCACCGATGCGCGGGGCGCCGATGAACACGCGACGGCGCTGTACCCCGCCGATGACGAATCCGTTGACCCGCGGAGGCCGTCCACCCATGTCGAGCACCACATCGAGGGTATGGCCGACATCCGCACCGTCGGCACCGACGAGCGGCAGTCTCGTGATCCTCGATACGTAGACGATGCGGTCGCTCATGACGCCTACAGGGTAGGCCGACCGGATCGATAATCAAGCTGTCCTGATGCCGGTTCACCACCCCTCAGCGTTTGCCAGCCGCGAGCCGCTCACACGGGAGGCGATGCTGGAGGCGCCCATCCGCTGGCCGACTCCCTCGGCGCTGGCGCGCGAGCTCGAGCTCGAGGGCGCCAAGGCCAAGACCGGCGCGGCTGCGCTGGGGCTGGCCACGGTCGGGGACCTGCTCGAGCATCTGCCGCGCGACCGACGCGAGGCCCGGCTGATCTCCGAGCTGATGGACGGTGAGACCGCCTCCATCGTGGTGGCGGTGAAGTCGATCACCTCGCGGCCGGTGCGTCGCAAGGGCATGCGACCGATCGTGCTCGCCACCGTGTTCGACGCCTCCGGATCGCTGCGCGTCACCTTCTTCAACCAGCCGTGGCTGGCCCAGCGCTACCCGCCCGGCACCCGACTGGTGCTGCACGGCAAGTTCGACGCCGCGCGCGGCTTCACCGTGCAGGGGCACGCGGTGACCGAGGAGGTCGCCGCCGGCGCGACCGACGGAACCGGGGCGGAGTCGGTCGCCCACTATCCCTCGACCGAGGGGCTCTCCTCGACCCAGATCCTCGCGCTGGTCCAGCGCCACGCCGTCAACCTCGACGACTTCGTCGAGCCCTTGGACGCCGCGGTCCGCGCCAAGGAGCGCCTGCCCAGCCGCCCCGGCGCGCTGCGGGCCGCCCATTTCCCGCTCGCCGACGGCGACTTCAGCGCGGGTCGGCGCCGGCTCGCCTTCGACGAGCTCCTGCTCGGACAGCTGGGCCTCGCCCTGCGGCGCCGGGCGCGCGCCGGCGCCCTGGTGGCCCCCCGCCTGGACGCCGCGCCCGAGCTGACCGCGCGCTGGCTCAGCGACGGCTTGCCGTTCGGACTCACCGCCGATCAGCAGGCGGCGCTCGCGGCGATCGACGCCGACATCGCCCTGGCTGAGCCGATGCAACGCCTGCTCATGGGTGACGTCGGCACCGGCAAGACCGTGGTGGCGCTGTACGCGATGCTCCGCGCGGTCGAGCACGGCTGCCAGGCGGCGCTGATGGCCCCCACCGAGACGTTGGCCGAACAGCACTTCGAGACGCTCCAGAAGCTGCTGGGCGGCGAGCTTCTCCAGGCCGGGCTGCTGACCGGCTCGACCCCGGCGGCTCGCCGCGGCCAGGTGCTCGACCGGCTCGCCTCCGGCGAGATGTCGCTGGTGGTGGGCACCCACGCGCTGATCGAGGCCACGGTGGTCTTCCGGCGTCTGGCCGTCGTGGTGGTGGATGAGCAGCATCGCTTCGGCGTCGCCCAGCGCGCGGCTCTGGACCGCAAGGGCAGCGTGCTGGAGGACGGCACCCAGGAGGCCCCGCACGTCCTGCACATGACCGCCACCCCGATCCCGCGCACGCTCGCCCTGTCCAACTACGGCGACCTCGACTTCACCGTCCTGCGCGAGCTGCCCCGCGGCCGCCAGCCGATCCGGACGCGGATCAGCTCGAGCGAGGAGGAGCGCTCGGCGGCCTATGCCGACATCCGCGCCGAACTCGCCGCCGGACGTCAGGCCTTCGTGGTCTGCCCGCTCGTCGAGGAGTCCGACGTGCTCCAGGCGCGTGCGGCGACCGCGGAGTACGAGCGGCTGCGCACCAGCGAGCTCAAGGATTTCCGTGTGGTCCTGCTGCACGGCCAGATGCGCCCGGCGGAGAAGGCCGCGGCGATGGAGTCCTTCGCCTCCGGGGGCGCCGACGTCCTGGTGGCCACCACGGTGATCGAGGTCGGGATCGACGTGCCCAACGCCACGGTGATGCTCGTCGAGGACGCCGACCGCTACGGGATCTCCCAGCTGCACCAGCTGCGCGGCCGCATCGGCCGCGGGGCGCACGCCTCGGTCTGCATCCTGTTCGGTCGCCGGGAATCGCTGCGCCTGAGCGCACTCGAACGCGAGTCCGACGGCTTCGCGTTGGCCGAGATCGACCTGGCGCTGCGCGGCGAGGGTGAGTTGGCCGGCCTGCGCCAGTCCGGCGCGGCGGTCTTCCGCTTCGCCCAATTGCCCGAGGATGCCGAGCTGCTCGAGCGCGCGCGGCTGCTGGCCCGAGCCATGACCGACGTAGACCCGCACCTCACCCAGCCCGAGCACGAGCTGCTGGCCGCCGCACTCGTCGGCCAGTTCGGCGCCGAGGCGCTGGCGCCGATCCGCGCCTAGGTCACGGGATGCGCGTGATCGCGGGGGAATTCGGCGGACGGCCGCTGCGCGCACCCGGCGGGCGGGCGGTGCGCCCGACCTCTGACCGGGTCAAGGAGGCGCTGTTCTCGATGCTCGGGCCGCTGGAGGGGGTGAGGGTGCTCGACCTGTTCGCGGGCTCGGGGGCGCTGGCCATCGAGGCGCTGTCGCGGGGGGCCGCCTCGGCGGTCTGCGTGGACAGTGCCGCCCCGGCGATCGCCGCGATCCAGGACAACCTCGGACAGGTCGGCGCGGAGGCGCAGGTGGTGCGCCGGCCCGCCCTTGCATTCCTCGCTGCAGCGGTCGCGCAACCTGATCTTTACGATCTCGTCTTCCTCGATCCCCCCTACAAGCTGGCGAGCGCTCTTGGTCCCGCGCTGAGCGCCGCTCTCGGACCGGTGCTCGCACCGGGTGCGCGAGTGGTGACAGAGAGCGATCGCCGGACCCCCCTGGAACTGGAACTGGCGCTGCTCAGAGAGCGTCGCTACGGAGACACCTTGATCAGAATCCACCAAGCCTGATGGCCTACGACAACCGCATCGCAGTCTGCGCCGGGTCCTATGACCCGATCACCAACGGCCACCTGGACGTCATCGCCCGGGCCTCGGCCATGTTCGACCACGTGGTCGTCGGCGTCGCCAACAGCCCGTTCCGCAAATCCAAGCCGTTGTTCACCGCCGAGGAGCGCGTGGGCTTCATCCTCAACGCGACGTCCTACCTGGGCAACGTCTCAGCGGAGCCGTTCGCCAATCTGCTGGTCGAGTTCGCCGCCGACCGCGGCGCCAAGGCGGTGGTCAAGGGACTGCGCGCCATCTCGGATTTCGAATACGAGCTCGAGATGAATCAGCTGAACCACCTGCAGGCGCCGGATATCGAGTCCGTTTACCTGATGGCCTCGGCGAAGTACTCTTTCATCAGGTCCAGTGGAGTCAAGGAGCTCGCCACCTACGGGGGCAGCATTGATGACCTGGTGCCTGCGGAGGTCGCCACTGCTTTGAAGGAACGGCTCGGCCGCTGACGAAAGAGACGCGAGAAATGGACGTACTGGTACTCATCGACAAACTCGACGACCTGGTTCACAACGCCAAGGGCGTGATGATGACCGACCAGGTGCGCGTCGACAAAGAGGAGATCTACGACATCCTCGACCAGATGCGCGCGACGATCCCCGAGGAGATCAAGCAGGCGCGCTGGATCGTCAAGGAGCGCCAGGAGATGCTCGCCGAGGCCAAGCGCGAGGCCGAGCGCATCGTCAAGGAGGCGCGCGAGCGCCAGGAGCGGCTGATCTCCGAGGAGGAGGTCACCAAGCAGGCTGAGCGCGCCGCCGAGGACATCATCGAGGACGCTCGGGCCCGCGAGCGCGAGATCCGCCTCGGCGCCGAGGACTACGCCGACGAGATCCTCGGCACCCTGGAGACGAACCTCTCGAAGTTCACCGCCGCCGTGCAGCGCGGTCGCGACCGCCTCGCCGGCAAGGACGAGCCGGTCCAAGTCGGTTAGTCCGCGTCTGCAACCCGCGTTGCAGACACAGCACTGAGGGCGCTTTCCGTCCGCGTCGGACTCCATGCTCTGGAGTCCATGAGCATCGTCTTCCTGATCATCGGACTCATCGTCGGAGCTGCGGCCGCTGGCCTGTGGGGCCACGGCCGCGTTCACGCGCTCTCCCTCCAGCTCGAGGCCGGCCACGCCCAAGCCGAGCGCGACGTCGCCCACGAGCGCGCACTGGCCGAACAGCGCCTGGCGGCCGTGACGGTCGCCCAGGAGCAGCTGACCACCTCGTTCCGGGCGCTGAGCGCCGAGGCGCTGGAGGCGAACATGAAGCAGGTGGTCGAGCTGGCCAAGACCCAGCTCGGCGTGGCCCACACCGCTGCCACCAGCGAGTTGGAGAAGCGCCAGCTGGCCGTCGAGCACCTGGTCAAGCCGATCACCGACCAGCTCGGCAAGGTCGACCAGCAGCTGACCGCGCTGAAGCAGGAGGGTGCCCGTTCCCAGGGCATGCTCGCGGCTCAGCTGCGCGGCATGGCCGAGGGGCAGGACAAGCTGCGGACCGAGACCGGCGCGCTGGTCACCGCCCTGCGCAAGCCCAACGTCCGTGGGCAGTGGGGCCAGATGCAGCTGCGCAAGGTCGTCGAACTGGCCGGCATGGTCCGCCACGTGAACTTCTCCGAGCAGGCGAGCTTCGCCGGCGCCGACGACGCCACCCTCCGCCCCGACATGGTGGTGAGCCTGCCCGGCGGGCGCCATGTCCTGGTCGACGCCAAGGCGCCGCTGCAGGGGATCCTCGACGCGTACGAGGCGACGGACGAGGAGACCCGCACCCGCGCCCTGGCCGACCACGCCCGGCTGCTGCGCAAGCACGTGCGCCAGCTGTCGGACAAGGCCTACTGGGCCGGGATGGACAGCACGCCGGACTTCGTGGTGCTGTTCCTGCCCGGCGAGCACCTCTACTCGGCGGCGCTGGAGGCTGACCCCGAGCTGATCGAGGACGCCATGGCCCGTCACGTGCTCATCGCCACCCCGACGACCCTGTTGGCGCTGCTCCACACCGTCGGCTACGGCTGGCAGCAGGAGAAGGTCGCCGAGTCGGCCCAGGCGATCTCCGACCTGGGGCGCGAGCTCCACGGCAGGATCGCCCGGCTCTCCACGCTGCTCGGCACGCTGGGCAATCGGCTCAACTCGACGGTCCGGGCCTACAACGAGACGGTGGGCTCCTATGAGACCCGCGTCCTCCCGGGCGCCCGCAAGTTCGCCGACCACGGGGCGGTGGCCGAGGGGACCGAACTGCCCGAGCTCGACCAGATCACCGTGGCCGCCCGCACCCTGAACATCAACGGCGACGACCAGCGCGCCGCGCGAGCCGACGAGGAAGCCGAGTTGCCCGCGCCGCTGTTCGAGATCGGCCGCCGCGCGGCGAGCTAGCTGCTAGCTCGCGGCGTCGGGGTGCGCGGCAGAGCGCCGAGACCACCAGGCCCGCAGATCCTCGGCCTGGTGGGGGAGCGGGCGCGCCGTCGGTTTGCGGGTCTCCAGCGTCGACAGTGCCACGTCGATCGGGAGGCCCTCGCGGATGGCGATCACGCCGGCCGCCACGGTGGCCGAGCGCTGCCAACCGGCGCGACAGTGCAGGTAGACGGTGTGGCCGGTCTCGAGCCAGGCGTCGACCTGGGTGACGGCGGACTCCAGGGCGGTGGGGGAGAGGTTGCCGAAGTCCACCACCTGCACGCGGGTCTCCGCGATCCCGTTGGCCTCCCACCCGATCTCCACCTCGAGCCGTGCCCCGTCCGGATACTCGGGGTCCTGGACGAGGTTGAGCACACGGTCGACGTGCTGGTCGGCCACCACCTGAACGTCGTTGGCGTCGAGCGGCACGGCTCCGATGATCAGGTGAGGGTGCACCTCGCCGAAGCCGTATCGGTCAAACCACTCAGACATCGATTACTAGCCTAGGCAGGCGATGGCCCAATCCCCCCACACGTTCGACCTCGGCGCCCTACGCCTGACCTCCGGTGAGGGGCGCCAGCTCGAGGTCGACATCACCCTCGAGCCCTATGAGCTCGGCGGCCACACCTACACGGTGACCGGCGCCGCGGCCACGGTCGAGCCGGACGCCCCGGACGCCCCGGACGCCCCGGACGCCCCGGACGTGCCGGACGCCCCGGCCGGGCGGATCGCCAGCCGGCTGGACATCTCCCGCATGACCGCGCAGGGCTACGCGCTGCGGCTCAGCTTCGACGCCGTCCTGCACGGGCCGTGCATGCGCTGCCTGGAGCCGGCGGATCCCCAGTTCCACGTCGACGCCCGTGAGGTGTCCCAGCCGGGGGAGGACGACGATGAATTCGTGTCCCCCTACGTGCTCGAGTCGATCCTCGACGTGGGAGCGTGGGCGCGCGATGCACTCGCGCTGGCGCTGCCCACCACGCTGTTGCACGCGCCGGACTGCCTCGGGCTGTGTCCGGTGTGTGGCGCCGACCTGAACACGGCCGGCTCCGACCACCACCACGCGCCCGAGCCCGATCCGCGCTGGGCGGCGCTGTCGGAGATCCGCTTCGAGGATTTGGCGGCTGGCGCGGAGGCGGACGAGGGGTCCGGACCGGCGTCAACCTGACGTCAACGCCGGGCAAACACCCGCCAAAGAGGGGGGGTGTGCCCCTGCTAGGCTCCATCGCATGGCCGTCCCCAAGCAGAAGCAGTCCCACGCGCGCACGAACCAGCGGCGCAGCCAGCACAAGGCCCATGTGCCTGCGACCAACGCCTGCCCGCAGTGCCACAGCCCGCGCCTGCCCCACCGCGTCTGCCCGACCTGTGGCAGCTACAAGGGTCGCACGGTCGTCGAAGGCGCCAACGAGCTCGACTGAGCACGGAGGGCGGGTCGCGGCGATGGTGACCGTTGCCGTAGACGGAAACGGAGCTGACCTCGGTCCAGCCGAGGTTGCCGCCGGTGCTGCCCTCGCCGCCCAAGGCGGCATCCACGTCCTGTTGTTCGCGGACGCATCCGCGGTCGGCGACGACGTCGCCCGCGCCAAGCTCGCCTCCGGTGGCGTCGATTTGATCGACGCCCCGGTCTCGATCGCCAAGGCGCTCAATCCAGCGGCGGCGGTCAAGACGACCCCCGAGGCGTCGATTGTCCAGGCCGCTCGCGCCGTGTCCGATGGACGCGCCCAGGCGCTCGTCTCCGGCGGGTCGACGGGCTCGGCTCTGGCGGCCGGTCTGCTCAACATCAAGCGCGACCGCGGCATCTACCGCCCGGCGCTCGCCCTGCCGCTGCCGCGGCCGGGCGGAAACCCCGTGCTGCTGCTCGACGTCGGGGCCAACGTCGCCTGCCGGCCCGAGCACATCGTCCAATTCGCGCACATGGGCTCGGCCTTCTCCCAGGCGGTGCTCGGCCGTGACGCACCCCGCGTGGCGCTGTTGTCCAACGGCGAGGAGGCCTCCAAGGGCACTGACGACCTCCGGGCCGTCTTCGAGCGCCTGTCCGGTGACGCCGGCGCCGGGTTGAACTTCGTCGGCAACATCGAGGCGACGACGATGCTCAACAAGGACATCGACGTCGTGGTGATGGACGGTTTCACCGGCAACCTCACCCTCAAGGCGATCGAGGCGACCTCAGACGCCGTACTCCGCGCCGTGCGCGATGCGGCGCTGTCCTCCACCCGCGGCAAGCTCGGCGGACTGCTGCTGGCCCCGTCGGTGCGCCGTCTGCGCGCGCACATCGATCCTGAACTCCAGGGCGGTGCCTACATGCTCGGGCTGCGTCAGCTGGGCGTGGTCGCCCACGGTCGCTTCACCCGCACCGGGTTCGCCCGCGCCATCGAGGTGGCAGCCCACGGGGTAGAGGAGAACGTGATCACGCGGACGCGAGCCGCCCTCGAGGAGGCCGGCGCACTGCGCCGGGCGCCGGCCAGCGGCCCCGGAGAGGACGGCGACGAAGGTGGCGGCGGCTCGCCGGTGACCAATGGCAACGGGAACGGGCCACACCCCGGCGGCGGAGAGACTGGGTCGTCCGAGACCGCGGGTACGGTGGTGGGCCGATGACACGCGAGCAGACCCTTGAAGTGATCCGCGCCCACTTGGCTGACGAGCTGGAGATTGATCCTGCCTCGGTGACCGAGGCGACGCGCTTCCGCGAGGATCTCGATGCGGACTCGCTCGACCTCTACACGCTGGTGCAGGAGTTGGAGGACTCCTACGGCGTGACCATGTCGGATGAGCAAGCCGCGCAGATCCTGACGGTTGGCCAGGCGGTCGAGTTCGTGCTCGCGAACGACCCCAGCACAACCACCAGTGGCCACTGAGCACCCGCCGGCAACCTCCTTCGACTCCAGCGCCCCGGGCGCACCCGTGAAGCTGGCCGAGCTGCTGGATGGCCTCGGCCCGGAGCTCGCCCGCAACGTCTTCACCCACGCGTCCTGGACGACCCGGCGCTCGGAGTCCTACGAGCGCCTGGCCTTCCTCGGTGACAGCGTGCTGTCCCTGGCGATCACCAGCCACCTCTTCCCCAACCTCGAGGCCGACCGCTTCGGTGCCGGTCAGCTGACCAAGGTGCGGGCCCAGACGGTCTCGGGACGGTCCTGTCGTGCGGTCGCCGAGCGCCTGGGCGTGCCCGAGCGGCTGACCGCCGAGGCGCCGCCCAGTGCCACCGCCACCGTCCCCGCGCTGATCGCGACCGAGCGCGTGCTGGCCAGCGTGTGTGAGGCGGTCATCGGCGCCGTCTACCTCACCTACGGCTATGACCGCGTGGCCGACGCCGTCGTGGAGGCCTTCGCGCCCGAGCTGGCCGAGGCGCTCGAGCATCCCGTCGACTTCAAATCCGCGCTCCAGGAACAGTTGGCCCGCCGCGGCGCGATCGTCACCTATGTGGTGATCTCCGAGAAGGGGCCGCCGCACGACCGCACCTTCACGGTGTCGGCGCGGATCGAGACCGAGGAGATCAGCACCGGGGCAGGCCGCTCCAAGAAGGACGCCGAACAGGTGGCCGCCCAGGCCGCCCTGGAGACGCTGGCGCTCACCCCACCGCCCGGCGGCGCGGGTCGCGCCGCCCACTGACCATGTACCTCAAGAGCATCTCCATGAAGGGCTTTAAGTCCTTCCCCGATCGCACCCGCCTGGAGTTCAGCCCGGGCACCAGCGTGATCGTGGGACCCAACGGGTCGGGCAAATCCAACGTGACCGACGCGGTGCTCTGGGCGCTCGGGGAGCAGTCGCCGGTCGCCGTCCGCGGCCACACCATGTCCGACGTGATCTTCGGCGGCGCTCCCGGCCGCCAGGCCGCCTCCTCGGCGGAGGTCGAGCTCGTGCTCGACGACTCCGAGGGCCAGCTCGGTATGGGCCCCGAGGTGTCGATCCTGCGGCGCCTCGACCGCAGCGGCGAGGGCGAGTACCGGCTGGCCGGCGCCCGCTGTCGCCTCACCGACATCCTCGAGGTGCTGTCGGACACCGGCCTGGGCAAGGAGATGCACTCGGTCATCTCCCAGGGCCGCGTCGACGCGATCGTCATCTCCAAGCCCCGGGATCGGCGTCTGCTGATCGAGGAGGCCGCAGGGCTGGGCAAGCATCGCAAACGCCGGCGTCGCGCCCAGCTCAAGCTCGGTCACACCCAGGACAACCTCGATCGCGCCCTCGACGTCGAGCGCGAGGCACGCTCGCGTCTCAAGCCGCTCAAACGCCAGGCCGAGGCGGCCGAGCTGCACGAGCGCATCCACCGCCAGACCCTCGAGGCACGTTGGGAGCTGGCCCGCGACGACGTGCGCCTGCGTCGGGCCGAGCTGTCCAGCGCCATCGCCGCCGCCGAGCAGGCGCGGGCCGAGCGTGAGACCCTGGCCGTCGAACTGGGCGTGATCGCTGCGCGCCGCCGGGCCGCCGAAGAGGCGCTGGCCGCCCGCTCGGCCCAGCGCGAGGAGCTCTCGCGCCGCAGTTATGCCGCCCAGTCGGCGGCCGATCGCGTGGGCTACCGCGCCGATTCCGTCGCCGCGACGCTCACGACGGTGACGAGCCGCCTGGAGCGCAGCATCGGCCAGCTGGAACTCCTCGAGGCCCAGGCCACAGCCGATCAACCCGACCCCGAGGCCGAGCAGCGGATCGCGGGGCTGGCCCGCGAGCTCGAGGCGCTCGAACGCGACCGCGAGGCGGAACTCGCGCGCCAGTTGGCCGAGCTGGAGGAGCTGCGCACCGTCGCTGAGAGCGAAGCCAGCGGCTGTGAGGCGGCACTGGCGGCTGCCCTGGCCGTCCGCCAGCAGGCCGAAGCCGCGCTCGATGAGGCGCGCGGAACCGTGCGGGAGGCCGAGCGCGAGGTCGAGGCCGCCCGGCGCGCCAGCGCCAGCGTCGGCGGCGAGCTGGCCGCCGTCAATCAGTTCCTGCGCAGCCACCAGGCCGCGCCCGGGGGCGGTCGTGCGCTCGCCGACGCCCTGGACGTCGCCGCCGGCTTCGAGCTGGCGGTGGCGGCCGCGCTCGACGGTCGCCTCGGCGCCGCGGTGGTCGCGGATCGTGCCGAGGCGGAGGCCCTCCTGTCCCGCGCGGGCAAGGACGGCGGGCGCGTGCTCATCGTCGCCGAAACCTCCGACCCCTCCGCCGGCCCGACTCGGGTGAGCACGGTGCCGCCTCGCGACGGCGCCCTCGCCCTGGCCGACCAGGTCAGCGGTGAGGGAGCGGCGGCGGCACTGGCGCGTCAGCTGCTCGCCGATGTCTGGGTGCTGGACTCACTCGAAGGCATCGGAGCCGACTTCCCCGGGGTGGCCGTCACCCGTGACGGTCGTGTGCTCGCCCCCGCCCACCACGAGCTGCGCCAGGCTGCCGCGGTCGGCGAGGAACGCGTGCTGGCCGAGCGCAACCGTCAGCGTGAGCTGCTGGCCCGCTCGGAGCAGGCGGTCGGCGCCGAGCACGCCGCGCGGACCCGTGCCCAGCAGCTGGCCGAGTCGACTGGCGCGCGAGAGACCGACCGCGACCGGGCGGTCGCCGCCCACCGCGCTGCGGTACATCGCCGCGACGAGGCAGTCGAGGCCCAACGTCGGCTCGCCGTGCAGATCCAGCGGCGCCGCAGCGCACCCGACGAGGGGGAGAACGCCGCCCGTCGAGCCCAGATCGGATCCGAGCTGCGGGCCGAGCGCGCCCGCGGCGAGCGCCTCGCCAAGGAGCGCTCCGAACGCGAGCAGCGGATCGGACACCTGCAGGCGCTGATCGCTCGCGACCGTGAGCTGGTGCCCCAGATCGAGGGGATCGTCGCCGACCTGCGCGAGCTCTCAGACGCCATCGCCACCGGCCGCGAGCAGTTCAACGCCGCACTCGCGGCCGACCGGGCGGCGGGGGAGCAGGTCGCCAGTCAGTTGCGCGAGGCCGCCCAGGCCGAGGCGCGGCAGCAGAACGCCCTCAACACCGCCGCCAGCGCGCTGACCGGCGTGGAGGTCCGTCGCCAGCGGGCCGAGGATCAGGCGACCGACGCCGAGGCGCAGCTCGAGGCGCTGGCCGTCGAGCTCGAGCTGGCCCCCGAGGCCGCGGTGGAGGCGCTGGACGAGCCGGCGCGGGCGGGACTGCTCGACCGCATCCAGCGACTCAACCGCCGCCGCGAGCAGCTCGGCCCGGTCAATCCGCTGGCCCAGCAGGAGTACGAGGAGGCCCTCGAGCATGTCGAGGAGCTCGAGCGCCAGCGCACCGACCTGGAGACCGCGCTGCGTGAGCTCGAGCGCCTGATCCGCGACACCGACCGCCAGATCCGCGAGACCTTCGAGGAGACCTTCACGGCGGCGGCCAAGAACTTCGAGGAGTTGGCGGCCCGCGTCTTCCCCGGCGGCAGCGGGCGTCTGCGCCTGGTCTCGGAGGCCGAGGGTCAAGCGCGGGTGATCGGCGGTCAGCCGGCGCCCGACGTCGACCCCGACGCAGATCCCGAGAGCGCGGCCGAGGCCGAGGCGGGCGGCGAGGGCGAGCTCACGGAGGCCGACGCCGGTGGCGAGGACCGGCTCGGCGTGGAGATCGAGATCACCCCGGCCGGCAAGGCGATGAAGCGGCTGACGCTGCTGTCAGGCGGTGAGAAGTCGATGACCGCCCTGGCGTTCCTGTTCGCCGTGTTCCTCGCCCGCCCGTGCCCGTTCTACATCATGGATGAGGTCGAGGCGGCCCTCGACGACCTCAACATCTCCCGCTTCCTGGATCTTCTCGACACCTACAACGAGCGCGCCCAGTTCATCGTGGTCACCCACCAGAAGCGCACGATGGAAGCCGCCGATTCCCTCTACGGGGTGTCGATGGGCGGTGACGGCATCTCCAAGGTCATCTCGCGCCGTCTCCCCGCCCGGGACGCCGTGGCCGAAGCCGCCGCCTGAGCGCATCCGGGTTTCAGCCGGCTGGGTTCGAGGCACTGTGGGAGGAGAGGTCCTCGCTGCCCGAGACCGAGGACCACTCGAACGGAAGGAGCCATCTGTGCTCACCCTGACCCCGACTGCCTCCGCGGCAGTCCACGCACTGCTCGATAACCCCGAACTGCCCGACAGTTCCGGTCTGCGTCTGCAGAGCCAGACCGACGCCACCGGCCAGCCGGGCATCGGTATCGAGGTGGTGACGGCGCCGATCGACGGCGATCAGCTGGTCCCCGCCGGCGCGGGCCACGACGTCTACCTCTCGGCGGATGTCGCACCGGTGCTCGACGACCAGGTGCTCGACGCCGAGCTCGATGACCGCCGGGTCGCCTTCTCCCTGCGCCCCCAGCCGCTTGGCGGCGCCCCGCTCGACGATCGGCTCTGAGCCACAGTCTGGCGCGGGGCTGCACGCTGAGGGACGGGCGCAGAGGCCGCCTGCCGCCGTCGTGTCGCTGCTACCTTCGCGCTGATGGCACGCGAATGGACTGACCTGTTCATCACCGATGGACCGGTCAGTGGTGCGGCCACAACGGCGGAGGCCGAACCCGAGGAGCGACGCGTCGGACGGTTCCGTCGCCTCCGTGAGAACCTCCGCAAGACCCGCCAGGCGCTGGGCGCCGAGATCCAGGCGACGCTGTTCGAGGAGCTCACCGATGAGACCTGGGAACGGCTCGAGGAGGCGCTCATCTATGCCGATGTCGGCGCCCGGACCACCGCCGAGGTCGTCTCTCAGCTGGAGCGGGAGGCCACCGAGGGTGGGCTGACCGGTGGACAGGAGCTGACCGACCGCCTGGTTGAACTGCTCGCCAACATCGCCAAGCCCGAGGGGCGCGATGACCGGATCGACCTGCGGTCCAAACCGACGGTGATCCTCATGGCGGGCGTCAATGGCACGGGTAAGACCACCACGACCGGCAAGCTGGCCCACCACCTCAGCCGGGAACTCGGCTACAGCGTCGTGCTGGCCGCGGCGGACACCTTCCGCGCTGCGGCCGTCGAGCAGCTCCACACCTGGTCTGATCGGGCAGGGGCGACGTTTGTCCGCGGCCCCGACAACTCCGACCCGGGCAGCGTCGCCTATGAGGGAGTGCGGACCGCCATCGAGGCCAACGCCGACGTGGTGATCATCGATACCGCCGGCCGTCTGCACACCCAGGATAACCTGATGGAGGAGCTGGCCAAGATCCGCCGGGTGATCACCAAGCAGATCCCCGACGCCCCGCATGAGACGCTGCTGACCGTCGACGCCACCACCGGTCAGAACGGCCTGCGCCAGGCCCAGATGTTCAGCGAGTCCGTCGATGTCACCGGCTTGGTGCTGACCAAACTCGACGGCACCGCCAAGGGCGGAATCGCCCTTGCCATCGCCCACGATCTGGGGATCCCGGTGAAGCTGATCGGCGTTGGCGAGAAGCTCGAGGATCTCCGGCCGTTCGAGCCGAACGAGTTCGCTCGCGCGCTCGTGAGCGCATAACCCGAGCAACATCTCGAAAGTGGCGTGACCCGCGCGCTGCAAGGGTAAAATCTCAGTCAATGTCCGGCTGGATCTGGTGGCTGTTGGTCGCCTGCGGATTCGGGGTTGGGGAAGTCGTACTCACGACAGGCTTCTGGCTCGCCCCGTTCGCGCTAGGGGCATCGCTGGCCGCCCTGACCGATGCCGTCGGCGTCGGTGAGCCGATCGACTTCGCGGTCTTCCTCGTCTTCACCATCGGCGCACTGGTGAGCCTGCGGCCGCTGGTCGCCTCCCGCCTGCTCCACCACGGGCCTGTGCTGCGCACCGGCTCGGCCGCGCTGGTCGGTCAGTCGGCGGTGGTGCTCGATCGCATCGACAACCACGAGGGAGTCGGCACCGTGCGGATCGGCGGCGAGGTGTGGACGGCTCGGGCCTATGACGAGCACCGCGAGATCGCCTCGGGCACCAGTGTCGAGGTCGTGGACATCCGGGGCGCCACCGCGCTCGTGATGGAGTGACGGTGACCGAGCGCCTCACTCCCAACCGAAGGAGTTTGCACACATGGCTGGTTTGATCGTTGCCGCCGTCGTCGTGGTTCTGTTGATCATCGCGGCCTCCCGGGGCGTCCGGATCGTGCCCCAGGCCAAGGCCGGCGTGGTCGAGCGACTGGGTCGCTACCACCGCACGCTGTCCCCGGGGATGACCCTGGTCGTGCCGTTCTTCGACCGCGTGCGGCCGCTCATCGATCTGCGTGAGCAGGTCGTGACCTTCCCGCCCCAGCCGGTGATCACCGAGGACAACCTGGTCGTCGGGATCGACACGGTGCTCTACTTCACCATCAACGACGCCCGGTCGGCGACCTATGAGGTGGCCAACCCCCTTCAGGCGATAGAGCAGATCACCGTCACCACGTTGCGGAACGTGATCGGTTCCCTGACCCTCGAGCAGGCTCTCACCAGCCGTGACCACATCAACGCCCAGCTGCGCGGCGTGCTCGACGATGCAACCGGCAAGTGGGGGGTGCGTATCAACCGCGTCGAGATCAAATCGATCGACCCGCCGGCCTCCATCCAGGGCAGCATGGAGATGCAGATGCGCGCCGAACGTGACCGGCGCGCAGCGATCCTCACCGCGGAGGGCGTCAAGCAGTCCCAGATCCTCACCGCCGAGGGTGAGAAGCAGGCCGCGGTGCTCAAGGCCGAGGGTGCCCGGCAGGCAGCGATCCTCAAGGCCGAGGGTGAGGCCAAGGCGATCGCCACGGTGTTCGAGGCGATCCATGCGGGCAAGCCCGACCCGGAGCTGCTCAGCTACCAGTACCTCCAGATGCTGCCCCAGCTGGCACAGGGGTCGGCCAACAAGGTCTTCGTGATCCCGTCGGAATACACCCAGGCGATCAACGGCATCGCCAAGGGGCTCAGCGCCGCCAACCCCAGCCCGGCCGGCTTGGCCAACGGCGCCGCACCCAACGGCTCTGCGCCGAACGGCTCCGCGCCGAGCGGCTCCACCCCGAGCGACGCGGAAGCCTCGGCGGCGGACACCCACGGCGAGGACGCAGCGGCGCACTAGGCTCATAGCTGATGCTCGAATCACTGTCCGAGAAGCTCCAGGCGACCCTCGCCGACGTCCGCGGCCACGGCACCCTCACCGAGGCCGACATCAACGCCGCCATGCGCGAGATCCGACTCGCGCTGCTGGAGGCTGACGTCAACTTCCAGGTCGTCCGCTCCTTCACCAACTCCGTGAAGGCCAAGGCGCTGGGCGAGGACATCATCGGCAAGCTCAATCCCGGCCAGCAGGTCGTCAAGATCGTCTCGGATGAGCTCACCGACCTGATGGGCGGCGAGGCGACCGAGCTGACGTTCTCGCCGCGACCTCCCACGGTCATCCTCATGGCCGGTCTGCAGGGCTCGGGCAAGACCACCGCCACGGGGAAGCTGGCGCGCTACCTGCGCGAGAAGCACAACTCCAGCGTGGCCGTGGCCGCCTGTGATGTCTACCGGCCCGCGGCGGTGGAGCAGCTGATCAAGGTCGGCACCCAGGCCGGGGCGGCGGTGTATGAGCAGGGGACCGACCGCGACCCCGTCAAGATCGCCGCATGGGCGCGCGACCGGGCGATCTCCGAGGGCAAGGACGTACTCATCGTCGACACCTCCGGTCGCCTGGAGGTCGACGAGGTGCTGATGAAGGAGCTCGCCGACATCAAGAAGGCGATCCGGCCCGACCACATCTGGCTCGTGGTCGACGCGATGACCGGCCAGGTCGCGGTCAACGTGGCCGAGCAGTTCGGCGAGACCGTCGACTTCGACGGCGTGATCATGTCCAAGCTCGACGGCGACGCCCGCGGTGGCGCGGCGCTGTCGGTCAAGGCGGTGACCGGCAAGCCGATCGTGTTCGCCTCAACCGGTGAGAAGCAGGATCAGTTCGAACGCTTCCATCCCGACCGGATGTCCCAGCGGATCCTCGGCATGGGCGACGTCCTGTCGCTCATCGAGCGGGCCGAGGCGGCCTATGACGAGGACCAGGCCAAGGACCTGGAGCGCAAGTTCCGCAAGAACGAGTTCACCCTCGACGACTTTCTCGACCAGCTCAAGCAGATCCGTCGATTGGGGCCGCTGCAGAACCTGCTCGGGATGATTCCGGGCATCGGCTCCCAGATCAAGGACGCCAAGATCGACGAGCGTGACTTCGACCGGATCCAGGCGATCATCCTCTCCATGACCCCGCAGGAGCGTCGGCGCCCGGAGCTCATCAAGGGCCGGCGTCGACTCCGCATCGCCAACGGCTCGGGCACCAGTGTCCAGCAGGTCAAGGGGCTGCTCACCCAGTTCGAGCAGATGCGCAAGGTGATGAAGCAGGTCGCCAACGGCAAGACGCCGGACCTCGCCGGGTTGATGGGCGGTGCCGGTGGCGGCGCCCCCAACGGCGCCCGCGCCCGGCGCTAGACGTCCACCCGGTGAGGAGCTCCGCGGCCCACTGCTATCTTGAGCCCGACTTATGGCAGTCAGACTTCGACTTACTCGCGTCGGCGGACGCAAGAACCCCATCTGGCGGGTTGTCGTCGCCGATCAGCGCTCAAAGCGCGACGGTCGCGTGATCGAGACCGTGGGGCACTACAACGCCCAGACCGAGCCGTCCACCATCGTGCTGGATGAGGCTCGCATCAAGGACTGGCTGGCCCGCGGGGCTCAGCCGACTGAGTCCGTCAAGAAGCTCCTCAAGATCAACGACCGGCAGGACACCGTCGCTTGAGCGACGAAGCCTTTTCGCCTCGGGATCTCCTCGAGTACCTCGCCGAGGGACTCGTCGACGACCCTGAGCAGGTTTCGGTCAACGAGGTGTCCGAGGATGATCGGACGACCATCCTCGAGCTGTCGGTCGGTTCCGACGACTACGGCAACGTGATCGGCCGGGGTGGCCGCACCGCCTCGGCGCTGCGCACGCTGATCAAGGCCTCAGCCTCCGCCCACGGTGCCGGGCGCGTCTTCGTCGACATCGTCGACACCTGATCGCACTCATGGAGGGTGACGGCCTGCTGCTCGCCGGCCGCGTGGGTGCGCCCCATGGGCTCGACGGCTCCTTTCACGTCAATCAGGCGACGCCGAACCTGCTGCGCAACGGCGGCATCGTCACCATCGCCGGACGGGCCTACGCAGTCAACCGTCGCGCCGGTCACGACACGCGCGTCATCCTTCGTCTCGTCGGCGTCTCTGACCGCGAGGCCGCACTCGCCCTGCGCGGTGAGGATCTGCGCGTCAGCCGGGATGAGGCGCCTCCGCTCGGTGAGGATGAATGGTGGGCCACCGATCTCGAGGGCTGCCGGGTCACCGACGGTGGGGCGGAGGTCGGTGTGGTGGCGCGGCTCCTGGCCCTGCCCTCGTGTGAGGTCCTCGAAGTCGAGCGCACCGAAGGTGGGTCCGTCCTGCTCGTGCCCCTGGTCGGCGACGCGGTCCGCACCGTCGACATCGCGGCCAAGCTGATCGACATCGACCTGGCCTTCCTCGGCGAGACCTGAGGCGGGTCTGCGATGGAGATCGACGTCTTCACCCTGTTTCCCGAGGCCTTCGCCTGGTTCGAGTCACAGCGCCACGTGCGCAACGCGCTCGCCGCCGGTCACGCCCTGGGCTACGTCGACTATCGGGCCAGCACGACCCTGAGCGGACGGGTGGTGGACGACACACCCTTCGGCGGCGGCGCCGGCATGGTCCTGCGCGTCGACGTGGTCGAGTGGGCTCTGCGAGCGCGCTACGGGGTCGATCCCGTCGAGCTGGTCGCCGGCGGTGCCGATCGCCCACCTCGCCGGGTGATCGCTCTGACCCCGGGCGGCCGCATTCTCGACGACGCGCTGGTCGACGAGCTCGCCGCGGAGCCGGCGCTGACCCTGCTGTGCGGACGCTACGAGGGCTTCGACGAGCGGATCCTCGATCACTTCTGCAGCGACCGCATCTCGATCGGTCGCTACGTACTGGCCGGCGGGGAGCTCGCCGCCATGGTGCTGGCCGACGCCGTCATCCGCAAGCTGCCCGGTTCGCTCGGCCACGAGGAGTCCTCGGTCGAGGAGTCCTACAGCGCGGCGCTCGAGGGCGCCCCGGAATACCCCCATTACACCCGCCCGGCCGACTATCGCGGCTGGGTCGTCCCGGACATCCTGCTGTCGGGCCACCACGCCAACATCCGCCGCTGGCGCCTGGAGCAGTCACGCCAGCGAGGGGCTGAGAGCCCGTCTCCGGAGACCGGTCAGAGCATCCAATCTGACCCGCTATCCTGACCCGTCGCCCATGAGCACAGTGATTGAGACCCTGGAGCGTGCCCAGCTCCGCCGCGTACCTTCCTTCGACGCCGGTGACCGTCTGCGCGTCCACTTCCAGGTGATCGAGGGCACTCGGCGCCGGACCCAGGTGTTCGAGGGCGTGGTCATCAAGCGCCAGGGCCACGGAGCCCGCGAGACCTTCACGGTGCGCAAGAACTCCTTCGGCGTCGGTGTCGAGCGGACGTTCCCGCTCCACTCGCCCAAGATCGAGAAGATCGAGATCGCCGCTCGCGGCGACGTGCGCCGCGCCAAGCTGTACTACCTGCGTGACCGCGTCGGCAAGCGCGCCCGCGTCAAGGAGCGCCGTAACACCGGTCCCGAGGAGATCATCCAGCGCGAGCTGCTCTACGGTCCCGCGTTTGCCGACGAGCCCGAGGTTGTGCCCGCCGAAGCAGAGGCAACGGACGACGTCGTCGAGCCGGAGGCCGTGGCGGCCAACGCCGAGGTCGCTGACAGCGAGGTCGTCGAGCCGGACGCTTCGGTGGCCAGCGAGGCTGACGCCGCTGCTGGCGAAGCCGAGTCGGCCGACGCCGCCACGTCTGAGCCGGACTCCGGCACAGACGCCTAACTCTCCGCCCGGGATCACACCCCGCGCGCCCGGCCATCGGTCGTCCCGATGCCGGTCTTCCGTCGCTCCCGCAGTTCAGGCTCCGGTGACGACGTGGCGTCGCGCCAGCCACAGGACGTCCTCGCCCACCGGCCGAAGAAGTCATCGACCCACTCGGTGCTCGAGTTCTCCGTGCTCATCGTGATCGCCGTTGGGGTCGCCTACGGGCTCCAGGCCTGGGTGGTCAAGCCCTACAAGATCCCCAGCAGCTCGATGGAGCCGACCCTCACCATCGGCCAGCGCATCCTCGTCGATCGCATCGGCCTGCATTTCAGCTCTCCGAAGATCGGCGACATCATGGTCTTCCATCCGCCGGCGAACTACTCGAGCTGCAGTGGCCCGCCGCCGGGTCAGCGTGTCAGCGTGGCCGGAGAGGCGTGTGACGCGGTCGGCAGCTCCGAGTCCAGCACCACGTTCGTCAAGCGCGTGGTCGGGCTGCCGGGCGACCACCTCCAGATCATCGGTGGCCATGTCATCGACAACGGCCACCGCGAGGCCGACAGCTACGCCGTGGCCTGCCCGGACAACGCCGATTGCGACTTCTCCAAGACCATCGTCGTCCCGCCGGGCGACTACTACATGATGGGCGACAACCGGCCCGATTCTGAGGACAGCCGGTTCTGGGGACCCGTTCCGCGCAAGTGGCTGATCGGCTACGTCTTCTTCTCCTACTGGCCGGTCAATCGCTTCGGCACCCTGTGACCGAGTCCGCCCCGTGACCTCAGTCCGCCCGGTGGTTGCTGCATGATGGGCACCAGCGTGGTGGCCTCGAGCGGAGCAGACAGATGGCGGGGGTGAAACGCAAGCCTCCCGGGCCCAAGCTGTTCCGCCACGACCGCGGCCTGGGCGTCCGCTACGTCGCCGGCGCCGACGAGGCGGGCCGCGGGTGCCTGGCGGGACCGCTGGTCGCCGCCGCGGTGCTCTTTGACCAAGAACGCCTCCGGCCGGCCGATATCCGCATGCTCTCGGCGCTGAATGACTCCAAGCGCCAGACGCCGGCGGCTCGGGCTGAGCTCTACCCCCTCATCCTGCGCCTGGCCACCAAGGTGGCCGTCGTATCCCGCAGCGCACCCGGAATCGACCGTCGTGGGTTGCACGTCACCAACCTCTCAGCGCTGCGCGACGCCCTCGCGGCGGTGGCGGTCGAGGGCTGCATCTGCCTCTCGGATGGCTTCGGAGTGGCCGACACCGGTTTCCCCCAGCGCGCGGTGATCAAGGGTGACTCCACCAGCGCGGCAATTGCCGCTGCCTCGGTGATCGCCAAGGAGACCCGAGACCGTTACATGCGTCGTGTGGACGCCCGTCTGCCGGGTTGGGAGTTCGCCCAGCACGTCGGCTACGCCACCCCCGAGCACCGAGAGGCGATCGAGCGCCTCGGGGTCACGCCGCTGCACCGGATGTCGTTTCAGTCAGCGGCCTACCAGCAGCTGACGCTCAGCTGAACCGCTGGGGCGCATTGGAGCTGAGCGATTCGGCGACTCCCGGCGACGCATCGCTGGAGGTGTGGATCAGAACGCGCCCTCGATGTGATCGAGGCGCAACAGGCCGTCCTCGCGATCGACTGTGATCCCGATCGCGTCGAAGCGACAGACGTCGAGCCGCTGACCGGCACTGCGCTGGGCGAGCCACTGTCCAGCCATCCGCCGCAGACGCACCCGCTTGCGGGCATCGACTGACTCCAGCGGATCACGCCACGTCACGGTGGCCCGGCGGGTCTTGACCTCGCAGAAGACCAGGGTCCGGCGGTCCGCCGCGACGATGTCCAGCTCGCCCCAGCGGGTGCGGAAGTTGCGATCGATGACCCGGTAGCCCCGGGCGAGCAGATGTCGGGTGGCGATCTCCTCCCCGAGGGCGCCGAGGCGCCGGCGGGGGTCGGTCGGGCTGGTGTCTGGCATGTCCTGGACGCTAGGTCCCGGGACTGTAAAAAAGGGTTACCTCTGAAACGCCTCTGTACCAATTATGTGACGACTGTGTCACGCCGTCGGAGGTGTAACGCCAGTTGTGACACATCTGTGTCAGAACCGTTGGAGAGTTTGCTCACTTTTACAGTGCCGGAACTTACCGTCTCAGCCATGCCTCTCTCCCGCGTCTCCACATTCACCATCGACGGTGTCCAACCACGCCTGGTCATCGTCGAAGTCGACATCCGGCCGGGCCTCCCCGCCTTCACCATCGTCGGACTCGGTGACGCCGCGGTTCGCGAATCCCGCGAGCGGGTCCGCGCCGCCATTCAGAACTCGGGATTCGAGTTCCCCCAACAGCGCATCACCGCCAACCTGGCCCCGGCCTCGCTGCGCAAGGCCGGTCCGGGCTTCGACGCGGCCTTGGCGCTGGCGTTGCTCGCCGCCAGCGGCCAGATGCCTCCCGGCTTCGCCGCTGGGGTGGCTGTCTTCGGCGAGCTCTCCCTGGGGGGTGAGCTGCGCCCGGCTCCCGGGGCTCTTGCGGTGGCTGAGGGAGCTCGCCGCCACAACATCCCGCGCCTCATCGTGCCGCGCGAACGTGGGGCGGAGGCCGCGCTGGTGGACGGGCTCCAGATCGCGGCGGTGGACGGGTTGCGGGATGTGGTGGATGCCGCGACGGGGCGCCGTCTCCCACCACCACCGCAGCCCGAGCCCGCTGGGCGCCTGGATGACCCCGAACTGGACCTCTCCGATGTGCGCGGTCACGCCCTGCCCCTGCTGGCACTCGAGGTGGCCGCCGCCGGGGGCCACAACCTGTTGCTCGAGGGGCCGCCCGGCACCGGCAAGACGATGTTGGCGCGGCGACTGCCGAGCATCCTCCCGCCGCTCAGCCGTCAACAGGCGCTCGAGGTGACCCGCATTCACAGCATCGCCGGCCTGACCAGCGGTGGTCTGATCCGAACTCGTCCCTTTCGGGCTCCCCACCACACCATCTCCGCCTCGGGGCTGGTCGGCGGTGGTTCACAACCACGGGCGGGTGAAGCGTCGCTGGCCCACAACGGGGTGCTGTTTCTCGACGAGCTGGCCGAATTCCACCGCCCCACCCTGGAGGCCTTACGACAGCCCCTGGAGGACGGCTACGTGACGATCGTGCGCGGGCAGAAGGCCCTTGTCTTTCCGACTCAGATCATGCTGGTGGCCGCGACCAATCCCTGTCCCTGTGGATTCGCCGGTGCGGGGGCCGGACGCTGCAGCTGTGGCGAGGCCGAGTTGATGCGCTATCGCCGACGCCTGAGTGGGCCGCTGCTCGACCGCATCGATCTGATGGTCAACGTGCATCGCCCGCAGGAGGCCGACCTGGTGGCGCCGCCGCGCACCAGTTCCGCCAGTGTGCGGGCCCGCGTGCTCGAGGCCCGCGAGCGCGCGGTGGCGCGGGAGGCCCTCGCCCCGATGCTCGAGGCCGGGGCGAAGTCGGCCATGCGCAGCGCCTATGAGTCCGGCGTGCTGTCTCCCCGGGGGCGCGAGCGCGTGTTGCGGGTGGCACGCACCATCGCCGACCTCGAGGGTCACGTCCGCGTCAAGGAGACGGACCTGCTCCTCGCCCTCGCTCTGCGCCAGCGCACCGCCGCAGAGCAGGTCGCGGCATGAACGCCTGTCATGCGTGTCTGCGTCGGCGATGGTTGGTCGAGTTGGTGGCCCCGCGCATCGAGAGACAGCGAGCGATGGCCGAGAAGTTGCTCGGCCTCGGCGATCTCGAGCTGATCACGCTGCTGGGCGGACGCCAGGAGGAGGAACTGCTCCAGCGCTATGCCGCGTTCCGGCACCGTGATTCCCGGGCGATGATCGACCAGGCTCACGCCACGGGGCTGCATCTGTTGTGTCAGCACGCCGAGGAGTACCCGGATTCGCTGCGATCCCTGGAGGCGCTCGCACCGGCGGTCCTGTCGCTCAACGCCGACGTCGAGCGGGGCGTCGCGATCCTCAACCGGCCGGCGGTGGCCATCGTGGGGACGCGCCGGGCCACCGCGTACGGGTTGGCCGTTGCGGAGAAGATGGCCACCGAACTCACCGCAGCGGGCATGACCGTGGTCAGCGGCATGGCCTTCGGGATCGACAGCGCCGCGCACGAGGGGGCCCTGCGATCCGGCGGTCCGACCCTCGCCGTCCTCGCGGGCTCGGCTCACCGGGCCTACCCGCAACGCAAGACCCGGCTGTTTCAGGAGATCGTGGCCACCGGTGCGGTGATCAGCGAGCTCGGGCCCGACGTCCGCACCTGGAGCTGGGCGCTGCAGGCCCGCAACCGGGTGATCGCGGGCCTCGCGCTGGCGACGATCCTCATCGAGGCGCCCAAGCGCTCAGGTGCCCTGATCACCGCACGCCACGCCGATCGAGCCGGACGCTGGATCGGCGTGCTGCCCGGGCCGGTGGGGATCTCGCAGTCCGCGGGGACCAACCTGCTCCTGGCCAAGGCCAGAGCCGGGCGCCATGTGGTCGACCCCGCCAGCGTGAGAGCCGTGCGGAACGCCCAGGACGTGCTCGACCTGATCTACGGCGAAGCTGTCGTCTCCGTGCCCGAGGAGCTGCACCCGGCGGTGACGGCCTCCGAGGCCGCGCTGCTTGGCGAGATCACCGCTGGCCTGAACAACGTGACCCAGGTCGACGCCGCCATGCTGGCGGATCTGACCGCGCTCGAGCTCAAGGGCCGCATCGTGCGCGGGCCCGGCGGCGCGTTGACGGTGTTGCACAACTGACCCGAGTGCTGCGCTGGGTATCGGCGTGTCGCGCCTCTGGCGGTGGTGGTGCTCACCGGTGGGCACCGGGGGCCGGTGGATGTCCTTGACATCCGGCCAGGTGGATAGATCCTGCACAGAGCGGGGATTTATCCTTCGGGATGCGTCAGGGTGCGATCTGGACGTCGATATGGCCCCATGGCATCGATCATCCTCTGGCATAATCCTCCGGTGCGGTTTCTCAGGATGAAGTCGGGGCATGGCGAAGTCGTCATCGCCGAAGGTGACGTCGAGATCGCTGAGGATGAGGAACGCCTGGTGGAGGAGTTCCGCCGCCAGATCGACGCCGGGCTTTGGGCGGCGGTCCCCACGACGGGGGTTGACGGCCAGCGCGGCGCCCAGATGGTGAAGTCCTTCCGCGACGTCCCCCGGGATGCTGATCGCGTGATCTTCGTTCCGCGCGCGGCGGGTGGCTGACTCGTGATCCTCGCGCTGGGCGCCTCGATTGTCGTGGCCGTAGCTCTGCTGTTCGACCTTCTCGCGCCCGGAATGGTGGGGGCGTGGAAGCGTATGAAGGCCCGCCGTCACCGGACCGAGCCCTTCCTCCTGGCTGACCCGGGCCGCGAACGGCGTGCCGAGCAGCGTGCGCGTGAGCTGTTGCGCTCCTGCGTCACCGAGGAGGAGTGGACGATGTACCGGGAGCTTGGCTTCATCCGTGTCTGGAGCGGACGCAGCCCGGCTGGACGCGGTGGCGAAGTCGCCTATCTCGTCTACCCCCATCGGCCGGTGGTGTCGTTCCTGGCCTCGACCGGCATGCCGCTGCAGGAGTACTGCGTGGTGTTTCCGGACGAGCCGGGTCCGGGCGGCAGTGACTGCCTGCCGAATTCAGACGACGTGCTGGCAAAGTGGATGGCGCTCACCGGTGACGAGATTCACTTCCTGGAGACCGCCAACGAGCACGGAGCCGGCCGCCAGATCAAGCTCGACCAGATCCGCAGTGACATCTGGCGCCTGTCGCGGTGGGAGGGCTCGCGCCTACGGGCCGCCGGTGCCAACACCGACAACGGCAGCGAAAACGCTCCGGTGATCAGCGACTGAGCTGCCGCGCCGGGGAATGTCCCTGGCTGGTGGCCGACGGCTGGCTTTCACGTCTGCCGCGTCGCCTGATGCCCACTTGACTGGGGCACATCTATCGAGGCGTGTCCTTATTCCCCTGGCGCGCCGGGCGGCTCACGGTGCCGCGGCAGGGACGTTCCCGGCTGGAAACACCTGCGCCAACAAACTTCACCAGACCAATTTAGAAACTCGAATCGATCACATTCGTCTATTCGCTTGACTTGGTGCTACTCTGCGCACCGGCAAAAGTAGATCGACTTTGTAGTATTTAGTTTCGAAAGGAATTCCAGTTGCCCACACGTTCCAGGCGCTCGCGCGTCAATCGAAGCCTCACGGCGGGAGCCGGGGTCGCGTCCATCGGCGCGATCGCCGCGTCGCTTGCGCTGGCCGTCCCGGGGAGCGCCGCTGCTGCCAGCGGTGGGACCATCATCGGGTCCGGCTCCAGCGCCGCTCAGACCTATCTCCAGGACCTGTTCGCCGCCTACACCAAGACGGCAGCCGGGAAGGGCCTGAAGCTCAAGTACACCGCAGACGGCGGCAATGCCGGCGTACAGGACGTCCAGAGCGGCACCTCCGAGTTCGCGCTCCAGACCGCCCAGCCGTCGACCACGTCGGTGACGTCGAATCCGCTGTTCCTCGACGCCGAGACGATCGCGGTCAATAAGTCGAACAAGCTCACCAAGATCAGCGAGCCCGAGGCGGCGGACATCTTCGAGGGCAAGATCTCGTCCTGGACCGGCGTGTCGGGCTCGGGCCTGAGCACGACAATCCATCCCTACGGTCGTGAGCCCACCGCCGGCCTCTACACGATCTTCCAGAAGGTTGTCCTCAACGGTGCGACCTTCGGATCTGACGTGACCGCCGAGTCCTCCGACGGCCTGGTCGCCACCGAGGTCGGCTCAGTCGCCAACTCGATCGGCTACATCGGTCTTGCCAACTCGAAGAAGTCCGGGGTCAAGGCGTTGTCGGTCTCGATCAAGAACGGTGGCACTGCCTACGCCCCGACCGCTGCGAATGTGAAGGCGTTCGGCAAGACCGGCGGCAAGAGTGGGTATCCGCTGACTCACTTCGACTGGGTCGTGCTCCCCAACAAGGGTGCCAACGCGACCGTGAAGGCGTTCTTCAACTGGGTCAAGACCAGCTCGGCGGCGGCGAGTGTCATCAACCAGGCCGGGGCCGTGCCCTACTTCAACAAGTAGGCGTACCGGTTCGGACCAAGCGAGTCGTGAGTGACGCACCCCGAATCCGGTGACGGATATCCAGCTGACGAGCTGATCCTCGAATCGGGGACCAAGCTCAGTTCCGATCAGCGCGCCGAGTTCTCGCTCGGCGCGCTGGTCTGTGTCGTGGCGGCGATTCCGGTCGCCATCCTGGTCTACGTCATCGTTCAGGCCTGGCCTTCCTTTGCTCACAACGGCCTCCACTGGTTCGGTGGTGGCGGAAGCGCCAACGCGCAGTTCGCGGCGATCTACAACGCTGGACTCAACGGCACCAGGACCGTCTGGACCTTCCACGCCTGGCCGGTCATCTGGTCGACCATCCTGACCACCGGGTTCGCGGTGATCCTGTCCTTCATCGGATCGCTCTTCGCGGCGATATTCCTCGTCGAGTTCGCCCCCAGGGGCATCCGAAACGTGCTGGAACCCGTGGTGCGTGTCCTCGCCAGCGTGCCCTCGGTCGTCTACGGCCTCATCGGCATTCTCGTGCTGGTCCCCTTCATCGCCAACCATCTCGTGACCGCCAAGGAGTCGGCGGAGATGACGCCGGTGATCTCGCTCAGCGGGCAGGGCCTGCTGGCCGGTGTGATCGTGCTGGCGATCATGATCTGCCCGATCATGATCGCCACCTTCGCGGAGGGGCTGAGGGCTGTGCCGCGGAACTGGCTCGAGGGCTCCCTGGCCCTCGGGGTGAACCGCTGGCGGACGTTTTGGCTCATCGCGGTGCGCACCGCTCGGCCGGCGCTGATCGCCGGCACGGTGCTGGCAACCGCGCGCGCGCTGGGTGAGGCGATCGCCCTGGAAATGGTGTCCGGCGGCACGCTGTTCGGTCCCAATCCGGCCGACGGTCTCGTCTTCTTCCTCGAGCCGTCTCAGGGTCTGGCCGCGACGCTGATCGGCAACTCTGACGGCCTCAGCTTCGCCGCCCCGCGCCATACGCTCTTTGCCATGGGTGCGGTGCTGCTGGTATCCGCGCTCGGACTCTCCCTCCTCGGCTACGCGGCACGCCAACCGATGAAGAAGTACTTCAACGTGGGCGGCGCGGCGGCATGAGCGCGACCGTCACCCCTCCCGAGCCCACGCCCCGGCGCGGCAAGCGTCACAAGGCGGTCGAGTCGACGGCAACCTGGAGCCTGATCGACCGGGCGGGGCTGGCCTTTGCCTGGGCGATGGGGCTGCTGGTGTGTGCCATCTGCGCCGCGATCATCGTCTACGTGGCGATTCAGGGCATCCGCTTCCTGCGTCCCGACATGCTCTGGACCAACCCCAAGACCGGGTACAACCAGAGCGAGACCGGCGGCATCCTCGAGCCGATCCTCGGTTCCCTGCTCGCCACGAGCATCGCGATCCTCGTGGCGACCCCGCTCGGCGTGGCTGTCGCCGTGTGGTTGAGTGAATACGGCCGGCCCTCAGCGCTCGCACGGGTCGTTGAGTCCTCGGTCGAGATGCTCGCGGGCACCCCGTCGGTCGTGCTGGCGATCTTCGGCATGCTGCTGTTCCGCGCGAACTTCCTGGAGTTCCTGTCCTCCAGAAGCGGCGCGGTGGTGTACGGAAGGTCGTTGCTCACCGCCGCGGCGATGCTGGCTCTGCTCGGTCTGCCGCTCATCGTCGTGCAGGTGCGCGAGGGACTGCGCTCGATCCCCAACCATGTGCGCGAGGCCTCCTACGGGCTCGGCAAGACCAAGGCCGCAACGATCCGCAGGGTGCTGCTGCCGGCCGTCCGGCCTCAGACCATCACCGGATCGATGCTCGCCGCTGGGCATGTGATCGGCGACACCGCGATCATCCTGTTCCTCTTCGGTGACACCCCGCAGTTCGACACGGTCGGCAACGTCCCGGTGCTGAACCTGCTGCGGGGTACCGGCGAGACGCTGACCAGCTTCGTCTACGACAACGCGCCGACCGGCGATCTGAACCAGCCCCAGAAGGCCTGGGCCGCGGCCTTCGTCCTGCTGCTCATCGTGCTCATCGTCAATCTCGTCATCAACCGCGCCGGCCGGCGCTCAAAGGACCTGAAATGGAACTGAAGGAACAGCCACGTCCGATTCGCCGGCTTGCCCCGGGTGCTCCCGTCACCGTGGTGGGTGACGGCCACTCACAGCCCCGCGTGGCCGGTCACGGCACTCTCGCACCGGTCCCGCCGCGCGAGCCTGCGCACGGGCCGGCGCAGCTATCCGTCGTCCCGGTATTCGCGCCCAGCGCTCCGTCGCCCGCGGCTCCGGTGGTGGGCCACGGCGAGGTGCCCCGCGAGCCGGCGGTCGTCACCGAACGGATGCGCGTCGAGGACGTCTCCATCGCCTACGGGGCCAAGCCGGCCGTCAAATCGGTCTCTCTGCCGATCCGCCAGGGCGAGGTCCTGGCGCTGATCGGACCCTCAGGCTGTGGCAAGACGACGCTGCTGCGCTCGCTCAACCGCTTGACCGAGTTGACCAACGGAGCGTCGCTGACCGGCCACATCACCCTCGACGGTGATGACATCACCGAGTTCGAGGCGACCGACCTGCGTCGCCAGGTGACGATGGTCTTCCAGCAGCCCAACCCCTTCCCGATGAGCATCTTCGACAACATCGCCTACGTGCTGCGCGAGCAGTCGCGCCGGCGGCCGCGCAAAGGTGCCCTGCGGCCGGCGGTCGAGAACGCGCTGGAGCGCGCCGGCCTGCTCGAGGAGGTCAGGCACAACCTCGACCATCCAGCGCTCCGGCTCTCCGGCGGCCAGCAGCAGCGCCTGTGCATCGCTCGCGCACTGGCGGCCAACCCCGAGGTGCTGTTGCTCGACGAACCGTGCTCGGCTCTGGATCCCCAGTCGACCGCGGTCATCGAGGATCTGATCGTGAAGCTCCGTAAGGAGGTGGCCGTGGTGATCGTCACCCACAACCTCCAGCAGGCCCGGCGCATCGCTGATCACGTCGCGTTCATGTACCTGGGTGAACTGATCGAGTACGCGCCGGCGGCCCGCCTGTTCTCCGCCCCCGTGCAGGACCGCACCCGGGAGTACATCGCAGGTGCCTTCGGTTAGCCGGATCGGTGGGCGGATGCTCGGTACCGGCGCCCTCCTCAGTGCGGTGGGGCTGCTGGCTGGGTGCACGACCACCCAGCAGGAGGCCGCGCGCGAGCGCATCAACTCAGACCGCCAGGTGGCGGCCCAGAACAGCACGGTGGTCCGCCGGCCCAGCTCGGCCGTGACGGTCACCCGCGTCGCCGGGGTCGCCAAGCTGTCTGGGGCGGGCGTCAGCGGCGTGGTCGCCACCGTCAAGAACACGACGTCGAGACCGCTGAGCGACCTGCCGATCTCCGTCGGCTATCTCACCGGGCGGCGAAGCCACTACCTGAACGCCTCCGACAGCCTCAGCTACTTCAGCTCTCACCTGCCGCTGATCCCCGCGCGCGGCACCATCACATGGGTGTTCACCAGCGCCGCAAAGCTGCCGGCCAACGCGCGCCTGTTCGCCCGCGTCGGTGCCAAGCCGACGGTCAAGCCCGGCGACATCTCCGCGACCCCCGTCGTGTCGGCCAAGGTGGCCAGCCTCGGTGCTGACCAGCTCCTGAAGGTCCAGGTCGACAATCGCTCGAGCGTCCCGCAGTATCAACTGCAGCTCTACAGCGTCGGCACCGATGGGCACCGGCTGGTCAGTGCCGGCAACCGAACGGTGTCCTACATTGGAAGCGGCTCAATCCAGACAGTGAAGATTCACCTGGCCGGGAAAACCCTGGGGACCCAGGTCCGTGTCGAAGTGCTGCCCACCACTTATCAGTAGTCATGAGCGTCAGCCCCACAGATCCTACGCCCGAATTCGACCCACAGACCTCAGCTGAGTCGGATCCACAACCGAGCCTGCCCTACGCCAGCGGCGCTCAGCCGGGCGGTGCCAGTGGCCTGCGCTGTGACACCTGCGGCGCGCCGGTGGCGGTCGATCAGCGCTACTGCGTTGAGTGCGGCGCCCACCGCGTCGGCGTCAACGATCCGGCCTCGGCCTACATGCACCGGTCCCCGGTGCGCGGGCAGCGGGCCACCCGTGCAGTGGTGGTCTCCTCGCGGCGCAGTCGGCTTATCTCGGCGCTGATGCTCGCCCTCATCCCGATCGCGATCGGCGTCGGCGTGCTGATCGGTCGGTCCTCGAACAATCAGGACCCGGCCCTGCTCAAGGCGATCAAGGGTGAGCGCGCCCAGGTTGTCACGGTCCAGAGCGGCTCTGCCTCGGTCGTCACCGTCGCCGCCGGGGCGAAGGTGGCCAAGTCAGCCGCTCAGGCGAAATCCGCGAAGTCCTCGAAGTCCGGCAGTGCCACCAAGTCCCCCGCCGCGGAGACGAAGTCCGCGGTCGTCGGCGCCAAGCAGACGAAGTCCCAGCAGAAACAGTCCGCCAGCATCGTGAAGAAGCTCAACAACACGACCGGGCAGAGTTATCTCGACCCCATCACCTCTCAGGTGGGGGGTGGGGGCTGATGGCCGACTCGACGGCGCTGGAGGGTCAGCGTGAGCGGCTCCTGGAACGCTTCGCACTGATGCAGTCGGAGTTGGGCGGCCTGTTCTATGAGATGGCCATCCGCGATCACGTGAAGCTGGACGTGCTCGTGGCCCGGGCTGCGGCGCTCCAGGCCGTCGACAACGAGCTCGCTCAGGTCGAGGCACTGCTGGCCCAGGGCGCCGGGACGTCACAGGTCGAGTCCGGGCAGCCGCCGCTGGTGGGTGAGGCGCCCGCCCCGGGCCAGGCGACGGTCGCGCCCTCCCAGTGAGATGAGCCTCACCCGCAGGACGCTGGTCCTGGTCGCCCTCCTGTCCGGGCTGGCCACGGCCCTGGTGGTACACGCAGGATTGGCCGGGACCGCCGCGCAGAAGGACGCCCTGGCTGCGTTGAGACATCCCGCCACGGTCACGGCCGTGCAGCGAGGGGAGACCCTGGTGGCGATCGCGCCTCCCACGGTCACCACCAGCCCGGCGAGGAACATCGCCCCGCCGGCCAGCGAGACCCCATCGACGGCAGACGCCGGAGGTGATGACGCGCCACCAGCGGTGAGCGCAGCGACCGTCACCACCGCGACCGCGACCGCGACGACGGCCACGACGCCGACGAACGTCGGCCTGCCGAAGGTCGGTCACGTTTTCGTCGTCTCTCTCAGCACTCGGTCCTTTTCCGCCGCCTTCGGGAGGGCGACCACTGCGACCTACCTGCGGTCGCTGCTGAAGCAGGGCACGCTGTTGAGCGGCTATCGCTCACTCGGCCATGGCGAGCTGGCCGATCAGATCGGTCTGCTCAGCGGACAGCCGCCGAACCGGGACACCACGGCGGGCTGTCCGCGATACGTGGCGTTTCCGGCCACGGCGTTGGCCGCGGCCAACGGGACCGTGCCGGGCGCGGGCTGTGTCTACCCAGACACGACGCTGACCCTGGCCGATCAGGTCACGAACTTCGGCAAGCAGTGGAAGGCCTATGTCGAGGGAATGGGCGCGACCGCGTGTCCGACGCCCCAGAGCGACGGTGCCGAGGACTCAGCGATCTCGACCGTCGACGCCGACTACGCGACGATCCACAACCCCTTCATCTTCTTCCCGTCCCTGACGGGCTCCGGTGCGTGCTATCTCGACGAGGGCGACACCTCCCAGCTGGGCCCGGTGCTGGCTGGGGCGCCCACGGCCGTGCCGGCGCTCACCTACATCGCTCCCAGCGCCTGCGCGGATGGCGCGCTCACGAGCGCCGCTGGGTCAGACACCTCGACGACGACCACCTCAACGACGACCACCGGGACGACGACCGGCACCACGACAACCGGCACGACGAGCATCGGAGTGACGAGCACCGGTACCACGACAGGCGCCACGAACGCCGCCGCCTCAGCGACAACGCCACAGACGAGCACCACCTCCACCCTGATGACGACGACCGGCGCCGCCGAGTCGGCAACGACGGCGGGCCGCGACGATTACTGCGCCCCCGGGCAGGCGTCCGGCGTCACGGCCGAGGATCAGTTCCTGGCGACGTGGATTCCCCAGATCCTGAGCTCCCGGGCCTATCAGGCCAACGGAGTGCTGATCATCGCGTTCTCCGGGGTCACGCCCGAGCACGGCCGGCGCCCCTACAGCACGGGAGCGCTCGTGATCTCCCGTTGGACACCGAAGGACCGGCGCGTCAGCACCGCCTATCAGCCGTACTCCCTGCTCCATTCGATCGAGGACATGCTGGATCTGCAGCCCTTGGCGAACGCCGCGGCGGCTCCCGCGTTCGCCAGGCGCATTCTGAGAACTCCATAAGAACCGGCTGGGAAATGACGTGCAAGCGACCCGACAGGGGGAGAACCGCGAATAGGGAGGGCTACACTTTTTGAAGCGTGAGTCCACCGGGCCCACGTCGAGGACCTTCATGAGTTATCAGCAAAATCTGACGACGGGGCGGGGCGCCGGTGATCGGCGCTGGCTCAAGCGCGGGCTGGCCCTCTCGCTCGTTGCACTGCCCTTCATCGCCCTTGTGGTGGTCGCGGTCCTCGTCACCACCTCCAAGGCCACGCTGACCCGCAGCGATACCGCGCTGGCCACGCTCAAGATGCCGCTCGGCGGCGCCAAGGTGACCCGGGTGTCGGCCGTCATCGGCCGCGAGGTGAAGGATCTGCCGGTCAAGATGGTCGGCGACGAGGTCTATCCCACCGTCAAGGTCCCCACCCGCCAGCCCGTGACGATCGTCGCCACCGTGACCCGCCCGGGCTGGAATGCCTGGCTGGCGGGCTCGAAGTCCCAGATCAGGCTGTCGCTGACCACGCCGGCCTCCAAGCTGACCTCCCAGTACGTGACGGTCAAGACCGGTGAGATGATGGCGCTGCACTTCACCGAGCCGGTGACAAGCTTCGGCTACGGGAACCTCGGCGGCGCGATCAACGACCGCACGCTGGCGACCGCCCAGACCGCGGTGGAGATCAAGCCGACCGCCACCGCCGGAACCCTCGAGGTCTCCGCCGCTCCGCGCAGCTGGGAGATCCCCGCCAAGCAGGCCGTCTCCTGGTTCCCCGCCGGTAGCAGCGCGACCGCGGTCGCCACACCCGCGCCGGGCACGACGCTCACCCCGACCACGAAGATCACCATGACCTTCTCCAAGCCGATCTCCAAGGCGCTGTCCGGGGACATGCCCGCGGTCAGCCCGGCCGGATCGGGCACCTGGAAGACGCTCAACAGCCACACGATTCAGTTCGTGCCCTCCGGGTACGGCTACGGGCTGGGCGCCAAGGTGCAGGTGGCACTGCCCTCCCAGGTCCACCTCATCGGCGGTACCGGCGACCCCGTGGGCACCTGGCCGGTGCCCGGCGGCTCCACCACGCGGTTGCAGCAGCTGCTCGCCGGGCTGGGCTACCTCCCGGTCTCCTTCAGCCAGTCCGGAACCCCGGTGGCCGACACCCTCGTGGCCCAGGAGGCCGCCGCGGAGCAAGCCCCGTCGGGCTCCTTCAGCTGGCGCTATGGGAACACTCCGGCCGCGCTCAAGGCCCAGTGGCAGCCCGGCAGCTACGACGAGCTGACCAAGGCCGCGGTGATGGCGTTCGAGAACAGCAACGACCTGACCCCCGACGGGGTAGACGGTCCCCAGGTGTGGAAGGCGCTGATCCAGGCCGAGCTCAAGCACGCGACCAACGCCTTCGGCTACACGTTCGTCTACGTGCACGAGGCCAGCTCGGGTGAGACCGAGACCACCTGGCACGACGGCCAGACCGTCGCGTCCGGCGCCGTGAACACCGGCACCGCCGCCGCCGGCGGCACGGCCACCGGGGTGTACGCGGTGTTCGAGCACCTGACCAGCACGACGATGACCGGCATCAACCCGGACGGCAGCCACTACACCGACCCCGGCATCCCCGACGTCTCCTACTTCAACGGCGGCGACGCGCTGCACGGCTACATCCGCAGCTCCTACGGCTTCCCCCAGAGCGACGGGTGTGTGGAGATGCCCTACTCCGAGGCCGCCTCGGTCTTCCCCTACACGCCGATCGGCACCGTTGTCGACGTCTCCACGTCCTAGGTAGGGATTTCGCCCCACCCCGGCGAAACCCACCGCGTGGACTGGCAGCGGGCGATCGCCGACTTTCAAGCCGATCTGTCTCGACGCGCGGTCGCCGAGAAGACCGTGCGCGCCTACATGAGCGACATCGCCCAGCTGCGGGCCTACGCCGAACCCCAGGGCCTGGCGCCCGACGCGCTCGACGTCAAGTCGCTGCGCCGCTTCCTCGCCGCGCTGTCCCAGCGCGGTCAGGCCCCGACGAGCATCGCCCGCAAGCTGGCGGCCATCCGCGTGTTCCTCCGCGTCCTCGTCGAGCAGGGATACGCCAGCTCCAACCCGGCCGACCTGCTGAGTGCGCCGAAGAAACCCCAGCGCCTCCCCGACGTGCTCAGAGCGGACGAGATCGCCGACCTGCTCGACGGCATCGGCGCCGGGAGGCCACTCGACCTGCGCGACCGGGCGATGTTCGAGCTCGCCTACGCCTGTGGCCTGCGCGCCGAGGAGGTGGTCAACCTCGACCGCGGGGCGATCGACTTCGACGCCGAACAGGTCCGCATCGAGGGCAAGGGGGACAAGACCCGGATCGTGCCGCTGGGAGAGCACGCCCGCCGCGCCGTCGGCGCTTACCTCGACCGCGGCCGCCCGGCCCTCAGCGCACCCGACGGGGCGCCCCACCCGGGTGCTGGTCCCACAGACCAGCACCCCGGCCACGACGCTCTGTTCATCTCCAAGAGCGGCCGGCGGCTGAACACCAGCGACGTCCGGCGACGGCTCAAGTTGCGTGAGCCCACCCATCCCCATGCGCTGCGCCACTCCTTTGCCACCCATCTGCTCGAAGGAGGCGCAGATCTGCGTTCCATCCAGGAGCTGCTCGGGCACGCCACGATCAGCACAACCCAGGTCTACACTCGCGTCGAGTCGGCGCGACTGCGCTCCGCCTACGCCCGATCCCACCCGCGGGCCTAAGATCTCCGAACTCCGCGATGGATACCAACGTTAAAGCGATCGAGCTGCGGGACCTCTGGAAGCGCTACAAGTCCCAGGGGGACCAGCGTGCCCGTGAACGCCTCGTCGTGGCCTACTCCCCGCTGGTCAAGTACGTGGCCGGCCGCATGAGCTCCGGGCTGCCCGCCCACGTCGATGAGGCCGACCTCGTCTCCTACGGTCTCACCGGCCTCATCAACGCGATCGAGCGCTTCGATCTCAGTCGCGAGATCAAGTTCGAGACCTACGCGATCACGCGCATCCGCGGTTCGATCATCGATGAGCTGCGCACCCTGGACTGGGTGCCGCGCTCGGTGCGGACCCGGGCGCGGGAGATCGAGCGGGCCAACCAGAAGCTCGAGATGCGACTCCAGCGCGCCCCCTCCGACGAGGAGATGGCCGCCGAGCTGGAGATGTCGGTGTCGGACTTCCAGGACTCGCTGGTCCAGATCAGCCACTCGACGATCATCGCCCTGGACGAGCTGTGGAACACCAATGACCAGAACGGCGACCAGGTCAGCCTGCTCGACACCCTGCCCGACCACAACACCCCGACCCCGGAGGCCGTGGTGGACCAGGGCGAGCTGCGCGACCGGATCGCCGGCGCGATCGCGGCGCTGCCCGAACGCGAGAAGCTGGTCATCGCGCTCTACTACTACGAGAACCTGACGCTCCGGGAGATCGGTGAGGTGCTCGGCGTGACGGAATCCCGCGTGTCTCAGCTGCATACCAAGGCGGTTCTGAGATTGCGGGGCAAGCTCGCCGGCGAGCTAGATTAGGCTCAGATGAGCACCAAGGACATCCGGCCGAACCACGCCTATATCCCGTGTGACATCTGCGGACGGACGCTGCTGAGAGGCGAGCGAGTCGAGGTGTTCATCGGCGGCGCCAACCGCCATCAGGTGTGTGAGCTGTGCAAGCCGCGGGCGCTCGCCGAGGGCTGGATCCGTGAGGGCTCGGTCCCCGATTACGACCCGTCGCTGGCCACCCAGGAGCGCCGACGCTCCGTGTTCGGACGCCGGCGTCGCAACCGCGAGCAGACCGGCATCTCCGGTCCGGCCGCCAACCTCGACGACGCCCTGTCGGGTGACGCCTGGCCGATCGAGCCGGCGCTGTCTGAGCCCGGGCCGACCGCGGCACCGATCAGCCGCCAGCAGCGCCGGCGCGAGCGCGCCGACGCTCCGCGTGAGCGGGCCCGCACCAGTACCCGGGAGCGGGGAGCCGAACGGACCGTCCCGGCCGAGGCCCCGGAACGAGCGCGCGAGCCCCGGCACGTGCACGCCGTGCCGACCGGTGAGGATTCCAAGATCGCGGCGGCCGTCGAGGCCTTCAACGCCAGTGAGCATCCTCGGACCGTCGCAGGGGTGGCCCGCTCACTCGGCGCGCCCGCAGTGGCGGTGCTCCCCGACCGCGCCCACCCGGCGCTGGTCCGCGTCGTCGCCTCCTGGGAGCTGTGCTGGTACCGCTACGAGGTCGATCTCGGCGCCGAGCGCGCCAGTGTTCGCCTCGACGGTCAGGGCTATGAGCTGACCGAGCTGACGCCCCAGGAGCAGGTCCGGGCGGCCGTCGCCGACGACGGCGGCCAACTCCACGTTGCGGTGGGCTGACCCGGCCTCGGGCGCGGGTGGCGTTAGGATTTCTGACGGCGTGATCTATTGCGTGATCCCAGAGGCGCTCGAGGATGAGCTGTTCGAGAAGATGTCGGCCTACTACGCCGACGATGTCAACGTCGAGGTGATCATCGATCGGCGTCGGACGTCGCGGCGCAGCCCGGGCCACGACGGCAGCGCCGCCGGTGAGCAGCGGGTGGTGCGCGACCGCCGCCGAGCGCGCGTGCCCGGCGACATCCCCGACAGCCCGGCCGTCGAGGACTAGCTCCCCCACCGGTGTTGGTCATCCATGTCGACGGCGGCGCCCGGGGCAACCCCGGGCCGGCGGCGATCGGCATCGTGCTGGCGGCGCCCGACGGCACGGTGCTCGAGCGGATCGCTGAGCCGATCGGGGTGGCGTCGAACAACGTGGCCGAGTACCGCGCGGTGCTGAGAGCGCTGGAGCGTGCCCGTGAGCTCGGTGAGTCCGAGATCCGGTTGATCGGCGATTCCGAGCTGGTGGCCAAGCAGCTGACCGGCGTGTACAAGGTCAAGCATCCCGCCATGGCCGAGCTGCACGCCCAGGCTCGGGCAGCACTGGCAGAGTTCTCTGAGTGGTCCATCGACACGGTGCCGCGCGCCGAGAACGCGGCGGCTGACGCACTGGTCAACCGGGCACTCGACGCCGCGGATCCGCACCGGCGCTAACCTTCGGTAGGTGACTGAAGCGCTCATCGAGCTGCGCTCGCGGCTACAGGACGCCGCCAGCCAGCTGCGTTCGGGGGACCACGAGCCGGACGTCACGCTCGCGCTGATCGAGGACTGCGCTCGCCTGGCCGGTGAGGCGGCAGCCGAGGTCGACGCCTCCACCCGCGCCGCGCTCGAGCCGCTGCCGGACCTGCCCGGCCAGCTTCCGCTGCCGGCTGCGTGAGCGACGCGCCTGTGACCACGTCTGAGGTGGCCCTGCCGGTCGCCTACCCCGACGAGCTGCGCCGTCTGGTCGACGCCTACCTCCAGGAGCTGACCTTCTCGCCCCAGCCGGACGTCGCCGGGCTCCAGGAGGCGATGCGCTACAGCCTGCTGGCCGGCGGCAAGCGGATCCGCCCCGTGCTCGCCCTGGCCACCGCCCGCGCCACCGGCGCCGAGCCCGAGAGCGTGCTGCCCCTGGCCGCCGCGCTCGAGCTGATCCACACCTACAGCCTGATCCACGATGACCTGCCGGCGATGGACGACGACGACCTGCGCCGCGGCAAGCCCACCTGTCATGTCGTCTACGGGGAGGACGTGGCCATCCTCGCCGGCGACGGGCTCTACGCCGAGGCCTTCGACCACCTGCTCACCCACCAGCGCAGCGAGCCCTCGGATCTGCTTCGCGCCGCCACCCACCTCGCCCGCGCGACCGGCGTCTCGGGCATGGTCGGCGGTCAGTACGTCGACGTCGCCGAGACCGCCTCCGGTGACGCCGGGGGGCTCAAACGGCTGCACGCGCTGAAGACCGGCGCGCTCATCGGCGCCTCGGTGTGCTGCACCCTGATGCTGCATGGCGCCGACCCTGCGACAATCGACGGCTACGGAACCTTCGCAAGCGAGCTCGGTGTGCTGTTCCAGATCGTCGATGACATCCTTGACGTCACCGGATCCGCCCAGGATCTCGGCAAGGCCCAGGGCAGCGACGAACGGCTGGGAAAGCGGACCTACGTGACGGAGTTCGGGCTCGAGGGAGCCCGGCGTCAGGCCGCTGAGACCCAGGCCCGCGCGCTGCACGCGCTGGACACGGCCAGCGTCCACCTCGAGGGCGACCCGGGAACCCTGCGCCAGATCACCGACTTCATCGCCACCCGCAGCTACTGAGGCCATGTCAGAACTTCTCCAGAACATCAATCAGCCCCAGGACCTCCACGGTCTCACCGAGGACCAGCTCCAGCAGGTCGCCCAGGAGGTGCGCGAGCACATCATCGACACGGTGGGGGAGATCGGCGGCCACTTCGGCGCCAACCTCGGTACCTGTGAGATCGCGGTCGCGCTGCATTCGATGCTCGATTCTCCGCGCGACAAGGTGCTCTGGGACGTCGGACATCAGGCCTACCCGCACAAGATCCTCACCGGCCGTCGCGACCAGCTCCAGACCATCCGCCACTATGAGGGCCTCGCCCCGTTCTGTGCGATCAGCGAGTCCGAGCACGACATCATGGGCGCCGGCCACGCCTCCACGGCGATCAGCTACGCGGTGGGTCTGAAGGAGTCGATGCGCCTGGGTCTGGAGCCCGACGGCAAGGTCGTCGCCGTGGTCGGCGACGGCGCCATGACCGGCGGCGTCGCCCTCGAGGCCGTCGGCCACGCCGGAGGGCTGGGCACCCCGGTGGTGGTGATCCTCAACGACAACGGCATGTCGATCTCGCCCAACGTGGGCGCGCTGTCGCGCATGTTCAACCGCATCCGCCTGAACCCGAAGCTCTGGCACGCCCGCGAGGACGTGGAGACCGGTCTGACCAAGCTGCCGGCGGGGATCGGGCACGTGTTCGAGACCTTCGGTCCCCACTTCAAGGAGTCGCTCAAGGCGTTCTGGGCCCCGGGCCTGTGGTGGGAGGAGCTCGATTGGGCCTACATCGGTGTCGTCGACGGCCATGACGTCAAGGCCCTGCGGCGGGCGCTGCGCGAGGCCCTGGTGGCCGACCGCCCGGTGGTCATCCACTGCGCGACGGTCAAGGGCAAGGGCTGGGCCCCGGCCGAGGAGGGTGGCCTCGAGGGCATGGAGGAGTGGCACGCCGCCAAGGCCGGCTCGATCGTCGATCGCAAGCCCGCCACCGCCGCCCCGGCCGTCAAGGCGGCTCCGCCGGCGACCGACGACACCGGCCCTCAGGCGCCGACCCCCAAGCCGACGCCGCCGGCCTACACCAAGGTGTTCGGCGACGCGCTCGTGCGTGAGGCCAAGCGCGACCCACGCGTGCTCGGCATCACCGCAGCCATGAACTCCGGCACCGGGCTGAACATCCTCCAGCGCGAGCTGCCCGACCACTACTTCGACGTCGGCATCGCCGAGCAGCACGCCATCCTGCTCGCCTCGGGCATGGCGCTGGCCGGCGCCAAGCCGGTCGCGGCGATCTACTCGACCTTCCTCCAGCGTGCCTTTGACCAGATCGTCCACGACGTCTGTCTGCAGAAGCTCAACGTGGTCTTCGCGCTTGATCGCGCCGGCCTGGTCGGTGATGACGGCCCGACCCATCACGGCGTCTTCGACATCGCCTACCTGCGGCCGCTGCCCAACATCGTCCTGATGGCTCCGCGCGATGAGGCGATGCTCGTGCACATGCTCCACACCGCACTCGCCTACGACGACGGCCCCGTCGCGCTGCGCTATCCCCGCGGCGCCGGGATCGGTGTCCCCCTGCCGAGTCGGCCCCGCAAGTTGAAGATCGGCGAGGGCGAGCTCCTCGTCGAGCCGGCCAACCCGCGGGTGGCGCTGCTGGGGTATGGCTCCGGCGTCGCCAAGGCTCTCGCGGCGGCCGAGATCCTCGCTGAGCAGGGCGTCGCCGCGACGGTCGCCGACGCATGCTTCGCCAAGCCGCTCGACAAGGGGATGATCAACCAGCTGGCCGGCGAGCACGAGCTGCTGGTCACCATCGAGGAGGGCGTGCTGACCGGCGGCTTCGGCTCGGGCGTGCTCGAGCTTCTCTCCGACGCTGGCTCTGCCGTGCGCACGCTGCGCGTCGGCCTGCCGGACCGCTACGTCACCCACGGTGCGCCGGCCCTGCTGCACGCCGAGGTGGGCTTCACGCCCGAGCGCATCGCCGAGCGTGTGCTGGCCGCGGTCAACGGCCGCGACCGCGTGGCCTGAGCCCGCGTTTAAATCGAACGACCCGCAGAATGTGCGGGCCGCTCGAGAGGGAGGAGAGATGGTGCTGTGGGCTGCTGATGAGGGATCAGCAGCGCTAAAGCCATGATCGGCATCTCCTGCGCTGCCCACTGTGACACCCATCACTTACCTCGCGTTAGTTGGTTAGAGCTATGACAAAACACCGTCTGGATCAGCTGCTGGTCGATCGCGGCATGTTCGAAAGCCGCACCCGAGCGGCGGCCGCGGTGCTCGCCGGCGAGGTGTTCCTCGGCCCCGGGCGCGAGCGCGCGGCCAAGGCCGGGCAGCAGGTCGCCGACGACGTCGTGCTCGAGGTGGTCGGCGGGCTGCCCTATGTCTCCCGCGGCGGGATCAAGCTGGCCAATGCGCTCGACGCACTGGGACTCGAGGTCGCCGGGCGCCGCTGCCTCGACGTCGGCGCCTCGACCGGCGGGTTCACCGACTGTCTGCTCCAACGCGGTGCCGAGCACGTCGTCGCGCTGGACGTCGCCTACGGCGAATTGTCCTGGCGCCTGCGCGAGGATCCGCGGGTGACGGTGATCGAGCGCTGCAACGCGCGTTCGATGCAAGCCGCCGCCCTGCCCTACGCTCCCGACCTGATCGTGATGGACCTCTCCTTCATCTCTCTCACCAAGGTGCTGGGCGCAGTGCTCGCCACGGCCGCGCCGGACTACGACTGCCTGGCCATGGTCAAGCCCCAGTTCGAGGTCGGCCGCGAACGCGTCGGCAAGGGTGGGGTCGTGCGTGACCCGGCGCTGCGGCGGGACGCTCTGGTGACGGTTGCCCGCGCCGGCCGTGGGCACGGCGCTTCAGTGGGTGGTTTCGCCTCCAGCCAGCTCCCCGGTCCCAAGGGCAATCGCGAGACGTTCGTGTGGCTGCGCCGCCCGGGTGAGTCGGTCGACCTGGAGGCCGCGGCGCTGGCGGTGGAGCCATGAGTGAGCCGGCGACCCGCCCCGAGCTGGAGCCCCAGAGCGAGCCGACCCCGGTGACCTCGCGGCCGCGCCGTGCCACGGTGTTCACCCATCGACGTCCGGAGGAGACCAAACAGGCGCTGTCGGTGGTGCTCAAGCTCGCGCGCGACAGCGGGGTCACGCTGCTCTTCGACGAGCGCGAGACCGAGAAGCACAATCTGGTCGCCGCCGACGGCGTGGAGGTCAACGCACCGTTCGACGCGGACGTGGAGATCTGCCTGACCCTGGGTGGGGACGGCACGATCCTCACCGCGCTGCGGCGCTATGCCGGCACCGGGGTGCCGGTGTTCGGGGTCAACTTCGGTGAGATCGGATTCCTCTCGGCGGTCGACCGCGAGGATGTCCTGGCCGGGCTGGAGGCCGCCTTCAGCGGCAACTTCGAGGTGCTCTCGCTGCCGGGCATCCGCGTCGACGGGGCCAGCCACTGGACCTTCCCGGGGCGTCTCGCCATCAACGACATCTCGATCCAGCGCCGCCAGGGCCGGCGCGTCGCCGACCTCGCCTACTTCATCGAGGACGACGAGATCGGCCGCGTGCGCTGCGACGGTCTCGTGGTGGCCACACCCGCCGGCTCCACCGGGTACAACCTCGCCAACGGCGGCCCCGTCATGGCCTGGGGGGTGGCCGGCTACGTGGTCTCCTTCATCGCGCCCCACTCCCTGACCGCCCGGGCGCTGGTGGTGGCCCCGACCGACACGCTGACGATCGTCAACCGCTCCAAGGAGGAGGCTGTCGACGTCGTGCTCGACGGCCGGCCGATGGCCGAGCTGGTGGCCGGCCAGCGCCTCGAGATGACTTTCGTCCCCGACCAGGGCATGCTCGCTCAGGTCGACGGGGCCAACTTCTACGCGCGTCTGCAGGAGAAGTTCGGGCGCCTGGCCACGCTGCCCTAGATCCTCCGGTCTGCGGCCATGGGAGCGTCCGGGCCGGGCGCTAGAACCTGTGTTCGTGTTGTACGAACTGCGCGTCGAGAACCTCCTGCTGATGGAGCGGGCCGAGTTGGCGCTCGGGCCCGGGCTGAACGTGCTCACGGGGGAGACCGGCGCCGGCAAGTCCCTGCTCGCCTCCGCGCTGGATCTCCTGCTCGGCGGCAAGGCCCGCGCCGGCATCGTCCGCGAGGGCGCCGCAGAGGCCTACGTGGAGGGGATCTTTGCCCTGCCGACCTGGTTGGCGGGGGACGAGCGCATTCCCGACGGGACCGAGGAACTCGTGCTGGCTCGGCGCGTATGGCCCGACGGCCGGACGCGCGCCTACGTGTGCGGCCGCTCCGCCACCGTCGCCGATCTGCGCGAGCTCGGGGCGCGCATGCTCTCCTTCTACGGCCAGCACGAGCATCGCCGGCTGATGGTCACGGCCGCCCAACTCGACGTGCTCGACCGCTTCTGCGGCCCCAAGCAGGCGGGTCTGCGCGTCGAGGCCGCCGCCGCGCACGATGCCGTGCGGGCATTGGAGGCTCGGCTGGAGAACCTGGCCGGCGAGGGTGGCGCGCGCGAGCGCGAGCTCGACCTGCTGGCCTATGAGCTGTCGGAGATCGACGCGACCGCACCGACGGCGGAGGAGGAGGCCGAGCTGCTGATCGAGCGTGAGCGTCTGCGCCACGCCGAGGGTCTGATCGGGGCCGCGACGGTGGGAGCCGAATCACTCGCTCCCAGCGAGGAGGGGCTCGGCGCGGTGGCGCTGCTGGCCCGCGCCGCCGACGAGCTGGCCGGCGCCGGCGCCATCGACACGGGTCTCGTGCCGCTGGCCGAGCGCCTGGCCTCGCTGCGCTACGAGGCCGAGGACGTGGCGGGGGAGCTGCGGGCCTACGTCGACGGGGTGGAGGCCGAGCCGGGGCGGCTCGAGCTGGTCGAGGAGCGCCTGGCCGCCTTCGCCCGCCTGGCGCGCAAGCACGGTGGCAGCATCGCCGCGGTGCTCGAGCACGCCGAGCGCTGTCGCGCCCGGGTGGCCGAGCTGGCCGACCTCGACGTGAGCGTCGCCGACGTCGAATCCCAGCTCGCGGCGGCGCGGGCGCGGCGGGCCAAGGCGGGCGCCGCATTGAGCCGGGCACGGCACACCGCGGCGCCGAAGCTGGCCCGGTCGGTGCTCGAGCGCCTCGGCGAGCTGGCCATGGGCGAGGCGCGCTTTGAGGTGTCGGTCGCGGAGCGGCCCGACGGCTTCGGGCGCTCGGGTCAGGACGCCGTCGAGTTCCTCATCGCCCCGAACCCGGGACTGCCGATCGGTCCGCTGCGCGAGGTCGCCTCCGGCGGTGAGATGTCGCGGGTGATGCTCGCGCTGCTGTCGGTCGCCCACGGCTCGGGATCCCGGGCTGACCCGGCGGCCGGGGGGGACTCGCTGCTCGTCTTCGACGAGATCGATGCGGGGATCGGCGGCCACACCGCCCGCGCGGTCGGGGCGCACCTGCGCGAGCTCGCCCACGGCCGCCAGATCCTCTGCATCACCCACCTGCCCCAGGTGGCGGCATTGGCCGAACGCCACTTCACGATCGTCAAGGACAGCGCTCGGGCGGCCGCGGTGACCACCGTGGCCCCGCTCGACGGCGACGGGGTGGTGGCCGAGCTGGTGCGGATGCTCGGCGCCGACGAGGATGATCGGGCCGCGCGCGGTCACGCGCGGGAACTGCTCAAGGCGGCCTGACCGTGCGGGGCGGACCGCCGTCTGAGGTGACGGGTGCTCAGGAAAGCCGCTCGATGCGAGGACCGACACATCGCCGTCCGTCCGGCTGGGTAAGCTCGTAAAGCGGAATGGCGCAGACCGAGACCAGGTTCATCTTCATCACCGGTGGGGTCGTCTCCTCGCTGGGTAAGGGCATCGCCGCCGCCTCGATCGGCCGCCTGCTGCGCTCGCGGGGCTTCTCGGTGCAGCTGCAGAAGTTCGATCCGTACATCAACGTGGATCCGGGCACGATGTCGCCGTATCAGCACGGCGAGGTGTTCGTCACCGAGGACGGCGCCGAGACCGACCTCGACCTCGGGCACTACGAGCGCTTCACCGACGCGAACGCGTCCCGCGCCTCCAACGTCACTGCCGGGGGCATCTACAACACGGTGATCCGACGTGAGCGTCGGGGGGACTACCTCGGCGGCACCGTCCAGGTGGTGCCTCACATCACCAACGAGATCAAGGCGCGCATCCAGGTGATGGCCGACTCGACCGACGTCGACTTCGTGATCACCGAGGTCGGCGGCACTGTGGGCGACATCGAGTCCCTCCCGTTCCTGGAGGCTCTGCGTCAGTTCCCGGCCGATGTCGGCCGCCGGCGCTGCATGTTCATCCACCTGACCCTGGTCCCCTACATCGGTCACGCCGGGGAGCTGAAGACCAAGCCGACCCAGCATTCGGTCAACGAGCTGCGGCGCATCGGGATCAACGCCGACATGCTGATCTGCCGCTCCGAGCAGCCGCTGTCCGCCGAGATCCGCAAGAAGATCGCACTGTTCGCCAGCCTGCCGATCGAGGCGGTCACCTCGGGTTATGACGTCAAGGACGTCTACAGCATCCCGGTGGCCTACGCCTCCCAGGGGGTCGACGACTTCATCCTGTCCGAGCACTTCGGGATCACCGACGCTCCGGCGCCGGATTTCCGCAGCTGGCAGCGCTACCTCGACCGGGCCGAGGCGGTCAGCGGCGAGGTGCGGATCGCCCTGGTCGGCAAGTACGTCCAGCTCGAGGACGCCTACCTGTCGGTTGTCGAGGCGCTGCGCCACAGCGGCGTCCACCACGGCACCAAGGTCACCATCGAGTGGGTCGACTCCGAGAGTGTCGGCAATGACGAGGTGCAGGCGTTGCTGCGCGGGGTCGACGGGATCATCGTGCCCGGCGGCTTCGGCGGCCGTGGCTTCGAGGGCAAGATCGCCGCCGCGCAGATCGCGCGTGAAGCGAACATTCCCTACCTCGGCGTGTGCCTCGGCATGCACGTGCTGGTGTCCGAGTTCGCCCGCCACGTCGCCGACATGCCCGGCGCCAACTCGACCGAGATGGACCCCGAGACCCCGTTCCCGGTGATCGACCTGCTGCCCGAGCAGAAGGAGATCGCCGACCTGGGCGGCACCATGCGCCTCGGGGCCAACCCGGTCAAGCTCCATGACGACACCTTGGCCCGCGATGCCTACGGCGAGCCGGTCGTCTACGAGCGCCACCGTCACCGTTTCGAGGTCAACAATCACCTCAAGCGCCGGCTCCAGGCCGCTGGCCTGATCTTCTCCGGCACCACCGCGGATGAGCGCCTGGTCGAGATCTGTGAGCTGTCACGGGATGAGCATCCCTTCTACGTCGCCTCCCAGTTCCACCCGGAGTTCAAATCGCGTCCGGACCGGCCCGCGCCGCTGTTCCGCGAGTTCGTGGGTGCGGCCCACCGACGGGCCGGCGCTCGAGAGTCGAGTCGACAGACCGAACCGGGCGCTGACGTCAACGTGACCGACGCGCGTCACGCCGCCGCGTCCTAGCGGCAGCGCCGGGCTCGCGAGATGTCTGTCGCCGCGCCAGCGCGCCTGAGCGATGCCGAGCACGAGCGGCTGGCGGAGACGTTTCAGGCGCTGTGTCGGATCCCCAGCCCGACCGGCTCCGAACGCAAGGTGGCCGACTGGCTCACCGCCGAGCTGGGCTCGCTGGGTCTCGAGGTCATCGAGGATCAGGCCGGGGCGTTGGTCGGCTCCGACGCCGGGAACCTGCTTGCCCGCATCCCCGGCCGCTCGGAGTCATGGCTGCTGCTGTGCGCTCACATGGACACGGTGCCCCTGGTCTCCGCGGTCGAGCCGGTGCTGGTCGACGGGGGCTATGAGAACGCCAACCCCGGCATCGTCGGCGCCGACAACAAGGCGGCGGTGGCCGTCCTGGTCGAGGTCGCCCGCCGCTTCGCCGCCGACCCTCCGCCGGTCGGGATCGAGCTGCTGTTCACCATCGCCGAGGAGACCGGGCTGCACGGCGCCAAGGCGTTCGATGCCTCCCAGCTGCATGCGCGTTTCGGCTACGTGTTCGACCATGCCACCCCGATCGGGGAGATCGTCGTCGCCTCCCCGACCTACATGCGCATCGACGCCGAGGTGCGGGGGCGCGCGGCGCACGCCGGCCTGCACCCCGAGCACGGGGTCAACGCGATCGTCGCGGCCGCGCACGCCGTCAGTGCCATGCCCCAGGGCCGGCTCGACGCCGAGACCACCGCGAACGTCGGGTTGATCAGCGGCGGCACCGCCACCAACGTCGTCCCCGACACCTGCCGGGTGCAGTCCGAGGTCCGCGGCATCGAGCAGGTGCGCGTGGACGAGGTCACCACCGCCTCAGTCGACGCGCTCCAGGACGCCGCCGACAGCGCCGGATGTGACCTCGACATCGGTCTCGAGCGGATGTTCACCGGCTACCGCGTCCGCCCCGGCGAGCCGTCGCTGGCGCTCGCCGAGTCGGCCCTGGAGGCCATCGGTTACGTCCCGCGGCGCATCTCCAGCGGCGGCGGCTCAGACGCCAACGCGTTCCGCGTCAACGGTCTCGAGGTGACCAACCTCGCCAACGGAAGCGAGCGGGCGCACGAGCGCACCGAACGCATTTCGCTCACCGCCCTCCACGACGGGCTGGCACTCGCGCTCACCCTCGTCCAGAATGCTCATCTATGACCGGTCCTGATCCCCTCGGCGTGCTCGCCGACGCCCAGGCGCGCGCGTCAGAGACCTTGTCGCTGGCCAGCCGCCACCTCGACCCGTCGCTGGTCGACATGCTCGCCATCCTCGGCTTTGACAAGCGCTTCGTGTCCGCCCGCGGCTCCTACCTCTACGACGAGTCCGGCACCGCCTACCTCGACATGCACAGCGGCGAGGGGTTCGCCTCCCTCGGCCACAACCATCCGGATATCCGCGCCTCGCTCGAGTCGGTGCTCGCCGCCGACCTCGCCGATGGGGTGCAGATCCACTACTCGGTGCTCGCCGGGCTGTTGGGGGAGGCGCTGGCCCAGCGGCTGCCCGGCGGGCTGGAGGCGACCTTCTTCTGCTCGACCGGCGCCGAGGCGGTCGACTCGGCGATGAAGTTCGCCCGGGCCGCGACCGGACGCGACCGTTACGTGTCCTGCCACAGCGGCTATCACGGCGTCACCATGGGCCCGCTGTCGCTGGTGGGCGACGATTTCTTCCGCGAGGGCTTCGGTCCGCTCATCCCCGGCTGCGCGCAGGTGCCCTTCGGGGATCTCGACGCGCTCGAGGCCGAGCTGGTCGAGGGGGACGTCGCCGCGTTCTTCGTCGAGCCGATCCAGGGGCGTGAGGTGCGCATCGCCCCGCCGGGGTACCTCGCCGGTGTGCGCGAGCTGTGTGACCGCTACGGCACCCTGTTCGTGCTGGACGAGGTCCAGACCGGCCTGGGACGCACCGGCAAGCTGTTCGCGCTCGAGCACTGGGACGTGGTGCCGGACTTCGTGCTGATCGGCAAGACGCTGTCGGGCGGGTACATGCCCGTGGCGGCGATGATCACCACCCGGCGGATCTTCCAGGCCGCGGTGGGCACGCTGGAGCGCTCCTACGTGCACCAGTCGACCTACGGCCGCAACCGGCTGTCGATGGCGGCCGGCCTGGCCTCGCTGCGGGTGATCGAGCGCGACGGACTGGTGGAGAACGCTCAGGTCATCGGCGCGCGGCTGGTCGCCGGCCTGGAGGAGATGGGTCGGCGCTATGAGATGATCTCCGAGGTTCGCGCCCTGGGGCTGATGATCGGCTTTGAGCTGGGGGAGCCCAGCGGCCGGGCCGCCAAGCTCTCCTGGCAGCTCATCCATCGCGCCTCCGAGGGCCTGTTCCCCCAGCTGGTGGTCATCCCGCTGCACCGCGACCATCACGTGGTCACCATGGCGGCGGGCAAGAACGACGTGATCAAGCTGCTGCCGCCGCTGACCCTGTCGGCGAGCGAGGCCGACGACTTCCTCACCGCGCTCGATGATGTCCTCTCCGGGGGCGTCGCGGGCGCTGCGCGCAACTGGGCCGAGGTCCAGCGGATCGCGGTGACCACGCTGGGTCGCCAGGCCCGCAGCAGCGGAGCCGGGCTGGCCGCCCGGGCCCGCGCCCGCCGTTGAGTCAGATCCTGCTGACCGGTGCCTCCGGGTTCATCGGCGGCCGGCTCGCCCCGCGTCTGCTGAGCGACGGTCACCAGGTGCGCTGCCTGGTGCGCGCGAGCTCTGATGTGCGGGCGCTGTCGGCGCTCGGCGGGTCACCTGTCGGGGTCGAGCTGGTCCGGGGTGACCTGGTGGATCCGGCGTCGCTCGAGCGTGCGGTGGCCGGCTGTGAGCTGGTCATCCACGGCGCGGCGATGGTGTCGGACTGGGGCACGGTGGCGGAGATCCGCGCCGCCAACGCGACCGCCACCGCGGTGCTGGCCCGGGCCGCCGCGCGGGCCGGGGTGCGGCGGTTCGTGCAGCTGTCGACCACCGACGTGTACGGCAACCCGGGGGGGCACGGGGTGGGTGAGGACTGCATCGGCTCCGGCTTTGCCAACTGGTACTCAGAGACCAAGCGCGAGGCCGAGACGGCTCTACGGCGAGTGAGCGCTGAGACCGGGATGGAGCTGGTGCTGCTGCGCCCGGCGTCGGTCTACGGCCCGGGCTCGCGCGATGTGGTGGGGGAGCTGGCCACCGCGCTGCGCGGCGGATATCTGCCGCTGATCGGAGGTGGCCGGGCCGTGGCCGGGCTCGTCTACGTCGACAACGTGGTTGACGCGGTGCTGGCCGTGCTGGCGGCACCCGCGGCGGTGGGGGAGGCCTTCAACGTCACCGACGAGCTCAGCGTCACCTGGCGTGAGTTCCTCGACGACCTGGCGCTCGGACTGGGCTGTCACCCGCCGCAGATCCGGCTGGCGCCGCGACTGGCGCTCGGGCTGGGGGTCGGCCTGGAGGAGGGCTACCGGGGGCTGCGGCGCCTGACCGGCGTGCACGCCGCGCCGCTGCTCTCGCGCCAGGCGGTTCAGGTGCTCGCCGTCGATCAGGACTTCTCCAGTGCCAAGCTTCGCTCGGTGATGGGGTGGTCCCCCCGGGTTGGCTATGCGGCGGGGCTGGCGGCGACGCTGGACTGGCTGCGCGACGACTACTTCGCCTCGGAGTCGGAGTCGGGCTGACCCACTGGCGGGCTGGCGCCAGGCGCGTTGCAGGGGCAGGACCGCCGCGCTCTGACCCCGAATCACCGCGATATGGCCGTCGCCGCCCATCCTGCCGCTCCCGCAGCCGCCCCCGTCGCGCCCCCGACTCCCGGGGGGCAGGCGACAACCTCGGGCGACCCCACCCCCGCCGCGGCGCTCCGCGAGCTGACCATCGACTTCCTCGCCTACCTCGAGCTCGAGCGCGGCCTGTCCCGCAACACGCTCGAGGCCTACGCCTCCGACCTCGCCCAGTACGGGGTGTTCCTCGCCCAGAGGGGGGTCGACCCCCTCCGGGTGAGTCCCCGCGACCTCGCCGACTTCGTGACCCAGCTGGCCACCGGCACCCCGGCCAGCCCCGACCCCGATACCGCCGTGCGCCGGCCCGCGGCACCCGCGACCCTGCAGCGCAAGATCGCCTGCCTGCGCTCCTTCTACCGCCACCTGCGCCGCGAGGGCATCCTCGAGTCCGACCCCACCGGGGATCTGCGCGCTCCACGCAGCCGCGAGCGTCTGCCCAAGGTGCTCAGCCGCGACGAGGTCAACCGGCTGCTCGCCCAGCCCCGGGGCATCAGCCCCGCCGCGCTGCGGGACCGGGCGCTGCTGGAGACGATGTACGCCTGTGGCCTGCGGGCCTCGGAGGCGATCGGGCTCGAGCTGGCCCACCTCGACATCGAGGCGGGCATCCTGCTCGCCCGCGGCAAGGGCGCCAAGGAGCGAATCGTGCCGGTCGGCTCAGCCGCGCTGCGCGCGCTCGAGGCCTATCTCGAGCGCGCACGGCCCACGCTCGTCGGCAACGCCGATGAGAATCACATCTTCGTCAACCTGCGCGGCGGGGCGCTCAGCCGCCAGGGCCTCTACAAGATCGTCCAGGGCCATGCCCGCAGCGCCGGCCTGGACGCGCGCATGAGCCCCCACACCCTGCGCCACACCTTCGCCACCCACCTGCTGGCCGGTGGCTGTGATCTCCGCTCGCTCCAGGAGATGCTCGGACATGCCGACATCGGCACCACCCAGGTCTACACCCACCTGTCCTCCGAGCGCCTGCGCGACGTCTACTTCGACGCCCACCCGCGCGCCCAGCTGAACCGTCCGGCCCCTGTCCCGGACGCGCGCGAGAACGCCGCGGCGCCGGCATAATCGTCGGAGAAGTCCGTGGTGAGCGCCCGCACCAGGCTCGGGGTCCGCACGTCGATGCCCAGCTCGCGGTTGTCCTCCAGTGACGTGGCCGACAGATTCTGGGAGCTCACCAGCGCCTGGCGCCCGTCGACCTCCAGCAGCTTGGCGTGGATGTAGTAGGACTGCCCGTAGTCGACGCGGATCCGGACACCGCAACCGCTCAGCTGATCGAAGGCTGAGCGCCAATCGCTCGCGTAGGTCATCACCACCTCGACCGTCACCCCACGGCGCGCCGCCGCACACAGCGCAGCGGTCGCCGGGGCATAGGCCATCTCCTCGTTCTCCAGGTCGATCGATGTCCGCGCCGCGGCGATGAGGTCGAGCACCCGGGTCTGGGCGCCGGGTGACCACACCAGGTCACCGGTCCCGCGGGAGGGCACGATGGCCCGGGCATCCCAGTCGGCGTCGAACACCGCCGTGATGGCGCTGATGTCGGCCGGCTGGCGGTCGAAGATCGCGTAGTCCCGGGTGCTGGCGTACTCACCGTCGAAGTTGAGCGTCATCACCGCCGACTCGCGTCCGTCGACGGTCAGCGTCTTCTGATGGGTGAGCGCGAAATAGGTGGGGCTGCTGCGGACGGGGACACCGTGGGCGGCCAGATCGGCAGAGGCCGCCCGGTTGTCGCTGTCAGGGTCGCGGTAATAGCCACCGTTGAGCAGCACGCGCACATCGACCCCGCGCTGGGCGGCGCTGGCCAGTGCCGCCTCGATCCGCGGGTCCGACAGCTCGTACATGGTCAGGTCGATCGAGCTGTGGGCGCCGGCGATCATCGCCAGGAACGGCGTCACGCCGGCCTGGGGCTCGCTGATCAGGCTCAGGCCCGCCGGAGTGCCGGTGGCCGAGGAACTCCCGGCGCCCGAGGACATCCCGGCGCCCGAGGACGTCCCGGCGGCCGAGGACGTCCCGGCGGCCGAGGAACGTCCGGCCGCGATGAGCCCACATGCTGCGATGAGCCCGAGAACGGCGATGGCGGCGGTCAGCCGGATGGGGATGCTGAGTCGGCGGGTCATCGGCCTCGGAATTAAACGGCCACGCCAGGTCGGAAGAGCCACGCCAGGTCGGCGTGTCAGAATCGCCAGCCGTGAGCCGGACCGTGCGCCATTCCCGCCCTCACACCGCCGCGCCGGCCCTCGCGGTGCCCGTGCTGCTCTGCACCGCGCTGCTGCTCGGGGGCTGTAGCAGCGGTCGCGTCAGCGCCCCGGATCTGGCCGCGACGGCACACCCCACCGGCTTTGAGCGCATCCGCTACCCGGCCGACGGCGTCAGCCTGGCGGTGCCGAGCAACTGGACCGTCACCTCCGAGACCGCACCGCTGATCGCCGTGTACTCCTCGGGCGCGGCGACCATCTCCCTGTGGCGCTTCCCCAGCGCCGCCCCGGTGATCAGCTCGGCCGGACGGCTGCGCGACGCGCTGGGCGCCCTGGTCACCGCAGCTCGGGCGAAGGACCCGACCTTCACGGTGCAGCGCACCGGGTTGAGCCGCGTCGCCGGAGCCGGCGCGGTGATCATCGACGCGCTGGAGCACGTCAGCGGCAAGCTGCGGCGGGTGCGCACCGAGCATGTGTATGTCGACGGGGCCGAGCTGGTGCTCGACGCCTATGCGCCCGTGACGCAGTTTCCCAGCGTCGACCATGCTGTCTTCTCCCCGGTGCGCGAATCCCTGACGTTGCTGAACGGCGGGCGACCCGCCCGCGGGGCGGTGTCGACCTCCACCGCGACCACGGCGACGGCCGCGCCGAGCCCGGGCACGCCATGAGCCGCGGACGGCGGGCCTTCGTGGTGGTCATCGATGCCTGCGGTGCCGGGGCGCTGACGGACGCGGCCGCCTACGGTGACGCCGATACCAACACGCTGGCCCATCTGTCCGAGCAGGTCGGCGGCCTGCGCCTCCCCGTCATGGCGAGCCTGGGTCTCGGCAACATCACCTCGATCGAGGGGGTGGCGCCGGTGCCGGCACCGGTCGTGCACGGACGGCTGGCCGCGATCGGACCCGGCAAGGACTCGACGGCCGGCCATTGGGGACTGATGGGGGTGGCCAGCGATGAGCCGCTGCCGACCTACCCCGACGGATTCCCGCCCGAGGTGCTGGCGCTGGTCAGCGCCGCCTCGGGACGTGGCGTGCTCTGTAACCAGCCCTCCGACGGTGTCGCGGTGATCGAACGCCACGGCGCCGAGCACCTGACCAGCGGCGATCTCATCGTCTACACCAGCGCCGACTCGGTGCTCCAGATCGCCGCCCACGACCGGGTGCTCAGCACCGAGGCGCTGTATGACATCTGCGCCCAGGTGCGGGCGCAGCTGCCTCCCGAGCACGCCGTCGGACGGGTCATCGCCCGCCCCTTCACGGGCGAGCCCGGAGCCTTCGCGCGGACAACCGGCCGCCGGGACTTCGCCCTCGCCCCGCCCGGGCGCTCCTACCTGGAGGAGATCCAGGCCGCCGGCCTGCCCGTGCACACCGTCGGCAAGACCGGCCAGCTGATGGCCGGCGTCGGCGTCGACGTCCAGCATCCCGGGAGCACCAACGCCGCTGCGCTGGCCGGCACCGCCGAGCTGATCGACGGGCTGGACAGCGGGCTGGTGTTCACCAATCTGGTGGAGACCGACCAGATCTACGGCCATCGCCATGACAGCGCCGGCTTCGCGGCGGCGCTGGCGGAGATCGACACCCACCTCGGACGTTGGCTGACCCGCCTCGGGGACGACGACCTGCTGATCATCACCGCTGACCACGGCGTCGACCCGACCTCGCCCCATCACGATCACACGCGCGAGTACGCGCCGCTGCTCGCGGTGTTCGCCGGGTCGGCCGGTCGCCACGACGGCGGACTCGCCGACGTCGGAGCCAGCGTCCTGGAATGGCTCGCGCGAACCGATGCGCCGGGGCTGCCCGGAGAGTCGTTCATCGGTGCCTGAGCTCCCCGAGGTGGAGACGATCCGCCGTCAGCTCGCGCCCCACGTCGCGGGGCGGACGCTGGAGCGGGTGGAGATCCTCGACCCGCGCTGGACGATGCCCGACCCATCCGGTCCGGTCGCCGACGCGCTGACCGGGGCGCAGGTCACCGCGCTGGGCCGCGCCGGCAAGTACCTCATCTGGGAGCTCGACGCCGAGCGCTACCTGCTCCAGCACCTGCGCATGACCGGCGCGCTGCTGTGGGATCCCGAGGTGGAGCCGCTGCATACCCGGGTGCGCTTGGCGCTGTCGGACGGACACCGGATCGCCTACGTGGACCCGCGCCGCTTCGGGACCGCGCACCTGATGGGCTCAGCCGCCGAGCGCGACGCCTACCTCGGCGCCCGGCTGGGTCCCGAGCCCCTCACGCCGGGGTTCAGCGCCAACTACCTGCGTGACGCCGCCCGGGGGCGGGCGGCGCCGGTGAAGGCGTTCATCCTCGATCAGCGGCGGATCGCCGGCGTCGGCAACATCTATGCGGACGAGTCGCTGTTCCGCGCCCGGATCCATCCGCTCCGCCACGCCGGAAAGCTGAGCCGCGGCCAATGGGCCGACCTCAAGGTGGCCATCGAGACCTCGCTGTCGCTCGGCATCGACGCCAAGGGTGCGTCGATCGACGACTTTCGCCACGTCGACGGCCAGCGCGGCTCCTTCCAGGATCTCTTCCTCGTGTTCGGGCGGACCGGTCAGCCGTGTGTCAACTGCGGAACGCCGATCACCAAGCTGGTGGCTGGCGGGCGCGGAACCCACGTGTGCGAGCACTGCCAGCCGCGTCCGCGGCAGGCCAGGCGTGCGCAATGATGGCCACCGCCACCAGTGCGCATCACTCGCATTAGTTCTGGATCGCCAGCAGGTCGTCGAGCTTGCCGGCGCGGTCGATCGCGCGCAGCTCGTCGAAGCCGCCCACAACGTTGCCGTTGATGACGACCTGGGGGAAGGACCAGCCGCCGGTGAGTCCGGTCAGCTTGTCCCGGTCGTCCGCCGAGCGGGTCATGTTGACCTCGGTGAACGCAACGCCGCGCTTCTTCAGCAGGGCCTTGGCGCCCTCACAGAACGGGCACATGGTGGTGGAGTAAACGGTGACGTCAGCCATACTTCATAAAGGATAGCCATGGGCCAGACAATCAAAACCGAGGCGATCGTGCTGCGATCGATCCGTTACGCCGAGGCCGACCGGATCCTCCACGTCTACACGCCCCAGCGCGGGCGGGTGGCGGCGATCGCCAAGGGCGCGCGGCGGGCGAAGTCCCGCTTCGGGGCGCGCCTGGAGCCCTTCATGCAGGTGGAGCTGATGCTGCGCGAGGGGCGTTCGGAGCTGATGACGGTCACCGGGGTGGACACGGTGGACGCCCGGCCGGGACTGTGGGAGTCCGCCCCGGCCCTGAACGGCGCCGCCCGGGCCTGTGATGCGGTGAGCCGCCTGTTCGAGACCGACGATCCCCATCCCGAGGTGTACACGCTGCTCGCCAACGAGCTCAGCCTGCTGGCGGCCGGACCGGGAGCCCTCAACGTCGGCGACGGCCCGCTGCTCGACGCCTACGCGGCGAACGGGCTGTCCTTCCGGCTCAAGCTGCTGCTGGCCGCCGGCATCGTGCCCCAGCTCGGCTCCTGCGCCGGGTGTGGGGAACACGAGCACCTGAGCGCCTTCTCCGCTGCGGCCGGTGGCGTGGTCTGCTCGGCCTGTGAAGCGGGCGCGTTCCGACTCGACCGCGAGGCCTATGAGTTCATGGTCGCCGCCCTCGGCCGGCCTCTGGCCGGCGCTCCGGCCGCGGCCAGCCGGTCACTCGCCCAGGCCGAGCGGGCGATCCGCGAGACGGCCGAGCATCACGCCAACGTGCGGCTGCGGCCGGTCAGCGGCTGACCGGCGCCAGCGGGTGGATGGCGGGCGGTGCGGCGAAGGCGTCCGCCGCCGCGCCCAGCGCCGCCTGGATGTGGGGGGTCTGCATGTGCGCGTCGAGGTCCGCCTGTGACTTCCACAGCTCGACGGTGACGAAGGTGTGGGGATCGACCACCGAGCGATAGAGCTCATAGCCGAGGCAGCCGGGCTCGGCCCGGGTCGGCTCGACCAGGCTGTTCAGTGCGTCCTCCAGGACGGCTTCGGAGCCCGGTTTGGCGGTGAGCACGGCGACGACGTTCAGATCAGGCATGGGGACTCGCGTTTCGTCTCGGGTGGGTGGAGCCGGATGGCTGGCCGCCCATAGCCTCGCGCATCTCGCGCCCCCGCGCGGCGCCGCCAGCCCCGCTGTCAAAATCGGTTATGTGAACCCAGCGACGACCCCCAGTCACTCCAGCGGACCCGTCGCTGACGCCTTCGCCGCGCGCATCGTCGCGCGTGAGCGCGAGGACCTCAGTCCGCTGGCGGTGCGCTCCTATCCGGCGGTGCGTGTGGTGCCCGAACCGGACTGCGGGCTGCGTACCCCGTTCCAGCGCGACCGCGACCGCATCGTCCACTCCAAGTCGTTCCGGCGGCTCAAGCACAAGACCCAGGTGTTCGTGCTGCCCGAGGGCGATCACTACCGCACGCGTCTGACCCACACGATCGAGGTCACCCAGATCTCGCGCACGGTGGCGCGGGCCCTCCGACTCAACGAGGACCTGGTCGAGGCGATCGGGGTGGGCCACGACCTCGGCCATCCGCCCTTCGGCCACATCGGCGAGAGCGCGCTGCACGCCTGCGTCGAGGCACGCTTCGGCCGGCGCTTCTGGCACAACGAGCAGTCGCTGCGGATCGTCGAGGTGCTCGAACGCGACGGGCGGGGACTCAACCTGACCGAAGCGGTGCGCGACGGCATCCTCGGCCATTCGGGTCGCGCCGATCCGCCCAGCACGCTCGAGGGCAACATCGTGCGGGTGGTCGACCGCATCGCCTACCTCAACCACGACATCGACGATGCGCTGCGCGCTGGGGTCATCAGCGAGGCCGATATCCCCTCCGGACTGATCGAGACCCTCGGCGACACGGGATCGCACCGCATCGATGCCCTAGTGCACGACCTGGTCGAGCACTCCGCGGTGGCCGGGGCGATCGTCCAGGGTGCCGAGCTGGGCGCGAGCATGTTGGCGCTGCGCGACTTCATGTTCGAGCGGGTCTACCTCGGTCCCACCGCCACGCGGGAGCACGCGAAGATCGACCTGGTGATCCGCACCCTGTTCGACCACTTCTGCGCCCATCCGGAGGAGATCCCGCTGTCGATTCCGCCCGGCGACCTGTCCCAGCGGGTCACCGACCACATCGCGGGCATGACCGATCGTTTCTGCCTGGCCCAGTTCGAGGCGCTGACCGTGCCGGTCGCCTTCGCGCCGTGAGCCGCTACACACCCGATTCGACGCGACCGCGTCCGCGACGCCGTCGACATGGTCCGACTCATCGAGTCCAAGGTCGAGCTGCGCCGTGCCGGGGTGAACTCCTACATGGGCTGCTGCCCCTTCCATGACGAGCGGACCCCGTCCTTCCACGTCCGCCCGGACGAGAAGCACTACCACTGCTTCGGCTGCAGCGAGTCCGGGGACCCCTTCGACTTCGTCATGCAGACCGAGGGCCTCGACTTCAAGACCGCCATGGAATCGCTGGCCGAGCGCTTTGGGGTCACGCTGGAGACCGTTGACGAGGATCCCCAGGCCGCGGCCCGACGGGCTCGGCGCGAGCGGCTCTACTCGCTCCTGACCCGCACCGCGACGTTCTATGAGCGCATGCTGTGGGAGTCCCAGGAGGGCAAACCGGCACGGGAATACCTGGTCAACGAGCGCGGGCTCGACCCGGACGTGCTGCGCACCTTCCGCGTCGGGTGGGCCCCGGAGGCGTGGGAACGGGTGCTCATCGGTTCACGCGGGGCCGGGTTCAGCGACGAGGAGATGCTCGCCGCCAACCTCATCCAGAGGAACCGCAAGGACCCCTCGCGGCTCTATGACCGCTTCCGTGCCCAGATCATGTTCCCCACTGCCGACGCGCGCGGGCGGGTGATCGGCTTCGGCGGGCGCAAGATGCCCGGTGACCCCCGGGAATGGCTGGGCAAGTACATCAACACGGCTGAGACGAGCGAGGTCTACTCCAAGCGCGAGGTGCTCTACGGGATCAACGAGGCCCGGGGTCCGGCCGCCAAGCTGGGGCGCATGGTGCTGGCCGAGGGCTACACCGACGTGATCGCCCTGCACCAGGCCGGGGTGACCCACGCCGTGGGGATCATGGGCACCTCACTGACCAAGGAGCAGGTATCGGAGCTGGTGCGGCTGGTGGGGACCCTCGAGCTGTGTCTCGACGCCGACAGCGCCGGCCAGGAGGCGATGGCCCGGGCTGCGGCGCTGTGTCGGGAGACCGGGTCGCTCGAGCTGCGGGTGGTCGCGCTGCCTCCAGGGGGCGGACCCGGGCGGGCTGATCAAGACGGGCGGGGCCGAGGCGCTGCGGGACAAGGTCAAGACGAGCGTCCCCTACGTGGTGTTCGCGGTCGAGCGCATCCTCGAGCGGGCCGATCTCTCCTCGGCCGAGGGCAAGGACCTCGCGATCCGCGACCTGGCCCCGGCGTTGGCCGGGGTGCCCGAGAGCGTGCTGCTCGACGAGCTGCGCCGGCGCATCGCCGGTGCCCTCGGCATCCCCGACACGCGCCTGGCCACGTTGCTCGCGAGCGCGGGTTCCGGGGGTGGTCGTATGGGACCACCCCCGTCGAGATACGCCCCCGAGGCTCCCCTCCCGGTGTCGGCCCCGCCCGCCGTGGCCGCCGAGCCCGTGGTCCGCGGCGGCGCCGAGCTCGGGGTCAACACCGAACGGGCCTACCTGGCCATGTGCCTGGCCGGCGGAGAGGCGGGTCGCGCGGAACTCGCGCGCATCGATCCCGAGAAGCTGTTCACCAGTGCCGTCCTGCGCCGAGCGGTGCGACGGCTCACCGGACAGATGGAGATCTCACCGGGGGTGGTGGCGATCACCCCCGTGGACCCCTCTGCTCCACCGATCAGCGACGAACAGGTCAGCCGGGCCATCGACGATCTCGAGCGTCGCGCGGCCCGCGCGAGCCGCACCGTGGTGGCCGAGGAGCTCGAGCACGCCCGCCTGCTGCTGGAGCTGGCCCGGGTCGAGCGCCAGCTCCAGAGCGCCAAACTGGCGGGTGCGGGGGCCTTTGACCTCGCCTGGCAGCGCGACCAGGTCCGCGAGGCGCTCAAGCAGGTCGTGGCCAAGCTGGAGCGGCCGCTGTAGAAACGACGAAGGCCCGCAGATGCGGGCCTTCGGAAAAGCTGGGGAGGTGGGACTCGAACCCACAACCGCTCGATTAACAGTCGAGAGCTCTGCCATTGAGCTACTCCCCAAGGGTGGTGCACTGTCAGGCCGGATAGTGGTAAGCACATTTCCTACCTGACGGGCTGGAGCTACTTTATCGGCATCTCCGTCAGGCCAGTCTCCACCTCGGTGTGACAGTTGGAACATAGTAGGACGCACTTGGCTGCCTCTTCCCGCATGCTCGACAGGGACCTGGCGGCGCCACGGTGGGCGATGGCAAAGCGCTTGCTCGACGGGTCGAGGTGATGGAACTGCAGCGCTCCCACGCAGCGGCTGTAGCCACAGATCACGCAGCATCCGCCAGCTTCGGCGACGAGCTGGGCCTTGCGGCGCCGACGCGCCTCGGAGACTCGCTCGGATCGGCAGCGGACACAGCGCCAGCTGCCATCTCCCGAGCGACCAACTCGACGTCCCCGTGCTGCGGGCACACCCCCGGCCGTCGCGTTCCTGGAGCGACGCGGTCCTGGCGACGGCGGACGACTTCGTTCGTCTGCAGTCCGTATTCACGTAACCAGCCCGCCACGATCCGCGGATGGCGATCAAGCTCCGCCGCAATCTGGGCGGTCGACAATCCGCGGTCTATAAGTCCGATCAAGACGTCTCGTTCCACTGCCCCTCCAAAGCTCCGTTGCGGGAACAGATGTTCGTATAGGGGTCGGATGGAACACGCAGCAAGGGCGCTCACACATCCCGACCTTCAGCGCGCCAGCGCCTCGACGAGATCCGCCGCCCGCGCGGCCCCGTCGTGGGCGTCTGCCCAGGTCCGGAACGCGGCGGCGCGCTCGATGAATCCGTGGGCGGGATCGAGGGCGCGCTGCACCGCCAGGCGCAGGGTGAGCGGCGAGAGCAGGTTCCAGGGCAGCCGCACGCCGGCGCCGGCCCAGTCCACCCGCGCGGCGTTCTCGGCCATGTCTCCGACGTGGGGGATGGCGACCACCGGAGTGCCCGACGCCAGGGCCCGCACCATGGTTCCGTGCCCGGCGTGGAGGACGACGAGGTCAGCCCGCGGCATCGTCTGGGCGTAGGAGAGCCAGTTGACCAGGGTCACGTTCGGCGCGGGCGAGACCGGGCGCGACAGCGGACGCCGGTTGGTGGTGGCCAGAACCCGCAACGGTCCCGGGTCACCGAGTCCCCGTGGCCGGCCCCCCAGGCCGGCCAACCCAGCATGCAGCATGCGCTGGTAGGGATCCTGCGCGGTGGAGGGGGCGATGAGGACGAGCGGACCGTCACCCTCGGGAATCGGGACCCTCGCCGTCTCGGGCTCCCAGAACAGCGGCCCGATCACCTCCACCGACTCCGGCCAGGTGCGCGGGTACTCGAGCTGGGGGAAGGTCGCGACCAAGCAGAGCTGGGGGCTGAGGCCGCCGTGGAACTGGGGGCGGGGGTCGAGCCCGAGGCGCCGCCGGGTGTCGTTGAGCTGCTCGCGCCCCAGCGCCAGCCCGTCCTCCATCTTGGCCGCCGCCCAGTTCCAGAACCAGTGCCCCACCGGGGTCCGGGGCAGGCGCGCTCCGGTCGAGTAGGGCGGGAACCCCGGCGCGTTGACGGGATAGAGGTGGGGGACCAGGGTCGCCACGGGCAGCCCCTCCAACTCGCCGGCGAGGGCGGGGGCCAGGGTGAGGATGTCGTGGACGACCACCTCGGCGCCCGCCTCCTGGACCCGCTCGCGCGTCTCGCCGGTCGCGCGGTAGACCACCTCGTAGGGCTCCAGCGGCTCCTCCACGGTGGGCACGATGCGGTACTCGGGCGCGCTGACGTAGCGCATGCCGGCCGCCTCGACATCGGCCCGCCAGTGCTTCCAGGTCTCATAGGTCACCGTGTGCCCGCGCCGGGCCAGCTCGGCTCCTAGGGCGAGCATCGGGAAGGCGTGACCGGGCTGGCCGAAGGCGCCCAGGAAGATCTTCAGGGGTCGACTCACGCCTGCCCACTGAGCGGGACGCAAATTCTCGTGCTGAGAGGGCGCAACGTCTTCCCGTATGGGCGTTGGAGGTCTAGGATGGCGAGCGAGGTTATGGCAGACACCGAGACATCGCAGATCAGCGCCCTGCGTCGCGCGATCGATTGCCTGCCGACGCGGACCCGTGAGGCGATGCTCGTGGGCATCTCCAACTCCACCATCGTGGTCGGCGCCTACACCCATGACGACGGCGTCTGCCCGATGCTGGCCGCCCATCGCAACGGTGGTCGCACCGACTTCGTCGCCTTCGCACGGTCCTGGGACGAGTACTGCTTCCGTGGCGTGCGCAAGCGCAAGCGTCGGGCCCGCCTGGCGACGCCGAGTGAGCTCGCCACGCTGCGAGCGCACATCGAGTCGAGCCTGCTGGCCGACGAGGAGGTCGATCTCGTCGCGGCGATGACCGAGCACCACCAGCTGATCGCCGAACGTCAGCTCCGCGAGCCCACGGTCGCACCCGTCCCCGAGCCTGTCACGGCCGAGCGCGTGCGTCCGGGGGATCCCGACCGCAGCCACGAGCTCTCACGCCGCCACGGCTGGCGCTGGCTGCGGATCATGCGCAGCTTCGACGAGTTCGAGGAGGCCATGGCCCAGCTCCATGAGTCCAACGGCGTCGAGGGCGAGGCCTTCGATCGCGCTGGGGCCACCGGCGAATCCGCCGCGGTCTGCTCCGAGACCGAGACCGAGATCGCCCAGCTCCACGGCTGAGCCGGCTGCCGGCGCTTCGGCTGTGGCTCGACGCCCGAGGGTGTCGGTGATCGTGCCCTTCCTGGGGTCCGAGCGCCAGCTCAACGCCCTGGTCGACCGACTGTCGAGCCTGGCGCTCGCCCCCGGTGACGAGCTGATCATCGCCGACAACCGCCCGGGGGCCGAGACGGGCCCGCGCGAGCTGCCGGCGCGGGTGCGCCTGCATCCGGCCAGCGCGGTCGCCTCCCCCGGGTTCGCCCGCAACCGGGGGGCCGCCGCGGCCGAAGGGGAATGGCTGGTGTTCATCGACGCCGACACCGACCCTGACCCGGACCTGCTCGATGCCTACTTCACGCCGGCCCCGGCCCGCGACACGGCGGTGCTCGCCGGCGCCATCGTGGACGTCCCGGGAGCCGATGACGCCTCGCTCGTCGCCCGCCACGTCGTGGCCCGCGCCCAGATGAGCCAGCGCCAGACGCTCGGTCGGCTCGAGCGTCCCTACGCCCAGTCGGCCAACGCGGCCGTGCTCCGCTCCGCGCTGATCGCCGCCGGGGGCTTTGACGAGCGCGCCCGGGCCGGTGAGGACGCCGATCTGTGCTTCCGGCTCGCGGCGATGGGCTGGCGCATCGAGTCCCGGCCGACCGCGCGGGTCCGCCACCCGGCTCGGAGCACCCTGAGCGCGGCGTTGAGCCAACTCGTCATCCACGGCTCCGGCGCCGCCTGGTGCAACCGTCGCCACCCCGGGTCCTTTCCCGCGCCGACGGCCCGGCAGTTCACCCGGCGGCTTGTCCACAGCCTGGTCTTCGCGTCAGGACGGGCGCTGCGCGGCGATCGCCAGGCCGCGCAGTTCGCCCTGCTGGAGGTCCCCGAGGCGCTCGCCTTCGGGCTCGGGCGGCTCATTCCCAACCGTCCGCGCTGGCGCCCCCGGCCATAACATCGCCGCCGTGTCCGGCCCGCGTGTCTCCGTCGTCGTCTCCAGCTACCGACGCCCGGCCCAACTCGCCCGGCTGCTCGGTGCCCTGGAGGGACAGACCCTCGACCGCGATGCCTATGAGGTGATCGCCGTCGACAACGGTTCCGGGCTCGCCACCCAGCAGGTGCTCGACGCGGCCCGGCGCGATCTCGCCCTCCAGCTCCACACCATCTCCCACGCCCACACGCTCGGTCCGGCGGGGGGCCGCAACCGCGGCTGGCGCCAGGCGGCGGCACCGTTGATCGCCTTCACCGACGACGACTGCGTGCCGGCGCCGGACTGGCTGGAGCGATTGCTCAGCGCCGCGAGCGAGGTCGGGCCCGCCTCCGCCGAGACGATCATCCAGGGCCGCACCGATCCCGACCCCGTCCAGCTCGCCGCCGCCCGGCACACGTTGTTCGCCCGCATCGTCTCCGTGCAGGCGTCCGACGGTCGCTATGAGACCTGCAACATCCTCTATCCCCGAGCGCTGCTCGAGCGCCTCGGCGGCTTCGACGAGGCGTTCCTGCCCCGCGGGATCGGTGCCCGGCCGGTGGGCGAGGACACCGACCTCGGCTGGCGCGCCCGCGCCGCGGGTGCGCTCACGCGATTCGCCCCCGACGCGCTCGTCCATCACGACGTCACCCAGTTCGGCGCGCTGGGCAAGCTGTCACATCAGACCCGCTGGGGCGGTGCCGTGCACATCTTCAAGGTCCACCCGGAGGCCCGGGAGATCCTGTTCCGCCACGTGTTCTGGAACGTGTGGCACTACATGCTCCTGCAGGTGCTCCTCGCGCGCCTCGGGCCGCCCTGGCTGGCGCGGCTGATCCTGGGCCGCTACCTGGGCGCCATGGCGTCCCGGGCCCGTGAGTGCGGAGCCGGTCCGTGGGCGGTGCCGTACCTGATCCTCGAGGACGCCACCGAGGCGGCGGCCATCATGACCGCGTCGATCCGGGAGCGCACGCCGCTACTTTGAATCCAGCATGCCGCTCTATGACTTCGCCTGTCGCCACTGCCATGCCGTCTTCGAGGCGCGCACCGGCTTTGACGAGCCCGGCCCGCCGTGCCCGGCGTGCGGCACCCTCGATCCCGAGCGGATGATCTCCGGCTTCGGAACCTCGCGTTCGCCGGGGCTGCGTGGCCTGGCCGCTCAGCGTTCCAACGACACGCGCCGGGTACGCGAGCAGCAGCGGGCCGAACGACGCGCCGCCCGGCAGAACCCGTCCAGCTGATGTCCGACGCACTGACCTTCGGTCCCATCGCTCCCGACGCGTCGCTCGAGGCCTTCTTCGACCTCGACGATCTGGTGTTCCATGCCACCACGCCGCCCGAGCGTCGCGTCGGCCTCAGCGCGGGGATCCCGCGGGAGGGGACGCTGTGTGCCTATGACGACGGCCGGCTCGTGGGCTCCTCGGCCGTGTGGCCGCTGACGCTGTCGGTGCCGGGCGGACAGCTCGCCTGCGGCGCGGTCTCCTGGGTCGGCGTGACCCCCACCCACCGACGCCGGGGCATCCTCACCACGATGATGCGCGGCCAGCTCGAACGACTGACCGAGGCCGGCACCCCGCTCGCTGTTCTGTGGGCCTCAGAGGCCACCATCTACGGGCGCTTCGGCTACGGCGTCGCCACCTGGGCGCACTCCTACGACATCCGCGCCCGGGACGCCAACTCCGGCCTGGGCGTCGGAGACACCGACCTGGCGGTGGCGCTGCTCGCGGCCACGGACGCCCGGTGGGAGGTACTGGCCGACATCTATGACCGGGCTGCGGCGCTGCGTGCGGGGGTGCTCAGTCGCGACGAGCCGTGGTGGACCCACGGGGTGCTGGCCGATCCCGGGCACGACCCGCAGGCCAACCGGCTGAGGATCGCCATCGCCGGTGATCCCCCGGACGGCTACGTCATCTACCGCGCCGGTCGCGACGACGACGCGCCCAGCGGCGCCAGCGGTGTGCTCGAGGTCGAGGAACTGGTGGCGGTGAGTCCCGCGGCGGCCCAGGCCCTGTGGCGCTACCTGCTGTCGGTCGACCTGGTGGGGCGCATCAAGGCGCCCCTGCGCCCCGTCGACGACCCGATCGCCCTGATGCTGAGGAACCCGCGCACCGCGACGCGCACCGAGCACGACGCGCTGTGGGTCCGCCTGCTCGACCTGCCCGCAGCCCTGACCGGTCGTCACTGGCACGGCTCTGAGGACCTCGTGCTCGAGGTCGACGACGGGCTGATCGCCACCAACACCGGCCGCTGGGCGCTCAGCATCAACGACGGCCGGGCCGAGTGTGCGCGCACCGACCGTCCCGCCGATCTCGCCCTGTCGATCGCCCAGCTCGCCACGATCTATCTCGGCGGCGGTTCCCTGACCCGCGCCCGGGACGCCGGGCTCATCGTCGAGCTCACCCCGGGCGCCGCCGAGCGGCTCGACCACGCCGCGCGCACCGCCCGCGCCCCGTGGAACGTCAGCGTCTTCTAAGCCGGGCGTTGCGGGGCGAGCCGCATGCCGCGGGAGGCGACGTGTCGGCGCATCGCCGGCGACAGGAGGGCGGCCTCCATGGCCGCCCCGGTCAGGCCCAACACGAGCACGTGGGACCACAACAGATGCCCACCGGAGACCACGTCTGAGACGAGGTCGATGACGATCCGGGCCAGCCCGAGCGTGTTGAGCGCCAGCAGCAGCCACCAGGCGATCCGGCTGCCCTGGAACAGGAGGAGGAACAGGCACAGGCTGAGCACCACGCCGGCGATCGAGACCCCGCCGCCGCTGATGATCAGCACACCCACGAGTTCGGCCACGGCGATCGCGACGTAGACGAGCACCGCCCCTGAGATCCGCCGCACCGGCACGCGAGTCAGAATAGGGACCATGCCCCTCAGCCTTGGTTACAAAGCGTCCGCTGAGCAGTTCGCGCCCCGCGAGCTGCTCGACTTCTCCGTCGCGGCGGAGCAGCACGGCTTCGACATCGTCGCGGTGTCCGATCACTTCCAGCCCTGGCGCCACCACGGCGGCCATGCCCCCAACGCGCTGGTGTGGCTGGGTGCGCTGGGTCAGGCCACGAACCGGGTGGTGCTCCAGACCAGTGTGCTCACCCCGACCATGCGCTACGACCCGGCGGTGGTGGCCCAGAGCTTCGCCACCCTCGGCGCGCTGAACCCCGGACGGGTGGTCCTCGGGGTCGGCTCGGGGGAGGCGTTGAATGAGACCCCGGCCACCGGCGCGGCGTGGCCGAAGTTCAAGGAGCGCTCAGCCCGTCTGGCTGAGTCCGTCGAGCTGATCCGTGAGCTGTTCAACGGTGAGCGTGTGAGCTTCAGCGGCGAGTACTACCGCACCGAGAACGCCACGCTGTATGACAAGCCCGAGCAGCCGGTGCCGATCTACATCGCGGCCGGCGGCCCGAAGGCGGCCACCCTGGTCGGCCGGATCGGTGACGGGTTCATCTGCACCTCCGGCAAGGGCGAGGACCTCTACCACACGCTGTTGGGTTCGGTCGGCGAGGGTGCCCAGGCGGCGGGCAAGGACCCGAGCGCGATCGTCAAGAACATCGAGATCAAGGTGTCCTATGACAAGGACGCCCAGTGGGCCAAGGAGGCCTGTCGTCCCTGGGCCGCGCTGGCGCTGACCGCCGAGGAGAAGGGCGGGACCGAGGACCCGATCGAGATGGAGCGCCTCGCCGAGGGCGCGGCCGATCGGGCCCACAATCGCTTCATCGTCTCCGACGACCCCGAGGAGGTCGTGGAGAAGATCGCCTGGTACGTCGACCTGGGCTTCACCGAGCTCGTGTTCCACCTCCCCGCCGACGACCAGAACCGCCAGATCGACGCGTTTGCCGCCGACATCCTGCCGCTGCTGCGCCAGCGCTGGGGCTGAGTCGAACTAGTCCACGAAGAGATCCGCCATGGCGTCGGCCGGCCCGTACTGGGAGAGGTCGACGCCCCCGAGCACGTCTTCGTCGATGTACTGCTGACCGGTGGCCTCCGACGGCGGGCGCGAGATGATCGCGTAGGCCGCGTCGGCCATGATCTCGGGCGTGCGCGCCTTGGCCATCATGTCGTCGCCCCCGAGCACGTTCTGCACCGCCGCGGTGGCGATCACCGTCCGAGGCCACAGCGCGTTGGAGGCGATCCCGTCCTCTGAGTACTCGGCCGCGAAGCCGAGCGCGGCGAGGGTCATGCCGTACTTGGCGAGCATGTAGCCGACGTTGGCGCCCAGCCAGCGCTGGGACATGTTCAGCGGCGGCGACAGGGTGAGGATGTGGGCGTGATCGGAGGCGCGGAGGTGGGGAACGGCCTCCCGGGTCAGCAGGAACGTACCGCGCACCTCGATCTGCTGCATGAGGTCGAACTTCTTGGCGGTCAGGTCGGTCGAGGGGGAGAGGTCGATGGCCGACGCGTTGTTGACCACCACGTCGATGGATCCGAAGGTGTCGGCGGTCTGTGAGACCGCCGACTTGATCGACGCCTCGTCACGCACATCACCCACGATCGCCAACGCCCGGCCACCGGCCGCCTCGATCTCCGCCGCGGCGGTGTGGATGGTGCCCGGCAGCTTGGGGTGGGGCTGGTCGGTCTTGGCGAGGATCGCGACGTTGGCGCCGTCGCGCGCGGCGCGGAGGGCGATGGCCAGACCGATCCCGCGGCTGCCGCCAGACATGAGGATGGTGCGGCCGGCCAGGGGTGCTTTGACAGTGCTCATAGCTGCGGACCATAATCGGCCGGGTGAGTGGGGGGTGGCACCTGAGGCCGGCGGGTCTCGAGGACCTGCCGGCGATCGTCGAGCTCGTCCAGGCCGAGGACCTCAGGTATCGGGGTCACACCGAGATGACCCTCGGTGGGGTGCAGGAGCAGATCGCCGTCAACCAGCATTTCGACGCCGCCCGCGACCAGGTCGCGGCTGAACTCGACGGGAAGCTCATCGGCGCCGCGATCCTGGTGCCCCAGACGGCCCTCATCAACGTCCACCCCGATCACGACGAGCAGCGCCTGCGCGTCGAGCTGCTCGCCTGGGTGGAGATGCGCCAGGCCGAACTCCGGCGCGAGGCCCACCGCGTGGCGGTGCCCGCCGCCTACACCCCGGCGGTGGAGTTCCTCCAGGCGGCCGGCTACCGGCTCGAGCGCTTCTACGTTCGGATGGTGCGGGACTTCGGCCTGACCGGTCCGCCGGCGCCGGCCCGGGTGGCCGACGGCTACCGGCTGCGCCTGATCGACCCGGTCGGCGATCTCGCCGCCCTTCACGCCCTCGACGACCGCGCGTTCCGCGCGCGCCCCGACTATCACCCCGAATCGCTGGAGGCCTACGACAAGCGCCACATCGCCTTCAGCCAGTTCGAGCCCGCCTGGAGTCTGCTGGCCGAGACCGCCGCGGGTGAGCCGGCCGGTTCACTCATCGGCTGGCGTCCGCCCGACCATCCCCACGGGTACGTGGCCGTGCTTTCGGTCGATCCCGACCACCGTGGCCGCGGACTGGCCCCGGCGCTCCTGCTCAGCGCCTTCGGCGCGATCCACGCCGCCGGATTGGCGACCGCGGAGCTGCATGTCGCCTCCGACAACCCGCGAGCGCTGGATCTCTACGCCGGGGTCGGCATGACCCAGACCGAACGCTTCGATCACTACGTCCGCGCGCCGTGATGCGGCACAATCGACCCATGCCGCTGTCAGATCTCGAGATCAACAAGGACACCCTGCAGACGGTGGTCGAAAGCGGCTTCGAGCACGTCGGCAAGATCGCCTCGATCATCACCGTCGCCGGCCGCGACATCACCCGGGAGATCGGTGCGATCGCGACCGACTTCTTCGAGATGCGCGAGGCGGCCGCGCGCGCCCGCGCCGACCGTGGCGAGGACATGACCGGCGCGTGGGCGCCCGAGGAGGATCAGCTGTGACCGTCGTGAAGATCAACGCAATCACCGTGCCGAGCGAGCGCCGTGAGGAGTTCGCCCAGCGGTTCGCCAACCGCGCCGGGAACGTCGAGGGCGCGGAGGGCTTTGAGGGCTTTGAGCTGCTCGCCCCCAACGACGACCGCGACACCTGCCTCGTGGTGACGCACTGGCGCACCGAGGAGCATTTCCAGGCCTGGGTGGCGAGCTCGGACTTCGCCGCCGGCCACGCCCAGTCGCGCAGCTCCGGGCCGGTGGGGACCGCCTCGGAGATCTGGTCCTTCGACGTGCTCGAATCCGTCGACTGACGCGAGCCCGCGCCGCCGCTACCGCCTGACGGTGACCGACCCGGCCAGCACCGCGCTGGCGGTGCCCTGCTCGTTGGCGGCGGCCACGTAGCAGGAGAGGTTGTCCCCGCGGTCGGCCTTGGGCACCGTGTAGGTCGCCCCGGTGTGAACCAGGCGCAGCTTGACCCGCCAGCGCTCGCGGTAGGTGACGGGGTCATTGGCCCAGGTGCCCGCGCTGCAGCTCAGCTTCGCTCCGACCGACACATGGCCGCTGGCGCTGAGCGTCGGAGCGATGGTGTTGACCGGTGCTCCGCTGGTGCCGTCGGCGTTGGTCGAGGATCCGCGCGTGGTCGTGCGCGCCAGACGCGCCCCGGCGCTCGTGGGGCGGGTGAGCGTGAGGCCGGCCGCCAGCGCGAGGCCGGCGAGCAGGGCCAGCAAGGTCATTCTCAGCATCGAGGGGGACGCTAGCGGCTGAGTGAGGGGTTGACACCAGGCATTTACACCTAGGTCACAACCCCGTAGGGAGGCGGCCTACGCTCCAGTCATGACCTTCGAGCTGCCGTCGAACATGCGGGGACGCAACGTCAGCCGCCGCGAGCTGCTGAGCTACTTCGGGATGGCCGGGGCCACCAGCTTCCTCGCCGGGCCGGCGGCGGCCTGGGGACGGAGCAACGCGCCCGCCCGGCTGATCAAGGCGGCCGCCGGGGTCAGCCCCCACGGCTCGGACCTCGGAGCGGTCGAGCACATCGTCTTCCTGATGATGGAGAACCGCTCCTACGACCACTACTTCGGTGCGTACGAGAAGGGCCGGGGCTTCGACGACCATCCGGCCAGCTCGCTCGGCGTGTTCGCCCAGAGCTACCCGGACGCCCCCAGCGGCATGTTCCCCGCCAACGCCCTGCTGCCGTTCCACCTCGGTTCAACCTCGGGCTTTGAGTGCACCGACGACCTCACCCACGACTGGGGTCCCATGCACGAGTGCTGGAACAACGGGGCGATGGACTCCTGGGTCAAGGTCCACACCGCCGCGGCGAACGAGGGCGCCCGCGGCGCCATGACCATGGGCTACTACACCCGTGCGGATCTGCCCTTCTACTACGCGCTGGCGGACAACTTCACCCTGCTGGATGCCTACCACGCCTCGATCCTCGGACCGACCCACCCCAACCGGGTGATGGCCAACTCGGGCACCATCGATCCCGCCGGTGTCCAGGGCGGTCCGATCACCGACACCAACTCCACCCCGGACGAGGTGTGGAACTGTACGTGGACGACGATGCAGGAGGTCCTCGAGGAAGCCGGCGTGTCGTGGAAGGTCTACAACCCCTCCAACGCGGGCGTCGCCGGCACCAAGTACGCCGCCGCGGCCAACTTCCCCACCTGGGATCAGGCGCTGTACAACCCGATCCTCAACCCCGAGGTGATGGCGGCCACCGATCAGATCCTGCCCTACTTCAGCGCCTTCCGGAACCCGACCTCGTCCTTGTATGACAAGGCGTTCAACAACTTCTTCCCCTCCGACTTCGTCCAGGACATCGCGGCGGGCACGCTGCCCAGCGTCTCGTGGATGATCCCGCCGCTCGGCTTCGACGAGCATCCCAGCTCGAGTTCGGACAACGGTGCATGGTTCACCTCGCTGGTGCTCGACGCGCTGGTGTCCAACCCGGAGGTCTGGTCCAAGACCGCGCTGTTCCTGATGTACGACGAGAACGACGGCTGGTTCGACCACGTCGCGCCGCCGACCGCTCCGGCTCAGACCCCGGGGGAGTACCTCAGCGCCACCCCGCCCCAGATCGGCGATCCGGACCCGGGCACGCTCGGCATCACCGGGCCGCTCGGGCTCGGTGTGCGCGTGCCCGCGCTGATGATCTCGCCCTTCAGCCGCGGCGGCAACGTCGCCACCGAGCTGTTCGACCACACCTCCCAGCTCCAGCTGGTGGCTGAGCGCTTCGGCGTCGAGGTGCCCAACGTCTCGACCTGGCGGCGCAACACGGTGGGGGACCTGACCTCGACGTTGTTCCAGACGCCGACGGACACCTCCTTCCCCACGAACCTACCGGCCACCGCACCCTATGAGCCCTCCAGCGGCGTATGCGCGGCGATCGACCAGGACACCGAGTCCGGTGGAGCCACGCCGTCGATCCCGGCCTCCCAGACCATGCCCACCCAGGGCGGGGGAGAGCTGCCGGCCTCGCGCTTCTATGCCCAGAGCGACGAGGCCAAGCGGATCCCGTCCGGGCGTCGCATCCCGCTCGAGGGGGAGGGCAAGGCGACCACGAAGTCGTCCTACCTCCGCCTCACCCGCGCCTAGTTCCCTGATCGGCACCCCGGAATCGGCGCGCCCCGGGAAGCGGTGGGGCGTAGCGGTCAGAGATCTGGCCACGAGCCTGCGTGCCCAGGTGCCGCGCATATAGTTGAAGGCGCAATGGTTGTCGTGATCGAGGTCGAGCGGTGAAGCGCTCCCAGCTCAACCTGGGCGCGCTGACCGCGGTTCTCGCGTTGGCCTGCGGCCTGTCGGTCGCCAACATCTACTACGCCCAGCCGGTGCTCGCCGCCCTGGCCCGGAGCTTTCACGTCAGTGAAGGGTCGGTCACCTTCGTGGTGACCCTCAGCCAGGTCGGCTACGTGCTCGGGCTGCTGTTCGTGCTCCCGCTCGGCGACCTCATCCAGGTGAGACGCCTGACTCCGGCCATGCTGGTGGTGGCCGGCGTGGCCCTGGCGGTGGCCGGCGTGGCGCCCAGCCTCGTCGTGTTCATGATCTCCTACCTGGTCATCGGGATCTTCTCGACCGTCGCCCAGATCCTCGTGCCCTTCGCCGCCCACCTGGCCCCGGAGGAGTCGCGGGGTGAGATCGTCGGGCGGGTGATGAGCGGGCTGCTGCTCGGCATCCTCCTCGCCCGGACCGTCTCCTCCGAGGTGGCGGCGCTGCTGGGCTGGCGGGCGATCTTCTACATCTCCGCGGGCCTGATGCTCGCCCTCGCGCTCGTGCTGGCGCGCTACCTGCCCGACCGTGCCCCCGACCACCACGCCGGCTACGGCTCGCTGATGCGCTCGGTCGGCCACTACGCCGTCACCCTGGGCCCGCTGCGGCGCCGGGCGGTGTGCCAGGCGCTGGTGTTTGTCGCCTTCTCCGCCTACTGGAGCACGGTCTCCTACGTGCTCATCGACAAGCACCACTTCTCCCAGGCCGGCATCGGCCTGTTCGCCCTGGTCGGGGCCACGGGTGCGGCGATCGCCCCGGGCGCGGGCTGGCTGTCTGACCGCGGCTACGGGCGCTGGGGCAGCGGCCTCGCCTTGGCGATCGGCACGGTGGGAATGATCATCGCCGGGCTGGGGCAGTCGAGCATCATCTGGCTCGGACTCGGCGGCGTGATGCTCGATATCGGCGTCCAGGGCCATCAGATCTTCGCCCAGGGTGAGATCTACGGGCTCGTGCCCGAGGCGCGAGCCCGCATCAACACCGTCTACATGGGCACCGTGTTCGTCGGCGGTGCGGTTGGCTCAGCGCTGGCCGGCCCCCTGCACACGAACGACGGGTGGAGCGGCGTGATGGTGTTCGCCGCCTGCGCCTGCTTCGCCTCGTTCCTCATCTGGGCCGCCAACACCGTGATGACCGTGCGCCGTCGGGTCGCGGTTCCCGCCTGAGCGGGCGCTCCCGCCCGAGGAGCCGGGGTGGGCGAGTGCGCGGATGCACCGTGTTGATGTATCCGTGAACGTGCCGGGGCGTCAGGGTCGGCTGGGGGTGGCGCGTCACCCCGCGCGCTCGCGGCGCTTGATGAGGAGCCAGTTCACGGTGTGGTCACCGGGGCGCGGAACGGTGCGCTGCAGCGCGAAGCCGCCCTCGAGCCGCTCGCCGTGCAGGACGAAGACGGCGTGGCCGCGCGCGATCGCCTCGGGCCAGGCCACCCGGCCGCCCTGCTCATAGACGCCGCGGTCCCAGATCTCGACGTTGGCCGAGGTGTGCTCGGCGTGGGCGAGGGCGTGGTCGGGCTGCTCGATGGCCAGCCGCTTGACCGCCGGATCCATCGACGGCTCCTTGGGCACCGCCCAGGACTTGAGCACGCCGTCGACCTCGAGGCGGAAGTCGTAGTGCAGTGCCCGGGCCTGATGGCGCTGGACGACGAAGATGCCGGCTCTCACGCCGCGGATCGCGAACTGCTCGTGGCCCTCGTCGGGCGCGGGGGAGAGGTCGACCAGCTCCACCCGGGCGCCGTCGGGTCCCATGTTGAGGAACTGCTCGAGGGAGCGCAGCGGTGCCTCGGCGCCCTCGGCGTGCACGCGGACGGTGCCGTCCTCCTCGTTTCTGACCCAGCCGTTCAGGCCGAGCTCGAGCGCCCGCCGGCGGGTGTACTCGCGGAAGCCGACGCCCTGGACCCGGCCGTGCACGGTTGCCCTGAACCCCATCGTCTCAGCGTATTGGGCACGAACGGTCCCGAAGGGTGGGTTCAGAACAGGCTCGTCTGGGCGGGTGCGCGCCCTGGTCCGCGGCCATGGATGCCCGGGGGAGACGTGGCTGGCTCGTTCCGCGCAGGGATCTGGCGGCTGACGCGCTGCTTGGGCACTCCAGGTCCCTCGAGCAGTGCGGCCAGCTTGGCGCGTTCATCCCGGGGCATGTAGGCGCCCCTGCGATAGAGCGCCTCATACCGCGGCACGAGCTCGGGCCGGGACTCGGCGAGGTACTCCATGAACACCTGCCGGACGCTCCCGCGCAGATGCAGGGCCAGCCCGGTGATGGAGACGGCGCCGGCCTCCGTGGCCAGGCGCACTACCTCGCGCACCTGCGCGGGGGAGTCGTTGATCCCGGGCATCAGCGGGGCCACCAGCACGCTGGTGGGGATCCCCGCCTCGCTCAGCCTGGCCACCGCCTCGAGCCGGGCGCGCGGGTTGGGACTGCGCGGTTCGGTCGCCCGCCACGCCTTGGGATCCAGGGTGGGGATCGATAACGCGGCGCTGAAGTCGGTCACCTGATTCAGCTCCCGGAACAGGTCGAGGTCCCGCAGCAGCAGCGGAGACTTGGTCAGCACCGAACACGGATTACGCGCATCCCGCATCGCCGTCCAGATTCCCCGCATCAGCTCATAGCGCCCCTCGACCCACTGATAGGGATCGGTGTTGGTGCCCAGGGCGACGTGCTCACCCTGCCAACTGGGTCGCGCCAGCTCGGCTCGTAGCCGCTCGGGCGCGTTGACCTTGACCACGATCTCGCGCTCGAAGTCGCGCCCGGCGTCGAAGTCGAGGAACTCGTGGGTGGGGCGGGCGAAGCAGTTGTGGGCCACAACTCCGTTGGCGATGAAGTCGCCGGTGCCCGTAGTGATGTCGAACATCTCGATGGCCTCACCGAGGGCTCTGATCGACTCCACAGCCGTGGCCGGGCCAGCTGTCACCGGGTGACCGATGAGCGACCGACCGTCAGCCGCGGCCTGCCCGTCCTTCAGTCCCAGCAGACGCACCCCGGGCTCGAGATGTGGACGGGGCTGGGTGTCCTGATCACCGGTGACGTGCTCCCAGCCCGATTCGCTGAGGAAGCGGTGCTCACCGCTGGCGATGATCTCCGTCCCATCAGCGAGCGCAACGGCGTACGCGAGCTTTCGGCTGATCCATTTCGCCTCCACGGTGGTCTCGACCATGCGGCGGTGGGCCCCGTCGCGAACCGTGCCCACGATGCGGTCCCCGACGCGCAGATCGAGCATTTCGCGCTGGGTTCCGTCCGCCATCAGGATGCTTGTGTGGCTCGAGACACAGTATGCGCATGCGTGGCTGCAACCTCGGTACGGATTGATGGTCCAGCGGAACGGCATCCGGCTCGCCGCGGGCACGCGATTGAGGATCGATTTGGCGTGGACCTCGTAGAAGCGGGTGTCGACCGCCTCGGGTGCGTCGAAGTGACGCACCTCGACATCGCGGTAGCCGGGCAGCCGGGCTCCGGCATCGCGTTCGACCGACTGTTGTTCCCAGCGCATCGAACACATGTTCGCATATGCCACGGCGGCACGCCCGGCTGTCTCAGGACCGGCTCTCTCGTCCGTCGGTCGGACGCGGGTCCGCCTCAGGTCGGAGAGCCAGCGTGCCCAAGACAGCCCCTGCGGCGGTTGTCGCCGCGGCCATCAGCGTCCACCATCTGGGCCATGCCCGACGCCAGCGCGACGCGCCGCACGCTTGTGAAGGTCCCAGAGATCACCGTGATGTTCTGGGTGCTCAAGCTCCTGACCACCGGCATGGGTGAGTCGATGTCGGATTTCCTCGGCAACGACATCAACGTCGCGGTCGCCGGGATCGTCGGCATCGGCGGGCTCACCCTCGCCCTGCGCCTGCAGCTGCGCCAGACCGAGTACCGCGCTCCGTATTACTGGTTCACCGTGATGATGGTCGCGATCTTCGGCACGATGGGGGCCGACGCGATCCACGACGGGATCGGCATCGGCTATGACGTCACCACCCCGGTCTTCGCGCTGATCACCGCGGGCGCCTTCCTGTGGTGGTACCGGTCCGAGGGCACGCTCTCCATCCACGAGATCAACACCCGTCGCCGCGAGAAGTTCTACTGGTTCGCAGTGTTGGCGACCTTTGCGTTGGGGACCGCCGCGGGCGACCTCACCGCGTCCCAGATCAACATCGGCTTCCTCAACTCGGTGTGGTTGTTCAGCGCCATCATCCTCATCCCGCTGGTCGGCTGGTGGAAGCTCCGCTTCAACGCGATCTTCGCGTTCTGGTTCGCCTACATCGATACGCGGCCGATCGGCGCGTCGTTGTCTGACTGGATCTCCAAGCCCCACAACATCACCGGGCTCAACTTCGGTGACGGCCACCTCAGCGCCGTCGCGCTCGCCATCTTCATCGTCCTCGTCGCCGGCGTCACCTTCACGCGCGCTGACGTGCAGGCCGGTGACAACGCGGAATCCCAGGACCACGCCCACGGTGTGCCGGTGTTCGCCGGCGAGTCCGACTGAGGACACGGCGATCGGCCTGCGCCAACCAGATCGGGCGGCACACGCCACACTGTCGTCCATGAGCCGGTCCTCCGACGAGGCCGTCGTCCGTGGTCTCCAGCGCCTTGCCGGTTTGGTCACGTCCACCGGGCGGCGCCATCCGATGGCCGTCGACGCCCTCAGCGCCGTTCTGCTCGCGCTGCTCAGCTTCATCGGGTTGGTGGCCCAGGGCCGCCTTCACCACCCCGACACGATCGTGTTCTGCGTCCTGCTCTGCCTCCCCCCGCTCCTACGGACTCGCGACCGCCGGGTGTCCTTCGCCCTCATCGCCGCCGTCGCGCTGGTGCAGTGGCTGACCTCCACGCCCCAGATCGCCGACGGCGCGATCCTGGTCGCCCTGTTCTGGATCGCCCTCGACGGCGAGCCGCTCGAGTTGGCCACCGCCGCCGGCGTCGTCGAGCTCGGTGCGGTGCTCGCCGCGCTGCACTGGTCGCCGGAAGATCCCGCCAAGGTGTGGGTCGGCGTCACCGGTCTGGGCGTCGCCGCCGGCGCGCTCGGTCTCGCCATCCGCGAGCGCCGGGCCCTGGTGGCCTCCGCAGCGGAGCAGGCAGCCCGCCTGGAGTTCGAGCGCGACCAGGAGGGCCGCCTCGGTGCCGCGGCGGAGCGGGCCCGGATCGCCCGGGAGATGCACGACATCGTCTCCCACAACCTGACGGTGATGATCGGGCTGGCCGACGGCGCCAGCTACGCCCTGGACGCCGCGCCGGACACCGCGCTGTCGGCGATGCAGCGGGTCTCGGCCACCGGACGTCAGGCGCTGGATGAGATGCGACGGCTGTTGGGCGTCCTGCGTGAGGAGGCCGACGGCGGGTCATATGAGCCCCAGCCCGGTCTGGATCGCCTCGACGATCTGCTGGCGCGGGTCGAGGCGGCCGGGGTCCCGGTCTCCATCGCGCTCGACGGCGACCTCACCGAGTTGCCGCGCGGCGTGCAGCTGACCATCTTCCGCGTGGCCCAGGAGGCGCTGACCAACACCCTCAAGCACGCCCCGCGCCCGACCCAGGCGCACCTGACGCTGTCCACCAACGGCGCCCGGGTCATGCTCGAGGTGAGCGACAGCGGTGGGGAAGCGCCGACTGACCCAGCTGTGGCAACCCCGAAGGTGCCTGCGGCACTGCCCTCCGGCGGGCGCGGCCTGCGCGGTATGCAGGAGCGGGCGGCCGCCTACGGGGGCCAGCTCGAGGCCGGGCCGCTACCCCAGGGCGGCTGGCGCGTGCGACTGACCCTCGGCGCCGACGTCGGGACGCCGGTCTCATGAGCACCCGCGTGCTGCTCGTCGATGACCAGGAGCTCATGCGAATGGGCTTTCGCATGGTGATCGACAGCCAGGACGACCTCGAGGTCGTGGGAGAGGTGGCCAACGGGCGCCAGGCCCTGGCCGCGGTGGGGCGACTGGCTCCCGACGTGCTGCTGATGGACGTGCGGATGCCGGAGATGGACGGGGTCGAGGCGACCCGGAGGATCGTCGAGGCGGGCAGTCCGGCCCGGGTCATCATCCTCACCACCTTCGACCTCGACGAGTACGTCTACGCGGCACTGCGGGCCGGCGCCAGCGGCTTTCTGCTCAAGGACGCCCAGCCGGCGGACCTGCTGTCGGCGATTCGGGCCGTGGCGGCCGGCGACGCCGTCGTCGCCCCCAGCGTCACCCGGCGGCTGTTGACCACCTACGCGCACCGGCTCCCCACCCAGCCTGCCCTCGGGCCGAGTGAGCGCTCGTTGCTGGAACAGCTGACCGCCCGCGAGTACGAGGTGCTCCTGCTCGTGTCCCGCAGCCTCTCCAACGCCGAGATCGCCGATGAGCTGGTCCTCTCCGAGGCCACCGTCAAGAGTCACGTCGGGCGTATCCTGGCCAAGCTCAATCTGCGCGACCGGGTGCAGATCGTCGTGTTCGCCTATGAGAACGGGCTGATCACCCCAGCTCAGAGCTGACGCCGGCGCCGCTGGTCACCGGAGGCCCGCACCACGGAGACAAGCAGCACGCCGGCGACCACGAGCGGCAGCAGCCACCACGCCGAGACCCCCTGGTTGGACAGCGCCAGGGTCACCAGCAGGGCGACGAGCACACACAGCGCGATCTGCGGGTCGTCGCCAATCACGAAGTCCCAGATGAACCGCGCGAGCGCCACCACGCGGTTCATGTCCGCACGGGCGCGCCGGACGGCGCCGGCGGCTCGAGGCTGCGGCGCAGCATCGCCACGGTGGCGAGCGAGAAGACCAGCACACCCGGGATGATCGCCAGCAGGGCTGCCTCCCCGCCAGGCCAGTGCGCGTGGACGCCTTCACCGCCCCAGAACATGCCGAAGGACGTGAGCAGGATCCCGACGATGAACTTCAGGGTGTTCTCCGGTACCCGCGAGAGCGGGGCCCGCAGCGCGAACCCGGCGGCGGCGACGACGAGGACGGCGGCCAGCGCCGCCAGAGCGGCCACGCCGACGTCGTGCTGGGTCGAACCGAACGTCAACGCGATGAAGGCGACCTCGAGCCCTTCCAGGAATGAGCCCTTGAAGGCGACCAGGCACGCGTAGTTGTCAAAGGTCTCGTCGGTATGGCCGGCGGCGAGGGCGGCCGCGGACTCGGCAGCGAACGCGGCGTCCTCATCGTGCAGCGCCTTGAGCCCCGAGGAGCGCAGGATGGCCTTGCGCAGCCACTGGAGGCCGAAGACGAGCAGCAGCCCGCCGATCACCGATCGCAGGACGTTCAGCGGCAGGCTGGTGAGCGCGGGCCCGAGTACCGCGATGATCACCGCGAGAGCCACGACCGCCAGGCCGACCCCGGTGAGGGCCGAGCGCCAGCTGCGCGTGGAACCGACGGCGATCACGATGGTCAGCGCCTCGACCGCCTCGACCGCACAGGCAAGGAAGACCGAGGCGACAAGGCCGAGTTCGGTCGCGGTCATTCCGACACTGTGGGGCATCCGGCCGCCCTTTCTGCACCCGCCGTGCCAAGTTCGTCCCCAGGGCCGAGGCGGTTGAGCCCTGAGGCGGATCTCAGCGACTCAGAAGATCATCCTCCGGTCGGATGCGGGTGCCGTCGCGGTCGCGCCACACAGAAAACACAAACCCGCCCAGCATGACCCCGAGGCCCCGGCACTGGACGTTTGTATGAGTCGGGCGATCGGACGCCGGACCCTTATCCGATTCATACACGGTCTCACCGACCCGATACCTCTGTGCAACCCGCACCGCCGCCGCATCCTGCACCCCTTCCGAAACGCCACAAGAGAGAACCCCGTGTTTTCAAAATCTCGTCTCATTCCGGCCGGACTCCTGCCCATCGCGACAGCCCTGATGGTCACCGCTGGGAGCGCGCATGCCTCAGGTCTCACCGTCAATGCCGCGAACTGCCCGACCGTCCAGGATTCCCAGGCGTTCCTTGCCTGGGGCGACCCGTCTGAGTACTTCCTGGCCCCCGACGGCAACTTCGCCAACTCCGGCGCCAGCTGGACGCTGACCGGCGGGGCCGGGGCCATCGCCGGCGGTGACGGGTACAGCCTCGGCGCCAACCCCGTGAGCACCCGATCGCTGGCGCTGCCCAACGGCAGCTCGGCGACCACGCCGTCGATCTGTGTCGGCATCAACTCCCCGACCGTGCGCTTCGTGGCCCAGAACACCGGCGCCCCGACCTCGACGCTCGAAGTCAGCGCGACGGTGGACACGACCACGGGGCTCAACGTAACGCTCCCGATTGGCGATATCTCGGCTGCGGGCACCTGGAGCCCGACCCTTCCCCTCCCTGTGGTCGCCAACCTGCTCCCGCTCCTGCCGGGCAATGAGACCCCCATCACCTTCACCTTCACCCCCCAGGGCCAGGGCGGTCACTGGCAGATCGACGATCTCTTCGTCGACCCGTGGACGCGTGGTGGCGGCGGCGGCTGAGCCGTCGCCGCGGTTCTCTCAGACATCGTCCTGACCCCGAGCCGTGAGCTACGACTCCTACACCAACCCTCAAGCCGAAGCGCTCCTGCGTACCGCGCAGGAGCGCTTCACGGCTGAGGAACAGAACCGGCGGACGCTGATCGTCGAGGTGCTGGTGGCGGCCGGGTTCCTTCTGATCGCCGCCGCCCTGGCGCTCTTCGCCCCAGCCGGTCGGGGTCTGTCGCTGCCGATCCTCGTCGCGGTCGTCGTGGTGTTTCTCGCCGCCCGCCGCGTCGAGTTCCCCGTGGGATCCGCCTACACCTGGCCGGCCCAGTTGGTGTTCATCCCGATGTTGTTTCTCCTGCCGCTCCGGCTCGTGCCAGTGATCGCCACGGGGATCATGCTGCTGGATCTCGCCCCGAGTCTGGTGGCGCCGGCGACGCTGAGCCAGCGTGTCGCCCGGGTCGCCGTCCGCGTGGGCGACAGCTGGTACACGATCGGCCCGGTCGCCGTCCTCCTCCTGTTCTCCGACCAGGACTTCGCCTGGCGCCACTGGCCGGTCTATCTCCTCGCCTTCGCCGCACAGATCACGCTCGACCTCGCCTCCGGCCTGGTCCGGACCTGGTTCGCCGACGGCATCGTCCCCTGGGCCCAGAGCCAGATGGTGTGGCTGTATCTCACCGACGCGGCTCTGTCGTGTGCCGGCTTGCAGTTGGCGGGGGCCACGGTGCACGGTGCCGCGCTGGTCCTGCTCGGGCTGCCGGTGATCGGATTGCTTGGCATGTTCGCGCGCGAACGCAGCCAGCGGATGGCGGGCACCTTGGCGTTGAGCTCCGCCTACCGCGGAACCGCCCTGTTGCTGGGGGACGTGATCGAGGACGACGACGAGTACACCGGGGTGCACTCCAAGGCGGTCGTCGATCTCAGCGTGGCCATCGCCGACCGCCTCTCGCTTGGAGCCGACGCGCGCCAGCGCGTCGAGTTCGGCGCGCTGCTGCACGATGTCGGCAAGATTCGCGTGCCCAAGCACATCCTGCACAAGCCCGGTGCGCTCGATGACCGTGAGTGGGCGATCATGCGCCAGCACACCGTGTTCGGGGAGGAGATGCTCAGCCAGGTCGGCGGGACCCTCGCCGGTGTCGGTCGCGTGGTCCGCCACTCCCACGAGCGTTGGGACGGGACCGGCTATCCCGACGGTCTCGCGGCGGCGGAGATCCCCATCGAGTCACGCATCATCACCGCGTGTGATGCCTTCAACGCGATGACCACCAACCGCCCCTACCGACCGGCGATGTCCAACGCCGACGCGGTTGCCGAGCTCCAGCGCTGTGCGGGCACCCACTTCGACCCCCAGGTGGTGGGGGCGCTGTTACTGGAGGTCGGCGTCGTGCCGAGTGCCCAGGCGCCCGAGCGCTCCGCGGTTCCGCTGGGCGTGCAGCGCAAGCCCGCCCACGCCTGAGTCTCCGCACAGGTCACGTGCCCCACACCCGGTGCGATCCGGGAACATGAGCGCATGCTCACCGACCTCCTCGACCAGTTGCGCGCCGGCGCGTGGATCGACCTGACCCACGCGTTCGAGCCCGGCATCCCCCACTACGTCGATTTCCCCGACGAGGTGCGCACGGTGCTGTTCGACTTCGACGAAGGGGTGGGGGAGAGCGGCTCGGGTTTCCTCGCGCATGAGTACCGACACATCGGTCAATGGGGCACCCACATGGACCCGCCATCGCACTTCACGCGGGGCGGTCGCACCCAGGACCAGGTGGGCGTGGGGGAGATGATCCTGGCCCTCGTGGTCATCGATGTGCATGAAGCCTGCGCCGTCGATCCGGATTTTGTCTGCACCCGCGCGGTGATCGAAGCCTGGGAAGCGCGCCACGGCGTGATCCCCACCGGAGCGTTCGTGGCGCTGCACACCGGTTGGGCCGCTCGCTGGCCCGACCCCGCGGCGATGGCGAACCGGGACGCCTCCGGGGTCATGCACTATCCCGGCTGGGGCGTCGACGCGCTGGCGCTGCTGGTGGAGGAACGCGGCATCACCGCCATCGGTCACGACATGACCGACACCGACCCCGGAGCGCGGGTGAGCACCGGCGCCGTGCCGGCCGAGACCTACATCCTCGGCGCGGATCGCTGGCAGATCGAGCTGCTGGCCAACCTCGACCAGGTGCCCGCGACCGGCGCGCTGATCGTCGCCACCTGGCCCAAGCCCAAAGGTGGCTCGGGCTTTCCGGCCCGAGCCTTCGCCATCACCCCGGAGCCCTAGCCCCAGGCGGGTCAGGGCCGCCGGCGCCGTCGCCGCGGAGGCTCCTGTCAGACTCCGCGCGATGCCCCGCATCGAGGACTACGCCGTGATCGGAGATCTGCAGTCCGCCGCGCTGATCAGCACCGCCGGCTCGATCGACTGGCTGTGTCTGCCCCGGTTCGACTCGCCGGCCTGCTTCGCGGCATTACTCGACAGCTCCGACGCCGGCCACTGGCAGCTCGCGCCGGCCAGCGGAGGCACCTGCACGCGGCGCCAGTACGCCGAGGACACGATGATCCTCCAGACCGACTGGACGACGCCCGACGGCCAGATCCGGGTCAGCGATTTCATGCCCCCGCGGGGTAAGGCACCGGATGTCGTACGCATCGTCGAGGGGGTCAGCGGGGCCGTCCCGATCAGGTCCACGTTGCGGCTGCGCTTCGATTACGGGCGCGTCGTCCCGTGGGTCCGCCACAGCTCCGATCAGGTGGTTGCCGTGGCCGGACCCGACAGCGTGCGCCTGGTGACGCCGGTGGAGACCTCGGGCCAAGAATGGGCGACCGTCTCGGAGTTCACCGTGCGCGCCGGTGACCGCGTGCCCTTCGTCCTCACCTGGCACCCCAGCCACGAGCCGCTGCCGCGGATCGTCGATCCCGAGGCGGCCCTGGCTGACACCGAGGCCTTCTGGACCGACTGGGTGCGGAGTGGCACTCGCGTCGGCGGGCCCTATCGGGATGCCGTGGTGCGATCCCTGATCACGCTCAAGGCACTCACCTACCACCCGACGGGCGGCATCGTCGCGGCAGTGACGACGTCGTTACCCGAGCAGCTCGGGGGCCCGCGCAACTGGGATTACCGCTACTGCTGGTTGCGCGACTCCACCTCGACGCTCCAGGCACTGCTGGCCGCCGGTTATCACAACGAGGCCAAGGCATGGCGCGAGTGGCTGTTGCGCGCGGTCGCCGGTGATCCCGCCGACCTCCAGATCATGTACTCCCTCGACGGCACCCGGCGGCTGCCGGAGTCCGAGTTGCCGTGGCTGGCCGGATATGAGAACTCGGCGCCCGTCCGCATCGGCAACGCCGCTTCGGACCAGCTTCAGCTCGACGTCTGGGGCGAGACGCTGGACGGATTGGCGTTGGCGCGCAACGCGGGGATCGGCGACCACGACGACGCGTGGGACCTTCAGCTCGCGTTGATGCACCATCTCGAGGGCGCCTGGGATCAGCCCGACAACGGTCTGTGGGAGATGCGCGGCGAGCGCCGGCACTTCACCCACTCCAAGGTCATGGCCTGGGTCGGCACCGATCGCATGGTCAGGGCGATCCGCCGCCATCGTGACCTGACCGGCCCCGCCGACCGGTGGGAGAAGCTGCGCGACACCATCCGCGCCGACGTGCTCGCTCACGGTTACGACGCCGAGCGCCAGACCTTCACCCAGTCCTACGGCGCGCCCGCCCTCGACGCGAGTCTGCTGCTCATCCCCCGCGTGGGGTTTCTCCCTGCGACCGATCCTCGCGTCCTCGGCACGATCGCGGCCATCGAGCGCGAGCTCACCGAGGACGGGTTCGTCAAGCGCTATGACACCAGCGACGGTGGCGACGGACTACCGGGGGGCGAGGGCCTGTTTCTCGCCTGCTCCTTCTGGCTCGCCGACGCGTTGCACCTCGCCGGGCGCCGCGACGACGCCATCGCGCTCTTCCAGCGTCTGCTCGCGCTGCGCAACGACGTCGGCCTGCTCAGCGAGGAATGGGATCCCACGGCCGCGCGCCAGGTCGGTAACACGCCCCAGGCCTTCAGCCACTTTCCCCTGGTCACCAGCGCTCTGGCGCTGCACTCCAGTCACGCCCGGACCAGCGACGAGCCGATCACTGCCGCGGACGAGACCTGAGCCCAGCGTGCGTAGGGTGACCTCAGCGAGCGCGGACGAGCATGAATCCATCCTCGCCCGATCGCCGATGGAAAGGCACTCCGAACCCACGACGAGCTCTGCGGACGCCGGAGTCTCACGGTGAAGTGCTGACGGCGATCTCGGACGGCATGGTGGCGCTGCTCAAGGAGTTCTACGGTCGCGGACCGACCCGCACGAAGTCCTACTACGAGGACGACCTGGTCGTAGGTGTGCTCCGCGGCGGGTTCTCGGTCGTGGAGCAGACCTTGCTCGACGAAGGCCGCGGTGCCGCCGTCATCCAACAGCGCATCCCGACATCATGTGTGAGGTGTTCATCCTCGGCCCCAGCAGCGCCATCGCCGCAGCGAAGCGCGATCCGGGCGTCTAGTCGATTGGCGGGTCGGCTGACCGGCCGACCCGCTGGGTGGCGTGGCTCGTCCGAGTCACGGTCCCATAGCCGGCGAGCCGGCCGGTCAGCCGCACCGTCAGTGACCGGTTGACCTGCGCCGCCCCGAGCCTGAGCGTCGCCCGGGTCGCGCCCCGGATGGCGCGTTTGCCCACGTACCACTGGTAGGTGAACCGGGTGCCCTTGGTCCAGGTGCCCGGCTTGGCCGTGAGCCGGTTCCCGCTGCGCACAGTTCCACTGATCTTCGGCACTGCCGTCTTGAGGGTTCCCGCCAGAACCGTCCGAGTGCCGGCGCTGGTCTGGAACACCCAGTGGTAACCGGACAGCTTCCCCAGGACCGCGACGGTGATGGCGTGCCGGTACTGCGCTCCCGCGAGGGTGAGGGTGGCGCCGGTCGCGCCTGTGATCGGCTTGCCGGCGGCGTACCACTGATAGCTGAAGGTGGTTCCGGCCGTCCAGCCGGCCGTCCCGGCGGTCAGCTTGTCACCCACCTTCACCGTGCCCGAGATCGTCGGGGCACGCGAGGTGAGGGTGGGGGCCACCGCCACCGGATAGGGCACGAGGACGGGGTTCGTGGTCGTGGTGGTCGTGTTCGTGGTGGTCGTCTGCACCGTCGCCGCGGTCGGCACGAGCGCCACGCTGACCTGCCCCGTGACCTGACCCACACTCACCGACACCGCTTTGGCGTTGGCCAGCGTCTGGCTTGCGCTGTAGTACTGGGGCTGGAAGGCGCCGGCAAAGGCGCCTCCGGGATCGAAGCCGACGTAGTAGGTGCCGGCCGGGACGCCGGTGAGCGTGTAGGTGCCATCGGCGAGGGTGGTGCTCGCTTCCAGCACCTGCCCCTGGGCGTTGAGCAGGTCGACGATGACGCCGGGCACCGCCGCCTGGCTGCTGGCGTTCGTGACGGTGCCGGTGATCTCGCCCCCGGGGATGAGTGACGCGTTGATCCCCGAGTTGGTCTGCCCAGCACCGACGGTCACCGAGGTGGCCGCCGACTCGCTGGTGGCGCCGTCGTAGTACTGGGTGGCGAGGTCTGCGGCGCCCGCGGCGAACACCACCTTGTAGGAGCCCGGCAGCAGGTGCTGGATCTCATAGCTGCCGTCCGCTCCGCTGGTCGCGGCCACTGCCTTGGGCGCGGTGATCAGGTTGCCCGCGGAGTCAACGAGCCCGATCGAGACGCCCTGCTGGGGGCTGGAGCCGACGCTCACCGTGCCCGTGATGGTTCCGCCGGCCGGCAGTGACGCGTTCGCGGTGGTGCTGGCGCCGGCGCCGGCCACGCTCACCGGGGTTCCCGTGCCGAGCGACTCGCTCACAGCGGCGCCGTTGTACCAGCCGTAGGCGTCGTTGACCGCGGCCACGGTGCCCCCGCTGTCGCTGAGCCAACCGGCGCCTCCGTAGTAGACGTAGTAGCTCCCGGCCGGGAGGCCGGGGACGGTGAAGCTGCCGCTCGAGCTCGCGTAGTCGGCGCTGACGTAGGTTCCGCTGGCGGAGTAGACCGACACGACACCGGACAGGCCGACGCCGCTCGCCTGATCGGTCACGGTTCCGGTGATCGATCCGCCCAGGGCCAGCTGCTGACTGACGGTGGTGCCAGCGCCCGAGCTCACGTCCACAGCGGCGGCCGAGGACTCCTCCAGCGAGTTGCCGGCGCCGCTGGTCGCCCCGTACCACTGAGACGCGTAATCGAGGTCGTTGGCGGAATCGGTCTCCGACGCGTCGACATAGACGTAGTAGGTGCCCGGGGCGACACCGGTGATCGAGTACGTCCCGTTCGTGTCGGTCACGTCGCTGTCGATCACGTGGCCGCTGGCGTCCTCGACGTCGACGCTGACGCCTGAGATGCCGCTGGCATCGGGAGCGGTGATCGTGCCCGACACGGTGCCGCCTGCAGCCAGGGTGATATTCGACCCGGTGGTCGCGTCCGGGCTGGTCACGCTCACCGGGGTCGCCGCGTAGGCGTCAGCCGCGTTGCCGCTCCAGGTGCTGACGTCCTCGGTCTGGGTCGGGGGGATCGCCTCCACCACATAGCTGCCGCTGATCAGGCCCGAGAGCACGTAGGTCCCGGTGCTCGAGGTCACGTCGCTGGTGATCGGGTCACTGGTGGAGCCGCTGGCGTACACCTCGACGGTGGCGCCGTCAACGGGCCCAGTTGCGTCGCCGATGGTTCCGGTGATCTCGCCCATGCCCGAGGGGCTTGTCGGGGCCGCGTCGGCCCCACCGGCTCCCGGGAGGATCAGAACGAGCACACCAACCATCACGAGCAGTGGCGCAAGCCACCTTCCCCGGCGCCACGTTCGGTCAGCCACTGAGTCTCCCCCTCGTCGTGAGCGACCCGCGGACGGGCCGATGATCGGCAGGCAAGCTACCGGTTCGGAGCACCGATGTGCGCCGCCTGACCGATCAGCCGAGCCTCAATCAGTGCCCCGCCGCCTGGAGACGTCCCTGCCACACGGCCTTGGCGCCGAGGTCCCCGACGCGGTAGACGTAGTAGGCACAGACCAGCGCCAGCACCACGAGCAGCCCCCGCAGGACGAGCCGGGCCCGCGCGTTGGCGAACGCGCTGTCGACAAAGGCCAGTCCGGTGGGGCGGCCACCGCCGATCCGGTAGGCGGCGAAGTTGAAGATCATCACCGCGGTGAAGCCGGCGAACGCGATCGCCAGCACATTGGCGGCACTCGAGTGCTGGTTGATCAGGGCAGCGGCCCGACCGGTGAGGTGCAGGTCGGACTGGAGGGCGCCGCCGGCGTTCTCGGCCAGGAAGATCGAGGACATGCCGACGATCGCGATGAGGCAGACGAGGCTCCCGTAGCGATCGAACCACGCCGGGCGCACGGTGAGCACGAGGGCCCCGAGCACCGCCAGCGGGATCATGATCACCGGCACATGGATGATCAGCGGGTGAGCCGGCAGTCCGCTCCACAGCTTGTTGAGATGGATGAGGATCGTGACGAGGCTGAGGATCGCCACGCCGAACAGGATGAACTCGGCACGCCCCCAGTCGACCCCTCCACGCTCGCGTCTGTCCGCAGCTTCTGTTGCCATCGTCATGCCCCTCTTCGTAGGTGCCACGAAATGTACGAGTCCGCTACCCGGATGGCATCGATCCCAAGGATGATCTTCATGGTCATCGGGGGCTCAGCCCGGAGTGAGGTCGGACGGGCATGGCGCCCGCCCGGGGCACCGTGAGCGACTGAACACGAAGATCGCCATCACGGTGTCCTCGGGCTGATCAGCCCATGCGACGCTGTGGTCATACCAGGGGAGAGACTCGAACTCTCGACCTCAGCATTATGAGTGCTGCGCTCTAACCAGCTGAGCTACCCTGGCGCGGGGGCCAACGATAGCGACCGGGACGACCGATACTCAGCTGCGCGACGCCATCCTGGGCCTCCTGGCGAACCGGGATCCAGGCAAGACGATCTGTCCCTCCGACGCCGCCCGGGCGGTCGGGGGCGCGCAGTTCCGACCGCTCATGCAGCCGGTGCGCGATGTCGCCGCCCAGTTGGTGAGGGAGGGCCACATCGAGGTGACCCAGAAGGGCGAGCCGGTCGACCTCTCCACGGCCCGCGGGCCGATTCGTCTGCGGCTCAGGGGCTCGAGCGACCCGACCCGCGGAAGCTGATGCTGCTAGCCGTGCCGAACTTCTCGGAGGGTCGCGACCAGCTGGCGATTGAAGCCATCGCGGTGGCGCTTGGACACGCTGCCACCCTGCTGGACGTTCACTCCGACGCCGACCACAACCGGACGGTGTACACCCTCACTGGCACGCCGCAGGGTCTGAGCGACGCTCTTGTAGAGGGGGCGGGTGTCGCGGTCGGTCACATCGACATGAATACCCACGAGGGGGCCCATCCACACGTCGGGGCGCTCGATGTGGCACCCCTGGTCTACACCGAGCCGGCCGATCGTGGCCGCGCCGCGGCCGCCGCACTGCTCACCGCCGACCGACTCGCCAGCGAGCTGGCGATCCCCGTCTTCCTCTACGGCAGCCTCAGCGCCCACCGGGTGACCCGGGCCGCCGTCCGCCGGGGCGGCCCGTCGTCGCTGGCGAGCCGGATAGCCGCCAGCGACGCCACCCCCGATTTTGGTCCGAGCAGGCTGCACCCGCGCGCGGGGGCGACCCTGGTGGCGGCCCGGCCGCCGCTGATCGCCTTCAACCTCGAACTGAGCCCCCCGGCGACCATCGACGACGCCCGCGCCATCGCGGCGCAGATCCGCCGCCTGCCCGGGGTTCGGGCGATCGCCGTGCAGCTGGGCGGTCACGTCGCGCAGGTCTCGACGAACATCGAGGAGCCAGATCTCACGCGCCCGCGCGCAGTGGCCGCGGCGGTCGCCGAGCACGCAGCCATCGCCACCGCCGAGCTGGTCGGGCTGCCGCCGGCGCGCTACTTCGATGATTTCCCCGCAGATATCCCGGTCAAGTACCGCCGGATGCTCGAGGAAGCACTACCCTCATAACCCCGTGGCTCAGACCAAGAAGAAGCGCCAGACCAAGCACCGCGGCAACGCCGCCGGCGTGGTCGAGGTACGCGGCCGCACCGGCCGCCCGCCCAGCCCGGCGGAGAAGAAGGCCCAGCGGCGCGAATCGGCTCGCCTCGAACGCCAGCTGCGCCCGCCGTCCTGGAGGACGGCAACGCGCAACTCGGCCCTGATCGCCGCGTTGATCTTCGTGGTTCTGCTGGTGGAGAACCACGCCAAGTCCAACGCCGTGCCCTCCGCCCTCATCGTGGCCGCCCTCGCCTTCGTCGTCTACGTACCGGTCGGGTACTACATCGAGCGGTTCATGTGGCGCCGCCGTATGGACAAGGCCGCGACGACGGGCCCCACGCGCGGCCGATGAGCGTCGACGTCCGCGCTCTCACCGTCGGCCCGCTGCAGGAGAACTGCTACATCGTCCGCCGCAGCGACGCCGACACCGCTGTCGTCGTCGACCCGGGGGACGAGGGCGACCGGATCCTCGGGACGCTCGGTGAGCTGGGCATCGACACCGTCGCGGCGATCCTGCTCACCCACACCCACTTCGACCACGTCGGAGCGGTCAAGCAGGTCCATGACGCCACCGGCGCGCCGGTCTACTGCCCCGAGCTCGAGGTCGACGTCCTCAAGAACATCAACGACTTCGTCCGCTTCCCCGGCTTCGGTCCCTTCGAGTCCTACGACGCCGATGCCACGATCGCCGGCGGCGAGGCGCTCGAGCTGGCCGGCCTGACCTTCGACGTGCGCTTCACCCCCGGCCACAGTCCCGGTCATGTCACCTTCGCGGTGCGCGACTCCGACGCGCTGCTGTCGGGTGACGTGCTGTTCATGGGCAGCGTCGGCCGCGTCGACCTGCCCGGCGGGGACTGGCCCACCCTGCTCGCCTCGATCGAGAGCCTGGTCGCGGAGTTCCCGCCCGACTCCAAGGTGCATCCGGGTCACGGTCCGGTCACCACGCTCGCCCACGAGCGCGCCACCAATCCCTTCCTCACCGAGCTCGCCAATCAGTGAGCGCGGTGGCCCGCGACAACCTTCGGTGACCGCGAGATGATCGAGGCACCGAAGGGGACCCACGACGTCCTGCCCGCTGAGGGTGCGCGGCGCGAGCTGCTCGAACAGCACGCGCACAAGCTGCTCGGCGGCGCCGGCTATCAGCGCATCGAGACGCCGATGTTCGAGGCGACCGAGCTGTTCTCCCGTGGGGTGGGCGCCTCCTCCGACATCGTGCAGAAGGAGATGTACACCTTCACCGACGCCGGGGATCGCAGCCTCACGCTCAAGCCCGAGGGCACCGCGCCGATCTGTCGCGCCTACATCGAGCACGGCATGCACAAGCTGCCCAGCCCGGTGAAATTCTGGTACCTGTCGCCGTTCTTCCGCGCCGAACAGCCCCAGAAGGGGCGCCAGCGCCAGTTCTGGCAGCTCGGCGCCGAGGCGATCGGCGCCGCCGGTCCGGAGACCGACGCCGAGCTGATCGTCCTGCTCGCCGAGATCCTCGAGGCGATGGGCGTCAAGGGCACGCGCCTGCGCATCGGCTCGCTCGGCACGCCCGAGACCCGCGCCGAGTATCGCGCCGAGCTGACCCAGTACCTGCGGGCCCGCGAGTCCGAGCTGCCGGCCGAGGTGGTCGCTCGCATCGAGCTCAACCCGATGCGGGCCTTCGACTCCGCGGCCGCATCGGCCGTGATGGCCGACGCCCCGCGGCTGATGGACCGTCTCACCGCCGAGGACGCCGAGCACTTCGCCACCGTGCGGCGGCTGCTCGATAACGCCGGGCTGGCCTACGAGCTCGACACCACGCTGGTGCGCGGCCTGGACTACTACACGCGGACCCTGTTCGAGTACACCTCCGACGCCCTGGGCGCTCAGTCGGGCGTCGGCGGCGGCGGCCGCTACGACGGGCTGATCGAGCAGCTCGGCGGTCAGCCGACCCCGGGCGCGGGCTGGGCCGCCGGGGTGGAGCGGATCCTCTTGGCCGGAGCCGAGCAGCCGATCGCCACCGACTCGGTGGATCTCTACGTGGTGGCGCTCGGTGAGGTCCCGGACCTCGCCTTCGAGCTGACCCGTGAGGCGCGGCGCACCGGCCTGGCCGCTCAACTGGAGCTCACCGGGCGATCCCAGAAGGCGGCGCTCAAGCACGCAAACCGCTTGGGGGCCCGCTACGTTGCCCTCGTCGGCGACGCCATCGGGCTCCGGGACATGGAGTCCGGTGAGCAGCGTGATCTGGCCTCGCCGGACGACGTCATCCCCACCATCCTGAGAGGACACCGGCTGTGAAGTTCCCGTTGGGCGCCAACCGATACCGCGACGCCTGGGCCGCCCAGCTCACTGCCGAGCGGGCCGGCAGCACCGCACGCGTCGCCGGCTGGGTGCACCGCCGCCGCGACCACGGCGGGCTGATCTTCATCGATCTGCGCGACCGCTCGGGGATCGTCCAGCTGACCTTCCACCCGGAGTCCGGACCGGTTTTCGAGGCCGCGCACAAGCTGCGTTCCGAGGACGTCGTCTCCGCCGCCGGCGAGGTCGTCCGGCGGGAGCCCGAGAACGTCAACCCGAACCTGGCCACCGGTGAGATCGAGCTCTCGGTCATCGCCCTCGACGTCCTGGCCGATTCCGAGACCCCGCCGTTCCCGGTCGACGAGGACGGTCCGGTCGATGAGATGCTGCGCCTGAAGTACCGCGCCCTCGATCTGCGCCGCGCCCCGATGCGCGAGGCGCTGGAGACGCGCGCCCGGGCGGTGTCGATCATGCGCCGGGTGCTCGAGGAGCGCGATTTCCTCGAGGTCGAGACCCCGATCCTCACCCGCTCCACGCCGGAGGGCGCCCGCGACTTCCTCGTGCCCACCCGCACCACCGGCAGCCGTCCGCCCGGGTCGTTCTTCGCCCTGCCCCAGTCCCCGCAGCTGTTCAAGCAGCTGCTGATCGTCGGCGGTCTGGAGCGCTACTACCAGGTGGTCCGCTGCTTCCGGGACGAGGACAGCCGGGCTGATCGCCAGCCGGAGTTCACCCAGCTGGACGTGGAGATGGGCTTTGTCGAGCGCGATGACGTGCTCGAGATGATGGAAGCCGTCTACGGCGCCGTGTTCGAAGATGGGGCCTTTGACGTGCCCGCCCCGCCGTGGGACCGCACCACCTGGACCGAGGCGATGACCCGCTTTGGCTCAGACCGCCCGGACCGGCGCTTCGGCCTGGAGCTCCGGGATCTCTCCGGCGCCGTCGCCGGGTCGGAGTTCAACGTCTTCAAGACCGCTCCCGCGGTGCTCGGGATCAACGCCGGGACGCGTGAGCTGCCGCGCTCTGAGCTCGACGCGCTGACCGAGTTCGCCAAGAGCTACGGAGCCAAGGGCCTGGTGTGGATGTTCGTGCAGGAGGACGGATCGCTGCGCTCGCCGATCGCCAAGTTCCTCTCCGAGGACGAGATCGAGGCGATCAAGTCCGCGCTGTACGCCAACGTGGGCGACGTCCTGTTCGTCGTCGCCGACGCGGTGCGGACCGCCCAGACCGTGCTCGGCGCGCTGCGCCTGGAACTGGCCCGGCGCTTCAGCCTGGTGCCTCCGGGCAGCCACGACATCCACTGGGTGACCGACTTCCCGATGTTCACCGCCACCGCGGACGGTGGCTGGACGGCCGAGCATCACCCCTTCACCGCGCCGGCCGGCGACGATCTCTCTGACCCCGGCAGCCTCCTCTCGGACTCCTATGACCTGGTGGTCGACGGCTATGAAGCCGGGGGCGGCTCGATCCGCATCCATGACGCCGACACGCAGCGGCGCGTCTTCGAGATCATCGGCCTCGACGCGGAGGCGGCCCAGGAGCGCTTCGGCTTCCTGCTCGACGCGCTGCAGTACGGCTCGCCGCCGCTGGGCGGCATCGCCATGGGCGTCGACCGCCTGATCATGCTGCTGCTCGGCAAGGACAACATCCGTGACGTGATCGCCTTCCCCAAGGCGGTGTCCGGCGTTGACCCGCTGACCGACGCGCCCGCGCCAGTCGACGACGCTCAGCTGCGCGAGCTCGGCCTCCAGCTGCGTCCGCGCAAGCCCTAGCGCAGCGCGCTCAGGGCCGCGGTGACCGCGTCGAGGAAGACGTCGGCGATCAGCTCATAACCGGCGTCGTTGGGATGGAAGCGGTCCGCGGCGAGGCGGCCGCGCCAGATCGTCGGCTCGAACTGGGAGGGGAACACGCCGCGGATCACCCCGGCCGCATCTGCGGCCCGGATCAGCGCGTTGGCCGCCTTGGCGGGACCGGCGGGGTTGGGGATGCTCGACACCACCGCGCCCGGTGCCCGCTGCTCGAGTAGCTCGAGCAGCTCCGCGAACGCCTCGGGCAACAGCGGACGGTGGCGCGGGCTGAGCACGTCGTTGGAGCCGATGAGGACGGTGACGATCTCACCGTGGGGCGCAGGGCTGAGCTTGCGCCAGGCGGGAAGCTGATCGGCGATGACGTCCTCGACCCGGGCTCCGCTCTGGGACAGGTTGATCACGTCGACGGGGACGCTCAGGCGCCGGACCAGCTGGCCCACCCAGCCCTGCTGGGGGTCGCTGGCGCCGATCCCCTGGGTCATCGAATCGCCCAGGGCGATCCACCGAGGGTGCTGACCGCTCAGCGCGGCGGCGTTCGCCGCCCGCCAGGCCGCCGCATAGGGCTCGACCTGGGTCTGGACCTCGGCGATGCCCGGCAGCAACCGGCCGAGCGTGCGCAGCACCGGTCCGTTGGAGCGTCCGGTCAGGTTGGAGAAGGGAAACGGCTCGTCAGCTTCAGCGTCGACCACCCCGACATTCTGGCGGGATGCCGGCACGGGCCGACCACGACACTGCCGCCCAGGCCTCCTGAGACAAAGTCTTATGTAGGACTCAGTACGACAGCGGGTAGCCCATCAATCAGAATCCCCACCGTCAGGAGCCACATGCCCGCCGATACGCTGCAGGACCAGATCATCAAATACCTCACCGACGTCCACAGCCTCGAGGCCAACGCGATCACCCAGCTCAAGAGTGGGGCCAAGGCCTCCACCGATCCTCAGCTGACCGCCGCGCTGGAGAAGCACCTGGCCGAGACCGAGCAGCAGGAGCAGCTCGTCCGCGCCCGTCTGGAGGCGCTCGACGCCTCACCTTCGACGATCAAGGACCTGGCCCAGAAGGGCTGGGCGGCGGCGACCGGCCTGGCCTCGAGTGCGGCCCCGGACACGACCGGCAAGATCGCCATCACCGCGTACATGTTCGAGCACCTCGAGATCGCCTCCTACCGCAGCCTCAAGGCCGTGGCCGAGCGCGCCGGCGACACCGAGACCGTTCAGCTCGCCGACACGATCATCGGCCAGGAGCAGGAGGCGGCTGACACCATCTCCGGGATGCTCGAGCACGTCGCCCTCGAGAGCGTGCCCCAGACGGCGTAGGGCGTGCGCGGCCGCGCCCGGTTGCGCGGCCGCACTGCGCCACGCTGGGCCTCAGACGCCTGCGTAGGTGTCCGGGTTGGGTCCGACGCGTCCGTCCGCGCCGCGATCCAGCCCGGTGATGGCGGCCAGCTCCTTCTCGGACAGCTCGACGTCGAAGACGTCGAAGTTCTCCGCCATCCGCTCGGGCCTGGCGGACTTGGGGATGGCGATGATGCCCTGCTGGAGATGCCAGGCCAGCACCACCTGAGCGGGGGTCTTCCCGTGGGCCGCGGCGATCGCCGCAATCGTCGGATCAGCCAGCGGGGCCGAGTTGTGTCCGAGCGGACTGTGGGCCTCGACGGCGACGCCGTGGCGGCCGCACGCCTCGCGCGGGGCGTCGTTGTTGAAGTAGGGGTGGATCTCGAACTGGTTGACCGCCGGCACCATCCCGGTCTCGGCCACGATGCGATCGAGGTGGGCGGGCTGGAAGTTCGACACGCCGGCGCTCCTCAGCCGCCCGTCCGCGACGAACTCGCCCAGCGTGCGCCAGGTCGAGACGTAATCGCCCCCATACAGCGTCGGCAGCGGCCAGTGGATGAGGAACAGGTCGAGCGCGTCGACGCCGAGATGGGTCAGGGTCGCCTCGAAGGAGCGGCGCAGCACGTCGGGCTCGTGGTTGGCGTTGGCGAGCTTGCTGGTGATGAAGATCTCCTCCCGCGGGATCCCCGATGCGGCCAGCGCGCGGCCCACCCCGAGCTCGGTCCCGTAGGCCTGGGCGGTGTCGATGTGGCGATAGCCGGCCTCGAGGGCCTGGGTGACGATCGGCTCGGTGATCGCGGCGTTGGTGTCGTTGGTCTCGCGGTCGGGCTGCAGCGCGAGTGTCCCGTAGCCGAGCTGAGGGATGACGTGGCCGTCGTTGAGGGTGATCTGGGGAACGGAGCTGGTGCCGGGCATGAGGTCTCCTAAAACCGGGTTGCGGAGTGGACCTAAGCACGGCTCATCGCCCCCCGAGAGACCCTGTGGAGAGGGGTACTCACAGGGTCTCTCACCCCGTTCGTCGGGCGCCTTAGCATGGAGCGATGGACGCCCGCAGCGAGATCAGCGAGTTCCTCACCTCTCGTCGCGCCCGGGTCACGCCCGACCAGGTGGGCCTGCCCGCCTACGGCGCTCGCCGGGTCCCCGGCCTGCGCCGTGAGGAGGTGGCCGTGCTCGCCGGCGTCAGCGTTCCCTACTACACCCGTCTGGAGCGCGGGGACATCGGCGGCGCCTCCGATGGCGTCCTCGCGGCCGTGGCCGGCGCCCTGCGGCTCGACGACGCCGAGCAGGCCCACCTGTTCGACCTCGCCCGGGCCGCCCAACCGGGACCGCGCACCCGGAGCCCGCGTCGTCTGACCCCGCTGCGGGTGCCGCCCGACGTTCTCGAGATCCTCGACGCCTTCGGTGCCGGCGCGGCGCTGCTGCGCAACGCGCGCCTCGACATCCTCGCCGGCAACCCGCTCGGCCTGGCCCTCTATGCCCCGATGTTCGTCGACCCGGTGCGTCCGGCGAACACCCTGCGCTTCGTGTTCCTCGATCCCCAGGCGCCCGCCTTCTACGGCGACTGGGAGAGCGCGGCCGACGGCGCGGTGGCGACGCTGCGCTCAGCCGCCGGCGCCAACCCCTTCGACCGGGCGATCTCTGACCTCGTGGGTGAACTGTCCACGCGCAGCGAGGAGTTCCGGGTCCGCTGGGCGGCCCACAACGTAGGTTTTCATCGCCACGGGATCAAGCGCTTCCTTCATCCCGTGGTGGGCGAGATCAGCCTCAACTTCAACCGCCTCAGCCTCGAGGCGGCTCCGAGCCTGACCATCTTCACCTACACGGCCACCCCGGGCAGTCGCGACGCCGAGACCCTCGGGCTGCTCGGGAGCTGGGCGGCGACCGAGGGTACGGTCCTCGCCGCGAACGTCAGCTCGAGCTGACGCCTCGTCTCCTGCCGCGGCAGGGGACTAGGTGCCGTGGGCGAGCAGTTGACCGCGGCCGGCGCGTTTGGCGCCATAGAGCGCCCGGTCGGCGGCCTGGAGCAGCTCGGTCGCCTTGGCGCCGCTGATGTCCGGGCGGGCGCTCGCCACCCCGGCGGAGATGCTGAAGCGCCAGTCGGGCGTCTGGCGCAGCCGCACCCGCGTCACCGCCTCCAGCAGCCGTTCCACCACCACCTGGGCCGCGTCGAGGCCGATGCCGGGCAGGACCACGGCGAACTCCTCACCGCCGTAGCGCGCCAGCGTGTCGCCCTCGCGCTGGAGAACGCCGTCCAGGGCGCGCGAGATGGCGACGAGCGCCTGGTCACCGATGAGGTGACCGTGGGTGTCGTTGAAGCGCTTGAAGTGGTCGACGTCGATCATCACCACCGACAGCGGATCGCTGTCGCGCCCACAGCGACGCCACTCGCCGCGCAGGGCCTGGTCGAACCCGCGGCGGTTGCGGATCCCGGTGAGCCCATCGCTGACACTGAGGCGCAGCAGCTGCTCCTCCAGGGCCTTCTCCATGGTGATGTCGAGCAGCAACCCGACCGCGCGGCCGCTCGCCGGCACGCGGCCATGGTCGAGCACGCGCCCCCGGAAGGAGAGGTGACGCTCGGTTCCGCCCCAGCTGATGCGCAGTGCGGTGTCGGCGTGACCGTCACTGATCAGCCGCTGGAAGGCGCTGCGCAACCCGTCCTGGTCATCAGGGTGGACGAGGTCGACGAGCTCGTCGATGGTGGCCGGGAGCTGTTCGGTGGAGATGCTGAGCAGCTCGGCGGCGTCGAGGTCCCAGTTGAACCGGGAGGAGTCCACCTCGAGGTCCCACATCGCCGCGACGGCGGGCGCCACCGCCAGCTCCAGGCGTGCGCGCAGATCCTTGCGCTCGGCCAGCAGGTCACAGAAATCGGCGGTCTCGACGCTGGTCACCCGCCAGCGGTTCCCGACCGGACGCATCACCGATTGGACGTAGACGGACTGGGCGTCACTCTGGACGAAGCGACATTCGAGGGAGTGCTCCTGCTCCGCGGTCAGGCCCGCGAGCTGAGCCGCGATCCCGTCCTGATCGCGCGTGTAGATCAGGTCAACGAGCAAGCGCTCGTTCAGCTCGGTGGCGGTGTGACCGAGCAGCGACGCGAAGGTGTCGGTGGCCTCGTAGATGCGGCCGTCCTCGCCGCTCAGGGTGAATAGATCGAGATCATCCACATTGGTTCGCTTATCAGTGCGTGAAACGGCGCTCATCGTCCTGCCCCCATGGGTCGTGTTCCTGCTTCGCTATCGGCAACCGTGGTGCGCGGCTCAACCCCCTCGGGTTCAGATGCCGATAATGAGCCTGACATCGCGCTCGGACGTGTGAGCGAGCGCAATATCGGGACAAGCGATCATCAGCAAGGGGTCTTGGGGTACGTCATGAAGCGGGTTATCTACAGCAGTCGGGCCGTGTTCGATTTCAGCCAGGATGAGCTGGTCGAGCTGCTGCGCATCTCGCGCGCCAACAACTCCGACGTGGCGGTCAGCGGGATGCTCCTCTACTGCGCCCAGAGCTTCCTGCAGATGCTCGAGGGCCAGGACGAAGCGGTGGATGCCACCTTCGCGCGCATCGAGTCCGACGATCGCCACAGCGACGTGCGCCTGCTCATGAACGTCCAGGTCAGCGAGCGCGCGTTCCCCGACTGGTCGATGGGCTTTGAGCAGCTCGACGATGATGACCTCGCCGAGTCGCTCGAGGGCTACACGCCCGAGGGCGAATATCCGCTGGTCAACCCGGAGCTGGTGTCCAACGGGCTGGTGGCCGAGCGCCTGCTCACGCTGTACGCGCGCAATAAGCGCGCCTAACCAGGCTCAGCGGGTCAGGGGGGCGATGCGACTCATCAGGCGCATCGCGGCCGCAACCACCAGCTCGCGGTCATAGGTCACGACGTACTGGAAGCGCCGGGAGCTGTCCGGTCCACAGTCGCCCAGGTCGCGGGCGACGAATGCGCCGGCGAAGTGGGGCCCGAGCACCACGACGTCCCATTCCCCCCGCAGCGAGTCGCGGAGGTCCAACGCCGAGCCGCGCACTCCGGGAGCGGGCTCGCGGTCCAGGTCCACCGCGAGTGCGCCGACGAAGGCGAGTTCACCGGCCAGCCGCGCGTAGCGGGTACGTGTCGACTTGGGGAAGTAGTGCGCCTCCTGGAAGGTGCTCAACAGCACCGCCGACTCCCCCTGCAGCAGCGCCTGCTCCTCGAGGGCCAGGCTCATCTGCAGCAGCTGTGACTTGGTGCCGACCCGGACCTCGCGGTGATCGCGCAGATGCTCAAAGGGCGTGTCCCGGCTCAGCGTCAGCTCGTCAGAGACGCGTGCCAGCGCCGGCACCGCGGGCGCCGGTACCAGCTCCGTGGGCCGTCCGAAATACCACCCCTGACCCAGCGTCGCCCCGAGCGTCTTGGCCAGCTCGGCCTGCGCGGCGGTCTCGATCCCCTCGGCGAGCACGACCGCGCCGGTGCGCTCGGCCTCGGCCCGGACGGCGTGGAGCACCCGGGCGCGCTCGCGCGTCATCGGTGCCTGGACAAAGGCCATGTCGAGCTTGATGACGTCGGGGGCGAGCAACGGCATCAACGCGATGGAGCGGGGATCCTCGCCCACGTCGTCGATGGCGATCCCGCAGCCGCGCTTGCGCCACCCCGCCACCCGGGCGATCAGCTCCGACGGCGCGGTGGTCAGCGCCCGCTCGGTGATCTCGACGGTGACGCGCAGCATCGGTTCGGCAGCATCCTGGACCCGCGCGAGAAACGCGGGGATCGGCGCACCCGCCGCCTCGGGTTCGATGTTGATGAACAGTTCCTGGGCGGTGCCCAGTCCGGCGCGCAGGGCACCGGTGGCGGCGGCGGCCCGGCAGCAGTGATCGAGCTCCGCGGTCCGCCCGAGGCGCGTCGCGGCGCCGAACAGCCGGTCGGGGTATTCCAGGGGCGAGCCGATCGGCCCGCGCGCCAGCGCTTCCCAGCCCACCGTCTGGCCGCTGTCGAGCTCGACGATCGGTTGGTACAGCACGCGAATCGTCCGTGCGGAGATGATCTCCTCGAGCGCCTCGGCCTCCGTCTCTACGTCGATATGTTGAACCGCCTCCACTGTTGTGCTCATTTCTGGAGTATCGGCTCGAGCCGACCCAGGCGCAAGTCGTGCAAACTCCCCGGGATCGCGCGGTTGGTCCGCACCTATCCTCAGTAGTCATGGACGCCGAGGTCTTCGAGCACCACCTGACCTCGCCCCAGGGGCGTGGCCACGTGCCCGCCGGGGCCTTCACCATCACCGCCGAGGGTGGAATCTGCGGGGACACGGTGGTCATGTCGCTGGCCACCGATGGCGAACGCATCACCGACGCCGGCTTCACCGCCGACGGCTGTGGTGCCAGCACCGCCGCGGCCAGCGTCGCCGTGAGCCTGGTCCTCGGAGCCACCCTGCTCGAGGCGGCACGGATCGGCGCCCGCCAGATCGACGCCGAACTCGGTGGCCTGTCGCCGGGCAAGTTCCACGCCGCCGAGGTCGCCGCCGACGCCCTCGCCCGCGCGCTCGGACTCACCGCCTACCGAGCCGGGGCCACCCCGGCCCCGGACCTGCGCCCCCGCACCCTGGTGGCGATGTCCGGCGGGGTCGACTCCGCCGTCGTCGCCGCGCTGATGGCTGAGCGCGAGGACACCGTGGCGGTGACCCTCGAGCTGTGGGCGGACGCGGACAACGACGCCGAGCGCTCCTGCTGCTCCTCCAGTGCGGTGTCGCTGGCGCGCAAGCTCGCCCACGATCTCGGTCTCCCGCACTTCACCCTCGACCTGCGCGAGGAGTTCCGCGCCGGCGTGGTCGAACCCTTCATCGCCGACTACCGGGCGGGGGAGACCCCCAACCCGTGCGTGCGCTGCAACGGACACGTGCGCCTGGACGCGATGCTCGATCTGGCCGATCGGCTCGGCGCCGGGACGCTGGCCACCGGGCACTACGCGCGGGTCTCCCCCGACGGGCTGCTGCGCGCCGCCGTCGACCCCCACAAGGACCAGACCTACATGCTCGCCGCCCTCAGCCCGAGCTCGCTGGCGCGCATGCGCTTCCCGCTGGGGGAGCTGACCAAGCCCGAGGTGCGCGCGATCGCCGCGGACCGAGCGCTGCCGGTCGCCGAGAAGCCCGACTCCCAGGATTTGTGCTTCCTCGCCGGCACCGACCGCGCCACGTTCCTCGCCCGCCACGGCGGCGTCGAGCCGTCCCCGGGCGAGGTCGTCGACGCCCAGGGCACGGTGCTCGCCACCCACCCGGGCCATGAGCTGTTCACCGTTGGCCAGCGCCGCGGCTTCGGTGATGTGCGCGGCGCCGACCAGGCGCCGCTGTTCGTCATCGACAAGGACGCGGCGCACAACCGCCTGGTGGTCGGGCCGCTGGCCGCGTTGGACCGCGACCGGGTGCGCGTCCGCGCCGCCCGGCTGCATGAGGACGGCGCACGCGTGGACCGCGTCAAGCTGCGCTACCGCTCCGAACCCCTGAGTGCCCGAGTGTCCGGGTCTGTGGGACCCGGACTGCACAAGGAGCTGATCCTCGAGCTGGAGTCGCCGGTCTCCGGTGCGGCCCCCGGCCAGCTGGCCGCCCTGATGGACGGCGATCTCATCGTGGGCTGGGGCACCATCGCGCGCTGAGCGTCCGGTCCGTGCGCTGTCATCGTCTCCGTGCCGTCCCTGATCACCAGTGAGGAATTCACCAGCCGCGCCACCGCGCTGCTGGACGCCGCCCCGGAGCTGGCGCCGGCCCGGGTCAGCACCGATCTGGCCGAGCTGCGGGCCAGCTATCGCGAGCTCGACCCCGAGCTGCGCGCCGAGGTCAGCGAGGTGGTGGCCGCGTTGGCGCGGCTGTCGGGCAATGTCGCGGAGGAACAGGCGGCCACCCGGGCCCTGCAGGGTCTCGACGGCCTGCCGCTGGAGCCGGTGCCCAGCCGCTTCTACGACGGCCCTCGCGATCCCGACGCGCTGCTGGCCTGGTTCGGGCTGAGTGCCTTCCGGCCCGGCCAGCGCGAGGCTGTCTCAGCCGCCCTGGAGCAGCGCGACTGCCTGACCGTCATGCCCACCGGCGGGGGCAAGAGCCTCTGCTATCAGCTGCCCGCGCTGGCTGCCGGCACTGACCTCACCGTCGTGGTCTCACCGCTCATCGCGCTGATCGCCGATCAGTACCGGCGCCTGGTCCAGGCCGGGCATCCCGCGGTGATGCTCGCCTCGGGCATGGGGGAGGAGGCGAGCGCGCTGGCCCGCCAGCGCATCGTCGACGGCACCGCCCGGATCGTGTTCTGCTCGCCCGAGCGGTTCGCCTCACCGTCCTTCACCGCCACCCTGGAGCGCCGCGGGGTCGGCCTGTTCGTCGTCGACGAGGCCCACTGCGTCAGCGAGTGGGGCCATGACTTCCGTCCCGACTACCTCCGCCTCGGCCGGGTCATCGAGCGCCTCGGCCGGCCCACCGTGATGGCGGCCACCGCCACCGCCACCGAGCAGGTGGCCGAGGAGATCGTCCGCCGCCTCGGCCTGGTCGACCCGGTGATGATCCGTTCGGGCTTCGATCGTCCCAACCTGTCCTTCGACGTGATCGGCCTGGAGGGCGACGGCTCCAAGGAGCGTCGCTACCAGCTGCTGCTGGCCGGCCTGCGCGACAGCGCCAACCGGCCGGCGATCGTCTACGCCGGCACGCGCAGGGACGTCGACGAGGTGGTGGCGCGCCTGGGTGAGGATGGCCTGGAGGTCGTCGGATACCACGCCGGCATGGCGGCCGAGCAGCGCGCTGCCGCCCAGCACCGGTTCATGTCCTCTGACGTCGAGGTGGTGGTGGCGACCAACGCGTTCGGCATGGGCGTCGACAAGGCCGACGTGCGCAGCGTCTGGCACGTGACGATCCCCACCAGTGTGGAGGCCTACTACCAGGAGGCCGGCCGCGGGGGGCGCGACGGCGCCCCCGCCCGCGCGGTGCTGCTGGCCGGCCGGGCGGACCTGGGTCGCCTGATCAACTTCATCCGCCGCGACGGCATCGAGCCCCATGACGTGGAGGGCTACATCGACCGCCTGGCCGGAATGGCCCGGGCCGCGGGGGGCGCCAGCTTCGAGATCGAGTCACCCCGGGTGGACCGTGACCGGGTGTGTCTCGGCATCGCCGAGCGCGCCGGCGCCCTGGCCATGGAGTTCGCCGGCGGCGGGCGCCTGGCCATCACCATGGCGCCGACGCTGCCGCGCCAGAACGTCGCTGACATCTGTGCCGCGGCGACGGACCGCAACTGGCGCGCCTACGGGGCGGTGAAGGACTACGCGTCCCCCGCGGAAACATGTCGGCGGCGCATGCTGCTCGATCATTTCTCCGATTCCACGCCGGCCGCCCCCACCGGTCGCTGCTGTGATGTCTGTGATCCGGACACCATCGGCCTCCCGGATCCCGAGAGCCTGCCGGCCAGGCGTCCGCGCCGCGTCGAGGGGGTGAAACGCGGCGCGGGGTCGCCGGCTGTCGAGCTGAGCTCGGCAGATATGAAACTGGTGGACGCCCTCCGGGCCTGGCGTCTGGAGGCCGCGGACGGCAAGCCCGCCTACACCGTGGCCCACAACGCGGCGCTTGAGCTGATCGCCCACACCCGGCCCCGGAGCCTGGATGCGCTGGGCGCGCTCAACGGCATCGGCCCGGCGTTCCTCGCGCGTCACGGTGACGCGGTGCTCGCGCTGGTCGCCGAGGCGACCTGAGCGCGAGCGCGAGACGGGCGCGCGCGCAGTCGCGCGCCCGACGCCTGCCCTAGGCGGCGATCAGTGCGTCGTTGTCGGTGTCGGCCGGGGTGGTGATGGGGGTGTCGCTGGCGGGCAGGGTGGCGAGGACGGTGACGGTGCGTTCGGGGCGGCTGCGGCGGTCGGTGCCGGTGTAGGGCAGGTTGGTCTGGGTGGTTTGGATGCGGCGGCGGCGGTCGGTGCCGGCGGGGCGCCATTGGGGGGTGTCGTGGGCGGCGATCTCGATCGGTGCGAGCGCGATCTGGGCGTCGATGGCGCGGGTGCTGTCGTGCTTGCGGGCGCGTTCCTTGATCATGGTCTTGAGGACGCGTTTGCCGTCTTTCCAGGCGTTGAGGTTGGAGTCCCCGGCGCGACGCTCGAGTTCCATGGACGGGACTTCGGCGATGCTCAGGCCGGTTTTGATGGCCGAGAGGATGAGTTCCATTTCGATCTCAAACCCGTCGGCGGTGAGGGCGAGGCGGTGAAGGTCTTTGGTCCAGAAGGCGCAGTAGCCGTAGCAGAGGTCGGTGAACTTGGCGCCGAAGAGCAGGTTCGCGGCGTAGACGAAGCCGAGGTTGCCGAGGTGACGCAGGAGCGTGAAGTCGACTGAGCCGCCGCCCTTGAGGTTGCGGGAGCCTTTGACGAAGTCAGCGCCGGCGACGAGCGCGTCGACGAAGCGTCCCATCTCACGCGGGTCGGTGGATCCGTCGGCGTCGATCATCACGATGATGTCCCCGGTCGCGGCGGCGAACCCGGCGCGCAGCGCGGCACCTTTGCCGCGGGTGCGCTGGTGGACGATGACCACGTCAGAGCGGCGGTCGGTGACCACCAGTTCGGTGCCGTCGACGGAGAGGCCGTCGACCAGGACGATCTCGGACACCCAGTCGGGGATGTTGTCGATGACCCAGTCGATGGACTGTTCCTCGTTGAGGGCGGGTACGACGACGGAGACGGTGGGCTTGGTGGTGGTGTTCGGCTGCTGGCTCATGGTGTGGTTCCCCTGGGTGGTGTTCTGGTTGCAGTGCGTTGCGCTTCTTCTTGCTGCAACAAGAATCCAAGAAACGGTGTATCGGTACCTCCCGGGTTGGCTCCATGAGGAAATGGGCGCTCCCACAGCCCGCGCGAGGCTGGTCCGAAGCCCGACGTGGGTTTCTACGGAGAGAGCGTGAGCCCCGTCACCGACCGCAGTTCTCGGGTGATCCGGCGGCGATCCTCACGCGTGTCCGCCCGCGCTGAGTCAGCCACCTAAACTCGCCCGCACCATGGCGATGACCTCGGATCAGATCCGCAGCACCTACCTGGAGTACTTCGAGTCACAGGGTCACCTCCGCGCGCGCGGCGCATCCCTGATTCCGCCCGCGAACGACACGTCGGCGCTGTTCATCGTCGCCGGCATGCACCCGCTCAAGGCGTACTTCGCCGGCACCGAGCGGCCGCCGGCCCCGCGCCTGACCACCTGCCAACCGAGCTTCCGCACCGGCGACATCGAGAACGTCGGCGTCACCGCCCGCCATCTCACCATGTTCGAGATGCTCGGCAACTTCAGCTTCGGCGACTACTTCAAGCGCGAGGCGATTCGCTACGCATGGGAGCTCAGCCGCGAGGGCTTCGGGCTCAACGAAGACGACATCTGGGTGACCGTGTTCGGCGGCGATGAGAAGCTCGGCCTCGGTCCCGACCAGGAGGCGATCGATCTGTGGCTCGAAGTGGGTATGCCGCGGGAGCGGATCATCGAGCTGCCGCGCGAGGAGAACTTCTGGGAGTCCGGCGCCACCGGCCCGTGTGGCCCCGACTCCGAGCTCTACCTCGACCGCGGGCTCGCCTTCGGCACCCCCGAGGATCTCCCCGGCGGTGAGAACGCCCGCTTCCTCGAGTTCTGGAACCTGGTGTTCATGCAGTTCAACCAGGATCCGCCCAACGCGGTGACGCCGCTGCCGGCCCAGAACATCGACACCGGCATGGGCCTCAACCGCATGGCGGCGATCCTCCAGGGCAAGGAGACGGTGTTTGAGACCGACCAGTTCGCGCCGCTGATCGACCTCGGCCAGGAGCTGTCGGGCGCGCGCTATGAGAGCGGTGACCCGTCGGTGGACCGGGCCCTGCGCCTGCTGGCCGACCACAGCCGGGCGATGACCTTCCTCATCGCCGACGGCGTGGTGCCCTCCAACGAGGACCGCGGCTACGTCCTGCGCCGCATCATGCGCCGCGCCATCCTGCAGGGCCGTGAGACCCTCGGTCTCGACCCGGGCTTCCTGCTGAAGTACCAGAACGTGGTCACCGAGCTGATGGGCGGTCACTACAACCAGCTGCTCGAACAGCACGACACCGTCGCGAAGTGGCTGGCCTCGGAAGAGGAGAACTTCGGCCGCACGCTCGAGCAGGGCTCCAAGCTGCTCGACAACCTCATCGCGCGCGCCCGTGAGGAGGGCGCCGAGGGGATCTCCTCGGCCGACGCCTTCCTCCTGCACGACACCCACGGCTTCCCCATCGACCTGACGCTGGAGATCGTGGCCGAGGCGGGCCTTGGGGTCGATGAGGCCGGCTTTGAGGACCTGATGGAGGAGCAGCGCAGCAAGGCCCGCGAGCACGGGAAGTTCCGCAACCTCCCCGAGGCCCGCGAGCGCGCTCAGGCCTTCGCCTTCGGCGCCGGCTTCACCACCGAGTTCCAGGGCTATGGCACCACCGCCCTGGAGACCACGGTCGGTGCGGTCACCGAGACCGAGGACGGTCAGGTGCTCGTCAAGCTGCTGGAGTCGCCGTTCTACGCCACCGGGGGTGGCCAGATCGCCGACAGCGGCACGATCGCCTGCGCCGACGACGACTGCGCGGTCACCGTCGCCGACGTGCTGCGCCTCGGTGATGATCAGGTCATCTCCGTGACCCGGGAGCACGGCCATCGGCTGGCGCCCGGTGAGCGCGTGCGCGCGGTGGTGGACCGCTCGACGCGGCACGCCACCGAGGCCAACCACACCGTCACCCACCTCCTGCACGCCGCCCTCCGCGCCCGGCTGGGCTCCCATGTCCACCAGGCCGGCTCCTACGTCGGCCCGGACAAGCTGCGCTTCGACTTCCAGCACCCCTCCGCGATGTCCTCGGATGAGCTGCGCGACGTCGAGGATCAGGTCAACGCCTGGATCCTCGGGGCCTACCCCGTGCGCGCGCTGACCACCACACTGGACGAGGCCCGCTCGCTCGGGGCGATGGCGCTGTTCGGGGAGAAGTACGGCGACATCGTGCGCATGGTCGAGGTCGGCGACGGCTCCTTCTCCCGCGAGCTGTGCGGCGGCACCCATGTGCACAACACGGCGGAGATCGGCGTGTTCCGCATCCTCTCCGAGACCTCCTCTGCGGCCAACGTGCGGCGCATCGAGGCGCTCACCGGGCCGGCCGCGGTGGCGCTGCTGCGCGCCCATGACCGGGTGGCCGTGGAGGCCGCCCGTGAGCTGCGGGTCCAGCCCGAGGGGCTCGCCGACGAGGCCCGCGCCATCCGCGCCAAGGTGAAGTCGCTGGAGAAGGCGGCCTCACGGGCCGCCCAGAACGGTGACGCCGCGAATGTCGACCTCGACAGCCTGATCGCCGGGGCGGAGTCCGTCGACTCGGCCAAGGTGCTCGTCACCCGCGTCACCGGGGTCGGCGGCGCTGCGCTGTCGGGTCTGGCCGAGCAGCTCAAGTCCAAGCTGGGTGACTCCGCCGTCGTGCTCGCCGAGGCGGGGGAGGGCAAGGTCGACCTGGTGGCCGCGGTCGCGCCGGCGCTCATCGCGCGCGGGGTCAAGGCCGGGGAGATCGTCAAGCTGGCGGCCCTCGAGGTCGGCGGCGGCGGGGGTGGGCGCGACAACGCCGCCCGCGCCGGGGGCCGTGACGTGGCCAAGTTGGAGCAGGCGCTGGGCGCCGCCCGGGCCGCGATCGGCGCCAAGCTCGCCTGATCTGAGGATGCGGGTCCTGGCGCTGGACTACGGCAGTGCGCGCTGCGGCGTCGCGGTGTCTGACCCCACCGGCGTGCTCGCCACGCCACTGGAGCCGGTGCTCAAGCCCGGATCCAAGCTCGGCTTCCGGGCGCTGCTGCGCCTGGTCGGCGACCTCGGGGCCGAGCGCGTGGTGGTCGGGCTGCCGGTGGCCCTGCACGGCGGCGATTCCGCCCAGACCCGGGAGGTGCGTGAATTCGCCGGCCTGTTGGGCCGGCAACTGTCACGGCGCGAGCCACCGGTGGTGGTCGAGCTCTACGACGAGCGCTTCACCACCCGGCTGGCCCAACGTGACGGGGGCTCGCGCACCTCGGAGGATTCCCGCGCCGCCGCACATCTGCTCAGTTCGTGGTTGGATGCCAGGGCCTCCGGCCGTGCCGGTCCGGGGCAATTGTCATGAGCGATTACGAGCGCACAGAGTCAGAGCGTGAGGCGGCCCGTCTCGCGCGGGAGGCGAGACGCCGCGGCAGCGGCGAGGCTGTACCGGCGCGCACGCCACCGCGCCCGGTGCCCCCGCGCCCCGCCACACCCCAGCCGGCTGCGCTCCCACCGGTGGTGCCACCGCCGCTGGCCATCGAATCCCCCGACGCCGGCATCCCGACCGCCCGGGTCACGTCGCGCCCCGGCCGCGGCGGGCGCCCGCCCCGGCCACCCCGGCCTCCGCGCACCACCCGCCGCCCCCGCGGTTCAGGTCGCGAGCCGGGGACGCCGCGCCGCCGGAGCGGGATGCGCCGGGTCCGCCTGGTGTTCCTCGGTGTGTTCACCCTCCTGGTGATCGCCGTGATCTGGTTCCTCGTCGCCCTGTTCCAGCCCTTCGGCGGCGCGGGGTCGGGCATCGTCAAGGTGGTCATCCCCAGCGACTCGAGCACCGCCCAGGTCGGGACGCTGCTCAAGCGCGACGGCGTGATCAGCTCCAGCTTCTTCTTCAAGCTGCGCGTCGACCTGTCCGGCGACCACTTCGACGCCGGCACCTACTCGCTCGCCCACGGCATGTCCTACGGCTCGGTGCTCAAGCGCCTGACCACCGGGCCGACGCTGCCGCCGACCGAGAACGTCACCATCATCCCCGGCAAGTCCCGCTACCAACTCGACCAGCTGCTGCGCTCCCAGGGGGTCAAGGGCAGCTATGAGCGCTCGACGCTGAAGTCCCCGCTGCTCAACCCGCGGGTCTATGGGGCGCCCAAGACCACGCCGTCGCTCGAGGGCTTCCTCTACCCCGACACCTATCAGGTGCGCAAGCCCCTGTCGATCCCCGCGCTCGTGGCCGACCAGCTCACCCAGTTCAAGAAGGCGATGGCCTCGGTCAACCTCAAGTACGCCAAGTCCAAGAACCTCAGCGCCTATGACGTGCTGAAGATCGCCTCGCTCGAGGACGCCGAGGCGGCTCTGCCCTCGGATCTGCCCAAGGTCGCCTCGGTGATCTACAACCGCCTCCGCCTGGGCATGGACCTCGGACTGGACACGACCGCCGCCTACGCCGCCAACAACTACAGCGGCAACCTCACCACCAAGCAGCTCGACTCCTCCTCGCCGTGGAACACGCTGAACCACCAGGGGCTGCCGCCGACGCCGATCGACTCCCCCGACGTCGCCGCCATCAACGCGGCCGCCCACCCGGCCACCACCAACTACCTCTACTTCATCGTCAAGGTGTGCGGCAACGGGGCGTTGAACTTCACCGCCAACTACGAGCAGTTCCTCACCTGGTCGCGCGAGTACAGCGACTCGCTGGCCAAGAAGGGTGCGCAGAAGACCGAGTTCTGTAAGTCCAGTGGCTGAGCCGGTCGCCCGGGCCGGCGCTGGGACGCGGCTCGGGGTGCTCGGCTGGCCGGTCAGCCACAGCCGCTCACCGGCCATGCAGAACGCCGCCCTGGCGGCGGTGGGCCTGAGCGACTGGCGCTATCAGCTGCTGCCGGTGCCGCCCGAGCTGTTCGCCGACACCGTGCGAGGGCTGGCCGAGGTCGGTTTCCGCGGTGCCAACGTGACGATCCCCCACAAGGCGGCGGCGCTCGCCCTGGCCGATGCGGCCTCGGCTCGGGCCCAGGCGATCGGAGCGGCCAACACGCTGCTGCTGGGAGACGACGGCTCCATCTGGGCCGACAACACCGACGGCCCCGGGCTCGTCGCCGCCCTGGCGGCCCGCGACGTGGCCCTCGATGGGGTGGCGGTGCAGGTACTCGGGGCGGGGGGGACCGCCCGCGCGGCGGTCTGGGCGCTGCTCGACGCCGGGGCCGAGGTGGCGGTGTGGAACCGCACCCCGGCGCGCGCTGAGCAGTTGTGTGCCGAGCTGGGCGGCCGGGCCGTCGCCGAACCCGAGCCGGCGGCGCTGTTGATCCAGGCCTCGGCCGCCGGATTGGGCGCTGATGACGAACTGCCCGCCTTCAAGGTCCTGGCGCCGAACGCCGATGGGTTGGGGAGATACGAGATCGTGGTCGACTTCGTTTACGCACATGACGGCGGCACTCTGCTGCAGGCGGCGCGCCAGGAGGGCGTGACGGTGATCGACGGCCTCGAGCTGCTCGTGCGCCAGGGCGCGCTGTCCTTTGAGCTGTTCACCGGCCGACCCGCACCCTTTGACGTGATGGAACGCGCGGCCCGGGCATGAGCGTCGCGGACGAACCCGTCCCGGCGGTCAAGGGGTTGACCCCGGCCCGCTCCGGCGGACCGCGGCGCACGGTGACCGACGCGCTGGTGGCGCTGGAGCTGATCACCCCCGAATACGCCCAGCGCGCCGCCCAGGTCGCTCGCGGGCGGGGAATGACCGTCGAGCGCTTCCTGGTCGATGAGGGCACCGTCACGGCCGAGCAGCTCGCCCGGGCCTACGCGGACGCCTTCGGACTCGACCACATCGACCTCGCGGCCTTCCAGATCGACATGTCGGCCGCGAACCTCGTGCCCGCCGCGGCGGCCCGGCGCTGGGGGGCGGTGCCGGTCGCCTACGTCGACGACACCACGCTGCTGGTGGCCATCGCCGACCCCGCCAACGTGCTGGCGATCGAGGACATCCAGCTGACCACCGGCCTCGATGTCCAACGCGCAGTGGCCTCGGGTGAGGACATCGACACCTTCGTCGGTCGCCTCAACCGTTATGAGGCCGATGTCGCCGACGCCGTCGAGCAGGAGGAGGAGACCGCCTCCCTCGAGGTCACCGACCTGCGCGAGACCGCCGATGACGCACCAATCATCAAGCTCGTGCACTCGGTGATCGCCGACGCCACCGAGCGCGGCGCCTCCGACATCCACTTCGAGCCCCAGCCGACCCGGACCGGGGGGGTGGGAGAGATGCGCGTGCGGCTGCGCATCGACGGCGTGATGATCGAGACCGCCAACGTGCCCAAGCGCCTGGCCGCGGGCGTGGTCAGCCGCATCAAGATCATGTCCGACCTCGACATCGCCGAACGCCGCCTGCCCCAGGACGGTCGCGTCGGCCTGAGCATCGCCGGGCGCCACGTCGATCTGCGTGTGGTGACGATCCCCAGCGTCAACGGCGAGTCGGTGGTGCTGCGCATCCTCGACCAGAGCCAGATGCGCCTCGACCTCGACCATCTGGGTCTCCAATCCCATGAGATGTCCGAGTTCCGCAAGTCCTTCAGCCGCTCCCACGGCGCGATCCTCGTCACCGGTCCCACCGGCTCGGGCAAGTCGACCACGCTGTACGGCGCCCTCCAGGAGCTCAACACCGATGAGAAGAACATCATCACCATCGAGGACCCGGTCGAGTACCAGCTGCCCGGGATCACCCAGATGCAGGTCAATCCCAAGGCCGGCCTGACCTTCGACTCCGGGCTGCGTTCGATGATGCGCGCGGACCCCGACATCCTCATGGTCGGCGAGATCCGCGACCGCCAGACCGCCCAGATCGCCATCGAGGGCGCGCTGACCGGCCACCTGGTGCTCTCCACGCTGCACACCAACAACGCCCCGTCGGCGATCTCGCGCCTCATCGAGATGGGCATCGAGCCGTTCCTGCTCGCCTCGGCGATCGAGTGCGTGGTCGGCCAGCGACTCGCCCGCACCCTGTGTCCCCACTGCAAGGCACGCAAGATCGTTCCGGTGAACGTCCTGCGCGACCACGGCTTCCGGGCCCAGTTCGACATCGAGGCGCACGAGCCGGTCGGCTGTGTGCGCTGTGGCGGCATGGGTTATCGCGGCCGCATCGGCATCTACGAGGTGATGCGCATGACCAGCGAGTTGCGCGAGCTGACCCTGGCCCGCGCGTCGGTCGACCAGCTCACCGCGGTCGCCGTCAGCCAGGGCATGCGGCGCATGCGCGACGACGGCCTGGAGAAGGTCAAGGCCGGCCTGACCTCGCTGGCCGAGGTCGCGCGCATCACCGGCGCCACCGTTTAGCGCGCACTTTCCTCCGGCCCGACCACGCCCCGGCCCGCGGGCGATTTCCGTGTTTCAGGATCGCCGCGCCGTTGCCGATACGGATTGGGTGCCAATTGACTTCGCAGATGTGCTCATGCAGGTCGTGGACCGACGCGCCTCGGACCTGCATCTGGCCGCCGGCGCCCCGCCGATGATCCGCAGCCGCGGACGATTGGTGGCGCTGGAGGGATTCCCCAAGCTGAGCCCGACCGACACGCGCGAGATCATCTACTCGATCCTCACCGGTTCCCAGCGCCAGCGTCTGGAGAACAACTGGCAGATCGACTTCGCCTACGCCGTGCCGGGCCATGCCCGCTTCCGCGTCAACGCCTACTTCCAGCGCGGCGCCCTCGGGGCGGCCTTCCGCCTCATTCCCTTCAGTGTCGTTCCCCTCGATGAGCTCGGGCTGCCGCCGATCCTCCGTGATTTCGCGGCCAAGCCGCGTGGATTGGTGCTGGTCACCGGCCCGACCGGTTCGGGCAAGTCCACCACGCTCGCGTCGATCATCGATCTCATCAACGAGACCCGAGACGACCACATCATGACCATCGAGGACCCCATCGAGTTCCTTCACAACCACAAGCGCTGCCTGGTCAACCAGCGCGAGCTCGGCTCCGACGCCACCTCCTTCGCCGAGGCCCTCAAGGCGGCCCTGCGCCAGGACCCCGATGTGATTCTGGTCGGGGAGATGCGCGACATCGAGACGATCGGCACCGCCCTGACGGCGGCCGAGACCGGCCATCTCGTGTTCGCCACCCTGCACACCCAGGATGCGCCCCAGACGATCGACCGCATCGTCGACTCCTTCGCCGCCGATCAGCAGGGCCAGATCCGGGCCCAGCTGTCGATCGCCCTGCAGGGCATCGTCACCCAGACGCTCATCCCCACCGCCGACGGTGCAGGCCGTGCGGTGGCGGCCGAGGTGATGATCCCCACCGCAGCGGTCCGCAACCTTATCCGCGAGGCCAAGACCCACCAGCTCTACTCGGTCATCCAGACCGGCGGGGCGTTCGGCATGCAGACCATGGACGCCTCCCTGGCCGGTCTTGTGCGCGAGGGCAAGATCACCAAGGCCGTGGCCGAGCAGCGAGCCCATTCAGCCGACGAACTCAACCGACTGCTGGTGTCCGCGCCGACCGCGTACTCCGCTCCCGTCTCCATGGCCGCCCCCGTCGGGGCCTGAGGTCTCAGCGCATGCCCACCTTCAAGTTCAAGGCGATGGATCTGGCCGGCGCGACCGCCGCCGGCGAGGTCGAGGCGGTCTCCACCCAGGACGTGGTCGAGCAGCTCAAGCAGCGCGGCCTCGTCGTCGTCGACGTCGCCAGCAAGTACAAGTCGCGCGAGCTCAACATCGAGTTCTTCCCCCACGTCAAGGCGGATGAGCTTGCCGTCATGACGCGGCAGCTGTCGACCATGGTCAACGCGGGCATGCCGATCCTGCGAGCGTTGAGCACGCTCGAGCAGCAGAGCGATAACAAGTTGCTGAAGACCTCGCTGGGCGCGGTTCGGGCCGACGTCGAGGCGGGCGGAAACCTGTCGGACGCGATGGCCAAGCACCCAAAGGTGTTTGACAGCCTCTACGTCTCCATGGTCCGGGCGGGTGAGGTCGGCGGTCTTCTGGAGTCCGTCCTGATGCGGGTGGCTGACCAGGTCGAGAAGGACGCGGCACTGAAGCGTCAGGTCAGGGCGGCGATGATCTACCCGAGCCTGGTGATCACCTTCGCCATCGGCATCATGCTCGCGCTGGTGGCCTTCCTGATCCCCGTCTTTGTCGGGGTTTTCAAGCAGTTCCCGGGCAAGCTGCCGGCGCTCAGCCAGTTCATGGTCAACTTCAGCCATGCCCTGACCCACGAGTGGTACATCTTCTTTGTCGTCGTCGGCGGGGTGGTGGCCGGGTTTCTCGCCTTTAAGAAATCGGACACTGGCAAGCCCCTCTGGGACCAGGCCAAGCTGCGCTGTCCATTGAAGATCGGCGAGGTCGTGCAGAAGGTGGCGATCGCGCGCTGGTCGCGGACGCTGTCTTCGTTGGTTTCGGCCGGCGTCCCCATGATCCAGGCCCTGGAAATCACCGGGCACACCAGCGGCAACATCGTGGTGGAGCGGGCGATGGCTCAGGTGATCAACTCCGTCAAGCAGGGCGGCACCATCTCCGCCCCCTTGAAGAACGCGCCGGTCTTTCCTCCGATGGTCCCCCAGATGATCGCGGTCGGTGAGGAGACGGGTGCCCTGGACACCATGCTCGGCAAGGTCGCCGACTTCTACGACGATCAGGTCGAGGCTGCGGTCAAGGCCCTCACCTCGATCCTCGAGCCCGTGATGATCATCGTGGTCGGCGCCATCGTCGGCGTGATCGTCATCTCGATGTACCTGCCGCTGTTCAGCGTCTACAACTCGATCCCGTAGATCTCAGCGCGCCGACTCGCGGGTGGCATGGGCGGCCGGTGTCGTCGCCGTGTACGAGCTGACGATCCGGCCTCGGGGTGGCCAGAAGACCTTCGTGCCGAGTCCGACTAAGAGCGGAACGGCCACGATGGCGAAGGTGCGCGCACCCTCGCTTGCGCTGGTGGCGTATGTCATGTTCGGCGAGTCGACTGCGAACAGGACGAAGCTGGCCACGACGGCGAGCCCGGCGGCTCTCACATCTCCGAGCGCCAGGAGAGCCATGAGAAAGGGCACGGGGTAATACGCGTTGTCCCACGGATCGAAAGCAAATCGGACCAGGAAGACGAGGGCCAGTAACCAGAGTCCCGCAGCCATCCGGTCCACACCCTCATCACTGCGGCGCCAGACCCACCAAGCGCCGGCGATGCAGCACGAGGTGAGGACAATGAGGGGATGGGCATGCTGGGAGAGCCAGTCGCCCGGTCCGAGCCAGAAGAGCAGCTGGGGTGAACCGAAGATCGTGCCCACGGAGGAGGAGACCGAGCCTGCGGCGGCCCCGGCTCCCAGGTTGATCTCGCGGACGACGAGTACCGGGCCCCAGAACATGATGGATACGACAGCGGCCGACCCGACGAAACGCCGCTTGTCCCGACAGATCACGAAAGCCACCGGCAGGACTGAGGCCGCCCACGGTTTGGAGCACACGGCCAGGGCGGCCATGACTCCAGCCGCTGTCCCCCGATCATCGGCCGCCAGAGTGACCGCCGCGATTGCCAACGACGCCGTGAGCACGTCCTCGGGATGCCCGGTGTTCAGGCAGGCGACCGTCGTGGGCAACACGGCAATCAGCAGCAAAAAGACGTGAGCCGGGGCGATCGCGCCACGCCGTGCGATCAGCCATCCTCCCAGCACGGGTGCGGCCCAGAGGCCTGGAAGCGCTGAGACGAAGTAGACCTCACGTGACGTTCCGCCGATCCACTGTGTGACGAGCGCGAACGGCGCCCTGAGCACCATCGAACCGAGATAGGACGGTCCGGCGTCGACAAATCCGACCACGTGGCCGTGCGCCAGGGCCCGGTACGCCGGAAGGGCCTCGACGTAGAAGTCGCTCCCAAACCCGTTGAACGGATACGGATGCCACACGCGGAGCACCTCCAGCGCTCCCGTGTCGAGCACACACGCGATCGCGACGATCCACAGGGTCGTGCGCGTCTTCACCGGTAGCCCCATCGCCCGGGAAGCTAGCGCCCAGAACGCGGCGGCCCGTAACGAAAGTCATCAAGGGTCAACCGTGAGCAGCCGATGAATGACCGTGGTCGTCATCTCCCCGAGCCAAGCGGAGGAAGTTCAGGAGTTGGCCCAGTCGCTGTGGGCCCCCGATACCTCAATCTCTGAGCAGGTCAGACGGGACGGCGGGCTGGTCCTCTCCATCGTGCTCCCCTGCCTCGATGAGGCGGAGAACATCACCCAATGCGTCGTGGCAGCGCGGAGGACGCTCGAGGACAACGGGATCGCGGGCGAGATCCTCGTCGTCGATAACGACTCCTCCGACGGCAGCGCTGAACTCGCCGTGGCCGCGGGAGCGACCGTCATCCGTGAGCGTCGTCGTGGCTACGGCAACGCCTACCGCGCCGGATTTTCGGCCGCCCGCGGGAAGTACATCCTCATGGCGGACGCCGACCTGACCTACGACTTTGCCGACGTTCCCCGCTTCATCGCCGCGCTCGAGGCAGGCGCAGACCTTGTCGTCGGCAACCGGATGGACAACATTCACCCGGGCGCGATGCCATGGCTCCATCGCTACGTCGGCAACCCTGCACTGTCGGGGCTCCTCAATTTTCTCTTTCACACCGGTGTCCACGACGCCCACAGCGGGATGCGAGCGATTCGGCGGTCAGTTCTGCCGCAGCTGGCGTTGCGCTCCTCCGGGATGGAGTTCGCGTCCGAGATGGTCATCCGGGCCGCCAAGGAACAGGTCGCGATCACCGAGTTCGGTATCGAATACCACCCGCGCGGAGGCGAGTCCAAGCTCAGCAGCTTCCGTGACGGTTGGCGGCACCTGCGCTTCCTTCTCGTCCACTCGCCCCGACACCTGTTCCTCTGGCCTGGCGGACTCATGACCATCCTGGGGATGGCCATTCAGGCGGTGGTGCTAGCACGTCTGGGTGTGTTTGGTCGCGAGTGGGATATCCACGCTTTGATTGGTGGGGCGCTGCTGTCGATCGTCGGCGTGCAGATCCTGGGCCTGGGGGCGTGCGCGCGGACCTATGCGTCGTATTTCATGGCCGAGCGAGACGCCTGGTTTACCCGCATGCGGGCTCGTCTCCGACTCGAGCACGGCTTGCTGGCCGGAGGGCTGCTGACCCTGCTCGGTGGGTGCATAGCTCTCGTCATCGGGGTTTCATGGGTCTCGCGGGGTTTCGGGTCGCTGGGTCAGGAGAATCTGGCCGTTGTGGCGGCCACGCTCATCATCATCGGCCTGCAGGTGTTCTTCACCTCGTTCCTGCTGTCGATTCTCGGGCTTCGTCGCAGCTAGGAGCCGTGCGCGTCGTGCGCATCTGCCTCATCTACGACTGCATCTATCCCCATACCGTCGGTGGGGCTGAGCGTTGGTACCGGAACCTCGCTGAACGCCTGGTGGAGGAGGGGCACGAGATTACCTACCTGACTCTGTGCCAATGGGATGAGGACCCGGGCCTGTCAGGCTTCGACGTCATCTCGGTTGGCCCACGGATGGCGCTGTACGGGCAGCGTGGCCAGCGCAGGATCCTGCCGACCCTCATCTTCGGTCTCGGGGTGTTCCTGCACCTGCTCAGGTTCGGGGCCCGTTACGACGCCGTCCATACCGCGTCGTTTCCGTTCTTCTCAGTGCTGGCGGCCGCCGTTCTGCGGCGAGCCTCTGGCTATCGGCTGATCGTCGACTGGCATGAGGTCTGGACTCGACGTTATTGGCGTGAGTATTTGGGCGAACGCGGCGGGGATATCGGCTGGTACATCCAGCGGCTCTGCGCCCGCTGTGAACAGACGGCGTTCTGCTTCTCCGAGCTCCACAGCCGCCGTCTGCGCGAGCTGGGTTTTGAAGGTCGGCTCGAGGTGCTCAGAGGGGAGTTTCGTGGTCCGGCCCCCAGATGCAGGAGGGTGGGGCCCGACGCACCGAGCGTGGTCTTCGCCGGCCGGCACATTCCGGAGAAGCAGGTGGCGGCTCTGGTGCCGGCCATCGCCCTGGCGCGACGCTCGATTCCCGATCTGCGGGCGGCCATCCTCGGCGACGGTCCCGAGCGTGCCCAGGTCATCGCATCGGTACGACAGAACCATCTCGAGGGCGTGGTCACGGTCCCCGGCTTCGTCAGCTCCGAGGAGGTCGCCTCTGCCATCGGGTCGGCCACCTGCCTGGTGCTTCCGTCTCGGCGCGAGGGCTACGGAATGGTCGTCGTCGAGGCCGCGGCCAGTGGCACTCCGAGCGTCGTGGTGGCTGGTGAGGACAATGCCGCCGTGGAGCTCATCGAGCCGGGCGAGAATGGCCTGGTGGCCGCGTCGGTGCGTCCCGATGACCTGGCCGCTGCGATCTGTGCGATACATCGTCGCGGTGACGGTTTCCGCGCCGCGACGGCCGACTGGTATGCCCGGAACGCCGAGGCGCTGTCGCTCACCGGGTCCTTGGACCGCTTGACGCGGGCCTACCGTGAACCCGAGAGTGCGGCTTTGTAGCTCGCAAGCGTCGCGGCCGTCGTGGCCTGCCACGTGAAGCCGGCCGCACGGGCTCGACCGAGTTCTCGCAGACGGTCTGCCGCCGAAGCATCCTGGATGAGTCGGTCGATCGCCGCCGAGATCTGCTCGACCGAAAAAGGGTCGAAGCGCAGCGCTGCGTCTCCGGCCACCTCTGAGAGCGCGCCTGCGGAGGAACACGCCACTGGCACGCCCCGCACCATCGCTTCGAGGACCGGGAGGCCGAAGCCTTCGTGCAGAGAGGGGCAGACCACGCATGCCGCAGCCTCGTACAAGCCCTCCAGCATGGCGGCGTCCACCCACTCGAGCAGGAGGACCGAGCTTGCAACCCCCAGGCGCGTGATCTCCGCCTCCAGCTCCCTCAAGTACGGCGTGCCGTATCCGGGCACCACGAGTAGGGGGCGGCGATCCTCGGGGATCAGGGCGACGGCGGCAATGAGCCGGGCGAGGTTCTTGTGGGGACGCTTGGCGGCCACGCTGAGCACGATGGGCCGCGGCCCCGCCTGGACCCGTGCCCGGACCTCGGCTTCGGGCAGCGCAGCCTGGGTCGGCGCCTGGGTTCCCAGCGGGATGGTGTCGATCTTGGAGCCGGGAATGTTGAGCAGTGCGCTGATATCGGCGGCGGTGGCTCGGGAATCGGTGATGACCCGGTGCGCGGTCCGCCCGGCCAGCGGCACGAGCAGGCGCATGCCAAGTCCGTAGACGCCCAGATGAGCCTCGGGAACCTGACGGTAGTGGAGATCATGGATCGTGACCACGCGGCGGTAGGCGCCCCAGGCGGGAGCGGTGTTGGCCAGACTGTGGAGCAGATCAACACCATGTTCTGCCGCCAGCCGAGGCAGCAGGACCTGCTCACCGAAAACCCATCCGAGCCGGTTGCGCGCCTTTACCGGCACAGTCACACGGGGCGTGTCGGCAAGCCAGTCCGGGGGGTGCTGTGATGTCTCGGAGTTGATGAAGGCCGTGATCGCCGGTCCGGCCGGCTCCTCCGCGAGATGAGTCAGCAGCTCGCGCGCGTAGGTCTCGGTCCCCCCGGTCTCACCGGGGACCATGAACACGAGGTTGAGACCCACGTGCATGCCGCTAGCGGGACGAGCGAATCGCCGCGAGGAGGGTCCGGGCCGCAGAGGTCCACGTCCAGTCCTGTGCCTCCCGTGCCGCAGCGGCGGAGAAACGACGCCGGAGCGTCTCGTGCTCGTTCGCCCGGGCCATGGTGTGATGAAGATCGGGAACACTGCCCGCTTCATAAGTCCAACCGTTGAGGTGCGGGAAGACAAATTCAGTGGAGGGACCCGTGGCCGCGCTGATCGGCACGCAGCCGCAGGCCATCCCCTCCAACAAGGTGAGACCGAGGAGTTCGGGGACTGGCTGGGCTGACGCGATCGGCACCTGAACAATGAACCGGGTGCGCTGGTAGATCGAGACGAGACGCTCGTTACTGCAGTCCATCTCGACGGTCACCCCACGTGCGTGGGCTTCATCGAGAACAAGGTCTCGATAGGCGGGGTCGTAGCTCCCCCTGGGCCCGACAAGGTAAGCCCGGGCGCCCTCCGGAAGCGCCTCGATGAATTCCTGTTGACCCTTGTGCGGAACAAAGCGCCCAACCAGCAGAAAATCGATATCGCGATGTTCCTGCACCGGCGTTCGGAACACATCGACATCCAAACCGCCCCGGATCCGGCACTCGTGTCGGCTCCTCACGGGCGAGGTCTGTTGTTGGAAATCGCTGTAGACGGCTGAAATGTCGGCCGCGGGTAGCGGCAGTCGCGCCAACGCCGAGCCCGCCTGGCTGCCCCCTCCGTAATCGATCACGACAAGGGTGGCCTGCTTGCGTCTCACACGCAGCCACGCGGTGGTCAGTGTCTGCCACTGACTGGCAATTACTACCTGCACGTCGTCGTTCAGGCTCCCATCGAGCACGCGAAGGCTGACGGCGTCCTGAGGGTGTGCCCTCAACGGTGACCTTGAAGTCGCATCGACCCATCCTTCGGGCACCGGAGCCCGGGTCGGGTCGGACGTGGCCGTCAGTGCGATGCCCCTCCACCCGAGGAGCTCCGCAAGTAGTGCTCTGTGCAGGGATATGGCGAAGCGCTCTCCACCACCACCAGTCAGCGCAAGATCGCTGGGCAGGACGGTGAGCAGGGCCGGCATCAGCCTCGTCCCAGTCTGGCCCGGACCCCAGCTGTTGCGCGAGCCAGAGGCATGAGTCGGTGTCCAAGGTCGCCGTATCTCCGTGCAGCTTCCTTCGCAAAGGTTTCATGGCCGGCAGCCAGCAGTGCCTCGGCGTATTCGAGACAGAGCACCCCCAACGGCGATCCCTCTGTCAACAGGACTCGGTTCTGGTGACGCGATAGGAGCGTCGGGCGCAGAGGATCAAATCCGCTGAAATGGAACGCGCGAAGCGGGTTACCATCGACGGACCACCCGGTTGCGCCTCGCCGCAAGTTGGTGCCCCACACATTCCAGTGCCCTAGGTTCCAGGCGGGGTCTGGGCTGATGCGCAGGGTTGGGAAGAGAGTGATTGCAAGATCCAGCCAACGCTGGTCCACGTACATCCCCCGCTTCGGGTCATCGCGGCAGCCCGTGGTCAGTCGGGCTTCCCACCAGTCAAGAAAGCTCCGAGCGTTTGATCCGTCGGTGACGGCGACGAAGCCGCCGTTGATGACACCGACGGTGAGGATGCTTGTCAAGCTGGGCCAGAGACCGTCCTCGGGCAGTGTCGAGGAGATATGGGGAACCAACAGCACCTCCTGCCCCGCAAAGGCCGCGTCGAGGCCGGCGTAGCTTGCCACCGTGTAGAGGTCACCGTCGAGATAGACGCCTACGTCTCCACTCTGCTGGACGGCCTTCAAAACGGTCGCCTTCAGAGACAGAACGTATTCGAAATCGTTATAGCGACGACGGCGAGCCGCAAGATCGGTCAGTGCAAGATCCGAGTCTGAGATGACGTGCATGCCTCGCCCCCGGAAAGGATCTGCACTGCACCCAGCCGTAACGATGGTGAACTGTGAGCCTGGGTTGTGACGCAGAAACGACTCACCGGCGACGATGCCATAGGCCTGATAGCCCTCCGAGACAACGGTGACGGCGTGCATTTCAGCTCCCCAGCGTCAGGGCCCGCAGGCCCTTCGGCACCGCTCCGCATACGACCACGAGGAGGCTGAACACCAGCATGCTGGACGCTACATCTATGCCCGCGGGGAGATGCAGCACAGTGACTGCCAACGCCAATGCTGCTGGAAGCACCACCGCGGCAAGAGTTGGGACCGAGGCAGATGCGGCACCAAGTCTGACGCAAAGTCCCAACGAACTCACCGCGATGGCGAACTCTCCGAATGCGGTCGCGGTGGCGGCGCCCTGGGCTCCAGCGCCCGACACCAAGAGCGACAGAAGTACCGCGTTGACGGCCAAGCCGAGCGCGACCGAGCCAACCAGCTCACGGTGGCGGCGTTGCGCCAGCAGTAAGTAGCTCGTCACTGCGATCACAAATGAAGACGGCAGCACCAATGCCTGGATCCGCAGTACCGGGACGATCGACGTGGAATGAGCCCCGGCCAAGACGCGTGCCAGGATCGGCGCTCCCGCAAAGACGGCGATGCCAGCAGCAAATCCAAGGACGAGCATGGCACGAATCGTCTCGCTGGCGGCATATCGAAATCGCTCAGTTTGAGCGTCCGCCAGCCGGGTCATCACGGGGAACAGGGCGGCGACCAGGACCGAGGGAACGTAGATCAGTGCCTCGATCACGCGGAACGAAGTGCCCAAGTAGCCGGTCTGAAGTGCCGTCGACTCAACGGACGTAATGAGCACGGCAATCCGCAGGTAGACGGTCGTCAGCAATGTGACGGCGGCGAAAGGCAGCATCGTCCGAAGCAGACTATGTAGTCGACGAGAGTCGACTTGCCAGGGCCCATTCAGGTGGGGTCGCACCAGAAACGCGGTGACAATGAGAATCGGCACTGCCGCGAGACCCTGAACCCAGAAGTAGGCCCACAAATGAAGACCGGCTGCCAGGGCGATAAGAGCCAACAGCACTGCCAGAGCCTGCTGACTGAAGTCAAGCAAAGTGGTGGTTTTCAACCGAAGGTCGAGCGCCAGGGGAACTGCCAGGACCGACTGCAGGTTGTTGATCACCTGACCCGCTCCGGCTACGGCGACACCCACGATGATCTCACCGCGATAGTTCAGCGCCGCGGCTAGGACAACCCCGAGGGCGCATCCCAGCAGACTGATCGCGACCCGCAAAAGGGCCACATTGCGAAACCGCTGGCCAAAATCGTGGCCCGCTGACGCCAATTCTCGCGTTGCGCCGTCCCGGAGACCGAAGTCGACGACTCCGGCTGAGATGCCGACGACGGCAAGCCCTGCGCTGTAGAGCCCGAACTGAGCCAGACCCAGGTGCCGGATCAATAACGGGATGTAGGCAAACGACAGAGCCAGCCCGGCCCCATACCCAGCCGCACGGATCAGACCGCCGCGCGCCGCCTTGAGACCTACGCCTTCGGCGTCTAGGTGTGACAGGTCAGTCACAGATGAGGCGTTTCACTGGCCGCGTCGTCGACCGGGCAGTTCGCCAGGCGACCGAGTGAGCCGTCGGCCGCCGGTCGGATACCTTCTGCCACGGTGGCCGAGGAACTGTCGATCGGGCTGAACCTGACATATCTCGCGGAGGATTCTGGCGGATCAGGGACCTACGCCTTCGGTTTGATCGATGGCTTGCGCCGCGTGGCGCCGCGAAGCCGGTTGGTCGGGTTCGTTGCCGATGAAATTCCGCGGCGACTGGCCGAGGCAGCGTGGGCCGATGAGATCGAATGGGTACGTCTGCCGGTGGGGCGGGCTCGCCATCCCAGGCTTGCTCGCGGACTCTGGATGGCCCAGCAGTGGGGTTCGCTCCCCCTCAGAGCACGCGCGATGCGGCTCGATGTTGTGCACGGGTTGGCGAACGTCGTGCCACCCCTGGCTCCGGGCGTTGCCACGGTCGTCACCATCCTCGATGTCATCTGGGCGCATTTTCCGAGGACCATGGAGGCTTCGGCCACCCGGGCGATGCGTCTTGTGGCGCAAACAAGCGCTCGGACCGCGGATCGAGTTCTCACCATCTCAGTTGCTGCCGAGAAGGACATCGCAGATGTCCTCGGCGTGGCGAGCGAACGCATCGACGTCGCCTACCTCGCTCCGGCTGCTGCGGCACGAGCGGTCCCGACGCCTCCCGACGAGCTGCGGGGCAAGCTGGGACTGTCCGAAAGCCCGATCGTGCTCAGCTTGGCCCAGAAGCGTGAGCACAAAAACCTGGACGGTCTGGTCCGTGCGTTCCGGCAGATTCCCGCAGACGCCCAGCTGGTTCTGCCGGGAAGTCCCACGCCCTATGAAGCCGAGCTGCGCCGACTCGTTGAAGAGTTGGGCCTCACGCGCCGGGTCCATTTTCCCGGCTGGCTATCCGATGCCGACGTCGAGGGCCTATATGCCACCGCCGCGTGCGTTGTGCTGCCTTCATGGATCGAGGGCTTCGGACTGCCCATTCTCGAGGCGATGAGTCGCGGGGTCCCGGTTGCGTGCTCGAACACCTCGTCGCTTCCCGAGGTCGCAGGCCAAGCCGCGGCGCTGTTCGATCCGGCTGACGAGACCGGGATGGCCGCGGCCATCTCCCAGGTCTTGACCGACCCGGCCCTGGCCGCCGATCTCGTCCGGGCCGGCTACGAGCAGGCCGCTGGTTTCACGTGGGACGCCACCGCCAGCAAGACCCTGGAGTGCTACCGGCGCGCCATTGAGAGCCACCGCGGCTAAGCTCAGTCCCTTCGATGAGCGCTACCCCGCCACCAGATGATCGCTCGACGTGCACTCCCTGTCGCGGTCTCGGAAAGCTGATCTCGAACAAGGGCGGCGAAGCTCACGAGGTGACGTGTCCGTGGTGTGGCGGCACCGGTCAATTCCAGTCCGGGCGCGACGCTCAGGCCAGCGTCGCTGAGGAAAGCTCCCCCAACTCCTGATCGATGGCCTTTCGAGGTCGGCTGCGTCGCCAGCGGGATGTCAGCGTGGGGCAGAAGACACGGACCCCCAGCGCGAGCAGGGCGGGTATCGCGACCGCGGCGTAAATGCCCGGCGCGTTCACGTGCGTGCTGGAGCTCAGCATCGACGGGTCGACGGCGAGGCACAGCAGGACGCTCATAACCAGGGGCAACAGCGGCACGCGCTGTCGGTCGACCGCCATGAGGGCGAGCAAGAACGGAAGGTGGTAGTAGGGGTTATCCCAGGGGTCGAAGGCCGCGCGGACGAGCAGAACGAGGGCGAGCAGCCAGAGACCCTCCTGGGTCCGGTCCGGGTCGACGAAGTTGCGAGCCCTGACACGCCACAGAGCGGCGCACCCGCAGGCCGCGAGCACGATAAGCGCATGTGCGTTTTGCACAACCCAACTGTGGGGGCCGAACCACCTCATTTATCCGGCTAATGGCTTGTTGGACATGACTATTCCTCCTGGGTTTCGGGTTGCTGTTGGGGCTGCCGCGTTCGTCGCTGCGGAGCGAGCCGGAGGCGAGCGCAGCGGCGGCGAGCGCGGGCGCGACGGCCGGGACGGGGTCGCGTCCGAGGGTCGGAGTAGTCCTCCGGTCATGTCTGAGACAGACGGGGAGCTTCGGGTTGACCGCGGTGAAGGTGGGTGGCTGCTCGTCGGCGAGGGCTTTGACGGGGTTCAGGCGGTTAACGAGTTTCTGGGATATCTCGTCGATCGGAACTACGCGACCTTGACGGTCCGTGCGTACGCGTTTGATCTTCTGCACTTCGGGCGATGGATGGCGAGCGAAGATCTCAGCCTGGACGCGGTCGACACCGATGTGCTGTTGCGTTACCTGACGGCGTGCCGCAAGCAGGTGCTGGCCCATCAGCGCGGCGGGAACGTGTTCTCGATCCGTGACGGGCGCAGCACCGGCTACGCGCCCCGGACGGTCAATCGTCGCTTGGCTGCGTTGTCTGGCCTGTTCACGTTTCGTGGGATGCGCGACCCGGCGTTGCGCAATCCGATGCCACGCCGCCGTGACGCCGGCGGATGGTCCGCTCCCAGCCAGCGGACAGGGCTGTTGGGGCATCTCGCTCCGGTGACCGCTCCGCGGTCCGCGCTGCGGGTGCGGGAGCCGCGTCGGCTGCCGCGGGGCCTGAACCGCGACGAGGTCGCCGAGTTGCTTGCGAGCTTTCACACGGTCCGTGATCGGGCGATAGCCGGGCTGATGTTGTTCTCGGGGTTGCGCAGCGCGGAGGTCCGCTCGCTGGCAGTCGACGACGTCGACATCGCCTTGGGATGGGTCCGGGTGCTCGGCAAGGGTGGGAAGGAACGGCGCGTCCCAACAGATCGTGAGGTCTGCGCGCTGGTGCAGAGCTACTTGCTGAACGAGCGGCCCGAGAGCACAAGCCGAGCGCTGTTCCTCGTCGCCAAGGGCCCGACCCGCGGGCAGCCGCTGTCCGCGGCCGGGCTGCGGACGGTGTTTCGCTATCACCGCGTCCGGGCCGGTGTGCCGGCTGGGAACCCGCATGCTTTGAGGCACACGTTCGGGACCGCACTGGCGGAGTCCGGCGTGGATCTGGCGGTTATGCAAGCGCTGCTGGGCCATGACCACGTCGACTCCTCTCTGGCCTACGTCCATCTCGCTCCAGCACACGTCCGCGCTGCTTACGATGCCGCTCGCACTCGCCAGCTCTGACGCTACGACAGCAGTCGCTCCGGCTGAGTTGATCGACGCGTACGTCAGCTATCTCGAGCAGACCGGCCGCCCAGGCGACGCCCGCTACCGACATGCCGCCGAGCGGTTCTTCGCTCGCTGGCCTGACCCTGTCGAGTGGGCCGCCGAGCCGCTGGCGGTCCGCCGACGGATCGGTGGCCGGACGCGAACGCTGCTGACGTTCCTGATGCTGCACCGGCATCTGCGGCCTGGCTATGACTACCTGCTGGACATCACCCTGCTGCCGCTCTGGCGCGAGCTGCCCGCCAGCCCTCTGCAGACTGACCTGGAGCACTTCCGAGCGACGACCCTGGCGCTCGGGTTCACCTCTGACGTGTCCAAGGGCGCCGCTGGGATGGTCGCCGCAAGGCTGCTGATCCAGACCGGCAGGCCGCTCGCTGGCCTTACTGACGCGGACATCTCCGAGTTCGATGCTGCCCTGCGGGCGCGGCAGCTGAGGACGGGGCGCAGCACCCTTCACTACGGACGGGCGTTGTTCGCGACCCGGTCGGTGCTCTATCACCTCGGGGTGCTGTCGCGGCCGCCGTCGCTGCGCGCCCGCACAGAGGCCCAGGGCTATGACCAGCGGCTGGAACGCTATGGCGTGAGCGCGCAGCTCCGTCCGACGTTCGTGGCCTACCTCGAGCGGCTCGGCGCGACCTTGTCGGCGTCGACGATCGGGGGACGCGCCAGCCGGCTGGGTCAGTTCGGCGCGCACCTCGCCCAGGTCGACCCGGGTCTTGTCAGCGTCGCCGGTCTCGATCGCCGCCGCCACATCGAGACCTACCTGACCGCGACGGCGACCGCGACGCGTCAGATCGACGGAGCGCCGATCTCGATCGAGGAACGCCGCGGACGGATCATCGCGGTGAACTGTTTCCTCAATGACATCGGGCAATGGGGCTGGCCCGAAGCGCCCACGCGACGGTTGATCTTCGCGCGCGACACCCCGCGCCGTCTGCAACCGCTGCCGCGCTACATCCCCGCCGAAGCTGACCAGCGTCTCGCGGACGCACTCGCCGCGTCGCCCGAGACGCTCAACGCGAACGCGCTGCTGCTGGCCCGGGCGACCGGGCTGCGAATCGGTGAGCTGCTTGACCTCGAGCTCGACTGCGTCCACGAGGTTCCGCACCAGGGCGCATGGCTGAAGGTCCCGCTCGGGAAGCTGAAGACCGAGCGGATGGTCCCACTCGATGAGCACTCCCTCGCGATCGTCGACCGGATCGTTGGGGCCCGCATAGCCGGACGACCGTTGCCGCACCCACGTGACGGGCGCCTCGTCGAGTTCCTCCTGCTCACCCGATTCGGTCGCCGCGCCTCGCCTGACGCGCTGCGCAGCACCCTCGCCAACGCGGCCAGCAGCGCTGGGATCGATCCGGTGACCCCACATCAGCTGCGTCACACCTACGCCACCGCACTGGTCAACGCCGGTCTCAGCCTCCAAGCCCTCATGGCGCTGCTCGGTCACAGCAGCGCCACGATGAGCCTCCGCTACGGCCGCCTGTTTGCCTCCACCGTCCGCGCTGACTACGACCGCGCCCTCGCGCAGACCAAGGAACGCCTCGGACCCGTTCTGCCCGTGATGTCGAAGACCACGCCCGACGGGGACTGGCGAGAGCAGCCGTTGATCAAGGCGCGGATGGCCGGTGGCTACTGCCTGCGGACCGCCGCTCAGGGCGTCTGTGCCTACACCAACATCTGCGAACACTGCCCGAACTACCGCTCCGAACCCAAGATGCTCGCCGTCCTGTCCGCCCAACGTGTTGACGCCCAGGCGCTCGCCGCCGACGCAGAACGCCGCGGTTGGAACGACGAAGCCAAGCGCCACGTCGCGCTCGTCGATCGCCTTGATGCGATCATCACCGACGCCTCTCAGCAGGCCGAGGCCAGCTAACGCGATCTGCGCAGAGTCCCATCGCCAGTTGCTCGTCCCGGGATTCCTACGAACCCAGGACGACACTCCAACGCACGTTAGAGTGAGAGGCGTGGATTCCTGTGATCTCTTGTGTCTCGACCTCGCCGCCGCCGAAGAGGTCAGGGCCTCGCTCGACCTGAACGCGGCCACGGAGCTCGCCGCAGCCGCCAAGACGCTCGCGGACCCGACGCGGCTGCTGATGCTCCAGGCGCTCGCGCACCGCGAGCTGTGTGGCTGTGATCTGGGCTGGATCGTCGGCCAGAGCGACAAAGTGATCTCCCACCACCTTGCCCGGCTGCGACGCGACGGGCTCGTCACCGGTCGGCGAGACGGCAGGATCGTGTTCGCCTCCCTCACCGAGCTCGGCCGCACCCGACTCTCAACCCTCACGGCGCTCACGACGCTGACGACATGAACCCGGTCGAGCTGCCCACCTTCACCTCGCCCGCACCGCCGATCAGACCGCCGGCCCAAACCCGAGACGCCATGTGGCAGCGCACCGCCAGACGCGCACGGACGCTGTCCTGGCTGTCGCTGGGATGGATGACCATCGAAGGAGTCGTCGGGCTGATCGCCGGACTCGACGCCCATGCGCTCAGCGTGATCGTGTGGGCCTCGTCCTCCTTCGTTGAGGGACTCGCCTCGATCATCGTGATCTGGCGCTTCACCGGCAGCCGGACGCTCTCTGACCGCAGCGAACACATCGCCCAGCGACTCGTCGCTGGATCGTTCCTGCTGCTCGTCCCGTTCTTTCTCTACGAAGCAATCCATCGACTCGCCACCGGCGCTCACCCCGGATCTAATGCGCTGGGGATCGCGGTCACCGCTTCCGCGATCGTGCTGATGCCCGGCCTCGGCGCGATCAAGCTTCGCCTCGGACAACAACTCGGCTCCGGCGCCACAGCCGGGGAGGGCAAACAGAACCTGATCTGCGCCGCACAAGCGCTCGCCGCGCTGATCGCCCTCATCGGCGCGTCCTCCGGACTCGGCGTGATCGACCCGATCGCAGCAATTCTGATCGCCGCCCTGGCGGCGCGCGAAAGCGTCGAGATGTGGCAAGGCAAGAGCGACTGCTGCGCCCCCATCGGATTCGGATCGGTCGACCAGCCCAGCGAGTGCGACTGCTGCTGAACGCATCACAGCTCCAACCCACCGATATCGCGTGATCGTCCAGCACGGCCGTCGCTGACACCCGGCCGGCCGACGCCAGCCCGTTCACGGCCGCTCACAAGCCGGTCCCGGTTGGAGACAACGTCATCGTCACCGAGGAAAATGGACACCAGCCGATCGCGAACCTCGACGAATCGACGGCCTCGGAGCTTGACGCCCGGAGATTGGCCGGATAACCAGAGCAGGTCGGCGGGATTGAAGATGCTGCCGGTCGGCGCGTTGAGGGCACCGGCGGCGGCGGCCGCACCGCCCGCAAACTCCCGAATGAACAGGAAGGGCACCCAGAACGCGGTAGTGAGCCCGAGGAGCACAGGGATAGCCCGGCGCGGTGACGGGGATACCGCCAGGACAACCGGCACGGCGACGGCCGCCCAGGGCTTGCAGATGACCGCGGCGGCGATGAGGAGTCCCGCCGCCCGCGGTCGGTCGTCACCGGCACACACGGTCGCGGCGATCGCGAGGCATGCCGTCATGACGTCCTCCGGATGACCGAAGGAGAGACAGAACAGGGTGACGGGATTGATCGCCGCCAGCAGAAGCAGCATCTGGTTCGCCCGGACGCGACCTCCGTCTCTGCGGGTCAGCCAGATTGCCAAGAGGGGAGGAGCGAGGACCCCCGGGACCGAGGCCCAGAAGCACACTGTCTCTGATCCCGACCCCAGCCAGATCGGAACCAGCGCAAACGGGGCGCGGAACAACATCGACCCCATGTAGGAGGGCGAGGTCGTCACGAATCGCAGCAGATGCCCGTGAGCGAGCGCGAGGTAGGGCCGATACGCCTCGGCGGCGAAGTCAGTTCCCAGACCGAACGGGTGCGGGTGCCAGGAGCGTAGGATCAGCAGCACACCCAGGTCCGCGCCAGCGCTGGCAGCGACGAGTACCCAAAATCGTCGATGGTTCGCTGCGTGGATGATCAGCATTGCTTGGGCTGTATCGGCTCGCGCGTCCTGACACTCCAGCGCGGCGGACTCTGACTGGCCCGTCGCCTGGAACCCTCGTGGACCGAGGCCGTCCCGGGCGGGCGCTGAAATTCGCCCCGCCTCTAAACCCTTGGCCCCAACGCGCCGATACGTCCTCTGCCAGGGTCAAACGGTGCCAAGGGCAAACCATCCGCGAGGGTGGGGCGCAAAGCCACGAACCTCCGTCTGGAGGTAGTCGGGCCACCACCGAGGGAACCCGAGGACCTGGCTTGTTAGGCAACAACAAACCAGTTTCCCCATCAGGAGGTTCCAATAGAAATGCTCGCCAAGGTTCGCAATCGTCTCGCCCAGGAAGAGGGCTTCACGCTCATCGAGCTCCTGGTCGTGGTCCTGATCATCGGCATCCTCGCCGCGGTCGCCATCCCGACCTTCCTCTCACAGAAGAACAAGGCTTACTCCTCGAACGTCAAGTCCGACCTTAAGAACGCCCAGACCATCACTGAGTCCTTCGCGAACGGCAACAACGGCACCTACCCGACCAGCGCGGGTGCGCTGCTCTCCAGCGTCGAGACCGGCAACTCCGACGCCGCCGCACTCACCAACGTGTACTACGCGGCGAGCAGCAGCTCGGCCGACACGTACGAGCTGTGGGAGTACTCACCCAACAACGGCACGGTGTACTACATCTCGGTCGTGAATGGTGCAGCTTCTTACGGCAGCGTCGCCGGCAGCTCTGCGGTGACCACGCCTCCGCTGAGCGTCGGCACCGCCGCCGCTTCCACCACCGGGTGGTCCTCCTAACAGCAGTCGGGACGCAGCTGAGTACACCAGCTCGCCTGACCCACACACGAGCGGGCCGCCTTGAAGGCGGCCCGCTCGGCCTTTAACGCCCTGCCGTCAACCCCAGTGCCGCTCGGACAGGGTCGGACTGAACTGGGGTTGCCGACGCTCCACGTGCAGAACCACCAACGAAGAGGACTCATGACCCGCCAGCGCAGTGTTCGAGGCCGTCTTGCTCGAGACGAGGGCTTCACCCTGATCGAGCTCCTGGTCGTCATCCTGATCGTCGGCATTCTTGCGGCGATTGCGATCCCGACCCTCCTGTCCCAGAAGAACAAGGCCTACGCCGCGGACGCCAAGTCCGACGTCAAGAGCGCGCAGACCATGGTCGAGGCGTGGGCGAACACCACAAGCGGCAGCTATCCCGCCGCCAGCTCACTCGTATCTCTGCCGTCCGTGCTGACCGGCAACAGCGATGCCAACGCGCTATCGAGCGTCTACTTCAAGGGATCAAGCAGCCCCGCGCAATATGTGGTTGCCGAGTATTCGACGGGCAACTCGACCTCGTACTGGATCTCGGTGGTGAACGGGCGGGCCTATTACGGCTCGACGTCCGGTGGCAGCTCCGCCGCACCCGGTGCGCCGGCTCTCGGCGACACCAGCGGCTCTTCGTCCGGCTGGACCTCCTGAGATCCCGCCTACGAGCCGATAAGACTGAAGCGGGCCTATCTCCAATGCCTGCTGCCCCCAGCGATATCCCTCCAGCTTGGTAATCACGACATGCCCATAGCCCTACCGGCGATCTACGGATTGTTGTTCGGTTCCTTCTTCAACGTCGTCATCTGGCGCCTGCCCCGAGGCGAGTCGCTCGTGGTGCCGGGGTCTCACTGCCCCAGCTGCCAGGAACCGGTCAAGCCCTGGGACAACATCCCAGTGCTCAGCTGGCTCCTCCTTCGAGGCAAATGCCGAAGCTGCCGCGGGTCGATCTCGATCCGGTACCCGGCGGTCGAGCTCCTGACCGCGCTGCTGGCAACCGCGGTGGCGATCTTCAAGCACTCCGCGCACGACATCGTGCTCGACGAAATCCTCGTTCTGACCCTTGTTCCGGTTGCGCTGATCGACCTCGACCACCGCATCATTCCCAACGCGATCCTTGCCCCGGCCGCCATCGCGGCTATCCTCGCCGGGTTCCTCACACATCCCGCAGGCGTCCCGGATCAGCTCGTCGCCGGGGCTGGGGCAGCTGTGTTCTTCTTCGTGTTCGCCTTGGCCTATCCGCAGGGAATGGGGATGGGTGACGTGAAGCTGGCCGGCGTCCTGGGCCTGTTCCTCGGACAATCCGTGGCGGTGGCGATCCTCGCGTCCCTCGTGCTCGGGGTTGGTGTCGGCGTAGCTCTCATTCTCAAGCTGGGCACACGGCGGGGAAGAAAGACGGCCGTGCCCTTTGGCCCATTCCTGGCCGCCGGGGCCGTCATAGCGATCTTCTGCGGGCCCCAGCTCGTCCACTGGTACCTCCAGTCGGTGCTCTGAGGCCTGTCACCCGGCCCGGAGCGAGGCATGGTTGACCGAATCTCGAAAAGTTCGGCAAATGTCCGTCTCATGCATCAAGCCTGGGACTTGGATGACCGATACCAGTCAGGCAAGCCATGTCCTTCCTCCAGACCGAAATCCCTTCTCCGCGCCAGGCTCTGGCGGCGATGCGAAAGCGCTCCGTCTCCGACGGCCCGGCGCGCAAACGTCCAAGGTCCGGTCTGACAGCCCGCGTTGGCGGACGCACGGTGATCGGCTTGGACATCGAGCCGGGGTATCTGGCTGCTGTCGAAACCGTGCCGGGTTCAGTCGCGGTTAAACGAGCGGCAGTCGGAGAGCTTCCGGCTGGCATCGTCCACGACGGCGAGGTGATGGATCCCGAGGCACTCGGCGACGCTCTCAAGACGTTCTTTGCCGAGAACGAGCTCCCAACCCGGGTCCGCGTAGGTCTCGCCAATCAACGGATCGTGATGCGGACGGTCGACCTTCCGCCGATCACCGATGAACGCCAGCTTGCCTCGGCCATCGGGTTTCAGGCCCAAGAACACATCGCTATGCCACTTGAGCAAGCAGTGCTTGAGCACCAGTCACTCGGCATCGTCGGTACCGCCGACGGCCCGAGGTCCAGAGTGGTGCTGGTCGCGGCTCGTCGCGAGATGGTCGAACGGCTGCTGTCCGCGACTCAGATCGCCGGGCTGAGGCTTGAGGGTGTCGACCTCTCCGCGTTTGCGCTCATTCGGGCGCTCCGTCGGCCTGACGACGGCGACACGCAGATGGCGTACATCAACGTCGGCTCGATGACGAACCTTGCTGTCGCATCTGACACCGGATGCCTCTTCACCCGCGTGATTCCGGCTGGCCTCGATTCCGTAGTCAACGACCTGTCCTCCCGCCGCGGGCTGACCACCGAGCATTCGCGGGGTTGGCTGCGCCACGTGGGTCTGCTGCGCGCGTTGGAGGAGATCGAGGGCCAGCCGGAGATTGTTCGAGCGGCGCGCGAAGCGAACGAAGCTGGTGTCGCGAGCATCGCGGCCGAGATCCGCTCGACTCTCGGCTTCTACGCCGCCCAGAGCGGCCGGAGCCTGACTGAGCGGGCCATCATCACCGGAGCTGCCTCATCGGTCGAGGGGTTCGCCGACCGGCTTGCGATCGAGTTGGGGATGCCCGTAGAGGTCCGCACGGTTCGAGAAGCACAGGCGGGTGCCGTCAACGGCATCGATCCTGCGCAGCTGTCCGTGGCGGCCGGTCTGACGACGGCCGAGGCTCCCGCATGAGAGCCGTCAACCTTGTTCCCAAGGATGCGCGTCGTGTCCGCTCCGGCTCCGGCGGACAGGGCAGGTTGAATCCCGGTTCGCTCGGCCCCGCCCATCTCGTCGTAGCGGTTCTCGTCGTCGTCGTTGGGCTTGTCCTGCTGCGAGTCGTGGCCGGAAACACTGTCAATGACAAGCAGGCCACTCTGGCTGCAGTGCAGACAGAAGTGGCCACCGAACAGTCGCAAGCGTCGAAGTTCGATGCCTACACAAGCTTCGTCCAAGCTGCGCAGCAACGCGAGATGCAAGTCCGTGATCTCGTACAGCAGCGGTTCCCGTGGCAGCGGACCCTGGACCAGATCAGCCGCGTCATGCCCGCTACGACCTCACTCACCAGTCTCAGCGCAAACAGCGACGGAGCGTCAACCGCGTCGAGCACGTCCGGGGTCCCGTCCACGGGACCGAGCTTTACCCTCGCCGGTTGCGCTCACACGGCCAATCAGGACGGTGTCGCCATACTGCTGCGCCGCCTGCGCCTGCTCACCGGAGTGACGAGCGTCAATTTCCAGAGCAGCACGCGCACGGCCGGCTGCGGCGACACATTCAATATCGGCTTGACTTTCTCCTCGCCGCCATCCGGAACATCGGAGCCTTCCGCAACGTCCACCGCGGCAACGTCCGCGTTGTCGCCAGCCACGACATCGAGCACCACATCGACGACGGCGGCTGCCGAGGCGGGGTCACAATGAGCTCGCGCGACAGATCTCTGCTCACAGCACTGGTCCCCATCATCATCGCGGTCATCGGGTACTTCATTGTGGTCACGCCCGAACACCACCGGGCAAGTCAGCTCCAGGCTCAGATCACCACAAGTGAAGGCACGTTGAGCCAGGCCGAGGCCGAGGTGGCCGCCGGATCCGAGGCCGAATCTCAGTACGAGGCCTATGCAAAACAGCTCAAGGACATGCGCGCGGCGGTGCCGAGCGACGAGCAGATCCCCGCGCTGATCACTGAACTCCAAACGGCGTCGGACAAGAACCGGGTCGCATTTCAATCGGTGTCTGTCTCCTCGAGCAGTTCGTCATCGACGTCGACAAGCGCCACAACCGGAATCTCCAGCACGTTTCCGAGCCAGAGCTTCAGCCTCTCATTCACCGGGAACTACTTCTCGGTTGCAGATCTCCTGGGAACGGTGGCCGCTTTCGTCCACGCCGATAACACGCACTTCAGTGCGACTGGGCGTCTGATCACGATCGGCTCTGTGTCGCTCAGCCCCAAGAGCGCGGCCAAAGGCGACGTCACTGCTGCGGTGACGGCAATCGACTACGACGTTCCAACCTCGCCATTGTCATCCACCACCGGCACCAGCAACGGCACCAGCGCCAACACCAGCACCGGCGAGCCGGCAGCCGACGTGAGTCCCTAGATCATGGACCCGACAAAGCTTCGCGACACCTTCTCCCGGATCGCCTCGGACCTTCGATCACCCAGGCTGCTGGCCCTCGTAGCTGCGCTGGTGGTTCTCGCAGTCGCGATTCCAGTCCTGCTGTCCCATTCCGGCACTGCCGCCGACGTCGCATCCCTTCCTCCGGTGCCAGCCGTGACCGTACCCGCGGGCGATGGCTCAGCCACAACATCAGCCGTGCGGGCGAGCCAGCATAAGGCGCCGAGTACGAGTCAGGTCACCGGCCCTGTGCATAACCCGTTCGAGTCAAAGACATCGGGTAAGACCTCGGGGTCGGCCACCACGCCGAGCTCAGAACCCCAGGTCGCATCGATCACCTCGGGTTCATCATCAGCTTCGGCCAGCTCCGAGACGTCGGAATCGAGCACCTCGAGAGCCTCCGGCAGTGCCGGGAACGCCTCAGGGGCGAGCGGGCAGACTGGGGCTGGTGCCGCGCGCGGAGGCACCATCTCGGCACCGGCGTCCGAACGGACGCTCACTGTGGAGAAGACGGTGACCGAGCCGGCGCCGTACGCGAACTATCTGGCGAACTTCTCGCTCCATCAGGTCGGCACGACTGAGAAGCCACGAGCGGTGCGAGGGCCTGTTCGGTTCGCGCTACTGCCGAGCGACAATCACGCCTTCGCGTCGTTTCTCGGGGTTCGTACCGATGGGAGGACCGCTGTCTGGCTGATTGCGACGGGCGTGACAGTCAAGGGTCAGGGGTACTGCACACCTTCGCCATGGAAATGCTCAATTCTGACACTCACGCCAGGTCAGAAAGTGACCCTTGAGATTCCTGCTGGTACAGACACAGAGCAGTTCACCCTGAGGTACACCGGAGTCGACCTCGTGAGATCTACGGCAAGCCTGGTTTACGTCGACGAGGGCGGGCGCGCGACCGTCGTCGCGGAGCAGGCTCATGTCCCCGCGTTGAAGAAGATGACCTATTCGCGTTACACGGGCCTCTTGAGCATCGTGCTGGGTGCGTCGGTCCCGGCGACCCCCTATGGGCTCAAAGATGCCTCGGTGTCGAAGACCGCTCAGCTGTTCCCCGCCACGAGCGCGACGTTCGAGGGCTTTGGCTCGGCTCTTGAGGGAACTGCCTCAACGCGGGCTGCACAGTAGGACGAGCGGATCCTACCGGTCTGCTGAGCCGCCTTTGCAGCGAGGCAGCAGGCCTCCTCCGCTGACCGTGCAGAACGATCACCGTCAGCTCGAGACCTGTCTTGGTTCCGGGTCTCGCCATGCGCTGCGGCTCTCGTGGCTCGGCGCCAAGCACTGGCCAGTGTCTTTCCGGCGCCGGCCCCGGCGGCTGTCGGGGGTACGCCAAATGGCCTTCGACAGTACGGTCAATGCCTTGACACGACTCGTTGCTCTGGTTTAATGATGAAGGGACTCGGCTCAACAGTATGAAGCCGGTTCAGGCGGTGTGACACCGACCTGAACGGCCGGTGAGGCGACGATGCAAAGACGGGCCAGTGGTGACGGAAAGCCGACGTCGGCTGTGATCTCCGATCAGCGCGGTTTCACGCTCATTGAACTCCTGATGAGCATGTTGGTCCTCGCAGTGTTCATGTCAGGCGCCGTGACGCTGCTCACGACGTCGTTTCACACCGAAAACGGCACGGTGGCCAGGGCCGCCGCCACCAACCAGGCTGAGGTGCGGCTCGAGGTGCTCACCCGCGATGTCCGGAACGCCGTGACGTGTCCGTCTGGCGTGACCCTGGGCATGGGCGCGACCGCGACGTACGGCATCGAGGTCACCGCGGGGCCCCAGATCCAGATGTGCGATCCCAGCCCGGGCTTGCCGGCTGCCGGCACCGGAGATCAGCTGCCTCTGACTTCAGTCGTCACGTGGACCTGCGCGAGCGGCTCTCCGGCGACTGACACCTGCGACAGATGCGTCACCCCGACCAGCGCCGCTCCACCGACTCAGTGTGGAACGGGCTCCCCGGGACTGACCAATTCGATCGTTGGGGTTCTGTCACTCGCGCTCTCGGGTCTCACCGGTACCCCGGCCTCGCTTGTTCCGTCTCTCAGTGGTCCCTATGCACTGACGACTGGGGGGATCAGCTGGATCGGCATCAACGCCCAACTCGCCCAGCTGAGTTATCCGAACTCAGGGAGCGGCAGTGGAACCGTTATGCCCGGGAGCAAGCCGATAGCGCTCGAAACCGGGATCGACCTGAGGAATTACGGGGAGTGATGAGGTGCGGCCGCGCTCGCTGAGGAACGAGGGGGGACTCACCCTCATCGAGGTGATGGTGGCGGCGCTGGTTGTCGTCATCGGGATGCTCGGCCTCGCATCCGTACTGATCGGCGGTCAGAACCAATCGAGCTCGAACACCCGAGAGGCGCAGCTGATGAACGTCGCCGATCAGCAGATCGAACAGGTGCGAGCAGAGGTGCAGGCCGACGGCTTCGACGAGCTCGCGATGAGTGCCGCGCCGACCGCCATCCCGACGCCGACCACCGTCCCGGGTGGGAACACCTGGGCGAATCCCGCCGCGTTTGTCGAGCCGGCGTCGACAGGCGGTGCCGGGACGTGCGGAACCGTCGGCTACGGCTTCGAGATCGCGGCCAACTACGACGACATCTCCACCGCCTCGCCCGGCAGCACGCCATACAGCTCTGCGCCCCCGGGCTTCGTGCAGTGGGCTGGCTGTCCCACAGACGTCGAGCCGCTCGAAGTGATCGCCCCCGTGTCAGGGAGCTGGCCGGTGATCGTTCAGACGATGAATGGGACCACCTCGGAATGTGGGGCCAGCACCTCGAGCGCGTCGAATGTCGCCGCCGACGCCACTCCGACCAGCGCCTCGATCACCTCACCGTGCACGGTGTCTCTCAGCAACGGGAGTTTCCATTCGACGGTCACCGTGTACACGTTCGTGACAGACACGTACGTCGGCGATGACGCTGGGGTGCCCTGCAGTAATCCGGGAACGCCGCTATGCCCCTGCGTGGCGACAAGTAGCGTCGGATGCGCTCAGCAGACCCCGGCGGCTCCCACGCTCGAGGGCTGTTCATCAGCCGGCTTCCCTGCCTCGACGACAACATCCACGCCATACAGCACCATCTGCGCGGATGCTCGGCGTGTCACGGTCGCTGTGGTTCCGAGCGGAGCGCTTCAGGCGGGACGAGTCTCGCCGGTCTACCTGAGCACGGTCTTCACGGATCCGATTGTCTCCCAGGACCAGCAGAATGCGGTGGGTCTCGTGTTGGGAGCGGGTCTGTGAGGGTGCCTGAGGCAATCCGGGTGCGGGTGAAGGATGAGCGCGGACAGGCTCTGCTGCTCGCGCTGGGGATCCTGACCATCGGGCTGCTTCTCGCTCTCGCCGCTGTCGCATACGCGCTCAGCACCGGCGCGCAGGGCACCCATGACGAGCGCACACGGGCGGCTCAGCAGGCGGCGGACGCGGGGGTCCAGCAACAGCTCTATGACCAGGCCGACACGGCGGCTGTCGGCTACAACCTGTCGAGCGGCTTGTTGGGAGCGACGAGTCTGCTCGATTGCGCGGTCCCGGAGTTCAGTGCGAACGTGGATATCGGCACCGTTCAGGTGGCGGCGAGCAACGGGGTGTGCCCGTTGGCGGTGCAGGCACCCTGCAGTGGCACGGGGACCACTGCGTGCACTACGACCACCAGCTGGATGCCGCTGGCCAATGGCGATTACTACCAGTCGGAGTTCTTTCCCAACGCCCAGCCGCAAACGACCGGCCAAGCCGGCAGTGGCGCCGCCTACAGCGTGGAGTTCCCCGAAGTCGTTTCGGTCGGTTGTCACACGACGGTCTCAGCCAATCCGGTCGGGTCCTGTAATTCCGGATCAAGTGCCAACGCCTACGCCAAGCAGTTGGCTGCTCTGCAGCCGACCGCGCCCCTTCAGTCGGTGGAGGCCGGGCACAACGTTGCAGTGAACGCACTGGGCCCGCTTGGCGTGATTGAGGGCAACATCACGGCGGGCAACAACATCTCACTTCCGCTGTTGAGCCTCGATCTCAATCTCAACAAGGCCCCACTGAATGCGTTCGGTTCCCTTCTCAACGGCCTCACCCTGACCGGCGCGATTAGCCAGCTCCAAGACACCTTTGAATACGGGAATGGCCTCACGGGCTTGACCGTCGGCGCAAACACGGTCCACACGGGCGTCAACAACGATTGTCAGGCGGGTCAGCCGAGTCCAGATTGCCTGGTGGAGCCAGCTCCGTTCACGGTCAGTGATCAGCCTACGCCGGTGGGCTCGGTCGGAATGACCTCGAGCAATGCCATCGAATACACCGACGCCTCATGTGGCTTGTTCAATGCCTCGAAGTGCAACGATCTCACGTACGACGGGTCGGCGACGACTGCCGGCGACCTCTACGTCACGGGTGGGACCCTGCAGTTCAACTCACCGGGAACCTACGTCTTCTGCAACTTCTATGCGGCCAACACGACGGTCGAGGGTCCCGTCACCGGGTCGGTTCAGTTGTACATCCTGGCTCCGAACGCAGCCCCCTGCAAGTCTGACACCACGAGCCCGAGCCAGATCGGCTCGAGCAGCCAGGGCAACTTCTACGCCGACCAGGGCATCAACAACGCGACGACCCTGAGGTCCGTCACCGAGGGGATCCCGGCGCCGAGCGCGTTTCAGATCTACGTGTCCGGCAATCCGCTTGACCAGACGACGTTGGCCAACAACCCATCAGCGACACCGACAACGAGCGTGCAGATTGCCACCGCTGGGGCTGGAGTGGCCCAGGCCTACGTCGTCGACGCACCGCTTTCCAACGTCACCGTCGGCGGGGGACTGCTCTCCAGCCTGGCCTTTGAGGGCAACGCCATCGGTTGGAACGTGACGTTGAACGCGACGGTCGTGCTCCAGGACCTCGACCTCGGAAACTACCCGCTGTCATCTGTCATCAATAACGACCAGGCGGCGCAGACGGTGCAGTGCGCCAACACAAACCTGCCGTTGACGGATACGACAGCCGATCTGAGCGGGTGCTGAGGAGTTCGGGCGGCTAACTGCAGCCAGACGTCGGTGTGGCACTCGAGACGGTCGCGGAGCATTGGCCGTAGGCGGTCCGGTAGTAGGTGCCTGTGGCAGTTCCGCCCATGATGTTCGCCACCTGAGACTCGTAGTTGAAGGTGACATTCATTCCGCCAAAGGACGAGCTGCCCATGGTGACCAAGTTGGCGGCGATTGCGCCGTCGAAGGTCACACCGTTGTTCGTTAGGTCGACCGCGGACGTCGGGGCATACAGCGTCCCGAGGAACGTCGTGCCCCCTTGGAGGCTGAGCTCGATGGGGTTCGACTGGTAGTAGTCGTAGATCTGCAGCGCAGTCGGGTCTCCTGTTGGGTTGGCGAACGTCGTGTCGTTTCCCGTCAGGCTGAGACCGGCCGAACTCGCCGGACAGCCGGAGCCCGCGTCAGTTGACGAATCGATGTAGATGATGACGGGGTTCTGGGCGCTCACCCCGGATGCCAGGGTGATCGTGCCACCAGTGCTCGTGAGCGAACAGAAGTTGTAGGTGCCGGCGGCCAGATACGCCGAGGCGCCATTCGCCAGCGAGAGCGAGCGAGTGGCAGCGGTGTAGGCGACGGGGCGGTACCCGAAGATGTTGTCATTCGAGCTGATCCCGCAGGTGGCCGTCGCCAGGATCGGCGTAGCGGTGCAGCCGCTGTTGGCACTGGTGGAGGCGCTGGAGCCGGGATTGACCGGGGGGAGCACGATGGTGCTCACATGCGTGGTGGAGTTCGGGGCCGCGAAGGTCCCGTTGGTGCTTTGAACGTAGGATCCAGGACTCGGCCCGAGATCCAGGGCGTAGTTGGGCTCCGAGTTCACGTTCAGGCCTGAGCCACAGCAGCCAGCCGTGATGGTTCCGTTGGTCGCCTCCGCACCGTTGATGCTGATCGAGCCGTTCTGCTCGGTGATCCCCTGGAGACCTGTAATGCCGGGATATTGGAACAGCGGCCCGCTCAAGTTGGCGGCGGCGTGGATCTCCGAGCGCACGGAGACCCCGTTGCTGGTGCCGATCGAGGTGATGCAGATGTTGCCTACGGTCCCCGACGAGCTCGCCACGGTGCCGCCGACACATGGGGCCGAGCTGCCGGCGGGAGTCGTGTAGTACTGGTAGGTCGAGCCGCTGCCCACGGCGGTCACCGAGCTCGAGCAGGTGCCGTTGGAGGAAGGTGCGGTCACCGTGTCCCCGACGCAGTTGCCGCTGCTGGGGAGCAGCGTGTTGTACCGGTACAACGCCGCCTGGAGTCCGGCCTCAGCAGCCTCGGAGGCATCCTTCTGCTCGACGTTCTGCTGCGCGCCCGCGTTGGTGCTGACGGCGAGCGTGATGGCCGAGGCGGTCAACACCGACATGATCAGCAGGGTGACCATCGCCACGATCATCACGGCACCGGACTCGTCGCGGACTCGGCCGCGGAGGCGGCGAGGTCGAGAAGGTCCGGGACTCATGAGCCGCTGAACTGGATCGCGCTCTGGCTGTCGAGTTGGACCTCGCTGGGGTAGGCAGCGCTGTCGTAGAGCAGGGCGACGTTCGTATTTGACTCCGCGACCGTCCAGATGCGCATGCCGATCCGATCTCCTGCGGGGACGGTCGCACCGCCGGATGCGAAGTTGAACTCGAAGTCCACGCTGGACGGGCTGGTCGGCCAATTTGAGCCGGTTGACGGGTTCGTCGCCGGGACGTAGGCGGCACCTCCAATCGGCGTCGGGGGAAAGGAGAAGAGGTCAAGCAGTGTGTTCGGGTTCGTGTTGCCGGCGCCGGGAGGAACCGCATAGAACTCCATGCACAGCGTGACGACGGCGGCTGCGCCTGCCTGGGTCTCGGTGTAGAGGTTGAGAGCGCCCTCACCGGTCAGGGTGGTACTGGTGCTGAGAGGTGGGGTGGTCCACATCTCGTTCTGATCGTTGATCAGGTTGTCGGTCCACGCCGCGAGGCTTCCACAATCCGCGATGCTGCCGGTCCCGCAGATACTGCCTGGAGCGCACAGCGGCTCGAGCAGCCGTCCGACATAGCCGGTGGTGCTGATGTCGTTGGAGTACTGATATGTGCTTCCGCTGCCCGTCGGGGTGGTCGAGTTCATCTTGTCGGGGGTCGGACAACCAGCGAGCTGGTTGAAACCCGGCAGGATGTTGAGCAGACTCCCCAGGCCGCTGGCGCAGACCAGCCCGCCGACGAGACCGACCGTGCCGTGGGTGGCATGTGACCCGTTGGGAGTCGAGCAGGTCGTGGCGGTTGCCGCGCAGTCGTGCAGGAAGAAGCCGTTCGGCGTTCCGGTGTCGATGGGCGAGGATCCACATGACCCGGTGCATCCACTGCCGGTGATCGGGTTTGACGAGCTGCCCTGAGCCGCGGTTGCATCAGGATTGGCGACCACGCTGGAGACGTAGACCGGCGAGGGCGGACTGGGGCCCGTGGTGACCGTCACCGCCACGGTGATCCGCTTGTTGTCGGTCGAGCTCGGACAGCCCGAGGCGCAGTTGGTGACAAAGTCATAGATCAAGCCGGTGAGGCTGCCCTCGGACCAGGTCTGAGGCTGAGGGGAGACCGTCCCGGACGTCACGAAGGCCTCAGCGGTGCTCTGGACGTGATTCCACTCATAGGCCGGCGTCGATCCCACCGTGGTGACGTAGTAGTCGGGGCTGTTCGGGTTGGTGCTGCTGGTCGGCAGAACGTGCGGCGCGGTACCCGTGACGTTGAGCCCGATCGATGCGTAAGGAAGCCCTTCGATGCGCTCGATCTCCCCCTGGGCGACGTGCGACATGGCGGACTGGCGCTCGCTCGACAGCGACAGCTTCTGGGAATCCGTGAATGCGGTCAGCAGCCCAAAGATCGCGACGGTCAGGATCAGAACCGCCACGAGGACCTCGACGAGCATGAAGCCGTCCTGTGCCTGCTGACGTGGCCTTGGCGGCCGTGAACCGCCGGGATCAGTTCTCGACATCAAGGTTCCGGATCAGGGCGCCTTCGCTGAAAGCGATGGTCCGGTTGATCGAGAGATGGCCCGAGGTCACGCCGTTGGAGGCGGGAACGTCAATGGTGGCAGTGACGTAGTCGGGCGCCAGGTTCGGCGATGTGGTCGAACCGGGGGCGGTCGTCTCCGTGGTCCATGTGAAGACCGAGGTGCCGTTGGTCAGGTACGGGATGATCGTGGTTGCCGTGCTGAGCGCGGGCAGCGGCCCGTTGACGGTGGTCTGCAGGCGGACGCACTTGTCCCAGCCGTTGCCGGCGGAGACGTCGCATTCCCAGTAGACCTGGTACTCGGTGCTGCCGACGTCGACGTCCATGTCGACAGAGTTCGCGGACCAGCTGATGATGTCCTGAGCGTCACGGATCTGGCCCACCATCTTGTCGAGCTCGGCCTGGGCGTTCCCCTGGGCGTTGTCGTAGTTGGCGTTCTTCTGCTGCTGGCGCTGGGAGGCCACCAAGAGGGTTCCGATCGCTCCGAGCACGACGACGCTGAGCGCCGAGGCGATCAGCAGCTCGACCAGCGACTGACCTCGCTGCTCGCGGCGAAGGTGAAGGGCGCGGATCCGCGCGCAGAGAGATGAGGCTCGCTCGGTCATAAACGGCACGGAGCGGACAGCCACGTTCTTCCGTGTCGTCTGCCCCCGGTCGTAGATATGTCGGCAGAACCGTTGGGACCCTTGAGGTCTCGGACCCGCGTAACCTAGTAACCACATGTCGTTGAAGCTGATCACCGCCGGCGAGTCCCACGGACCCGGCCTGACCACCATCGTCGAGGGGCTCCCCGCCGGCCTCGTGCTCGACCGTGAGCGCATTGACCAGGAGCTGGCCCGGCGTCAGCAGGGTCACGGCCGCGGCGGGCGGATGAAGATCGAGACGGACAAGGCGATCGTCACCTCGGGGGTGCGCCACGGCCGCACTCTGGGTGGGCCAATCACCCTCAGCGTGCCCAACCGGGACTTCCAGAACTGGGAGGAGCGGATGAATCCCTGGCCCGTCGACGCCGACGTGCCCGAGGTGCACCTGCCCCGGCCCGGCCACGCCGACCTGGTGGGGACCCAGAAGTACGGACTGCCCGACGTGCGCGACATCCTCGAGCGCGCCAGCGCGCGGGAAACCGCGGCGCGCGTGGCCGGCGGGGCACTGGCCAAAGAGTTCCTGCGGGCCCTCGGGGTCGAGATCCACTCCCACGTCATCCAGATCACCGGCGTGAACGCCCCGCAGCTACGGGAACCTCAGCGCCGCGGACTTCGCCCACGTCGACGAGTCCCCGGTGCGCTGCCTCGACGCCGAGACCTCCCAGAAGATGGTCCAGGAGATCAACACGCTGCGCAAGGCGAACGAGTCCCTCGGCGGGGTCTTCGAGGTGCGGGCCTTCGGCGTCGTGCCGGGCCTCGGCTCCCACATCTCCTGGGAGGAGCGCCTCGACGGCCGCCTCGGCCAGGCGATCCTCTCCATCCAGGCGATGAAGGCGGTGGCCATCGGCGACGGGGTCGAGATCGCCGGCCTGCCGGGCTCCCAGGCCCATGATGAGATCTTCTATGACCCCGAGCGCGGCTACTACCGCGAGACCAACCGCTCCGGCGGGGTCGAGGGCGGCATGACCACCGGTGACCCGGTCATCGTGCGGGGCTGGATGAAGCCGCTGCCGACCCTCACCAAGCCGCTGCGCTCGGTCGACATCGCCACCCATGAGCCCGCCCAGGCGCTGCGCGAGCGCACCGACTCCTGCACCGTGCCGGCCGCCGGCGTGGTGGGGGAGGCGATGATCGCCTTCGTGCTCGCCGACGCCTACCGCACCAAGTTCGGCGGCGATCACATCGACGACGTGCGCGCCGCCGTCGACGCCTACCGCCGGCGCATCGGCTGGCTCGAGCCGCCGACCGCGCTCAGTGCATAGACCGATTTTGTAGATACGATCTGTCTATGGCCGTGACAGAGACGACGACGATTCGTGTCACCAAGGCCACGCGCGATCGCCTCGCGCGAGAGGCCGAGGAACGCGGGGTGTCCCTGGCCGGTCTCCTCGAGGACATCGCCCGGCGCGCCGAGCGCGAGCGCATTCTGGCCTCCGAGCGAGAGGCCCAACGTCTCGACGCGCTGAACCCCGCAGTGGCCGAGGAGGAACGTCTGTGGGAGACCACGCTCGCCGATGGCATCGACTGAGGCGCGACGTGGTGACGTGTGGCTGGTGGCGTTCGGCGCGGCTCGAGCCAACGAGCTCGGCAAGCAGCGTCCGGCGGTGGTCATGACCACGGACGCTCTGCTCGGGACCGAGAACGACGATCTGGTGTGTGTCGTCGGGGTGTCGAGTTCTCGCGCGGCTTCCGCCCTACGGCCCCGGATCGGCATAGAGTCCGGCGTCGAGCGCGACAGTGTCGTGCTGTGCCGAGCCGTGCGTGGCGTGGCGCCGTCGCGCCTGATCAGCCATTTGGGCGTCGTGCCGGAGGCGACCATGGTCGAGATCGAGAACGCGGTCAGCTTCGTGCTCGACCTGGACACGCCGTGACCAAACACGTATTGATCGGCTTCATGGGGGCCGGCAAGACCACCGCCGCCAAGGCCCTCGGCGAGGGGGCGCTGGACGTCGACATGGTCATCGAGGAGCGGACCGGCCGCCGGGTCCAGGACATCTTCGCCACCGACGGGGAGGCGAGCTTCCGCGCGCTGGAGGAGCAGACGGTGCTCGAGCTGCTCGACGCCGACAACGTCAGTGCGCTCGCCCTCGGCGGCGGCGCCCTGGGCTCGGCGGCGGTCCGCGCGGCCCTGGGCGCGCACAACGTGATCTGGATCGACATCGACGTCGACACCGCCTGGCACCGGGTCAGCCACAGCCACGCGCCGACCAAACGGCCGCTGGCCTCAGACCCCGATCGCTTCCGCGCCCTGCACGCCGAACGCCTGCCCACCTACGCATCACTAGCCGACGTGATCGTCCCGGCGAACCGGGCCCGGGACATGCCCCGGGTCACCCGCGCCCTGGCGGGCCTGCCCCATCGGCAGGCCAAAATCACCACCCTGTGGGCGACGACGGGTTCGGGCGACTATCCGGTGCACATCGGGGCCGGCCTGCTCATCGATGAGCACTTCTGGCCCGCCCACATCGAGGGGCGGCGCGTCATCGTCTCTGACTACAACGCCTCACGCCACTACGCCGAGCACCTCGAGCCGGCCCTCGCGGACATCCGCATCATGCCCGGGGAGCAGTCCAAGACCATCGCCCACGCCGAGATCGTGTGGACCGAGATGGCCCGTCACGGGGTCACGCGCGGTGATGTGGTCGCCGCCCTGGGGGGCGGCGTCGTGGGGGACCTCGCCGGGTTCTGTGCCGCCACCTACCAGCGCGGGGTCCGCGTGGTGCAGGTGCCGACCACCCTGGTCGCCCAGGTCGACTCCGCCTACGGCGGCAAGACCGGTGTCGACCTGCCCGAGGCCAAGAACTACGTCGGCGCCTTCCATCAGCCCTCGGCGGTGCTCGTCGACCCGGCCACGCTGGCTACGCTGCCCCGGGAGGAGCTGGCAGCCGGGTACGCGGAGGTGGTGAAGACGGCGATCATCGCCGGCGGCGGACTGTGGGAGCTGGTCGCCTCCGGGGCCGCGCCCGATGACCCCGAGGTGATCGCCGGGTGCGCGCTGACCAAGCTGCGCGTCGTCGCCCGTGACGAGCGCGACGGGGGGGTGCGCCAGGTGCTCAACCTCGGCCACACCATTGGCCATGCGATCGAGACGGTTACCGGCTATGCGCGCTACCGCCACGGTGAGGCGGTCGGCCTCGGCCTGCTGGCGGCCCTGCGGCTCTCGGGCCAGGACGCCCTGCACGACCAGGTGCAGGAGCTGCTCGACGCCCAGGGTCTGCCGACCCACGCGGACTCCGAGCTCGACCTCGAGCAGGTCATCTTCGCCACGGCCAAGGACAAGAAGCGGACAGGGGAGGGGCCGGTCCCCTTCGTGCTGGTCCACGCCCCCGGAGACGTCGTCTACGGCCAGACCGTCCCGCCCGCCCAGGTGCGTGCCGCGATCAAGGAGCTCATCGCATGAGCGTGGTGGCCGGCCGGCGGATCGAGGTCATGCATGGCGTCAACCTCGACCAGCTGGGCCGCCGCGACCCCGGTCACTACGGCGGGCTCACGCTGTCAGAGCTCGAAGCTCGGATCCTGGCCTTCGCGCGCGGCCTCGATCTGACCACCAGCTTCTTCCAGACCAACCACGAGGGCGAGTTCGTCGAGCACCTCCACGCCCTGACCGTCGACGCGGTGCTGCTCAACCCGGGCGCCTGGACCCACTACTCCTACGCCATCCGTGATGCCCTCGAGCTGACCCGGTTGCCGGCGGTGGAGGTCCACCTCTCCGACGTCGACACCCGCGAGGCGTTCCGACATGAGTCGGTGATCCGGGACCTGTGCGTCGGCCGGGTGGCCGGAAAGGGGCCCGACGGCTACCTTGAGGGGCTCTCGATCTTGAAGAAGGAGCTGACGACATGACCCTGGTCTCAGAGACGAACCTCGCCGCCCGCTGCACCCGGCTGGTGGAGGCGTTGACCGGGCCGGCCGTCGACCTGATCCTGGTCACCGATCTGGTCAACGTCCGCTACCTGACCGGCTACACCGGCACCAACGGGCTGGCGCTGATCGGCACCGACACGCGCGTGTTCGTCACCGACTTCCGCTACGTCGAGCAGGCGGCCGTCGAGGTCGACCCCTCCTTTGACCGTGTCCAGACCAACACCGCCACCGATCTCGCCGACGAGCTGCCCGCCGTGCTGGGCAACGGGCCGGTGCGGCTCGGCTTCGACGACACCCACACCTCGGTCGCCGCGTTCGATCGCCTGGGCCGTCTGCTCGGGGACAACGTCACCCTCGTGCCCGTCGGCGGGCTGGTCGAGGATCTGCGACGCGTCAAGGATGCTGAGGAGATCGAGGCGATCGCCGCCTCCCAGAAGATCGCCGACGCCGCCCTGGAGGCGCTGCTCGCCGGACCGTTCATCGGACGCACCGAGCGGGAGCTGGCCCTCCAGCTCGAGCACGACATGCGCCTGCGGGGCGCCTCGGGCCCGTCCTTCTCGTCGATCATCGCCTCCGGCCCCCACGGCGCGCTGCCCCACGCCCAGCCGCGGGACGTCGCCATCGAGGCCGGTCAGCTCGTGGTCATCGACTGGGGCGCGATCACGGATGGGTACTGCTCGGACTGCACCCGCACGGTGGCGACGGGGGAGATCTCCGACGTGATGCGCGACGCCTATGAGCTCGTGCTGTCGGCCCAGGAGGCCGCCCTGGGGGCGATCACCGCCGGCGCGGACTGCCATACCGTCGACGCCGTCGCGCGCGACATCATCACCGCGGCCGGCCACGGCGAGCACTTCGGCCACGGCCTGGGCCACGGCGTCGGGCTCGACATCCACGAGGCGCCCACGCTGTCGCGCCGGATCAAGGCGGGCGCCGACCACCTGGCGGTCAACGAGGTCGTCACCAACGAGCCCGGGGTCTACCTGCCGGGTGAGTTCGGGATCCGCATCGAGGATCTCTGCGTGGTGACCGAGGGTGCGCCGCGGATCCTGACCTCGATCCCCAAGGCGCTGCGCACCGTCAGCTGAGGCGTGCCCGCTCCGGAGGTTCCGGGGTGAGCGTCCCGCGGGGAGGCATGGGCCGAATACACGCATGTGCGGTATCTCGCCCGCCGCTCCTGCGGAGAATCTCCCGCACCAGGCGAACTAAACTCAGGCCCCGGCATGATCTCCACCAACGAATTTCGCAACGGCTCGCACATCGACGTCGAGGGGACGATCTTCAAGATCGTCTACTTCCAGCACGTCAAGCCCGGCAAGGGCGGCGCCTTCGTGCGCACCAAGCTGCGGCGTGCCTCCGACGGCAACGTGATCGACCGGACCTTCCGGGCCGGCGAGAAGTTCCGCCCCGTCCGCACCGAGGTGCACAACATGCAGTTCCTCTACAAGGACGGCACGGACGCGCACTTCATGGACACCGAGACCTATGAGCAGGTGCAGATCCCCGAGGTGACGTTGGCCGAGCCGCTGCGGTGGATTCGCGAATCAGAAACCGTCGAGGTGCTCTACATCGACGATCAGGCCTCCGACGTCCAGCTCCCCGCCTCCGCCGAGTTCGAGGTGACCGAGACCGAGCCCGGGTTACGCGGCGACACCGCGTCGGGCGGCGGCACCAAGCCCGCCACCATCGAGACGGGCACGCGCGTGATGGTTCCGCTGTTCGTCAACATCGGGGACCGGATCAAGGTCGACACGCGCACCGGCGACTACATGTCGCGGGCCTAGGCGCCTACTTGGCGACCCGCACCGAGCAGCGTCGCGCCGCCGTCTGGGCTCTGTATCAGTCGGACCTGCTCGATCGCCCGCTCGAGTTCACCGAGGACGCGCACCGATTCACCCAGCAGCTCGCCGAGGCGGTGCGTGAGAACCAGGATGAGCTCGATCTGCTCATTCGCCGCTACTCCAAGGGCTGGACGCTCAGTCGCATCGCGCCGCTGGAGCGCTCGATTCTGCGCGTGGCGCTGTTGGAGATCACCAAACCCGACGCCGAGCCGGGTGATCGGCCGATCCCGCCCGAGGGCGCGATCGATGAAGCCGTCGAGACCGCGAAGAAGTTCTGCGGGGCTGACGCGCCCAAATTCGTCAACGGTGTTCTGGCAGCTGCGTTGCGCGAAATGCAATCCCAACCTTCCTGAGCCACACTCGTACCTGTGAGCTACACCAACGATTCAGGACGGCGCCAGATTCTCGACGACTGCGTCGCCGGTGCCAATTACATGGGCGACGCCCTCGCCGCGCTCGGCGAGGCCTACGAACTCCTGGATGATCACGCCGCCGAGCAGATGGAGGCTTCGGTGTTCAAGCCGACCCAGGCCGCCTACGGTCAGCTCAAGCGCACGCTCACCGAGTTCGCCACGCGCTACGGCATGCCCCAGCCGAGCTTCGCCGTCTCCATCGTGCCGGCGCCGACCGATCCCCACACCACCCTGGATCGCGTCGCCGACCTCGTCCAGTCCGCCGATGACGCGCTGTCCGAGCTCCAGGACACGCTGCTGCCGGTCGAGGTGGGGGATGAGGCGCTGCGCGCCGGGCTCAGCCGGACCCGCACGCTGATCGGCCGGGTCCCGGCCTCCGCCGAGGATCTGATCCGCATCCTCGGGCGCTGAGGCGCCCGCTCTGAAGGCGTCCTGCGCCTCGGGTCAGGGAGCTACGCTCCCTGGATGCTCGAAATCCGCGATCTGGGCGTGTCCTTCGCTGGCGCGCCCGCCGCGCTGGCGGGTGTCGATCTCGACATCGGTGCCGGGGAGATCGTCGCGCTCAGCGGCGAGCCCGGTTCGGGCAAGTCCGCGCTGACCCGCTGTGTGGCGGGAGATCTCGTCCCCACCACGGGCACCATCACCATCGACGGTCAGCGCCTCAGCGCGCGCAGTCGCAACCCCGACCGCTACGGCGTCGCCGTGGTCTGGCAGGACCTGGCGCTGTGTGACACGCTGGACGTCGCGGCCAACCTGATGCTCGGTCGTGAGATGTACCTCAGCTCCGACGCGCGTTTCCACGCCGCCGCCGCCCAGGAGTTGGCTGCGCTCGGTATCCCCATTCGTGACCCCTCCGCCCTGGTGTCCACCCTCACGCTCGGCCAGCGTTGGCTGTTGGCCCTGGCCATGGCCCTGGGGCGCAAGCCCAAGGTCCTCATCGTCGATGAGCTGACCACCTCGCTCGGCGTGCTCGCCAACGCGACCGTCGAGCGGCTGCTGCTGGCCGCCCAGGCCGAGGGCACCGCAATCCTCCTGATCACCCGGGACATCGAGCAGATGTTCCGGATCGCCGACCGCGTCGTCGTGCTCGCCCATGGCGGGGTCGTCGCCGAGTTCGACCCGCGCACCAGCCACCGCGACGACGTCGCGGCGCTACTCGGAGAGGAGGCGGCGGTCGCGCACCGCGAGGCGGTGGCCCTGCGCCGCTCCCAGGAACTCCAGCGACAGTTCCTCAGCCGCCTCAGCCACGAGCTGCGAACGCCGCTGACGGCGATTCGCGGCTATGCCACATCGCTGGCCGCTCCTGACGTCTCCTGGGACGGGGACTCCCAGCAGCGCTTCCTCGAGCGCATCGCCGCCGAATCCGCGCGGCTGGGCCGACTCGTCGATGACCTGCTCGACTTCTCCGCCATCGAGTCCGGGGTCATGCGCCTGCAGCCGGACTGGTGTGACCTGCGTCTGGTCATCGAGGCGGCCGTGGCGCTGCTGCCGGCCGAGTGGTCCGCCGCGGTGCAGGTCCGCTGCGACGTCGACCTCCCGGTGATCTGGGCCGACCACGATCGGCTCGAACAGGTGTTCGTCAACCTGCTCTCCAACGCGTTCAAGCACAACCGCCCGGGCATCCAGGTGAGCATCGAGTGCCGCCAGGGCGGCCAGAACCGGGTCGAGCTCTCGGTGGCCGACGACGGCGACGGGTTTCCCATCGAACGCCGGGACAAGCCCTTTGACTCCGCTCAACGGCCCCACTCGCGCACCGCCGGCGCCGGCCTCGGCCTGTCGATCGCCAAGGGGATCATCGAGGCCCACGGTGGGACGATTGGGCTCGACACCCCGGCGGTCGGCACCCGGTTCGCCATCTCCCTGCCGATCGAGGTGGCGGGTGCGGCCGAGGAGCCCGCCGTCGTCGGAGAGATCGCGGTGGCGCATGCCTGAGCCCACCCGCGCACTGCTCGTCGAGGACGACCTCAACATCGTCGACCTCATCCGCTCCAACCTCGCCGTGCGGGGGTTCGACACCGTGCTGTCGACCGACGGCACCGACGCGATCCGGTTGCTGGAGACCGAGAACCCCGACATCGTCCTGCTCGACCTGATGCTGCCCGAGGCCGACGGCTTTGACCTGTGTCGTCAGATCCGCGAGCGCTCCAACGCCGCGGTCATCGTCGTGTCCGCGCGCGGCGGGGAGCGCGACAAGATCACCGCGCTGAACATGGGCGCCGATGACTACATGACCAAGCCCTTCAGCGTCGAGGAACTGCTGGCTCGGATCACCGCGACACTGCGCCGCACCCGACCCGCCGTCATCGACGCCGGCGCCGGCGACGCCAGCCGCATCATCGTCGGGGACCTCCAGATCGACCTCGCCTCCCAGCACGTGTCCCGGGCGGGGGAGACCGTGCACCTCACGCCGACCGAGTTCAGCCTGTTACGTGAGCTGGCCACCAACCGCGGCAAGCTGCTCAGCCATGCCCACCTGCTCCGGCGCGTGTGGGGGCCGGCGTACCAGACCGAGACCGAGTACGTCCGCGTCTACGTGGGGCGCCTGCGAGCCAAGCTCGAGACGCCGGGGGGGCCGCCGTTGATCCTCACGGCGCCGCGCGCCGGCTACCGCTTCGCCCCCGAATAACCGGCCGCACCCCTGGCACGACGAGCGTGTGAACGCTCACAATCGGGCGGTTATGCAGCCCATTTATGGATTGTTTATGAATGCTGGGCGCTTGTTAATGCCTCGTTTATGAACGTAGCCATACCGTCGGGCTGAGAGAGAGATCGCGGCGGGCTCGGCCCGTCGCCCGAGGAGGAACTAGGAGGTAGTGACCGTGCACTTGCGCACAAGCAAGGCAGGTTTCGTGGCGATGGTCTTCGCCATCGTTGCTGCTCTGGCAGTCGCCGCGTGCGGCTCGTCCAGCAAGACGACCAGTACGTCGTCATCATCCGGCGCCGCATCGACGGCGTCGAGCTCGAGCTCAAGCTCGAGCGGATCGACCCCGAACGTCACCGCATCGTCGTTCACCAACGACTTCAGCGCCATGTCCCAGCTGACCGCGCTGGCCAAGCAGGGCAAGGGGAGCATCGCGGCGATCCTGCCCGACACCACGAGCTCGACGCGTTACGTCGAGTTCGACCAGCCCGACCTGAAGGAAGCGGCGGCCAAGGCCGGCGTTCCCATCACCGTGCAGAACGCCGGTGGCTCTGACCAGCAGTTCGTCACCGACGCCCAGTCGGCGATCACCAACGGTGCCACGGTGCTGCTCATCGACCCCGAGGACTCCGGTACCGGCGTCCAGGTCGAGAACTACGCCAAGCAGCACGGCGTCGCCGTCATCGACTACGACCGCCTGGACACCGGTGGTCCGACCGACGACTACGTCTCGTTCAACAACGTCCGCGTCGGCCAGCTGATGGGCCAGGGCTTTGAGTCCTGCGCTGCCGCCTGGGGCGTCAAGAAGCCGAACGTGATCGTCATGCGTGGCGATCCGACCGACAACAACGCGTCGCTGTTCTACCAGGGCTACTACACCGACGTCCTGGCGGCGAAGTTCAAGTCGGGCGCCTACACGCTGGCGGCCAACACGGCCGGAACGTGGACCCCGTCGACGGCTCAGACCGAGTTCGAGCAGGCCCTCACGGCCCACTCGACCGCCAACTCCGCGCTCATCCCGAACGACGAGAACGGCGCTCCGATCATCACGTACCTGAAGTCCCACGGCGTCAAGCCGATGACGTTCCCCACCACCGGCCAGGACGCGACCCTCACGGGCCTGCAGAACATCCTGTCCGGCTACCAGTGCGGGACCGTGTACAAGGCGGTCTACAAGGAGGCTCAGGCTGCGGTTGCTCTGGCGCTGTACCTGCGCGCCAACAAGACCGCGCCGTCCAGCCTGCTGAACGGCAGCACCACCGACCCGACCAACAAGGCCAAGGTTCCCTCGGTCCTGCTGACGCCGGTGTGGGTGACCACCAAGAACATGCAGTCCACGATCGTCGCGGACAAGTTCGTCCCGACCTCGCAGCTCTGCAGCGGTAGCTACAAGGCCGACTGCACGAAGTACGGCATCTCCTAGGAGATGAATGGCCGCCCAGGCTCACCGATTCCCGCGTACGGTACGGGGATCGGCTGAGCCGGGCGGCCGCTACCGCTCTCAATCTCATGACTGATACACACGAACTTCTCTCACTTCGCCAGGTGACCAAGCGCTTCGGGCCCGTCCAGGCCCTGCGTGACGTCAACCTCGACATCCCGGCCGGCAAGGTCACCGCACTGATCGGCGACAACGGCGCCGGCAAGTCCTCGCTGATCAAGACCGTCTCGGGCCTCTGGCCCCAGGACGGCGGCCAGATCCTCTGGGAGGGCCAGGAGGTCCATCTCAACGGACCGCGTGCCGCCGAGGCCCTGGGGATCACCACGATCTACCAGGATCTCGCCCTCTGCGACAACCTCGACATCGTCGAGAACATGTTCCTCGGCCATGAGTCATTGCGGCACGGGGTTCTGGATGAGGCCTCGATGGAGAAGGCCGCGACCCAAACGATGAAGGAGCTGTCGGTCAAGACGATCAAGTCGATCCGCCAGCCCGTCCGCTCCCTGTCCGGTGGCCAGCGCCAGTCCGTCGCCGTGGCCAAGGCGGTCATGTCCGAGGCCAAGCTGGTGATCATGGACGAGCCGACCGCTGCCCTGGGCGTGGCCCAGACCCAGATGGTGCTCGATCTCATCAAGACCCTGTCGGGTCGCGGTGTCGCGGTCCTGGTGGTCTCCCACAACATGGTGGACGTCTTTGAGGTGGCCGACCGCATCGCGGTGATGTACCTCGGCAACTGCGTGGTCCAAGGACCCGCCTCAGACTTCAACCGCCAATCCGCGGTGGAATGGATGACCACCGGCGATCTCAGCAATAAGGCGGCTGCGTAATGAGCGCAACAGACAACCCCCGCGAGAGCGATCCGGTGACCAACACCGAGACCCCCGGCACGGCGCTCTCTGACGCCGAGCTGGCAACGGTCGCGCCCGAGGTGCTCGCCAACAGCATGGGCGACTATGCCCGGGCATGGGCGGCCCGGGTCAAGAACGGCGAATCCGGCGCCCTGCCGGTCATCGTCGGTCTGATCGTCATCTGCATCTTCTTCCAGATCGAGCGATCGCAGTTCCTCCACGCCCAGAACCTGGTCAACCTGTTCGTCCAGGCGACCGTGTTCATCCTCTTCGGCATCGCCGAGACCTGGGTGCTGCTGCTGTCAGAGATCGACCTGTCAGCCGGGTTCGGAGCGGCGGTCGGCGCCTTGGTGATGGTCGATCTCAACTCGACGCCGGTCAACTTCCCCTGGTGGCTGGCGATCATCGGCGGACTGGTCGTGATGGTCGGGATCGGCGCGCTGCAGGGGGCATTGGTCGCCCTGCTGGGGCTGCCGTCCTTCATCGTCACCCTGGGTGGCTATCTCGGCCTCACCGGTGTGCTGCTGGAGATCGCGAACATCGACAAGACGGACGTCGGCGGCGTGATCAGCAGCCATGGCGTCATCCTGGACCTGAACAACAGCCGCATCTCCCCAACCGCCGGTTGGATCATCACGATCATCCTGATCGCCGGGTTCGCCGCGGTCACGCTGCTGCGGCACAGGTCCCGGGTGACCAAGGGATTGAGCGCGCCCCCGCTCAGCGTCACGCTGCTCAGCGTGATTGCCGTGGCCATCGTCGGCATCGTCCTGATGCTGATTTTCAACTCCAACCAGGGCCTCGGCCTGATCGAGATCAAGGGCACGCCCTACGTGATCCCGATCGTGCTGGTGATCATCATCATCTCCAGCCTGTTCATGTCCAAGACACGGACGGGCCGCTACATCTACGCGGTCGGTAACAGCCCAGAGGCGGCCCGCCGCGCCGGCATCAACGTCAAGTGGATCCAGATGCTGGGATTCATCCTCTGCAGCGTCACGGCCGGACTGGCCGGATTGATCTACGCGTCGACGCAGGGCAACGTCTCGACCGACTTCAACGGTGGTCAGGACGTCCTGTTCGCCGTGGCGGCCGCGGTGATCGGTGGCACCAGCCTGTTCGGTGGTCGCGGCAAGATCGTCAACGCCCTGCTCGGGGGCATCGTCGTCGCCGTCGTGTTCAACGGACTGGGTCTGATGGGCGTCAGTGCCGCGGTCCAGGACATGATCACCGCGGTCGTGCTGCTCGCCGCGGTGGTGCTCGACGCCGCCGTCCGGCGTCGCTCAACCGCTCGGTAGCGGTTCCCGATTCCCGGCTCAGGTGAGGCGCTCGGCGGTTTCCTCCGCCGAGCGCTTCGCCGCCTGGGTCGTGCTCCAGAATCCGATCACCAGGACGAGCACGCCCAGGCCGCACACGATCGCCCAGCCGGGATGGGTGGCGTGGGCGAAGGTGGGCCCGATCTGCTCGGTGGCGCCCAGCCCGGTGACCGCGCCGAGCACGGCGACACCCAGGGCGAATCCGACCTGGCGCCCGGTCGAGGCGACCGCGGCGGCCACCCCGGATTGATTGGGCGGCATGCCGGACACCGCGGTGTTGGAGATCGGCGGGTTGACCATGCCGAAGCCGATGCCGAGCAGGACATAGGCGACGAACAGCTGGAGCGAGGACGTGTGCACGGTCAGCCCGAGGAAGAGCAGGGGCGCGATGGTGATTCCGGCGCCGGCGATGAGCAGCGGCAGGCGAGCGCCCCCGTTACCGACGATGCGCCCGCTGATCGGGGCCAGGATGAGCATCATCGCCGCGGTGGGCAGGGTGTAGAGACCGGCGTGCAGGGCGGAGAAGCCGCGCGCGTCCTGGAGGTACAGGGTGTTGAGGAAGAGGAAACCGCCGAGGGCGGCGAAGGACACCACGGCGATGATCGTCGCCCCGGTGAAGGTGCGCGAGTGGAAGAAGCGCAGCTGGATCAGCGGCTCGCGGCGGCGCAGCTCATACGGGACGAAGGTGGCGAAACTCACGAGCGCGATGGCGAAGCAGATGACGATGGGGGCCGAGCCCCAGCCGTCCTTGGCTCCCTCGATGATCGCGAACACCAGTGTCGCCAGGCTGACGAGGATGAGGATCTGGCCGACGGGGTCGACCCGCCGGGCCTTGTCCGCCCTGGAGTTGGGGACGAACTTGAAGGTCAACAGCAGGGCGAGCAGCCCGATGGGCAGGTTGACCACGAACACCCAGCGCCAGCCCGGTCCGTCGACGAGCGCCCCACCGAGGACGGGGCCCAGCGAGGTGGAGATCCCCACCACCGAGCCCCACACCCCGAGCGCCTGAGCGCGCTCCTTGGGATCCTCGAACACGTTGCGGATGATCGACAGCGCCACCGGGTTGAGCATCGAGCCGCCGATCGCCTGCAGCACACGGGCGGCGACGAGGAAGTCGAGGCTGGGGGCCAGCGCGCACAGGCCCGAGCCCAGGGTGAAGATCACTACCCCGGTCATGAACACCGGCTTGCGGCCGATCCGGTCCGCGGTCGAGCCCATGAACATCAGCAGGCTGGCGATGACCAGGGTGTAGGCGTCGATCGTCCACTGCAGGTCCGACAGGCTGGCCTTGAGATCCTTGTGGATCGACGGCAGCGCGACGTTGACGATCGAGTTGTCCAGCGACACGAGCAGCAGGCTCATGCAGCAAATGCCGAGGATGAAGAGCCGGCGTCCGCGGCTCCGCGTCGCGGCGGGTTCGGGACCGAGGCTGCTGAGCGTTGTCACGCATGACAATCTAAGCAGGCATCGGGGTTTTACTACGGCTACCTGCGCATCGGCCGGGACCCGTGTCAACTTCGCGCGCTACAGCCCCGCCGGGAAGGTGTAGGAGCTGTGGGGCGGCACGTAGGGGCCGACCTCGATGACGATCTCAGCGTGCTCGGTCAGGGCCGGCGCTCGGCGCACCCGTCGGCCGGCCAGGTAGTAGCGGACCGGGCCGCTGAAGCAGGCGAGCCGGGTGGCGCTGAGCGGCTCGCCCCACGCGCGGAACAGGTCCGCCAGCGTCGCCCCTGCGCGGTAGTGCACGGTGCCGGTCGGATCGGTGGTCACCACGTTGCCGTAGCAGCCGGCGCGGTGCCCGACGCCGGCGGGGATGAGCAGCACGCGATTGGCGCCGAACAGCTCGATGTGAGCGAGCCGGCGGCCCGGCATGGTCTGACAGCCCCCGGTGGGCGTGCCGGTGACCGGGAGCTCGAAGCGGGGGCCGACCCCGATCGGGCGCATGCCGCGCAGGAGCTTGGTCGGGATCGACACGCTCGCCCCGGCCGCGGTGTGGGTCCGGGCGCCGTCACTGCCACATCCCGCCAGCGCCAGCGTCGCCAGGGCACAGGCGGCGACGCCGCGCCTCATCTGATCAACGGTCGGCGCATGCCCATCAGCACCAGGCTGAGGCCACCGCCGAGCAGCAGCACGGTGGCCGCCCGGGTGAGCCACCCGGGCAGGATGAGCTGGACGTCCTGATGGGTGAGCACCGGCAGGAAGGTCAGACCGGCGAACAGCGCGACGGCGGCCACGATCAGCGGCAGCGCCGCGGGGAAGCGCCCGCGGGCGAACGCGGCCGCGCCCGCGAGGATCGCCAGAAGCGCCAGGGCGAACTCGACGATCTGGACCGGGCTGACCGACGGACGGCCGTGGAGCAGCCGGGCCGTGACCACCACGACCAGCGCGGCGAGCAGCGACCCGGTGAGCGCGATGACCAGCCGACGGTCGAGCCGATTGGAGCGCAGGCGCCAGGCGGCGATCACGCACAGCAGGATCACCGCCACCGGCCAGAACCACACCACCGAAGGATGGGGCTGGAAGTACAGGCCGCCGGACACCCGCGTCGCCCGCCCGTTCACGCGCATGGCGATGCTCCAGGGACCGGCGTAGCGCTGTCCGGGGACGAGGGTCTGGCGGGCGAAGGCCTGGAGACGGCCGTCGCGCCACATCCACTGATGCCCGGAGGAGACCTGCACCCAGTGCGGCGGGGTCTTGGCGGTGATCTTGGCGGGCGGGATCGCCTCCACCGGGGTCTGGGAGATGTAGTAGAGCAGCGAGTTGTGGTTGACGTAGACGCCGTGGGGGTTGAACAGCAGCCATGGGGCGCCGAGCTGATCGAGCACCTGGACGGTCTCGGACGGGTCGACCTTGAGCCAGAGCTGTAGGTACCCGTCGACCACCTTGGCCTTGACGCCCGCCGGGACATGGGTGACCCGTGCCGTGTAGTTGGTGGCGATCGGGTCGACCGGTCCATCGGCCCGTGCGGAGACCGGAGCGGCCAGGCCGTAACAGACCGTCAACGCCATAATGAGGAGCGCCGTGCGTCGGATCATCGCTGCCATTCTCGCGCTCATGGCGTTGGTGGGGCTTGGCGCCGTGTTAGCGCCGAGCGCGCTCGCCGACGGAGACCCCGCCAGCGACGTCCTCGTCTTCGACACCGTGTTCAACCCGCCGGACTCGGGCGCCACGCCCGAGCAGGCCGCCACGCTCGAGGCCACGGTGGCGTCCGCCAACCGTGCCGGATACCCGGTTCGCGTGGCCCTGATCAACTCCTCGGCCGACCTCGGCACGGTGACCGAGCTGTGGCACGAGCCGGCCAACTACGCCTTCTACCTCGGTAAGGAGCTGTCCCTGCAGTTCCACGGCGCGGTGCTGGTGGTCATGCCCCAGGGCTACGGTCTCTACGTGCCCCAGAAGACCCCGCCCAAGCAGGACGTCAGCGTGATGGACCACGAGGTCAGCCCGGGAACGGACCTGGCCGACGGCGCCCAGCGGGCCGTGGTCGCCCTGGCCAAGGCCAACGGCGTCTCGCCCAAGGTTGGCGCGGTGGCGCTCCACACCGCCGCAGGCGGCTCGAGCTCACCGGTGGCGCTGGTGGGTTTCGCGGTCGGCCTGGTGGCGGTCGCCGGCGCCTGGTTGATCAGCCTCCGCATGCGACCGGTGCGCCGGCGGGCGGTGGCATGAAGCGCCTGCTCGTCCTCCTCGTCGCGCTGATGGCGCTCGCCGTCCCGGCCGGGGCGCTGGCCGACGGCGATCCCGGCTCAGACGTGCTCGTCTATCAGAACCTGTTCGTCGGGGGCGAGGACAACATCTCCTCCGCCCAGCAGGTGCAGCTCGGCAAGCTGCTGGATGCCACGACCGCGCTGCACGCCCGGGTCCGGGTGGCGATCATCGGCAAGCAGGACGACCTGGGTGCGGTGACCCAGATCTGGGGCGACCCGACCTACTACGCCCATTACCTCGGGACCGAGCTCGAGCTGTCTTACAACAGCCGGCTGCTGGTGGTGATGCCCCAGGGAGTCGCCACGTTCTGGTATCGCCACGGCAAGGCCTCGGCGCTCAACGTGGCCAGCGGCTCATCTCCGGATCAGCTGTTCAACGCCGCTGTCGCCGGAGTCGACAAGCTCGAGGCCTCTGCCGGCATCTCCAGCGCCACCCTGAACAAGGCCGCGCGCTCCGCCGGGGTGACCTCGGCGGCTCTGTCGGCGGTCCGCTCGAGCCCGGCCGGCGCGGTGGCGTCCACCGGGGCGCTGACCGATGGCACTGAGCCCACAGCCAGTGCCAGCGCCACCCACGTCAGCCCGGTCATCGTCGTGCTCGGCCTGCTCGTCGTGCTCGGCGCCGTGTTCTGGGCGCCGCCGCTGTGGCGTCGCCGCGGCGTGCTGTCCCAAGGCGGTGCGGCGCTGCCGGGGCTGGCCCTCGGGGTGACCGCCGTCGGTGCGCTCGTCGTGGTCGCCGTGGTCATCCACTCCAACGGCGCCAGCAGCGCGAGCGCCTCCAGCGATACGGCTCTGGCCACCAATCCCTATCTGTCCGGGGTGACCTCGCTGGGGGACAGCCACACCGCCCCCAACTTCAGCCTGACCGACGAGACCGGCCATCAGGTCAGCCTCAAGCAGTACCGCGGCATGGTGGTGCTGCTGTCCTTCACCGACGACGAGTGCCAGACCATCTGCCCGCTGACCACCCAGGCGATGGTCGACGCGCGTGACGCGCTGGGTCCGGCCGCCAAGGACGTCCAGCTGCTCGGCGTCGACGCCAATCCGAAGTCGACCCAGGTCGACGACGTGCTCAGCTACACCGAGCTGCACGGGATGGTCGGCCAGTGGCACTTCCTCACCGGCCAGCTCTCACAGCTCGACACGGTGTGGCGCAACTACAAGGTGGCCGACGACATCAGCACCGACGCGAACATCATCGACCACACGCCGGCGCTCTACATCATCGGGCCCAACGGCAGGATGCGCTTCAGCTCGCTCACCTACCCCAGCTACGCGGCGATCCCGCAGTACGGGCAGGAGCTGGCCCAGGCGATCTCCCAGGTCCTGCCCAGCCACCCCAAGGTTCAGACCAACTACTCCTACTCCACGATTAAGGGAATCTCCGCCTCGACCAAGGCGACGCTGGCCAAGGTCGGCGGCGGCACCGTGACCGTCGGCACCGGCAAGCCCCACCTCTACCTGTTCTTCACCACCTGGGATCAGCAGTCGACCACGATCAAGGCGCACCTCGAGCTGCTCAACACCTATGCGCGCGAGGCCAAGCGCCTCGGGCTGCCGCCGGTGACCGCCATCGACGAGGCGGCGGTCGAGCCGAGTCCCGCCGCGCTGCCCGCGTTCCTCAAGGGAATGCACCTCGACTACCCGGTGGCGATCGACCAGACCGGACAGCTGGCCGACGGCTATGGCATCGAGGGCGAGCCCTGGTTCGTGCTCGGCGTGCCCAGCGCGGCGAACACCGCGGCTGACCCGACCGCCGACACCCCGTGGAGCCAGGAGGTCTACACCCAGGGCTGGCCGAGCCTGAAGACCCTGGAGACGAGCATCCCCGCGGCGCTGAAGCCCGCCAAGGTCACCGGCGGCGCCCAGGCCGTGGCCCGGGAGCTGTCGGGTTCCCCAGCGCCGCTGGCCGCGCTGCACAAGCAGTCGAGTCAGCTGCTCGACGCCGGCTCGACGAGCTCACAGACCGGGGCGCTGGTCGCGCGACTCAAGGCCCTGCGGGGGTATCCCGTGGTGGTCAACATCTGGGCATCGGACTGCGCGCCGTGTCAGAAGGAGTTCGGCTACTTCGCCCAGGAGTCGGCCCAGTACGGCTCCAAGGTGGCCTTCCTCGGCGTCGACTATGACGACCCGAGTGCCTCGGACGCCATCGGCTTCCTCTCCCAGCACCACGTCAGCTACCCGAGCTACAGCATCCCCGACGGTGCCATCCCCAGCGCGGTCGCCAAGGGTGGCATCGAGGGCACGCCGACGACGATCTTCATCGCCCCGAACGGCCAGCAGACCTCGATCCACGACGGCTCCTACAGCTCCGCCCAGCAGCTGGGGGAGGACATCCAGTCCTTCTCCCTCGACGGCTCCTCCTGACGCGGGGCACATGGCGCAGGGCGATCCGCCTCGGCGGCGAACCCCTGAGGCGACGATGACCGACGCCTGGGTCTATCTGCTGCGCTGTCGCGATGGCTCGCTCTACACCGGTTGGACGATCGATGTCGAGGCCCGGCTGGCCCGCCATCAGGCGGGTCGCGCCAGCCGCTACACCGCCAGTCGGCGACCGGTCGAGCTGGCGGTGGCGATCCCCATGCCCGACCGGAGCGCCGCCCGTCGCGAGGAGGCGCGCATCAAGCGTCTGACCCGTCCGGAGAAGCTCGCGCTCATCCGGTCTCAGGTTGGGGCGGGCTGACGTCCTCGCCCAGGGCCGCGGTGAGCCAGGCCCGGACGGTGGTCTCGAGCTGGGCCTCTGAGACGCCGCTGAGCGCGTCGAGATCAAGGAAGTGGCGGGCGACGGTGAGCCCAAGGATGCTGGTGACCGCCAGTGCTGCGCGCAGCTCGGCATCGGCGCCGTCCATGGCGCCGGCGAGGTTGGCCACCCGCTCGTTCAGGAACTCCCGCATCGCCTGAGTGGCCTCGGGGGCGGTGAGCATCGAGCGCACCAGCGCCCGCGTCTCGGGCGGCAGCTCACCGAGACGCACATCGATCACGTCGACGAGGTGGTCCACGACGGCCTCTTCGCTGGTCTCGGGCCCGAGCTGGATGGCGATCGCGAACAGGTCCTGCTTGGACCCGTAGTGCTGGATCACCAGGGAGGGATCGACGCCGGCGCGCTGGGCGATGGCGCGCACGGTGGTCCGCTCGAGCCCGTGCTCACCGAACTCGACCTGCGCGGCCCGGAGGATCTTCTGCGCGGTGGCGGCACGTCGGGCCGCCCGGCTGTTCGGCGCATTCACCCGATTCACTCTACAGCCGTTGAGCGAGCTGCTAGGTTCACTCAACAGAGCATGAGCCAAGGGACAGACATGAGAGTCATCGGCATCGAAGAGCACTGGACCACCGAGGGAATCGATCGCGTCCTGCGCGACCAGCCCGAGCCGGCGCGTGACCCCAGCGTGGTGCTGAACGACCGGGGGGACATTCCCGCTCGCCTGTTCGACATCGGCGCCGAGCGGATCGCGGCGATGGACGCCGCGGGCGTCGACGTCCAGATCCTCTCCATCGCCCCACCGGGGACCGGCGGGCTGCCGGCTGGCGAGGCGATTGCCCTGAGCCGGGAGGCCAACGATCGGGCCAGCGCCGCCGTCACCGCGCACCCCACCCGTCTGGCGGCGATGACCACCTTGCCGATGTCGGATCCCGACGCCGCGGTTGCCGAGTTGGAGCGCAGCGCCGATCTGCGGGGTCACGTGGGGATCATGGCCTATGGCCGCAGCGGCGAACGCCCGCTCGATGACCCCGCCTACGACGACCTGCTCGGGGTGGCCGCTCGCCTGGGGCGGCCGGTGTTCATCCATCCCCAGATCCCGCCGCACGCGGTGCGCGAGGCCTCCTACCGCGGCTTTGACCCGATGACCGACCTGGCCCTGGCCAGCTTCGGCTGGGGCTGGCACATCGAAGCGGGCCTCGCCACGCTGCGCCTGATCGTGTCGGGCGCCTTTGACCGCCACCCCGACCTCCAGGTCGTCCTCGGCCACTGGGGTGAGATGCTGCTCTTCGCCCTCGACCGCGCCGATGCCCTGTCCCACGTGGCCACTCACCTCGAGCGGCGCGTCAGCGAGTACTTCGCCACCAACCTCCACATCGCGATCAGCGGCATGCTGACCCCGCGGCTGCTTCGCCACGCGCTCGACTACACGACCCCTGAGCGCATCCTGCTCTCCGGCGACTATCCCTTCCACCGACTCGACCGTGCCGCCATCAGCGACTTCCTGGGGACCCTGGCCGACCCGGAGGGCCGTGAGAGGATCGCCCACAGCAACGCCGAGACTCTGTACGGCCTCGAGAAGGAACGCGCATGAGCCCGGACACCCCATTCCGGCGTGCTCATCATCGGCGCCTCCCGCGGCCGCGGCGCCTGAGCCTTAGTCGCCGAGGAGCTCGTGCAGGAACCGATCCTTGCCGTCGAGGAACGCCCGGGTGAGCCGGACCAGGTCGGCGTCCTCGTAGTCGATCGCCTCGATGCCGTCCTCGCCGCAGGCGTAGATGGTGGAGTCGGGGTAGGCGAGGATGAGCGGTGAGTGCGTCGCGATGACGAACTGCGAGCCCTGGCGGACCAACGCGTCGATCCGGGCCAGGCACGTCAGGCAGTTCTGGGCCGACAGCGCAGCCTCGGGCTCGTCCAGCAGGTAGAAGCCGTCGGAGCCGAACCGGTTGAGCATCAGGGCGAGGAACGACTCACCGTGCGATTGCTGGTGCAGGGAGATGCCGCCGTAGGCGCGCAGTGCCCCGTCGGGATCATCACCCGCGAGCTCATCGACGTAGGTGGCGGCGGTGAACAGGCTCTCGGCCCGCAGGAAGAAGTCCGTCCGGGGGCGCCGGGCGCCGCGGGCCAGCCGGAGGTGCTGGCCCAACTCCGAGTGCGAATCGCGGGTCGAGAAGGCGAAGTTGGAGGAACCGCCCTCGGGGTTCATGCCAGCACTGACCGCGATGGCCTCGATGAGGGTCGACTTGCCGCTGCCGTTCTCGCCCACCAGGTAGGTCACCTTCGGGTGCAGTGCCACGCCCGCCTCGAGGCCACGGACCACGGGCAGGTCCCACGGATAGCCGTCCCGGAACTTCCCGTCGGCCGCGGGTGCCAGGCGCACGGCCTTGACGAAGGCACGGTCGAACCCCCGGGCGCTCATGTCGTATGCCCGAGCGTGGAGCCGAGTCCGGCGGTCCCCTCGCGGGCGGGCGCTCGATGACGCAAAGCGATCCGGTTCACGGGCCTTTGCGCCGATATGCACCAACTGGGCACACCTGGGCGCAATGCCTCGAGGTCTCGGGGGGCTTTGCGTCGATCAGCACGCGGCTCAGCTCCGGTCGCGCAGGCGATCGTCCACCACACCGACGGCGATCGCGTAGGCGGCGTGGGTGGCCCCGCAGGTGATGAGGTACCCCTTGGACCAGCGCCAGGGCGGCGGGGTGCGTCCGAGCAGGGGAAACAGGCTGAGGGTGGCGACGAGCAGCGTGGTACCGAAGCCGAGCGTGGCCCACGGCTCCCGAACCCGCAGGCGCAGGATGCCGTGCCAGAGACCGAAGATCGACCCGTAGCTCCAGCGCAGGGCGTTCCCGAGCTCCCGGTCGCGGGACTCGGTCACCTCCCCGAGGTGGAGGATGCTGACCACGATCTTGCCCGGCACGTCGCTGTCGTCGTAGTCCAACGGGGTGCCGCGGGGGCTGTGCAGCGCGCGGCGCTCCAGCGCGTAGGCGAGCCCGAGCACCGCGGTGCCACAGGTCCCCGCCGCGACGCTGCGCAACGGCCATGGGATCTGATCGAGAAGTCGGCGAGAGGGAGCCATGGCCACAACCGGGACCGGACGCTAGCGAGCGCGGAGCCGCCGTCGGGTCATGACGGCCGACGCGGCCGGCGGGCCAGCCGCCGCGCCGAGCGCAATGGGTGGGGCGGATGCGGGGGGTGGGGCTCGACGACGGCGCGTTTGGGGGGCTCGAGCAGCACGCGCTGGTGGGCGGCCCGGGCCTCGCGCTCGGAGCTCTCGCGGTCGAACTTGTCCTCATCGAAGGTCATGCGGATGAACCAGTTGGACATCCACACCATCGCCGCGATGGCGATCAGCGTCCATCCGAAGAACTCGGAGGTGACCCCCTGGGTCCCGAAGATGAGCAGCAGCACACCGGCGACGGCGGGAGCCGCGATCACGAACCAGCGTGTCGCTCGGGTGAGCATCTCAGGTCCCGTTCTACCCCGGGTAGACGGTTCTACCCGGGGGAACGCGGACGCGGCGAACGTCGGTGATGCGTCAGCTGCCGCTCGGCGGCTGAGAGGCCTCCTCGGCGGTGTCCGCCGGGGTGGCCGGGGCATCAGGATCGTCAAGCCAGTAGGAGAGGTGATCCGCGGGCTGGGCCTGGGCGTCGGGGCTCTCGTTCATGCGGGCGACCTTGCGCGCCGCCTTGTCGAGACGACGCTCGCGGACCTTGCGCTCGCGGTTCAGCTTGTTCATCGTGGTCTTCGGCTTGCTTGACGCCATGATTAGCCCTCCGCGTCGGTACGAGCCTGACGGACGGCGCGACGCTCAGCCGCTTCGGCCTTCAGCGTGGCCTGCTTGGTGGCGACTTCGGCGAAGTGGGCGGCGCGGCGCTCGGTAGCGCTCAGGTACCGCGTCGGGCGCGGTGCGGCGAACGCGCGATCTGACACCGTCGGTTTGTTGATTTCTGTCATAGATGCCTCTCGGTATGTGAGGACACATGCCCTCGGGGACCGCCCATATCGAGCGGATAGTCAGGATTGACGTCGCCGTGCGCCAGGTCAGCACACGCTTGCGACCGTCGCCTTGAGGTGATCCACCCTCAGATGGCCCGAGATACCTCGAACCATCTCCGTGCTGCGGGCTGAAAAACCGGCGCAAGCACCGCGGATCACCACTGACTCTACTCGTCGCGAGGACAGATTGAGCTAGAGAAGCCGCACGATCGCCACGATTCCCACGATCACGATGATCGCCCGCAGCGCCAGAGGCGGCAGCTTCTGGCCGAAGCGGGCACCGATCACGCCGCCCAGCACGGACCCCAGGGCGATCAGGCCGGCCACGCCCCAGTTCACATGGGCGGCAAACACAAAGATGATCCCGGCGACGAGGTTGACCACTCCGGCGAGAATCACCTTGGCCGCGTTGAGGCGCTGGAGCTCGTCATCGATGGTCAGACCGAGGATGGCCAGCAGCATGATCCCCTGGGCGGCGCCGAAGTAGCCGCCGTAGATCCCCGAGCAGAACACGCCGAACACCGCGGCGGCGCCGACACCCTCGCCGGTGGCCCGGCGGTGCTGGCCGAGGAAGCGGTTGATCCAGCGCTGGGTGACGATCAGTACCAGCGCCAGCGCGATGAAGAACGGGACGATGTCCTTGAAGGCGTTGGCGGGCAGGCTGAGCAGCAGCACGGCGCCGAGGACGCCGCCAGCGGTGGAGGCGCACGCCAGCGGGACCAGTCGGTCACGCTGATCGGTGAGCAGCTGGCGATAGCCGAGCGCGCCTGACACCGTGCCGGGCACCAGCCCGATGTTGTTGGACACGTTGGCGACCAGCGGTGAGTAGCCGAAGGCCAGCAGGGTGGGGAAGGTGATCAGCGTGCCCGAGCCGACCACCGTGTTGATCGTCCCGGCGGCGATTCCCACGGCGAAGATCGCCACTGCGTGCCAGGCCGTCAAGGTCCCTGCAACGATATTGCGCCGCCCCCGCCCCCGCCCGCACGCCCCGCCGGGCGGGGTCAGGTACGTTGGCCTCCCCAACCCGAATCGGAGTGCGATGCCCAATATCAGCTTCACGGCCGCTCCCGGTCGCCAGCTCAAGGCCTACGTGGCTCACCCGCGCGGCAGCGGTCCGTTTCCCGGCGTCGTCGTGGTCATGGACGCGCTGGGGCTCAGCGACGACATCCGCGTCCAGGCCGACCGTCTCGCCGCCGCCGGCTATCTCGCCTTCGCGCCAGACCTCTACTCCGGACGCGGCCTCAAATGTGTCATGGCCACCATCAAGGCGTCCCGTGAGGGCACCGGCGAGGCCTACAGCGACATCGAGGCGGCTCGCGCCTGGTTGGCCTCGCGTGAGGACTGCACCGCCAAGATCGGGATCATCGGCTTCTGCATGGGTGGGGGCTTCGCGCTGCTGTGCGCCCCCCGGCTTCGACTTCCAGGTGTCATCGGTCAACTACGGCGAGGTGCCCGACGACGCCGTCCAGCGGCTCGCCGGCGCCTGCCCGATCGTCGCCAGCTACGGCAAGCGCGACCGCACCCTGCCCGGCCGGGCGGCCAAACTCGAGACCGCCCTGGAGACACTCGACATCGCCCACGACGTCAAGGAGTACCCCCAGGCCGGCCACAGCTTCATGAACCGGATCAGCACCGGCCCGCTGGGCCCCCTGGTCCGCTTCGTGGGAATGAACTACGAGCACGACGCGGCCGAGGACGCCTGGGGGCGCATCAGCGCGTTCTTCGAGGAATACCTGCGCTGAGCTCAGCCCCCCTGGGCGCCGCGCAGCACGACGATCTCCCCGGGGGCGTTGCGCAGCAGCCAGGCGATGTCGTCGGCATCGAAGCCGTGGCGTCCGTCGGCGGCGGCGGCCACCACGATGCGGTCGAACTGCTCGTGGGTGATCGTTTCGCGCAACGCGTGGCGCAACGAGCGCCCCCGCTCGATGCGCGATTCCACCGGTACCCCCGCCGCCGCCGCGCGGGCCTCGATCTGCTCCTGCATCGGCATCGCGATCTGGGACTGGCGCGGCAGCGGCGCCTCGAGGGACAGCCGCAGCGGCACCCGGGCCAGGAACACCGGCACCAGCGTGGCCGATTCGGCTCGGCTGAGCCGCAGGGCGACGTCGAGCGCGGCGGGAGGGCCGCCGCTGGCCACGTAGGGGAAGAGAATCCGTCCGGGGCCACGCGCCAGCGTTTCGGGCAGGGCGTCGCGGCGCTTGCGCACCAGCAGGGCGCCGGCGATGACCGCGGCCGCCAGCACCACCAGACCCACCGCCACGCCGATCATCGCTCACGCTCCGGGGTGGTGACCGCGCGCTCGGCGACGATCTGGACGTCGACGCCGGCCAGACGGGCCAGCAGCTGCAGCGGCAGCTCCGGCGAGCGCATCCGGGCCAGAGGACCCCGGGGCTGGGGGGTTCCCATCAGGACGAAGGTGGTGCCACGTTCCTCCGCGACCCGGGCGACGACGTCCTCGACCGTGTCGCCGTACTCGATCAGCAGGTGGGCCCCGAGCACCGAGCACAACTTGCGCACCGCGGCCAGCTGCTCCTCCTGCTCAGACGTCGGCTCCTTCAGCGCCACCCACAGGACGTCGAGCTCGGCGCCGGTGCGCTGTGCGGCTCGCCAGGCGCGACGGACGATCCGCTGGGCCTTGGGCTTGGGCGTGATGATGGCCAGCAGCCGGTCGGAGATGTCCGGGCGCACGCGCTTGGCCTCGACCTCCTCGGCGACCTGACGCAGCGCGGTCTCGCGCAGGGCGGCGAGGTTCTCGATGCGGAAGAAGCCGTCGAGGGCGGCCCCGATCGCCTCGGGGCGGTAGATCTTGCCGGCGCGGAGGCGCTCGAGCAGCGCCTCGGGCGTCAGGTCGACGAGTACGACCTCGTCGGCCTCAGACAGCAGCGTGTCGGGGATCGTCTCGCGCACCCGCACGCCGGTGAGGTCGGTGACCCGGTCGTTGAGGCCCTCGATGTGCTGGATGTTCACCGTCGAGTAGACGTCGATCCCGGCGGCCAGCACGTCCTCCACGTCCTCATAGCGCTTGAGGTGCTCGACGCCGGGCGCGTTGGTGTGGGCCAGCTCGTCGATCAGGCACAGCTCGGGGTCGCGGGCGAGGATGCCGACCAGGTCCATCTCCTGCAGGCGATTGCCCCGGTAGGTGACCCCGCGGCGGGGCAGCACCTCCAAACCGGCCGCCTGCGCCGCCGTCTCGGGCCGGTCGTGGGGCTCGAGGTAGCCGACGACGACGTCACGCCCGGTCTCGGCCTCGGCGTGGCCCTCCTGGAGCATCCGGTAGGTCTTGCCGACGCCCGCGGCCATCCCGATGAAGATCTTGTGGTGCCCGCGGCGCGGCGCGAGCTCGGCCGGTGGCTGCAGTTCGGTCGCCACCTCAGGCCCGCTCTAGTCAGCGACGTCGAGGGATTCCCGGATCGACGCGAGCGCCCGCCCGAGCGCGTCGCCGCTGAGCGCGGCGTAGATCGGTCCGCTGCCGTCGGTCAGCAGATCGCGCAGCGCCGCGACGCCCGGGGTGCTGACCGGCGCGCCGTCACGCAGGCGGGCGGCGATGTCGGCCAGCAGCGTCCGGGCACCCAGGACGGCCGGGCGGTCGATCGGCACGACGCAGCTGATCGTGGTGTTGGCACCCGCCTGCTCCGCCCGCCGGACCAGCTTGTCCAGTGTGTCGGCGAGCGTCCGCCGGGCGCGCGGGCCGGTGATCTGCAACGAGCGTGCCGAGTGCACCGGCGTGCGCCACGGCTCCACCCCGGAGGCGAGTTCCCGGTCGAGCCACGCACCCTGGAAGCGGGCCCGCAGGGACGCCAGCCCGGGGGCCCGACCCTGTGTGCCCGCACCGGACCGGACCCGTGTCGAGCGACCGTGGGAGGTCGTGGCCATGGCTCAGGCTCCCAGGAGGTTGTGGACGAGCAGGTCGATGAGCTTGATCCCGACGAACGGCGCGATCAGACCACCCAGGCCGTAGATCAGCAGGTTGCGCCGCAGCAGCGCCGAGGCGCCCACGGGCCGGTACTGCACCCCTTTGAGCGAGATCGGGATGAGCAGCGGGATGACGATCGCGTTGAAGATGATCGCCGAGATCACCGCCGAGTGGGCATCGCCGAGGTGCATGATGTTGAGCACGTGCAGCGGACCCTTGCCGTGGCTGCCGGTGTAGGCCCAGGTGGCCACGAAGATCGCCGGCAGGATGGCGAAGTACTTGGCCACGTCGTTGGCGATCGAGAACGTGGTCAGGGCGCCGCGGGTGATGAGCAGCTGCTTGCCGACCTCGACGATCTCGATGAGCTTCGTCGGGTTGGAGTCGAGGTCGACCATGTTGCCGGCCTCACGGGCCGCCTGGGTGCCGGTGTTCATCGCCACGCCGACGTCGGCCTGGGCCAGCGCGGGGGCGTCGTTGGTGCCGTCCCCGGTCATCGCGACCATCTTGCCCTGGCTCTGCTGCTCCTTGATCAGCTCGAGCTTCTTCTCCGGGGTGGCCTCGGCGAGGAAGTCATCCACGCCGGCCTCCTCAGCGATCTTGGCCGCGGTGAGCCGGTTGTCGCCGGTGATCATGATCGTGCGGATGCCCATCGCCCGGAGCTGGTCAAAGCGCTGGCGCATGCCCTCCTTGACCGTGTCCTTGAGGTAGATGACGCCCATCACCTGGCTGTCGCGGGCGACCGCCAGCGGGGTGCCGCCCTCACGGGCGATGCGGTCCAGTGCCGGCTGGAGCTCGGCCGGGGGCCGGCCGCCCGCGTCGGTCACGAACGCGATGACCGAGTCACCGGCGCCCTTGCGCAGCTGTCGGCCGTCGATGTCGACGCCGCTCATCCGCGTCTGGGCGGTGAAGGGCACGAACTCGGCGTTGAGCTGCTCCATATCGTGTTCACGGATCCCGTACTGCTTGGCCAGCACCACGATCGAGCGGCCCTCGGGCGTCTCATCGGCCAGCGAGGAGAGCTGGGCGACCTCGGCCAGTTCGGCCTCGGACACGCCGGGCATGGGGACGAACTCGGCGGCCAGGCGGTTGCCGATGGTGATCGTGCCCGTCTTGTCGAGCAGCAGCACGTCGACGTCGCCGGAGGCCTCGACCGCGCGGCCTGACAGGGCCAGCACGTTGCGGCGCACCAGACGGTCCATGCCGGCGATGCCGATCGCGCTGAGCAGCGCCCCGATCGTCGTCGGGATGAGCGCGACGAGCAGCGAGATGAGCGTGGTGTCGCTGATCGACGTCCCGGCGAACAGGCCGAAGGGACGCAGCGTCACCACCACGACCATGAAGATCAGGGTCAGGCTGGCCAGCAGGATGCCCAGGGCGACCTCGTTGGGGGTCTTGCGCCGGGCGGCGCCCTCGACCAGGGAGATCATCCGGTCGAGGAAGGACTGGCCGGGTTCCTGGGTGATCTCCACGACGATGCGGTCAGACAGCACGCGGGTGCCGCCGGTGACCGCCGAGCGGTCGCCGCCGGACTCACGGATGACCGGGGCCGATTCACCGGTGATCGCCGACTCATCGACGGAGGCGATGCCCTCGATGACCGTGCCGTCGCCGGGGATCAGCTCGCCGGCCACCACCACCACCTGGTCACCGCGGGTCAGCTCGTCTGCGCGCTTGGAGCTGCCGTCGAGCATCACCGCCGTGGTGTCCTGGCGCATGGCGCGCAGCGTGTCGGCCTGGGCACGCCCGCGGCCCTCGGCGAACGCCTCGGCGAGGTTGGCGAACACGACGGTCAGCCACAGCCACACCGCGATGGTGAAGGTGTACCAGCCGGGGTCGTCCCCGCCGAAGTGGCCACCCAGGATGTGGATGATCCAGATCACGCTGGTGACCAGCGCGCCGAGCTCGACCACGAACATCACCGGGTTGCGCACCTGGACGCGCGGATCGAGCTTGACGAAGGAGTCGATGATCGCCCGCCGGGCGATGTCGCCGCGGAACAGCGAGACGGCCTGGCGCTGGTTCGCCGAGCTGGGGGGGGTGGGGGGTGCGGTTACGGTGCCCATTACTTGGAGATCCGATCGAGTGCGAGGTTGAGTTCGAGGACGTTGACGTCGGGGTCACCGACGAAGCCGAGTCCGCGACCGCCGGTGTACTTCTTGATCAGGGCCTTGACCGTGGTCAGCGGGATGTCCCGGACCGAGGCGATGCGGTAGCCCTGGATGTCGGCGTTGGCCACCGAGATGTCGGGGTCCACGCCCGAGGCCGAGGTATCCGCCGCGTCGACGGGCACCTTGGCGGCGGTCAGGCCACCCGGCACGTACTTGCCGTTCAGCGCGATGTAGCTCGCGATGTTCGACTTCAGTGCCGCGAGGGTGATCGTCGAGTTCGGCCCGTAGTTGGCGAACGACGTGAAGGCGGCGTTGTCGACCCCGTCGTCGGTGTCCGAGGGGCGGGTCTGGAAGAACTTCGGGTCCGGGGTGGTGACGGGTTCACCGTCCGACATCTCGGGCTTGCCGTTCTTGCCGATCACCTGGGTGGCGAAGTTCTGGCCGATCAGCTTGGAGCCGACGACGTGCCCGTCGACCTTGACCAGCTGTCCGTTGGCGTTGGCGTGGAAGGCCACCTGACCGATCCCGGTGATCACCAGCGGGTAGAGAATCCCGCACAGCACGGTGATCACGAGCATCGCCAGGGCGGCCGTGATGATGTCCTTTGACACGATGCGCATCGCAGACCTCCTAGTGGTAGAGATGGCCGGTGAGGCCCTGAACGACGGGACCGAGCAGCAGGGCCGGGAAGAAGGTCAGCGCACCGACGAGGATGATCACACCGATCAGCAGCACCACGAAGGTGGCGTTGTCGGTGCGCATCGTCCCCAATCCGGTGGGCGCCACCCGCTTGTTGACCAAGGTGCCGGCGACGGCCAGCGCGAACAGGATCGGCGCGTAGCGGGCGAACAGCATCGTGAAGCCACCGAGCAGGTCGGCGAAGCCGACGCCGTGGGAGCCGCTCAGGTTGCCGAACGTGCCGTCATAGCCGGTGTAGCCGGCGAACGCCGAGCCGTTGTTGTTGGCCTGGGACAGGTAGGCGTAGAAGCTCTCGGAGAACCCCTGGGGCCCGCTGCCGGTCACCGCGGTGTCGATCGAGGCCCTCCCGGCCTTCGAGGCCGTGGCCAGCGCGGTGGAGAACAGCGCGGCCAGCGGTGTGATGAGCAATCCGATCGCCACCAGCTTGATCTCGCGAGCCTCGATCTTCTTGCCGATGTACTCCGGCGTTCGGCCCACCATCAGGCCGCCGAGGAACACCGCGAGCAGGACGTAGAGCAGGATCGAGTAGAGCCCGGTCCCGACGCCGCCGAAGATCACCTCCGAGGCCGACAGGTTGGCGAAGGGCACCGCCCCGCCGATTCCGGTGAACGACTCCACGGAGGAGTTCACCGCGCCTGAGCTGGTCACCGTGGAGACGACATCGAACAGCGCCGAGCCGGCGATGCCGAAGCGCTGCTCCTTGCCCTCGAGGTTGCCGCCCGAGGAGAGGCTGGTCGCCGCCGTGTGCAGGCCGGCCGCGTGCTGGGCCGGGGATCCGTGGGCCTCGGCGATGTAGCAGACGATCGCCGCGCCGAGGAACATCACCATCATCGTCGAGAAGATCGTGATGCCCTGGCGGCGGGCGCCGACCATCCGCCCGTAGGCGAACACCAGTCCGGCCGGGATGATCAGCATCGACAGCATCTCGAGGAAGTTGGAGAAGCCGGTCGGGTTCTCGAACGGGTGGGCGGAGTTGACGTTGAAGAAGCCGCCGCCGTTGGTGCCGAGCTCCTTGATCGCCTCCTGGGAGGCCACCGGCCCCTGGGCGATGGTCTGGACCAGACCGGTCAGCCCGTGGAAGGACACGTAGGCGTGGAAGTTCTGGATCACGCCCTGGGAGAGCAGGATCACCGCCACGATGATCGACAGCGGCAGCAGCACGTAGAGGATCGTGCGGATGACGTCGCCGTAGAAGTTGCCCAGCGTCTTGCCCGAGCGCGCCGCGATGCCGCGGATCAGGGCGACGGCCACCGAGATGCCGACGGCGGCGGAGGCGAAGTTCTGCACCGCCAGGCCGACCATCTGGCTGAAGTAGCTGAGGGTCGCCTCACCGGCGTAGTACTGCCAGTTGGTGTTGGTGAGGAACGACGAGGACGTGTTGAAGGCCACGTTCCACGGCATCGAGTGGAAGCCCCCGGAGTTGAGCCCGGAGAAGCTCCACAGGTTCTGGGTGCGCAGGATGCCGTAGAGCACCAGCCAGCCGACGAGGGAGAAGAAGATGAGGCTCTTGGCGTAGTTCTTCCAGTCCTGGCCCTCACGCGCGTCGACGCGGATGAGCCGGAGCAGCAGACGCTCGATGGGCCCCAGCACGGGGTCCATGAACGTGCGGCCGCCGCCGTAGACGGCCGCCATGTACCCGCCAAGGGGATAGGCGATCGCCGTCAGGATGACGACGAAGCCGATGATCGTGGCCCAGCCCGAGACGGTCATCTAGAACTTCTCGCCGCGGAGCAGGGCGTACATCAAGTAGAGGCAGACGATCGCGGAGGCGATCAGCCCGAAGAGATCGGAACCGCTCATGGCCTAGATCCGATCGATGGCCCAGACCATGCCGAGCAGCACGGCGAAGGAGAGGAGCCCGAGAACGACAGCAAGAATGTCCATGACGAACACTCTGGATCCGCTCCCGTGAAGGCCCCGTACAGGAAGTCGGAGCGGTCATAAAGGTTTTGTGAAGAGACCCGAAGTCAGGTAGTCGCCGGACACCCGGGGCGGCTCACGGTGCTGCCGAGCCCACAGCCGGCAGCACCGCCGCTAACGCTGGTCGATCGGGGTGAAGGCGCGTACGGGCGGGCCGACGTAGAGCTGACGGGGGCGCAGCGTCTTCTGCTCGGTGTCTGTGACCATCTCGCGCCATTGGGCCAGGAAGCCGGCCGTGCGGGCGACGGCGAAGAGCACGCGCATCAGCTCGTCCGGGAAGCCGATCGCCTCGTAGATGAGCCCGCTGTAGAGGGCGGCGTTGATGTAGATGTCGCGTGAGGTGAAGTACTCGTCCTCGGCGGTGCGGGCGGCCAGCGCGTCGGCGACCGCCACCAGCGGGCTCATCGGCGCGCGCTCACCGAGGATGTCGAGCTGTTCGCGCAGGATCGCCGCACGGGGATCGGCGGCCCGGTAGATCGGGTGCCCGAAGCCCATCAGCAGGCCGCCGTCGGTCTTGACGCCCTTCAGGTAGGCCTCGACGTTGTCGACCGAGCCGATGCGGCGCAGCATCTGCAGCGCGCCCAGATCGGCCGCCCCCCGCAGCGGGCCGGCCAGCGCATACAGGCCGGCCGAGACGGCGGCATAGGGGTCAGAGAAGTTGGACCCGACCGCTCGCACCGCGGTGGTCGCGGCGGACTGCTCGTGATCGGCGTGGCAGATGAGCAGCACTTCGAGGGCGCGTTCGACACGCGGGTCGACCTCGTAGCGCAGCTCGGACATCTTGAACACCATCGACAGCAGGTTGCCGGTGTAGCTGAGATCGTCGACGGGATTGATGTAGGGGCGGCCGCTGCCGTGTCGGTAGGCCCAGGCGGCCAGGGTCGGCATCTTGGCCAGCAGACGCAGCATCTGGAACTCACGGGCCTGCTCGCCGAAGATGTCGCGGGCGTCCGGATAGAAGCTGCCGAGCGCCCCGACCGCGGCGGCGACGATGCCCATCGGTGCGGCGTCGTAGCGGAAGCCGGCGATGAACTCCTTGACGTTCTCGTGCACGAACTTGCGATTGGAGATCTCGGTCTGCCAGTTCTCGAGCTGGGCCCGGTTGGGCAACTCGCCGTGGATGAGCAGATAGGCGACCTCGATGAAGGTCGATTGGGCGGCGAGCTCCTCGATCCGGTAGCCCCGGTGCTCGAGCACGCCCTGCTGCAGATGGATGTTGGTGACCCCGGAGGCGGCGAAGGCGGTGTTGGCCAGGCCGGGGTCATAGACGACGAGTTCGGGACCGACGTCGGTGCTGTAGCGCCCGACCAGATCCGTGGCCAGGATCGCGCCGTTGTGGATGGGAACCTCGTAGCTGTCGCCGGTGCGGTTGTCGGTGACCGTCAGGGTCTCGTTCGGCATCTGGGCTCCTGAGGTGGGTGGGTGGTTCAAACGGGGTGGGGAGGCCGAGTCAGCGCGACGGCCGTGCTTATCCTGCCAGGCTCGTGCACCGGATGTGGGTCGGTGCGCGAGGGCTCGCTGATGAGCCCTTTCGTGGCCTGGGAAAACCGCCTACCCTTCGCGATTGCATGGCTCTGCCGACACAGAAGGCGCGGGCGCGGGACAGCCCGGATCCGAGCGTCGGCCAGATCAACACGCGCGCACTGTTCGCGCTCATCTACGCGGCCTCGGTCAGCTCGGCGTACTTCGCCCTCGGCTACGTGAGCAGCCGGGCCCAGGGGCTCTCCCCGGAGATATTCATCGTGGCCGGCGTGTTCTTCCAGCTGACCTCGATGACCTACGCCGAGGGGGCGGCGCTGCACCCCCAGCGCGGCGGCTCGCCGACCTTCGCCAGGTACGCCTTCAACGAGCTGGTGGGCTTCATCTCCGGCTGGGCGATCATGCTCGACTACATCCTGTTGATCGCGGTCGCGGCGCTGGCCGTGCCGTCGTACCTGTCGGTCTTCTGGTCCCCGCTCGGCACGGGGGACGGGCGCGTGATCGCCGCCGTGGTGGTGATCCTGCTCATCTCACTCGACGCGATGCGCGGAGCCGGCGCGCGGGGGCTGCGCCGCCAGTTCGTGTTCGGCGCGATCGGCCTGCTGGTGCCGGTCGCCCTGATCGTCTTCGGGCTCATCTTCGCCTTCCACCCGTCGCATCTGACGTCGTCGGTCCACCTCGGGAGCGCCCCGACCGTGCGCGATCTCGGCTTCGCCATCCCGCTGACGGTCGTCGCGTTCACCGGAATCGAGTCCGCGAGCAGCCTGGCCGTCGACGCCAAGACGCGCCCGCGGGACCTGCGCCGGCTGATCGCGCTCGCCTCGGCCGCCGTGGTCGTCGTCTGCGTGGGGCTCGCCGTGGTGGGCATTGGGGTGCTCCCGGTACACCACGGGATCTCCGAGCTGGGGCAGGACAAGCGTGCGCCGGTGCTCGCCATCGCCAAGGCCCTGCATCCCCGGGGCCTCGCCGACGTGTTCAAGTACGTGGTCGGAGCCACCGGCGCCCTCGTGTTGGCGGCCGCGTCGGGGGCGGGCATGCTCGGCGTCTCCCGCGCCGGCTACTCGATGGCCACCCATCGCCAGATCCCCAGCGCGGTCGGTCGGCTCTCTCCCCGCTGGGGCACGCCGGTGATCATCATCGGCGGGTCGGCGCTGGCGGCGATCGGCCTGGTCATCCCGGCCAAGCTCAACGTGCTGATCGACATCCTCGCCTTCGGGGCACTGACCAGCTTCACCATCGCGCACCTGTCGGTCATCGTGATGCGCTTCCGCGAGCCGGCGCTCGAGCGCGATTACCGGATTCCGCTCTCGATCCCGGTGGCTGGCGCGCAGCTGCCGCTGCCGGCGGTGCTCGGCGCGCTGATGTCGATCGTCGGCTGGGTGATCCTCCTCGTCCTCCATCCCGGAGCGCGCTACGTCGGACTCGGCTGGCTGGTCGGCGGGGTGCTGTTCTACGTGGCCTACCGCCGGCTGTCGGGGCGTCCGGTGCTGCGGCGGGTGGTGATCGCCGACCGTGCCCTGCGCCAGGCCCGCCGTCGCGCCGAGTTCGGATCGATCATGGTGCCCATCTTCGGTGGTCAGTTCGACGACGACGCCGTGCAGGTTGCCGGTCAGCTGGCCGGGGAACGTCAGGAGGATGAGGACATGGGTGCGGTGACCATCGAGGCGATCTACGTCATCGCGATTCCCACGCGGCTGTCACTCGACGGGCCGTTGCCGTCCGGCCAGCTGGAGACGGCTCGGGCCGCGCTCAAGCACGCCAAGGAGCTCGGCGAGACGTACAAGGAGGTCGAGGTGGCCACCGCCGTCGTACGCGCGCGTCGCGTCGGTTCGGGCATCGTGCAGGAGGCGCGGCGTCGCGGCGTGGAGGCGATCGTGCTGGCGGCCGAGCGCGTGGAGAGCAGCTCGGGCGGACAGGGCAGCGCCAAGGCCGTCGGGGAGGTCGCCTCCTACGTGATCGACAAGGCCCCCTGCCCGGTGATCGTGACGGCACCCCCGCTGGACCAGGATCGGCGCAGCGATGGCTGAGCAGATGCTGACCGCAGTGGAGTCCCGGCGTCGCGGGCGTCGTCAGACCGCGCGCCAATCGGTACTGGTCGCCTTTGACTACCGCGACTACGTCCCCGAGGTGATGGCCACCGCGGCGCGGCTGGCCGGCGACCACGGCCGCGGCATCGATGTCGTGGTGACCATCCCGGTCACCGCCAGTGTCCCGCTCGATGCGGCCATGCCGGAGGAGGAGAGCCAGGCCGAGTCGGTGCTCGAGGAGATCCGCGTCCAGGTCGGTCGGCGGGTCAGCGGCCGCTGGGAGAAGGTCCGGCCCCGACAGGCCGGACAGCGGATCGTCGCCGAGGCGCGGGCGCTCGGCGTCGGCACCCTCGTCGTGCCGGCGGCCCCGACGGCACGGGACGAGTGGAACCACACGATCGAGACGGTGATGCGCGAGCGTCCCTGCCAGGTGGTCATCGAGTCGATCCCCGCCGCGCTGCGGAGCCGCAATGACGCACCCCGCGTGGTCAAACACCCCGCCCACCTGCCCGAACCGGTCCGCTCCGAGCCCCGCCGCCAGGCCGTCCCGATCGTCACCAACGCCTCCGGCGCCGCGCTGCGCCCCTGGGAGAATGTCCCGGTCGCCCAGGCCTCTCCGGAGGCCGACGCCGCCGCCGCGGCCGCTGACGACGGCGACGTCATCCTGCACGCCTCCAAGCTCGTGCTCGCGCTCGGCGCGCTGGGCATCGTCTACGGCGACCTCGGGACCAGCCCGCTCTACACCGAGCAGACGATCTATCACTCCCACGCGGCCCATCAGATCACCCCGGCCAACGTGTACGGCATCACCTCGCTGATCTTCTGGTCGCTGACCCTGATCATCTCCTTCAAGTACGCGACGTTGATCATGCGCGCCCACAACCGCGGCGACGGCGGCGGCATGGCCCTGGCCATGCTCATCCGCCGCCACAAGGTGCCCCACATGCTGGCGCTCATCACGCTGGGGATCGTGGGCGCCTCGCTGTTCCTCGGCGACGGCGTGATCACCCCGGCGATCTCGGTGCTGTCAGCGGTGTCGGGCCTATCTGTCGTGTCCCCGAGCTTCACCCATCTCGTGGTGCCGATCGCGCTGGCGATCCTCGTTGGCCTGTTCCTCATCCAGCGACAGGGCAGTGCCGTGGTGGGACGCTTCTTCGGGCCGATCATGCTGCTGTGGTTCGCGGTGATCGGGGTGATCGGGGTGAGCGGTATCGCCACCGATCCGGCGGTCCTCCAGGCGCTGTCGCCGAGCTGGGCGGGGGAGTTCTTCGTCAACCACGGCCTCGACTCGTTCCTCACCTTCGGTGGGGTGGTGCTGTGCGTGACCGGGGCTGAGGCCCTGTACGCCGACCGCGGCCACTTCGGCCCGGGGGCGATCCGCCTCTCGTGGTTCGCCGTCGTGTTCCCCAGCGTGGTGCTCAACTACCTGGGCCAGAGCGCCCACGTGCTCGAGCACCCCGCCGACAAGAGCAATCCGTTCTTCCTGTCGGTGCCCGGCTGGGGGCAGGTGCCGCTGGTGGTCCTGTCGACGATCGCCACGATCATCGCCTCCCAGGCGGTGATCTCGGGCTCCTTCTCGGTGGCCCGCCAGGCGATGCGGCTCGGCTACCTGCCGCGGCTGAAGATCAAGCACACCTCCGACTTCGAGGGCCAGATCTACATCCCGGTGATCAACTGGTGCCTGGCGGGCGGCGTGATCGCCCTGGTGCTCATCTTCAAGAGCTCGAACCGGCTGGCCAACGCCTACGGGGTGGCGGTGACCGGCACCTTCGTGATCGACACGGCCCTGTTCCTCGCGGTGGCGAACTACATCTGGCACTGGTCGCGCTGGCGGCTCATCAGCATCGCGGTCCTGCTGTGGACGGTCGAGGCGGCGTTCCTGCTCTCCAACCTCGCCAAGGTCCTGCACGGCGCCTGGGTTCCCCTGCTCACCGCGCTGACCCTGACCAGCGTGATGCTCATCTGGAATCGCGGGCGGGGGATCGTCACTCGCAACCGCACCGAGCGGGAGGGGCCGATGCCCGAGTTCATCACCGAGCTGGAGAAGGCCGATCCGCCGATCACCCGCCCCCCCGGTGTCGGCATCTTCATGAGCCCGGGGCGCGACACGGCGCCGCTGGCTCTGCGGGCCGCGCTCGAGTACACCAACGCGCTGCACGCCAAGGTGCTCGTCGTCTCGCTGATCGACGCGAGCGTTCCCCGCGTCGATGACGCAAAGCGCTTCATGATCGAGCAGCTGGGACCCAAGTCACTGGCGATCCGCCACGTGTGGATCCGCCGCGGCTACCAGGAGCGTCTGCACGTGCCCGAAGCGCTCAAGGCGGCCCGCCGGGATCTGCTGCTCGAACGCGACCTCGATCTCGAGCACGCCGCCTACTTCATCTCGGCCATCACGGTGGTCCCCGGTGAAAACTCCGAGATGCCCAAGTGGCAGGAGAAGCTGTTCCTCACCATGGCCCGGAACGCGGCCGGCGTCGCCGACGAGTTCGGTCTGCCGGCGGAACGCACGGTGAGCATCGGCGGCCAGATCCCCGCCTGACGCGTTCCGAACGGGCGGCTGGTCTGGGGGACCAGCCGCTTGGGGTCAGGGCGCGAAGCGGTAGCCGACCCCGGACTCGGTGCGGATCAGGCGCTGATCGGCCGCGGCGTCGACCGGCTCGATCTTGCGGCGCAGGTTGGCGATGTGGGCACGCAGCACCTGGGTGTCATCGGCGTAGCCCTGCCCCCACACGGCGCTGAGCAGCTCGCGATGGGTGAGCAGGCGGCCGCGGTTGGTGGCCAGGGTTCCGAGCAGGCTGAACTCGGTGGGGGTGAGGTGCACCTCGGCGTCGGCGACCGTGACGGTGTGGCGGGCCATGTCGATGACGACGTCCCCGGCGCTGATCGTGGCGTCACGTGCGGCGGCGGCGGCCGTGCGACGCAGGTTGGCCTCCAGGCGCGCCACCAGCTCGCGGGGTCCGAAGGGCTTGGTGATGTAGTCGTCGGCCCCGGCGGCCAGCGCCTGGACCTTGGCGTCCTCCTCCCCGACGGCCGACAGCACGATCACCGGCATCTGGGTCCACTCGCGCAGGCGCCGGCACAGCTCGATGCCGTTGCCGTCGGGCAGCAGCAGGTCGACGATCGCGGCGGCGGGGGTGTTCACCGCGGCGAGGTCCAGGGCCTCCTCGACGCTCCCGGCGGGGAGGGCCTCATAGCCGGCGTCGCGCAGGATCACCCGCAGTGCCCGGAGGATCTGGTGCTCGTCGTCGACCACCAGGATCTGGACCCGCTCGTTCATCGCGCGCTCGGTTCCGGCGTCGTCGCGCTCGGCCCGGGGGTGGTCGCGCTCGGCTCGAGCGGGAGCGAGACGATGAAGGAGGCCCCCTGGCCGGGGTGGGAGTCGACTCTCAGGGTGCCGCCGCCGGCCTCGACGAACCCGCGGGCGATGGCCAGGCCGAGGCCGGAGCCGGAGCCGTCGTCACTGGCGCGGTAGAAGGGCTCGAAGATCCGGTCGCGGTCGGCGGCGGAGATTCCCGGTCCCTGGTCGACCACCGACACCAGCACCCGGTCGGCCCGGTGGCGGGCGTTGACGGTGACCGTGGGGGAGAAGCGGATGGCGTTCTCCAGCAGGTTGGCGATCACCCGCTCGAGCTGGGCGGCGTCGCCGCGGATCTCGGGCAGGTCCGGGTCAGAGAACACCCGGACCGCCCGCGCGGCGGCGGGGTCGAGGCCGTCGCGAGCGGCGTCGATCACCTCGACGAGCGACACCCACTCGCGTCGGGGGATTGCCTGGCCGGCCTGCAGACGCGAGAGGTCGAGGAGCTTCTCGACCAACGCGGCCATGCGCTCGCCCTCCTCCCGCACCGCTGCGGCCAGCTCGCGACGGTCCTCGTCGGTCAGCGACGGGGAGGCCAGGGCATGGCCGGCGGCGACGATCGCCGTCAGCGGGGTGCGCAGGTCGTGGGAGACCGCGCGCAGCAGCGCTGTCTTGACGTCATCAGACCGCCGCAGCGCCTCGGTCTGGACCGCCTCGGCCTGGATCGCGTCGCGGCGCAGGGCGATGGCCACGAGGGCCGACAGGGTGGGCAGCACCCGGGTGCGCAACCGTGCGTCGGTCTCGGTGCTGAGGTCTGACGGGACGGCCAGGCGGGCCAGGACGCGGCCGTCGCCGTCGGTCAGGGGGAGGACGCGGCGACGCGCTCCGCGTCCGCCTCCGCCCCGGCCCGCTCCGAGCGGGTCCGGCCGCGACGCGTCCCCGGCGCCGGTGTCGTCGCCGGCTCCCAGCTCCAGCGCCACGCCGGTCAGCCCCAGGGTGGCGGCCAAGCGGTGGGCGGTGCCGGCCAGCGCGGTGGAGGTGTCGGCCCCCCCGAGCAGCTCGCGGGCCAGGGCGGCAGCCAGGTCGGCCTCGCCGCGACCCCGTTCGGCGTCCCCGGCCCGCTGGCGGGCGAGCTCGGCGATGGCGGAGGCGCTCAGGGCCACGAGCACGAACGCCGCCAGCGCGGCCCAGTTGCGTGAGTCGGCGATGGTGAAGCGCCCGACCGGCGCGATGTGGAAGAAGTTGAACGCGCCCGCCGCCAGGATCGACGCGGCCAGTCCGAGCGACCAGCCCCATACGGCGGCAGCCAGCAGCACCACCGGCAGATAGACGACGCTGAGAGACAGGACCGGTGCCAGATCCTGGAGCCCGTAGATCGCCGCCGTCGCGGCGGCCACCCCGAGGACCACGGTGGCGATCCCCCAGATCCACGGTGGGCGTGTCTGTCCGAGCACTCCGCCAGAGTACGCCCCCCATGAGGGGGATCAGGAGGAGTTGTCGGCGCCGGCGCGAACCTCACACCATGCTGCTGCGCAACCGACTCCCCGTCCTCGAAGACTCCCCGGTGCCGAGCGCGAAGGCGTTCGAGCAGATGGACGACTCCGCGATTGCCATCGTCGCCTGGCTGAACGCCAACCGTGTCGACTACGTGGTGGCCGGTGCAGTCGCCCGCATCGCGCGCGGCGACGCTGCGGCCCGCGGCCCGGTGACCATCGTGCCAGCGCCCTATGGCCGCAACCTCGACCGCCTGGCGCGGGCGCTGAACTCCGCCCGCGCCCGGGTCCGTCTCAACGGCGAGCTCAGTGGCCCCGGGGTCGACCCCTACGGACCCCAGTCGGCGCCGATCAAGCTGAGCGCTGAGCGGTTCGTCGGCGCCGAACGTCTCACCCTGCGCTGTGGCAGCCACGATCTGGACATCGAGGCCCGGCCCGCGGGTGTGCCGCGCTATCAGGAGCTGCTCTATGAGGCCGCCAAGTTCGAGCTGGCTGACGGGGTGGCGGTCGAGTGCGCCGGATACGAGCACATCGAGCACTACGAGCATCTGCGCCGCACCGGTGTGCCGCCGGAGATCCGCGTGACGCGGGCCGTGCCCAGCCCCAGCGCCTGACCCAGGTCTGGGCCACCCCTGAGCCTGGCGTTAGGTTCGGGACTACCTTTGCCCTGATGGATCCCGGTGCCGAGAGCTCGACCGCGCTGTCACCCCGGCGTGCCCTGGCGGCTGGGGCCGCCGCTCTGCTGGTCCTGCTCGCCTGCTGGTACGCCGCCTTCCATGACGTGACGCTGGCTCGCGCCGACGCCCACGCCTACTTCGCCTTCTACACGATCAGCCTCGAGCACTCCGAGGTGGCCCACCTGGCCCACCGGGTCACCAACCTCATCTCACCGACGCCGTACGTGTACCTGGCGGCGCTGCCGGTGATCGTCGCCCTGCTCCGCCGACGCTGGGCGCTGGCGGTGGGGCTGGCCGTGATGATCCCGGGAGCCATCGTGACCACCGAGCTGCTCAAACCGCTGCTCGCGGCCCCGCGCCCGGCCCTCGGCGTCGCCAACACGCCGCTCAGCGCCCAGGGCTCCTGGCCCAGCGGCCACGCGACAGCCGCGGTGAGCCTGGCCATGGCCTGCCTGCTGGCCAGCCCGGCCCGCTGGCGACCGTATGTGGCGCTCGTCGGCACGCTGTTCTCCCTGGCGGTCATCTACGCCGTGCTGACGCTCGGCTGGCACTACCCCTCCGACGTGCTCGGCGGCATCCTCGTCGCGACGTTCTGGACGCTGCTCACCGTGGCGGGGGTGCTGGCACTCGACGCACGCTACGGGCGCGACCTGTCCCGACTCAGCCGCGAGACGGACCACTGGATCGGCCACCTGCCGTCGGTCGGCACCCTGCTCGCCGCCGCGAGCCTGCCGGCGGCCGGCGTCCTCGTCCTGCGGGCGGGACGGGCCCTCAGCTTCGCCGGGGATCACACCGCCTTCCTGGCGGCGCTGGCCGCCATCGCCGGTCTGGCCGGGCTCGCCTTCTCGGCACTCACGCTGGCGCTGAAGACCAGTCGACCCTGAGGACCGGCTCCTAGCGGAAGCGGCCCGGCTGCCAGAGCGGCTCATCGGGTCCGTTGGCGCCACGGCTGAGGATGAACAGCAGGTCCGAGAGGCGGTTGAGGTAACGCACCGTCTCGGCGCTGACCTCCTGGCCGCAGGCGATCGCGGCGCGCTCGGCCCGGCGACAGACCGTACGGGCGACGTGGAGATGAGCGGCGGCCAGGGTGCCGCCGGGGAGGACGAAGGACTTCAACGGGGCCAGCGTCGCGTTGACCTCGTCACAGCGCTCCTCAAGCCAGGTCGTCTGTTCGGGCAGCACGCGCAGACGCTCGTGCTCGGGATCCTCGGGGGCGGCAAGGTCCGCGCCGACGTCGAACAGGTCGTTCTGGATGCGGGCGAGCCAGCCGGCGTAGGCGTCGGGGAGGCCGCCGGTGGCCAGGCTGACGCCGATCTGGGCGTTGAGCTCGTCGACGGTCCCGTAGGCCTCGATGCGCGGGTGCGTTTTGACCACTCGGCTCATATCGCCGAGGTGCGTCTCCCCGTCGTCGCCGAGGCGGGTGTAGATGCGCGTGAGGTTAACCGTCACAGCGACGCGCACATTACACCGCTACGATCGCGGCGTCCGAAGGTCGGACGTGATGGGAAGCCGGTGAGAGACCGGCGCGGACCCGCCACTGTGATCGGGGATGCCGACCGCATATGCCACTGGGGCCCTCGGGCCGCCGGGAAGGCGCGGTCGGTCGGCCCGTAAGCCAGGAAACCAGCGCCGACCTCAAGCCGTCAAGCCCTCGTGGAAAGGGGTGGCTCTCCCATGAAGCAGCCCAGACTCATCGCGACCGGAACCGTTCTGGTCGCTGGACTCATCACCGCTCCGGCCATGGCCGCAGCCAGCGGCCCCAAGGTCAGCGTGCGCCTGGAAGGCCTCAACGCCACGCTGTCGCGCGCCCAGACCGTGACGTTGGCGGCCAGCGGCTCGATCACCAAGGACGGCGTCAGCGCGGGTGACTGCCCCGCCGACAGCGGCCAGGGCGCGCTCAACCTCGCCACCCGGGGCAACTGGCAGGGCAAGTGGTACGCCTCCTACAAGGAGTACGACATCACCAGCATCCTCGGCGACACCCCGAGCAAGCGGGACTACTTCGAGATCTTCGTCAACCACGTTCCGGCGACCGTCGGCGCGTGTGAGATCAAGCTGAAAGCCGGTGACACGCTGCTGTTCGCCGCCGTACCCGCCTCGGGGAAGGCGCAGACGCCGCTCGCGGTCAGCACCACGGTGTCCGGAACCACGGTGACCGCCAAGGTGGTCGGCTACAGCGCCAAGGGCACGGCGGCGCCGCTCAAGGGCGCGACGCTGAAGCTCGGCACGCACACCGTCACCACCGCCGCCAACGGCACTGCGACGCTGCCCGCTCCGAGCCACGCCAGCACCCTGGTCGCCACCGCACCCGGCTACATCCGGGACGAGGCCACCGTCGTCGCCCAGAACGCCGCGTAGTTGACCCGTCGGCTCAACCCGCGGCCCCTGCGCGCCGCCGCCCTGGTCCTGGCGGCGGTGTGGCTGCTGGCGGGCTGCGGGATCGCGGTCAACGGCAACAAGACCAGCAAGCGGGTTTCGGTCCGTGTGACCACCGACTTCGGCAGCCATACCGTGGGCACCGACTCCTCAGCGAGCCCCTCCGCCGACACGGTGATGAACTTCACCAAGCAGTTCTTCACCCTCAAGACCTCCGACGGGGGCGGCTTCGTCGATGCCATCAACGGGCATGGCAACGACGAGGCCAAGAAGGTCGACTGGTTCTACTACGTCAACGGCATCGAGGCGCCCAAGGGCGCTGGCGCGACCCAGCTGCACCCGGGCGACCATGTCTGGTGGGATCTGCATGACTGGCAGGCGGTCCAGGACGTGCCGGCGATCGTCGGCTCCTACCCCGAGCCGTTCCTCAACGGCTCGGGCGGGCAGGCCTATCCCACCGTGGTGACCTGCGGCCCGGGCTTGAGCGCGGCGTGCACCAAGGCCACCGACTCACTCAGCCACGCCGGCGTCAAGGTCTCCTTCCAGGGTCTCGGCACCGGCTCGGGCTCGGACTCGCTGGCGCTGCTCGTCGGCACGTTCACCCAGCTCGAGGGCGTCATCGCCTCCGAGTTGCTCCAGGCCGGGCCGGGGACCTCCGGGGTCTACGGCCAGTTCGTCGTCGGCAAGCACGCCCAGGTGCTGGAGGCCGACAACGCCGCCGGGGACGTGGTGAAGACCTACTACGGCTCCGTCGGCCTGATCGCGGCGATCGAGCAGACCGGCCTGAATGAGCCGGTCTGGCTGGTCACCGGTACGGACAAGGCCGGGGTGGACGCCGCCGCCGCCGCGCTGACCCCGGCCAAGCTGGCCGACCACTTCGCGGTGGCCGTGCTCCCCGGCGGCAAGGTCATCCCGCTGCCGGTCCAACCCAGCGGTTAGGCGGTGCTCTACCGGCGCAGGTCGACGCCGCTGCACGCGGCTGGTCCCGGCGCCGCCATGGGCTGGTGCGCGGCGCTGGCCGCCGCGGCGCTGATCGCCCCCGACGCCGCGGTCCTCGGCGTGGTCAGCCTGACCGTGCTGGCCGGCGCGGCCGCCGCCCAGCTGGGTGCCGAGACGCTGCGCTCGCTGCGCTGGGCGCTGATCATGGCCCTGACCATCTGCGCCATCAACGCGCTGGTGTCCCAGCAGGGCACGACGATCATCTGGGTATTCGGCAACCTGCCGGTGCTCGGCTACCGCTACATCACCGCCCAGGCGGTCGGCTCGGGGGCGCTGCTGGGTCTGCGCGCCGCCACCCTGATCGAGGTCGGGCTCCTCTACTCACTCGGGGTGGACCCCGATGCGGTGCTCGCCCTGACCCACCGCTTCGGGGCGCGCTCGGCGCTCACCGTCACAGTGGCCACCCGCATGGTTCCGGTGCTGATGCGCGACGCGCGGCGGATGGCCGACGCTCAGCGCACGCGCAGCGGATCCGCCCCCTCACGCCTGGCCCTGCTGGGCGCGAGCACCAGCGGGGTGCTCGACCGGGCCCTCGACGTGGCCGCCGCGCTCGAGGTCCGCGGCTTCGGGCTCAGCGACGGCCGCGCGGCGCGTTCGCGCCTGCCGCGCTCGCGCCACGGGCTCGAGTTCTCGGCCTCCGCCATCGCGCTGATCGTGACGATCATCCTTACCCGCCTGCTCTCACCCTGGTTCGCCGTCGCCGTGGTCCCACTCGCCCTGGCGCCCTTCCTCGACCGGCTGGGGATCACATGATCAGCGTGCGTGGGCTGAGCTACACCTACCCCGGGGCGGACGCGCCGGCGCTGTCGGAGGTCGACCTCGAGGTCGCCCGCGGGGAGTTCGTGGTGCTGGCCGGCTCCAGCGGGTCGGGCAAGACCACGCTGCTGCGGGCGATCGCCGGGTTGGTGCCCCACTTCCACGGCGGTCACTTCGCCGGTCGGGTCAGCGTGGCCGGGCTCGACACGCGCGAGCACCGCCCGGGCGAGATGGCCGCCGAGGTGGCCAGCCTGTTCCAGGACCCCGAGACCCAGATCGTCATGGGCAGCGTGCGCGCCGAGCTCGCCTTCGGATTGGAGAACCGCGGCTGGTCCCCGGCGGCCGTCGCGCGTGGGGTGGAGGAGGCCGCGCTGTCACTGGCCATCGACGCGCTGCTCGAGCGCTCGACCGCCGAGCTGTCCGGCGGGGAGCTCCAGCGCGTCGCCCTCGGCGCCACGTTGGCCGGGCGTCCCCACGCGGTCTGCCTGGATGAGCCGACCTCCCAGCTCGACCCGGTGGCCGGTGATGAGCTGATCGGGCTGCTGCGGCGCCTCAACGAGGACGGCGACCTCACCGTGGTGATGTCCGAGCACCGGCTCGAGCGCTGCCTGCCCGCGGCCGACCGCGTCGTGGCCCTCGACGCCGGACGGGTGGTGTTCAGCGGCGCGCCGGACGCGTTCCTGGCCTGGGCGGTGTCGCACGATCCCGCGCTGGCGACACCGGGCGCCACGCTGCTGGTCAAGGCGGGCCTGGCCCCGGTGGCGGGGGTCAAAGCAGCTCGCGCGGCCCTACGCGATCCCGGGTCGGCGCTGCGCGATCCCGGGTCGTGTCACGTTGTGCCGCATAGGCCGGAAAAACGTGACACGGATGAGGTGGCGCTGACCTTCAAGGGGGTCTGGCACGAGGTCAGGCACGGCCCCCAGATCCTCCGCGGGGTCGACCTGGAGATCCGCGCCGGCGAGCGCGTCGCCCTCATGGGCGCCAACGGCGCGGGCAAATCGACCCTGCTCAAGCACGCCGCCGGGCTGCTGGAGCCGACCCGCGGCCGCGTCGACACCCACGGAACCCGGGTCGGACTGCTGCTGCAGAACCCCGGGGACTACCTGGTCCACGACACCGTCGCGGCGGAGGCCGCGCCCGCGGCGCTGGCCCGCTTCGACCTCGCCCACCTGCACGAGCGCCACCCCCGCGACCTGTCCGGCGGTGAGCGCCAACGCCTGGCCCTGGCGATCGTCACGGGGACCGAGATGCCCGCCGTGCTGTGCCTGGACGAGCCGACCCGCGGCATGGACCGCAGCCATCGCGATCAGCTCATCGCGCTGATCGACGCCGTCAGCTCCGCCGTGGTGGTCGCCACCCACGATCCGGAGTTCGCGGCGCGCTTCGCCGACCGGGTGCTGCTGCTCGCCGCCGGGCGCCTCATCGCCGACGGCACGCCGGAGGAGATCCTCGCCGGGGGCACCTACTTCGCCACCGAGGCCGCCCGGATCACCGACGGACAGGTCCTGGTGCCATGAGCTGGCCGCTGGCTGCCTACGGACTCCTCGCCCTCGCGCTGGCGGCCGGCTTCGGCTGGTATGAGCGCTCCAAACCGGACGCCAAGGTCGTGGCCCTGGTCGGCACCCTGGCGGCCCTGGCCGCACTGGGCCGGATCGCCTTCGCCGCGGTGCCGAACGTCAAGCCGACCACCGACATCATCATCGTCACCGGCATGACGCTCGGCGGCGCGCCTGGCTTCACCGTGGGGGCCGTCGCCGCGCTGGCCTCGAACTTCTTCTTCGGCCAGGGCCCGTGGACCCCCTGGCAGATGCTCGGCTGGGGGCTGTGTGGGGTGATCGGCGCGCTGCTGCCGCGCCTGGGCACCCGCCGCTGGCCCCTGGCGGTCGTCTGCTTCGTGCTCGGCTTCGGCTTCACCGCCTTCCAGGACTTCGGTGACTGGGTCACCTACAGCGACCACTCGCTGGCCCAGCTCGGGGCCTACGTGGGCAGCGGAGTCGGTTTTGACCTGATCAGCGCCGGCTCCAGCTTCGCCTTCGCGCTCGCCTTCGGCCCGGCCCTGGCCCGCTCGCTGCGCCGCTTCGCCCTGCGCATCAACGTCCAGTGGGTGGCGCCGGCGATCCTCCTGGCCGGGCTGCTCGGCGCGGCGACGCTCACCTCACCGGCGCCGGCCCGGGCGGCCGGCGCCCAGCATCGGACGCCCCGCCAGTACCTGCTCAACGCGCCGCTGAGCTCACCGCTCTACAGCGGCTGGGCGGCCCTCGGCCTGGAGGCCGACGGGGTCCGGCCGCCGGCCCGCCTGCTCGCCTACATCGCGGACCACCAGGCCGGCGACCCCGGCGCGATCGAGCGCTCGATCCTGGTGCTGGCACCGCTCGGCGACCCGGTGAGCCGACTGGTCGACCGCCTCCACTTCCACCCGGCGATCGACGACCAGACCAACCTCACCGCCTTCGGGGTGCTGGCGCTGAGAGCGGCCCACCGGCGGGTGCCCGCAGCGACCCTGAGATGGCTGGCGGCTCAGGAGGATGCCGACGGCGGCTTCAACTTCGCCACCCGGGGTGCGGTGAGCGACATCGATGACACCGGGGCGGTGCTCGAGGCGCTCGGCGACGTGCGCCGGGCGGTCACCTTCATCACCGCTCATGAGAACCCCGACGGCGGCTTCCCCGCCACGCCGGGTGAGAGCTCGAACGCCCAGTCGACCGCCTTCGCCGTGCAGGGTCTGATCGCCGCCGGGGTCCGTCCCCGCCGGGCGATCGACTACCTACAGGCCCGGATCCGGCCCGACGGCGCGATCAACTACGCCAAGGACGACAGCCAGACACCTGAATGGGTCACCGGCGAGGCGCTCATGGCCCTGGTGGGCCGGCCGCTGCCGCTGCCGGCGCTGTGACCGGGTCGCGATCGTCCACGGGTGAGTTAGAGTCGCGGCCGTACTCACAGGAATCTGACCCCGGAGGAGTGCGTCCGAGCATGAGCATGGATCCCACACGCCTGACGGCGATACCCCTGTTTTCCACCCTGGTGCCCGAGGAGGCCCGCCGGTTGGCCGCGTTCGCCACCGAGACGAGCGTGGCCGAAGGCCAGATCCTCATGAAGGAGGGCGACTTCTCCACCGAGCTGATCGCCATCGAGGAGGGCACCGCCGACGTGATCAAGGACGGCACGAAGGTCGCCACCCTCGGCCCGGGGAACCTCATCGGTGAGATGGGCCTGCTCAGCCGCGAGCCCCGCAACGCCGACGTGATCGCCACCAGCCCGATGCTGGTGATCCGCCTCACCCACTGGGAGGTGCGACGTATGTCCCAGGAGACGATCGACAAGATCGAGGGCGTCATCCGCGAGCGCCAGGCCGAGGGCGCCGCCGACCCCTACCAGTAGGGGCACACCGAGCCCCGGCCCCGAGCCGGCGCCGTCGAGCCGGCTTCTGTCAGAGTCAATGGGCATGCAGCGCGACGATGCCGTCAGCTCCCTCAGCACCGAGGCCTTCGACGTCGCCGTCATCGGCGGCGGGATCACCGGCGCCGGGGTCGCCCTCGACGCCGCCAGCCGTGGTTACAGCGTCGCGCTGATCGAGAAGGCCGACTACGGGTCGGGCACGAGCTCGCGCTCGTCCAAGCTGGTGCACGGCGGCCTGCGCTACCTCCAGAACTTCGATCTCGGCCTGGTCCGCGAGGCGCTGCTGGAACGCCAGCTGATGGTGCGGCTCGCCCCGCACCTGGTGCGACCGCTGCGGATCGTCATCCCCGCCTTCGACGGTGTGCGGCCCGATCGCATCACCGGCCTGGGACTGAACATGTACGACGTGATGTCGACCGCCAGCCTGCCCCGGCTGCGGCGCGGCCGCGGCGCCCCGAGCCCCGACGCGCCCGAGGACGCCGAGTGGAGTCCCGACCGCCATCGGGTGATCAGCGGCGCCGAGGTACTCGAGCTGCTGCCGGCCCTGTCGACGCGCAACCCCTCCGGTGGCTACCTCTTCTACGACTGTCAGACCGATGACATCCGACTCGTGCTGACCGTGCTGGCCGAGGCCGAGCGCTTCGGCACCGTCGCCGCCAACCGGGTCGAGGCGCTCGCCGTCGATGCCGAGGGCATTCGCGCCCGCGATCTCGAGACCGGCAGCGAGTTCCGGCTCCGCGCCGACAACGTCATCAACGCCACCGGCGTGTGGGCGGACCGGATCCGCCCGGGGGAGCTCGCCTCCGAGGCCGAGGTGCCCCAGATCCGGCCCAGTCGCGGCACCCACATCCTGCTCTCCCATGAGGACCTCCCGCTGATCTCGGGCGCCATCGTCCCGGCGGGCGAGAACCGGACAATCTTTGCCCTTCCCTGGTACGGGATGAGCCTGATCGGCACGACCGACAACAATTACGCCAGCGAGCTCGACCACATCCGGCCCGCGACCGCCGACATCGACTACCTGCTCGACGCGGTCAACGGGTTCTTCGGACGCTCGCTGGGCCCCGGTGACATCCAGGGCGCCTTCGCCGGGGTGCGGCCGCTCATCTCCACCGGGGACAGCCGCAAGTCCGTCGACATCAGCCGCAAGGCCGAGCTGTATGAGACCTCCAGCGGGATGATCACCATCACCGGCGGCAAGCTGACCACCTGGCGACGCATGGCCAAGATGGCCGTCGACGCCCTCGTCGAGCGCGACGGCCGCTATGCCCCCTGCCGCACCGACCGCATCCCCCTGGGTCAGCCCGTCCCCGCCGACCGCCTGGTTCGCGTGCCCGGCGTGGCCGATGACGTCTACACCCATCTGGCCGACCGCTACGGCGAGCGGGCCGATCGCGTGCTGGCCCTCGCCCAGGAGCGGCGGGAGCTGGCCAAGCCCATCCTCCGCGGCCATCCCGACCTGCTGGCCGAGGTCGCCTTCGCCGCCACCGAGGAGCAGGCCCGCAGCGTCGGCGACGTGCTGCTGCGCCGCACCCGTCTGGGCCTGTTGGCCGGCCGCACCCTCAGCGAGCCCCAGGCGCCCGAGCCGGTGCGGGTGGCCGAGACGCTCGGCGGGGCGCTCGGCTGGAGCCGGATGCAGGTGGCCACGGCGATCACCGACTTCGCCAGAGAGGCGGCGGAGGAGGGCATCTCCGTCTCCCCAACGCTGACCTGAGTTGTAGCCTGCCGCGGGGAGATCATGGCCGCGACGACTGATCGACCCGGAGACACGGGGACGCCCGACTGGGATCCCGAGCGCCTGCTCGACACGCCGCTGGGTCACGAGCTGGCGGAGCTCGCCCGCCGCATCCTGGGACCCGGGCCCGCCTCGGCCCAGGCCGTCCGCAACGCCCTCACCGAACCCCCTCACAGCCGCCTGGAGGCGATCGCCCGGACGGCGATCGCCTGCCGTCAGAGCGAGGGTGAGTCGGTCGGCCCCACCACCGTCCGACCCGGCTCACTCAGCGACGCGGTGGCCGCCGAGATCGAGCGCGCCAACGCCGCCCTGGCGAACCGCCAGCGCGAGGCGCTGGTCCTGCGGGAGCTGCCCCGGCTCTCCTACCACCAGATCGGTCGCGTCATGGACCTCGAGGTGGCGGCCGTGGCGCTGCTGCTGGCTCGGGCCCGCCTGCAGCTGCGCGAGGAGCTGCGCGGCCCCTACCCCCACGAGGGCGAGCTGTGCGCGGAGCGAGAGCGCGCCCTGCGCATCCTCGCCAGGCGCCAGGATTCCGAGCCCCTCGAGGCGGACGACGATGCGTGGATCTTCGCCCACATGGCCGAGTGCCCGGGGTGCGAGCGCGCCCACGCGGTCATGCTCGAGGCCTCCTTCCGCTACCGCGCCTGGGTCCGACGGTGATCGCGCCCGAGCGCACGCTCGCGCTGGCGGGCTCGGGGACGCTGGGGCTCGGCGGGGGGCCGCCGGCGCTGATGGGGATCGTCAACGCCACGCCCGATTCGTTCTCGGACCAGGGGCTGGAGAAGACCCTGGCCGCCCGGGTCGCGCTGGCCCGGGAGCTCATCGACGCCGGGGCATCGGTCATCGACATCGGCGGGGAGAGTGGCACCACCGACCGCCCGGCGGTCGCCGCCCAGGAGGAGATCGAGCGGGTCGTGCCGGTGATCGCGGCGGTGGCCGCGCTCGGGGTGACGATCTCCGTGGACACCTACAAGCCGGCGGTGGCGGCCGCCGCAATCGACGCCGGCGCTCACATCGTCAACGACGTCAGCGCCCTGGCGGACCCCGAGCTGGCCGACGTCTGCGCCGCCACCGGCGCGGGCCTGGTGCTGATGCACACCCGGGCGGTGCCCAAGCAGCGACTCCATGACCGCGCCTACGACGGCCGTATGGCGGCCGACGTGTCCCAGCTGCTGAGCGAGCTGATGGACAGGGCCATCGCCCGCGGTGTTGCACCTGAGCAGATCATGCTCGACCCCGGGCCGGACTTCTCCAAGACCCCGTTCCAGACCGTCGAGACCCTTCGCGCCATCGGCGACCTCCATGCCCTGGGTCGCCCGCTGCTGGCCGCCATCTCACGCAAGGACTTCATCGGCGCGATCACCCAGCGCGCGCCGCGTGAGCGCCTGGGCGGAACCCTGGCCGCGCTGGCCTACGTGGCCGACGCCGGAATGCACATGGTGCGCATCCACGACGTCGCCGCGGCGGCCGATTTCCTCAAGGTGCGGGAGGTTCTCGCCGGACGGGTCGAGGTGCCAGCTGACCTGACCCTGGCGGAAAATCTCCGCCGACAGCGCTAACCTGCACGTCGCGACATCGCCGACCGCTGCCGACAACGCGGCCGGAGCCCACCGAATCATCGAAATCTGGAGGACCCCATATGTCAGTACTCGACCGTGACGCGCTCGAGGCCAGCCCGCTGGCTGACCTGCACACCATCGCTTCCGAGCTCACCATCGACGGCTATCGCCGTCTCCGCAAAGCCGATCTGATCGACACGATCATCTCCCGCCAGTCCGGGGAGAACCCGGCCGAGATCGCCGACACCGACGTCGAGGACGAGACCGCCGAGGAATCGGCCGCCTCGAGTCGACGCCGGCGGGGCCGTCGTGGCGGCCGTGGTCGCAGCGGCGCGCGGGACAGCAGCGACGAGGTCGCCGAGTCGACCGACGCCGAGACCGAGGCGGCCGCCAAGGCCGACACTCCCGACAAGCCCGAGCGCGCCAGCCGTTCCAGTCGTTCAGACCGAGGGGATCGCTCTGACCGGGGCGACCGCTCCGACCGGGCCGACCGCAACGACCGTTCCGACCGCTCCGAGAAGGCCGAAACGGCTGACGAGGAGGCGGTCATCGTCGAGGGCGTCGTCGAGCTGCTCCCCAACGGCTCGGGCTTCGTGCGCGTCAGCCCGCCCGAACCCTCTGACGCCGACGTCTACATCTCCGCCGCCCAGGTCAAGCGCTGTGAGCTCGTCTCCGGCGACACCGTCACCGGCCCGCGGCGTCCGCCCCAGCGCTCTGAGCGCTTCGCCTCGCTGGTGCGCATCGACACCATCAACGCCAACCCGGCCTCCGAGCTCGCCGATCGTGCCCGCTACGACGACCTGGCCGCCAGCTTCCCGGCCGAGCGCTTCAAGCTGGCCTCTGAGGACGAGACGCTCAAGGCGATCGAGTTCCTCACCCCGCTGGGGCGTGGCTCACGCGTCGCCCTGACCGGCGCCGCCTGGTCGGGCAAGTCCCACACCCTCCGCCAGCTCGCCGCCGTGTTGGCCAAGGACGAGACGCTGACGGTGTTCGTGGCCCTGACCGGCGTGCGGCCCGAGGAGCTGTCGGATTGGAACGCGAGCGACGCCGGCCTGCCGACCCCGGCCGCCGCGCTCTCCTTCGGTGCCTCCGCCGACGCCCAGGATCACGCGGTCGACCTGGTCATCGACCAGGCCAAGCGCGTGGCGACCCGCGGAGCCGACGCCGTCGTGCTCATCGACACCCTCGACGGTCTGCACCCCCACACCGCCCACAAGGCCCTGGCCGCCGCGCGCAACCTCGTCGAGGGCGGCAGCCTGACGGTCATTGCCACCGCCGCCCGCGCCCTGGGTGGGGAGACGACGGTCATCGCGCTCGATGCCGGGCTCGCCTCGGTGGGCCGCTACCCGGCCCTCGACCTGGTGAACAGCGGCACGCTGCGTCCCGAGCTGCTGGTCGGCGACGCCGGCGCCAAGGCGATCGCCGAAGCGCGCGGCGAAGCCCTCGGTATCTAGGCCACGTCGCTGCCTGGTGCTGGTCTCTGAGACCGGCACCAGGGCCACCGGTTGCGAAGTCGATGTCCCTGCGGGGGACACATGCGCCCATCCAGGGAGATCGACCTCGCGCCTGATCCGCTCACCGCGCTCACACGGTCGGACAGGGCACGGCAGTCCCCGCTAGCGTGCGCGCCATGTCGCGCTTCGTCGAGTTCACGCTGGCCCGCCGACGTGCCATCGCGCTCACCTGGCTGGTCCTGACGCTCGCCGGTGCCTGGGCCGCCGGAACCCTGAGCGGTCATCTCTCCCAGCGCTTTGACGCGCCGTCGCGCCCCGCGTTCGTGGCCAACCAGGCCATCCTCGCCCATACGGGTTCCGGCGGCGTCATCGCGCCGATCGTCCTGGTTGGTCGCACAGAGCAGGCTGCCGCGATGCGGCGGGTGGCCGCTGTCGTGGCGGGCGCGCGCACGATCATCGGCGGCCCGGGACTCAGCGCACCCCGGGCCGATCTCATCGCGGGGCTGGTCTTCGTGCCGCCGGGGCAACCCGCCCCGGATGCCAACACCGCGGCTCTGTCGGCGCTCCAGCGGGCCGCCGGGCGCGACCATCTCGGCGTCACCGGCCAGCAGGCCCTCGCGACCGGCTCGAGCTCCGGCGGGGCGGGTCTGCTGGTGGAGACGCTGCTCGGCGGCCTCGGGGCGCTGCTGGTGCTGGTCATCGTGTTCGGGTCGCCGCTGGCCTTCGTCCCCATCCTCATCGCGATCGTCTCGATCCTCAGCACCTTCCTGGTCATCCGCGGTCTCGCCGCCGGGTTCACCATCTCGTTCGTCGTCCAGTTCCTCGTGGGGCTCATCGGCCTCGGGGTCGCCATCGACTACTCCCTGCTGCTGATCGTCCGCTGGCGCGAGGAGCGTGAGGCCGGCGCCAGTGCCGAGGACGCCGTGCGCCGCGCCATGGCCACCGCTGGGCGCTCGATCCTCATCAGCGGGGTCACGGTGGGCATCGGCCTCATCTCCCTTGTGGCGGTTCCGGTCCCCTTCATCCGCTCGATCGGTGTGGGTGGGCTGCTCATTCCGATCGTCAGCGTCACCGCGACCCTCACCCTCCTGCCCGGCCTGCTCGTCGCCCTCGGGCCCCGGCTCGACCGCCGCCATGACCGGCGCCGCGAGCGCCGCGCATCGGCCACTCCGGTCTGGGAGCGCTGGTCGGCCCTCGTCGTCCGGCGTCGCTGGCCGGCTGCCGTGGGCGGGCTGGCGATCATGGTCGCGCTGGCCTGCTTCGCGCTCGCACTCAACCCGGGTGAGCCCGCCAGCGCCTCGCTGGCCGCCTCCGGCCCGGCCCACGACGCCCTGGTCAGCCTGGACCGCGCCGGCCTGGGCGGGGGGACACTGAGCCCCATCGAGGTGCTGACGCCGGTCCGCGGCGCTCCGGCGACGGCCGCGCGTCTCGATCGTGTCGCCGGCGTGCGCGCGGTTCGCATGCCGGCCGGGTCTCCCTGGACCCGGGGCGGGGACCAGCTGCTCGAGGTCATCCCGACCGCGGATTCGGCCGCGAGCGGCGGTCGGAGGACCCTCGACGCGATCCGGGCCCGGCACAGCGCCCGACTGCTGGTCGGCGGACCCGACGCTCAGGACAGTGATCTGACCAACGCCATCTACAGCGCGTTCCCGCTCATGGGCGTCCTCATCGCGGTGCTGACCTTCGGGCTGCTCGCGGTCGGCCTGCGCTCGATCGTCCTGCCGATCAAGGCGATCCTGCTCAACATCCTCTCGGTCGCCTCGGCCTTCGGCGTGCTGGTCATCGTCTGGCAGGACGGCCATGGCTCAGAGCTCATCGGCAGCGTCCCGGGCACCGGCGCGATCACCAACTGGGTTCCGCTCGCGACCTTCGCGTTCCTCTACGGGCTCTCGATGGATTACGAGGTGTTCATCCTCAGCCGCGTCCGCGAGGAGTACGACGCCACCCACTCGACCTCCCAGGCGGTGGTCCGCGGACTCGGACGCACCGGACGGCTGGTGACCAGCGCCGCGCTGATCCTGTTCCTCGCCTTCGTGGCACTCGGATCGGCGCCCGACACCGAGATCAAGATCCTCGCCACCGGGCTGGCCGTGGGCATCGCACTTGACGCCACCGTGGTGCGGGCACTGATCGTGCCCGCGCTGATCAGCCTGCTCGGCTCGGCCAACTGGTGGCTGCCGACGAGGCTCCGGAGCTCGCGGGCGCAGTGAGCGAAAGTCGATGTCCCGCCATGTGCCAGCACGGCACACCCAGGGACATCGACCTCGTGCCTAGAGCGCCTTGACGATTTCGTCGACGCGGTCCTTGGCGTCGCCGAACAGCATCTCGGAGTTCTCGCGGAAGAACAGCGGGTTCTGCACGCCGGCGTAGCCCGAGGCCATGGAGCGCTTGAAGATGATCACGTTGTGGGCTTCCCAGACGTGGAGGACGGGCATGCCGGCGATCGGGCTGCCGGGTTCCTCGGCTGCGGCCGGGTTGACGGTGTCGTTGGCGCCGATGACCAGTACGACGTCGGTGTCGGAGAAATCGTCGTTGATCTCATCCAGCTCGAGCACGATGTCATAGGGCACCTTGGCCTCGGCGAGCAGCACGTTCATGTGTCCGGGCAGGCGTCCGGCGACGGGGTGGATGCCGAAGCGCACCTCGGTGCCGTTGGCGCGCAGCTTGCGGGTCAGCTCGGCCACGCCGTGCTGAGCCTGGGCGACGGCCATGCCGTAGCCGGGCGTGATGATCACCGACTTGGCGTCCTTGAGCAGCTCGGCGGCGTCCTGGGCGTTGATCTCGCGATGCTCGCCGTAGTCCTTCTCCTCACCGGAGGCGGCCTCGATCCCGAAGCCGCCGGCGATCACGGAGATGAAGGACCGGTTCATCGCCTTGCACATGATGTAGCTCAGATAGGCACCGGAGGAGCCGACCAATGCGCCGGTGACGATCAGCAGGTCGTTGTTGAGCAGGAAGCCCGAGGCCGCCGCGGCCCAGCCGGAGTAGGAGTTGAGCATCGAGACCACGACGGGCATGTCGCCGCCGCCGATGCTGGCGACCAGGTGGAGGCCGAGCGCGAGGGCGACGAGCGTGACGAGGATGAGCGCCACCAGGTTCGGAGTGACGATGAACCACACCGTCAACCCGACGAACACCGCCAGCGCCCCCAGGTTGAGGTAGTTCTTGCCCGGCAGCACCAGCGGCTTGGAGTTGATGCGGGCCGACAGCTTGAGGAAGGCGATGATCGAGCCGGTGAAGGTGACCGCGCCGATGAACACGCCGATGAACACCTCGCCGTGATGGATCCCGTAGGTGCCGAGCACGCGGAAGGAGTCCGCCTCGGCGCCGAAGGGCTTGTGCTCGACGCTCAGGTAGCCGTCCCAGCCCACCAGCACGGCGGCGAGACCGACGAAGGAGTGGAACAGGGCGATGAGCTCGGGCATGCCGGTCATCTCGACCACCCGGGCGCGGTAGAGGCCGATCACCGCGCCGATCGCCACGGCGACGACGAGGAGGATCACCCCGAGTGCGCTCATCCCGTTGTGGGCGGCGAGGACGATGGTGGCGACCAGCGCCAGGATCATGCCGCCCATGCCGAAGTAGTTGCCGGCCCTGGCCGTCTCGTGGCGTGAGAGCCCGGCGAGGGCCCGGATGAACAGCAGCGCCGCGACGATGTAGGCGGCGTCAGCCGCGATGGAGATGCGCATGTCCCTAGCTCCTCGAGAACATGGCGAGCATCCGACGCGTCACCGCGAAGCCGCCGAAGATGTTGATGGAGGCCAGCAGGATCGCGAACGCGGAGACGATCGTCACGAGCGTGGTGTAGTGCCCGATCTCCAGGATCCCGCCGACCAGGATGATGCCGGAGATCGCGTTGGTCACCGACATCAGCGGCGTGTGCAGCGCGTGGTGGACGTTGCCGATCACGTAGTAGCCGATCACCACGGCGAGCACCAGCACGGTGATCTGGGGCAACAGGCTGGCCGGCGAGATCGCCGCGAGCACGAAGAGGATCAGCGCACCCAGGGCGATCAGCCCGTACTTGCGGGCCTCGGACATCGGCGCCTTGACCGGGGCGGGCTCCGCCGCCGCGGCGGCGGCGGGCGCCGGGGCGGCCGAGACCTGTACCGGGGGCGGTGGCCAGGTCAGCTCGCCGTCACGCACCACGGTGATGCTGCGCTGGACCACGTCGTCGAAGTCCAGCACCAGCTGGCCGTCCTTCTCCGGGGTCAGCAGCTTCATCAGGTTGACCAGGTTCTGGCCGTAGAGCTGGGAGGCCTGGGTGGGCAGACGACCGGCCAGGTCGGTGTACCCGAGGATCGTCACACCGTTGGCGGTCAGGGTCTTCTCGCCCTTGACCGTGCCGGCGACGTTCCCGCCGGTGACCGCGGCCATGTCGACGATCACCGACCCCGGCTTCATCGACGCCACCATCTCCTCGCTGATCAGTCGCGGGGCGGGCCGGCCGGGGATGTTGGCCGTGGTGACGAGGATGTCGATGTCCGGCAGTGTCCGGGCATACAGCGCCGCGGCCAGCTCGTTGTAGTTCTGGCCCATCTCCTTGGCGTACCCGGTGGCCGACACCTCCGCCTCCTCGCCGGTGTCGACGTTGAGGTACTCACCCCCCAGGGACTTGACCTGGTCAGCCACCTCGGGACGCGGGTCGGTGGCATACACCTGCGCGCCCATGCTGCCCGCCGCGCCGATCGCGGCCAGGCCGGCCACGCCGGCGCCGGCGATGAGGATCCGGGCGGGGGGTACCTTGCCCGCGGCGGTGACCTGCCCGGTGAAGAAGCGTCCGAACTCATGCGCGGCCTCGACCACCGCTCGGTAGCCGGCGATGTTCGCCGTGCTGGAGAGCACGTCCATGCTCTGGGCGCGGCTGATCCGCGGGACGGCGTCGAGCGCAAGAGCGGTGATCGGTCGCCGAGCCAGGTCGTCGACGAGGTCCTGGTCGAGCATGGGGGACAGCCAGGAGATCAGCGTCGCGTGGTCCTTGAGGCCGTCGAGCTGGGCCTTCGACGGGGCGTTGACCCCGAAGACGATGTCGGCGCTGAGGGGATCGCCGATGCTCGCGCCCGCCTCGACGTAGGCCTCGTCGGGGAAGCTCGAGAGCTCGCCCGCTCCCGTCTGCACGATTACCTCGTACCCGAGCTTGATCAGCTGCGCCACCGTATTCGGCGTCGCCGACACCCGGGTCTCACCCGGCTGCGCCTCGTTCAGAACTCCAATGATCATGTGAAGACGGTCTCCTAGCGGCGCAGCACCGGGGCCGAGCCCACTGGCGTTACGGGTTTGTTGATCCGCGGTGGCTGAGGGTTGTATCACTCAGTACGCGCTGGAGCGGCTGCGATGGCGCGGTGACCCCTTGTAGCGGGGCCCCTGGCCGCGCTGCCACAGCAGCTGGTCGATCTGGGCAGCGTTGACCGGGTGGGGGCTGGCGGCGACGATCAGCTCGACTGCCCACACCGCCGCCGCGCGGATCTCGATCTCCTCGGGCGCGCCGTGCTCGAGCAGCTCTCCGGCCTCGATGCGGGCGACCAGCTCGGGCGCGAAGTCGAGGATCCCGTCGAGGCGCAACACGTGGGGGACGAGGTTGTCGGCGAACATCGTCAGCTGATCGAGGTCGGCGAACACGGCCGCGCCGGAGCGGGCCAGGTCGGCGGCGAGGATCTGGGCGCGCTTGGCGAACGGCACCCGGAGCCCGCCGTAGACGGAGACGTCGGCGAAGCTGGGCCAGTCGACGACGCGCTCCACCAGCGCCGGGGCCGAGCCGGCCGCGGCGTCGATCAGCGCCAGGGGGTCGCCGCCGTAGCCACCCCCCAGCTGGACGCCGAGGTCGTTGAGCGAGGCGGCGAAGCGCGCCATCAGCTCGTGCTCGGGGTCCTGGTGCATCACGGCGGCCATCTGGGCCGCCGTCAGCTCGCCGAGTTCCGTCGCGCTCCATGCCCCCTGCGCGGCGAAGCGTTCCGCCAGGGCCCTCGAGACGGTCGAGTAGCCGGTGCCGCCGGGTCCCTTGCGCAGCGTGGGGAACCAACCCGAGCCGAAGTTGATCGCGTCCAGGGTGAGCCAGTACCAGGCCGCCCCGGACCGTTGGGGGCCGGGGAGGAGGGTCGCCTGGAGTGGGGGCGCCTCACCCAGGGCGGCGGCGTAGCGGGGGATCTCGGCCGCGACGATCCGGACCGAGCGCGCCTGTGCGGCCACGCGTTCGGCGGCCTCTCGGAGCTCTTGCACGACCACCACGGTCGCTACCGTACCCAGGCGTGTCCGAGGTGCGCGAAGAGCAGGTGAACCGAGCCGACGATCCGGCGGTCGCGCAGCTCCTGGCAGGGCTCAACGGACCCCAGCAGGAGGCGGTCACCTACGGCGCGGGGCCGCTGCTGATCGTCGCCGGGGCCGGGTCGGGCAAGACCCGGGTGCTCACCCACCGGATCGCCTACATGGTGGCCACGGGCCAGGCCCAGGCCTCGGACATTCTCGCCATCACCTTCACCAACAAGGCCGCCGCGGAGATGCGTGAACGCGCCGAGCTGCTCGTCGGCCGTCGCGTGCGGGCGATGTGGGTGATGACCTTCCATGCCGCCTGTGCGCGGATGCTGCGCGCCCATGCCGACAAACTCGGCTACACCCGCCAGTTCACCATCTATGACCAGGCCGACGGACGCCGCCTGGTCAAGCGCGTGCTCGAGGAGCAGGGCGTCGACATCAAACGCTGGACCCCGGCGGCCATCCACTCCCAGATCTCCGCGGCCAAGAACCGTCTGCTCGATCCCGATGAGTACGCACAACGACAGGGCTCGGCCTTCGAGGCGATCGTCGCCGACGCCTACCGGGGCTACCAGAGCGGGCTGCTGTCGGCCAACGCGATGGACTTCGACGACCTGCTCGTGCGCGCCGTCGACGTCCTCCAGCTGTTCCCCGAGGTGCGTGGCAACTACCAGGACCAGTTCCGTCACGTGCTCGTCGACGAATACCAGGACACCAACCCGGTCCAGTACCGCTGGCTCCAGCTGCTGGCCGGCGAGCATCGCAACCTGACGGTCGTGGGCGACCCCAACCAGTCGATCTACAGCTTCCGCTCGGCCGACATCCGCAACATCCTCGAGTTCGAGGACGACTTCCCCGACGCCCACGTGGTCAAGCTCGAGCAGAACTACCGCTCGGTGCAGACAATCCTCGACGCCGCCAACGCGGTGATCGGGGCCAACAGCGGAAATCTCGGTGCCCGGCTGTGGTCGGAGCTGGGGGAGGGCGACCCGATCAAGGTACGCGAGCTCGAGGACGAGCACGCCGAGGCCCGCTTTGTCACCGGGGAGATCCAGACCCTCGTCGACGGCGGCGCCTCCCGGGCGGAGATCGCGGTCTTCTACCGCACCAACGCCCAGTCCCGCGTGCTCCAGGAGCAGCTGGGACGGGCGGAGATCCCCTATCAGGTGATCGGCGGGACCAAGTTCTATGACCGCCTGGAGGTCAAGGACGCGCTGTCGTATCTCACCCTGCTGGTCAACCCGCTCGACGTCGGCGCCTTCACGCGCGTGGTCAACCAGCCCAAGCGTGGCATCGGCGCCACCTCGGTGGCCAAGGTGGTCTCCTTCGCCAACACGGTGGGACTGTCGATCTGGGATGCCGCGCTGGCCGCCGCCGGCGGTCAGGTCCCCGGCCTGGGGGCCGCTGCGGTCAAGGCCTTCGGCCGTTTCATGGACACGATGTCGGAGCTGCGCGAGAAGACGGCCACCGGCGCGTCGGTCGAGGCGGTGCTCGCCGAGACGCTCGAGGCCACCGGCTACCTCGACTGGCTGCGCGCCGAGCGCACCATCGAGGCCCAGGGACGACTGGAGAACCTCGAGGAGCTCATCAACGGAGCCGGGGAGGACGGCGAGGAGCCCGTCGCCGAGTACCTCCAGCGTGTGGCGCTGATGGCCGACGCCGACAACCGCGTCGACGACGAGGGGCTGGTCACCCTGATGACCCTGCACAACGCCAAGGGTCTCGAATATCCGATCGTCTTCCTGCTCGGCATGGAGGACGGGGTGTTCCCGCACTCCCGCGCGCTCGAGGAGGGCAACGTCGAGGAGGAGCGCCGCCTCTGCTACGTCGGGATCACCCGCGCCCAACGGGACCTGTATCTCACCTACGCGCGCCAGCGCACGGTCTTCGGGGCGCGCAGCTACGCCATCCCCTCGCGCTTCCTCAACGAGATTCCGGCGGCGCTGACCGACCGCGAGGAGCAGCGAGCACGCGGTGCGGCCACCGCCGTCGGCTCCTTCCGCGCCAAGCTGACCTCCTGGGACGGCGGCGGTCAGGGGAGCTGGGACACCGGGGCGCAGACCGGTGGGGGAGAGAGCTGGGGCGCCTCGGCCGAGCCGATCGTCGCCTACCGGATGGGCGACGACGTCTCCCACCCGTCCTTCGGCGACGGGGTGGTGACCGGGTTGGAGCCCGGCGGGATCGTCGTCATCCGCTTCGCCCGGGACGCCTCCGAGCGCAAGCTGGTGGCCGACCTCGCCCCGATCACCCGGAGAAGCTGAGCGTGACGGCGACGATCATCGACGGCAAGGCCATCGCGGCCGAGATCCGGGCCGAGGTCGCCCGCGATGTCGAGGCGCTGATCGCCGGCCACGGCCCGACGCCCGGCCTGGCCACGCTGCTGGTCGGCGAGGATCCGGCCTCTGAGGTCTACATCGGCATGAAGCGCCGCCAATCGGTGGAGGTCGGGATCGCCGATCTCCACCAGCACCTGCCCGCCGACGCCACCCAGGAGGAGGTGGCCGACGTCATCCGCGCGCTCAACGCGGACCCGGCGGTCACCGGCATCCTGCTCCAGCTGCCGGTGCCCGCCCACCTCGACGGCACCGCCCTCACCGAGCTCATCTCGCCCGACAAGGACGTCGACGGGCTCACCGCCGTCTCGGTGGGGCGGCTCTCGCGCGGCGATCCCGGACTGCGCTCCTGCACCCCGCGCGGCGTGATGGAGCTGCTGGCCCGCTACGACGTGGAGCTCGAGGGCAGGGAGGCCGTGGTGGTCGGCCGCTCGGACCTGTTCGGCAAGCCGGCCTCGATGATGCTGCTGCACGCCGACGCGACGGTCACCACCGCCCATCACCTCAGCCATCACCTGTCCGAGATCACCCGGCGGGCCGACATCCTCGTCGTCGCCACCGGCGTTCCGCACCTGATCACCGCCGATCGGGTCAAGCCCGGGGCGGTGGTGATCGACGTCGGCATCACCCGGACCGAGCACGGACTCATCGGCGACGTCGACTTCGACGCGGTCAAGGAGAAGGCCAGCCTGATCACCCCGGTGCCGGGCGGGGTGGGTCCGCTGACCATCGCGATGCTGCTGTCGAACACCGTGATGGCCGCGAGACTTCAGACCGGTGTCCCTCCCGCCGTCTCCTGAGCGCCCGCAGCGGGTGCGCTGGCGCGAACCCAGCGTGATCCTGCGGGTGGGCGGCGCGCTCGCGCTGCTCGTGTTGATGCTGGCCACCAGCTGGTACGGGATCAGCACCCCCGCCCGGGGCTCCTTCGGTGCGGCCGGGGCCACCGCGGCCGGTCCGTGGAGCCTGCTGTCGGTGGTGCGCTGGTGGCTGGTGCTGGCCATCGCGGGATCGCTGCTCAGCGTCCTGGTGCGCCACCGCGGCATGGCGGACGCGGCGGGGGTGTTCGGGCTGATCGCCACCGCCACGCTGTTCTACCGGCTGCTCGTGGTGCTCCCCGATCCCCATGCCGTGCTCGACGTCAAGCTCGGGGGCTATCTCGCGCTGATCGCCTGTGCCGCGCTCACCGTCGGCGCCTATGAGGCCGAGGCCGCGCCGGCTCCCCCTCCGACCTCGACCTCCACCTCGACCGGCTAGATTCGCAGCCCGTGCAGACCCGGAACAGGATCGGCCTGCGCCTGGACCGGCTGCGCTGGGGGGAATGGCTGATCGGCGTGGCAGGTCTGGCGCTGCTCATCGACCTTGTCGCGCTGCCCTGGTACAGCCTCAACTCGACCTTCTCGGCTACCTCGGCCGAGTTCGGCGCCGCCACCAGCGCCACCGGCTTTCAAGCCCACCACATCCTCGGTCCGCTGGCGATCGTCTGTGCGCTGGTGGCGATCGGCTGCTGGGCCCTGCAGGCCACCCAGCGTGGCCCCGCCCTGCCCGTCTGCCTCACCGTGGTCTGCGCCATCCTCACGTTCGTGCTGGCCATCGCGCTGCTCGTCCGGGTCGTCTTCGACCCGCCGAACGTGCTGGTCCAGGCGGCTCCCGGCGTCGACACGATGCAGACCGACGTCGGCGCCGTGCTCGGCCTCGTGCTGGCCTGGCTCGTGCTCATCGGCACGTGGATCTCGCTGCGCACCGACGGCATCGCCGAGGCCGACGCGCCACGGCGGATCGAGACCCTGGCGCTCGCTCAGCGTCCGAGCTAGCGCCGCACCCGCGCCACGAGCGCGCGCTCGCCACAGCTGCCTAGAATCGGCGCCGATGCTGTCCCGTGAAGAGGTCGATTACGTCGCCGCCCTGGCCCGGCTGGAGCTGAGCGACTCCGAGGCCGACACCCTGGCCGCCGAGCTGTCTGACGTGCTCGGTCACATCGACCGCATGCGCAGTCTCGATCTCGACGGTGTGGCGCCGACCGCTCACGTCGTCGAGGTCACCGACGCTCAGCGCCCGGACCTGCCCACGCCATCGCTGGCGCGGGAGATCATCCTCGCCGCCGCGCCCGAGGTGGCCGACGGTGGCTTCGCGGTGCCCAGTCCGGGAGCCACGTCCGAATGAGCGCCGACATCCTCGCTCTCAGCGCCGCCCAGGCCCAGGCGGCCCTCGGCGCCGGCGAGCTCGATGGCGCCGAGCTGTTCGAGACCTACCGCAAGCGGGCGGCGGGCGATGCCCTCAACGCCTACCTGTGGGTCGCCCCCGAGGGCACCGGCGCCGCAGCCAGCGGGCGCGCGGGCGTGCCCCTGGCGGTCAAGGACCTGTTCTGCACCGAAGGGGTCCCCAGCCAGTCGGCGTCCAAGATCCTCGAGGGCTACCGCCCGCCCTATACCGCCAGCGTGGTCAAGCGCCTCGACCTGCCGCTGCTGGGCAAGACCAATCAGGACGAGTTCGCCATGGGCTCCTCCAACGAGAACAGCGCCTTCGGGCCGGTGAAGAACCCCTGGGACGCCACCCGGGTGCCCGGCGGCTCCTCCGGTGGCTCGGCCGCGGCCGTCGCCGGCGGGCTGGCCCCCTGGGCCCTGGGCACCGACACGGGTGGGTCGATCCGCCAGCCGGCGGCGTTCTCGGGGATCGTCGGGCTCAAGCCCACCTACGGCGCGGTCTCGCGCTACGGCATGATCGCCTTCGCCTCCAGCCTCGACCAGGCCGGGCCGCTCACCCGTGACGTCACCGACGCCGCGCTGCTGTTCGGCGCGATGATCGGCCGGGACGGACTCGACGCGACGTCGGTGGAGTTCCCGGGCGAGATCACCGCGCCGAGCGCCACCGACCTGACCGGGCTGCGCCTCGGGGTGCCCCGCGACCTGCTCGAGGCCGTCGACGGGCTGTCCGCCGGCGTGAAGGCGAACTTCGAGTCGACGCTGGCGCTGGCCGAGTCGCTCGGGGCCGAGCTGGTCGAGATCACCCTCCCACACGCCGAGCACGCCCTGTCGGCCTACTACATCATCGCTCCCGCCGAGGCCTCGGCGAACCTGGCGCGCTTCGACGGGGTGCGCTACGGCCTGCGTGTCGGTGGCGACGGCGACCTGCTGTCGATGTACACCGAGACGCGCGGGCAGGGCTTCGGCGCCGAGGTCAAGCGCCGCATCATGCTCGGCACCTACGCGCTGGCCTCGGGCTACTACGACGCCTACTACGGCACCGCCCAGAAGGTCCGCACCCGCATCAGCGAGGATTTCGCCGCGGCGTTCGCGCAGGTCGACCTGATCGTCACGCCCACCGCACCGACCGTCGCCTTCGCGCTCGGAGCCGTGGCCGACCCGCTCGCCATGTACCTCAACGACTTCTACACCGTGCCAATGTCGCTGGCCGGCATCCCGGCCATCTCCATCCCCAGCGGCCTGTCCGAGGGACTGCCGGTCGGCTTCCAGCTGGCCGCCCCGGCCTTCGCCGAGCAGCGGATGCTCGAGGCGGCCTACGCGCTGGAGCAAAAGATCGGCTTCGACGGCTCGCCCGCACGGGCGATTGATGCGAAATGATGGCTACGGGCACCATTTCGAGACGAGCGTCATGACCGAGTACATCCCCACCATCGGGCTGGAGATCCACGTCCAGCTCTCCACCCAGAGCAAGATGTTCTGTGGCTGTGAGCTGAGCTTCGGAGATGAGCCCAACATCCACTGCTGCCCGACCTGCCTGGGCCTGCCCGGCGCCCTGCCGGTGGTCAACGCCCGGGCGATCGACTACGCCATCCGCATCGGGCTGGCGCTCGACTGCGAGATCTCGCCGGTCAGCCAGTTCCACCGCAAGAACTACTTCTATCCGGACAACCCCAAGGCCTACCAGATCAGCCAGTACGACGTGCCGATCTGCGGGCCCGGCCGCCTGGGGGACGTGCGCATCCATCGCGCCCACGTGGAGGAGGACGCCGCCAAGCTGACCCACGGCGGCGGCTCGGGTCGCATCCATGACGCCCAGCGCAGCGTGGTCGACTTCAACCGCGCCGGCACCCCGCTGGTGGAGATCGTCACCGAGCCCGACGTGCACTCACCCGAGCAGGCGCGTGAGTGGCTCAACCTGCTGCGCGAGACGATCCGCGCGCTCGGCGTCTCAGACGTCGACATGAGCCAGGGGTCGCTGCGCTGTGACGCCAACGTGTCGGTGGCGCCGGTGGGGAGCACCGAGCTGGGGGTCAAGACGGAGCTGAAGAACATGAACTCCTTCGCCTTCCTCGAGCGCGGGGTGCGGGCCGAGATCGAACGCCAGATTGCCCTGCTTCAAGCCGGTGAGGCGATCACTCAGGAGACGTTGCACTACGACCCGTCCTCGGGGCAGATCACCTCGCTGCGCTCCAAGGAGGAGGCTCACGACTACCGTTACTTCCCCGAACCTGATCTGCCGCTGCTCGTGGTCAGCGCCGAGCGCGTCGCGGCCGCCCGGGCCGAGCTGCCCGAGCTGCCCGGCGCCAAGGCGGAGCGCTTCCACCACCAGTACGGCCTCAGCCCCGAGCGGGCTCACGAACTGGCCTTCAACGGGCCCCTCGGCGCCTACTACGAGGCGGCGTTGGATGCCGACGGCGACGGCCCCGACCCGGTGGCCCTGGCCAACTGGTTGCCGTCGCTGGTGGAACGGATCGGCACGACCGCGGATCCCGCTGACTCCAACGTCTCACCGGCCGCCCTGGCCGAACTGACCAAGCTGGTCAGCACCAAGGCGATCAGCCGGGACGCCGGCCGGACCGTGCTCGACCGCCTGGTCGCCGAGGGCGGCGAGCCCGCGGCGATCGTCGCGGCCAAAGGCCTGGGCGCCCTGTCCGCCGACGACGGCGGCCTGGCGGAGATCGTCGCCGCGGCCATCGCCGCCGACCCCGCGGCAGCCGCCAAGGTCAGAGACGGCAACCCCAAGGCGATGGGTCCGCTCGTCGGCTCGGTGATGCGGGAGACCAAGGGCCGCGCCGACGGTGGTGAGGTCGGCCGCCTCATCCGCGAGCAGCTCGGCGTCTGATCGCACAGGCGTCGCACCCGCTCCAATTTCTGGCGCATCAAATCTGGGAAAGTTTGTCCGCGGGGCTAATGGAACCTTGAGGTCCAGCGCTCATCATCGGCGCCATGAAGAAGACCTCCGCAGCGCCCGTGACGGCCCCGCCGTTGGCCCCGCCGGCGGCCACCGGGACACCCATCCGCCGCATCCGCATCGCCCGCATGCCGATCTCCGGGCGACCTCACCTAATAGTTCCCGCAAAACCAACCTGAGCGCCGACACGGAGCAGTACGCTTAGGTCGTGTCCTTCAACGACCTAGACCGTAATCGCGCAGAGAAGCCGTCGGTGGTGCGGCGCGGCGCCGCCGCCGTGGTGCTCGCCGCCGTGGCGGCCGTGGTGCTGTACTTCGTCGCCCACATCCTGATCGTCATCTTCGTGATCGTGCTCGTCGTCGGCGCAATCGTCTGGGCGGCCAACCAGCTGCTCTGATGTCGGGCATCTCGACATTCGGGGGAGGGCTGGTCGTCATCGTCCTCTTCTTCGGGATTGCCGGCGGTGTCGTAGCCAAGATCAAGGGCGACTCCGTCTGGGTGTGGTTCCTCATCAGTGCCTGCGTACCGTTCCTCGGTCTGCTCACCGCGATCCTCTATCGCGTGGAGAAGGAGGAACTGCGCCAGCAGTGCCCCGGCTGTGGCCGGATGCTCAAGCTCTATGACGCGGTGTGCATGCGCTGCGGTTACGAGCTCGAGTTTCCCGAGGTGGCCTTCTCGGCTCGGCCCGCGCCGCGTCGCCCGCCGGTCCAGCGCAGCTAGGCCGCTCGCTCAGAGGTCTCTGATGCGGCGGGCTGGGACGCCGCCGTAGAGCCCGTTGGGCTCACAGTCGCGCACCACCACCGCCCCGGCGGCGATCACACAGCCGTCGCCGATCGTGACCCCGGGCATGACCGTTGCGCGGGTGCCGATCCAGCAGCCGCGACCGATGACCACTGCTTTGACGATGCGTCGGCCCACGCGGTGCTCGGGCGGGCCGATCTCATGCGTCGAGGTGTTGACGAACACCTCGGTGGCAAATTCGGTGCCGGCACCGACGGTGATCGAGCCAAACTCATCGAACTGGCAGAAGTAGTTCACGTAGCAGTCGTCGCCGAGGCTGACGTCGCGTCCGCTGAACCAGCACCCCGGTTCGATGTTGACACGCTCGCCGATCGGCATCCCAAGCCGTCGCAGGACGCCGACGCGCTGGGAGACGCGGACGAACTTCGACGCGAGCACCCAGTTGAGGATGATGTCGCGGCCGGCGCGGTAGACGACGCCGTGAGTCGAGGGTTGGTAGACGACGTTCCGCCGGATCGAATGAACCTATCAGCCGCGCGGGCACTCACGCGGTGCCGGCGCCGGGGGCGCTTGCCGGTCCGTCTAGACTCGGCCTGTCGTTGCTGGCCCCAAGGCCAGCACAAATCACCCTCTTCACAGAGACGGAAAGGAGGAAAGCGCTATGCGTGCAGTTGATGCACTGATGGAATGCCTGAAGGCCGAAGGTGTCGACGTGGTATTCGGATATCCCGGTGGCGCCAACCTCCCGACCTACGACGCCTTCCATGACGCCGGCATCCGCCACATCCTCGTGCGCCACGAGCAGGGTGGCGGTCACGCCGCCGAGGGGTACGCCAAGGCGACCGGCCGGGTCGGCGTTGCGCTCGGCACCTCGGGCCCCGGCGCGACCAACCTCGTCACGGCGATCTGTGACGCGATGATGGACTCAGTTCCGGTGGTCTTCCTCACCGGTCAGGTCCGCACCGAGCTGCTCGGCACCGATGGCTTCCAGGAGGCCGACACCATCGGCATCACCATGCCGATCGTCAAGCACTCGATCATGATCCAGGACCCGCGAGAGATCCCGCGGGCGATCCATGAGGCCTTCCATATCGCCCGGACCGGTCGTCCGGGCCCTGTCGTCGTCGATATCCCCCAGGACCTCAGTCGCACCGAGATCGACTATGAGCCGGTCACCGACGTGCGCCTGCCCGGCTATGCGCCGACCACCGACGGCAACCAGAAGCAGATCCGCCTCGCCGCCAAGGCGCTCGCCAACGCCAAGCGTCCGGTGCTATACGCCGGCGGCGGCGTCGTGCTCGGCAACGCCGCGGCGGAGCTGACCGAACTGGCCAGCAGCGACGGTCTGCCGGTCACCTGCACGATCAACGGCCTCGGTGGCTTCCCCGCCAGTCGTCCCGAGTGGCTCGGCATGCTCGGCATGCATGGCACCCGGGCGGCCAACTACGCGATGGACGAGGCCGACCTGATCGTCGCCATCGGAGCGCGCTTCGATGACCGCATCACCGGCAAGCTGGATGAGTTCGCGCCGCACGCCAAGTTCATCCACATCGACATCGACCCGGCCGAGATCTCCAAGAACGTCCCGGCCCACATCCCGATCGTCGGTGACGTCAAGAACATCCTCCCGCGACTCAGTGCCGAGTACCGCGCGCTCGGTGCCGATGCGGGTCGCCTGGATGAGTGGCGCCGGCGCATCGACGGCTGGAAGTCACGGCACCCGCTCGGGTTCGAGGATTCCGACAGCACCGAGATCAAGCCGCAGTTCGCGGTCCAGGCGCTGTATGAGGCGACCCAGGGGAACGCGATCGTCGCCTCCGACGTCGGCCAGCATCAGATGTGGGGGGCCCAGTACTACGCGTTCGACGCGCCGCGCAAGTGGATCAACTCCGGCGGCCTCGGGACCATGGGCTTCGGGCTGCCCGCGGCGATGGGCGCGAAGGTCGGCTGCCCGGAGGAGACGGTGATCTGCATCACCGGTGACGGATCGATCCAGATGAACGCCCAGGAGCTGTCGACCTGCACCCAGAACGGGATCGACGTCAAGGTGTTCATCCTCAACAACGGCTACCTCGGCATGGTCCGCCAGTGGCAGGAGCTGTTCTACGACCACCGCTACAGCCAGGTCGACATGGGCATCTGGCCCGACTTCGTCAAGCTGGCCGAGGCCCACGGGGCGACCGGTCTGCGCTTCACCGACAAGACGACCCTGCTCGAGGACATCCGCCGGGCGATCGAGACCCCGGGGCCGGTGATGGTCGACATCGCCGTCACCGCCGAGGAGAACGTATACCCGATGATCGCGCCCGGCGCCGCCGCCCGCGACATGGTGGGGTGAGCGGCATGAGTGAACCGATCGTCACCCCCGACTCCATCTCGCTCGAGGACCTCCAAGCCGCCGGCAACGCGGTCAGTGGCCGCAAGCACATCCTCGCGCTGACGGTCGAGAACAAGCCCGGTGTACTTACGCGGATCACCGGCCTGTTCGCCCGGCGCGGCTTCAACATCGAGACCCTCGCGGTCGGGCCGACCGACGATGAGGCGCTCAGCCGCATCACCATCACCCTCGACGGTGCGACCCATCAGATGGATCAGGTCACCAAGCAGCTGCACAAGCTCATCAACGTGATCAAGATCCGCGATCTCGAGCCGGCGGAGACGCTCGCCCGTGAGCTGGCCCTGTTCAAGATCGCTGCTGAAGGGTCCGCCCGCACCGAGGTGATGCAGATCGTCGACATCTTCCGTGCGAAGGTCGTCGACGTGGCCCGGCGCTCGGTGACCATCGAGGTCACCGGCGAGCACGCCAAGATCGAGGCCTTCGAACAGCTTGTACGGCCCTTTGGCCTGATCGAGATGGTGCGGACCGGGGAGATCGCCGTGGCCCGCGGGCGCAACGAGACCTGATCACCGCGGTGCTTGAGCTAAAGGCCCGGTCGACCTACGACGATGACTGATCTCATGAACTCAGAGCAAACGCGCACGATCATTCGCGAGGTCATCGCCGAGCACGCCAAGCTACCGGTCGACGTTTCCACCCTTTCCGACGATGCGGATCTGTTCGCCGCGGGCATGGCGTCCTTCGCCAGCGTCAACGTGATGCTCGCCCTTGAGGACACCTTCGACGTCGAGTTCCCCAACTCGATGCTGAGTCGAGGCGTGTTCGAGAGCGTGAACGCGATCGCGGCAGCCCTGGAATCCATCCAGACCCCGGCCTGACGGTCGCCCGTGCTGAGCACCGAACAGGGGGCCTAGAGGATCGTGCCGCGTGAGGTGCGCTCGGTCAGCCCCGAGCAGGTGGAGCTGCGCGATCGCCTCTTCGCCGCTGGCCTGCTCATTCCCTCGGGGGTCGACGGCGTCTACGGACACGACGAGGTGTTCGAGGCCGTTCGCGAGGGGTTGGCCGCGCTGATCAGCCATGAGGCCCGGGTGCGCGGCGCGATCCGCATGCGCTTCCCGCCTGTGCTGCCCGTCCACCAGCTCGAGGCGACCGGGTACCTGTCCAACATGCCCCATCTCGCCGGGACCGTATTCAGTTTCGAGGGCGGTGACGCCGAGGCAGCGGTCCAAGCCGAACGCGCGGCGGCGCATGAGGACTGGAGCGAGTTCCAGCACCAGACTGAGGTGTCGCTGATGCCGGCGGCCTGTTACCCGGTCTACCCGGCGCTCGCCGACCGTGGACCGCTCGCTGCGGGCGGCGTGTTCGTCGATGCCGGCGGAGCGTGGGTGTACCGACACGAGCCGTCGAGAGATCCGGCCCGACGCCAGATGTTCCATCAGCACGAGCTGGTTCGCGCCGGTGAGCCCGACACGGTGCTCGAATGGCGCGCTGAGTGGGCACAGATGGGACTGGCGCTCCTCCGCGAGCTCGGCCTGTCCACCCGCCTCGATGCCGCCAACGATCCGTTCTTCGGGCGCCGGGGCCGGCTGCTGGCCGCCAACCAACGCGCCCGGGACCTCAAGCTGGAGCTCCTCGTCGACATCGCCGGTCCCGAGCCCACGGCGTGCGCATCCTTCAACCATCACCTCGAGCACTTCACCAGTACGTTCGGCATCACGCTGGCCGACGGCGGCCCCGCCCATACGGCGTGCCTCGGCTTCGGACACGAGCGCATCGTGCTCGCGTTGTTCGCTGCCCACGGCCTCGATCTCGACAGCTGGCCGGGTGAAGTCCGCAGTCGGCTGCTGGAGGCTGGGTGACCCAGTCGAGCCTGACCGGCCACGATCCCGACGCCTACGAGCGTCACCTGCTGCACTCGCCGGCGCGGACCTTCACGGAGACGAACTGCTACGCGGACGTGGTGATCGAACTCCTCCACGCGAAGGGGTACGAGCCGCTGGCCATGTTCGCCCACATCGTGAGACTGGACTTCGAAGGCGACCAGTGGACCTTCTTCAAACCACCGCCCGAGGATCTTGAGCTGCTCTACGGGATCGACATCCACGAGATGAATCCCTACCGGCCCCTGCCGCTCCAGATCGCCGAACAGATCGAGATGGGCCGCACGATGATCGTCGAGCTGGACGCCTGGTACCTGCCCGACCGCGCTGCCACCAGCTACCGCCAGGAGCACGTCAAGACATCCTGTGCGTTCGATCAGATCGACCCCGACGCCCAGCGGATGCACTATTTCCACGGTCCGGGCTTCTTCGCCCTCGACGGTGAGGACTACCGCGGGGTCTTCCGTCTCGATGGCGCCTCCTCCGACGTCCTGCCGCCCTACGCGGAGATCGTCCGCTTCGACGCCGGCGCCCGGCTCGACGGCGATGCGCTGGCCCAGGCGGCTCTGGCCAGCCTGCGCCGCAATCTGGCCCACCGGCCGGCCGACAACCCGGTGCACCGCTTCGCCGCCGCCCTGCACCGGTCCCTGCCCGAGCTGCTGGCGGGTGAGCTGGAGGCGTACCACGTCTATGCGTTCGCCACCGTGCGGACTCTGGGCTCGGGCTTCGAGGCGCTCGGATCCTTCACCCGCTGGCTGTTCGGGGACGACGCCGACCGCGTGTGCGAGGCGATCGACGAGCTCGTGAGCACGGCCAAGGTGGTGTTGTTCCGCCTGGCGCGGCGTCGGCAGTTCGATCCGACCGAACTGCTGAGCACCCTGGCGCAGTCATATGAAGCTGCGCTCGAGGGCTTGGGCGACCTGGCCCGATGACCCTCATCGAGGGCTGGCAGCTGGCGGGCAGCGAGCCGGACCGCTACGCGGCGCCGCCCGCCCTCGAGACGCTCGATTGGCAGCCGCTAGGCCAGGCGGTCCCGGTCGCCGCGGTGCGTCCGGAACTGAGCAACGCGGACCTCGATGGCCAGGACTGGTGGTACCGCGCCAGCTTCGAGCCCGGCGACGCGGACGCAATCGTGCTGGAGAGCGTGGCCACGGTGGCCGACGTCTTCCTCGATGGCGAGTTGGTCGCGCACTCCGAGAGCATGTTCCGGCCCGTCGCCGTTGCGTTCAGCCCCGGCCGTGGGCGCCGCGAGCTGGCGATCTGCTGCCGGGCCCTGGGTCCACGGCTGGCCCAGCGACGCAGGCCGCGAGCCCGGTGGCGGACCCAGCTGGTCGACGCGGGCAATCTCCGCTTTTACCGGACCATGCTGCTCGGCCGCGCCCCCGGCTTCGCTCCCGGTCCCGCGGCCGTCGGTCTCTGCGCGCCGGTGCGACTCATCCGCGCCGACGCGCGCCCCCCGGTCTCGGTCCGCACCCGACTCGACGGCCGAGACGGTGTGATCAGCGTGCGCGGACCGGATGGACTGACCGGGGCCGAGCTGGTGCTCAGCGGGCCGACCGGGCCTCACCGCGGACGCGTCGGGGAGGACCTGCGCATCCCGGACGTCGCGCTGTGGTGGCCCCACACACACGGCGAGCCGTCGCTGTATGAGGTCACGGCCGCCGGGGCTCACGTCGCCCGGGTCGGTTTCCGCAGCCTGAGCTGGCCCGCGGATTGGGAGCAGACCGGCTTTCGCCTCGCCGTCAACGGCGTCGAGGTGTTCTGCCGTGGGGCGGTGTGGACCCCCCTGGACCTGGCCGCGGTCACCGCCCCCGCCGACCAGCTGGCCGAACGCCTCGCCCTGGTCGTCGCCGCCGGCATGAACATGCTGCGCATCCCGGGCACCGCGACGTATGAGTCCGACACCTTCCATGACCTGTGCGACCAGCTCGGGATCCTTGTGTGGCAGGACATGATGTTCGCCAACCTGGACTACCCCGACACCGAGCCGAGCTTCGTCGCCGAGGTCGAGGCGGAGGCCGCCTACCAGCTCGACCGCCTGGCCGGGCGGCCGAGCCTGGCGGTGCTCTGTGGGGGCTCTGAGTGCGCCCAGCAGGTGACCATGCAGGGTCTCGACCCGGAGCTGGCCCGGGGCCCCCTCTACACCCACATCCTTCCTCGGGCCCTGGAGGCGAGCGGGGCCGACGCCGCCTACATCCCGAACACTCCGTGGGGCGGTGATCTGCCGTTCCGGCCCGACACCGGCGTCGCGAACTACTACGGCGTCGGTGCCTACCTGCGTGACCCGAGCGACGCTCGGCTCTCCCGCGTCGGGTTCGCCGGCGAATGCCTTGCCTTCGCCAACGTGGGGGAGCATGCCGAACTCACCAAGCAGGGCATTCCGCGCGACGTGGGCGCAGGCTGGGACTTCGAGGACGTGCGCGACCACTACCTGGGGCAGCTGTACGACCTTGACCCGGTCAGCGTCCGATGGTCAGACCCCGAGCGCTACCTCGCACTCTCACGGATGGTCACGGGCGACGTCATGGCCGACGCCTTCGGCGTCTGGCGCGCCGCGGGCTCGGCGACGGCGGGCGCGCTGGTGCTGTGGCTGGCCGATCTCCACGCCGGTTCGGGATGGGGGATTCTCGATGCGCGCGGCGCGCCGAAGGCGGCCTACCGGCGCCTGGCGCGTGCCCTCGCCCCCCGAGCCGTGTGGCTCACCGACGAGGGGCTGGGCGGGATCGACGTCCACGTGGCCAACGACGGCGCCACGCCCCTGGACGCGATCCTCCGCGTCGCGCTGTATCGCGACGGCGAGATCGAGGTGGCCACCGAGACGCGGGAGATCGCGGTTCCCGCGCACGGGTACGCCCGTCTGTCCGTCGAGGCGATGATCGGCCGCTTCGTCGACGTCAGCTGGACCTACCGCTTCGGACCGCCCCACCAGGACGTCGTTGTCGCCAGCCTGGGCCGGGACGGGGAGCTGATCTCCCAGGCCTTCGCCTATCCCGTCCAGCGGCCGCTGAGGCCCCACAGTGTCGCGGAGCTGGGACTCTCGGCCAGCCTGGCCCCGGTCAGCGCCGGCCGGATGCGGCTGGTGCTCCACACCCGACGCGTCGTCTACGGTCTCAGCATCCGCGCCGAGGGCTGGGAGCCGACCGAAGACACGATCGACCTGGAGCCAGGTCATGAGCGAGTGGTCAGCCTGACCCAGACCGTCGGAGATGTCGCACCCCAGGTCCGCCTCAGCGCGCTTAATATGACCGGAAGTGTCCGCGTCGCGCTGACCCGCCTTGAGGTCGGCCCCGCCGACGCCGACGAGTGAGGGCGGGCGCCTATGCGGATGACGACAATGATCGGGGTAGCGATGACAACACAGGTGAGACTCCAGGCGGTGAACGGTCCGGCGAGGCCCAGGCGGCTCGGGGCCCCATGACGGCGCTCGCCACCGACCGCGACACGTTCCAGGGCCAGATCGCCCGGATCACGCGCGACGTCGCCGCCCCGCACGCGGAGGCGGTCGACCGCGACGCACGGTTCCCGTCCGAGGCCGTCGATGCCCTGCGCGAGCTCGGGGCCCTGTCAGCCTGGGTCCCGACCGAGCTGGGCGGAGCGGGCTTGGGCCTGGCTGACATCGCGGGCGCCTGTCGTGAACTCGCCCGCGGATGTTCGGCCACTGCCATGGTCTTCGCCATGCACCAGGTACAGGTCGCCACCATCGCACGGCACCTCGAGCCGGGAAGCTGGCACGCCGACTACCTGACGCGTCTGCACGAGGAGCAGCGTCTCATTGCCTCGGTGACCTCCGAGGTCGGCACCGGCGGCAACATGGGCCGTTCGGTCGCGGCACTGGCGAGTGCCGGAGATGGCCGGGTGGGTTTTGAGAAACAGGCGACGACCATCAGCTACGGCGCGCACTGCGACGATCTGCTGACGAGCCTGCGTCGTGGTCCCGATGCCGATGGGGGGGACCAGGTACTCGTTCTGCACGCCCGGGAGGACAGTGTCCTGACGGTCACCGGTGACTGGGACCCGCTTGGCATGCGGGGGACCTGCTCCCCGGGTTTCGTGCTCAGCGCCGAGATCGACGCCCGCCAGGTCCTGGGAGCGCCGTTTCGCACCATGATGGTGGAGACGATCGTCCCGGTCTCCCACATCCTCTGGTCCAACCTGTGGCTCGGCATCGGACTCGAGGCCTTCACCCGGGGCCGGCAGTTCGTCAGAGCCGCGGCGCGCCGGGCGGCGGGCCAGCCGGTGCCGGCCGCTCGCAGGCTCTCCGACATCCTGCTCGAGCTCCGCCTGATCCGGGCGGAGGTCGACCAGGGCCTCGTGGACTTCACGCTCTGGGACGCCAGCCCCGACCGCGCCGCGCTGGACACCGTCGCGGCGGAGCTGCGCTTCAACGGCCTGAAGGTCTCCGTCTCTGAGCGCGTGCCGATGATCTGCCAGGCGGTGCTCGCTGCGGTGGGGATCGACGCCTACCGCAACGATTCACCGTTCTCGGTGGGCCGATTACTGCGGGACTCTCTGTCCGGGCAGCTGATGGTCGCCAACGACCGCATCGCCACCACGAACGCGAACCTGGTCCTTGTCGCCAAAGGCGTCTGAGCCAAGTCGGGCCAGGTGCTGTCGCGAATATCTATAATGAGGTCTATTGGCCCGTTCCAGGTTCAGATCGACGTGCTCGTCAGGCCGGGAGCGCCAGATCCTCAACGAGTGGGCGGCTGGAGCCGATACATGCCCTGTCTGGCGCATTGGGCCGACTTCAGATAACGGAATTACCCGGGTATAAAAGAGGGGCATGCAGATGAGGGAAAGGATCCGCGACATCGTGGCAGCGCAGGGGAAGCTGTCCAAGCCGATCGACCAGCTGCGCGACGGAGACGATCTGTTCGCCGCCGGCATGACCTCCATGGCCAGTGTCAACGTGATGCTCGACCTGGAGAGCCAGTTCGACATCGAGTTTCCCAACGACCTGATGAACCGCACGACGTTCCAGAGCGTCGACACCATCGCTGACGCGATCGCGAGCCTCGGGGTTCCCGTCGCATGACGGCACTCGCCTCGGACCGGGCGGGTTTCCTCAGCGAGATCCGGCGGATCAGCCGGGATGTCGCCGCCGTCCACGCCGACGAGGTGGACCGCGCCGCGCGGTTTCCCCTGGAGGCGGTCGACGCGCTGCGCGACGCCGGCGCACTCTCGGCGCTCGTGCCCGCCGCGCTCGGTGGTGGAGGACTGCAGCTCGGCGACGTCGCCCTGGCCTGCCGGGAGCTCGCCCGCGGCTGTTCGGCCACCGCCATGGTCTATGCGATGCACCAGCTCCAGATCGCCAACATCGTCAGACACAGCTCGTCTGAGAGCTGGCACGCGGACTACCTGGCTGGCCTGTGCACCGAGCCGCGCCTGATCAGCTCGGTGACCTCGGAGGTCGGCACCGGGGGTGACATGAGCCGTTCCATCGCCGCCCTGATCCCGGGGGAAGGGGGCCGTCTGAGCTTCGAGAAGCAGGCTCCCACCGTCTCCTACGGAGCGCACTGCGATGACCTGATGACCACCGTGCGACGCACGCCGGAGGCCGCCGAGTCCGATCAGGTGATGGTGCTGCATTCACGCGAGGCCACCGACCTCGTGGTGACCGGTGCCTGGGACACGCTGGGTATGCGCGGCACGTGCTCGCCGGGTTTTACGGTGCGCACCGAGGTCGCGGCTGAGCAGGTGCTGGACGAGCCCTTTGCCGAGATGATGTCCCAGACGATCGTGCCCGTCTCCCACATCCTGTGGGCCAACGTGTGGCTCGGCATCGCCATCGAGGCCTTCGAGCGTGGGCGCGCGTTCGTACGCGCCGCAGCCCGCCGGGCTCCCGGTCAGCCCGTCCCGGCCGCACGCCGGTTGTCGGAGGTGCTGCTCGAGGTGCGTCTGCTGCGCGCCGAGGTGGACAGCGCGGTCGCGGATTTCGAGCGCTGGGACGCGACCCCGAACCGGGCGGAGCTCGCCACCATGGCTGCCGGCGTGCGGTTCAACGCCCTCAAGCTCGTGGTGTCAGAGCGTGTGCCGGGCATCTGCACCGCGACGTTGGCCGCGATCGGGATCATGGGCTACAAGAACGACTCCGCGTTCTCGGTCGGCCGCCTGCTGCGCGACGCGCTCTCCGGGCAGCTGATGATCACCAACGATCGGCTCCACGCCGCGAATGCGGGCATGCTCGCCGTCCTCAAGGGCGACGTCTGAGGCCGGTGTCGGTCAGCACCGACAAGCAGGAGCTCCTGGCCGCACTGCTCGACGCCGGCCTGCTCATCGACCAGGGCGTGCCCGGCCTCTACGGTCACGGCGCCGACTTCGAGCGGGTACGCGGCGGGCTGGAGCAGCTGGTCGGCGATATGGCCGCGGCCGGCGGCGCCGAACGCATGCAGTTCCCGCCGCTGCTGCCCCGCGAGCAGATCGAGTCGATCGGCTATCTCAGCAATTTCCCTCACCTCGCCGGCAGTGTGTTCTCCTTCGCGGGCAGCGAGGCCCAGGCGGCCGAGCAGGCAGAACGAGCGGCCGCCCATGAGGACTGGTCAGAGCACCAGGAGATGACCGACATCATGCTCGCGCCGGCCGCCTGCTACCCGCTGTATCCGGCGATCGCCCAGCGCGGGCCGCTGCCTCCAGATGGTGTGCTGGTGGACATCGGGGCTGGCTGGGTGTTCCGTCACGAACCTTCGGTGGACCCGGCCCGGCGCCAGAGCTTCCGGATGCACGAGATCGTCCGCATCGGCGCCCAAGACGATGTCCTCGCATGGCGGGACGAATGGATGGACAAGGGCCTCGAGCTGCTGCGCGGCCTTGGCCTTGAGGTCGAGCTCGACTTTGCCAATGACCCGTTCTTCGGCCGTGGGGGCCGGATGCTCGCCGCCAACCAGCGGGCCCAGCAGCTGAAGCTGGAGTATCTGTGCCCTATCACCGAGCCCGAGCCGACGGCGATCGCCTCCTCGAACTACCACCAGGATCACTTCGGACACCACTACGGGATGTCGGCACGCGACGGCGCGCCCGCGCATACGTCCTGCCTCGCCTTCGGCCAGGACCGGGTGGTCCTGGCGCTGCTGGCGACGCACGGGTTCGACCTGTCTCGCTGGCCGGAAGCCGTCCGCGCCAGCCTGCGTCTCTGAGCCGATCTGCGAGAGTCTGAGTGGTGAGGTTCAGCTCATCTGACCCCAGCTCGCCCCCGGTCGGCACCGGTCCCTGGCTCGACAGCACGACCCAGACCCGCCTGCGCCTGCGGGTCGGTGCGGCCCTGACGAGTGCGCGGCGCCACCGTGCGGGCGCCGGAGCGATTGCCAGCGTCACCCGCGTCCTCAGCACCGCCGTGGATCCCACGGCGGTGGTCTGCGCCTCACGCGGCGCCCAGGACGCCTGGTTCGTGCTCGAACAGCCCGCGCGTGACGGCTCGGCGCTGGCCGCGCTGGGCTCGGCCGCCGAGCTGTCGGCCGGCGGGCCCGGACGCTTCAGCGACGTGGCGCGCCAGTGGCGCGAGCTGGTGAAGCGCTCCTGCGCCGATCCGGTGCCCGGCCCGCCCGCGCCTCCCGGGGTCGGACTGGCCGCCGTCGGCGGGTTCGCCTTCGCCGACCGGGTCGATGCGCCGGAATGGAACGGCTTCGGCCCCGCCTCGATGATCGTGCCCGAGGTCGCTCTGGCTCGGAGTGGGGGTCAGACGTGGTTGACGCTCAACGCCATGGTCCAGGCCGACGACATCGTCGATGACGTCCTGGCTCAGATCTCGGCACGGCTGGCGAGCCTCCTGGAGCGGCCGCTGCCGCTGCTCGACCCCGCTCCGGCCGGCGAGTACCGGGTCGCCAGCGCCATGCCGCCGGCCCATCATGAGGAGGCGGTGGCTCGGGCGGTGCAGCGGATCCGCGCCGGTGAGCTGTCCAAGATCGTGCTCGCTCGCGAGGTGCGCGTCCAAGCGCCCGTGGACCATGACCCGGCTGCCGTGCTCGGCGTCCTGCGTGAGGGCTTCAGCGAATGTTTCATCTACGCGGCCGGACGCGGTGACGCCACCTTCATCGGGGCCACCCCGGAGCTGCTCGTCCGCCGCGAGGGCCAGCGTGCGTCGACCGTGGCGCTGGCCGGGTCCACGCGCCGCAGCGCCGATCCGGCGGTGGACGACCACCTTGGTGAGAAGCTGCTGCACAGCGCCAAGGACCGCGAGGAGAACGCCATCGTGGCGCGCCGGATCGCCAATGTGCTCGCCCCGCGCTCGGTGTGGGTGACGGCGTGCCCGGAGCCAGTGGTCATCAAGGTGGCGAACATCCAGCATCTCGCCTGCCCGATCCGCGCCCAGCTGGCCGGACCCATCTCGGCACTCGAGCTCGCCGGCCTGCTCCATCCGACCCCGGCGGTCGGCGGCGAGCCCCGGGACGTCGCGGCGCGCCTGATCCCGGCGCTGGAGGGCTTCGACCGCGGCTGGTACGCCGGTGCGCTGGGTTGGATCGATGCGACCGACGACGGCGAGTTCTGCGTCGCCCTGCGGTGTGCGCTGCTGCGTGGACGCGAGGCGTCCTGTTATGCCGGCGGCGGCATCGTCGCCGATTCCGACCCGGCAGCCGAGCTGGCCGAGACCGAGGTCAAGCTCCAGGCGCTGTTGCCGGTGCTGTCGGGCTGAGCCGGAGCGCCGCGGCGCTGGCGGCGGCGATGTCGGCGTGGAGCTGGCGGTTGGCGACCCGGTCGGTCGTCACCTCGATGATCGTGCTGGAGTCGCTCGCGAGCGCACGGTGCAGGGCGGCCTTGAAGCCGCCCGCCTCGGTCGCCGTCACATGCTCGAGGCCATACAGCGCCGCGGCGTGGCGGAACTCCAGTCCGTGCGGCGTGGCCACGTAACTGTCGAAGGCCTCTGCGTGGCCGGCGATGGCGAGGAAGTTGAAGATGCCGCCGCCGTCGTTGTCGATGAGCACGACGGTCAGCTTCGCTCCAGTCCGTCGGGCGGCGAGCAGCCCGCCGATGTCATGAGCCAACGCGACGTCGCCGATCAGCAGGACCACCGGGCCCGCGCTCACCGCGGCGACGCCGAAGGCGGCGGAGACGGTGCCGTCGATGCCGTTGGCGCCCCGGTTGGCCATCACCCGCGGCGCGTCGTCGCGCGCGCCGACGAACTCCTCGATATCCCGGATCGGCATGCTGGCGGCGACGAACAACGTGGCATCGGAGGGCAGCTCGGCGCCGAGCAGCGCGGCCAGGCCCGGCTCGGTCAGGTCGACGGCCGCTTCGAGCACCGTGGCGATCGCCTGGGCGCTGGTGCGGTCGGCGGCCTGCCAGCGCTCCAACCAGCCCGTCGGCGGGACGGGGTGGGGGAGTTGGGCGATCTCGGAGAACGTTGAGATCTGGGACATGCGCGAGTCGGGGTCTGGCCACACCGGCCGGGGGTGGAACACCAGCTGCTCGACGTCGGCGAGCCCGGCCAGCCACGCGCGCAGCGGCTTGGAGGTCGGCAGCTCGCCGACGCGGATGACCAGCTCCGGCGCCAGCTCCGCCGCGAGCTCGGGCTCGCGCAGGATGAGGTCGTAGTGGGCGACGGCCGCCGGCCCCCGGCGCGCGCAGGACAGCGGATCGGCCAGCAGCGGAATGCCGTGCTGGGCGGCGAAGGCGGCGAGTTGTGTGCCCGCGTCGGCGAGTTCGGGGCCGCTGGCGAACTCGCCGGCGACGATCACCGCCTTCTGAGGTGCCGGGGGCGGGGTCTCGGGCGTCGCAGGCGGCCGGGGCTCGGGTCGGGCCACCCATGGCCGGGCATCGGGACGACCCTCGCCGCCGAGGGGATCGGCGGGCAGCGGACCGTCGAGCACGAGCGGCTCGCGCAGCGGGATGTTGAGATGGACCGGCCCGGGGTCGGGTCCCAGGGCGGTCAGGTAGGCCCGGCAGGCCATCGAGCGGACCCAGCGCATCCGTGCGGCGGAGGCTTCGTAGACGTCGAGTTCGGCGAACAGACGGACCGCGTCCCCGAAGATCTTCAGCTGGTCGATCGTCTGACCGGCCCCGATCTGGCGCAGCTCCGCCGGCCGGTCGGCACTGAGGACGATCATGGGGAGGCCCGCCTCGCTTGCCTCGATGACCGCGGGCAGCAGGTTCGCCACGGCCGTCCCGGAGGTGACGGTCACCGCCACGGGGCGTCCCGAGGCCCGCGCGGCGCCGACGGCGAAGAACCCGCCCGAGCGCTCATCCAGGCTCGAGAAGCTGTGCAACCGGGTCTCGGCTACCAGCGCCTCGATCAGTGGCGTGTTGCGCGAGCCCGGTGAGGTGACGGCGGTGCGCATGCCGCACCGCGCCAACTCGTCGACGAGGGCGCGCAGGAGCAGATGGGTATCGACGGCGGTCATGATGGGTGGGTGCCAGACGGTGACGCCCTCCTACTGTTGCACGGCTTCAGCAATACCCATCGCTGTTGGGCGCGGCTGTTGGCCGCCGGGGTCGCTGAGCACTTCGACGTGCTCGCCCCCGACATTCGCGGCCACGGCGACGCCGCGGACCTGCGGCCGGTCGATCTCGCCTCCGTACTCGCAGACATCGACGCCCTGGCGCCCGAGCGCTTCAGCTTGCTGGGCTATTCCCAGGGGGGACGCATCGCCCTGCACGCGGCGCTGGACCCGCGCTTCACCCGCCGGCTCACCCGTCTGGTCCTGATCGGCGCCAGCCCCGGGATCGCCGATCCGGTGGCGCGGGCTTCGCGACGCCGCGCGGACGACCAGCTGGCCACGGAGCTCGAGGGGTTGACCATCGATGAGCTCGCCGCGCGCTGGGCGGCCACCCCGATCCTCACGGGCCTGTCGCCCGAGCTCGCGGCCGAGTCGCACGCCGACCGGTTGCACAACACTCCGGGAGGGCTGGCGGCCGCCCTGCGTGGCCTGGGCACCGGCGCGCTGGAATCGCTGTGGGAACGTCTTGGCGAGCTGTCGATGCCGGTCGCGTTGATCGCCGGCGAGCGGGACGCCAAGTTCACCGCGCTGGCGCGCGAGATGGCCGAGCTGATCCCGACCGCCGCCAGCGCGATCGTCCCCGGAGCCGGTCATCAGGTGCACTTGGAGCAGCCGGTCGCGGTGGCGCGGCTGCTGATGGGCGGGGGAGACGGCCACTAAGCTCTTCTCCGGCTCGCGGTGGCTCTGGACGCTCGGGGAGCGCAGCGATCGAGATCGACATGGCAGAAACGCACACGCACGGCACGTGGTTCGGCACCGCGCGGGCCTCGGGGTTCGGCTGGCTGACCTGTCCCGACGCCACGGTGAGCCCCTCGGGCGTGGTCATCCTGCCGCCCGTCGGCTATCCCTACTGGACCTCCCATCGCACGCTGCGGGTGCTGGCCGAACGACTCGGCGCTCAGGGGCACACGGTCCTGCGCGTTGACTACGCCGGAACGGGAGACGCCCCGGGCGATCAATGGGACGACAATCGTCTCGTCGCGTGGCAGGACACGGTTCGCGATGCTGTCGCGTACCTGCGATCTCTCGGTGCAGCTGAGCTGACGCTGGTGGGCGCCCGGCTGGGCGGGTCGCTCGCGCTGATGCTGGGCGGCGAGTTGGCTGTCGACCGGGTGGTGGCGTGGTCGCCCGTCCTGCGCGGACGCCGCTACGTCAAGGAGATCAGGCTGCTCTCGGTCGAGGTGCCGCCGGACGACGACCCGCTGGGGGGCGGGACGCGTGCGCTCTCGGGTTCGGTGTTCTCGGCCGCCACGCTTGCGGACCTCGCGTCGATCGATCTGACCGCGCTGGTGACGCGCCCGGCTGACCGCGTTCTGCTCATCGACGGGGCGCCGAGCGCCGCGCCGGTCGCCGATGCCTGGACTGAACTCGGCGCCGACGTCTCGGTGCACATCGCGTCGGGCTCGGCCTCGGCGTTCGACACGCCGACGGAGTTCGCGACGGTTCCTGAGCCCATCGTGGATCACATTGTCGGCTGGCTCGGTGGGAGCCGAGCTGGGACGCGTGAGCCCCGCTGGGAGCACAGCACGCTCATCGCCTGGCATGGGGGTGAGGTGCGCGAGACCGTGGTGCAGCTCGCCCCTCAGGGACACGTGGCGCTTGTCTGCGAGCCCGCCGACGGCACCGCATCGGCGGGTGCGCTCGTGCTGCTCAACCCGGGGTCAGAGGCCCATGTCGGTCCCGGGCGAGCCTGGGTGGAGCTCGCCCGCGACATGGCCCTTCGCGGTCACCGGACGGTCCGCGCGGATTTTCTCGGCTGGGGCGAGAGTCCCGACGCCGGGCGCGCGCCGGGTCGCCCCTACGACCCCGCCGGGGTCGCCGACGCGAACGTCATCGCCGGCGCGGTTCGCGCGAGATTCGGTGGACCCATCGTGCTCTTCGGGCTGTGCGCGGCGGCCTGGATCATTCTCGAGTCGGTGCTCGAGCGACAGGTCGACGGAGTGATCGCTTTGAACCCGCAGATGTACTGGCAGCAGGGTGATCCGGTCGACATCGACTGGGACCGTATCCGAGCTCGGCGCGCCGAGGAGATCGCGGCGGTGGCGCGCGGAGCTGAGGATGGCCTGTGGGACCGTCTCGATGCCGAGGGGGACCGTCCGCGGGTCGCCCGTTGGCTCGAGGCGATCGCGGCCACGGCCGTTCCCACCCATCTGCTGTTCGCCGAGGGTGATGACGGTCTCATCTACCTCCGCCAGCGCTGGGCGCGGCAGCTCGGGCGGCTCGAGGCCGAGTCTGGGCTGCAGCTCACGGAGATGGCCGGGGTGGATCATCCGCTGCACCGCGTGTGGGCACGCCCCATCGCCTTCGCGGCAATCGCCGCCGCCTACGAGCAGCAACGACGCACCGCGGAGATGGGCGGTTCGCCGCACGCGGTCTCCCCGGCGGGGTGAGCGACGCCTGAACCGGCGCCGGCCGAGGCGACGCGACGGGCGACGAAGTACATGTAGATGGATTCCACCGGCTGGCCGGTGGGAACCGGCTGGGCTGACTCGCTGGAGAACACCTCGTCGACCGCGAAGCCGTGGCGACTCAGTTCCCGGTGTTCGCCCTCGAGCGTGGTGAAGTGGTTGAGCAGCGTGAACTCGTGTCCCGGGTTGGCGGCCAGACCCCAGTCTCCATGGTCCACCACCTCGTCACGGAGCCGTCGCCAGCCCCGGACCGCGCGAGCCCATTTGGGATCATCCCCATCGTCGGGGACGGCGACGGTCCTGATGGGCCGAGGCAGGAGCGAGCCGATGAGGTAGGGGTTATCCGGGACGGTGCCAGGATTTCCCCCAAAGGTCGGATTGTCCTTATTCATCGTCGAGAAGAGGAAGATCCCGCCCGGACGAAGGACCCGCGCCACCTCGGCGAGGATGAGCTGGCGATCCTCGTGCCCGACGGAATCGATCCCGTTGTGACTGAACATGACCAGGTCCCGGGAGCCGGCGGCGAAGTCCGTCAGCGCCCGCGCGTCGCCGTGTCGGATGTCCACGCCCGGATGCCGCGCGCGGCAGAGATCGACGAGATCCGGGGTGTAGTCGATTCCCACGTAATCCCGGCTGAGCAGGCGGAGTAGGGACGTCGTTCGCCCGCCGCCGACCCCGATGTCGAGGATCTCCCGGTCACGCACGCGATCTGCCACGGAGAGCACCGCGCCGAGTTCCCCGGGATCGCACCAGCCCTCCACCGCATAGTCATCCATGAAGCTCTCATAGGACGGCTTGTTCACGCTGTCGAATTGGTCGGCCATGGTCACTCACCCTCCTCCGAAGCCGCGGGGTGAAGCTCTGATGTAGCCACCGCGTCAAGAGTCTTCAGGTTTCCTGTAGATCAGTATCGGCGCGTGAGTTAGGATACCGGTCGATCAATCACCCACATGTCAGTCAGCCGGGGGGCCAGACCATGCTCGAGTTCGGAAACAGTGCGGAGACGGTGCTGGACGGTTGGGCAAGCGCGGGTCTCTCTGAGCCGGACGCGCTGGCCGTCGCCGACGACGCCACACGGCTCAGTCGCGCCGAGCTGAGCCGTCGCTCCGCGGACGTGGCAGCCGCCCTGCTCGAGTCGGGCGTGCAGCGAGGCGATCGCGTCGGCGTCTGTGTCGAACGCTCGGTGGGGCTGATCGTGGCGCTGCTCGGAGTGCTGCGTGCCGGCGCCGCCTACGTGGCGATCGACCCGGCCTATCCCGACGAGCGCATCGCCTGGATGCTCGCTGACTCCGCCGCGGCGGCGGTGCTCATCGGAGCCGATAGTCGCCAGCTCGCGACTCCGCCGACCAGCGCTCAGCTCACCCTGACCGCCGACGGGCACCTGGCCGGGGGTGCGGGGGTCCTGACCGACGGCGGACAGCTCGCGCGCGCCGGCGTCGACCTCGGCACCCCGTCCGCACCGCTCGGCGCCGCTGACCCGGCCTACGTGGTGTACACGTCGGGATCGACCGGACGCCCCAAGGGCGTGAGCATCGATCACGCTGGGCTGCTCAACCTCGTGCGTTGGCACATCGCTGCATTCGATCTCAGCGACGCCGACGTCTGCACGCAGATGGCCAGCCCCGGGTTCGACGCCGCGGTGTGGGAGATCTGGCCGAGCCTGGTCGCCGGCGCCGCGTTGCACATCGTGCCCGAGACGCTGCGCACCGACCCGCTCGGACTCCGGGACTGGATGGTGGCCCGGGGGGTCAGCGTCGCCTTCGTGCCCACGGCGGTGGCCGAGGGTCTGATGATCCTCGACTGGCCGGCGGAGGCGCCGCTGCGCTACATGCTGATCGGCGGTGACGCGCTCACCCGGCGCCCGCGGCCCGATCTGACCTTCACGGTGGTCAACAACTACGGGGTCAGCGAGGCGGCCGTGGTGGCCACGTCGGGAGCGGTCACCGCCTCGGGAGAGCTGCCACCGTCGATCGGCCGCCCGATCGACGGTGTGCTCGCCGAGATCGTCAACGCGTCCGGGCAGCCGGTGCCCGCCGGCGCCGAGGGCGAGCTCGTGCTCGGCGGCGTCGCGGTGGGCCACGGCTACCTCAACCTGCCCGAGCTCACCGCGGAGCGGTTCTTCACCGACGCCCGCGGCCGTTGGTATCGCACCGGTGACCGCATGCGCTTCACCCCGGACGGGGAGCTCGAGTTCCGCGGACGTCTCGACGATCAGCTGAGCATCCGGGGCTTCCGGGTGGAGGCCGGCGAGGTCGCCGGGGCGCTCAACGCGCACCCGGCCATCCGCGCGAGCGTCGCCGTGGGTGCCGGCACCACGAGCGCCGAACGGCGCCTGATCGCCTACGTCGCCGCCGACGGTGCGGCGCCCTCCGACGCTGAGCTGTCCGCATTCCTGGCCCCGCGGCTGCCCGCGCACATGCATCCCGACGCCTATGTGTGGCTGGATGCGTTGCCGATGACCGCCCACGGCAAGGTTGATCGCGCAGCCCTGCCCGAGGCGGGTCCGGCGTCGGCGGGCGTGTCCGGTGCGGGCGTCATCGGCGAGGGCACCGAGCCAGAGGAGCCCCGCTCGGAGTCCAGCGTGCAGGCCACCATCGCCGCGATCATCGCCGAGCTGCTGGGCGTGGAGACGATCGGCGCGGAGGAGAACTTCTTTCTGCTCGGCGGCCACTCGCTCCTCGCCGCTCAGCTCATCGTGCGCCTTGACGAGCTCTACGACGTCGAGGTGTCCCTGCGCTACCTGTTCGATCACCCGACCGCGCGGGAGCTCGCGGAGGAGGTCGACCGCGAACGAGCTGCGTCTGGTGCGGGCGAACCTCAGGCGGCGGGATGACCGCCGAGGCGGTCGACAGCGGCGCGCCGCTGAGCCTGTATCACCTGCTCGATCCTGACGTCCTCGCCAATCCCTATCCGCTCTATGCGCGGCTGCGGGAGGAGGATCCCGTCCATTGGGATCCCTACCTCCACGCGTGGGTGGTCACCCGCTATGAGGACGTGGTCACGGTGCTCTATCGCTATCGGGCGGGACGGACCCCGGATCCCGAGCGCCTGGCCGAACTCGGGATGGAGCAGCTGACCCCGATCGCGGCGCTGATGGTCCGCCAGATGCTGTTCCTCGATCCGCCCGACCACAGCCGGGTGCGGCGCCTGGCCGCCCACGCGTTCACCCCGCGGCGGGTCGCCCAGCTGCGGGAGCACATCCAGGGGATCGCCGACCGCCTGATTGACGATCTGGTCGGCGAACCTCGCTTCGACGTCATGGCCAAGCTGGCCAACCCGCTCCCGGCGATCGTCACCGCGGAGATGCTCGGCGTCCCCACCGCCGATCACGAACTGCTCAAGGGCTGGTCCCAGGACTTCGCCGAGATGCTCGGGAACTTCCAGCACAATCCGGGTCGAGCCGCCAAGGTCCTCCAGAGCGTGGAGGCGATGGTCGCCTACTTCCAGGATGCGGTGAGACGGGAGGCGACCCGGCCGACCCAAGGGCTGATCAACGCGCTCACCACCGCGGAGGTCGACGGCGATCGCTTCACCGAGGAGGAGGTCATCGCCAACGTCATCGTCACCATGGTCGGCGGGCAGGAGACGACGACGAACCTCATCGGCAACGGACTGCTGGCCCTGCTGCGCCAGCCCGATCAGCTTGCCCGATTGCGGGGGGAACCCGAGCTGATGCCCTCGGCCGTGGAGGAGCTGCTGCGCTATGAGAGCCCGAGTCAGCACACCGCGCGGCTGGCCCCGACGGACGCTGAGCTGGGCGGTCACCCGATTCCCGAGGGGACCGCGGTGATCGCGGTGATGGGTGCGGGCAATCGCGACCCCGAGCGCTTCGGCGATCCCGACCGCCTCGATCTCGGGCGTGAGGACAACCGGCATCTCGCGTTCGGGTGGGCCGCGCATTTCTGCTTCGGCGCACCCCTGGCGCGCCTCGAGGGCCAGATCGCCTTCGCCACGCTGCTTGATCGCTTTCCCGAGCTCTCGCTCACCCCGGGCGAGGAGATCACCTGGCGCCCGAACCTCGGCTTGCGCGGTCTCACCGCGCTGAACGTCGACACGCAATGACAACGATCGAGACCGAGATCGCGGAGGCGCCGGCCACCATCTCTGTCGCGCTGGAGGCGCTGTGGCTGATCAGTCAGCTCGGTCCTCAGCGGACCTCCTACAACGAGGCGGTCTCGATCCGCAAGCAGGGACCGCTTCAGCTCGACGCCCTGCGCGAGGCGTTCAACACCCTGGTCCGTCGCTACGACGTCTGGCACAGCGTGATCGACCGGGTGGACGGAGAGCCCGCGCTGCTGGAGCAACCACCGGTGCGCTTCGCGTTGGAGGTGGTCGATCTCAGCGGGCTCACCGCCGAGGCGGCCGAGCGCCAGGCCGTGCGGATCGTGGCCGACGCCGCCCGTGTGCCCTACGACCTGAGCCGGGGCCCGCTGCTGCGACCCACCCTGGTGCGCCTGGGCGCCGACGAGCATCGCCTGTACCTCGCCATGCATCACGCGATCTTCGACGGGGTCAGCCTCGCCCGGACGGTCCTGCCTGAGCTGGTCGACCTCTACGACGATCTCTGTACCGGTGGGGGTGCGGCGGCCCCCGCGCCTCGGGTGGGCTACGCCGACTTCGCCCGATGGGAACGCCAGTGGATCGAGACCGAACGAGCGGGCCGACGCCTGGAGTACTGGCGCGGACGGCTCACCCCAGCCCCCGCGCGGCTGAGCCTGCCCCTCGACACGCCCCGGCCGGCCCCGGCCCGTTATCGCGGCTGCGTGCTCCCGGTGTCGGTCCCGCCTCAGACCGCGGACGCGTTGCGGGCGATGGCCCGTGCCTGCGGGGGCACGGAGTTCCAGGCGTTCGGGGCGGTCTGGGCGACGCTGCTGCACCATGTGAGCGGCGACAGCGACATCGTCTTCGGCACGCCGACGGACGTCCGCCGGCGCCGCGAGTTCGAACCGGTCGTCGGCTACTGCCTCACCCCGCTGGTCCTGCGCGTGGATCTCAGCGACGACCCCGGCTTTGCCGAGCTGATGACCCGCGTGCGCAACGAGCTGCTCGACGGACTCGATCACCTCGTCCCGTTCGAGCGGATCGTCCGCGACCTGAACTGGTCCGAGCCCGACGGAGCGAACCCGGTCTACCAGACGATGTTCACGCTCGAGCCGACGATGGCGCCCCACGATCCGGCGTGGTCTCTGCACCAGCTCGACACCGCCCTGGCCGACGCCATCGGAGCGTCGAAGCTCGACCTCGAGCTGCAGCTCGACCCGCGACCCGACGGGAGCTTCACCGGGCAGCTCAACTACGACCCGGACCTGTTCAGCGCCGATACCGCGGAGCGGTTGATCGCCGCCTGGCAGCGCCTGCTCGAGGCTGTCGCCGCCAGTCCCAGCCAGCGCGTGTCCGAGCTCGGCCGCGCCGATACCGCCGACGCCGTGCGCCTCAGCGAGTTCAACGCGACCGCCACCTCACGCGAGCCGGCCACGCTGCCTCGACGTTTCGCCGAGGTCGCCGCGCGTCAGCCGGCGGCACCGGCGGTCACCGCCGGTGGGCTCACGGTCAGCTACGGCGAGCTCCAGCGCGCCGCGCGGGCCGGCGAGGACGAGCTCCGGGCTGCCGGGGTGGCTGACGGCGACGTGGTGGGCGTCTGCCTCGAGCCCTCGGTGCCCCTGGTGGCTGCGGCGCTGGCCACGCTCTCGGTCGGTGCGGCCCTGCTTCTGCTCGACCCGGCCGCGCCGGCCGAGACGCTGGCGGCCCGGTCCGCCGCCGCCGGCTGCGCCGTGGTGATCGTCCCCGAGGGCGCCGACGCCGCGGTCGCCGCGATCCCGACGCCGACGCTGACCTGGCGGGGCGGGGGTGACGATCCGGACGCCGACTCGGCGACCGCGACGCCCGCGCCAGAGAATCCCAGCCAGGCGTGCATGCTCGTGCCCGAGCGGGACCGACCCACGGTCGGGGCCGCCCTCTCCCACGCCACCGTGGGCACCCTGGTGACAGCTTTGATCACCGGACTCGGCCTCGGGAGCGGGGACACGGTGCTCAGCCTGCCCGCCATGCTCTACGAAAGTCCGTGTACCGAGCTGTGGCCGGCCCTCCTGGCCGGGGCGCGACTCGTGCTCGCGCCCGCTGATGTCGCCGGGGACGGCGCGCAGCTGAGTCGGCTCATCCGGGCCGAGAAGATCAGCTTCCTCCACGCCACCCCGCGCCGCTGGGAGGCCCTGATCGACACCGGAATGCGGGCTGCTCGCGGTCTTGGCGCCCTCAGCGGGGGCGAGCCGCTCTCGCGTGAGCTGGCGGACCGCCTGCTGGAACGCTGTCGCGTGCTCTGGAGCGCCTACACCCCCGCGGTGGCGGGCGGCTACTGCGCGCTCGGACGTGTGGCGCCAATCGGGCCGGTGACGGTGGGGCGGCCGATCGCCAACCACCGGGCCCATGTCGTGAACGGCCGCGGCGAGCCCCGCCCGATCGGCTGTGTGGGCGAGCTGCTCGTCGCCGGGCCGCTCGCCACCTCAGCGAACCTCGAGGCGGGCGCTCTGGTGTCCGAGCCCGAGGGCGAGGGGCGCGCCCTGCGCACCGGCCAGCGCGCACGGTGGCGTGCCGATGGTCGCCTGGCGTTGGTGGCCTGAGGCGCGCGCTCAGTCCGCCGGCGGGAAGTACCAGTCCAGTAACTGGTCGCCGAGCCCGGGTCCCGACGGGAGCGCGAGCCGGCCCTCGCACACGGTGAGGGGAGGATCGGCGCGAAAGCGCTCCAGCGTCGACAGGCCACAGAGCCGGTCCGGCCCGATCGCCGCCGCCGCGTGCAGGGCCGCGGCGATCCCCAGCGGCCCGTCCAGGGTCGAGGCCAGGTAGATCTCATACCCGAGCGCCCGGGCGCGCTCGGACTCGGTGATGACGCCGCTGATCCCGCCGGCGGCGGCGATCTTCAGGCACACCGCGCTGGCACACCGACTCCGGAACAGCTCCGGGTCACGCGTGCTCTCATCCGCCGCCACCGCGACCGGGGATCCCGCCGCGAGCGCGGCCAGGGCAAGTGCGCCGTGGACGGGCTCCTCACACAGCTCGATCCCGAACCCGCTGAGCTCGCCCAGGGCTGCCCGGGCAGCTTCGACGCTCGGGTAGGCACCGTTGGCATCCAGGCGCAGCGCGACCTCGTCCCCGATCGCCGCGCGTACCGCGCGGGTGCGCCCCACGTCGTCACCGACCCCGATCTTCAGCTTCACGCAGCGGTACCCGCGCGCCACCGCGGTCGCCGCCTCGGCTGCCGCCGCCGCGGGATCGACCGCGCCGATCACCGCGTTCACGGCGACTGGGGTCTCCGCGGCTGCGCCGAGTAGCTGCCACACCGGCTGATTCAGCTGACGTCCGGCGATGTCCCACAGGGCGAGGTCGATCGCCGCGAGCGCCTGGGGGAGGTCGGTGAGCGCCCGACAGGCGGCCAGGGTGGCGGCGTGGTCGTCTCCCGTGGCCTCGCCCAGGGCCGGTTGGCAGGCCTCGAGGGCCGCGAGCGTCGCGGCCAGGGACACCCCGTCGTAGGACTCCAGCGGCGCCGCCTCGCCACGCCCGACGATCCCGGCGGCGGTCTCCAGGCCGAGCAGCACCAGCGGCCGCGGCGCGTCGCCCCCGTCACGGGCGTTGGCCAGCGGCGCCCGCCAGCTCGCCTGCACGACGGTGGTGGACACTCGCACGGCGCGCCCCGGTCGCCGGCTTAGTGGCTGAGCAGCAGCCCGGCGGACACGAGCACGCAGTAGGCCAGCTGGAGCTGGCCGGTACCGGCCAGCAGGCCGTTGAGCGTCGGTCCGTCGGTGTGGGCGGCGATGGTGGCGATCATCCGCTGGGTCAGGGGGAGGGTGAGCAGGGCGAGCAGCAGCCAGGCCGACAGCCCGGCCACGATCATCACGACGATCAACAGCACATAGGCGCCGATCAGCAGGGCGGCATAGAAGCGGCGGGAGTTCGCGGGGCCCATCCGCACCGCCAGGGTCTTCTTGCCCGCTCGTCGGTCGGTGTCGATGTCGCGGGTGTTGTTGACCACGAGGATCGCCGTGGGGAGCAGACCGACGGGCACGGCCAGGGCGACCGATTGCCAGTCCACGTGCTTGGTCTGGACGAAGTAGGAGCCGGCCACCGCCACGATGCCGAAGAACAGGAACACGAACAGCTCGCCGAGGCCCTCGTAACCGTAGGGCCGCGGACCGCCGGTGTAGAGCACGCCGGCGAGGATCGAGGCGACGCCGATGAGCAGGAGCTGCCAGCCGGCGACGACGACGAGGTAGATGCCGATGAGCACCGCCAGCCCGAAGGTGACGTAGGTGGCGATCAGCACCTGGCGCGGGGGGACCAGGCCGCCCGCGGTGACCCGGACGGGACCGAGCCGGTCCTCGGTGTCGGCGCCTCGGTGGGCGTCGGAGTAGTCGTTGGACAGGTTGGCCCCGACCTGGATCAACAGCGCGCCGATCAGCGCGGCCAGGAACCGCAGGAGGTGGAACTGTCCGTGGTTGTCGGCCAGTGCGGTGCCGACCAGCACGGGGGAGAGGCCGGCCGGCAGCGTGCGCGGGCGCGCCGCCATCAGCCAGATGCTCCAGGCCTTGGGCCCGCCGGTGCTCGCCGCTCCGCTGCTCATGTCCGTCTGCCTACGTTACGCGCGGTGCGGGAACTGCGAGAAGTCCGGCGTGCGCTTCTCCAGGTAGGCCTGGCGTCCCTCGGCGGCCTCGTCGCTCATGTAGAAGAGCAGGTTGGCGTCGTGGGCCAGCTGTTGGATCCCGCCCAGACCGTCCTCGTCGGCATGGAAGGACAGCTTCAACATCCGCAGCGCCCACGGGGAGAGGGCGAGCATCTCCCGACACCACCGGACCGTCTCGTCCTCCAGCTCGGCCAGCGGCACGACGGTGTTGATCATCCCCATCTCGAGCGCCTGCTTGGCGCTGTACTGGCGACACATGAACCAGATCTCCTTGGCCTTCTTGGGGCCGACCAGGCGTGAGAGGACCGAGGCTCCGTAGCCGCCGTCGAAGGACCCGACCTTGGGGCCGGTCTGGCCGAAGATCGCGTTGTCGGCGGCGATCGTGAGATCGCAGATGGTCTGCAGCACGTTGCCGCCACCGATCGAGTAACCGGCGACCATGCACACGATCGGCTTGGGCAGACGCCGCATCTGGACGTGCAGGTCGGTGACGTGAAAGCGGCCGACGGCGGTCTGATGGCCGGCGTTGGCGGGGTCGGCGTCGGAGGCGTAACCGCCCTGGGCGGTGCGTACCCGCTGGTCGCCGCCCGAGCAGAACGCCTTGTCGCCCTCACCGGTGAGGATGATCACGCCGACCGACGGGTTCTCACGCGCCCGCTCGAAGGCGTCGGACAGCTCGATCACCGTCTCGGGCCGGAAGGCGTTGCGCACCTCGGGTCGATTGATGGTGATCTTCGCGATGGCGGCGTCAGCGTCGTCGCCGAGCTCGTAGCGGATGTCGGTGTAGTCGTGTGCGGTCTGCCAGGTGGTCACGGCGGCCAGACTACCGTGTGAATGATGCAGGACTGGCTCATGCGTGCGGCCGGGGCCCATCCCGACCGGGTGGCGCTCCAGCGCGGCGCGGACGCCATGACCTACGCCGAGCTGCTCGCCGCGGCCCGGTCCGTGGCGCCGCCCGTCGCTCCGGGTGAGCGCGTGCCGCTGGCCTTCACCGACCGGGTGCAGTTCGCCGTCGCCATGCACGGATGCGTGCTCGCCGGCGCCGCTGCGGTCCCCATCGACCTGCGTCTCAGCGCGGAGGAGCAGGCGCTGCGCCGCGCGCCGGGCAGCGCCGCGACGCCCGGCACGGTGGCTGTCATGCACACCTCGGGCACCACCTCGGCGCCCAAGCCGGTGGAGCTGACCGCCGCGAACTTCTTCGCCAACGCGGCCGGCTCGGCGATCGCGCTCGGACTCGACCCACACGAGCGCTGGCTGGCGGTGATGCCGCTGGCCCACGTCGGCGGGCTGACCATCCTGCTGCGTTCGGCCATCTACGCCACCACGGTGGTGGTCCATGACGGCTTTGACACCGACGCCGTGCTGACCCAGCTGATGGACCCCACGGCCGCCATCACCCTGGTCTCACTGGTGCCGACGATGCTGGCCCGGCTGCTCGACGCCGGCCTGGAGCACCCGCCGACCCTGCGCTGGGCGCTGCTGGGTGGGGGACCGATCGCGCCGGGACTTCTGGCCCGGGCCGACTCGGCCGGGGTTCCGGTGGCACCGACCTACGGCATGACCGAGGCGTGCTCTCAGATCGCCACCTTCGGTCGGCCGCTGCACGGCGTCGAGCTGCGGCTCAGCGACGCGGATGAGATCCAGGTCCGGGGCAGCGTGGTCGCCCCCGGGGCGCTCGGCGCCGACGGCTGGCTGGCCACCGGTGACCTGGGCCGCTACGCCGCCGACGGGCATCTGGAGATCATCGGCCGTCGCTCCGACACGATCGTGACCGGCGGGGAGAACGTCGCGCCGGCCGAGGTCGAGGCGATCCTGCTCGAGCACCCGTCGGTGGTCGACGCCGGGGTGTTCGCCCGGATGGACCCGGAGTGGGGGGAGGCGGTGTGCGCTCAGGTGGTGCTGCGCGACGACGATGGCGACGGACACGACGATGGCGATGGCGAGCGTCTGGCCGATGAGCTCCGGGCGTTCTGCCGGGAGCGTCTGGCAGGCTTCAAGGTGCCCAAGCGCATCGCGTTCGTCCCCGAGCTCCCACGAACGCCGTCGGGCAAGCTACTGCGACGCCAGTTGATGTGACATCGGCTGCCGTTATGATCGAAGCGATGTCCTCGAGTCAGCTCACCCCGTCGGTCAACACGATGACCATCGAGCAGCTCGCCGCCGCCTCGGGGATGACCGTCCGCAACATCCGCTCCCATCAGGCGCGCGGGCTGGTGAGCCCGCCCGAGGTCCGCGTCCGGGTCGGCTACTACGGCCCCGAGCACCGTGAGCAGCTGCGCGTCATCCAGGATCTCCAGGCCGCCGGCTTCAACCTGCGCGGCATCATGCGGCTGTTCTCCATCGCCGCCGAGCTCGCCGACCGTGGGGTGCCGCTCACGGTCATCCTCGACGCGCTGGACGCCACGCGCGAATGACCGACGAACAGCGCGAGGAGCTGCTCGACAGCTGGGAGGAGGCGGCCTCGGGCTGGGGGCGCCAGGCCGAACGCTTCTCCGCGGCGGTCGCGCCGGTCTCGGCCGCCATGCTCGCGCGGGCTGAGCTGGCGCCCGGCGTCCGCGTGATCGAGCTCGCCGCCGGTCCCGGCGACCTCAGTCTGGCGGCCGCTCCCCGCGTCGCGCCGACCCGGGTGCTCTGCACCGACGGCGTCGAGGCGATGGTCGCCGTGGCGCGCGAGCGCGCGGAGGAGGAGGGCGTGGAGAACATCGAGTTCTCACGCGCGCAGCTGGAATGGATCGATCTTCCGGCGGCGGCCGCCGACGTGATCTTCTGCCGCTATGGCCTGATGCTGGCCGTCGACCCCGAGACGGCGCTGCGTGAGTGCCGACGCGTGCTCGCGCCGGGCGGCCGGCTCGTTCTCGCCGTGCAGGGCCCGGCGGTCGACAACCCGTGGGTCACCACGCCGATGGCAGCGGCCGAGGACCTCGGACTGCTCGATGAGCCGGCCGCGAACAGCCCCGGCCCCTTCTCGCTCGCCGGAGACGGGCAGCTGTCGGAGCTGATGGGCGACACGGGCTTCTTCGACGTCGAGGTCACCCCGGTGGCCTTCACCTGGACCTACCGCAACGAGCTCGACTGGGTGGGCGAGAAGATCGACCATTCGGTCTCCTTCGCGCGCATCTGGCGCGGGCTCGACGACGAGCGCCGGACCGCCCTGCGCGCCCGGCTGAGCGAGCGGTCCGCAGCGTGGGTGCAGAGCGACGGCTCCCTGACGGTTCCCGGCCTCGCCCTGGTCGCCGCCGGCGACGCCTGAGACCCGCCCGGGTCCGGGGCCGACATCGTTGTACGCTCAACTCCCATGTTCTACGACGACGATGCTGATCTGCACGCGCTCGACGGGAAAACCGTCGCGATCATCGGCTATGGCTCACAGGGCCACGCCCACTCCCTGAACCTCAAGGATTCGGGCGTCGATGTCGTCGTAGGCCTGCGGCCCGGATCCTCCAGCGTCGCCAAGGCCGAGGCCAACGGCCTCAAGGTCCTCGACCCCGCCTCCGCGGCCGCCGCCGGCGACGTGGTGATGCTGCTCGTCCCCGACGAACTCCACGGCGCGGTGTGGGACGAGATCAAGGGCGGGATGGAGCCCGGCAACCTGCTGCTGACCAGCCACGGCTTCTCCGTCCTCTACGGCACCGTCGAGCCGCCCAACGACATCGACGTCGCCCTCGTCGCCCCCAAGGGTCCCGGCCACATGGTGCGCCGGCTCTATGAGGAGGGCACCGGGATCCCGGGCCTGATCGCGATCCACCAGGACGCCACCGGCAACGCCCTGAAGGTCGCCCTGGCCTACGCCAAGGGGATCGGCTGCACCCGTGCCGGCGTGTTCGAGACCACCTTCAAGGAGGAGACCGAGACCGACCTGTTCGGCGAGCAGGCCGTGTTGTGCGGCGGCGCGTCCGAGCTCGTCCAGGCCGGCTTCGACACCCTGGTCGAGGCGGGCTACAACCCGCAGATGGCCTACTTCGAGTGCCTGCACGAGCTCAAGCTCATCGTCGACCTGATGTACGAGAAGGGTCTGTCGGGGATGCGCTATTCGATCTCCAACACGGCCGAGTACGGCGACTACACCCGCGGCAAGCGCGTGATCACCGACGAGACGCGCCAGAACATGAAGCAGATCCTCACCGAGATCCAGTCGGGCCAGTTCGCCCGTGAGTGGATCGCCGAGAACAACGCCGGTCAGGAGAACTTCAAGCGCATGCGCGCCGAGCAGGCCGGTCATCAGGTCGAGAGCGTCGGCACCGAGCTGCGCGGCCACATGGACTGGATCGACACCAACTTCCACGAGTAGGCGTTCTCCCGGGTGGCCGGCCATGAGGCCCGCCACCTGAGCTCGAGCGCCCAGGCGCCCGATACAGTTCTCATCAGTTCGTCGTGACTGGCGCCTACAGGTGGGACTGACCACCGGGGAGCGACGGACATTCACACCGCCGCGCGCCTGGGCATGTAGGTTCCCTTCGAACCCGGGAGATCCCATGCCAGACACCCTGTTGAAGATCCCAGACCACCTGAAGCCGGCCGACGGTCGGTTCGGCTCCGGCCCCTCGCGCGTCCGCCCCGCCCAGCTGCAGGGACTGCTCGCGGTGGGGGAGACGGTGATGGGCACCTCCCACCGCCAGGCGCCGGTCAAGTCGGTCGTCGGCGCCATCCGCGCCGGCCTGGCGCAGCTGTTCGACCTGCCCGACGGTTACGAGATCGCACTCGGGAACGGCGGCACCACCGCGCTGTGGGACGGCTTGGCCGCCGGGATCATCAACCGCCTGGCCCTGCACCTGAGCTACGGCGAGTTCTCGGCCAAGTTCGCCGCGGTGACCGAGGGGGCGCCGTTCCTGGCCGACCCGATCGTCGTCCGGGCCGACCCGGGTGACGCGCCTGATCCGGCCGGGGTCGGCGGCCCCGCCCAGGTCGCCTGGGCCGACGCCGTGGCCTGGGCTCACAACGAGACCTCCACCGGGGTCATGGTCCCCGTCCTGCGGCCCGAGGGGCTGCCCGAGAACGCCCTCGTGCTCATCGACGCCACCTCCGGGGCCGGCGGCCTGCCCGTCGACGTCAGCCAGTCCGACGTCTACTACTTCGCCCCCCAGAAGGGCTTCGCCTCCGACGGCGGCCTGTGGCTGGCGCTGCTGTCACCCCAGGCGATCGAGCGGATCGAGCGGGTCGACGCCGAACGCCCGACCGTCGGGCCGACGCGCTGGATCCCGGAGTTCCTCTCCCTGAGCGTCGCGTTGGAGAACTCGCGCAAGGACCAGACCTATAACACCCCGGCGCTGGCCACCCTCGTGCTGCTGGCCGAGCAAATCGACTGGATGCTCGAGCACGGCGGTCTCGATGGCATGGTGGCGCGGACCACCGCCGCCTCCGGCCACATCTATGGCTGGGCGGAGGCGAGCAGCGTCGCCTCGCCGTTCGTGACCGATCCGGCCAAGCGCTCGCTGGTCGTCACCACGATCGACTTCTCTGATGAGGTCGACGCGGCTCAGATCGCCGCGACACTGCGGTCCAACGGCATCGTCGACACCGAGCCCTACCGCAAGCTCGGGCGCAATCAGCTGCGCATCGCCACCTTCCCCGCCACCGACCTGGCGGATGTGCAGGCGCTCACCGCCTGTATCGACTACGTCCTGGAGCACACCGCATGAGCCCCGCACCCGCCATCGCCACACCCGCCGCCGCCGCCGGCGTGCCCGGACGTCCCAAGGTCCTCATCGCCGAGAAGGTCGGCGCCTCGGGCATCGATCTGCTGTCCCAGCACGCCGACGTCGAGATCGGCTTTGACTGGAGCCGCGAGCAGCTCGAGGCCCGCATCGGGGAGTTCGACGGCATCCTCATCCGCTCGGGCACCCAGGTGGATGCCGAGCTGATCGCCGCCGCTCCGCGCCTGCGGGCGGTCGGTCGCGCCGGGGTCGGCGTCGACAATGTCGACGTGGCCGCCGCCACCCGCCGCGGCATCATCGTGGCCAACGCGCCGCTGTCGAACGTCATCACCGCCGCTGAGCACACCATGGCGCTGCTGCTGGCCATGGCCCGCAACGTGCCCCAGGCCCACGCCTCGCTCATCTCGGGCAAATGGGAGCGCTCGAAGTTCTCCGGCGTCGAGCTGTACGAGAAGACCCTCGGGGTGCTCGGCTTCGGCCGCATCGGCCAGCTCGTCGCCCAGCGCGCCACGGCGTTCGGCATGCACGTCATCGCCTATGACCCCGTGGTCTCGCTCGAGCGCTACGCCGAGCTCGGCGTCGAGAAGGCCGAGACCCCCGAGGACATCTACGCGGTGGCGGACTTCATCACCCTGCACCTGCCCAAGACGCCGGAGACCACCGGCTGGCTCAACGCTGAGATGTTGGCCAAGTGCAAGGACGGCGTGCGCGTGCTCAACGTCGCCCGCGGCCCGCTGGTCAACGACGCCGATCTCGTGGCCGCGCTCGACTCCGGCAAGGTCGCCGGGGCCGCGCTCGACGTGTTCGCGACCGAGCCGATGACCGAGTCACCGCTGTTCGGCCGGCCCAACGTGGTGGTCACCCCGCACCTCGGGGCCTCGACCGCCGAGGCCAACGATCGTGCCGGCTTCCAGGCTGCCGAACAGATCATCGCCGCGCTGACCGGCGGATCGGTCACCACGGCGGTGAACATCCCCGCCATCCGGGCCGAGGATCTGGCCGCGCTGTCACCGTTCATCGACCTGTCGCGCAGCCTGGGCCGCATCGGCGCCGCACTGACCGACGGCACCGCGATCGACCGGGTCGCGGTCGAGTTCCTCGGCGGGCTCGCCGGCCGCGACACCCGTCTGCTCGCCATCAACGTGCTGGTCGGCGTGCTCGCCGTCGGCGCCAGCGGCACAGCGGGAACCGGTGTCCAGCCCGTGGCGGTCAATGAGGTCAACGCCCCCGCGCTGGCCGATGAACGCGGGATCGCGCTCGAGACGGTCCTCAACTCCGAGGCACGCGACTACACCGACCTGATCCGAGTGACCCTCCACAGCGGCGATGAGACCGTGCGCGTCGTCGGCACGGCGATCGGCTCCCAGCACCGTCCCCACCTGCTGGAGGCGTGGGGCCAGCGCTTCCAGGTCCAGCTCGAACGTCACCTGACCCTGTTCCGCTACCGCGACGTGCCGGGCATCATCGGCCAGGTCGGCACGATCTTCGGCAACCACGACATCAACATCGGCTCCTCGATCGTCGGTCACGGACGCGACGCCGAGGATGTGCCCGGTCCCGGCGGCACCTCGGCCGACGGGATGGCGACGATGGTGCTGACCACCGACCAGTGCGTCCCCGCCGCGGTGGTGGACGAGATCGTCGGCTTCGATGGGTTCGTCGCCGGGCGCACCGTCGAGCTCTGACCGCGGCCGTTCCTGTGCCACCGGTCCCACAGACCGGTGGCACAGGCCACCGGCTCCTGTAAGCTCTTCGCCTCGATGGCTTTCCGCGCTCTCGACCTTGCTCTGCTTCTCCTCCTCCCCCTCCGGGGGGAATAGCGCGCTGGCGGCCGCACGTAGCCGCGAACTCAGAAGCAGACAGACCGAGAAACTTCCCATCAGGAGAGACATCCCATGACCGCACCCGCGGACCCCAACCGAGTACTGATCTTCGACACCACGCTGCGCGATGGTGAGCAGTCGCCCGGCATCTCGCTCAACGCGCAGGAGAAGCTGGAGATCGCCCAGCAGCTCGCGCGTCTCGGCGTCGACATCATCGAGGCCGGCTTCCCCGTCGCCTCGCCCGGCGACTTCGAGGCCGTCCAGACGATCGCCCGCAACGTCGAGGGCCCGGTCATCTGCGGCCTGGCGCGCACCTCCGCCGGTGATGTGCAGACCGCCTTCGAAGCGGTGCGCGACTCCGCCCGCCCGCGCATCCACACGTTCATCGCCACCTCCGACGTGCACATCCAGCACAAGCTGCGGACCACCCGCGAGGACGTGCTGGCCCAGGCGGTGGCCGCGGTCAGCCATGCCCGCGAGCTGGTCGAGGACGTCGAGTTCTCCACCGAGGATGGCTTCCGCTCAGACCGCGAGTTCCAGGCCGAGGTGATCGCCGCGGCGATCGAGGCCGGCGCCACGACGATCAACGTGCCCGACACCGTCGGCTACGCGACGCCCGAGGAGTACGCGGGCATGTTCACCCGCCTGTATGAGCTGGTCCCCGCCTTGGCTGACGTCATCGTCTCGGTGCACTGCCACGACGATCTCGGCCTGGCCGTGGCCAACTCGGCCGCCGGCCTGCAAGCCGGCGCGCGTCAGGTCGAGTGCGCCATCAACGGCATCGGTGAGCGGGCCGGCAACACCAGCCTCGAGGAGATCGTGATGCTGCTGGCCACCCGGGTGGACCATCTCGGTCTCAGCACCGACGTGGTCACCCGCGAGATCGCCCGCACCTCTCGCCTGGTCAGTCGCCTGACCGGCTACGCGGTGCCGCCGAACAAGGCGATCGTCGGGCGCAACGCCTTCGCGCATGAAGCCGGGATCCACCAGGACGGCGTGCTCAAGGAGCGCACCACCTATGAGATCATGGACGCCACCACCATCGGCCTGGACTCCAACAGCCTCGTGCTGGGCAAGCACTCCGGCCGTCACGCCCTGCAGGCGGCGCTCGCCGACATGGGGATCGTCGTCGAAGGTCAGGCGCTCAACGTCGCCTTCAAACGCTTCAAGGACGTCGCGGACAAGAAGAAGCAGGTCACCGCGATGGACCTGGAGGCGCTGGTCATCGACGAGATCCGCGAGGGCGAGGACAGCGCCTATGCGCTCGAGTCCTTCCACGTGGAGACGAGCACCGAGCGTCCTCCACACGCCCGTGTGGTGGTGCGCTCGCCCGACGGGGCGGCGATGCCGGGCTCCTTCACCGGCGATGGACCGATCGACGCGGTGTTCCACGCCATCAACGCCGCCACCGGCGTCGACGCCAAGCTCGTCGAGTTCCGCATCGGTGCGGTCACGGGCGGTCAGGACGCGATCGGTGAGACCTCGGTGGTCGTCGAGGTGGCCGGCTTCAGCGGTGCTGGCCAGGGCCTCTCCACCGACATCATCGACGCGGCCGCGCGGGCGTACGTGCGGGCGCTGTCCTCGGCGCTACGTCGCGGCGCCCACCCCGAGCGCATCGAGGCCCAGCCCGCCGTCCTGTCCTGAGGCTGACTCAGCTCGCGGTCGAGGCCACCAGCTCGAGGCCCTGGCGGTACCCGGCCGCCAGGACCTCGCGCCGGGGCGCTGTGGCCATCAGGTTCGCGCCCATCAACGTGGCGGCCTCACGGCTGGGGCCCAGCGTGGTCACCTGGGCCCCCTTGGACCGCAGCGCCGTGGCCTCGATGGCCATGGCCGACCGGCTGGCACCGCGGGCGAGGGTGAGGATCGGGTGGGGGCCGCGCAACCCGGCGGTGGGGTTGAGGCAGAGCACGCGACTGTCGCGCCCCGCCGGGGCGGCGTCGAGGTTGGTGGGGCTCCAGAAGCCACCGTCGACGTAGCGCGCGTCGCCGATGGGGACCGGCGGGAACATCCACGGGACGGTGCAGGAGGCGTGGACCGCCGCGGCGACGCTCGCCGGCGGAGCGCCCGGGGCACCGAACATGACCCGCCGGCCGCTGGCGCGGTCAACCGCGCTGATGCGCAGGCGGCCGTCGAACTCCAGGGCCAGGCGCTCAAAGTGCGCGCGCAGGTCGGCCAGCGATCCGGTCGCCTCGGGCAGCGCCTTGAGCGCCGCGATCCGGGCCAGGGCCCCGGCCGGGGTGCTGATACCCAGCGCCGCGGAGGCGAACGGGGAGCTCAGGCTCAACGCCAGGCTGGCCACTGGGCTGCTCAAGGAGTGGGCCGCCCCCGACAGCGGGGCCAGCACTGCGGATGCGACGCTGCGGATCGGTTCGGCGGCGGTCGCCACCAGCGCGGGCATGGTCCGCTTGAAACGCACCTCGGGCAGCGTGGGGAGGAGGCTGGGATCGACCTGGGGCCGCCGCAGCGGGTGTCCGGCGGCCAACTGAGCGGCGACGATCGCGCCGGCGCTCGTGCCCACGAAGCTGTCGGCGCCGCTGAGCTTCTCGCCGCTGCCGTCCTCGAAACCGCCCAGCAGGCCGGTCATCCAGGCCTCGCCGAGCACCCCGCCGCCACCGAGCACGAGAATGTCGGGTGACAACTTCATCTTCACGACACTACCCAGGGCCGCTTGGGAATACGTTTGTACGTCATAACAGACGTACGTGATAACGTACACGCCGTTCATGGCGACGCTCCCGGTGAAACCGACGATCGAGCAGCTGGCCGCCGGGCCGGATCTGCTCGGAGCACGGGTCAAGGCCCTGCGCGAGGCGATGGACCTGTCGCTGCGTGACCTGGCCGACCGCTCCGGCGTCTCGGCGCCGATGCTCTCCCAGGTCGAGCGGGGGGAGACCAGTCCGACCCTGCAGGTGGCCGCCAAGATCGCCTCGGGCCTCGAGCTGCGTCTCTCCCAGCTGCTGCGCCTGGACGAGGACGGCGCGGTTAGCGTGGTCCGGGCGGACGAGCGGCGCAAGGGTCCCGGCGGCGTGGCCGGGCACGCCTATGAGATCCTCACCCCACCGTTGCCCGGCCAGCGGGTCGAGCTTTCCGAGCACACGCTCGAGCCCGGGGCCTCGACCGGTGGGCCCGGCGACGCGCCGATCCATGAGCCGGGCAGCCGCGAGACGGCGATCGTGCACGCCGGCACGGTGACCTTCGCCTACGACGGCGAGCGGTACGAACTCAACGCCGGCGACGCCGTGACCTTCGATGCCGACCTGCCCCACCACTTCGAGAACCGCGGAGACGACCACGCGACGCTGTATGCGGTCGTGAGCGCCGGACTCCGGCGCAGCTGAGAGACCAGAGGAGAAACCGATAGCCATGCCGCAATCACTGTTCGACAAGATCTGGGCGCGCCATGAGGTGGCGCCGGGTCTGATCTACATCGACCTGCACCTCGTGCACGAGGTCACCAGCCCCCAGGCGTTCGACTCGCTGCGGCTCAACGGCCGCAGGGTGCGCCGGCCTGACCGCACGCTGGCCACCGCCGATCACAACACGCCGACCGACGGCACGCCGACCGCCAAACTGATCAAGGACGAGCTGTCGCGCATCCAGGTCGAGACGCTCGAGGCCAACGCCGCGGAGTTCGGCATCCCCATCTACTCCCTCGGCTCCGAGCACCAGGGCATCGTGCACGTCATCGGACCCGAGCTGGGGGTCACCCAGCCGGGCATGACGATCGTCTGCGGGGATTCCCACACCGCCACTCACGGCGCCTTCGGCGCTCTGGCCTTCGGGATCGGGACCAGCGAGGTCGAGCATGTGCTGGCGACCCAGACGATGGTGCAGCAGAAGCCCAAATCGATGCGCATCCGCTACGAGGGTGAGCTTGGCTTCGGCGTCACCGCCAAGGACCTGATCCTCTACACCATCGGTCAGATGGGCGTGGCCGGCGGCACCGGCTACGCGATCGAGTACGCCGGCCCGGCGATCGAGGCACTGTCGATGGAGGGCCGCATGACCGTCTGCAACATGACCATCGAGGGTGGCGGCCGCGCCGGCATGATCGCCCCGGACCAGACCACCTTCGACTACGTGATCGGTCGCCCCGGCGCGCCGGCTGCGGTGCCGGATGACTGGCGCGAGCTGTACACCGAGGCGGGCGCCCACTTCGACCGGGAGGTCGTCATCGACTGTGCCGACATCTCCCCGATGGTCTCCTGGGGCACCAATCCCGGGATGGTCGCGGCGGTGTCGGAGATCGTCCCCGTCCCGACCACCGAGCAGGACGAGCGCGCGCTGGACTACATGGGCCTGGCCGGCGGTACCCCGATCGAGGAGATCACCCTCGACCGCGTGTTCATCGGGTCCTGCACCAACTCGCGGATCGGTGACCTGCGCGCCGCCGCCGAGGTGGTACGCGGCCATCGGGTCGCCGACAACGTCTACGCCATGGTCGTGCCCGGCTCGGTGTCGGTCAAGGCCCAGGCCGAGGCTGAGGGGCTCGACGCGATCTTCCGCGAGGCGGGCTTTGACTGGCGTGCGGCGGGCTGCTCGATGTGCCTGGGCATGAACCCGGACATCGCGGCCCCGGGCGAGCGGGTCGCCTCGACCTCGAACCGCAACTTCGAGGGTCGCCAGGGCCGCGGTGCCCGGACCCACCTGGTGTCGCCCCAGATGGCAGCCGCGGCCGCCATCGAGGGGCGCTTTGTCGATATCCGAAATTGGTCGCCCGCCGAGGCGGCGACCGCGGGGGTGAACTGATGCGCGCGATCGAGACCATCACCGGTGACGTCTCGGTTCTCAACCGAGACGACATCGACACCGACCAGATCATGCCCAAGCAGTTCCTCAAGCGCGTCGAGCGGACGGGCTTTGGCGAGTTCCTCTTCTACGACTGGGCCAAGGAGGCCGACTGGAACCTCCCCAAGAACCCGATCCTCGTCACCGGTAAGAACTTCGGCTGTGGCTCGAGCCGCGAGCACGCGCCCTGGGGCCTGGAGGACTACGGCTTCCAGACGATCATCGCTCAGAGCTTCGCCGACATCTTCTACTCCAACTGCACCAAGATCGGCCTGTTACCGATCGCGTTGAGCGCCGAGGAGTGCGCGGCGATCGAGGCAGCGGGCAACTGCCAGGTCGACCTGGCCAACCAGGAGGTCCGCTGGCCGGGGGGGACCGCGCACTTCGACATCGACCCGGAGACCAAGCACCGCCTGCTCAACGGGCTCGACGACGTCGGGGTCACCTTGTCCCAGGAGGCGGAGGCGATCGCCGCCTATGAGTCCTCGCTCGAGCGCTCCGGCCCGGTCACCACCGCGCTGGGCGCGCCGTGAGCCCGGCCGCCTCTGCCCTCGCGTTCTCCGCCCACGCGGCTGAATACACCGCGCTGCGCCGGCGGTTGGTGGTCGCCTACGACCGGTTCTATGGGTCGGCGCTCGACGCGCTGAGCATCCCCGGGGTGCGACCGGTCGCCCGGGTGCTCGACCTCGGGGCGGGCACCGGGCTGCTCAGCGCCAGGGTCGCCGAGGTGTTCTCAGACGCGCGCTTCGATCTGCTCGACGGCTCGGCCGAGATGCTCGCCGAGGCTCGCGAGCGCCTCGGATCGCGGGTCGCCGACGTCTACGTCGCCGACATGGCCGCCGAGCTGCCCGCCGGCCCCTACGACGCGGTCATCTCGGCGCTGGCCATCCACCACCTCGACGACGCCGACAAGCGTGCGCTGTTCGGGCGGGTGTTCGCGGTGCTCGCGCCGGGCGGGGTGTTCGTCAACGCCGAGCAGGTGCGCGGACCCACCCCGGAACTCGCGGAGATCTACCGGGTGCGCTGGGAGTCCGACGCCCGCGCCCAGGGCGCCTCCGACGGCGAGATCGCGGCCGCGAAGGCCCGCCGCGAGCACGACCGCTGCGCCGACGTCGAGTCTCAGCTGGCCTGGCTGCGCGCGGCGGGCTTCCCCACCGTGGACTGCACCTACAAACACTGGGAGAACGCGACACTGGTCGCGATCAAGGGAGATGGATGATGAGCAACCGCGATTGGGACGCCGGCACCTATGACCGCGTCTCGACCCCCCACCAGGCGTGGTCCCGCGAGCTGATCGACCGGCTCGCCCTCACCGGATCAGAGACGGTGCTCGACGCCGGCTGTGGCTCGGGGGCGGTGACCGCCCAGCTCCTCGAGGCCGTGCCGCACGGCAAGGTCTACGCCGTCGACGTCGCGCCCTCGATGGTGGAGCACACCCGCGCTGCACTCGGCGACCGTGGGGTGGAGGTCTTTGAGCAGGACCTCACCGAGCTGTCGCTCCCCGAGCCGGTGGACGCCATCTTCTCCTCCGCCACCTTCCACTGGATCCCCAACCATGACAAGCTGTTCGCGGCGCTGTTCGGCACGCTGCATCCCGGCGGGCGTCTGGTGGCCCAGTGCGGCGGCTACGGGAACATCGATGCCTTCCGCCTGATCGCCGACCAGGTCGCCTTCGAGGAGGAGCCCTTCGCCGAGTACTTCGTCGACTGGGAGCGCCCCTGGAATTACGCGACCGCCGAGGCGACCGCGACGCGCTTGAGCGACGCTGGGTTCGTCGACGTCGAGACCTGGCTGGTCGACATGCCGACTCCGATCGAGGACCCGCCGACCTACGCCAAGACGATCGTCCTGGTCCGCCATGTCGATGCGCTGCCCACCGAGCTGCAGGACGCCTTCGTCGCGCGAGTCCTCGAACGCTGTCCCACGCCGTTCGTGCTCGACTACGTGCGGCTCAATATGGTGGCGACAAAGCCGACCAAACCGGTGCACTTACCGTAAATAAGCTCAGGCGGAATGCTTGCCCTTGATATCCAGAATCTGGTCAAGCGCTACCCCAGCGGCACCGAGGCGCTCAAGGGCATCACCCTGCAGATTCCCGAGGGGGCGTTCTTCGGTCTGCTCGGCCCCAACGGCGCCGGCAAGTCGACGCTGATCCACTGCACCACCGGCCTGGCGCGGCCAACCTCGGGCAGCCTGCGTGTCTTCGGCCACGACGCCGTCGATCACTACCAGCGCGCCCGGGCCTCCGTCGGCCTGGCCCCCCAGGAGATCAATCTCGATCAGTTCCTCACCGTCGAGCAGGTGCTCGACTACCACGGTGGCTACTTCGGGATGTCCAAGCGCGACCGTCGCGACCGCACCACCGAGCTGCTCGAGAGCTTCAGCCTGACCGACAAGCGCAATGACTTCACCCGCTTCCTCTCCGGGGGTATGAAACGCCGCCTCACCCTGGCCCGCGCGCTCATGCACCGCCCGCCGCTGGTCATCCTCGACGAGCCGACCGCCGGCGTCGACGTCGAGCTGCGCCTGGAGCTGTGGAAGTACATCGAGCAGGTCAACCTCGAGGGCACGACGATCCTCCTCACCACGCACTACCTCGAGGAGGCCGAGCGCTTGTGTGACCGCCTCGCCTTCATCAACCGGGGCGAGATCGTGACGGAGGGGACGGTGGGCGACATCACCGACCACTTCGAGGTCACCTCGCTCGAGGATGCCTACCTGCGCCTCATCGGTCGCGACGAGCTGTCGCGGGCATGAGTTCGCTCGAGTTGGGCAACGGACCGACCGCCCAGGCCGGTGCTGACACGCACGCGGTCGGCGCGCGCTCGATCCGCATGGGGGCGCTGATCGGCCGCGAGGTCGCGCGCTTCATGAAGATCAAACGCCAGACGCTCGGCGCGCCGATCCTCGAGACCTTCCTCTACATCTCGGTGTTCGGCGCTGCGCTCGGTTCGGCGATCCACGTCATCCACGGCTACCGCTACATCGTCTTCGTGCTGCCGGGCCTGATCATGATGGCCTTCGCGACCAATGCGTTCGCGAACAACTCCAGCTCGATCCTGCAGCAGAAGTTCACCCACGCCATCGACGACCAGCTGTCCTCGCCGGCGTCACCGGCCGAGCTGCTGGTCGGCTTCACCCTCGGCGGCTTCATCCGGGGGCTGCTCGTGTCGGGGATCTCCTGCGGAGTGGCGGGCGTCCTGGCCAGCGAGCCGGTGCGCCATCCGCTGGTGCTCATCCCATCGATGATCCTGGTGGGGCTGTTCTTCGCCCAGGCCGGGGTGCTGGTCGGCGTGCGCGCGCAGCAGTTCGATGACGTCGCGCTCTATCAGACCTTCGTGCTCCAGCCCCTGATCTTCCTCGGCGGCGTCTTCTACTCGGCCACCTCGCTGCCCGAGCCGTGGGGCACGCTGACCTACTTCGATCCGATCTACTACATGATCTCGCTGGTCCGCTACGGCTTCATCGGCTACCGGGCCACCTCGATCCTCGTGTCCTTCCTCGCGCTGTTGTTCGCGACGGTCGCGTTGTTCGCGTTGAACCTGTGGATCTTCACCAAAGGTCGCTATTTGCGGACGTAGCTCGCCGGCCGGGGGGTGAAAGCCGAGGTCGATGTCCCTCTATGTGCCAAATGGGCACGTTGCGGGACATCCACTTGCTCGGCGAGCGCCAAGCCGGCTGCGTCACACGGGCCCAACTGCACATCTGCGGGATCACGGACTCCCAGATCCGCCGTGGTGTCGAGCGCGGTTGGCTCATCCCGAGGCTTCCCAAGGTCTTCGCGCTCGGCTACGTCTCGACCACCATTGCGGCGCGCCTGTGGGAGGCGGTCCTCTACGCCGGCCCCGGCGGGATGCTCTCGCACCTGACCGCGGCGCAGCACCGCGGCTACATCAAATACGCACCGCAGACGATCCACGTCAGCACCCCACGAAAGATCGCCTCGCTCCCCGGTGTCGTCGTCCACTCCCGCCGCCGCCTCGAGCGTCACGAGCACGAGGGGATCCCGGTCACCGCCCCCGGCCAGACCGTGCTCGATCTCGCCACGCTCAGGCCCGATTTGCTCGAACGGGCCCTGTCGCAGTTCGACTATCGGCACACCAGCCTGGATGCGCTCTACCCGGCGGCCGAGAGCGGCGACCGGGGCGCACCTGCCCTGCGCGCGGCACTTGCGGAGTACGACCCCAACTTCGCCCGGCTCAACGATGAGTTCGAGATCGACTTCTACGCGCTCTGTCGTGAGTGGGGGATCGAGCCCCTCCCGATCCCCAACGTCGAGGTCGCGCCCAAGCTGACCGTCGACGCGCTGTGGCCCGAGCACCACCTCGGGGTCGAGCTCGACGGCGGCCAGAACCACAGCTCACCAGCCCAGCTGCTCCGCGACGCCGAGCGTGACCTCACCTGCCGCAGCCTCGGCCTGACCATCATCCGCTACCGCCGCGCCCAGATCACCCGCCACCCCGACGCGGTCACCGCGGACCTCCAGCAGCAGCTCGCCCAGCGCTCACCCCGCGGATGAGCTCAGCGCCGGAACTCAACCCCTGGGTGGATAACCCAAGATCAACCCAGGGGACGTTTCGCGCTGCACGCGCCGCGGCTAGCTTTGACCCGATGGCCACCGCCACCGCGTCGACGCCCGCCGGGCCTGAGCCACCCGCCCATCCCCCCGGGCGGGTCACCGCCATCTACACCGGGCTGGGTCGCTTCGTGGTCCGCTTCCGCTGGGCCATCCTCGGCTTCTGGATCCTCGTGGTGGTCGCCACCGCCGCGCTCATGCCGAGCCTGGCCAACGAGATCAACGGCAACAACTCGGCGTTCCTCAAGAGCAGCGAGCCCAGCATCAAGGCCGCCAATCTCGCCGCCCCGCTGACCGGCGCGGGGATCGGCACCAAGAACACCAGCATCCAGGTGGTCGCCGCCGCCAAGGCGCCGCTCACGAGTGCCGACGAGCTCGCCCTCGAGCAGCTGATCCAGCGGATCACGACGGTGCCCTCGGTCGAGTCGGTGAGCCTGGCCGGGGTGTCCAAGGATGCCGAGGCCGCCCAGCTGCTCATCCGCGCCGCCGCCAGCCAGTCCGACATCGCCAAGGACAAGACGCTCATCACCGACATCCAGGCCAGCTTCGCCAAGGTGAAGCTTCCCCCGGGCCTTCAGGTCAACCTGGCGGGCCAGATCGCCACCGCGGTGGCCAACCAGGATCAGTCCAATCAGCAGGGCAAGCAGACCCAGATCTTCTCGGTGCTGTTCGTCATCGCCCTGCTGCTCATCGTCTTCCGGTCGCCGCTGGCCGCGTTGATCACGCTGATCCCGGCCCTGTTCGCGCTGCTCATCTCGATGCGGGTGGTGGCCGCCATCGCCTCGTCCGGCGCTCTGCAGATCTCTGACATCACCCAGATCCTGCTCATCGTGCTGCTCATCGGCGCCGGCACCGACTACGGGCTGTTCCTCGTCTTCCGCGTGCGCGAGAACATGCGTGACGGACTCGAGGCCCATGATGCGGTGGCCAAGGCGGTGATCGCCGTGGGCGAGTCGATCACCGCTTCGGCCGGCACGGTCATCCTCGCGCTGCTCACGCTGCTGTTCGCCACCTTCGGGCTCTACCACGACCTCGGGCTGCCGCTGGCCATCGGTGTGTTCATCATGCTGCTGCTGGGCCTCACCCTGCAACCGGCGCTGCTGGCGATCTTCGGCCGCGCGGCGTTCTGGCCGGTGCAACCTCGCCCCGGCCAGCAGAAGGAGGGGCTGTGGGGGCGGGTGGCCAAGCGCCTCGTCGCCCGGCCCGGCGTCACCCTCGCCGTCGGCATCATCATCTTCGGCGGTCTCGCCCTCGGCGCGCTCGGCTACAAGGCCGGTGGCTTCGGCGGGTCGACCACCGCGCCGGCGGGCACCAGCGCCAACGCCGGTAACCAGGCGCTGACCAGGCACTTCCCGGCCGCCGCGGACAACCCCGCCAACCTCGTGTTCGCCTACCCGACCTCGGTGTGGAGGGATCCGGCGAAGATCACCCAAGCCGAGCAGAGTCTGAATGCCTCACAGCAGTTCACGGGACTCGCGGGCCCGCTCAACCCGAACGGGACCGAGCTGAGCACGGCCCAACTGACCCGGCTCTACACCCAGCTGGGCGCGCCCCAGAGCCTGCCGCTGCGCAAGCCGGCCAGCGCCAAGGTGCCCACCGCCGAGTACAACGCCTACCGGGCCGACGCGCTGTTCCTGTCGGCCAACGGCAAGACGATGCAGTTCGAGGCGGCGCTGAAGGCCGGGACCCAGGACTCCACCGCCGCGCTCAGCGCCACACCCACCATCCGCGCAGCCGTGGCGCGGGCGGGCGACGCCTCCCACGCCAGCGACACCGGCGTGGCCGGTGAAGCGGCGGCCGTCTATGACATCAACAAGTCGGCCGACAACGACCTCGCGCTGATCGTCCCGATCGCCATCGTCGCCATCGGCCTGCTGCTGGCCGCGGTGCTGAGAAGCGCCATCGCCCCGCTGTACCTGATCGTCAGCGTCGGCCTGTCCTTCCTGGCCGCGCTCGGCGCGTCGACGATCGTCTTCCTCGACTTCGGCAATTACGGCGGCATCACCTTCGTGCTCCCGTTCCTGCTGTTCATCTTCCTGCTCGCGCTCGGCGAGGACTACAACATCCTGGTGATGACGCGGATCCGCGAGGAGGCGCGTCACCTGCCGCTCAAGGAGGCGGTCATCAAGGCGGTCGCCCGCAGCGGCTCGACGGTCACCACCGCCGGGATCATCCTCGGCGGTACCTTCGCGGTGTTCGCGATCGTCGGCGGGGGAGGCGGAGGCGGCAAGGGCGCCAGCTCCTTCACGCCGATCGGCTTCGGCTGCGCCCTCGGCATCCTCATGGACACCTTTCTCGTGCGCACGCTGCTCGTGCCGAGCACGGTGATGCTGCTGGGGCGCTGGAACTGGTGGCCCTCCAAGCTCGGCCAGCCAGACCCGCCCGAGACACCTGCTTCGGCTACCTTCACAGCCAATGTCTCCCAAGATCGTCCTTCTGCCCGGTGACGGGATCGGGCCTGAGATCACCGCGCCCACGGTCGAACTGCTCGACCATCTCAAACTTGACCTGACCTATGAGGAGCACGTCTTCGGCGGCGCCGCGATCGACGCTCACGGGGTCGCCCTGACCGACGAGACCCTCGCCGCGGCCAGGCAATCAGACGCGGTTCTGCTCGCCGCCGTCGGCGGTCCCAAGTGGGACACCACCGATCCGGCCAAGCCGCGTCCCGAACAGGGCCTCCTCGGCCTGCGCAAGGGCCTCGGTCTCTACGCCAACCTTCGGCCCGTCAAGCCGATCCCGGCGCTCTACGGGGCCAGCGCGCTGAGATCCGAGGTGCTCGAGGGCACCGACATGCTGGTCATCCGCGAGCTCACCGGGGGTATCTACTTCGGCGAGAAGACCCGCACCGAGACCACCGCGTCGGACCTGTGCGCCTACAGCGCTGAGGAGATCACCCGGATCACCCGGGTCGCCTTCGAGGCCGCCAAGTCGAGACGCAACCAGGTCACCTCGGTCGACAAGGCCAACGTCATGGAGACCAGCCGCCTCTGGCGCCAGGTCACCCACGAGCTCCACGACCGCGAGTACGCCGACGTCACCCTCAAGGACCTGCTCGTCGACAACGCGGCGATGCAGCTCGTCGCCAACCCGTCCGAGTTCGACGTGATCGTCACCGAGAACCTGTTCGGCGACATCCTCTCCGACGAGGCGGCGATGCTCACCGGCAGCATCGGCATGCTTCCCAGCGCCAGCCTGGGAGAGTCCGGCACACCCGGCATGTTCGAGCCGGTGCACGGCTCCGCCCCCGACATCGCGGGTCAGGGAATCGCCAACCCGCTGGCCATGTTCCTCTCCGCCGCCCTGCTCCTGCGCCACGGACTCGGAATGGAGGAGCCTGCGGCGGCGATAGAATCTGCCGTTGATCGCGCCCTGGCCGACGGCCTCAGGACGCGGGACCTGGGAGGAACGGCGAACACCGCCGAGGCCACCCGGGCGGTACTCGAACACCTCTAGAGGCCCGGCCCCCAAGGCCGGGCGAAGTAAGGAGCATCACGTGGATCAAGCGGACTTCATCTGGCAGAACGGGGAACTCGTTGCCTGGGAAGACGCGAAGGTACACGTGCTGACCCACGGTCTCCATTACGGCACCGGGGTGTTCGAGGGGGTGCGGGCCTATGACTCCGAACTGGGCCCGGGCATCTTCCGCCACCAGGACCACATCGACCGCCTGTTCAACTCGGCCAAGTTCTTCTACATGGACATCCCCTTCTCCAAGGAGGAGGTGCGCCAGGCCACGCACGAGCTGCTGAAGTCCAATGGTCTGCGCGAGTGCTACATCCGGCCGATCGTCTACCGCGGGTACGGGACGATGGGCCTCAACCCCCTCGCGGCTCCGGTCGACGTGGCGATCGCCGCCTGGCCGTGGGGCGCCTACCTCGGCGAGGACTCCAAGACCCAGGGCATCCGTGCCAAGGTCGCAAGTTGGCGGCGCATGTCGGCGGACTCACTGATCCCCCAGGCCAAGGCCAGCGGGCAGTACCTCAACAGCATCCTGGCCAAGCTGGAGTCGCTGAAGGCCGGCTATGACGAGACGATCATGCTCGACGATCACGGCTTCGTCTCGGAGGGATCGGGCGAGAACATCTTCGTCGTGCGCAACGGTCAGCTGCTCACGCCGCCTCAGGCCGCGGCGATCCTCGATGGGATCACGCGCGCGTCGATCATCCAGATCGCCGGCGACCACGGTCTCGAGATCATCGAGCGCAACATCGCTCGGGCCGAGCTCTATGTGGCCGACGAGGTGTTCCTGACCGGAACCGCAGCGGAGCTGGTCCCGGTCACCGAGATCGATGATCACCCGGTTGGAGAGGGACACCGCGGACCCATCACCAAGCTGCTCGGTGAGACGTTCGAGAACGCCCTGTACGGCCGTGACGCGCGCTACGCGCACTGGCTGGACATCGTCGACGTGCCCGCCAAGGTCGCCAGTCCGACCTAGGTTCGCGCCGCGATGACGACGATCGAGCTCTACGACACCACCCTGCGTGACGGCATGCAGGGTGAGGGGATGTCGCTGTCCGCGCACGAGAAGCTGCGCGTCGCCCACAAGCTCGACGAGCTCGGCATCGACATCATCGAGGCCGGCTTCCCCAGCTCCAACCCCAAGGAGCTCGAGCTGTTCGGACTGCTGGGCGCCGAGACGTTCGAGCATGCCCAGATCGCGGCGTTCGGGATGACCCGGCGCCGCGACCTGAGCGCCGCGGAGGATCCGGCCCTGCAGGTGCTGGCCGACTGCTTCGCGCCGGTCACCACGATCGTCGGCAAGACGTGGTCGCTCCACCTCGAGAAGGTGGTCAAGGTGGGTCGCGAGGAGAACCTGGCGATGATCGCCGACTCGGTCCGCTACCTGGTCGGAGCCGGCAAGCGGGTCATGTACGACGCCGAGCACTTCTTCGACGGCTACGCCGAGGACCGCGAGTACGCGGTGGCGTGCCTCATGGCCGCCGCCCAGGCCGGCGCCGACACCGTGGTCTGCTGCGACACCAACGGGGGCGGCCTGCCCGAGCAGATCGCCGAGGCGGTCGCCGCCGTCCGTGCCAGCCTGCCGCCCGCGGTCAAGGTGGCGATCCACACCCACGATGACGCCGGACTGGCGGTGGCCAACTCACTCGCCGCGGTCGCCGTCGGGGCCACCCAGGTGCAGGGCACGATGAACGGCTACGGCGAGCGCTGTGGCAACGCCAACCTGATCACGGTGATCCCCAACCTCCAGCTCAAGCTCGGTCATGACTGCGTGAGCGACGCCCAGCTCAGCCGGTTGACCTCAGCCTCGGTGTACTTCAACGAGCTGCTCAACCTGGCCCCCAACGCCGATCAGCCCTACGTGGGCCGCAACGCCTTCGCCCACAAGGGGGGGATGCACGTCGCCGGTGTCAACGTCGACCCCGCCACCTTCGAGCACGTCGACCCCGCGCGGGTCGGTAACACGCGTGAGGTGCTCGTGTCGGAGCTGTCGGGCAAGGGCACGATCCACGCCCACGCCGAACGTGCGGGGATCGAGCTCGATGACGCGACCGCCGTGGAGGTGCTCGAGCAGGTCAAATCGCGCGAGCACCTCGGCTATCACTACGAGGCCGCGGACGGGTCGCTCGAGCTGCTCGTACGCAAGGCCACGGGTGAATATCAGCCGCTGTTCGTGCTCGAGTCCTGGCGGGTGATCGTCGAGAAGCGCGCCGACGACCGCGTCGCCACCGAGGCGACGGTGAAGCTGTGGGCGCCACCGGGAGCCGACGGTGAACGCTATGTCCGCACTGCGGAGGGCAACGGCCCAGTCAACGCCCTCGACGCCGCCCTGCGTGAAGCGCTGTCGGAGATCTATCCCGAGCTCAACAACATCGAGCTGGTCAACTTCAAGGTCCGCATCCTCGACGGCAACAAGGGCACCGAGTCGATCACGCGTGTGCTGCTCGATTCCAGTGGCGCCGACGGCCGCGAGTGGGGTGCGGTCGGGGTCTCGCCCAACGTCATCGAGGCCTCCTGGGAGGCCCTGCTCGACTCGTTGGAATACGGCCTCCAAGCCCACGCCGGCACCGGGCGATCCGAGACGCCGTCCGCCGCGCTGGCCCCCGCCAAGTCGTGAGCGCCGCCGATCAGGAGCCGATCCCGCTGGCCAAGCCGGTGCTCGGGGCGCGCGAGGAGGAGCTGGTGCTCGAGGTCCTGCGCTCGGGCTATCTGTCGCTCGGCCCGCGGGTGCGTCGCTTTGAGCAGGATCTCGCCGACACCGTGGGGGCCCGGTACGGCAGCGCCGTCTCCTCGGGCACCGCCGGCCTGCACCTGGCCCTACGCGGCGCCGGCGTCAAGCCCGGTGACGAGGTGGTCACCTCGCCGTTCTCGTTCGTCGCGTCGGCCAACGTCATGCTGTACGAGGACGCCACGCCGGTGTTCGCCGACATCGATCCGGTGACCCTGAACCTCGATCCCGCGGCGGCGGCGGACGCGATCACCGATCGCACGTCGGCGATCCTGCCGGTGCACGTGTTCGGCTACCCAGCCGACATGGCTCCGCTGGAACGCCATGGCCTCCCCATCATCGAGGATGCCTGTGAGGCGCTGGGGGCGCGTTACAGAGACACCGGCGAGCTGGTCGGCAGCCGCGGCCACACCGCGATGTTCGCCTTCTACGCGAACAAGCAGATCGCCACGGGGGAGGGTGGCGTGATCGTCACCGACGATGAGGCGCTCAAGCAGCGTTTCGACTCCGAGCGCAACCAGGGCCGAGCCCCCAACATGGACTGGCTCGATCACGATCGCCTCGGCTACAACTACCGCCTCTCGGACATCCACTGCGCGTTGGGGATCGCCCAGCTCGAGCGGCTCCCGGACCTGCTGGCCGGCCGGGACCGGGTGGCCGCGCTCTATCGCGAGCACCTGACGCCGTTGGCGGAGCGGGGTCTGACCCTGCCGTGTGCCGACGCCGGGGCGGCACGACGCTCATGGTTCGTCTTCGTCGTCCAGCTGCCCCGCGGGGTCGATCGCGACGAGACGGTGCGCGACCTGGCCGACGTCGGCATTCCGGCCAAGCCGTACTTCCCGGCGATCCACCTCATGTCCTACTACCAGACCCGCTTCGGTCACCGGGCCGGCGAGTTCCCGGTGTGTGAGGACATCTCGGCCCGCTCGCTGGCGCTGCCGTTCTTCCCCGAGATGAGCGAGGGCCAGGTCGCCCGCGTCGCCGCTGCGCTGGGGGACGTGCTCGAGCGCCGCCTCCTGTCGTCACCGGAAGGTTGATGGCCGGGCGGCCGACTTGGGGTTCGGCCGCCGGACCGGCGCCGGGGCCGCCGGGTGGCGCTCCGCTGTCCGCGGCGTTCTATGACCGGCCGGTGGTCCAGGTCGCCCAGGACATGGTCGGCTGCGTGCTGGCGGTGGGGGACTGCGCCGGGGTGATCGTCGAGACCGAGGCCTACCACCACTCCGAGCCGGCCTGTCACGCCTACGTCGGGCTCACCGCGCGCACCTCGACGCTGTTCGGCCCGCCCGGCACCGCCTACGTCTACCGCTCCTACGGGATCCATGCCCTGATCAACGCGGTCTGTGAGCCGCCCGAGGTGGGGGCGGCCGTGCTCATCCGGGCGCTCGAGCCGATCGCCGGCCTGGAGGAGATGGCCCTGCGCCGCGGGCCGCGGGGCGCCAGCCTGCGTCAGCTCTGCTCGGGGCCGGGCAAGTTGACCCAGGCGCTGGGGATCGCGCTGGCCGACAACGCCTCGGACCTCAGCGTCGGCCCGGCGGTCATCCTCCCCCGCCCGCCCGAGTTCTCTCACCCCCCGATCAGCGCGGCGACCCGGATCGGCATCACCAAGGGCGTCGAGCTGCCCTGGCGCTTCTGCCTCACCGGGTCGCGCTTCCTGTCGGTGCCGGTACCTCGCTAGGGCCGGTCTCGCGCGGTTTACATCGCCACCGGGGCCCCGCCGGTGGCACGACCGCGGCTGACGAACAGCGCGCCGATCATCCCGGCGACGGCGGCGCCGGCCGCCACCAGGACGGCCACGTGCAGACCGCTGATGAACGCCTGATGGCTGCCGGTGGTGATCGCCTGGTTGACCGCACCCGACAGCTTCGAGGACGTGGGAGCCGCGCCCTCGGACACCAACTCCTTCGCCGAGGTCAGCGACTTGGCCACGCTCGTGGGAGTGCCGGCCGAGGTCAGCTTGGACACGAGCACCGAGCCGACCTGGCTGGACAGGATCGATCCGAGGATCGCGGTGCCGAGGACGCCACCCGCCTGCAGGGCGGTTGACTGCAGGCCGCCGGCGATGCCCGCGTCGTTGACCGGCGCGTTGCCGACGATCGCCTCGGAGGAGGCGGTGATCACCAGACCGAGACCGATGCCGATGAGGGCCAGACTCGGTGCCAGCGCCCAGAAGCCCGAGTCGAGGTGCAGGGTGACCATCAGCGCCAGGCCGACGGCCATCAGGCCGAGCCCGAAGGCCATCGGCAGACGTGACCCGAACTTCTCGGTGAGCACGCCGCCCACCGGGGCGAACACGATCAGCAGGACGCTGAGGGGCAGCACGCGCACGCCGGTGGAGATGGGGGAGAAACCCTGCACGTTCTGGAGGAACAGGGTGACGAAGAACAGCACGCCGTACATGGCGAAGAAGTCGATGAGCACGACCACCACGCTGATGCTCAGCGAACGGTTCTTGAACAGGCGCAATGGCAGCAACGGGTAGCGGACGCGCCCCTCGATGACGGCGAACAGGATGAGCAGGACCACACCGCCGATGAGGATCCCCAGCGTCTTGCCGCTCGTCCAGCCCCAGGTCTGGGCCTCGATCAGCGCGTAGACGGTCGCCGCCATGCCGATCCCCAGCGTGACGATTCCGGGGAGGTCGATACCCGGAACCGCGGTCTCATCCTTGCTCGACGGCAGCACGAGAACGCCGAGCAGCAGAGCCACGAGGCCCACGGGCAGGTTGAGCAGGAACACCGACTGCCAGGAGACGTGCTCCACCAGCAGTCCGCCGAGAATCGGTCCGAGGGCGGCCGAGCTGGCGGAGGCTCCGCCCCAGATCCCGACCGCCATGTTCAGCTTGTCGTCCGGGAAGGTGGCTCGCAGCAGCGCCAGCGTATTGGGCATGAGCATGGCCCCGAACACGCCCTGGAGCACGCGCATGGCGATGACCCCGTCGGTCGATCCGATCACCGCCACGCCGAGCGAGAACACGGCGAAGCCGACCACGCCGACGAGGAACACCTCACGACGGCCGAGCCGGTCACCGAGCTTGCCACCGAAGATCAACAGCACCGCCAGGGCCAGCAGGTAGCCGTTGGTGATCCACTGGAGGCTGGACAGCGAGGCGCCGAGGCTCTGGGCGATGTGGGGGTTGGCGATCGACACCACGGAGCCGTCGAGACCGACCATGAACACGCCGAGGGCAACGCTGACCAGCGTCCACCAGGGGTTGCCGCGCAGCCCGCTGCTCGGCGGTGCGTCGGCGTGGGCTGGCGAGCCACTGCGTGCTGCGGTCTCAGTCGTCATGGGCGTCCTCTCTGAAGGTGCGGGGTCGGCGTGTGTGACTGTCCGGATACCCAGGGTAAACGGACACCATTCACCGTTTCTCGAACATATCAGAAACGGACAAGCATGTCCGATTGGCGCCGTGGGCCCCGCATTCCGGCTAGAGTCGCGCTGGTGGGTGCTTCAGATGTCGAGCTGCGCAAGGATGCGCGCCGCAACCGGGACCGGATCATCGCGGCCGGCCGCGAGCTGTTTGGCGACTCCAGCGACGTTCCCATGTATGAGGTGGCCAAGCACGCGGGGGTCGGTCAGGCGACCCTCTACCGCCACTTCCCCGACCGCTTCGCGCTGGTCGAGGCGATCTCGGAGATCGAGTTCGCCGGTCTCGCCGAGCTGACCACAGCGCATGCGGGCAAGCCCGAGGGACTGTTCGTGCTCCTGCAGGGCATGGCGCACCGCATGGCCGGCCTCCGGGGTCTGACCGAGTTGATCCGCTCGGATCCGACCGACTTCGCCCATGAGCGCCGTCGCGACGCCACCGAGGCGCTGTTCGCTGAGCCGCTGGCCAGTGCCCGAGCCGCCGGCGCCGTGCGCGACGACCTGGAGATACAGGACATCTTCCGGATCCTCATGATGATCGAGGGTGCGGTCGCCGACCAGCCCGATCGCCAGGCGCGCCAGCAGGCGGCCGAGCGCGCGCTGGAGCTCGTGTTCAGCGGCGTGGCCCGCTGAGCTCAGCCGCCGCCGAGCCCGGCACCACCCGTGGTGCTCGAGCCGGAGCTGGCCGCGCCCGCGCTGGAGGTCGCGCCGCTGGTGGGGCTGGCGGGAGCCGCCGGGGTGGGCGTCGGCGTGACCGCCGGTGTGGTCTGGGCGGGCTCGGTCGCTGGGGTCGTGGTCGCCGCCCCGGTTCCCGCGGTGGGGTTCGGGTCGGCGCCCGCGCTCGCGCCCGCGGCCGCGGCCGCGGGCGTGGTGGCGGGTCCCGCGGCGCTGTCCGCGGTGTCCGGTGTGGTGGGGGCGCTGTCGGTAGTCGGTACCACCGTGGCGTCGGGAACACTGTCGGACGCGCCGCTTGAGTCCGAGGGCTCGGTCGCGCTGTCGGCTGAGCTGCTCGAGCTGAGATCCTGGGCGGCGAGGATGCCCAGCGCCGACTCGGTGTAGTTGTGCCAGATGACCGCCGGGTAGGTGCCGCCGGAGACCGGACCGCCGTTCCAGTCGGTGGTCATCGGCTTGCCGCTGTTGGGGTAGCCGACCCAGACACACGTGGTCAGCTGCGAGGTCCAGCCACAGAACCACGCGTCGACGTAGTTGGTGGTGGTGCCCGTCTTGCCGACGACCTCGACCCCGGGGATCGCGGCGGCGGTACCGGTGCCGTTGGTCACCACCCCAGCGAGCAGCTGATGGATGGTGGCGGCCACGCTTTCGGGGACGACCTGGCGGCTGGTCAATCCCTGGCCGACGGCGTTGACGATCGTCTTGTGCGTGCAATCGTGGCAGTTGCTGATCGAGTGGATGCCGATCGGACCGCCGTCGATGTCGCCGAGGACGGGGTTGTCGATCTTGGCCCCGCCGGTGGCGAGCGTCTCATAGGCGTGGGCCATGTCGAGCGGGGAGACGCCGTGCTGGAGCCCACCGATGATCATCGCCGGGTTGGTGGAGATCGGGGAACGGATGCCCATCAGCTGAGCCTGGTGCTTGATGTTCTGGGTGCCGACGCTCATGCCGACCTGGGCGAACACGGTGTTGTCGGAGATCGCCGTGGCCTCTGCCAGGCTGATCGGCCCCGAGTAGGTGTTGCCGTCGTTGTGCACGGGGAAATGGGCGATGTTCCCGTCCGCGAGCTTGTAGGGGATGTTCTGGGGAGCTGAGTCGATGATCGAATCAGGCCCGTACTTGCCGCTCTCGAGCGCCTGCACCAACGTGAAGATCTTGAACGAGGAGCCCGGCTGGCGGTAGCCGAGCGTGGCCAGGTTGAACGGGCTGGCCTGATAGTCGCCGTCACCGGAGACCATGGCCCGCACCTCTCCCGTCTTGTTGTCAATGGAGACGAGGCTGGCCGTCGGACCATCGGGGTGAGAACCGAACTCCTCGTCAATCGCGGCCTGGGCGGCCTGCTGCATCTTCAGATTGATGGTGAGCTTGATCTTCAGGCCGCCGTAGTAGGCCTCGTATGGCGCGATCTTGGCCGATACGCCCTCCTTCTCCAGTGCGCGGATGATCTGGGGCCGCACCCAGCTGGTGAAATACGGAGCCGCCGCCGGCTCGCTGGCCTGCTGGATATCGGTCTGCTGGGGCAGCGGTCGGCTCAGGGCCTTGGTGTACTGCGCGCGGGTGATGTACTGCTGCTGGTACATGTCGAGGAGCACCTCGTTGCGGCGTCCGCGGGCAGCCACCGGGTGGGCGACGGGATCGAACTCGGAGGGGTTCGCCACCATGCCGGCCAGCAGTGCGGCCTGGTAGGGACGCAGCAGCGTCGCGCATTCGGGCAGGTGCGGGTCGGCGACGGTCGCGGTCCCGCACCTCCCGCCGGTCGGGTTGTTGGGCGAGTAGCCCAGCTGCTTGCCGAAGTAGATGCGCGCGGCCGACTCGATTCCGTAGGCGCCGTTTCCGAAGTAGATGGTGTTGAGGTACTGGGTCAGCAGCTTGGTGCGCTTCCAGCGGTGCACGAGCTGGAAGGCCAGTCCAGCCTCGCGCAGCTTCTCGAGCGCCGTGCGGTTGTCCTCCTCCGCCAGCACGTTCTTGACGAACTCCTCGGCGATGGTGGAGGCGCCCTCCTTGGGGCCGCCGGTCACGTCGGAGATGAAGGCGCGCGCCAACCCTTTGAGGTCGACTCCGGGATCGGTCCAGAAGCGCTTGTCCTCGACCGACACGATCGAGTGGACCATGTTCTGGGAGATCTCACCCCAGGTGTCCTCGACCGGCTTGTTCGGTGGGGCCAGCACGCCGATCGGCTTGCCCGTGTCGTCATAGAGGACCGAATCGACGCTGGAGGCCGACGCGCTGAGTCTCTTGAACTGGGCCTCGTTGGAGAGCTGGGGCAGGTCCGAGGCCACCGAGGTGAGCATCCCGAACACCAGCGCCACCCCGGCGATCACCACGAAGGCGACCGAGACGACCAGGACTCGCAGCTTGCGGACCCGAGGGCGTGCGGCGCGTCGCTGCCTGCGGGCCTCGCGGCGGGTGCGGCGATCCCCCGACTCGATGCGAATCGGGGGTGGCGTGGCCCCATCTCCGGAGCGGTCGGTCAGCGTGTGGTCGTCAATGGTCATAGAACCGGCGCGCGCAAGTCGTCGGACCCGGCCCACAGGACTCGGGCGGGGACGACATGGCGCGCAGCGGACAGAGAAGCCCAGGCGCGCCACGAGAGGCGGCGGCAACCGGCCCGGTCATCTTAGAACTCCGGAGCGGACGTCGGTCCTTCTCACCCGTCATCTTCTCGGCCCAATACGATGGCCACAATGTCCGCTGTGACCGCCAACCCTGCCGAGACGGCGGCCTGGCTCGCCCGCAACGCCGTGGATTGCCTGCCCGTGGGCGGCCTCGAGGAAAAGCTCAAGCAGGGCAGACCGCTGCGGGTCAAGCTCGGGGTCGACCCGACCGCACCCGATCTCACGCTCGGCCATACCGTCGTCCTGGGCAAGCTGGCCGAGTTCCAGGAGCTCGGCCATACGGCGGTGCTGATCATCGGCGACGGGACCACCCGGGTCGGGGATCCCAGCGGTCGCTCGAGCACCCGGCCGATGTTGAGTGACGCGGAGATCGAGGCGAACGTCGCCACCTACAAGGAGCAGGCCTTCAAGGTCCTCGATCCCGAACTCACCGAGGTCCGGTACAACGCCGACTGGCTGATGATGCAGATGCCGGAACTCTTCCGGCTGCTCGGTTCCGCCACCGTCGCGCACATCATCGAGCGCGAGGACTTCGCCAAACGCCTGGCCGACGGGACGCCGGTGTCGATGCTGGAGCTGCTCTATCCGCTGCTGCAGGGTTATGACTCCGTGGCGATCCGGTCCGACGTCGAACTCGGCGGCACCGACCAGACCTTCAACCTCCTCATGGGTCGCGACATCCAACGCGCCTACGGGCAGGAGAGCCAGGTGATCCTCACGGTGCCGCTGCTCGTCGGGACCGACGGGACCAAGAAGATGTCGAAGTCCGTGGGCAACTACATCGGGGTGAGCGAGCCGCCTGAGGAGATCTACGGCAAGACCCTGTCGTTGCCGGATGTGGCCATGAGCCAGTGGTACTCGTTGCTGCTCGGGAGCGACCCGCCCCCGGAGCTGGCGCCACGGGACGCCAAGCGCGCGCTGGCGCGAACGCTCACCGACCGCTACGCCGGTCCGGGCGCGGGCGCCGCCGCCGAGGCCGCCTTTGATCGGTTGTTCATCCAAGGGGCGATCCCCGAGGACATTCCGGAGCTCACGGTCCCAGCGTCAGCGGACGCCACCGTGCATCTTCCCGCCGTGCTGCGCGACGCCTTCGGGGTGTCCAGCTCGGACGCGCGCCGAACGCTGTCCCAGGGGGGTGTGCGGATCGACGGTCAGCCGGTGGCCAGCGACGTCCTGGACATACCCGCCAGCGAGCTCGACGGCCGTGTGCTGCAGATGGGCAAGCGCCGCTTCGCGCGCGTGCACGTTCGCGGGCGCTGAGCCGGCTGCGGCGGCGGGGTGGAGGATTTCGGCCGTCCTCCGAGCCCGGAACCGCCGCAATTTGGGGGGTTTCCCGTGGCATCCGAGGCAGCGGAGAAAAATCTCGGAGCAAGTCGCCGACGTCCTGCTACCTTTGCCGACCGCAGTAGAAGTTCGGCTGGTTCGAACGTTGTGAAGTCGGGCCGCTCCTCGGGAGCGAGTCTTGAACTCCACCAATCGCACTGGCTATACTCAGCTGTCTTGCCTCATGGCCCTCGGGTCATGAAGCGTCACCCCGAGAGAGTCCCTCTCACCGGAGGCGCGGCGGTCTTTGAAAACTCAACAGCATGCGCTCCTCGGCTATCCAATGGCCGAGTGAGTGTCCAGGTTCGACACCGTCGTCCAAGCTCTTCCGTGTATACGGATTGGCGCGGACAGAAAGACGGTGCCAGAATTAAAACCCGTCTCGTGTTTGAGAGCTCACCTGTGTACTCGAGCTCTCCGAAGTCGGCCTCATTTGAGACCGGCGGGGACACGAGGGCCTCACTACCTCTGCCAAGAGGGAGGCCCGAGACTCCAACCATCCGCACCAGCGGCAACGATCGCTGGCGCAACGAGGTTGGAAATCTTTGACAGCTTTTCGTGACGTCGACCGTTTCGACGGCCGGCAGAAGTTCTTCACGGAGAGTTTGATCCTGGCTCAGGACGAACGCTGGCGGCGTGCCTAACACATGCAAGTGGAGCGACGAACCGGGCTTCGGCCCGGGGCAAAGCCGCGAACGGGTGAGTAACACGTGGGTAACCTGCCCTGATGATCGGGACAACCCGTCGAAAGACGGGCTAATACCGAATGTGCCCTCCGGCCTCAAGGCCTGGCGGGGAAAGGAAGCTTCGGCCTCCGCATCGGGATGGGCCCGCGGTGCATTAGCTAGTTGGTGAGGTAACGGCTCACCAAGGCGACGATGCATAGCTGGTCTGAGAGGACGATCAGCCACACTGGGACTGAGACACGGCCCAGACTCCTACGGGAGGCAGCAGTGGGGAATCTTGCGCAATGCGCGAAAGCGTGACGCAGCAACGCCGCGTGGGTGAAGAAGGCCTTCGGGTTGTAAAGCCCTTTCAGTTGGGACGAAGCTTTGCCGGTGAATAGCCGGTTGGAGTGACGGTACCTTCAGAAGAAGCCCCGGCTAACTACGTGCCAGCAGCCGCGGTAATACGTAGGGGGCTAGCGTTGTCCGGAATCATTGGGCGTAAAGCGCGTGTAGGCGGCTTGACAAGTCTGCTGTGAAAGTCCAGGGCTCAACCCTGGAATGCCGGTGGAAACTGTCAAGCTAGAGTCCGGAAGGGGAGTGTGGAATTCCTGGTGTAGCGGTGAAATGCGCAGATATCAGGAGGAACACCAATGGCGAAGGCAGCACTCTGGGACGTGACTGACGCTGAGACGCGAAAGCGTGGGGAGCAAACAGGATTAGATACCCTGGTAGTCCACGCCGTAAACGATGGGTACTAGGTGTGGGGGGTGTCGACTCCCTCCGTGCCGACGCTAACGCATTAAGTACCCCGCCTGGGGAGTACGGCCGCAAGGCTAAAACTCAAAGGAATTGACGGGGGCCCGCACAAGCAGCGGAGCATGTGGTTTAATTCGACGCAACGCGAAGAACCTTACCTGGGCTTGACATGTGTCTGACCGCTGTGGAAACACAGCTTCCCTTCGGGGCAGATTCACAGGTGGTGCATGGCTGTCGTCAGCTCGTGTCGTGAGATGTTGGGTTAAGTCCCGCAACGAGCGCAACCCCCGTCGCATGTTGCCAGCATTTAGTTGGGGACTCATGCGAGACTGCCGGTGACAAACCGGAGGAAGGTGGGGATGACGTCAAGTCATCATGCCCCTTATGTCCAGGGCTACACACGTGCTACATTGGCGCATACAGAGGGCTGCGAGACCGCGAGGTGGAGCGAATCCCTTAAAGTGCGTCTCGGTTCGGATTGCAGGCTGAAACTCGCCTGCATGAAGGCGGAGTTGCTAGTAATCGCGGATCAGCATTGCCGCGGTGAATACGTTCCCGGGCCTTGTACACACCGCCCGTCACACCATGGGAGTGAGCAACACCCGAAGCCGGTGGCCTAACCCGCAAGGGAGGGAGCCGTCGAAGGTGGGGCTCGTGACTGGGGTGAAGTCGTAACAAGGTAGCCGTAGCGGAAGCTGCGGCTGGATCACCTCCTTTCTAGGGAGTCCTGCATTAGCAGGCACACCGGACCCAGCAGGCAATAATGCCTGTTGAGCCGGCGACGCTGGGCGAACTTCGAGTTCCCCGGTCGCCGCAGAGTACCGGTACTAGGAATGTCGACCGGACCTGGATTAGTCGCACCGTTGGGAGCCAGCTCCCAGTCCGCGGTGCGATGCATGCTGTTGAGTTTTGAGAGACCGACGCTCAGTCAGAGCGTGGTGCCTCTTTGCGGACCTTGAAAACTGCACAGTAGCCAATGTAAACGGGTATCACCGGGCGGTGACTATGTGTCACCGTCTCGGATGGCGCGCGCATCCTTACGTGCGCGTCATGAATAGATCACCGTCAAGATAGTAAGGGCACATGGCGGATGCCTTGGCACCAAGAGTCGATGAAGGGCGTGAACGGCTGCGATAAGCCGCGGTGAGGCGCTGAATAGCCTGTGACCCGCGGATGCCCGAATGGGGAAACCCAGCGTCGGTAATGCGGCGTTATCCCTCACTGAACACATAGGTGAGGCGAAGACAAGCGGGGGAAGTGAAACATCTCAGTACCCCGAGGAAAGTAAATCAAACGAGACTCCCTGAGTAGTGGCGAGCGAAAAGGGATCAGCCCAAACCAGATACGTGTAAGTGGTCATGCGTTGCGTATGTGGGGTTGTAGGGCAGCTTGTCCAGGCCATGACCGGCCTGGCGACAGTTACAAAATGGCGTGGTAGACGAAGCACGTGGAACCGTGCACCAAAGAGGGCAATCGTCCCGTAGTCGAAACTGCGTCAACTGTTGAAGTTGTTCCTGAGTAAGTCCGCACCCGTGAAACGCGGACTGAACCTGGGGGGACCACCCTCCAAGGCTAAGTACTCCTTGGTGACCGATAGCGGACTAGTACCGTGAGGGAAAGGTGAAAAGTACCCCGGAAGGGGAGTGAAATAGTACCTGAAACCATGTGCCTACAAGCGGTGGGAGCGGACTTGTTCCGTGACCGCGTGCTTTTTGCATAACGAGCCGGCGAGTTAGTCGTCTGCGGCAAGGTTAAGCGATGAGCGGAGCCATAGCGAAAGCGAGTCCGAATAGGGCGATTCAGTCGTAGGCGCTAGACCCGAAGCTGAGCGAGCTACCCATGGGCAGGTTGAAGCGGGGGTAAGACCTCGTGGAGGACCGAACCGACCTAGGTTGAAAACTGGGCGGATGACCTGTGGGTCGGAGTGAAAGGCTAATCAAGCTCAGTGATATCTGGTTCTCTCCGAAATATATTTAGGTATAGCCTCGGATAAATTCCGTGGCGGCCGTAGAGCACTGTTTGGACTAGGGGCCCTACCAGGTTACCGAATTCAGGCAAACTCCGAAGACCGCCATGGTTACTCCGGGAGTCAGTTGCTGGGGGATAAACTTCAGCGTCAAAAGGGAAACAGCCCAGACCGCCAGCTAAGGTCCCTAAGTTATTGCTAAGTGGTAAACGATGTTCGAGTGCATAGACAACCAGGAGGTTGGCTTAGAGGCAGCCACCCTTGAAAGAGTGCGTAACAGCTCACTGGTCAAGTGTTCGAGCGCGGACAATGTAACGGGGCTCAAGCAATACACCGAAGCTGCGGGTGCGTATTTATACGCGCGGTAGGAGAGCGTTCCCAGGGCAGTGAAGCGGCAGGGTAACCTAGCCGTGGAGGCCTGGGAAGTGAGAATGCCGGCATGAGTAACGAAAGAGGGGTGAGAATCCCCTCCGCCGATTGCCCAAGGATTCCTGAGTAAAGTTCGTCTGCTCAGGGTTAGTCAGGACCTAAGGCGAGGCCGAAAGGCGTAGTCGATGGCCAACAGGTTGATATTCCTGTACCACGTCGTAGTCATTTGACCGATGGGGGGACGGGGAAGGCTATGGGATCCCAGGCGATGGTCGCCCTGGGGTAAGCGTGTAGGGGTGGAACTAGGCAAATCCGGTTCCGCATAACCCGAGGCGCGATGCCAGCTGGCTTTAAGCCGGCGAGTCCCGGACGCCATGCCTCCAAGAAAAGCCTCTAGGGAGATTACGCGTGCCTGTACCAAAACCGACACAGGTGGGCAAGTGGAGAACACTAAGGTGATCGAGATAACCCTCGTTAAGGAACTCGGCAAAATCGCCCCGTAACTTCGGGATAAGGGGCGCCCTAGTAGGGTGAAGCGACTTGCTCGTGGAGCCCGAGGGGGCCGCAGTGAATAGGTTCAAGCGACTGTTTACCAAAAACACAGGTCTCTGCTAAGTCGTAAGACGACGTATAGGGGCTGACGCCTGCCCGGTGCCGGAAGGTTACGTGGAGGTGTTAGGAGCAATCCGAAGCACCGAAACTAAGCCCCGGTAAACGGCGGCCGTAACTATAACGGTCCTAAGGTAGCGAAATTCCTTGTCGGGTAAGTTCCGACCTGCACGAATGGCGTAACGACTTGAACGCTGTCTCAACGAGGGGCTCGGTGAAATTGCAGTCTCGGTGAAGATGCCGAGTACCCGTGGCTAGACGGAAAGACCCCGTGCACCTTTACTACAACTTGGTATTGGGGTTCGATGCATCTCGCTCAGGATAGGTGGGAGCCGTGGAATCACTGACTGCGGTCGGTGTGGAGGCACCCTTGAGATACCACCCTTGATGTATTGGATCTCTAACAGCTCGCCGTGAATCCGGGAGCTGGACAGTGACAGGTGGGTAGTTTGACTGGGGCGGTCGCCTCCCAAAATGTAACGGAGGCGCACAAAGGTTCCCTCAACACGGTCGGAAATCGTGTGTAGAGTGTAAAGGCAGTAAGGGAGCTTGACTGCGAGACAGACATGTCGAGCAGGTACGAAAGTAGGTCTTAGTGATCCGGCGGTAGCAAGTGGAAGCGCCGTCGCTCAACGGATAAAAGGTACGCCGGGGATAACAGGCTTATCGGGCCCAAGAGTCCACATCGACGGCCCGGTTTGGCACCTCGATGTCGGCTCGTCGCATCCTGGGGCTGTAGTAGGTCCCAAGGGTTGGGCTGTTCGCCCATTAAAGCGGTACGCGAGCTGGGTTCAGAACGTCGTGAGACAGTTCGGTCCCTATCTGCCATGGGCGTTGGAGAATTGAGTGGATTCGTCCCTAGTACGAGAGGACCGGGATGAACGCACCTCTGGTGTAGCTGTTGTCCTGCCAAGGGCATCGCAGCTTAGCTACGTGCGGATCGGATAACCGCTGAAAGCATCTAAGCGGGAAGCCGGCCACAAGATGAGTTCTCCCATCTCCTAGAGAGAGTAAGACCCCTGGTAGACCACCAGGTTGATAGGCCAGATCTGGAAGGGCGGTAACGCCTGTAGGAGACTGGTACTAATGGGTCGAGGGCTTGACGGTATTTTTTACCATCTGTTTTTGTGATACCTACTACACACGCGCGCCACGAGCGCGTTTATGCAACGTGTGTAGCGAACGAGAGTTCGGCATTGGTCTGTGCGGTTTTGAAGGTCCGCTGGGAGCGCTCTCTTCCTCATGGAAGCGGGATCTCGCGGTCTTCCGGTGGCTATGGCGAGGGGGAAACACCTCTTCCCTTTCCGAACAGAGCCGTTAAGCCCCTCAGCGCCGATGGTACTTGACTTGAAAGGGTCTGGGAGAGTAGGTCGCCGCCGGTTTTTTACGCACAGCAGGGCCGTCCGTTCACCAGAGCGGGCGGCCTTTCTGTCGTTAATGCTCAGGCGAGTCCGGCCAGGGGTGCCACGTCATCTGCGCCAGCCAGCACCTTGAGATCGGGCTGGCGGTCATCGCGCCGGCGACGCTTGAGGGGACGCGCGATGCGGCTGATGTCGGAGATGTGGGGCTCGAGGCGGCTGACCGAGGCACACACCTCGTCGATGCCTCCGCTGAGCGCGGTGATCTCGCCCCGCAGTTCCTGGACTTCAGTCTCGAGCCGGTCCACGGCGGTGCGCATGCGGATCACCTCGTCATCGAGGTGCTCGACGTGGTCTCCGATGGTTCGGAGATGGACGACGATCTCGGGCAGGGCGGCCAGGAGCACGACCACATCGTTCAGCCGGTCATTGAGAAACCCGGCGCCTGGGAGTGCACCCACGCCGGGAATCCGTCGCGGTACGCAACCGGCCTGCTCATTCATCAACATCTGCTCTCTCGCTCTCTCAGAACAACCTATGTGATTGCTATCACTTACTTCGGCATCCGGAGTCGTTCCCTGTATGGGCGACTCGGACGCGTCCGTGGTCGACGTGGCGCGCTCCGCCAGCAACGGGGCTACGGCGGTGCGGCTCGCTAACAGGACGGCCGGTGGCTCCCGCACCACTGCGGACGGCCGCTGGCCGACATCCGTCTAGCGGGTGACGTGATGAGGCGCGTCGAGGGCCTCGCCACCGCGCACGGGGGAGAGACAGTGCGCGGGACGCGCGGGAACCGTGCCCGAGCGCCGCGGTCGCGAGCTGGCCAGAGAGCGACGGTGGGGATGGCTGAGGTGATATTCGAGCGCGTCCTCGGGGGGTGTCGCGGGCAGGTCAGCGCCGAGGATGTCGTCGCTGAAATCGCTCCACCACGTGCGCAGGCTGCGTGCAGTTGAACGGAACATGTGTTCGTAAGAGTACGGCCCCGGTCGGACGGAAGCCACCTTTTGACCGCAAGAATCGTTGCAGTCGCCGGCGAACCCATATGGCACGGGCCGCGGAGGGGTGCAGAGGTCGCGCCGCGCCCGCCCGGGGGACGACGAACGGCTCAGCTGCCGGGACCGAGCGAGGACCAGACGTCGAGCTTGGTGGCGATGCGATCAACCACCGAACTCGTGAAATCGGTCGTGCCGGTGCTGCCGCCCAGGTCGATCGTCTTGGTCCCGGCCGCGACGGTCTCGAGGGCGGATTCGTAGATGGCGCGGGAGGCGCGCTCAGCGCTGGGGCCAAAGCTCTCGGCGGCGTAGTGCATGACGGCTCCGCAGGCGAGGATCATGGCCAGTGGGTTCGCCAGGTCCTTGCCCTCGAGCGTCGGGGCGGTGCCGTGGGGCGCCTCGGCCATCGCACACTTCAGGTCGTAGTTCTCGTCGAAGGCCAGGAGGATGGACTCGGCTCCGGCGATGGAGCCGAACATCGGCAGCACGAGGTCTGACAGGCAGTCCCCGTCGCGGTTGAGCGCCGGGATCACCAACGTCTTGTCGGTGGCGCCCGAGATCAGGCCGGCGTAGGTCGCGTCGATGAGGACGGGCTGATAGTCGACACCGGGGTGGCGCTCGGCGGCGGCGTCCATCTCCTCCTTGAGCATTCCCTCATAGGTGGGTGACACCGTCCACTTCGGGCCGCCGTAGACCCGGGCATCCATCTGCTCGGCGGTGCGAAAAGCGAACTCCGACACCGCCCGACAGGTGGATCGGGTGATCTTCTCGGTGCGGTAGGCGATCTCCTCGCCCGAGCCGGCCGGGCCCTCACGCCACTGCTTGGCGCCGTAGGCGTCGTCGACGGCCATGCGTACGACACAGATCGGATAGTGGACGCCGAGGATCGGAGCGACACCGGGCAGACGCCGACCGGTCCGCAGGATGACCTTGCCGCCGATGCCCTCGCGCACGATGCGATTGGGCGTCCCCACGTCATCGCGCCCCTCGGGCGTGATGGTCGCCGCCTTGAGGCCGAGCCCGGCTTCGCGCATGGCCTCCGCCGACGCGTCAACCACGCCGTTATCGGTCGCGCGGCGGTTCTCGAGCGACAGATCGAAGTGCTGGAGCTCGATCGGGAGATCGAGCAGCGAGGGGTCGAGTACGCGCAGTGACTGCTCGAGCAGTTCCTGGCCGGTCTGGTCGCCGTCGAGCACCACGATCTTGATGTCGCTCACGCCCATGGACCTTAGCCAACCCGGGCGTCCCGGGGCGGCCGGGTTCCGCACCCGGGGCGAGCCTGCGCTTTCATACGGCCGGCATGTCTGCCGGTCGATCCATTCCCACCGTCGTCGCGGTGCTGCTCGTCGGTGTTCTCGGGCTGGCCGGTCTCGCGCTGGCGCCGGCCGCCGCCCGCGCCGGCGGCCGCCACAGCGCCTCCCACACCCGCGCTCGGCACACTGGCGCCTCCCACACTCGCGCGCGCCATATCCGCATCCGCGATGCCACTCCGACGCTGCCGGGCGTCGACACCCTGCAGCTGGGGCCGCTCAGCGCCACCAGTGGCTTCAGCCTCTACGTGACCGCCCAATCGTGCGGGTCCAGTGATCCCACCGTGGCGTTGGCCTATCTCAAGAAGAGCTCCGGTGCCCAACTCAGCCACACCTACACGGGCATGCGCGTCAGCTGCTCGATCTCGCGCCGGCCGGCCGGCGCCAGCCTTGCGGTCCGGGTGCCGGGCCTCGTCGACATCGCCGTGACGATCGCCGATCCCGAGTCGGCGCTCACCCACCCGGGCCTGCCCGTCGGGTGCGGCCCGCCGTACGGCCCCGAGCTGCCCGCCGCGGCGGTGGGCCGTATCGACGTGGCAATCCACACCCGCGTGTTCGGTCAGATCGTCCTGCCGAGCGCCAACGCGCAGATCTTCACCGGTGCGCCCCAGACGTGCCCGGCCGTCGCGCCCACCGGCGGCCGTGAACTGACCGCCGACGTCGGCACCACCATCCTGGCGGCTGATGCGCCCAATCACGGCCCGGCGAGCCTGGACATCCTCGATGAGGCCGGCGGCGACACCCCGGCCCCGGGGATTCAGGGCACGCTGGGCCTGCAGATGAGCGGCAGTGGCGCCTTGGCGCTCAACGCGGCCACCGGCACGGCGCGTATCGGAGCCACTACGGCGCTGACCAGCGGGTCGCTCAGCTTCACCCCGCTGGCGGCCTGTCCGGGCGCCAGCGCCCAGAACGGCGACCTCGCCGGCGCCCTGACCATCGAGGATCCTCTGCTCGGCCCACGCCGGATCGCCGGGGCCGACGCCGACAGCGCCTACAGCGGCGTGGGCAGCGCCCTGCCCGGCGCCTGCAACGGCCTGGGCGCTGAGCCGGTCGAGCCGGAGCTGATCGACACCTGCAACGACGACAACGCCGGCTGTTCGGTGAGCGCCGGCAGCGCCGTGGCCACGCTCTTTGACGAGACCTCGCCGGGGACCCAGACGATCACCGCCGAGACGGTCGACTTCGGCGACGGGTCAGCCCCCGTGGCGATCGCCAACTTCGGGGCCGTCCAACATGCCTACAGCACCCCCGGTAGCTACACCGCGACGCTGACGGTGACCGACGCCGCCAACACCGTCTCCACCACCACGGCCCCGGTGGTCATCGATCCCTGACGGACCCCTCGGTTCCAGGGGCGGCCGCCGACGCCCCTCGCCGGTGACGTGCCGGTCAGCCGGCACCGGCGCCAGAGACGCCGGGCAACAGCACGTCGGACCGCGCCGCCAGCGCGGCGATGACGAACGCCACGTGCTCGTCGAAGTCCACGCCGAGCTCGGCCGCGCCCTGGGTCAGGTCATCGCGGCTCACCGCGGCCGCGAAGCCGGCGGACTTCATTTTCTTCTTGACCGACTTAGGCGTCATGCCGTCCAACCCCTCGGGGCGGACGTAGGCGACCGCGAGGATGAAGCCCGACAGCTCGTCGACCGCGAACAGCGCCTGCTCCATCGGGGTCTCGCGAGCGACGTCCATGAAGTCGGCGTGAGAGGCGATCGCTCGCACGAGCTCCTCCGGGTAGCCGAGCTCGGTCAGCACCCGCATCGCCGTGCGGGGGTGGCCGTCAGCCGCGTCCAGGTCGGGGAAGCGCTCGTAATCGAGGTCGTGGAGCAGGCCGGTGAGGCCCCAGAGTTCGACGTCGGCGTCGAACTTCTGCGCGTAGGCACGCATGGCGGCCTCGACCGCGAGCATGTGACGCCGCAGCGAATCGGACTCGGTCCACTCACACAGCAGGTCCCAGGCGTCCTGGCGCGAATCCTGTCCCAACATGGCTGCCACCATAGATCACACCACCCAGGCGCACGGCCGCGCTCTCGACCCCGTCGGGCCGATCCGAGCGGCTAACCTGCGCGGAGCGGATCAGGCCACCCAACGCTCCGGCCCGACCAGAAAGCCTCCCATGGAGAAGTTCGTAATCGAAGGCGGCGTGCCGCTGTCCGGCACCATCACCGCCGCCGGCAACAAGAATGGCGCGCTGCCGATCATCGCCGCCTGCCTGCTCACCGAGGAACGCGTGGTGCTGCGCAACGTGCCGCCGATCGCCGACGTCCGCGTCATGCTCGAGCTCCTGGCCAGCCTCGGCGCCGAGGTCGGCTGGCTCGGTCACGGTGTGGTGTCGATTGACGCCTCGAACGTCAACTCGACCACGCTCGACTACGCGCTGGCCTCACGCATCCGTGCCTCCTTCCTGCTGGCCGGGCCGCTGCTGGCGCGCTTCGGCAAGGCGACGATGCCCCCGCCCGGCGGCGACGTGATCGGCCGTCGGCGGCTCGATCCCCATCTCGATGCCTTCCGCGCCCTCGGCGCCGAGGTCCACAACAACGCCAAGATCGAGTTCGTCGCGCCCGCCCTCGGCCTCACCCCGTGTGACTTCCTCATGGACGAGCCGTCGGTCATGGCGACCGAGAACGCGCTGATGGCCGCGGCCCTGACTCGCGGCACCACGGTGATCCGCAACGCCGCCTCTGAGCCCCACGTCCAGGACCTGGCGCGCATGCTCGTGTCGATGGGCGCCCCGATCGACGGGATCGGCTCCAACGTGATGACCGTCCACGGTGTCGGTGCGCTGCGCGGCACGACCCACTCGATCGCGCCCGACCACATCGAGATCGGCTCGTTCATGGCGCTGGCCGGCGTGACCGGGGGCGAGCTGACCATCAAGGACACCGTGCCCCAGGATCTGCGGATGATCCGGCTGGTGTTCGAGAAACTGGGCCTGCGCTCGGAGCTGCGCGGCTCGGACGTGATCGTGCCCGGCGGCCAGAAGCTGGAGATCGTCAACGACGCCGGGGGGGTCCAGCCGACGGTGCAGGACGGGCCATGGCCCAAGTTTCCCGCCGACCTGACGAGCATCGCCCTCGCCCTGGCCACCCAGTCCGAGGGGTCGGTGCTCATCCACGAGTGGATGTTCGAGTCCCGCCTGGTGTTCGTCGACAAGCTGCAGTCGATGGGCGCGGCGATCACCATCTGCGATCCCCACCGGGCGATCGTCGTCGGCGCGCGCAAGCTGCGCGCCGCCCGGGTGGAGTCCCCGGACATCCGCGCCGGCATGGCGATGCTCATGGCTGCCCTGTGTGCCGACGGCGTGACCGAGATCGGCAACATCCGCCAGATCGACCGTGGATACGAGCGAATCGACGAGCGCCTGCGTGACCTGGGGGCGCGGATTGCGCGCGTCGAGGACACCGCCAAGGCACCGGCGTTCGAAGACTGATTCTCTATTCGCTCAATGGCTGAGCGAATTCCCAGCGGCACCCGGGACGTCCTGCCGGACGAGATGCGCGAGCTGCGCGCCCTGTCCGAGCGCGTGCGTGCCGTCTTCGACACCGCCGGCTACGGTGAGGTGTACACGCCGGCGCTGGAGTACGAGCGCAGCGACGGTGGCGGGGCTGAGGCCGCCTACCGCACCTTCGACCAGCACGGCAACGTCCTCGTACTGCGTTCGGACATGACCGTGCCGATCGCACGGCTGGTGGGGACCCGCTACGCCAATGCCGAGCTGCCGCTGCGCTTCTGCAGCTTCGCCCACAGCTACCGGGCCGTGCGGACCCACCGCGGCCAATCCCGCGAGCTGCTCCAAGCCGGGCTCGAGCTGATCGGCGCCCCAGCCCCGGGCGGTACCGTCGAGGTGCTCACGGTGTTGTGTGACGCGCTCGACGCCGTCGGTCTGGGCAGCTACCGGGTCGGCCTGGGGGACGCGACGCTGTATCCGATGCTGCTGTTGGCCCTCGGGGTTCCGGCCGAGGCCCGCCAACGGGTCCTGTCCGAGCTGTCGGCCGGGGACTTCGTCGGAGTCGAGCGGGAGATCGCGAGCCTGGATCTGTCCCCGGCGGACGCCGAGCTGCTCGTGCGGGTGCCGCGGATGCGCGGCGGGCCTGAGCTGTTCGCCGACCTGGACGCGCGGGTGGCCACTGCCGGAGCGGGCCTGCGCGGTGTGGGGGAGCTCCTGCCCGAGCGGGTCGCCGCCCGGGTGATCTTCGACTTCGGTCTGCTGCGGTCCTTCGGCTACTACACCGGGGCGATCTTCCAGGTCTATGACCCCGCCCACGGCGAGCCCCTGGGTCAGGGCGGCCGCTATGACGAGCTGCTGGGCCAGTTCGGCCGCTCGCTGCCCGCTGTCGGGTTCGCGCTCAACCTCGAGCCCCTCCACGTCGCTTTGGCCATGGAGGGGCGACGCGATGCCTGAGCTGCGTATCGCGGTGCCCCGCGGGGCCCTGATGGGGGAGACGCTCGACCTGCTCGACGCGCTCGGGATCGCCACCGCCGAGGTGCGGGCCAACGACCGCAAGCTGCTGTTTCAGGACGTGGGGATCATCACCATGCGCCCCTCGGACGTGCCGACGTACGTGGAATCGGGTGCTGCCGACCTCGGCGTCACCGGCAAGGACGTGCTGATGGAGCAGAGCGAGCGCGAGGTGTACGAGCTCGCCGACCTGGGCTTTGGACGCTGTCGGATGGTGCTCGCCTCCGAGGCGGGGGTCGACCGGGGAGCCGAGGCGCTCAAGCGCCTCGGCGTCATGCGGATCGCCACCAAGTACCCGCGCATCGCCACCGCCTACTTCGAGGCGACCGGGCGCCAGGCCGAGATCGTCGAGGTGAAGGGCTCGGTCGAACTGGCCCCGCTGACCGGGATGGTGGAGGCGATCGTCGACCTGACCGCCACCGGGACCACCCTGGCGGAGAACAACCTGGTCATCCGGGAAGAGATCGCCGTCTCCACCGCGCGGCTGATCGCCAATCCGGTGTCCGACAAGCTCAAGGCGGTCGCCATCGACGCCCTGCTGGGACGCGTCAATGGACGTTGATGTCCTCGGCCCCGCCGGCCGACCGGCCGCTGAGGTCGCCGCCCAGCTGCGCGCGCTGATCCCCGGGGGCGCCGACGTCGCCGACGCTGTGTTGGAGATCCTCGCCGACGTGCGCAGCGACGGGGACGCCGGCGTGCTCAGCCTGACCCGGCGCTTTGACGGTCCGGTCGCCCAGCTGCGCGTCCCCGAGGCCGAGCTCGACGCCGCGCTGGGGGCCCTCGACCCCGCGGTCCGCTCCGGCCTGGAGCTGGCCATGCGGAACGTCGGACGGGTGGCCGAGGCCGGGCTGCGACTGCCGCGTCTGATCGATTTCGGCACCCACGAGGTGACCGTGCGCGAGGTGCCCCTCGACCGCGCCGGCGTGTACGTGCCCGGTGGGCGCGCCCCGTATCCCTCGACGGTCGTCATGGGGGTGGTGACCGCCCGGACGGCGGGGGTGCGCGACGTCGTGGTCTGCTCGCCCCCGGGTCCCGACGGGCGGGTCAGCCCGGTCGTGCTGGCCGCCGCGCGGATGTGCGGCGCCTCGGAGTTCTACGCCATGGGCGGCGCCCAGGCGGTGGGGGCGCTGGCCTACGGCACCGAGACCGTGGCCCCCGTCGATGTGATCTGCGGGCCGGGCAACCTCTACGTGCAGGAGGCCAAGCGCCAGGTGTGTGAGGTGGTGGCGATCGACTCCTTCGCGGGGCCCTCGGACCTCATGGCGGTGGTCGACCCCGGGATCGCCCTGGAACCCGCCGCCCTCGACCTGCTCGCCCAGGCCGAGCACGGTCCGGGCACCCTGGTGGTCGGCGTCTCGACCTCCGAGGCGGTGATCGCCGAACTCGAGGAGCGCCTCAGCGGCGAGCTGCCCGCCTCAGCTGCGGTCTGTCGCCTCGTGCACGTCCCCGACCTGGATTACGCGCGGGAGCTGGCCCAGGCCTTCGCCCCCGAGCATCTCGAGCTGCTGGGTCCCGAGGCCGGGTCGCTGAGTGAGTCGATCACCCATGCCGGCTGCGTGTTCCTCGGCACCGGCACCGCCTTCGGTGACTACATCGCCGGGTCCAACCACACCCTGCCGACCGGCGGAGCGGCTCGCTTCGCCTCCTCACTCGGGCCCTGGCACTTCCGCCGGGTCTACACCGAGGTGGCGATCTCCGCGCCCGACGAGCTCGCCCGGGCCGCCGCGCCGATCGCCCGCGCGGAGGGATTTCAGTTGCACGCCACCTCGATGGAGGTACGCATCGGCGAGAATCCCCGGTGATGACCCAGACGCGCAGTGCCACCGTGGAGCGCAGGACCCAGGAGACCGACGTCCAGGTCTCCCTGACCCTGGACGGAACGGGTGCCGGCACCCGCCTGACCGGCGTCGGCTTCTTCGATCACATGCTCGACCTGCTCGCCCGTCACGGACGTTTCGATCTCTCGGTCCAGGCCACCGGTGATCTGGACACCGGCGCCCACCACACGGTCGAGGACGTGGGGATCGCGCTCGGCCGCGCCCTCGACGACGCGCTGGGGGACCGCCGCGGCATCTTCCGCTACGGCAACGCCGTAGTGCCGATGGACGACGCGCGCGCCGCGGCGACCGTCGACATCTCCGGCCGAGGGCGGCTCGTCTTCGAGGCGGAGCTGCCGGTCGGAGCGATCGCCAACTTCGACCACGAGCTGGCCCGGGAGTTCTTCGAGGCCCTGGCCGCCAACGCCCGGCTGACCCTCCACGTGGTGCTCGAGGCCGGCACGAACCTCCATCACGTCATCGAGGCGATGTTCAAGGCGGTGGCGCGCGCCCTGCGCGCCGCGGTGTCGATCGACCCGACCGAGTCGGGCGTGCCGTCCACCAAGGGCACCCTGAGGTGAGCGCTGGGGCCCCGCGTCCGACCATCGCCGTCATCGACTACGGCATGGGCAACCGGCGCTCGGTGGAGAAGGCGCTCGCTCACGTCGGCGCCCGCGCGGTCATCAGCGCCGACTTCGACGTGCTGCGTGAGGCGGACGGACTCGTGCTGCCCGGGGTGGGGGCGTTCGCTCGTGGGATGGCCAACCTCCGCCAAGCCGGCCTGGATGACCTCATCGCCGAACGGGTGTCCACCGGGGTTCCGCTGCTGGGGATCTGCCTGGGCATGCAGCTGCTCTTCGAGCACTCCACCGAGCTGGGCGGCGATGACGGCCTCGGCCTCGTGCCGGGGCGGGTCGAGGCGATCGAGGCCGGCGCGCGACGCATGCCCCACATCGGCTGGAACGAGGTGACCCTGGAGCGCCCCTCGCGCCTGCTCGAGCACGGCGCGCCGTTCTATCACGTGCACTCCTTCTGCGCCCGGGCCACCTTCGACGCCGACGTCAGCGCCACCACCGAGTACGGCGAGCGCTTCGCCACCGTCGTCGAGCGCGGCAACGTGCTCGGCGTGCAGTTCCACCCGGAGAAGTCCTCCCGCGACGGCCTGGCGCTGCTGGCGCGCTTCAGCGACATCGCCGCGGCGCGGTCGGAGTCCGTCAGGGTGGCGGCATGATCCTGCTGCCGGCGATCGACATCATCGGCGGCCGGGCGGTGCGACTCGACCAGGGCGACTATGCGCGACGCACCGACTACTACCCCGACCCCGTCGACGCCGCCAAGCGCTGGGTCGACGAGGGTGCCGTGGCGCTGCACATCGTCGATCTCGACGGGGCGCGGACGGGGCAGCCGGCCAACCTCAACTCGGTCTACCGGATCGTCGAGGCGCTGGAGATCCCGGTCGAGCTCGGAGGGGGGTTGCGCTCTGACCGCACCGTGGCCGACGCGTTCTCCGCCGGCGCCAGCACGGTGATCCTGGGCACGGCCGCCTTCAAGGACCCGGCCTTCCTCGAGCGGATGATCGCCGACTACGGCGAGTCGGTGGTGGTGTCCGTCGACGCCCGCGAGGGCAAGGTCGCCGCCGCGGGGTGGCTCGAGGACACCGACCTGTCCCTGGAGGCCGCCTTCGAGGAGCTCCAGGAACAGGGCGTGCGGCGGTTCGTGTACTCCTCGATCGAGCACGACGGAATGCTCGGCGGGCCCGATGTCGAGGGGGCCAAGCGCGTCGATGAGCTGATCGACGGCGGCTACGTCTACTCCGGCGGGATCTCCTCCCTGGCCGACCTCGAGTCGCTCGGGGCACTCGGCCTGGAGAAGCTCACCGGTGTGATCGTCGGCAAGGCGCTGTTCGAGGGTCGCTTCACGGTCGAACAGGGGCAGGCGGCGCTGTCGGCCGGTCCGTCGACCGAGCGCGAGTCTGACTCTGAGGATGAGGGGTGACCCACTACAAGCGGGTCATCCCCTGCCTCGACGTGGACGGCGGCCGGGTGGTCAAGGGCGTCGCGTTCCTCGAGCTGCGCGACGCCGGTGACCCGGTCGAGCTGGCCCGCGCCTATGACCTGGCCGGGGCGGATGAGCTCGTCTTCCTCGACATCACCGCCACCTCCGACAAGCGCGACACCGTCACCGAGCTGGCCCGCCACGCCGCCGACGACGTGTTCATCCCCTTCACGATCGGTGGCGGGGTGCGCTCGGTCGCCGATGCCCAGGCGGTGCTCGACGCCGGCGCGGACAAGGTGTCGGTCAACTCCGCGGCGCTGGCCCGGCCCGAGCTGATCTCCGAGCTGGCCGACCAGTTCGGCGCCCAGTGCGTGGTGCTGGCGATCGACGCCAAGCGCGTGCCCGATGACGTCGCAGCGGGTGGCGCCGGTGCCGGTCTGTCCGGACCTGCACCGGCGACGGGCGTCGTGACGGCCCGCTGGGAGGCCTACGTGGCCGGGGGGCGGACGCCAACCGGCCGGGACGCGGTGGCCTGGGCGGCCGAGGGAGTGGCCCGCGGCGCGGGAGAGATCCTGCTCACCTCGATGGACCAGGACGGGGTGGGCGCCGGGTACGACCTGGAGCTGGTCGCGGCGGTGTCCTCAGCCGTGGCGGTGCCGGTCATCGCCTCCGGCGGTGCGGGCGAGCTCGACCACCTCGTGGCCGCCCTCCAGGCGGGCGCGGACGCGGTCCTCTGCGCCTCGATCTTCCACTACGGCCGTTTCTCGGTGGCGGACGTCAAGCGTCACCTGACGGCGGCGGGAATCGCGGTCCGGCAGGTACCGGATTCGTGATCCCCGCCGCCTTCAGGCAGGTACGGCGTTGACGGCTCTAGCTACTCAGACCGCGAGGCCTGCGTGAACTACGCAGCCTCTTCGACATACCCGGCCGCTGCGCAGGCATCGCAATACGCGGCGGGGGGGACGCGAGGCTCATAACAGCCGGGACGGCAGCAGGTCGAGGACCGCTTGGGCCGACCGCGGCCAATACGCGCGGCAGCAGCATCCTTGAGCTCTTCACGCATGCGATCGAGCTCAGCTGCATGCTCCGCGCAGAAGCGACGGCCGCTGAGGACCGGCTCCTGACAGTGACTTCCACTTCGACAGCGCATATAAGAGACACAGTACCATCTTTGGGGGTCCCAATGCAAGGAAATGCTCAGGTCGTTGCAGGCAATTTGCTTCCCCGCAGCCTCGTCTGGGCCACGGACATCGATGTGCTACCGGCCGACCGGATACTGCTGCGCCGCACGAGCTACTGGGTGGTCCGCTCGCCGGCCAATCCCGGTCACTTCTGGGGCAACTTCCTCATCTTCGACACCCCGCCCCGGGCGGGAGACGGATCGCGCTGGCAGGCGGCCTTTGCAGCAGAATTTCCCGACCTGGAGCACTGCACCCTCGCCTGGGATGTGACCGACGGGACCCTGGGGGCGGCGCGCACCGAGTTTCCCGGTTTCGCCCTCGAACGGGCGGTCGGGCTGGTCGCCGCGCCGGACGCGCTGACCCCTCATCCCCGGGCCGCGACCGCGGCGGTCACGGTGCGCGCGCTGGAGGTTGAGGATGCGGGTTGGGATGAGGTGTTGGATCTGTGGGTGACCCAGAATGCGGACCAGGCGGACCCGCAGCCCTCTGAGATGTACCGGGCCTACGCTCGCCGGCGGCTCGCTGAGCTGAGGGCCCTGTTCGCGGCGGGCCGCGGGGCCTGGTTCGTCGCCGAAGCAGACGGCCGCGTCGTCGGCTCCCTCGGCGTCGTGGTCACCGGCGATCGGGCGCGGTATCAGAGCGTCGACACGCGCCTCGCCTACCGGGGTCGGGGGATCGCGTCGCGGCTGGTGTTCGAGGCGGGCCAGCGCGTCAGCGCGGCCTGGCCGGTCAGCAGCCTGGTCATCGCTGCAGATCCCGACTATCACGCGCTGGGCATCTACGCGAGCCTGGGCTTCGCGCCGGTCGAGGAGGTCAGCGGTATGTGCCGTTGGCCGGCGCAGATTAGGATCGAGCCATGATCCGCAACGTGGTGATGGTCAAGCTCAACGACGGCGCCGACCCGGCCGCGGTCGCCCAGATCCAGGCCGGCTTCCGTGGGTTGAACCCGCCGGGCTGTGTCTCCTACAGCCTGGGGGACGACCTCGGCCTCAAGGACGGCGCCTGGAGCTTCGCCATCGTGGCCGACTTCGCCGACGAGGCCAGCTATCGCAGCTACGACCTCGATGAGGAGCACAACCGCCTGCGCGGGCTGCTGGCCCCCCACGCCGAACAGGTCGCTCGCGTGCAGTTCGACCTCGAGGCCTGAGCCGGCTCAGCGCTTCTTGCGCTTGGCGGCGGCCTTCGTCGCGGCGGCCTTCTTCTCAGCGGCCGTCTTCTCGGCGCGGTACTTGGCGGCGAGCTTCTTCGCCGCTGTCGCGGCTCTGCGGCTCAGCGTGGCGTTGGTGGTTTTCGTCGACGTCGTCGGCTGACTCGGCTTCGGCGTGTCCGCCGACATTTCATAGAGCGTGTAACCGCCCGACAGGTAGATGTGGCTCGGGTCGGCAACCACGGGGGAGAAGGCGCCGTCGTTGAAGGTGAAGACGACCTTGCCGGTCTTGGCGTCGAGACCGGTGGTCAGCTTGTCGTCGAGGTCGGAGTAGTAGACCACGCCGTTGACCACGGTGGCCGATCCGGAGATGCGGTCCTCATGGGCGTCCTGGTGGACCCAGCGAACCGCGCCGGACGCGGCGTTGAACGCATAGAAATCGCCGTTGTAGGAGCCCATGTAGACGGTGGGGCCCAGACCGGGCACGTTGGCCACCGCGGCTGAGGAGTAGACGTAGTTACCGGTGCCGTAGGACCAGGCCAGCTGTCCGGTGCTGGCGGCGAAGGAGTAGACGTAGCCCGAGGTGTTGCCGACGTAGACGCGTCCGAAGGCGACCGTCGGGGTCGAGTAGAAGGTGCCGCTGGAGAACCCCAGGTCACCGCCGTCGGCGGAGGCCACCCAGATCTGGTGCCCGTTGCGGGGATCGATGTCATAGACGTGTCCGCCGTAGTCGTCGATGTAGAGGTTGTTGCCCGACAGCGCGGCGCCGCCCTTGACGGCGCCGCTGGCCTGGAAGGTCCAGTTGATGTGGCCGGTCTTGACGTTGGCCGAGTAGAGCGTTCCGGCCTGGTCGCCGTAGAAGACGGTGTTGTGAGAGACCAGCGCCGAGCCCTCGGCGCCCGAGGGCAGCGGGTGATGCCAGAGGATCTTGCCGCTGAGCATCGACATCGCGACGATCTGGCCGTCCCCGGGGGTCGTGCTGTCATCCGACAGGGTCGGCACCACGAGGATCCGCTGCTTCACCGCCAGTCCGGGGCTGGCCGAGGACAGCTTCCCGATCGACTTCTGCCAGTTGAGCTTCCCGGTCACGGTGTTGACCGACTTGACCGTGGCGTTGTCGTTCATGAACCACAGGGTCTGGCCGAAGATCACCGGGGGGAACTCCAGCGGCCCGCCGGCGGGGAGGGTCCAGCCGCGCTTGAACGGGGGGTGCAGGTTCGCGTCGGCGGTGAAGTCGCGGGTCCGGGTCAGGTTGTAGCCGTACAGCGCCCAGGTGAAGTTCTGCGGCTTGGGCAGCGCGGCGGTGGTCGTCGTGGTGGCGGTGGCGGTCGTGGCGGTGAAGGACAGGTCGGGGTGGGAGACGTTGCCGGGCTTGTGCACGAGCACGAACACCACCGCGGCGATGATCACCACCACCAGTACGCCAGCCCCGGCGAGGAGCCACCGCATCCAGCCCTTCGCCAGCCAACGGCGTCGTGGCTGGCGCTGCTCTGGTTCCGACATCGGCGCAGCAGGTTACATACCGCCGACACCGACGTCGGTGGCTTGTCAACATCTTTAGCTCGATGGACATCGCCGGAGACGACATCCTCGCCCGAGCCGAGGCGCTCCCCGCTGTCGGGGCGCTGCTGGACGCGGTCGGCGCCGACCTCGAGCCGTCGCTGTGGCTGGTCGGTGGACCGGTGCGGGACCTGCTGCTCGAGGAGATCCCCCGCGACGTCGACCTCATGCTCGCTGGACCGCCCGAGCCGGTGGCCGCGGCGCTCGGCGCCGAGCTCAAGCGCCACCCCGAGTACCTGACCGCAACCGTCGGTGGCTATGACCTGGCCCAGCCCCGGGTTGAGCGCTATCCCCACCCGGGGGCCCTCCCCGAGGTCCGGGCCGCCGACTCGGTGGAGGCGGACCTCGGACGCCGCGACTTCAGCGTCAACGCCATGGCCGTCGGGCTCACCGGTGCTGACCGGGGGCGCCTGGTGGCCGTCGAGCACGCTCTGGCTGATCTCGAGGCCCGCCAGCTGCGGGTGCTGCATGACCGCTCGTTCATCGACGACCCGACGCGCCTGCTGCGCCTGGCCCGCTACGCCGCCCGCCTGGACTTCTCGGTGGAGCCCCACACGCTCGAGCTGGCCCAGGCGGCGCTGGCCGACGGCGCGCTGGCCAACGTCAGCGGCACCCGCATCGGCAACGAGCTGCGCAAGCTCGCTCTCGAGCCCGACGCGGTGCGTGGCTTCGTCGCGCTGCGCGAGCTGGGGATCGACGCGGCGGTGGATCCCGCGCTGGGCCTGTTGGATGCCTCGCTCGCCAGCCGCGCCCTGCGCCTGCTCGAGCCCGCCGACCGCCGTGACCGCGTGGTGATCGCCGCCGCGCTCATCGGCGCGCCTCAGGCCGAGGTGCTCGCGCTGCTGGACCGCCTGGGCTATTCGGCTGAGGACCGCGACGTGATCGCCGGTGCGGCCGCGAACGCCCAGAAGATCTCCTACCGCCTGGAGTTCGCGACGCCGCCCTCGGCGATCGACTGGGCGGCCGGGGGTGCCCAGGGCCAAGCCGAGACGGTGGCGCTGGCCGGAGCCATCCATCCCGCCAACGCCGCCCGGGAATGGCTCGTCGAGCTGCGCCACAAGCGCCTGTCCATCACCGGGGCCGATCTGCTCGCCGCCGGGGTGCCGGCGGGGCCGGCCATCGGCCGGGGCCTGGAGGCGGCGCGCGCGGCGCTGATGGACGACGAGGCGACCGACGCCGCCTCCCAGCTGGCCGTCGCGCTGGCCGCTGCTGTCTGAGCGTGTAACGCCTCACGCTCGGCTCCCCGAATTCTCTGAAACGGTTGGGGCCGTTCGCGCGGTCTGGGGTGCATCCGCGGGCATGCTGAGCGCTGTGAGGCGCGATTCAGACCCCCAAAACCTCCAGGACACCGTCGGGCTCGCGGGGGGTGCGTCTGCGGTGTCGCCAGGCGACACCAAAGACGCACGGGCCATCCCGCTGGTGACGCAGAGGAGGTTTGTGGTGGTCGCGGGCGCAGCGGACGCTCGCATCGCGGCGATCGCGCAGGTCCAGGAGGGCCGCGTCGCCCGCTGGCAGCTCGTGCTGGCGGGTCTGAGTGGGTGGCAGGTGAAGCGACGCATCGACACCGGAGCCCTGTGCCCGATTCTCCGCGGGGTCTACGCCTACGGCCACGCGGGGGAGACGCGGCACTCGATCGAGATCGCGGCGCTGCTCACCCGCGGGCCCGAGGCGCGCATCTGCGCCCACCGAGCGGCCGGGATGTACGGCTTCCGGCCGATGTGTGAGGGCGTCGACCTGCTCGTGCCGGCCACCCAGGGCGGGGGTGGACGGGCGGGAGTCCGCATCCATCGCAGCGGCGACACCGACCGTCTGGAGCCCCGGTTCCTCGACGGGGTGCCGGTGGTCGCCCCGGCTCAGGCGCTGCTCGAGATCGCCGCGGACCTGACGCCCCGGGCGCTCGAGGTGGCCCTGGATGAGGCCTTGGCCACCGGCCGGGTCAACCGGGATGAAGTGCGTCACGTGCTCGAGGCCAACCCGACGCGAGCGGGAGCGGGGGAGCTGAGCCGGCTGCTGGGCCAGCGCATCGTCGGTAATCCGAGCGGCTCGCCGGGACAGGAGCGGTTGCTGGCGCTGGTCCGGGCCGCGGGGCTGCCCGACCCCGAGATGGACGCCCAGATCGGCGGGGGCTTCAGCGCCGACGCGTTCTGGCGCGCCCAACGCGTGGCGGCCGAGTACGACAGCTATCGCTGGCATGCCACGCGCAGCGCGTGGGCCCGGGACCGGCGCAAGGACGCCTACTGCGCCGAGCACGGAATCGCGCTCGTGCGGGTGAGCGACGAGGACCTCGGCGGCGACGGTCCCTTTCGGCTCGTCGCGCGGCTCGCCGGCCTCATCGCCGGCCGGGGATAAGCTCGAACCCATGGAGCTGACCGCGCCCTTCTACTGGCTGGAGGGCCAGATCGCCATCGATCTGCCCGGTGCGCGAGCGGTGTTCAGCACCCAGAGCGCCGGCAACCTGGGGTTGCTCACCGGCGACCCCGAGGTGCCCGGCAACCGTGACCGACTCGCCGCCCAGTTGGGCGTCCGCTTCGCCTGGGCCAAGCAGGTGCACGGCAACCACGTCCGCCACGTCGACGCGCCGACCGATCCCCACGCTCCCTGGGTCGAAGCCGACGCCGTGGCGACCCGGACCCCGGGGGTCGCGCCGCTCGTGCTGGCCGCCGACTGCCTGCCCATCGTGATCAGCGACGGACGGAGCGTGGTGGCCGTCCACGCCGGCTGGCACGGCCTGGAGGACGGGGTCATCGCCCGCGCGGTCGAGGCAATCGCGCCGGCCGGCTACCTGAGCGCGGCGATCGGTCCTGGCGCCGGGCGCTGCTGTTATGAGGTCGGGGACGAGCTTCGGGAGACGTTCGCCCCCTACGGTGCCGCCTACGGCGCCAACCTGGACCTCAAGCAGATCGCTCGCACCCAACTGCGCGATGCCGGGGTGGGGGCGATCCACGATGTGGACATCTGCACGATCTCCGCCGAGCCCGGGCTGCTGTTCAGCCACCGCCGCGACGGCGCCGGCACCGGGCGCCAGGCGGGCATCGGCTGGCTGACGGGACACGGCGATGGTTGACCAGTTCGCCACGCTCGATCCCTCCGTGGTGGCGGCGAACCTCGCACGGGTCCGGGCCGACATCGTGGCGGCGGGCCGCGACCCGGTCGATGTCGAGGTCCTCGCCGCGATCAAGTACCTGCCCGCCGAGCTGCTGGGGGCGCTGGCCGACGGTGGGATCAGCACCGTGGGGGAGAACCGCGCCCAGGAGCTCGAAGCCAAGCAACGGGCGGTCGGCGTCGACCGGTTCGCGCACTGGGACTTCATCGGCCAGCTGCAGAGCCGCAAGGTCAAGGACCTGCTGGGACGCGTGCGCTACATCCACTCGCTCGGCTCGGAGTCGGCCCTGGCCCAGCTGGGCCGCCACGACGCCCAGGGCACCGAGGTGCTCATCGAGGTCAACGTGGCGGGCGATCCGGACAAGAGCGGGATCGCCCCGGAGCAGCTCGAGAGCTTCATCGCGCGGTGCCCGGTGACGGTCGCCGGGCTGATGACCATGCCCCCGCACGCCGAGGATCCCGAGGACAGCCGGGGCTGTTTCGCGGCACTGGCCGAGCTCGCCGGCGCGTACGACCTGGAACAGCTGAGCATGGGGACCACCCAGGACTACCGGGTGGCGCTGGAAGAGGGCGCCACGATCATCCGGTTGGGGAACGGCCTCTTCACCGCGTCATAATGGCCTCGGGCAGGGAATCCCCTGCCGAAAGCGAAAACTGACGGCGATATGGCATTGCGCGACACATGGCACCGCACCCTCGTGTACTTCGGTCTGGCCGAGGACGAGGCCTATGAGGACGATTACGATGCCTACTCGGAGCCGGAGGTTCAGTTGCAGAACAGCTACCGCGAGCGCGACACCGTCCGTCGCCTCCCGTCATCGCGGCGCCGACGCGACGACTACGACGACATCTTCGCCGAGGACGAATCCGCCTACGGCAACCGGGCGACCACCACGCTGCGCCCGGTCGCCCCGCCCCGCCGGGCGAGCAGCGGCAACTTCCACTTCGTCGCCCCCAAGAACTTCAACGACGTCCAGGACGTCGGGGATAAGTTCAAGGCGTCGATCCCGGTGATCCTCAACCTCCAGAACGCCGACCACGAGCTGGCCAAGCGCATCATCGACTTCGTGTCGGGCCTGACCTATGCGCTGGAGGGCGGGATGCAGCGGATCGCCGACAAGGTGTTCCTGCTCACGCCCGAGGGCGTGCAGCTGTCCGCCGAGCAGCGGGCGGACCTCGCGTCCAACGACTTCTTCAACCAGAGCTGACTTCTTCGCAGGCCGAGGTAGCCTGCATCTCATGGAAGTTGGACTGATCGGCGCCGGCAACATGGCCCGGGCCCTCGCCCGGGGCTGGGGTCGACCGGTGCTCGTCTCCGACAGCGGCTCGGGCAGCGCGCGCACACTGGTCGAGGAGCTCGGAGGGGAGCGGCTGAGCAACCTCGAGGTCGCCCGTCGCGCCGACGTCGTCGTGCTCGCCCACAAGCCCTATCAGCTCAATCACGTGGCCGATGAGATCCGCGAGGAGGCCACTGTGGTGGTGTCGATCCTCGGCGGCACGAGCACCGCATCAGTCCAGCAGGCCTACCCGAATTCCCAGGTGTTCGCGATCATGCCCAACACGCCGGTCGAGGTCCAGCGCGGCGCCATGGTCTACGCCGAACGGCGACCCCACCCCAACCACCCCGTCGACGAGGCCACCGAGGACCAGGTGCTCGGATTGTTCCGCCAGCTCGGCGTGATCCAGACCGTGCCCGAGGATCTGTTCGATGCCGCCACCTCGCTCAGCGGCGTCGGCCCCGCCTATCAGGCGCTGCTGGCCGAGGCCCAGATCGACGCGGGCATCCGGCTCGGACTCAAGCCCTGGGATGCCGAGAACCTGGTGATCGAGACGATGGCCGGCACCGCCGAACTGCTGCTGCGCCGCAATCGCAACACGCTCCAGGTCCGCCGCGAGGTGACCAGTCCGGGGGGCTCCACCGCGCGCGGCCTGGCGGCCCTCGAGGCGGCGGGCATCCGTGACGCCTTCCAGAAGGCCGCCGATGCGGTCACCCAACCACCGGCCCCGAAGCCCAGGAGATAAACGATGTTCGTCCTCGGCTCCGTCGGATCCTCCATCGGCGGCTACCTCTCGGCTCTGGTGATCGTCTACGTGGTGATCCTCCTCGCCTATCTGTTGACCAACATGCTCTTCTCCTTCGGCGCTCGCCCGGGATATGCCATCTGGTCGGAGGCGATCCTCAACTTCATGCGCGACGTGTCCCTGCCGTACCTGCAGATCTTCCGGCGTTTCATCCCGCCGCTGGGGCCGATCGACCTCAGCCCGATGGTGGCCATCTTCGTGCTGCTGTTCCTGGATGAGATCGTCCGCAAGATCTTCAATGCCTGAGCCGACCGCCGTGCGCCCGGCATCTCGGAGCTCCGCGGCATCCCGGACCTCTGCGGCGGTGCGAGCCGCGGTGGTCATCCTGGTCGTGGTCGGCCTCGATCAGCTGACCAAGCACACGATCGGGACGAGCATCCGCCCCGGACAGACCCGGCACGTGATCGGATCGGTGCTGGAGTTCACCTACGAGCGCAACACCGGCGTGGCCTTCAGCTTTCTCAAGAGCGGCGGGGCCACCGTGTACATCGCCACCGGCGTCGCCCTGGCCTGCCTGATCGCCTACCTGACCGTCCGCCCGGCCAAGCCGTGGCTGTGGCTGCCCACCGGCATGATGGTCGGCGGGGCGATCGGCAACCTCATCGATCGGGTCTCGATGGGCAGCGTGATCGACTTCATCCAGCTGCCGCACTGGCCGGTGTTCAACGTCGCCGACATCAGCATCACCTTCGGCGTGATCATCCTCGTCTTCCTGGTGGAGTTCAGTGGTCAACGCGGAGATTGAGGTCCCGGCCGAGGCGGCCGGGGAACGGCTCGACGCCTTCCTGTCCAAAGCCGTCGGCTCGCGCACCAGCGCGGCCAGACTCATCAGCGCCGGCAACGTCACCGTCGACGGCGCCCCGCGCCCCAAGAGCCATGTGGTCAGCCCGGGCGAGCGCGTCGCCATCGCAGAACCGGAGCCGGAGGCGGCGGTGCAGACCCCACAGGTCAGCACCGCCAGCTTCGACGTCAGCTACGAGGACCCGTACCTGATGGTGATCGACAAGCCCGCGGGCCTGGTGGTCCATCCCGGCAAGGGCAACTGGGAGGGGACGCTGGCCCAGTCGCTGCCCGCGCGCCCCGGACTCGAGCGTGGGGGGCTCGTGCACCGCCTCGACAAGGACACCTCCGGGCTGCTCGTGGTGGCCTTGACCCCGGGTGTGCAGCTGGCTCTCCAGGCCCAGATCAAGGCGCGCGAGGTGCGCCGTGAGTACCTGACCCTGGTGACGGGGCGGCCCGAGTCGCGCACCGGCACCATCGACGCCCCAATCGGCCGGGACCGCCACGCCCGGACGATTCACTCCCTCGACACCGACACCCCGCGCGCCGCCCGGACCCACTTCGAGATCGAGGAGGCGCTTCCCAGCACGAGCCTGCTGCGGGTCCGGCTCGAAACCGGCCGCACTCACCAGATCCGCGTGCACATGCAGGCGATCGGCCACCCGGTGCTCGGTGACAGCACCTACGGCGGTGCCGCCAAGTACGACTTGGAGCGCCAGTTCCTCCACGCCACCCGGCTCGCCTTCACCCACCCGGTGACCGGCGAGCCGATCGACCAGATCAGCCCGCTGCCGGGCGATCTCCAGCACGCTCTGGAACTGGCGCGGGCGAGCTAGACTCTGCCTCCGCAGTACCTATCGCAGCACCAATCAATTAGCACCCGCCCGACATAGGTGGCCGCGGCCCTGCTCCCCGCATTCACGGAGAGTCCGCACCACAACGGCGGGGAAGCTCAACAAGGGAGACTCATATGGCTCAGGTAGGAATCAAAGAGCTGCTGGAGGCCGGCGTTCACTTCGGCCACCAGACGCGCCGCTGGAACCCCAAGATGCGCCGCTTCATCTTCGGTGAGCGCGACGGCATCTACATCATCGATCTGGAGCAGACCGAACAGCTGCTGCAGAACGCCCAGAACTTCGCTGAGGACATCGCCCGTCGCGGCGGCACCGTCATGTTCGTCGGCACCAAGAAGCAGGCGCGAGACGCGGTCAAGGAGATTGCCGAGTCCGCCAACATGCCCTACGTCAACCATCGCTGGCTGGGTGGTCTGCTGACCAACTACCAGACGATCTCGGGCCGGATCAAGCGCCTGCACGACCTCGAGCGCTACGACACCGAGGGCCAGCTGGCGCTGCTGCCGACCCGCGAGCGCATGGCCGCCCAGGCCGACCTGGCCAAGCTGCGCGCCAACCTCGGCGGCGTCAAGAACATGCAGCGCCCGCCGGACGCGATGTTCGTCATCGACCTCAAGACCGAGGTCATCGCGGTGCAGGAGGCCAAGCGCCTGCGCATCCCGATCATCGGCCTGGTCGACACCAACTGCGATCCCGAGGGCATCGACTTCGTCATCCCCGGCAACGACGACGCCATCCGCTCCTGCCTGGCCATCACCAAGGCGATCGGCGATGTCGTCGCCGGCGGCCATTCGGTGTTCCGGGCCGAGGAGGAGCGTGCCCGGCTCGAGCGCGAGCGCAAGGAGGCCGAGGAGCGCGCCCGTCGCGAGGCCGAGGACAAGGCCCGCCGCGAGGCCGAGGAGAAGGCCCGCGCCGAGGCCGAGGAGAAGGCTCGCGCTGAGGCCGAGGCGGCCGCTGCCGAGGAGGCCGCGCGCCTCGAGGCCGAGGCCAACGCGCCGATCCCCCCGATCACCGAGGTCGAGGAGATCGACGACAGCCCGATCCCGCCGATCGAGGAGATCGACGACACGCCGATCCCGCCGATCGAGGAGGTCGAGGTCGAGGCAGAGCCCCCTGCGCCCGTGACCGCAGTCGAGGACACGGCCGCCCCGGCGCCGGTTGTCGAGGAGACCCCGGCCGCCGAGGTCCCCGGAGCCGCGGATGCCGCTCCGGCCGAGGACACCACCGCTACCGCTGAGGAGAAATGATGAGCGCCACTCAGGTCACCGCCACCGAAGTCAAGAAGCTGCGCGACCTCACCGGGGCCGCGATGATGGCCTGCAAGAAGGCCCTCACCGAGGCCGAGGGCGACGTGGAGAAGGCCGTTGAGCTCCTGCGGGCTCGCGGTGAGTCCCAGGCGGCCAAGCGGGCCGGCAACGACGCCACCCAGGGCACCATCCAGTCCTACGTCCACACCGCCGGCGGCGCGCCGGTCGGCGTGCTGGTCGAGGTCGACTGCGAGACCGACTTCGTCGCGCGCAACGACAACTTCACCCAGTTCGCCAAGGACCTCGCCCTGCACATCGCCGCCGCGGCGCCGATGGGGGTCAGCGACTCCGACATCCCCTCTGAGATCCTCGAGTCCGAGCGCCGCATCGCCATCGAGCAGGCTCAGGACCGGCCCGAGAACGTCCGCGAGCGGATCGTCGAGGGCAAGATCAACAAGTTCCTCGACGAGAACGTGCTCCTGCGCCAGGTTCACGTGAACCCGAAGTACGAGGACAAGAAGATCGAGGAGCTGCGGGCCAAGCTGGCCTCCGACACGGGCGAGAACGTGGTCATCCGGCGCTTCACGCGCTTCCAGGTCGGCAGCTAAAGCGCGCTGGGCGCGCGCTAGCTAGGCTGCCACCGCACGTGGCCACCGAGGAGATCGAGGATCCGGCACCCGTCTACGGGCGGGTGCTGCTGAAGCTGTCCGGCGAGGCGCTGATGGGCGAGATGTCCTACGGCACCGATCCGACCCGTGTGCGCGAGATCGCCGCTGAGGTCGCCCAGGTGCACCGCCGCGGCGTTGAGGTGGCGATCGTGGTCGGCGGTGGCAACATCTACCGCGGCCTGGCCGCCGCGGCCGAGGGGATGGACCGCGCCACCGGCGACTACATGGGCATGCTGGCCACCGTGCTCAATGCGATGACGTTGCAGGACGCGCTGGAGAAGGCCGAGGTGCCCACCCGCGTGCAGCTGGCCATCCCGATCTCCGAGGTCGCCGAGCCCTACATCCGGCGCAAGGCGATCCGTCACCTCGAGAAGCACCGCGTGGTGATCTTCGGCGGCGGCACCGGCAACCCGTTCTTCACGACCGACACCGCCGCCGCCCTGCGTGCCGCCGAGATCCACGCCGAGATCGTGCTGATGGCCAAGCACGGCATCGAGGGCGTCTTCAGCGCCGACCCGCGCAAGCACCCCGACGCCGAGTTCATCCCCGAGATCACCCACCGGGAGGCGCTCACCCGTGGGCTCGAGGTCATGGACTCCACGGCGTTCGCGCTGTGTATGGACAACAACCTGCCGATCGTCGTGTTCAACATGGCGGGCGGCGAGAACATCAACCGGATCGTCTCCGGTGAACGAGTGGGAACCTTGGTGAGAACATGACCGATGATCTTGTAACCGGCCTGCTGGATGACGCGCGCGAGCGCATGGCCAAGGCAGTCGAGGCGATGCGCGACCAGCTCGCCTCCGTGCGAGCGGGACGCGCGAACCCGTCCCTGTTGGACCGGGTCTCCGTCGACTACTACGGCACCTGGACGCCGCTGCGGCAGCTGGCGACGATCAACGCGCCCGAGCCGCGCCTGCTGAGCATCCAGCCCTTCGACAAGGGCTCGATCAAGGCGATCGAGCGGGCCATCTCGGAGTCCGATCTCGGTCTCAACCCCAACAACGACGGCTCCGTGGTGCGCCTGCAGCTGCCCGAGATGACCGAGGAGCGCCGCCGGGACATGGTCAAGGTGGCAGGCAAGATCGCCGAGGAGGGCCGCGTGCAGATCCGCAATATCCGTCGCGACGTGCTCCAGGACCTCCGCGAGCTCAAGGACGAGGGCGAGGTCGGCGCCGACGACGAGCATCGCGCCGAGGGCGACCTCCAGAAGGTCACCGATGCGCGCGTGGCCGAGCTCGACGAGCTGCTCAAGACCAAGGAAGCCGAGATCCTCGAGGTCTGATGACCTCGGAAGATCCGCGCTACGTCGCGATCATCACCGACGGCAATGGGCGCTGGGCCAAGCAGCGCGGCCTGACCGCCGCGCGTGGGCACGAGGCCGGCGCCGACACCGTCAAGGCGCGTCTGCGGGACGCGGTGAACTTCGGCATCCAGGAGCTGACCCTGTACTCCTTCAGCACCGAGAACTGGTCGCGCTCCAAGGCCGAGGTGGCCGGTCTCATGCGGCTGTTCACCCGCCGCATCAAGTCCGAGACCCCGGAGCTGAAGGAACAGGGCGTGCGCATGCGCTTCATCGGACGTCGCAGCGAGCCGGTGTCCGGGCGCCTCGTCGAGATGATGGAGTGGGCCGAGGCCGAGACCGCGGTGAACGACCGGATCACCCTGTTCGTCGCCTTCAACTACGGTGGTCGGGCGGAGATCATCGACGCCGCTCGCTCGTTCTCGGGGAGCACCGAGGCGGAGTTCCGCTCCCACCTCTATGCGCCCGACATGCACGATCCGGATCTGATCATCCGCACCAGCGGCGAGTCGCGGATCTCCAACTTCCTCATGTGGCAGTCGGCCTACAGCGAGCTGGTGTTCCGCGAGGAGCTGTGGCCCGACTTCAGCCGTGACGCCTTCGCCGATGCCCTGGCCGAGTACGCGCGGCGCCAGCGACGCTTCGGGGGGCGCTGAGCGTGCCCCAGCCCGAGCGTCAGCCGCGACCGCGGCCTCCGCGCGACGCCGCCTCCCCGCGGCGCCCGCGTGAGCGCTCGAGCGAGCCGCGGCGCTCCCGCGGCTCAGATCTGTCCGCGCGGGTGATCGTGGCGGTCCCGGCGGCGATCATCGCCATCGGCTTCGTCGATCTCGGTGGCACCGGCTGGACGCTGTTCACGTGCCTGTTCTCCGTGCTCGCCATGATGGAGCTCTACAAGATGCTCGAGCGCTGGCGCCCGGTGCCCTGGGTCGGTTACGTGGCCGGTGTGGGGATGTGCTTCGCCGCCCGCTACGGCGGTCTGCGCGACACCATGGCCGTTGCCCTGCTCGCCCTGCCGGTGCTGCTCGTGGTTGTCGCGGCCCGGCCCTCGATCAAGGACGCCACCGTGTCGATCGCCGGAACGCTGCTGGGGATCTTCTGGGTGGGGATCGCCTTCGCCTGTGCGGTGCTACTGCGTCAGCTGCCACACGGCGGCGGGGTGGTGATCGACGTGATGGTGGGGACGTTCTTCGGCGACATCGGCGCCTACTTCGGCGGCCGCGCCTTCGGACATCGGCCCCTGGCCCCCGAACTGTCGCCGAACAAGACGGTCGAGGGGCTGATCGTGGGGATCATCGTGGCGGTCGTCGCGGTGTTCATCGCCCACCTCTACCAGACCGCCTGGATGACCCAGAGTCAGGCGCTCGGGCTGGGGGTGGCCATCGCGATCCTCGGCCCGATCGGCGACCTGTTCGAGTCGCTGGTCAAGCGTGACGCGGGCACCAAGGACGCCGGCAAGCTTTTCGGGGCCCACGGCGGCGTGCTCGACCGCCTCGACGCCGTCGTGTTCACCGTGGTGGCGGGGTACTTCATCTGGGCCGCGGTGGTGTGATGCCGCGCCGCGTCGTCATCCTCGGGGCCACCGGATCGATCGGCGTCCAGGCCCTCGACGTGGTCGAGCGCTCCGGCGGCGAGCTCGTCGTCGTCGGCCTGTCGGCCGCGACCGGATGGGAGCCGTTGCTCGAACAGGCCCGCCGCTTCAACGTCTCGCGGATCGCCCTCGCCGACCCTCACGCCGCCGCCCGCGCCTCTGAGGTCTGGACCGACGGTGAGGTGCTGTCGGGACCCGACGGGATCGTCGCGCTCGTCACCGAGTCGGGCACCGACCTCGTGCTCAACGGCATCGTCGGCGCGGCCGGACTGTTGGCCAGCGTGGCCACGCTGGGGGAGGGGATCGACCTGGCGCTGGCCAACAAGGAGTCCCTGGTGGTCGGCGGGGAGCTGATCAATCAGCTGGCCGAGGCGACCGGCGCGCACATCATCCCGGTCGACTCCGAGCACTCCGCGTTGCACCAGCTCATCCATGGCGAACGTCCCGGCACGGTGTCGAAGTTGATCCTCACCGCCTCTGGAGGCCCCTTTCGCGGCCGCTCGGCCGCCGAGCTGGAGTCCGTCGAGATCTCCGACGCGCTGGCGCACCCGACCTGGTCGATGGGGGCCAAGATCAGCATCGACTCGGCCACCCTGATGAACAAGGGTCTCGAGGTGATCGAGGCCCACCATCTCTTCGGCACGCCCTACCGCGAGATCGACGTCGTCGTGCACCCCCAGTCGATCATCCACAGCCTCGTGCAGCTGATCGACGGAGCCACCCTGGCGCATATGGGCTATCCCGACATGCGCGTGCCCATCGCCTACGCGCTGTATCACCCCGACCGGGCCGAGCTGCCGATCGCGCCGCTGGATCTCCCCGCCCTCGGCCACCTCGACTTCGAGGCGCCCGACACCGAGGCCTTCCCGTGCCTGCGCCTGGCCCGTGAGGCGGGCGAGACCGGGGGCACCGCGCCATGTGTGCTCAACGCCGCCAACGAGGTGGCCGTGCACGCCTTCCTGTCCCAGCGGCTCGCCTTCGCGGACATCCCTCGAGTGATCGAGGCGACCCTCGAGCGCATCGAAGCACGGCCGATCCACGGCTTTGAGACGCTCACCCACGCCGACGCCGAGGCGCGCACGGTGGCGGGGGAGTGGGTCGAGCGTTCCGCGGGCGCCTGACGCGCCTCAACACCGGCGTTTAAGAGTATGGGAAGGGCCGGGACGGTCCTGCCACACTGAGCCGTGATGTCATGGGTCTGGGCCGTGCTGGGCTTTATGGCGCTCATCGTTTTCCACGAGGGCGGCCACTTCCTCGCCGCCAAGGCGGTGGGCATGCGTGTCGAGCGCTTCTCGCTGTTCTTCGGGCCGATGTTCGCCAAGAAGACGATCGGCGAGACCGAGTACGGGATCGGGGTGATCCCGCTCGGCGGCTACGTGAAGATCACCGGTATGAGCCCGGAGGAGGTGTTCGAGGAGCCCTCCGTGTCAGCGCGCGCCTACGTCAACCAGCCCGTGTGGAAGCGCATCGTGGTGATCGCCGCCGGTCCGGTGGTCAACCTGCTCATCGCCTTTGTCATCTTCGCCGCGATCTTTCACCACGAGGGGCAGGAGGTGCTCAGGCCGGGTTCGACCGTCGGCACGGTCGTCAAGGGCAGCGCCGCCTTCGGGCATCTGCGGCCCGGAGACAAGATCGTCTCGATCAACGGCCGAACGGTCTCGAGCAACTACGCACAGGCGATCGACGGCTCAGCCTGCGCCGGGGGCGTCGAGACCAACGGCTGTGTGGCGAGTCCGGCCGTGACGATCGTCGTCCGGCGCGCAGGCCGGCTGCTGACCTATCACCTGAATCCGCACTACTCGACCGCCGCGAAGGGCAACCTGATCGGCTTCGACTACACGCCGAACGTCGCCATCACCGGCATCTCCGTCGGGACGGCCGCCCACTACGGCTACAAGCAGATGTGGACGGAGGTGTCGGCCACCTTCAGCGCGCTCGGGCACCTCTATCAGTCCAAGGACCGCAAGCAGCTGCACAGCATCGCCGGGATCGCCACGATCACCGAGGAGTCGGCCTCCCAGGGCGCGGTCGACGGTCTGTTCGTGATCGCCGGTGTCTCGCTCGCCCTGGCCGTGTTCAACCTGCTGCCGTTCCTGCCCCTCGACGGCGGCCACATCTTCTGGGCGCTGGTGGAGAAGGCCCGCCGGGGCCGCAAGATCTCCCTTGTCACGATGGAGCGGGCCAGCTACGTCGGGCTGGCGCTGATGCTGTGCCTGGTGGTGATCGGCTTCTCCAACGACATCTCGACCTTCGTGCACGGCGGCCACTTCCTGCCCAAACGCTGAACCGCCGGGCGGCCGCGGGGCTGCGGGGCCGCTGCAGCGCCGAGTAGCCTGCTCTCGCCGATGCTCGTCGCCGTCACCGATCACGCCATCCAGCGCTATCGCCAGCGCGTCCGCGGGAGCCTCGATGAGCGGGTGGAGATCGCCTCCCGGGTCGCGCGGGCCTACGCGGCGGGACGCGTGGAAGCCGGGGAACGCAGCGCGGTGCTGGTCCGCGACCTCACCGACCGCGAGCTCGTTTTCGTCTGTCGCCCCGATGGCGCGGAGCTGGTGGTGATCACGCTCTGGGAGCAGGGTGACGCCGCCGCCGTGCCCAAGCGCTTCACCGACGCCCTGCGCCGCTCCGACGCAGCGGTCGACTGACATGGCCTCCACGCTCGACGCCGGCCCCGCCGCGGCGACCGCCACCCGGCGACCGGGGTGGGCGCCGATGGTCGCGGCGGCGGCGGTGCTGCTGGGGTTCATCGCGGCCACCAATCGGTGGCTGAACTGGGCGCACAGCCTGGCGTTGGTGAGTGCTCACGACGAGATCGACTACCGGACGATCGCCCTGGCGGCGCCGAGCTTTCCCAGCGTCCAGCTGCAGAACCAGCACGCTCAGCGCTTCGCCGTCCACTACCTGATCGGGTTGGTGGCCCGGGTGGTCTCCGACGTCGATCGCGTCTACGCGGTCGCCACCGTGCTGGCGGTGATCGCGATCGTCATCGTGTTGATGGGCGTGCTGCGGCTGATCGGGTTGAGCACCGGCGCGGCGGTGCTGTGCCTGGCCGTGTTCATCCTCAACACCTACAGCATCCGCTACTACCTCATCGCCCGCGGGGAGGTGGCGGACCTCATCTTCGACCTGGGCGTGCTCATCTCGCTGGGCGGTCTGTTCGCGCGCCGGTACCGGCTGGTCCTGCTCGGGACGGTCATCGGGGCGGCGGCTCGCCAGACCGAGCTGCCGGCGGCGGTCGCGCTGGGCATCGCCGTCTGGGTGTGGCCCGGGTCGACGGAGGACCCCCGGCTCCGGCGGCTGGCGTCAGCCTGTCTCCCGGCGCTGATCGCTCTGGTCATCTACGTGATCGAGGTCCACGTCGCCGCGCGCTTCTCCTATGACTACACGCCCGGGGTGAAGAACTTCACCGTGCTGGGAGAGCTCGAGGCGCTGCCCGCCGGGGCCGGCTCACTCGCCCAGCACGTGCTGCGGAGCGTCAACGGGCTCCTCGCGGTCGGCGGACTCCTGCTCGCCGGGCTGGTCGCGCTCACCGGAGTCCGCGGGCGCTGGCGATGGCGGGCTCCCGGCCGCGAGTTCTGGGCGTGCCTGCTCGTCGGGTTGGCGATTGTCCTGCAACCCATGGTGCTCAATGCCGGCTACGCCGATCACAACGAGACCCGCCTCTCGGTGCTCGGGCTCGGGGCGCTGGTGTGCGCGCTGGCGGTGCTGCTGGCCCGGCTCGAGCGCGGTGGGCACGCCGTGGGCCCCGGCCGCGTGGCGGGCCTGATCCTCGTGCTGGCCATCGGCTCCTTCCACCACCTCTACACGATCGTCGGGACCGCCAACGCGACCGAGACCGTCCTCCTGCAGATTCTCGCCGCCGCGGTGACCAGCCTCGGCCTGGTGTTCGGGCTGCGGCAGCCAGCTCGCGCCAATCGGGTCCCCGCCTGAGCTCACAGGCACGCGGGAGGCGCTGTTAGCCTCGCAGTCGCTTGGCGTCTGCCAGCTTGAGCGGAGAGAGGAAGGAGCCCTGATGGAGGTTCGACAACTCGGTCACGTCGGTCCTAGCGTGTCGGCGATCGGTCTGGGCTGCATGCCGATGTCGGGGGTCTACGGCAGTGCCAACGACGCGGACGCCATCGCGGCCATCCACCGCGCGCTCGACCTGGGGATCACCCTGCTCGACACCGCCGACGTCTACGGCGACGGCCACAACGAGCAGCTGGTGGGCCAGGCCATCCGCGGCCGGCGCGACGAGGTCGTGCTGGCCACCAAGTTCGGCAACGTCCGCGCCGCCAACGGCGCGCCCGCCTCGATCAACGGCCGACCGGAGTACGTCCGGCTGGCCTGTGAGGCCAGCCTCCGGCGGCTCGGGGTCGACACGATCGATCTCTACCAGCAGCACCGCGTCGATCCCGACACCCCGATCGAGGAGACCGTCGGGGCGATGGCCGAGCTCGTCCAGGCCGGCAAGGTGCGCTACCTGGGGCTCTCTGAGGCCCTGGCGCCCGACCTGCGCCGCGCCGCCGCGGTTCACCCCATCTCGAGCCTGCAGAGCGAGTATTCGCTGCTCGAGCGCGGGGTGGAGAGCGAGGTGCTTGGGGCCTGTGAGGAACTCGGCATCGGCTTCCTGCCCTTCTCGCCGCTGCTGCGGGGGCTGCTGGCCGGCAGCCTCCGAGCCGACAGCCAGCTCGAGGCGACCGACTTCCGCAGCGGAGACCGCTTTCCCCGGGTGGGTCCCGAGCACCGCTCGGCCAACGCCGCGCTCGTTCAGGTCGTCCAGGAGATCGCCGACGCGCACGCCAGCACCCTGGGTCAGGTGGCGCTGGCCTGGCTGCTCGGGCGCCGCGAGTGGATCGTGCCGATTCCGGGCACCAAGCGCGCGGCCTACGTGGAGGACAACGCACAGGCGCCGGAGCTGACGCTGAGCGCCGAGGACATCGAGCGACTCGACGCCCTGTCAAGCGACGTGGCAGGCGAACGCTACGGCGGTGAGGGCCGGACGCCCAACTGGGTGTCGCCGCCGCTGGCGGCCTGAGCACCGGAGCGGCACCCATGGCAGGAGCGAGGCGTTCCCGGTCCCGGACGCGTTGGGTGCCGGTCGGGCTTCTGGGCATCATCGTCGTCGTCGCGCTGGTCCTCGTGCTCAGCTCCGGCGCGACCCCGACGGTCGGTTACGACGTCTCCTATCCCCAGTGCTCGGGCGCCTACCCGTCGAACCCGCGCTTCGCCATCGTCGGGGTCAACGGCGGGCTGGCCAACACCGCCAACGCGTGCCTGGGCGACGAGCTGGCCTGGGCGCGGGCCGCGCCGGGGCAACTGCATCCCCACCAGCCGGGTCTGTCGTTCTACATCGACACCGGCAATCCCGGCGATCGCGTCAGTGACTGGCCCAACCGCGGCACCGCGCCGGCCTACGGGGCCTGCAACGGCCAGCTGACCAACGCCTGCTCCTACCTCTACGGTGCCCAGCGCGCCAAGCACTCCTATCGTCTCGCCGCCGCCCTCGACCCCCAGGCGGCCCGGACGGCACCATGGTGGCTCGACGTCGAGCTGATGGCGAGCTGGGCCGGCACCTACCAGCTCAACATCGCCGCGCTGGCGGGGTACCTCGCCGGTCTGCACTCCGCGGGGGCGCGCGGAGCAGTCGGGATCTACTCCACCGCGGCGCAGTGGAAGGACATCACCGGGCTGGCGGGGTCGACCACGCAGGCGGCCTTCTCCGCCCGGCTGCCCGACTGGCTGGCCGGGACCACGGCCACCCGCACCGAGGCGCGGCAGAACTGCGGGAGCGGCGGCTTCACCGGTGTGGCGCCGACGCTCGCGCAGTACGCCAGCGGCCGCCGCGACGCCGACCTGCGTTGTTAGGCTGCACGCCGGCCCGGGTATCTCAGACAGCGTTGGCTTGGCGGTTGGTTCTAACCTTGGAGGCGCCGGAGCGGGACACGATCAGGCGACCGTTTCACGCCAGGCCCAGAGCAGAGACATGAGCACGACCGCGACACACGAACTCGACGTAGCCCTCATCGGCGCGGGCATCATGAGCGCCACGCTGGGCACACTGCTCAAGCAGATCGAGCCGACGCTCGAGATGGAGATGTTCGAGGCGCTCGAGGACAGCGCGCTGGAGAGCTCCCAGCCGTGGAACAACGCGGGTACCGGTCACGCCGCCAACTGCGAGCTGAACTACACCAGCCAGCGTCCTGACGGCAGCGTCGACATCTCCAAGGCGCTGGAGGTCAACACCCAGTTCGACCTGTCGCGTGAGTTCTGGTCCTCGCTCGTCACCAAGGGGGCGATCCCCGACCCGAGCGCGTTCATCACCCAGGTCCCGCACATGAGCTTCGTGTGGGGGGCTGAGAACGCCGCCTTTTTGCGTCGGCGCTATGAGGCGATGTCGGCGCACCCCTGCTTCGAGGAGATGGAGTTCAGCGAGGACCATGGGGAGATCGCCAAATGGGCTCCGCTGATCATGGCGGGCCGACCGGCCGATCAGCCGGTCGCCGCGACGCGCGTGGTCGGGGGCACCGACGTCAACTTCGGCGCGCTGACGCACCTGCTGATCGACAACCTCGAGGCCCAACCGAACTTCTCCCTGCACTACCGGCACAAGGTGGTCGGGCTGCGGCGCACCGATGACGGGCGCTGGCGCCTGAAGGTCAAGGACCTGATCACCGGCCAGAAGCGCCAGATCGTGGCGAGGTTCGTGTTCCTCGGCGCCGGCGGCGGCGCCCTGAAGCTGCTGCAGAAGTCGAAGATCCCCGAGGCCCGCGGCTACGGTGGCTTCCCCGTCAGCGGGCTGTGGCTGCGCTGTGAGGTCGACGCGGTGAGCGAACGCCACCACGCCAAGGTCTACGGCAAAGCGGCGGTGGGTTCTCCGCCGATGTCGGTGCCCCACCTCGACACGCGCGTCATCGACGGGAACCGGACCCTGCTGTTCGGCCCCTACGCCGGCTTCTCGAGCAAGTTCCTCAAGCGCGGTTCCTACCTCGACCTGTTCCGATCGATCAACTTCGCCAACATTCTCCCGATGCTGTCGGTCGGGCTGCACGAGATGAAGCTGACCCGTTACCTGATCGGCCAGGTGCTCCAGAGCGACGCGCACGAGTTCGCCGCGCTCACCGAGTTCTTTCCCGAGGGCCAGCGCCAGGATTGGACCGAGGTCGTGGCCGGCCAGCGCGTCCAGATCATCAAGCCCGGCACCAAGCACAAGGGCGAGCTCGAGTTCGGCACCGAGCTGGTGGGCAGCGCCGACCATTCGATCGTCGGTCTGCTCGGCGCCTCGCCCGGAGCCTCGACCGCCACCCACATCGCGGTGAACGTCCTCGAGCGTTCCTTCGCGGAGGAGATGGCCAACGGCTGGCGCGAGAAGCTCCAGCGGGTGATCCCGAGCTACGGGATCGATCTCAAGCACGACACCGCCGCCCTGCGGGATGTACGCGCGCGGACCGGCAAGGTGCTCAAGATCGACGAGGAAGCCAGCCTCAGCCGACCCCTCGCGGGCTGAGGCGAGCCATCACGGGCTGAGGCGGGCCCGCGGCGACTCCATCTCAGCGGCGCCCGAACTTCTCGCGGCGCACCGTCGCGCCGCGGCCCTTGAGCTTGGTGTTCCGCAGGCCGTGGATGACCTCGTCGACGCGGTCGGCCGGGACCTCCACGAGGCTGAAGCGGTCGGAGATCTCGATCGCGCCGATCTCACGGCCCTGCAGCTGGGTCTCACCGGTGATCGCCCCGACGAGATCCTGGGGGCGGATGTGGGCGGCGCGGCCGAGCCCGACGAACACCTGTGCGGTCTCGCCGTTGCCCCTGCCGTTGGCGTTGGGGCTCCCGTTCCGCCGTGGGCGGGCGGGCCCGCTGCCCGGTTTGTCCCGCGCCAGGGTCATCTCCGGGATGTCCGCCTCGGCGTCCTCGTCGCCGCCGGTCGACGTCGCCTCGTGGGCGAGCTTGATCGCCGCCAGCGCGACGTTCAGGGGATCGAACTCGTCCGACAGCGTGTCGAGCACGACGCGGAAGGGCTCGAGGTTGTCCTCCAGCAGCGACTCGTGCAGCGCGGCGCGCGTGAGCTCGAGCCGGCGCGCCTTGAGATCGGCGACGGTGGGGACGGTGGCGATCTCGATCGGCTGACGGGTGAGCCGCTCGATCGTCTTGAGCATCCGATGCTCACGCGGCTGGGCCAGCGTGATCGCGGTCCCCTCACGGCCGGCGCGACCGACGCGCCCGATGCGGTGGACATAGGCCTCGGGTGCGGACGGCACGTCGAAGTTGACCACATGGGTGAGCGTCTCGATGTCGAGGCCGCGGGCGGCCACGTCGGTGGCGATGAGCAGATCCGCGGTCTCAGAGCGCAGGCGGCCGAGGACCCGCGTGCGCTGCTCCTGGCTGAGTCCGCCGTGCAGCGCCTCGGCTCGGTAGCCGCGGCCGTTGAGCGTCTCGGTCAGCTGGTCGACGTCGGCGCGGGTCCGGCAGAACACCAGCGCCTGTCCGGGCTGCTCGACGTCGAGGATGCGGCCGAGGGCCGCGGATTTGTGCGCGCGGTTCACCACGTAGGCGGTCTGGCGGATCTTCGGCGCCTCGCCGGGGTTGGCCTGGCCGAGGCCGACGCTGATGGTGCTGGGGTTGGTCAGGTGCCGGCCGACCATGTGCTTGAGACGGGGCGGCATCGTCGCGCTGAACAGGACGGTCTGGCGCGTCGACGGCGTCTGGTCGAGGATCGTCTCGATGTCCTCGGCAAAGCCCATGTCGAGCATCTCGTCCGCCTCGTCGAGCACGACGACCTCGAGGTCGGAGAGGTTGAGTGTCTTGCGCGTGAGATGGTCGATCGCGCGTCCCGGCGTGGCGACGACGACGTCGACACCACGATCGAGTGACTTCATCTGCCGGACGATGGGCGCACCGCCGTAGATCGGCAGCACGCGGGCGCCAAGGTGGCGGCCGTACTTGTGGATCGCCTCGGAGACCTGGGTCGCCAGTTCCCGCGTGGGGACGAGGACGAGCGCCCGGGGTCGGGGCCCGCCGAGGGTGATGCGCTGCAGCAGCGGGAGGGCGAAGGCGGCGGTCTTGCCGGTGCCCGTGGCAGCCTGGCCGAGCAGGTCGGTGCCGAGGAGCATCGGCGGGATCGCCTCGGCCTGGATCGGCGTGGGCTCCTCATAGCCGAGCTCGTTCAGCGATGCCAGCAGCTCCTCACGCAGGGCGAGGTCAGAAAAGGTGGTCATTTCACCCCTCACGTTAGGCGGTGGCTTGAACTGAGGCCCAGAGCAGCTCGACCGGGTGCACGACCGGCAGGGGCCGGCCGAGCTCCCGCGCGTAGCGGCCGATCTGTGCGGCACAGCCGGGATTGGCGGCCGCGATCGCCTCGGCGCCGGCGGCCAGCAGGTGCGCGGCCTTGCGTCGGCCCAGGGCCGCGGCAGGCTCGGGCGCCAGGGCGGGGTAGACCCCGGCGGCGCCACAGCAGATCTCGGGCTCGGCGGTCACCTCGAGCAGCTCCAGGCCGGGGATCCCCCTCAGCAGGTCCCGCGGCTGGCTGCTCACCTGCTGGGAGTGGCGCAGATGACAGGGGTCGTGGTAGACGACCGATATCTCCAGCGCCCCGCGCGGCGCCCGCGGCTCGATGGCCGCGAGGAACTCGTTGATGTCGCGGACACGCCCGGCGAAGTCCCACGCCGCCGCGGTGTCGAGCGCCACGCCGTAGTCCTTCATGGCGGCCCCGCAGCCGGCGGCGTTGGTGACCACGGCGTCCAGCTCCCCGCAGCCGGAGAAGGCCGCGATCGTGGCCTGAGCCCGGGCCAGCCCGTGCTCCTGTTCGCCGGCTCCGAGCTCCAACGCGCCGCAGCAGTCGGGCAGCCGGGGGGCGATCACGTCATAGCCTTCCGCGGTCAACAGCCCGATCGTGGCCCGATGGACGTCGGAGAAGAAGACCCGCTGAACGCAGCCGAGCAGCAGCCCGACCCGACCCCGCCGGGCGCCGAGTGCCGGCGTGAACTCGGGCAGGGGCGTCTCGAGCTGCTCGCGCGTCGGCGTCGCGGGGGCGAGCTGGGCCAGCAGGGCGAGCCGGCGCGGCAGCGCCCGCGTGGCCCGAGCGCGTCGGGCCGTGGCCAGGGCGGGCACGAGCGCCCGCAGGCGGGCCGGGTAGGGGAGGGTCTCGAACAGCGCCAGCCGCAGGGCTCGCTCGGTGGGGCTGCGGCTGTGCTGGCGCTCGACGGCGGGCCGTGTCTGGGCCAGCAGCTGGTCATAGGCAACCCCGGCCGGGCAGGCGCTGACGCAGGCCATGCAGCCCAGGCAGCTGTCGATGTGGGTGGTCATGGCCGTGGAGATCTCCCCGCTGGCCAGGGCATCACCGATCTGGGTGATGCGTCCCCGCGGAGAGTCGGCCTCCTGGCCCCAGAGCAGATAGGTCGGGCAGCTGTCCAGACACAGACCGCAGTGCACGCAGTCGTCGAGATGCTCCTGGGTGGACAGGAGATCGGTGAGGAGGGAGTCTGAGCCGTCGGGCATCAGCTCGAGTACCTAATCAGATGCCGCCCAGCGACAGTCCGGGATTGCACACCCCGGCGGGGTCGAAGCTGAACTTGACCGCGCGCATCAGCGCTCGCGCCGCGTCGTCCCGGGGCCCCCACGGACCCGTCAGGTCCGACGCGGCCACTCCCGGGGTCGGGCGGTCGAGCAGCTCGGCGTACATTCCCGGTGCCAGCCCGCGGCGCAGCGCGTCGAGGTGGGCGGCCTCGAGCTCCAGGTAGCTGACCCCGCTGGCCGCGCGGCCGACCACGGTCGCGCCACAGCGGTCCGCCAGCGCCAGCAGCGACGGCAGCTGAGAGGGACGGGCGCTGATGCGGACCAGCGCATGACGCACAGAGCGCTGGCCGGCGCGCTGGCGCGCCCACAGGTTCGTGTCGGCGCTACTGACCTCCACCTGACTGAGACCGGCGTCGGTCATGAACGTGGCGGCACGCCCCGCGCGGGGCCGGGCGTGGCGGCCGGCGGCCTGGGCCAGCAGACCCCCGCGGCCCCCGCGCCAGGCGATGTCGAGGGCATAGAGGTCGAGCGGCGCGGCCGCCAGCGCCACGGCGGCGCCAGCCAGGGTCTCGGGGTCATCGGCCAATCCGAGGGCGGTGGCCGTCCGGGGCGGCCGGGGGACGAGGCGGACGGTGAGGGAGAGCATCACCCCGAGCGTGCCGAAGCTGCCACAGAACAGGCGAGCGAGGTCATACCCGGCCACGTTGGCAATGGTCATCGACCCCGAGCGGGCCACCGTGCCGTCGGCCAACGCCACGGTGACGGCAAGGATCTGATCCCGCGGAGTGCCGAACCGGTGGCGCAGGGGGCCCGAGTCACCGGTGGCGAAGATCCCCCCGACGGTGGCCGACTCACCCAAGGGCGGATCCAGGGCCAGCATCTGCCCGGCGCCCGCCAGCTCGGCCTGGAGACGCTCGAGCTTGACGCCGGCTCCGACCACGGCGATCGCCTCGGCGGGGTCATGGCGATAGATCTCATCGAGGCGGGAGGTCGACAGCAGGACCTGGCCCGCCTGACGGGGCGGTGCCCCCCAGCGGCCCTTGGTGCCGGCTCCGCCGATCCGCACCGAGCCGCCCTCGGCGCCGATGGCCGCCAGCGCAGTCGCGAACCCGGTGAAGCTGTCGGGTGCCAGAGCCACGATCCGCGGGGCGTCCTAGGGGGCCACCGGACCCAACAGCTTGCCGGGGTTGGCCAGGCCGCGTGGGTCGAAGGCCGATCGCAGCGCGGCAAACGCCGCCAGGTCGGCAGGCGAGAACATCATGTCCATCACGGCCAGCTTGTCCACGCCGATGCCGTGCTCGCCGGCGATCGAGCCGCCGACGGTGAGGCAGAAGCGGAGGATGAGCTGGGCGAGCTCGCGGGCCCGTACGGCCTCCGTGGGCGAGCGAGCGTCGTAACAGACGATCGGGTGCAGGGTGCCGTCGCCGGCGTGGAACACACTGGCCACGGCCAGTCCGGACTGGGTGGACAGCTCCGAGATGTAGGCGAGGGTCTCGCGGAGGCGGCTGGCGGGAACCACGCCGTCGCCCACGTAGTAGGCGCTGGCCACCCGCCGCATCGCGGTGAAGGCGACCTGGTAGCCGCGCCACAGGCGCGCGCGTTCGTCGGGATCGAGCGCCACCCGGATGTCCGCGGCGCCGGCACGCGCGCAGTGTCCGACCACGCTCTCCAACTCGGCGGCGGAATCCTCCCGGGGCCCGTCAAGCTCGACCAGCAGCGCCGCCGCGGCGTCAGGACGCAGCCCCGCGTCGGTCGCCGCGTTGGCGGCGCGCAGGGCGAGGCCGTCCATCAGCTCGATCGCCGCCGGGGCGAGGCCGGCGGCGAGCATGGACGCCACCGCATCGCCCGCCGCGGCGCCGGTGTCGAAGAACGCCACCATCGCGCGCACGGTCTCGGGGACCGGGACGACCCGGAGATGGATGGCCACCGCGATGCCCAGCGTGCCCTCGGAGCCGACGAACGCGCTGATGAGGTCATACCCGGGTGCGTCCCGGCGCAGGGTCACCAGGGTGCCGTCGGCCAGCACCACGTCGAGTCCGACCACGTAGTCGGTGGTGGCGCCGTACTTGCCGCGGTGCGCGCCGCCGGCGTTCTCGGCGACGTTGCCCCCGATTGTGCAGACCGGCCCGCTGGCGGGGTCGGGCGGATAGAAGTGGGTGGGGGCGACCGCCCGGGAGACCGCGAGGTTGGTCACGCCCGGCTCGACCACCACCCGGGCGTCGGGGAGATCGACGGCGAGGATCCGGCGCAGCCGCGTCAAGACGATGAGCAGCCCGTCAGCGAGCGGCAGCGCCCCGCCCGACAGCCCGGTGCCGGCGCCGCGGGCGACCCACGGGGTTCCGGTCTCCGCGCAGGCACGAACCACCTCGGCCACCTCCTCCGCGCTGGCCGGCAGCACCGCCAGTGCCGGGATCTGGGCGTACTGGCCGAGAGCGTCGGAGCGGTAGGTCGCCAGGGTGCTGGCGTCGGCGATGACGTGGTCGGGGCCGCAGATCTGGATGAGGCGCTGGTGCAGCGCCCCGTCCTCATGACCCACTGCATGCCCCGCTTCCACGGCGGCGTAGCTTAGTCGCCTCTTACCCGCCTCACAGCAGGCCAAAGGCCACCTCGAGCTATTGCACGGTGACGGTCACCGTGCGGCTGTACTCGGCGGTTCCGGTCAGCGACAGCAGCGAGTTGACCGGCTCGGTCCACTGGGCCATCAGCCGGCCGCTGGACGGAAAGCGCACCTCGGCGTCGTAATAGCCACTGGGGCTGAGCGGCACCGTGGTCAGGGGAAGCCAGACACCGGAGCCCTGGGGTGAGAACAGCAGCGTCACCGACTGGGTCTGACCGGTGGCGAGCGACGCCAGCGGCGAGGGCCGCGCGGCCCCCCACACCTCGATGCCGCGATACGGGCTGGGGGCGACGGTGTCGGGGAGATACAGGGGCATCCTGAAGGCGGCGACGTAGCCGCCCTTGCTCGTCCCGTCGTAGCTGAACAGGCCGCTGGCGAAGCTGCCGTAGTCGTTGGCCGGGGTCGCGGGCACCGCGTCCTTGAGCAGGTACTGGGCGAAGGACTTCAGCCGCGGATCCTTGTAGTGGAGGTACTCGGCCCAGTTGTCATAGACGGCGGCGGTGGCCGGGCTCGGCCACGGTCGCGTGTCCCCGGACCAAATGCGGTGGGGCGGACTGGTCTGATAGCCGTACTCGGTGTCCCAGATCGGCAGCTGCTCGTGGTCGCCGTAGGCGGCGGTCAGACGGTCGAGGCCGCGCTCGAGCACCCCGATGGTCGCCAGCGAGGTGTCCTGGGTGTTCTCCAGCGCCCACCCGGTCAGCTTGGGGATATCGAGCTCCCGATCAGGGGGGAACCACTCGTCGTAGGGGTGATCGGAGATCCCCGAGTTCTGGAACAGCGCCGGGTTGTCGGCGATGAAGCGCGCGCTGGCCGCGGCGGTGCTCGGACAGCCGCGCAGCGTGGCGGCCGCTCCGCGCAGCGGCGTGAACGCGGGGGTCAGGCAGTAGAGGTTCTCCAGGAAGACCATCGGCGTCATCCCGTTGAAGTCGGTGAACCTGCCCGGCGCGGTGAGCTGAGAGCGCGGGGCGAGCTCTCCGATGATGATCGTGTCCGCGGGCACGGAGTGACCGCTGCGGGCCAGGCCGGTCCAGGCCCGGTCGACCAGCTGGCGGTACATGCGCGGACTGTCCTGGACCCCCGGGTGTCCCGGCAGCCCCTGGGGGGCCAGGCTGGGTCCGTAGTCGGGCTCGTTCCAGATCGACCAGAACGACACGCGCGGCAGGTCGGCGCGGTTGCCCGGGGCGAGCTGGTCGGTGAGCGGATCCCAGTCGCCGCTGTAGCGCTCACCCGCCGCCTGGGCGAACAGTCCGAACTGCTCGGCGTTGGGCTCCCACTGCCAGTGGGGATAGCCGGCGACGTTCCGGGGCTGACCGGCGCCGGTGGCCCAACGCGGCGCGCCGGGCGCCAGGTCGAGGTCGACGTTGATGCCGAGCGTGTGGGCCTCGCTGATCACCGCGTCATAGGGCGCCCAGGCGGCGTTGCCGTAGGCGGCGGGATCACCGGCGTCAAAGCTCGGACGCGCCAGCGCATGGGGGGCCGGGGCGACCGCGGCCCACGGGATGTCGAAGCGCAGCGTGGTCACCCCCAGGGCACGGATCTCCTCCAGGGCGGCCGCCGGGTTGGCCAGCACGAGCGCGTTGTCCTCCAGGATGGTGACCTGGGTCGGATCCGCCAGCGCCGGTGCGGCGCCGGAACCCCAGGCTGCCACGAGGAGGCCTCCGATCACGAGCCCCGCCGCCAGGCCCTTGACGACGCGTAGTGGTCGGGGTGCGCTCACTGAAGGGTGATCGCCTGGGTGCGGCTGGTGACGGTGGCGGCGCCCTCCTGGTAGGCGAGGCGCACGTTGCCGCTCCGGGGGAACTTCACCCTGGTGTCGAAGTAGCAGCCCGAGGTGGCGGGGTGGATGGTCTCGGTCGCCACGGTCCTGAACCCACCGGCGCCGGAGGAGAACTGGATCTCCACCTTGTCGGAGGTGATCGGCGCGGTCAGAGCCGGCCGGGCACATCCCCACACCTCGAGGGCCTGACCGGTTTTCTGAGAGGTGCTCGGCAGCCACAGCGGCAGGCGATAGGCGTTGTAGACCGGGGTGATGTGGGTGCCGTCGGACAGCTCCAGGCCGGTGTCAAAGCTCGAAGTGCTGCTGGCCGGCGGATCCACCAGGAGGTACTGGTTATAGGACTCGACCCGCGGGTCCTTCCAGGAGAGATACTCCGCCCAGTTGTCGTACTTGGCTGCCAGGGCCGGCGCGATCGAGTCGAACTGCTTGAGCGGCGGGTTGGTGAAGTAGCCGAACTCGGTGTTGTAGAGATCCAGCTTGGCGTCGGACCCCCAGGCCGCGGCCGCCGCGTCCAACGACGACTGGAGATCGCTCAGGCGGGCGAAGTCGGTCCATTCGGTGGTGTCGGAGCCCGAGCCCGACTTGACGTTCGGCGCGATCCCGTCGGGATAGGGGTGGTCCGCCCAACCGCTGGCCTGGAACAGCCCCGGATTGTTCTTGGCAAAGGCGGCACTCGAGCCGTTGGTCGGGCAGCCGAGCGCGGTGGCCACCGAGCCGGTCAGGGGTTGGCCGCTGCTGTCGACGCAATAGAGATCGCGGATGAACTGCAGCGGCGGAGTCATCTGATCGATCCCGGGGTCGGCCACACCCCGCGGCGCGGTCTCCCCGATGAGGATGGTGTCGGTCTTGGGCGTGTGACCGCTCGCGGCCAGACCCTGCCAGGCGGCATCGACGAGGTTGCGGTACTGCGGGGCGGCGGTGTCGACCACCTCGCCCTGGGCGTTCTTGGTCGACTGCGGGGTCAGGTTGGGCCCGTAGTTCGGCTCGTTCCAGATCGACCAGAACGCGACCCGGGGCAGCGGCGTGGACTGCCCGGGCGGGGTGTAGTGGCCGCTGTAGCGCTTGCCGATCGCCTCCACCCACTGGCGGAAGTCGCTCGCCGATGGCTCCCAGCGATCACAGAACACACACTGGTCGGTCTTCGGGGCGTCCGGGTTGGTGGCCCACAGCGGCACCGGCCCGGTCAGGGTCAGATAGAGCCGCAGCCCCGCACCGGCGACGTCGCGATCGACCGCGTCGATGACCGACCAGTTGTAGTCAGACGAGCCGGGGTCGGTGGCGTTGAAGCCGGCGGGCTTGGTGCGGGTCTCGCCGCTGGGCACCGTGCTCACCCACAGCTCGTTGTACCGCACGACCTGCACCCCCAAGGCCTTCCAGGTGGCGAGGGTCTGGGTGGTGCCCGACGCGGGATCCTGCCCGATGAGCGCCTCGTCGTCCTGGGTGATCGACAGCAGTCCCGGGCGATGACCGGTTGCCGGGGTGGTGACCGTCGTGCTGGCAGTGCTCGACGTGGTTCCCGTCGCGGTCACGACCTGGCTGGTCGTGTGGGTGGCACTACCGCCGCAGGCGGCGAGGCTCAGGGAAAGCCCGACGGCACACAGCAGGCCGAGCAGTGGGATACGGACGGAAGAGAGGCGCACAGAATGAGATCAACGTTCCCCTGCCGAGGAAGTAGCGGCACTCTAAAGTACCCGCCCGATGTCACGCCTCCGCCCGCTGGTGCTCGCCGTTTTCTCCGTGCTGGCGCTGTGCGCCGTGACCGGTGCGGCAAGCGCCGCGACCACCACGCTCTCACCCCTGGCCGACTGCAAGGCCAACGACGGAAACCTCACCCAGCACTACAGCGACGCGCAGCTCAAAGCCGCGCTGGCGACGATCACGTCGTCGGACAAGGAGTACACCACCTGCGGCACGGTGATCGAGAACCAGCTCGAGAACCAGCTGGGGGAGGCCAAGAACATCAACTCCGGGACCTCCGGGGGGTCTGGCGGGGGCGGCGGATCGGGAACCCTGATCCTGATCATCGTGATCGTCGTGGTGGTGCTGGCGGGCGGCGGCGGCGCCCTCTGGGCCTACCGCCGCAACCAGCGCAGCACCGGCGACTCACCGGATTAGGTTCAGCGGCCGCCGGCTGGCGGCCCGGGGGTGGGTGCCCAAAGCCCCACCCCCGGGGACCACGTTCGGATCAGCCGACGGTGATCGCCTGGGTCCGGCTGTACAGCGTCGACTTGTCGACGGTGTAGGCCAGGCGGACCGAACCGCTGGCGGTGAACTTGATCTTCGACGTGAAGTAGCCGCCGTTGCTCTTCAGGTTGATCGTCACCGTCTTGACGGTCTTCCAACCGCCGGACTTGGCCTTGAACTGGATCGCCACGGCGGGCTTGAGGCCCTTGGTGTTCGCCGCGTCGTACGCCGCGGCTCGGTCGCCGCCCCATACCGTCAGGTTGGAGGCCTTCTTGACGCTCGTGGTCGGCAGCCAGAGCGGCAGCTCATAGGGACTGAACGTCGACTTGGGCGCGCCCCCGCGAGTGAGCAGTCCGTCGAACCAGGGCCCGATGGAGGGGTCATAGAGCTGGTACTGGTCGAAGCTGGCGATCCGCGGGTTCTTGTAGGAGATGTACTCGGCCTCGTTGAGGTAGGTCGCCGCGTTCGCCTGGCTGACGGCACAGTCGGCCTGCGTCGCGCTGTGACAGCTGTTGATGCTTGCGCTCGGCGGGTTCGTCCAGTAGCCGTACTCGGTGCTCCAGATCGCGTACTTCTTGGTCGACCCGTAGACCTTCAGATCCTTGGTCAGCCCGTTTTCCAGGTTCGAGATCGAACCGAGGTCGGTCCACAGCGGGTCAGCCGGATGGCTCGTGGAGGCGGGGCAGAAGATGTCTCCCACCAAGCCGTCGGCCTTGCCTCGGCAATCTCCGGTCTTGGTGTTTGGCGCGACGCCCTGGGAGTAGGGATGGTCGGCGAAGCCGGAGGCGTCGAACAGGGCCGGGTTGGCCTTCTTGAACGCCGCGGTGCTGGAGCCACAGCCGTTCGCCGAGGCGAGCTTGCCGGTGAAGCGCTTGCCCGCCGTCGTCTCGCAGTAGAGCTCGGCGAGGAAGGCGACCGGCTTGGAACCGGACTTGCTGTAGGCGTTGCCGCCACCCGCCGTGTTGCCGCCGGAGATGCCGCGGGGCGCGACCTCACCGAACAGGATCGTGTCCTTGGACGGGGTGTGGCCGGTGGCCGCCAGACCCGAGTAGCCGGCGTCGAGCAGCCCGCGGTAGAGGTCGGCACCCTCATAGGTGGTCGACCCGACCAGCTGGGGCGCCAGGTTCGGGATGTAGTTCGGCTCGTTCCAGATCGACCACCAGCGCACCGCCGGCACGCCGCTGACCGACCCGTTGTACCGCGCGCCGAGCGCGCTCACGAAGTCTTTGAAGTCGGCGTCCGAGGGACGGCAGGATCCAGCGGCGATGTTCGAGGCCTGACAACCACTCGTGCTGCCCTCGGCCCAGCGCGGGGCCGGTGAGGTCACCATGAAGCCGAGCTTGATCCCGACCTTCTGCGCGGCCTGGTCGATCTGATCGAGCTGGCCGAGGTAGTTGTCATACGTGCTTGCGCTGGCCACGTGAGCGGGCGCTTTGGTCCCCTTGGAGTTGGGGACGTACTGGTTCCAGTAGATGACGTACTTCACCTGCGTGAAGCCCATCGCCTTCATCTTGGTGAGGGCGGCCATCGGGTTCGTGTCGATCGCGTTGTTGTCCTGGATGATCGACACCTGGTTGGTGGACGCGAAGGCCGATGGGGCGGCCAGCGCGCAGACGGCCGCGATGGCCGTCAGGGCTATGAGAAGTCTCTTGGTCAAGGGCATCGCTACAAGGAACCAGATCCGGCGGTCGAAAGTTGCGCCTTTGGTGTGATCGCAATGTCACGGCCATGTCCCAGAAGCTCTCTAGACTCAATAGGACATGGCTTCAGAGCGTCAGATCCACGTCGGTGATGTCCCGATCGGCGGCGGCGCCCCGGTCGTTGTCCAGACGATGACCAAGACCGAGACCGCCGACATCACGGCGACACTCGCGCAGATCAACCGGGTGGCCGAGGCCGGGGCCGACGTGGTCCGCTGCGCGGTGCCCCGCGAACGTGACGTCGAGGCGCTGGCCACGATCGTCAAGCAGTCGCCGATCCCGATCATCGCCGACATCCACTTCAACCACACGCTTGCGCTGAAGGCGATCGATGCCGGCGCGCATTGCATCCGGCTGAACCCGGGCAACATCGGGGGTCCCGACAAGGTGGCCGAGGTGGTGGCCCGGGCCAAGGTGGCCGGCACCCCGATCCGCATCGGGGTCAACTCCGGCTCCCTGCCCGAGCATCTGCGCGAGCTCGAGTTCACCAATCCGGTGGAGGCGCTCGTCGCCGCGGCCCAGGGCTTCGTCGAGCTCATGGAGTCGCTGGACTTCTACAACTTCAAGGTGTCGATGAAGTCGACCAGCGTGCCCAACACGATCGCCTCGAACCGCATGCTGGCCGACAAGATCCCGTACCCGCTGCACCTCGGGGTGACCGAGGCCGGCACCAAGTGGTCGGGGTCGCTGAAGTCCGCGGTCGGGCTGGGCACCCTGCTGGCCGACGGCATCGGCGACACCATCCGCATCTCGCTCAGCACCTTCCATGCCGAGGAGGAGGTCAAGGTCGCCTGGGAGATCCTCAAGGCGCTGAAGCTGCGCGAGCGCGGCCCCGTCCTCATCGCGTGTCCGACCTGCGGTCGCCTGCAGTTCGACATGGACAGCGTGGTCGCCGAGGTCGAGGAGCGCCTGGCCGCCTATGCCGATCCCATCGAGGTGTCGGTGCTGGGCTGCGCGGTCAACGGGATCGGCGAGGCCCGCCATGCCGACTTCGGGATCACCGGCGCCAAGGATGCCGGGATGATCTATTCCAAGGGCCAGCCGCTGCGCAAGGTCGCGACCGAGAACCTCGTCGACGTGCTGTTCGAGGAGATCGACAAGTACTACGCCTCCGGCAAGACGGTCGTGGTCGATCACGCCCAGGCCGCCGAGGCGGCCCAGTGGCTGTCGGAGAACGAGGACGACACCGCCGTGACGCCCGAGCGTCTCGCGGCGGCTGAGCGCGAGGCCGCCGAGAAGGAGGCGGCTGCGGCGGCCCGAGCGGCGCGTGAGGCCGAGTCTCCGGTCGAGGGTCGGCGCTTCAAGCGTGCCGACAACGATCTCGGCGAGCCAGAGGCCGCCCTGAGGCCGCAGGCCTGAGGTCTCTCACAGCGCCGGCGACGGCCCGGGGTATGACACCCAGGCCGCCGCCGCAACTGACAGCTGGTGTCTAGGCGACCTTGGCGTAACGGTCGGCGACCGTGTCCCAGTTGATCACGTTGAAGATCGCCTCGAGGTAGTCGGGGCGCTTGTTCTGGTACTTCAGGTAGTAGGCGTGCTCCCACACGTCGATGCCGAGCAGCGGCGTCTGACCGTCGGAGACCGGCGAGTCCTGGTTCGGCGTGGAGACGATCGCCAGACCCGAGCCGTTGTGGACCAGCCACGCCCAGCCTGAACCGAAGCGACCGGCGCCGGACGCCTTGATCTGGGACTTGAAGTCGTCGAAGGAGCCGAAGGTCGAGGTGATCGCCTCACCCAGCGGGCCGGTGGGCTCGCCGCCGCCGGAGCCCGACAGGGACTCCCAGAACAGCGAGTGGTTGTAGTGACCGCCGGCGTTGTTGCGCACCGGGCCCTGCTTGTCGGCCGGCAGATCGCTCAGCTTGGTCAGGAGCTCCTCCACCGGGGTGTCGGCCCACTCGGTGCCCTCCAGCGCGGCGTTGGCGTTGTTCACGTACGTCGCGTGGTGCTTGTCGTGGTGGATCTCCATCGTCTGCGCGTCGATATGGGGCTCGAGCGCGTCGAACGCGTAGGGGAGCGGCGGGAGGGTGAAGGCCATGGCGTGTCTCCTTTTGGTGGGTACATATGCCTTTTATCAGAGCCGTTGTGGCGGCTGCCGTGGGCTTTGGGCCCCACGGCAGCCGAGCCGCGCTTCCGCGGGTACGCTAGGCACCCTCATGACGCGGCTCTCCACCTATCTCCTACCCACTGAGCGCGATGCGCCCGCCGATGCGGAGGCGCTCAGCCATAAGCTCATGGTCCGTGCCGGCCTGGTCCGCCAGGTGGGGGCCGGGCTGTGGACGTGGCTGCCCGCCGGCTGGCGCGTGCATCAGAAGATCGTGGAGATCATCCGCGAGGAGATGAACGCCATCGGCGCGTATGAGCTGTCGATGCCCGTGGTCCAGCCGGCCGAGCTCTGGCGCAGGAGCGATCGCTACGGAATCGAGGAGCTGTTCAAGCTCACCGACCGCAAGGATGCCGCCTACGTCCTCGGGCTCTCGGGTGAGGAGGTGATCACCAACCACGCGGCCTCCCTGATCCGGTCCTATCGGGATCTGCCGCTCAGCCTCTATCAGTTCCAGGTCAAGGAGCGCGATGAGGCGCGTCCGCGGGCCGGGGTGCTGCGGACCCGCGAGTTCGTGATGAAGGACTCCTACAGCTTCGACCGCGACGCCCAGGGCGTCGACATCTCCTATGACCGTCACGCCGAGGCCTACGCCAAGATCTACGACCGCTGCGGGTTGGAGTGGTTCCGGGTCAGGGCGGACGTCGGATACATGGGCGGTCGCGAGTCGGGTGAGTACATGGCGCCGTGCCCGGCCGGTGAGGATGACGTGGTGCTCGGCCCCGGCGGGTATGCGTCGAACCTCGAGGTGGCCACCGCCGACCCCGCCCGCGTCGAGCTGCCGCCGGCTCTGGGGGCCCCCGAGGAGGTGCACACCCCGGGAACCAACACCATAGAGTCGTTGGCCACGTTCCTCGACCTGCCCGAGGGCGCGCTGACCAAGGCCTTCCCGGTGGTCAAGCTGCTCGAGGACGGGACCGAGGAGGTCGTGCTCGTGCTGGTGCGCGGCGACCATCGGGTCAACGACGTGAAGCTGCGCCAGTTCTTCGGCACCGCCTTCCGTCAGGCCACGCCGTCAGAGATCGAGGCGAAGATCGGCCCGCCCGGGTTTCTCGGGCCGGTGGGCATGCGCGACCCGAGCACCCGGGTGTTGGTGGACAACGCGATCCTCGCCCAGCCCGGCGGCTACGTCGCCGGCGCGAACAAGCTCGACGCCCACCTGCGTGGCGTGCAGGCGGGACGGGATTTCTCCTACGAGGCCCTCGACCTGCGTGAGGTCACTCCCCAGGACACGATCGCCGGCGAGCCGGTGCGGATCGTGCCCGCGATCGAGATCGGCAACATCTTCAAGCTCGACACCCGCTACAGCGTCAAGCTGGGTGCGAGCTACCTCGATCACGACGGTGTCAGCCAGCCCATCTGGATGGGCAGCTACGGGATCGGTCCGGCGCGCATCGCCGCCGCCGCGGTCGAGCAGTTCGCCGACGAGCACGGAATCAGCTGGCCGCGGGCGATCGCCCCCTTCGACGTCCACCTGGTCGTGCTGGGCAAGTCCGGCACCGAGGAACGCGAACTGGCCGACGCGCTCTATGGCCAGCTGATGGCCGCGGGCCTGGACACCATCTACGACGACCGCGATGCGGGTCCGGGGGACAAGTTCGCCGACGCCGAGCTGCTGGGCTGCCCCCTGCGGGTCACCGTCGGACGGCGTAGCCTGGCCGCCGGCGAGCTCGAGGTCCAGGTTCGCCGGGGCGCCGAGAAGCGCGCGGTCCCGGTCGAGGGAGCCGCTGAGGCGGTCTCAGCTCTGTGGAAGACCCTCCCCTAGACCCCGCCGGCCGCAGGCGCGTGCGAGAGGCCCGCGAGCGGGCCAATGAGCGGGTGTCGGACGCCAGGCAGCGGGCGCGTGATCTGCGCGCTCGCACCAAGACGCGGCTGTTCGGGCTCGATCGTTCGGGACCCCCACCGCTCCCCACCCAGTCCGGGCAGCCGCTCAACCCGTGGACGTTGCCCAACGCGATCGGCTACGTCCGCCTGGCGCTCATCCCGGTCTTCCTGATCGTGGCGTTCTCAAGCCACCATGGTCAGTCGGCACTGGCGGTGGTGCTGTTCGCGGCGGTCGGCTGGAGTGACTACCTCGACGGCTTCACCGCGCGTCTGACCGGTCAGTTCAGCCGGCTCGGCACCCTGCTGGATCCGATCACCGACCGCTGCCTGATCATCTCCGGCATGGCGGTGTGCTGGCGCTTCAGCCTGCTGCCGCGCTGGGCGCTGTATGTGGTAATCGGCCGGGAGGTGTTCATGCTGGTGCTGTCGCGCTACGCCATCCACCGCCAGGCCGAGATCAAGATCAACTGGTTCGGGCGCCTCGCCGTTGCCCCGATCCTCGGTGCGCCGTTCTTCGCCATGGCCGACGTCCGCCTGCTGTCCGACATCCTGCTCTACATCGGCATGGCCCTGTCGCTGATGGCCACGGCGGAGTACGTGCATGTCGGTTTCCGCGATTACGGGGCCAAGGCGACGCCGCGACCCTCAAGCTGAACTTGACCCTCAGCGGTGGGGCGGATATACTCACCCGGCGGGTTTCGAATACCACGACATCCCGAATACACGGGGGAGCAACGGAGTATGGACACGTTTCCTGACCTTGGCGCGCTGAACGACCAAGAGTTGAAGGATCTGATCAAGGAGCTGGCGAACGAGGAGCTCGAGGTCTCCTACAAGCGCCGCATCCTGCACGGCAAGATCGACATCCTCCGGGCGGAGCTCGTCAACCGGCTGCGCCAGAAGCAGGAGGGCGGCGAGCTCGTCATCTCCGGCGCTGACGTGGATCAGCTCACCGACATCCTCACCGGACGCGTCCAGTCGCCGGCCGATCCCGAGGACGTCGGCTAGCCGACGCACTGACGGTGGCTCTGCACTGTCCTGAGTGTGGCTTCGCCAACGCGGACGGCGCGAACTACTGCGCTCGCTGCGGAGCCTTCCTGGCCGGAGCCGACCCGGCCGAGGCTGGCACAACGACTGCCAGCTTCCATATCTCCGGTGATTCGCTGGAGTTCGACGTCCTGCCCAACGGTGCCCCCGGATCGGGCGCCACGCTGGTCATCCGCGCCGGGGGTGGCCGCGCCGGGGAGTCCTTCGAGCTCACCCACGATCGGGTGACCGTCGGTCGGCGCCCCGACAGCGACGTGTTCCTCGACGACGTGACGGTCTCGCGTGATCACGCGGTCATCGTCCAGCGCGGCAGCGATTACTACCTCGACGACTGCGGCTCGCTGAACGGCACCTACGTGAACCGGCGCCGGATCGAGTCCCACCGCCTCAGCGACGGGGACGAGCTGCAGATCGGCAAATACAAACTGGCGTTCCTCCACCGCTGAGGCACATGTGATGGCCCCGACCGAACGACAGCCCCTCGACGACGACCCCGCGTTGCACGCGGTGACCGGACTCGACCCGCCGGAGGCGTCAGAGGGCGAGGAGAGTTCGCGCCGGCGCCAGAAGTCGGTGACCATCGGCGCCGTCTGCAAGGCCCTGGAGCAGGAGTTCCCCGACATCTCGATCTCCAAGATCCGGTACCTCGAGGACCAGAAGCTGCTGACGCCGCGTCGCACCCAGGGCGGCTATCGCCTCTACACCCAGGCCGATGTCCAGCGCCTGCGGACGATCCTCCGGCTCCAGCGTGATGAGTTCCTGCCCCTGCGCGTCATCCGTCAGGAGCTGGCCGGGGGCCGGGCCGAGCGCGACGTCACCCCGGGGCCCAGCCCGGCCGGTGGTGAGCCCCGGCCGGTGCGGCGCAGCGCGATCAGCGCGTCGGCCAACGGGGCACTGTATTCGCTCGAGGAGGTGGTCGAGGAGACCGGTGCGGAGGCATCGCTGATCGGTGAGCTCGTCGACTTCGGCGTGATCAAGGGCGAGGTCCGCACCGGCAACCGCTACTTCGACGACACCGAACGCGAGATCATCCGCGCCGTATCCGAGCTCGCCCGCTACGGGGTCGGCGGACGCAACCTCCGCGTGTTCCGCACCTCCGCGGACCGCGAGTCGGCCCTGCTCCAGTCCATCCTGGCGCCGGCACTGCGCTCGCGCAACCCGGAGCGGCGCAAGGAGGCGATCGAGGCGCTGGAGAACCTCGCCTCGGTGACCACCCATCTCAAGCATCTGCTGTTGATCCGCGACCTGCGCAAGATCACCACCTGAGCCGACTGTCTCCGGGCTCAACCTGGGACACTTCGACGGCTCATGGCCACAGCTGATCCAGAACTCAACCTCGCCGCCTACGTCAGGGACATCCCGGACTTCCCGACCCCGGGAATCCTGTTCCGCGACATCACCCCGCTGCTGCTCGACGCCGAGGCGCTCGATGCCGCGGTGGCACGGCTGGCCCGGTACGGCCGGCCCCTCGACGTCGACCTCGTCGTGGCGGCGGAGGCGCGCGGCTTCATGCTCGGCGGCGCCCTGGCCCGCGCACTCGGCGTCGGCTTCGTGCCCGCACGCAAGCGCGGGAAGCTGCCGTCTGAGACGGTGCGCGCCGAGTACGCGCTCGAATACGGCGTCGACGCGCTGGAGATGCACAGCGACGCCCTCGCCGGGGGGGCACGGGTCCTCATCCACGACGACCTGCTGGCCACCGGGGGAACCGCCGCGGCACTCGCCGACCTGGTGCAGCAGCTCGGCGCCGAGGTGGTCGGCTGTGCCTTCCTGGTCGAGCTGGTCGAGCTGGACGGGCGCGCACGGCTGGCCCCCCACGACGTGCACGCCCTGATCACCTATTAGCGCCCGGTGGCGACGCTGACGCGCAGGGGCGTGCTCAGCGCGCCGCCCGAGGTGGTGTGGGAGGTGATCGCGGATGCGCACACGCTGCCCCGGTGGTGGCCGCGGGTGACCCGCGTCGAGGGGGTGGAGGAGACCGGCTTCACCGAGGTGCTGGTCAGCCGGCGCGGGCGTCCGGTGCGCCTTGACCACTACTACAGCGAGGTGGCGCCGCCCCGGGTGCTGGCCTGGGAGCTGGAGATCCTGGGCAGCCAGTTCGAGCGGATGCTGAGCGCGTGGTCGACGCGCCTGGAGCTGTCCGCCAGCCCAGACGGGGGCACCCTCGTCGTCCTCTCAGAACACCAGATCTTCCGCGGGAGCTTCCGCACCGGTGGGTTCCTCCAGCGCCGCGCCGCCCGCCACCGGCTCGACGCGGCTCTGGCGGGGCTCCAAGCGCTGGTCTGAGGGGGTCGGCCTTTGCAGGCCGACCCGTTCCCGCTACTCCGCGAAGGTCCCCTGCAGGACGATCGTGCCCGGCTTGGTCGGCTTCTCCGACGTCTCCAGGGTGAGCAGCAGTTCGTTGTAGGACGTGGCGTTGCTCGGCAGCGCGTCCTCGGCCTCCAGCTCGCCCTTGGTGCTGCCGGTGCTGGTGACCTGCTGGCTGTAGAACCCGAGGAACTTCGCCGCGCCCGACTTCGAGTTGTAGAGCCAGACGCCATAGGCGTTCTTGGTGTTCGCGGCGAGCCCCTCGGCGACGATGACGAGTCCCAGCTTGCCGCTGGCGCGCACGACATCGGCGGCACCCTCACGGCCCTTGGTGCTGTTGGGGGAGATGAGGTTGATCTGATGCAGCGGGGTGACGCTCGTCGAGCTCCCCGCCGTGGTCGTGGTCGAGGCGACCGACGACGTCGGCGCGGGGGCCGCGGCGGTGGTGGCGGTCGCGTGCTTGGGCTTGGAGGAGCCTCCGGTGACCAACAGCACGACGACGACGACAACAACGGCGAGCGCGATCAGGCCGAGCAGGATCGCGCCTCCGCGACGTGAGGTGGGGGGTGTCTCGGCGCCTGTTGCATCTCCGGCTCCGGTTTCGGCTCCGGCTCCGGTTTCGGCTTCGGCTCCGGTGGCTACGGGGGGCAGCGTGTCGGCCGCCTCGAAGAAATCCTCGCCATCCCCGGCGTCGGCGGGAGCGACCGGGGTCACGCGGCGCGACGTGGGGGGGGTGGCGGTGGCGCCGGCGGCCGGGATCTCCGGCAGCGAACCCGTGGCCAGCGGCGCGATCTCCGCCGCGACCACGCGGGCCCACGCACGCTCGGATGGGTTGGCGGCGAGTGAGCTCGAGACGCGGTCGGCCACGGCCGGGGGCAGCTGCCCGAGCAGGTAGTCGGTGATCAGCCCCCGCGTGAGCGGATCGACGGAGCTCTCGGGACCGAGTGCGTCGAAGGCATTGAGCGCCCGCTGGCGCACCCCGGCGCGGTCGACGGACAGCAGCGCGGCGATCTCATCAAAGGACCGTCCGCGCTGGAGGACCAGCGACAGCACGGCCTTCTCATCGGCGGGCAAACTGTCGAGGGAAGCCATAAGGTGTCGTAGGGTAATGAGCGTTGAGAAGAACGCCGTGAGCCGCATCCCGGTGATGGGCTTCGACGCACTGTACGGGCTGGAGCTGATCGAAGTGTCGGCAGAGAGCGCGACCGCACGGGTCGCCGTCCGCGACGAGGTGCGCCAGCCCTACGGCCTGGTGCACGGCGGGGTCTATGTCGCCATCGCCGAGTCCCTGGCCTCCATCGCGACCGCCATGACGGTGGTGGAAGACGGCATGACGGCGATGGGTCTCTCGAACCAGACGAGCTTCCTGCGACCGATCACCGAGGGCTCCATCAACGCCCGCGCGACCCGCCGGCACGCGGGTGCCACCACGTGGGTGTGGGAGGTCGACATGCACGACGACCAGGGTCGTCTCTGCGTCATCACCCGGATGACCATCGCGGTGCGCGGACCGCGCAGCTGACGGTTTTTCCCGCTCAGAGCGGGGAAGTTGGACCTGCGCGTATGTGAGGAGACTCACATACGCCCCCCACGGTTGCCTGTCAGCCTGCCAGCGGCCCATAAAAAGCGGGCCCGTGAAAACGGCCTTGCCGAACCGCGATCGCTCTGTGCGAGCGCGGACGGGGGACCCACTTGCCGGACACTCACCCATCGCGTCCGGCCCGGGGCGAATCACCTGCCCGGTCCCAAACACCCGGTTGCTCGTGTAGCGGCAGCCCGGCGTTGTATTCCCAACGCTGGACGTCGCGAGCCCGTCAGCTAACCCCGTAGGCGCCCGGCCGCGAAGTCGAGAGGAGGTTCTCTGCATGAGAGCCAGGCGCACCATGCGCGTACCCACGGCTGCCAAGTTGGCGGTCGGCGCGTCCGTACTTGCATTTCCCGCCACTGCGGTGGCGGTGACCAATACCGATAGCCATGACGTCCTCGGGCCGGCCGCCGCGCTCCACGCGGCACGCCCAGCGGCCGTGCGTTACGGCCACAGGACGATCGTGCACGGCAGCGCTCCGATCAGCGCCGCCGGTGTGGCCATCGAGCTACGTTACCGGCCGGCCGACGCCGCGTCCTGGCGCGTCGTGGCCCGGGGCCACGTCCACGCCAGCGGCCGGTTCGCCCTCAGCGCACGGGTTGGACGCTCCGGCGGGCTCCAGGTCATGCCGGTGGGTACCGCCACCCGGGCGACCCGACCGAGCACCACCCCGCCGGCCTTCACCGCCACCCAATTCACGGGCCTCGCGGGCACCGCGGACCAGGCCGCGGGCACGACGCTGTCGACCCGCGTGGCGCCGGCGGTGACCACGGTGATCCCCAGCCCAATCCAGCACGTGACCGTGAAGCCGAAGCTGGCCCTCAATGCCAGCCACAGCACCACGACCGCCGTGGCGGGTCAGACCACCCAGGTCCGGGGTCATCTGCTGCCGGGCATTCCCGGCCGCAAGGTGGTGCTCGAGCTCCAGCAGGGTCACCGTTGGATCGCGGCTGCGAGCGCCCGCACCAAGCGGGGAGGGGCCTTCGACTTCCACTACGTGCCGGCGGCCACCGCGACCCAACGCGTCCAGGTCGCCTTCGCCGGTGACCGCTACAACGGACACGCTGACTCGGCGCCACAGTCGGTCACCCCGATGCAGTACGCCCAGGTCTCCTGGTATGAGGACGCTGGGGACACCGCGTGCGGCTTCCACGCCACCTACGGCATCGCCAGTCGCACCCTGCCGTGTGGATCGAAAGTGACGCTCTCCTACGGCGGACACACCGTCGTGGCGACCGTCGATGACCGGGGGCCGTTCGTCTACAGCCGCCTCTACGACCTCGATCAGACCACGGCAGGTGCGCTCGGAATGGACGGCGTTGCCACCGTCCTGGCGTCGATCTGACCCCGGCCGAGCCCGCTAGCCGTGGCCGTGGCGGCGCAGGAAGCGCTCGAGTCGCTCGAACCCGAGCTCGAGCCATGCGCGGTCACCGGCGTAACACAGCCTGACCGAGCCCTCACCACCGGTTCCGAACGCCGCGCCGGGGGCGAGCCCGACGCGTTCCTCGAGCAGGAGGTCGCGGCAGAAGCTCGCCGTGTCCTTGAGCCCGTCGATACGGGGAAAGAGGTAGAAGGCGCCTTCGGGCCGCGGCACCGTCAGCCCGGGGATCGAGGCCAGCGCCGCCAGGCACAGCTCGCGGTTCGCCGCGTAGTGCTCGAGCATGCTCGCGACGGCCGCCTCCCCTTCGGCCAGCGCGGTGGTTGCGGCAACCTGGACGAACGTGGTGGCGTGGGAGATGAACAGCTCGTTGGAGCTGCCGACCGTCGGTCCGATATCGGGAGGCAGGACGAGCCAGCCCAACCGCCAACCGGTCATGCAATAGGTCTTGGAGAACGACTGGACGACGATGACCGCATCATCGCGCTCGGCGATACGCAGGATCGACGGGGCGGGATCACCCGGCGTGTCGGCGTCCCAGTAGATCCGCTCGTACACCTCATCGCAGATCAACCACATGTCGCGGGCACGGCAGAACTCCAGCAGCCGGCGCTGCTCCTCGGGCGTCGCCACCCAGCCCAGCGGATTCGATGGCGAGGTGACCAACAGCGCGCGACTGCGCGGTCCGGCCAACGCTGCGAGGCGGTCGAAGTCGAGCTCGTAGCGGTCCGCGCCGAGCACGAAGGGCACGTCGACGTTGATCCCGTGGGAGAGCTCGACGATGTTGGAGCCGTTGGGCCACGCCGGTGACAGCACGAGCACCTCGTCGCCCGGGTCGATCACCGCCCGCAGCGCCAGGTGCAGGGCCTGGAGTCCGGAGGCGGTGACGACGATCTCGGACTCGGGGTCGAGCTGGACTCCGTGGAGGCGTTCGTAGTGGGCGGCGAGCTCGCTGCGCAGCATCGGGAGCCCGGCGTTGTGTGAGTACCGCGTGTAGCCATCTCGCATCGCCTGGGCGGCGGCCTCGACGATGAAGGCGGGAGTCGGCAGGTTCGACTCCCCGAAGTAGAGCGGCAGAACCCCCTCGAGGCCGAGCGCGAGGTTGCCCAGCTCACGGATGCCGGAGGGCGGTACCCGGGCCAGGGTTTCGGAGATGGCCGGCCGCTGGGTCACGCGGTCAAGCCTAAAGGGTGAGCGTTCGACCGTGTCCGCTTCGGGACCTAAGCTTGCAGACATGTCGGAGCCGGTGCGGAGTGTGATCGCTCACCTCGACATGGACGCCTTCTACGTCTCGGTCGAGCTGCGCCGGCACCCGGAGCTCCGCGGCAAGCCGGTGGTGGTTGCCGGAACCAGCCCGCGCTCGGTGGTGACCACCGCGTCCTATGAGGCGCGACGCTTCGGGATCGGCTCGGCCATGCCGTCATCCCGGGCTCGGCGGCTCTGTCCGCGCGCGGTGTTCCTGGCGCCCGACTTCCCCTACTACCGCGAGGCCTCCGCCCAGGTGATGGGCATCGTCCGCTCTCACGTCGACACGGTCGAGGTGGTCGGATTGGACGAGGCCTATCTCGACCTCTCCGGGCTGCCCGCGCCCAAAGCCGGGATGCGGCGGATCGTCAAGGAGATCGCCGACGAGACTGGGCTGGCGGCTTCGGTGGGGATCGGACCGAACAAGCTCATCGCCAAGGTCGCCTCTGACGCCGAGAAACCCAACGGCTTCGTGGTGCTCAGCCAGGGCCAGGCCCAGGCCCGGTTCGCCGGATCCCCGTGCCAGCTGATCCCGGGTATCGGCCAGAAGACCGCCGAACGGCTGCAGTCCGTGGGCATCAGAACGATCGGACAGCTCGCGACGGCCCGGATGGAGACGCTTCGGGTCGGCTTCGCCGCGTCCACCACCGCCCACCTGCAGGCCCTGGCCCGCTTCGAGCACAGCGGCACGGTGACCCAGCAGCGCAAGGTCGTCTCCGAATCCCGGTCACGCACCCTCGAGGTCGATGTCGTCGACCCCCAGGAGCTGGAGACGATCCTGTCGGGCCTGGCGGTCACCCTGTGTGATGACCTGACCCGGCGCGGGCGTCGGGGCCGCACCATCGGCATTGGGGTGCGCCTGTCGGACTTCTCCAATCACAGCCGCGCCCGTACCCTCAACGCGGCCGTATCCGGGCTCGACCAGGTCGAGCCGGTGGCGCTCGACCTGCTGCGCGGCTTCCTCCGTGAGTTCCCCGGCCGTCCGGTGCGGCTGCTCGGCGTGCGGGTCGCCGGTCTCGAGGAGCGGCGCGAGGAACCCCAACTGGCGCTGGCGATCTGAGCGACCGCGGAGGCGAGCGACCGCGGAGGCGAGCGATCGCGGGGCGGCCCTAGTACAGCGCGACGGCGAGGCGCCGGCGTGAGCTGCGCGCCAGATCGCTCTCGGGGCCCAGCTCGTCGAGCACCCCGACGATGACCTTGCGGAGATCTTCCTTGACCGCGCCGGCGGTGGGCAGGGCCATCAGCAGCAGGTCGAGACCGTAGGCGACATCGCCACTGTCGAGTGCCCTGAACGCGGCGCCCAGCGGCGGCACGGCGGCGTCCTGTGCATCGATGCGCCGCTGCAGGTCGATGCGCGCGATCAGTCCGGCCACCGCGAAGCCCTCGCCGACACCGGCCAGGACCTCGGTCGCCCGCTCGAGCTCGCCCCGGCCCAGCAGCAGGTGAGCCAGCGGCACGGCGGCCTCGGCGCGTGACGGATTTTCGGCCAGGGCGGCCACCAGAGCCGCCTCGTCACTCGCGTCCAGGGCCGGCTCGACCTCCCCCGGAAGCAGCGCGTCGAGGAACGCGTCGATCTGGGGCGGCGGAATCGCGCCCGTGAATTCAGAGGCGATGGCGCCGTCCTTGAACGCCTTGACTGCCGGGATGCCCTGGATCCGAAAGGCCTGGGCGAGGCGCTGGTTGGCGTCGGTGTCGATCTTGACCAGGTCGATCTGCGGCGCGCGGGCGGCCACCGCCCGCTCCAGGGCCGGGCCCAGCTGACGACACGGACCACACCACTCGGCCCAGAAGTCGACCACGACGGGCACCTGGTGTGAGCGCTCGATGACGGCCTGGTTGAAATTCGCCTCGCTGACGTCCATGGACTCATCTTAGGTACAACCGGGGGAATGGCCGAAGCCTTCACAGTCCAGGCGCGAGGCGCCGTCCTGTCCGGTGAGGACACCGGTGAGGGGCCGCCGATCGTCCTGTTGCACGGTCTTACCGCGACGCGACGCTACGTCGTCATGGGTTCACGCTCACTCGAGCGCTCGGACCACCGGGTGATCAGCTACGACGCCCGCGGTCACGGCGAGTCAACCGGGGGCACTGAGCCCTACACCTACGACCTGCTGGCCGAGGACCTGGCCGCCGTCATGGACGCCCGCGGTGTGGAGACCGCGGTGCTGGCCGGTGTCTCGATGGGTGCGCACACGCTTCTCAACTTCGCCCTCAGCCGGCCCGAGCGCGTCTCCGGACTCGTGGTGATCACGCCCGCCTACGACGGCTCGGCGGCCAGTGTCGAGCACTGGGACCGGCTGGCGGCCGGGCTGCGCAGCGGGGGGATCGACGGGTTCGTCGACGCCTACGACCTCGAGGCGGTCGACGCGAAGCTGCGGCCCACCGTGGAACTCGTCATCCGCCAGCGCATGGACCGGCACCGGGATCTCGGCGCGATCGCCCGGGCGCTGGAGGAGGTCCCGCGGTCGCGACCCTTCGACGCGGTCAGCGACCTCGCCGATATCGCGGCTCCGACGGTCGTCATCGCCTCCAATGACGCCGCCGATCCCGAGCACCCCCAGCGGCTGGGGGAGACCTACGCCGCGACGATCCCCGGCGCTCGGTTGGTGCTCGACCGCCCCGGCGCCTCACCCGTGGCCTGGCAGGGCAGCCAGGTCTCACGAGTGATCGCCGAGGTCGTCGGCACGTAGGTCCTCAGCCGAGCGTGACCGTCTCGGGCTTCAGCGCGACTGCGCTGAGGTAGCCGTTGCCGTCGAAACGGATGTAGACGAGCAGCTTCTCGCTCTTCTTGTGCTTGATCGGCAGGTGCGCGAACGTCGTGCTGGCCGAGAAGCCGCAGGTGGCGTTCAGCGGCGCCAGCTGACGGTAGACGCGGTGCTTGCCGTAGTAGAAGGACACCGTGGCCGTGCCCGTGCAGGCGAGGCTGTCGGGCGTCGAGGTGCGGTTCTGGACCTGACCCACGGTCTTGAACACATAGGGCCCGCCGGACTCGGTCTTCGGCGAGGTGAGCTGGGTGACCTTCGGGACCGGCACCGGGTCCGGGAACGTCTCGAACGTCTCGTCCGCGCCGGTGCTGTTGTTCGCACCGCCGTGGGTGGCAACCAGCGCGTAGTGGAAGGTTGTCCCGGCCTCGAGTCCGCCCACGGTCACCGACACCGGTACCGGACTGGTGCCGGCGGGCACCGTCTGGGCGACGGTCAGGAGCTGGTAGGAGTTCGTGGCGTTGCCGATCTCGAAGTAGTAAACGGTGGCGGCGCTGTTGGGCTGGACCACCCCGGTCAGCGTGGCCGAGCTGGCGTTGACCACCTGGGCGGCCCCCGTGGTGGCCTGGGCCGGCGGCGGCCCGGCGGTCGTGAACGTCACCGTCTTGGTCGTCACGGTGCCGGCCGAGCTGGAGGCGGTCAGGTTGTAGTAGTACGTCGTCCCGGACTGCAGGTTGGCCAGGGAGTAGGTGACGTCCTTGGTCTTGGTGCCCGCGCCGGCGGACTGGCTCGGCGAGTCGGTCCCCAGCGTGCTCGTCGGACCGTAGGAGAAGTGATAGGTGGTGGTCGCCCCATTCGGATTGATGGTGGCGCTGATCACGGCCGAGTCGGTGGTGATCGACGACGCACCCGAGATCTTCAGCGTCGGTGATGACGCGGCGACGGCGAGCCCCACAGCTCCCAGCCACATGGCTGCGGCGGCCATCAGGACCCCGCAGGTGAATTTCAGCTTCATTCCTTCTCTCCAGTCTGTTTGTGCTGCAAGCGGCGGCTTTTCCCGGTGACCATAGGTGATCCCGGTGCCCTCATGGCACATCTGCCCCCGGTCCTATCAACGTGGTGAGGGGCGCTCGGTTGCGCGACCGGCTCAGCTGCGGACGGTGATGGCGCGGCTGACGGTGCTCGCGCCGCGGGCGGTGACCGAGGCCGTCACCGTGATCGCCTTCCCGCGGCGGGTCTGGCGGACCACGCCGGCGGGCAGGGACACCGACAGGATGCGGGCGCGTCCGGGCGCGATCGCCAGCCGGGTGCTGCCCAGTCGGCGACCGTCCTCGATGAGGCTCAGGCGCCCGCGGCACGGGTGTCCGGCGCCGCCGTCGACGATCCCGGCACAGCCGATCCTCAGCGTGACCCGGGAGCGACGGATCGCGGCCCGGTCGCTGAGGATCCGGGTGACCGCGGGCGGGGGAGACGTGCTGGCGTAGACGCTGACGTCGCTCGAGTAGATGTTGGCGCTCGCCAACAGGGTGCCCTGGGGATTGAAGGCGAGGCCGGTCGGACCGGTGCCGGAGGGGAGCGGGGCGCCGGGGAGTTCAGCGGGGGCTGAGGTGTTGGTCACCGAATAGAGGTCGGTGCGGTTCGCGGTCCCCAGGGCGAAGGCCAGGGTGTCGGAGACCGGGCTGAACAGGACGTCGTCGGGACCGCTGCCCGCGCTGGTGGGGATGCTCGGGGTCGACGCGGCGCTGATGCCGGCGCTGGAGCTGACCGCGAGCAGGTCGATCCGGTTGGCGTTGTAATCCGACGTGGCGACCAGCGTTCCGTCGCGGTTGAAGCTCACGGTGTCGGCGGAGGCGCCGGTGCTGAACGGCGAGCCGGCCAGGGGCGCCAGGGTGACGGCCGGCCCCGACGTCACGCTGTAGGCGCCGATGGCGTCGCTGCCGTGCTCAGCCACGGCGAGCAGCTCCCCGTTCGGGCTGAAGCTGATCGATGTCGGGTCGCTGGCGGCAGGCAGGGTCACGCTCGCACCCGGGGCGGCGGGGAGGGCATGGGTCAGCCCGAACACCTGGATCGCGTCGCCACTCGAGTCAGCCACTGCCAGGAGATGCCCGCTGGCGCCGTAGGCGACGTCGTAGGGGGGGCCCTCCACGGCGAACGGGGAGCCGGCGCGCGCGGTGAGCTTGCCGTTGGCAGCGACCGCATCGACGCTGAGCGCGTCGGCCCCGAAGTCCGCCACTGCGAGGCTGTGACCGTCGGGGGCGAAGGCCACCGACACCGGGCCGGTCCCCACGGGAAACGGCGAGCCCGGCACCCGGTGGAGCCGGCCCCTCGCGGCGACCGCGTACATGCTGACCGCGTTGATGCTGTAGTCGGCCACCGCCAGCAGCCTTCCGTTGGGCGAGAACGCCACCGCGGTGGCGCCCTGACCGGCCGGGAACGGCGACCCCGCGATCTGGGTGAAGGCGGGGGCCGGCGACGGCGTCGGCGCGGCGCTTGCCCCCGCGGCGGTTGCCAGGACAACGCAGCCAACCGCGAACGCCGTTCCGATGCAGCCGTTTGGTCTCACGCCACGCGATCATGTCAGCGGTCAGCCGTCGGTGACACCAGATCGGTCAAGATGACGGGGCAGTGCAACTCATCGATTTTGGGGGGAACCGTGGCGACAATGCGGGCGATGGTCATTCAGGAGCAGGGTGGAGACTTCGTGCTCGAAGAGCGTGAGGTCCCCAAGCCGGGCTTTGGCGAGGTGCTCGTCCGGGTGCACGCCTGTGGGGTCTGCCACAGCGACGTGTTCGCCAGAGACGGCTACCCGGGGGTGAGCTGGCCGGTGATCCCCGGGCACGAGATCGCCGGTGAGATCGCCGAACTCGGCGAGCACGTGCAGGACTGGGAGGTCGGCCAGCGTGTCGGCGTCGGCTGGTTCGGCGGCAACTGCGGTCACTGCGAGTGGTGCCGCCGCGGTCAGCTGATCGACTGCGTCAACATGGGCATCCCCGGGGTGACGATGGATGGGGGCTACGCCGACTACGTGGTGGTTCGCGCCTCGGCGCTCGCCGCGATGCCCGACGGCCTGACTCCCGAGGAGGCCGGGCCGCTTCTGTGCGCCGGCATCACGACCTTCAACGCGCTGCGGACCAGCGAGGTGCGACCCGGCGACCGCGTGGCGATCCTGGGCGTGGGGGGACTCGGCCACCTCGCCGTGCAGTTCGCGCGCCAGCTCGGGTTCGAGACGATCGCTGTGGCGCGCGGCACCGAGAAGCGGGACCTCGCGCTCAAGCTCGGTGCTCACCACTACATCGACTCCACCGACGGTGACCCGTCGGCGAAGCTCCAGGCGCTCGGTGGGGTGGACCTCATTCTGTCCACGATCACCAACGCCGATGCGATGGCCGCCCTGTTCGGCGGCCTGCGGCCGAGCGGGAAGCTGTTGATCGTGGGTGCCTCGATGGACCCGCTGCCGCTGCCGGCAGCCGCGCTGATCGGCGGGGACAAGGTCATCGAGGGGCATGCGTCGGGTACCTCGATCGACTCCGAGGACACGCTGCGGTTCAGCGAGCTCTTCGAGGTCCGCCCGATGATCGAGACGCTGCCGCTCGAGCAGGCCGCCGAGGCGTTCAACAAGATGTTCTCCGGCGAGGCGCGCTTCCGCATGGTCCTGACCACCGGAGCCTGACCCGAGCTTGTCGGCCTGCACCCGGTCAGGAGCGCTGTGATCGCATCAGCGCGACGCGGCGCCATCGTGCTCATGGCGCTGCTGGTCGCCGGCTGCGGCGCCCAGCAGCACCACACGACGCAGACCACGCTTGCCGCGGCCGAACCGGGACACGATCCGAGAGCGTCCGGGACACCGGCCGGGCACAGCGTGAAGGTGGGAGCCGACCCCCAGGGCATCGCCGTGGCCGCCTCGGCCGGCCTCGTCGCGGTCGGGGTCCACAGTCCGACCGCCGCAATCGACCTGTTGAGCGCCACGACAGGCCGGTTCATCAAGCGCGTGCCGATCGCCGGCGCGCCCCGCCATCTGGCCGTCGCCGGTCCCGCGGGGCCGGTGCTGGTCCCCGAGGAGCGACGCAATCGCCTGACGGAGCTGACCCTCCCGTCAGGGAAGTCCAGATCATTCGTCGTCGGGCACTTTCCCCACGCGGTCACGGCCGTCGATGGTGAGGTATGGGTCGGCAATGAGCGCGGTGGCACGCTGTCGGAGATCCTCCCGAGCGGTCGGGTCCGTCGGATCACCGGCTTCACCCAGCCCGGCGGCCTGGCACCGGTGGGCCAGGACATCGCCGTGGTCGACGTGGCGAAGTTCACCCTGTCCCTGCTTGACCGCCAGACCGACAAGGTCGTCAAACGCCTGCCGGCCGGTCAGGGCCCGACCCATGACGCCGCCGACGGCGGGCGCATCTACGTCCTCGACACGCGCGGTGACGCGGTCCTCACCTACACGGCCAGTCCGTTCCGGATGATCGGACGCACCCCCGTCGCCGGCTCGCCCTACGGCATCGCCGTCGATCCGGTGCGCCACCGGCTCTGGGTCACCGAGACGAGCACCAACCGGCTGGCCGAGCTGACGCTCACCGGCCAGATCCCGCGCATCGTCCGGACCTATGCGACGGGCGCCCAGCCCGACACCGTCGCCGTCGACACCGCGACGGGGGATGTGTTCGTGGCCAACCAGACTGCCGCCACCGTGCAGATGATCACGCCCGGGTCCTGAGCGTCAGGCCCGGCGGTCAGTGCGCATCGCCCGCGTCGTCGCTGGCGAGTACGTCGCCCACGCTCGTTGTCGGATGCCCGATCAGCCGCTCGAGGGTGAGATCATCGGTGGCGAAATCGCCCCGCCGGCTGGCCGCGAACATGGACAGGAAGAAGCCCGCGAACTGTTCCGGGGTTCCCTGGGCAATGAGGCTGTCGCGATATGCGCCTTCGCTCAGCGTGACATGTGAGATCTTCCGGCCGTGCACCTCAGAGCCGATGGCCGCGAGCTCGTCGAGGTCGATCGCCCGAGAGGCGGCCAGCGGCGGCGTCGGACCCTCGAAGACGCCGTCCTGGGTGAGGATGACCGCCGCGGCCTCAGCGAGATCGGCCGGCGCGGTCCAGTTGACCGGACCGTCCTCGGGGCTGACGAGGGTTCCGGTCGCCAGGGCCTGCTGGAGCAGCATCTTGGCGGTGTTGGCGTAGAAGCCGTTGCGCAGTGACGTGAACGGGAGTCCGCTGTCGCGGAGGAGCTCCTCGGTCGCGGCATGGTCTGGCGCGAAGGCGACCGGCGAGTCCGGGCGGGCTCCAATATGGCTCGTGTAGAGGATCCGTTGGGCGCCCGCCGTGCGGGCCGCGGCGATCGCCACACCATGCTGGGCGACCGCCTCGGGGCCGAGCGCGTTGACCGAGACGAGCAGCACCTGGGACGCCCCCTCAAAGGCGTGGGGGAGCGTGGTCGGTTCGGTGAAGTCGCCACGTCGTACCCGTACGCCGCGCTGGGCCAGAGCCTCGGCCTGGGCCGGATCACGCACGCTGACGCCGATTTGATCGGCGCCCACGCGGAGGAGAACGTTCTCGACGACGGCGCGTCCAAGCGCACCGTTCGCGCCGGTGATGATGATCATGCAGCCTCCAGGGTTGGTCGGATCGGCGTATCTCGCGCTGCAAATTTAGCACCGCTAATAACGCTGCTAACAGGGCCGTCCTACCATCGTTGTCGTGCCGAGTGACGCCCATGTGTCAGCCGCCGGGGGAGAGCTCCGCGAGCGGATCATCCGCGTGGCGGCAGCGCTCGTGCGCGAGGGGGGACGAGCGGCACTGACCACCCGCGCGGTCGAGGCCGCGGCCGGCGTTCAGGCGCCCACCATCTATCGCCTGTTCGGCGACAAACAGGGTCTGATCGGCGCTGTGGCTGAACACGAGATCAGCAACTACGTCGCTCGCAAACGGGGGCTGATCGACGACGACGCCGCGCGGGATCCGGTCGAGGTGCTGGCCGACGCCTGGCGGACCAACGTGCATTTCGGTCTAGAGAATCCCGACCTGTTCCGGCTCATGCACGACGCGCCCTCGACCGACGGCATGTCCGAGGCCATACGACAGGGTGAGGAGATCCTGCGCGCGCGGGTGCGCCGCATCGCCCAGGTCGGTCGCCTGGCCGTGAGCGAGGACCGCGCGGTACACCTGATCATCGCATCGGCGACGGGTGCGACGCTGACCCTGATCGCCGCGCCGGAGGACCACCGTGACCTGGGCATGCTCGACGACATGCTGGCCGGTGTGCTGGTCGCCATCACGCGGGAGCCGGCGCCGGAGGCCCCGTCTAACACCGCATCCGCCGCCGCCGCGCTCCATGCGGCGATCAGGGGCGCTCAGATCCCGCTCAGCCCCGGTGAGGCGGCACTGCTCGACGAGCTTCTCCTCCGACTTGTCAGCGATGCCACAGCCAGCCGGGTTGGCGGCCGTGGGTCGCGGGTTCAGGCGCCAGAGTGCTGATCGGTGCTGCCCAGTTCTGACTCATCATCGGCTGGCAGACCGGGAAGTGCGTCCGCGGCGTCGCTGTCCTGGCCGCCTTCGGCTCCCGTGGCCGCTTTGGCGTCCTTGGCCTCCAACGCGTCGAGAGCCTTCTGCGCTTCGGCCCGCTCCGGGTTATCGGGGATCTCGGGGGACGTACCTTGGTCGGGAGTCATGGGTGATTCACCTCGGGTCGGATTGGCTGGCGAAAAGCAGCTTGTTTGTCGCTTCCCCGGACCGCGTCTGAGCATTCCTTTTCAATGCTCGATAATCGACGTTCGTGTTCGCCTCGCTGACGCATCGTGTCAGTAGATGATGCAACGGCGGTCGGACGGAATGACTGCCAGCCCTTGTCAGTAGGCGGGCCGCCCGCCATCGCTGCGCTCGGCGGAAGGCTGGGCTGGGGAAAGGGCCCAGGCGCCGGCGGAGCGCAAGCGGAGGTGAGCCCGTCGAGGCGATCCCGTCGCGAGCGTGGTCAACGGCAGGGTGTCTCCGACGGAGACGGCCGCGGAGCGGCCTTCTGCTCAGGCGGTGGCGAACTGAACGGCGGGGAGGGAGAGCAGCTCGGCCGGCTGCTCATAGTCGGCGACTCGGTCGGCCCAGATTCGCCGGCCGATGCGGTCAACGACCGCCAGGTCGCCTTCGTCCTGGCTGCCAGGCCAGGCTCGGCCAACGAGCGCGACTCGGCGCCAGGCGTTCCGCTCGCTCATCTCCCAGAATTCGGCGAACTCGGGGACTGTGGGCCAGCGGCCGAGGCTCTGGGCAGCAGCCACGAACTGCCAGAGCGCGGCGCCGGCATCCCCGGCCTGCTTGACCGCCAGAGCGTGGTGTCTGAGCTTCGGGGAACCGTCCCCGAGCTGCTGGGCGATGTTCCAGGCGGCGACCTCGAGGAGAGTGCGGGGCTGTCGCTGGGCGCGAGGCATCTCGGGGAACTCTAGAGCGATCATCTGACAAGACCTGTCGGTGATCCGCCGGTGCGCTCTGAGGCGATGAGCAGCCCGTTGTGAAGCACCTGCTCAGCGTCAAGACGGGCCCGCTCGGCGCCCGTGACAACCAAAGCGCGGGCCTCTTCCTCGGCTCGAGCTCGCCGGGCATGTTCGGTCCGCTGGAGCCGGATCAGCGCGGCCGCCTCTCGGTGGCGCAGCCACAGAATCGCTTCCCGAACCAGGGCCGAGCGGGAGGGAACATCGAAGCGCGCCCGCAGCAGCAGGTCAAGGTCCTCGAGCGCGCGCCGGTCGAGTAGCAGCGTGACTCTGACCAGCTCGACCGGCAGAAAATCAGGTCCGCCGGGGCGGGCCCTGGGGCGCCAGTCAGCCAGGGCTTTCTGCCGGATGGCCTCGCCGTGGGGGAGTACCTGGGGCAGCTCAGACACCGACCATCACCCTTCCGCAGACAACCAGGATCAGCGTCACGATCTCGAGGATCGAGGCGACGAGGACCAACAGCGCGACGGCGAGCGGCGCGACCCATTCGTCGGGGCCTGTCATCGCAGACCCTCTCGCGCCGGCGCCTGGGCGCCGGCGGACGCCCCCGAGCCGGCCGAGGCCGGCTCCGGTGTCGTCCACTCCGGCGAGCCAGAGCGGGGGGCGGGGGACGGGCCCTCCGCTGACCACGCCGCGATCGCATCGGCCAACAACCGTCCGACCGGAAGCAGTCGGTCCGGCGGCAGTATCGATTCCAGCGCGACGCCGGCCTCCCTCAGCGCCGCGAGGCGGCGATAGCCGGTGCTGTCGGCATAGGCAGCCCGGCCGAACTGAGCCAGGATCACCAGATCGCCCAGCAGACCACGGGCTTTGCTCATCGACAAGTCGCCCTTGTCGACGCGACGCAGCAGCTCGGCCGCCGCTTGGTCGGTGCCGACAGCCACGGATTCCTGACGGGTGTAAGGCTCAACGGCGCGACCGAACAGCGCGGCGTGATCGGCGCCGACGAAGCGTTCGGGGGTCATCCGGTCCTTCTTCGCAGGCCGGTGCTGGGACTCGATCCGGATCCGGGAACCGGCCGGCTCAGAGCATGCTTTTCGGCCTCGGTGAGCCCGGATTTCCTCGGCCTTGTCATAGATCCGCTCCCTGACCGCGAAGGCCTTCGGGGTCCGCAGGTAGATCGTCTGGACCTGGCCGTCATTGCCCCGGACAGCATCGGTTTTCCGCCGAGCTGGGAGCAGACTCGCAGCGGCCCTCAGGAACGCCAGCCCGTCCGCAGGACGGTCCGAGAAGTCAAGCTCGGCCGTCAGATCAAAGCGGGCGACCTCGGCGGCGGTGTCGAGGCCGCGTTCGCCAGCCATCGGAGCATCGGCGACCAGCTCGACCAACCGCAGCGCCGCGCGCTCGCCGCGCGGAACCTCAGTGGGGGAGCGCAGCTCCCAGGTATCGGGGTGTCCCTCAAGCAGCGGATCGAGCCGCCCCTCGACCTTGACCAGACCGAAGCGCGAGAGCGCGATGACGTTGACGCCAGGGAGCGGAGTCCTGAAGATCGCCGTCTCGCCCTGAAGGTTGTGGGGCTGCATCAGCAGCCGGTCCAGGAACTCTGCCCAGCGGGGTCGGAAGGCGTAGGCGATGGTGTCGATCCCGCAGCCGGCGACGCACCGAGGATTCTCAGTTTCTGAGAGTAGATCGGCTGTTAGAGCAACCGATCCGGTGAGCGGCTTTGTAGTACAGCCAGCCAGCGCAGCGTTCGCGACCTGAAGGTCGCTCACCAGAGCCATCCTCAGCGACCGCCAGACCGTTCGGCCATCCGCGCGGCATCGAGCAGAGCCCGAGCCACAGAGCGGGCCTCAACAGCTCTGAGGACCGCAAAGCCTGCCGGCCCGGACTCGGTGCTGAAGCCAACGGCGACGGCGACCAACGGACCATCGGCCGCCACCAGGAGCGTGTCCCACGGCTCGACCTCGGTCGAAAGCTGATGCTGGGGCCCCCGGGAGCCCTCAGTACGAATGCTCGATAATCGACGTTATGTCGACCAATACGTGATTCGCGGGTCGAGAGGGCCGATCCGGGCGCTCACCAGGCCCGACGCCATCGGTCAGGTGTCCAATCTGGGAGCTTGACGCCAGCGAATGTCCCGACCGTGCCGACACAGACGGCATGTCCGAGACACGACTCGACTCCAGGCAGGTTTGGCGGGCGCCGCATCACACGGTCGGCGAGCTGCATCGGCGCGGTCTCAGCATTTCGCCGCTGATGCGCATCATCGATCTGGAGAGTTTGTTCATGTCCGACCCGACGCTCAGTTCGGTGGTCGTCCTGGCCGACCAGGTGTCCTGCATCACCCGTACGTGGTTCTTCGACCAGCTGATCGGTCCGCTCGGCTACGGGCGCGGGCTCTACGGCCGCCGCGAGGTGTCGGCTCTGCCCGAATGCAGCACCCTCACGCTCGACGCCGAGACCCCGATCGTCGAGGCAACCCAGGCCGTGCTCCTGCGTCCCGAAGTCAACCGCTACGACGACGTCGTCGTCCGCTTCGCGAACGGCGAGTACTGCACCTTCCGCGTGGCCGAGCTGTTCGCCGAGCTGGCTCACCTTCAAGCCTATGGCGGCCTCCACGACGCGCTGACGGGGCTGCCGAACCGCCGTCTGTTCTTCGATTGCCTTTCCGAGGTTCACGGTCAGGCCCTGGTCGAGCCCAAACGTCTGTTCGCTGTGCTGTTCGTCGACCTCGACGATTTCAAGACCATCAACGACGGTCTCGGCCACGACGCCGGTGACACCGCACTGCTGGAGGCCGCGCACCGGCTGAGCCGGCTCGACCGATCCGACGTCACCGTCGCGCGTCTCGGCGGTGACGAGTTCGGCATGCTGGTCGAGTCGCTCAGCAGCGAGGCCGAGGCGCACGACATCGCCGAGCAGATCGCCCAGCTGATGAACCGGCCCCTGCAGGTGGGCGCAGAAACGGTGGCGTTGAGCGCAAGCGTCGGGGTGGCGATCGGGCCTGACGGTGCGTCGCCGGATGAGATGATGCGCAACGCCGATCTCGCGATGTACTCGGTCAAGCATCGTCGCAAGGGTCAGCACGCCTTCTATGACCGGGCGATGCACACGCGAGCACGCGAGCGGTTGGAGATGCGCGGGCAGCTCGACGGTGCGCTCGAACGAGGTGAGTTCCGGCTCGTCTACCAGCCGGTCGTCGAGATGCGGGACGAGCTGACCGTCGGCGCGGAGGCGCTGCTGCGCTGGGAGCGACCCGGCGAGGGCCTCGTCAGTCCGGCTGAATTCATTCCGCTGTGTGAGCAGACCGGCCTGATCGTTCCGCTCGGACGGTGGGTGCTGGAGAGCGCATGTCGACAGGCGGTCACCTGGATCGAGTCGGACCCGCTGCACCGGGACCTCCTCATGTCGGTGAACATCTCCCCCCGCCAACTGCAGGAGGCCGGCTTCGCCGACGACGTCAAACGGATTCTCCGCGACACGGGTCTGCCCGCCGCGGCGCTCGTGCTCGAGATCACCGAGAGCAGTCTCATCGAGAACCTGCACGACGCCGTCGAGCATCTCCTGCCGCTCAAGCGGCGGGGAGTCCAGGTGGCCCTCGACGACTTCGGCACCGGCTTCTCCTCGCTCGGCTACCTCGCAGAGCTGCCGATCGACATCGTCAAGCTCGACCGGTCATTCGTGAACCACACCGCACACCGCGGCCTCATCAAGGGCATCGTCGCGCTGGCCCACTCGCTCAACCAGATCGTCATCGCCGAGGGCATCGAAGAGGCACAGCAGGCCCGTGACCTCCAAGCCGCGGAGTGCTACTGGGCACAGGGCTTCCACTTCGCTCGGCCCATGGAGGTGGCTGGCTTCACCGAGTGGTTGGCGCGACCGGTCGCGGCTCCCGGCGCGCTGGTGGCGGCCTGATCGGACACGATCGCACCGTCGAGGTCCCAGGGATACTTCGGGAGGGTGACGTACATGGCGTCGGACCCCGCACGCGGTCCGAAGTCTCAACTCCAGGTTGAGTGTGTTCCGCGGAGCACCCCGGTGGCGAACCCCGGGCGCTGGTCTACCTTGCCCAGATGGCCTGGCTGACCTCGCTGGATGATCTGCCCGAACGGCCGGCTCGGATCCTTGTCGCCGGTACCTCGGGATCGGGGAAGTCGACCCTCGCCCGCGCTATTGGCAGGGCGCTCGAGCTCCCGTACGTCGAGCTGGACGCGCTCTTTCACGGTCCGCACTGGACGCCGCGACACGAGTTCCTCGACGACGTCCGCCGGCTGGCGGCCGCCGATCGGTGGGTGACCGAGTGGCAGTATCCGGCGGCGCGCCCGTTGCTCGTCGCGCGCGCCGACCTGCTCGTCCTCTTGGACTTCCCGCGCCGGCAGGTCATGACGCGGATCATCCGGCGCACGCTGTCGCGCCGCCTGCGCCGCACCGAGCTGTGGAACGGGAACCTCGAGGCGCCGCTGCACACGTTCTTCACCGATCCGGAGAACGTCATCCGCTGGGCGTGGCACACCCACGCCAAGCACCTTCCGCGCGTCATCGAGGTCACGCGGGACATCCCGGAGCTTCCCGTCGTCCACCTGAGGACGGCTCGGGAGGCGGACCGCTGGCTGACCGGTCCGCTGACCCGATCCGGGTGTCCGCTGCCCTTGCCGAAGTCGCGGTAGGCCTGACGGGCCATCAGGGCGTGCTCCTCGGTTACCGGCTCGATCACCTTATGCGCGACGCTGAGCAGTTGATTCACCCGGCGGCTCGCGATCGGGTCATGGCGTCGTTCTACCCAACCACCAGATCGAGGCGCTTGGCGAAGAACCGCGCCGCCGGTCGGTCGGCGTAGTGCCCGAACGGCGCCACCGGCACGAAGCCCGATTGCTCGTAGAGAGCCAGCGCCTCGGGCTGGCGAGGGCCGGTCTCGAGGATGACTACGGTGAACCCAGCAGCGGCCACCTCGGCCTCGAGGTGAGCGAGCATCGCGCGGGCCAGGCCGCGACGCTGGGCCTCCTCGACCACGTACATGCGCTTGATCTCGGCGGTCTCACTCGCCCCGAGGGCGCCGTGGGGTGAGCGCCGCCAGGCGCCGCAGGCCACTGGCGCACCCTTGAGGTACCCGACGTGGAAAGCGCCGTCGGGCGGGGTGAACTCGGCCGCGTCGAGGCCGTCGACGTCGGTGCTGCCGTAGCGTTCGAGGTAGACGGCCTGGACCCGGTCGACCAGGTAGGCGGCATCGGGATGATCCAGGCCGACCTGGCGGATTTCGAGCGACGGCACGGCTGGAGTCCTAGCATCCCCTCCGTGAGCCCGGCTCTCCCCTCGCCCTCGTCGACCGATCCGACCGATCCGACCGCCCACCCGGCCCTCGCCGAGGAGCTTGTCCTCGCGCAGTGGCGCCGGGAGGTGTTCGAGATGTACCGCGAGGTGCGTCTGGATCCCGGCCCCGCATCGGCGCACGCCCGCTGGCGCGAACGCCGCGATCGACTGTTCGTCACCCACTCCCAGAGCCCGCTGGCCGCCGATGATCCGCTGCGGTGCACGGGTATCCCCTATTGGCCCTATGACCCGGCGCTGCGCTACGTGGTGGAGATGCGCGCCCCCTCCACCCCCCTGCGTCGCGCCATTGCCACCGGCGGTGAGGAGGTCACCGGGCTGCGCCACGTCGGCACGGTCGACCTCCCCGACCCGGTCGGCGGCCAGCTCGCGGTGTGGTGGCTGGAGCAGTACGGCGGCGGGATCTTCGTGCCGTTCCGCGACGCCACCTCCGGTGCTGAGAGCTACGGCGGCGGCCGCTACCTGATCGACTCGGCCAAGGGTGCGGACCTCGGCCTTGTGGACGACCGTCTCGTGCTCGACTTCAACTTCGCCTACCACCCGTCGTGCCGCTATGACGCGGCATGGCAGTGCCCGCTCGCGCCGCCCGAGAACGTCCTGTCGGCCGCCATCCCGGCGGGCGAGCGCCTGTAGCGATCCAGCCCGGGTGTGGCTACCCGGCCGGGACCTTGGTGCGCGGAGGGGGCTCGGTTCGCTGTGAGCGGGTTCCCTTGCCGCGCGGTGACCACACCCACAGGGCGGCGGCGGCCAGGAAGCCGATGCCTCCGCTGACCACGATGCCGGCCCCGAGGCTGACCGCCGCGGTGACGCCGGACAGGATCAGCGGGCCGATGCCCGCGCCGGCGTCGGCGAGCTCGCGCCAGACGCCGAGGAAGCTGAGGCGCCCGATGCTCGGGGCGGTGTCCGCCGCGAAGGTCATCACGATGCCCGAGCCACAGCCGTTGCCCAAGCCCATGAGCATCGCCACCACCAGCAGGGTGAGGGCCCCGTGGGTCAGGGGCATCAGCACGAAGGAGATCCCCATGATGAGCACGCAGGGGACCGCCACGGCGCGGCGCCCGTAGGTGTCCATCACCTTCCCGGAGGGATAGAAGGTCAACGCGTCGATCCCGCCCGCCACTCCGTAGATGAGTGAGCTGGTGGCCGGGGACAGGCCGATGTGGGCGGCCCACAGTGGAATGACGCTCTGGCGCGTCTGACGGATCGCCGACAGCAGCAGCACCCCCATGCCGAGGCTCACCAGCGTGCGCCAGTGCTGGTGAATGATGTCCATCGTCGTCACCTGCGCGGAGGCCAAGTGCTTGGCCTCGTCGACCTCGAGATCGGGCACACCGAACACGATCGCCCCGGCCACCACGATCGCCGCCAGCCCGGTGCAGTAGGCACCGGCGAGTCCGAAGAGGCCCACGGCGCCGGCGCCGATGAACGGGCCGAGGAACATGCCGATCCGCATCGTGCCGCCGAGCGTCGACAGCGCCCGGGCGCGCATGTGGATCGGCACCCGCTCGGTGAGGTAGGCCTGGCGGGCGAGGGTGAACACGGAGCTGGCTGAGCCGATGAGGAACACGCCGAGGCCGTAGAGGGCGAGAGAGCCGGTCCCCCGGCCGAGGTTCGGAATGCAGACGATCAGACCGACCGCGGTGATGACGGCCGCCACGAGCATCGCCTTGCGCTCCCCCACGCGGGTGGCGAGGATGCCCGAGGGGATGTTGGTGACCAGCGAGGCGATGCCCAGCAGCGCGGCGATGAACGCCGCCCCCGCCGTACTCGAGCCCCGGGCGAAGGACGAGGCCGCGATGACCGGCATCATGGCGCCCTCGGCCAGGCCGAACAGCGTGGCCGGCGCGAAGGCGGCCAGCGCCACCGAGCGGAGCTGGAACTCCTCCTCGGGGGCGTCCGCGGATACGCGGCCGGGACTCACCGACGCAGATCGAGGTTCGCGGGACGCGTCACGTTGGGCAGGGTACCTGCCGAACTCGGTCTCCCCGAGCGCGTCAGTGGCCGAAGAACCCGCGGGCCGAGCGGTCCGGGAGCTGGCGCACGGTCACCCCGGCGGCGATCATCGCCTCGCGGACGACGTCGTCGCGGACCGAGCCGCTGGTGGAGAAGATGACCGAGACGCCCGCCGCGATGAGGGTCTCGGCGGCGTCGGGGAACGGGAAGAAGCTGTCGCTGTAGGCGACGCTGTCGCCCAGCTCGTGGCCGGCGTCCCGGGCGCGCATGATCGCCAGGGCACAGCCGCCGACGCGGTCCTGCTGTCCCACCCCGTTGCCGAGCAGCTGACCGTGACGGACGAGGGTGATGGTGTTCGAGTTGCTCGTCGAGCCGACCGCCCAGGCGAGCAGCAGATCCTGGCTCTGGCCCGCGCTCAGCTCCCCGTGGCTCCACAGCTCGGGGTCGTGGAGATCGAGCACGAAGGTGTAGTTGGGCTGCTCGAGCACGCCGCCGCGCACCGGGCGCCGTCGCGGCGCGGTGTCGAGGGAGTCGCGGGAGAGGGTTCCGAGCTCCGGGTTGGCCAGGATGCGACATTTGCCCTGCTTGCGGGCGAGCAGGTCGACCGCCGCGTCGCTGAAGGCCGGAGCCGCGACGGTGTCGAGCAGCCGACGCCCCTGGCTGGCGTGATTGAGCAGGGCCTCGGCGATCGCCTCGTCCACGCCGAAGTTGAGCATCACGCAGCCGCCGAAGATCGCCCGCAGGTCACCGCCGAGCATTCGCTCGGTTGCGGTCAGCGGTGAGTCGGCCACCCCGGCGCCGCAGCAGTTCCCGTGTTTGGTGCCGATGGCGATGGCGGGCACCGGACCCTGGGCGACATCGAAGGCGGCGGCGATGTGGGTGACGGTCTGGAGCTGGCGGTCGAGCTCGGCGAGGTTGTTGTAGCTCGGCGCCGAGCCCTCGAGCTGGACGAAGCGGCCGATGGCCAGCGGGTCCTCCCCGGCGTGGACGAGCCGCGCCGGCGCCTGCCAGGCGTTCTCACCGTAGGCACACTCCCAGGGCTCCTGCATCAGCGCGGTTCGAGCACGATCACCGGGATGGTGCGGCTGGTCTTGCTCCCGATACTCCCCGAATTGGGGTTGGGCCTCCACCTGGGTGTCATAGAGGCGGTCGCGCTCGGGACCGGTCACCTCGACGGCCCGCACCGCCACGGTGTCGGTGCCGACCTCGACCTCGGTCTCGGGATGGGCGAGCAGGTTGTAATACCAGGCGGGGTTCTCCGGCGCCCCGCCCTTGGAGGCGAAGATGACGTAGCGATCACCGTCGGGCAGATAGACGAGCGGCGCGACCCGGGCGGTGCCGCTCTTGGCCCCGACATGGTGCACGAGGATGAGCGGCATGCCCTCGAACATGCCCCCCACCTTGCCGCCGTTGGCGCGGAACTCGTCGATGACCTGGTCGTTCCAGTCGGGCATGCTCAGTCTCCTGTTCTGTGGTGCGCCGGCATCGGGTCAGCCGCGCGGGTGGGCGAGCGGCCGCTTCTGCCGGCCGCCGGGGTCGAAGTTGTCGGGATCCAGCCACGCCTCGAACTCCGCGCGGAGCTCCGGCCAGCGCCCGTCAGTGATCGCGAACCAGGCGGTATCGCGGTTGTGGCCCCTCACCACCCGGTGTTGGGCGAACGTGCCCTCGTAGCGGAAGCCGAAGCGCTCCGCAGCGCGACGTGAGGGCGCGTTCAGGGCGTTGCACTTCCACTCCACCCGTCGGTAGCCGAGATCGTCGAAGGCGTGGCGGGTCAGCGCATAGATCGCCTCGGTCGCCGCTGCGGTGCGAGCCAGCGTCGGGCCGAACCAGATGTTGCCGAGCTCGATCGTCCCGTGCTCGGGAACGATGGCCAGGTAGCTGACCACACCCTGGGGCCGGTCGCCGACGCGCACGGTGAAGAACAGCGGATCCTCGGAGTCGGCGGCGAGCTCCAGCGAGGCCCGGTAGGCGGCGACATCCGGGAAGGGACCGTCGAACAGGTAGGTCCAGATGCGGGGATCACCCTCGGGCGCATGGCTGATGCGATACAGCGGTTCAGCGTCGGCGGTTGGGTCCAGAGGCGCCAGGGTCATGTACTGGCCGACGAGCTCGCCCCGGTCCGGGCGTCGGGCTCCGGTGAAGGCGACCGGCTCTCCGAGCGGCTGCTCGCGCGGGTCGTGGGTGACGGACGTCTGGGCCATGTCGCCGCTCACCCTAGCCGAGCGCCCGTGGCGCCTATCCTCTCAGCCCGTGCCGATCTCCGATTACGTGCGGGAGCTCCGAGCGCTCATCGGACACCGCCAGCTGCTGCTGCCCAGCGTCAGCATCCTCATCTGGGACGACGCGGGTCGGCTGCTGATGGTGGCCAACGCCGAGACCGACCTGTGGCAGACGGTCGGGGGCTCGGTCGAGCCGCTCGAGCACCCGCGCGACTCCGCGGTGCGCGAGGCCCGGGAGGAGACCGGACTCGAGGTGCAGCTGGGCGCGCTGCGCGGGATCGCCGGCGGACCGATGTTCCAGCACACCTATCCCAACGGGGATCAGGTCGCCTTTGTCAGCACGGTCTATGACGCCTCGCCGATCGGCGGTGAGCTGCTGTCAGACGGTGACGGCGACGAGGTCTCCGCGGCGCGCTACTGGCGACTCGACGAACTGGTCGAGGCCGACATGACCGACTTCACGCGTGAACTGCTCACCCAGGTTGGCGTCTTCGCCCGCCCGTGAGGCGGGCGACATCAGGCGTTCAGTCGCTCCCCAGCAGGCCGAGGAAACCACCGACGCGCTCGACGAGCAGGCCGGTGGCGACGGGGTCGTACTCCGGCAGGCTCGCGTCACAGAACAGGTGAGCGCCGCCGGGGTAGAGGAACAGTTCACCGTTCGCCAGGCTGGCGACCATCTCGCGCGCCACCTCGAGGTCACCCTCGCCGGCGAAGAACGGGTCGCCGTCCATTCCGTGGATCTGGAACGCCAGCCCGGTCGGCCAGGCGGATGGGGTGCCGAATTCGGCGAACGATCCGGGGGCGATGGCGCTCTCGAGCATCACCACGCCGCGCGCTCCGGGGCGGCTGAGCGTCAGGTATTCGGCGTGCACCACGCCCATCGAGATCCCCGCGTAGACGACGTCGGTCGCGAGCCCCTCGACCGCGGTGCCGGCGCGCGCCAGCAGCGTGTCGATGCCGACCTCCTCGGCGTAGGCGGAGCCACTCTCGATGCTGTCGAAGGTGTGCCCCTCAAAGACGTCCGGCGTATGCACCGTGTGACCGAGCGAGCGCCAGGCATCGCCCAGAGCAACAACTCCGGCGGTCAACCCGCGGATGTGGTGGAACAGCACGACCTCTGCCACAGCGTCTCCTCTCAGTGGGACCTCTCGACCTGACGTAGCTGCCTGCGATGATCGCGATCGTGCTGCGCCGCGTCACCGCCACCCGTTATGCCACGCCGCTGCGCGAGGGTGGCTCGCTGCCCGGCCTGCTCGAGGCCGACGACGACGGTCTCTATGTCACCAAGTTCCGCGCCGCCGGGCAAGGCGCCAAGGCGCTGGTGGCGGAGATCATCGTCGGGGAGCTTGGCCGCGCGCTCGAGCTCCCGGTCCCCGAGATCGTGCTCGTCGACGTGCCCGAGGCGCTCGGACGCACCGAGCCCGATCCCGAGATCAACGAACTGGTCACGAACAGTGCCGGGCTCAACGTCGGTCTCGACTTTCTGCCGGCGGCGCTCGATTACAACGCGGCCCGCCCCGACACCATCGACGCGGCGCTGGCCTCGCGGGTCGTCTGGTTCGATGCCTACGCCACCAACGTCGACCGCACGCCGCGCAACCCGAACCTGCTCATCTGGCACGGACGCCCCTGGCTCATCGATCACGGCGCGGCGCTCTACCAGCACCATGGCGCGACCGATCTGCCCAGTCGTGCCCCCGACCGCTTCTCGCTCATCCGCGAGCACGTGCTGTTGCCCCACGCCGAGGACCTGCCCCGCGCCGACGCCGAGCTGTCGGCTCGGCTCACCCCCGAGCTCATCACCGCCACGGTCGCGCTGGTGCCCGATGCCCTGCTCGACGATCCGGCCGAAGACCGGCGCCAGTACGTCGACTATCTCAGTTCACGTGCCCGCGGACCCCGTGGGTTCTTCGATGAGGCGGTGAGCGCGCGTGTCCGCTGAGCTGGACCTCGCCGGGTCCGAGCCCCAGCCGTTTCAGTACTCGGTCATCCGCGTCGTCCCCCGTGTCGAGCGGGAGGAGTTCATCAACGCCGGAGTGGTCGTCTTCTGTCGCGGCGCCCGCTTCCTCCGCGCCCAGGCGCGATTGGACCGGGCCCGGCTCCACGCGCTGGCGCCGGACGCCGACGCGGTGTCGATCGAGGCGCAGCTGGCGGCGATCGAACGTGTGGCCGCCGGCGATCCGCTCGCGGGTCCGATCGCCGCCCTGCCCCAGTCCGAGCGCTTCCACTGGTTGGCCGCGCCCTCCAGCACGGTCCTGCAGAGCTCCCAGATCCACAGCGGGCTCTGTCACGTCCCCGAGCGGATGCTCGAGGCGCTGTTTGTCAAGCTGGTCCGGCGCTGAACCGAGCGTCCCACGCTGATGTCGGCCCCCGCGAACTAAACTCCGGCCCCATGGCGAAGCAGCAGCAGCGGCAGATTCGCGTCGAGCCGAAGAACCAGATGGCCCAGATGCAGGCGCTCGAGTCCAAGTCCGACGAGGAACTGGCGGCTGAGACCCGCTACCGGTCCCTCGCCCAGGCGATCCTCGGCTCCCGCGCGGCCGAGCGCTACGACGCGGCGGCCGCCCGGGCGCACTTCCAGAAGGCGCTGAGCGCCGCCCGTCCCCAGGAGCGCCAGCAGCTCCGGCGAATGGCCGATGCCTCCCTCGCGCTGGCCGAGCGCCGCGCCGGTGACCTCAAGATCGCCGCCGAGCGTCTGGGCGTCGAGGCCCCGAGTGGACGCCAGCTGTTTGGGCTGCGCGCCTTTGGCCTCATCGCCCCGCCCAAGAGCGCCGGAACGTTCGCGCGGATCCGCGGCATCGCCCTCGGGGTCCTGCTCGTGATCCTGTTCATCGCCGTGATCTGGGGCGTGCCCTTCGGCATCCTCAGCGGGGTCGGCGCCGCCACCGGCGGCATCTCGATCGCCGACCGCAGCTTCTACGCCATCGCCGCTGCCGTGCTCATCATCATCGGCCTGGTCTTCTGGGTCCGGCGTCGCAATCAGGCGGCCCAGGCCAAGCGCGCCGACATGATGGCCCAACGCCGCGGCGGCTGAGCCGGGCCGATGTGCGGGCGCTACAGCCTGGCCGCGCCCGACCCCGCTGCCCTGCGGGCCCGCTTCGGTCTCGGCGAGTCGGTCGAGATCTCACCCCGCTACAACGTCGCCCCGGGCGACGCCATCCTGGCGATCACCACCGATCGCCAAGGCGTGCCACGGTCTGAGTCACTGCGCTGGGGCCTGGTGCCCCCGTTCCTGTCCGAACCGCCCCGCTCGGGCGCGATGATCAACGCCCGGGCCGAGACGGTGGCGGACAAGCCGGCCTTCCGCGGCGCCTTCGCGCGGCTGCGCTGTCTCATCCTGGCTGACGGGTTCTACGAGTGGGCCTCGGGCCAGCCCTTCCACATCACGCGTGCTGATCACATGCCCTTCGCCTTCGCCGGGTTGTGGTCGGTCTGGCACCGCGGCACGGCGGAGGAGATCCGCTCGGCGACGATCATCACCACCGCCGCGAACGCCACCATCGCGCCGCTGCATGACCGCATGCCGGTGATCCTCGAACCCGGCGACGAGTCGGCCTGGCTCGACCCCGGGACGCCCGCGCCGCTCCTGCATCAGTTCCTCGCCGGCCTGGCGCCGGATGAGGTGGCCGTTCGCGCGGTCGGTCCCGCCGTGAGCAACGCGCGCTATGACGGGCCGGACTGCCTGGCCGATCCGCCGGTGGGCGCTGGGGCGCCGCAGACGACGCTGTTCTAGCCGCGTCGGAATAATCGTCGCGCGTGAACCTCTCCCCCCTCCTGGCGTCCTATGAGAACGTGATCCTCGACCTGGACGGCACCGTCTGGGTCGGCGACACGCCCACCCCGCGGGCCGCCGATGCGATCGCGGCGATCCGCACCGCCGGAAAGGGCCTCGCCTTCATCACCAACGACGGCACCAAGGCGCCGGAGGATTACGTGCGCAAGCTCTGGTCGTTGGGCTGCACCGCCTCGGCTGGTGAGGTCGTGTCGGTCGGCTCGGCCATCCAGTACTTCCTCGCCGAGCGCCCTCCGGGGCGTGGGGCCTATGTGATCGGCTCACCTGCGGTGTTCCGCCACGTCAGCGACGCGGGCCACCCCATCCTGAACCACACCGACCAGGCCGAGCAGGCCGACATCGTGGTGGTGGTCGCCCATGAGGGCTTCGACTACGCCGAGCTGCGCACCGCGCTCCGAGCGGTCGCCAACGGGGCCGAGCTCATCTCCGGGGGTCGCGATCGCTCCTTCCCCGCCGCCGACGGGATCTCCCCCGGCACCGGTGCCGTGGTGGCCGCGCTGGAATTCGCCGCCCAGCGCTCGGCGCGCAGCGTCGGTAAGCCCGACGCCCAGGTCTTCACAGTCGCCACCGACCGGCTCGGTCCCGGTGCCACGCTGATGATCGGCGACCACCTCGTCTCCGACCTCGGGGGCGCGGCGGCCGCCGGCCTCGACGCGGCGATCGTGCTCACCGGGGTGGCCAGTCGAGCCGAGGCCGAGGCGGCACGCGATCCCCGACCCGTGGCGATCGGCGCTGACCTGGCCTCGCTCGTACTCTCGGATTGATGCTGTGGCTGATCGTCAACCCCTCCGCCGGGGATGGGCGCACCGGCGCACGGCTGGGGCGGACGAGCACTGAGTTGACCCGCTTGGCCCTCGAGCATGTCGTCCACCCCACCCACAGCCTCGATCACGCGCGTGAGCTGGCCGGCGCCGCGCTGGCGGCGGGCGCGATGCCGGTGGCCTTCGGCGGCGACGGGCTCATCGGCGCGGTGGCCGGGGCGGTCGCCCACACGAACCGCCCCATGGGCGTCCTCCCGGGCGGGCGCGGCAACGACATCGCCCGCGTGCTGGGCATCCCCCGTGATCCCGTGACGGCGTGTGCGGTGCTGGCCGACGGCGTGGACACGTGCCTTGACCTCGGCCGGGTGGGCACGCTGGCCTTCCTCGGGATCCTCTCCTGTGGACTTGACTCGACCGCCAACGAGGTCGCCAACACGACGCGTCTGGTGCGCGGCTCCCTGGCGTACTCCTATGGCGGCCTGCGTGCCCTGGCGCAGTGGAAAGCCGCCGAGTTCAGCCTGAGCGTCGACGGCGAACCGCGTCACGTGCGGGGCTTCAGTGTCGCGGTGGCGAACTCAAAGGCCTACGGCGGCGGCATGCGGCTGGCGCCCGACGCCCAGCTCGACGACGGCGTGCTCGATGTCGTGGTGATCGCCGACATGCCGCGGTGGCGCTTTCTCATCCACATGCCTGAGATCTTCCGCGGCAGCCATGTGCGTCTCGCGGAGGTCAGTGTGCTGCCCGGCCGCGAGGTCACCATCGCCGCCGACCGGCCGTTCCGCGTGTTCGCCGACGGCGAGCCGATCGGAGAGCTGCCGGTCACGGTCACCGTCGATCCCGCCGCGGTCAAGGTCCGCGTTCCGGCCTGACATGGCCCTGCTCGGTCCCAAGGTCTCCCTTGCCCGCATCGCCGGGGTCACCGCCCGGCGCTCAGGACGCGGCGGGGGCACCAGCCTGCCCGGCAAGCTGCTCATCCGCCTCGAGCCGCACGCCATCGCCGAGCTGGCCGCGCGCCTGCCCGAGGGCAGCGCGGTGATCTCCGCGACCAACGGCAAGACGACCACGGCAGCCATGGTCGCCTCGATCATGAGCGGCGCCGGACACCGTCTGGTGCACAACCGCAGCGGGGCCAACATGGCCGGCGGGATCGCCTCGACGCTGATCGACGCCCGCCGGCGCGGTGGCATGAGCGGTGATCTGGGCCTGTTCGAGGTCGATGAGTTCTGGCTGGGACAGGTGGTCGCCGAGCTCACACCCCGCGCGCTGCTGCTGGCCAACCTGTTCCGCGACCAGCTCGACCGCTACGGCGAGCTCGACACCATCGCTGACCGCTGGGCCCAGGTCAGCGCGATGAGTGCGCCGGGTACCCGGCTCGTGCTCAACGCCGATGACCCCCTGATCGCCGACCTGGGTCGCGGTCTGGAGAACGTCACCTACTTCGGCGTCGAGGATGCGCTGGCGCGGGTGGATGTCGACCACGCCTCTGACTCGACTCACTGTCGCAACTGCGGCAGCGCCTACGTCTACAGCGTGGTGTTCCTGGCGCACTTCGGCAACTACCGCTGTCCGCAGTGCGGCAACGCGCGCCCGTCGCCGACGGTCACCGCGACCGAGATCGAGCTGCTGGGCACCCGCGGGGCCAGCTTCATCCTCACCACGCCCACGGCGGCGACCCAGATCACCATCGCACTGCCCGGGCTCTACAACGTCTACAACGCGCTGGGGGCCGCCGCCCTGTGCCTGGAGCTGGGCGCCAGCCTCGACCAGATCCAAGCCGGTCTGGCCAGCACCGCCGCGGTGTTCGGACGGGCCGAGCGCGTCGACGTGGCCGGCGTCGACCTCCAGATGCTCCTGATCAAGAACCCGGCCGGTGCCAACGAGGTGCTGCGCACCATCGCCCTCGAGTCGGGGCAGCTCGACCTGCTCGGCATCCTCAATGACCGGATCGCCGACGGACGCGATGTCTCCTGGATCTGGGACGCCGACTGGGAGCTGCTGGCGGCGCGCATCCACACCATGACGTGTGCCGGCACGCGTGCCGCCGAGCTGGCGCTGCGGCTGAAGTACGCCGGTGTGGCGCCCGAGCGACTGACGGTGATCAGCGACCCGGTTGCCGCGCTCGATCACGCGGTCGCCGCCACCGCGGCGGGTCACCCGGGTCAGCGTCGCCTCTACGTCGTACCCACCTACACGGCGATGCTCGGCCTGCGCGCCGAGCTGACCCGCCGTGGGCTGCTGTCGGCCTTCTGGGAGGAGGCGGCGTGATCCCGACGGACGCGGTGATCTGGCATGACCTCGAGTGCGGCCGCTACCGCCAGGATCTGACGCTGTGGTCTGAGCTGGCCGATGAGAGCGGCGACCCCGTCCTCGATGTCGGCGCGGGGACCGGCCGCGTGACCCTGGAGCTGGCCCGTCGTGGCCACACCGTCGTGGCTCTCGACCTCGACGCCGAGTTGCTCGATGCCCTGTCCGAGCGCGCCGAGGCGCTGGCGGACGGTGCCGGCGTGGCCATCAGCACCGTGTGCGCGGACGCGCGCGCGTTCGATCTCGGCGATGAGCGCTTCGCGTTGTGCGTGGTGCCGATGCAGACGATCCAGCTGCTCGACGGGGTCGAGAACCGACGCGCCTTCCTCGCCCGAGCCAAGGCCCACCTCGCCGCCGGCGGCGTGCTGGCGATCGCCATCGCACCGGAGTTCGAGGAGTTCGTCTGGAGTGAGGGCAGCGCCATGCCGCTGCCCGACATGGTCGAGCTCGACGGCACGATCTACGCCAGCCAACCCACGGCCGTGCTGGTCGAGGGCGACCACGCGGTCCTGGCGCGTCGACGCGAGGTGATCGATCCCCACGGCGGCCGCCAGGTCGAGGAGAACCGGATCGCCCTGGACCTGCTGGGAGCCGGCGTCCTCATCGCCGACGGCGTCGCGGCCGGCCTGCGCCCCATGGGGACGCGCACGATCGCCGAGACCGACGAGCATGTCGGCAGCCTGGTGGTGATCTTCGGTGCCTGAGACCTCTCCCCCGCCGGCGCGCACGCTGCGCGTGTGCGCGCTGTACCCGGACCTGATGAACATCTACGCCGACCGCGGCAACCTGCTCATGCTGCAGGCGCGGTGTGAGTGGCGCGGAATCGGCTTTGCCCTGCTCGGTGCGGGCGTCGGCGAGCCGATCACCGGTACCGAGGCCGACCTGTATTACATCGGCGGTGGCCAGGATCGCGATCAGGTCCTGTGCGCCGGCGATCTGGTGAGCGCCAAGGCCGAGGCGCTCGCAGTGGCGGTCGATGCCGGCGCGCTGGTGCTCGGGGTGTGTGGCGGATTCCAGCTGCTCGGCCACTCCTATGACCTCGGCGACGTCACCATTCCGGGTCTCGGCCTGCTCGACGTGCGCACCGAACGCGGTGCTGGGCGGCGCCTGATCGGCAATGTGGCGATCGAGGTCGATCTGCCCGGCGCCGGGCGTCAGGTCCTGGCCGGCTTCGAGAATCATGGCGGGCGCACGCACCTGCTCGACGCCGGTGATGGCACCCAGCCGCTGGGGCGGGTGCTCAAGGGACACGGCAACAACGGCGCCGACCACACCGAGGGTGCCCGTCGGGGTACGGTGATCGGCACCTACCTGCACGGGCCGCTGCTCCCCAAGAACGCCTGGTTCGCCGATTGGCTGATCGGCACCGCCCTGGGCCTGGAGGCCCCACTGGCCCGCCTCGACGACGCCTTGGAGCTCGCCGCTCATGCCGACGCCTGCCGGGCGGCCGGACTGTGAGGCCCCGGTTCTGGTCCCGGTGGCTCGTGGCGGCACTGGCGGCGGCCAGCATCGGCGCCCTGGCCGGGTGTGGCTCCACCAGCCTGCTCAGTCGCTCGACCCAGACCACCGTGACGGCGCGCGACAGTGCGCCCACATCGTCCTCGGAGACCACCGCGAGTGGGCCGAGCCCCCTGAGCGTCACCACGACCACCGCCACCGGCGTCAGCACCATCGTGACCACGACCGTCAACGGGACGACCACCACCCTGAACGAGCCCGGCCTCGGCCGGCCCACCGTCCTGCTCGGCGATATGAACACCCCGGAGCAGTTCATCGTCGGCGCGCTCTATCAGAGCGCGCTGGAGGCCCAGGGGTATTCGGTCGAGCTGAGCCGCAACATCGGGACCACATCGGTCTCGGAGTCGGCCCTCACCCAGGGCAGCCTCGACATCTTTCCCGAGTACCTGAACATCTACGACAGCCAGGTCGCCGGCGACACCCAGCGGTTTGGCTCCATGGCGAGTGCCTACGCCGCCGGCCAACGCTGGGCCCGCGCCCATGCCCAGGTCCTGCTCAAGCCGACCCCGTTCTCCGACACCGTGGGGATCGCCGTGCTGAGCACCTACGCACGCGCCCATCACCTCCGGACGCTGGCCGACCTGCGCCGCGTCGAGGGCTCGCTCGTGCTCGGCTCGCCGATCGAGTACTCCGCCGATCCCAGCGGCCTGCAGGAGCTCGAGAGCGCCTATGACTTCGTACCGGCGGTGACCAGCGTGATCAACATCGGCAGCCAGTACGGGGCGCTGCGGATCGGCACGCTGGGGGCCTCCTACGTCCAGACCACCGACTGGCAGCTGGAGGGTCCGCTCTATCGGACGCTCATCGATTCCCGGCACGTGCTCGGCTTCGGCAACATCGTCCCGGTGGTCTCCGAACAGGTGCTGGAGGCCGAGGGACCGGCCTTCGCCCGGGTGATCGACCGCGTCGACGGCCTGCTGACCGTGGACGCCATCCGCGGCCTGGCCTCGGAGATGAAGGCCTCCAGCGACCCGGCGATGTCGGCCACCGAGGTGGCCCAGGAGTTCCTCGAGGGCTGGGGCATCCTGCCGCCCCCGCCGTGGTCGACGCTGACGGACACCACTACCACGACGACGCCGACGTCGAGCACCCCGGCGGACGGGGACAGCACCGCCACCAGCGGCAGCTGATCAGTGACGGCCGCTGGAGCCGAACCCGCCGGCGCCCCGCGCTGAGTCAGACAGCTCCTGCACCTCGACAACCTCTGCCAGGGCGACATCGATGAGCACCAGCTGGGCGATGCGCTCGCCGGCGGCCAGCTGGACGCTCAAATCGCGGTCGGTGTTGAGCAGCAGCACCGTCAGCTCACCGCGGTAGCCCGCGTCGATCAGACCGGGCGCGTTGACCAGGGCGATGCCGTGGCGCAGCGCCAGGCCCGAGCGCGGCATGACCAGGCCGGCCTGGCCGTGGGGGATCTCGACGGCGAGGCCGGTGGGCACCGCCGCCCGTTGGCCCGGGGCCAGGGTGACGGGCCCCAGCGCGCACAGGTCGAGACCCGCGTCGCCGGGGTGGGCGCGCGCCGGGAGCTTCGCGGTCGGGTCCAGGCGTTTGACCGCCAGCGGCGCGGCCTGCCCTGGGGTGGCCTCGCTCAACCGGGGTTGGCGCTGAGCGCGTAGGCGCTGAACCGGTCTGCCACCGGCCGGGGGAGCCGGACCGTGACGCGGTAGCCGTCAGCGGTGTCCTCGCGGATGAGGTCACCGGCGATCTGGTGCAACTCGGCCAGGCGTCCGCCGTCGCGGAAGGGGATGAGCAGCTCGACCTCGACCAGGGATTTGGCGAACTCGTCCTCGATGCGGTGCACGAGTTCCTCCAACCCCTCGCCGGTGACCGCGGAGACCATCACTGCCCCTGGGTGGCGGTTGATCAGGGCCTGGCGCGCGTCGGCATCGAGCAGGTCGATCTTGCCGAGCACGAGCAGTCGCGGCATCTCATCCGCACCGATGTCGGCGAGCACATCCTCCACCGCTCGGGTCATCTCGGCGCGCTCCTCCTCCGGAGCCGAGCCGTCGACCACGTGCAGGATCAGGTCGGCGAGCTTCGTCTCGTCGAGCGTGGCGCCGAAGGCCTCGACCAACTGGTGGGGCAGCTTGCGCAGAAACCCGACGGTGTCGGTGAGCAGGTAATCGCGGCCGCCCGCGCGCAGCACCCGCGTGGTCGGATCCAGAGTGTGAAAGAGCCGGTCCCGCACGCCAACGTCGGCGCCGGTCAGCGCGTTGAGCAACGTCGACTTGCCCGCGTTGGTGTAGCCCGCCAGCGCGATCTCGGGGAGCTGGGCACGCTCGCGTTCTGCCCGCATCACGCCACGGTTGGCCCGCACATTGACCAGGCGCCGCTTGAGCGCAGAGATGCGATTGCGGGCCAGGCGTCGGTCGGTCTCGATCTGGGTCTCGCCCGGTCCACGGTTGCCGACGCCGCCGACGCCGAGGCGGTCGAGGTGGGACCACAGCCCGCGCATGCGCGCCATGTTGTACTGCAGCTGGGCCAGCTCGACCTGGAGCTTGCCCTCGGCGCTGTTGGCGTGCGTGGCGAAGATGTCGAGGATCAGCGCGGTGCGGTCGAGCACCGGGACGCCGAGCGCCTGCTCGAGGTTGCGCTCCTGACGCGGGCTCAGCTCATCGTCGCAGGCGACGAGGTTGGCGTCGGTGCGCTTCATCTCGGCCTTGAGCTCTTCGATCTTGCCCGGACCGAGGTAGGAGTTGGGGTGCGGCTGCTCGCGCACCTGCACCATCGCCCCCACCGTCACCGCGCCGGCGGTGGCCAGCAGCTCGGACAGCTCGTCGAGATCCTCGATGCCGCCGTCGGGCAGGGCAGCCACCATGTAGGCGCGCTGGCGGGCGCGACCCTGGAGTGGCACACGACCGTTGCCGTTGCCGTTATGGCGGTTGTTGTTGTGTCCTGCGTGACTGCGTTCCAACTCCCCCAATGGTAGAGCCCCTCGGGCGATGTGGCCATGCTTTGATGGGGCGATGGCGGAGTCGCTGAGACGAATCGGGATCTTCCTGTTCCCCGGCGTGGAGGAGCTCGACGCCGTCGGTCCCTGGGAGGTGCTGGCTCACTGGACGCTCGAGTACCCCGAGGATGGCTGGTCGGTATGCCTGTTCTCCGCCGACGGTGCGGCGGTCCGGGCGGCCAAGGGCATGGTCCTGGGCGCCCAGTACGCCCTGACCGACCTGCCCGCCCTCGACGTGCTCGTCCATCCCGGCGGTGAGGGCACCCGGCCCCAGATGCATGACGGGGCCCATCTCGCCTGGTTGCGTGAGCAGCGCGAACAGGTGCCGCTGCTCACCAGCGTCTGCACCGGATCCCTCGTCTACGCCGCGGCCGGGCTGCTGGCGGGCCGGCCGGCGACCACCTACTGGGACTGCTTCGATGAGCTGGCGGCGACCGATCCGAGCATCGAGCTCCAGCGCTCGGCGCGCTTCGTCGACGACGGGGACATCGTCACCTCCGCCGGCGTGTCGGCCGGCATCGACATGGCCCTGCACCTCGTGGCCCGCCTCGCCGGGCCCGAGCGCGAGCGCCAGGTGCGCCGGGGCATTCAGTACGACTACAGCTGACGGATGCGCTCGACCGCCTCGAGCAGCCGCTCGTCCGGGGTGGTCAGGCTGATGCGGAAGTAGCCCTCCCCGCTGGCGCCGTAGGCGCCGCCCGGGGAGATGACCACCGCGGCCCGCTCAAGGACGTGTTCGCAGTACTCCGCCGAGGTGGCGAAGCCCGCGGGAATCGGCGCCCACACGTAGATCGTGCCCTTGGGCGAGGTGACGTTCACGCCGGCGGCGGCCAGTGCCTCGACGACGAGGTCGCGCCGGCGGGTGTAGATCTCGTTCTGGTGGGCCACCTCCGTGTCGACGTCGGGCTGCAGGGCCCGGGCGCCCGCGAGCTGCACCGCCTCGAAGTTGCCGGAGTCGATGTTGGATTTCAGCTTCCAGTAGCCGGCGATCGCTTCGGCGTTGCCGACGATCGCCGCACACCGCCAGCCGGTCATGTTGTAGCCCTTGGACCAGGAGAACACCTCGACGCCGACGTCCTTGGCCCCGGGGGTGGACAGGAACGACGGCGCCACGTATCCGTCGTAGGTGGTCTCGGAGTAGGCGTTGTCGTGCACGACGAGGATGTCATGGGCCCGGGCCAGCGCGACGGTCTTCTCGAACAGCCCGTCGGGCGCGATCGCGCCGGTGGGGTTGTTCGGATAGTTGATGTAGAGCAGCTTGGCCCGTGACAGGGTGCCGGCGTCGATCGCGTCGTAGTCGGGGGCGAAGCCGAGCTCGGGGAGCAGCGGCATATGCACGGGCTCGGCGTCGGCCATCAGCGGACCGGCGATGTAGACGGGGTAGCCGGGGTCGGCGGCGAGCGCCACGTCACCGGGGTTGAGGAACGCCAGGTTGAGGTTGAAGATGCACTCCTTGGCGCCGATCGCCGGCATGACCTCGGTCTCGGGGTTCAGCTCGACGCCGAAGCGGCGCTCGTAGAAGCGCGCCACCGCCGCCCGGAACTCCGGACGTCCCCGGTTCGACGGGTACTGATGGGTGCCGGGGTCCGCCACGGCCGACTGCATCGCCGCCACCACCTCGGGATAGGTGGGCAGGTCGGGGTCGCCGATGCCGAGGCTGATGACGTCGACGCCGGCCGCCTTCTTCTCGGCGATCTTGCGCTCCAGCTCCGCGAACAGGTACGGCGGGATCTTTGACAGGCGGTCAGACGATTGCATGCAGTTCCTCGATCAGCTCTGGGCTCAGGGTGGCGGCGAAGACCGGTCGGGCCCAGCCGCTCAGGGTGATGTGCAGGTCCTCCTCGACCTCGACGGTCAGCTCCCCTCCGTCCAGCACCACGGTGACCGGGGAGTCACCGCCGCGCAGCACGTGGGCGATCGCCGCGCCGGTGGCACCGGTCCCGGAGGCGGCCGTCTCCCCCACCCCGCGCTCGAAGATACGGGCACGGATGAGCGATCCGACCTGGTTCGGGTCGGTGGCGGCGATCGGCGTGTACCACGAGACGTTGGTGCGGTTGGGAAACAGCGGCGCGTGCTCGATCCCCGGGCCGATGGCGCCCAGGTCGAGCGCGGCGAGCGTCTCCAGATCGCCGACGTAGATCGCCGCCTGGGGGTTGCCCACCTGGGCGTGCTGGAAGCGCCACTCGCTGCCGGCGGACTCCACGCTGCCGATGCCGTCGGGGCCTCCGCTGGGAAAGTCACCGGAGCTGAGGTGGGCGCGGCCCATGTCGACGCGGCAGCTGTCGGGACCGGTGATCGTCGGACGGATCTCCCCGGCGGCGGTCTCGAGGCTGAACTGGTTCTGGTCGGTCCAGCCGTGTCGGCGCAGATAGAGGATCGCCTCGCGCGCGCCGTTGCCCGACAGCTCGGCCTCGGAGCCATCGGGGTTGAAGATGCGCAGCGCGGCGACAAAGCCGGGCGTCTCGGTCCGCGACAGCAGCAGGATGCCGTCGGAGCCGATTCCGAAGTGCAGCTCGCACAGGCGCTGGATGCGGGCGGGCGTCAGCGGGAACGGAAGCTCGTCCGCCTCGACGATCACGTAGTCGTTACCGAGCGCCTGCCACTTCTCAAATCTCATCGGTCGGGCAGGCTAGCGGCGTCGAGGCCTTCGAGGATCCTCGCCGCCGCCTGCTCCGGATCGCGGCCGGTCATGTCGATCAGCTCGACGCCGGGGAGCTTGCGCATCCAGGTCAGCTGACGGCGGGCGTACTGGCGGCTGGCACGCGCCATCGCCTCAGGGTCCCCGGCCAGCAGCTCGCGAAACCCCACGGCCTTGCGGGCCGAGGGCCCGGCGCCGCCGGTGACCGCCCGCTGAACCTCATCGCGGACACCCGCCTCGAGCATCTTGGCCACCCGTGCGTCGATCTGGGCATACAGCTGCGCGCGCTCGAGGGTGAGGCCGACCAGCCGGGTCGGCACGCGGGTGTGGTCGGTCCACAGCTGATCCCGGGGCTGGGCGGGGTCGAGTCCGGCACCCAGCAGCTCCAGCGCGCGGGTGATGCGCTGGCTGTCGGTGGGCGCCAGGCTCGCCGCCACGTCCGGGCGGCTGGCGGCGAGCTCGGCGTGCAGGGCACGAGGCCCGACGCTGGCCAGGCGCGCGGTGAGCTCGGCGCGGATGGCCGGATCGACCGGCGGCTTGAGGTCCAGCTCGGTGAGGGCGGCACGCAGGTAGAGGCCCGTACCGCCGACGACGATGGGGCGTCGGCCGGCGCTGAGCAGCTCATCGATCTCGGCGTGGGCGAGCTGGGCGTAGGCCCCGGCGCTGAACGTTTCAGAGACGGGGACGCAGGAGATGAGGCGATGCTCGAGGCGGCGCTGGTCCCCGGCGTCGGCTGCCCCGGTGAGGATCTCCAGGCCCCGGTAGATCTGCAGGGCGTCGGCCGATACGGCGACCGGATCCTCGCCACGACCGCGCAGGGCGTCCGCCAGCGCGATGGCCACGGCGGTCTTGCCGACCCCGGTGGGGCCGAAGATCGCGATCACGGGAAGGGTGGGCAGCGCCGAGGGGGCGGGCATGGGCGTGGCTCCAACGTAGACTGCGCCGGCGATGACTGCGGTCTCCGCCAGGGTGTTGATCACGGGAGCCACCGGTGGGCTCGGGCAGGCCATCGCGCGCGCGTTCCACGCCCAGGGCGCCGATCTCGTGCTCTCCGGCCGCCGGGCCGAGGTGCTGGCTCCCCTGGGTGCCGAGCTCGGGGCCGAGACCGTGGTCGCCGATCTGGCCGATCGGAGGGACGTCGAGGCACTGGTCGCCGCGGCAGGTGAGCTCGATGTGCTGGTGGCCAACGCGGCGCTGCCCGGCTCCGGTCGACTGCTCGCGCTCAGCCAGGCCCAGATCGACGCAACGCTCGAGGTCAACCTGGCAGCGCCGATCGCCATGGCGCGGGCGCTCCTGCCCGGGATGCTCGCGCGGGGCAGCGGCCACCTCGTGTTCATCTCCTCGCTGGCCGGCAAGGCGGCCTCCCCCGCCGCCTCGCTCTACAACGCCACCAAGTTCGGTCTGCGGGGCTTCACCCTCGGGGTGCGCGAGGACCTGCACGGAACGGGAGTCTCGGCGTCCGTCGTCCTGCCGGGCTTCATCTCCGGCGCCGGCATGTTCCACGATTCCGCGGTCAGGCTGCCCTGGGGCGTGGGCACCCGCACGCCCGAGCAGGTCGCTGGGGCGGTGCTGCGCGCGGTCCGTGAGGACCGCGCCGAGGTCACGGTCGCGCCGCTCGGCCTGCGGCTCGGTACGGACCTGGCTCAGCTGGCTCCGGCGCTCAGCGCCCGGGCCCAGCGGCGGCTGGGCGGGAGTGCGGTGGCCGAGCGATTGGCCGCCGCCCAGACGGATAAGCGCCCGCCGGGCTGATGATCATTGGCTGTTGCCGTTGCCGCGGGTGTCGGGAACCGTCTTGTGCTCGCCGGTCACCCGCGCCAGCACGGTGATGATGTCGTCGGCCAGGCGCGAGCTCTCGTCGCTGGACTCCGGCGTCGCCTGGACCCGGATGAACACGTCGTCGCCGCTGATCTCCTCGAGCACGACGCTGGGCGTGTATAGGGTGTCCTGACTCAACTCGGCGTCGAGGATGGCCTGGGCCTGACTCGGGCGCACCCCGGTGTTGAGCTTGACCCGCACGTCGACCGGAGCCGGCTCCTTGACCGGGACGACCACGGCCGCGAGCACGAGGCTGTTGGGGATCATGATCCGGTTGGCGCCGCGCGACAGGCTGGTGTAGAGCAAGCCCTGGGAGCTGACGGTCCCCTCCTGGCTGCCGATCGCACCGGCGTAGAGGCGGATGCGGTCGCCGAGGTGAAACGGCTGGGCGGACAGCAGCACGATGCCGGCGAACAGGTTGCCGAGCACCGGCTGGGCGGCCAGACCGACGATCACGGCGGTGAAGGCGCCGCCGACGGCCACGACCTGGGCCGAGACCCCGGCGATGTTGACCGCGCCGAGGATCGTGGCCGCCACCGCGACGAGGCGGATGATGAACTCGACCGTGCCGGCGGTGGCGGGATCCATGCGCCGGAACAGGCTCGGCCCGAGACGGCTGAGGTCCTTGGAGATCAGCCAACCCAGGGTGAGCACGATGACCACGGCGACGAGCTCGAAGGGCGCCCGTGAGTTGACCAGCCAGTAATGGCCGGTCAGATTGCCGTCGGGATAGTTGTGGATCGCTTTCCAGTGATTGAGCGCCAGGGACCGCGCGATGATCGTGGCGATCAGCGCCGAGACGGTCAGGACCAGCCGGCGTCGGGCGTTCCTGACCTCGCGCTGGTTGACCTTCATGTCGAGCCCGACCGCCGCCCAGGCGTCGCTGCGGGTCTCGAACATCGGCTTGAGCGCGCGCTCGCGCCGCTCCTTCCACGGGTTCTGCATCAGCGGCTCCTCCGTCCCCACTGGCTGGCACTCGCCGTGTCGGTCACGCGCTGGTGCGCGGCGGCGACTTCGGTCTCCATCGAACCTAGCGCAGCCTCCGCGGCGGGACTGCGCGCGGCCCGCGCTGTGCTGGCCAGCTCGAGGATGCCGATGACGCGTCCCTCGCGGCGGACCGGCAGCAGCACGACGGTGGCGATTCCGGCCGCGCCGAGCTGGGCGAGGTGGGGATCCCCGGAGTGGCCCAGGTCGGTGATCCAGGTGGTCTCAGAGGCGCTCGCCGCCGCGGCCAGAGCCGAGACCCCGGGGCTGGGGCGCACCGGCGAGATCGACGTCTCGAGGCTGGCCATGGCCAGCGGATCGCGCACCCAGGTGGCCGCAGCCCCCCACCGGCCGTCCGCGTCGTCGGCCAGCCAGGCGAATACGGCATCCCAGCCACCGGCCCCGCCAATCAGCCGGACCGCCTCGGAGAAGATCGAGCGGACGTTGAGGCATCCCCGCAGGCCCTCGGCCAGCGCGGCCTGGGCCGTGGCGTCCCAGCCCAGGCGCACCGCCGTGGCCGCGCCCTCGGGCGGCGCGGTCGACGGGCCGGCCGGGACGATCGGCGCGGCTGGGACGATCGGGCCGGCCGCGGCGGCGGTCGCAGCGGCCACGGCACGTTCCAGGCGGGTCATCTGGTCGTGGGCGGCGGCGAGGGCGGCCTGGAGCTCGGCCACCTGGGCCTGACTGGCGACCAGCTGCTCGGAGATCGCCAGCACCCGGGTCTCGAGCGTCCGTCGCGCCGCCTCGGCGGCGTTGGCGCGCTCCCGCTCGGCGGCCAGCTGCGCGGGCAGGTCACCGAGCTCGGACGGGGCAGGCGCCGGCACGGTGACCTTGGCCTGAAGATCGCTGACCTGGCGCTGCAGCGAGGCCAGAAGCTCGGTGAACTCCGCCGGCGCGGGGCCAGGGGTCGGCGCTGGTCTCGGGGCCGTCGCCGCCGGGAGCTCCACCTCGGGGTTCGCCCCACCGGCTTGGGGCGCGACCGGCCGCCGGCCGGGGTCTGGGGCGACCGCCGTGATCCCCCAGTGGGCGAGCACGTGCCGGCGCAGGGTCGCCGGGTCCCCCGACAGCCATTCCCCCACCGCCAACAGCCGTTCGCACTCGGTGTTGGCCACCTCGGCCTGGTCGGCGGGGCTGGCCACGCCGCAGATCGCCACGGGCGCCCCCGCGGCGTCATTGACGGGAAAGCGCAGTGCCGTGTAGGCGGGACGGCGGTCAAAGGCGGGGATGACGTACTCGAGCTGCACCGGCTCGGGCCCGCCGATGCGCTTGCTCCGCGGCCCGTCGATCGCCTCGACCTGGCTGAGCTCGGCGTCGGTCCGGCCGCGGACGCGAGCGGTGTCCGCACCCAGCTGGGCGGTGTACTGGCCGTTGACGGACAGGTACCGCCCCTCCAGGTCCTTGAGCCAGATCACCGCCGGGGAGTCGTCGCCGAAGCGGGCGAACCAGTCACCGATCTGCTCCGCGCCGCCGGAGGGTCGCGGGACGGCGACCTCGAGCAGGGTCAGCCGCTCATGGGCGTCGTTGACGGCCTCGACCCGGGCCGGGGCCTCCCTGGCGTCGGGCAGCGAGACGGTGAAGGCCACGGACTCAGTACGTCCGCTGGTGACCTCGGCCACGGCCGTGGTGGCCGCAGGGGTGCTGAGCACGGGCAGTCCGACCAGGCGGGTGAAGACATCGGTGCTCGCCACCGCGTATCCGTCCTGGGTGAGCAGCGCGAAGGCGGGACCCGGCGCCAGGTCGACGCGCGGTGGGACCGGATGTCGAGAGACGTCAGCCGGTGGCTCGTGCGACAAGGGACATCTCCCCTGTGAGCGTCTGGCTCGTGGCGCCGGTGACCTCGACCATCACCAGTTCCCCAGCGGAGCCCAGCCCGCTGAAGTTCACCACCTTGTTGTGGCGGGAACGGCCCCGGAGCCTGCCCGGATCGGTACGTGACTGGCCCTCGATCAACACCTCGATCGTACGGCCGACAAAGCGTTGGGCCCGCTCCTGGGCGCGACGTTGCACCACCTCGACGAGGCGCTGCATCCGCTCGACCTTGACCTCGTGGGGAACCTGGTCGGGCATGTCGGCCGCCTCGGTCTCGCGCCGGGGGGAGTAGATGAAGGTGAAGGCGCTGTCGTAGCCGACCTCCTCGCACACCTCCAACGTCTGGGTGAAGTCCGCCTCGGTCTCCCCCGGGAAGCCGACGATGATGTCGGTGCTCAGCGCACAGTCGGGCACGTGCTCGCGGATCAGGGCGACCCGGTCGAGGTAGCGCTCGCGCGTGTAGGTGCGCCGCATGCGCTTGAGCACCGGGCTGGAGCCCGACTGCAGCGGCAGATGGATGTGCTCACACACCGCGGGCAGCTGCGCGTGGGCGAGGATGACGTCCTCACGCATGTCCTTGGGGTGCGGGCTGGTGTAGCGAATCCGTTCGATCCCCGGCACTGCGTCGACCCGGGCCAGCAGCTCGGCGAAGCTGATGCGCGAATCGGCCGATAGGTCGCGGCCGTAGGAGTTGACGTTCTGGCCCAGCAGCGTCACCTCACAGACACCGTCGGCGGCGAGCCGCGCCACCTCGTCGACCAGTGCCGCCGGATCCCGGCTGACCTCGTGGCCGCGGGTGGAGGGCACGATGCAGTAGGAGCAGCGCATGTTGCAGCCCACGCTGATCTGCACCCAGCCCTGGAAGTCGCGGGCGCGCTTGGCCGGCAGGTCACCGGTGAAGCCCTCGAACTCGAAGAAGCCCTGGGCGCTCAGGGAGTCGCTGGTGAGGAACTCAGCCAGCTTGTGCACCTGACCGGGGCCGAAGGCGACATCCACGTAGGGAAAGCGCTCGAATACCTCCTGCTTGACCGATTGGGCCCAGCAGCCGCCGACGCCGATCACCGTGCCGGGAGAACGCCGTTTCAGTGCCCTGGCCTCCTGGAGATGGGCGATGAAGCGATCGTCAGCCTTCTCCCGGATCGAGCAGGTGTTGAACAGGATCAGGTCGGCCTCAGCGCGCGTGTCCGCCTCGCGGTAGCCGAGTGACTCGAGCATGCCCTTCATCCGCTCGGAGTCGTGCTCGTTCATCTGACAGCCGAAGGTGGTGACGTGGTAGGCCGGCATAGCGGCGAAGGGTAGTACCGACGGGTCGCCGGTACCTAAGAACCATCCCGGAGCCACGCCCGCACCGCATCGCCGGCCACCTCGCTGTCATAGCCCTTGCGCACGAGCATCCCGAAGGCGCGCTCACGCAGGCGCGGGTCCTCCGACGGCCCCGGAAAGCGTCGGCTGACCAGCTCCAGCGCCCGGTCGAGGTCTGAGCCCTGCTCCTCCCCGGCCAGCGCCAATTCAGCGGCTACCACGTCGCGCTCCACCCCGCGTTCGAGCAGGCCCCGCTGGATCCGCTCGGTCCCCCAGCTCTCGAGGTTGCGCTTGTCCTCGATGAACACCCGCGCATACCGGGCGTCGTCGAGGTTGCCGAACTCGAGCAGCTCCGCGATCGCCGCGTCGATCTCCTCCACCGGGCATTCGGCCTTCTCCAGCCGGGCGCGGACCTCGGCGACGGTCCGCTCCCGGCGGTTCAGGTAGGCGTAGGCGATGGCGATGGCATCAGCCATCTCGGCACCCGTCTGAGCGCGTGGGACCGCTGTCCTAGGCGGCCGCGACCTCTTCCTCGACGGCGGCGAGGTCCACGTTGTCGTCGCGTTCGATCGGCACCACGAGATCCTGGCCGATCCCCAGCTTGGCGTAGATCTTGGCTTCGATCTCCTTGGCCACATCCTGATGCTCGTCGAGGAACGCCTTGGCGTTGTTGCGTCCCTGGCCCAGGCGCTCTCCGTCGTAGGAGAAGAACGACCCGGATTTGGCGACGATGTCGTGCTCGATGCCGAAGTCGATCAGGCAGCCGGAGGTGGAGATGCCCTTGCCGAACTCGATGTCGAACTCGGCCTGCTTGAACGGTGCCGCCACCTTGTTCTTGACCACCTTGACGCGCACCCGGTTGCCGACCGCCTCGGTGCCGTCCTTGAGCGTCTCGATCCGGCGGATGTCCAGGCGCTGGGATGAGTAGAACTTCAGCGCACGACCACCCGGCTGGGTCTCCGGCGAACCGAACATCACGCCGACCTTCTCGCGGATCTGGTTGGTGAACACACACAGCGTCTGGGTGCGGTTCAGGTTGCTGGTGACCTTGCGCATCGCCTGGGACATCATCCGGGCCTGGGCGCCGACGGTCGAGTCGCCCATCTGGCCCTCGAGCTCCGCCCGCGGGGTCAGCGCCGCGACCGAGTCGACTGCGATCACGTCGACCGCGCCGGAGCGGATGAGCATGTCGACGATCTCCAGCGCCTGCTCGCCGTAGTCGGGCTGGGACACCAGCAGCTCGTCGATGTCGACGCCGATCTCCTTGGCGTACAGCGGGTCCATGGCGTGCTCGGCGTCGATGAAGGCACAGACGCCCCCGAGCTTCTGGGCCTCGGCGAGGATGTGGTAGACGAGCGTCGTCTTGCCCGATGACTCCGGGCCGAAGATCTCGACGATGCGGCCTCGCGGCACGCCGCCGATACCCAGCGCGACGTCCAGGGAGAGCGCGCCAGTCGGGATGGCCGACACCGATACGCGGGCACCCGGGTCCCCCATCCGCATGACGCTGCCCTTGCCGAACTGTCGCTCGATCTGGGTGAGCGCACCCTGGAGGGCCGCCTGCCGCTTGGCGTCGGACTTCACGTCGGTTCCGTTGCCACCGGCCTTTCCGGTCGCTCTGTCCTGATCATTCATTCCGCTGCTCCTTCGTCTCAAGCCTTTAGACGCGAAACGTTACGTCCCGCATCGGACGGAAACGAACATACGCTCGCCTCCTGTCACCGAACAAGACCGGTTCGTCACAACTGGCTCACGATCGTGTGTCCAAAGCGCAACGACTTCAGCCGCGCACGAGATCACGCGGCGACCACGATTCTCCATCAGGCACCGGTCGCTCCGAGGGGAGGGCGCGCCGAGGTCCGCTCGGAGCGGAGGAGGACCAGCTGACCGGTCCCCCCCCCACAAATCTCCACGACAGCCCGCGGCTCGATGCCAAAGCGCGTGCGATGTTGTGACACGACACCGCACGCGCACCCCCCGGAGGCCCGGCGACGGTCTGGAGATTTGTGGCGGGTCAGACCCGACCCGACCGGACCCGACCCAACCGGACCAACCGGACCAACCGGACCCGATCCGGCCGGACCCGCTGCCCGTCCCGCGCACCGCGTGAAACCGCACCCGCAGAACCTGCCCCCCCGCGCGCAGAACCCCGCGCGCAGACCCCCGCGCGCAGAACCGTCAGCGCGGGTCGCCGGCCCCGGCGATCACGCGCGAGAGCAGGTGCATGGCCACCGTCGTCGAGCGCTCGCGGATCGACGCCCGGTCGCCCGGCATCAGGGTGTGGCGCACCAGCACCCGGCCGTCGGCGGTGCTGACAGCGAACCACACGGTCCCCACCGGCTTCTCCTCACTGCCCCCGCCCGGCCCGGCGATTCCGGTGATCCCCACGCCGAAGGTGGCCCCGAGGCGGTCGCGCGCCCCGTCGGCCAACGCCACGGCGACCTCGGAGGACACCGCGCCCACCGACGCGATGAGCTCAGCGGGCACCCCGGCCACCGCGGTCTTGGCCTCGTTCGAATAGCACACGAGGCCGCCCAGCACGTAGGCCGAGGAGCCGGCCAGGTCGGTCAGGCGCCCCGCCAGCATGCCGCCGGTGCAGGACTCGGCCGTGGCCACCGTCCAGCCCCCGTCACCCAGCGCCGCGGCGACCAATGCGTCGATGGTCTGACCGTCGGGGGAGAACACGTTGTCCCCGTGGCGCTCGAGCATGAACTGCTTCAGCGCTGCGTAGGACTCAGCGGCCTCGGGGGAGAAGCGGGTCGACACCTCGATCTCACCACGGCGCAGGCAGGTGGTGATCTCCAGCGCCGACAGGTCGATGCCGGCCTCGTCGGCGGCGCGCAGGGTGACCGAGATCTCCGCCTCGGGGACCCCGAACATCCGCAGCATCTCTCGGCGCAGCACCGGCGCGCCGGCGATCGCCGCACGGAACACCTCGGTCTCTACCGCGACGGGCCACATCGACTTGAGCTCGGTGGGCGGCCCGGGCAGCACCACCACCACCGGTCCGTCGAGACCGTCGGCGGGCGGGACCACCAGGCCGGGGGCGGTGCCCACCGGGGCGAGCACGGTGGCGCCGTCGGGCACGACCGCCTGTTTGCGGTTTGCCGCCGCCAGTGCGGCGGGGTCGATATTGCGCCAGCGCCCGCTCAGACGGGCGAGGATCGCGTTGATCGTCGCCTCCAGCTCCGCGTCGAGCACCATCTCGCGACCCCGGAACTTCCCGACGATCTCCGCGGTCAGATCGTCGGCGGTGGGCCCGAGCCCGCCGGAGGTGACGACCACCTGGACGCCCTCGGCGGCAAAGAACTCCAGCCCGGCCAGCACGTCATCGGGACGGTCCCCCACGACGAGGATCCCCTCGACGTCGACCCCGAGCGAACGCAGCTGCTCAGACAGCCACGGCCCGTTGCGGTCGGTGATGATCCCGGTGAGTACCTCGGTGCCGGTGACCAGGATGCCGGCCCGGACTGGCGCCCTCCCGGTGAAGACAGCTACGTCCATGCTCGGAGCAAGACTACGCGCAGGTGGGGCCCTGGGGGAGCGTGGACACCTTCTTCGGGGTCACTGCGAGCCCGATGGCGGTCGCGCTGGGGTCCAGCTTGTAGGGCTTGCCGTTCGCCGTGACGGTCACGTTGGCGTTTCCGAGGGTCACCAGCAGCTCGGATCCCGATTCCACGGGGACCGTGGTCCCGGCGCTCTCGACCACCCCGTCGATCAGCTTGGCCCCGGCCGGCGTCTCCACGCACACCCAGACGTCTCCGGTCGGCACCAGCTTGAGGGTGGCCTTGGTGGGGACGGCGGCGATCGCGGTCGTCGTGGTGGTCTTCGGCGCGGTGGTCGCGGTATGGGTGACCGTCGCCGGGGTGGTGTGGGTGATGCCCCGCGCCGCCTTGGGCGCCGGGGATCCGTGCCCGCGGCCGATGAAGTACAGGAGCACGCCGGCGACCACCAGGACGAACAGGATGACCGCCCAGGACGGAACCCCCAGACCGCGCCGGACGCGCGGGCCCCGGGAGCGCTCACGATCGCGATCGCGCTTGACCGCGGTCAGCGGCCGCGTGTCGGGGGTGAGTTCATAGCGGCGCTTGTACTCGTCGAGCAGTGCCCGCGCGTCAAGGCCCAGATACTCGGCGTAGGTGCGCAGGAAGGACTTGACGTAGACCGGCCCGGGCAGCAGGTCCCACTCCTCGTTCTCGATGGCGCGGAGGTACTTGGCGCGGATCTTGGTGCGCATCTCGACCTCGCCGATGTCGATGCGCGCCCGCATCCGCGTCTCCCGCAGCGTGGCGCCGATATCCGAACCGTTTTCCGCCATGTCCCAGGCCAGAGGCTAGCGGTGCGCCAGAGCTCTAGAGCTCTGGCTCGAGCGGGTCGCTGAGCCCGTCGTCCTCACCGTCGAGCGGTCCCGGCACCTCGGGAACCGGCGCCGCCGGCGAGCCGCCCCGACCGACCTCGGCCAGGGCGACGAGGATCCGGGGGATGTCAGCCTCTGAGACCAGCACCTGGCGGGGCTTGGAGCCCTCGTAGCCGGAGATGATCCCGCGCCGCTCGAGCATGTCGATGAGCCGTCCCGCGCGCGTGTAGCCAAGGCGCAGGCGCCGCTGGAGCATCGAGGTCGAGGCGGTCTGCATCTGGGCCACCAGGGCGATCGCCTCCTCGAGCAGCGGGTCCTCATCCGGGTCGAAACCGTCGTCCTCGGAGGTGGCGGCCGCCTCGTCGGCGTCCTCCACCTCGGCGAGCAGCTCCTCGCGCAGCTCGGGCTCACCCTGCTCACGCCAGTAGGCGGTGATCTCCTCGATCTGGGGCTCGTCGATGTAGGCGCCCTGGATGCGCTGCAGACGCGAGGTACCCACGGGTGAGAAGAGCATGTCCCCCTGGCCGAGCAGCGACTCGGCGCCGCCCTGGTCGAGGATGACGCGTGAATCGGTCATCGACGACACCGCAAAGGCGATGCGCGAGGGCACGTTGGCCTTGATCATGCCGGTGATCACGTCCACGCGCGGGGACTGGGTGGCCAGCACGAGGTGGATCCCCACCGCGCGCGCCTTCTGCGCGAGGCGGATGATCGAGTCCTCCACGTCGGCCGGGGCGACCATCATCAGGTCGGCCAGCTCGTCGATGACGCAGAGGATGTAGGGCAGGTGGCTCTCCCCGCGGGACTCGCGCACCTTGTTGAGCTCGATGAGGTTGCGGGTGCGCGACAGCGACATGATCCCGTAGCGGGACTCCATCTCCCGCACCAGGTTCTGCAGCGCGTTGGCGGCCATGCGCGGGGAGGTGATGACCGGGGTCAGCAGGTGGGGAATCGACTCATACAGGTTGAGCTCGACCTGCTTGGGATCGATGAGCACCAGGCGCACGTCGTGCGGAGTGGCGCGCAGCAGGATCGAGGAGAGCATCGAGTTCACGCAGGCGGACTTGCCGGCGCCGGTGGTGCCGGCCACCAGCAGGTGGGGCATCTTGGCCAGGTCGGCGCCGATCGCCTTGCCGGAGATGTCCTTGCCCAGCCACACGGTCAGCGGCGACCAGCCCTCGGGGGCCTCCTGGTAGACGTCGCCGAGGTGGACGATGCGCCGCCGTGCGTTGGGCACCTCGATGCCGACCGCGGTCTTGCCGGGGATCGGGGCGAGGATGCGGATGTCGGTGGCGGCCAGCGCGTAGGCGAGGTCGTCCTTGAGGTTGGCGACCTTGGACATCTTCACGCCCGGGGCGAGCTTGATCTCATACCGGGTGATGTGCGGGCCGGCGACGCGGCCGATCACCTTGGCGTCGACCCCGAAGTGGCCGAGCGCCTCGACCAGCGCGGACGCCACCTGCTCCTGCCCGGCGGTGTCGGGTCGCGACGCCTCCGCGGTGGAGCGTGTGAGCAGCCGGGCGGCCGGGGCGCGCCACTGGAAGTCGGGATCATCGGTGATCGAGTTGCGATATCGCCCCTGGGGCGTCAGATGAGCGGGATCGAGCTCCTGGTCTGTGGGACCAGGAGCCTGGGCCGCGCGGAGCTCGGCGGCGGCCGGTGACTCGACCCGGGGCACCGGCGGCTCCTCCACCTCGGCCGGTGTCGGTTCCACGAACACCCGCGGATCAGGCGCCTCCACCTCATAGGGCTCCACCAGCGGCTCCAGCGCCTCTGGTGCCGGCGCTGCATCGGCATAGGGATCGAACTCGTGGATGTCGGCCTCGAATTCGGGTTCCTCGAAGATCGGAATGACCGGCGCGTCATCGACCGCGGCCGCCTCGACGTGGGTCGCGTGGATCACCATCTCGCTGGTCGGCGGATCGGGGACGGCGAACTTCTCGTCGTCGTCCGCCTCCGGGGCGTCCCAGAACGCCTCGACCTCCCGCGGCGCACGGGTGCGCTCGGGCATGCGGGTGATGGTCAGCTCGGCCAGGCGCACGGAGTGATCCCGGGTGGCGAGCACGAAGGAGGCGAGCGTCGCCCCCGACAGCAGCACGGCGGCGGCGATGAACAGGAAGATCGCGACGATGTCGGCTCCGGCGGTGGAGATGAGATGCCCGAGCACCCAGAACTCCGCGGCGCCGATCACCCCACCCCGCGCCTGGAGCACATGGCCCGCCCAGAAATCGGCCCCGTGCTCACGGCCGGGGCCGATACCGAGCGTGCCGGCCGCCATGGCCAGCGTCAGGGCGACCGCGAGGCAGATCATGCCGGTGCGCAGGGGGCGCGTCGGGGGACCGCTGCGCAGCTCGCGGCCGAGCACCAGCGCCCCTGCGATGACCAGGCCGACGGGCACGAGGTAGGCGAAGACGCCCATGAACAGCCGCAGGCCCGAGACGATGCCGTGCCCGAGGGTGCCACCCCCCCAGTGCAGGTAGGTCACACCACCGAGGAAGATGCCGAGGGCGACGAGCGCCAGGGCGAGCAGGTCGACGTGATGGGGCTCGAGGTGCATCAGACCGCGCAGCGACGGGCGGCTGGCCATCTGGGTGCGGCGCGCGCGCGTGGGCGGCGGGCTCTTGCGTGCGGCGGGCTTCTTGGCGGCGGGGGACTTCTTGGTCTTCGTCGAGGCGGCGGGCATCCGGCCTTTCTTTCGTCACCCACCTCCCCATTCCTCTCCGGCGGCGACGGGCTGATGAGTCCGGGAGCACAGACCCCTACCATGCCTCTGACATGGCGACCGACTTCGACCGCCCCGCCCGTGTCCTCGTGGTCGAGGACGACGACGCGATCGCTCAGGTGCTCCAGCGCTCGCTGCGCATGGAGGGCTATGACGTCCGCGTCGCGGCCGACGGTGTGGCCGCCCTCGACCAGGCGCACGCCTTCCTGCCCGATCTGGTCATCCTCGACCTCGGGCTGCCCAAGCTGGACGGGATCGAGGTCGCCCGCACGCTGCGCAAGACCGATGACGTGCCGATTCTCGTGCTGACCGCCCGTGACGCCGTCGAATCGCGCGTGGAGGGGCTCGACTCGGGTGCCGACGACTACCTGGTCAAGCCCTTCGAGCGCCAGGAGCTGCTGGCCCGGCTGCGGGCGCTGCTGCGCCGGCGCCCGCCGCGGGGACAGGCCGCGCTGGCGGTGGGTGATCTGACGCTCAACCCCGACACCCATGAGGTTCACCGGGCCGGGCGGACGCTGGAGCTCACCCAGCGCGAGTTCGAGCTGCTCGAGTACCTCATGCGCAACGAGCGGATCGTCGTCTCCCGTCAGCGGCTGCTCGATGAGGTGTGGGGCTATGACCCCTTCAGCATGACCAACACGATTGAGGTGTTCGTCTCCAATCTCCGGAGAAAGCTCGAAGCGGATGGAGAGCCCCGGCTCCTTCATACGATCCGCGGCGCGGGCTACGTCCTTCGCGTATAGGCGGGTTCCGGTCCGCTGGCGTTTGGCCGGCGGCTCTGCGGCACTCACCTGCGTGATCCTCGCGAGCTTCGCGGTGATCGTCGGCGTGCTCGCCGACGGGCAGGTGCGCAACAACTTCACCGCCTCGATGGAGGCGACCTTCCAGTCCCTGCCCCAGAGCATCGACGCCACCGAGGTCAAGGGCGCCACCCAGTGCGTCAGCGACCTGGCCGACCTGGCCGCCCTCGACGGGGCCCAGATCCGGCTGATCGACGACGACGGCGTCACCGACTGCTCCTCGCAGATGAACGCCAAGGGCGAGCCGGTGAACAGCCCGGTGATCAACCCGCCGGTCGGGGGCGAGAACGGTCCTCAGCAGATCTATCCCGAGGGTCCCAATCAGGTCATCGCCAAGTGGATCGGCTGGGGCTCGGAGAGTCACGGTTGGCTGCTCTATGCGCGGCCGCTCTCCCAGGTCGACCAGCTCCTCTCGCGGATCCGCGTGTTCCTCGTCTTCGGCGTGCTCGGCGGCGCGATCCTGGCTCTGCTGGCCGGCCTCTACGTCGCCCAGCGGGCGATGCGCCCCGTCGCCCAGCTCACCGAGGTCGCGCGCGAGATCGAGCTGACCCGCGACCCGACCCGGCGCATGCCCCATCTCGAGGCCGAGGACGAGGTCGCCGAGCTGGCCCGCACGCTGGAAGGGATGCTCGCCTCCCTGGCCGCCGCCCGCTCGGACACCGAGTCGGCGCTCAACCGCCAGCGTGAGTTCGTCGCCGACGCCTCACACGAGCTGCGGACTCCGCTGACCAGCGTGCTGGCCAACCTCGAGCTGCTGGCCGACGAGCTCGACGGTGAGCAGCTCGAGTCGGCCAAGTCGGCGTTGCGCTCCACCCGACGGATGCGCCGGCTGGTCGGCGACCTGCTGCTGCTGGCGCGCGCCGACGCCCAACGCGAGCAGCCCCACCGCCCCACCGACCTGGCCGAGGTGCTGCGCGACGCCGCCGGCGAGCTGGGGCCGGTGGCCGAGGATCACGATCTGACCGTGTTTCCCGGTCCCGCGGTCATCGACGCCGACCGTGACGAGCTGCACCGCCTCATCCTCAACCTGATCGAGAACGCCCTGCGCCATACCCCGGAGGGCACGACGATCCGTGCCCGCACCGACACCGACGCGGGCCAGGCGCGGCTGATCATCGAAGACGACGGTCCGGGGATCCCCAGCGAGCTGCACAACCGGGTGTTCGACCGCTTCGTGCGCGGCCACGGTGACGGCGGCCATGGCACCGGCCTGGGCCTGGCCATCGTGCGGGCGGTGGCCGACTCCCATGGCGGTGAGGTGCTCCTGGGGACCTCTGAGGAGCTCGCCGACGGCGAGGGGCCCGGGACGCGCTTTGAGGTGCGCTTCCCCCTGTCCGAAGCTGCGGCGATCCCGCTGGGTGACGATCTGGCCGACGAACCGGCCGAGGACGCCGGGGCCGCTCAGACCTCGACGACGACCGGCAGGACCATCGGCCGGCGCCTCAGGCGGTCATAGACGAACGCGGCGAGCCCCTCGTGGAGCTCCTGCTGGAGGTCGTCGACCTCACGGATGCCGGCGGTCGCCGCCTTGTTGAGGATGTTCTCCACCTCACCGCGGATCTGATGGGCCAGGGTGTCGGAGTTCTCCATGAACGGCACCCCGCGGAAGATCACCTCGGGATCCTGGACCATCGTCCCGTCCTGGGCCGACACGCTGGCCACGACGATGAAGATGCCGTCGGCCGACAGCGTGCGTCGGTCGCGCAGGGCGACGTCAGCGGGATCGCCGATGTCCACACCGTCGACGAAGATCATCCCCGCCTGCACCTTGTCCCCGAAGCGGGCGCCCTTGGCGTCGATCTCGAGCGGCAGGCCGTTGTCGGACTCGAAGATGTCGTCGGGGTCGATCCCGACCGCCTCGGCCAGCTCGGCGTGGAGCCGGATGCGCTTGAAGTCACCGTGGATCGGCATCACGTAACGCGGCTTGACCAGGTTGAGCATCAGCTTGAGCTCCTCCTGATACCCGTGTCCGGAGGCGTGGATCGGGGCGTCGGCGGTGGTGATGACGTCACAGCCGATCTGGTAGAGCCGATCGACGGTGTCATTGACCGCGCGCTCGTTGCCCGGGATCGGCGTGGCCGAGAACACCACGGTGTCACCGCGGTGGAGCTGGATCTGGCGATGGTCGTTGTGGGCCATGCGCCGCAGCGCTGAGAGCGGTTCACCCTGGGAGCCGGTCGAGATGACCACCACCCGGTCATCCCGGAAGCTCTCGACCTCCTGGGGCTGGATGAGCATGCCGTCGGGGACCTCGATGTGCCCGAGGGAGCGGCCGATGCCGACGTTCTTGCGCATGCTGCGCCCGACCAGGGCGACCTTGCGATCCAGCGCCGCGGCGGCGTCGATCACCTGCTGGACGCGATGGATGTTGGAGGCGAAGCTCGTCACCACGATCCGGCCTTCACAGCGGGCGAACACCTCCTCGAGGTGCGGACCCACGACCGACTCCGACGGCGAGTAGCCCGGGCGGTCGGCGTTGGTGGAGTCGCCGGCGAGCAGCAGGACGCCCTCGGAGCCGAGCTCGGCCAGGCGCGCGAAGTCGGCCGGGCGCTCGTCCACCGGGGTCTGATCGAACTTGTAGTCACCGGTGGCCAGCACGACCCCCAGGTCGGTGTGCAGCGCGACCGCGCAGGCGTCCGGGATCGAGTGGGTCATGTGGATCATCTCGATGTCGAACGGGCCGGCGGCGATCTGCTCCCCGGTGCGCACGTCGCTGATGTCCACGTCGCGGAGCTTGTGCTCATCGAGCTTGGAGCGCGCCATCGCCACGGTGAGCCGCGAGCTGTAGACCGGCGGGTTGGCGCCCGCGCGGTTGAGCTCGCGCATGAAGTAGGGCAGCGCGCCGAGGTGATCCTCGTGACCGTGGGTGATGACGATGGCGTCGATCTGGTCAGCCCGTTCCTTCAGGTAGGTGAAGTCGGGCAGCACCAGGTCGATGCCGAGCATCTCGGCGGTGGGGAAGCGCAGGCCGGTGTCGATGACGACGATGCGGCCCTCGTACTCGACGGCCATCATGTTCTTGCCGATTTCGCCCAGGCCGCCGAGCGGCAGGACGCGCAACTTGGGACTCACGCTCGGGCGCTCGTGCCGGTCAAGAGATCACTGCGTTCAAGTAAGCCGCGGATGACGGCGGTCTCAGATTCATCTAGAGGAACATAGGGCAGTCGGGGCCCCCCCACATCGATGCCGATCAACCCAAGCGCGGTCTTGTTGGTCACCGCGGCCGGCGCGATGGCCATGTCGCGGTAGACGTCGGCGAGCCGGGCGTGGATCGCCCGGCGCTGTTCGGGCTGGTCGACCATGGCGCGGAACTGGGGTCCGAACACATGGGTCGAGGTGCCGATGACGCCGGGCTCACCGAGGTCGAGCACGGCGGCCAGCAGGTCGTCGTTGCCGGCATACACCGACAGACCGTCGACCTTGGCCAGGTTCGCCTCATTCGCCTGCTTGACCGCGGAGATGTTGTCGAGCTGGGCCAGCTCGGCGAGCAGGTCGTTGGAGAGGTCAGAGCCGGTCCGCTGGGGGATGTTGTAGAGCACGATCGGCAGATCGGTGGCGGCCACCACCTCGCGGTAGTGGGCGATCACCCCGGCCCGGCTCGGGCGGTTGTAGTACGGGTTGACGCTGAGCAGCCCGTCGGGTCCGAGTGCGGTCGCCGCCTCGGTGAGCTTGACCGCATGACGGGTGTCGTTGGAGCCGACGCCGGCGATCACCGTCTTGCCCGGGTGAGCCCGGCGGGTCTGGGTCACCACGAACTCGATGAAGCCGAGGTGCTCCTCATCGTCGAGTGTGGCCGCTTCACCGGTGGTACCGCAGACGACGACACCGTCGGAACCGGAACCGTAGAGGTGCTCGAGCAGCTTGGCCGCGGCGCCCAGGTCGACGTTGCCGTCGGAATCGAACGGGGTCACCATCGCGGTGAGGATCGCGCCGAAGTTGGTCACTTACTTGATTATCCCAGCCGACCGGCGGGACGCGTGGTGCGCCCGCGTGTCATGGGTGCGCGTGACGTGCCGGGCGCGGATGTGGGTCGGGACGGTGCCGTGGGCGCTGGCGGCGGCGAAGTCCGACACCGCCAGGCCGCCGAAGCTCGTCAGCGCCAGGGTCACCATCACGACCACCGCCGTGGCGCGGGTGCTCAGGCGCTGGGTCAGGCCGTCGAGGGCGAGCCGGCCCACCACGCGATGGCGGGAGGCGCCCTCGCGCTCGATCAGCTCCGCGACGAGGGATTCGAGCTCGGCACCGTGGCGTCGACGCACCGGGCGCGGGTAGAGCAGCAGGGTGGCTGAGATGAGGCGTCGCATCGAGGTCAGGGGCCGCCGAGCGCGATCCGCTCGAGTCCCAGGGTGGCGATCCTGGCAGATTCGGCCAGCCGATCGGCGAGTGCCGCCCGTCCGGCCGCCGTGAGACGGTAGGGATAGCGGCGATCCTCGGCGGCCAGGCGCTTGACGTATCCGTCGGCCTCCAGCTTGGCCAGCGCCCCGTAGAGGGTGCCCGGTGACAGGGTCACCCCGGAGAAGCTCTCGATGTCCTTGAGCAGGGCGTAGCCGTGACGATCGCCGCCGGCCAGGCTCGTCAGCACCAGCACGCTGCGCTCAGCGAGGCGCATGCATCCTCAGAGCGTGCCGATCCGCTTGATCGGCCAGTAGGTGAAGAAGGCCTCACCGATGATGTACTTCTGGGGCACCGGGCCCCAGTAGCGGCTGTCGTCGGAGTCGCCGCGGTTGTCGCCCATCATGTAGTAGTCGCCCTGGGGCACCTTGATCGTGCCGGTGAAGGTGCATTCGGCGGCGCCCACACACGGGGTGATGAAGGAATGCTTCTCCGGCTGACCGTTGCGGTACACGAGTCCGTTGCGGATGCGCAGGGTGTCGCCGGGTAAGCCGACGACGCGTTTGATGAACGTCTCGGTCGATTGGCCCGGCAGCGCCTTGTCACACGGCTGGGCATCGGCATTGCCCTCGGTGTTGAAGCCCTGGCTGGTGTCCGCGCACTGGGGGCTGAGTTCGTTGTCGGCCCCGCTCGGCGGGTGGAAGACCACGATGTCGCCGATGCCGGGGTGCCGGCCCAGACGGTTGACCAGGATGCGCTGGTTGATGCCCAGGGTCGGCTCCATCGATCCGCTGGGAATCCGGTAGGGCTTGATGACGAACGCCTGGACGAGGAAGGCGAGGCCGGCGGCGATGACGATCGTCAGCACCAACTCGAGGATTGAGCGCAGCTGCTTCATGACTATGACTCGGTTTCCGTTATAACGGTTTGCGAGTCTAGCCACATTCGCTCACGCCGGAGCTACAGCAGCGCCTCGAGGCCCACGGTCAGCCGGTCCGGCAGCTCGGCCACGCGCCGGACGGCGAGGATCACCCCGGGCATGAACGACAGGCGATCGATCGAGTCGTGGCGCAGGGTGAGCGTCTGGCCGAGGTCGCCCAGGATGACCTCCTGGTGGGCCACCAGGCCGGGCAGGCGGACAGAGTGGACCGGCGGCTCGCCCTTCTCGGGCGCCGCCGCGGCCATCCGCTGAGCCGTCAGAGCCGCGGTGCCCGAGGGCTTGTCCAGCTTCCGGTCGTGGTGGAGCTCGATGATCTCCGCGCTCGCCATGTACCGGAACGCCTCGCTGGCGAACCGCATCATCAGCACGGCCCCGATGGCGAAGTTCGGGGCGATGAAGATGTTGGCCCCCTCCGCCCCATCGAGCTCGGCCAGGTCAAAGCCGGTGGTGCCGACCACCACGTGCACGCCCGCGGCCGCGGCCGTGCGGATGTTCTCCACCGCGACCGCGGGGACGCTGAAGTCGACCACCACGTCGGGGGCGACCTCGGACAGGGCGTCGGCGAGCGACACCTCGAGTGACGGGTCGGCGCGTCCGACGAGCTCGAGCCCGTCGGCCTCCTCCACGGCCTCACAGACGGTGGCGCCCATGCGGCCCGCCGCCCCGCTCACCACGACGCGGATCATGCGGAACGGACGGCCAGGGCCGTCAGACCGCAGCAATCGCCATCTCACGCCGCGGCTCCGGCCAGCCCCAGACCGCCCACGGCGGCGTCGAAGCGGGCCTCGTCCGGACCGATCCCCACCACCGACAGTCGGGCGGGATCCCAGAGCTCCACGGCCAGCTCGCGCAGGTCGTCCAGCGACACCGCGTCGACGGCGGCCTCGATCTCATCCAGCGACAGCAGCGGCTCGCCGGCCAGCACCGAGGAGCCGAGGCGGTTCATGCGCGCTCCGGTCGACTCGAGGGCCAACAGCAGGCGGCCCTTGAGGTTCTCCTTGGCGCGCGCCAGCTCGTCCGCCGAGGCGGGGTCAGAGCGCATCCGCTCGAGTTCGACTCCCACCACTCCGAGGGCGGCCTCGACGTTGTCGGCCCGGGTGCCCACATAGAGCCCGATCTGGCCGGTGTCGGCGAAGCCCGAGGCGAACGAGTACACGCTGTAGGCCAGGCCGTGCTTCTCCCGCACCTCTTGGAACAGCCGCGAGGAGGTCGCCCCGCCGAAGATCGTGTCGAGCACCCGCAGCGCGTAGCGGCGCGGGTCATGGCGGGAGATCGCCACACCACCCAGGCAGACGTGGAACTGCTCGGTGTCCTTGTACTCGAAGCGCCGCTGCGCGAGAGCGCTGCTGTCGAGCCCAAAGCCGACAGCAGCAGGGGCCGGGCCGGCGCCCTGAGCTGCGGGCAGCTGGGCGGCCGCCAGTTCCACCAACGCGTCATGATCGACCGCCCCGGCGGCGGCGATGACCACGTTGGACGGCACGTAGCGGGCGTCGTGGAAGGCACGGATGCCGGCCGGCGGGGTGTCGGCGACGACCGGCGCATAGCCGATGATCGCCCGCCCGAGCGGGTGAGAGCCGAACACGGCCTCGCCGAGCACGTCGAACACCTTCTCCTGGGGATCGTCCTCGTACATGGCAATCTCCTCGAGGATCACCTCACGCTCGGAGTCGATGTCGCTCAGCGATGGCGCGAACACCATCTCGGCCATCACCGCGAAGGCGCGGGGTACGTGCTCGTCGATCACCCGCGCGTACAGCGAGGTCGTCTCACGGCCGGTGCCGGCATTGATCTCGGCTCCCATGGTGTCGAAGATCTGGTCGATCGCCAGGCTCGAGAACGAGCTCGTGCCCTTGAACAGCAGGTGCTCGAGCAGGTGTGAGAGTCCGGCCTCGGCCTCGGACTCCGCGCGGGAGCCCGTGCCGATCCAGAAGCCCAACGTGACGGACCGGACGGAGGGCATGGCCTCCGTCACGATCCGCACGCCGGACGGGAGAGTGGTCTCCCGGTGAGCGAGCACTAACTACGCGCGGTCAGGATCTGAGTCACGGACACGCTCGCGCCGGGGACCGCGGTCTCCGCCGCGATCGCCACCGCGACCACCGCGGTCACGGCCACCGCCGTTGCGGTCGCCACCGCTGCGGTCACCGCGCGGCGGGCCGCTCCGGGCGCTGTCGGCGGCGACGACGGCCGCCAGCTCCTCGTTGGACTTGCCGGCGATGTCCGGATCGTCCGCCAGGCGCAGGCCGATGCGGCCACGCTCGCGGTCGACCTCGACCACCTTGACGAGGATCTCGTCGCCCTTGTTGAGGACCTCCTCGACCGTCGCGATGCGCCGGCCCGGGGCCACGTTGGAGATGTGCAGCAGCCCGTCGGTGCCCTTGGCCAGTTCGACGAAGGCGCCGAAGGTGGTGGTCTTGACCACCTTGCCCTTGAACTCGTCTCCGACCGCGACCTCCTTGGTCATCGAGCGGATCCGGTCCACCAGGCCCTCGCCGAGCTCGCGGTTCGACGCGTAGACGAGCACCTGGCCCTCGTCGTTGACGTCGATCTGGGACTCGAACTCCTCCTGCAGGGCGCGAATGGTCTCGCCACCCTTGCCGATGAGCAGGCCGATCTTCTCCGGGTCGATCTTGATCGAGGAGATCCCGGGGGCGTAACGCGACAGCTCGCCACGCGGCGTGTCGATCGTCTCGTGCATCTTCCCCAGGATGAACGTGCGAGCCGCCTTGGCCTGAGCCAGCGCGTCACGCATGATCTCGAAGCTCACGCCCGTGATCTTGATGTCCATCTGCAGGGCGGTGATGCCGTCCTCGGTCCCGGCGACCTTGAAGTCCATGTCGCCGAGGTGATCCTCGACGCCGGCGATGTCGGTCAGGACGATGTAGTCATCGCCCTCCTTGATCAGCCCCATGGCGATGCCGGCGACCGGCTTCTTCAGCGGGACGCCCGCGTCCATCAGCGACAGCGAGGAACCACACACCGAGGCCATCGACGAGGAGCCGTTGGACTCGAGGATCTCCGACACGACGCGAATCGTGTAGGGGAAGTCCTCCTGGCTCGGGATCATCGGAACCAGAGCGCGTTCGGCGAGCGCACCGTGGCCGATGTCACGCCGCTTGGGCCCACCCAGGCGGCCGGCCTCGCCGACGCTGAAGGGCGGGAAGTTGTAGTGGTGGAAGTACCGCTTGGTCGTCTCCAGCCCCAGCGTGTCCAGGCGCATCTCCTCGCGCGTGGTGCCAAGCGCCACGGTTGAGAGAGCCTGGGTCTGGCCACGGGTGAACAGAGCCGAGCCGTGGGTGCGCGGGGTGACGGACACCTCGATGTCGATCGGACGGATCTCGTCCGAGCTACGGCCGTCGGGCCGGATCTTCTGGACCGCGATCCGCTCGCGGATCAGGGTCTTCTCGAGCTTGTCCGCCGCGCGCTGTGCGTTGGCCTTGGCCTCGGCGTAGCCCTCGGCGTCGACGTCGGGGGTGTACTGCTCGACGATCGCGGCCTTCACGGCCTCGGTCTGGTTCTGGCGGTCGAGCTTGTCCTCCACCGCGGCGGCCTGAGCGAGCGCCTCGCCGTGGGAGGCCTTGACCTGGGCGTAGAGGTCGGGGTGCACCTCGGGCGCGGTGAACTCGATGGTCGGCTTGCCGGCCCGTGCCTTGAGATCGGCCTGCACCGCGACGAGCTGCTTGATCGCGTCATGGGCGATGTCGAGGGCGTCGAGGATCTCGGCCTCGGGGATCTCGTTGGCGCCGGCCTCGACCATGGTGATGCCCTCGGCGGTGCCGGCGACGATCAGGTCCAGGTCGGTGTTGTCGAGGAGGTCCTCCTCGTCGGGGTTGACGACGAAGTTGCCGTCGATCTTGCCGATGCGGACCGCGCCGACGGCGTGGGCCACCGGGGCGCCGGACAGCTGCAGCGCAGCGGAGGCGCCGTTGATCGCGAGGATGTCGTACGGGTTGACGTGGTCGATCGACAGCGGCATGGCGACCAGCTGGGTCTCGAAGCGCCAGCCCTTGGGGAACAGCGGGCGGATCGGGCGGTCGATCATGCGGGCGGTCAACGTCCCCTTCTCGCCCGCGCGACCCTCGCGCTTGAAGAACGAGCCGGGGATCTTGCCCGCGGCGTACATGCGCTCTTCCACGTCGACGGTGAGGGGGAGGAAGTCTGCGTCGCGCAGGTTGCCGATCACGGCGGTGCAGAGCACCATGGTGTCGCCTGCACGAACGACGACTGCGCCGGTGGCCTGTTTGGCCAGCTTGCCGGTCTCGAACGAGATCTCCTTGCCGGAGATCTCAGCCGTTACGCGTGTAACGGACTCGGGCATATTCAATTTCCCTTCTGCTTCTGCTCCGCCCGTTCAGTCGGCGGAGCGCATCTCTGATTTTCATCGTTTCCGAACAGCGGAAATCCTAGCGGCTCGGGCTTCCCGGTTTTGCCAGTTCCCATGCGGGTCGGATGTGACGCCGGTGTGACGACCCGTGTGGAATTGCGCACATAAGCGGACCGGTGGGTCTCACTTGTGTAGTCTATGCGGACCGTCTGGTCTCACTTTATCTCGTTCCCCCCGTCTTCGGAGGTCTCATCCAGTGTCCGCAGTGCCTGACACCGTCTCACGTCATAAGGGACTGATCCTCGTGATCGCCTGCATGGCGCAGTTCATGGTCGTGTTGGACAACACGATCGTCAACGTCGCGCTGCCCTCCATCCAGCGCGGCCTCGACTTCTCCACCACCAACCTGCAGTGGATCGTCAACGGCTACACCCTGACCTTCGGCGGCTTCCTCATGCTCGGCGGCCGCATGGCCGACCTGCTCGGGCGCCGACGCCTGTTCGTCGCCGGCGTGGCGCTGTTCAGCGTCGCCAGCCTGCTCAACGGGCTCGCCCAGGATCCCACCTGGCTCATCTTCGGCCGTGGCCTGCAGGGCATCGGCGGCGCCATGGTCTCCCCCGCCGCGCTGTCGATCATCATGACCACCTTCCAGGACAACAAGGAGCGCACCCAGGCGTTGGGCATCTGGTCGGCCATCGCCGCCGGAGGCGCCGCCTTCGGCCTGCTCCTCGGTGGCGTGCTCACCGACCTCGTCTCCTGGCGCTGGTGCTTCTTCGTCAACGTGCCGGTCGGCGCGCTGACCATCGCCATGGCCTACCGCTTCGTTCCCGAGTCCACCGCTGACCTGGGCCATCACCGCTTCGATGCGGCCGGCGCGGCCACCATCACCGGCGGCCTGCTCGTCGTGGTGTTCGCGATCGTCAAGTCGACCCTATGGGGTTGGGGCTCGCCCAAGACCCTGATCGTGCTCGCCGCCGGCTTCCTGCTCCTCGCGGCCTTTTACGTGATCGAGTCACGCAGCGCCGCGCCGCTGGTCAAGCTGTCGATCTTCCGGATCCGCTCGATCGCCACCGCCAACGTGGTGATGCTGCTCGTCGCCTCGGCGCTGTTCGGGATGTTCTACTTCGCGTCCCTCTACGTCCAGGACGTGATGCACTACAGCCCGCTGCGGGCCGGCTTCGCGTTCCTGCCGGTGTCGCTCGGCATCATCGTCGGCGCCGGGATCTCCCAGGCGGTGATCCCCAAGCTCGGGGTGCGCAACATCTCGGTGATCGGGCTCGCCCTGGCCTGCGCCGGGCTGCTGTACCTGACCCGGCTGCCGGTCAGCCACGCCCACTACGTCGCCGACCTGCTCGCGGGCCTGCTGCCGATGTCGATCGGGATGGGCCTGGTGTTCGTGCCGCTGACGCTGATGGGCACCTCCGGGGTCTCCAACGACGACGCCGGGCTGGCCTCGGGGCTGTTCAACAGCGCCCAGCAGGTCGGCGGCTCACTCGGCCTGGCGATCCTGGCCACCCTGTCGGCCTCCCACACCAGCTCGCTCATCAACGGCGGTACCGCCAAGGTCGCCGCCACGGTGTCCGGCTACCACATCGCCTTCCTGGTGGCGGCGATCCTGATGGGCGCCGGCGCGACGATCCTCATGGTGTTCCTGCGCAAGCGCCACATCGCCGAGGTCGAGACCGATCCGTCCAAGGTGCTGGTCGCGGCCTAGCACGGTGGTGTGAGGAGCTGGTGGCCTGTGGGGCCACCAGCTCCCCCCTCCGGGCTGGGTCCTACGATCTATCCATGGCAGTCACCGACACACCTCAGGTCGAGTCCGAGCCGCACCCAGGGGCCGAGCGACGCCAGCGCGCTGACGCGGCTCGCAACCGTGAACGGCTCCTCGAGGCCGCCTCGGAGCTGTTCCGCGAGCGCGGTCTGGAGGTCGGGGTCTCTGAGATCGCCGGGCACGCCGGCGTCGGACGCGCCACGCTGTTCCGCAACTTCCCCACCAAGAGCGACCTGGTCATCGCCGTGGTCATCGAGCGCATGCGCGAGGCGGCGAACACCGGGCGCGAGATGCTGGTCACCGGCGAACCCCGCGGCCGCCTGCTGGAGAGCCTGATCACCCCGCTGGCCGAGGGCCAGCAGATGGATCGCGCCCTGTTCGAGGGTGTCGCGGCTGAGGAGTTCCTCTCCCACGAGGGCATCAAGGCCGCCCATCGCGAGATGATCGAGGTGCTCGACGGACTCATCGCCGCCGACCACGCCGCCGGCACCGTGCGCGGCGACATCGGCGCCTTCGACGTGCTGATGCTCATCAAGGGCGCCTGCAAGGTCGCGGTCGACCTCAGCGGTGAGGAGGGCCAGCGCGCGCTGGCGCGTCAGCTCACCCTGATCCGCTCGGCGATCAGCACCGGCGGCGGTGAGGCGTGTCCGTTCGCGGACCTGCCGCTGACGCTCGAGGAGTTCGAGCTCGCCCACCAGTGCGTCATGTCGGCCCAACCGCCCCAGGCGTCGACGGCTTAAAGCAGAACGCGCATCACGAGGATGCGCGTTGAAGGACCTGCCGGTGAGCGCTGGGCCCTAGCGGCGCAGGCCGAGTTCGCGGATCAGCGAGCGATAGCGCTCGAGATCGGCACGCTGGAGGTAGTCCAGCAGGCGACGGCGCTGGCCGACGAGCATCAGCAGGCCACGGCGCGAGTGGTGGTCCTTCTTGTGGGTGCGCAGGTGATCGGTGAGCTGATTGATGCGCTCGGTGAGCAGCGCGACCTGAACCTCGGTCTTACCGGTATCGGTCGGGGAGTCGCCGAACTTCTCGATCAGCTCGGCCTTCTTTTCAAGAGTCAAAGTCATATCGCGTCGATCAGGCTAGCAGGGTGTCGGGGGTTCGCCGCGGCGGTGGTTCAGGCCAGCAAGCGCCGGGTTTCCGCGACGTCGGCGTTCATCTGCTCGATCAGCGGCTCGACCCCCTCGTAGCGCTCCTCCCCCCGCAGGCGGGCGACGAATTCCACCTCGAGCGTGTGACCGTAGAGGTCGGCGTTGAAGTCGAGCAGGTAGGCCTCGATGAGCGGCACCAGGCCTTCCCCGAAGGTGGGCCGCACGCCGACGCTGACCGCCGCGAGGTGGGCGCCCACGCGACAGGCGTAGACGCCGAAGGCCGGGCACACCAGGGCCGGGTCGGGGAGGATGTTGGCGGTGGGGAAGCCGAGCTCACGGCCGCGCTGATCGCCGCCGACGACCTCACCACGCATGCGGAACGTGGCGCCGAGCAGCCGGTTGGCCTCCCCCATGTCCCCGGCGGCCACGAGCGCGCGGATCCGCGTGGAGGAGATGGTGTCGCCGTCCGCGGCGACGAGGCTCTCGACGGTGGTGGAGAAGCGCGGGTCGGCCGCCAGCAGCTGGGGGGTCCCGCTGGCATCGTGGCCGAAGCGGAAGTTGTTGCCCACCGCCACGTGGGTGGCTCGGAGGCTGTCGACGAGGATGTGGTCGATGAACTCCCGGGGCGTCTGGGCGGCGAAGCCGGCGTCGAAGGGGACGATCACCAGCTCCTGGACGTCGAGCTCGCCGATCAGCTCGATCTTGACCTCCAGCGAGGTGAGCAGCTTGGGAGCTCGCTCGGGATGGACCACGGTGGCCGGGTGCGGGTCGAAGGTCAGCACCGTGTCGTTGGAGTCGATCACCCGTCGGTGACCGAGGTGAACCCCGTCGAACTCCCCCACCGCCACGCGGCGCGGGCGCGGCTTGACGTCTGCGAGCTGCGTCACGTCCATGGCGTAGGGCGAAGGCTAGCCGCGGAAGCCGACGATCGGCTTGAGGCTGCCGTCGGGCTGGGGTTCGGCGATGGCGATCAGGCCGGCCGCGTCGACGAGGCGCAGCGGCTGGCTCGCCTTGTGGGTGCTGTGGCGCCGATTCGGGTTGACCGCCACCCCGTGACTGGCCCGGCGCGCATCATCTTCGTCGAGCACGACGCGCGGCAGGAACGACAGCGCGTCGCCGAGCGGCACGATCTTCTGGGGGTCGGCATCGGTGACGTTGAAGTCACCGATGCTGGTCCGGCGCAGCTTCTCGCAGTAGGCGTCACCCAGGTCCATGATCAGCGAGCGGACGTAGGTGCCCGAGGAGCAGCGGATGGCGAAGCCCCGGCGATCGCCCTCAGACCACATCTGCTCGAAGGCGTACACCTCGACCTCACGCGGCTCCAGCTCGAACTCGACGCCGGCTCGCGCCAGTGCGTAGGCGCGCTGACCGTCGACCTTGACCGCCGAGTAGGCCGGCGGACGCTGACTCAGCTTGCCGGTGGGGAGCCTCAGGTCCCCCACCGGCACCACCCCGGTCTCAGTGATCTCACCGTCGCGATCACCGGTGGTGGATGTCGCGCCGAAGCGCGCCACCGTCTCATAGCGCTTGGGTAGGGCCATGAGGAAGCGCTGGGCGCGGGTGGCGCGTCCGACCAGTACGAGCAGCAGACCGGTGGCGAAGGGGTCGAGAGTGCCCGCATGACCGACCTTGACCCCCCGGCGCCCCCCGAAGTGCCGACGGACCTCAGCCACCACGTCGTGGGAGGTGATTCCGGCGGGCTTGTCGAAGAGGATGACGCCGTCAGGCACGGTCGGGCCCGTTGAGCTGGTGCTCCAGCGCCTCGCGCAGGAAGCCCACGAGCTCGGCCCAGCTCAGCGACGTGGAGAAGCCGGCTGCAGCGCGATGTCCGCCGCCCCCGAGCTCACGGGCGATCGCCGAGACGTCGACCCGGTCGTCGCTGGCGCGCAGCGACACCTTGCGCACGCGGGATCCGCCCGTGTCCTCCTGGGCCTCCCCCGGGGCGGCCAGGCGGTCGCGGACCAGGGCGGCCATGGCGGTGTCGCGCACGGCGCGGAGATGGTCGATGACGCCCTCGGTGTAGCTCTCCTCCGCGCCGGTGGCGGCGAAGTCCTCGGCCGACAGCTGCGCAACGGTCAGGCGGCCGCCGTCATAGCGCTCGACGTGGTCGAGGCCGCGGGCCAGCAGGGCGAGCTTGGCGTAGGGGACGTCCTCATACACGCGCTGGTAGATGCGATGGATGTCGGTGCCGGCCCCGATCAGCTCGGCCGCCATCAGGTGCGCCCGCGGCGTCGTGTTGTTGTAGTTGAAGCAGCCGGTGTCGGTGAGCAGACCGACGTAGAGCGCCTCGGCGATCTGCGGGGTCAGCTCGGCGCCCAGCTCCCCCATCAGCCCCCAGACGATCTCGGCCGTACAGGACGCCTCGGCCGCCACGTGATTGACGGTTCCGAAGCGCGTGTTGTCGTGGTGGTGATCGATGTTGAGGACGGTGGCTCCGTCGTGGACGAGGGCGGCACCGGCCGGGTTGCGGTCGATGTTGCCGCAGTCGAGGAAC
>CBDAPW010000003.1:0-1438004 GCA_965198695.1 Solirubrobacteraceae bacterium | reverse complement strand
TTGACCGCCTGCTGATCGGCGGCGATGGTCACCTTGTCCGAGGCGACCGCGACCTTGTCGCTCTCGACCTGGGCGGCGGTGGTGGCCGCGCTCGTCGTGCTGGTGCCGCCCGAGCTGGTGCCGCCGGAGCCGCCGGAGCCGCCGGAGCTGGTGGACCCGGTGCTGGTGGAGCCGGTGCTGGTGCCGTTGCTCGTCCGCGAGCTACCCGAGTAGGAGGAGCCTGTCGATGCGGCGCCCGTGGCCGTGGTGCCGGCCGGGGTGGTCACGGTCACGGTCACCGTGCTGGTGGGAGCGCTCGTCCCCGTGGCGTCGGTGCTCGGAGTGGTGTCCGTCGCCGGGGTCGTCGTCACGGCCCGCGTCGAGGTTGCGGCAGGCGTCGTGGTCGTCGCGGGGGTCGGGGTCAGGGCCGACGCGGTTGTGGTGGTGGCAGGCACCGTCTGTACGGGCGCGTCGACCAGGACAGCGGTGTCCGCGGCGACGTCGTCATCGGCCGTGTCGTCGGTGGTTGTCTCGTTGGCCTCGGCGGTGGTGAGGGTGTCCTCGGCCTGAGCCAGGTTCGCCTCTGCCTCCTCGAGGTTCAGGTCGGCGGTAGCGGGGTTCAGCTCCGCCAGCAGCTCGCCCTTCTTCACCGTCTCGCCCTGCTTGACGTAGACGTGCTCGAGCGTGCCTGAGGTCTGGAAGTCGACGTCATCGTCGACGCCGGCCTCGACGTTGCCCGAGCCCGAGGCGGTCTCCTGGACGACGCCGCTGGTTGCCGCGACCGTCTCGGTCTCAGTCCGGGCGGAGCTGCTGGAGGTGCCCAGTGAGGTGACGGCCAGGACCACGACGGCAACCGCCGCCGCGGCCAGGACCAGGTAGAGCAGCCAGGGCTGTTTGAGGTTCGAGCCGAGGCGACGGCGTGAGGCAGAGGCAGTGGAGGAGCGGCGACCGGGTCTCTGCTTGGAGCGAGACGAGCCGGCCCGCTGGGAGGCGGGGGCGGAGGACATCGGCCGCCGAAGCTAGGTCTGAGGTGTAAGGAATCCGGCGGCCCAACCTAAGAGTTGGATGAGCTGGGCCTCAAGCGGCGCTGAAGCAGGGGTCCGGCCCGCGCTCAGGGTCGCACTGACACGGCGCGCCCCCGCGACGTCCGGACCGACCGGTCCGCGGCCAGCTCGACGCGCACCGAGAGCCCGCCCTCGGGCGGTGCGACGACCTCAAGCTTGCCGTCATGGGCCTTGACCACCGAGTCGACGATCGACAGGCCGAGCCCGAAGCCGGTGGTCTGGCGCGAGAGGCGCCGGAACGGCTCGGTGAGGGACCCGACCTGCTCGAGGGCGATGACGTCACCCCCGTTGGTCACGGTCAGCTCGACGGTCGACCCGACGACCGCCGTGCGCAGCGCGAGGTGACCGCCGGGCACGTTGTAACGAATGCCGTTATCGATCAGATTGGCCAGCAGTCGCTCCAGCAGCGCGGGATCGCCGCGCACGACCGCCGGGGCTAGCTCGTCGGTGTCGATGGTGACCTCGGCGGCGACCGCGCGACGCGTCAGGTCGGTCACGCAGTCCCCGGCCAGCACGGCCAGATCGACGCTCTGCTCGTCGGTCACCGCCTCCGAACGCGCGAGCGCCAGCAGCGCCGCGATGAGTCCCTCGGAGCGGTCGATGCTCTCGCGCAGCGCCTCGCCCATCTCTCGCAGCTCGGCGACGCTCGCGTCCGGGTCGGCCATTGCCACGTCGACCTCGGTGCGCATGATGGCCAGCGGCGTCCGGAGCTCGTGGCTGGCGTTGGCGACGAAGTGGCGCTGGCTGACGAAGGCGGCGTCGAGGCGGCCGAGCATGCCGTCGAAGGTGTCGGCCAGTTGCTTGAGCTCGTCCTCGGGCCCCGCCAGGGCGATCCGCTCGCCGAGGTTCTCCACCGACACGCGCCGGGCGGTGGCGGTGATGTCACGCAGCGGCCCGAGCGCGCGACCGGCCAGCACCCAGCCGGCCAGCACGGAGATGAGCGTCATGGCGATGAGCGCCAGGATGTAGGTGAAGACCAGCTGGCCCAAGGTCTGGTGAATCCACTCGGATCGGTAGGCCGCATAGACCTGCTGGGCAAGCGTCTGGGACTGGTGGCTGTCGGGGTTGAAGTTCAGCCCGAGCTGGCGCTGGAGGTGGACGCGGCGCTCGAGGTTGCTGCGGACCAGGAAGTAGCCGACGGTCAGCAGGATCGCCCCGCTGACCAGGAAGACCGTGCCATAGAGCGAGGTCAGGCGAGCCCTGACCGTCCAGGGCGGCAAGCGCAGCGCCCTGAGCCGAGCCATCAGGCCATGCGGTAGCCGACGCCGATCACCGTCTCGATGACCGCGCCCGCCCCACCCTCTCCGAGCTTGCGGCGCAGCGTCATGATCGTCATCCTCACCACGTTGGTGAACGGGTCGGTGTGCTCGTCCCACACGCGCTCCAGGAGCTCCTCGGCCGAGACAGTGGCGCCGTCGGCAGCCATCAGTGTCTCAAGCACCGCCAACTCCTTGCGGGCGAGTTCGATCGGCTCGCCCGACCGGGTCAGCGAGCGCCGGGCCGGATCGAGCTCCAGGTCACCGTGCACGAGCACCGGCGGGCGGCTCGGGACGGCCCGACGCGAGAGAGCCCGGATGCGGGCGACCAGCTCGGCGAAACGGAACGGCTTGGGCAGGTAGTCGTCGGCACCGAGCGACAGTCCGGAGACCAGGTCGTCGAGCTCGCCCGCGGCGGTGACCATGATGATCCCGGTCTCGGGCCGCTCAGCCCGCACCGACCGGCAGACCTCGTCACCGTGGGTGCCGGGCAGGTCGCGGTCGAGCACCAGCACGTCGTAGCGGACGACGCGGGCCTTCTGCAGCGCCTCGTCGCCGTCGCCGGCCAGATCGACCGCCATGCCCTCGCGGCGCAGTCCGCGGGCGATGGCATCCGCCAGGCGCCGCTCATCTTCGACCACGAGAACCCGCATGACCGCGGAGCATGACGGGCTCACCGTAAGCACCGCGTAATAACCGCTGCTGAGCCCGGCCGGCGCGGCAGCCCGATTCGGCTCACGGGTTGTCACAGATCCGTCAACCAACCTCCACGGAAGTCGCACGGATCGGCTACGATTTCGTTGAGGATTACATCAACTGACGTAACACCAAACAGGGATATCGTTATCGCAATGCCCCAGCAGAATTCACACACCTTGACGGAGCGCGGCGTCGCCTGGGGTCTTCAGGCCGTCAATACGTTCGCCTCCTCTGAACTCCTCGACCGGCTCGGCATCCGAGACGCGGCCGAGCGGATCCTCTTCACCGGATCCCGCCAGTCCGTTCGGGCCGCCGGCGCGGCCGGACGCGCCTTCAAGGCGACCTCCAAGCTGGCCGGCCCCCAGCGCCAGCCGCGGGCGTCCAAGCCGCGTGAGCTGTTCGACCTCACGCCCACGCGCGAGCAGCGGCTGATGGCCGACTCGGTGCGCGACTTCGCCCTCGAGCAGGTCCGGCCGATCGCCCGCGCGGCGGATAAGGCGTTGAGCGCTCCCAAGGAGCTGCTCGACCAGGCCAACGAGTTGGGCCTGGCCATCGTCGGCGTCCCCGAATCGCTCGGAGGCATGTTCGAGGAGCGCTCGGCGGTCACCTCGGTTCTGCTCGCCGAGGCCTTCGCCCAGGGCGATCTCGGCTTCGCCGTCGCCATGCTCGCACCGGCCGGGGTGGCCACCGCCCTGTCGCTGTGGGGCGACGCCGACCAGCAGGCCACCTACCTGCCCGAGTTCGTCGGCGACAACCCTCCGGCGGCCGCGGTGGCGGTCAGTGAGCCCCGCGCCCTGTTCGATCCGTTCAAGCTCCAGACGACGGCCACCCGCACCGCCGAGGGCTACACCCTCAACGGCGTCAAGTCGCTGGTGCCCCGCGCGGCCGAGGACGAACTGTTCATCATCGCCGCCGATCTCGACCAGCACGGCCCCGCCCTGTTCATCGTCGAGTCCAAGACACCCGGCGTGAGCACGGTGCCCGAGCCGGCCATGGGTCTGCGCGCAGCGGCGACCGGACAGGTCATCCTGGAGAACGTCAAGCTCGGCTCCGGCGCGCTGCTCGGCGACGGTGACGTCGAGGTGTACCGGGAGCTGATCGCCCTCGGTCGCCTCGGCTGGGCCGCGCTGGCGGTGGGCACCGGACAGGCCGTGCTCGATTACGTCAAGGCCTACGTCAACGATCGCATCGCCTTCGGCGAGCCGATCTCCAACCGTCAGGCGGTCGCCTTCAAGGTGGCCGACATCGCGATCGAACTCGACGGCCTGCGCCTGGTCACCTACCGGGCGGCGGCGCTGATCGACGCGGGCAAGGACTACACCAAGGAAGTCGCCCTGGCGCGCACGCTGGCGACCAAATACGGAATGCAGATCGGCTCCGACGGCGTTCAGCTGCTGGGCGGTCATGGATTCACCAAGGAGCACCCGGTGGAGCGCTGGTATCGCGATCTCCGCGCTGCGGGTCTGATCGAGGGAGTGCTGGTGCCCTAATGCCAATCAATCTGGAAGTTCCCAAGCAGTTCGATGCGCTCGTCTACCAGGCCAACCAGGCCGCCGAGCACATTCTGCGCCCCAACAGCCGCAAGTACGACCTCCACGAGCACGAGAACCCCAAGGAGCTCGACGCCCTGGCCGCACTGCTCGACGGCATCGCCTCGGGTGACCCCCGGGCCGCCGCCGCCGGTGCGGGTGCAAACGGCGGCGTGAGCGCCGGCAAGTCCGAGAACGGCGACAAGAACGTCACCACCAACGGGCGAGTCAAGGACAAGAAGGCGGACAAGGACGCCACCAAGAACGGTGGCAACCTCGCCTCCGTCCTGGCGGTCACCGAGATGAGCTGGGGCGACGTCGGTCTGCTCCTGGCGATGCCGCGCCAGGGTCTCGGCCAGGCGGCGATCGCCGCCGTGGCCACCCCGGAGCAGCTCGAGCGCTTCGGCGGTCGCTGGGCGGCGATGGCGATCACCGAACCCGAGGCCGGCTCGGACTCCGCGGCGATCAAGACGTCGGCCACCTATGACGAGGAGACCCAGGAGTACGTCCTCAACGGGGAGAAGATCTACGTCACCTCCGGGCACCGGGCCGAGCTCATCGTGGTGTGGGCGACGTTGGATCGCTCCAAGGGCCGTGGGGCGATCAAGTCCTTCGTGGTCGAGCGCGACAACCCCGGCCTGCACCTGGAGCGGCTGGAGGAGAAGCTCGGCGCCAAGGCCTCGGACACGGCGGCCTTCGCGCTGAAGAACGTCCGGGTGCCACGGGAGAACCTGCTCGGCTCGCCGGAGATCCAGTCCGCGCGTGAGGGCTTCTCCGGCGTGATGAAGACCTTCGACAACACGCGACCGCTCGTCGCGGCGATGGCCATCGGCGTCGCCCGGGCCGCCCTGCAGCGTGCCCGGGAGCTGTTCACCGACGCCGGCCTCGATCTCGACTACGACGCGCCGCTGCACACCCAGAGCGCTGCGGCCGCCGAGTTCATCGAGTTGGAGGCCGAGTGGGAGGCCGCCCGCCTGCTCGCGCTCCGCGCCGCCTGGATGGCCGACAACAAGAAGCCCAATACGGTCGAGGCGTCGATGTCCAAGGCCAAGGCGGGTCGCGTGGCGACCGATATCTGCCTGCGCCTGGTCAAGCTGGCCGGCTCGGTCGGCTACGCCGAGGAGGAGTTGCTGGAGAAGTGGGCACGCGACGTGAAGATCCTCGACATCTTCGAGGGCACTCAGCAGATCCAGCAGCTGGTCATCGCCCGCAACCTGTTGGGCAAGAGCTCCAAAGACCTGAAGTAGCCCGGGGTGGGTGGCGGCGGGGGTGACTGTGAATACACCCCCGCCGTGGGGCCGCCCGGCGGACGGCCCCCTGATCAGCGCCCACCGCTGCGGCGCCGCCGGACGGCCCGAGCTCGACAACACGCGCGCCGGGCTCGAGCGGGCACTCGGCCTCGGCGCCGAGTACGTCGAGTTCGACGTGCAGTGCCGGCCCGACGGCGCGCTCGTGCTCGGCCACGACGCCGGCTCTGAGAGCGACGGCGAGGCGTGCTCGCTCGAGGCGGCCCTGGGAATCCTGGCCGGACACGCCCGCGCCCACATCGATCTCAAGTTCACCTCGCCCCCGGCGCTGTATCGCACCCCGGAACGCACCCACGAGGCCCGGGCGGCCCAGACCGCTCAGGCGATGATGGGCGACGGCGCCTTCATCATCACCAGCCTGGAGGACCGCTCGGTGCGGGCGGTCCGGGAGTGGGCGGAGGCGGCGGGCATCACGCTCCCGGTCGGGTTGTCATTGGGTCGCGGACTCTCGGAGGTGCCCTGGTCCGCCTGGGCCCGGGTGCGGGCAGGTGAGCTGGCCCCGGCCCGACGCGTCGCGGCCTCTCGCGCGAACCTCATCGCGGCCCACCATCGCCTCGCCCGGGCGAGCGTGGCGCGCTGGTGCGCGCACCACGAGCTGCCCCTGCTCGTCTGGACCGTCGATGAGCCCGCGGGTCTGCGGCGCTGGCTGGGTGACCCCCGGGTGTGGCTTGTGACGACCAATCAGCCCCAGCTCGCCGCCCGGATCCGATCCGAGCTCGGGTGAGGATCTAGCCGACGACGACCTCGAAGCGGATCCCCGCCGCCTGGAGCCGGGTGATGAGCGGGCGGCCGAGGGCCTGGGCGGTGGTGACCTGCCCGGCGCTGTCGGGCACGTCATCGAAAGCCAGGCACAGCGCGGCCTCGGACAGCATCTTGGCCGTCTCGCCATAGCCCGGGTCACCGCCGCTGACGCGGGTGACCCGTCGGCGCCCGTCGCCGGTCTCGGCGGTGAAGGTGACCCGGAACTTGCCCTTGGCCCGGGTCTGCTCGTCGGGCCCGTCCCCCGGGGCGCGCAGCTTCAGCGCCAGCTCCCGGGTCGGCTTGGTCTGGGCCGCCAGGGCGACGCCGCTCACCGCGCCGAGGATGAGGGCGACGTTCCGCAGCGAGCCGGCGGCCAGGTAGTGGCCGTAGGAGAAGTCGGGACCGTAGGCGTCCAGGGCACGGGCCGAGCGCAGCACGATCTGGGGGTCGATGAGCGGCAGGGAGATCACCCAGCCGCGGGCCACCGACTCGCGGTGGGGTGGGCGGACGCTGCCGTGCACCTGGCGGCCGTGGGAGTCCCAGGTGGCCCGCTCAGCCTGATTGCGTTCCTTCGCGACCCGGGCCGACTGACGCAGCCGGGACATCGCGCCGACCGCCGAGTGGTAGGTGCCCCCGGAGAAGAGGCCGCGCGCCCAGACGTAGCCGTTGATGGCCAGCGGCTGGTTGGCGGGCAGCTGGTCGACGGTGTAGAGCACGCCGAGGTCGTGGGGGATCGAATCGAAGCCGCAGGCGTGGATGAGCCGCGCACCGGTGGTCAGTGCCTGGGCCTGGTACTTGAGGTACATCTCATCGACGAACTCGGGCTCGCCGGTCAGGTCGAGGTAACCCGTGCCCGCCGCCGCACACGCGGCGACGAGCGGCTCGCCGTACTTGATGTAGGGCCCGACCGTCGTCATGAGCACGCGCGTCGAGGCCGCCAGCGCGGCGAGACTCGCCGGGTCGTTGACGTCGGCTTGCACCAATGCGGGTGCCGCCACCCCGTCGGCCACCTGAGCTGCGATGGCGTCGCGCACCGCCTCGAGCTTGCTCAGGCTGCGGCCCGCCAGAGCCAATCGCGCCCCCGCCGGGGCGTGCGCGACGAGGTACTGCGCCGTCAGCGCGCCGGTGAAACCGGTCGCCCCGAACAGCACGATGTCGTGGTCTCTCTCCTCCGCCATGGCGCGGGATCCTACCCGGATCACGAGAGCGCTCTACCCTGCTGAGGCAATGCAGATCCGTCACGCAGACCCCGTCGCCGACGCGGCCGCGTGCGTGGAGATCTACACCCCGTTCGTCATCGACAGCGCCGTGTCCTTCGACATCGTGGCGCCGACGGTGCCGGAGTTCTCGGCCAAGATCGCCCACCTGTCGGAGACCCACGCCTTCCTCGTGGCCGACGACGACGGACGCGTGGCCGGCTACGCCTACTCCGGGCCCTACCGGGAGCGCGCCGCCTACCGCTGGTCAGCCGAGGTGTCGGTGTACGTCAAAGACGACTATCGCGGCCAGGGCGTCGGGCGCCGCCTCTATGACGCACTGTTCGATCTGATGCGCCGCCAGGGCGTGCGCACGGCGATCGCCGGGATCACCCAGCCGAATCCGGCCAGCATGGCCCTCCACCACTCCTGCGGCTTCCACACCGTGGGCGTGTTCGAGCGGATCGGCTACAAGGCCGACGCCTGGCGTGATGTCGCGTTCCTCGCCCTCGACCTCGCACCCGATGCCGATCTCTCCCTGGCTCCGGACGAACCCGACCCGAGCCAGCGACTCACCCCCTGAGCACCCGCCGGCGGGGCCGTCTCAGTCGCGCGACAGCTCCTGGTGGAGCTCGCGCAGATCGCGCTTGAGCACCTTGCCGGTCGGGTTGCGGGGCAGCTCCGGGCAGGAAGTAGACGTCGCGCGGGACCTTGAAGCGCGCGAGGTTGGCCTTGACGAACTCCCGGACCTGATCGGCGCTCAGCGGCTGGTCGGGACCGAGCACCACGAAGGCGGCCAGGCGCCGGCCGAACTCCTCGTCCTCGACCCCGATGACGGCGGCCTCCTCGACCGCCGGATGGGTGGCGAGCAGCTCCTCGACCTGGCTCGGGAACAGGTTCTCTCCGCCCGAGACGACCATGTCGTCGTCGCGGCCGTCGACCCATAGGCGCCCGTCGGCGTCGAAGTGGCCGAGGTCGCCGGTGCTCATCAACCCGTCGATGACGTCCTTGGAGCCGCCGCCGGTGTAGCCCGCGAATCCGAATGCGTTGGCGACGTAGATGCGGCCCACCGTGTCGGCGTCGCGGACACGTGCGTCATCGCCGTCGTAGATCGCCACCGCGATCCCCGGCGCGGGCCGCCCGGCCGATCCGGGCGCGGCGCGCAGATCCTCGGGCGTGGCGAAGCTGACGAAGCCCAGCTCGGTCGAGCCGTAGAAGTTGTAGAGCACCGGTCCCAGGGTGACCTGAGCGCGGCGCACCAGTTCGGGCTCCAGCGCCGAGCCCGATGCGAAGACGATCCGCAGTGAGCTGAGGTCATAGCGGTTGAGGCTGCGCTCGAGCACGCCGAGCAACCGGCGGAGCATGACCGGCACGAGGACGAGCGTGGTCGGGCGGTGGGCGGTGACCGCAGCGGCCACGCGGGCCGGGTCAAAGCGGCGCTCGGTGATCACCGTGCAGCCCAGCGCCAGGCACAGCAGCATCTGGGAGAACCCCACGCCGTGATACATCGGCGGAGCCACGTAGGTCGCCTCAGCCGTGCGGTAGGGCACCTTGGCGAGCATCGCGACGGGCGCGAGGCTGGGCGCGGCGTGACGGTTCGCGCCCTTGGGGGTTCCGCTGGTGCCGCTGGTCAGCAGCACGACCCGGAGGTCGCGCGGCGGCGGGCCCACCGGCGCCAGACCGACTCCGGCGTGGATGAGATCCTCGAGCGTCTCGTCGTCGGTCGGGGAATGGTCATGCCAGGCGAGGCACCGGCCGTGGGCCAGCTCGAGATCGTCGGTCAGGTCCCGGAACTCGTCGTCGAGCACGAGCAGCGTGACCGCCTCACGCTGACACACATCACGCAACTCGGGCGCGGCGAAGTCGGTGTTGAGGTACAGGATGCGGGCGCCGAGGCGTGCGGCGGCGAAGGTGATGTCGAGAAAACCGCGGTGGTTGCGACACAACACCCCCACGGTGTCGGTCTCAGACAGGCCCCGCCGCGCCAGCGTCGCGGCGAGCTGCTCGCTGCGCTGATACATCTCCTCGAAGGTGAGCGACCCCTGCTCGTCGATGAGCCCGGTGCGCTGTCCGCACCGGCGTGCCGCGATCGCCGGGAGCGCCCCGAGCTGGCCGTGGCTGGCGATGGTTTTCAGCGTGGCCATCACCTCGCCCGGTCCCAGCCCGATGATCCCGACGCGGTGCAGGGCCTGGAGGGCGCGCGCCTCGCCGTAGCCCCGCCGGGTCAGTGCGGCGGCCTTGTGGGCCGCCGTCAGTGCCGCCTCACCCGTCTCGGGGGAGAACAGACCTTCAGCCGCTGCCCGCGCACGGTCGCGGAGTCCCTCGTTCCGCAGTTTCGCCATCGACAAACACAAAACTACCCCCGGCTGCGGCCCGGGGAAACCGGCGTTTTCCGTAGCCGCTCTGCACGGTGTCCGCAGCTCGCGGGGCCCCTGGCAGACTTCGGGCCCAGATGGCCGAGTCACAGCACGCGCGCATCGCCGCCGATCTCCGCGAGCGGATCACCTCCGGCCGGCTGGCGTCGGGCAGTGCCCTGGCCTCGGAGGCCGACCTCCAGGCCGAGTTCGGGGTCAGCCGCGGGACGGTCCGCCAGGCCCTGGCCGCGCTGCGGGCCGAGGGGCTGATCTCCGGCAGCCGCGGGCGACGCCCGGTCGTGGCCCGGCCCGCGCTGTCCCAGAGCTTCGATCAGATGGTGTCCTTCTCGGCCTGGGCCCGGCGCTCGGGTCGGATGCCGGGCGCCCGCACGCTCGAGCTGGCCCGACGTCCCTGCCCGGCCGAGATCGCCCCCCTGCTCGACCTCGATCCGGGTGCGCCGGTGTTCCAGTACACGCGCCTGCGCCTGCTCGACGGGGATCCGGCCATGCTCGAGCAGTGCACGTTCGTCGAATCGCTCGGCCGCATCCTGCTCGACTTCGACCTCGACACCGACTCGGTGTATGAGCAGCTGAGCGCGCGCGGCATCGCGCTGGCCGAGGCCGACCAGCAGATCTCCGCAGTGGGGGCGAGCGCCGAGCTGAGTGAGCTGCTCGGGGTGGCGCGGCGCTCGCCGATCCTCCAGGTCCGCCGTCAGGTGTTCGACGCCGACGGTGCGCCGGTGGAGTTCTCCTATGACAGCTACCGCGGTGACGTCTTCAACATCACCGTGCACAACCGGATCGCGCTGGCCCGCTCCGGGGTCTCCCTGGCGGCGGTTCAGGAGGCGGCGACGGGCTGAGCCGCGTCGTCGAGCACCGCCGCGGCGAAGCCGAGCGACAGGGTCATGCCGATCCCGGCGACGTTCTCGACCACCTGGACGCCCTCCATCGGACGGGTCACGTGGAAGGGCCGGTAGGGGCCGGGGGCGTGGACCCGACTCGCGTAGATGCCGAGCCAACGCTCGCGCACGGCCAGTTCCGGCACGCCGAGCAGACCGGCCGCCTCCGCCAACAGGAGCTCGTAGATGCGTTCGTCGGCGAACGCATCGAGCGTGTCACCGTAGGCGTGGCTGTCGCCGATGACGAGATCCCCGTCAGGCAGCTGGGTGATGAGCAGGTGGATGCCGTGCTCGAGGAGCTCGGGCCGCTCGCGCGCCAGCCGGGCGGCCAGCGCCGCCGTCGGCGCCTGGTCGGCGAAGGCGGGGTAGCGGACCAGGCTGAGGCCGGTGGCCAGCGCGGGACCAAAGCGCCGACTCTCGGGCGCCCGCACCGAGAGCATCTGCAGCCGACAGCGCGTCAGCCCCTCCAGGCCGGGACGCAGCTCCGGGGCGAGAGAGCGGAAGTCCGGGCCCGGGCAGACGATGATCTGGGGGGCGCGCACCGTGGTCGTCTGCGCGGGGCCGCTGCTGGCGCCGGCGTGGACGACGCCCGGCTCGACCGCGTGCACCTGGGTGTTCCAGCGCAGCGTGGCCTGCACGTCGGCGTCGAGCAGGCCCGCCAGCCCGGCCACCGCGGCCCGCGGGCTGGTGCGCAGGTCCAGCGTCGAGTGCAGCGCTCCGACGATCCCGTCACATGCCACCGGGGCGAGGGCCGCCGCCTCCCGCGGACTGAGCAGGCGCGCGTGACGCTCGGGGTTGACCAGGGAGGTTTCCAGCACCGCCAGCTCGTCCTCGGCGCGGGCGAGCACCAGCGTGCCCTCCTGCACGAGCTCGATCCCGGCCGCCGGCGCCAGCTCCAGCCAGCGCTCGCGGGAGGCCAGGGCCAGGTCGAACACCGGCCCGTCGGGCTGGGAGCCGAAGAAGAGATGGCCGAAGTTGCGCACGCTGGCGCCGACGGCCGCCGCGTCACGCTCGAGGACCACCACGCTGAGGCCGCGCCGCCGCGCCTCCAGCGCGTGGGCCAGCCCGACCATCCCGGCGCCGACGACACAGACGTCGGCGTGCAGTTCATTGGCGTCAGACATCTTGTCAGTACAAGTTTACCCATACGCCAACCCAACGCTCGCGTTTCCCGTCGCAGCAACATCTGCGTAACAGGTTCGGCCGCCAAACTTGTATAGTCATCTCGGTATGAGTGAGTCGAACTTCACCGTCAACGGCCGCACCTACCGCGTCCCCAACCGGCCCGTCCTGGCCATCTGCGCCGACGGCTGGGACCCCGCCTACGTCGAGGATGCCCTGGCGCGCGACCTGATGCCCCGGCTGGCCGGCGCGCTGCGCGCCGGCGGCGTCTCCACCCACGGGCGCGCCCAGGTGCCGACGTTCACCAACCCCAACAACGTCACGATCGTCACCGGGGTCAGCGCCGCCGAGAACGGGATCGCCGGCAATCACTACCGCAGCGCCGACGGCAGCGAGGTGCAGGTCACCGACCCGAGCTTCCTCCGCGCCGAGACGATCCATGCCGGCGCCCGGGCGGCCGGTGTCGGGGTGCTGTGTGTGACCGCCAAGGACAAGCTGCGACGCCTGCTCGCCACCGGCGGCGTGCCCGCCTTCTCGGCCGAGAAGGCCCACGAGCAGACCCTGGAGGACGGCACGCCGATCATCACGGCGGCCGATTTGGGGCCTAACCCCGACATCTATGACTGGCGCCTGTCGCCGTACACGATCGATCTGGCCGTGCGCCTGGCGCCTCGCCTGGGGGCCACGCTCCTCTACGCGTCGCTCACCGACTTCGTCCAGCACTCCGCCGCCCCCGGCGAGGCGATGGCCGACGACTTCTACCGGTCGGTCGACAGCTCGATCGGCGCCGCCCTCGACGCCGGGTTCGTGGTCGGGCTGGCCGCCGATCACGGGATGAACGCCAAGGTCAACCCCGACGGCTCCCCCCGGGTGCAGTTCCTCGACGACGTGCTCGACGCGGCCGGTATCCGCTCCGCCCACACCCTGTGTCCGATCACCGACCCCTACGTCGCCCACCACGCCGCGCTCGGCTCACTCGCCTGGGTCCACCTCGACGACCTCTCCGAGCTCGACGCCGCCCGGGCCGCGCTGGCCGGCCTCGCGGGCGTCGAGGCGGTGCTCGATCGTGACGCCGCCGCCGACGCCTTCGACCTGCCGGCCGACCGGATCGGTGATCTCATCGTGCTGGCCGACGCCGCCACCGTGCTCGGCAAGTCCGCCGACGCCCACGACCTCTCCCAGCTCCACGGCACCCTGCGCTCCCACGGCGGACTGCACGAGCGCCGCGTTCCCATCATCATCACCCATGCGCTGCGCGCGGGCGCCCTCGACGGGCGTGACCTGCGCAACCGGGATCTGCACGACCTGCTGCTCAACGAGATCGCCGCCTGAGGCCCCCCTGATTCGATGACCGCCACCGCGACCCTGTCCGTCACCAATCCCTACTCCGGCGAGCTCGTCGGCGAGCTGCCGCTCGCCTCACCCGAGCAGGTCCGCGCGACGCTCGACCGTGGCGCAGCCTACGAGAGCGAGCTCTCGCGCCACGAGCGCGCCGAGGTACTGTTCGCGGTGGCCGAGGCGATCCGCGGCCGTCGCGAGCAGCTGGCGGCGCTGATCACCGCCGAGTCGGGGCTGTGTCTGGCCGACAGCCTGTACGAGACCGGCCGCTCGGTCGATGTGTTCCGCTTCGCGGCGATGGAGACCCTGCGGGATGAGGGTGAGACCTTCGCCGGCGACATCTCCCCCAACGGCCGCCGCCGGCGTGCCCACACCCTGCGCATGCCCGTCCGCCTCGTCGGCGCGATCACCCCGTTCAACCACCCGCTCAACCAGGTCGCCCACAAGCTCGCCCCGGCTATCGCGGCCGGTACACCGATCGTGCTCAAGCCCTCGGAGAAGACACCGCTGACCGCCTTCGCGCTCGGCGAGATCATCACCGAAGCCGGCCTCGCCCCGGCGGCGTGTCAGATCCTGGCCGGTGAGCCCGCCACGGTGCTCGACGCCTACCTGGCCCACGACGCCGTTGAGGTGATCACCTTCACCGGCGGCGTGAGCGTGGGCAAGCTGATCGCCTCGCGCCTGGGGTATCGCCGCGCGGTGCTCGAGCTGGGCGGCAACGACCCGCTGATCGTGCTCGACGACGCCGACCTCGACGAGGCCGCGGCCCTCGCGGTGTCGGGGGCGTTCAAGAACTCCGGTCAGCGCTGCACGGCGGTCAAGCGGATCATCGCCACGCCGGGCGTGGCCGACGCGTTGGCCGAGCGCGTGAGCGCCGGCGCCGCGGCGATCCGCGTCGGGGACCCGGTCGATCCCGAGACCGGCATCGGCACGGTGATCGACGAGGCCGCGGCGATCGCGATCGAGGGGCGCGTGTCTGAGGCCGTCGCGGCCGGTGCCACGTTGCTGTCCGGCGGCGGTCGCTCCGGTGCCCAGCTCACCCCGGCCGTGCTCGACCACGTCGACCCGCGCACCCGGCTGGTGGCCACCGAGACGTTCGGACCGGTGGCGCCGATCATCCGCGTCGCCGATCTCGACGAGGCGATCAGCGTGGCCAACTCCACCCCCTACGCCCTGTCCAGCGGCGTGGTGTCCAATGACTGGCAGGCCATCCAGCGTTGCATCCGCGAGCTGCGCGCCGGCACCGTCAACGTTCGCGAGGTCCCCGGCTGGCGCACCGAGCTGACCCCGTTCGGCGGCGTGGGCGACAGCGGCCTCGGCGTCAAGGAGGGCGTCCGCGAGGCGATGAAGGCGATGACCTACACCAAGCTCTACACACTGCCATGGGCCTAGCCGACCGCGCCCAGCGCATCGTCGCCGAGACGGTCGCCGCCTGTGAGTCCATGGCCGGCCTGCCCTATGACGGGGAGCCGGTCGATCAGCTCCAGCACGCGCTGCAGGCCGCCGCGCTGGCCACCCGGTCCGCGCACCGCGAGGACGCCGAGTTCGTCGTCGCCTGCCTACTCCACGACATCGCCCGGGCCCCGGCGGTGGCCGGCGTGCAGTACGACGCGCCCGACGAGCACCACGGCGAGGCGGGATCCCGCTGGCTCACCCCCCGCTACGGCGAGCGCGTCGCCTGGCTGGCGGAGGCCCACGTCGCCGCCAAGCGCTACCTGGTGGCCACCGATCCGGCCTATGTCGAGGCGCTCAGCCCGGTCTCGCGCCAGACCCTCATCGGCCAGGGCGGGGCGATGTCGCCCGAGGAGGTGGAGGCCTTCGCGGCCAACCCCGATCACGCCATCGCGGTGGAGCTGCGCCGCTATGACGACCAGGCCAAGGTCGAGCAGCTCAGCGTGCCGGACCTCGCGTCCTACCGCCCCATCCTCCTGGCGGTGGCCGGTGAGCACGGCGTCTGAGGCTCCCCCGGCGCCCACTGCTCCGGCGCCCGGCGCGACGCTCGCGGCCGCGTTGGCCAGCCACCGTCCCGGCTTCGCACTGCCCGGGCCCTTCCACACCGACGCCGAGATCCACGCCGCCGAGCTCGAGCGGATCTGGCGACGGTCGTGGCTGTTCGCCGGGCCCTCGGCCCAGGTGCCGGGGACCGGCGACTTCTTCCGCTGTGACCTCGGGGACGACTCGATCGTCGTGGTGCGCCGAGCCGATGGCACGATCGGCGCCTTCCACAACACCTGCCGGCACCGTGGCATGCCCGTCTGCCCCGAGCCCTCCGGCACGGCCCAGCGCTGGGTGTGTCCCTATCACCAGTGGAGCTACACCCTCGACGGCCGGTTGCTCGGCGCAGGTGGCACCGAGCGCGAGCTCGATCTCAGCGGACTCGACCTGCTCAGCGTTCCCGTACGGGAGATCGCGGGCCTCATCTACCTGTGGCCGGGCGAGGACCCGCCCGAGCCGATGGACGCCGCCAGCCACGACCTCGCCACCGCGCTGGCCCACCAGGGTCTCGACCGCGCCCGGGTGGCCCACCGCATCGACTACAGCGTGGCGGCCAACTGGAAGCTGGTGTGGGAGAACAACCGCGAGTGCTGGCACTGCCACACCGGCCACCCCGAGTACATCACCGCGAACTTCGACAGCGCCCCGGACACGCGGGCGATCCGGGCCCTGGCGGCTGAGCGCGCGGCCGAGCACGCCGCGCTCCTCGCCCCTGCGGCCGCGGCTGGGGCTGGGGCCGACCGCGAGAGCGAGGGCGCGGGCGAGGGGACCGACCTGCACGCCGGTCCCGGCCTCTACCGCTTCCCCACCGCCGAGCGCTGGTGGTCGGCCAATCGGACGCCGCTGCGGCCGGGCTTCGTCACCGAGTCCCTCGACGGCCGGCCGGTCGCCGCGCTGATGGGCAGCCATCCCGACTATGACGTGGGCACCCTCCGGGTGCGCAGCGTCCCGAACTTCTGGTGCCACGCCTCCTCTGACCACGCGGTGCTGACCCGCTTGATCCCCGACGGCCCCGGGCGGACCCAGGTCTCGGTGTTCTGGCTCGTGGACCGTGACTGCGAGGTCGATCTGGATCGGATGCTGGCGTTCTGGCAGCTGACCAGCGAGCAGGACTGGGCGCTGTGTGAGGCCAACTTCGCGGGCGTCCGCAGCCCGGCCTATCTGCCCGGCCCCTACTCGCCCAGCCGTGAGTACAACGTGATCGCCTTCGTCGACTGGTACCTGCGGCGTTTAATGCGCTGATGCGCCTCTATAACAGCATGGTCTCGGGCAACTGCTGGAAGGTGCGCCAGATGGCGGCGCACCTCGGCCTGACCCTCGAGCTGCACGAGCTCGACGTCGTCGACCGGTCGAATCGGATGGAGGTGATCGGTCATCTCAACCCGGCGCTGCGCGTGCCGACCCTGGTGCTCGACGACGGGCGTCCGCTCGTCGAGTCCAACGCGATCATCGACTACCTGGCCGAGGGCAGCGCTTACCTGCCCAGCGACGCCTACGCGCGCGCTCAGGCGATCGGCTGGCAGTTCTTCGAGCAGTACGAGATCGAGCCGAACCTCGCGGTCGCCCGGTTCCTCGCCATCTTCGACGTCGACGCCCCCGCCGGGTTCAGGCGCCAGAAGCACGAGGGCGGGATCAAGGGCCTCGAGGCGCTCGAGCGCGGCCTGGCTGAGCATGCCTTCCTGGTCGCCGACACCTACGGCGTGGCCGACATCAGCCTGTACGCCTACGTCCACGTGGCCGATGAGGGCGGCTTTGACCTCGCCCCCTTCCCGGCCATCACGGCCTGGCTGGATCGCGTCGCGGCCCAGCCCGGCCACATCACCATCGATCAGGTCTGAGAGCTGTCGGGCTTCACGTACTTGGCGCCCGCGAGCTTGCTGAGCACCGGTGAGGGCACCCCGATCGGTGAGATGCGGTCGGTCGCCTCGGCCAGGAACAACCGCGGCTCGAGCTTCTCGACGATCTTGGTGAGGTCGAGTTGATCGGCCTCGGACAGGTTCTTGGGGCGGCCCTTGGCCTTGGCGACCAGGCGCAGCAGCTGCCCGCGCTCCTCCGGGGTGATGCGGTCGAAGTGATGCTTGCCGATCGCCAGCACCTCTGCGGCCATGATCAGCCGCACCACCGGCAGCATGCGCAGCCCGGGAACGCGCTGCAGCGCTCGGCCTGCGAGCTGGGTGTAGAGACCGCGACTTCCTGATTGAGCCATCGTCTGAGCCTAGCGGGAGCGCGCCCACGTGAGATCCGGCGCAGACCCGAGCGAGGCACTACCGTCCCGACGGCGATGGAGCCTCTCCCCGAATCACTGCATGAGCTCGTCGAGCATCTGGCTGGGATCCCGCGCGCCCCGGGCTCGCCGGGCGAGGCTGAAGCCGCCGAGTACTTCGCGGCGCGCCTGGCCGAGGCGGGCGCTGAGGTGACGGTCGAACCGGCCGCGTTCCTCGACGGCTACGCCAAGCCGATCGGCGCGCTGTGCGCGATCGCCACGCTGGCGGGTCTGCTCGGCCTCAGCGGCCGGCGACGCCTCGGGGGCACCCTCGCCGTGCTGGCCGGGGCGGCGATCGCCGACGACGTGTCGAACAACCTGCGCCCGGTCCGGAGGCTCGGCGGCTCCGCGGCCACCCAGAACGTGGTGGCCCGGGTGGGTGACCCCGACGCCGAGCGGACGCTGGTGGTGCTCGGACACCACGACGCCGCCCCCACCGGCCTGGTGTTCAGCGACGACGCGCTCATCTGGACCTCGCGGCGCTACCCCGGCTTCATCGAGCGCGTCGACACCGGTCTGCCGCTGTGGTGGGCGGTGCTCGGCGGCCCGCTGCTCACCGGGCTGGGCGCGATCCGGGGCAGCCGGCCGTGGCTGGTGGCGGGAACGCTGTGGTCAGCGGTCGACACCGCGGCATTCGCCGACATCGCCTCCAGCCCGACCGTCCCGGGCGCCAACGACAACCTCAGCGCGCTCGCCGTCCAGCTCGGGCTCGTCCAGCGGCTGGTGGCCGAGCCGATCGACGGACTTCAGGTGCTCGTCGTCTCCTGTGGGGCCGAGGAGGTCATCCAGGGCGGCATCAACTCCTTCGCCGCCCGTCACTTCCCCGAGCTCGACCGGATGCGCACGTGGGTGCTCAACCTCGACACGGTCGGCTCGCCCGAGCTGGTGCTGCTCGAGGGCGAGGGTGCGGTGCTGATGGAGGACTACCACCACCGCCCGTTCCGGGACCTCATCGCCCGGGTGGCCGACCGGGCCGGAGCCCCGGTGCGCCGCGGTCTGCGGGCGCGCAACTCGACCGATGCCGTCGTGCCGAGCCGGGCCGGCTACCCCACCGCCACGCTGGTGTCGATCGACCGTCACAAGGCGCTGAGTCACTACCACCAGCTCAGCGACACACCCGAGCACCTGCACTGGCGGACCATCGCCCACGCCATCCTCGTGTGCGAGGAGGTGGCCCGGGAGCTGGCAGGCAACCCCTGGCTGTCCTGACCGGTTCAGTCTCGCGTCCGTGCCACGTTCTGGCGCGAGAGCCGCCAAGACGTGACACGCACCGCCGGCTCAGGCGGTTGCGGTGGCGGCGACCGTCACCTGCGGCGGCCGGGGGCCACCGGGCACGGTCCACACGGCGTCGTCACCGAGAGCATGGCGCTCGGCGCGGCCGTCGTGGAGCAGCGCCAGCAGCTCTGACTCGGCCGCGGTGCGGTCGGGCTTGTCGTTGCCGCGCGCCAGCAGCGCCGCGACCTCCTGGGTGGAGACACCGAAGGTGAAGAACTCCAGGAGCTCGGCGACGTCCTCGGGCGGCAGGCGGCGCTCGAGGCTGCGCGGCTCGAGGTTGGCCACGATCACGTCGTAGGCCTCGACCGGCTGGAAGCCACCGGCCTCCAGCTTCAGACCGTCGCTCACCCGGGTGAAGACGATCGACGGCGCGGTGTAGCGGACCGCTCCATCGCTGTTGCCGGCCTTGCCCTGCAGATCGGTGGCCGACCCGGCGGCCGTGCGTGTCTCGGCCTTGTCGGCCTCGTACTCGGCCAGCACCTCGGGATCATCGATCAGGGCGACGATGCGCTCGGCGTCGACGCTGGGGACCGAGGAGCCGATCGCCTGGACCATCTGCTCGTCGTCATCGAACAGCAGCGGCGTGTTGAAGTTGGCCAGCTGCAGGCTGCGGAACACGTGCCACTCGCTGCCGGGGAACTCACGGCGGGCGGCGATGACGGCGCGGCAGGCGCGGGTCGAGGCGGCACGGCCGGTCTTGATGCCGGGGGCGAAGGGCATGCCGTAGCGATCGCGGAATGACGCGCTGGACTGGGAGCCACGCAGGGCGGTGTAGCCCATCTTCTCGTAGCGCTCGGTGTTCTCCGACAGGCCGACGAGGACGAGGCGCCAGTCGATCTGGGCGCCGTAGCGCCACTCGAGCACACGCAGGGCCGGGTTCTCGGAGTAGCCCCACGGGCAGGCGGGGTCGCTGTAGAGGGTGGCGGAGATGAGGGCGGAATCGTTGATGGGTCAAGCTTACTGACTCGGGGCCTCCAGCTGGCTCGCCAGCCGGTCCAACAGGGGAACCTGGCCGGGGTTGAGCTTGTCGCGCGCCTCGTTCAGGGTGAACCAGTCGGCGCGGTCGACCTCGGGGATCGCCATGAGCCGTCCACCGACCCTCACCTCGATGATGTTCGACGCCACGACGCTGACATCCGCGTCGCCCTCGAGCGACCAGGCCAGGACGCGCTTGCCCGAGCGCAGTCGCACCTCGCCCAGGGCGACCGGCTCCCCGCCCGGCGCCGCGAAGCCGAGCTCCTCGGCGAACTCCCGCCGCGCCGCCGCCAACGGGTCCTCGTCCGCCTCGATCTCCCCCTTGGGGATCGACCAGGCGCCGGCGTCCTTCCGGGCCCAGAACGGGCCGCCCGGATGTACCAGGAGAACCTCCAGCTCACCCGGCCCACGGCGGTACAGCACGATCCCAGCGCTCCTGGCGGGCATGGGGTCAGTGTGACGCGTCTGCGGAGCGTCAGGCCCTTACGAAGCTCTTTCTCTGGCTTCACTTTGCTCAGCCAACCTTCAGGTCCAATCATGGACATGGCTACAGACATCATCGATTTCCCCATCACCACCGCCGACCAGCACGACACGGCGGAACTCACCGACACCGCGTTCCTGCGGCCGAACCCCTTCGGCCTGCTCGACCACCGTGTCGCCGTCGCCGCCGTGCCGCTGGTCCAGGCCATGCCCGGCCACTACTTGGCCATCTCCGACGCCGACGGGGTCGAGCACCTCGTCCCGCTGCACGACGCGATCACCCACGTCGGCCGCGCCGTCGCCTCGGACCTGCGCTTTGAGGACGTGCACGTCTCACGCCGCCACGCGATCATCGTCCACTACGGCGATCACGTCCGCGTGCTGGATGACCGCAGCTCGGGTGGCACCTTCGTCAACGGTCGCCGGGTGATCGCCACCGACCTCACCGACGGCGACGTCGTGCGTCTGGGCCCGATCGCCTTCACCTACCTCCGCGTTCGCTAGCGCGGGTCGGCGGCTCAGGCGCGGCCGGGCTCGGCCAGGCCGTCACGGGCGACCAGCGCCGCGTAGAGGCCGCCGTGCTCGAGCAGCTCGTCATGGGTGCCGCGCTCGACGATCTGGCCCTTGTCGAGCACGAGGATCTGGTCGGCGTCGCGCACCGTGGAGAGACGGTGGGCGATGGTCAGGGTCGTGCGCCCCTCCGACAGGCGCTCGAGCTCGGCCTGAACCGCCGCCTCGGTCTGGGTGTCCAGGGATGAGGTCGCCTCATCCAGGACGAGCACCGGCGGGTTGCGCAGGATCGTGCGAGCGATCGCCATCCGCTGCTTCTCACCGCCGGAGAAGCGATAGCCCCGCTCCCCCACCACCGTGTCGTAGCCATCGGGGAGCGAGGCGATGAGGTCGTGGATCCGGGCCGCCCGCGCCGCCGCCTCGACCTCCGGGTCGGTGGCCTCGGGCTTGGCGAAGCGCAGGTTCTCCCGCACCGTGGAATGGAACAGGTAGGTCTCCTGGGACACCACCCCGACGGTCGCCGCCAGCGAGGCGAGGGACACGTCGCGGATGTCGATGCCGTCGATCTTCACCGCGCCCTCCTGGGGCTCATAGAGCCGCGCCAGCAGGTAGCCCAGCGTGGTCTTGCCCGCGCCGGTCTCCCCCACCACCGCGGTCCGCGTCCCCGCGGGGATGTCGAAGTTCACGTCGTGGACCGTCCAGGGGAGCGGTCCCTCGGTGCTGTCGAGCCCAAAGCCGACAGCACCGCCAGCCCCGCCGTAGCGGAAGGAGACGTTGGTGAAGCTCACCTCGCCGATGACCCGTGCCGGGTCGAGCGTGACCGGATCCTCGGCCTCGATGATGTCGATCGGCAGGTCCATGTACTCGAAGATGCGGTCGAACAGGGCCAGCGACGCCTCCCAGTCCGCCCCCACCCCGAGCAGCGAGTTGATCGGGAAGAGCAGCCGGGTCTGCAGGGTGGTGAAGGCCACCACGGTGCCGATCGCGATCGAGTGGCCGACGAAGGTCTGGCCGGCCAGCCAGTAGATGATCGCCGGCTGCACCGCGAAGACGAACTGCACCGTGCCCATCAACCAGCGTCCCGCCATGCGCGAACGCACCTCGAGGTCGGCGATGCTGCGCGACTCGGTGGAGAAGCGTTCGGCGAGGTCGCCGCCGCGGCCCATCGTCTTGCCGAGCATGATGCCTGAGACCGACAGCGATTCGGACACCAGCGCCGACAGGTCGGCCAGCTGGCGCTGTTGGGTGGTGGTGATCTTGCGCCGGATCTTGCCGACCCGTCGGGTCATCCACACGCTCGGCGGGACGAAGATCAGCGAGATGAGCGCCAGCTTCCAGTTGAGGATGACCATCGCCACGAGCGCGGCGATGACCGTGGTGGCGTTGGAGGCGATCGTCGTCGCCGTGGTGGTGACCACCGCGTCGAGCCCGCCGATGTCGTTGGCGATCCGCGACTGCACCTCGCCGGTGCGGGTCCGGGTGAAGAAGGCCAGCGACATGCGCTGGAGTCGGTCATAGACGCCCACGCGCAGGTCGTGCATGACGCGCTGGCCGACCTGGTTGGAGCCGTAGGTCTGCCAGACGCTGAAGGCGTTGGAGACGAACGCCACCGCGACCATCCCCGCGGTGGTCTCCCACAGCGTGGTCAGGTGGTGCTTGAGGATCCCGTCGTCCAGCGCGGCCCGGAGCAGGAACGGGTTGAGCATGCTCAGCGCCGCCGACAGGCCGATGAGGAAGCAGACCCACAGCAGCTTGGCCCGGTAGGGCCGGAACAGCGACATGATGCGGCGCCCGTCGCGCTTGCGTGACGGATCCATCAGCGGCGGCGGCTTCTTCGCGTTGGCACCGCGCATCGCCCGCATCGCCCCGGTGCCCGGAGTTCCGGCTGAAGCTCCCATTCCCATCATCGACTGAGTCCCTGTTCGAAAAGCAACGTCCCCCTCAATGATGGCGGGTGCGGAGCCGATGCAACGGATACGAGGAAATCTCCCACGGGCGCGGGCACCCAGCCCTTTGCTCTCAGCGGGGGATTTGTCACCATCTCCGATCAACCATGGACCCTGTGGAGTCAAATCAGATGGGCGGCCCGCTCATGCCGGGTCTCCCCCAGGTGTCGGAGCTCCAGCGCCTCGCCACCGGCACGCTCGGCCAGAGCGCGTTCCCACCGATCGCCGAGTACGCCTTTCTGTCGGACTGCGAGACCGTCGCGCTCGTCGCCCCCTCCGGCTCGATCGAATGGATGTGCCTGCCCCGGGTTGACTCGCCGTCCATCTTCGGCGCGCTGCTCGACCGCGACGCCGGCTCCTTCCGCCTCGGTCCCAGCGGTGTCACCGTGCCCGCGGCGCGGCGCTACCTCCCGGGCACGATGGTGCTGGAGACGAGCTGGGGCACCGGCTCGGGCTGGATCATCGTGCGCGACGTGCTGCTGATCGGCAACTGGCACCACGAGCACGACCGCTCGGGCACCCACCGCCGCGCGCCCACCGACTACGACGCCGATCACGTGCTGCTGCGCACGGTGCGCTGTGTCAACGGCCAGGTGGAGCTGACCATGGACTGTGAGCCGGTGTTCGACTACGGCACCAAGCGGGTGCACTGGGAGTACACCGGCCCGGGCTACACCGACGGCGTCGCCACGGCGCCCGACTCCGACCTGCGCCTGCACCTGCGCACCGACCTGAGGATCGGCTTCGAGGGCGCACGGGCCACCGCGCGGCACCGGATGAAGGAGGGTGAGACCGCTTTCGTCGCCCTGTACTGGTCGACGCACCCGCCGCCCATGGACTACGACTCCGCCTATGAGCGCCTGGTGTGGACCGCCCATCACTGGCAGCACTGGCTCGACCGCGGCACCTTTCCCGACCATCCCTGGCGGACCTACCTCCAGCGCAGCGCCCTGACCCTCAAGGGGCTGACCTATGCCCCCACCGGCGCGCTGCTGGCGGCGGCCACCACCTCGCTGCCTGAGACCCCCCAGGGCGAACGCAACTGGGACTACCGCTACAGCTGGATCCGCGACTCGACCTTCATGCTGTGGGCGCTGTACTCGCTCGGCTTCGACTGGGAGGCCAACGACTTCTTCTACTTCATCGCCGACGTGGCCGGGGGCGAGGACGACCTGCAGGTGATGTACGGAGTCGACGGGGAACGCTCGCTGGAGGAGTTCGAGCTCGACCACCTGTCCGGTTATGAGGGCGCCCGCCCGGTGCGGGTCGGCAACGGTGCCTTCACCCAGACCCAGCACGATGTGTGGGGTGCGCTGCTCGACTCGGTCTATCTGCACACGCGCTCGCGCGACTCCCTGGACGAGCGGGTCTGGCCCATCATGTCCCGCCAGGTCGAGGAGGCGATCAAGCACTGGCGCGAGCCCGACCGCGGGATCTGGGAGGTGCGCGGCGAGCCCAAGCACTTCACCTCGTCGAAGATGTTCTGCTGGGTCGCCTGTGACCGTGGCGCGCGTCTGGCCGAGCTGCGCGAGGACTGGGAGAAGGTCGAACGCTGGCAGGCCGCCGCTGATGAGATCCACGCCGACATCTGCGAGAACGGCGTCGATCACCGCGGGGTGTTCGTCCAGCACTACGAGACCGCCGCCCTCGACGCGTCGATGCTGCTGCTGCCGCTGCTGCGCTTCCTGCCGCCCGACGATCCACGGGTGCGGGCGACGATCTTCGCCATCGCCGACGAGCTCACCGAGAACGGGCTGGTGCTGCGCTATCGGGTGGATGAGACCGACGACGGGTTGAGCGGTGAGGAGGGGACGTTCCTCATCTGCAGTTTCTGGCTCGTCTCCGCCTTCGTGGAGATCGGCGAGCTCCAGCGCGCCCGGGAGCTGTGCGAGCGGCTGCTCGGCTACGCCTCACCGCTCGGTCTCTACGCCGAGGAGGTCGACCCGCGCACCGGTCGTCACCTCGGCAACTTCCCCCAGGCCTTCACCCACCTCGCGTTGATCAACGCGGTCATGCACGTGATCCGCGCCGACGACGCCGCCGCCCCGCGCGGGACCAACGGCGGACAGCCCGGGCCGGGCTGGCACTGACTCACGCCAGCGCCGCGATGAGCCCGGGCAGCTCGGCCATGTCGTAGAAGATCGTCGTGCCCGGACCCTCGAGCGCCGGGAGCGGGGTCATCCCCCCGGCGGCGAAGGCGAGCACGGGCATCTCCGCGGCCCGGGCGGCCTGGACGCCGTAGCGGCTGTCCTCCACCACCACGCAGAGCTCGGGGGCGAAGCCCATGGCCGCGGCGGCGTGGAGGAACAGGTCGGGAGCGGGCTTGCCGTTCGTGACCTCGGTGGCGCTGAAGATCCGGCCCCTGAGGCGGTCATAGAGCCCGGCGGTGGTCAGGTTGGTCTCCAGCTGGGGATGGCTCGAGCTGGAGGCCACACACGTCTGATATCCGGCGTGCTCCAGCGCATCCAGCGCGTCGGCGACGCCCTCGACCGGCTCGAGCTCGGCCGCCAGCAGCTCGCGGTAGTCGTTGTCCCAGCGCGCGATCCACTCAGGGGGGACCGGGTGCCCGAGGAAGCCGGCGATGGTCTCCATCATGTGCTGGTAGGAGCGACCCATGAAGGTCTCGATGACCTCCTCGCGGCTGAGCTCCCAGCCGATCTCGGCGAGCATGCGGATATCCAGCTCGACGGCGAGGCGCTCGGACTCGATGAGTACACCGTCACAGTCGAAGATGACCAGTTCGACCCGCGCCACCGGTCAGGGCCGATCGTCGCCGGCGCGGGTGACGATGATCTCGGGGACGAGCGCCGCCGGGGACAGTGACAGCACGAAGCGCATGGCCGCGACGATGTCGGAGGGCTGGATCAGCTCGGCGTGATCGATGCCGGTGAAGGCGGCCATGTCGGTGTCGACGAAGGCGGGACACAGCGCGGTGGAGCGGATCTGAGCGGCAGCCAGCTCCTTGTTCATCGCCTCGGTGTAGGCGATGATCGCCGCCTTGGTCGCCGAGTAGACGCTCAGCCAGGGCTGGGGTGACTTACCGGTGATGGAGGCGAGGTTGAACACGTGGGCGCCTGCGTCGGCTCTCAGCAGCTCGAGGCACTCGCGGTAGAGGATGACCAGCGCGCGCACGTTGACGCCGAGCTGGAGGTCGATCTGCTTGGCCGTGTGCTCGCCCGCCCCGGCTCCGATGCCGATGCCCGCGTTGTTGACCAGCACATCGAGGCGTCCGTAGGTGCTGGTGTGCAACGCCACGATCGCCTCACAGGTCGCCTCGTCCGAGACGTTGCCGGCGTGGGTCACCACCTCATGGCCCGCCTCGGTGAGCTCGGCGGCGACCTCGGCCAGGCTCTCGGGCTTGCGCGCGGCCAGGGTGAGTCCATAGCCATCCTGGGCCAGCGCGCGGGCCATGGCCAGGCCGATCCCGCGTGAGGCACCGGTGACGAGGGCGGCTCGTGCGGCCATCAGCGCGCCGTGGTGTCAGGTCGGTTCATGGGGCCAACTCAACCAGACGCGCCCGCCGCGCGCATCGCCGGCACAGCAGGTCGGGCCACGTCGATTATCAGGCCAACCTTGTGAGGTGTAACTGATCAGGCTAGACTGATGACCATGGCCACGCTGAATCCACCCAGCGCCGAGGAGACCGCGGCCGTCCTGCAGGCGGCGATCGGCAAGCTCTACCGCCGGATTCGCCAGACCAAGGTGCTCGGCGATCTCAGCCTGCCCGAGAGCTCGGCCCTCTCCCAGCTGCGGCGCGGCGGGCCGGCGACCTCGGCCGAACTGGCCAAGCTCGAGCAGATCAGCCCCCAGTCGATGGGTGCGACGCTCAGCACCCTCGAGGCCAAGGGTCTGATCATGCGGACCGCCGACCCCCACGACGGCCGCCGCGTGATCCTCTCGCTGAGCCCCAGCGGTGAGGGCGTGGTGAGCGCCAAGCGCAGCCAGCGCGCCCAGCAGCTGACCGCAGCGCTGGAGCCCTTCACCCCCGCCGAGCGCAGCCAGCTGATCGCCGCCCTGCCGCTGCTCGAGCGGGTCGCGGACCAGCTCTAGCCCGATGGCGAGCACGACCACGCCCCAGCCCGCCTCGGCGAGCCCGCCCGGGGACGGCTACAAGTGGGTGGCCCTGGCCAACACCACCGCCGCCGTGTTCATGTCCCAGCTCGACGGCTCGATCGTCCTCATCGCCCTCCCGGCGATCTTCAAGGGCATCGATCTCGACCCGCTGCTGCCGGGCAACATCGTCTTCCTGCTGTGGATGATCCTCGGCTACCGCCTCGTCCAGGCCGTGTTCGTGGTGACGGTGGGGCGCCTCGGCGACATGTTCGGTCGCGTGCGCATCTACAACGGCGGCTTCCTCGTCTTCACCCTCGCCTCCATCGCGCTCTCCTTCGATCCCTCACACGGCGCCCACGGGGCGTTGTGGCTGATCCTGTGGCGCTTCCCCCAGGCCCTCGGCGGCTCGATGCTGCAGGCCAACTCGGCGGCCATCCTCGTCGACGCGTTCCCGGACGAGCAGCGGGGCTTCGCCCTCGGCACCAACCAGATCGCCGGGCTCAGCGGCATGTTCATCGGGCTGGTCGCCGGCGGCATCCTCTCCACCGTCGACTGGCGCCTGGTGTTCTGGGTCAACGTGCCGGTGGGCATCTACGGGACGCTGTGGGCCTACTGGAAGCTGCGGGAGACCGGCACGCGCTCCGCCCGCGCCCACATCGACTGGTGGGGCAACCTCACCTTCGCCGTCGGGCTGTCGGGGATCCTCATCGCCTCCACCTACGGCATCCAGCCCTACGGCGGCCACACCATGGGCTGGACCGATCCCTGGGTGCTGGCGGGGCTGATCGGCGGCGCGCTGATGCTCGTGGGGTTCGTCGCCATCGAGGCCCGCGTCGCGGCGCCGATGGTCAACCTCGCCCTGTTCCGGATCCGGCCGTTCTGGGCCGGCAACCTGGCCGGTTTCGCCATCTCGCTGTCCCGCGGCGGCTTTCAGTTCATGATCGTCATCTGGCTCCAGGGCATCTGGCTGCCGCTGCACGGCTACAGCTTCGCGAAGACGCCCCTGTGGGCGGGCATCTACATGCTGCCCCTGACCGTCGGGTTCATGGTGTCCGGACCGATCTCCGGCACCCTGAGTGACCGGCTCGGCTCCCGTGGACTGGCCACCGGCGGCGCGGCCCTCACCGGCCTGTGCTTCATCGGGCTGATGCTGTTGGGAGTCGACTTCTCCTACTGGATCTTCGCTCTCCTCCTGGCCCTGCTCGGGGCGGCCACCGGCATGTTCGCCTCGCCCAACTCGTCCTCGATCATGGGCAGCGTCCCCGCCCACGAACGCGGCGTGGCGTCGGGTATGCGCTCGACCTTCCAGAACTCGGGCACCGCGATCAGCATCGGCGTGTTCTTCACCCTGGTCATCACCGGCGTGGCCGCCACGCTGCCCTCGACCCTCTACACGGGGCTGCGCTCAGCCGGGCTCCCGGTGGCCGCGGCCCACCAGCTGGCCGGGCTGCCACCGGTGTCGAGCCTGTTCGGGGCGCTGCTCGGCATCAACCCGATCCAGCACCTGCTCGGCGAGTATCACGATCTCCACTATCTGTCCCCCTCCGGCCGGGCCGCCCTGACCGGCCGCGCCTACTTCCCCCACCTGCTGTCGGCCCCGTTCCACAACGGCCTGATCGTCGTGTTCGCGACCGCCGCCGGACTCTCGGCGCTGGCCGCGCTCGCCTCGCTTGCCCGCGGCAGCACCCCAGCGAAAGGACCCCTGACATGACCGACCTCGATCCCACCCGCACCGCACTGCTCAGCATGGACTTCCAGAACGCCATCGTCAGCCAGGTACCGGATGCCGCCGCGCTGGTGGCCCGCCAGGCCGCCGCGATCGCCGCAGCCCGTGCGGCGGGGCTGACCGTGGCCCACGTGCGGGTCGGCTTCGCCGACGGCGAGGCGCCGGCGGGCCAGATGGCCAAGCGCATCCCGCGCGAGATGCTCGAGCACTTCCACGCCGACGCTCCGGGCACCCAGATCCACGACGACCTCGCGCCCACCGCGGGCGAGATCGTCGTGCGCAAGGTCAGGGTCGGCCCGTTCTCCACCACCGACCTGGACGAGCAGCTCAGACGCTGCGGGATCGACACGCTGATCCTCACCGGGATCTCCACCAGCGGCGTCGTGCTGTCGGCCGTCCGCGACGCCCACGACAAGGACTACAACCTGATCGTCGTCTCAGACCTGGTGGCCGACCGTGACCCCGAGACGAGCCGCTTCCTGCTCGAGAAGGTCATCGGCCATCAGGCCGACGTGGTGAGCTCGAGCGAGCTCTTCTGACCCCGTCGATGCCTCAGGTTCAGCTGAGAGAGCGCAGCGCCCAGGCCAGCCGCGCGCGGGTCTCGGCGGGGGCGATGATCTCGTCGATCTCGCCCATCGCGGCGGCCACCGACGGGGTGAGGTGGTCGCTGGCGTACTCGTCGGCCAGCTGCTCGCGCAGCAGCTCGGGATCGTCGGCGGCCGCCAGGGCACGACGGTGGATGATGCCGACGGCCGGCTTGGCGCCCATCACGCCGAGCTCGGACTGGGGCCAGGCGAACACGTAGTCGGCGCCGAGCTCCTTGGAGTTCATGGTGATGTAGGCGCCGCCGAAGGACTTGCGCAGGATCACCGTGACCCGGGGAACCGTGGCGGCGGAGAACGCCCGCACCAGGGTCGAGCCGTGGCGGATGACACCGGCGGCCTCCTGCTTGGTGCCGGGCAGGAAGCCGGGGGTGTCGACGAGGACGACCATCGGCACCCCGAAGTCGTTGCACTGGTTGACGAAGCGCGCACCCTTCTCGGAGGAGGCGGAGTCGAGCACGCCGCCGAGATAGCGCGGCTGATTGGCGATGATGCCCACCGTGCGCCCGTCGATGCGGGCGAAGGCCGTGGTGATGTTGCGAGCCCAGCCGGCCGACACCTCGAGGTACTCGCCGTCGTCGACGATCGCGCCGATGACGTGACGCACGTCGTAGACCTGACGCGGGATCGCCGGCACGTGGGCGCTCGGATCGGCCTCCGGGGTGATCCCCCGGCCGCGGCCCGGGGCCCCGTCGAGCAGCCCGATCAGCTCGCGCGCGGTGTCGGCGGCGGCCAGCTCGTCGGCGACGACGAACTGGGCGACGCCGTTGCGCTCGTGCACCCGCGGTCCGCCCAGCTCGGCGGCGGTGACGTCCTCGCCCATGGCCTCGCGGACGACGCCGGGGCCGGTGAGGAACATGCTCGAGGCGCGGGTCATGATGATCCAGTCGGTCAGCGCCGGCGAGTAGGCCCCGCCGCCCGCCGACAGGCCGGAGATGATCGAGATCTGAGGCACCTTGCCCGACAGCGCGACGGTCGCGCGGAAGATCCGGCCGTAGCCGCCGAGAGCGGCGACGCCCTCCTGCATGCGGGCGCCCCCGGAGCCGACGAAGCCGACGACCGGCGCCTTGGCCCGGCCGGCGAGGTCGAGGATGCGCACGATGGTGTCGGCGTGGGCGGCGCCGAGCGAGCCGCCGAGGAAGCTCTGATCCTGGGCGTAACAGAACACCGAGCGCCCGTTGACGGTGCCCGCGCCACCCACCACGCCGTCGCCGGCGATGGCCCGCTCACCCAGCTTGTGCGAGGTGACCTCGGTACGGATGAGGTGCACGCTGCCGGGATCGCACAGCGCCTCGAGGCGCTGGACCGGGCTGAGCTGGATTTCTTCGAGGACGGCCATGTCGGGGTTAAGTTCTACAAACCTGGCGGATGGTTCCACCTGGATATGAAGCTTTCCCGCCGGTCGGGGGGTGAGCGCTCATGCTCTCCTCATGTGGCGCCGGGGTCAGGGCCGACGCGGCGATGACGTGGCGCTGAGGCTCGACACCGCGCTTCCCTATCATTTTTGAAGTGCGTATCTCCGTGCTCGATCAGTCACCGGTGTCCGAGGGCCAGACCGGCCCGGATGCGCTGGCCAACACGATCGACCTGGCCCAACTGGCCGACCGCCTCGGCTTCCATCGCTACTGGGTGGCCGAGCACCACGGCGGTCCGATGCTCGCCGGCGCCGCGCCCGAGGTGCTCATCTCCGCCATCGGTGCGCACACCGCGGGCGTCCGCATCGGCTCGGGCGGCGTCATGCTGCCCCACTACTCGCCGCTGAAGGTCGCCGAGACGTTCAGCACCCTCGCCGGGCTCTACCCCGGACGCGTCGACCTCGGCCTGGGCCGGGCCGCCGGCACCGACGCACTGACCACCTACGCGCTTCAGCGCGACCGCCGCCAGGCCTCCCCGGATGACTTCTTCGAGCAGCTGACCGAGCTGCTCGCCTACCTCGACGACGCGCTGCCCGAGGATCACCCGTTCCACCGCCTGGCCGCCACCCTGCCGGGGCTGCCCGAGACGCCGGTGCCCTGGCTGCTGGGATCCTCGCCCCAGAGCGCCATCTGGGCCGGCCAGCTCGGCCTTCCCTACATGTTCGCCGACTTCATCAGTCCGTTCTCCCAAGGGCGGGCCGCCACCTACCGCGAGCACTGGGCCGAGGCCGGGCATGCCCGGGGTCCCGGTCCCCGCGTCGGGGTCGCCTGCTGGGCCATCTGCGCCGACACCGAGGAGGAGGCCCAGTACCTGGCCGCCCCGTCGCGCATGACCTTCCGGCTGCTCCGCCAGGGTGAGCTGATCAAGGTGCCGACGCCCGAGACGGCGCTCGACTACCTCAAGCGGATCGGGCAGGATGGGCCGGGCTGGATCCCCGGCCGGCGCGGGATCCTCGGCACGCCCGAGCAGGTGCGCTCTGAGCTGGAGGAGGTCGCCTCGGCCTATGGGGCCGAGGAGGTCATGGTGCTGACCATCACCCATGATCACGCCGCGCGCCTGCGCTCCTACGAGCTCCTCGCCGAGGCGTTCGATCTCGAGCCGCGTCTCACGCGCTCGGGCGCCGTCGCGTTGTAGCTCCCATGATCCAGACCCAGATCGACTCCCCGGTGGGAGTCCTCACCCTTGCGGGTGACGAGGCCGGTCCGCTCGCGCGACTGCACTTCGGTGCCGCCTCCTACGGCGTGAGCGTCCCCGGCGCCTTCACCCAGGCCCGCGCCGAGCTGGCGGAGTACTTCGCCGGCGAGCGCCACAGCTTCGACGTCCCGCTCGCCCTGGAGGGCACCGAGTTCCAGCGGCGGGTGTGGTCCGAACTCGCGCGCATCCCCTACGGACACACCCGGACCTATGGCGAGGTCGCCGTCGCCGCCTGTGAGCGCACCGGCGTCCGCGCGGCGCGGGCGGTCGGGGCGGCCAACCACGCCAACCCGGTGGCGATCATCGTGCCCTGCCACCGAGTGGTCGGCGCCGACGGGAAGCTGGTCGGCTTCGCCGGTGGGCTGGAGGTCAAGCGGCGCCTGCTCGACCTCGAGGCGGGGCGTCTCGCACTCGTCTGAGGGGGCTGATGGGTGGGTAGGTGCGACACCGGGACCGCGGTCGAGCGGTCCCGCCGCCAAGCGGTGAAGCAAGGAGATTGATCATGGACAGAACGCACCTGCGCGACCTCGAGGTCTCGGCCATCGGCCTGGGCTGCATGGGGATGAGCGAGTACTACGGCGCCACCGACTGGGACCGCTCGATCGCGACCATCCACCATGCGCTGGAGTTGGGCGTCAGCCTGCTCGACACCGCCGACATCTACGGGGCGGGCCACAACGAGGTGCTCGTCGGACGCGCGATCGCCACCAGCGGCGTCGCACGCGAGCAGATCCAGCTGGCGACCAAGTTCGGCATCGACCGCTCCGGTGGCGACCAGGCGCGACGCCTGCGCGGCGACGGCGCCTACGTGCAGCGCAGCTGTGAGGCGTCGCTGCTGCGCCTGGGTCAGGAGTACATCGACCTCTACTACCTGCACCGCCCGTCCAACGAGGTGGAGATCGAGGAGACGGTGGGCGCCATGGCCGAGCTGGTGACCCAGGGCAAGGTGCGTCATCTGGGCCTGTCCGAGGTTCCCGCCGACACGCTGCGCCGTGCCCACGCCGTCCACCCGATCGCCGCCGTGCAGTCTGAGTACTCGATCTTCCAACGCGAGGTCGAGGAGGTGACGCCGACGATGGCCGAGCTGGGCGTCGGCCTGGTGCCCTACTCACCGCTGGGTCGCGGGTTCCTCACCGGCACGATCACCGCCGCGGATCTGAGCGACGGGGACTTCCGCGCCAACAACCCGCGCTTCCAGGGCGAGGCGGGCGAGTCCAACGCGCGCATCACCGCCGCGGTCGTCGAGGTCGCCGAGCGACTCGGCGTCACGGCAGCTCAGGTGGCGCTGGCCTGGGTCTACGCCCAGGCCCCGCGTCTGGAGGTCGGCGTCGTGGCGATTCCCGGTACGACGCGCCCCGAGCGGATCGATGAGAATCTCGCCGCGCTGGAGATCGTCCTCGACGCGGCCACGTTGGCCGAGTTGGACCCGCTGGGCGACCTCGTGGTGGGCGACCGCTATGCCAGCAACTACCAGGTGAAGAAGTAGACGCGACGGCCCCGACGCGGGCGCTCATGCGCCCGCCTCGGGGCCCTAGCCGTTGAGCGCGGCCAGGGCGGCGTCGAGGAAGCCCTGGGGGATCGCCTTCTCCAACCCGCCGAGCGGCAGGAAGGCGGGGATCGACAGGGTGGCGGAGAACTGGGCGGTGACGCTGGTGCCGGCGTCACCGACATCGGGGGCGAGCAGCCAGGTGACCGACAGCTGCTCCTTGTCGTCAGGGCGCTTGGGCTCGCGTCGCAGCGTGACCGAGGTGTCGGGCTGGCGCTCGATCGCCATGTCCATCTCGAAGTCGCGCTGGATCGGACCCTGGTTGAGGGCCAGGATGGCGTGGCCCTTGTCCTCGGAGATCAGCGATGCCTCCTTGACCCCGGTGGGATACCAGGCGGGGTAGTTGGCGAAGTCGGCCAGGAAGGCGTACACGTCGGCCTGGGGCCGGTTGGCCACGCCGCTCACGGATGCGTTGAGATCCTTCATATCGGTCCGGGATCCTAGGTGATCTCCAGCGCTGCCGCCTGCCCGGCGGCGGTCTGTCGCATCGCCGCGTCGGCGTCATAGGCAGCCAGCTCGGGGTAGGCGAGCATCACCGCGCCGACCCCGAGGATGCAGGCACCGCCGCCGATCACCACCGCGTTGAGCGCCCCGAAGAGACCGGCGGCGAAGCCGGACTCCATGTCCCCCAGCCGCACCCCGCCGGTCACCACCAGCGAATAGACCGAGCTCATCCGTCCGCGCATCGCTTCGGGCGTCAGGGTCTGGCTGATCGTGGTGCGCGCCACCGCCGAGATACCGTCGGCCCAACCCGCGGCCGCCAGCAGGATCGCCGCCGGCCAGAGGCTGCGCACCAGTCCTGCCCCGAGGATGGTCAGCCCCCAGAGCAGCACGCAGACGATCACCACCCTCCCGAGCCGACGCACGCTGACGATCCAGCCCGAGGTGAGCACCGCGAGCGTGCCCCCAACGGCGATCGCGGCATAGAGCAGGCCGGTGCCGCCCGCGCCGGCGTGGTAGACGGTCAGGGCGAGCACGGCGAACAGCGCCCGCGGCATCCCGAAGGTCATGGCGTTGATGTCGACGAGGAACGATCCGGCCAGCGCCCGGGTCCGGGCGACAAAGGACAGACCGTCGACGATGGCCCGGCGGACGGGCGGACGTTCAGCCGCCGAACCCACGGTCGGCGGCTGAGCCGGTAACGCCAACGCCGCCACCAGCATGGCCAGACAGGTGACCGCGTCGATCAGGTAGACGTCGCCCACGCCGGTCACGCCGATCAGCAGTCCGCCGAGGCCGGGCCCGACCACCGCAGTCGCCGATGAGGTGCCGTAGGAGAACGCCAGCCCCGAGCGCAGCAGCTCGGGTCCGAGGATGCCCGGGACGATCGCCGAGCTCGCGGTGGAGTTGAGCGCCGAGCCGCCCGCCAGCAGGCCGCCGAGGATGAGCAGCGCGATCACCGGCGGGTCGTGGCTCGCCAGCGACAGGGCGGCCAGCCCGGCGAGGAGGACCATCTGACCCAGCTGGGCGGCGACGAGGATGGGACGGCGGTCGTGGCGGTCGAGGAAGGCGCCCCCGACCAGGGAGATGACGATCATCGGGCCGAGCTCGAAGGCGCCGAGCAGGCCGACCAGGGTGGCCGAGTGGGACACCACATAGATCTGGTACGGCAGGGCGACCAACGCGGCCTGGGCCCCGAGACCCGAGATGACGGCGCCGATCTCCAGATGGCGGAACTGCCGCGAGCTGCGGATCGGCGTCAGGTCGACGGCGATCCTGCGCAGCAGTCCCAGCGCCGGCACTAGGGATTGATTCTGGAGGCGCCCCGGCTGACGATCTGCTGATAGCCCGAGCCGAGCAGGCGCTGCATGAGGTCCAGCGCGCGGGCGTCGTTGCCCACGAGGATCCGCGGGCTGCCCTTGCGCACGCCCCGGAGGATGATCGTCGCCGCCTGATCCGGCGTCAGGGTGGCGATCTTGTCAAAGCGCCGTGCCAGCTCATCGGGGGCGACGCCATCCTGGGCCCGGGCCGAGCGGGCGATGTTCGTCTTGACCCCGCCGGGATGGACGCAGTGGACCTGGATCGGCGCCTTGGCGATGAGCATCTCCTGGCGCAGGGCCTCGGTGAAGCCGCGGACGCCGAACTTGGCCGCGTTGTAGGCCGATTGGGTCGGCACGGCCAGCAGGCCGAACAGGCTCGAGATGTTGACGAGATGGCCATCACCGGACTCGATCAGCCGGGGCAGGTAGGCATAGGTGCCATAGACGACGCCCCAGAAGTTGATGCCCATCAGCCACTCGAAGTCCGACAGCGGCATCTCGAGGACGTTCTTGGAGATCGCCACGCCCGCGTTGTTCATGACGAAGTTGACGCTCCCGAAGTGCTCGGCGACCCGATCGGCGCTGTGGAACACCGCGTCCTTGTCCGCCACGTCGAGCTCATAGGTGTAGACCTCCGGCGCGCCGGCCTCACGGGCCAGCTTGGCGGTCTCCTCGACGTTGGCGAGGTTGATGTCCGACAGGGCCAGGCGGGCGCCCTGGGCGGCCAGCTGGAGGCTCGTCGCGCGACCGATGCCGGAGCCGGCGCCGGTGATGACGCAGACCTTGTTGGTGAACATGGGGGTTTCGTTTTTCGCCATAAGCATTCAGTCCTTGGCGGCGGCCAGCACCTGAGCGATGAAGAGGGCCTGGAGGGGCAGGCGAGCGATGAACACGGGCCGGCCGCCGGGCACCTTCTTGAATCGCTCGGGGTGGAGCGCCATCTCGAGGTTTGCCGGGAAGATCGCGACCAGCGTCGCGACGAGGAAGTACGCCGCGCTGGTGCGACAGCGCGGGATCATCAGGCCGAGTCCGCCGGCGGCCTCCGCGATGCCGCTGGCGTACACCAGCTCACGGTGGGCCGGGAGATAGTCCGGCATGATCGCCTCGTAGGCCCGCGGAACCATGAAGTGGTTGATTCCCGCCAGTACGAAGATCGGGCCCGTCAATCGGCGGAGCTTGCGCATGGCCTCAACCTAGTGGATTCGTCACGGATCCGTAGCCTGCTCGCCCGGCCCGCACGTCAAGTGAGCGTATGGGCGTGCACGTGAGCCCGCATCCATCCGCTGCGTCACGCGTTAGCGTCTGAGAGCAGCGCAAATGGGTCCCAACGTCAAGCGCAGAACCGCAGGGATGATCGTCGTGGTGGCCGTGGCCGCCGCGGCGCTGATCGTCGTGCTCGGAGCCGTCGCCGGCGCCAAGACCAACCGGCACGTCAGGACCGTTGCGGTGCTGAGCCTCGCCCGCGGCAGCTTTGAGGTGTCGCTCGGAGATGCCCCGGAGTGGATGCCGCTGTCGGGCACCCCCCAGACGCTCACGCTCATCGCCGGCCCGCCGGCCCGGGCGCGCTTCGCCTCCGATAACGCCTACGTGGACTTCATCGCCCGGGGGGCTCGCTGCGCGGCCACGCCGGCGGACTCCGGCTCGGGCTATCTGACCATCCCCCACTACTTCTCCCCTGCCCACACCGGTGCGCACGCCGGCAGCTTCGCGCCCAACGGCGGCGCACCCAAGAACTCCTACGTCGCGTCGCTGGCCGACGTGGTGGTCCACCAGAGCACCGCGGCGCGCGCGTGCATCTGGCTGGCGCAGAACGTCGGGATGAGCAAGACCGTCAAGCGGGGCAAGAAGCACAGAATCAAGAAGGCGCCGTCGAGCCTGGTGACCAGCGTCGTCGTGCCCCTGCTCAACCGGACCTTCGCCGCCTCGGTGTCCAACCTGTCCGGAGCCACCCCGGGCACCGGCGGCTACACCATGTACGCGATCGACGGAGGGCACGCCTTCCGCTACAGCGTCGCCACCCTGCAGTGCGCGCGCAAATCGAGCGACGGAGCCACAACGATCGCCGCGGGGACACCGGCGTCGGAGTCGATCTCCATCAGCACCTCGCCGTGTCCCACCGACGCCAGCACGTTCACCTTCCGCGGCGCGGACGTCAGCCGCACGCTCAGCTTCCCGATCGCCGACGCGCTCAACAGTCCGGCGCGGACGGTCAAGCTGGGAGGCTGTGAGCTGGACCCGCTGACCGGAGCGAGCCTGGCTGCGGCCGAGTCGTACCTGACCGCGGTCGGGTGCAAGCTCGGCCAGATCGAGGTGACCCCGTATGAGAAGACCCTGACCCGCGGGGCGGTGGCCTGGGCGTCGGTCGACGGCGGTGTCGCCGAGCTCGCCCCGGCCGGGACGCGGGTCGACCTCGTGCTCAACGGCAACCCGACCTGATCACGGTCGCGATAGCGTGACCTGCATGCTCACCGTCTACGCAGAGTCGATCAGTCAGGAGGATCCGCTCAGCGGCCTCGTCATCGGCGATCGCCCCGAGCCGGAGGCGCCGGAGGGCTGGCGCACCGTCACGGTCAAGGCGGCGTCGCTGAACCACCACGACCTGTGGTCGCTGCGCGGCGTCGGCCTCCCGGCCGATCGCCTGCCCATGATCCTGGGCTGTGATGCCGCCGGCTTGGACGAGGACGGCAACGCGGTGATCGTTCACGCGGTGATCTCCAGCCCGGACTGGCACGGCGATGAGACCTTCGACCCCAAGCGGTCGCTGCTCTCGGAGATCCATCCGGGCACCTTCGCCGAACGCGTGGTCGTCCCGGCGGCGAACCTCGTGCCCAAGCCGCCCGAGCTGAGCTTCGAAGATGCCTGCTGTCTGCCCACCGCCTGGCTGACGGCCTACCGCATGCTGTTCACCCGGGGCGGCGCGGTGCCCGGCCAGACGGTGCTCGTCCAGGGCGCCAGCGGCGGGGTCGCCACCGCGGCGATCGTCCTCGCTGCGCGGGCCGGCCTGCGCGTGTGGGTGACCAGCCGCTCGGAGGCGGGCCGTGATCTGGCGCTCAGCCTGGGGGCCGACGGCGCCTACGACAGCGGCGCCCGGTTGCCCGAACGCGTCGATCTCGTCATGGAGACCATCGGCAAGGCGACCTGGGAGCACTCGATCCGGTCACTGAAGCCCGGCGGCAAGCTGGTGATCTCCGGCGCCACCACCGGTGACGCCTCACCGGCCCAGCTCACCCGGATCTTCTTCCAGCAGATGTCGGTCATCGGCTCGACCATGGGCACGCGCGAGGAGCTCGACCGACTCATCCGCTTCTGCGTCGAGCGCGAGGTCCGCCCGGTGATCGACCGCGTGCTGGGAATCGCCGAGGCGCGCGAGGGGTTCGCGGCGCTGGAGGCCGGCGGCGTGAACGGGAAGATCGTCTTCACCTTCTGAGCGTCGCCGCAGGACCACTGAGCGTCGCCGCGGACCGGGTCAGCCGGTCGAGACGAGCAGGGCGCCGGCGATCGCCGCCGGCGCCAGGACGATTCCCAGCTGGCTGACGCGTCGCAGGCTCGTGGCGGCCTCCAGCTGCGCGGCCGTGCGCATCCACAGGAACGCGGCGAGTGAGCCGCTCACCGCCAGATTCGGCCCGAGGTTCAACCCGATGAGCAGCGCCCGGGGGTGGGGAACCGCGTGGGCGGACAGCATCACCGCCGCCGGAAGGTTGTTGACGAGCACGGTCGCGAGCGCGGCGACCCCGGAGGTCTCGATACGTCCGGCGTGGGCGAGCAGATGCTCGGGTCCGTCCCAGGCGCGCGCCAGCACCCCGAGGGCGACGACCAGCGCCATGAGCGCGACGAGCACCTGCGGTGAGGCGGCGGCCACCAGTTCGCCGACGCTGACCCGGCGGCGCAGACGCGCGAAGGTGGCGAAGATGAGGGCGATCGCGGCCACCTCCAGGGCCGGGTTGGCGAACAGGACCATCGCCACCGCAGCGGCGAGCGCACCGGCCCCACCCGGTCCGCACAGCCGGCCCGAGGCGTCGGCGGAGTCGCCCGGGGAGTTGCCGACGTCGGCCGCTGCTTCGGTGCGCCCCGGACCGTCGCCGCGCAGAGCGCGCCGGAAGGCGAACGCCAGACCAGCCGCGGTGACCAGGGTCGCCACCAGCGCGGGCACGAACATGTGGGCGGCGAAGCCACGCTCCCCGGGCTGGTCGGCCAGCACCAGCAGGTTGGTCAGATTGGAGCCGGGCAGGTACAGCGAGGATGCGTTGGCCATGAACAGCGTCGCGTAGACGAACGGTGCCGCCGCGATGCCACGTCGCCGGGCGGCCAGGACGATCGGCGGCATGACGAACACCACCGCGGTGTCCAGATTCAACAGGGCGGTCACGACCGCCAGCAGCAGGCACGCGGCGGCGAAGCGGATCGCCGGCGGACCCGGCAGCGCGTCGAGCAGCGCACCAAGACGGTGAAAGAGCCCGTCGCGGTGGGCCACCGCTCCGATGACCAGCAGCCCGGCCACCAACACGAAGGGTGGCCAGGCCTGGGCGAGGGCGGCGTCGAACACTCAGAGGCTGGGGCGGGTGCGGAGCATGGTCAATCGCGGCGGGTGAGGTCCAGCTCGAGCTGGTGAACCTCGGGCACCAGGGGCTCGTTGCTCGTGCGGGGTCGGCCGCGCTTGGCCCAGTGACCGGTCACCTCGCGCGCCCGGCAGGTCCGGTAGCTGATCCGACGATCCAGCGGCTGGATGGTGAGACCGTCGAGGGCGTTGCCGGACACCAGCGCATGAAAGCGCCGGCCGAGCCGATCCACCTCGACGATGTCACCGGCCTCGATGCCCTCGAGCCGCATCTCTGGGAGGGTAAAGGCGCGCCCGACGACGCGTCGGGTTCTGTCGCCTCGGCGGGCTTGGGAGACTACATCCGTCGGGACCGTGAGCGAACATGCGTTCGCACTACTGTAACCGAGACCACATGCTGCACATCCACCGCTCAGAACGCGCCGACGCCCTGGTGGCCGCCCTCGCCGAGATCCTCGCCCAGGCGCCGTCTGATCCCTTCGCGCGGGAGATCGTCGCCGTACCCACGCGGGGCATGGAGCGGTGGCTGACCCAACAGCTCTCGGGTCACCTCGGGACCACGCAGGGCCGCGGCGACGGGATCTGCGCGGCGATCGACTTCCCGCCCCCGGGCCGCCTGCTCGGCGACGCGCTGGCCGCTGGCAGCGGCGTCGATCCCGACCGCGATCCCTGGAGTGCCGAGCGGCTCGTCTGGCCGTTGATCGCGGTCACCGCGGGGCTGATGGAAGCGCCGTGGCTGGCCCCGCTGGCCCGTCATCTGCGCCAGACCGAGGGTCGGCGCTACACGCGTCTGCGTCACCTCGCCGGGCTCTATGACCATTACGCGCTGAATCGACCCGAGCTGATCAGCGCCTGGGCGGCGGGTTCAGGCGGTGAGCACTGGCAGCCGGAGCTGTGGCGCCACGTGCGTGAGGCGGTGGAGGTGCCCAGCGGACCCGAGCGGCTCACGCGTGCCCGGGAGGCGCTGATCGCCGACCCCGGGCTGGTGGCGCTGCCCGAGCGCCTGACCTTCTTCGGCCTCACCCGGCTGGCCGGCGCCCACATCCAGCTGCTGGCGGCGCTCGCTGCCGGACGCGAGGTGCACCTCATGCTGCTGCACCCCTCCCCGGTGCTGTGGGACGCCGTCGCCGCGGCGGGCCTGGCCGCCCCGCTGCGCCGGAGCGAGGACAGCTCCGCCAAGCTCGCGCGACACCGCCTGCTCGCCTCATGGGGCCGTGACTCGCGTGAGCTCCAGGTGATGCTGGCGGGGGCCGACGTGAGCCGTGAGGATCGTCATCACCCCTCCGGGATCGACGCCGGGGTCCGCCAGCCGGGGCAGCTGCTGGCGGCGATCCAAGCCGACATCCGCGCCGACCGCCCGCCACCGGGCCCGCCGCTGGTTCCCGGCGCCGTCGACCAGCGGCTCGGGCTGGCCGTCGGGGACACCTCGATCCAGGTCCACGCCTGTCACGGGCGCACGCGCCAGGTCGCCGTTCTCCGTGAGGCGATCATGCACCGACTGGCCGTCGATCCGGGACTCGAGCCCCGGGACGTGATCGTCATTTGCCCCGATGTCGACCAGTTCGCCCCGCTCATCCAGGCCGCCTTCGGATCCGCCGAGAGCCGCGACGGCGAGCTGCGCGTGCGCCTGGCCGACCGCAGCCTGCGCCAGACCAATCCGTTGCTCGCACTCGCCGCCCGGCTGCTCGAGCTCGCCTCGGCTCGCCTGACCGCCTCCGAGGTGCTCGATCTCCTCGACACGCCCCCGGTGCGCTGGCGCTTCCACCTGAGCGACGACGACATCTCGACGCTGCGCAGCTGGGTGGTCGAGGCCCAGATCCACTGGGGACTGGACGGCGCCCACCGGGCCGACTGGAAGCTGTCGGCCGTCGAGGCCGGCACCTGGCTGCGGGGCCTGCGTCGCCTGTTGCTGAGCGCCGCAGTGGCCGGGGGCGGAACCGAGCTGTTCGGGACGGTGCTGCCGGCGGCGGAGATCGACAGCTCCGACATCGAGCTGGTGGGCGCCCTGGCGGAGCTGCTCGACCGCCTGGCCGGCGCCGTCGGCGCGTTGGCCGGACCCCACCCGGTCGCCGGATGGGTCGGCGCGCTGTCGGCCGCGGTGGACTCACTGGCCGCGGTGCCGGTGCGCGACGCCTGGCAGCGCCAGGAGCTCGGGAGGCTGCTCGAGGCCGTGCTCGCCGATGTCGGCGGCGCCAGCGACATCACGCTGAGCCAGGGCGAGGCGCGCGCGCTGCTGGCCGAGCGGCTGTCCGGGCGCCCGACGCGAGCCAACTTCCGCACCGGTCACCTCACCGTCTGCACGCTGCACCCCATGCGCTCGATCCCCCATCGCGTGGTGTGCCTGCTCGGGCTCGACGACCAGGCCTTCCCGCGCCACGCTCCGCGCGACGGGGACGACGTGCTCGCCGTCGATCCCTGCGTCGGTGATCGCGACGGACGCGCCGAGGACCGCCAGCTGCTGCTCGACGCCCTGATGGCCGCCGAGGACGCGCTGATCATCACCTACAGCGGCAACGACGAGCGGACCAATGCGCCGCTGCCGCCCGCCGTCCCGGTCGGCGAGCTGCTCGACGCGATCGAGGCCACCGCTCGACCGGCGGATCCCGAGGCCGGCGGCACGGCGCGTGACCGCGTGCTCATCCGCCACCCCCTCCAGGCCTTCGACCCGCGCAACTTCGCGGCGGCCGGACCCGCGGGGCCCTGGAGCTTTGACCGGGTGGCCCTGGCCGGCGCCCGCCGGTTGACCGAAGGTTCCCCCCAGCCACCGCCGGCATTCCTCGCCGCGCCGCTCCCCACGGCACCGTCGGAGGAACTGGTGGCGCTGAGTGACCTGATCGCCTTCGTCGAACGGCCGGCCCGCGCCTTCCTGCGCCAGCGCCTCGGCGTGTCGGTCGCCCGCTGGGACGACGAGGTCGAGGATGCCCTGCCGGTCGAGTTCGACGCGTTGGAGCGCTACGGAGTCGGTCAGCGACTGCTCGAGGCGGTCCTCGGCGGTGCGGATTGGCAAGCGGCGATCGACGCCGAGATCGCCCGGGGGACGCTGCCACCCGGCGAGCTCGGGCGTCCCATCGTGCGTGACGCCTACCGCACCGCGGCGGAGATCGCCAAGCATGCGCGGGTGTTCGCCGGTGCGGACCCGCGCACCTTTGAGACCAACGTGCGCCTGAGCGCCGGACGCCGTCTCACCGGCACCGTCTCGGGCGTGCGCGACGGCGTGCTCCTCAGCGTCGCGTTCTCACGACTCAACCCGCGCCAGCGGCTGTCGGCGTGGGTGCGGCTGCTGGCGCTCAGCGCCGCCCACCCGGACGTGGCGTGGGAGGCGGTCACCGTCGGCCGGGCCGCCAGCCGGGACTCCACCGTGGCGGTCGCCCGGATTCCCCCCCTCGCCGGCAGCGCCGGAGGCCGGGAGGAGATCGCCCGCACCGAGCTGGAGGCGCTGCTGGGCCTGCGCGCCGAGGGGCTGACCCGCCCACTCGTCGCACCGGGTCGCTGCGCCGAGGCGTACGTGGCGGCGCGGGCCGCCGGGCAGGACGCCGCCGGCGCCGCCTTACGGGAATGGGAATCGGGCTGGGGCCGGGCGGGCTGGATCGACCGTGAGGACGCCGAGCCCGAGCATCGCCTGGTGTTCGGACCCGAGCTGCCGCTGGCGGCGCTGGCCCAGGACGCGGCGCGACTGTGGGACCCACTGAGCGCCCGTGAACGCATGGAGCAGGCATGACGGTGGCGGCGGACCTGAGTCCAACGGATCGCTTCGACCTCCTGGCGGCGGTGCCGCCCGGGGTCACCGTGCTCGAGGCCAGTGCCGGCACGGGTAAGACCTACACGATCGCGGGGCTGGCCACCCGCTTCGTGGCCGAGGGGGTGCCGCTGGAGCAGATGCTCCTGGTGACCTTCACCCGCATGGCGACCGGCGAGCTGCGCGAGCGGGTGCGCGAACGACTGACCGCGAGCGAGCGGCGCCTCAACGCGGTGTTGGCCGGCGGCCATGGGGCCGCCGGCGACGAGCTCGATCAGATGCTCGCCGCGGGTGAGCCCGCGGTCGTCGAGCTGCGCCGCGAGCGGCTGGCGCGGGCGCTGTCGGGCTTCGACGCGGCGACCATCGAGACCACGCACAGCTTCTGCAGCGAGGTGCTGACCGAGCTCGGCACCCTCGGGGACCTCGATCCCGACGTCACCTTGACCGAGAGCGTCGACGACATCCTCGCCGACGTGGTCGACGACCTGTACATCCGTCGCTTCCTCAATCACAAGGGCACGCCGGCGATGGACCGCCGCCAGGCCGGTCAGATCGCCGCCGCGGCCGTCCGCAACCCGGACGCCAACCTGTTCCCCCTCCAGGAGCCCTCCGATCCGGACGCGGCGATGCGCTGGCGCCTGGCTCACCGCGTGCGGGAGGAGCTCGCGGCCCGCAAGCAGGCGCTCGGGGTGATCACCTACGACGATCTGCTGGGCCGGCTCGACCGGACCTTGACGGTCGGGGCGAACGCCGCCGACGCCGTGGCCATGCTGCGGGCGCGGTATTCGGTCGTGCTGATCGACGAGTTCCAGGACACCGATCCGACCCAATGGGAGATCGTCGAGACCGCGTTCGGCGACGGCGTGGTGTCACTGGTGCTGATCGCCGACCCCAAGCAGGCGATCTACGCCTTCCGCGGCGCCGACGTCCACTCCTACCTCAAGGCGGCCCACAGCGCCCGGACCCGGGCGACGCTGGCGATCAACTACCGCTCCGACGCCTGCCTGCTGGCGGGATTCGACGCGCTGTTCGGCGGGGTGCGCCTCGGCCATCCCGAGATCGTCTACCGCCAGGTCGCCGCCGTCGCGGCCCATCACGGCTGGCGTCTGCGCGGGGCCCCCGAGCCCGGCGCCCTGCGCTTCCGCGTGCTCGACCGCGGTCAGCTGGCGCTGACGGCGACCGGCTTCGCCAACACCGGGGACGCCCGGGAGGCGGTGGCGCGTGATGTCGCGGGCGACATCGTGGCGCTGCTCAGCTCTGGGGCGGAGGTCGAGCAGCGCGCCGAGGACGGGAGCGTGTCCGGTGCCGAGCCGCTCGGTCCCGGTGACATCGCCGTCCTGGTCGACAAGCATCGCAACGCCGCGTCGATCCAGCGTGAGCTCGAGGCGGCGTCGGTGCCGGCGGTCATCGCCGGAGCCGGCAGCGTGTTCGCCACGGCCGCCGCCGCTGACTGGCTGACCCTGCTCGAGGCACTCGAGCGCCCGTCCTCCCCCCTGCGGGCCCGGACCGCCGCGCTCGGACCGCTGATCGGCTGGGATGCCGGGGCGCTCGCCGCCGCCGGCCAGAGCGCGACCGAGGGGCTGCACCAGTCGCTCTACCGCTGGGGCCGCATCTTCTCCGAGGCGGGCGTCGCCGCCATGAGCGATGCGATCATGGTCGACGGTGGCGTGGCCGCGCGTCTGCTCGGACGCATCGGCGGCGAGCGCCTGATCACCGACCTCCAGCACGTGGCCGAACTGCTGCACCGCGCCAGCACGGAGGAACCGCTCGGCATATCGGCGCTGACGGCGTGGCTGCGCCAGCGGATCGAGGCGGCCGCCAGTGAGGGTGCCCACGGAGACGAGCGCACGCGCCGGCTCGACTCCGACGCGGCCGCCGTGCAGGTGCTGACCATTCATCGCAGCAAGGGCCTGGAATGGCCGGTCGTCTACTGCCCCTACCTGTGGGACACCGGACGGATCCCGGATGACACCACGCCCGTCTACTTCCATCGTGACGGACAGCGTGCCGTCGACATATCGCTCACCGGGTCGGGCTATGAGGCCAACCGGCGCAGCCATTTCGCCGAGGAGCGGGGCGAGGATCTGCGGCTCGCCTACGTGGCCCTCACCCGGGCGCGCCACCGCACCGTCGTGCACTGGGCCGGCAGCTGGGACGCGGCCAACTCGCCGCTGACCCGGCTGTTGTTCGCCCGGGACGCCGAGGGCACCGTGGCCGTCGACGGACCCCGCACGCCGGCTGACGCCGACGCCTTCAGCGCCCTGGAGGCGGTGGCGGCGCGCTGTGCCGAGCCGGGCGCGGTCAGCGTCGAGTGGGCCCGAGCCGGGGGCCTGCCGGTTGCCTGGGACGGTCAGCTCGCGACGGTCGGGGAGCTGGCGGTCGCCCGCCTGGACCGTCAGATGGACACCGGCTGGCGGCGGACCTCCTACTCGGCGCTGACTGCCGCCGCCCATGACCGCCAGGTGGCGTCTGAGCCGGAGGCGACGCTGCTGGCCGACGAGCCCGCGGCCGAGGCGGCACCCGGCGGGTTGAGCCACGCTGACGTGGCGGGCACGTCCGATGCCGGCGCCACCGGCCGGGCGCCCGAACTCCCGCTCGCGGCGATGGCGTTCGGGCCGGCCGTGGGGACCCTGATCCATGAGGCCCTCGATCTGGCGGACTTCGCCGCCGAGCGCCTGGTGCCCGAGCTGGCGGTGCGTCTGGCCGAGGCGGGCGGCCCCCGCGGCGTCGCCCTGCTCAACGCCCCGGTCGGACAGGTGGCGGCCGGGCTGGCCGCCGCACTGAGCACGCCGATCCCCGGTCTCGACGGGCTGACCCTGGCGGGGATCGGCCGCGCCGACCGCCTCGACGAACTCACCTTCGAGCTGCCCCTGGCCGGCGGGGACCGGCCGATCCCGGACGCGTCGATCACCCTGTCGGATCTGGCGCAGGAGCTGGCCGCGCACCTTGAGCCCGGGTCGCCCCTGGCCGGCTATCCGGCCCGGCTGGCCGACCCGCTGGTCAGCGGGGTCCTGCGCGGCTATCTCACCGGCAGCATCGACCTGGCGCTGCGCCTGCGGGGCGCCGACGGACGGGCCCGCTTCGCGATCATCGACTACAAGACCAACTGGCTGGCGGCGCCGGGTGAACCGCTCAGCGCGGCCGACTACCGGCCGGCCGCGCTGGCGGTCGAGATGCAGCGCACCCACTACCTCCTGCAGGGGCTGCTCTACAGCGTGGCCCTGCACCGATTCCTGCGCTGGCGTCTGCCGGGATACGCGCCCGACCGCGATCTGGCGGGCATCCACTACCTGTTCCTGCGCGGCATGACCGGCGACCCGGGGACCGGCGTGTTCTCCTGGCAGCCGCCCGCCGGGTTGGTGCCGGCGCTGAGCGACCGACTCGACGCGCGGGCGGGCGCGTGAGCCCGCTCGCCCCGGACGCCGCATCGGCGCCCGAGGACCTCGGGCCCGATGGCTTCGCGTCCGACCTCGCCCTGCGCGCCCCGGGTCCGTTGGACGCCTTCAACCGCGCCGGGGTCCTGTCGGCGGCCGACGTACACGTCGCGGTCACGCTGCTGTCCCTGGCCGAGATCGCGCCCGACAGCGCGGAGGGCGCCCTGATCGGGCTGGCGGCTGCCCTGGCGGTGCGGGCGCCCCGCCTCGGCCACGTCTTCGTCGACCTGGGTGCGGTGGCTGAGAGTGTCGCGGCCGAGTCCGGGCCGTCCGCTGATTCCGCGCTGGCCTGGCCGGTGCTCGACGCCTGGATCGCCGCACTATGGGCTCATCCCGAACTGGTCGCCACCGACGAGAGCCCCGGCGCGACGGCGCAGCCGCTGCGCCCGCTGCGGCTGCTCGGGCGACGGCTCTACCTCGATCGCTACTGGCGCCAGGAACGATCTCTGGCCCAGACGCTGAGGGGGCTTGACGCCCAGCCCGTCGACGGCCTCGACCTGCCCGCCCTCGCCGGTCTGCTGGCGCGTCTGTTCCCCGACCCCGAGGATGCCGGCCAGCGCGCCGCGGCGGCCTGCGCCGCCCTGCGCGGGCTGACCGTGGTGGCCGGCGGTCCCGGCACCGGGAAGACCACGACGGTGGCGCGGACCGTCGCCGCCCTGGCGGAGCTGGCCGGGACGGGCGACGCAGCGACACCGCTCATCGCGCTGTGCGCACCCACCGGCCGCGCGGCGGCCCGACTCGCCCAGGCGGTCAGCGCCGAGACGACGGAACTCGAGCTGTCCCCCACGACCCGGACTGCCCTGCGCGGGGTGACCGCGTCGACCATCCACCGGCTGCTGGGCGCCCGCGGCGAGGGCCGTTTCCGCCACAGCGCGCGCAATCCGCTCCCCCACGACATCGTCATCGTCGACGAGACCTCGATGGTCTCCCTGTCACTCATCTCCCACCTGCTCGACGCGGTGCGCAGCGACGCGCGCGTCGTGCTCGTCGGAGACCCGGACCAGCTGTCGGCCATCGAGGCCGGCGCCGTGCTCCGCGACATCGTCGGACCGGCCGCCGACGGACCCTGCTTCGGGCCGGGCATGCGCTCGATCCTCACGCGGGTGACCGGAGCCGATCCCGGCGCGGCGGTCACCGACAGCGCCTTCGGCAGCGGCGTGGTGGTGCTTCGGCGCGGGCACCGCTTCGGAGCGCCGATCGGCGCGCTGGCCGAGGCCATCCGCAGCGGCGACAGCGCCGGCGCGGTGGCCGCACTGGGCGACCCCGGCGCCGCGGGCGACGGAGCCATCCGCTGGCTCGACATCGATGCGGCCGAACTGGGCCGCGACAGCGCCGCCGTCGACACCCTGTCGGCGCTGATCGTCGACGCGTTCGGTCCGCTGATCACCCGGGCACGGGCGGGCGACGTGGGGGGCGCGCTCGCCGGCCTGGCCCGACTGCGGCTGCTGTGTGCTCACCGTCAGGGTCGCTACGGGGTGCGCAGCTGGACGGTGCTGGTGGAGGAGTGGCTGGCCCAGGCCCTCGGGCTCATGCTCGAGGGCGATTACGCCGGACGGCCACTGCTGCTGAGCGAGAACGACTACGAGCTGTCGCTCTACAACGGCGACACCGGCGTCGTGGTCAGCGCCGAGGGCGGCATCAGCGCCGCCTTCGAGCGCGAGGACGGCGTGGTCTCGGTGGCTCCGGCGCGACTGGCCGGCGTCGAGACCGCGTTCGCCTCGACGATCCACAAGAGCCAGGGTTCGCAGTTCCACACCGCGGTGGTGATCCTGCCCGACCCCGACTCGCGACTGCTCACCCGCGAGTTGCTCTACACCGCAGTGACCCGCGCGCAGCAGCGCGTGGTGGTCGTCGGCACCGAGCTGGCGCTGGCCGCGGCGGTCGCGCGGCCCGTCCAGCGCGCCACCGGCTTGCGCGAGCGTCTGTGGAACGAATGAGGTGTCACTGATCCAGCCTCCGCGCCCGCGCGAAGAACTCTGTGGAACCCTGATTTGGGAATGCGTATAAAACCACTCCGGACGGCACGACTTCCCGCCGAATGGAGTACTAAGGTGGGAAATATGTTTCAACCCCGGCAGCTTCTGAAACGCTCCTCCAACCCCGCCGGTCGCGGTCAGGACGCGTCGATCAAGGTGGTTCACGCGAATAAGGCGACCGATCGTCATCCGGCGATGCGCGGACTCGACGTCTCGCCCGTCCACGGTCGGCACTGCATCTGTGGGCGTTGCATGTCCCACCCCAACGGGGCCTAGCGGCCCCACTCCGCTCTGACCTGCGGGTCAGAATCAGCACCGAGATCAACTGCGAAGATGGGCGGGAATGTCCCCCGCCCGCCGTGCACTCCTCTCCCTGGCCCTCGGTGGGTTCGGCATCGGCACGGGGGAGTTCGTCATCCTCGGGCTCCTGCCCAACGTCGCCAGCGGGCTGCACGTCTCGATCCCGCACGCCGGCTACCTCATCTCGGCCTATGCGCTCGGGGTCGTCGTCGGGGCGCCGCTGCTCACCCCGGTGTCGGTGTGGGTCCCGCGCCGCCGGTTCCTCATCATCGTCATCCTCGCGATGGCGTGCTGCAACGGTGCTTCGGCGGCGATGCCCAACTTCGACTCGCTGCTGGTGGTGCGCTTCATCTCGGGCCTGCCCCACGGGGCCTACTTCGGCGTCGCCTCGGTGGTGGCCGGGCGGCTGGTCGGCGCCGAGCGGCGCTCATCGGCCATGGCCGTCGTGTTCGCCGGCCTGACCGTGGCCAACGTGGCCGGGGTGCCGCTGACCACCCTGATCGGTCAGCACTTCGGCTGGCGGGTGGTGTTCTGCCTCGTCGGGGTCATCGAGATCGCCGCCGCGACCGCGATCGTGGTGTTCGTGCCCCGATCCGTCGCCGACGTCCAGGACGACGAGGAGCCGGTCAAGCTGCGCCACGAGCTCAGTGCCTTCCGCCAGAAGCAGATCTGGCTGTCACTGGGCATCGCGACCATCGGAGGCGGGGCGCTGTTCTGCACCTTCTCCTACATCACGCCGATGATGACCCACGTGGCGGGCTTTCATGCGTCCGCGATCACGCCGTTGCTGGTGCTGTTCGGCCTGGGGATGACGGCCGGGAACCTGGTCGGCGCGCGCTGTGCGGACCGCAACCTCATGGGCACCATCTACGTCGCGCTGACCTGTGAGGCGATCGTCGCCTTCCTGTTCTTCTTCGCCGCGCGCAACCAGGTCACCGCGCTGTTCGGGCTGTTCCTGCTGCCGTTCTGTGCGTTGGCGATCCTGCCGGCCCTGCAGAGCCGGATCGTCGGCCTGGCCGGCGGCGCCCCGAACCTCGCCGCCGCCTCGATTCACGCCGCGTTCAACATCGCCAACTCGATCGGCGCCTGGATCGGTGGGGCGGTCATCGCCGCCGGGCTCGGCTACTCGGCGCCGAACCTGGCTGCTGCGGGGATCGCCGTGCTGGGGCTGGGGATGGCGGCGGCCTCGGGCCTGATCGAGCGCCGCGCCGCGCCGGTCGTGGCGCCGGCTTAGACGCGCCCGTCTGGATCCCGGCGCCGGGGGGCGAACAGGTCGATGCCCTGGCGCCCGGCATGCTCGGTCAGCACGCGGCTGAGCAACGTGGTCAGGGTCCGGCGCTCGGCTGCGGCGAGCGGCTCGAGCAGTTCCTGGAGGTCCGCCTCGACCGCCACCGCGACCGCCTCGACCAGCGATCGCCCGTCGTCGGTCAGGCTGACGCGCACCGAGCGGCGGTCGCTCTGCGAGGGTCGGCGGACCACCACGCCCCGACGCTGCGCCCGGTCGACGAGACCCGACACGCTCGACTTATCCAGACCGAGCAGGGCCGAGAGCTCGTTGATCGTCGGCTCGCGATCCCGCAGCACGCCGAGCAACCGGATCTGGATCATCGAGAGGCCCGAGTGGGCAGCCCGGCGCTCCAGCGCACCCTGGATGAGAAACGACGCCTGCGCCAGCGCGTCGGTGGTGCTGAGCTCATCTGTCCCGGCCATACCCGGAGATCGTACTTGACTTAGTTCGTGGTACCAACTAATTTAGTTCGTGATACCAACTATTTGCGAAGCCCCGGGAGGCTCCCATGACCCAGATGAACGCCGCAGTGGTCACGTCATTCGCCGAGCCACCGCACTATCAGCCGTTCGAGATCCCCACCCCGAATGATCCCGACGAGACCCTGGTCGACGTGCTGGCTGTCGGCCTGCACCCCCCGGGTGCGCAGCGGTGCCGGAGGCCGCCACTACACGAGTACCGGCGCGCTGCCGATGATCCCCGGCGTCGACGCGGTCGGCCGACGGGCCGACGGCAGCCTCATCTACTTCGTAGCCGACGACGACAGGCTCGGGACGATGTCGGAGCAGACCGTCGCCGACACCCGGCGCAGCGTCACGCTGCCGGCCGGAACCGACGCGGCCAAGATCGCCGCGGCGATGAACCCCGCGATGTCCTCCTGGGTCGCCCTGCACCGGCGCGTCAACTTCGCCCCCGGACAGAGCGTGCTGGTGCTTGGCGCCACCGGCAACGCCGGTTCGATGGCGATCCAGATCGCCAAGCTGATGGGCGCCGGCCGGGTCATCGGCGCGGGCCGGGACCCCGAGCGACTGGTCGCGCTGGAGGCGGCAGGCGCCGACGCCACGGTGAGGCTGAGCTCCGACGAGCCGGCTACGACAGCCGCCCTGGCCGCAGCGGCCGCGGATGTCGATGTCGTCATCGACTACCTGTGGGCGGCGCCGGCCAGGCTGGCCATGGGAGCGCTGCTCAGCGCTCGCAGCGATGCCAGCGCGCCGCTGGACTGGGTGCAGATCGGCGCGCTCACCGGACCGGACCTCGATCTGCCTTCAGCCTGGCTGCGCGGCAACAACCTGCGGATCCAGGGCAGCGGCCAGGGCTCGGTCGCCCCGCGGACCTACCTCGGTGAGCTCCCAGGTCTGGTCGCGGCGATCAACTCCGGACAGATCACCGTCCAGACCGCCACCTCTCCACTCGCGGAGGTCGAGTCGGTGTGGGCCCAGCCCAGCGTGCCCGGAGTGCGCACGGTGCTGGTCCCGTGAGCTCCACACCAGAGGAAGAGCGGGCGGGGGCTGGGATTTGAACCTATGCCCCCGCCCGTTCCGGTCAAAGATCACCACGATTTACAACGTCCCAGCGCTATTGGTCGCCGATTTCTCGGCTTCCTCAGGACGGTTCGGCTGAGCCGAAGCGTCCGTCGTGTCAGGCTGGGCAGCTTGACACTCTCGACCACCGGGACTGGCCGCTCCCGAGGGGAGCGCGTGGCGCCGGTTGAGCCATGACAGCTCGCGGTCAAGTGGGCGATCCGCCGGACTGCGAACCCTAGCGCGACGGGCGTTTCGACGCACCGCGATCACCCGGGCACGCCCTTCATAACCCGCCGTGCGGAATTCAGGCCCCGAGCGTGGCCAGCGACGAGGTGCCGTGGCCGATCAGGACCCCGTCGGGGGAGTAGCACTCGGACTCGGCGAAGGAGACCCGCCGACCGGACTTCAGCGTACGGCCGATCACCGACACCTCACGACCGTCGCTGGGCAGCGGCTTGAGGAAGCTGACCTTCAGCTCGATGGACGCCGACACCACCCCGGCCGGCTTGGTCGTCTGCACCGCGATGCCCATCGCGGTGTCCATCAGCGTGGCGAGCACCCCGCCGTGGACCAGGCCGATGGTGTTGAGCAGCGACTCATCCGGGGTCGAGGCGAGCGTCACCTCGCCGTGGGCGACGCTGACGAGACGCAGGCCGATCACCCCGGCGATCGGTGGCGGGGGCAGGGTTCCGTCGGCGATCGCCTGGATGTAATCGAGCCCCGACAGCTCCGGCATCGTCGACCGTGCCGTCTCATGGTCGTACCAGACCACGGTCCGGGTCCGCGGCGCGCCCCAGCTGGCCGGCGCCCCGCCGTTGGTCGGCGCCCCGCTCGCGGCGGGCACCGCGGAGCCATCATCAGTCAGATCGGTCATCGGCCAACGGTAACCGGACTCACCGCCGGGATCGGGTCCGGGTCCGGTTCCGCGGCCGGGCGCCGGACCCGCAGCGTGCCGAGCCCGACGAAGGCGGCCACGAAGGCGAACGCGGCAATCGCCATCCACGCGTGCTGGTAGCCGTGCAGGGTCCCGGTGCCGGAATGGGGCGTGCCGAGCACGGCCACGAACACCGCCACCCCGATGGCGAGGCCGACCTGGCGCAGCATGTTGATCACCGCCGAGCCGGTGGCGAAGGACGCCGGAGGCAGAGCGGCCGAGCCGGTGGAGATGAAGGTGGGCAGCGTGAGCCCCACCCCGATGCCGGTCGCCAGCGTGCCCGGCAGCACCTGACCGAGGTAGTTGGGGTGCAGTCCGGCGCGCAACGCCCACCAGACCACCCCACCGGTGTAGATGAGCGAGCCGACGCAGATCACGCGTCCGGGACCGAAGCGCGCGATCAGGCGACCGGCCAGCAGGAAGGAGAACAGCGGGACCATCAGCGGCCCGGGCGCGAAGGCGAGGCCTGTGTGCAGGGCCGACCAGCCCCACACGTTCTGCATCCACAGCACGATCGACAGCAGCATGGCGCCGAACGCCGTGGAGAAGAAGAGGGACACCGCCGAGGCGCCACGGAACGCACGGATGCGGAACAGCGTCGGGTCGATCAGCGGATTGTGGTGCCGGGCCGTGTGGAGCACGAAGCCGCCGATCAGCAGCACGCCGGCGATCAGCGCGACGAGCACGCGCGGTGATCCCCAGCCCCAGCTGTTGCCCTCGACCAGACCGAGCGTGACCGCGCCGATCCCGAAGGTGACCAGCAGCGCCCCCAGCGCGTCGGGCCGCGGTACCGCCTCGCCGGTGACCCGCGGCAGCCGACGCCAGCCCACCGCCAGAGCGGCGAGCCCCACCGGCACGTTGATGAAGAACACCCAGCGCCAGCCGAGCGCCACCAGGAGCCCACCGAGGACCGGCCCCAGGGCGGCAGCGGCACCCCCGACGGCCGCCCAGGCCCGCACCGAGGACTGGCGCTCCTCCGGCGCGCTGGTGGCGAGGATGAGGCCCAGCGAGGTCGGCGTCATCAGCGCCGCGCCGGCGGCCTGGACGAGCCGGAAGGCGATCAGGGTCCCCAGCGACGGCGCCAATCCGCACGCCGCCGAGGACGCGGTGAAGATGAGCACGCCGAGGAGGAAGTCGTTGTCGCGGTTGCGTCCCTCGGAGATGCGACCCAGCAGCACGAGCAGCGCCGCGTAGACGATCGCGTAGCCGTTGAGCACCCAGGACAACGTCGACAGGCTCTGCTGGTGGAGGTCACGAGCGATCGAGGGCAGGGCCACGTTGACGATGAACAGGTCGAGGCTGGCGAGCACGACGCCGGCACAGACGATCACCAGCACGAGGGCTGGCGAGGCGTCACGCCGGCGCAGGCGTGACAGGGCGGATACCTGGCTTAGGGAGGACATAGCCAGGCACCCTAGCAGACCTGACTTGCAAAAACCTGAGCCAGCTACACTCGGAGGCGATGAGTGTCGACATCAGCCCACATGCGCTGCACAACGCGCCCGGACTCGCCCCGCGCGAGAGCTGGCCGCCGATCAACGACCACTGCGCGATCGCCCGGACGCTCGGCGTCGTGTCGACCCGGACCGCCTTCCTGATCCTCCGTGAGGCGTTCTACGGCGCCACCCGCTTTGAGCAGTTCGCCGAGCGGGCCCAGATCTCCGAGCCCGTCGCCGCCGCGCGCCTCAAGGAGCTCACCGAGGCCGGTCTGCTCGCCAAGGTCCCCTACCGCGAGCCGGGCCAGCGCACGCGCTCGGCCTATGAGCTCACCGAGAAGGGCGCCGATCTGCTGCCCGTACTGGTGGCCCTGTTCGACTGGGGTGACCGCTGGGTGCTCGAGAAGGGTGCCCGCATCGGCCTCAACCACGCCGACTGCGGGGCGCCGGTCCACGCGGTGCTGGCCTGCGAGGCGGGCCATCCCGTGTCCACGGACACGATCGAGATCACCCGCCGCCGCTGAGCCGAGCACCGCAGCGCCGAGCGCTGCCACTGCCCGCGCCGCCGCGCTCAGTCGTGCTCGGCCGTGTCGCCGAAACCCGGTGGCAGCGTCTCATCCAGCGCGTAGATGGCGGCCACCGCCGCGGCATTGGCGGTCGGGCTCGACTGCAGGGTGGCGCCGCTGGCCAGACGCGCGGAGTAGATCGAGGCGGCGCCGAGGCGCCGGGCGAGCACCGTCGCCTCGACCACCGCCAGCACCGTGGGCACCATCAGCGCGTCGAAGTTGCGGGTCAGCTCGAGCACGAGCACCACTCCGGCGATCGGCCCCTGCATCGCCGCGGCCAGGAACGCGCCGCCTCCGATCAGCGCGTAGCTGGGCTCGGCCGCCCCCGGCCAGATATGACCCCAGACGGTGCCGCAGACGCCGGCCAGCAGCACGCCGACGGTGAGGGTCGGGGTGAACAGTCCGCCCGGCGCCCCCGAGGCGACACAGGCGGCGGTCACCAGCGGCTTGAGCACGAACAGCACAGCGAGCAGGCCGAGTGGGAGCTTGGCGTCGAAGGCGAGCTGGACGATGCCGCGACCGTTGCCGAGCAGCTGGGGATAGGCCAGCGACAGGAGCCCGAGCCCGAGGAACACGCCGAAGGGCGCGATGTAGCGGCCCACCCCGGAGGGGCGGAGGTGGTTGGCCGCCGCGATCAGCCGCGTCCAGGCCACCGCCATCAGGCCGAGCACCGGGCCGATGAGCAGCGCGAAGACGATCTGTGAGGGGTGGAAGTGGTACCGGGCGACGCTGTAGATCGGGTTGTCGCCGATGAAGATCCACGCCGTGGCGGTGGCGCTGACCGAACACAGCAGCGCGGGCAGGACCAGCGGCAGTGCCAGGGTGCCCAACAGCACCTCCAGCGCCATCAGTGCACCCCCGAGCGGCACGTTGTAGATCGCGGCGAAACCCGCCCCCGCCCCCGAGGCCACCAGCAGGCGCCGCTGCCAGGTCGGCAGCTCAGCCCAGGTGGCCAGTCGACTGGCGGTCGCCGCACCGAACAGCTGGGGCGCCGCCTCGCGTCCGAGCGAGACGCCCATGCCGACCGTGATGATCGAGATCAGTCCGCGGGCGACCGAGCGCACGAAGTCGAGGTGGCCCGAGCGCAACCAGATCGCCTCCGACACCTCGGTCCCGCCGGTCGAGCGGCGACCCAACAGGGCGAGGCCGCCGACCACGATCGCCGCCGCGGCGAGCAGCGCCACGATGCGCCGCCAGCCGGGGGCGGCGTCGACGGCGGCCAGCAGCGTGGCGCTGTGATGGCCGTAGGTGAGGCGCTCGGTGGTGCGCAGGACCCAGGTCAGGCCTGCCGCACCCAGTCCGGCGATCACGCCGATCGTCAGCACCAGCGCCCAGAACTTCGCGCCGTAGGCGGCGATGAGTCCGAGGCCGGTGACGTTCGGCTGGGGCGAGTCAAAACGGCTCACGCGGCCAATCTATGGGGACTTGCGGTCATCCCGCCGTGTGGTTTCCAGATCAACTCGCTGGAGTTGGCGCTCGAGAAAGCGCCGCTCGGGCCCGGCGGGAGCCTCGGCCAGCGCCCGGGCGTACCACCCGGCCGCCTCCTCGAGGCGACCCGCCCGGCGCAGCAGGTCCGCCCGCGCCGCCGACAACAGGTGATAGCCGGCCAACGCGCCCGAGCTGTCGAGCTCGGCCAGCAGCGACAGGCCGCGGTCGAGCTCCCCCGCCAGGGCGATCGCCACCGCCCGGTTCAATCGCACTACCGGCGTGTCCATCGTCCCCAGCAGCAGCTCATAGAGGCCGGCGATCTGCCCCCAGTCGGTGGCGGCGGCATCGCGAGCATCGGCGTGACAGGCGACGATCGCCGCCTGGAGGACGTAGGGCCCGGCCTCCCCGACGCCCAGCGCCGCCACCAGGCTCTCGCGCCCCTCGGCGATCAGGCCGCGATCCCAGCGTGAGCGGTCCTGCTCCTCCAGGGTGACCAGCTCGCCGGCGGCGTCGACGCGGACGGACCGCCGGGAGTGGTGCAGCAGCATGAGCGCGAGCAGGCCCCCGGGCTCGCTGGTGTCGGGAATCAGCGACACGAGCATGCGCGCCAGGCGGATCGCCTCCTCGCACAGATCGACGCGCATCAGGTCCGTCCCCGAGGCGCTGACGTAGCCCTCGTTGAACATCAGGTACAGCACCGCGAGCACGCCGTCGAGGCGCTCGGGGAGGACGGCGGCGTCGGGCACCCGGTAGGGAATGCCGGCCCCGGCGATCTTGGCCTTGGCCCGTGTCAGCCGCTTGGCCATCGCCGCCTCCTCGATCAGGAACGCGCGCGCGATCTCGGCCGTCGAGAGCCCGCCGAGCATCCGCAGGGTGAGCGCCACGCGCGCCTCCAGGGCCAGCGCCGGATGACAGCAGGTGAAGATGAGCCGCAGACGATCGTCCTCGATCGTCCGCCCGTCATCGCAGATCATCTCGAGCTCATCGACTCCGCCATCCCGGTGCGCCAGCGATGGGTCGCGTCCGACCTGCTCGAGCAGCTCACCACCCCGGCGCGCCCGGCGCAGGTGGTCGATCGCCCGGTGGCCTGCCACCGTGGTGAGCCAGGCGCCGGGCCGTTCGGGCACGCCCTCGACCGGCCAGCGCCGCGTCGCCTCGACGAACGCCTCCGCCGCGCACTCCTCGGCCAGGTCCCAGTCGCGCAGGCGTCGGATGAGCGCGGCCACCACGCGGCCCCACTCCGCCCGGAACGCGGCATCAACCGGATCGGGTTCCGCCGGGCTCATTCCTCCAGGAACGGTCGGACCTCGAGCCGGTGCAGGCGCGCCACCGGATGCTCGGCGGCCAGCGCGACCGCGGCGTCAAGGCCCGCCGCGTCGACCACGACCAGGCCGGCGAGGAACTCCTTGGTCTCCACGAAGGGGCCGTCGGAGACGAGCGTCTGGCCGTCACGTACCCGCACCGTGTGGGCCGCGGCCGGAGGTTGCAGGGCGATGGTCAGCGGCGAGATGCCGGCCGCACGGATGCGGTCGCCCCACCCCAGCGCCTCGGCGGTGATCGCCGCGTCCTCGGCCTCGTCGGCCAACGCGCTCCCGTCGTGGCAGATGAAGATCGCGTAGCGCCGACTGCCCGGGGCCGGCCCGCTGAACAGCCATGGCGCCGGCGCGTCGGTCTCCGCCGTGGTGTGCTCGGCCAGCACCGGGCGCAGCTCCAGGCAGTGGAACCAGCTGACCGGGTGCTGAGCGGCGGTTCTCAGCGCCTCCTGCGGACCGGCCAGGTCGAGCAGGTCAAAGCCGGCCACGAACTCCTTGGCTTCGACGAACGGACCGTCGCTGACCAGCGTGACGCCGTCACGGACACGTACCGTATGGGCGCTCTCGGGCCCCTCCAGGCGGTGGCCGTAGATGTGCTTGGAGCCGTTCAGCACGGATGCGACGTAGGGACCGAGGTGATCGCGCATCGCAGCGGTCTTCTCCGGCGTGGGAACGCCGTCGGAGCAGATGAGCATCAGGTAGTTCATCGCGCCACCGCGGGCTCGGGCCAGAGCATGAACGGACGCACCTCGACGCAGTTGAACGCCGCCACCGGGAAGCGCGCCGCCAGCGCGACGGCCTCATCCATGTTGGCGCAGCGCACCACGCAGATCCCGGCGAGGAACTCCTTGGACTCGATGAACGGACCGTCGCTTAGCAGCGTCGATCCGGCGCGCAGCCGCACGGTCGTCGCCGTCTGGGGTCCCTGGAGCGGCTCTCCGAAGACCAGCTTGTCAGCGGCCCGCGTCTGCACACCCCACGCCTGCGCGTCGGCCATGATCTTCGCCTCGACCTCGTCGGCCTCGGGAATCCCGTCGAGACACGGCATGAGCGCGAACCGCTGCCCCGGCTCGCGCTCGGACCTCAGCAGGGCCTCACCGACGCCGGCGAAGCTCGCATCCTCGGGAAACGGCCGCAGCTCGACCATGCGTTGAGCGGTCATCGGGTGCGCGGCGGCTAGTGTGATGCTGGTTTAATTCGTACGGGGTTACGGTAGGAGTGGGGTATGCCTGCTCCTACCGCTGTCCAGATCACCCTGACCGATGCCGAGCGCGCTGCTCTGGAGGGTTGGGTCGCGCGTCGTAAAACGAGCCAGGCGTTGGCGTTACGCGCCCGGATCGTGCTCGCTGCGGCGGGTCAGTTGACGAACCGTGAGATCGCCGCGCTGGAGGGCGTGACGGACAAGACAGTCACCAAATGGCGCAACCGGTTCGCTGAGCGTCGCCTTGAGGCGCTGCTGGATGAGCCCCGGCCGGGCCGGCCCAGGACGGTCAGCGATGAGCAGGTCGAGAAGGTGATCGTCACGACGTTGCAGTCCAAGCCCAAGAACGCGACGCACTGGTCAACCCGGTCGATGGCCAAGGAGGCCGGAGTGACCGCGGACGCGGTGATGCGGATCTGGCATGCGTTCGGGCTGCAGCCCCACCGCCAGGAAACGTGGAAGCTGTCAACGGACCCGCAGTTCATCGAGAAGGTCCACGACGTCGTCGGGCTCTATCTCAACCCGCCAGAACGCGCCGTGGTCCTGAGCGTCGATGAGAAGTCCCAGATCCAAGCGCTGGACCGGACCGCTCCGACATTGCCGATGCTGTCGGGCACCCCGGAACGGGCGACTCATGACTATGAACGCAACGGTACGACCAGTCTCTATGCCGCGTTGAACATCCAGTCTGGAGAGATCATCGGCGCTCTGCACCAGCGCCACCGCGCGGTCGAATTCTTGAAGTTCCTCAAGACGATCGAGAAGAACGTCCCGGCCGGCCTGGACGTTCACCTGATCCTGGACAACGCCTCGAGTCACAAAACGCCGGCGGTGGCACGCTGGCTTCACCAGCACCCCAGGTTCCAGTTGCACTTCACCCCGACCAGCAGCTCGTGGATCAATCTGGTCGAGCGGTGGTTCTCAGAACTGACGACCAAGCTGCTGCGCCGCGGCGAGCACCGCAGCGTCCGAGCGCTCAACGCGGACATCCGGAACTGGATCGATACCTGGAACGAGAACCCCCGCCCCTACGTGTGGGTCAAGACCGCAGATCAAATCCTCGACTCAATCCGACGGTACTGCGAACGAACTAACGCGGCGGGACACTAGGACGACCGCCTCATCGAGATCCGTGCACTCCAGCAGGTCGAACCCGGCGATGAACTCCTTGGCCTCGACGAACGGGCCGTCGCTGACGAGCGTCTCCCCGTCCCGGACACGCACCGTCCGGGCGTCGGCCGGCCCGGCCAGGGCATCACCGTAGAGGCGGCGCGCCCCGCAGAGCTCGATCCAGCTGTCGACGTCGAGCCACGCCTCAGGAGCCGCATCCGCCGGGAGCGGAGCATCCTCACTGCAGACCAGCATCAGGTAATGCATCACAGGCCTCGGATCGCGGTCGGGTGACGGGCATAGATCTTCTCGCGCGCCGCCGCGACGCGCCAGGCGATGTGACGTGACCGGTTCATCGGGTGCGCTATGAGGTGCTGCATGATCGCCTCCATCGATTGCTGACACCAGGACGACGAACGGCGCGGGCCCGGAAGGACACCTCTGGTGTTAGATGCCGGTGATCGACCGCGCACTGGGAACCGTTCTGCGTTGGCTGACCCCGCTGGCCGTGGCCGGCGCCGTGCTGGCGCTCGTCCTGCCCTCTCGCGGCGTCGCCGACCACGGCGACCTCCTGCTGGCCGTGCTGGTGCTGTTCACCGCCCTGGGCATCTCCGCCACCGAGCTGCTCATGCTGCGCCACCACGCGCTCACCATCGTCGGCCTCTCGCTCGTCCCGCTGATCATCCTCGGGGCGGTGGGCTGGGCGCTCGGGCGGCCGTTCTCGCCCGAGGTCCAGCATGGCCTGCTCGGCACCGGTCTCGCCAGCGCCGAGGTCGCCGGCGTCGGGCTGGTCGGCCTCGCCGGTGCCGACGCGACCATCGCCGTCGGGGTGGTCACCGGCTCGCTCATCGCCACGGCGATCCTCAGCCCGCTGGTCATCGGCTGGCTCAGCCCGGGCGCCCACATCGACGCGCTGAGCCTGCTCGGCCGCTTCGCCCTCGTGGTCATCGCGCCACTCATCATCGGGATGGCGATCCGGTCGCTGCGCCGGCCCGGGACCTGGCTGGCCGCGCACGATGAGGCCCGCGACGGCGTCGCCGCGCTGGTGGTGGTGGCCCTCGTCTACGCCGCTCTCAGCGGCACCCACGGCGCCCACGGGCTGGGGACCGCAGCGGTCGCCAGCGCGGTGTTCCTGCTCATCTCGATCGCCCTCGCCACCGTCTGGCATCGGGCGAGCCTCCGCACGGCCGGCGGAGCCGGGACGGTGACGGCCACCCCCGGAGCCTTCACCATCGCCATGCGCGACTTCGCCGTCGCGGCCACCCTGGCCACTCAGGCGTTCGGCGCCGGGGCGGGTACGGTGCCCGGCGTCTACGGCGTGCTGATGCTCATCTCCGGCAGCCTGGCGGCGACGGGCCTCAGGCGCCGGGGATCGCGCTCGTCCCGCGAGCGCTAGTGGCGGCGCGGACCGGTGGGCACCCGGTGCGGGGTGGGGCTGGGCTGGATGGGGATGGCGCCGGTGCCCGGGGTCGGTGGTGCGCTGGCGTCCGTTGCCGCGCGTCCGGTAGCCGGCGGGTGCGGAGTACTCCAGCGGCAGCTCACCCATCGGACCCGACGGGGTTCCGGGACCGTGGTCAGGACGGCGGTTGCCGCCCCCGCCGTCGTCGGAGCCATCGTCATCCTCGGCGTCGGCCTCGGGATCGTTCTCCCCGCTGCGGCGTTCCCGGAAGATCATCGGACCGCCCAGCACGACCAGCGGCATGGCCAGGAACGGCACCAACTTGGCTCCTCCGGTGAAGACGGCGGCCACCGGCAGCGCGAGCATCGCCGCCAGAGCCAACGCGCGCGGAATCCACCGGTACATACGGGTCATATACCCGCTTAACGGTGAGAGGTCACGATCGTCTCACCCCGCTTCATAAGAATTTTCAGGACGCCAGCTAACTTGGTCTTCCACAGCATGGGAGAGCAACTGCGCGCACTGGAGAACGAGCCGAACGTTCAGCTGCGCGAGACGCCCCACGGCGGACAGGAGGTGGTGCTCTCCTTCCCCTACAACGGCCATCTCGTGGCAGCCGTGCGCACCCTGCCGGACCGCCGGTTCGACTGGGATGCGCGCGAGTGGATCGCCCCGGCCAACGACTGGGTGGCCGCGCGCCTCGGGGAGATCTTCAAGGTCTACCCCGAGCTCACGCGCTCAGACGACTTCGACTGGTGGTTCCACGGCGCTGAGCGCCGCTGGGTCGGTCACGTGCGCACCACCCGCCACGACGGCCGGGGCTGGTGGGCGCTGGACACGTTGGCGGGCGAGCCCCCGCGTGAGCTGCTGGAGGAGGCCATCGAGCTGGGTGCCACGCCCACCCGCTGGCTGGTCCCACTGACCAGCCAGGCGGCCGTCCACCTCCAGGAGCTGCGCGATCCGCGCTTCAGCCTCGGCGCGCGGCGCTGCATCGAGGCGGTCAGCGCCGGTGAGTCCCCGCCACCGGCCCGGCTCATCCTCACCCGCAGCGTCGCCGGGGAGCGCTTCGCGCTGGAGATCCTCTGGGACCCCGATATCGCCACCGCCTTCGAGCAGCTGCCGGGTGCCCGCGCCGGTGAGCTGAAGATCGACCCGTGGATCGCCGACCAGCTCGACGAGTTCGTCGCCCTCCACCAGGTCGCCCTCTCCCCCGCGGCCGCCGAGAAGCTGGCCGAACTGGCCGCCCAGCAGCGTGCCGCCGCCGCGGCTGTGGCCCGTTCCCGCGCGCGGGAAGCCGAGCCGATCCCCGAGACCGCAGCCCAACTCGGTGGTGAGCTGCAACCCTTCCAGTGGGCCGCCGTCCGCTACGCACTCGCGGCCCGGCGCACCTTCCTCGCCGACGAGCAGGGTCTCGGCAAGACCGTCGAGGCGCTCGCCACGCTCGAGGCTGACGACGCCTTTCCGGCGGTGGTCATCTGCCCCGCCTCGATGAAGCTCACCTGGGCGCGCGAGGCCGCGAAGTGGCTGCCCAACCGCAGCGTTTCGGTGCTGCAGGGCCGCTCGGGTACACCCCCGCGGACCGACATCACCATCCTCAACTACGAGATCGTCGAGGCTCACCGCGAGACCCTGGCGCGCCGCGGGCTCAAGGCCGTGGTGGCCGACGAGTCCCACTACTGCAAGAACCCCCAGGCCAAGCGCACCCGCTCGGTCCGGCGGCTCGCCGAGTCCGTCGTCGATGACGGGCTGCGTCTGGCGCTCACCGGCACGCCGGTGCTCAACCACGCCGATGAGCTGATCGCCCAGCTGCGCGTGATCGGGCGCCTGAGCGAGTTCGGCTCGGGCGCCTCGTTCTCACGCCAGTTCGAGGGTGAGCTGTCCGAGGAGCGTCTGCACTGGCATCTGCGTCGCTCCTGCTTCGTGCGCCGACTCAAGTCCGAGGTGCTGCCCCAGCTGCCGGCCAAGCGCCAGGTCGTCGTGCCGGTGTCGCTCAACAACGAGACCGAGTACCGGCTGGCCGAGGACGACGTCATCGAGTGGCTCAAGACCCAGCCGATCGAGCTCGATCAGCTCGACGCCAAGATCGCCGCCACGCTGCGCGCCGAGCGCCTGGCCCAGCTCACCGCGCTGCAGCGCCTGGCCGCCCGCGGCAAGCTGGCCGCCGCCGTCTCCTGGATCCATGACTTCCTCGAGTCGGGCGAGGCGCTCGTGGTGTTCGCCCGCCATCGCGAGATCCAGGATGAGGTGGTGCGGCGCTTCCCCGACGCGCTGCATCTGCTCGGCTCGGACTCCGCAGCGGCTCGCCACGGCTCGATCGATGCCTTCCAGCGTCCCGATGGCCCCCAGCTGATCGTCTGCGCGACCCGCGTGGCGGCTCAGGGGATCACCCTGACCCGCGCCTCCAACGTCTGCTTCCTCGAGCTCGAATGGACCCCGGCGATCCACGATCAGGCCGAGGATCGTGTGCACCGGATCGGCCAGGAGGACTCGGTGACCGCCTGGTACCTGCTCGCCGCAGAGACCATCGATGAGACGATGGCGCGCCTGATCCAGCGCAAGCGCCAGGTCGTCGACGCGGTCACCGACGGGCGCGAGCTGGCCGACGGCGGCCTCGTCGAGGGGGTCATCCGCGAGCTGCGCGACGGCCAGCCGTTCCGGCACCTGCGCGCGGTGGCCGGCGACTCCGGCGTCGACGCCAAGCTGGCCGGCAACGCGCGAGCAGCCGCACGCCGGCGCTAGGACCCTAGGTTCCCGGCGCGCCGGAGCGCAGACTCTCCAGCAGCGCCCGGACCACCTGGGCCGAGGGCGCGCGTAGCTCGTCGAGGTCGCGGCGCTGGCTGACCGACATGACGAGCAGCTCGCGCAGGCCGCCGACGAGGACCACGGCGACGTCACGGCTGAGCGGCGCGAGGTGGGCCTCGGGATGGCGCAAGCGGGCCTGCTCGACGAGCGCGACGAGCAGTGCGGCGTAGCGCTCGGTCACCGCGTGCACGGCCTCTGACCCCGCCTCGGCGAGGCCGGGCAGCTCGCGGGCGAAGCTCTGCTGCAGCGCCGGCTCGGCCTCGACCCCGTCGATGTAGGCCGCGACGGCACGATCGGCCTGTTCCTCGAGCGGCGCGTCCGGGTCCACCGCGGCGGCGATCAGCTCGAGTCGCTGCTGGGTCTCCTGCGCGAACAGCGCGAGGAAGCAGTCGCTGCGGTCGCCGAAGTGCTCGTAGAAGGTCCGGCGGCTGGTGCGGGCGCCGGCGACGATGTCGGCCACCGTCGTCTCGCGGTAGCCCTTCTGCTTGATCGCCTCGGCCAGCGCGGCGATCAGCCGCGCACGCGGCGTCTGGCTCTCAGTTGCGGTTGAGGACTGTGACGCGGCCGCCATCGACAGGGATCGAGGTTACGTTGCGCTGGCGGGCCCGCTCACCCGGGGCGTCGGTGGGGGCGAAGTCGACCCGCTTGGCGATCTGCTCGAGGACGATGCGCTGCTCCGCCATGGCCAGGGTGGCGCCGAGACAGCGGCGGATGCCGCCGCCGAAGGGGATCCAGGTGTAGGTGCCGGGCTTGGCGAAGGCGCCGTCGGCGTCGAGGAAACGCTCGGGGGCGAAGACGTGCGGGTCGGCGTAGACGTCGGCGCGGTGGTGCACGCCGATGATGCTGAGGGCCACCGGGGTATTGGCGGGCACCACGTACTCACCGAAACGCCAGGGCTTCTGCACGCGACGCACCACGAAGGCGATCACCGGACGCTGGCGCATGCCCTCGTGGATAGTCGCCTCGACGTAGTGCTTGGCGGCCTCGGGGTCCTCGGCCCGAACGGTGCGCTTGAGCGTCTCGTACGGCTCCGGATTGCGGGTCAGGCGCTCGAAGGTCCAGGCAAGTGAGTTGGCCGTGGTCTCGTGGCCGGCGAGGATCAGGGTCATCAGCTCGTCGCGCAGTTCGACGTCGCTCATCGGTTCGCCGTTCTCGTCACGAGCGCCCAGCAGCAGTGAGAACACGTCATTGCGCCCGGTGTCCTCCCCCTCCGCGCGTCGCTTGGCGATGATCTTGTAGAGCTCGCGGTCGGTCACGTCCATCATCCACTTGATCGGACCCTTGGCCTCCGCGCTCTTGAAGTTGGTCATCTCGACCAGCGGGTACAGCGGCGTGTTGGACAGGCCGAGAAAGGTGCGGATCGCCTCGCGGAAGCGGCGCTCGGGAGAGCGCCAGGAACCGAGCTCGTGGATGCCGAGCACCCCGCGCATGATCACCTCGAGGGTCACCGCCTGCATCCGTGGCGCCAGGGCGAAGCTCTCACCCGGCTGCCAGGTGTCGATCTCCTGGGCGGTGATCTGCTCGATCATCTGGATGTAGTTGGCCACCGCGTCCCCGTGGAAGGGCGGCAGCAGCAGCTTGCGCTGCTGCATGTGGCGCGGACCGCTGAGGGTGAGGACGGAGTTCTTGCCGAGCAGCAGACGCAGGGGCGACTCGTGGTTGATCGCCGGCGCGTCCTTGGCGTTGGTGAAGATCGCCCGGATGTGATCCGGATGGGAGGTGGCGATGAACGTGTCGCGGTTGGCGAGCAGGTTCATCCCCCACACCCCGCCGAGTACGCCCTGATCGGCCAGCGCCGAGTTGTAGGGATCGCGGACAAAGCGCAGTGTCGCCTTGAGCTTGGAGGCGTCGAAGGTCGGGGGCAGGTGCAGCGGCGTGTCCGCGTCGACGGCGTGGCTCGGCGACGGCGCCCAGCGCGGTCCCTCGGCGCTGAGAACCGGTTCCGTGGTGCTCGCCGTGGTGGCTCCGGTCGTCTGCTCTGTGGTCGTGGCGCTCATGGTACGTCAGCGTACCAGCGCGTCAAACCGCCGAGCGATGCGCCGCGCCGCGTCGGCTCAGCGCCCGGGTGCGCCGGGGTGATCGCGGTCATAGGTGTCACCGTCAACTGCGACGCGGGACTCGTCGCTCGGGTCGACGCGGACCGGGATGGTCAGGCCGATCGCCCCCAGGACGGCACGTCGGGCCTCTGAGCGGTAACCGCTGCGAGTGGTCGCGGCATAGGTCCTACCGTCGCCACGCTGGACCTCGAGGCTGAGATCCCACAGGGTCGCCTCGGGGCCGGGCATCATCGCCTGGGGCACCTGGACCTGCACCGCCGCGGTGATCAGAGCGGTCGCCGGGGTGCCCGTCGCCAGGAGCTGGGCCGCCTCGGCTGAGGAGAGATGGCTGCCGCCGCCGACGGTGATCGTGCGCTTGACGCCGCCGGTGTCGACGTCGACGGAGATCGGCGTACCGAGCGCAGCCGCCACCTGAGCGGCGATGCTGTCCGCGGCGTTCGGGTCGTTGAAGGCAATCCCCAGGGCGTCGGACTCCCCCGCCGCATGGGTGTCCGCGCCGGAGTTGACCAACTGGGCGACGACCCGGGCCTCGGCGTCGTTGAGCGTCGCGGCCGACTGCTGGTCGGCGCGGGTCGGCGCGAAGTGGATCTGGAGCTTGAGCGGATCGAACTTCAGGACGTCCGCGGGAGCCACCGTTCCGGGTGCCGGCAGAGCGCCGGGCGCGAAGTGCCCCTCATGGCTGGCCGCCTCGGCGCGCCGGCCCGCCACCTCCAGCAGCCCGGAGATATGGGCGCGCTGCTGGGGGACGCCGTTGACCACGAGCGTCCCGTGACCGTCGAGCGGGGTGACCCCGGTCACCCTGAACGTGCCGGTCGCCACCGGCTTTTTGGAGAAGAGGCCCATTGCGAGCGGAAGGGTCAGTCCTCAGCGCGAGTAGTAGGCGACCTGGACGGCGGCGGGCCGGGACAGGCTGAAGGAGAACGTGGTGAGTTGGAATCTCGATACGGAGAAGACCTCAGAGCCCTCCCAGGCGCGATCGGTGCTGAGGCGGGTGATGTCGTTCGGTGACGGATTGACGCAGCGCAGCGGCTTGAGCTTCTCATGGGCGGTCGGGCTGGAGGCGCTGGTGGGGAGGCCGGAGGAGTTGGTGGTGACGGTGGTCTTTCCGACGCTGCCGCTGACCACCGGGTAGATCGTCGTCGACACGCTGCAGCGCACCTCGAGGAGCGCCTTGGCACCCCCCAGCGGTTCCGCGACGTTGTCCGGAGGGTCGGCGTTGAGGAAGCTGATCTCCGGGGGATAGGCCGGCTTCCAACCGTGTGGCGTGGCCGGCAGCGGAGTGGTGCTCGCGGACACCGCCGCGTACCAGGCTTGCTCGGGGCCGGTCTTCTCCACCACCCCCGACGAGCGTGTGACCGACGTCGAAGACGTGGTCAGGTTGGACGCGGACGTGGTCCGGGTGGATGCCTGGGGAGTCGACCGCTGGGTCCCCCCACACCCACCGATCATGCCGGTGACCAGGATGGCCGCCGCCACCCCGGGCGCCAGCGTCAGAGGACGAACGCCATGGACCCGCACCACACCCTCCCCCTGTCACGTCGATGATCCACACCCCCCCGGTGCGGCGGACCGTAGCCACCCAGTTGGTGGCCGTCAAGTCCGTGCCCGAAACCGGCCGGGCTGGTGTTCTTCGCGGTTTTATGGGTCTATATGACCCATGGAGCGACAGAGAAAGGCCATCGAGGTCGAGGTCGGCGGGCGCACGGTGAGGGTCTCGAACCCGGACCGCGTCTACTTCCCCGAGCGGGGCGAGACCAAGCTGGACCTGGTCGAGTACTACATGTCCGTCGGCGACGGGATCGTCAACGCGCTGTCAGAGCGGCCGTGCATGCTGCACCGCTACCCGACCGGCGTCGAGGGTGAGAAGGTCCACCAGAAGCGCCTGCCCAAGGGCGCGCCGGAGTGGATCGAGACGGTCGAGATCTTCTTCCCGCGCTTCGGACGCACCGCGGATGAGCTGACCGTGGTCGAGCTGGCCGACGTCGTGTGGGCGGTGCAGATGTCCACCGTGGAGTTCCATCCCTGGAACTCACGGCGCGCCGATGTGGAGGCGCCCGACGAGTGGCGGATCGACATCGATCCGGGGGACGACTGTCCCTTCACCCGGGTCCAGCAGGTGGCACGGGTCGCGCACGAGGTCCTCGATGAGCTCGGTGCGACGGGCTGGCCCAAGACCTCGGGCGGCCACGGCCTGCACGTCTACGTCCGGATCGCGCCCGAGCACAGCTTTGGCGAGGTGCGCCGGGCCGCGCTGGCCTTCGCACGGGAGATCGAACGCCGGGCCCCGAATGACGCCACGACGGTGTGGTTCCGCAAGGACCGCGATCCGGCCAAGGTGTTCGTCGACTTCAACCAGAACGCGCGGGACCACACCATCGCCGCGGCCTACAGCGTCCGCGGGGTCCCCTCCGGCCGGGTCTCCACGCCGTTCGCGTGGTCCGAGCTCGACGACCTCGACCCCGCCGACTTCACCATCGCCACCGTCCCGGCCCGCTACGCCGAGCTCGGCGATCTTCACGCCGGGATCGATCAGGCCGTCTTCGACATCGCCCCGCTGCTGGAGTGGGCCGATCGCGACGGGCTCGAGGCGGCCGACTGACTAGTTCGGGAGGCGGATCGCCCAGGCGCGGAACGCCGCGGTCTGAGGATCGATGATCCCGAAGTGATCCTCGCCGGGCAGCTCGAGCAGCGTGCAGTCATCGCCGCAGGCCTGAGCGGCGGCGAGGTAGCTGCGGCTCTGGGAGATCGGGACGCGGTCGTCCTGGTCGCCGTGGACGAGCAGCACCCGGGCGCCGGTCGGCAGGGCGGCCATCGGGTCCAGGTCGCGGTAGGCGGCCGGTGCGTCCTGGGGTGTGGAACCGATGAACTCGCGCGCGGCGCCGTTGCCGAGATGCTCGCTCACCGCCCCGCCGAGATCCGCCACTCCGGCGAGTGAGATGATCAGACGGGCCTCGGCGCTCGGAGCGGCGCACAGCGCGAGGTGACCGCCGGCGGAGTGGCCGATGAGCACCAGTCGCGCCAGATCCAGGGGCGCCCGGACCTTGCGCAGCTTGGCCAGGGCCGACTGCACGTCGCGCAACGCGGTGCTGCCCGCCCCGGCACCCCGGCGATACTCGACGTTCCAGCTGGCCCAGCCGCGCTCGGCCAGCCCCGCCGCGAGCCCGTCCATCAACGAGCGGGTGTAGCCCGCCCGCCAGAACCCGCCGTGCAGGAGGACTGCGACCGGGTGGGGACCCTCGCGGGAGGGAGTGAGCAGATCGGCGACCTGATCGGGATGGCTGCCGTAGCGGTGGGTGCTCATGCGCTCATCCCAGCAGCTTCGCCAGGACCTCGACGGCGTCGTACACGTCGACGAAGCGCGTGGTCAGCGGCGACAGGCCGACGCGGATGATGTCGGGGGCCCGGAAGTCGGGGACGACCCCGGCCTCGACGAGCTCCGTGCACAGCCGCGCGGCCTCGGGGTGCGCCAGGGCGACATGCGCGCCGCGGCGCGCCGGGTCCCGCGGCGAGGCAAGGCTCACCCCGCGGTCGATGAGTCGCGCGTCTGCCAGCTCGACGAGGTATCGGGTCAGCGCGATCCCCTTCTCCCGGATCGCCGGAATGCCCGCCTCGGCGGTCAGCGCCACTCCCACCTGCGCCGCGGACAGGGAGAGGATCGGCGGTGTGCCCGAGAGGAAGGCACGGATGCCGGCGCCGGGCCGGTAGCCCGGCGCCATGGTGAACGGGTCCTCCCGCCCCAGCCAGCCCCAGATCGGCTGGCGCAGCTCGTCCTGGAGCTCGCGCCGGACGTAGAGGTAGGCCGGGGCGCCGGGGCCGCCGTTGAGGTACTTGTAGGTGCAGCCCACCGCCAGGTCGCTGCCGGCGGCGTCGAGCTCGACCGGGACCGAGCCGCCGCTGTGACTGAGATCCCACAGGGTCAGCGCGCCGGCGGCATGGGCCAGCGCGTTGATCGCCGCCATGTCGGCGAGGTGGGCTGAGCGGTAGGCGACGTGGGAGAAGGACACCAGGGCGGTCTGGTCTCCGAGCAGCTCGGCGACCGCTTCGGGCTCGGGTCCCCCGGCCGGGTCGGCCTCCAGCCAGCGGATGGTGAGGCCCCGCGCCTGGGCCAGGCCCTCGAGCACGTAGCGGTCGGTGGGGAAGTTGTGTGTGTCGGTGACGATCTCCCGGCGTCCGGGCCGCGCGTCAAGCGCCGCGGAGGCGAGCTTGTAGAAGCAGACCGTCGTCGAGTCGCCGACGGCGATCTGGCCGGGACCGGCGCCCAGCACCCCGGCACCGAGCGCATCCCCGACCGTGACCGGAAGATCGAGCCACCCCTCCTCCCAGGAGGCGATCAGCCGCGTGCCCCACTCGCGCTCGATCACCTGCGACATCCGCTCCCGCGTCGCGCGGGGCAGGCGCCCGAGCGAGTTCCCGTCGAGGTAGATCGACGCGTCGGCGAACACGAAGCGCTCACGGAAGCCGGCCAGGGCGTCCGCGCGGTCCAGCTCCTCGGCGTGCTCGCGCGTGCTCACCCGGTCATTCTGACGCTGCGGGGCAGCCGTGACACGCGCCACCGCGGCGACGTAGTGTCCTGGTGATGCATCGATTCCCCCTGCGCCGGCTCACCGGCGGCCTGGTCGCCTTGGCATGCCTGGCGGCGACCTCGGCGAGCGCCGCAAACCCCGCGCGGTTGTCGCTGGCGCCGCGACTCAGCGACAGCCGCCTCCGCGCGATCGCATTGACCGCAGCCAAGGCCGATGGCGACGCTCATCCCACACTGATCCAGGACGCCGAGGGCAGCCGGCGGATCGCGAACCTCGTGGCCGGTGGCCAGCCCGGCAACGCATGGAACGCGTCCTACCTGCTCGCCGAGCGTGGGACCTTCGCGACGCCGACGATCTCCACCCCGCCCGGCATTCCCATGGGACCCGGCCCGGTGCGGATCACCCGCCACGTCATCACCCTCGTCGTCGACGCCCGTACCGGGAAAGTGACCGACAGCGGTCTTTCGGACCGCTATCCGAACCTGGCCCGGCTCGGGCGAGTCACCACCCTCCAACGGAGATGACTCGCCCCCGTCGATGGTGTCGTTGGCGGTGGGGATGACGGTGGGCACCGGCTCCGGCGCGCTCACCAGCGACCGCGGTGGATGACCTCGTCGAAGGGGCGGCGGTTCGGCCGCCGGATGGGCTTCAGCGGACGATCGGCGGGATAGCCGAAGTCGATGATCATGCTCGCGCTATGGATGTCGGGGAACCCGAGGAGCTCACGGGCCAGGGCCTGATCCCCGACGGCGGAGTGCCCGGAGCCGATCCCCAGATCGGCAGCGGTCACCATCATCTGCAATGACGCCTGTCCCAGGTCATAGCGGACCGACTCGCGGGTTCGCGCGTCGTCGGTGTCCTCGGTGACCATCACCACCGCGGCGGCCGACCCGGCGATGTGACCCCCGCCGACCCATACCTCCGACAGCCGCTGGAGCTGATCCCGCTCGGTGACCACGACGAAATCCCAGCGCTGGAGGTTGCGCGAGGAGGGCGAGCGCCACGCCGCCTCGAGGATCCGGTCGAGGTCCGCCTGACTCAGCGGCTGATCGGTGAACTCGCGAACGTTGCGTCGCGCCCGGATGGCATCCCAGGTCTCCATCTCAACGCGTCCCGGCGGCGACCGGCTGGCGCGACTGAGCCGGCGTGACAAGCCCGGCGATCTCGTGGGGCCGGTACTCGGACTCCAGCGCCTCGATCTCCTCCGCGTCGAGCTCCAGCGACTCGGCGGCGATCGCGTCCTCGAGGTGATGGAGCTTGGTGGCACCGATGATCGGTGCGGTCACGCCCGGCTTGTGCAGCAGCCAGGCCAGAGCCACCTGGGCGGTGGGGACCTCGCGGCGTTCGGCCACCTCGGTGAGCTTGTCGATCACCGGCCAGTCGAGCTCGGGCTTGTACAGGTTGTCAGCGAAGGCGTCGGTCTGGGAGCGGGTCGTGTGCTTCTCGCCCCCACGACCCCGGTTGCCCGCCAGCAGCCCGCGGGCGAGCGGGCTCCAGGGGATGACGCCGACCCCCTGGTCGATGCACTGGGGGATCATCTCGCGCTCCTCCTCGCGGTACACGAGGTTGTAGTGGTTCTGCATGGAGACAAACGGGGTCAGCGCGACGCGCTGGGCCTTGGCGAACTGCCAGGCGAACATCGAGGACGCACCGATGTAGCGAGCCTTGCCGGCCCGGACGACCTCGTGGAGGGCCTCCATCGTCTCCTCGATCGGGGTGTTGTAGTCCCAGCGGTGGATCTGGTAGAGGTCGACGTAGTCGTGGCCGAGGCGCTTGAGCGAGGCGTCGATCGAGGCCAAGATGTGCTTGCGGGACAGGCCGCGCCCGTTCTCTCCGGGCATGGTCGGCATGTACACCTTGGTGGCGAGCACGTACTCCTCACGGGAGTCGAAGTACTTGGCCAGCAGGCGGCCGGTGACCTCCTCGCTGGCGCCACCGTTGTAGACGTCGGCGGTGTCGTAGAAGGTGATGCCACCCTCGACCGCCGCGCGGATGATCGGGTCGCAATCCTCCTCGCTCAGCGCCCAGGGTCGCGTTGCGTCCTGGCCGTAGCTCATCATGCCCAGGCACACGCGTGAGACGCGCAGGCCGGTCGCACCGAGGTTGACGTAATCCATGGAGGTGGACTCCCTTCTTAGGGGTCGATGGTGATCGCGAAGGACGCGCTGAAGTGGTCGCCCGGCGCCACGCTGAGGAGGTCATGACCGGTGCGCAACGCATCGGTCGGCGAGGTCATCGGCTCGAAGCAGATGAAGTCGGTGCCGGGTGGAGAGAAGATCTGAACGTCGCGGTAGCCGCTGAGGAACCGCACGCCGAGCGTGCGCAGTTCGCTGGTGACGCTGAAGCTGGCGCCGGAAACGTCTCTGAAGCCGTCGTCGAAGCTGCGATCCCCCAGGGGGCCGTCGAGGCCGGGGACCGGGCCGCTCAGCTCCCAGCTCGCGCGCTCACCACCCGGCCGCAGGTAGGGGTGGAAGCCGAAGCTGATCGGGACGACGCTGTCAGCGGTCGGGGTGACGCTCAGCGTGACGGTCAGCGCCGTATCGCTGAGCTCGGCGGCGTACTCGACGCGGTGGGGAAAGGGGAAGGCGGCCAGCCGGGCTCGACTCGCGCCGTAGTCGAGCGTGGCGCGGATCTCGGTCCCGTCCACCGACGTGACCTGCCAGTCGGGGCAGGCGGCGAGCACCCCATGGATGGGCCAGCCGTTGTCGGGGTCACGGTGGATGAGCGCCTGGTCGGGCCCGAGCACGACGTGGGTGTTATCGAAGGCGTACTCCCAGCCGAACAGGCGATTGGCCCAGGGGTAGAGCAGCGGCAGCGCGAACGTGGACTGGCGTTCCAGATACGCCGTCAGGCCCTTGCGCTGGGCCAGCAGCTCCTCACCGCGCTGGGTCAGCGAGCTGCAGATCATCCCCGCCGTCGGCAGGAACGTCGCGCTCAGCTCACCTCCTGGTCCGGTGAGGGTCACCGCACGGTCCGTCACGCTCTCGATCGTCATCACCGCCGCGGCCCGCGGATGAGGTCAGCCATCCACGACCTCGGCATCGGGCAGATCCGGCTCGGGCGTGCTGACCCCGGGCGCGGGGCCGGCCGACGCGGACGCTGACGTGCCAGCCGCGGGGGTGCCGTCGGCCGGGGTGCCGGGTGCGGGGGTTCCGTCCGCGGCGAGGTTGGTCACCCCGCCCTTGGCGGTGTCCTTGAGCTTCCCGATCTGGTCGGCGTACTTACCGCCGGTCTTGGAGTCCACCGAGCTCGTCGCCGAGTCGATCATCGAGTTGATCTTGTCGGCGTTCTCTCCGAGCGCCTGGCGGGACTTATCGACGGCCTCCTTCAGCTTGTCGGAGTTGTCGGCGACGAGCTTCAGCTTGCTAATCCAACTCATGACGCTCCTTCGTTACCACCGGTGTCAGGGCCCTCACAGCGGAAACCCCATGAGGCAATGAGGTTCCCAGCGGGCGTCGTCTCGAACCATACGCCCGCCGGGTTCGCCGCGGCCGGTCGCTGCGCGCCTCAGATCTCCCCGTTGAACTCGGCGATCGCCCGCTCATAGGGGGCGAGGGCCGCCTCGACCACTGAAGCGGGACCACTGGGGACCCACGCGCAGAAGCGACGCACGCCGGCCTCGGCGCATTGCTCGATCAGCTTCGGGTCGGCCGGCGCGCCGAGGAACTGCAGCTCGATGGGACGGCCCGCCTTCTCCACCATCGCCCGGTGCCGCTCGATCGCGTCCGGGGTGTAGTTGGGGATCCAGGCGCTGCCGTGGGCGATCACGCGATCCTCGACGGTTGGCCCGTCGCCGCCGACGAGGATCGGCGGGTGGGGGCGCTGGGCCGGCTTGGGCCAGGACCACGCCCGGTCGAAGTTGACGAACTCACCGTGGTAGGTGGCCTCCTCCTCGGTCCACAGGGCGCTGATCGCGTCGAGATACTCGCCGAAGCGTCGCATGCGCGTCTTGGGGTTGGTGCCGTGCTCGGACATCTCCTCGCGGTTCCAGCCGGCACCGACGCCGAACTCCAGGCGACCGCCCGAGAGATGGTCGATCGAGGCGGTCTCCTTCGCCGTGTGGATGGGATCGCGCTGGATGACCAGGCAGATCCCGGAGCCCACCCGGAGGCGGGAGGTGGCGGCCGCCGCCGCGGTCAAAGCCACGAACAGGTCATAGGTGTTGTAGTACTTGCGCGGAATCGGCTCGCCCCCGGGATAGGGGCTCTCGCGGCTGGCCGGGATGTGGCTGTGCTCGGCGAAGAACAGCGACTCGAAGCCGTGGTCCTCGACCAGCTGGGCGACTGCGCCGGGCCCGATGCCGTCGTGGGTGGGGAAATAACCGACTCCGAAATCCATTCGCTGCTCCTTCGACGCTGAGTGGTGGCCATGGCAACTTAGCGAGATGGATGAGCGATCAACCATCTCGGAGTGGGCTCACCAACCGAAGTGACGGGGTTGCCGGCCCTGGGCACGGCAACCCCGGTCCGGCGCTCAGGCATTCGACCCTGCGGGCGCCAGCGGGCGCGGTGACCGGCCGACGTACAGCGCGCCGGGCCGCATGAGCCGGCCACCGGCGCGCTGCTCGAGGATGTGGGCGGACCAGCCCGCCGTCCGCGCGCAGACGAACAGCGGCGTGAACAGGCTTTGGGGCACCTGAGCATGGTCGAGCACCACTGCGGACCAGAACTCCACGTTGGTGGCCAAGACCCGGTCGGGCTTGTGGGCGGCCAGCTGATCGAGCGCCGCGCGCTCGAGCTCAAGCGCCACCTCCAGCCGCGGTGAGCCGAGCCGTCGCGCCATGGCGCGCAGAGCCCGGGCGCGCGGGTCCTCACCGCGGTAGATGCGATGGCCGAAGCCCATGATGCGCTCTCCGCGCTCCAGCAATCCGAGGACGTAGGCGTCGGCGTCGCCGGACGCCTCGACCTCTCGGAGCATGGTGAGAACGCGGGCGGGGGCGCCGCCGTGCAGCGGGCCCGAGAGGGCACCGACGGCGCCGCTCAGGGCGGCGGCGACGTCGGCCCCGGTTGAGGCGATCACCCGCGCGGTGAAGGTCGACGCGTTGAGACCATGCTCAGCCGCGGTGATCCAGTAGGCGTCGATTGCCGCCGCCTGATCGGAGTCGAGCTCACCGCGCCAGCGCAACAGGAAGCGTTCGGCCAGCGTCCGTCCCTGATCGACGGTGCGCTGGGGCACCGGCGGCGCGCCGCTGCCGCGGGCCGACTGGGCGACGAAGGACAGCGTTACCGAGGCAATGCGGGCGAGCTGGTCCCGCGCCAGCTCGGGGGTGATGTCGACCAGCGGCGCGAGGCCCCACTCGGGCGCCAGGGCAGCGATGGCGGACTGGACGTCGACGCGGGTGTCACCCGTCCGCAGTGACAGCGGGTGGGCCTCGGCCGGGGACAGCGGCCGATCGGGCCGGTCATCGACGAGCAATCCCCAGACCGACTCGAACGGCACCTGCCCGACCAGGTCTTCGATGTCGACTCCGCGGTAGCGCAGGGAGCCGCCCGCTCGGTCGGGCTCGGCGATCTCAGTGGCGACTGCGAGGATGCCCTCGAGGCCGTCGTGGACTGCATCAGTAGTGGGTGACATGGGAACTCCTCGACGTGGGTGACCACCGTCAGGGTCCGCCGCCCACCGGGGTGCTGCAACGTTGATCTCAGTCAACATTGGCGCCATGGCTTCCACCGACTCGCCCGGGACTGCCGCGCCGCTGAGCGCCGCCGAGGCCGCCCGCCGCCTTGGGGTCAAGCGATCGACGCTCTATGCCTATGTCAGCCGGGGCCTGCTCGAACGCCACCCGAGCAGCCGTCCCCACGACTCGCGGTTCGCCGCCGACGCGGTCGAGCGGCTGGCCGTCGGGGCGCGGCGCCCGAATCGCTCGAGCGCCCTCGAGGTCGTGGTACAGACCGAACTGACCTTCCTGGATCCGGCCGGACGGCTCTCCTACCGCGGCCACGACGTCAGCGAGCTGGCCCGCTATCAGAACTTCGAGGACGTCGCCGGGCTGCTCTGGGGCGGCGCGGTGCCCCGTCCCTGGGCGCTCGAGGACGCTGCCCGAACGGCGCTCGCGACGGTTGGGCGCGCCCTCCCCCGCGATACCGCTCCGGTCGAGCTGATCCCAATCGCCGTGTCGGTGTTGGCCACGAGCGATTCCGCCCGCGGAGACCGCCGGCCCGAGGCGGTGCGTCGGGCCGGGGCACGCATCTTCGCCGGCGTGCTCGCACTGATGAACGACGGGCGTGAATCGGCTGACGCGAGCGTCGCCCGACGGCTGTGGGAGGCCCTCGCCCCGAAGCGTCGGCCGCGACCGACGCAGGTCGCGACGCTGAACGCCGCGCTCATCCTGCTGGCCGATCATGAGCTGGCGGCCTCCACCTTGGCCGCGCGGGTCGCGGCGTCGACCTGGGCGGACCCCTATCGCGTGGTGCTGGCCGGGCTCGGCCCGATCAGCGGGCCCCTGCACGGCGGCGCGTCGCTGGCCGTCGCCGAACTGCTCGATGAGATCGATGCGCCAGCCCAGGCGTTCGCCGTGCTCGAACAACGCCTCCGGTCGGGACCCCTCCCGGGGTTCGGGCACCGCGTCTACCGCGACGCGGATCCTCGCGCGACCTACTTACTTGCCCGACTCGACGCGGTGGCCGAGGTTCCGGGAAGTGCCGAGATCGCCCGGGCGGTGCTCGAGGCGGCGCGCAGCCTGGCGGCTCCGGCGCCCAACGTGGACTTCGCCCTTGCGGTGACCCTACGCGCTATGGGGTTCTCGCCCTCCGCGGCGCCTGCGGTGTTCAGCTTCGCGCGCATGGCGGGTCTGCTCGCCCATGGGCTCGAGGAGTACCGCTACCGGCTCCGCTTCCGACCCCGGGCCAGCTACGTCGGGCCGTCACCACCGGCGGCGTGAACTGAGCTGAGAACGACAGCGGGGCGCCGAGCCCTTGGGCCCGGCGCCCCCTGTGTGGTGCTCAGCGACTAGAGGCCGCATCGTCCGCGTCCCTGCAGCTGTCGGAAGGCGCGCTCACGTGCCTCATCGACGCGCGCAGAGATGCGCGCAGCCCGGTGAGCGGAGCTCCAGTCCACGGGGATGATCAGTGTGCGCCAATGGATTCGGCGCACCATCCGTCGTGAGAGCACCCGGCTCTGGGCAGGGGAGATCGAACGGTCGTACACGACCGTCTCCTTTCTCGTGTGGATATGTGTGAGTGTCACTCCGGTTGGGCGTGTCTGACTGACACGCCCAACCGGACATGTGACGGTTCACTTATGTGGTTTGGTGTTGCTCCGCGTCTGTGTTGCTCCGACTGGCGGGCCGCGGGCACGAGCTCCTCCCTGGGGAGGGCGTTAGGTCTGGTCTGTTCTTTCCATCAGGCGTCTCCTTCGGTTGGGGTCAAGATCTGGATTGGGCACAAAAAAAGGGCGGCCCCGGTTGGGGTCGCCCTCGCTGAAGGTACGTCGGAAAAGGTCTGCTCTAACAGCCTTTCCACCTCTCAGCGAGGGACCTGCGGTTAACCTTCACGCCACCCGTGTGCGCGCGACCACCCGTCCAGGCGGCCGCCGTCGCGCGTGCGCGCAGGCTGGTCCCCATGGGAAGGCCGGCGAAGCCGGAGTGGATGTAGATCTGGGCTGCCATCGTGAAAATCACCGTAATGGTTGGGAACTGAAAAAACAAGTGTCATATGGGCTTTTTTTGTGAAACCTGCTGAATCGGCACTCCCGCGTCGCAAATGCCTCACCATTGGCTTGGGTGCCGGCGTGTTCTCTGGCCTGTTCGGCGTCGGCGGTGGCTCGGTCATCGTGCCCGGCGCTCTGAGCATCCCCGGGGTCTCCGAGCGCCAGGCGACCGCCGCCTCGTTGCTGTCCATCACCGTCATGGCGCTGGTCGGCTCCGGCTTCCAGGCCGCCTACGGGAACCTGCGCCCGCTCGACGCGCTGGTGGTGGGAATCCCGGCCTGCGCCGGCGTACTCGGCGGGACCGCGATCCAGCAGCGCATTCAGCCCGGCACCGTCCGGACACTGTTCGCCGCCCTGCTGATCATCGTCGGGGTAATCACCATCGCCGGCCTGCACCCCGGCCAGGGCCATGAGAGCACCGTCGGTGTAGTGGCGGCCGGGGCGGTCGGCGCCCTGGCGGGGGTGATCGCCGGGCTGCTCGGGGTTGGCGGCGGGGCGCTTTTCGTGCCGGCGCTCGTGTTCTTCGTCGGCCTCACCCAGCTGCAGGCCGAGGCGACCTCGCTGCTGGCGATCGTTCCGGTCTCCCTGGTCGGCGCGGCGAGTCAGTACCGCTACGGCAACCTCGACCTCCGCCTCGCCGGACCGATCGCCCTCGGGTCGATTCCCGGGGCGCTCATCGGCGTGGCCATCGTCAACTTGCTGCCGATCCGCATCGTGGAGATCCTGTTCGGGCTGCTGCTGCTGTGGATCGCCCGGCGACTGCTGCGCCGCCGGGCACGGCGCTCGGAACCGACGGCTCAGGCGGGTGGTGACACGCCCACACTCACATAGCGTCGGGCGACCGCCTCGACCCGGGCCCCGTAGCCACCGCCGAACAGCACCGCGTGCACGAGCAGCGGGAACAGCTGCCAGAGCCCAACCCGATCGGCCCAGCCCTCACTCAGCGCGAACGCCTCGGCGTAGGCGCTGAAGCAACGCTCGGCGAAGCCCCCGAACAGCCGCATGAGCGCCAGGTCAACCTCGCGGTGTCCGCCGTAGGCGGCCGGGTCGATCAGGTGGTTGCCCAGGGCGTTGCCCGCCCACAGGTCGCCGTGCAGCCGGGCCGGCGGCTCGGGCGGGCCGGCGAGATCGTCGAGCCGTTCACATACCGATTCGACCGCCGACGCCCCCGCGAGCGTCAGCGACCCACGCTCGACGGCCTGGCGCACCAGCGGAAGCAGGCGCTCGTCGCGGTAGACCTGGGTCCAGGATCCGGGGGACCCAGGCGAGGTTTGGGCGCTCTGGCGCCCAAACGCGGCATGGGCCCCCTCTGCGCCATGGCGCGTCGGGAACACCAGCGGGCCGATGCTCAAGCCCCCGAAGACCCCCGGCGCCAGCGCCCCGAACCTCGGCGCGCCCGCGCGGTGCAGTGCCGCCAGCCCCCGCCCGAACGCCTCGTCATCCCGAGCGCGGGCGCCGCCCTCCGCCGTCACCCACTCCAGCGCGAGGAAGTCTGAGCCGACGGCGAGCACCGCGGGCACCGGCGGCGCCCCGTCCGCGGCGGCGATCCACGCCAAAGCGGCGGCCTCGGCGGCGAAGCTCCCCGGCGCCGCATCCGCCGACGTCTTGACGAACACCACACGCCCGTCCGTCAGCTGCGCCCGGAACGCGTCGTTGAGGTCGCCCCCGCTGACCGGCGTGAGCGACACCACCGGGAAGGGCAGCTTCATAGCTGCCCTGAGGCAGCGAGGTCGTCGAGCAGTCCGCGGCAGGCCGCCTCGCAGATGTCGAGCACCGTCTCGAAGCCGTCGCCGTCGCCGAAGTAGGGATCGGGCACCTCGAGCTCACCGCTCGCGACCGACTCGGGGTCGAACTCGCGCAGCAGCCGGATCTTCGCCCGCCGGGACGGGTCAGCGCCCGCCAGTGCCAGCAGCTCGCGCTGGTTGGTGCGGTCGGCCGCCAGCACGAGGTCGAAGTCGTCGAGGTCCTCGGGGCGGACCTGGCGGGCGATGCTGGACAGCGTCACCCCACGCGCTCCGGCGGCGGCGATCGCCCGCGGGTCGGCGCGCTGGCCGACGTGCCAGGCTCCGGTCCCAGCGCTGTCGACATCGACCTGCGCCGCCAGCCCCCGGGCGGCCAGCATCTCCTGGAGCACCCCCTCGGCGGTCGGCGAGCGGCAGATGTTGCCCATGCAGACAAAGAGGACTCTCACGACACCCACGATGATGACGCCTCCGGCCGAATCTTGACTCATTCAAGAAAACGGCTAAGCTCCGGGGCAGTGGAGGAGCTTCTGCGCGCCCATGACCTGCGTGTCACCCGCCCGCGGATCGCGGTGCTCAGTGCCGTGCACCGGCACCCCCACGCCGACACCAACGCGATCATCGAGTACGTGCGCGAGGACCTGGGCGAAGTCAGCCATCAGGCGATCTATGACGTGCTGGCGGCGCTCAGCCAGGCCGGCCTGTTGCGCAAGATCCAACCTCAGGGCTCGGTCGCGCGCTACGAGGCACGTGTAGGCGACAACCATCACCATGTCGTCTGCCGTACCTGTGGTGCGGTCGCCGACGTCGACTGCGCCATCCACGAAGCACCCTGTCTCACCGCATCCGACAGCCACGGATACGTGATCGAAGAAGCCGAGGTCATCTACTGGGGGCACTGCCCCGAGTGTCTCGGCGCCCCCACCCCCACCCCGGAACCCGAACGAAAGGACGCCCGTGTCTGACGCACATGAGCAGACCCCGAACTCCATCGAAGGCCAGATGGATGAGCCCCAGGCCTCCCAGGACCAGGCCAAGTGCCCGGTGGCCCATGACCGCATCGCCCCCGAGTTCGGTGACGCCAACCAGGAGTGGTGGCCCGAGCGCCTGAACCTGGACATCCTGCGTCGCAACTCCCGCGAGTCCGACCCGCTCGACCCGGACTTCGACTACGCCGAGGCGTTCAACTCACTCGACCTCGCCGCCGTCAAGGCCGACCTCGAGGCGGTCATGACCGAGTCCAAGGACTTCTGGCCCGCGGACTTCGGCCACTACGGCGGACTTTTCATCCGCATGGCCTGGCACTCGGCGGGTACCTACCGCGTGTTCGACGGGCGCGGCGGCGGCGGGCACGGCCAGCAGCGCTTCGCCCCACTCAACTCCTGGCCCGATAACGCCAGCCTCGATAAGGCGCGGCGTCTGCTCTGGCCGGTCAAGCAGAAGTACGGCCGCGCCCTGTCCTGGGCCGACCTGATGATCCTCACCGGCAACGTCGCGCTCGAGTCGATGGGCTTTGAGACGATCGGCTTCGCCGGTGGCCGCACCGACGAGTGGACCCCGGACACCAGCGTCTACTACGGATCCGAGACCACCTGGGTCACCCACGACAAGCGTTACCCCAATGGCGAGGACGCCCCGATGGAGGAGCCGCTCGGCGCCTCGGAGATGGGTCTCATCTACGTCAACCCTGAGGGCCACAACGGCGACGGCGACCCGCTGCGGGCCGCTCAGGACATCCGCGAGACGTTCAGCCGCATGGCGATGAACGACGTCGAGACCGCGGCGCTCATCGTCGGTGGTCACGCCTTCGGCAAGACCCACGGTGCGGCCAATCCCGACGACTATGTCGGCGCCGAGCCCGAGGCGGCCGGCTTGGAGGAGGCCGGCTTTGGCTGGCGGAACTCCTACGGCAGCGGCAAGGGCGCCGACGCCATCACCTCCGGCCTCGAGGTCACCTGGTCCACCACCCCGGTGCAGTGGTCCAACAGCTACCTGGAGCTGCTCTACGCCCACGAGTGGGAGCTCGAGAAGTCCCCGGGTGGCGGCAACCAGTTCGTGGCCAAGGACGCCGAGGCGATCATCCCCGGCCCCACCCCCGACAGCCCGCCGCAGAAGCCGCGGATGCTCGTGACCGACGTGACCATGCGCATGGATCCGATCTACGGTGAGATCACCAAGCGCTGGCTCGAGCATCCCGAGGAGCTGGCCGAGGAGTTCGCCAAGGCGTGGTTCAAGCTGACCCACCGCGACATGGGTCCGCTCAGCCGCTACCTCGGCCCCGAGGTGCCTGCCGAGACGTTCATCTGGCAGGACCCGCTGCCCGAGGCCCCGGCCGAGACGCTGACGGCTGACGACATCGCCAGCCTCAAGGGCCAGATCCTCGACTCCGGCCTCAGCGTGTCGGAGCTGGTGTCCACCGCGTGGGCGGCGGCCTCGAGCTTCCGCGCCTCGGACAAGCGCGGCGGCGCCAACGGCGCCCGCATCCGCCTCGAGCCCCAACGGAGCTGGGCGGTCAACAACCCGACCCAGCTCGCGAAGGTGCTGGCCAAGCTCGAGGACATCAAGGGGACCTTCGGTGAGGGCGGCAAGTCCGTCTCCATCGCGGACCTGATCGTCCTGGGTGGCGTGGCGGCGGTCGAGAAGGCCGCCGCGGATGGCGGCACCCCGGTCTCGGTCGATTTCGTCCCCGGCCGCGTGGATGCGACCCAGGATCAGACCGACGTCGAGTCCTTCGCGTACATGGAGCCGCGGTTCGACGGGTTCCGCAACTACGACTCGGGCGTGCCGACGAAGCTGAAGCAGGAGCACCACCTGATCGACCGGGCGGAGCTGCTCGGCCTGTCGGCACCGGAGCTGACCGCCCTGATCGGCGGTCTGCGGGTGCTGGGCACCAACTACGACAACTCGTCGCTGGGCGTGTTCACCACCACCCCGGGCGTGCTGAGCAACGACTACTACGTCAACCTGCTCGACCTCGACACGACCTGGACGCCGGAGGGCCCGAACTTCAAGGGATCGGGACCCAAGGGCGAGTGGACCGGGACCCGCGCGGACCTGGTGTTCGCCTCCAACGCCGAGCTGCGTGCGGTGGCCGAGGTGTACGCCTCGAACGACGGCAAGGAGAAGTTCGTGCGGGACTTCGCCAAGGCGTTCTCCAAGGTCCTGCACGCGGACCGCTTCGACGTGAAGTAGCCGCCAGCATCATCTGACGTTCCTGGCGGGCCCGGTGACTGTGAGTTCACCGGGCCCGTCGGCGTCTCCGGGGCGCGCGCGGCACCGGCGGGCCTCAGCGCCATTGCGGATCGATGTGCGAGCCATTGCGATTCGATGTGTCGACGAATAGGGTGGCGCGCACATGCGACGCACACCCCGGCTGGTCACTCGCTCCTCCGGACTGGACCGAACCGCTCCGGTAGCGACATTCATCGTGCTGGCGGTAATGGTGCTCGCACTCGTGTTGACCTCGAGCGCAGCCCGAGCTGACTCGGCCGTCAGCGTGACCCCCACCAGCAGCTGCACGCTGGCCGAAGCGATCGACTACGCCGACGGCAGCGCTGAGGCGACGTGCGCTGGAGGGACCGCGTCGGGGACCACCACGATCAACCTCGGCCCCGGGACCTACACGCTCACCGGGACGCTGGCGGTGAACGCCGATGTGAACCTCGTCGGGTCGGGTGCGTCGAGCACGACGATCAGCGGCAACAACGCGGTGCAGGTGGTCTCGGTGGGTTCCGGCGTCACCGCGGCGATCAGCGGGGTCACCATCACCGCCGGGTTGTCCGGCGCTGGCCTGTGTGCCGGTGGGGATGGGTACATCAGTTGTGGGTTCGGCGGCGGCGGCATCAGCAACGCGGGGAGCCTGAACCTGGATGACGTTACGGTCACCGGTAACGCAACGAGCGGCGGCGATAACGGCGAGAGCCCGGGCGGCGGCTGCGAAGACAACCCCGCCAACGGCACGTACGGCTGCTTCGACTATCCCCCCCTCGATGCGGGCGACGGAGGGAGCGGTGGCGGGATCGAGAACACGGGGGCGCTCACCATCAGGGATTCCACCGTCAGCGACAACGTCGCCGGCGCCGGCGGAGCGGGCGCTCCCGGGAAGGGTGGGACAGGCGGCTACGCAGGACCCGGGCAGGACGGCAGCGCGGGTGGTGCCGGAGGCAATGGCGGCGGGATCGACAACGCGACAGGGGCCACGCTCACCCTGGCCGATTCGACGCTCAGCGACAATCAGGCTGGCGCCGGTGGCGCCGGTGGCCCGGGCAGCCAGTACACCGAGGATGACACCGCCGGAGACGCCGGAGACGCCGGCGACGCCGGGGTTGGCGGGGGAATCGCCAACTTCGGAACGATGACGCTGCTGGCCTCCACCATTGCGAACAACCGAGCCGGCAGAGGCGGCGACGGCGGGGATGGAGGCGGCGATACGCTGCCCGGCTACCCCGGTAGCTCGACCCCCGGGGCCGGCGGCGGTGACGGTGGCGGGATCTATTCGGCGGCGCCCTCTGCGACCAGTAAGTCACCCGGGTCACCCGCGAGCACGCTCACGAATGTCACCGTCACGGGCAACACGGCTCCGACCGGAGGCAATGGTGGCCTTCCGTTGGGTTCGGGGACGGGCGGCCAGGGCGGTGGCATCTTCCACAGCGGGGCGCTGCTCACGCTCAGTTTCGTCACCGTCGCCGGCAACGCGGCCGCCGGCAACGCCGGCGGAGTGGAGAACGCCGGCCGATCCGTGTCCGAGGCGGACTCGATCATCGCCGCCAACCTCGGCCCGGCACCCAGCAACTGCAGCACGGGGATCAGCGACGCCGGCGACGACCTCGTCGATGGCGACACATCCTGCCCGGGCGTGAACGCGGACCCGAAGCTCGGCGCTCTGCAGGACAACGGCGGGCCGGTTCAGACGATGGCGCTGGGCGCGGGCAGCGCCGCGATCGGCCTCGTGCCCGCGGCGAACTGCGCCGCGGCGACTGACGCGCGCGGGGTCAGCCGTCCCCAGGGCTCGGGCTGTGACGCCGGCGCCTATGAGTTCGCGGTGCCGACGATCGGCGGATTGTCTGTTACGGGTTCCGGCCAGAGCACCGCCACGGTCAGCGCATCGATTAACCCGAACGCGAGTCACGCCGACACAAGCGTGACCGTCGCCTACGGAACCAGCGCGAGCTACGGAGCGACATCCCTCGCACAGGACATCGGCCGTGGCGACAGCCCCGTGGCCTACAGCGCAAGCCTCAGCGGGCTGCAGCCCGCCACCACCTATCACTACGCGATCACCGCCACCAATGCCGACGGCGCGAGCACCTCCAGCGACGGCACGTTCACCACCGCCAGCCCACCGGCCAGCGGCACCTCCCCTGCGGCGTCGCCCCCCGCAACGGGCGCGCTGTCGGCGACCGTCAGCTCCGTCCGGACGTCCGGCTCGGCCGTGGACGTGACCATCGCCTGCAGCGGAGGCAGCGCCGCCAGCACCTGCGCCGGGTCGCTCACGCTCAGCTCCCACGTCAGGACCCGAGCGACGAAGGTCCTCGCCGTCACCGCTGAGGCAACAGAGATAAAGAAGCCAAAGCCGAAGCCGGCGGTGACCAAGGACGAGACGGTTGCCAGCGGCACCTATTCGGTGGTGACCGGCACTTCCAAGGTCATCGCCATCAAGCTGAACGCCACCGGCCTAGAGCTGCTCGCCACCCGCTACCGGCTCCCGGCCACCCTGAGGCTGAGCGGGACGCTGACGGACCAGCAGACGGTTGCGCTCAGCTACGCCGTGCTGAACCCGAAGATCTCAGCCAAGTGGGTGGTCGCTGGGCATGTCACGACGGTGACCGAGCTGGTGGTCACCCAGCTCCCGTCCGGCGCCAAGGTCACCGTCCTCTGTCACGGCGGCGGCTGCCCCTTCACCCGCCGCACGTTCGCGCCACCGCACGGCGCGGTGAGGCTGAGCTCAGCCTTCGCGAAGGTCAAGCTGGCGCTGGGCACGCGCGTCGAGATCGAGGTCACCCGCGCCGGGGCGGTCGGTCGGGTATCGGCGTTCCTCACCCGCGCCGGCGCCACACCCAAACTCACCGGCCGCTGCCTCCTGCCCGGGGCGAAGAGCCCATCGGTCTGCGTGCACTGAGCACTAGCCGCAGTTGATCACGGCCGGCGCAGCGGTCTCCAGTGCGGACAGAGCGACGCTGGGCGGTGCATCCGTGATGATCGCGGTGACGGCATCGAGCCCGAGCACCCGATAGGGGGAGACGGCACCGATCTTCTCCGGGCTGGCCAATACGTAGGTGTCGGCTGCCTGTCCGGCCAGGGTCCGCTTCATCGCCGCCTCTTCGGCATCTCCGGTGGTCAGTCCGTGCTCGGCGTGCACGCCCGTGACGCCGAGTAGGAACAGATCGGCGTTGATCGCCCGCGCGGCCTCGGCGGCGCCCGCACCGCAGGCGACCGCGGAGTGCTTGTAGATACGGCCGCCGAGCAGCAGGATCTCGACCGTCGGGTGGTCGATGAGTGCCGCAGCGATCGTCGGACTGTGGGTGATCACCGTCGCCTCCAGGTCGGGCGCCAGCGCCCGGGCCACGGCGAGGGTCGTGGTGCCGCCGTCCAGGATGACCCGGTCTCCAGGCTTGATCAGCTGGGCGGCACGCGCGGCGATACGCCGCTTGCTGGCGGGCTCGACGACGACCCGGGCGTGGTAGTCGGCCAGCGCGGGTGAGATCGTCACCGCACCGCCGTAGACGCGCCGACACAGCCCGGCCGCGGCGAGGTCGCGCAGGTCGCGGCGGATGCTGTCCTCGGAAAGGTTGAGTTCCGCGGCCAGCTCACGGGCGATCACCTTGCCCTGATCCTGGAGTCGGGCGAGCAGCAGCTCGCGGCGTTCGGATACCAACATGCCCTCAGCCTACTGCACGTTTATGCACGTTTTGAGATATTGTGCACAAACATGAAAGCTCAGGTGATCCAGTGGCTGCTCGAGCATTGCGACGCGCGTCAGCTCGGCGTCAGCGAGCCCGACTCCCGCGGCCGGACCGGCCTGGACCAGGTGGGACGCGACCTGGTTCGCAACTCCGATGTGGTGATCCGTGACGTCGAGGTCACCTCTGACGGCTGGCACATCCTGCGCCGCACCACCTTCGACTACCGCCACCGCGACGGCCACTGGGAGACCCAGCAGCGCGAGACCTATGACCGGGGCAACGGCGCCACCATCCTCCCCTATGACCTCGAGCGCCGCACGGTGCTGGTCACCCGGCAGTTCCGCTTCCCTGCCTACGTCAACGCGCACCCGGACGGCCGGTTGATCGAGGCCGCGGCCGGATTGCTCGAGGACCAGGATCCCGAGACGGCGATCCGCCGCGAGACCCGGGAGGAGCTCGGGGTGAGCCTGGGGGCGCTGGAGCATGTCTTCGACGTGTTCATGAGCCCCGGATCGGTCACCGAGCGGGTCCATTTCTACGCCGCGCCCTACACGCCGACGACACGCACCGGTCCGGGCGGTGGTGTCGCCGACGAGGGTGAGGACATCGAGATCCTCGAGCTGGGCTTTGAGGACGCCCTGGCGATGATCGGCGACGGTCAGATCGCCGACGCCAAGACGATCATGCTCCTCTACTGGGCGCGCATCGAGGGACCGTTCGCAGTGCCGGCCACCTGAGAGGACCCGTCGGGGTCCCAGTTCCCGGCCGGCGCCGCGGCGGCCGGCTCCCCGGCAGCCGGGCTGGCGCTGTGGATCACGTGATGGACCAGGGCGGCCAACGCCCCACCGGCCAGCGGCACGACGATGAACACCCACAGCTCAGACAGCGCCCAGTGACCGACGAACAGCGCCGGCCCGATGCTGCGGGCGGGATTGACCGAGGTGCTGTCGACGGGGATGGTCACCAGGTGGATCACGGTCAGCACGAGCCCGATGGGGATGCCGGCCACGGCCGCCTGGGTCCCCGTTCCGGTCACCGACAGAACGGTGAACACGAGCAGGGCGGTGCCGACGAGCTCGGCCACGATCGCGCCGGACAGCCCGTAGCGGCCCGGTGAATGGGCGCCGTAGCCGTTGGCGCCGAGCCCGCCGGTGGCGATGTCATAGCCACCCTGGCGCGCCTTGGCGATCACCAGGATGACCGCGGCCGCGCCGATCGCGCCGATGATCTGGGCGATGACGTAGCCGATCGCGTCACGGGTGGAGACGCGGCCGGCCAGCCGCATGCCGAAGGTGACGGCCGGGTTGATGTGACAGCCCGAGATGGGTCCGATGACGTAGACCATCACCATCAGGGAGAGGCCGAAGGCGAAGGCGACGCCGATGTGCCCCACGTTGGTGGACGCGAGCACGGCGGTGCCGACTCCGCCGGCGACCAGGACGAAGGTCCCGATCGCTTCGGCGGCGTAACGACGCGCGGCCATCAGGCGCGGGCGTGAGCGGACGACGAGGAGCCCGTCAGCCGCTTCTGGTAGCGCCGCGCCAACGGCGGGGCCGCGATTTTCAGGGTGAACCACGTGATACGACCGAGCAGCCACGTCACGCGGCCGAGCAGCTTGAAGAACATATGACCTCCGGGGTCTGTGAGAGAGGGTGAGGACAGCGCGCGTGCGAGTGAGTGAGCACGTGCGCCGGGTGAGAAATCAGGGCGTGGCGTCGGGGGACAACGCCACGCCCCGATGCAGAGACGGGACTAGTCGCGCTTGAGCACGTCCTTGACCTTGTCGGTCACCTTCTCCGCCGCGTCCTTGATCTTCTCGGTGGCCTGGTCGACCTGGCCCTCGCGCTTGAGCTCATCGTCGCCGGTGACGTTGCCGATGCCTTCTTTGGCCTTGCCTGCGAGATCTGACATGAGTTGTCTCCTTTGGGGGTGTGAGAGGTGAGAGGAACTGCTTACGGGGGGTTTGACCGCACACAACCAAAAAAGTTCCGCAATGATTGCCCCATGTTCGAAGTCAGCCGAGTGCCACGGTCTCGCACGGCTCGTCGGCGTGGCTAGACGTGAGCCCCGCTGACGAGCGGTGGCTGGTCCGTGCCGCCCAGCGGGGAGACCTCGACGCCTTCGAGCAGCTGATCCGCCTCTACGAGGTGCCGGTGTACCGCCTGGCGCTGCGCATGCTCGGCTCCTCCGCCGACGCCGAGGACGCGGCCCAGGAGGCGTTGGTCAGCGCCTGGCGGTCGATCGGCGGGTTCCGGGGTACCAGTAGTTTTGGGACGTGGCTGTATCGGATCACCACAAATCGCTGCCTCAACCACATCTCCGCTCGACGACCCACCGCCCCGCTCGACGAAGCTCTGCCCGGCCGAGCCAGTGACGGGCCCGCCGAACGCGCGGAGGAACACGAGCGCATGACTGCGCTCGGTGCCGCGATCCTGCGTCTCCCCCCGGAACAGCGCGCCGCGCTGGTGCTGCGCGAGTTCGAGGGGCTCTCCTACGACGAGGTCGGCGAGGTGCTCGACATCACGCTGGCGGCGGTCAAGGGCCGGATCCATCGGGCGCGGTTGCAGATCGCCGAAGACCTGGCGGAGTGGCGATGAGCACCTACCCCGGCGAACTGCCGTGCGGCGCCGACGTGATTGCCCTGGTCGACCAGGTCTATGACGGCGCCCCTCCGGAGAACCCCGAGCACCAGCGCACCTGCCCCTATTGCCAGGAGGCGATCAGCCGACTCCGAGCCGCTCTGGGCCAGCTTCGCGACCTGGCCGGCGAGACGGTCCGCCCACCCCGCGGTCTGAGCGGACGGGTGCTCGAGCAGCTCCGCCGCGAGCGCGAGACCGTGGTCATCGCCGAGGGACCGCTGGGCCGAGATACCGTCAACGAGATCATCATCGCCCAGGTCGCCCGACGCGCGGCGCTGTGCGTTCCGGGTGTGCGCTACGCCTCCTGCGTGGCGGACCTCTCCGACAGCGGTGCCGTCGACCTCGAGGTCAACGTGACCGCCGAACTGGGCCCGTCACTCCCCAGTCTCGCCGAGGCGGTCCGGGCCCTGGTGCTCACGCACACGGCGGCGCTGATCGGCGCTCGGCTGGGACGCATCGACGTCACCGTCGACGACATCGGCTGATCCGCTCCCGCCGACCGGACGAAGACACGCCGACCGGACGAAAACTTTCGTCGGCGGCGCAGAACTTTTCCCGCCCCCGGCGGTCAAACCCCACAGCACCCGACATCGGGTGCCCGACATTTGCCCACCCCATCTCTCACCGAGGACCCCACATGACCGATATCCCCGACACCGCACGCGTACCCCAGAGCACTCAGAAGCCGGGGAGCGACCTCGCGACCTCGAGTCCGCTCGTCACCGACCAGGGCTCCACCACGATCGCCGACGGCGTCGTCTCCAAGGTCGCCGGCATCGCCGCTCGCGAGGTGCCCGGCATCCACGATCTCGGCGGGGGCACGGCCCGTGCGGTCGGTAACCTCACAGCCCGCGTCGGCATCGGCGACCAGCTCACCCAGGGCGTGTCGGTCGAGGTCGGCACGCGTGAGGCCGCCGTCGATCTCACCGTCGTCATCGAGTACGGCGAGAGCATTCCCCAGGTCACCGACGCGGTGCGCCACAACGTGATCAAGCGCATCCACGGGATCACCGGGCTCGATGTGACCGAGGTGAACATCAACGTCACCGACCTGCACTTCGCCGGCGACGACGCCGACACCTCCGAAAGCCGCGTGCAGTAGTCCGTCATGGCAACCGATCCGGCCCAGGCCGAGGTCTCGTCCCTGGTGGCGCCAGCGGGTGAGTCACCCCGCATTCAGCTCGCCCGCATCGCCGCCGCGGCGGCGGTCGCCCACGCCGACGTGGCGGCTCTCGACCCCGGCATGGGCGACCGCTTCTCCACGATCGTTCACGGCGATCGCATCCCCGGGGTTGTCGTGGTCGCCGAGGGAGATCCCGGCGTCTACGCCGTGAACCTCTACCTGCATACCCGTCTGGTCGATCTCCCCCGCCTGGCCAAGGAGATCCGCGACCGGGTCCGCCGAGCCGCCGACGGCGAGGACCTCGGCGCCCATGTGGGCGCCGTGGCGGTCTCGATCACCGACGTGCTCGCAGACGGGGGTCCGACGTGATCGTGCTCGTCTACCTCGCCCGTGGCGTCACCCGCCTCGTTGCGCTCGTCATCCTGCCGATCCTGGCGCTGTCCGCCCTCGCCTTCGCGGTGGCGGCGGTCATCGGCCAGCACTCCGCGGTGAGCTTCGCGCGCTCGACCCAGCTCACCAGCGCGTGGCGGGAGGTCGGCCGCTTCCTCGCTCGCGTCGCCCCCGCAGGCCACACCGTGGTGGTGGTCTGCGCCGCTGGCGCGGTGCTGCTCGGGGTGATCGTCGTGTTCGGCGCGCTGGCACCCAGCCGCGAACGGGAACTGCATCTCGCCGGGGGCGACCCCGACCTGGGGATCCGCCGCCGTGCGCTGGCCAACGCGCTGGGGAGCGTCCCGACCCGGACCCGCGGCGCCACCTCGATCCGGGTGGCCCTGCACCCCCGCCGGCGCACGGTGCGCGTCGCCACGACTCGCTCGCCCCGCGTGCCCCAGGCTGAGATCGATGCCGCGCTCACCCGTCAGCTTGAGCCTCTGGCCTCCGCCTTCGCGCTCAAGACGCGGGTCCACGGCTCGGTCGGACGGCGTCGCAAGGCGAGGCTGAGCTGATGCCCCGCCAACGCCTCGGGCTCCCCCAGGGACTGGCCACGACGCTCGGCCAGAAGCTCACCGCCCTGGTCGGGCTGGCGCTGATCTACGGCGGCGGGGTCATCCTCGCCCTGGCGGCGGGGGCCAGTCCCCATGACGTCGAGACCTACACGGGCTACGCCAGCGTCTATCACCATCTCGCCAGCCTCCATCCGGCCGCGTGGTCCACCCCGGTCCGCGTCGCCATCGTCGTGGTCGGCCTGCTCCTCTTCGCGATCCTGCTGTGGCTCGGCTGGGCCCAGCGTGTGATCCCCCAGCGTGCTCGCACCCCCCTCGTGCTCGCCGACGACGCGCTGGGCCAGGTCGTCGTCCAGCCCCGGGCCATCGAGCGGGCCGCCGAGTTCGCCGCCAGGGGAACCCCCGGCGTGCACGCCGTCAAGGCCCGACTGGGTGATGGCGAGCTCACCGTCAGCCTCCATGCCCGCTCCGCCGACGCGATTCCCGAAGCGCTGCAGAGCGCCCGGGAGCGTGCCCAGACCGCCCTGCAGACCAGCGGCATCCCCTCCACCACCGTGCGGGTAATCGTGACCCGCTTTACGGCGCCCTCAACCCGGGAGCAACTCCGATGAACTCACCCACCCGTTCCTTCCTCCCCGCCGCGCTCGGCTTCGCCTTCGTGGCCGTCGCGTTCAGCCAGACCTTCTGGATCGCCCTCCTGTGCCTCGTCGGCGCGGGCGGGTTCCACCTCCTCTACGGGCTCTACCGCGGCGAGCTCAGCCTCGGCGAACTCCGCGAGCGGGCCGAGGCGGCCCGCTCGGGCTTCACCCACCCCGATCAGGCCCCGGCCGGCGGTGAGAGCCACGCCGGCTCGGGACCGAGCCGCGTCGTCTAGCCCGGCCGCGTCACCTCAGCCGGCGGCCGGAACGGCTGCGGCGTAGAAGTCGCGGATCGCGGCGGTGAACGCGCGACGGCTCTCCTCCCAGGCGTAGAACATGTGACCGCCGCCGAAGTGCGTCACGGTCAGGCGGCTGGCCGTCTCGGGGTCCAGGCGCATCAGGTTGTAGAGCCGGTCTGAGGTGTAGAAGGGCGTCACCAGGTCATAGCGGCCGTGGGTGATGAACGCGCGCATGTGCGGGTTCAGCGCCATCCCGTAGCGGAAATCGTCGGTCGCGCCGTCCGGCGGGGCGAAGAAGTGTTGCGGGGCGTCGTTCTTCCACTTGGCGTTCACCTCGTAGCTGAGCAGCACGTATTCGCGGTCGGTCTCCACGCCGATCTTGCCGCGCAGCTGGCGGTTCACCGCGGTGGTGAAGGCGGGCGTGTCACCGGCCAGCGTCGGGTCCGGGCCCTCGAAGCGACTGCGGTCCGGGAACGGGTCGGTGCTGGTGATCGTCGCGTCATAGAGCCCGAGCACCTTGCGGTCATCGCGCAGCAGCTCGCGGCTGAACACGTCGATGCCAATCCGGCCCTCGGCGCGGGTGACCACGTCGATGGGGAGCCCGGTGATGTCGGCGAGCCGGGCGAAGATCCGCTCGCGCTCGGGACCGGGCAGCGAGGCGCCGCGGGTCAGCAGGGTCACGAAGTCGGCGGTGGCGAACTGCTCCACGGCCGCGATGATCTCCTCCATCGGCGTACCGGGCGCAAAGGCCCGCGAACGCCCATGGTGAGCGGCCGCCAGGGCCATGGTCGGCAGCAGGTCGACCCAGGCGAGCACGTCGTAGTCGCCGGGATCCAGCCCGGAGATCTCCATGGCCGGGGAGATGAGGATCGCCCCGTTGAGTCCGATCCCCGTCTTCTCCTGGGCCAGCTTCACCAGGCGACCGACCCGGTAGCCGCCGTAGCTCTCCCCGGCGATGAGCACCGGCGAGCCCCAGCGGTTGTTCGCCGACAGCCAACGGCTCATGAACTCACACAGCGACTCGAGGTCGCGCTGGTAGCCGAAGTACTCGGTGGCGGCGTCGCCTTCGGTTTTGGCCGTGTCCTTGTCCTTGTCCTCCGCGGGCGGGATGACGCGGCTGAAGCCGGTGCCCACGGGGTCGACGAACACCAGGTCGGTGAACGGCAGCCAGGAGTCCTCGTTGGTCACGAGCTCAGGCGGTAGGCGCGGCAGGCTGCCGTCGGGCGGGAAGGCGACCCGGTTCGGCCCGACCGCTCCCATGTGCAGATAGGCCGACGATGCGCCGGGCCCGCCGTTGAACACGAAGGTCACCGGGCGTGGCGAATCGCTCTCACCCGGGGCGATGTAGGCGACGGAGAAGATCTCCGCCGCCGGTTTGTCGTCCTTGCGCAGGACGGTCCACTTGGCGGTGGCGGTGTAGGCAATGGTCTGCTCACCCGCCGTCCAGCTGGTGACCTGCACCGCGGGGGGCGGCGGCTCGTGCTCTGAAGGCTTCGCGCCGGCGTCCTTGATCTCGTCAGTCATGTGGTGTGAAGGATCCCAGATAGTTGACTTTTGCGCCCATCGAGCCGCCTCCGTCGTGGTAGCGTGCCGCCATGTTCGTCCCGCGCCTCAGCGCGATCACTCGCGGTGCCGTCACCTGCCTCGGGGTGATTCTCGCCTTCACGCTGATCGGCGCACCCACCGCGAGCGCCGGGACCCTGCCGGCGATCACCATCGCGGGTAACCAGTTCATGGCCGGAGGCAAGGTCGTGCGCCTGATCGGCGTCAACCGCTCGGGAACCGAGTACTCCTGCACACCGACTGACGACGACGGGATCTTCCAGGGCCCGGTCGACCAGGGCTCGGTCACGGCGATGCTCAGCTGGGACATCAACGTCGTGCAGCTCCCGCTCAACGAGGCCTGCTGGCTCGGCTCTCCCACCTACACCGGGCTCGACGCCGAGTACACCGGCGCCAGTTACCAGCAGGCGATCGAGAACTACGTCAACCTGCTCAACGCCAACGGGATCTACGTGTCGCTCAACCTGAGTGGTGCCGCCCCTAACAACAACGTGTTCACGCCGGGTGACGACAACGACTACGGCGAGGCACCGCTGGCCGACTCCGACCACTCCGTCGCGTTCTGGACGTCAGTCGCGACCGCGTTCAAGGCCAACGACGACGTCCTGTTCCACGTCTACGACGAGCCGAACTCGCTGCCCGGCACCGAGGACGCCCAGGCGTGGGCGTGCGTGGAGAACGGTTGCACGGTCGACGACCCGCGCTACGGCTCCTACACGGGCGTTGGCAGCCAGGCCCTGGTGACCGCGATCCGCGCCGCCGGCGCAACGGCCCAGCCCATCCTTGTGTCGGGGGCAAACTACGCGGGTGATCTGTCGCAGTGGCTGACCCACATCCCCACCGACCCCTCCCACGAGATCGGTGCGGTGATCGACTCCTTCGACTACACCGACAACTTCTGCCCGTCTGACTCGGGCAGCTGCGATGACCAGTCACAGAACATGGCCACGGTCGCGGCCAGCCACCCGGTGGTCATCGGCGGCTTCGGCGACGGCGACTGCCCGTCAACCACCGGTTTCTCCGACGCGCTGATGAACTTCGCCGACCAGAACGGCATCTCCTACATCGCCTGGACCTGGGACACCGACCAGGACTACGGCACCTGTAACAACGCACTGCTGTCTGGCGACGACTCCGCGTACGAGGACGGCAATCCATCGACCTACGGCGCGATCATCCGCACCCACTACCAGGCAGTCGCCGCGGCCGCAGCGACCGCGACCGGTGGGGGGAATCCGGCCGGGTCGTCGAATCCGACCGGCTCCTCGAGTCCGACCGGCTCCGCGAATCCAACCGGGTCCTCTGCTCCGCCGGCCGCCACGCCGCCCACCCAGAGCAATCTCACCGCGCCGCAGAACACCGCCGCTCCAGTCATCTCGGGGACCCTGGTGGTGGGGCGGACACTCGGCTGCTCAGCGGGGAGCTGGCTTGCCTCGCCCACGAGCTTCACCTACCAGTGGCTGCGCGGGGCCAGGGTGATCGCCGGCGCCACCCGGTCCACCTACGTGATCACCCGCGCCGACCAGGGCCACGGGCTGGCCTGCGCGGTGACGGCGTCCAACGGCCTGACCGCGCACGCCACGAGCCGCGTGCGGGCGATCTCGGCGCCGGGAACGCTCGGTCGCGTCTCGGTTGGCCCGGGCACCGTGTCGGCCGTCGTGGCATGCGGTTCCTCCAACGCGTCGAGCTGTGAGATGACCGTCTCACTCAGCGCGAGCATCCGCCTCGCCGCCACGAGCGCGACGGTCAAAGCCGGTGCGCGGAGGACGCTGAAGCTGGAGCTCACGCCTGCCGACCGCCGGCGGCTGGCCGGGTCACACGACGTCGCGGGTCGGCTCCGGCTGACCGACCGGGTCGGCCGCGCCGCCGCACTCCAGATCGCCTCGGTGAGGGTGAAGCTCAAGCGGTGATCCGGCCGTATATCGCGACGTCGGAGCTGACGGTGATACTGGGGAGGATTGATGCGACGAGTCATCTGCTGGGCCGTGTCCGCCGGGACGCTTGGCTGCGTGTGTCTCGCGGTGCTGATCACGGCCACGGCCGCCCGGGCCGCCGCAGCGCCGGCCGACACCTTCTCCGCCTGCGCCACCGGACAGGGGATCGTCTCGGCGACCCTGCCCGCCTACGCACGTCAGGGCATCGGCGTGGAGGTGGGCATCGGCGTCGGCGATCCGACCCGGGTGAGCGACGTGAGCGTCAGCGTGTTCAGCGGCGCTGATCTGATCAGCACGACGCCGCTCGCGTTGAGCGCGAGCGCCACGGTGGAGACGGTCATGGCGCCGAGCACGGGGACGACGGTGAGTGTCCTCGTCACCTGGGATCAGGATGCGGGTACGTCCGCGGCCTGCAGCGGGGTCGACCTCGACCAGATCCCCCTCATCTCCCCCTACGGCAGCGCCGGGAACCCGTCAGAGCCGCGGCTCGCCGGCAACTTCAACGTCACCGAGACCCCGGTCAACTACCACGGCGCCGACACGCAAGCCCAGTGGCTGTTCAACTCCGCCTGCGTGTACTTCGCCTGCGGCTCCTATCTGCAGTCCTCGGGCGGGATCGAGCTCCCCCTCAGCCTGCTGTCGAGTGGCGCCTATGCAGGCGCCAGCACCTACGGCCCTGCCCTGACCGCGACGCCGTGCCGGAGCACTGGGGTCCACCCGGTCGAGCTCAAGAACGCCTACACGCTGTCGGAGAACGTCAAGCTCACGGTCACCGGGGCCACGTCCGGTGCCGTGACCCAGATCGCCGGCACGCTGACCGGCACCTATACACCCACCGCCGCCGCCCGTCGCCAGGGGTGCGCCAGGACGTACCGGACGATCGAGCAGGTCACCGGCCAGGTCGCCTAGGCGGGGTCCGGGCCTTCAGCCGTACATCTGTTCGATCGCGGCCGCGTACTTGGCGGCGATCGGCTTGCGCTTGAGCTTCATCGTCGGGGTGAGTTCATCGCCTCCGGGGGCCCACTCCTCCCCCAGGATGCTGAAGCGCTTGATCTGCTCGACGCGCGCGAGCTTGGCGTTGGCGACATCGACGGCGGCCTGGACCGCCGCGATCAGCTCCGGCGTGGCGGCCAGCTCGCTCAGCGGGGTGCCGGCCAGGTGGTGCTGGGCGGCCCAGGCGGGGGCATAGTCGGGGTCGAGCACGATCAGCGCCGTGTTGTAGGGCCGCGCGTCACCGATCACGCAGGCCTGGCCGATGATCGGGCCGCCGGACTTCAGAGCCGCCTCGATGTTGGCCGGCGACATGTTCTTGCCGGCCGCATTGATGATCAGCTCCTTCTTGCGATCGACGATCGAGATGTAGCCATCGTCGTCGATCGTGGCGATATCCCCGGTGTGCAGCCAGCCGTCGGCGTCGAGCGCCTCGGCGGTCTTCTCCGGGTTCTCGCGGTAGCCGGGCATGATGTAGGCGGCGCGGATGAGCAGCTCGCCGTCCTCACCGAGCTTGACCTCGGTGTCGGGCGAGGGCGGGCCGACGGTGCCGATCTTCACGGCGCCGGGCCGGTTGCAGCTGCCCTGACCACAGGTCTCCGACATCCCCCACAACTCGGAGATCTCGATGCCGAGGGCGTGGAAGAACTCGAGCACGTCGACGGCGATCGGTGCGGCGCCGACGTTGACCGCCAGCAGCTCGTCGAGACCGAGCTTGGTGCGCAGATCGGCGAAGATCGCCGCGTCGGCCCGCTCGACCTGTGCCTCCAGCTCGGCCGGGACAGGCTCGCCGGCCTGGCGCAGCTTGACGCGCTGCAGCGACGCGGTGAAGGCCTGGTCGAAATGCTCGCGGGCGGCGGGTTCCTGGGCCGCCAGCATCGCCTGGAGGCCGGCTTTGAGCTTCTCCCACACCCGGGGAACGGCGAAGAACCAGTTGGGATGGACCTGGGGCAGGAAGCCGGCGATCGCCCGCGGGTCGGGACAGACGGTGACGCTGGAGGCGAACACGGTCGGGATGTAGTGGTGGGCCATGCGCTCGGCGATGTGGGCGGCGGGCAACCAGGAGATCACCTTGGCGCCCACGCCGAAGGGAATGACCTGCTCGACCGCCCGGGAGGCCGCCATCACGTTGGCATGGGTGATCTGCACGCCCTTCGGCGGGCCGGTGGTGCCCGAGGTGTAGATGAGCGTGGCGAGGTCATCGGGGCTGACCGCTGCGGCCGCCGCAGCCGCGTCGAAGGCCGGATCGCGGTCCGCCGACACCGCGGCGAGCGCCAGGGTGCCGCTCGGCGCGTCGTCGCTGTGGGTGTCGGCGACGATCACCTGGCGCAGGCTGGGGACCTGCTCGGCTGCGGCCAGGACCGTGGCGAGGAACGCCTGCTCGGTGATGATGGCGACCGCGCGGGCGTCATTGAGCAGGTGGGCGACCTCGTCGGTCGGGTAGGTGTTGTAGATCGAGAACGGGGTCGCGCCGAGGGTGACGATCGCCAGATCGGCCACGTAGAACTCGGGCCGGTTGATGAGCATCAGGGCGACGTTGTCGCGGGGAACCACACCGAGTTTGCTCAGCCCGCCGGCCAGCGCGTCGGAGCGTTCGAGGAGCTCCGGCCAGGTCCAGCTGATCGCGTCGTCGACGCTGCGCACGGCAATTACGTCGGGGTGGTTCGTGGCCGTGCGCCGCAGCGCCTCGGCAAGTGTGGGCGCTGCGACGGCCGCCAGGCCCTGTCGCGCGGCAGTTTGGCTCTCCATCCTGGCGGAAAGAATAGGACCTGACCCCTTGTGCGCGCGCCGATTCGGCGCGCCCTCACCATCTCGTCAGGAGCTTCACCTATGACCCCGGCAGTAGCCACCCAGAGCGGCACATTCAAGATCGGCGGAGACCTCGAGGTCAACCGCCTCGGCTTTGGTTCCATGCAGCTGCCCGGCAAGGGCATCTGGGGCCCGCCCGAGGATCGTGACAACGCCCTCGCCGTGCTGCGCGCGACCGTCGATCTCGGCATCAACCTGATCGACACCGCCGACTCCTACGGCCCCCAGGTGGCCGAGCAGCTCATCCATGATGCGCTGGCGCCCTACAACGATGATCTCGTCGTCGCCACCAAGGCCGGCCTCACCCGCCAGGGCCCGAATCAGTGGACCCCGGTGGGCCGCCCCGCCTACCTGCGCCAGCAGTGTGAGCTGAGCCTGCGCAACCTCGGCGTCGAGCGCATCGGGCTGTTTCAGCTGCACCGCATCGACTCCGAGGTGCCGCTGGAGGATCAGGTCGGCGAGCTGAAGAAGCTCCAGGACGAGGGCAAGATCCACCACATCGGCCTGTCCGAGGTCGACGTCGACCAGCTCAAGGCCGCCCAGAAGGTGGCGGACATCGCCAGCGTGCAGAACCTCTACAACCTGACCAACCGCGACGCCGAGGATCTCCTCGACTACTGCACCGAGCAGAACATCGGCTTCATCCCGTGGTTCCCCCTGGCCACCGGCAAGCTGTCCCAAGACGGCGGACCCCTGGATGAGCTGTCGGAGAAGACCGGGCATTCCGCGTCCCAGCTGGCCCTCGCCTGGCTGCTGAAGCGCTCGCCGGTCATGCTGCCGATCCCGGGCACCTCCTCGGTCGAGCACCTCACCGAGAACGCCGAGGGCGCCGCGATCGAGCTGAGCGACGCGGACTTCGAGGCGATCGGTCAAGCCGCCGCCTGAGTCCGATCACGCGAACGGCCCCGCCGCATGGCGGGGCCGTTCGTCCCTGAGGAGGCTTGGAGGGAGCCGGGGCTCAGACGTGGTGGGTGAACAGCTCGCCGGCGAACACCTTGCCGTCGCGCTCGGGCTTGAACGGGATCCCGGCGCGGACCGCGCGGGGCACCACCACGGCGGCCTGGGCCATGCGGTTGAGGCCGAGGGTGAGCAGGATCGCGTCGGTCCCCGCCGCGACGTGGGCCCCGAGCAGGTGGGCGACGACGCCGACCGCGATGCGGCTGGCGATCAACGCGGCCCACAGCCACAGGCCCGACTTGGGCAGCTGGGCCCACAGGTAGCCGCTGCGGCGCTCGATGCGGGTCATGGCGCCGAGGGCGAGACCAATAGCGATGGCGATGGCGGCGCTGACGCCGATCAGCGCGAAGTCGGTCGGCGTGGCACCCGCCTTGTGACCGGTGACCTGGACCAGGCCGATGACGGTGAGGATGAGCGGCAGCAGCAGCGTGCGCCGGCCGGTGACGCCGGCGCCGACGACCTGCTGGCCGACGACGAAGACGATGATCGCAACGGCGGCGAGAACGGTGATGATGGACATGCTGGAAGCCTCCTCGGGGGTCGGTGGATGACGCTCCTCCAAGCTATGTCCGATCCGCGATTCCCACATCGGACCAGGGGTCGATCCCCAGGGTTGACTTGGGGTTGAGACCGATCTCCACCCATGGAGGTCTAGGATCGAGGCGACATGGCCGAACCTCTCGACAATCACCATCGCGACACGCTGGAGCAGATCTTCAGCCACCCGGCGAGCTCGAACATCGAGTGGCGACGCGTGCTGTCCCTGCTCGAGGCGGTCGGCACCGTCACCCAGGAGCACAACGGCACGTTCAAGGTCGCGCTCGGCCCGGAGACCGAGATGCTGTCGGCCCCCCACGGCAAGGACATCGACACACAGCTCGTCGTCGACCTGCGCCGGATGCTCACCGTGGCCGGCTTCGCTCCCGGCGGCAGCCCTACGCTGCCCGACGAGGAGACCCGCGACCACGGCGATAACCGCTGGGGCGAATCGAACTAGGGGGACCTGACATGGATCCAGACCACGCACGCGAACTGCTCAGCGCCGAGCGAACCCGTATCGAGGCGGCCCTCAGCACCCTCGGAGGCGAGGGCGCCGAGGAATCCGACGACCGCGTCACCCCCGGAGACGGCGGCACCGAGGACCTCTACCAGGACGAGTTCAACCAGGGCCGCGCCGAGGACCTCCAGAACCAGCTCGACGCGGTGGAGCGGGCTGAGGCCCGGCTCCGGGACGGCACCTACGGACTGTCGATCGAGAGCGGCGAGCCGATCCCCGACGGTCGCCTCGAGGCGGTCCCCACCGCCGAGTACACCATCGAGGAGCAGGCTCGGCACCGCGGGTGACGCTCGCGCGTCACCCCAGCGTCGCCACCAGCTTCTGGGCCGAGACCCCGGCGCGCTCAGCGTCGAGCCCCCCCTGGATGCTCTCGAGTCCGTGGCCGACCACGTGCGGCTCAGGGCGCGGCGAGGTAACTTCCCGCGGCCAGCGCGACGGGCAGGAACGTCTCCCAGATCGCCGGGCCGACCTCGTCCCTGGCCAGTGACGCGCCCTGGATGAACCCGGCCGGGTCGTGCCTTGAGCCAGGCGGCGGCGTCATCGGTGCTGATGACCGGGCTCCCTGGAGCGGCTGGCCGGAACCGAGCCGGAGCTCGCCGCCGGCGGACTCCGCCAGCTCCGCGCCGAACAGCGCGCACGGCGTGAAGGCGCCCGTACTCGATGTGAATCCGTGTGCCATATAGGCACCTAGATTCACATCCCCCTCCGCCGAGGCGGCGGCCAGAGGATCTGAGTCAGGCCAGGTGCCAGGAGTGCAGGTCGCCCTGCCACTCCTCGCTGCGCGTCGGGTCACCCGGTGAGGTGACGAGGCGCCGGTAGGCGCCCGAGTGGAAGATGAGCGGGTCACCCGCGCCATGCTCGAAGTGCAGCACCTCGCCGATGAACAGCGTGTGGTCACCGGCCGGGTGGGCGTCGACCACGCTGGCCACGACGTGGGTCAGCGCTCCGTCGATCAGGGGGGTTTCCGCCGCCTCGACCAGGACCGGCGCCTCGTCCTGGGGCCGCCCGGAGAAGTGACGGCTGACCGGCTCCTGCTCACGCGCGAGCACCGACACCCCGTAGCGCCCGGTGCGCAGGAGGATGTCGTGCATGCGGGCCTTGGTGGCGATCGAGACGACCACCAACGCGGGGTCGAGCGACACCGACATGAAGCCGTTGGCGGTCATCCCGTGCACCAGGTCGTCGAGTCGCGTGGAGACGATCGTCACGCCGGTGGCGAAGGTGCCCAGCGCGTCCCGGAAGCGCCGCTGCTCCTCCGGGGTCCCCATGGACCCCGGAGTCGAACTCGTCATCTCGGCAGCCGTCCTGGTCCGGAAGCCCTCAGGCGAACGGGTGACCGGGCAGGCCGACCAGGTTGCGCCCCAGGCTGGTCAGTGCGTCACCGCGACCGAGCACCATGTGCATCGATGCGGCGTTGGCGTCGCGCCACAGCTGCTGCATCGGCGAGGTGACGAACAGCGACATCGCCCCCGAGTCGAGGAACAGCTGGTTGGTCAGCTCCGCGCAGGTGCGGGCGATGTAGGCGCGCTGGGCGAACATCCGCGCCCGCTCCTCGTCGGGGAGCTCGACGCGGCCGTTCTCAGCCGCCGTCCACATGTCACGCACGTACTGCTGCATGAGGGCGTGGCAGGCGTCCCACTTGGCGATCGCGTCAGCCAGCGTCATCTGGGCGTACGGCGCCTCCTGAGCACCGGTGTGCTCATAGGCGCGCACGCGGACCTTGGTCCAGTGCGCGAACTCCTCGATCGCCCGCTGGGCGGTGCCGAGTGCCGTGTAGGTGAGGTGGATCGCCGCCATGCCCATGAACGGCAGCTTGAAGACGGTGCCCTCCTCGGCCACCTCGCCCTGGGGGACCGAGTCATGGGCGAACTTCGCCAGCTCGAAGATCCGGTAGTCGGGGACGAAGGCGTCCTCGAGCGTCACCTCATTCGACGCGGTGCCCTTGAGGCCCACGGTGTTCCAGGTGTCGTGAATCTGGAGCTCCTTGGCCGGCACGAAGGCGACGATCGGACGCGGCGGGCTGGCGTTGGGCGGCACGAAGGCCAGCCCGACCCAGGAGGCCCACTCGATGCCGGAGACGAAGCGCCAGTGACCTGAGAGCCGGTAACCGCCCTCGACGACCTCGGCCTTGCCACCGGGCACGAGCGAGTCGACGATCAGGCCGGGCTCGGAATCGCGCACCTCCGCCTGAAGGCGTTCGCTGGTGAAGGACAGGTACCACTGATGTCCCGTGGTCAGGCCGTAGACCCAGCCCAGCGCGGCCGACCCGCGGGCCAGCTCGCGGCCGACCTGAGTCAGGGTGTGGGGATGGGCCTCGACGCCGCCCATGCGCTTGGAGGTGGCCAGGCGCAGCAGCCCGGAGTCGAACAGCGCCTGGATCACCACGTCGGGCAGGCGGCGGTTCTCCTCCGTCGCCTCGCGGTGCTCCCAGGCCAGCTCGGCGAGCTCGCGGGCCCGGGCGATCAGCTCGTCGTGGTTGAGCTCCTCAACCGGAATCGTGTCTATGCGGTCAGCAACAGTCATCTCTCACTCTTTCTCTGATCAGGAACCTTCGCCGAACGTGGCCGGTGGAGTCGCGCCCCAGGCGCTGAACGCCGTCGGCAGCTCGGACCACACCTTCGTCTCGCCCCTACCAACCCGCGGCATCTCCGCGGAGAACTCCATCCGGTTGCCACCGGGTGCCCAGAAGAACAGGTAGACGTTGCCGCCGACGCTGTGTCGGCCGGGCCCGCATTCCACCTTGATGCCCGCTGCCGCCAGGCGATCGGCCGCGCTCTTGAGATGCTCGAAGGACTCCAGGCGCAGCGAGTAGTGATGCAGGCTCTGGGCCTCGGGGCCCTTGAACATGGCGATGTCGTGGTGGAGGTCCGCCGCGCGGGTCCAGGCGGCCACCAGCGTGTCCGGCGCCGGCCGCATCTCATCAGACACCGAGAAGTCGAGGACCTCGCGCAGGAAGCCGACCTGGGCGTCGGGGTCCGGCACCTTCAACGTGATGTGGTCGAAGTCGACCGGGCCGATCCCGCGGCGTCCGGGCGTGGCCTGTCCCGGGTTGAGGTAAGCGGGCCCGGGGTCGGTCAGCACCAGCTCGACGGCCAGACCGTCGGGGGCGCTGAACCGCACGGCGTGGGCGACGCCGGTGCGCGGATCGCTCACACGCTCGTGATCGACGCCGTGGTCGGCCAGCTTGGCGGCGTAGGCGTCGAGGTCGTCCTCGGACTCGACCTCGAGGCCGACCGAGCGCACGCCGGTGCCGCCCCCGTGGAGGACGAGGTCGATGCGACCGTCGACGCCGCAGCCGAGGTTGACGTGGTTGTTCTCACGGCCCAGGTTCACCATCCCGACGACGTCGGTGTGGAAGTCGATCGATCCCTGGAGGTCGTCGACCGAGAGCTCGGCGTAAGCCACCTGTGTGATGGGCACTGTGTTCTTCTCTCCTCTTAGATGCCACCGAGAAAGCGCAGGTGCGCTCGGTGGAATGCGTCAGGCTTTTCCCATTGGGGCCAATGGCCGGCGTCGGCGATGACCTCGAGCTGGGATCCGGGGATCCAGCCCTGGAGCAGCTCGGCCTCCTCGACGGTCCCGGTCGGGTCGTTGTCGGTCCACAGCAGCAGCGTCGGCGCGGTGATCTGTCCACACCACGTGGGCGACCACACGAACGGTTCGCGGTGCTCTGGGTCCTGCACGGCGACGATGTTGGACATCGCCTGCTCGAAGCCGGGCTGGCTGTAGATGGCCAGCCGCAGCGCCACCAGCTCGTCGGTGACCTGGCTCTTGTCGTGGAACAGCCACGCCACCCGAGCCCGCACCGTCTCGGGCGAGACCTCACGGACCGCCTTGAGGCTCGAGTCGCGCACGGTGGCCATCACCTCGGGTTTGTTGGTGATGTTGCCGGGCGTGTTGAGCACCAGTCCCAGCACGCGGTCGGGGGCGTGCGCGGCGGTCCAGGCCGCCACCCAGCCGCCGAGTGACTCCCCCGACAGGTACGCAGCCTCGAGTCCGAGGGCGTCCATGGTGGCGAGCAGATGATCGCTCAGGTAGTCGATCAGGTAGGGCCGGTCGGGCTTGTCGCTGAGACCGTGGCCGACCATGTCATAGAGCACGACGTGGAAGTGCTCGGCCAGCGCACGGACGTTGCGCGCGTAGGCCTCGAGGTGTCCGCCGGTGCCGTGGACCATGACCAGCGCCGGCCCCGAGCCGGCCTCGAGGACGCGCGTGCGGATCCCCCCGGCGTCGACGTAGTGCTGGCGCAGCTCGACGCCGAACAGGTCGCCCCAGATGCTGATGTGGGTGCCGGTCTGGGCGGCCGGCTCTGCGGTGGCGCTCATCGGCTTGCTCTGCGCGCGGTCTGGTTAGGGGCGAACACCTGGGGCAGGTTCGCCGTCGTGCCGAAGCGTTCGAGATGGGCCTCGGCGGCCGCCCGGGCCCGCTCGGCGTCGCCCGAGAGGACCGCCTCGACGATCTCCTCGTGCTCGAGGTGCGACAGCCGCAGGTCGTGCTCGGTGCGCCGCTGGAGGTAGAAGTCGCTGAGGTCCCAGGACTGGCGGGCCAGTTGCATGAGCCGCCGATTGCCCCCGGCGGCCAGCAGCGTGGCGTGCAAGCCCTTGTTGGCCAGCTCGAAGCGGTGCTGATCGTGGGCGAGCGCCGCCGCGGCGCTCTGCTCCAGGGCCTCACTGAGCGCCCGGCGCTGGAGGTCCGTCGCGCTCAGCGCCGCCAGCCGCGCCGCCGCCCCATCGAGAACCCCGGCGGTGATGAAGTGCTCGGCGACAGCCCGCGGCTCGGGCACGATGACCCGGCAGCCGACCTGGGCGATGATCTCGATGAACCCGGCGTGTTCCAGCCGGGCCAGCGCGTCCATCACCGGTCGGCGGCTGACCCCGAACGCATCGGCGATCTCGCCGGTGACCAGCGCCTCACCGTAGCCGGGACGGCCGGCGATGAGCTGGGCCTTCAGCTCCTCATAGACGAGGTCGGCCTTGGTCTCGACGACCAGGCGGGGAGCAAGGGCGCTCATGGCGCGGCGACCTCCTCGAGGTCACGAAGGGAGGCGACCAGCCCGCGCTCCAGCACGGGGCCGGCCTGCAGGAATGACTGCGGCGGTTGGGCCCCCCACCACAGAAGCCCGGTCGTGTTGTACTGCTCGAGCGTCCAATCGAAGGGCGGGCGATCCATGTCGCGCACGTAATCGCCGTGGTAGAGCTCGATGCGCGTCCCGTCGGGATCGCGGACGTAGAGGAAGCACGCGTCGGTGATGCCGTGGCGGCCGGGGCCGTACTCGATCACCGGGAGGTTGGCGTCCGAGAGCAGATCGGCGGCGCCGATCACCGACTGGACATCGCGCAGGGTGTAGGCGATGTGATGGAAGCCGATCTGGGTGTCGCGGCCGATCGCCATGTCGTGGCTGGCCGGCGTGCGTCGCAGCCACGCGCGCTGCACCTCGCCGGCGGCGTCGATCTGGCGTTCGGAGGCCGAGAAGCCGAGCTCCCCCTGGAAGTAGGCGAGCGCCTCGGGGAGCTGGGCGGTGCGGACGTTGACGTGATCGAGACGGACGAGTCCGATGCCGTGCTGGTTGGCGTGGGTGTTGCGCATCGGCAGCTGGGGCCCGCGCGGCCCCCGGATGGAGACCTCCTCGACCGCGTGCTCGAAGTCGACCACGTGCCCGCTGGGGGACTGGACGCGCAGCATCCGCCCACGCCCCGGCTCGACCCCGGCGGCGCGCCACACGTACGGCACGCCGAGGCGATCGTGGAGCCCGGCGAGCTCGTCGAGGCTGGCCTCGGAGTCGACGCGATAGCCGATGGCCAGGGCCCCGGCTTCGGTGTCGCGGGTCAGCTTCAGCGACCACACGTCGAATTCCTGGGGCGCCCGCAGATAGAGCGCGTCCTCGGATTCGGCGTGAACGAGGAAGCCGAGGATGTCGCAGTAGAACTCACGGGAGCGGGCGATGTCGGTGACCGCGATCTCGACGTGACTCAGTCGGTTGATCATGCCTGCAACCTACGGCGGGACCGGGGGGTGGACAACAGCGTTCCGAGCATTCCGGATGCCTCCTAGGCGTCGGGTGAATCGAGGTGGTCGCCGTAGGAGATCTCGCCGGCGCTCTCGCGCTCGGCCAGTCCCATCGCGATGAGCAGCCGCGAGTTCTCCACCAGCAGCATCTCCACGGTTTCGGCGCCGTCGTTGTAGTGGCGGTGCCAGACCCACGGCGGCGTGTAGACCAGGTCGCCCTTGGACCAGCGCACGGTGCGCGGACCGATCTCGGAGTAGCCGCTCCCGGCGGTCACGTAATGCACCGACTCGTGCCGGTGGCGCTGGAGGTCACCCGCCGTCCCGGGCGGGATCTCCTGCACATAGAACTCCATCGTGGTGGCCGGCACCTCGGGCAGGGCCCCGATCCGGCTGGGGTTGTGAGTCACCGCCGGGTCGAGCCAGTGCGCCTGCTGCGACGAGGTGACGAGCGCCTCGGGCATGGTCGCCTCGGGGTCGACATGATGCATCGCGGTGGCCTCGGCCTGCCATTGCTCCCAGGTGCTCATACGAGGGTCGACCCGCCGTCGATGGCGTGCACGCGACCGGTCACATAGCCCGCCTCGGGCGAGGCCAGGTAGCCGACCAGGGCGGCCACCTCATCGGGGGTGCCGAGGCGCCGCACGGGGATCCGCTCGCGCTCACTCGCCTCGACCTCGTCGACCGAGCGGTGCTGCAGGGCAGCCTGGCGCTCCATGATCTGCTGGTGGCGCGCGGTGTCGATCGGCCCGAGCGCGATGGTGTTGAAGGTGATGCCCTGGGGCCCGTACTCGGTGACGAGCGAGGCCGACAGCCCCGCCACCGCGGCGCGCATGACGTTGGAGAGGTGGAGGCCGGGCAGCGGCTTGATCGTGCCGGCGGTCGAGGTCAGGTAGATGACCCGTCCCCCCTCCCCCATGCGCCGTAGGACCTCGCGGGTGATCTCGATCGCGCTGGCCAGGATCAGGTGGTAGGCGACGTGCCAGTCCTCGTCCGTGAGGGCGGCGAAGACGGCGGGCTTGGGCCCGCCGGTGTTGAGCACCAGGATGTCCACACCGCCGACCGCCTCGATCGCGGCGCGAGCCGCCTCGATCGCGGCGCGAGCCGCCTCGGTTCCCGCCCCGGGCTGGGTGAAGTCCGCCAACCCGTAGCCCTGGGCGCCCGTCTCCTCTGCCGCCGCGGCGGTACGTTCGCTCGTGCCAGTGATGAACACCGTGGCGCCGCGGGCGGCCAGCAGCGCCGCGGTCGCCTTGCCGATCCCGCTGGACCCGGCGGTGACCAGCGCCCGGCGACCCTGGAGGGGCCCCGACTCAGACGGCGACGGCAACGCGCTCTCCGGCTCTCCACGGTGATCCGGCGACCGCCAGGCTGCGGCTGATGCGCAGTGCCGCGCGCGAGATGATCTCGTCGTAGCGCTCGGCCAGGCGCGCCTCCTCGGCCAGGGGCACGCTGACGCTGATGGCCGCGCTGACCTCGCCGTGCTCGCGGATCGGCGCGGCATGACAGCACACGCCGAGCACCGAGCCCTGATGGTCGCGCGCCACGCCGGCGCGGCGGGCGGCGGCCAGCTCGAAGGCCAGCACGTCCGGGCAGCAGACCGTGTGCTCGGTCAACGGCTCGAGCGCCATGCGATCCAGGCTGACCGCAATGGTGCCGGCTGACTGGTGGGCCAGCAGCGCCTTGCCGACCGCGGTGCCGTGCAGGGGCAGCCGGCGACCGACGCCGGACAGGGCGATCTGGGGGCCGGCGCTGACCTTGTCGAGGTAGAGCACGTCGTCGCCCTGCAACGCGGCGAGGTGCACGGTGGCGCCGAGCTGGCGGGCCAGCGCGCTCATCACCGGCCGTGCGTGATCACGCACCGGCAGGCTCTCGAGGGCGGTGTTCGACAGGGTGAGCAGCTTGAGCCCCAGGCGGTAGCGGTTGCCCTCCACGCGGCGCAGGAGCCCGGTGTGGGTCAGGCTGTCCAACAGGTCATGCGCCGATGATCGGGGCACGCCGAGCGCCAGGGCCGCCTCGGTGACGCCCCACTCGGGGGCGCCACTCGTGAACAGATCGAGCAGCCGGCTTGCTTTGCCAACCGTTCCCAACATCCTTCGTCCTCTCCTCGACCTTCGATACTAGTATTTCAGTCACGTCGCCAGGAGTTTCTTTCACCCTGCGTGCGCGACCGCAGCTGTCCCTCGGTCAGCTGCTCTGAGCGGCCAGCTCAAAGGCGATCTCGCCGATGAGGTCCTCCTGGCCGCCGATCAGCCCGCGCTCACCGCAGACGCGCAGGATGTCGGTGCCCGACACGCCATATCCGCTGGCGGCGCGTCGGGCGTGCTCGAGAAAACTCGAGTACACACCGGCGAACCCCATGGTCAGCGACATCCGGTCGAGCACGCATTCGCGACCCATGATCGGGGCGATGACCTCCTCGGCCGCGTCGGCGATCATCGCCACGTCGATTCCGGTGGCGATGCCCAGCTTCTCCAGGACGGCGGCGAGCGCCTCGGTCGGGGTGTTGCCCGCCCCGGCGCCCATGCGCCGGGTCGAGGCGTCGACCTGCTCGGCCCCGGCGTCGATCGCCGCCAGCGTGTTGGCCACCCCACAGGCGAGGTTCTCGTGCCCGTGGAAGCCCACCTGCACGTGGTCACCCTCACTCGCCACCGCCGCGCGGACCGCGGTCACGCGCTCGCTCACCTGTGGGGGCACCATCGCCCCGGCGGAGTCGACGACATAGACGCAGTCGGCACCGGCGGCGGCCATGATCCGCGCCGACTCGGCGATCACCGAGGCGGGCTGGGAGTGCGACATCATCAGGAAGCCGACCGTCTCGAGCTCCAGTTCGCGGGCGATCGCGAAGTGCTGGATCGAGATGTCGGCCTCTGAGCAGTGGGTGGCGATCCGGATGATCGCCACGCCGAGCTCGGCGACGGCGTGGATGTCCTCGTGGGTGCCGATCCCGGGCAGCAGCAGCGCCGCGATCTTGGTCCGCTGCGCCGTCGCCACCGCAGTGGCGATGAGCTCACGCTCGGGCGTGCCCGAGAAGCCGTAGGTGAAGGAGCTGCCGCCGAGTCCGTCGCCGTGGGCGACCTCGAGCACGGGCACGCCGGCGGCGTCCAGCGCAGCGACCGCCGCGTGCACCTGCTCGGGCGTGAGCTGATGGCGCACGGCGTGGGAGCCGTCGCGCAGGCAGCTGTCGGTGACGCGGACCGCACGCATCAGGCGACCACCTCGGGTAGGGCGGTGGCCCCAAGGCCACCGCCCTCGCGGGCACGGGCCAGCTCCTCGCCAACGCGAACAGCCGCGGCGGTCATGATGTCGAGGTTGCCGGCATAGGGCGGCAGGAAGTCCCCACGGCCCTCCACCTCGAGGAAGATCGTCACCCGGTCATCAGTGAACTGGGGCGGCACCACCAGGCGGTAACCCGGCACGTAGGCGGCCACCTGGGCGGCCATCTCCTGGACCGAGTCCGTGATCGCCTCACGGTCGGCGTCGGCGGAGATCGCGCAGATGACGGTGTCGCGCATGAGCAGCGGCGGGTCAGCCGGGTTGAGGATGATGATCGCCTTACCGGTTCCGGCACCCCCGACCTCGGCGACCGCCCGGGATGTCGTCTCGGTGAACTCGTCGATGTTGGCGCGGGTCCCCGGACCGGCCGAGCGCGAGGAGATCGACGCAACGATCTCGGCGTAGGGGACCTCGACCACGCGGGAGACGGCGTAGACCATCGGCACGGTGGCCTGACCGCCGCAGGTGACCATGTTGAGGTTGGGCGCGTCGAGGTGAGCGCCGAGGTTGACCGGCGGGATGACGTAGGGGCCGACCGCCGCCGGGGTCAGGTCGATCGCGGTGATCTGAGCCGCCGCATACCGCGGGGCGTTCACCGCGTGAATCCCGGCCGAGGTCGCCTCGAAGACGAGGTCCGGGCGCTCGTCGAGGGAGAACAGCCAGTCGACCCCGTCCGCGGTCGTCTCCAGCCCGAGCTCCCGGGCCCGAGCCAGCCCGGCGCTGTTGGGGTCGATGCCCACCATCCAGCGTGGGGCGACGAGCTCGGAGCGCCCGAGCTTGACCATCAGGTCGGTGCCGATGTTGCCCGAACCGACGATCGCCGCTGACAACATCAGACGGCCCCCGCGCCCGAGGTGAAGGAGATCGACACAGCTCCCAGGCCGGGGATGACCCCACGGAAGTCGTCCCCCGCGTGGACGGGGACCATCTTGGTGGCGGCGCCCGAGAGCACGACCTGGCCCGCCTCGAGGCGCTCGCCCTGCACGGCCAGCGCGTTGGCCAGCCAGGCCACGGCGACGCACGGGTCACCCAGTACGGCGCTGGTGTGGCCACGCTCGATCAACTGATCCCCGCGCCACAGTTCGGCATCCAGACCAGCGACGTCGAGCTCATCGAGACCGGCGCTCGAGGCACCCAGTACGTAGGCAGCCGAGGAGGCGGCGTCCGCGACGGTGTCGGCAAGGCGGATGCGCCAGTCCCGGACCCGGCTGTCGACCAGTTCAAGTGAGGCCCGGACGTGGTCGGTGGCGAGGCGCACGTCGGCGGCACTGACGCCGGGACCGCTGAGGTCCGCGCCGAGGACGAAGGCGACCTCGACCTCGATCCGCGGCGAGAGGTAGGCGCCGGCGCTCACCGCGGTCCCATCGGCGATCTCCATCTCGTCCAGAAGGGTTCCGTAGTCGGGCTGATCGACCCCGAGCTGGGCCTGGACGGCCGGAGCGGTGAGGCCGATCTTGTGGCCCGACACCCGGGCCCCGGCACTCAGGCGGGCCTCGACGTTGAGCCGCGCGATGGCGTAGGCGTCAGCCACGGACAGGTCCGGGAGCGCATCGGTGAGGGGTTCGACCGGCCGGCGCGCCTCGCGGGCGTGGCGCAGCGCGACGGCGTGGAGCTCCAGCTCCGCGGCGGTCAGGGAGGTCTCGATCACGGGGGCCATGGTCGACGCTGACGGCACCGGTCCACAATGCTCGGTCTCACTGAGTGGGATGATATTTGTGATGCGCAACACATCCGGTGGCTCCGTGCTCGAGCGCGCGGTGGGCGTCCTCGACGCCTTCCGAGGCGCCGGCCCGGAGCTGACCCTCGATGAGCTGGTGCTCGCCACCGGGTTGGCCCGCTCGACCGCCCACCGTCTGGCCGGTCAGCTGACCGACGTCGGCCTGCTCGAGCGTTCGCGCCGGGGCTGGCGCCTCGGTGTGGCGTTGTTCGAGCTCGGCCAGATGGTGCCCCGCCAGCAGCGACTGCGCGACGTTGCCCTCGCCTACATGGAGGACCTCTACGAGGCGACGCGGGAAACCGTTCAGCTCGCGGTGCTCGACGGGGGCGAGGTCCTCTACGTCGAGATCATCTCCGGACACCAGCGGGTGCGCACACCCTCGCGTCGCGGGGGCCGCCTGCCGGCCCACTGCACCGGGATCGGCAAGGCGATGCTCGCCTTCTCCCCCGACACCGGGCGCGGCTGGCTGGTCGACCACATGCCGCTGACCGCGCTCACCCCGACGACGATCACCGATCCCGCCGTGCTCACCTGGGAGCTGCACGAGATTCATCGCCTCGGCCTCGCCTTCGACCGCGAGGAGAACACACCTGGCCTGGTGTGCGTCGCCGCGCCGTTGATCGGACCCGATGGCAGTGCCATCGCCGGCTTGTCGGTGTCGATGCCGGCTGGCGGGCGAATCACCCCCACCCAGGTCGCGCCGGCCGTGCTGGCGGGCACGCGGGCGCTGTCGCGCGAACTGGCCCGCCGCCCGCTCAGCTGAGCCCAGAAAAACTTTGTGGAAAAACGCTCAAGGTGGGCGCCAAGCCTGCCGATAGAAGGTCGTGTCGGCTCGAAAGCTGGGTCTTCTCGCCCTTCTCGGCCTCCTCAGCGCCATCCTTGCGATGCTCGCCGCGCGAACCGGACCGGCTCTGGCTGCGGGGTCTCCCTGCTTTGACCAGCTGCCCGGACTGGCCGGCATTCCGCCGTGGGGCTTCCACACCGGCGAGCCCCTGACCGCGGCGCGCGGGAGCTACGCCCGCGCCTACGGAGACATCGACCTCGCCAGGAACGAGATCTCCGGAAAGATCTGTGAGGCCCAGTTCGTCCACGGCCAGGCCGAGCTCATCATGCTGGCGCCTGAGTCGCCGATCATCTTCCACACCCATGTCGCGGAGCTGTGGGGGTACCCCGGTAACGAGATCAGGACCCATGTGAAGGTCACCTCCAGCAGCGACGCCAGCTGCACCGTGGGGACGGTCGGGCTGATGACGATGTACGCCAGCTACAACGGCGTGCGCAGCGACTCGATCCAGTTCCGCTTTCCCGCCGGCTGCCGGGCCCACGACCACCTCTACCACGGGGCTCAGGTCAACGCTCAGGTCCCCCCGCTTTAGCGAACCCTCCCGGCGAATTTTTGCCGTTCGGGGCTGCCGGTAGGGTTGCCCTGCTGATGGGGGCCAACGCAGGAGCCGAGCCGGCGGACATGGAGGACGAGGAGCCCGCCGGCGTCGCCAGCGTGGTGGATGCGCTGGAAGCCCTGGCCGGGGTCCTGCCCGCGGGCCATGAGCTGTTCGCCGCCGTCTATGACCGACGTGCACAGGCCAGTGACGTCCTCGTCCGCGACGGCACCGGCACCACCTCGGTGCGCCTCGGACTCCCCAACTCTGAGCGCGAGGCGCTGGCCGAGATGCTCACGAGCCTGCAGGACGGGCACGGTGTGGGCGACGCTGACGCGGGCGGGGCCGAGGCGGACGTCACTGAGGCGATGGTCGCTGAGGAACTCGACTACCGCGAACTGGTCGAGGAGTGCCCGCTCGGACTGATCGTCATCGCGGGTGACGGGATGATCGAGTACGCCTCCCCGGCGGCCGCGCCCATCCTCGGCGTGGATGAGCCGGACGCGCTGGAGAGCCTGTTCCTCGCCCAGCTCCTGCACCCCGAGGACCGCGAGCGGGTCAGCCGCGTCATCGAGCGGTCGCTGGCGGAGCCTGACACCGCAACGCTGTCGGTCAGGCTGCGGCGCTGGGACGGCTCACTCGTCCGCGCCGAGATCGCCCTGCGTGGGCTGTTCGGCGGCGAGCGGGCGATCCTGGCGCTCGGCGACGCGGGTGCCCGCCCCAGCGGCGTGGCGGACGTGCTGGCCAGCGAGCGGCGCCAGCGCGCCCTGGCGGGGGCCGCCGACGTCGGCACCGCACTGATCAGCACCGTCGGCGAGTTTGCCGGCGCGGTGGTCGACCTGAACCCCCAGTTCGGACTGCTCGTGGGCGACGCATCGGGTCGGCTCGTCGGTACCGCGGTGTGGGAGCTCGTCGCGGCACCCGACGCCACCCGGGTGCGTCAGGCCCTGGCGGAGGTGATCCAGAGCGGCACCCCGCGCCGGCTCGAGGTTCACCTGGCGGGCGCCTCGACGCGGCGCGCCAGCCTCATCCTCAACCTCGATCGCAGCTCGGGGGACCCCCCGAGCCTGGCCACCGTTCTGCTGCGCGACATCACCGACTCACCGCCCCCGGCGGACGATCCGAACCGGGCGTCGGAGCGACTCGAGCGCTCCAACCGGACGATCGAGCGACTGGAGCGACAGAACCGGGAGCTGGCCGAGTTCGCCCGCGTCGCCGCGCATGACCTGATGGCGCCGCTGCGGGCGCTCTCAGGCCTGATGGACGTGCTCGCCCCTCAACTCGAGGAGCAGTCCGAGGACGCACTGCTGGCCGTGCAGACCGCGATCGGACGGATGCTCGCGATGGTCGACAGCGCCGTGGGATTCGCCGATGCCCAATCCCGCGAGCCCGAGCATGTCCCCGTGGATCTCGGTGACGTCGTCGACCGGGCCCTGGCGATGCTCGGCGCCGACATCGTGGCCGCTGACGCGGAGATCTCGGTCGGCCATCTGCCGATGGTGACCGGCGACGACATCCAGCTTGAGCGGCTGTTCATCAGCCTGGTCTCCAACGCGCTCAGCTACAGCGGCGAGGCCCGACCGGAGATCGCCATCGCCGCCATCCCCGACGGCTCGGGGTGGCGCATCACGGTGGCCGACCAGGGCATCGGCGTCGATCCGGAGGGGCGCGACGCGATCTTCCGGCTGTTCGAACGGGGCGCCGGCGCCCCGGACCGCAGCGTCCCCCCCAGCCGGGCCGGAGCCGGGTACGGCATCGGGCTGGCCACGGCGCGCCAGATCGTCGAGCACCACGGCGGGCGCATCTGGGTCGAGCCGAACTGGCCACGGGGCTCGGTGTTCCTCCTCACCCTGCCCGGTGCGTGAACTGAAAACTGCCGGTCCTGGGACCGCACTGAAGTAACTTCCTGCTCGTGGATCCCCACGCCAACGGACACGACGACGACGGGCCCGACGCCCCGCCGGCCCGCCCGCGCCTGCGCGGTGACGGCCGTCCGGCCTCGCCGAGCTCGGCTCAGAGCCTGCGCGCAGCCGACCAGCTCGCGCGACTCGAGGCCCGGATCCGGGAGTTCCATGCCAATCTCGACGCGCTCGACGCTGGAGCGCCCGAGCGCGAGCCGACGGAACCCCCGAGCCCGCGGACCAGCGCTGAGGCGGGCGCGGTGGCCGACGATCTGGTGCGGCGGGCCGCGGCCGCGGCACGCGCCGCGAGCATCGGGACGCACGTGAACGGGCACGGGAACGGCAACGGGAACATCGACGCCGCACCGAAGAGCGATGCCCCCAACGGCGACGCGCCGGCGGCCTCGATCGGCGACATCGGTCAGCGGCGGCGGCGATCTGATCGCGCCGACGGCCCCTTCAGCGCCCAGCGGCGCATCGACGCGCTGAGGCCGGAGCCCCGGGGGAGCGACGGGTTCGGCCCGCCCCCGGCCAACCCAGCGCCGGCCGCCCCGCCGCCGTCGACACTCGAGGCCCGGGTGCACGCCGAGGAGATCCAGCAGGAGGCTGAGCGGCGCGCCGAGCGCCTTCACCGCGACGCCGCACGCGAGGCCGCCCAGATCCGTCAGACGGCCGAGCAGGAGATGCAGGAGCTCTGGCAGGCACTGGAGGCGGAGGTCGAGGCGATCCAGACCGCGATCTCTGAGCGCGTCGACAGCCTGGCCGAGCGTATGGAGGCGGTGGGCCGCGAGGCAGAACACATGCATTCCACTGCGGTTGCCGAGGCGGAGCGGTTGCGGGCGAGTGCCGCCGCCGACGCGGCGGAGATCCGCCGTCTCGCCAGCGAGGACGCTGAGGAGCTGCTGAGCATCGCCGAGCGGGAGGCCCATGCCCTGATCGCGCAGGCGCGCAACCAGGCTGAGGCGATCCTCGCGCCGGCACCGGAGCCCGACGCGCTCCCGGAGCGCAACGCCGCCGAGCGGATCGCCGAGCAGATCCGGGACGCCACCGCCGCCCTCACCCGTCGGGTGAGCCGCGCCGTCGAGGACTCACCGAACGTGGCCCGGGAGATCCGCAGCCCCGGCGCCATCCCCGGCTCGATCCGCGAGGTGCTCGACGGGCTGGTGTCCGCCGTGTCACTGATCGAGCGCTCGCTGACCGGTCTCGCCGAGCTACTGGGCGACACGCTCGGGGCCGACGACGACCGTGAGGATCTCTAATCCAGCGCCTCGCGCAGGATCGCCGCGGCCCGGTCGCCCCAGCGCGCCCGCAGGCGCTCGGCGATCTCCTCGCGGCTGTAGCCCAGATGGGCCATCTCGGTGGCGGCCATCAGGGCCGGGGTCCCCGGGGCGGGTCGCTCGGTGTATCGCGGGATCTCCCGCTCGCTCTCCATCCGTCGCTCCTCGATCCCGGCGCGCCGATCGCCCCGACGCCGCTCCTCCGAGCCGCGCGGACGCTCGGCCATCCCGCGGAGGCTGTCCGTCATCCCGCGCGGACTGTCCGTCGTGGCGCGGGGGTCACCCGAACCGATCACGCTCGACCCCCCGCCGAAGCTGACGCGCGCCGGCCGACGCGCCGGGGCTGGGGGCTCGGCGATCATCTGTCGGTCGACCCGCTCGATGAGCTCCTCGATGCGTCCCACGCAGGCCGTGAGGGTGTCCGCGGCGGTGCGCAGGGCGTGCAGCAGCTCGCGTTGGCGTTCGGCCACCTCAGCGCCCGATCGGGCCAGCCTGTGTCGTTCGGTTCCCATGCTCATCTCATTTTACCGCGAAAAGGTGTAATGCAAACCAGGCTCTCGATCTCCCGGTTGCCGGACCTTCATGGACCAGATCGCGGTAAATCGAGGTGGGGGGACTGACGTGCGTTCTCAAGCAGAATCAGAACCTGTCGGCACTGTGCCAGCTACCGGAATCGGCTGCCACAGAGAGAACGATCTCCAAGGGGTGAAGTGAATGAGCGCGGGGGAATCAGGGGGTGATCAGAGCATGCTCGAGGCAGACATCAGGCCGCTGAGAGTATTGGTGGCCGACGACGATCACCTGCTGCGTCACGCGGTGCGCGACATTCTCACGCGCGCCGGGATGACCGTTGTCGCCGAGGCCACCAATGGCCGCGATGCGTTGCGCATGGCCCGTCACTACAAGCCCGACGTCGTGCTGCTCGACGTCGTCATGCCCTCAATGGACGGATTGACGGCGCTCGATCAGATCAGCCTCGACGAGGCCATCACCGCACGCGTGGTGATGCTGTCGGTCCACGGTGACAACGACGTCGCCTTCGTCGCCCTGCGCAAGGGGGCCCTCGGATACCTTGACAAGGAGCACGACCTCGCCGCCCTGCCCGGCGTTCTGCGCGAGGTGGCCGGCGGGACCGCGGCGCTGTCGCGCAGCCTCACCACTCACCTCGTCCAGCGCTTGCGCGAGCTGCCCGAGGGCGGGGTGCGGATGCGCCCGATCCAGAGCGTGCTCACCGCCCGCGAGTGGGAGGTGGCCGACCTGCTGTCGCTCGGTCACACCACCGACGAGGTGGCCGACGCGCTGGTGCTGAGCACCGAGACGGTGCGCACCCACATCAAGAACATCATGCGCAAGCTCGGGGTGCACCGCCGTGCCGAGCTGATCGCAACCGTCGAACGTCTGCGCTCGGGCCTCGTGCTGGGAACGGCCCGTCCGGAGGGACCCGTTGCCTCAGCGCTCTAGTGCCCGGTGACCTCGGGCACTAGTCGATCAATCGTCTGATCTCGCCCAGGCGCCGCGGAACGCCGTAGAGCGCGTAGCCCTGGGCACCGTCGCAGCCAAGCCGGCGGGCCGTCAGCAGCGTCTGCTCGTCCGACACTCCCTCCGCCACGACGGACATGTCGAACTCGTGCGCGCTGTCGACCAGCGCGGTGCCGGATTCCATGCGCCCGTCGATGGAATGAGCCGCGGCCTCCATGACGGCGCGGTCGAGCTTGATGCCCGAGAACCCGAGACGACTGAGCGACTCGACGGCGACGCCCCCACCGGTCACGTCGTCGGCGAACAGCTGACAGCCGAGGTCCGACAGGGTGCGGAGCTTGCGCTCCATCTGCGGCTGGTTGGCCACGATGGCAGGCTCGGCGATGTCGAAGCCGAGCAGCCGGCGCTCGATGCCGGCAGCGGAGGCGGCCAGTGAGATGACCTCGCCCAGCGCCGGGTCGGCCAGCTGCTGGGCGGACAGGTTGATGAGCACGCTGAGGTCTCCGCCGCTGCCGTCCCGCATCGCGGCGACCACCCGGGCGCCTTCACGGAGGATCCAGGTGCTCAGCTGGTTGAGGAATCCGCCCTGGTCGGCGAGCTCGACCAGCTCGACCGGACTGAACTCCCCCAGCTCGGGGTGGGTGCAGCGCAGCAGCGCTTCGACCGCGACCACGCGGTTCTGCCCGAGCGCCATGACCGGGAGGTAGACCAGCTCGAGCTGATCCTGCTCGAGGGCCAGGCCGAGGGTGCGGGCCAGGCGCGCGGCCCGCTCGTCGGTGTGGGCGGTGGCACCCGTCTCGATGCTGACGTGGGAGCCATCACGCTTGGCCGCATACATCTGGGTGTCAGCGCGGGCGATGAGCTCAGCCGGCGAGACGTCGCGGTCCCACTCGAGCACCGCGCCCATGCTGGCGGTCACCGAGAAGGACCGGCCCTCGACGACGAAGGGGTCGGCCAGGCTGATCTGGACGCGCTTGCAGATGACATCGATGGAATGAACGTCGGTCAGCGCCTCGCAGACGATCACGAACTCGTCGCCACCCAGGCGTCCGACGGTGTCGACCTGCCGCATGCCGCTGGCCAGACGGGCCGACACCTCGACGAGCACCTCGTCGCCGGCGGCGTGACCCAGCTCGTCGTTGACCTCCTTGAAGCCGTCCAGGTCGACGAACACCACGCCGACGGCGGCACCCTCGCGGGCACTGCGGGCGATGGCCTGATGGAGGCGGTCGAGCAGCAGCTCGCGGTTGGGCAGACCGGTCAGGCGGTCATGGAACGCACGGTGGCGCAGCTCGCGCAGCTCATATCCGAGGGGCGAGCCCTCACGGAAGGTGATGAGGCGGTGGTCACCCGGTTCCTCCAGCGTGAGCAGCTTGACGTCGCACTCGAGCGTCCCGCCGTCCTGGAGGTTCAGGTTCATCCGCAGGACGTCCTGGGAGGAGAGCAGCTCGCGCAGGGTGTCGGCATCGGCCTCGGCGCCGAGCAGCGCCAGCAGATCGCCGAGGTCACGCTGGCCGAGCCCGCTACCGGGCCGCGGCCCGAGGAGTCGCTCGAAGGCGCGGTTGCTCATGATCGCCTCGCCGAGGGGATCGAGCACCAGCACGGCGTCGCTCACCTCGTCGAGCACCATCCGCAACAGGCGCGAGTAGGTGCGCAGCACATGGGTCTTGACGTTGGTTGCCGGCTCCGGCATGCGTTCGTACAAGGTGGTCTCCGTTGTCATCTCCAACCTCCGCTGTTGGGAGATGAGCGAGATGTGCGGCACGGGAAGTCGTCCGTGCCGCAATGCCCACCGGTCGATGGTAGACGGAGGGCAAAATCCGCCGTGTCGGGAATATCTCCCCCACCCGGAGTGACGTCGCGTGCCGGGCGGGCACGCCGTTTGATCGCTGGCTGAGAGATGGACGATGCCTTGGAGAGGATGGACAGATCTTGCACTACGCGGAGGTCGTTCCCCTCGACCCGAGCCGGCCGGGTGCTTCGCGGTGCCAGTGGGGTAACGCAGCGCCACCACAGAGGTTGGCAGGTTGCCGGACGAATCTAGACTGGATCTGCGTGCAGCCACGCCCGCCCGCCTCGACGCCGCCGCTGGGCATCTACGTGCACGTGCCGTTCTGCACGGCGCGCTGTGGCTATTGCGATTTCAACACCTATGTCCCGGACGGGCCCGGTCAGTCCAGCGAGTACCTCACGGCTGCGGAGACCGAGCTCGACCTGGCGCGGGCCGAGCTCGGCGATCGTGCCGTCAGCACCATCTTCATCGGCGGCGGCACTCCGACCCTGCTCGGCGCCGACGGCCTGAACCGCCTGCTCGCCGCGGTGGCGGAGCGCTTCGAGCTCGACCCCGACGCCGAGATCACCACCGAGGCCAACCCGGAATCCGTCGACGCCGCCACCTTCGTCGCGCTCCGGCGGGGCGGGTTCACCCGCGCCTCGATCGGCATGCAATCGGCCGCCACCCACGTCCTCGCCACCCTCGACCGCCTCCACACGCCCGGCCGCGCTGTGGCGGCCGCTCATCAGGCCCGCGAGGCGGGCTTCACCCACGTGTCCCTCGATCTCATCTACGGCACTCCCGGGGAGAGCGACGCCGACTGGGAGGCCAGCCTGGAGGCGGCCCTGTCGGCGGAACCCGACCACATCTCGGCCTACGCGCTGACGGTCGAGCGCGGCACCGCCATGGCCGCGGCGGTCAAGCGCGGCAGCCTTCGGGCCCCGGACGACGACGATCAGGCCCGTCGCTTCACGTGGGCCGACGCGCGTCTCAGCGCCGCCGGCCTGGGCTGGTATGAGATCTCCTCCTGGGCCCGCGGCGACGACGCCCGCTGTCGCCACAACATGGGCTACTGGCGCTCCCACGATTGGTGGGGGATCGGCCCAGGCGCCCACTCCCACGTCAGCGGCGTGCGCTGGTGGAACGTGCGCCGTCCCGCTCACTACGCCAAGCGCCTGGCCGACGGTGTCTCCCCGGCTGCCGGCCGCGAGACCCTCAGCGCCGACGAGCTCGCCCTCGAGGCGATCATGCTCGGCCTGCGCACCCGCGAGGGCGTCGAGGCGTCGCGGCTCACCGCCGACGGCCTGCGCCGGGCCGAGCTGGAGGCCGCCCGCGGTCGGCTGGTCATCACCGCAGATCGCGTGGCGCTCACCCCTGCGGGGCGGCTGTTCGCCGACGCGGTCGCCCGCGAGCTGTCCTGACGTTCGAATTCAGGAAGAGCGTTTCTTCAGCGCGTCGGGCTTGTGCACCGCCGTGCGGCCGGACTTCTCGGACTTGACCTCGTACTGCGGGTCGTCTTCTGACGCCTTGACCTTGCGCCCGGCCGCCTGGGTGTCGGAGGTGATCTTCTTCTCGACCTTGCCAACGGCGGTGTTGCCGTGGCTGCTCCATTCGACTGTGTCGCCCTTACTCAGATCCTTGGCCATGTCATCAACCTCCGGGTGCTCGTTGCGCAATTGCTGATCCACTCCGCTACCCGGCGGCGCGAACGTTTATGACCCGGGCATCGCGCCCGCTGGTCGACCGCAACCACCCCAGGTAACTTCGGTGTAAAGCGAGAGGTCGCACGCGCCGATGCATGTCAGGTGATCGCGACCCCCGTCACGCTCCCCATCCAAGCCGGGCCCGTGCCCGACCGCCTGAGCATCTGGCCGACGCACGATGGCCGCTTCGGCCTCGACGCGACCTTCCAGGGCGCGACGGGCTGTCAGCGCCTGCACGCTTATGAGCGGGAGCTGAACGCCACCCAGGTTCCCCACACCGTGCACCAGGAGCAGGCCGGCGACTGGACCCTGCGCTTCGGGCCGCTCACCGCGCACGACCTCGGCGTGGCGCTCGACGCGTTCGTCTACTGAGCGTCAGGAACCCTCAAGCCCACCACCAGGGTGTCCGATGAGGTCACCAGCCACGGCTCGGATGACCTCAGCGTCCCGAGCCGCGGTGCGATCGTGACCAGCTCTTGAGAACCGGGGTGTTGAACATGAAGTTTCTCTCCACGCAGCCGAGCGTCTCGGTTGTGGTACCTGCCCTGAACGAAGAGGAGTCCATCGGATGGGTGATCGACAACATCCCCACCTGGGTCTCTGAGATCGTGCTCGTCGACGGTCTGTCCGTCGACGGTACCGAGGTGATGGTCACCGACCGGCGCGACGACGTGGTCATCGTCCACCAGCGCCACCGCGGCAAGGGCGCCGCCCTGCGCGCGGGTTTCGAGGCCGCCTCCGGAGACATCATCGTGATGATCGACGCCGACGGGTCGACCGACCCCCGCGAGATGGGTCGCTTCGTCGACGCGCTCGTCGCCGGCGCGGACTTCGCCAAAGGCTCGCGCAACCTGGATGGGGGCGGCTCTGAGGACTTCACCCTCCTGCGTCACATCGGCAACCTCGGCTTTGTCTACGCCGCCAACAAGCTGTTTGGCGAGTCGTTCACCGACCTCTGCTACGGCTACTGCGCCTTCTGGCGCAGGGACCTCGACCGTCTCGCCCTGACCGCCGACGGCTTCGAGATCGAGATGGAACTTGTCCTCTCCGCGGTCAAGGCCGACCTCGAGGTCGTGGAGGTTCCCTCGATGGAGCTCGAGCGCCGCGCCGGAAGCTCGAACCTCAACGCCGCGACTGACGGGCTGCGCGTGCTCAAGACGCTGGCCTCCGAACGGCTGCACGACCTTGACCCGGTACGAGCCGAGGAGGTCAAGATCTCCCTGGCCGAAGTCGAGCTGCCCGCTCCGGGCACCCCCGAGTGGCTGCCCGCAGGTAGCGACCGGCGTCGCTACGCAACCGGGGATCCGCGCCTGGACGGGGAGATGCGCGAGAGCTATGAGGGGCCCGAGCACCGCCGGGCCCCCGAGGAGACGATGGTCGTCCTCGACGCGCACGACACATCGGAGCTGGTCGCCTCAACCGAGGCGGCGAACCCTGGGCGGGTGTTGATCCCGGCACTGCTGCGGACCAGGAACGCAACCTGAGACGACACACCAAGAGGCGCCCCCGGCCGAAACCGAGGGCGCCCTGGTGTGAGTTGTCGTGTGCGCGGGGCCTGGGTCAGGCGGCGACGGGCACGGCGTCCAACTCGAGGATCACCGGCTCGGTTTCACCGATCCGCGCGGTCACCCGGGTTCCGTTACCCAGGCTGCCGTCAAGGATCGCCCGCGTCAGCTCCTTCTCGAGCGTCCGGCGCAGGTGCCGCTTCAGCGGTCGCGCACCGAACTCGGCGTCGAAGCCCTCGTGCGAGAGCTGGGCGATCAGCTCCGGCGCGACCGTCAGCTCGATCCCCTTCTCCGCGGCCAGGCGACTGGCGATCCGGGCGACGATCAGCTCGCCGATCTGGGTGATCTGCTCCTCTGACAGGGCGTCGAAGGTGACGATCTCGTCGATCCGGTTCACGAACTCCGGCAGGAACGCCCGCTTGGCGGCCTCGAGCATCCGCTCACCGGCCTCGGGGGCCGTCTCAGAGCCGGCGGTGAAGCCGATCCCGCGCTTGGCCTTCCCGGCACCGAGGTTCGAGGTCATGACCACCACCGTGTTGGTGAAGTCCACCGTGCGGCCCTCACCGTCGGTCAGGCGACCGTCGTCGAGCACCTGCAGGAGGATGTTCCACACCTCCGGGTGCGCCTTCTCGATCTCGTCGAGCAGGATCACGCTGTAGGGGTGCCGGCGCACCGGCTCGGTCAGCTGACCACCGTCGCCGTAGCCCACGTAGCCGGGGGGTGAGCCGATCAGCCGGGCCACCGTGTGGGGCTCGCGGTACTCGGACATGTCGATGCGCACCAGCGCCTTCTCGGTGGCGAACAGCCGCTCCGACAGGGCCTTGACGAGCTCGGTCTTGCCCACCCCGGTGGGGCCCATGAACAGGAAGCTGCCCAGCGGCCGGTCCGGTTCGGCCAGACCCGCCCGCGCATGGCGCACGGTCTCGGCGACCGCGTGCACCGCGGACTCCTGTCCGATCACCCGGAGATGGAGATCTTCCTCGAGCGTCTCGAGGCGCTCCAGCTCGGCCGCCACCAGCTCACCCACCGGAATACCGGTGCGTGCGGCGACCACCTGGGCGACCTCGCGCTCGCCCAGCACGGGGTTGAGGGTGTCGCTGGCCATGGGGCCAGCGGCGGACCGCTCCCCACCCGGGGCGTCGCTCTCGCTCTCGGGGCGTCGCAGCTCCGCGATCTGACGCGACAGGGCGTCGATGCGCACCTTGATCTCGGCCGCCTCCTCGTACGCCTCGGCGTCGACCGCGGCCTGCTTCTCGACCTTGAGGTGCTCCAGCTCGGTGGTCAGTCGGGCGGTGTCGGAACCCGCCTGGGCCAGCCGCAGCCGAGCCGCAGCCTGGTCGATCAGGTCGATCGCCTTGTCCGGCAGGTGGTACTCGCTGATGTAGCGGTCCGACAGCCGCGCGGCCGCCTCGATCGCCGCGTCGGAGATCGTCACTCCGTGGTGCTCCTCATAGCCGGCACGGACACCCGACAGGATCGCGATGGTGTCCTCCACCGAGGGCTCGTCGACCAGGACGGCGGAGAACCGCCGGGCCAGGGCCGCGTCACGCTCGATCTTGCGGTACTCGGCCAGCGTGGTGGCGCCGATCATCCGCAGCGACCCGCGGGCCAGCTTGGGCTTCAGCATGTTGGCTGCGTCCATCGCGCCCTCGGCACCACCGGCGCCGAGCACGGTGTGCAGCTCGTCGACGAACACGATGACCTTGCCCTCGGCGCGCTCGACCTCGTCCAGCAGAGCCTGCAGGCGCTGCTCGAAGGCGCCGCGGAACTGTGTGCCCGCGACCATTCCGGCCAGGTCGAGGGCGACCACGCGGATGCCCTTGAGCGACTCGGGCACCTGGTTCCTGGCGATGGCCAGCGCGAGCCCTTCGGCGATCGCCGTCTTGCCGACGCCGGCCTCACCGATCAGCACGGCGTTGTTCTTGCGTCGCCGACTGAGGATCTCGATGACCTGGGCCACCTCGGAGTCGCGGCCGATGACGGGGTCGATGCCCCCAGTCCGTGCGTCCTCGGTCAGGTCGTGACCGAACTGGTCCAGCGCCGGGGTCTGTGAGGTGTTCGGCGCCGTCTGCTGACGCTGACGCAGTGCCTGGGCACCCTGGCCGCGCTGGTCGCTCTGGTCGTTGAACGCGTCGGCGAACAGGCCGGTCTGGCCGTTGGCGCCGGGGAAGCCCTGGGCGTTCATCGCGCGACGCATGCACTGCTCACACACCGCCCCGTCACGCTGGGCGCCATCCTTGACGAAGCGGACCTGCGCCGCGGCCGGCCGTTCGCCGCACACGTCGCAGAGCCGCTGATTGTGGTCATGGTTGAAGTTGTCGAAGCTCATCCGCTGTCCTTCCGAAAATCTCAGTCTCTTGTTCGTAGATCTTAGCGCGAGATGGTTGCGGATGCAAGCATTGGGCCGGGCGGGTACTCCGCCGGCGTGTGGGTAAAGGACGGAGCATGGATCGATTCGGCAAGCGCGAGGACCTGATCGTCTACAAGGAGGAGCCGTTCAACGCCGAGACGCCGCTGGCGTTCCTGACCGGCTCGCTCACCGACACCGACGCCTTCTACGTGCGCGGGCACGGCTCGGTTCCCGAGACCGATGCCAAGACATGGCGGCTGGCCGTCGGGGGCCTCGTCGAGCGCGAGCTCAGCCTCTCTTTGCAGACGCTGCGCGAGGCGTTTCCCACCCACACGGTGACCGCCACGCTGCAGTGCGCCGGCAACCGCCGCGCCGGTCTGATCGCCGTCCGGGACATTCCCGGCGAGAGCCCATGGGGGCCCGGGGCCACGGGCACCGCCACCTGGACCGGAGTCGCCCTTGCCGATGTGCTGGCCGCCGCCGGCCCGACCGCGGCGGCCACCGAGGTCGGCTTCGAGGGCGCCGACGTCAGCTCAGAGCCCGACCAACCCGAGCAGTTCGGCGGCTCGATCCCACTCGATAAGGCCCTGCGGAGCGAGGTGCTCCTCGCCTGGGAGATGAACGGCGAGCCGCTCGCCCCGGTCCATGGTGCCCCCCTGCGGGTGGTCGTCCCCGGTTACATCGGAGCCCGCAGCGTCAAGTGGCTCGAACGCATCGAACTGCGCCGCGACCCATGGCCCGGCTACTTCCAGCAGGTCCTCTACCGGCTCCTGCCCGCCGAGGCCGCGCCAGCGCCCGGCGCGGGCATGGCCCTGGGCCTGGTCGCGCTGAATTCGGATGTCCTCTCACCGCCCGACGGCGCGACCCTCGCCCCCGGACCGGTCGAGGTCCGCGGCTACGCGTTCGCCGGCGGGGACCGCAGCGTCGCCCGGGTCGACGTCAGCGTCGACGGTGGGGTCAGCTGGCTCGAGGCCGAGCTGCTCGACGACCTCGGCCGCTGGGCCTGGCGGCACTGGCGGATCGCGCTCGACCTCGATCCCGGCGAGCACGAGGTCCTGGTGCGGGCCTGGGACACCTCGGCCGCGACTCAACCCGACGACGAGGCCGGCCTGTGGAACCCCAAGGGCTACGTCAACAACGCCCGGCCCCGGGTGCGCTTCACCGTGACGCCGGCCTGATCTGTCACGAGGAGGACGTCGAGCGGAAGTCCGCGGGCTGACGCAGGGCGACGGCCTTGCCACCCTTCTCACCGCTGTGGCGCACCTCGATCGACAGGAGGTGGGCCCGGTAGATGCGCCAGGGGCCGTCGCCGCTGACATCGGCGGGGCTCTCGATCATCCAGCGCTCGGGCTGGCGCCGGCGGCACATGATCTCCGTCGCGCGGGCGATCTCGTCGGGGTCCTCGAGCTCGCTCACCTCGGCCTGGGCGTAGACCCCGTCGACCGGCTCGCCCGGCTCGACCTGGTACGCGACGATCGCCGCCCGGCCGGTGGCGCGGACGTTCTCGGAGTGACGGGCCTCCTTGTCCGAGGTCCAGTAGAGGTCATAGACCTCGTCCGGGACGTAGAACACCGGCGCGATCCACGGGATCCCCTCCGCGCTGACGGTGGCCAGGACCAGGTTCTGCTGTTCGTCGAGGAGACGGCGGGCGCGCTCTTGAGGGGTCATGTGCTCAGGTCTTCAGCGCTCGGCGCGGAAGTTCTCGGGCCGCTCGGGTGACGCCGCGGCGAGCGCCGCGATGGCGGCGGACGCCTCGAGGTCAGAGCCGTAGACCGGCGTACCGGGCTGCTGGCGCCAGGAGTCCGCCAGCTTGCCGCCGTCCACCGGCTCAAAGCCGATCTGGTCGACCAGATCCATCACCGTCCGCTTGCCCTCCGGCGCGTCGCCGGCGACGGGAAGCGCGATGCGCCCGCTCGTGCCGCTGGGGACGCCACGCTCGAGCAGGTGCTTCCAGAAGATCCCGTTGAACACCTTGTACACGGGCACTCCGAGCTGCTCGGACACCCACACGCTCTCCGGCATGCCGTCCTCGATCGCCTGGATCAGGCCGTCGCGCTCGCGCGGGTAGTAATTGTTGGTCTCGATGATCGGCGCCCCGGGCTTGGCCGTCTGGACGATTCCGGGCGTGAGATCAACCACGTTCTTCTGCGGGATGCTGACGATGACCAGGTCGGCGTCGAGCGCCGCGTCGCGCGCCCAGACCGCTCTCGCGCCGGTCTCCGCAGCCAGGTCCGAGAGTGTCTCGGGGTCCCGCGAGTTCGCCACGCGCAGGGAGTGTCCGTGTTGGGAGAGCAGCCGCGCCAGGGTGCCGCCGATGTTCCCCACTCCGATGATGCCGATGTCCATGGCTGCTCCGATCAGTCGGTTCTACGTTCCTCGAACGGTAGGAACCTCCCCATAAAGGGAACACTTAGGGTCCTGACGCTTGCGTCAACGTGCGTTTCTACGCTAGGCTGACGTCGTCGGGCATCCGCTCGGCACACTAGTCGTGCCCAAGCGTTATCTTAGTTCGCCCTACAGCGCCCTCCGTTACCGCAAGTGCACATCAACCGGAGGGATTACCTCTTATGGCAACTGGAACCGTCAAGTGGTTCAGCGACGAAAAGGGCTTCGGCTTCATCACTCCTGATGACGCCGGCAAGGACCTGTTCGTTCATCATTCAGCGATTCGTGGCGACGGCTATAAGTCGCTCGCCGAGGGTGCGAAGGTCAGCTTCGACACCGAGCAGGGCCCCAAGGGTCCCGCTGCCGCCAACGTTCAGACCATCTGATCGCAATGGCGACCGGCATTCCGGTGCCCCCGGGGGGCCCGGACACCGCCGTCCCTGAAGCCGCATCGCGCTTCCCGCAGGAGCCCGCCTACTGGCGTGAGCTCCTGCGGGATGCCGCTCGCCCGCGGCTCGGACTGGCGCTCTACAGCTTGCTGACCTCCGTCGGTGGCTACCTCGCCGTCAGCGTGGGCATGTACTTCGCCCTCCGCGTCTCCGTTCTGGTGACGCTGGCCCTGATCCCGATCAGTGCCGCCTTCCTCCTGCGCTCCTTCATCGTCTTCCACGATTGCGCGCACGGATCTTTCTTCGCCTCTCGCAAGGCCAACACCTGGGTGGGCCGGGCCGTGGCCACCATGGTCATGGTGCCCTTCGCGTCCTGGCGTCATGAGCACAACGTCCATCACGCCACGTCCGGGGATCTGGACAAGCGCGGGACCGGCGACGTGCCGACGATGACGCTGCGCGAGTATCAGGCCGCCTCCCCCATGGGTCGCTTCGCCTATCGCGCGTTCCGCAACCCCCTGGTCATGTTCAGCCTGGGGCCGGTCATCGCGATGATCATCGGTCCGCGTTTCCTCGGTCTGACCAGCAGCGAGCCCCGCATGCGCAACAGCAAGCTGCTCACCGACGCGGCGCTCGCCGTGGTCATCGGGCTCCTCGTCTGGGCGATCGGCGTGGGCGATCTGTTCCTCATCTGGGCACCACCGGCCCTGCTGGCCGGGGCCGCCGGCGTGTGGCTCTTCTACGTCCAGCATCAGTTCGAGGACGCCTACTGGGCGCGCAGCGACGAGTGGAGCTATGCCGACGCCGCGCTGCAGGGCAGCTCGTTCCTCAACCTGCCCAAGCCGTTGGCCTGGGCCACGGGCAACATCGGCTACCACCACATTCATCACCTCAGCTCACGCGTGCCGTTCTACAACCTCCCGCGCACGCACGCCAAGAACGCGGTGTTCGCGAGTGTCCCGGTGCTGACCGTCTCGGACGCGATGCGCTCCACCCGCCTCAAGCTCTATGACGAGGCCAATGGCCGGCTTCTCACCTGGGCCGAGGCGCACGCCGCGATGCGCTCGCCGATCTCAGCGGTCACCGCGCCCTCGGCGATCTGACCGACCCGGTTCCCCGTCCCGGCTACAGCCGGGGCGGGATCGGCATGGCGGCGGAGACCGCCTCGGGCAGGAGCTGTGCGGCGATGTCGGGCTCAAAGAGCTGAAAGCCCATGACGGCCTCAGCTCCGATGAGCGCCTGTAGGGACGCCCCGCAGATCGGGCAGACCGGAAAACCGGCGGCCTGTCCGGGGGTGAATCGCAGCTGACAGTCGGGACAGGCGAAGTGGCTCATTGATTCAGAACCTTTCAGTCGAAGCGGACGGGAGGCTCATGGCTACTGCTTGCCCGGCAGGCTGTGCCCGCACTGGGGGCAGACGCCGTTCATGATCGGGTCATCCAGAGCCGTGTTGGAGGGCTCGAAGTAGACGCGGTGGCGACCGCCACCGAACACGCGCAGCAGGTGGCCGCACTCGACGCAGCGATAGCCGTTGCGCTCCGGTGCGCGGTTGAGTCGGGCCCGATCCTCGAACGTCTCGACGACGTCCGGGGGCTCGACGAGGTCGGTCTCTAGGATCGCGCCGGCTTCCATGCCCCCACCTTCTTGGTGGGGCGATGGATACGCGGGAGGAGATGGCGCTTCTCCGTAGAGCCGAACGGATTCGCCCGGCCCTGCAGGCTGGACTCCGGACTCGCACTGACGCGCGGAGCCTCGGTGAGAGAACGTTCTCGCTCGGCTCGGAGGAGCCGGGCGACGTGACGGGTGATGCGCTCCGAGCGTGCTGCGGGGGCCATGGCCCACCGCCTTTCTGCCCCTCTGGCCGGAGATCACTCGAAGGCAAGAAGAGCAGAAGCCTCGGGTGCACTCAGGAAACTAGCAGGATCGGGCCGCAAATCTGAGGATTTGTGAGCCGCAGATGGACCGTCGGCCCGCAATCGCGGGCCGCTCGGTTACGGTTCTCGAACCGTGGGCCTCGTCGGAACCATCCTGCTGCCCGCCCGCCTTGTGCGGGGCAGCGCCGAGCTCGCGATCGACGGCGTACGCGCGGTCGGTCGCGACGGACCGATACGGCGTCCGGGCGGCTACGCCGATCGCATCAGCGCCCTGCTCGCCGAGGGCGGCGCCGTGGAACAGCTCGGCCGGCTCGGTGATCCCGATGGCCCACTGCGGCGCATCGAGCAGCTCGCCGCGCTGACCAGCGACGACCAGCCGCTGGGCCGCGCGCTGGCTCCCGGAGGTCCCCTCGACCGGGTGCTGGCCGAGGACGGCGTCCTTGAGCGCATCCTCGCCGACGCAGGGCCGCTGGATCGGTTGATGGCCCCCGACGGAATGATCGACCGGCTGCTGCGTCCCGACGGGCCCCTGGAACGACTGCTGGCGCCCGAGGGCGCACTCGAGCGACTCACCCAGTCCGGAGGAGCGCTCGACCGGCTGCTGGAGCCTGGCGGTCCCCTGGAGCGACTCACCGAGCCGGGCGGACTGCTCGAGCTGCTCCTCGCCGAGGAGGGCACCGTCGAGCAGCTCGTGCGCCGCGACGGCACGGTCAACCGGCTGCTGACCAGTGGCGGCACCCTGGATCAGCTCCTGGCCCCCGACGGCCCCCTGGAGCGGCTGATCGCCGAGGACCGAATCGTCCGCCTGGTCGACGGTCTCGGGCAGCTTGCCGAGCTGACCGAGTCGCTGCGCACGCTCACCGCGCTCGCCGAGGCCCTCGACGCACTCGCCACCTCGACCGCCCGGCTGCCCGAACTGCCCGACCGCGTCCAGTCCGTCGACACCCGTGTCGATCTCATCGGCGTCCGGCTCGAACGCGTCGAACCCGCCCTTGAGCTGCTCAGTGGGAGCGTCGAGACGCTCGGGCGGGCCGCCGAGACGCTGGGCGAGCTGGTCGAGCCGCTCACCCGGGTCGCCGAACGCATTCCCGGCCGGCGCGGACGATCCTCCCGCGACGCAAACGGGTAAGGCTCTCAGGGTGAATGACCAAGCCCCCCATCACTGGATCGCGACCGAGCCCGGCGGGCTCGATGTCCTCAAACTCGTCCCGTTCGACGTCCCCGCTCCCGGCGAGGGCGAGGTGACCATCGACGTCCACGCCGCCGGCATGAACCCGGCGGACTACAAGCGCATCGCCAACGGCGACTTCACCGAGCCGGCCACCGTCGGCTTCGAGGTCTCCGGCGTCGTGCGCGAGCTCGGGCCCAACACGCAGCTGGCGTCGGGCGGAGGCGCCCCCGGGGATGAGGTCCTCGCCTTCCGCGTCCAGGGCGGGTATGCCTCACGGCTCACCGTGCCCGCCACCGACGTGTTCGCCAAGCCGGCCACGCTCGAGCACCCGGCCGCCGCCAACCTCCTGCTCGCCGGCACCACCGCCGCCGAGATGCTCCACGTGACCCGCGCCGCGGCCGGTGAGACGATCGTCCTGCACGGGGCATCCGGCGCCGTCGGAGTCAGCGTGCTCCAGCAGGCCCGCCAGCTCGGCGTACGGGTGATCGGCACCGCCAGCCCCGACAGCTTCGCCACCGTCGAGCGGTTCGGTGGCACACCGGTCGAGTACGGCGAGGGACTCGAGGGACGGCTCCGCGCCCTCGCTCCCCAGGGGTACGCCGCCGCGCTCGACGCGGTGGGCACCGATGAGGCCGTTGACGTCAGCCTGGCTCTGGTGGCGAACCGCGAACGGATCGTCACCATCGCCGCGATGGCACGCGCGGAGCGGGACGGGATCACGATGATCGGCGGCGCGATGCCCGCCAGCGCCGCCTTCCGCGACGCGGCACGGGCCGGACTCATCGCCCTGGCCGGCGCCGGTGAACTGATCGTGCCGGTGGCGCGCACCTACCCCCTCGACCAGGCACCCGAGGCCCTGGCCTACCTCTCCGAGGGCCACCCCGGGGGCAAGCTCGCCCTCATCCCCTAGGGCGGGGTTAGGATCGTCGGCTCATGGGTGAGATCTCCCCGTCGCTGTACCGCGCCGGCACCGGTGAGCCGGTGGTCCTGCTCCACGGTTTCACCGGCCACTGGCGCCACTGGAAGCCCGTGCTGGCGGACCTGGTCGCGCGGTATGAGGTGATCGCTCCCGCCCTGTCAGGACATCAGGGCGGTCCCCCCTACCCGAGTGGCCCGGGCCTGGAGAAGCTGGCCGATGCTGGCGACTCCCTCGAGCACCACCTCGACGAGCTCGGGGTGGCCAGCGCGCACTTCGTCGGCAACTCGATGGGTGGCTCCCTCGCCATCGAGATGGCCAAGCGCGGGCGGGCGCGCAGCGTCGTGGCGCTCTCCCCCGGCGGGGGCTGGGAGCTCGACGGTCCCGAGCCCGAGCGCATCGCGCGGTTCTTCGCCCGGCAGATGAAGATGATCCGCGCCTCCGCCAAGCAGGTGCCGGCGCTCATGCGCCGGCCGGGGGCTCGCCGCCTGGCCATGCGCGACATCATGCGCCAGGGCCAGCTGGTCGCCCCGGGTGACGCCATCGACCTGAGCCTTGATCCACTCGGCTGCACGGTGGTCGACGAGGTCCTGGCCAGCCTGCGCGCCGGGCGCGCCCACGTCACGGACCTCGATCAGGTCGCGGCACCGACGCTCGTGGCCTGGGCGGAGTTCGACCGGATCCTGCCCGAGAGCACCTGCTCCCCGCGGTTCCGGCGCGAGATCGCCAACGCGGAGTTCCGCGTCCTCCCCGGCGTCGGCCATGTGCCGATGTGGGACGACACCCGGCTCGTGGTCAAGACGATCGTCGACTGGGTCGAATCCCAGCGGCGAGTACATGTGCGAGGGCCTGGGTAAGGCTGGAGCTACGACCCCGGCCCCCGGTCGCTGTCCCGTGCCCCAACCCCGACCCAAGAAGGCCGCCATGTCCGCCGACAGCGCCCCCCGATCAGAGCCCAACCGCTGGGCCGTCCTCGCCCTCCTGGGTGTCGCCCAGCTGATGGTTGTGCTCGACGCGACGATCGTCAACATCGCCCTGCCCTCGGCCCAGAAGTCACTAGGCTTCTCGACCGACAACCGCCAGTGGGTGGTGACCGCCTACGCGCTCGCCTTCGGCAGCCTGCTCCTGCTCGGCGGCAAGCTCGGGGACCTGTTCGGCCGCAAGTGGACGTTCATCGGCGGCCTGATCGGCTTTGCCGTCGCCTCGGCGGTGGGTGGGCTGGCCCAGTCCTTCGCCATGCTGGTGGCCGCCCGGGCCTTCCAGGGGATCTTCGGCGCCCTGCTGGCGCCCTCGGCGCTGTCGCTGTTGACCGTCACCTTCGCCGACTCGCCCGACCGTCCCAAGGCGTTCGGGATCTTCGGGGCGATCGCCGGCGGCGGCGCCTCGGTCGGCCTGCTGCTCGGCGGTGCCCTGACCTCGGCCCTGTCCTGGCGCTGGTGCCTCTACGTCAACCTGGTCATCGCCGTCCCCACCGCGATCATGGCCTTCCGCCTGCTCGTCAACCAGGGCGATCCCCAGCGGCCCAAGATCGACATCCCCGGCGTGCTCACGGTGTCGGGCGGACTGTTCGCCCTGGTCTACGGGTTCTCCAACGCCGAGACCACCTCCTGGCATGACACGGTCACCATCATCGCCCTGGCCGTCGCCATCGTGCTGCTCGTCGGCTTTGTGCAGATCGAGCGCCGGGTTGCCCATCCGCTGCTGCCGCTCCACATCATCTGGGACCGTGCGCGCGGCGGCGCTTATGCGTCGATCCTCCTGGCCGGCGCCGCCGTGTTCGGCGTGTTCCTCTTCCTCACGTACTTCATGCAGGACAACCTGGGTTTCTCGCCCATCGCCACCGGCCTCGGCTTCCTGCCGATGACGGCGCTGATCGTCGTCACCTCGACGACCGCCCAGACCCAGCTGGTGCCGAAGATCGGCGCCAAGCCGCTGATCATCACGGGCATGACCCTGGGCCTGATCGCGATGATCCTGTTCACCCGGCTGACGCCCAGCTCGAGCTACGCGGCCAACGTGCTCCCCTCGCTGCTCATCATCGGCGTCGGCATGGGACTCATCTTCGCGCCCGCGTTCGGTACCGCGACCCTGGGGGTCAAACCGCACGAGGCCGGCGTCGCCTCGGCGATGGTCAACACCTCCCAGCAGGTCGGCGGCTCGGTCGGCACGTCCCTGCTGAGCACCCTGTTCGCCAGTTCCGCCGCCTCCTACCTCGCCTCCCACGCCAAGGGTTCCGGCGCTCAGACCGCCGCCATGGTGCACGGGTACACGACCGCGTTCTGGTGGGGCGCGGGCCTGTTCGCCGTCGGACTGATCATCGCGGTCACCGTCTTCCCGGCCCGACTGCGGCCGGTCAGCCCGGGCGCCGAGCCGGCCGACGCCGAGGCGTCGCTCGCCACCGGCTGACGCCCCGTTTGGGGCGGGGACCGAGACCTGTCATGCTCGCGCCCAATGACCGGCTCGGGCACTGAGGAGAACAGCTCCGGTCAGATACCGCTCCCGTTACGGGTGGGGTGCACGTTCCAGTTCGAGGTGAACCAGCACACCTCCTCGATCATGCAGGTGGCGCCCCGGCCCGAACCGGGTCTGTCGATCCGCGACGAGCTGTGGGCGGCGGACGCCTACCACTACACCTACGTGGACTCCTTCGGCAACCGCTGTGAGCGCTTCGAGCTGCCCCCGGGTCCGGCCACGGTGATCTACGAGGCCCATGTCGTGGTGGCGCGGCCGGTGGACGTGATCGCCCGTGGGGCCCACGAGACCCCGGTGGGCCGACTCCCCGATGACGTCCTCAACTTCCTCATGCCGAGCCGCTTCTGCCTGTCCGACGAGCTCGGCGCCGAGGCGTGGCAGCGCTTCGGGGCGCTCACGCCGGGCTGGGACCGGGTGCAGGCGATCGTCGACTACGTGCACGACTACCTGACCTTCACCCCCGGGGGCTCGAATCCCTGGACCACCGCGGTCGACGCCTACCGCGCCGGCCAGGGCGTGTGTCGCGACTTCGCCCACCTGGCGATCACCTTCTGCCGGGCGTTGAACATCCCGGCGCGCTACGTGTTCGGCTACATCCCCGATGTCGGCGTGCCCCCGCCGGAGGATCCGATGGACTTCTGCGCCTGGTTCGAGGTCTACCTCGACGGGTCCTGGCACACCTTCGACGCCCGCAACAACATCCAGCGCTCGGGCCGCGTCATCGTCGGGCGGGGCCGCGACGCGGTCGACGTCGCGCTGATCACGTCGTTCGGACCGCTGAACCTCACCGGCTTCGAGGTCCGCGCCGACGTGCACGCGTTGCCCGAACCGCTGCTGCCCTAGCGGCTCAGTGCGCTGCGGCGACGCCGAGCGCGGCCTGGGCCCGGCGGGTGAGTTCGACCGTGGCCGCGCGCAGCTGTGAACCCTCGGTGAGGGTTTCGGCGAAGGCGACCCGCGCGGGCGCACGGCCCCGGGCCGTGTCGAGGCTGAGGTCCATGCCGTAGCGGTCGACGCCGTCGCAGGTGGCGCGGCTGGCGTCGGGGTATCCGCCGAGCGTCTGGGCGATCTGCAGCAGCGCATCGGCATGGTCGGCGTTGAGGTGGGCGACCGCGCCGGCGGCATGGGCCAGCACCGGGTCAGGTTGGGCGCCGGCGTAGGCCTCAGCGGTCGCGGAGTCCATCCGCCCATAGCCGCCGACCCAGCGGACCCGCTCGACCCTCAGGATGAACAGCGAGAAGTCGGCGTAGTCGATGAAGTACTTCGCGGCGTCCACCGCGGCGACGTAGGCGCTGCGGGCACTGGCGCGTGCGGCGTCATCGACGGGGTGCTCACAGCGACCCGCGAGGGTGACGCGCGCGGCGGCGAGCGGGTCCTCCGGGGCGTCGGGCTGGGTGATGATCACGCTGGCCCGCGGATCCGCGTCGAGGTTGCGCCCGTGCTCGGCCATGCGCGAGAGGCACAGGACGAGCGAGCCGTCGGCGAGCGCGCCATAGGTGATGAGCGATGCCCACGGGTCACCGGCGCCGGTCAGCGTGGCCAGCGCGGCCACGTTGGTCCCCGCCACGAGCGTGCGCGCCTCCTCGGCGGCGCTCATGCGGGGGGCCTTGGGAGTGCCGGCCTGTGGGGCCGGCACCGACGGGGCGTTGTCGACCACCCCGTGATCCTGGGTGGCTGATGCGGTGTCGCTCACACGTGCAAGCGAAGCACATCGGCCCGCGCGAGCAGGTAGAGCATGGCCAGTAGCAGCGCGGGTGCCAGCGTGAGGCTGGGGATGACGTCGCCGTGGCCGATCCCCGAGGAGATGATGGCGACGATCATCGTCGCCGACAGCGCCAGGGCGGTAGGAACGACCCACCGGCGCAGCACCAGCAGGACCCCGCCCAGGGTCTCCAGCACGCCGGCGAAGATCTCCAATGCCGAGGGGAACGGGAGCCCGAAGCTCTCGAAGGCGTGCAACTCCCAGTGGTGGAAGACGAACTTGACCAATCCGGCGAAGAAGAAGATCACCCCGGAGGCGACGGCGACCTGGGTCAGGGTGCGGTCACGCTGGACGACCTGGTCGGGCGTCTGGACCACAGCGCGGGTGATGCCGGCGGCGCTCACGTGTGACTGCTACGTCGCGCCGGGAGGATCGGATCAGCGCCGGACTCACCGGTGGGGGGCATCGCGCCGATGCTCGCCACACAGCGTGCCGCTGCAAGCATGGCGAGCTGGGGCCCGCCGACCAGGTATCCGGCCGCCAGCGCGTCGCCGGCCCCGGTGGTGTCGACCGCCGTCACCTCAGTGGCGTCGTAGTGCCCCTCGGGGAAGATCGCCCCGCGCGCCCCCAGCTTGATCACCCAGGCGGCGTCAAGGTCGCCCATGACGTCGCGCTCGGCCGCGTTGGCGAAGATCAGCTGCGGAGCGAGCGCGCGAACCCGCTCGCTGAAGCGCTCGACGCCGAACAGCTCGATGTCGTGGGCGGAAGCGAGGTCGAGCGTGACCCGGCGGGCGTGCCGGGCCGCCGCGATGGCCGCCCCCGCCGCCGCCTCGCGCAACAGGCAGTAGCCCGAGACATGGAGCACATCGGCGGAGGTGACCCAGGCGGGATCGAGCGTGTCCGCCGCCAGGGCGCCGGCCACCCCGGAATCAGATGCCATGGTCCGGGCGCCATCGATCTCGCGGGTTGACACCACGACGCCGCCGTGACCCGCGAGCACGGGGCCGCGGACCTGGACGCCGCGACGCTCCAGCTCAGCGGTGGCCAGCGCACTGGCCGGGTCGGTCCCGCGGGCGCAGATGAGACGGCCCTGGCCCCCCAGGGCCTGGGCCCAGGCGGCGACGTTCGCGGCCTGGCCGCCGGCGCTGAGCCGGATCGTCGCCGGCGTATCGCCGTCGCGGGCCAACGCTGTCGTGGGCAGCACGACCACGTCGAGGATCAGGTCACCCACCGTGCAGATGAGCGGCGCGCGCCCCGCGTCGGGGGCTGGGTCGGTCCGGTCCACGCCCTCATGATCGCGCCTCAGCGGGGGCCAGACCGGGCCGGTGTTCTACGGTTCGCTCTCGTGACCGTCACCGCCTCACCCCAACCGCTGGTGCTGTCCGAACGCGTGGCGGCCGCGCTGTCCGCCGGCGCGCCGGTCGTCGCGCTGGAATCGACGATCATCACCCACGGGCTGCCCCACCCCGACAACGTGCAGGCCGCCCGGGATTTCGAGCAGACCGTCAGCGATGCCGGCGCCACCCCGGCCACCATCGCGGTCCTCGACGGCGTCCCCCACATCGGCATCGACGGCGATCAGCTCGAGCGGCTCGCCGGCGCCACCTCGGCGCTGAAGCTGAGCGCCCGTGACCTTCCGGTGGCGATCGCGCGCGGGGTGAGCGGCGGCACGACGGTGGCGGCGACGGCCCTGCTCGCCACCCGGGCCGGGATCCGCGTCTTCGCCACCGGCGGGATCGGCGGCGTTCACCGCAACGCCAGCGAGACCTTCGACGAGTCGGCCGACCTCACCATCCTCTCTCAGTGTCCGATCACCGTCGTGTCCGCCGGGGTCAAGTCGATCCTCGACATCCGGGCCACCCTCGAGCGCCTGGAGAGCCTGAGCGTCACCGTGCTCGTCTACGGCACCCGGCAGTTCCCCGCCTTCTACCTCGCCGACAGCGGCATCTCCGTCGACCACGCCGTCTCCAGCGCAGACGAGGTCGCGGCGATCATGCGCGCCAGTCGCGAGCTCGGACTGCCCGGCGGGATTCCTCGTGGCCAACCCCCTGCCCGAGGCCGAGCAGCTCGATCAGGCCCTGCATGACCGTGTGCTCGCCGAGGCGCTCGAGGCCGCCGCGTCCGGCTCAGGTCAGCGGCAAGGACACCACGCCGTTCCTGCTCGACTACCTCCACTCCCACACGGCGGGCACCAGCGTCGACGTCAACTTGGAGATCGTGCGCAGCAACTGCCGTCTCGCCGCGGCGATCGCCGCCGCCGATGCCGACGGGGCGCCGCGGTAGTCAGACCCCGCGGTGCGATGCCGCGACAATGGGGAGATGACAACGGCCATCCCGCCCGATGACGAGGTTCCCGTCGGCGCCGGACGGCGCCGAGCTGAGATCGCCTGCGTCGCGGGCATCGCCTTCAAGACCGTGGTCGGCCTGGTCCTGCTGCCCCTGACGCCGAGCCTGCTGGGGACCCATCCCGTGCTGCTCGAGGCGCTGCGCGGATCGACGTCGGCGCTGGCCTCCGGCGGCGCGTTCGCCCGCGTCGGTGAGGCGTCGCTCCTGCTCGCCATCCTCGCCCCGCTGCCGACGCTGATGTTCGCGGACCCGTTCTTCTGGTGGGCCGGGCGACTGTGGGGTCCCAAGGCGGCGGCCGTGCTCGGCGGCGGCCATCCCAGCGCCGAGCGGTGGGCCCAACGCTCCGGCGCTCACCTCGAGCGCTTCGGCGGGTTCGCGGTGGTGCTCGCCCCCTACCTTCCGGTGCCCTCGGCGTTTATCTACGTGGCCGCCGGCTGGACCGGGATGAGCCTGCGGCGTTTCCTGGTGTTCGATCTGCTCGGGACGCTGTCCTGGATCGGCCTGATCGTCGGCCTCGGCTACGCGATCGGACATCCCGCCGTCCACGTCGCCAAGGAGATCTCCCACTACGGGTTGGTGGCCACGCTGGCGCTCGTGGTCGTCGCCCTGGCCATCGGGACGATCCGCGCCCGCCGCGCCACCGCGCTGGCGGCCACGCCGAGCGATTCTTAGGAAAGAGAGTGCCCCATGCGGCATCAGGAGCGCTACGCTGAGGAGGTCAGATAGCGATGGCAACAGAGGGCGAGACCTTCTTCTGAATGTCCCCCGACCGCGAAAGCCGCCTGATCTTCTGATGGCCGACAGTCCACCTCCGGGTGGGCTTTCCGCCTTTAAGGGGCGGTTTTGCACCGCTCGCCGACGGTGGGAGCTCCCGGTCAGGGCAGGATGTCGTTCAACGTCGCGCTGAAGCGGCCGTCGGACTCGGTCAGCTCACCCTCGATGTGCAGGCGAGCCGGCCCCGTTTCGGTCCACAGATCGAGGAAGTAGGCCCAACCGGGCAGGCCCGGGTCATCGGACTTGGTGATCGCCTCCACCCCGTAGATGTCGCGCCCGGGCAACACCAGCGCCTCGGGGCAGTCGTCCTCCACGCGCCGGCGCAGATCCTCGACGTCGAGTACGTCCCCGGACGCCTCCCGGAGATCCTCCCACTCGCCGTCGACGACGAGGTCGACGATGGTCTCGAGCACCCGCTGCATCGGCTCGGGCATCAGCTCGAGCGTCTCAGCCGTCTCGGCCGGCCCGTCGAGCGCGTGGCCCGGGGTCAGCTCCAGCCGGCTGTAGAAGTAGTCCTCACACGCCTCGCGGGCCTGACGGCGGATGCTCTTGTCCAGCCCCGCAGCGCTCAGCGCCACCGCGCCGGCGTCAATCGCCTCCGCCAGCGTGCCCTGGCGGCGGTTCATCTGCGCCGTGACCGCCCGGCCGTGCTCGGTCTCGCGCGACAGCGAGACGCCGTCGAGCAGGATCGAGGGGGCGTCGTGGCGGTTGTAGCCCGGGACGCCGCGTACCGCGGAGTGCATGACGATGAGGTGATCGCCCATCAGGACCGCCCGGCTGATTCGCAACGCTGCATGCCACGAATATATGCTCCGCGGATGGGTGAGCTCGTGAGCGTCAACGTCGGTGTCCCGGTCCAGATCGGCGTGACCCGACGGGGGCAGCCGATCATCAGCGCCCACACCAAGGCTCCGGTGACCGGACGCGTGGCCGTTCGTGGCGTCAATCTGGCCGGCGACGACCAGGCCGACCGCAGCGTCCACGGCGGCCCGGACAAGGCGGTGTACGCCTACGCCCAGGAGGACACCAGCTGGTGGACGCACACCCTGGGTCGGGAGCTGGGGCCGGGCGCCTTCGGCGAGAACCTGACCACGGTCGGGATCGACGTGTCGGGCGCGATCATCGGCGAGCGCTGGCAGATCGGGTCGACCGAGCTCGAGGTCTGCCAACCCCGTCAGCCGTGTTTCAAGCTCGGGATCAGCTTCGACGATCCGACGATGCTGCGCCGCTTCGCCCGGGCCGATCGTCCGGGCGCCTACCTGCGCATCCGGCGCGAGGGCGAGCTCGGAGCCGGTGACGCGGTGACGGTCCTCTCGCGCCCCGACCATGGGGTCACGATCGCCACGGTGGGCCGGGCGATCCTCACCGATCCGAGCTTGCTGGCCGTCGCCGCCACCGCCCCCGAGCTTCCGGCCGACCTCGCGGCCTGGATGCGGGGGCGCGCGGCGGGGACCCACGCGAGCTGACCGACGTGGCAGAGTTGAGCCATGCCCTCATCGCCCGCCATCGTTGTCGTCACCGGAGCCAATGGCCTCGTCGGATCCCGGATCTGTCACGCCCTGGTTCAACGCGGGGCCGTGGTCCGCGCCGTGGTCCGGCGCGCCGGCAGCGCGCCTGAGCTCGACGGGGTGACGGAGGTCCTCGGAGACTTCACCGACTCCGACTTCGCCGCCGAGGTGGTGACCGACGCGACCGCGGTGATCACCACGGTGCACCCGATGGGCAGCGACCGCGCGACCCAGCACCGCATCGCCGTCGTGGGAACGCCCGTCCTGGCCAGCGCGGCCGCCTTTGCGGGGGTGCCGCGCCTGATCCACATCTCGACGGCCGGGGTGTATGACCGCTCCCCCGGGATCGGCGACATCGACGAGCTCGGCGCCCTGGTCGCCGACAACGCCAACGACTATGCGGTGACCAAGCGCGACACCGACCTCGCCCTCGCCGATGTCGACGGCATCACGCGGGTCCTCCTGCGTCCCCCGGCGATCCTCGGAGACGGCCCCACGTCGGTGTGGAACACCCTGCGTCCCCAGGCGATGCGCGAGGACGAGTCGGCCCGCCATGCCGTGGCGGAGCAGACCTTCCCCTGGGTGCACGTCAACGACCTGGCGTCGCTGGCCGCCGACCTTGGCACCGGTCAGATTCCCGACGGAGCTGGCGACCCGGCGAGCGGGCCGGTCCCCGGGGAATGCACGGCGCTCAACGTCGCCGCCCCGCCGGCCACCCAGCGCGACTACGTCGGGACCGTCACCCAGGCGCTCGACGTCGAGCCGGTGTGGGACGACCAGCCGGCCTGGACCGGAGCTCTGCTCGCCGACCGGGCTCGAGCCTGGGGGTGGAGCCCCGCCGTCGACCTCGCCGAGGCCCTGGCCGAGGTCGCCGCCAGCGTGAACGCCGAAGCCCAGACGCCGTGAAACCCGACCGCGTCCTCCAACTGCTGGAGGCGGAGGGATATCGACCCGTGCTCGCCGGCGGATGATGCGCGTCGACAAGTGGCTGTGGACGGCGCGGCTGTTCAAGACGCGGGCGCTGGCGGCCGAGGCCGTCAAGGGCGGCCGGGTCCACGTCAACGGCGTGGCGGCCAAGCCCAGCCGCGAGGTCGGCGCGGGTGACGAGCTCGAAGTGACGCTCGGTCCGATCCGACGCACGGTGATCGTGGCCGGCGAGGCCGAGCGCCGCGTGTCGGCCGTGGAGGCGGCGCAGCTGTACCGCGAAACCGAGGCGAGCGTGACCGAGCGCGAGCGCCAGGCGGAGCTGCGCCGGCTCGGCGGGCCCGTCGGCTTCGGCGAGCGCCCAACCAAGCGCGACCGGCGCCGTTACGACGCCGGCCGGCGCTGAGCCTCCACGAGGGGCCCGCGGCTAGAGCGACGCGCTCGCCGCGCGCAGCTCTTCGAGCGCCGCCTGAGTGTGAACGGCGAGCTCGTCGGGAGCGCTCGGATCGCTGTCGGCCCAGCGGGCGAAGCCGCGCTTGAAGGCCAGGACGCCCATCTCACTGGCCAGCTGGGCGCTGGGGTCCGGCACGCCACGGGCGAGCAGGGCCGCGGTCATGGCGGCCGCCATGCCCACGCTCTTGAGCGCGTCACGCTCCTGCAGCTCGGCACTGGCAGCGACCGCCGCGGTGATGCGGGGACCCAGCTCGCGGTTCCTGGGCCCCATCTCCCGCGAGGCGCGCTCGAGACCGTGGGCGACCGCGTCGAGGGGCGAGGCGCCGACCGGGGCCTCGGCGATGCCCGCGGCGAGCAGCCGGCTCAACGTCTCCTGCCCCGCCACGAGCACCTCGCGCTTGTCGGCGAAGTGGCGGAAGAACGTGCTCCGCGTGACGCCGGCGCGCTCGGCGATCTGCGCCACCGTCGTCTGGTCATAGCCCTGGTCGGTGAACAGATCGACCGCGGCCACGACGAGCCGCTCACGTGCTCCGGGTTCCCATCGCGCCATGGGACCATACTAATGCGACGAGACATGTGTCCCATCAGTTGCTAGAGTGATGCGACACCAGTCTTATCACTGAGGAGTGACCCATGCACGTGTTCATCACCGGCGGCACCGGTCTCATCGGTTCAGCCGTCGTCACCGAGCTCATCGAGCACGGCCACACCGTCTCCGCGCTCGCCCGTTCCGACGCCGCCCAGCAGTCCGTCGAGGCGGCCGGCGCCACAGCGGTGCGCGGCGACCTGGCCGACCTGGCCACGCTCCGCACCGCGGCCGGGCAGGCCGACGGCGTCATCCACCTGGCCTTCGGCAGCGACTACAGCACCGCCACCGCCCTTGCGGAGTCGGTCGCTCAGGACAGGGCGGCTCTCACCGCCATCGGCGAGGAGCTCACCGGCAGCGACCGGCCCTGTGTCGTCGTCTCCGGCACCCCGTGGATTCCGGGACGGCTGTCCACCGAGGAGGATCCCCTCCCCACCGAGGGACCCGTGGGTGGCCGCGCGGTCACGGTCAACGCGGTCCTCGCGCTGGCCTCTGAAGGGGTTCGCAGTGCGGCTGTGCGCATGCCCCGCACCGTGCATCACCGGGGCGAGGGCGGGTTCGCCGGCCTGCTGACCGACTCCGCGCGGCGGACCGGGGTCTCCGGCTATCCCGGCGACGGCAGCCAACGCTGGCCCGCGGTGCACGCGCTCGACGCCGCCGTCCTGTTCCGCCTGGCCCTGGAGAACGCGCCGGCCGGCACGTCCTGGCACGCCGTGGCCGATGAGGGCGACGCGGTGCTGGACATCGCCACGGTCATCGGACGGCGACTGGGGCTCCCGGTCGCGTCGGTGCCCGAGGACACCTATGGGCCCTTCGGGCCGATCTTCGCGGCCGATCAGCCCGCCTCCAGCGCCCATACCCGGTCCGCGCTCGGGTGGCAGCCCACCCACCCGAGCCTGCTGGAGGATCTGGAGAACCTCCAGCCCTGATCCGTCAGCGCTGGCGGATCAGCCCTGGGCGGCGAGCCGAGCCTGGAGGATCTCGACGACGAGCTCAGGGCGGCTCCACTGGGGGCAGTGACCGGTGGGCAGGTCGATGACCTCGACGCACTGTTCGAGGAACCCCTCGGCCAGGGCGCGGGGGATGAGATCCTGCTCGCCCCGGACGTACACGCTCGGCAGCTGGGTCCAGGCGGCGACCTCGATGATCTGGTCGGTGCCGGCCAGGCTCTGGGGCTCCAGCAACGCCAGCCCCTCCTGCTCCCGGGCGTCGGTGCAGTCGTTGAACAGGGCCTGAGCGGCGATCTCGGGGGGGAACACCAACAGTCCGTCCTCGCGCGGGGTCGGGCCGGGGCCGCCTTCGCCCTGTCCGGCCGCCGCGGCGGCCGCGGCCGACACCCCGGCCATCGAGTCGCCGCTGCCCGGGGCGGCGCCCGCCACGTAGATGAGCTCCCGCAGCGACTCCGGGCCACCAGCGGCCGCGGCGGTGATGACCGCCCCGCCGTAGGAGTGGGCGACCAGGAGCACCGGCTTGACCTGCCCGAGCGCCGCGCTCACCGCGGCGACGTCGTCGGCGAAGGTCGTGCCCTGGGCATCCTCGCCGTAGGTCGGGAGCTCGACGACGTACGCGGTGATGTCGACGCCCGCGAGCTGCTCGACCACATCCCGCCACATCCACGCACCGGCGAACGCACCGGGAACCAACATGACCTGCGCTGCCTGACCGTCAATTGCACTCATACCGGCTGTCCTACCCATATCCTCCCCGGCCGATGCTGGCGATCCCGCGCCTCCCCCTGGTTCCGGATCCGCTGGGTCGGATCGCCCTGCCCAAGGACCTCGCCTCTGTGACCACGATCGGGGCCGAGGCGACCGCCGACACGGCGGGTCTGACCGAACATCAGGTCGAGCGCATCTGGCAGGCCGGTGAGAACCTGTACGGGACCGGAGTCCATCCCGCCCTGGCCCTGTGTGTCCGGCGCAACGGACACGTCGTGCTGGATCGCGCCATCGGCCACGCCCGCGGCAACGGACCCAAGGACAGCCGCGACACGCCGAAGGTCCTCGCCACGCCCGACACGCCCTTCTGCGTGTTCTCCACCGCCAAGGGCGTCACGGCGCTGGTCATCCACATGCTGGCCGAGCGCGGCTTCCTCGACATCCAGGATCGGGTCACCGACTACATCCCCGAGTACGGCCAGCACGGCAAGGGCGACACGACGATCGCCCACATCCTCTCCCACCGGGCCGGGGTGCCGTGGCTGCCCCGGGAGCTGGCGGAGCTCGACAGCTTCACCGACATGGAATTGGCGGTGAAGCTGATCTCGGCGTCTCGCCCGTTCGGGAAGCCGGGCACCCTCCTCGCCTATCACGCCATCACCGGCGGGATCATCCTCGGGGAGATCGTCCAGCGCGTGACCGGCGAGTCGATCAAGACCGTGCTCGACCGCGAGATCCTCGCCCCCCTGAACTTCCGCTGGATGAGCTACGGCGTGGCACCCGAGGATGTGGATCGGGTCGCGCTCAACTACGCCACCGGACCGCGCCTGCTACCGCCGGTCTCGAACCTGGTCACCCACGCGCTGTCCCTGCCGATCGACCAGGTGTGTGCCATCTCGAATGAGGCCCGCTTCCTCACCAGCGTGATCCCCTCGGCCACCGTCGTCTCCACGGCCAACGAACTCAGCCGCTTCTTCGAGATCTTCCGACGTGGCGGCGAGCTCGACGGACACCGGGTCATGGCGCCGGAGACGCTGGCCTACGCGCTGGAGGAGCAGTCCCGGCTCGAGCTCGATCTCACGCTCGTGCTCCCGGTCCGCTTCAGCTACGGACTGATGCTCGGGGCCAAGGTCGTCAGCCTCTACGGCCTGGACACCGACCTCGCCTTCGGCCACCTCGGGCTGATCAACATCGTGGGCTGGGCCGACCCCGAGCGGGGCGTCTCGGCGGCCCTGCTGACCAGCGGCAAGGCGATCGTCTACCCCGACATCTACCGCTTCTTCGGGGTCATGCAGAGGATCGCGGCGGAGATCCCCAAGCTCCCGCTGTCCGAACGGCCGTTCTGAGCCCGGGTCAGTCCACGGCGAGGGCGTCGGCGATCGCGTCGGCGAACGCCGCGGGGCGGGACAGGAACGGGTGATGGCCGGCGCCGAACTCGACGCGCCGCGTGCCCGCCCTGACGCGGCGGGCCTGCACTGCGGCCGGGGTGGCGAGATCCTCACTGCACACGAAGTAGGTGGAGGGTGTGTCGTGCCAGGCGATGTGGCCGGGCGCCTGGGTGAACGGGGTGAGCGACTGGCGGGTGAGACGCGCGAGCGCCTGCTCGGTGGTGTTCGGATCGCAGTCCTGGAGGAAGAACTCACGCACCATGTCGGGATCGACACTCAGCGTGCCGTCGTCGCCGGGCTGGAGCCAGGGGGCGGGTTCCCCTGCGGTGAGATCGGCCTGGGACTGTCCGCGGTCGGGCATCACCGAGGTCACGTAGAGCAGCTGGGTGACGCGATCATCAGCGCCCGCCGCGGTGATCACCATCCCGCCGTAGGAGTGACCGCACAGCACGATCGGGCCGTCGACCCCGCTCATCACGCGTTGGCACGCGGCGACGTCGTCGTGGAGGTCCCCCAGCGCCGCGCCGGTCTCGCCGCAGCTCGGCAGGGGCACCGCCAGCGTGGCGATCCCTCGCTCAGCCAGCGGTTGGGTCATGGCACTCCACCACCAGGCGGCGTCGCGGACGCATGCGCCGTGTACGAAGATCAGGGTCATGTCGGGTTCCATTAGCGTAATAGTATTACAGTAATGGCGCGACCGCGCGATGAACAGCGTCGGCTCGAGCTGAGCACCCAGGCGGCCGATCTGCTCGTCGCCCGCGAGAGCTGTGAGATCTCCCTCAAGGACCTCGCCGACAGCCTGGGGACGAGCTCGCGCATGCTGGTGCACCACTTCGGATCCCGCGATGGGCTGATCAGCGCCGCCCTCGCCCAGGCGCGGAGCGAGCTTCTCAACGCCGTCCGTGGTCAGCTGATCGAGGAGAACCCGCGGGATCTGCACAGCCTGGTCCGGACGCTGCGCGCGATCGTCAGCGATCCCGCCAACCGCTCACGCCTGCGACTCTTCGACGAGGTCAACGCACTCGCCCAGACCCAGCCCGACCGCTTTCCCGGTTTCGGTCGCGCCAGCGTGCATGACTGGCTCGGGCAGTTCACCGAGCTGCTGGGGCCCTCCAGCGCCGACGCCGGCGACGCCGAGGCCCGGGCCACCCTCGCCCTGGCGGTCATCCGCGGCCTGATGCTCGACGCCAACGCCACCGGTGAGGCCGCGCGGATCGACGCCGCCTTCGCGGTGTTCGACAGCCTGTGAGCGGCCGCGGGACTAGTTGGGTGGGATGAGCGCGCGGTTCCAGGTGTCGGCGAGCGCGTCGATCAGCTCGGCCTCGGTGATCGCCGGCGGGTCCTGGCGCAGGTGTTGGGTACAGGCGCGCTCGGTCATCCAGGTGAGCACCTCGGCCGTCGGTCCTGCGGTGGCCGGCGGCACGCCGGCCAGTTCCAGCCGGGCCCGGTTGGCCTGGGCGAACTGCTCGATGAGGGCGTTCCACAGCTCGCCGACGGCGACGTCGTAGGCGGCGGCCTCGATCACCGCGTTGAGGATCTGCTGGTGGCGGCGCATCACGACGAGCAGCTGGGTGACCGCATCGCGAACGTCGCCATCACCACTGGTGAAGGGTGCGACCGCGGCCTGGGCGTCGCTGCGGATCGGGTCGATCAGGCGCATCAGCAGCGCGCGGCGGTCCTCGAAGTGCGCGTAGAAGGCGGTGCGCGGTCGTCGCGCCCGCTCGGCCAGACGGCTGACGGTGAGCTCGGCGAACGGCCGCCCCTCGGCCAACAGCTCACTCGCGGCGGCCAGGAACGCGGCCTCGGTCTGCTCGCGGCGCGGGTCCTCGCGTCGTCGTTTCTCCAGCACCGGCATCTGAGTCAGGCAGCCTACCAGCGCGTCGAGGGCCGCTGACAACTTGTAATGACACAGTGTCATCTTTAGCATCGAAGCCATGACTGCGCTCGATACCGCCCCAGACACCATCGACCTCGGCGACCACAGCCTGTGGGTCGACGACCCGCCCTATGCGACGTTCGCCCAGCTGCGACGGGAGACGCCGGTGCACTTCAGCCCCAACCGTCGCTACCCCGACGAAGGTGGCTTCTGGTCGCTGACCCGGGCCGCGGACGTGCGGGCGGCCACGCGGGACTTCACCACCTTCAGCTCCGAACAGCGGGGGATCTTCCTCTGCGATGACTTCGGGGCACCGCTCGACGTGCAACGACTGCAGATGATCTCCATGGACCCGCCGCGCCATGACCGCCTCAAGCAGCTGGTCGGTCGGGCGTTCACGCCCAAGCGGATCGCCGAGCACGAGGACCATGTCCGCGCGATCGTCCGCACCATGCTCGCTCGGCTGGGCGACCGCGACAGCTGCGATCTGATCACCGACCTCGGGCGGCCCGTCCCGGCGCGGGTCATCGGCTCGCTGCTCGGCACACCGGAGTCCGACGATGCCAAGCTCCTGCACTGGACGAACGTCGCGACCGCCTTCGAGGACCCCGACATCCGCAGCACCTGGGGCGACAGCATGGCCGAGATCGGCGACGTGGTCACCTACATCAACGCCGTGCGTGAGCAGCGCCAGGCCGACCCGGGCAACGATGTCCTCACCGCGCTGATCCACGCCGAGGTCGGGGGCGATCGGCTCAACGAGCTCGAGATCGCCACGTTCTTCGTGCTGCTGCTCGCCGCCGGCAACGACAGCACGCGCGCCACCTACGGCGCCACGATGATCGCGCTGATGCGTGACCCCGAGCAGCGCCAGCTCCTGCTGGACGACCCGGCGCTGATCCCCCGCGCGGTCGAGGAGGGCCTGCGCTGCTTCCCGGCGTTCGGCTTCATGGGTCGCTCGACCACCCGCGAGGTCGAGATCGGCGGCCAGACCATCCCCGCGGGCGAGCGGGTCCTGCTGTGGTACATCGCCAGCAACCGCGACCCCGAGCTGTTCGAGGATCCCGAGCGCTTCAACCTCATGCGCGACGGGCTGGAGAACCACCAGTCCTTCGGAGCCGGCGGGCGCCACTTCTGCCTCGGCGCGGCCCTGGCGCGGATGGAGCTGCGGATCTGGATCGAGGAGACCCTCGCCCACTATCCCGACATCAGCCTGGCCGGCACGCCGAAGCGGATCCGCTCGCTGTTCCTCAACCAGCACACCTCGATCCCCGTTCGACTGCGCAGCTGAGTAGGGTCCTGAGCCCACCAGCAGGAGAGGAACGACATGCGGATCTGCGTCACCGGAGCGAGCGGCAAGGTCGGAGCGGCCACAGTGGAGGATCTGCGCGCCCACGGACACGAGGTGAGGGCGGTGGACCTGGTCACCGTGCGCGAGCACAGCGGTCCCACCGTCGTCGGCGCGGATCTGACCGACCCCACCCAGGCCGCCGAGGTGCTCGTGGGGATGGATGCGGTGGTGCACATCGCCAACCACCCCGCCCCCGACCTGGTCCCGCCCACCCGGACCTTCACCGACAACGTCGCGATGAACTTCAACGTGCTCAACGGGGCGGTCAACGCGGGCCTGTCGCGGGTGGTGTGGGCCTCGAGCGAGACGACGCTCGGGCTCCCCTTCAGCGACATCGCCCCCGAGTACGTGCCCGTCGACGAGGCGCACTATCCCCGCTCGACCACGACCTATGCCCTGTCCAAGGTGGTGTCGGAGGCGATGGCGGTCGAGCTGAACCGCTGGTCGGGGATCCCGATGATCGCGCTGCGCTTCTCCAACGTCTATGCGGTCCACGAGTACGCGCTGCTCCCGGCGCTGTGGGACGACGTCCGCTCCCGGGACTTCAACCTGTGGGCCTACATCGACGTGCGCGACGCGGCGAGCAGCTGCCGCAAGGCGCTGGAGGCGGACATCTCCGGGACCGAGAGCGTGATCATCGCGGCCGCGGACACGATCATGACCCGGCCGACCGCCGAACTGCTGGCCGAGCGCTTCCCCGACGTCCCCGTCCGCAAGGATCTGGGCGAGTTCGAGTCGCTGCTGTCGATCGACCGCGCTCGCGAGCGACTCGGCTGGGAACCCGCCCACAGCTGGCGCGACGAGCTCGCGCACTGACACGCGGTCCCGCGGTCGGATTGCAGCCCGGGCCGGGATAGGCCAGCATCTGCGTCCATGTCGTCACATCCCCTGGATCCGCTCAACGCCGACGAGATCCGTCGCAGCGTCGCCCTCCTCCGCCGTGAGCACACAGCCTCTGAGGGGTGGCGCTTCGCCTCGATCGAGCTCGTCGAACCGACCAAGGATCAGCTGCGCGCCCACGCCGACGGCGCGGAACCCGAACGCACCGCGCGGCTGGTCTGCTGGAACCGGGAGGACGGCCAGGTCTATGTGTCGCGGGTCTCACTGACCCGCGACCTCGTCCTCGAATGGACTCACCAGGTCGACGGTCAACCCAATCTCAGCACTGACGAGGTTCACGAGTGCGATGTGGCGATGCGCTCCGAACCCCGCGTGATCGAGGCGCTGGCCCGGCGGGGGATCACGAATCTGGACAACGTCTCGATCGAGGCGTGGGCATATGGCGCGCACCTGCTGCCCGAGCCCTGGAGCGACCGCCGCCTGGCCTGGTGCGATGTGTGGGTTCGCTCCGAGCCCGGGGCCAACTTCTACGCCCACCCGGTGTCCGGACTGCACTGCATCGTCGACCTCAACACGCTGGAGCTGCTCGAGCTCGAGGATGACGGGAGCGGCCCGGGGCCCGAGGTGATGGGCGAGTACGTCCCGGCCCTGGTGCCGGGACTCGTGGTGCGCGACGACGTCAAGCCGATCGAGATCACCCAGCCGGAGGGCACCTCGCTCCGGCTCGAGGGCAACCTGCTGACGTGGCAGAAGTGGTCGCTGCGGATCGGTTTCAACTACCGCGAGGGCATGACGCTGCACACCGTCGGGTACGAGGACGGCGGCCGCATCCGGCCGATCGCCCATCGCCTGTCCTTCGCCGAGATGATCGTGCCCTATCGCGATCCCGGCACCGATCACTACCGCCGCACCGCCTTCGACATCGGCGAGTGGGGACTCGGGTTCATGACCACCTCGCTGGAGCTCGGCTGTGACTGCCTCGGGGACATCACCTACCTCGACGCGGTCCTGCACGACAGCCACGGGCAGCCGTACACGATCGCCAACGCGATCTGCATCCACGAGGAGGACGACGGGGTGCTGTGGAAGCACGTCGACGACACCAGCGGCGCCGAGACGCGCCGCTCGCGCCGGCTCGTGGTCTCCTTCCACGTCACCGTGGGCAACTACGAGTACCTCACCTACTGGCGCTTCTACCAGGACGGGAACATCCAGTGCGAGGTCCGGGCGACCGGCATCATGGTCACCACACCACTGCCCGCGGGGTTCCCGGAGGGCCAGCAGCCGGCGTCGGGGACGCGCGTGGACACGGGAACCTACGCGCCGGTGCACCAGCACTTCATCGTCGCCCGGCTCGACCTGGATGTCGACGGCGAGGCCAACACCGTCTACGCCACCGAGTCGGTGCCGGTCCCGCTCGGACCGGAGAACCCCTACGGCGTCGCCCTCGGGGTCAAGAAGACGGCGCTGGCCCGAGAGGCGGACGGACGCCAGGACTATGACTGGGCGACCCAGCGCAGCTGGACGGTGGTCAACGACGCGATGACCAACCGGCTCGGCACGCCGGTGGGATACAAGCTGGTCCCCGAGGCCAGCATCCCCTCGCTGCTCGATCCGGATTCACCGATCCTCACGCGGGCCCAGGTGCTCGCCCACACGCTTTGGGTCACGCCCTACGCACCGGAGGAGCGCTGGCCGTGCGGGGAGTTCGTCGTTCAGAGCCACGAGGACCGCGGTCTGCCGGCGTGGACCGCCCAGAACCGTCCGATCCAGGACGCCGACGTGGTGCTCTGGTACACGTTCGGCATCCACCACATCCCCCGGCCCGAGGAGTGGCCGGTGATGTCGGTCGACGTCGTCGCCTTCTGGCTCAAGCCGGTCGGCTTCTTCGACCGCAACCCGGCCCTCGACGTTCCCCCCAGCCCCCACCACCATCACGGTGGCTGAGGGGGTCTCCGACGCCGGGCGAGCGGGTCAGGCGGCCGGCTCGAGCAGGAAGATCGGGATGAGGCGGTCGGTGCGCTCCTGGTACTCCGCATAGGGCGGGAAGGCGGCCACGGCACGCTCCCACCAGGCGGTGCGCTCCTCGCCCTCGGGGATCTCCCGGACGACGTAGTCGCCACGAGCGGGACCGTCCCAGACCTCGACGTGGGGGTCGGCGCGCAGGTTGGCCACCCAGGCGGGGTCCTTGGGCGAGCCGCCCTTGGAGCCGACGGCGAGGTAGCTGCCGTCGTGCTCCACCCGCATCAGCGGGGTGCGGCGCAGCTGCCCGCTGCGCACTCCACGGTTGACCACGATGACGCAGGGCAGTCCGGTATCGCGCAGAGTCGTGCCCTCGGTACCGCCGGAGCGCTCCCAGGCCTCGATCTGCTCGGCGACCCAGCTCTGGGGATCCAGGGGCGCGTACTCACCTTGGAGAGGCATCTCAGCGGGATGTGGGGGTGTGGTTGTGCGAAGTCATGCCTCAATCCTAGGCCCCACGACGCTGACGGACCCCCCGACAGAGCACGGAGGCGCCGCGTCGACGATGATTGGTGGCGTGCCTGAGAAACCCCCCGCCCGAAGTGTCAAGATCGGCGCCGACGAGCGCACCGGCTGGTCCTCTGAGCGCCCCCGCGCCGACGGCGCCCCACCCCGCCCGGTCGACATCTCCGGCCGCTGTCGCGTCCTGGCCCCGGCGGACCGCCTGCGCTACTCGCCCGGCAGCCTGCTGATCATCATCGGCCCCGAGTCCTCAGACCCCGCGGGCTTCGCCGATCGGGTCATCGAGGAGCGCGGGGCGATCCTCTCCCACGACCGCGTGCGGACGCTGCTCGCCGGTCGGGTGCCGGCGGAGGAACTCGAGGACCGCGCCAGTGACCTGCTGACCAGCGCGGTGCTCAAGCGACTGCAGTCGGGACAGAGCGTCGCCCTGCCGCTCGAGGGTTTCGACGCCGCCGAGCGCGAGCACTACGTGCGCCTCGCCCACCCGCTGCGGCGTCCGCGCCACCTGATCCTGCTCGACGCGCCGCGCGACAGCGTGACCGACGAGGAGCGACCGGCGCTGGATGAGCTGCGACGCTCGCTCGACGCCGGGGAACTCGGGGTCGAGGGCTTTCAGACCGCCCTGCGGCTGGGCGGCAACGCGCTCAGCGAACTCAAACGGATCGTCTTCGCCTCCGCACCCCGCGAGGACTGATCCCGAGCGCGACGGGTGATCGAGCCGGCTGACTCAGGCGTCGGCCAGCTGCTGGCCGAGCTGCACGAGCACGCCGTTCAGGTTGAACAGGGCGCGCAGGAAGCGCCGGCGCGGGTCACCGCGCGTGACGCCGTGCTCGGCCAGGCTGCGGCCCGCCTCACTCAGCGGGCCGACCGCCGGGTTGACCATATCCGGGACCGGATCGCTGTCGGTGGCGATCGCGCCGTGGAGGCTGCGGACGAGGTCCGCTCCGGTCTCCAGCGCCGAGGCGAGCTGGTCGCGTTCGGCCTCATTCAGCGCGGAGACCGCACCCGTGTCAGCGGCGAGGTTCCGCGCGAAGTGGGCGCTGACGACGAACAGCTGGAGGTTGTGCCCGAGCTCATCACGGCGGAAGGGATCGCGGGCGACGGGACGGGCGGTGACCAGCAGCTGCTGGAGGGTGTCGTCGAGGTGACGGGCTGCCACGGTGGAGCTCAGCGTGGTGACTGGCTGTGAGCTGTTGGAGGCGTCCTTGACGGTTTCCGACAGCCCCTCGAAGAAGGCCAGCAGCGCGTCGAGGTAGGCCAGCGCCGCCTGGCGCACGACCCGTCGGGTCCGGACCGGGAAGATCACCAGCGCCGCGATCATCGCGATCGCCGAGCCGATGGCGGTGAGCTCGAGGCGATCGAGCAGCAGCCCGTTGGAGAACTCGCCGAGGTCGACGTAGAGCATCGACACCATCACGGTGATGCCGGCGGTCATCAGCGCGTAGCTGACCCGCTGGAAGTACACCCCGAACGTGATCGCCGGGATGATGATCGCGATCGACCAGGTGCTGGGGCCGACCGCGTTGGCGAGCAAGGAGCCGACCACGATGCCGGCACAGGTGCCGAGCACGCGCTGGGCGGCCTTGATGATCTGCTCACCGCTGGTGTTCGCCCCCATGAAGGTGATGAACACGGCGATGACCGCCCAGTAGAAGCGGCGTTCGTTGACCGCCGAGGCGATCGCGCTGGCCGCTCCGACGGCGATGGCCACCCGGAGCGCGTTGACCGCGGGGGCGTCGAGGTGCAGGCGGGCCGCCAGCCCGTCGGGCGCGAGGGCGGCGTTGGAGGCCGGACTCGAGCCGGCCAGGTTGCCGCCGATGAGCATCACCGGGGACTCATACGCGGTGCTGAAGTCGACCTCGTCGGCGGGATCGACCTCCGTCGCGGGGAGTTCGCCGCGTTGCCAGCGCCCCAGCGCATCCCCGAGCGCGACGACGATCGCCGCCGTGGCGAACACGAGGTTGCCGGCGGCCAGCGCCGTGCCGAGGCTGTCGTCGCTGGCGCCGTCCTCCGCATAGGCTGCGGCGTCGGTGGTGTCGCCGGCCATGAGGCCGGCGAGCCAGCGCTGGATCCGGGCGCGGTCGTCCGCCTCCAGTCCGGTGTCGAGGTGCGCCAGCACGGCGACGGCGCGACCGAGGTTCTCCAGCTCCAGCTCGAGCTCGAACAGGGCGTCGTGCAGTGCCTGGGCCTCGCCGTGGCGGAGTCTCAGCCGGGGGTCTGCGAGCTGGGCGTCGATGGTGATCGCGCTCTCGTTGAGGCGCACGAGCCGTCGGGCCAGCCGGCGGCCCTGGCGCGTCGGGCTGGACGGGTGTGGCTCCGCCGCCGCAAGCACAGCCGACGCCTCGGCGATCACTCCACGGGCACGGGCGGTGAACGAGCGACGGCTGCGCGACAGGACCCCCGCGGCCACCCGGTCGAACACGATGAGCCGGAGGGCGAGGTTGACCAGGACCGACAGCCAGAGGATCGCCGCGACCCAGTAGATCTGGCTGATCGGGAGCTCGCTGCCGGCGAGGAAGCCGAAGAAGTACCCCATGAACAGCAACATTCCGTACATCACCACCCGCGGGCCGAACCGCGGCGCGAACTTGCGCATGTAGGTCCCCAGGCCCATGACGAGCGCCAATCCGACGAGCCCGATGGCGCGGTGGGGCGCCAGCTCGGTGGAGATCGCCAGGGTGGCCAGGAGCGGCACCGGCATGCCCAGCATCGTGATCGCCTGACCGCGGGGCGTCACGTCGGTGACGGCCAGGCTGGAGATCATGCCGATGATGCCGCCGAGCAGCATCGCCAGCAGCGTCAGCTCGTGATGCTGGGTCACCAGCGCGGCGGCCTCGGCGGCGCTCGGGGTCGTGCCCGCGGGAGCGCTCTCCCAGAAGGGGTGAGCCAGCTGGGCGAACCCGTACTCGGAGGCGATCGACACCCCGATCCCCGCCGCGACCTGGAGCGCCTGGGTGAGTCGGCTGAGGCCGGGATCTGAGGCGATGAGCGCGTCGGACCAGTCCTGGGCGCGGTGGCGGCTGTGCTCGAGGATCGACATGAAAGCCATTCTTACCCAGGCTCTCGGTCTCTACCCGGTGCGCGCGCCTGGGTAGGGTCGGAGGTATGGATTACAGAACGCTGGGAACCACCGGAACCAAAGTCACCCCCTTGTGCCTGGGGGCGATGATGTTCGGCCGGATCGGTAACCCCGATCACGATGACTCCATCCGCATCATCCACCGGGCCTTGGACGCGGGCATCAACTTCATCGACACCGCCGACGTCTATTCCCAGGGGGAGTCGGAGGAGATCGTCGGCAAGGCGCTGGCCGGGGGCAAGCGCGAGCACGTCGTGCTGGCGACCAAGGTCCACGGCTCGATGGGCGACGATCCGAATCAGTTCGGTAACGGCCGACGCTGGATCATCACCGAGGTCGAGAACTCGCTGAGGCGCCTGGGGACCGACTACATCGACCTCTACCAGATCCACCGCCCTGAGGCCGACACCGACATCGACGAGACGCTCGGGGCGCTCAGCGATCTCATCCACGCCGGGAAGGTCCGCTACATCGGCTCCTCGACGTTCCCGGCCTCCCAGATCGTCGAGGCGCAGTGGACCGCGCGCGAACGTGGCCGCGAGCGCTTCATCTGTGAGCAGCCGCCCTACTCGCTGCTGGTGCGCGAGATCGAGCGCGACGTGCTGCCCACGTGCCAGCGCTACGGGATGGGCGTGATCCCGTGGAGCCCGCTGGCCGGCGGCTGGCTGTCGGGCGGCTACCGCAAGAACGCCGAGGCGCCCACCTCCAATCGCGCGTCGATGATGCCCCACCGCTTCGACATGTCCCTCCCCGAGAACCAGCGCAAGCTCGACGCGGCCGACGCGCTCGGTGCGCTGGCCGACGAGGCGGGCATCACGCTCATCGAGATGGCCCTTGCGTTCGTCATCCGCCACCCCGCGGTCACCGCGGCGATCATCGGCCCGCGCACCATGGAGCATCTCGAGTCCCAGCTCAGCGCCGCTGACGTGACGCTGTCCGATGACGTGCTCGATCGCATCGACGAGATCGTGGCGCCCGGGGTGACCATCAGCCCGGGTGACGTCTTCTACGCCAACCCGGCCCTGGAGCCCAAGGCGCGTCGCCGCTAGAGCCGTTGCCGCTAGAGCCGTCCCAGCACGAGGGCGACGGCCAGGACGACCATCGCCATCCACAGCGCCGACAGGGTCCGCTCCAGCGGGGCCAGAATGCTCTCGCTGTCGATCTCGCGCACCGAGCCGTCACGGAGGGTCAGACGGCCGGTGAGTGAGATCGTCCGGCGTCGCAGCTCACGGGCCGGGGTCGACAGCCGGCGTTGGGCGACGCTGAAGAGACAGCAGGCGAGCGCGGCGAGGATCGGCGCGGGCCGGACGTCGGTGGCCTCGACGAACCAGCCGGTGAACACCGGCAGGCCGGCCCACGCCACCGCCATCCAGAAGGTGGTGTGGAAGCGGCCGCCGAACAGCTCGAGGTTGTAGGCGAGGGCGAGGAACGTCCCGGCGACGATGAGCGGGATCAGCCAGGCCGACACGATCACCGCGCCGAGGATTCCCAGCCCGATCGCCCCGCCGAGGCCGATCACCGCCAGCCAGATGAGGGTCGAGCGGGTGAGCTGGGTGCCGAGGGGACGTCCGGCCAATTCGTCGAGGGCGTGACAGCCGATCCCCAGGGCGAGGAAGTAGGCGCCGAGCGCGGCGCCGAGACGCCAGAGCACGAAGGTGGGCGCCAGGGCCGCCCCGATCGCCACGTTGGCGAGGTGCCAGGCCGTGTAGGGCGGGTGCAGCATCGTCACCAGGTCACGCCAGCTCCCCGGGGACAGGGCGTAGAAGGCGGGCCGAGCCGCCGCGGGCTTATCGACTTCCAGCGCCGTGGTGAACTCCCGTGAGGACGATGCCCGCTCCGAAGCTCAGATCCTGCTGGGTGGCCGCGTCGATTCCCGCCTCACGCCACAGCGCGACCAGATCGGGTTCCTCAGCATGGAAGTGCTCGATGTTGGGTCCGAGGAAGCGTCCGACCTCGTACCACTCCTGGGACACCGCGCGGCCGATCAGCGGCAGCCCGGTGCGGGTGTGGACCCGCCACAGCGCGCGCAGGGCCGGGGCGCTGGGGACGCCGAACTCGACCATCCCGATCCGCCCTCCGGGCTTGAGCACCCGGACCAGCTCGCGCATCGTGGCCGCCCGGTCATCGACGTAGCGCAACAGGTAGGTGAACGACAGCGCGTCGAACTCACCGTCGCCGTAAGGCAACACTTCGGCCTCTCCGCGCACGAAGGACAGCCGATCGGCCAGCTCCGGCGTGCGCTTGAGACGGGCAATGGCACCCGACAGCATCGCCTCGCTCTGGTCGAGCCCGACGACCTCGGCCCCCCGCTCGGCCAGGGCGAAGGCCACCATGCCGGTGCCGGTGGCGACATCGAGGATGCGCATGCCCGGCTGGGGGTCGATGTAGTCGACCAGCGCCTGGCGCCAGCGCGGGTCCTGGCCGAAGCTCATCACCGCCCCGACCCGGTCATACCGAGTGGGCAGGCCCCGAAACAGCTCCACGGCGTGGCTCTTGCGCGGCGACGGCATCGTCGAGGCCGAGCATACGGGCAACGCCCGGTCCCGACGGCACTACATCTGGGGCGGCGAGCTACAGATCGTCGGCATCCAGGCGACCTGCGTCGCCTTTGTCCTGCTCAGTCGGGCTATCGGCGTCGGGTTCGTCACCGGGCGCATTGATCGGGCCGTTGGCGGCGTCGTGCGCACGCTTGGGCGCATCGGGCTCGGCCGGGTCCTGTGTGGGGTGCTCGCTCATGGCGCTCCACTGCCCTCGGGGCTGAGAGCGGAAACCCGCGCGAGCGCCGCGGGAGCCCCGAGCGCGGTGTCGGCTCTGAGTCGGATCGGCCGGGTGCGATCATGGAGGCATGAGTGACGAGGACAGAGATGGCGAGGGCTTCGAGGCGAGACTGCGCTGGCTCGCCCAGCAACTGAGTGAGTCGGTCGAACATCTCGAGGAGATCGACCTCGACCCGATCGCCAGGCTGACCGGCCTGGATGTCGACCGGGCCCGGGAACTCCTCCGTGACGCCGGGGAGTGGCTCAACGGCCAGGCCGACGAGGTGGTCAACGAGGGCGTTCTGCGCCTGGGCGGACTCTTCGACGCCATCTCGCGTGGTGCGACACCCACCCCCGGCACGGGCACGGGACCCCACCCGCTGGCCCTCCCCACCCCGGGGCAGGGCCTGGCCCTGAGCGCCTTGGAGTCGGGCCGATGGACGGTCGAGCCGGGCAGCCATGAGCTGCGGACCCACGGCGAGGGACCGGCGCCGGAGGATGCGGTCGGGCTGGTGGGTGAACTGCGAGCGCGCGACTGGATCAACGCTGACGGTGAGGTCACGCTCGTGGGGCACAACGCTCTGAAGCGGTGGATGGACAGCGGCGCCGGTTGAGCCGGGGCGTCCGCAGCGGCGCATAACCTGAGCTCCCTTTGTCCTACGCGATCCGCCCAGTCGAGTCCGACGTTCTCAGCGTCAGCCACTACGCCTCGCAGTTGGGCGCCGCCCTCCGACACGTCGGCGGGGCTGAGCTGGAGGGTGAGGTGCAACGTGTCCAGCGCCGCGCGAACGGCATGGTGTGGTTCTCGCTGACCGACGGCGAGGCGAGCCTGAGCGCGAAGGTGTTCGCGCGCGACGCCGCCCGGCTCGAGCACATGCCCCAGGACGGCGATCTCGTGCGGGTCCGGGTCGACCGGCCCGACTTCTACGCCGCCCAAGGTTCGCTGAGCCTGATCATCAGCGCGATCAGCTTGGCGGGGGAAGGCGAGCTGCTGCGCCGCCGCGCCGCCTTGGTGGCGCAGCTCGAGCGCGAAGGCCTGTGTGACCCGAACCGCCGGCGCCCGTTGCCGGCCTTCCCGCGGGCCGTCGGCGTGATCGCCGGGGCGAACTCCGACGGGATGAGCGACGTCATCCGCGCACTGGTCGACCGCTGGCCGGCGGTGGACATCGTCACCTGCGCCTGCGTGGTGCAGGGCAAGAGCGCGCCGGCTCAGCTCATCGACGCGCTGGCCCGGCTCCAGGCCCACCCCCGCGTCGACGTCATCGTCATGGCGCGGGGTGGCGGCAGCGTGCAGGACCTGGCGTGCTTCGACGACGAGCGCCTGTGTCGGGCCCTGTTCGCCTGTGAGCTGCCGGTGGTCTGCGCCATCGGGCACACCGACAACGTGCCGGTCTGTAACCGTGTGACCTGGTCGGCCTTCACGCCGTCGCGCTCGGCCGAGATGGTGGTGCCCTCCGCGCGCGAGCTCCGCGAGAGCATCGCCCACGCAGGCCGGGTGCTCAATGGCCTCCCGGGCGCGGTGACCGGCACGCGGCGCCATGTGGAGGCGGTCGCGGCTCAGCTGGAGCTGGCGGCATCGCGCCGGCTGACCGGCCGGCGCGAGACCATCGCCGCGGCCGCCGCGGGGCTCGGGCGGAGCGCGGAGCGAATCCGCGCCCGACGGCGCGAGTGGGCCCGTGACAGCGACCGGTTGCTGTCAGAGGCACGGGCGGGCCTCGAACGCCGCCGTACGCGGGTCCGCGAAGAGCTCGAACGCGAGGGCGGTCTGCTGCTCGAGCGCACGCGGCGGCGCCTCGACGATGCCGAGCGCGCACTGGTCCACCACGCGGACGTCATCGCCGCACGTGACTTCCGCTCCCGCGGCTGGCTGCTGGCCAGCGCCGGCGGCGCGCCGGTGCGCTCGGCCGCCGACCTGGCGGCGGGATCCGCCATCGAGCTCCACCTGCACGACGGCCGCGCCAGCGCGGTCATCGACCACATCCACGACAGCGAGGACCGCCATGACCGAAACCGCAGCTGAGCTGACCTTCGAGGCCGGCTACGCCCGCCTGCAGAGCATCGCCGCCCGCCTCAACCAGGATGCCGTGCCCGTGTCGGAGATGTGCGATCTGTTCGCCGAGGGCAAGGGGCTGGAGGCGGCCCTCACCGGCTTCCTCGACGAGCAGCAGGCGCGGGTCGAGGCGATCGAGAAGGGCGAGGGTGTGCGCTCCTTCCGCATCGTCGGCGCATCCGCGGGCGCCGGACCCGCTCTCGGGTCAGACAGGCTCTAGGCTCAACCCGTGACCTCACTCTCTGATGACGCGGTGGCCCAACTGCTGGCTCCGGCGCTCCCCGCCGTCGTGTCGACCCTGAACGCCGACGGCTCGATCCTGTCGGTCGTCGTCTGGTACTCCATCGAGGACGGCGTGCTGGCGGTCAACGGCGCCCGGGGCCGGCGCTGGTCGGACAATCTCGAGCGCGACCCGCGGCTCACCCTGGTCGTGTACCCGCCCGACAATCCCTACGAGTACGTAACGGTCAACGCCAGCGCCAGCGGATCAACCGACGACGCGTTTCCCCACACCGACCGGCTGGCCAAGCGGTACCTCGGCCTCGACGCCTACCCCTACCACCAGCCGGGTGACGTGCGGGTGAAGTTCACCCTCACGCCCACCCAGGTCCGTCACCAGAAGCAGTAGCGACTCACACCTCGATGGTGGACCCCATCGAGACCGTCTGGTCAACCGGCAGGTCGAACGCCTCGATCGGGCTGGCCGCGTTCCGCGCGATGGCGATGAACAGCTTCTTCTGCCAGGTCCGCAGCTCGGTGGGCTCATCGGTTGCCTCGAGGGTGATCCGCGACACGAAGTAGGAGGCGCCTTTGAGGTTGAGGTGGCGCTCGAGCAGGTCGCCTTGCCGGGCGAGTTCGAGCATCCTCGGCACGTTGGCCTCCTCCTGGTAGCCCATGCGGATGGCCACATGGGAGATTCCGAGCGCGTCGTCCCCGAGCCGTTCGACGAAGAAGCGATCCTCGGCGTTGATGGTGGGCAGGTTGATCGGCTCGACCGAGACGATCAGCACCTTCTCATGCAGGGCGTGGGTGTGTTCGATCTCGGCGCGGAACGCGAGGGGGGTCGTCTGCGCGCTCGGGTTCAGGTAGATGGCGACGCCCGGCACCCGGCGGACCGGGTCCTCCAGATCGCTCAGCCGGGTGAGGAACTCGGACAACGCCCCCTCGCGTGCGTCGCGTTCGCGGGTGACGTAGGCACGGCCCTTGTTCCAGGTGGTCATCAGCACCAGCACGCCGAGGCCGGCGACGATCGGCAGCCAGGCGCCCTGGAAGATCTTGGCCAGGTTGGCGGCGAAGAACGCGACCTCGACGATGAGGAACAGCGCTCCGAGGGCGACCAGGCGCCAGCGCGGGGTCTTCCACAGCGCCCGGGCGATGGCCAGGAACAGCACGGTGTTGAGCACGAAGGTGCCGGTCACCGCGACCCCGTAGGCGTTGGCCAGGCGGTTGGAGTTCTGGAACGCGAGCACGAGCGCGATCACCCCGATCATCAGCGCCCAGTTCACCACCGGCACGTAGATCTGTCCCTCCACGTCGGAGGTGTGGATGACTCTCAGGCGCGGCAGGTACCCGAGCTGCATGGCCTGGCGGGCCACCGAGTAGGAGCCGGAGATGACCGCCTGGGAGGCGATCACCGTCGCCGCGCAGGCGAAGATCACCATGGGAACCTGACCCCAGTGGGGAACCAGCAGGAAGAAGGGATTGCTCCGGTCGGCGTGATGACTGAGCACCAGCGCGGCCTGGCCGAGGTAGGAGAGCAGCACGCCGGGGAACACCACGGCGAACCACGCCATCCGGATCGGTCCCTGGCCGAAATGCCCCCGGTCGGCGTACAGCGCCTCGGCCCCGGTGACGGCGAGGACCACGCCGCCGAGCGCCAGGAACGCATCGACACCGTGGTTGATGAAGAAGCGCACCCCCCACACGGGCGACAGCGCCTGGAGCACGTCGGGATGTCCGACCACCCCACGCAGCCCAAGCGCCCCGATCACGACAAACCAGGCCAACATCACCGGCCCGAACAGCGCCCCCACCGCGCCCGTCCCCTTGCGCTGGAACGCGAACAGGGCGATGAGGATGATCACGGAGATCAGCACCACGAACTTGGCCAGCCCGGGTGCGGGGACATCCAGCCCGGAGACGGCGGACAGCACCGAGATGGCCGGTGTGATCACCCCGTCGCCGAAGAACAGCGAGGCGCCGAACACCCCGAGGGTGACGAGGGCGACGGTGTGGGGAACCTTGACGCGGCGACACAGCGCGGCGAGCGCCATGATCCCGCCCTCACCACGGTTGTGGACGCGCATGATGACGCCGGCGTACTTGATCGACACCACGATGATCAGCGCCCAGAAGATCAGCGAGATCAGGCCGTAGACGGTCGTGTCGTCGACCACGTGGGCGGCACGGTAGGTGAACAGCACCTGAACGGTGTAGAGCGGGCTGGTGCCGATGTCGCCGAACACGACCCCCAGCGCGCCGAGCGCCAGCACCATCTTGCCGACATCGGCGACGACGTCCGGCTCCTTGCCCGGCTCGATCGCCTCGATCTCCGCGCGCGGGCGCGGCTCGGCGGTGGGCTCTGACGGGGGCACGTCCGCCGGGACAGCGGGGCGGGGGGTCGATTTGCTCACGGGGCGAGTCAAGCACCCTCGGCAGCGGCCCCGAGGTTTCTTATCGACCCGGCAACAGTCCGCATGACAGCAGCGATGCCAGTGGCGAGCCGTCGTCGCGTCGATCGCTAGGATCGCCATCCGATCGTGATGCCCAGCCGACGAAACCTGGTCATCCGAGCCCCACGATCCCCTTCGGTCGGAACCTTGCTCATCCGCCTCCGCCTGGCGGTGTCGCGACCGGGCCTCAGCCGCAGAACGCGTCGGCGCCTGCGCCGCGGGCTGCGCCGTGGCGCCTTTGGTCTGTTGGCCGCCCAGGTCACGGCCATCCTCGTCCTCACCGGGGTCGACTCCTGGCGCAAGCGGCTGCGCCCCCGCACCGCGAGCTTCCCGCGGACCGAGACCGAGACGATGCCCATCGGGCTGTCGAACGCCACGGTCTACGCGTTCGGCACCGCGCTCTATGACGACATGCTCGCCGCGATCCGCGGTGCCCAGCACCGCGTGCTGTTCGAGTCCTTCATCATCAAGAACGACGAGGTCGGCCAGGCGTTCAAGGCCGCGCTGATCGACGCCGCCGAGCGTGGCGTCGATGTCTTCGTCATCTACGACGGCTTTGCCAACCTTGTCGTGCGCCGCCGCTTCTTCGCCTTCGGCCCCCGGGTGAACGTCATGCGCTACCCGGCGTTCAATCCCGGGATGCTGCTGTTCAACGTGCGCAAGTCCGGGCGCGATCACCGCAAGCTGCTCATCGTCGACGGTGACCAGGGCTTCGTCGGCGGTTACAACATCGGCAGCGCCTATGCCACCCAGTGGCGCGATACCCACCTGCGCCTGAGCGGACCGGCCGCCTGGGAGCTGGAGAACGCCTTCATCGACTTCTGGAACTCCCATCGCACTCCCGCCCAGCCCGAGCTGCCCCAGCAGGGGACCGAGCATTGGGAGTCACGGCTGCGCGTGCACCGCAACGTACCCGCCCAGCTGGTCTATCCGATCCGCGGCCTGTACCTGGAGGCGATCGACCGGGCACGCGAGAAGATCCTCATCACCCAGCCGTACTTCATCCCCGACCGCGAGATCGTCACCGGCCTGCTGGCGGCGGCGCGCCGGGGGGTCAAGGTCAGCGTGCTCATGCCCGCCAGCTCCAACCACGTCGTCGCCGACTGGCTCTCCTACGGTTTCTTCACCCGGTTGCTAGCCGGTGGGGTCGAGATCTGGCGCTATGAACACGCAATGATCCACGCCAAGACGATGACGGTGGACGGGCGTTGGAGCACGATCGGCACCGCCAACATCGACCGCCTCAGCCTGACGGGCAACTACGAGGTCAACGTCGAGATCTTCGACCCCGCCCTCGCCGCCCACCTCGAGGCCGTCTTCGCGACCGACCAGACCAACTCGACCCAGTTGAGTCCCGAGACCTGGGCCGCCCGGCCCGCGGTGGCGCGGTTGGTGGAGCGGCTGCTCGCGCCCCTGGCGCCGCTGCTCTGAGCCCCGGCCGCCCGGGCCGAGCCGGTCATGGGGTGCCTCTGGCTCGCGCTACTGGGGGTCGATACCGAGGAACGTCTGCTCGACCGTCCCCGAGTCGTGAACGGTGACCAGGAGCAGCGGCACGTCAGAGATGTTGCGGAAGCCGTGGGGAGTCAGCCGGGGAACGACGAGCATCTCCCTGGGGCCGAGCTCGACACGGGTCTCCCCCACCGTCCAGCGCGCCCGCCCCTCCAGCAGCAGGAACGTCTCCGCGTAGGGATGGGTGTGCAATTCGACGAACCGGCCCGGCTGGGTCGCCACCACGAAGACCGACACGCCGACGTCGCCGTGGCGCTCGCCCTCGAACAGCGCCGTGGTCGGGCCGATGAGCAGATTCTCGAGGCCCAGCACGGTGGGTTCGGGCTCAGGCTCGGTGTCGGTCATGGGCGCTCGAGCCTAGACATCGATCACCTGACCGGGCTCCATCAGCTCGACGCGATCGCTGGCGCTGGTGATGCGCGCCTCGGAGTTCGCGACGGGCTCGTACACGCCCGGGAGGGCGTAGGCGCCGTAGTGGATCGGGATGAGCCGGCCGGCCCCGAGCAGCGCCGCGGCCAGGGCAGCCTGCTCGGGGCCCAGCGCGCCAGGCAGCGGGCTGGCCGGCTGGCGGTGCGGGAAGGTGATGCGGGGACCGTTGATTGGCGCCAGCACCACGTCGGGCGCGCCGTAGCGCTCGCGGATACGCCACCACCAGCCATGCCACATGGTGTCGCCGAGGTGGAGCACCCGCTTGCCCTCGGCCTCGACGAGCCATGACACCTGGGGATCGCCGGTGCCGTCGACCGCCGGTAGCGCGGTCAGGGTGAACCCAGCGCACCGGGTGCTCGTCCAGGCCGCGGTGGGTCGGCGCATCAGCGCGGCGGCGCTCAGCTCACGGTCGGCCTGGAGCACGGCGAGGCGCTCGGTGCCCCGCCCACCGGAGTCGATCGGCTCCCCGACGATCGCCTCCGCACCCAACGCGTGACTCAACGCGGCGGCGTCGGCGTGATCGCGGTGCAGGTGGGTCAGCAGGCCGGCGGTCGCTCCCGGCTGAGCCGCCACGATGGCGGGCAGCGGAACCGTCCCGGCACGCTCCCCCAGCCACGCGAACACCGCGCCCGCGTCCTGGAGCGGATCGATGACGACACGCTCGCCCCCGGCCTCGATCTCCACGCCCGCCCAACCCAGCCACCGAATCCGCACGCGCCCTCCCGTCACGTCGCCAATGTCGTTCGCGTCGATGGCCAATATATAGGAGACGACCGTTCGGTATGTACGCTCAGGTGATGCCGCGCCGCAGTGCCTCCGACGTCGCCGCCGCACGGGCCCAGACGCTGGTGGGCGCCGTCGAGCTCGCCTCGGTCATCGGCCTCGAGGGCGTGACCATCGGCCGGCTGGCCGATGAGCTCGGCATGACCAAGAGCGGGTTGGTGGGCCGCTTCGGCTCCAAGCAGGCCCTGCAGCTGGCGACCCTCGATCACGCCGCCGCCATCTTCCGCCATTGCGTCTATGACCCCGCGTCCCTGGCCCCGCCTGGTCTGGCCCGGTTGAACGGCATCTGTGACGCGTGGGTCGCCTACCTCGGAGATCCCCCGTTCCCCGGCGGCTGCTTTCTCACCACGGCGGTGGTGGAGTTCGACGCGCGGACCGGTCCGGTCCACGACGCGGTGCTTGATCTGACACGTCGCTGGCGAACCGTCCTTGAGCGCCAGGCGAGCACCGCGGTGCGCCGCGGAGAGCTCTCCGCCGAGACCGACCCCGGCGATGTCGCCTTCACCCTCAACGCGCTGGCCGTCGGAGCCAACTGCGACTTCCAGCTCACGCATGAGCGGCGGTCGCTCCTGCGGGCTCGCCGCGCCATGGGCGTCGTGCTCACGGGCTGAACCCGCGGCCCCTAGGGGTTGATGGCGCGCACGTCCCGCGTCAGGGCGCTGAAGCGGGCGCAGCCATCGTCGGTGACGTGCACGATCTCCTCGAGGCGAATACCGAACTCGCCGGGCAGGTAGATGCCCGGCTCGATGCTGTGGACCATCCCCGGCACCAGTTCCACGTCGCTCCCTTGCATGACCCACGGTGGCTCATGACCGGACAGACCAAGTCCGTGGCCGGTGCGGTGGACGAAGTACTCACCGTAACCGGCATCGGTGATCATCTGACGCGCGGCGGCGTCGACATCGCCACAGGTCGCCCCGGGCCGGGACGCGGCGAGGGCCGCGAGCACCGCCGCCTCGACGATCGCGTGGACCTCGCGGTAGCGCTCGGACAGCTCGCCGACGAACGCCATCCGGGTGATGTCGGAGACGTAGTTCTCGCGGCGCCCGCCGATGTCGATCACCACCGCATCACCGCTCTGGAGCGGACGCGCTCCGGTGTGGTGGTGGGGGAACGCACCGTTGGGGCCTCCGGCGACGATGGCGAACTGCACCGGACTGGCATGGGCCCCGAACACCTGGGCCACCGCCTCGGCGACGCTGAACTCGCTCACGCCTGGCGCGATCGCGTCAAACGCGGCGAGCATCGCCATGTCCGCCACGTCAGAGGCAAGCTGCAGCGCGGCGAGCTCATCGGCGTCCTTGCGGGCCCGCAGCGGGCCGATCACCTTGGTGGCGTCAATCATCGTCGCCCCGGGCAGCGCGGCCTGGAGGAGCAGGAGGTGGTCGGCGCGCATCTCCGGATCGACTGCGACGGTGATCGATCCCGTGGCGCCGGTCCGCTCGAGGGCGGTGACCAACGCGGTGTCCGGCCCGTTCTCATCACTCCAGCGGATCAGCTCGAGTCCGGGAACCTCGGCCGCTGCCTCCTCGGCGTTGACACTGGGCATGACCGCGACCGCGGCGCCGGCCGAGACCAAAAGCAGACACGCCCGCTCGTCTGCGTGCGGCGCGAAGCCCAGCAGGTAGCGCAGGCTGTCCGTCGGTGCGACTGCGAGGAGTTGAGCGCCGACCGCGGCCATCGCCTCACGGGCAGCGGCAATCCGGCGGGCTCGAGTCGATGCGTCGATCACCGAGCTGAGACTAAGTCATCGCCTGAGACGGGGATGTGCATATCGGTCCCTTGAGGTGGAACGCTTGATCGGCTCGGGTGCCGAGCTGTCAGCCGGCACTGGTCTGAGCGCTCGGTGTCTGGGCCCACGGCACGGTCGCCTGGAGGACGGCTTCAGTGAGCGCCTCGGTGCGCAGATGGCTGACCGCCTGGTAGGCCGGGTCGGCGACCATCGCGCTGAACGCCTGCCGGTTGGGATAGCGAACGACCAGCACGGCGTCCCAGTCCCAGCCCTCCGGCGCGACCAGGATGGTCGAGCAATCCCCGACGTAGAGCACCTCTGCGCCGATGTTCGGGAGGTAATCACTCAGCGCGTCGCTGTAGGCGCGGTAGCTGGACTCACCCTCAGGCCCGTACTTGAGCAGGTTGAGCATGACGACCGGACCCCCCGGATCCTGCTCCATGTAGCGCTTGAGGTCCTTGCCGCGAGGATTGACGGGCATGCTCTCTCCGTTCGGGTTCCGCGTGCCACGACGCGGGGCACCGGCGGGATTATCGCGCCGTCAGCCGCCCAGCTCAGCAGGTCGGGGTGGCCGCGACCCGGGCCCGCCGATCAGAACGGGACGTCCGCGTCCTCGGTAAGCGACTCGTCGTCAGGATGATCGGACTCCCAGCCGTAGGTCCTGTAGAGCGGATCGAAGCGCCCCGGTCCAGCCAGGAGCACCGTCTCCTCACCAGCTTCCAGGATCTCCCAGCTCGCGTATTCACGCACGAACTCCAGTGCCGCCTGCTCACGTGGCGTGAGGTGGTGGATCACGTGATGGTCGGATCGGAGATCGGCCCATAGATCAAAGGCCCCATAGATCGCCTGGTGCTGGGTGATCTGGCGGTAGGAGTCCTCGTCCTCGAACCCGTAGCAGCGACCATCACGGGCGACGTAGACATAGCGACGGGTCAGGTGGTGCTTGTAGGCGTGCAGCCGAGTCCGGTTGCGCAGCTCGATCTCGTACATCCACATGAACTCGGGCGCCAGATCACGTCCGACAAGGGCCTCGAGCGGGCCCCAATTCGGGGAGTCGGTATTGACGACCTCCCCACGCTGCTTGCGATTGCTGGGCATGCCCACAGCGTGCAACCGGGAGCCGTAACGCATCAAGACCCGTTGATCTCAGCTTTGCGACGATTCTCGATCAGGCCTGTCACGTCCGGACGAGACAGGACCGTCGGGAGACTCACCGCTGGCCAGCGACCGTCCGAGCGCAGTGATCGCCGAGGCGTCAGACACAAGCCAGGGTACCGCCGTGAGGTTGTCGCACGAGAGCCAGGTCACGGCGTCGTGGACCGGTCCAGGTGCCAGCTGACCCGCCGTGATCTCGGCGAAGAACAGCCTCAGCTCGAGGTGTTCCGAGATCTGCCACGGCCGTCCGCGATCGCTGAATTCGAGCCCGATGCGCACCACGATTGACAGCTCCTCGTCAAGCTCGCGCGCGAGCGCCGACTCCGCCGTCTCGCCCACCTCGAGCTTGCCGCCGGGGAACTCCCAGTAACCGGCCAGCTCCGGGGGGCCGGTGCGCCGGGCGGCCGCGACTCGGGTGGGGTGCGCGAGGGAGTCGACGATGATCGCGCCGACGACCGTGCGGGGGCGGGGAGAGTCGGGGCTCACGGGGAGAATCCGGGTCGTTGAGCGCGGATCCAGCCGCCGCTAGGAATCGATGGTCCACGAACTCGACGAGCTCGCCAGACACGCGAACTGCAGTCCGCCTGCTCTCACCGGAACGCTACCAATTCGCTACCAGCGCGATTGCATGTCCATCAGCCAGCGGGTCCCGACGCGCCAGCGTCGCCCCGTCCCGGGGTCAACGCCGCCTCACCGTTGGAGAAGCGGCCGGTCAGTGCAAGGTGGTCGTACATGCGGCGGTGCGCCTCCTCGGGCTCTCGAGCGATGATCGCGTCAAGGATCAGTCGGTGGGCCGCGAGCGACCGTTCGGGCTGACCCGGCCGCGACAGGGAAGCGTCAGCGATGCGCTTGGCGCCCTCGGCGATCAGCAGCAGTAGGCGATCGAGCACCTCGTTATGCGAGGCATGGCGCACGGAGGCGTGAAAGGCGCTGTCACCCTCGAGGCCCGGCTTGCCCTCGGCAATCTCACGTTCCATCAGCCGCTGGGCGGCCACCATCTCGCCGAGGTCTGAGTCGGTGCGGCGCAGGGCGGCGTTGCGCGCCGCGAGCGCCTCCAGTGCGTTGCGAACCTCGCCGAGCGCCGGCAGCTCGGGGTTGGAGGCACCGAGCTCAGCCGCGATCGGCGGGATCACATCGCCGGGGTCGCGCAGCAGATAGATCCCGTCGCCTCGACGCACCTCGATGAGCCCCTCGACCCGGAGCACGGTCAGCGCCTGGCGCAGTGAGGTCCGGCTGATGCCCAGCCGCCGGGCGAGCTCACGTTCGGCGGGCAGACGGTCCCCGGGGGCCAGGCCCTCAGTGACGACGAACTCCCTGAGCGTCGTCTGGGCGCCCGCATAGACCGGCGGCTGAGACGTCGAAGTCAGGGTTGACTTCTCCTGTAGTGTGGTCCAACCAATGCAGGACAAGTCTAGGTGGTCGGACCAAAATCGGGGGACTTTGATGGGGTCCGAGACCGTGGCATGGCGCCTCCTCGACGGACACGCGGTCGCACTCGGCCGCGGCCGAGCCGGGCGGTCCTGATGGACGACGGAACCAAGATCATGATCATCAACCCGAACATGACCGCGTCGATGACCGACGACGTCGTGGCTCAGGCCGCCGCCGCGGCGCGCCCCTCGACCCACCTGATTGGTTCGACCGCGACCACGGGCGTTGCCTCGATCGAGACCAACGCCGACGAGGTCTGGGGCGCGTTGGCTGTGCTTGAACAGGTCCAGCGCGGAGAGACCCAGGGGATCGACGGCTACGTCATCGCCTGCTTCGGTGACGTCGGCCTGGCCGGCGCTCGCGAGTCGGCCTCCGGGCCGGTCGTCGGGATGACGGAGGCGGCGCTGTACAGCGCGGCACTGCTCGCGGCCCGCTTCGCGATCATCACCCTCCCGCCGCGAACCCGTGAGCAGTCCTGGCGCTCGCTGCGGGAGACCGGCATGGCCCACCGCGCCTCGGTCTACGCGATCGATGCCGACGTGGCTGAGGTGGCTGACGACGCGGGCGCGCTGATCGACGCACTGGCGGAAGAAGGCCGGCGCGCGATCCGTGAGGACGCGGCAGAGGCGATCGTGCTGGGTTGCGCCGGGCTGACCACGGTCGCCGAGCCGCTCTCGAGGCTGCTCGGAGCACCCGTGATCGACGGGGTGCTCGCCGCCGTGACGATGGTCGAGGGCCTGCTCGCCCAAGGGCTGACGACGTCGCGGCTGAGCACCTACGCCCCAGCGGACCCCGATACTGCCGAGCGCCGATGAGCACCCTGTTCCGGGATGTGCGGCTCCTCGAGCCGGGGTCCTCGGCGGGGATGACCGGTCCGACTGACGTGCTCGTCGTCGGCGCGCGGATCCAAGCGGTCGGTCCGGGCCTCAGCCCGGAGGACACCTCGACGCGCGTGATCGAGGGCCGTGGCCACCACCTCCTCATTCCCGGTCTCATCAACGCGCACTTCCACTCCTCCGCCAACCACCTCAAGGGAGCGTTCCCGAGCCTGCCGCTCGAGCTCTTCATGCTCTATGAGTCCCCCGCGGACGCGACCGCCCCCACCCCGCGTGAGGCGTACCTGCGCACGATGCTCGGCGCACTCGAGATGCTGCGGTCCGGCACCACCGCGGTGCAGGACGACGCCTTCTTCCTGCCCACGCCCGAGCCGGAGATCATCGACGCGGTGATGCAGGCCTACGCCGACTGCGGGATCCGGGCCACCCTGGCGCTCGATCAGCCCGAGCTCGCCGAGGTGGCGAAGCTGCCCTACCTCGCCGATCTCGCCCCGGCGGCGTTGCGTGACCAGCTGGCCGCCCCCGCCGCCGTGACCGGTCCGCAGCTGCTCGAGCTCTACCAGCACCTCTTTGCTCGCTGGCATCAGAGTGAAGGGGGACGGCTCAGCGCCGCGGTATCGATCTCGGCGCCCCAGCGGGTCACTCCCGAATACTTCGCCGCGCTCGACGCGCTCAGCGCCGAGCATGATGTCCCCCTGTTCGCCCACATGCTCGAGACGCGCACCCAGCGGCTTCTGGCCTCTGCGCAGCCGCGCTTTGGCGGGCGCTCGCTCGTCAGCTACACGGCAGAGCTCGGGCTGCTGAACCACCGGACCAACGTCATCCACGCCGTCTGGGTGGATGACGAGGACCTCGACCTCATCGCCGACGCCGGCGCGGTCATCGCCCACAACCCGGTCTCGAACCTGAGGCTGGGCAGCGGCATCATGCCGTTCCGCCAGATCCGCGACCGCGGCATCCCGGTCGCCCTCGGCAGCGATGAGGCGATCTGCGGCGACACCGCCGAGATGTGGGGCGTGGTCAAGATGGCCGGCCTGATCCACTCCGTCACCGGGCTCGACAGCGACGCCTGGCCGACCGCGGTCGAGGTGCTCGACGCCCTCTGGCGAGGCGGGGCGGCCGCGATGCTGCGCAGCGGCGAGCTCGGCGAGGTACGCGACGGGGCGCTGGCTGACCTCGTGCTCCTCGATCTGCACGCCCCGGCCTTCACCCCGCTCAACGACGCCCCCGGCCAGCTCGTCTACTGCGATCCGGGCACGAGCGTCAAACTCGTCATGGTCGACGGAACCGTGGTCAGTGAGGACGGGGTGATCATGACCGTCGATGAACGGGCACTGCTCGACGAGGCCCGTGAGCTGTTTGCCGCCGCCGCGCCCCAGCGCCAACGCGAGCGGGCCGGTGCCGACGCACTGGCGCCCACCTATCGCGCGATGGTCCGGCGTGGGGCCGAGGCTCCGCTCGTGCTCGATCGGACGGCGGCGCTGCGGTGATGGCGCCCGAACTGCAGTCCGAGTCAGAACCCAGCGGAGCCTGGCCCGGCGGGCGGCGGCTGGCCGTCTACGTGGCGGTCGGCGTCGAGGCCTACCGCGAGGGCTCCGGTCAGACCGAGGATCTCCTGCCCGACATGCCCCAGCCCGATCACGTCAACGCCGCCTGGCGCGCCTACGGCAACCGCGTGGGCGCCTTCCGGCTACTGGACACCCTGGGAGAGCTCGCGATCCCCGCCACCGTCCTGCTCAACACCCAGGTCTATGACGACGCGCCGGCGGTCACTGACGCCGCGCGGAACGCCGGGGCCGAGATCGTCGCCCACGGCATCTCCAACTCAGACTCGCTGAGCGGGCTGAGCGAGGCTGAGGAGGCGGAGTACCTGGCCTCCGCGGCCGCGCGGATCGAACGCGAGGAAGGTCGGCGACCCGGCGGATGGTCCAGTCCCTGGTTGGCCCATACCGAGCGGACGCTCGATCTGCTGCCCGCGGCGGGCTATCGCTACCTCATGGATCTGCGCTTCGATGACCAACCGGTCTGGCTCGACTCGGCCGCAGGCCCCCTGCTGGCGATCCCCTACGCCCTCGAACTGAACGACAGCAGCACGATGATCGGCCGCCAGCTCGACGCGGCGTCCTTCGCCGACGCCGTGATCGATGAGTTCGATGAGCTTCTGACCGCTCAGGCACCGCTCACGGTGATGAGCGTCATCGTGCACAGCTTCATCTCCGGCGTGCCGTTCCGGCTGCGTCAGATCCGGCGCGCCCTCGAACACATCGCAGCCCACGCCGACGCCGTGTGGCTCACACAGCCCTCAGCGATCCATGATGCGTTCACGGCGATCTCGCCGCCCCCCGCCAAGCCCGAGGCGCTGAGCTTCCTCTCGTCTGGCGCACCGTCCTCACCCGGAAGCCGTCCGTGACCCAATCTGAGCGGCCAGCGCCCGACGTGATCGTCGTCGGCAACCTCACCATCGACGACGTCGTGTGGGCGAACGGCGAGACGTCGATCGGTTCGCTCGGCGGCAACGCCATCCACGTGGCCACCGCGGCCCGTCTGTGGCACGTGCCGGTCGGGGTCGTGGCCCGCGTCGGCGAGGACTTCCCGCCGGAGGCGGTGCAGCGACTCACGGCGGCCGGAATCGATACCTCCGGCATGCGCTCGGTCAGGGGTCCGACGGTGCGCAACTGGGTCATCTACGAGGGCGACGGGCGACGCCACTGGCTCTACCGCACACCGCCTGAGCGCCGCTTCGAGGTCGCCCCCGCCCCCGAGGATCTGCCCGCCGAGTGGATCGCTGGGGCCGATGACGTCGTCGTCCACGTCGCGGCCATGCCGCTGGCCGCCGCCGCCGCCCTCGTCGCGCACCTGCGTCGTCTCACCGCGACCACCCCCGGCCGGCTGACGATCACCCTCGACACCCACGAGGCCTGGGAGGCCGCGCGCGAGGACGTGCTCGCGGTCGCGCGTGAGGTCGATGTCCTCCTCCCCAGCCGTGAGGAACTCGCCGCCATCCTGGGATACGACGACCCCGAGCGTGCCGCCGCCGAGCTGGTCGCCGATGGCGTTCCGGCGGTCGTGGCGAAGTGTGGAGCCGACGGCGTGCTCATCACCACCGCCTCCGCGTCGGTGACCGCCCTGCCGGCGGCCGAGGTGGAGGTGGTCGACGAGACCGGGGCCGGCGACGCTTTCTGCGGCGGCTTCGTGGCCGGATTGGCCCTCGGCGATGAGGTGCTCGGGGCGGCCCGGCGCGGAGCTGCGAGCGCGGGTGCGGCCATCCGCTCGAGCGGCTCGCTGCGCCTGCTCAGGCCAACCGCTCAGCGCGCCGCCGAGACGCTGTTGGACGCCTACACACGCCACGAGCCCGCGCGCGTCCTACCGCCGGTCAACGCCGGCGAGGGTGACGACAGCGACGTGATGGAGCGTGAGATCGCCACCATTCCCGACGTCATCCGGGACCGTCTGGGCTTGGCCGCTCAGTCAGCCGAGACGGTCGAGCGCCTGTCCCACGACCGGATCCGCCAGCTCGTGCTCGTCGGCTGTGGCGACTCCTTCTTCGCCTGCCAGGCCGCCGCGCTGGCGCTCAACCGCCATTCGGGCATTCGGGCCCGGGCCGAGCACGCCCTCGACTTCGCCCGCTACAGCGTGCGCTACCAGCCCGCCGGTACCGCGGTCATCGTCGTCTCCTTCTCCGGCACGACAGGCCGCCCGATCGAGGCGGCCCACCAGGCGCGCGCCTTCGGTCATCTGGTCATCGCCCTCACCGGCCGAAGCGACAGCCAGCTCGCGGCCGCGGCCGACATCGTCCTGTCGGCGGAGATCCCCACCTTCGGGTTCTCCCCCGGCACGAGCACCTACACCGCGATGCTCGTCACCCTGCTCACCCTGGCCGCCGAGCTCGGCGCGGTGGCGCAGGCGCCCTCGGACGGACTCGCCGGCTATGTCGAGAACCTGGGGCGGCTGCCGGAGCTGGCTGAGCAGACGCTGGCGATGAGCGACGCCGCCGCCCGCACCGTCAGCGCCCAGCTGGTGGATGCCCGGATGGTGACCTTCCTCGGGGGCGGACCCAACGAGGCGAGCGCGAAGTTCGGGGCCGCCAAGCTCTTCGAGGGGCCCCAGCGGATCGCCGTGGCGACGAACACGGAGGAGTGGGCCCATGAGGAGTACTTCATCACCCGACCCGGTGAGCCGGTGATCCTCGTCGCGCCCCAGGGTGCCTCCAGTGACCGCGCCGCCGAGATCCTCGCCGAGCTCGAATACATCGACGCCGGCGCAGTGCTCATCTCCGAAGCGCCGCCGGAGAGCGGGGCCCTGCACGTCCCGATCGCCGGGGGTGCGGGGGAGGACCTCTCCCCCGTGCTCAGCGCGATTCCGCTCAGCCAGATCGGGCTGCACCTCATGCGCCTGTGTGGCAAGCGCAGTTACAACTTCCCCGACGAGGCGGCGGCGCGTGAGCACTACGACACGATCCACCGCGTCACGATCGGTGAACCCGCATGACCCGTGACGTCTCGCCAGGCCAGGCAGACAGAGCGTCATGCACCCGAAGGAGAGAGACAGCCCAAACAACCAATCCCCCGCCGGTGAGGAGTACAGACGATGACCCCTGTAGATAGTTCAGGGCCCGAAGGGGCAGGCCGGAACTTCGACCGTCGGACGTTCCTGCGTTCGGCGGCAGTCGGGGGCGCGGTCCTCGCCGGCGGCACGCTCCTGGAGGCCTGTGGCTCGTCGGGCTCGAGCTCAAGCTCGAGCTCAAGCTCGGCCGCGAGCAAACCCACGCGGGGAGGCGCCCTGCACGTCGGACTGACGGGTGGATCGAGCAGTGACACGCTCAATCCCTTCTACGGCGGGATCAGCGCTATCGGCACCGCACGCGCCCAGCAGCTCTATCAGCCGCTGGTCCAGCTCTCCAACGAGGCCGAGGTCCAGTACGTACTGGCGGACGAGATCGTCCCCAACGGGTCGACGTCGAACTGGCACATCAAGCTCAAGAAGGGGGTCACCTTCCACAGCGGCAAGGCCTTTGGTGCGGACGACGTGCTCTACACCCTCCGCACGATCCTCAACCCCAAGGCCCCGCTCGGCGGAGCCGAGGTACTCGCGCCGGTCGATCTCAAGGGCCTGCGCAAGATCGACGAGTACACCGTCGAGGTGCCGATGACGAGTCCGTTCGGAAGCTTCGTCGAGCAGCTCGCCGCCTTCTGGTACTTCCTCTACATCGCGCCGGACGGCTGGACACAGAAGGACCGCCCCGACGGCACGGGCCCCTTCAAGTATGAGAGCTTCACCCCGGGGCAGCAGAGCGTCTTCACCCGCAACGAGCACTATTGGAAGTCGGGTCTGCCGCTGCTTGATTCGGTCACCATCACCGACTTCAACGATCCGACCGCGGTGCAGAACGCACTGACCAGCGGAGCGATCGACGCCACGGGACAGCTCAGCGGCACGCAGATGAAGGTCCTTCAGCAGACCCCGGGGATCGTCGCGGTGCCGTCCAAGACCGGCGCGATCGAGCCCTTCACGATGCGGGTCGACCAAGCGCCGTTCAACAACGTGAACGTCCGTCAGGCGATGCGCCTGGTCGTCGACCGCCCCGCCTTCATCGAGTCGACCCTCAACGGCTTTGGGACGGTGGCCGCTGATGTCACGTCGCCCTTCGATCCGGACTTCGACAGCTCACTGCACCGCGAGCAGGACATTCCGATGGCCAAGAGCCTGCTCAAGAAGGCGGGGTACGGCGACGGCCTCACCGTCACGCTCTACACGTCGCTGGCGATCAACTCGAGCGCGCTGCCCATGGCGACGGTGCTCAAGCAGCAGGCCGCGGCCGCGGGCATCACGATCAACATCAACGAAGTGAGCCCGAACGCGTTCTTCGGTCCCAACTACTACACGAAGGTGCCGTTCACCCAGATCTACTACGACTACTCGCCCTACCTCGCCCAGGTCGCCCAGACGTTCCTGCCGACGTCCCCCTACAAGGAGACGCACTTCGACGATCCGACCTACACCTCGCTCTACTACCAGGCCAACAAGACCCAGAACGCGTCGCTGCGCAAGGAGCTCGAGTACGAGATGCAGCGGATCGACTTCAACCAGGGCGGCTACATCATCCCGTGCTTCGTCGACTCCCTCGACGCCTACAGCAGCAAGGTGCACGGCTATCAGTCCGGGAAGGTCGGAGAGCCGATGGGCAACTTCAACTTCGAGAACTACTCGCTGAGTTCGTGATCGGCAGCCCTTCATGACAGCGGTTGCGCCGCCGGCCGAGACGGCACCGGAGCCTGTGCGGCTGCCGGCCGCACAGGCACACCCGGTGCTCACGCTGATCGTGCGCCGGGTGGGCCTCGGGCTGATCACGCTGTTCGTTGTCTCGGTGGTGATCTTCGCCGCCACCGAGGCGCTGCCTGGCAATGCCGCCCAGGCGATCCTCGGCCACTCCGCCGCCCCGGCCCAGCTGCGGGCCCTCGAAGCTCAGTTGCACCTGAACCGGTCGCTGTTCTCCCAGTACGGGTCATGGATCGGCGGCGTGCTCACCGGCGATCTCGGCCGCAGCCTGGCCAATGGCGAGGCGGTGGGTACCGTCGTCGGGCCGGCGCTGGTCAACTCCGCCATCCTCGTCGTGCTGGCCGGACTCATCGGCAGCCTGCTCGGGGTCAGCCTCGGCGTCCTGGCCGCGCTCCGCAAGGACTCGCTCTTTGACAAGGTGACGTCGGTGATCGCCCTGGCGATCACCTCGCTGCCGGAATTCGTCGTCGCGATCGGGCTGATCATCCTGTTCGCCACGGTGGTGGTCCACGCGCTGCCCGCGGTGTCCCTGCTCTCGGGCGGAGGCTATGCCTGGTCCTACCCCTCCCAGCTCGTGCTGCCGGTGGTGACCCTGGCGATCGTGATCTTCCCGTACATCATGCGGATGACCCGAGCGGCCACGGTCGAGGCACTGGCGTCGGACTACGTCGAGATGGCCCAGCTGAAGGGGTTGTCGACCCGGCGGGTCGTGTTGCGCCACGCAGTCCCCAACGCGATTCCCCCGGTGGTGCAGGTGCTGGGCCTCAGCCTGCTCTATCTGGCCGGCGGGATCGTCGTCGTCGAGTACGTGTACGCGTTTCCCGGGATCGGCTCGAGCCTGATCAGCGCGGTGTCCAACCGCGACGTCCCCGTCATCCAGTTCATCGTGCTCGTCCTCGGTGCCTTCTACGTGCTCATCAACATCGTCACCGACGTGGTGGCGCTGCTCGCCTCCCCGCGCCGACGTCGGCCCCGCTTTTCATGACCGTCACCGATCACAGCCCTCCGCCGAGCCTGGCGCCCCGGCGCCGACGCGAATGGCTGGTCACCCTGGGGCGGGCGGCATCGCTGCCCCGGGGACGCATCGGCCTCGCGCTGATGGCACTGGTCGTGGCGATCGCCGTGATCGGACCCTTCGTCGCGCCGCACTCTGACACGGCGTCGCTCGTCACGCCCTATTCCGCGCCGTCCAGTCATGCGCTGCTCGGAGGCGACGAGCTCGGACGCGACGTCCTCTCCCGCGTACTCGACGGCGGCTGGGTCCTGCTGCTGATGGCGGCCGGGGCGACCGCCCTCGGGGTCGGCGCCGGCAGCGCCTGCGGCATCGCGGCCGCCTACCTGGCCGGCCGGCTCGATGGCCTGATCATGCGCAGCGTCGACGTCATCCTCGCCTTCCCCCAGATCGTCTTCGCCCTGCTGCTCGTCTCCATCGTCGGTCCCAAGCTGTGGCTGATCGTGCTGGCGGTCGGCTTCTCTCACGCGCCGCAGGTGGCCCGGGTCATGCGCTCGGCGGCACTCGAGGTCTCTGAGCGCGACTTCGTCAAAGCCAGCGAGCTGGTGGGCACTCCGCGCCGCAAGATCATGACCCGGGAGATCCTGCCGAACCTGATCAGCCCGCTGATGGTGGAGGCGGGTCTGCGGTTGACCTATTCGATCGTGATCATCGCCGGCCTGGCCTTCCTGGGCTTTGGTCAGGCGCCGCCGGCGCCCAACTGGGGCACGATGATCAACGAGAACCGCGCCGGCCTGGTGCTCAATCCCTGGGCGGTGGTCGTCCCGGCGCTCCTGATCGCCCTGTTGACCATCGGCACGAACACCTTCACCGACGCCGTCGCGCGGGTGTCCATCGGGATCGACCGCGGTACGGCCGCTGAGCCGGCTGCGCTGACGCTCGTCGAGCACGAGCTGGCCGAGATCGGCGGGGGCGTATGAGCGCGGTCGCCGAACCCGCCGCCGAGGTCACTGACCTGCGGATCCGTCTGGCCGCTGGCGGCCCCCGGGTCGTCGATGGTGTCTCCTTCACGGTTGGTGCCGGCGAGTTGCTGGGACTGGTCGGTGAGTCCGGATCGGGCAAGACGACGGTCGCGTTGGCTCTCCTCGGCCACGTCCGGCGCGGGCTCGAGTTCGAGGGGGGCCAGGTGCGTCTCGCCGGGACTGACGTGCTCACCGCCTCCCCCAAGGCGCTGCGTCGCCTGCGCGGTGCCGAAGTCGCCTACGTCCCCCAGGATCCCGGTTCGGCTCTGAACCCGGGCCTGAAGATTCACACCCAGCTGACCGAGGGCATGCGCGCCCACCCCGATGCGCTGGCCGCGAAGCAGCTCGGCGACCCGGAGGCCCGGCTGGCCGAGATGCTCGATGAGGTCGGCCTGGGTGACATGCCGCGCCTGCTGGAGGCCTACCCCCACGAGCTGTCTGGTGGCCAGCAGCAGCGTGTCGCGCTGGCGATGGCCTTCGCGCTGCGCCCCCGCCTGATCGTGCTTGACGAGCCGACCACGGGCCTGGACGTCAGCACCCAACAGCGTGTGCTCGCCACCGTGCGCCAGCTCTGTCAGTCCCACGGTGTTGCCGCGGTCTACGTCTCCCATGATCTCGCCGTTGTGGCGAACCTCGCCGACAGCCTGATGGTCCTCTACGCGGGCCAGACCATGGAGTCCGGCCAGACCGCGGCGGTCTTTGACACCCCGGGCCACCCCTACACCCAGCGCCTGCTGCGGGCGATTCCCTCGCCGGACCGGGCCGCTGTCCTGGAGGCGATCCCCGGAGAGCCACCCTCCCCCGAAAGCCGCGGCGCGGGCTGCATGTTCGCATCCCGCTGCCCGCTGGTTGAGCCGGCGTGCCGTGAGGCCTCCGTCCCGGTCGCCGAGCTCCCCGGCCACCACCTCGTCCGCTGCCGGAAGGTCTCGGCGGCCACCGCAGCAGTGACACCCGCCGCCGCACCGGCGCACGCCTCCGGACCGAAAGGCGGGGGTCTGCTCGAGGTCGCAGATCTCTCAGCCCGCTATGGCTCCAATCAGGTGCTCTCTGAGATCAACCTGGCGGTTCCGGCCAACGAGTGCGTCGCCGTCGTCGGGGAATCGGGCTCGGGGAAGACCACGCTGGCCCGGTGCGTCGTCGGCATGCACGGCACCTGGTCAGGGGAAGTGCGCCTGAACGAGAACGTCCTGGCCCGGACGGCCGGCCAGCGACCCCAGGCGGCGCTGCAGGCGGTGCAGTACATCTTCCAGAACCCCTACACCGCGCTGAATCCGCGAGCCACGATCGCCGCCATCCTCGATCAGCCCCTGCGTCAGTGTCATCCCGATATGGGGCGGGCCGAGCGAGACGAGCGAATCGCGAACGTACTGGGCGACGTCGCGCTCGGTTCCCGCTTCTGGTCCCGCTATCCCGATCAGCTCTCCGGCGGCGAGCGCCAGCGCGTGGCGATCGCGCGAGCACTCGTCGTGTCACCCCAGGTGCTCGTCTGTGACGAGATCACCTCGGCCCTGGACGTCTCGGTCCAGGCGACGATCGTCGAACTGCTGCGGCGCCTGCAAGCCGAACACGGGCTCTCCCTCCTGTTCATCACCCACAACCTCGCGCTGGTCCGCTCGATCGCCCAGTCAGTCATCGTTCTCTCCCGCGGCCGCGTGGTCGAGAGCGGGCCCGTCGAGCAGGTCTTCGAGCAGCCAAGCCACCCCTACACGATTCGCCTGATGGATGACGTACCGAAGCTCCGCTCGCCGGGCGGCGCCTCGGTGCCGCAGGTCGGGACGGCGCAGTAGAGCTCGACTCGACAATCGTTGGAACCACTCCCCCGTCGACCCGCACGGCGGTGCCGGTGGTCGCAGAGGCTTGGGGTGTGGAGAGTGAGAGTCGATCCGAGGTCAATTACTGTGGGAGGCATGGGCCGGCGTCCTCGGGTGGTGGTGAGCCACTGGATTCACCCTGAGGTGCGTGAGGCGCTCGACGCCTTCAGCGAGCCGGTCGCTCCCGCCGAACGTGTCGTGTGGGAAAGAGACGAGCTCATTGCGCGAGCCCGCGATGCTGACGCGCTGATCGCGTGCATGGCCGATCATGTCGACGCGGTGTTCCTGGATTCCTGTCCACGACTGAAGATCGTGGCCGCGACCCTGAAGGGCTATGACAACTTCGATGCGCAGGCGTGTGAGAGGCGCGGCATCTGGTTGACCATCGTGCCCGAGGCGATCATCGAGCCGACCGCTGAGCTCGCCGTGGGGCTGATCATCGCACTGCTGCGCCGGATCAATGAGGCCGACCGCGTCATTCGCGAAAGGCCATATGCCGGATGGCGCCCGGAGTTCTATGCCAAGACGTTGCGCGGTAGCGACGTTGGTCTCGTCGGCATGGGCGCACTCGGCCAAGGGATCGCCACGCTCCTCAACGCCTTTGGCCCCAGGATCCGATACGCAGACCCCCAGCCGCTGTCCCCGGGGGTCGCCTCGGCGCTTGGAGCGGAGCGCCGAAGCATCGACGCGTTGATCAGCGAGAGCGAGGTCCTCATCGTCGCCCTGCCACTCACGCGCGAGACGCGCGGGCTGCTCAACTGCGACCTCATCGCCCAGATGCCACCGGGCGCGATCCTCGTCAACGTCGGCCGAGGATCGACTGTCGACGAGAACGCCGTCGCCGATGCGTTGCAGGCCGGTCGGCTCGACGGCTATGCCGCGGACGTCTACGCCGCCGAGGACTGGGCACTCGAGGATCGTCCGAGCGGCATCCCTCCCTTACTCATCGCTCACCCTCGGACGGTGTTCACCCCACATCTCGGTTCCGCGGTCGACGCCGTCCGGCGCCAGATGTCCCTCGTCGCCGTAGAGCAGGTGCGACAAGCGCTCTCCGGCCAGGTTCCCGAGCACGCCGTCAACCGGCCCGCTCCGTAGGCGATCGCTCGTCGCCTCGGCGCCGCCCAGACCGCCACCAAGCCTGAATCCGGAACGCCACCCCCGCTGACGTGCGGGAGAGCGTCGGCCGGCCTGTGGGTCCGTAAGGGTGCGATGAGCCGCCTCCGCCAGCTCGGGGTGGCTGCGGCCGTATCCGCGGCCCGGTCGCCCGGCAGCAGGGCTCGCAGTGCTGGGCATCTGCCGGCCGGCCTACACGAGCCGGTCCTGGAAACGCTCTGTTCAACCCGTCGTCGCTACGGGACCGGCTCGATGCTCTCGCGAAAGGGGTGGCCTAAGCAGCGGCGTCAATGGGTAGCCCCCGAGCAGTGACAGGCCCAGATGAGTCAATTCGGCGACGGCGTCAATGGGTGCGTGGGCGCGTTGGTCGGGCTCACTGGCGTCGGGGGCGTATCCGTCCCTCTGCGGACGCGACGCAGAAGCTCTCTCTGGTTCCTGACGGGTGGCGGGTGAACGGACGACAGCGCGGCAGTCGTCTCCTACATCGCCTTGGTGATTTCAGCGCTCACGCGGCGGCCGGTCTTTTCACTGGAGCCGCGGTGATTGTCTGGCTGATCATCGGAGCGGCGGTGGGCTTCGCCAGTTGGTGGGTGACAGTCCTCGAAATCGCGAGCGCCTGCGTCACGCTGGTCATGGTGTTCGCCATTCAGCACACCCAGTCGCGTCAGCAGTCAGCGACACAGCGCAAGCTCGACGAGCTGTTACGCGCGCTCCCGACGGCGGATAATCGCCTGATCGCCGTCGAAGAGGCACCCGACGCTGAACTCGAGGCCCTGGCGGATCTCAACCTGGCCGATCGACAGGCAGCCGACGCGGCACTTCAGCAACTATGAGCGGCGCGATCGGCACAACAGCGATGCGGACACATGTTCAGCTGCGCCCGCGGCGGACGGCGTGAGACTGCCAGGTCGCTAGCGGTCCGTCTCGGTGCTTCTTCCGGCGAGTGGCGTGATGAACGCTCCCGTCGGTCGCCTTGGCGTGCTTCGAGCCGCAGACTTCGACCGCGCGTTCACCTGACCCGCCACTCGCGTTAGCCACGCGCACGGGGCACGGGGTTGATCCCAAGCGAGCGTTGCAGGAACTCAAGCTCCAGCCGCAGCCGGTTCTCGGCGACCTCGGGCTGGGGGGTCATGTGGGTGACGTTGAGTAGCGGCAGGAAGCTGTGTGGGCGCCCGGCTGCCGTGAGCGCAGCCGATAGTCGCAACCCGTGGGCGACGAGGACGTTGTCGTCGGCCAGGCCGTGGATCAGCAGCAGCGGCCGGGTGAGCTTGGGCGCGTCGGGGATCAGTGAGCAGCGCGCGTAGTTCTCCGGCTCCTCCTCGGGCAGGCCGAGATAACGCTCGCGGTAGTGGCTGTCATAGAGGATCGGTTCTGCATCCGGTGCGCCGGAGACGGCGGCGTGGAAGACATCGGGACGGCGCAGCACCGCTAGCGCAGCCAGGTAACCGCCGAAGGACCAGCCGCGGATGGCGACCCGTTCCAGGTCCAGGTCGGGATACGCGCGCGCCGCCTCCTGAAGCCCTTCTACCTGATCCTCGAGGACCGGGGTGGCGTAATCGCCGCGCACGCTGCGCTCCCACGTGTAGCCACGCGCCGGAGTGCCGCGCCCGTCGATCACGACCACCGCAAAGCCCTGATCAGCGAACCATTGCGAGGTCAGGAACTGGTCGCGGGAGACCAGCACACGCTGGGCGGCGGGCCCGCCGTAGGGGTCCAGCAGCACCGGCAGCGGTCCCGAGCCGGGCACATGGCCGCTGGGCAGCAGTACCGCGGTCCGTAGCTCCTGGGATCCGAAGCGGTGGATCGCCGGCCGGGGCGCGATCACCGGCGCATGCGCTCGGGAGGCGATCGTCGCCACAGTCTCGTCGTCGCGCCGCACAGTGACCTGAGCCCCGTCGTGCTCAAGTGAACGGAAGCTGACCAACGTCGTGGCGCCCGCGCGCCGGCCGGTGTGCAAGCCAGGTCGATCCTCGACCGTCTGGACGCCCTCAGGTCCTGCGGTCCACAACCCGATCTCGCTCGGCTCTGAGGAGGCCGTAAACAGCACCGTTTCGCCGTCGACGCTGAGCACCTCGCGCAGCTGCAGGCCGACGGGCGTGACCTCGCGGTCGCCGATCAGCAGCCGCCGCGTGTCCTGCGCATAGCCCGCCCACACCAGCTCACCAGAGTCAGTCAGCGCCGGCACGCCAGGGACGATGTCGAGATAGAGCGGGTCGGTGTCCTCGCGGCGCAGCGCGATCGTCCCGGTCACGGGGTCGACGTCGAGTAGCTGCATACGGCGCTGGTCGCGGCTCTGGACCACAATCTGCAGCGCGGCCGGTGACCATGCGGCGGTCACTAGGTACTCGAAGGCGTGCCGGTCCCAGACGACCTCGGTGCGTCTCCCGTCGAGCGCCACGATCCACAGTGAGACGTCCGCGTTCGGCGTTCCGGCCGAGGGATAGGCCACCACGCGCGGCTGGTGGTCGGGCTGTGCGGGATCAGCGATGTAGATGTGCTGCACCGCCGCTACGTCGACCCGCGCAGCTAGCAGCTGGTCGCCTTCCGGCGACCACCAGTAGCCCTCGGTGCGACCCATCTCCTCGGCGGCCACGAACTCAGCCAGGCCCCAGCTGACCTCCGGGCCATCGGGTTCGGCGACCGTCATGACCTCGCCGGTCGCGAGCTCGACGTACCGCAGCGTGTCACCGGCGACGTAGGCGACGCGCTGGCCGCTCGGATCGGGCCGCGGGTCGAGTACTGGTCCGGGGACCTTCAGCTCGCGCGCCTGCCCCGACGCCGCGTTGGCCACGAAGAGCCGCCCCGAGAGCGCAAAGGCGATCGTCGCCACCTCGCGGTCGGTCGCGTACGCCACTACGCCACCGGCCTGTTCGCGGACCCGCTCACGGCGCGCCCGCTCGACAGTCGGCAGCTGCTCCGTCCCGTCAATCAACGCGCGCGGGTCGACCAACAGCCTCTCCTGCCCGGTCTCGACGTCCAGCGACCACAGACATGTGTCCGGGTCATCGCCCGCGCGTGAGCGCAGGAACAACACGCGCTGGCCGTCGGGGGAGATCGTGAAGTCACGCGGTGCGCCGAGCGTGAAGTGGCGCGTGATCGCGTTCTGACGTGGGAAGGACAGCTCGGTCATGAGCCCACCTTGGCATGTCGGGGCACGGAGTCGACCCGCGAGGTGCCGCGGTAACCCTCGACCGGTAGCGGGGTTCGCGCAGGCAGGTGTTGATCCTGTCCGCGCAAACCACGTGCCCAGCATTCGGCCACGAGGGGTTCGCTGAGACCAGGCCGACCAGTGCTCACTGCGAATGAGCGGAGCGTGAGGATTGTTGGAGATCAGCCACGGCGAGTCGATAGCGTCACGCTGGTGAGCTCAGCCCTGTTCTTCTTCGGCGCGATGTCGCCTTATTCATGGTTTGCCGCCGAGCGGATCGCCGGTCTCATGCCCGACGCCCAGTGGAAGCCAGTGTTCGCCGGCGGGCTCTTTGCATCATGCGGCCGTCGCTCATGGGGGCTCGACGAGCGTCGCGGACTGAAGATTCTCGACTGCGAGAGGCGCGCAGAGCATCACGGGCTCGGGCCGATGCGGTGGCCCGATAGGTGGCCGACGACCGACATTCTGGTCGCGCGGGGCATGGCTTTCGCCGAACGCGAGGGGCGTCTCTCTGACTTCGCCCTGGCGGCGATGCGGTCCGCGTTCGTTGACGGCGCAGAGCTCAGCGAGCTTGCAGCCTTACAGCGCGTCGCTGAAACGGTCGGCCTTGATCCCGGTGCGCTCACAACAGCAGTGCAAGACCCGGTGATCAAAGACGCGGTTCGCGCGGGGAACGATCACGCGCTGTCGCTGGGAGTGTGCGGAGTGCCCACGGTGGTTCTCGGTCCCGAGCTCTTCTGGGGCGATGACCGCCTGGTTGAAGCTGCGGAGGCCTCGCGCCGTTGCCGGTAACGACCCGGCGCTGGTCCGGCCTGTCGCCCGGAGTGGCCTGACCACGCCCGACAAAATCGCGAGGGAGCTCTGTATCCCGGCGGTTCTCGCCCATGGCGCCGGGCGGGTTGGTCGCCCGGGAGGCCGCCTGCGCTCGGCGCGACGCGGCCTCCCGGGCTATGACCTAGGCCCTCGGACCCTTAGCGGATCGAGATCGCGTTCTGCAGCGTGGAGGCCAGGAGTGCCTGACCGGCGTAGCTGGGATGCACGCCACAGGTTGTCGGGCTGCCGAGCTGGGTGAGCAGTCCGGCCGTGCACGTGTCATTGCCCGAATGCGCCGAGGCGGCCGCGAACGTCTTGTAGGCGTTGGCGAAGCGCACGTTGAAGCCCTTGGCACCCGCAGCTTGTGCAGCGTTGAGAGCCTGCGAGGCCGCGTTGTCGGTGGCGGAGGCATAGTTGGTCGAGTAGTAGTCGACCAACACGATCTGCCCGCTGTAGTGAGCGGTCTGGCGGATGTCGCTGAGGATCGTGTGCACGTTCTGAGCGATCGTCGCAAGCACAGGTTCGACCTCTGCGGGGCTCTGGCAGCCGTCGCTCGTCGCGTCCTCGCACAGGAACAGATCGTTGGCGCCGATCATCAGCGAGACCAGGCGTGTCTGAGGATGGGACTTCAGATATGACTCCGCGTAGGCGATCTGTGAGCCGGAATATTTGACGTGCAGCGGATAGGCAGTGCGATACCCGGGACCTGTGTTGCCTGGCATGCTCTCACAGCCGTTGCTCTGCGCCTTGGCGTTGAGCAGGCTGCTTGAGGTCTCGCCGGCACAGGCAGCGTTGGCGACGTTCAAATGCAGTTCGGAGCCAAGCATCTCCGGATAGCCGAGGAAGCTTGACGCGTTGGCGTAGTCGGGCGCGGGAACGACGGTCGGCTCCATGTAACCGAACGTGACCGAGTCGCCGATCGCGAGATAGTCCGAGCCGGGTAGGACCGGTGACGACGGGGTAATGACGGTCGACGCGATGGGTTGCGTCTTGGCTTGCGCAGCACCGGTGACTCCACTCCATAACAGCACCGGGCATGCCAGTGCGACCGCGGCGACGGCGATACGGCGCGCTTGATGAGCGACACGTTCCTTCATGAATCTCTCTCCTCTTCAGGTGCGGCATCCACAGAGACGGGATGTCTCGACGGCGCCTGACCGTCTGGCGATCCTAAACGCCGCAGTAGCCTCTCGGAGTCACCTCTCAGCCGACATCCAGCAGCCCCAGGGGTCTCTCCTCACCGAACGCCCCCATTGATTTTCGGGATGCAGATCGCGCGGTTTGCAAACGGCGCGATCCTCGAATGCGGCAGCAGCGATGAACTCGGACTGAAGAAGTGGATCGGCATCGAACTCCCGGCGTAGCCTTACTGGCGCTCACCCATCATCACCAGGCAAGGACCCCATGACCGCTTCTGAGAAGACGACCGCGCAAGCCCAGGAGTTCGCCAGACTCCACCGCGACCACACGCCCCTGGTACTCCCCACGGTGTGGGACGTGTGGTCGGCGCGTCTGGCCGTCGATGCCGGGTTCGAGGCGCTGACGATCGGGAGCCACCCACTGGCGAACTCACTGGGCGCCGATGACAACGAGGGCATGAGCTTCACACAGGTGCTCGATGCCGTCCGCCCGATCATCATGGCGGCGGCCGTTCCGGTATCGGTTGATCTCGAGGCCGGCTACGGCGAGAGTCCGGCCGATCTCATCGCCGGGCTGATCGATGCCGGCGGAGTCGGTCTGAACGTCGAGGACACCGTCCACTCCGATGGCGGGCGAGTGCGAACAGCGGATGAGCACGCCGCATACATCGCAGGCCTTCGAGCTGCAGCGGATGACGCCGGCGCACCGATCTGGATCAACGGGCGGACCGATCTGTTCGCCCATGCGGACGATCCCAGCGCTGTCCTCGATGAGGCCATCGATCGACTACGCAAACTCGTCGCTGCCGGCGCCGACAGTGTCTACCCAGTCAAGATCCAGGACTCCGACGAGCTGCTCAGCGCCGTCGTCGCGGCGATCGAGGTACCGGTCAACTCGACCGCCCACCCGGTCAAGCACGACCTCGATCGCTTCCGCCGCCTCGGGGTCGGACGCATCACCTTCGGTCCGCTCTTCCAGGCGGCGCTGTCCGACGCGGCCGGGGACATGCTCCTTCGCTGGCGCGACTGAGGGTCATCCGCGAGCCGAACCAGACGCCTTCGACAGCTTGGGATTGTCCAAGTCAGCTGGCGCCACGATTGGACGCGCCGCAGGCCCGAGGCGGGAGCTTCGCGTTGTTGCCCTGGTGAGCACAAGCTTGGGATCGGCCTCACTCGACACCGGACCAGTGGACGCTGACCGTTTGACAAACCCCCGAACAATAAGAGCCCCGGGGCTCCGGGGCCCTCGACTCGTCAGCGGCCAACGCGACATCTCGTCCGGAACACGCGCTTAAAGCACAAAGGCCGATCCGGCGAGAGATCGACCTTTGTAGTAGCGGGGGCAGGATTCGAACCTGCGACCTTCGGGTTATGAGCCCGACGAGCTACCAGACTGCTCCACCCCGCGGCGGACATCAACTAATAGCAGACCGCCGGGGGAGCTCGCCGCTGCGGCGGGGTTACGAAGTCGAGACAAAGTTGTGCCCAGATGGTGATGGAGAGGTCTTGTTCTGAGATAGGGCTCGGCTCGATTCTCACGGCATGGCCCCCATTGATCAGAAGCAGCGCGCGGAGCGGCGGATGCTGGCTCTCCTGGAGGACTCGGGGCTCCCGGGTCCCGACACGGTCGAGTACGGCGAAGCGTGCGTGCGCTTTCTGTGGACTGACCGCAAGGTCGCGGTGGTCATCGATCTGGACGACTTCGATGAGGTCGACGCAGACGGTGGCTACGACCGTGAGGATGTCGTTGCCTGAGCCCCGCCGATGCGGGGTCCGGCGGCTCAGGAGCGGCCGCCCGGGCAGACACTCTCCCCGCGACCGATCCGGCTCACGGGCAGCCATGGCCGTGGGGTTGTGGACTCTGGGAGGGTTCACAACCCCACGCGCCCTCCCCTGGCTTGACTCAGGTGGCCCAGCCCTCCGGGGCCAGCACATGCTGGTAGCTGTAGACGGTGCGGAAGCCGAGGCTCTCATACAGCCGGATGGCCACCGGGTTGTCCATCGCGACCTGCAGGTAGATCTTCTCGGCGGTCAGCGTGTCGAGCAGGCAGCGCACCAGCCGCCGGCCGAGCCCGCGGCCACGCACATCCGGCCGCACGACCAGCGAGAACAGACCGGCCCACTCCCCCACCCCGTCCTCGACTGCGATGCCGCTCGCGCTCGCACCCAGCCGCCCGAAGTGGCCCCGGCCGGCCATGTTCCTGAACACGGTGGTGGCGTGGGCATACAGCATCCCGCGGAGCGCGCGCGGATCGCACTCGGCCCAGTTCTCCAGCCAGTCCGGCGTCGGCTCGCGCTCACACGACCACGGGGGGCCCTCCCCGGCCTGATCGGCCCGTCGCGCCCGGTTGAGCGCGTCCTCGCGGTCGGTGGCCATCACCCGCACCTGCCAGCTGGGCTCCCAGCCTGCGGTGATCAGCCGGGGCAGCAGCTCGGCGTGGAGTTCCAGGGGAGAGACCTGCAGACCACCGCGGATGCCGTGCAGCGCCGACCAGGCCTGCACTCGCTCCAGCGCCGCGGGCAGCTCGGCGTCCTCGAGGGGCCGCAGCCGCGGGGTCAGCGCGTGACAGGACCGGCCACGCTCGATGCCCGGGGTGGCGCGCAGGACCCAACCGTCAGCCAGTTCCTCGACGTCAGTCGGAGGCCAGCCCCACAGCGCAGCGCGCTCGATCCGGTCGACGAGCGCGAGATCGGTGTCGGCCAGGCTCAAATCTGCGCGACGGCTGCAGTGAGCACGGCTTCGAGCAGGCCGGGAAAGCGCTGCTCCATCTCACCGCGGCGCAGCTTGATCATCCGGCACTTGCCGTCGACGCGGCGCGAGACGATTCCCGCCTCTCCCAGCACGCGCAGGTGATGGGACTTGGTCGACTTGGCGATCGGCAGCTCGAAAGAGCCACAGGTCCACTCGTTGTCGTCAGCCAGGCTGGCCACGATCCGCAGGCGGATGGGATCGCTCAGCGCGTGGAGCACCGTCGCGAGCTCGAGGTCGGCGGGCGCAACGTCGAGCAGAGAGCCGGCAAAGGCCTCCTCGGCAGGTTCATCGGCCAGGGCCGAATCCTTCAGGGCTAACCCCATGACCACGAAGATTGTACGAGAGTCGTCGAACGAACTGGTACATTTCGACGATCGTCGTACTGAGACACCCACCTCTGGGGCGAGGCGGACGCCGCCGATGACCGTCACCGAAGCACCCAAGCACGTCCATCTGCGGGCGACGCTCATCCTGGCCTGCCTGGCGCAGTTCATGGTCATCCTCGACGTGTCGGTGGTCAATGTCGCGCTGCCGGCGATCCGCGAGGCGCTGGGCTTCTCCGAGGACGGCCTGCAGTGGGTGGTCAACGCCTACACGATCACCTTCGCCGGCTTCCTCCTGCTGGGCGGGCGCCTCGCCGACCTGCTCGGCCGCCGGCGCGTGTTCGTCACCGGCCTGGTGCTGTTCGCGCTGTCATCGCTCGCCGGTGGGCTGGCCAACAGCCAGAGCGTGCTGATCATCGCCAGACTGGTCCAGGGACTCGGGGGCGCGATCATCGCTCCGGCGAGCCTGTCGATCATCACCACCACCTTCACCGAGCCGGCTGAGCGCAACCGGGCCGTGGGGATCTGGGGCGCGATGGGCGGGGCCGGCGGCGCCGCCGGCGTGCTGCTCGGCGGCATCCTCACCGACCTGCTCAGCTGGCGCTGGATCCTCTTCATCAACATCCCCATCGGCCTGATCGCCGCCGCCGTGGCCGCGCGCATGCTCACCGAGAGCTTCAACCCCAAGGCGACCCGCCATTTCGACCTGCCGGGCGCGCTCAGCGCGACGATTGGTCTGTCCCTGCTCGTGTTCGGCATCGTGCGCACCGACACCACCGGCTGGGGGGATGCCTCGACGCTGGCGCTCATCATCACCGGCGCGGTGATCCTGGGCGGCTTCCTCATCAACGAGGGGCGCTTCGCCAAGGCGCCGCTGATGCCGCTGCGGCTCTTCCGGTCCCGCAGCCTGTCGACGGCGAACACCATCATCATGTTGGTTGGCGGGGCGACGTTCGCCATGTGGTTCTTCTTCTCCCTCTATCTCCAGCAGGTGCGGGACTACTCACCGCTGCACGCGGGGGTGATCTTCCTGCCGATGACCCTGGCGATCGTGGCCTGCTCGGTGCTCGTCTCACGCATCACCATCCGCTTCGGCGCCAAGCGGCTGCTCATCTTCGGCATGGCCCTGCTCACCGCCGGGCTGGCGCTGTTCGCCACCATCGGCCCACACAGCTCCTACTTCGGCGGGATGCTGGCTCCGAGCCTGCTCACCTCCCTCGCCATCCCCTTCGCGTTCATTCCCAGCACGATCACCGCCACCAGCGGCGTGGCGCCCCAGGAGGCGGGGATCGCCTCGGGCATCGTCAACGCCTCGCGTCTGTTCGGCGGCGCGCTGGGCCTGGCCATCCTGGCCACGATCGCCACCTCACACTCCGCCGGCCTGCTGCGCCACCCCACCGCGGCGATCCACACCACCGATCAGGCGCTCACCTCGGGCTTCCAGCTCGCCTTCGTGGTCGCGGCGGCGATGGCGTTCGTCGGCATCCTCGTCGCCGTCTTCCTCGTGCCGGGACTTCCGGCTCGGGCCGAGGCCGGTGGCGTCGGCGTCAGCCAGGCCGCACCCGTCATCGAGCTTTAGCCTCCTGAGTCGGGGAGAATGGCGGGGCGTGGCCCACGTCTATGTCACCCGCCAGCTGCCCGGCAGCGCCCTCAAGCGCCTGGCCGCTGCGCACACCGTCAGCATCTGGCCCCACCGGCTTCCGCCCCCGCCTGAGGAGCTGGTCGCCGAGGCGAGCGGCGCCGACGCTCTGTTGAGCACCGTGAACGACCGTGTCGACGTGGCCCTGCTCGACGCTCTCCCCACCCTGAAGGTGGTGGCCAACTACGCGGTCGGCTACGACAACATCGACGTCCCGGCCGCCTCGGCCCGCGGGGTCGCGGTGACCAACACGCCCGACGTCCTCACCGAGGCGACCGCCGACCTGGCCTGGGCGCTGCTGATGGCGGCTGCCCGCCAGATCGTGCCGGCCGCCGCCAGCGCGCGCACGGACTGGCAGACCTGGGAGCCCGCCGGGTTCCTCGGCGCCGAGGTGGCCGGCGCGACGCTGGTGATCATCGGCGCCGGGCGGATCGGGCAGGCGGTTGCCCGGCGGGCCCGCGGCTTCGACATGACGGTGCTCAGCGCGGGACGCGACGCCGAGGATCTCCGACGCCTGCTGGCCCAGGCCGACTTCATCTCCATCCACTGTCCGCTCACCCGCCAGACCCGCCACCTCATCAACGCCGCGACGCTGGCCCACGTCAAGCCCGGGGCGATCCTCGTCAACACGGCTCGGGGCGCGATCGTGGACCCGGTCGCCCTCGCCGCAGCCCTCGCCGAGCACCGGCTGGCGGGTGCCGCCCTCGACGTGACCGACCCAGAACCGCTGCCCCCCGACGACCCCCTGTGGCAGGCTCCCAACGTGCTGATCACTCCCCACATCGGCTCAGCCACGACGGCGGCCCGGGCCCGGATGGCCGACATCGCGGTGGACAACATCCTGGCCGCCCTGGCCGGTGAGCCGCTGCTGAACCCGGTCAGCTGATGAAGCTGGCGATCGTCGACGTCGGCACCAACACCACGCGTCTGTTCATCGCAGAGGTGGAGGACGAGACGCTCGTGCAGGAGGAGACGCGGATCAGCCGGGTCACCCGCCTCGGCGCCGGGGTCGACGCCAGCCTCAGCCTGTCGGCGGAGGCGCTGGAGCGTGAGCACACGGTCCTGGCCGACTACGCCCAGAAGGCTCGGGACGCCGGCGCCGAGCGCACGGTGGCGATCATGACCAGCGCGGTGCGCGACGCCGCCAACGGAGCGGACTTCGCCGCCGACGTCGCCCGCCGCTACTGGTGGGAGACGGCCATCCTCACCGGCGAGGAGGAGGCCACCCTCACCTACCGGGGTGCCACCGACACGCTCGCACGGGACAACCAGGAGCGGATCCTGGTGGCCGACATCGGCGGCGGGTCGACCGAGCTCGTGCTCGGCCACGGGGTCAGTGCCGACTTCCACGTCTCCACCCAGGCGGGCGTGGTGCGCCAGTCCGACCGCCACATCACCAGCGATCCCCCCAGCGACGCGGAGCTGGCCGCCCTGCGCCGGGACGTGGACGCGACGCTGTCAGCCGGAGTCCCGCCGCAGCTGCGCAGCGGCGTCCAGCGCACCCTGGCCGTGGCCGGAACCCCGACCTCGCTCGCGGCGATCGACATGCGACTTGAGCCCTATGACCGTGACCGCGTCCACGGCTACACGTTGAGTGCCCAGCGGGTGCAGGAGCTCTGTGAGGAGCTGCGCCAGATGCCGCTGGAGCTGCGCCGGGCCATCCGGGGTCTGAACCCGGACCGGGCCAACGTGATTATCCCCGGGACCATGATCCTCCTCGCGGTGATGGAGCTGTTCTCCCTCGAGCAGGTCGAGGTGTCCGAGCACGACATCCTGCGCGGTGCGGCGTTGCACTACGCCGCTGGTCAGTAGCGGAGCTCAGGCGGCCGGAACAACGGGGTCGCGCGTGATCCCCAGCCGCCCGGAGATATCGGCGCAGTCGGCGCAGACGTCCTCGGGAATGAGACCGAAGCGCATGAGGATCGCGAAGGCGCGACAGCCCAGGCAGTAGCCGAAGATCGACTCCAGCCCGGCTGCGGGGATGAACAGCGCCAGGAACACGTCAGCGACCGTGTGATCGCCGAGGATCAACCCGAACACCAGCGCACCGGTCGCCATGCAGGCGCCCATGCCCTGGGCGAAGCGCTTGGGCGGTCCGGCCACGTAGCGCTTCTCCCCCAGGCGCGGGGCGATCACGTTCTGAGCGGTCCAGCCGAGCGGGCTGAGCGTCGGTCCGGTGAGCAGCCGCGCCCAGAAGCCGTAGGCGAGCAGGATGGTGATCCAGTACCAGCCGGTGGCCAGCGTCGCGACCGCCTCGATGAGGACCACGAAGGCGACGGTCCGCGCCGCCTTGTCGTTGACCGGATTCGGGAAGGAGAAGAGCTGTTTCACGTCACGCTCAAGCTTATCTTCACCGGTCCGGTGAGAAATGCGAGCCCACCGATCCATCCCAGGGCCAGATCAGTACGCACGCCGCCGGCTGAGTGGATCACCCCTGACGGCCCCTCTGGACGGATGTTCTATTGAGAACCCACCGGCAAGAGCAGATAGTTCGTCGCGGGTGACGGCTGCATGCCGCTACCCAAACATAGGTCGGGGCGAAGCCGTATTTCGGCGCCTCCCGCCGCTCCGACCACCTAAACCGGCCCTTTCTGGCACGTACCCCTGCCCGTCCCGATTGGGCCAACCTGGTTCAGAGGCCGCTTCGCAAGAAGCGGCCTCTGGCCTTTTAACCACCGGACGGCGCGACGGCCGCCGGATCGCCTAGGACTGCGCCTTGGGCCGGTAGTGCTTCAGGGACACGGAGTTCATCACCGCGCCGCACAGCATGATCAGCGCCACCACCCAGAACCAGCCGAGCACGATGACGATGAACACGATCGCGGTGCTGTAGCGAGCGATCGTGGAGATCGAGCTGAGGTAGACCGGGAACGCCTCGGCGACGATGCCGATGGCGATCGTGGCCGCCAGTGCCCCGGGCCACGTGGCGTGCCAGGGCACCTTGATGTTCGGCACGCGCATATAGATCACCGACAGACACAGGAACAGCAGCACCAGACTGAAGGCCAGCGAGACGATGTACACCACGGCGTGGACGTGGCGCACGACCAAGGGCAGGTGCACCGCGCCCGAGCGCAGCAGCGACTGCAGCGTCGGCGTCGTCACCGTGGAGATCAACAGCAGCACCAGCACGAGAACCATGCCGAGCGCGAAGCGCTTCTGACGCAGCCAGGACCGTGACTGGCAGCCGTAGATGCGCGAAAAGGCGGTGTCCAGCGAGCCCCAGAACGACGAGGCCAGCCACAGGCTGGCGACGAGCGTCGCGATGCCGGTCGTGGCGGTGTGGTTGGCGACCTGGTGCAGCAGGGAGTCGAGGGTGCTCTTGGTCGTCCCGGGGAAGAAGTCCTGAAGGGTGCGCTCGATCGAGTGCTCCACGGTGTTGCTCGACAGCACCTGGCCGGAGACGAACAGGCCGAGCAGGGAGAGCGGCACGATCCCCAGCAGCATGTTGTAGGCGAGCATCGAGGAGAGCCCGGTGACGTTGGCGGTCCAGACGATGTGGCCGAACTCACGCACCGCCGGGGGAAAGATGTGGCGCCGAGCGGTGCTGCGGGCGTGAAGACGTGGAGAGGCGGCCATTGCCTTGAAGCTCACGGGGGCTGATTCGCGGGCGAGGACGATTCGCCTGCCGCTGAATCAGTCGCCGGGTCCGACCGTAGCGAAGTCCCCGGTGCTGTCATCGACGCGCTGGGCGCGGATCAACCGCTCCACGCTCCAGACCTGCACCGGCACCGTCTTGCCCTTCAGCTCGGCCGAGCCGCGCGGCTCGAACGCGAACAGCCCCTCGGGGAGCTGACGTCGGGTGGCCTCGGTGATGAGGATGGTGTCCCCGGTGGCGCGGGTGGCCTCCTCGACCCGGGAGGCGGTGTTGACCGCGTCACCGATCACGGTGAACTCGAGGCGGCCACCGCCACCGACGGTTCCAGCGATGACGTGACCGGTGTTCACGCCGATCCCGACGTTGATGGTGCCGCCGTAACGACCCTGGACGAGATCGGCGATCTCCAGCGCCGATCGGGTCGCCGCCAGAGCGTGGTGGTCGAGATCATCGGGAGCGCCGAAGACCCCCAGCACCCCGTCGCCGATGAACTTGTTCGCGTGCCCACCCCGGCGCAGCAGCACCGGCACGACGAGATCCCAGAACTCGTTCAACAGCGCCATGACGTCGCGCGGACGAGCAGACTCCGAGAACGCGGTGAACTCGCGGATGTCGAGGAACAGCATGGACACCTCGCGGTCCTGACCCTGGAGATGTGAACCCTCGCGCAGGATCCGCTCGGCCAGGCCGGGATCCACGTACGCCGAGAAGGCTCGGTGCAGCTTCTCGCGCTCCTCCAGTCCCTCGACCAGGTGGTTGAAGGACTGGGCGAGGGTGCCGGTCTCATCGGTGGAGACCACCGGCACCCGGGCGCTGAAGTCCCCGGCCTGGACCCGCTCGATCGCGCGGCGGATGTCGCCCATGGTCGAACCGACGGTGCGGACGGTCAGCAGCAGCAGCTCAAGCCCCATGGTGAGGGAGACGCCCACGGCGACGAGCCACTCCAGACCCAGGTGGTTCAGCGACTGGGGATGGCCCTCGGAGGAGATGCCCGCGACGATCAGCGCGGTGACGATGTTGATCACCGGCGCCGCCAGGAACAGGCGCCAGCTCAGCGGCAGGCCGGCCCGCCGGACGGTGAAGTCGTCGGGGAGCGCGACGGCGATCTGCTCGAGCACGGGGCGACAGACGATCTCCATCAGGAAGTAGCGGACGACCACCGCACAGGCGATCACCGTGGTTCCGACCAGCGCCAGGATGACGAAGCCGGTGACGCCGATGTTCAGTCGCCAGGCGGCGAAGCCGATGAACGGCAGGTAGGTGAAGAGCAGGGGCAGCCGCGGCGAGCTGCGGAAGTAGTTGAGCGGAAGGTTCGACAGCGCCTTCCACGCCTCGATCGTCAGCTGCGGCGAGTGATCCCCCCGCTCCCAGGCCCGGACGGGCGCGAACATGCGCCGAGTCAGGCTGATTCCGACGATGTTGTCGAGCAGGCACAGACCCTGGGAGACCCCGACGAGCAGCCAGAACTGTCCGTCGGGCATGACCACGAACAGACGGAACAGCACCATGCCGCCGAGCAGAACCAGGTGCGCGCCGCCGAACTGGGCCCACATGAGGGCGAAGCTGTCCCGGCGCGCCACAGCACGGATCAGGCGGTCGACCGGATCTTTCACTGTCCTCAAGTGTCCCATCTCGCCCTCGCGACTCAAGGGGGCCTCCAAATCCGGCGGTCAGAGAGGTGACGAAATGCGGCGCCGACCCGGGCGCGCCGGGGTCAGCCCGGCTCAGCGGCCAGCGCGGAGAACGAGTCCCGCGCCGCGGCGAAGGCCGAGGACCGACCCAGGGCGTCAAAGCCGGAGAACCAGCCGCTAACGATGCGGATCACCGGCGGCTCGACGATGCCTCGGCTGCGCAGCCCGCCCGCGGTACTGGCCAACGCGTGGTCAAGGGATCCATCCTCGGCCGCCGCCAGGGCCCCGTCGACGGAGATTCCCGCCGCCGCGGCCGCCTCGGCGATCAGGTCCGGCTCAGACAGGTCAAAGCCGCCGGCGAAGGCGAGCCGGAGCGCCCGCAGCGCGAAGGCGCCACCCGATCCGTCCTGCTTGGAGGCATACAGCGCCGCGCGGGAGACCGGGCGAGCGTCGAAGGGATAGTTCTCGGGCTCGATCAGCGGCAGTCGCTGGGTGCCCGCCACCGCCTTGGCCTGCAGCAGGCGCTCGCGCGCCCAGCGTGTGTCACGCGGCGCGAGGATCGGCACCCACGCGATCTCGCCGAGGTCGCGTTCGACGCGCTCGGCCACCAGGTACGAGAGGGGGCAATCGAGCGCGAAGAAGAACGCGGCGGCACCCCGGCTGGAGCGCTGGCGCTCCGCCTCCCGTTCGGCGATTCTGTCTGACAAAGAGATCAACTGTCCCACGGCACCTCTATCGGCCGGTTGGCCACGGCAGCCTGCAACCGCCGTCACCAACTGGACAAACGTATGGCTCTGCAGGCGTGGACCGCCCGCCCCTGTCCGACTTCTACGTAACTCACCGCATGTGAGATCAGTAGATAACCGAAAGAGTGGCCAACTTGGCTCCGGTTTTCAAGTCTTTACAGACAAGAAACCAGAGCAACAGACGGCGAGGGGGAGAAATCTCCCCCGATTGAGCCTCGTCTCATCGGGTAAAGCACCAGCTATCGCACGATTTCTCGGCTTTTGTGGCAACTACCGCTCAAATTTTGTACTATTGAGAGCGAGCCAGTCGGGGGACCAGTGCTCAGCAGTCGTCGACTGCGTTAGTAGGACACAACCGAAGACAGCGGGAGGCTTGATGCCCCAAGTTCCACCGCCTAAGCGGCACCCCTACGCCCAGTGGTCCCCAGATGCACGAGCACTGGACCTCGTGGGAGACAAGTGGACGCTCCTCATTGTTCGCGACCTCGCGTCGGGACCTCGGAGGTTCGTCGAGTTGCAACGGGTGTTGCCTGGCATATCAACCGAACAGTTGCGATCCCGGCTCAACCGGATGGTGGCTGACGGCATGCTCACACGCCAACGCTACCGCGAGGTTCCGCCGCGTGTGGACTACGAGCTGACGCCGCGCGCCCAGGATCTGCTTCCCGTGCTGGGCGAACTCGCCCGTTGGGGATATGAGTGGGCCTGGTCCGCACCCCGTGGGGGTGAGCGAGTTGACATCGGAGCCATCTTCCGGCTGGCCGGTGGGCTCATCGCTCCCCGGGAGACTCCGGCGACCGTGCAGTTCACCGTCACCGACGCTGACGCCGAGGACGGCCCCGCCGTCTTCTCGATCACCGTCGGGCCGGACAGGACGGCTCTGATCGAGGCACCGGCAGACGCGCCGGCCGCCACCGCCAGCGCCAGCACCGCGGCCTGGGTCAGGGCCTTCGCGCCCGCTCAGGACATGAGCGGCCTGACCATCGACGGTGACAGCGAGCTGATCCACGGCGTGATCGCCGAACTGGCCCAGGAGTCGATTCAGACCGCCGTGCGCGACCGCGTCGACACCGACGTCGATGTCGACGTCGACGGCGTGACCGCAGCGGCCGCCGCCTAGACCAGCTGAGAGACCGGCTCCCCCGTCGCAGCCGCGGCGGGGGGCTTTCTCTCGGTGGCCCCGCGCCAGCGGGGTGCCGCGACGCCACCGAGGTACCCGGGGCGGGAATCGAACCCGCAAAGGAGTTGCCTCCAGCGGTTTTTAAGACCGCCGACTTTGCCAGTTTGTCTACCCGGGCAGGTCAGCGAATCCTACGAGCCCGGCCCGCGGCTGCATAGGCATCGAGCAGCGCAGTCAGCGCCGCGGCCTCCCCGTAACGCTCCCGTGCCGCCACCAGCGCCTGATCGCCCTCACGCTGGCGCCGGTGCGGATCGGCCCACGCGGTCGCCAGCGCATCGCCCCAGGCAACCGGGTCATCGGGATCGAGCAGCGTGCCCCCGCCGGCGCTGACCAGCTCGGCCAGCCCGCCACGGGGCGCGGCGATGACCGGCACGCCGGCCGCGAAGGCGTCGAGGGCGCCGTACCCGAAGGCCTCCTCACAGCGCGAGGGGATCAGCACGATCCCGGCGCCACGCACCCGCGCGGCCAGTTCCGCGGGTGTGAGCCAGCCGGTGAAGGTGACCTGCGCGCCGCGGTCGGCGGCGAGCGCCCGCAGGCGCGGCTCATCCGGGCCCGACCCGGCCACCACCAGCGCCACCCCGGCCGCGGCCGCCGCGATGACCGCGGTGTCAAAGCCCTTCTCCTCGACCAGGCGCCCGGCCACCAGCGCATAAGTGCCGCGGCCTGCAGCCGAGGCGTTCGCCCAGCCGCCGTCCGGCATGAAGTTCGGCACCACCGAGGCACGCTGCACCGGGAGCCCGTGGCCACCGAGCAGCGCCAGATGGCCGGCGCTCAGCGCGATGAGCCGGTCGGCACCCTCGAGTAACCGACGCTGCTGGGCGGCCAGGCCGGTGGCGTAGACCGCCGCCTCGCCCATCGAGCCGCGACAGCGGTGCACGAGGCCCGGCAGCGTGTTGACCCCGTGACAGGCGTGGCAGGGCTGGCGCTCCCGATAGGCGATGCCGATGGCGCAGTAGAGCCGGAAGTTGTGCAGCTGCAGGAGGGTGCTCGCTCCGGCCGCGCGCGCGGCGGCCAGGGCACGCCACCCCAGCAGCGGGTGGAGGTTGTGGGCGTGGACCACGTCGGCGCCGAAACGCGCCACCGCGGCGCCGATCTGAGCCGGCGCCAGGCCACCGCCGATCAGGCCGGCGGCCGCCCGGGCCGCGGAGACCGAGGCGCTGTCGCGTTCGAGCACCTCGACGACGTGGCCGTGGCGGGCCAGCAGGTCGGCCTGGGAGGCCACCGCGCGCTCCTCACCGCCCTGGGCCCGGTAGCGGTTGTGGATCAGCAGCACGCGCATCAGCCTGAGGGCGAGTGTGCCAAGCTCGCCGCCATGCTCAGGATCACCGTGGTCGCGCCGGTGGCCGCGCCGTACCGCGAGCCGCTGTTCGAGGCCCTCAACGCGCGGCCCGACATCGCCCTCGAGGTCATCTACGCCGACGCGGGCCAGCCGAGCTGGGACGTCCCCGAGGGCTTCTTCACCACCGCTCACGCCTACCCGGCCACCCACCTGCGCTCGCGCCAGCTGCCCCGCCCGGGCCGCACGCCGGTGATGCTGCCCCGCGGCCTCGAGCCGGCCCTGGCCGCCAGCGCGCCCGACGTGATCGTCGCCTCCGAGTACGGACCGTTGGCGATTCGCGCCCGCCTGTGGGGCGGGCGCCACCACGTGCCCCACCTGCTCCTCACCGAGTGCACGCCGGAGATCAACCCGCTCCTCGGGTCCACCCAACTGCGCTGGCACCGTCACTTCGCCAACCGGGTCGACGGCGCCATCGTCGTCTCCTCCGCCGCGCGCCGGCGGCTGCGCGCGTTCGGCGTGCCCGATGAGCGGATCACCCTGGCGCTGCAGTCCGCGGATCTCGAGCCGATCCGCGCGGTCCTGCCCTTCCGCGGCGGCGACGAGCTGCGCCTGCTGACGGTGGCGCGACTGGTGCCCGATAAGCACATCGCCGTGCTGTTGCGTGCGGCGGCTCAGGCCGCCGCCGACCTGGCACCGCAGAAGCTCGTCGTGGACATCGTCGGCGACGGATTCCTCCACGCCGGGCTGGAGCAGACCGCGTCCGAGCTCGGGATCACCGCGCGCTTCCACGGCCACCGCTCCGGAGCCGAGCTCGCCGAGTTGTATGCCGAGGCGGACATCTTCACCCTGCTCAGCGGCTATGAACCCTTCGGCGTGGTGATCCGCGAGGCGGCCGCCGCGGCCTTGCCAATGATCGTCAGTGACGTCGTCGGGGCGGTCGGCGACGTGGCGATCGACGGGGAGAACGCCATCCTCGTTCCGCCCGGCGATGTCTCACGCGCCGCGATGGCGATCGTGGCCCTGAGCGACCCGGTGCTCCGCGAGCGGATGGCCGAAGCGAGCCGCGCGATCGACGCCGCCACCGCCGGCGCTGAGGTCGCCGCCTTCGCCGAGGCGACGCTGCGGGCCGCCGGCGCCGGCTAGTGCCCTGCAGCGCACTAGTCAGTCAGCAGGCGCGACAGGACATCGTCGGCCAGCCGCGCGACGGTGGCCTGCCGGGCATAGCCCGCCAGCGCGACGCGCGCCGCGGCGCGGTAGTCCGTCAGCGCGACGTCGGACAGCGCGGCGCTGACCCCGGCGGACAGGGCGGTCGCCACCGCCTCGGCGGAGCGGTCGGTGGCCACGAACGCGGGCTCGAGCTCGCGGGCCAGGGCGAGGGCGGGGAACGGCCCCCCGCCCGGAGCGCTGACCAGCGCCGCGCCGGCGGCCAGCGCCTCCAGCGGCGCCTGGCCGAAGTCCTCCCAGCGCGCGGCGCTGAGGAACACCGCCGCCCGGGACAGCAGCCCGAGGAAGGCGCCGCGGTGCATCGTCCCGGCCAGGATGAGGCGCTCGGGCAACCGGGTGATGCCGCGGCGACGCAGGAACTCAGCCGCCCAGTCGGGCTCGATCCCCGTCACGAGCAGCCGCGCCCCCGCCGGCACGACCGGACGGCCGGGGTCACGCTCGGCCGCCAGGTAGGCGGACCAGCTGCGACACACCAGCTCGAGGTCCTTGGCCTTGGGGTCCGGCGCATACGCCACCACCAGCGGGTCGCGCACCGACGCCGGCGCCGGCCCGAGTCGGATGGGGGGTGAGATCACCACCGCGTGGCGGACCTGAGCGGGGAGCTCCTCCAGCGCCGGTGAGCTCCAGGGCATCACCACCGTGGCGGCGGCCATGCGCCGGCGCTCGAGCGCATGGAGGATCGCGTTCTCCGGACCCGGTCGATTCAGCCGCGCCGGCGAGTCGAGCCAGATCCCGTAGCGCAGCCCGGTGGGAACCGCGGCGAGCAGCGACGCCGTGGTGGTGGAGAAGATCACCGCGCGTGGGCGTTCCCGCGCCAGCGCCGAGGCGAGCGCCCGCCGGGCCGCCACCGCCTCGATCAGGTCGTTGGCCGGGTAGCCGCGCCGCAGTCGGTTCCCGGCGCCGATGCGCACCCCGGCCACCGCCACGGACGCCCCGGCCTGCTCGAGCATCGCCGCCAGCTGGGCGTCCCCGATGCGCAGGCCCCGCGTCGTGCCGAGCGAGACGATGAGCACGTCGACGCTCATGGCCAGCGCTTCCGCGCGGCCGCGGCGGCCGACTCGAGCACGCGCGCATAGGCGGCGTAGGTCGCCTCACCACAGCGCTCCCAGGTGAAGGCCGCCGCCACCGTCGCCCGCGCCGCCGCCCCCAGCCGGGCCAGCTCGGCCCGGTCGGCGTCCAGACGCACCAGGAGCGCGCTGAGCTCGTCCGCCGCACCCGGTCTCACCGTCAACATGCCCTCACCAGCCGCGGCGATGTCCTCGGGTCCTCCCTCGCCCCGCCCGCCGACCGCGGGCAGCCCGGCCGCCATCGCCTCCACGAAGGCCACGCCGAAGGGCTCGTCCACCCCGGGCATCACGAACAGATCGGCCTGGGCCATCGCCGCCAGCGCTGCGGGATGCTCCAGCTGCCCGGTGAAGGTCACTGACGAGGCGATCCCCAGCTCGGCCGCACGCCGCTCGAGCCCCTCGCGCTCCTCCCCGTCGCCGACGATCAGGTAGCTCGGGCGCCGGCTGGGGTCGATGGCGGCGATCGCCTCCAGGACCGTCGCGTGCCCTTTGCGCGCCTGAAGGTGCGCCACGGTGACGAGCGCCAGGCGACGGTCACCCACCGTGGGCGAAGGCGCTGAATCCCACAGATCAGCGCCGAGGTGCAACGTCTCACAGCGGGAGGCGGGCGCCCCCAGCTCGATGCAGCGGGCCCGGGCCCAGGTGGAGTTGGCCAGCACCAGGTCGGCGGCGTCCAGGGCCGCGCCCACCGCGCGGCGGCCGACGCCCGAGCGGGCGGGCACGTCGGTCATGTCCGGTCCGTGGGCCGACAGCACCAGGGGCACCCCCCAGCGGCGGGTCCACAGCGCCGCGGCCTGACCGGTCGGCGCCAGGGTGTGGGCGTGGACGAGGGCGAAGGGCCAGCTGCCCCGGAGCGCCGACAGCGCCCGGCCCAGCGACGGCGCCATCCACCACCCCCACGCACCGTAGGAGAGCGGGCGGGGCGGCCCCACCCACGGCACCGGCGTGACGCTCAGCCCGTCCATCTCCCACGGCGACAGGTCCGCCCGCGCGCCGTCGAACCACGTTCTCAGGGCCCGTCCCTCCCCCCGGGCGACCCGGCGCAGCACCGACAACGGCGGCACCGGGCGGCGCATCACCAGCACCCGCACCTCGGCCCCCGCGGCCACGCTGGCCAGCGCCTGGCGGTGGGCCCACACCCCGTGGACGGGGTCAGCCGGGGAGGGGTACCACTCCGCGAGAATCGCGACCTTCACGCCAAGTGGCCCCCGCGCCCCGGGTCGGGGTCAGACCGTGTGGGCCTGGCCCGGCTCGAGCACCACGCAGTGCGAGCTCGTCTGGGCCTCGACGGCGGCCTGGAACGCGTTGGCGTCCTGCTGGATCGCCGGCATGGTGTTGTAGTGACAGGGGATCACCGTCTGGGCCTTGATGAAGTCGGCCGCGTCGACCGCGTCGATCGGATCCATGGTGTAGTGGCCGCCGATCGGGATGAGTGCGACGTCAATCGGGTGGCGCTTGCCCACCAGGGCCAGGTCCGAGAACAGGCCGGTGTCGCCGAGGTGGTAGACGACCGTGCCCTGGAAGTTGATCAGGTAGCCGGCCGGGATCGTGCCCACGCCCTTGGGGGACACCGAGGTGTGCCAGGCCGGGACCATCTTGGCCCAGCCCCAATCGAACACGGCGGTGCCGCCGAAGTTGATGCCCTGGGCCTCGATGCCCTCCTCCCCGAGCTCACCGGCGAGCTCGACGATCGCCACCACTGGCGCGCCCGTGCGCTTGGCGATCGCCACCGTGTCACCGATGTGGTCGGCATGGGCGTGGGTGACCAGGATGGCGTCGGCGTTGACGTCGTCGGCGGAGATGGCGGCGTTGGGATTGCCCGACAGGAACGGGTCGATCAGCACCGTGGTGTTGCCATCGGTGATGGTGAAGGCGGCGTGGCCCAGAAAGCGGATCTCAGTCATGAGGGTCCTCCAGATTGACTTCGGTGGGTGAGATGGGGCGGCGTCCGGGGTGGCCCCGGCCGCGTTCAGCTGAGACGGCCCGGCTCAGACCGGATGGATCCGGGCCAGCGGGTAGCCAATCAGAATGCCGGCGGAGACGCCCACGGCATCACATACCCAGCTGGCCTCCGGCGCCACCAACGGCATCAGCGCGATGACCAGGCCGAGTACCGCCGTGCCGATCAGATCACCGTCGAAGTCCGACTTGGCGGTGAGGGACATGAGGTCCGGCATCGCCCAGGCGACGAGCAGGGCCAGTGCCCCGCCGTTGGCGCCCATGACCAGGTCGGGTGAGGCCTCGATCGCCACGGCCGTCCCGGCGGCCGCGCCGACGAGGAACAGGGCGATGACCAACAGCAGCCCGTGGCGACGCTCCATGAGCACGCCGTAGAGGGCGATCACGCCGAGGGTGATCACCGCGTAGCCGGTGTTGTTGTAGACGAAGGGTGAGGTGAAGACCCGATACCAGTCGGCGTTCAGGTTCCCGATGGCGACGAGCTTGAGCGGATTGATCGCCGCGGTGCGCCACAGCAGGGTGCCGGCGAAGCCCAACAGCACGAGCAGGATGGTTCCGTAGGGGTGCTGGTCGTGGCGGATGCCGGGAATCTCCCCGCGGCGCAGACGCGGCAGGGTGGGTGACGGCGGACGACGGGTCCGGCGCTCGGCGATGCGTCCGTCGGGCCCGAGCTTGGGGGCCCGCTTCTGGATCCGATTGCCGCAGTAGGGGCACTCGGTGATGTACGGGCTGACCTCGGCGCCGCAGTGTTTGCAGATTACGAAGAGGTCAGGTCCACCAGAGGCCACAGTGAGATTCTATATGGGTCCAAATCCTCGATCCCCGGGGGACGATCGGGCCCGGTATCGTGGGGATTAACACCCCGCCGCTCCTGGTCGGGAGGTTGTCTCACCGAACTTCATCCTGAACCGCGAAGGAGCCCCCATGGCGAGCGTTACCGAGTCCTCCATCGATCACATCACCGAGCTGCTCGGCGACGACGCGGACTCGCTGCTGAACCACACGTCCACGGACATCGACAAGTCCCAGCTGCACCTGCCGGGTCCGGACTTCATCGAGCGCGTGGTGCTCGACAACGACCGCAACATCCAGGTCGTCCGCAACCTGCGCCAGATGTTCAACCACGGGCGCCTGGCCGGCACCGGCTACCTGTCGATCCTGCCCGTCGACCAGGGCATCGAGCACTCCGCGGCGGCGAGCTTCGCCCCCAACCCGCTCTACTTCGACCCGGCCAACATCGTCGAGCTGGCGATCGAGGGTGGCTGCAACGCGGTCGCCTCGACCATCGGCGTGCTCGGCGCCACCTCGCGCAAGTACGCCCACCGGATCCCCTACATCGTCAAGCTCAACCACAACGAGCTGCTGACCTTCCCCAACCAGTACGACCAGATCATGTTCGGCAGCGTCCAGCAGGCCTGGGAGATGGGCGCGGCGGGCGTCGGCGCGACGATCTACTTCGGCTCCGAGCAGTCCACCCGCCAGATCCAGGAGGTCTCCGAGGCCTTCCAGGAGGCCCATGAGCTGGGGCTGTTCACCGTGCTGTGGTGCTACCTGCGCAACCCGGCCTTCGTCCAGGACGGCGTCGACTACCACCTGTCAGCCGACCTCACCGGCCAGGCGAACCACCTCGGCGTGACCATCGAGGCCGACATCATCAAGCAGAAGCTGCCCGAGGTGAACGGCGGCTACCTGGCCGTGCAGAAGGTCGACAAGAGCTACGGCAAGACCAACAAGCTCGTCTACAGCGAGCTGACCGCCGGGGATCACCCGATCGACCTCACCCGCTACCAGCTGGCCAACTGCTACATGGGCCGCTCGCCGCTGATCAACTCCGGCGGGGCGTCCTCGGGCGACAGCGACCTGGCCGAGGCGGTGCGCACGACGGTGATCAACAAGCGCGCCGGCGGCACCGGTCTGATCTCGGGCCGTAAGGCCTTCCAGCGTCCGATGGAGCAGGGCATCGCGCTGCTCAACATGATCCAGGACGTCTACCTGTCCGAGGACGTCACCATCGCCTAGGCGGCGAGCGCTGACCGTGAGCCGCGAGCGGTCGCGGGTCACGGTCAGCCGAAGCTCGTCTCCGGGGGAGGTGAGGTTCCTCACCCTGACGCTCGGGCGGTGTTACGTACACTCATCCGCCGATGCCCGAGCAGACCGCGAGCCGCCCGCGCATGCGCCAGAGCCTGGCGCAGTTCGAGCGGGCCTTCCACTTCGAAGCCCAGCAGGACCAGCAGCGCCGCCGCCAGGTCGAGCGCGAGGTGGCGCGACGCGCCCGACTCCGCTCGCGTGAGCGGGCCAACCAGCGCAGCTCGCTGCGCTTCTACGTGCTCATGCTGTCGCTGGCCGCGACCGTGGTGATCGTCACCGTGGTGATGCTCGCCACGCTGTACCTGCTGGTGACCTGAGCGCTCAGCCGCGCTCCTCGGCGGCGGTCCTCGCCACCACGCGCTCATCCTGGATGTCCAGGTAGACCTCGGTGCGGAACACCGGGACCTCGCGAGGCGCCTGGATTCCGATGCGGACCTTCTCGCCCATGATCGACAGCACAGACACCTCGATGTCGTCCCCGATCATGATGCTCTGGTTGGACTTTCTCGTCAGCACGAGCATCTCCGGCCTCCCGGCTCGAACAACGCTATTGGGCACGTCCCCTACCTGCCACGCCCACCCCGGCCCTGGTCGGCGTGGGCCGAGGATACCGCCGCGCTCCATCAACTGACAAGCGGTTCATTGGCCGCTTCCCCGAAGGTGTGCCGGGCGCCGGCGCGCGGTTTCTCGCATGAGGCGGCACTCCCGCTGAGCCGCGACAGGCCCGCCCCCACTATTCTCAGCGCCAATGCCTAGAAAATCTTTGAGGCCGGAGCTGAACCGGATCCGCGGTTGGGTGCGCCAAGGGCGCACCGACGCGTGGATCGCCCATCAGCTCGAGGTCACTGTGCAACAGATTCAGGCGTTCAAGCGCGAACAGTCGCTCGAACCCGGATCAGATGGAGAAGCCGTGGACACCGTAGCTGCCGCCGACTTCGATGACGAGATCGACCTGCGCGCCGAGGATGACGCGTTGATCGCCGCCGAACTCGACGCCGAGGCGGAGGCCAAGGCCGCCGCCGAGAAGGAGGCGGCCGAGCAGGCCGCCGCCGAGGCCGAAGCCCGGGCCGCGGCCCGGGCGGCCCGGATCGCCGCCGGTGAGGACGACGAGGACGAGGACGACGAGTCCGAGGCCGACGACGACAAGCCCAAGCGCCGTCGCGGCCGTCGCGGCGGGCGCTCGAGCAGCCGTCGCAAGAAGCCGGTCGGCCCGCTCGAGGGCACCTTCGATCACGGCGAGGAGGGCTACGGGCTGTGGCTCGACCCCTCGGTCCAGGACGATCCGGTCTACGCCGAGCACTGGGCGGGCCACCGACCCGTCGAGGTGGTCATCGAGGAGGATCAGATCGTGATCCGGCGCATCGGTGCCGACATCGACGCCGACGCGGGCGACGATGACGACGAGGTCACCGCGACCGACACCGCCATCGAGACCGCTGGCGACGAGACGGCCAGCGAGGACTGATCATGAGCCGGCTGGGGCGCCCTCACGGGCGTCCCAGCCGCGCTACTCCTCCTCGTCGTCCCCGAGACGGCGCCGGCCGCCGCCGTAGTCCATGGCCCGGCGCACGTACCGGCTGAAGGCGGCGCCGACGATGGTCGGCATGTCCCAGGCCTCGGGCGAGTTGGGGGCCACCTTGGTGGCCAGCTCGAAGCACCAATCGGTTCCCTCGAGGTAGAGGTGGCCGAGCTCATTCGATCGGAACGCTCCGCCGAGGCGGCGGCGCAGCTCCTGTACGCAGGCATCGATCACCTGCTCCATGATGCGGCGCTCGCGCGGCTCGGCGGCGCGGAGGCGTAACTCGCCGTCGCTCCAGAGGACGAGCAGCTGATCGAAGGGGATCTCCGTCATGCCGCCCGCGGCGCGCGGAGCGTCAGTGCGTGACGATGAAGGACTGCTCGCCGGCCTTGACCATGCCCAGCTTGCGGGCGTCGGCGACGATCGTGGCCCGTGCGTGCAGGGCCTTCTCCTCGGCCACCAGCGCCCGGTTCTGCCGGCTCAGCTGCTGGACCTGGCTGAGGCCCTGGGCGGCCTGGGTGTGATGGGAGAGCAGGCTGGAGAGACCGGTGATCCACAGGTACGCGAGGAGCGCCACCACCACCGCGAGACCGACGCGGGTGGCGCGGTCCCAGCGGATGCGCGACATCGGCGCCCGTGACTTGACCCGGCGGGGTCCGAAGGCGGGTGGGGTCTGGGGTGAACGCCGGGGCGTCGAGCGCTGCGGGGCGGAGCGAGCTGCAGAGGTACGGGCCGGCGGCATGAGCTTGGGCCTTCGTTCGACGCCGCCGAGTTCCTTCCTGCTGCATTGCCGCTTGCGTCGGGATGTGCGTCAGAACTCCGACGCGTCAGAGCCGGAAGACGGACTTGCCGGGGTACTCGGCTTCGGGACCGAGGACCTCCTCGATGCGCAGCAACTGGTTGTACTTGGCCACCCGGTCCGTGCGCGAGGGAGCCCCCGTCTTGATCTGGCCACAGCCGGTGGCCACGGCCAGGTCGGCGATGGTGACGTCCTCGGTCTCTCCCGAGCGGTGCGACATCACCGCGGTGTACCCGGCCTCGCGGGCCATGCGGATCGCCGCCAGCGTCTCAGACAGGGTGCCGATCTGGTTGACCTTGATGAGGATGGAGTTGCCCACGCCGGCCTCGATCCCGCGCTTGAGCCGGTCGGTATTGGTGACGAACAGGTCGTCGCCCACCAGCTGCATGTGGTCGCCGAGCCGGTCGGTCAGGGTGCTCCAGCCCTCCCAGTCCTCCTCATCCATGCCGTCCTCGATCGACACGATCGGGTAGCGCGCCGCGAGCTCGGCCCAGTAGTCGGCGAGCTCGTCGGCCGACAGCGAGCGCTTCTCGTGCTTGAGCACGTAGGTGCCGTTCTCGAAGATCTCCGAGGTGGCGGGATCCATGGCGATGAACACCTGCTCACCGGGGATGTAGCCGGCGGCCCGGATGCCGTCCACGAGGACCTCCAGCGCCTCCTCGTTGGAGCTGAGGTCGGGGGCGAAGCCGCCCTCGTCACCCACGGTGGTCCCCAGCCCACGGGACGACAGCGTCTTCTTCAGGCTGTGGAACACCTCCGCACCGACGCGCAGCGCCTCGGTGAAGGTGTCAAAGCCGGCCGGCACGATCATGAACTCCTGGAAGTCGACCGAGTTGTCGGCGTGGGCGCCGCCGTTGAGCACGTTCATCATCGGCACGGGCAGGATGTGGGCGGTCTCCCCGCCGAGGTAGCGCCACAGCGGCAGGCGCTCCTCCGCCGCGGCGGCGTGCGCGGCGGCCAGGGACACCGCGAGGATCGCGTTGGCACCGAGGCGGGACTTGTTCGGCGTGCCATCGAGGCTGATGAGCGTGCGGTCCAGGGCGGCCTGGGCGGAGGCGTCCATGCCGCGGATCGCCGTGGCGATCTCACCGTTGACGTTGTCGACCGCCTGGGTGACACCCTTGCCGAGGTAGGCGCTGCCACCGTCGCGCAGCTCGGTGGCCTCGAACTCGCCGGTCGACGCGCCGGAGGGCACCGCCGCCCTCCCCCAGGCCCCGGATTTCACGCTGAGCTCGACCTCGACCGTCGGGTTACCGCGGCTGTCGAGGATCTGGCGGGCGTGGACGTGTTCGATCTGGCTCATCGGGGGGTGGGGCTCCTTAGTGGCGTCACTGGCCTTCGGCTTTGAGTCGCGCTCGGGCGTAGAAGGCGAGCTGCTGGTCGGTACTGAGATCGTTCCAGTTCTCGCCCTGGGCCGCCGCGAGATCCACGCCGTCCTGCACCCGGCCGCGGAAGCGCTCTGAGGACGCGCGCAGAGCGAGCTCGGGATCGAGCTCGAGTTTGCGGGCGACGTTGACGGCGGCGAACAGGACGTCGCCGAGCTCGTGGAACTGCTCGGCCGCGGTGTCAGCGGCGATCAGCTCCTCCAGCTCGTCGCGCACCGACTGCAGGGGACCTTCGACGCCGTCGAAGTCAAAGCCGCTGGAGGCGGCGCGGCGCTGGACCTTCCGGGCGTACAGCGGCCCGGGCAGGTTCTCGGGCACCTCGCCGAACACGCCGGGTTCACGGCCGGCCTCGGTCGCCTTGATGGCGTCCCAGTTGGCCAGGACCTCGCCGGCGTTCGCCACCTCGATCTCACCGAACACGTGCGGGTGCCGGCGGATCAGCTTCTCGGTGGCGTGGCTGGCGACCTGGGCGAGGTCACCGGCGCCGCGCTCCTCGAGCAACAGGGCGAGGAAGTGCACCTGGAAGAGCACGTCACCGAGCTCATCGAGCAGCTTGGCGTCATCACCCGAGTGGGCCGCGTCGGCGAGCTCATAGGCCTCCTCCACCGTGTGGGGCACGATGGACACTTCGGTCTGCTCACGATCCCAGGGGCACTCCACGCGCAGGCGCCGGGTGATCGCATCCAGGCGCCCGAGGGCGGTGGTGATGTCATCTGCGCCGGACACGGCGCTTGAGGCTACTTCGTCGTGGTCGTGGACGACGCCGTCGATGTTGCCACCGTGGCGGTCGAGGTCTCCGAGGTGACGGTGCCGGTGTCGGCCGCACCGCTGCTGGCCGCGGTGGTCGGCGTGGCGGAGGCCGCGGTCGTCGTGGTCTTCGGCGCCACATAGCCGGCGCAGTCGTCCATGATGTAGGCGGACGCGCACTTGGTCTGCTTGCCCCACTGCTTCTTCACCGCGGCGTTGACCTTGGTCTGGGCCGAGTTGTCGTACTGCTCGGTCAACAGCTCCTTGATCTCCTTGGTCGCCTTGGCCAGCGGGGTCTTGGTCGCCGCCTTGATGCTGGTGACCTCGATCAGGTAGTAGCCGAAGGTGCCCTTGATCGGGCCCTCGAGCTTGTTCACCGGAGCGGAGAAGACCACCTTGTTGACGGCGGATTCGAGCTGACCGCTCTCGACGTTGCTCTGGACGCCGCCGCTGCTCTTGGTCGCCGTGTTGGTCGAGTACTGCTTGGCCACGCTGGCCCAGCTCTGTCCGGACTTGACGGCGGACTCGGCCTTGTCGATGTTCGCCTCAGACGTCGTCTGGATGATCTTGATGTCGCGCGTTTCGGGGGTGCCGAACTCGGTGGCGTGCGCCGTGTAGTACTTCTGCACCGCCGCGGTGGTGATCTTGGGAACGTCCTTGGCGATCAGCTTCTGGAAGACGGTGTTGACGCGCAGGCGGAAGTCGATGTCCTGGCGGGTCTCGCCGGTCTCCTTGAGGAAGGCCGTGTACTCGGCGGTGGTGGGGAAGGTCTGCTTCTGGGCGGCCTTGAACGCTGCGGTCAGCTCCTTGGCGGTGACCTTGATGCCGTCGGTGTAGGCGGTGCCCTGGTACCAGTACGCCTTGACGAGGAAGTCGAGGACCTCGGAGTCGAGGTTGGTGAAGAGCTCCTTGCAGTCCGCCTTCAGGGTGCTCGCGGCGGTCTTGGCGTAGGTGGGGATCTGCGCACGGATCTGCGCGATGCACCCGGTGAAGTTCGGGGGGTCGGTGGGGACGATGACCGGGCCGCCGCTCTCGACGGAGTTGCCCTTCTCAGCCACGTACATCCAGTGGTTGAAGGCCTGCTTGCTGATCGGGTTGCCGGCGACGTTGGCCACGTCGGAGCTTCCAACACTCGAGCTGCTGCCACAGCCCGCCACGACAAACGCAGTCACCACGAGGGCGCCGAGCGCCATGATCATCCGAATCGTCCTCTTCACGCCGCCGCACTGTAGCGGCCATATCTCGGGCCGGTCGGACGGGTGAGGGGATTCCTTACGAAGTTGTTAGAGCCCGTTCGCGGTGCCCCTCAGCCTGATCGAACCAGGCGTCGCCAGCCAGGTCGCCGATCAGCTCACGGCGCTCGAGCGGCAGTCGGTGCGGCGCGCCGCCGCGCACCGCGAGGGTCTGGAAGATGGAGATATCGGCGAGTTCGAAGGCCGTGGCGGACCCGACCATGTAGAGCCACCAGATCCGCTCGCGTTCGCGTCCGACCTCGGCGATCGCCGCCTCGCGGTGCTCGGCCAGGTTGGCCACCCAGTGGCGCAGGGTCAGCCCGTAGTGCTCGCGCAGGGACTCGACGTCGCGCACCTCGAGACCGGCCGTATGCATCTCCACCAGCAGATCCTCGAGCGGATTGAGATCGCCGTCGGGGAACACGAAGTGGTTGATGAACGTGTGGCGCCGCGTCGGACGGGTCGACAGCTGGGTGATGCCGTGGTTGAGGAAGCGGCCGCCGGGTTCGAGCATGTCCCGCACGGACCTGACGTAGTTCCCGAGCTGGTCGCGGCCGACGTGCTCGTACATGCCGACCGAGGCGATCGCATCAAAGCGCTCACCCGCCAGCTCGCGGTAGTCGCGGACCTCGACCGCCACCCGGTCGGCCACCCCGGCGGCGGCGATCCGCTCACGGGCGAGCTCAGCCTGTTCCTCTGACAGGGTCACTCCGACGCCGGTGATGCCGTGCTCGAGGGCGGCATGGATGAGCAGCGATCCCCAGCCACAGCCGATGTCGAGCAGGCGGTCCACCGGCTCCAGGGCCAGCTTCTGACAGATCAGCTCGAGCTTGCGGCGCTGGGCCTCCTCCAGCGTGTCCTCGGGGGAGGCGAAGTAGGCGCAGGAGTACACCATGCTCGGGCCGAGGAGCATCCGGTAGAAGTGGTTCGAGACGTCGTAGTGGTGGCGGATCGCCGCCCGATCCCGCGCCAGGGAGTGGAGGCGCCCGCGCTGGACCGCCTCGGAGGCGATCGGCGGCGGCGGGAGCAGCGCCGTGAGACCACCGAGGCGCACCGCCTCGAGCAGCGCGGTCAGCTTCTCGGTCACCGGGACCGAGATGCCGCGCAGCTGGGTGCGCCAGCTCAGGGCGCTGAACAGGTCACCGTCGAAATCGAAGTCCTCGGCGATCCAGGCGCGACCGAAGCCCACCTCGTCGGGGGAGCGCAGCATGTAGGCGATCGCGCGCGGCGAGGTGATCACGAAGGTCGGCGCCGGCTCCACGACGCTCGGGTCGGTGGCCGCCAGGGTGCTCCCGTCCCAGAACCGGAACGCGAAGGGACGGTTCTGGGTGAAGCGGCCGCCGGCGAGACCGGTGAGGATGCGGTTGAAGGACTCGGCCGCCGTCGGCTGCCCGGTGGGGGCACCGAGCCGGCCGGCACCCCGAAAATCGATGCTGCGCTGTCTGCCCGCCAACGTTGACCTCCTGCCCGTGTGAATCAGCCTGCATGAGCCCGCGGGACGCGTTCTCGTCAGGCTACCTTCATAACAGGATATTTACGTGGCGGCGAGCGCCGGGTCCGACTCGACTTCATCCTCGGAATCCGCGCCTCTCAGTACCGCCCGCAGGGCGTCGGCCACGCCGATCACCGCGGGGAACTGCTCGGCCGCATGGTTCGACACGCGAACCGACAGCTGGGAGCGACCCGACTCATAGAGGGCACCGGGCACCTCGGCGCGCAGCGCCTTGGCCTGGCTCGAGGTCATCTCCACCGGCGTGACGGCCAGGCGACCCTGGCGCAGCGACACCAGGTTGACCCCGGCCTGACCCAGCTTGATCCGCGCGATCTGCAGGGAGATGAGGTTCTCCAGCGGCTCGGGGATGTCGCCGAAGCGATCCATCAGCTCTTCGCGCAGGATCGCCATGTCGGCCACCTCACGCGAGCCGGCGATGCGACGGTGGATATCCACCTTGGCCTGCTCATAGGGGATGTAATCGGCCGGGACGTAGGCGTCGACGTTGATGTCGAGGCGCACGGGCTCCCAGTCGTCCTCGGTGTCGGCGTCCTCGCCCGACAGTGCCTGGACGGCCTCGTCGAGCATCTGCATGTACAGCTCGAAGCCCAGCGCGGCGACATGCCCGGACTGCTCGTCCCCGAGCAGGTTGCCGGCGCCGCGGATCTCCAGGTCGCGCATGGCCACCTTGAAGCCGGAGCCGAGCTCGGTGTAGTCGCTGAGCGCGGACAGGCGCTGGCCGGCGTCGGCGGTCAGCGACGCCGAGGAGGGATAGAGCAGGTAGGCGTAGGCGCGCTCGCGCGAGCGCCCGACCCGGCCGCGGATCTGGTACAGCTGGCTGAGGCCGAAGGTGTCGGCGCGCTCGACGATCAGCGTGTTGGCCTGGGGGATGTCGATGCCCGACTCGATGATCGAGGTGGAGACGAGCACGTCGGAGTCTCCGCGCAGGAACGACAGCATCCGCTTCTCCAGCTCGCCCTCCTCCATCTGCCCGTGGGCGACCTCGAAGCTCATGCCCGGGCACAGGGCGCGCAGCCGCTCGGCTGTGTCGTCGATGTCCTCGATGCGGTTGTGGAGGAAGAACGCCTGGCCGCCGCGGCCCTTCTCGCGCAGCAGCGCGCGCTTGACCAGCTCCTCGTCGTACTCGCCCACGTAGGTCTTGACCGGACGGCGCCCCTCGGGGGCGGTCTCGATCACCGTGATGTCGCGGATCCCCGCCATCGACATCTGCAGGGTGCGCGGGATCGGCGTGGCCGACATGGCGATGACGTCGACCTTGAGCTTCATCTGGCGCAGCAGCTCCTTCTGCTTGACCCCGAAGCGCTGCTCCTCATCCACCACCAGCAGTCCGAGGTCCTTGGCGCGCACGTCGCGGGAGAACAGGCGGTGGGTGCCCACGAGGATGTCCACCTCGCCCTTGGAGAACGCGGCGATGGTCGCCTTCTGCTCCGAGGCCGGACGGAAGCGCGAGACATGCTCGACGCGCACCGGGAAATCCTTGAGCCGCTCGGAGAAGGTGCCGTAGTGCTGCTGGGCGAGGATCGTCGTGGGCACGAGCACCATCACCTGCTTGCCGTCCTGGACGGCCTTGAAGGCGGCACGCAGGGCGACCTCGGTCTTGCCATAGCCGACGTCCCCGCAGATGAGGCGATCCATCGGGCGCGGCGCCTCCATGTCAGCCTTGACGAACTCGATCGCGTCGCGCTGATCGGGGGTCTCGGTGTAGGGAAAGGCGTCCTCGAAGTCGCGCTGCCACTCCGAGTCGGGCGAGAAGGCGAAGCCCTCGCGGCGCTTGCGCTCGGCGTACAGGTTGAGCAGCTCGCCGGCCAGCTCCTGGGCGGCCCGGCGCGCGCGGGACTTGACCGTCTCCCAGCGGGTGCCGCCGAGTTTGGACAGGGTGACGTCAGTGCCCCCGACGTAGCGGCTGATCTTGGCCAGCTGGTCGACCGGCATGAACACGCGGTCTGAACCCGCGTACTCGAGGGTCAGGTAGTCGCGCGTGACGTTGGCGACCGTCTTGGTGTCAAAGCCGGCGAAGCGGGCGACGCCGTGATCCTCGTGGACGATGATGTCGCCCGAGCGCAGCTCGGTGAAGGAGCGCAGGACGCCACGCTTGCCGATCCGCCCCGGTGCGTCCGGGGTGCGCCGCCGGCGGAACAGCCGGTGCTCGGGGATCACCGCGAGCTGGAACTGCGGGGCGATGAAGCCCTCACGCAGCCGCGCCTGGGCGAAGGACAGAGCGCTCTTCGCCGGGGCCGGTCTATCCGGACCAGCCCCGGCGCCACCAGCCTCGAGCCACTGCACCTTGAGGCGTCCGAGGTTGTAGGCGGCGCGATCTCCCTCGCCCTTGACCGGCCAGGTCACCACGGTGCGGTAGCCGCTGCGGGTCAGCTTCTCCAGCTCCGGTTCGGCCTCGCGGATCCCCTTGGCGGCGATCTCGGCACTCGAGGCGCGGAACTCGAAGGGCTGATCCTGGTCGATGCTCGACAGGCGGATGCGCGCGCGGGTGTCGATCGCCTTGGTGACCACCTCGGGCGGGCAGTAGAGGTCGAGGGCGTCGTTGTCGCCGAACGCGGCCTGGACATCCTGGAAGTGGTCGGCCAGCGCGGGGGCGAGCTCCTCCTCGGCGGCGAGGATCACCGCGGCGTCGGTCAGGTCGAGGAACGCCTTGAAGTCGTCGACGGGCAGGATGTCGGCGATGTCGGGGCGGTCGGCGTCGTCCTCGGCGGCGGCCTCCTCCGCGAGGGAGCGGTACTCCAGAGCGAGCTCGGCGGCCGGGGCGACCTCGACGAACTCGAGCTCCTCGAGGCTGCGCTGGGTGAAGGTGGAGAACGCGCGGATCGTCTCGATCTCGTCACCGAACAGGTCGACGCGCACGGCGCGGTCCTCGGTGGCGGAGAACACGTCGAGGATGTCGCCGCGCATGGCGAACTGGCCGCGGTCATCGACCTGGTCGACGCGCTCGTAGCCGGCCGCGACGAGGTCATCGGCCGTCTCGCGCAGATCCATCAGCTCACCGCGCGTGATGGTGAAGCCGTGGGGGCGCAGGCTGGGGTCCGGAACCTTCTCCGACAGGGCGACGGCGGAGACGACCACGACGGGCGCGCCCGTCTCCGCGGCGGTGTCGTCGAGCAGCGCGTCGAGGGCGGCGATCCGCTGGCCGATCAGGTGCGCGGGCGGGTTGAGGTGGGACTCGTAGGTGACGCCGCGGCTCGGGTAGTAGCGGACGCGGCGCGGCGCCAGCCAGGCGCGCAGGCTCGAGGCCAGGTCACGGGCCTGGCGGTCGTCGCCGGCGACGACCAGCAGCGGCTGGCCGGGGTCGCGGTGGGCGAGGGCGGCGATCAGGTAGGGCCGCAGCGCCTGGGAGACGAACGCGCGTCCCCCCTCGCTGGCCAACCGACCGGTCTGGGGATCCAGGTCGGCCTGGTTGAGCAACTGCGCGAGCATTCGTGTTCGAGGATAGGAAGCGCATGACCCGCTCCGCGGGTCGGCTCAGCGATCGCCGGCCTCGGCCTCGGCGATGATGGCGCCGGCTGCGTCCGCGCCGGCCTCGATCAGCGCGTCGACGTCCTCTTTCGGCTGACGGAAACGCCCCAGCACGTAGGCGGCGACGATCTCCGGGTCGGTCGAGTTGGGCCGACCCACGCCGATACGGACACGGTGAAAGTCCCGGGTGCCCAGCTGGGCGTCGATCGACTTGAGGCCGTTGTGGCCGGCCAGGCCTCCGCCGAACTTGGTGCGGATCTCCCCGAAGGGCGTGTCGATCTCGTCGTGGAGGACGATGATGTGGTCGGGCTCGACGTGGAGCTCGCCCCGGGCCGGGCCGACGCTCTTGCCCGACTCGTTCATGAACGTCTGGGGCGCCAGGATCGCTACCGAGGGACCGTTGGCGGGTGCCCCCTCGATGGCCGACGGCGTGATCGCCGCGCGGCCGGTGGTGATCAGGCCCCTGTACTTGGACCTCGGGGAGGGCAGTCCCCAGCGGGCGATGAGGCGATTGGCGACCTCGAACCCGACGTTGTGCGGGGTGCCCTCATACCCAGCCCCGGGGTTACCCAGGCCGACGATCAGCCAGTCGACCGGTGGCGTGCTGCGCCCGCCCAGCGGCATGGCGGGAACTCGCGGCTAGTCGTTGTTGGCTTCGGCGGCCGCTTCCTCAGCGGTCGCGCCGTCCGCCTCGGCGTCACCAACGAGCTCGGTCTCGGTCTCGATGTCGTCCTCGCCACCGGCGGCCCGGCTGGCGCGCGAGGCGGTGATCGTCGCGACGACCGCGTCGGGATCACCGATGATCTCGACCCCGGCGGGCGCCTGGATCTCGCTGAGCGTGACCGTGCCGGCGACACCCAGCTCGGAGACGTCGTGGTGGAGCAGGTCGGGGATCTCGTTCGGCAGCGCCTCGACGGTGACCTCACGCAGGACGTGCTCGAGCACGCCGCCCTCGATGACGCCCGGGGCCTGTTCGCCGCCGGACAGCTCAAGGACCACCTGGGTCTGGATCTTGACGTTGAGGTTCACGCGCAGCAGATCGATGTGCGTGGTCAGGCCGGTCACCGGGTGACGGACGAGTTCCTTGAGGACGACCGGTGAGGCGTTGGCCCCGTCGATCTGCAGGTCGAGCACGGCGCCGGCGCCGGCCAGCGTGTTACGCAGCTCGCGCGCGTCGATCTGGAAGGGGATCGGCTCCTGGTCGCCGCCGTAGACGATTCCGGGGACAAGACCCTCGCGGCGCAGACGGCGCGTGGCTCGCGAGTTAGAGGGCTCGCGACGCGTTGCGGCCAGGGAGGTTGAAGTCTGATCGGGCATATCGGGCGATGATGGTAGCGGGGGCTTCGCCGGTGTCCGTGGGAACTTCAGCCGGGTCGGCGTGCGGCTTCTCCGCAGACTTGCTGACACCGCACGAATATGAGGACAAAACCAACGCGAGACCCTTCTCAAATCTCATGCGTTGGCGTTACCCTTATGACATGTCGGAGGTTCAACTCCTCGCCTGGATGTTCGGCATCCACCTGGTCGGCTTCATCGCCGTCGGAATCCTCATGATTCCGGCCCTGCGCGATGACGAGCCGCCAACTGACCAGGACAGCGGATCAGACGACGGCTGGGGCAACCTGCCCAACAGCCGTCCCGACCCCCGCGGTTGGCCGGGTGGCGGAATCCCCCTGCCGGATGCCGTGCAGTCCAACGTCCGCATGCGCGGACCTGGTCGTCTGTCCGAGCAGCCCGGTCGACGCACCGTACGCCGCGGTCCCAACCGCGAGCCGGTACGGACCCCCGGGCGGCGTTCGCCCGGACACGCCCCCGCGCGGCGCTAGCGCTTCTCCGAGTCGTTCCGGCTCCGTTCTCAGCCTCAACTTCGGGAAGGAAAGCGACCGTGAAGGTCGGTTTTCTTCCCGGCGTCGTTTTCGCCCGCTCGGCTTCGCCGGCCCACTCCGGGAGAGAAATGCGTCCTGTCGACACATTTCTCTCCCGGAGTCGTTCAGGCGGCGTCTTCGCTGATCTCGAGGAAGCGCTCGACCGAGGCTTCCTGATGGGCGAGCCGCTCGGCGAGGTGCCGGGCGCGGTTGGCCGCATACTCGAGGAAGTCGACCACGCACGCCTCGGGGTCCTCCTGCAGCGGATAGATCTTGGCCACGTCCTGCTGGATGCAGGCGATGCCCAGGGGCGGACGACCCTCGGCCAGGGTCTTGGCGCTGGTGACCGGGGTGACCAGCAGCTGCAGATCCGCGGCCACCAGCGCGGTGGGGAGCAACCGCGGCTTGGGGATGCGCAGGTCGAGGTTGACCGTATGGTCGATCTGGATGACGCTGGAACCCGCGACCGCCTCGAGTGGCTCGCGCCAGACGTCGAGGACGATGTCGGCGGAGAGGATGGCGTCCCGCAGCGTGCGCGCCTGGTTGCCGTAGAGCTCCCGCGCCTCGGCCATGTCCCCGGCGTCCCCGAGGTCGAGGTCACAGGGGACGCGGAGCAGATCGTTGCCCGACAGCACCGACCCCGCCCCGCGGCTCCCGGGTGTCAGGTAGGTCTGCAGCGTCCCGAGGTCCCGGCGGGCGTAGAAGATGACGGTGACGGCCTCAGACACCGGCAGTCCGTCGATCCGCAACGAGACGGTCATCGCCGCCGACTCATCGAGCAGGGCACGCTTGAGGAGATCCTCTGCGTCCTCCCGCTCGGGGGTGTGACCTGATTCGAACATCCCTACCTCCACTGAATCGGCACTTCCGTTGACCTATTTAGCCACGCGAGCAGGTCAGATGCCACATCCAAATGGAGTATTGGGTCCCGTGTGAGCTGGCCATCTGACCCATCGCGCCCCGGGAGGCGTGCGTTCGCGCGCCCGGCCGGGCGGGTACTCTGGGCGGAACATGGGCGTTCTCTACAAGCCGTTCTCGATCATCGCCAAGCTGGTGGGCAAGCGCGTGGGGCGAGCCGCTTTCGCCAACGTGTGGTCCCAGGTCGGCGACGGCGAGGGTCCGCCCGCGTCCAACGCGGGCTATCGCTCCGTGCTCTCGGTGTTCTTCACTGCGGCCCTGCAGGCCGCGGTGCTGGCGGGAGTCGGCGCCGTGATCGACCAGTACGCCGCTCGCGTCTTCCATCAGCTGTTCGGCGCGTGGCCGGGCAAGCCCTCGGAGCCGACGGATGACGCGTCCACGCTCGACCGGGACCTTGCGCTCACGCCGGTCGCGGCCGCGCGGAACTGAACCCTGAGCTGACATGAGCGCGCTGGGTGCCGGCCTCTCATCCGGGACCGCAGCAATCGTCATGGTCGGATCGGTCAATGTCGACACGATCCTGCGAGTCGAACACCTGCCCGCCCCCGGCGAGACGATCATCGCGAGCTCAGAGACCGAGCGCCAGGGCGGCAAGGGCGCCAACCAGGCGGTCTGCGCCGCGGCCCTGTTGGACGGGGTGGCTCTGGTGGCATGTGTCGGGGACGACGCCCGCGGCGCCCGGGCGCTCGCATCCCTGGCCAACGCCGGAGTTGACGACAGTCGGGTCTCCGCCCAGCGCGCCCCGACCGGCTCGTCCACGGTGATCGTCGATGACCGCGGCGAGAACACCATCGTGGTGGCCCCGGGAGCGAACTCGCTGTTGTCCGCCGAGGAGGCGTCCGACGCCGTCAGCGCACTCGCCTCGTCCGAGACGGTGGTGGTGGCGAGCCTCGAGATTCCCATCGCCACGGTCGCGGCCGCCGCCCGTGCCGCCAAGGCGGTGGGAGCACGCTTCATCCTCAACCCGGCACCGGGCCGCCGGCTGCCCGACGCGCTGCTGGCGCTGTGTGACGTGGTCGTCCCCGACGCGGTCGAGGTGGGCCAGCTGACCGACGGGGGCTCTCCGGAGGAGATCTTCGCGGCCGGGGCGGGCGCGCTGATCGTGACGCGGGGCGCCGCGGGGGCGGAGATCATGAGTGCGTCGGGACCCGGCGTGCTCGTGCCCGCACTGGCGGTGAAGGCGGTCGACACCACCGGTGCCGGCGACGCGTTCGTCGCCTCCCTCGCCGTGGCGCTGCACGACGGGCTCACGCTGGACGAGGCGGTGCGAACCGCCGTCGGCGCCGGAGCGATCGCCTGCACCGCGGCGGGGGCGCGCGGGGCGATCCCGACGCGGGCCCGAATCGCCCAGCTGATGGCTCAGAACTGACCGGAGCTCAGAGCTCAGAGCTCACCGGAGCTGAGAGCTGACCGACGCTCAGGACTGGTCGGAGCGCAGGATGAAGCCGCGACGGGCGAGCCCGTCGAGCGCATCCTCAAAGCCGCTGAAGTCCCGCGCCAGCAGCAGATCGATCGGCCGTCCCTCCGGTCCACTCGCGCGCACCCAGCGTCGCAGCACCGCCGGTCCGCGGGTCTCGGCGGGCTCCTCGAGCAGGTCGAGCAGGATCCTCAGCTCGGTGGCGTACTCGATCTGGCCGGACAGCAGGGTGAGCGCGTCGGAATCGAGCACCGTGCACAGCTCGTCCTCGCTGAGGCCGAGCAGGTCCATCAGGGTCGCGGCGCGCGTGCTCAGAAGAGCTGGTTCTCGCCGCCGAACACGTCCGAGACGGACCCGTCGGTGAAGATCTGGCGGATCGAGGCGGTCAGCAGGTCCGCGACCGACAGGGTCTTGACGTTCGCCGGCGCGCCCGGGCGCAGCGGGATGGTGTCGGTCACGACGATCTGCTCGAAGCCTGCCGCGGTCAGGTTGGCCCAGGCGTTGCCGGAGAACACCCCGTGGGTGGCGGCGGCGTAGACGCGACTGGCTCCGGCGTCCATGACCGCGTCGGCGGCGGCTTTGAGGGTGCCCGCGGTGTCGATGATGTCGTCGACCAGGAGAGCGGTCTTGCCCTTGACATCGCCGATGACGTAGTTGATCTCGGCCACCTGCTGGGCCGGGCGCTCCTTGTTGAGGATCGCCAGATCTGCGCCCATCTTGGTGGCGAAGAGCTTGTTGAGCTTGACCCGTCCGGCGTCGGGGGCGACGACGACGAGGTCCTGGAGCCCGAGGTCCTTGAAGTACTGGGTGAGGATGAACATCGCGGTCATGTGATCCATCGGCTTCTGGAAGAAGCCCTGGATCTGACCGGCGTGCAGGTCCATGGCGAGGATCCGGTCGATCCCGGCGGCCTCGAGCATGCGCGCCACGAGTCGGGCGCTGATCGGCTCGCGCGGCGCCGACTTCTTGTCCTGGCGCGAGTAGCCGTACCACGGGCAGACCGCGATGACGCGGTGGGCGGAGCCCCCGACGGCCGCATCCACCATCTCCAGCAGCTCCATCAGCGTGTCATTGGCGGTCATGTCCGTCTCCGGATTGCCGCAGATCGGCTGGACGATGAACACGTCCGCGCCGCGGACGGACTCCTCATAGCGGCAGTAGACCTCGCCATTGGAGAAGGTCTTCAGGGTCACTCCGGCAAGGTTGACCCCGAGGTTGTCGGCGATCTTGCCGGCCAGGGCCGGATTCGCCCGACCGCCCACGAGCATCAGGCGCTTGTCCATGCCGCCGCGCAGGTCGCTGAGACTCAGACTGGTGCCGACCCCGCGCGGCTCAGACTCGATCAGGCTCATCTGGTCCTAAATCCTAGGGACCGCGGGGGACAAACGTGTGGGACGGGCCATGTCACGCCCGCTCCTTGGCGTGCTTATCTCGCTGGGCGTAGCCGTCGATGTTCGACTGGCGGGCCCGGGCGATTCCCAGCGCGTCGTCGGGAACGTCCTCGGTGATCACCGATCCGGCACCGGTGTAGGCGCCGTCTCCCACCGTGACCGGAGCCACCAGGGTCGTGTCGACGCTGGTGTGGACGTTGGAGCCGATCGTGGTGCGGTGCTTGTTGACGCCGTCCCAGTTCGCGGTGATGGTGGAGGCGCCGAGGTTCGTGTTCTCGCCGATCTCGGCATCACCGATGTAGGAGAGGTGGGGCACCTTCGAGCCCGCGCCGACATCGGATTTCTTGATTTCGACAAAGGCGCCCGCCTTGGAGTTGTCACGCAGGATCGTGGCGGGACGCAGGTAGGAGAAGGGACCGACGCTGACCCCGTTGGCGATGGTGGCCTCCTGGACGTAGGAGTGCAGAACCACCGACCTCTCCCCCACGGTGGCGTCGATCAGGGTCGAGTGGGGTCCGACGCGCGAGCCGGGACCGACGCTCGTGTGTCCGCGCAGGACCGACCCGGGTTCGATCACCACGTCCTTGGCCAGGCGGACCCCGGCGTCGATCGTCGTCGTCTCGGGGTTGACGATGGTGGCGCCGGCGAGCATGTGCTCGACGTTGATGCGGCGCTGGGCCTCGGCGGTGGCGCGAGCGAGCTGGACCCGGTCATTGACGTTGAACATCTCGACCGGGTCCCCGAGCTGATGGCCGCCGACGTGATGGCCGTTCCCACGGAGGATGGCGAGCACATCGGGCAGGTAGTACTCGCCCTGGGCGTTCGCGTTCCCGATCTCGCCGAGCGCCGGCACGAGCGTGCCGCCCGAGAAGGCGTAGATGCCGGTGTTGACCTCGTCGATCAACAGCTCCTCGGCGCTGGCGTCACCGGGCTGCTTGGTCTCCACGACCTTCAGGACGTTCCCGTCGGCGTCGCGGACGACCCTCCCGTACCCGCTGGGATCTTCGAGCACCGCGGTGAGCATCGTCGCCTCGGCCGATCCCGCCTCATGGGCGCCGGCCAGGGCGATGACCGTCTCGGGCCGGATGAGCGGGACGTCGCCATAGAGGACGATGACGGTGTCATCGGGTCCGATCTCGGCGACCGCCGCGCGAACCGCGTCCCCGGTCCCCAGGGCCTGTGCCTGGACGACGACGGTGACGTCGGAGTCGAGCTCGCCGGCCAACGGCGTCCCCGGCGCGTCGACCACGACGATCTTGGCGGCACCCGCGGCCCGGGCGACCGCGACCGGCCAGCCGATCATGGGGCGCCCGCAGATGGGGTGCAGCAGCTTCGGGACCGAGGAACGCATCCGCGTTCCCTTCCCGGCGGCAAGGATGACGACGACGGGGGCCGGCACTGATCGCCATCCTAGGCGATCGTTCGGCGGGGCTGAGCGGGAGTGGCGTTCCACTCAAGGGGCCCCGGTTCGGTCTACTGAGCGGTTTGAGCCTCAGATACGGCCCGCTGGGCCTGCCACTCATAGGCCCGAACCCACTTCCGCACGGCGTTGTCGGAAACGCCGTACTTACGCCCCACCGCCGAGTAGTTCGTCTCCTCGAGTTCCCTCAGCAGCTGCGCATAGTCGGGACGTTCAACTTTTCGCATTCCTGGCTTTGGGTCCCGAGTGCCGCTGGCCCGTGTCCCGCAGTCTTGGGAGCAGTAGCGCTGACTCGTGCGCTTGGGCTGGAACTCCGTCCCGCAGGAAAGACAGTCCCGCGGTCCGTTCCGGTTTGCCCGACCACAATGCGTGTCGAGTCCGGCGTTGCAATTGGGACAGACGATCCGGAGGTTCTCCAAACGGTTGTCGTCGTGCACTCCGTTGATGTGGTCGAGGATCAGAGAGATGTGGCCACCCCGCCACTGCTCGCCCTGTCCGCAGAGCTCACACGCTCGGCTCTTGATGCCAGCGTCGTACAGGCGCTGCTTCAGGGCGCCGCGGTGGTAGGTCGAACGCTCTACCAGCACCTCATTCAGTGGAGTGAGCCCTCGAGCCCGAGGAGCCGCGCGCTTTGCCCAGTTCGTCTCGAAGTGCTCGGTTGAGATCTCATACCGGTCAATCAACCGCTTCAGCGTCGCGAAGTTTCCGCCGGCCACCCGCAGGCCGAGACTCTTCAGAGCCTCAGACAAGCTCCGAGCAGAGGCAATGGCGACACGGACCTCCGCTTCAGAGTACATCGGCGTTCTTGGCATAAGCGAACATTAGTTCCCTTAGCAGACGGAGCGCTAGCCCTCACATAGGCTCAATCGCACTCAGAAGACCTGGGCTCGACCTAGCAACCCCAAGTCTCGCAAGCTGGGGAGCCGGGGTTCGAACCCGGACGAATTGAGTCAAAGTCAACCAGGCTGCCATTACCTCACTCCCCAAACGGCCCGCCGGGGCGGTGACGAACCACGATACCGAAGGCGCGCTTGGAACCCTCAGCGCCGGCCCAGGGCCTTCGCCATCCCCACGGGCAGCAGCGGGTCCGCCAGCGCCGCGCGGACATCGGAGGGTCGGTGCAGGGCCCGCTCGACCCGCAGCAGGCCCACCTCGAGCGGCTCGGAGCCGGCCTGAACCGCGGCGGCCATGGCCATGCCGAGGGCGCCGGGACCGCGCCAGTCCTGCTCCTCCAGCTCGAACAGACGCGGCAGCGGGCGCGCGAGGCCGACCAGGTAAAAGCCGCCGTCGAACACCGGGCCGAGCACGACGTCGGTGCCGGCCGCGAAATCGGAGAGCGCGGCCAGACCCAGCGATGCCTTCAGATAGGGCAGGTCGGGCCAGAGCACCAGGACCGGCCCGGCGCCGTCCTCGAACATGCGGCCGACGGCGTGGCGGAAGCGTCCGGCGATCCCGTCGCCGACCTGGGGGAAGCCGATCACGTCCTCTCCCAGCAGCGCCTCGACCTCCGGTCCGGCGTCGGCCGGCTCATAGGCGGCATAGATGGCGTCGGGGGCGAGGGTGCGAGCCCACTCGACGGCCTGGACGAGCAGGGTGGCGTGAACCTTGACCGCACCGTCGACGCCGAGCAGCGGCTCGAGGGCGCGTCGCACGGTGCCCCGTCGCGGGGCCCGCGCGAAGATGAGGACCTTCACGACTCGAAGCGGTAGACGAATCCGGCCGCCTGGGGCGGCTCTGCGGCCAGGCGGGGGAGGGCCGCGGCCAGCACCTGGGCGAACGTCCCCGCGCTCGAGCCGAGCAGCCCGATCAACACGTCGACCGGCGTGGTCTGGCCCGGTTTGACCTCGTTGGCGTGGTCGGTGATGAAGCCGAGCAGCGCGTAGGGCAGCTCGAGCTCGCCGCACAGCACGGTCTCGGGCCCTCCGGTCTGGCTGACGGCGACCACTCCCGCACCGGCCAGCTGGGCGATCTCGGCCGGCGTGTTGAAGCGCGGACCGTCGACGTGGCCGTAGGCGCCGCCGTCGCGCACGGGAACGTCCACATCCCGGCACGCCGACAGCAGGGCCGCGCGCACCCCCTCGGAGTAGGGACCGCCGTGGAGGATCCAGTGCCCGCGCAGCGGGTCGCCGGGCACGTCGAAGAACGTGCACAGCGAGCCGTCGGGCAGGCGGTTGGTGGTGAACCAGAGGTCGTCGAAGACGACGAGCTGGCCCAACTCAAGGGTGGGATCCGCCGCACCGCAGGCGGTGCAGCCGATCACCGCGCTGGCGCCGAGCTGCTTGAGCGCCCACGTGTTGGCCCGGTGGTTGACCGCCGAGGACAGCCGGGCGTGGCCCGGACCGTGACGGGAGACCTGCAGGGCCTCGGCACCGCCCAACTCCCCGCGCTGGACGTTGACGTGGCCGTAGGGGGTCTCCAGCCCGACGGTCTCCGACAGCGTGAAGCCGGGCAGCGAGTGCGTGCCTGAGCCAGTGATGATCCCGACCGCCATGGTCGGCGATCCTAGTGCCCCGCGGCGGCGCAGGGCACGCTGGCGTGTCGCGCGGGGCCCCGTCGCCGGCCCCTGGGCCACTAGTGTGACCGCCGTGCCCCGCGAGCGCCCAGCCCGTTGACGCGTCACCAGCGACTGGTGCTGATCGCCGCGATCCTCGGCTCGGGTGTCGCCCAGATCGACGGAACCGTGGTGAACGTCGCGCTGCCGGCGATCTCGCGCAACCTCGGCGGCGGCCTGAGTGTGCAGCAGTGGATCTCCAACGGCTACCTGCTCACCCTCGGCTCGCTGATCCTCATCGGCGGGTCACTCGGCGACATCTTCGGCGAGCGCCGCATCTTCGCGCTCGGGGTGACCGGATTCGGCGTCTGCTCGGTCATCTGCGCCGTGGCCCCGACCGCCGGCGTGCTGCTCGGCGCCCGCATCCTCCAGGGCGCGGCCGGCGCCCTGCTCGTCCCCAGCTCCCTGGCGGTGATCATCGCCGCGTTCCCCCCGAGCCAGCGCGGTGCCGCCATCGGCGCCTGGACGGCGTGGGGCGCCATCGCCCAGGTCATCGGACCGCTGCTGGGCGGGCTGATCGTCGACAACGCCTCGTGGCGATGGATCTTCTTCATCAACGTGCCCCTGGCGGCGGCGACGGTGGCGATCATCCTCGTCGCGGTTCCGGCCCGTGCGCTGGCCGGCGAGAACGACACGCACCAGACACCGCGCACGGTCGACATCTCCGGCGCGATCCTCTGCGTGCTCGGGCTCGGCGGGATCGTCTTCGCGCTCATCGAGCAGCCCCACGAGGGTTGGGGCAGCCCGCTCATCCTCCTCCCCCTGGCCGCCGGGCTGGCGCTGTTCGCCACCTTCCTCGTTCACGAGCGCCGCACGCCTGAGCCGATGCTCGACCTGTCGCTGTTCGCCAACCGGAACTTCAGCGTCGGCAACCTCGAGACGGTGACGATGTACGCCGGCCTCGGCTCGCTGATCTTCTTCCTGCAGATCTTCCTTCAGCAGGTGGCCGGCTACAACGCGCTCGACAGCGGTCTCAGCACCATCCCGCTCACCATCATCATGTTCCTGCTCTCCCAGCGCTTCGGGGCCCTGGCCAGCCGCTTCGGCCCGCGGCTGTTCATGGGCGCGGGGCCGCTGATCGCCGCCGGTGGGATTGCCCTGCTCCTGCGCACGGGCCTGCACACCTCCTACCTCACGGTGATGCTGCCCGCCCTCGTCCTCTTCGCCCTGGGCCTGTCGATGACCGTCGCGCCGCTGACCGCCACCGTGCTGGCCGCCGCCGACGATCAGAACGCCGGCATCGCCTCGGCGATCAACAACGCCATCGCCCGGGTGGCCAGCCTGGTCGCCGTCAGCGTGCTCGGACTCATCGCCGCCGGCTCACTCAAGGCCGACGCGTTCAGTGCCAACGTCGGCAGCGTCCGCGCCTTCCACCACGCCGTGCTCATCTCCGCCCTGCTCGTCGCGGCCGGCGGCGTCGCCGGCGCGATCGGAATCGTCAGCCCCCAGCGCGAGGCGTGAGGACCTAGCGGGGAACGCGGCCGCCCTCGGCACCCGGCTCGGTGGCCGGCCCCCGAGGAGCGGCGACGCCGAGCACGCGCATCGCCTTGAGGCCCAGCGACAGCTTCTCGCGACCGTCGGTGGACTGCACGTCGAGCCCGGTGAGCTCGCGGACCCGCTCGAAGCGGTACCGGATCGTGTGGCGGTGGGTGATCAGGCGCGCAGCCGTGGCGTTGACGTTGGCGTCGCAGTCGAGGAAGGTCGACAGCGTCCCGAGCAGGTCGGTCTCGTACTGCTCGTCATAGGCGACCAGCGGCCGCACCGTCTCGTCGTAGAAGCGTTTGAGCTCGGCCGGGTCGCTCATGTAGGGCAACAGCAGCTGATAGGTGCCGGTGGCGTCGAAGGCCAGGTCGGTGATCCCCGCCTCACCCTCCACCACGTTGGCCGCCAGCATCGCCTCGTTGCCGGCCCGGTGCAGATCCAGAGGATCCTCGGCCCGGCGCGAGCGACCCAGCGCAAAGGTGAAGCTCGACAGGCCGGCCTCGAGCTCGCGGAGGATCGCCGCCGACACGCGTCGGGAGGCCTCACCGTCGGCATCGGGCATGAGCACGAGGACCGTGCTGGCGTCCGCCTCGGTCGGGGCGGCGATCGCCCCGGGAGCGATCGAGCGCGCACCGCGGGCGGCCACGGCGAGCAGCCGCCGGCGCCAGTCGTCCTCGGTGGGGCGCAGCGGGCGGGCGCGGACGACCACCACGGCCGATCCGCCCGACACGTCGGTGCCGAGCTCCTTGCCGCGGGCGATGAGATCGTCGCGGTCGCTGATCTGGCGGCGCAGCACAGCACGCAGGAAGGCGGTGGCGGCCTCCTCCGAGGCGCGCTCGGGTGCCCGCACGCGCTCGACCTCGGAGGCGATGAGCGTGGTGACGAGCGACAGCACCGAGACGTCGGGGGGGGCCTCGCGGTTGCGCATGCGCAGCTGGCCGACGGCGATGTCGGCGACCTTGAGCTCGATGTTGACGACGTCGTCGGTGTCGCGCATCAGCGAGCGCTCGTCGGCCGGGGAGCGGGCGGCGACGGCGAGGATCGAGGCCGTCCGGTCGATGAGGACCAGCGAGGCATCGAGCGCCCGCGCGGCGGCGCGCAGGACCTCGGGCAGACCCGCCCCGGCCTGCACGGCCGTGGTGATCTCCGCCAGTGCGCTCAGGTCAGGGCCACTCTGGCGGCCGACTGCTTCGCTCTCGGACACGTGAGGCAACCTAGCCGAGCCCTAGAAGAGTTGCGGCCACTCGGCCACGATGACCACGCCGACCAGCACGCCGATGCCGACCAACGCCGCGAGGATGTAGGCGGACAGGATCAGCGCAGCGCCCCGCTCCCAGATGGTCCGGAAGGAGGTCATGGCCGGCGCGACGATCAGCGACACGAAGGCGCCCAGACCGAACACCAGACAGCAGGCCGCAACCAGGTAGGTGATCTCGGTATTGGTCATGCAAGTGGGTCAAATTGTGACGAACCGGAGAATGGAAGGGCAGTCTGGGCTCCGGGAAATCGCGCAGAGAGCGCGGTTGCGGCCACTTCGGCGGCCTCCACAGCGGCCTCACCCCACCAGATGCCCACTGTAGTGGGACCGGATCCCGACACGATCGCCTGTTGTGCACCGGACTCCAGCAACGCGTCCAGGGCGTCCTGGATCGACGGACACAGCGACAGCGCCGCGGGCGCCAGGTCGTTGACGATCAGCTCGGGCGGGAAGTCCTGGCGGGCCAGCCCGGTGCGGACCCGCGGCTTGAGCGCGGCCAGCTCGGACATCTCCCGGGACAGCCCGAGCCGGTCGGCCTCGCGGTACACCTCGGCGGTCGAGAGACCCAGAGACGAGGGCACCACGACATAGGCGTGCTCCCCCACCCCGGCGGGAAAGTGGACCATCTCCTCGTCACCGACACCCCCGGCCATCCACAAGCCCGGATCGATCAGCGCCGCGACGTCCGCCCCCAGCCGGCGCGCGATGTCCATCGGCCGGGTCGCCCCGACCGCCAGTGACAGCACGGCGGCGGCGTCAGCGGAGCCGCCGCCCATCCCGGCCGCCACGGGGATCCGCTTGTCGATCTCGATGCGCACCGGCGGCGCGTCCCAGCCGGACTCGCGCAGCAGCTCCAGCGCCCGCCAGGCCAGGTTCGGACCCTCGACACCGGGGCAGATGACCGCGTCCTCCACCGCGGAGGAGACGGTCAGCACGTCGGCCAACGTCAGCGCCTGGAACACCGTGAGCAGTTCGTGGCGGCCATCGGCCCGGGTGGGTCCGAGGAACAGGCACAGGTTGACCTTCGCCGGGGCCAGGAGCGTGCTCACGCCGCGAGCCTATCCGCCAGGGCTAAGAAATCCCTCGGCGCCAGCCGCTCAGCGCGCACGTCCTCGGGAAACCCCAGGTCGACCACGGCGGCACGCACCGCGGCCCGCACCTCCGCCGAGCCGCCGCGGGACAGGGACACCGAGCGCGCCATCGCCTTGCGACGGTGAGCGAACGCGTCGTGGACCAGCGACCGCACACCGGGGATGCTGAACCCACAGTCAGCATCCCCGCCATCCCCGTCGGGGCGACGCGTCAACCCCAACAGCACCGAGTCGACGTTGGGGATCGGGCGGAACACCTGGCGCGACACCGGCCGCAGCACCTTGACGTCGCAGAAGAGCTGGGCGAGTACGGAGGGCACCCCGTAGGCCGAGGAGCCGGGCGCGGCGGCGAACCGCTCTCCCACCTCCTTCTGGACCATGACGACCCAGTCGGTGATCGACGTCTCAAAGACCGTCTTGAGCACCACCGTCGCCGCCACGCTGTAGGGCAGGTTGGCCACCATCTTGGTCGGGGTCGGATCCAACGCCCCCAGATCGAAGGTGACCGCGTCGGCGAGGTGCAGCGCCCCCCGCCCGTCCAGATCCGAGGCCAAACCGTCGCCCAGCCCCCGGTCGATCTCGATCAGCTGCACGTACCCCACCTCGCTGACCAGCCGCCGGGTGAGGATCCCGTCGCCCCCACCGACCTCGAGCACCACATCCTCGGGCGACAACGCCGCCAGCCGGGCGATCACGTCGATGATGTTCTGATCGACGAGGAAGTTCTGGCCCAGCGATCCCGGTCCGGTGCGCCGCGGGCTCACCAGCCGAACACGGCGGCGGCCGCCGCCTCGACCCCGGCGTCGAAGTCGAAGTAGGACACCCGGCGCTCGAGCGCGATCGCCTCGGCGGTGAGGCGGACGTTGGCCGGGACGTTCGGCGTGCCACGGTGCGGGACCGGGCTGAGGAACGGCGCGTCGGTCTCCACGAGCAGGCGGTCGGTCGGCACACGGATCGCCGCCTCGCGAAACGCCGCGTTGGCGGGATAGGTGACGTTGCCGGCGAAGGAGATCCACCAGTCGGGATGGGCGAGGCACGCCTCGATCCGCGTCGGCATGGAGAAGCAGTGCAGGATGACCTTGACGCCGTCGGCGTGGGCGTCGAGCAGCTCCAGGGTGTCCTCGTCGGCGTCCCGGGTGTGGATGACCACGGGTTTGTTCACGCTGCGGGCGATCTCGATCTGGGCGAGGAACGCGCGGCGCTGATCCTCGGGCGATGCCCCGGCGCGGAAATAGTCCAGGCCCGTCTCGCCGACGGCCAGGCACAGCGGATCGGCCGCCAGCTCCGACAGTGCGTCGAAGTGCACGTCGGCGAAGTCGGTCGCGCTGTTGGGGTGGATCCCCACGGCGGCGAACACCCCGGAGAACAACGCCGCGGCCTCGAGCGCGACGCGCGAGCTGCTGACGTCGGTCCCGACCGTGAGCAGCTTGGTCACCCCCGCCTCGTGAGCCGCGGAGACCAGCTCGGTGTCGTCGGGCTCGCAGATGTGCAGGTGGGTGTGGCTGTCGATCACGGGCGCCGGGTCACGCCGCAGGGATCTCGAGCTTGGGGAACAGCGGCGGGATCCGCTCGACCTCGGCACCCGAACCGCCCCCGGCGTTGAAGCTCGCCGCGGCGTATGAGGCATCGGGGGCCCCCAGTGCGGCGAGCGCCTTCTCGGTCGCCTCGGGGATGTAGGGCGCCAGCAGCACGCTCACCACGCGCACCCCCTCATACAGGCTGGCCAGCACCGTGTCGAGCTGGCCGGCGGTGTCGGACGCCTTGGCCAGCTGCCAGGGCTGCTGCTCCTCGACGTAGCGGTTGAGGCGGCGCACCCGCTGCCAGATGAGGTCGAGCGCGGGCGTCAGCTCGATCCGGTCCAGCGTCGCGGCCACCGCGTCGCCGAGCCCGTCGAACTCAGCGGCCAGAGCGGGGTCACAGGCGACCGCGGGCACCGCGCCGTCGCGATAGCGGACGATCATCGCCAGCGTCCGGGAGGCGAGGTTGCCGTAGTCGTTGGCCAGCTCGGAGTCATAGCGCGCGCGCAGCTGCTCGAGCCCGGCGGCGCCGTCACCGCCGTAGGTGATGTCGCGCATCAGGTAGAAGCGCAGCGCGTCGGCGCTGAACAGGTTGACCGCCTCGATCGGGTCGAGCCCGTTGTTGAGCGACTTGGACATCTTGCGGCCGTCGGCGGCGGAGAGGAAACCGTGGACGAACACGTGCCGGGGGGCTTCCAGGCCGGCCGCCCACAGGATCGCCGGCCAGAACACCGTGTGGAACTTGAGGATGTCCTTGCCGATCATGTGGAAGCTGGCCGGCCAGTAGCGATCGGTCAGGTCCTCACCCGGCCGGGCGTAGCGGAGCGCCGTGTAGTAGTTGAGCAGCGCGTCGAACCACACGTAGAAGACGTGGCTGGCGTCCCAGGGCACCTCGACGCCCCACTTCAGCTTGCCGCGGGACAGCGAGATGTCCTGCAGACCGCTGGCGATGAACGACTCGGCCTCGTTCTTGGCCCGGGACGGGGCGACGAAGTCGGGGTGCTCGGCGAAGTACTGCTCGAGGCGCTCCTGGAAGGCCGACAGCTTGAAGAAGTAGTTCTCCTCGTGCTCACGGGTCAGCGCGATCTCGTGGATCGGGCAGAGGTTGCCCTCGAGGATCTCGTTCTCGGCCTTGAAGTCGGCACAGCGCGGGCAGTACCAGCCCTCGTAGAGCCCCTGGTAGACGTAGCCGTTGTCGTAGACGCGCTGCATGATCTCCTGGACCGCGACCTCATGCTCGGGGTCGGTGGTGCGGATGAAGAAGTCGGGCTCGACGTTGAGCAGCGGCAGCAGCGCCTTGAACTTCGCGGCGTTGATGTCGGCCCATTCGCGCGGCTCCATCCCGTTGGCCTTGGCCGAGTCGGCGACCGGCTCACCATGCTCGTCGGTGCCCGTGAGGAAGAAGGTGTCCACCCCGCGCTGGCGCTGGTGGCGAGCGATGATGTCGGTGGCGATCGCCTCGTAGGCATGCCCGAGGTGGGGCTGGCCGTTGACGTAGGAGATCGATGTGGTGATGTAGAAGGACACGGAGGGGCTCAGGCTTTGCTGGTGAGGGCCTTGTAGAGGGTATTCGCCGACGCCCCGGTCAACTCGCCCACCACCTGTGCGGCGATCCGCGGCTTGGCCCCGGACTCCACCAGCTTGCGCACCGCCTCCATCGCCGGGGCGAGATCGACCTCGCTGGAGGCCGGGGCGGCACCCACGACCAGGACGACCTCCCCGCGAGCGGGCTCCTCGGAGTACCTGGTCGCCAGCTCCGCGGCGCTCCCGCGCACCACCTCCTCATGCAGCTTGGTCAGCTCACGGCACACCGCGACCGGCCGGCCCGGATCCAGCTCGGCCAGGATGGCGAGCGTGTCGGCCACCCGCCGGGGCGATTCGAAGGCCACCAGCGTCTCGCGCGTGCCGGCGAACAGGTCGAGGAGCTCCCCCTTCTTGCGGGGGAGAAAGCCGCGGAAGCTCCAGGCGTCCGACGGCAGGGCGGAGGCCACCAGCGCGGCCAGGGCGGCGCTCGGCCCGGGCAGCACCTCGACCCCCACCCCGGCGGCGACGCACGCGCGGACCAGCACATAGCCCGGGTCCGAGACCAGCGGCATGCCCGCGTCGGACACCAGCGCGACGGTCTCACCGTGATGCATGCGCTTGACCAGGTCGGCGGCGCGCGCCGGCTCGTTGTGCTCGTGATAGGAGACGAGCCGGGCGTTCACCCCGTACTGCTTGAGCAGCATCCCGGTGCGCCGGGTGTCCTCACAGGCCACCACGTCGGCCTCTCGCAGGGCCGCCAGGACCCGCAGGGTGATGTCCTCCATGTTGCCGATCGGGGTCGGGCAGACGATCAGCTTCCCACTGGTTGTCGCACTCATCTATGCCTTTCTCGCGGCCAGCTCATCCAGGGCCATGATGGCGGCCCCGAGCATTCCGGCCTCGATCCCGAACCTCGCCGCCACGATCGCCACCGCGTCACGCGAGGGGAGAAGCGCCCGGCGGAGCATCTCGGCCCGGGCCGGCGCGAGCAGCAGCTCACCCGCCGCGATCACGCCCCCACCGACCACGATCAGCTGGGGATTGAAGATGTTCACGTAGTTGGCGCAGGCGACGCCCAGCCGGGTACCGATCAGGGTGAGGGCCTCCAGCGCCGCGGCGTCGCCGTCGAAGGCGAGCTCGGTGACGATCGGCCCGAGCGGCTCGCGTCCGTCGTTGACCGCCTTGGCCAGCGCACTGCGGGGATGCTCGCGGCCGATGCGCGTCGCCTCTCGCGCCAGCGCGGTCCCGCTGGCCAGGGACTCGAAGCAGCCGTGGTTGGGACAGTGGCCCTGACACGGCGGTCCGTTGAGGTCGATGACCATGTGGCCGAGCTCGGCGCCCGCCCCCAGCGCGCCGCGGTAGAGCCGGTCATCGAGGATCAGCCCGCCGGCGATCCCGGTGCCCAGGCACACCACGACCACCTCGGAGAAGCCCATCGCGGCGCCGGCCCGGTGCTCGGCCAGGGCGGCCAGGTTGCCGTCGTTGTCGATGAAGCAGGGCAGCCCGAGACGCTCGGACATCACGTCGGCGAAGGGGACACCGGCGAGGTCGAGATTGACCGCCATGACGCTGGTCCCGGTGCGTCGGTCGATCAGTGACGGGATCCCGAAGCCGACCGCGTCGACCTCACCGTCGACCTGGTTTATGACGCCCTGAACCGCCTCTTGTACGGTGTTGAGCAGGATTCGCTGACTCAAGCCGCGAACTGGTACCTGCACGCGATGGTGGACCGCCAGCCCCGCGTCGACCGCTCCGGCCAGAAGCTTCGTACCGCCCATATCGACGCCGATGACGCGCCGGTCGGGCATGCCCTCACTATATGGATCGCTCGCATGACTAAGGACCCCGAAGAGCCCGAATACCGGGTGTATCGCGGTGGCCGCGCGTCCACCCCGGCGGGCCAGCGCAAGCGCCCCCGCCCCGACGCGGGTGGCGGTCCCGCCGATTTTGAGTACGGCGGGACCGGCGGGGAGCCCGCTCAGGATCTGAGTCAGCCGCCGCGTGAGCCGCGGGATCGGGCGCGTCGGCCGCGCGAATCGCGCCCGCCCCGCGGTCCGCAGGCCGACGAGCCGACCTACCGGGTCTACCGCTCCCAGCCGCGCGGGCTCGGCGCGCGCCTGCGCGGTGAGACCGAATCCGACGTCGGACGCCGGGCCGAGGAGTCCGAGCGCGAGATCGCCTCACGCCGTGAGGCCCGACGCCGGCGCAGCGCCTTGGTCGGCCCGCGGCCGCGCGGCCTGGGTCGCTGGGGCCTGCGCACCTGGACGATTCGCCGTGCCATCAAGTACGTCGTCTGCGTGCTGGTCGGCTGGATCGTCCTGTCGGTCGTGCTGTTCATGGTCTCGGCCGAGACCAAGGCGGGGAACCTGCCCAAGGGGCTGGCGGCTTCATTGACCAAGACCCACACCCCGATGCTCATCTCGGCCCAGAACGTGCTGGTGCTCGGGTTGGACAACCGCCCGACCACCGGCTACTCCTCCAAGGAGGGTGGGCTGACCACGGCGGACCAGGTCGAGGCCGACGCCCGCACCGACTCGATCATGCTCTGGCACGTCGGCGGGGGCGTGTCACGTCGGCTGTCGATTCCGCGCGACACGCTGGTCAATCTGCCCGATGGCATCGGCGAGACCAAGATCAACGCCGCCTGGAGCGAGATCGGCCCGGGCGCGACGGTCAAGGCGGTCGAGGCGCTCACCGGCGTGAAGATCAACCACGTGATCGTGGTCGACCTGGCCAACTTCCCCAAGTTCATCGATGACATCGGCGGGGTCACCGTCACCACCCCGAAGATCTGTTCAGAAATCTCCGGCGGCACGGCCGACGGCGGCTACACGCTGAATCTGTCGGCTGGCTCCCATCACCTGACCGGGGATGAGGCGCTCACCCTGGCCCGCACGCGCGACAACTCCTGCAACCTCGCCTACACCGACATCCAGCGCGAGGAGATGCAGCAGGAGATCCTCAACGGGATCAAGTCACAGCTGTTCAGCGTCCACGCCTTCACGCACCTGCCGTGGGCGTCCTGGGATGCCCCCGGAGTGATCCAGACCGACATGGGCGCCCGACCCTGCTGCAGCTGTTCGCGTCCTCGGAGATCGGCGGCTCCTCCAAGCCCGAGACGCTCGCCGAGACCGGCGAGACCTACGACGCACAGGACGTGCTGGTGCCCAATGCGGCCAACGTCGCCGCCAAGGTCCACCAGCTGCTGGACGGCTGAGTCAGTCCTTGGAGGAACTGCTCGACGAGCTCGAGCTGCTCGAGGCCGAGGCGGTCTCGGACTTCGTGGCGCTGTCGCTCTTGGAGCCGCTGTCAGAGGACGACGAGTCGCTCTTGGACTCCGACTTGGACTTGGAGTCCGAGGCCGCCTTCTCAGCGGCGCGACGCTTCGTGCCGTAGTCGGTGTTGTAGAAGCCCGAGCCCTTGAAGTGGATCGAGGGCGCGCTGAGCACGCGCTCGCACTTGGCACCGCAGATCTCGCACTTGGTGATCGGATCGTCGGAGAAGCTCTGGATCACGTCGAAGACGTGGCCCTTCTTGCACTTGTACTCGTACAGCGGCATGCCGTGCAGGATAGTCGGCGGCCCGACGGGTGCCCTGCGTGGTCCCGCAGGGAGATGAGCGAGGGCGATTGTCCGCGTACAGAACGGATTTGCCCCGTCGCTCGTAGTCTGGGCACCGAGGCGGGCTTGCGCATACTCTGAGGCGCGATGACCGATACCGCCACCCCCACTCCAGATGCCGTGACGATGGAGAAGATCGTGTCGCTGTGCAAGCGCCGCGGCTTCGTGTTCCCCGCCTCGGAGATCTATGGCGGCATCGGCAACACCTACGACTACGGCCACTACGGCGTGCTGTTGAAGAACAACGTCAAGGCCCAGTGGTGGCGCTCGATGCTCCAGGAGCGCGATGACGTGGTGGCGCTCGACTCGGCGATCATCCAGAACCCGAAGACCTGGGAGGCCTCCGGGCACCTGGCCAACTTCACCGACCCGCTCGTCGACTGCCGCAGCTGCAAGAAGCGCTTCCGCGCGGACAAGCTCGAGGACGCCCAGTGTGGGCACAAGCCATCCAAGCTGCCCGGCGAGGGACCCGACTGCGATCTCACCGAGGCGCGCGCGTTCAACATGATGTTCAAGACCCAGATCGGGCCGGTGGCCGATGAGGGCGCGACCGTCTACCTGCGGCCCGAGACCGCCCAGGGCATCTTCCTCAACTTCAAGCAGTATCTGCAGTTCGCGCGGAAGAAGCCGCCGTTCGGCATCGCCCAGGTGGGCAAGTCGTTCCGCAACGAGATCACCCCGGCGAACTTCATCTTCCGCACCCGTGAGTTCGAGCAGATGGAGATGGAGTTCTTCGTCCCGCCCGACCAGGCGGACGAGTGGTACCGGTACTGGAAGCAGGCCCGCTTTGACTGGTATCTCGACCTCGGCGTGCGGCCGGACCATCTGCGCCTGCGCGAACACGAGGCCGCCGATCTCTCCCACTACTCCAGCGGCACCGCCGACGTGGAGTACCTGTTCCCCGGCACCATGGGCTGGGGCGAGCTCGAGGGCATCGCCAACCGCGGCGACTTCGACCTGACCCAGCACGCCAACGCGTCCCGGCAGAACCTGGAGTACGTCGACACCGCCACCGGCACCCGCTATCTCCCCCACGTGATCGAGCCGGCCGCCGGCGCCGACCGCGCGGCGCTGACCTTCCTCATCGACGCCTACGACGAGGATCAGATCGAGGGCGAGACCCGCACCGTCCTGCGCCTGCACCCCCGCCTCGCCCCGGTGAAGGTCGCCGTGCTGCCGCTGGTCAAGAAGGACGGCCAACCGGAGCTGGCTCACGAGATCGTCAACGACCTGCGCGAGCTGATGCAGGTCGAGTACGACGAGGGCGGGGCGATCGGCAAGCGCTACCGCCGCCAGGACGAGATCGGCACCCCGTGGGCGGTGACCGTCGACCATCAGTCACTCGAGGATCAGACCGTCACCGTGCGTGACCGCGACAGCCTGAACCAGGAGCGCGTCCCCATCGGCCAGCTGGCGGGGGAGTTCGCGCGCCGGCTGCGCGCGAACTGGAGATCGCCCAAGCTGGACGACTAAACGGCTTCCCACGGCGATCACCTCGACCGGCTCTACCGGGCCGCCTGGGGTCTCAGCGGCTCGCGGGAGGCGGCCGAGGGCCTGGTGGTGGACACCTTCGTGGCGGTCCGGTCCGCGCGCCGCGGCAGAGCGGACCCGGACGACCTCGGCTCCCTGCTGGGCGTGCTGCGCGAGGTCCACACCCGCGCCCGCCGCGGGCCGCAGGTGCGCCAGCCCCGGGAACGCGAGCCGGAGGCGGGCGAGCCGGAGGAGGGCGAACCCGCGATGGCTGAGCTGTACGCCGCGATCGCCGCGCTGCCGGAGGACTTCCGCGACGCCGTGGTCGCCGTGGATCTGATGGGGCTGTCTCACCGCGAGGCCGCGCGCGCCCTGCGCACGCGCGAGTCGATCCTCAGCATCCGGGTCGACCGCGGGCGTCGGCGCCTGGCGGTGAAGCTGCGCCAACCCGATCGCTGAAACCGGCGGGTCAGCTGCGGGCGATGGCCAGGAGATCGGTGCGGGACAGGGCCGCGCTGGAGAGCACGCAGGAATGGTCTGAGGCGGACCAGCTGACCACGGTACGCCCGTCGAGACGGAAGCTGGTGAAGCCGGATGCCTGGTCACCCAGCTGTGGGACGGCGGCGACCGAGAAGGAGATCTCGTCGTCGCCATGGGCGTAGTAGATGGTGAGGATCCGACGCCCGTCGAGGCGGGCGATGCGCCAGCCCTCGAAGTCCCAGATATCGAGTCCGCGCGGGATTCCCACGTCAGCGAAGCGGGCGTACGCCATGGTCTGGGGAGCCGTTGAGGCCCGACTCGGTGGCGGCGAGTAGGAGATCGGCTGGATGCCCACCTCCGCGACCTGAGCGACCGTCGGGCCGTCGGGCGTGCCGCTCCGCACGAGGGCGAGGACGATGGCCACGCCCGCCAGCAGACCGACCGCCGCCAGGACCCACCCGGCCCCGGGCGGCGGGCGGCGGCTGGCGCGGGGGGCGATCGCGTCGACCGCCCGGCGCAGGTGGATCGGCGCCCGGTCGCCGGCGGCGGTCCGCGCCAGGAGATCGGTGATCCACTCGAGGTCGGGGTCGTCGGCCATGACGCTGAAGCCCCGTGCCGCGGCGCGACCGGAGCTCAGACCCTGACGGTGAGCCGCGGGGACTCACCGGCGAGGTTGTCCGCATCCGCGGGAGCGACCACGCGGATCAGGTAGGTGCCGCGCTTGAGCCGGGGGGAGAGCGAGAAGCTCCCGTCGGCCAGGGGCACGAAGGTCTGCTGGTGCTTGAGCGCGTGACGCCCGTTGGCGTCGTAGGCGCGCAGCTCGAGCTTGGCCTTGGATGGGGTCACGCTGCCGGTCAGGGTCAGCGGGGCCGATTGGGCCACCTCGAGGGTGACGGCGGGCGCCACCCCGACGGCCAGCAGCGGTGAGGCGACTGCCGGCGCCTCGGACTTCAGGGCGCGCACCAGCAGATTGCGCGTCGGACTGAACTCGAGGCTGAAGCGGCCGTCCGCGTCGGTGATCAACGAGAACGGCACACCCGCTCCGCCGGTGATCTCACCCGGGTTCACCACGCCCTCGATCTGGCCCTCCAGGGACTCCAGCTCCAGCGTCGCATCGCTCACCGGCGCACCGGCGGTCCCGGTGGCGGTCAGTTGGGCCAGCCGGCCGGTGAGGCTCACCGTCTCCCCCACGGTCACCCGCGCGGTGGCCAGGCTGAGGTACCGCGACGCCTCGGTGTCCTGACCGGCGCCGAAGTCCAGCGTCAGCCCGAGCTGACGGGGGAGCATCGCCTTGACGTTGGTGCGGACCACCGGGAGATGGGCGTAGAGGTCGTCGCCGGGGCAGTCGGTGGTGCAGCCGTCGCGGTGACCGGCGATGCGGGGCAGGGACACGCGCTGGCCGGGTGCGAACGCGGTGTAGAAGGCGTCGGTCGGGTCGACCTCGAGGGTGGTGTGGCCGCTGACGGGAACGCCGTGCAGGGACAGCTTCCAGGCGAGCAGGCGCTGGAGCGTGCTGAGCGCGGCAGCCGTCGGCAGGACCGCGGCGAAGGTCCCGAGCATGACCACGCCGGAGGACTCGAGGTTGTAGCCGCCCGCCTGGGCGCCGACCACGGCCTGGTCGATGCCGCCCTCACGAGCCTCCCAGACCCGACCGTAGGCGTCGATGGCGAAGTTGTAGCCGATGTCGTTCCAGCCGCGGACGTAGCGGTGGAACTCATAGATCGACAGCAGCATCGCCGGCACCTCGGCGGCGCTGTAGCCGTTGGCGTTGACCGAGTGGTGCACGAACATCATGCGCACGTCCCCGTAGACCGGCGGGGTCGCCGGACCGCGGTTCCCCGCCCAGGCCGAGCGGGCGATGATCGGTGGCTGCCCGGGGCCGGCGGGCAGCGTCGGCTGGGCGAGCGCGAGCGCGCCGGGACCGAGCTGGGCCCGGTTGGCGCGGACCGGAGAGGCCGCGGCCGATGCCGTGATCAGCGCCGCGGGGACGAGGTGAACGCTCAGGCCCTGCACCGGTTGAGCGCTGCGCAGCTGCAGCGCGACGGCCTCCCCCGTCCAGACCGGTTCGCCGAAGCAGGCGTGGGCCGCCGACTCACCACCGTCGGAGTCATGGCCCTGCACCGAGGCCAGCGTCCAGGGCGTCCAGCGTCCAGTGGCTGTGCACGCTCGCAGTTCGATCCGGGCGCGCACGGGGGCGACCCACTCAAGGCCGGCCAGGACAAAGGGCTCAGGGGCGCTGAGCGCCGCACCCGGGTCGGCCAACGTCCCGACCCAGTGGCTGTGAATCTGTGACTGCACGCCTCTCATCCAACGGACACCACGGAGGAAAGTTGTGTGCCTATTTCAGCTGGCCGCGGGCGGACAGCCGGACACCCGTGCTGGTCGCCCGCCCCGAGATCGATTCGACGTAGACCTGGGAGTCAGACCACACGGTGAGGTGGAGGAAGCTGCCGATCAGCCCGGTGCCCGAGACCACCACCTTGCCGGCGCTCGCCGCGAGGTTCGCATCGGCGCTGATCTGGCCGACCACCGGCACGTCCGCGGTGCCCTCGAGGGTCACTCCGCCGTTGGCGGCGGCGATCGGGGTGACCGATTGCAACAGCGGCACCGACGCGCGCAGGTTGGCCTGGGTGATCAGCGCACTGCCGGTCAGCTGGTGGTCGTGCTTGGTCAGGGTCACCGCGTCGACCTTGACCAGTCCCGAGTTGACCTCGCCGATGCTGACCCTGAGGGTCGATACCCCGGCCGCCTGGTCGAGGTTCGTGCCCACCTGAGACTGTGACGCGGTGTAACTGGACATCTTGACGTCCACGCTGTCGGCGTCACCGAAGAGCAGCTTGACGGCCGGGAAGGCTGACACCTTCACGCTCTCGACGTGGCCGTGAGGGTCCAGCCGCCCGCGGACGATGTGCTCGGCCAGGGGCGGCAGGACCAGCTGACCCACCCCGAAAACGACGATCGCCACGGTGAGAACCGTGGCGATCAGGAGACGGGTCCGGGTGCTCAGCGGTGATCAGACCGCTGACAGCGGGGAGGGGTTCTCCCCGGTGGCCGGCGGCTCCGGCGGCGTGTACTGGAACTCCTCCTCGGCACCGAACAGCAGGTCCAGGACCTTCGAGCGCAGTGTCTCGGACACGGTCAGGGCGCCGATCACGCCAATTCCGAGCAGCGCGATCCGACCCTTGAGGCCCGGCGACTTCTGCTTGGCCAGGACGCGACCCTCGGCGGCGAGGCCGGCACTCTTGCGCGCCAGCTTCTCCTGCTGCTTGATCGCCTTCTTGGAGGCCTTCTTCTGAGCCTCGGCCGCCTTCTCAGACGCCAGCTTGAGCTGCTTCTGGGCTTCCTTCTTGGCTTTGCGGCCACGGGCTTGGAGCTCGAGGTCCTCGACGCGGGACTGACCCTCGTTGATGAGGTTCTCGACCGCCTCGCGCAGCTGGGCTTCGTCGATCAGGCGCTTGAGGTAGGAGGTGGCCTCCTCAGCAAAATCGCTCGCCACAGCCGGCGCTGCCTCAGTGACCTTGTTGCGTTTGGCCATATGTTTCTCCTTTGAGCAGCGGTATCGATTCGAGCATACCCACGCGGGGTTAGCGGGTAGTGCCCTACCCGTGGAGAGCTACCTGCTCAGTCGCCGAGGGAAACGCCCAGGCCACCTGCATGCGCCGCTCGTGTCGAAACGCGAGTCGCAGCTGTTGGGGCGGCCGCAGGCCGCCGGGGCGGTCCGGACGGTAGGTTGGACAGGGCCCGGCCTGGGTGACCGCGCAGAGCATGTTCTGGTGAAAGAAGCAGCTCTCACACGTCGGCTTGGACCCTTCGATTCCTCCGTTCGGCATGGCCCTCACTAAAGCGCGTCGACAGAGCTACCGCAATCGCGAAACCCGGAAAACGCAATAGTTTCCGAAGAGAGGCATTTACCTGCAATGAGCGGCTTTTTTCTTCAATCATGAGCAACCTCCCCGCATTTTCCGCAGCTTTGGGCCGGCTATGAGAGTGGCCATCCTCGGGATCACCGGAGCGATCGGCTCCACCCTGGCGCCGCGGCTCCTCGCCGCCGGCCACGATGTGCGCGGCTTCAGTCGTCACGCGCCTGACCTCAGCGAGCATCCCGAACTCGCCGACGTCGACTTCCACACCGGCGATGTCTCCACCGGCGTCGGGCTCGAGCGCGCCCTGTCCGGCGTTGATGTCGCCTACTACCTGGTCCACTCGATGGAGGCGGCGTCCGGGGCCAACTTCCCCGAGGTCGAACGTCGCTCGGCGGAGAACTACGCCGCGGCCGCCCAGGCGGCGGGGGTGCGACGCACGATGTTCCTCGGCGGACCGATGCCGGAGAACGCCAGGCTGTCGCCCCACCTGGGCAGTCGACTCGCGGTGGAGAAGCTGGTCAGTGAGGCGACGCCCGAGTCGGTGGCCTTCCGCGCCTCGATCGTGATCGGCACCCACTCGCGCTCCTTCCGCTTCCTCGTGCGGCTGATCGAGCGCATGCCGGTGCTGATCCTGCCGGCCTGGCGGGATAACCGCACCGCACCGGTCGACGAGCGCGATGTCACCGAGTTCCTGCTGCGCGGGGGTACCGCCCCCGACATCGGTCATGAGTCCCTCGACATCGCCGGACCCGACACCGTCAGCTACCGCCAGCTCATCGAGCGCATCCGCGATCTCATGATGGTGGGACGGCCCACCTTCGCCCTGCCCTACTTCACCCTGACCCCGATCGCCTCTCGGATCTCGGCGCTGATCGCCAGCGAGGATCCCGCCTTCATCGAGCCGTTGATGGAGAGCCTCGACAGCGACCTGCTGGTCCACGGCGACCGTGCGGCGAAGCTCCTCGGCGTGCGTCGGCACCCCCTCAACTCCGCGATCGAGGCGGCGCTGCGGGATTGGGAGATGGAGGAGGAGTTGGTCGCACGATGAATCGAGCCATGAGATGAACCAGGTCAAGACCTCGATCACCATCGATGCCGCCCCCCAGACGGTGTTCGACACGATCATGGATCCCCAGCGACTGGGTGACTGGGTGACCATCCATCGCTCCGTCAAGGTCACCTCCGATGACCCCCGGCGCAAGGGTGCGGAGATGGATCAGAAGCTCAGCCTGCGTGGCGTGTCGATCACCGTCCACTGGACACTCAGTTCGGTGACCTCGCCCGAGGAGGCCGAGTGGCAGGGTCGCGGCCCCGCCGGCTCGCGTGCACTCATTCGCTACCGCCTCGACGGGCCCAAGGACGGGCCGACCACCTTCGAGTACACCAACGAATTCTCCGCCCCGGGCGGGGCGGCCGGCAAGGCGGCGTCGAAGGTGCTCGTCGGCAGTGCCTCTGAACGTGAGGCGAATAAATCACTGTCGAAGCTGAAGGCTCTCCTCGAGGGTTGAAATCCACGTTGTATTTGGGTGAATTAGCCCCACCACCCGCTAGGGTTTTACTTAAACCCCACATCAACTGACAGAGGAGATCGCCACCATGGCGGACTTTGTTGACGCGACCGTTCGAGAGATCGACAGCCGCATCGAAGAGCTGCGCGAGGAGCTGACCAAGCTCGAGGCCGCCAAGGCCGCGCTGGTCGGCATTCGCCGCGGCCCCGGTCGCCCCAAGGGCAGCACCAACGCCACCCACACCAACGGCAGTACCGGGAGCAACGGCCACCACAACGGTCGGCGCCGCGGACCGGGCCGCCCGCGCGGTCGGCGTGGCGGTAACACCCGCTCGAACCAGGCCCTGCAACTGGTCACCGAGCAGCCCGGCATCACCATTCCCCAGATCGCCGACCAGCTCAGCATCGAGCCGAATTACCTCTATCGCGTCATGCCCAAGCTCGTCTCCGACGGTTTGGTCAAGCGCGAGGGACAGGGCTGGCATCCCGCCCAGTCAGCGGTCACAGACTCGGTCGCGGAGCTCTCTGAGTCTGAGTAGTGAGTTGGATTCCAACCTGGGCCGAGCCGGTGGATTTACCGACTCGGCCCGAGTTGACCTGTACCTAATGCCCTGTGGCGCTGTGAGAGCCTAGGCCAGCGCCAGCTCGTACACGTCAGAGAGCTTGGCCTTGAGGTACTCGACGAACGGTCCCACCTCGACCCCGGTCCCCACCACGCGGTGGAGGAGATCGTCGGTGAGGTACTTGGCCCCGTGCTGGTGGACGTTGTGTCCCAGCCACTCCCGCAGACCGGACAGCTCGCCGGCGCCGATCTGCTCGTCGAGATCGCCGATCTCGCTGTGCACCTGCTTCCACAGCTGCCCTCCGATGAGGTTCCCCAGGGCATAGGTCGAGAAGTAGCCGATCATCCCGCCGGACCAGTGGACGTCCTGCATGATGCCCTGGGCGTTGGAGGGCACGTCGATACCGAGGTACTCCTTGTACTTGGCGTTCCACGCCTCCGGCGCGTCCTGGACCGACAGCTCACCATCGATCAGCGCCTGCTCGAGCTCGAAGCGGATGATGATGTGCAGTCCGTAGGTCGCCTCGTCGGCCTCAACCCGGATGAGCGACGGCTGGATCCGGTTGACCGCGCGGAACAGACGCTCGGGCGTGACCCCGGCCAGGGCGCCGCCGAAGCTGTCAGACACCTTCGGAGCGAGGACATTGGCAAAGGGCCGCCCGCGCCCGACCATGTTCTCCCACAGACGACTCTGAGATTCATGGACGCCGAGTGACACTCCGTGCCCGAGCGGGGTGCGCATCAGCTCCGGCCGGATGCCCGCCTCATACAGGCCGTGGCCGGTCTCGTGCATGCCGCCGAACAGACTGGAGGGGAAGTACCCCTCCTCCCAGCGGTCGGTGATGCGCACGTCGCTGGCGCCGAAGCTGGTGGCGAAGGGATGGGCGGAGTCGTCAAAGCGCCAGCCCTGGGGGTTCCAGCCCTGCAGCTCGATCACCTCGCGGACCAGGCGCCGCTGGGCGTCGACGGGGAAGTGGCCGTGCACGATGGAATCGTCGACCTGGTGCTTGGTCACCTCGTCGATCAGCGGCACCAGCTCGTCACGCAGCTCGGTGAACAGCCGGGTGACCTCCGCGGTCTTCATCCCCGGCTCATAGTCATCGAGCAGCGCGTCATAGGCACAGTCGAAGCTGTCAAAGCAGTCGACGTAGCGCCGCTTGAGTTCGAGATGCTGGGCCAGCACGGGCGCGAAGGCGCTGTAGTCATCGTCACGTCGCGCCTGCACCCAGATCTCCTGACCGAGCGACGAGGCCCGGGCGAGCTCGCCGGCCAGCGCGGTGGGGACCCGGCGGGCCTTCTCCCAGTCCCGCTGGGTATGGGTGACCAGCGCCCAGTCGTCATCGTCGGGACTGGTCCGGTCGGCCGCCTCGAGCTCGGAGCGAGCCCCCTCAAGCAGCTGACCGATCTCGGCCGAGACGAACTTGTCGTGGGAGAGCTGCTCGAGTGTGGCCAGCACCTCGGCCCGCTGGGGCGCGCCCTTGGGCGGCATCATCGTCAGCTGATCCCAGCCCGCGATCTCGGCCGCCTGGTTGAGGTCCGCGACCTCGGCCAGCCGCTGGCGCAGCTGCTCAAGCTGTGTAGTCATCGAATCTCCTTCGCAGGTCGGGGATTTGGGTCCACCCCCCACGGCATGTGCGGGGAAAGGGCTCTGTCACCATTGCAGCATGTTCAGACCGGCGGGCTCGATCAAGCTGGCGCGCGTCGCCGGGATCCGGATCGGTGTGGACGCGACCTGGTTCGTGATGCTCTTTGTGCTGATCTTCCTGGTCAACGGGTCGTTCCGCTCCGCCCTCGGGTCCTCGGACAGCACCGCCTACCTGACCACCGTGGCCACGGTGCTGCTGTTCTTCGTGTCGCTCATCGTCCACGAACTCGGTCACGCCTTCGCCGCCCGCCGGGAGGGGATCCGGGTCGACCGGATCGAGCTGTTCCTGTTCGGCGGCATCACCCAGATGGCGCGGGACTCCGACACCCCGGGCGAGGAGTTCCGCATCGCGGTGGCCGGCCCGCTCGGCACGCTGCTGTTCGCCGTCGTCTGCGCCGCCGTCGACCTGGCCATCGTGGGACCCGGACAGCTCTGGGATGCCATCCGGCTCAGCTACTCCGTCCACCTCACCCCGGTGCTGCTGTCGCTGTCCTGGCTGCTGGTGATGAACGCGGCGATCCTGGCCTTCAACCTGCTCCCGGCCTACCCGCTCGACGGCGGCCGGATCGCCCGGTCGATCGTGTGGGCGCGCACCGGCAGCAAGCTGGCCGGCACCCGCGCCGCGGCGATCCTCGGCCAGTGGCTGTCGGTGCTGATCGGCGCCGGCGGTCTGTTCCTCGTCTTGCGCCACGAGACCTTCAGCGGCCTGTGGCTGATGATCATCGCCTACATGGTCTACGGCTCGGCCCGCACGGCCCTGCGCCAGACCCAGGTCAACGCGCGCATGGAGGCGATCCGGGTGGCCGACATCATGGATCACGAGCCCGTCACGCTCGGGTCGCTGATCCCCGCCGACCAGGCCCTGGATGAGTTCTTCATCCGCTACGGCGCCAACTGGCTGCCGGTCGTGGACGCCAGCGGTCGCTACCTGGGCATCTCCCAGCGCGAGGCGGTGACGGCGGCCATCGAGAGTGGTGAGGGCTGGGTGACCGTCGCCTCGATCCTGGAAGCCGACGACGGAGACTCACGCGTGTTCGAGGGCCGGCCGCTCACCGAACTGCTGTCGATCCCCGCCCTCGGCCGTCTCGGCGGGGTCGTCGCCGTCGATGGCGACGACGTCGTCAGCGGCGTGGTCACCCTCGAGCAGGTCAAGCGCGCGCTGGTCAACCTGTTCCCGCAAAAGCGCGGCTGATCGGGATCGCGCCGCAACCGTGAGCGACCCCGGCACCGTCATCAACCTCGGTCGCCGGTCCGCCTTCATCCGCCGCCATCGCCACGCCGTGAGCCTGATCGTGCTGGCGATCTCGGTCGCCACCTGCGTCGTGATGTTCGCCATCGCCGGTTGGCCGGCGGTATCGGCCGCGCTCGGGCACCTGTCCTGGTGGCTCATCCCCGTCACCCTGATCGCCCACGTCGTGGCCTACGGCGGCTACATCGTCACCCACCACCAGATCGTCGCGAGCCCGCGCGGCGCCGCGGTGAGCTGGCGCCGCGACGCCCAGCTGGTGGTGATCGGCTTCGGCGCCTGGCTCCCCGGCGGCGGCTTCACGGTGGATCGCCATGCGCTCGAGACGGTCGGCCTCGATCACGGCGCCGCCAACGCCGTGGCGATCGTGCTCGGACTGCTCGAGCTCCTCGTGCTGACTCCGGCGGCCTGGCTGTGTGCCCTGCTGCTGCTCAACAATCACGACATCTCCTGGAGCTACACGGTTCCGTGGGTCGTCCTGGTCCCGCTCGGCTTCCTCCTGGCGCTGGCCACGGTGCCGTTCGCCGCCCGCGCCGGCGCCGCTGACGCCCGCCCGCTGATGCGCGGGATCGGCCAGATCGGTGCCGGCACCCGGGCCTGTCTCGCCCTGGCCAGCCAGCCGCGTCGGGGTGCCACGGTGCTCGCGGGGATCGGCGTCTACTGGGTGGCCGACATCGTCGCCTTCTGGGCCGCGCTGCGCTTCATCTCACCCGGCATTCCCACCGACCGGCTGATCCTCGCCTACGCCACCGGCTACGTGTTCACCCGCCGCACCCTGCCCTTCGCCGGCGCCGTGATCATCGAGGCCCTGCTCGCTGTGTCACTGGTGGCTGTCGGTCTCCCCCTGTCGGTGGCGGCGATCACCGTGTTCGTCTACCGGCTGTCGGACTTCGGGCTGACGCTCGGAGCGGCGCTGCTGGCGAGCTCGGCGGTCGAGCGCGCCTTCACCTTCATCGTCGACGACGCCTAACGGCGGAGAGGCGAGGCGCCTCCCGAGCGCCTCGCCTCTCCAAACTACCCCTGAACCGTCCCTGATGGAAGATTGGTCCTCGGCAACCTCCCTGGCTGCCGTGAAACACATAATCCTGTTTCGGCAACTTTTATACGTCCCCTGAGAAGGGGGATCTTGGGGTAGAGCGGGTGACCCGAAATGGGTGATGCCCATATCACCCTTTTGCGCTAGGCTCCCGGTTGTCAGCGCGACTCGCCGATCCCCGCTTCACCATGTCCAGACGTCCCCCGGTATCCGTGCTGCTGGCCCAATTCGAGGACATCGTCGGGCTCGGCCTGAAGGTGCTCATCGAGGGTGATCCGACGCTCGAGCTGGTGGCCCACGACGTCACCCATTCCGAGCTCACCGAAGTGATCGGGCTCCGGGCGCCGCGGGTGGCGGTGATCAACTTCGGCTCACTCGCGTCGGCCACCGAGCTGCGCGACCTGCACCGCCAGTTCCCCGACACCCGCCTGCTGGTGCTGGCCAACCGGCCCGATCCCGGCGAGTGCCGCCAGCTGCTGTCCTTCGGTGCCAACGCCTGCCTGGCCAAGAACACCGAGGCCCGCGACGTGCTCCACGCGATCCATCTCGCCTCCCGAGGCCTGCAGGTGCTGCCCGCCGCCACCCTCACCCCCGGTGACAGCATCCCCCAGTCGGGTCCGGAGCTCCTGACCCCGCGTGAGGCGGAGGTGCTCGCCCTGCTCCAGCGCGGACGCTCCAATGCGGAGATCGCGCTCGAGCTCCACGTCGGGATCGAGACCGTGCGCACCCACGCACGACGCGTCTATCGCAAGCTGGGCGTCAGGACGCGGCGGGAGCTGCGGGCTGCGTCAGGCCGCGCTTGATCAGCTCCTGGGCGATCTGAACCGTGTTGGTCGCCGCGCCCTTGCGCAGGTTGTCGGCCACCACGAACATCGAGAAGGCCCGCGGGTGCGACGGGTCGTCGCGCACACGGCCGACGAACACCTCATCACGCCCTTCGGCGCGCAGCGGCGAGGGGACATCCTCGACGATCACCCCCGGGGCGGAGGCCAGCAGCTCCTGCACCCGTTGGATCGACAGCGGCTCGCGGGTCTGCACGTTGACCGACTCAGAGTGCCCGGTCCGCACCGGCACGCGCACACAGGTGACCGCGACGCCGATCCGGTCGTCCTCGAGGATCTTGGCGGTCTCGAACTGCATCTTGCGCTCCTCGTCGGTGTGGTCGTCACCGTCGAGGAAGTTCCCGGCGGCGCCGATCACGTTGAAGGCGATGGTGTCCGGGTAGACCGCCGGTGGCGGTGCCGGTGCGTGGGCCAGGCCGGCAGCCGTCTCGTGGTCCAGTGCCTGGAGCGCCTTGTGGCCCGTGCCCGAGACCGACTGGTAGGTGGAGACGACCAGGCGCTCGACCCCCGCCGCACGGTGGATGGGCGCCAGCGCCACCATCAGCTGCATGGTCGAGCAGTTCGGGTTGGCGATCAGCCCGCGGTGGCCCTCCAGGGCGTGGGGGTTGACCTCGGAGACCACGAGAGGGATCTCCGGGTCGCGGCGGAACGCCGAGGAGTTGTCGATCACCGTGGCGCCGGCGGCCACGAACCGGGGGGCCCATTCCCGTGAGGTGGAGGCGCCGGCTGAGAACAGCGCGATGTCGATGCCCGACAGATCCGCGTGCGCATCGAGCCCGACGACCGTGCGTCCGTCGATCACCTTGCCGGCGGATCGCGGTGTGGCGAACAGCACCAGGTCGGCGTCGAGTCCGCGCTCGGCCAGGACCTCGAGCATCACGGTGCCGACCGCCCCGGTGGCGCCGACGACGGCGATCCTCGGGCTCATCGTGCCTGCTGTCCCAGCGGTAGCTCGGCCTGGACCTCGGCCGATGAGAGGCCGAAGGCGGCGCACAGGGCGACCACGGCCCGCTCGACGGCGACCTCACGGATCAGGCAGGTGATCTTGATCGGCGAGGTGTGGATGATCTCGATGTTGATCCCCTCCGCCGCCAGCACCTCGAACACCTTGGCCGCCACGCCCGGGTGCGAGCGCATGCCCGCGCCGATGATCGACACCTTGCCGATCTCCCCGTCGAGTTCGCTGCGCAGTCCCAGCTCATCCCGGATCGGCGCCAGCGCGGTCTCAGCCCGTTGGGTGTCGTCATCGGACAGGGTGAAGGAGACCTCGGCCTCGACCCCCTCGCCCTTGGGCGAGTTCTGGACGATCGTGTCGACGTTGACTCCGGCATCGGCCAGCGCGGTGAACACCGCGGCCGCGACGCCGGGCCGGTCCGGCACTCCGGTCAGCGTGATCAGGGCCTCTTGGGTCGTGTGCACGACCGAGGTGATGAGCGGGTTTTCCATAGTCTCGTTCTCTCCGACCACAACGGTACCGGGGGCGTCGGTGAAGCTGGAGCGGCAGTGGATTCTCACTCCGTGGGTGCGGGCGTACTCGACCGAGCGCAGCTGGAGCACCTTGGCGCCGGAGGCGGACATCTCGAGCATCTCCTCGAAGGAGACCACCGGGAGCTTGCGCGCGGTGGGGACGATGCGGGGGTCGGCGGAGTAGACGCCGTCGACATCGGTGTAGATCTCACACACGTCGGCGCCCACGGCGGCGGCGAGCGCGACGGCCGTGGTGTCTGAGCCGCCGCGGCCCAGGGTGGTGACGTCACGCGAGGTGGACACCCCCTGGAAGCCGGCGACCAGGACGATCTTGTCCTCGTCCAGCGCCTCACGGATCCGGTCGGCGCGGACGTCGATGATGCGGGCCCGGGTGTGGGAGGTGTCGGTGACGATCCCCGCCTGGGAGCCGGTGAGCGAGATCGCCTTGTGCCCGAGGTCGTTGATCACCATTGCGCACAGGGCGCAGCTCTGGCGCTCGCCGGTGGACAGCAGCATGTCCATCTCGCGCGGGTCGGGATGGGCCGACACCTCCTCGGCGGCGCGGATCAGCTCATCGGTCGTCTTGCCGCGCGCCGACAGCACCGCCACGACGCGGTTACCCGCCTCCTTCTGGGCGACGATGCGCGCGGCTGCGCGCTTGATCAGCTCGGCGGTGGCCACGGAGGTGCCACCGAACTTCATGACGATGGTGCCGGACATGCCCGCTCCAGATTAGAGCGCGCCGGTCAGAGGGCCCGGCGACCCGCGAAGGCCCGGCCGAGCGTGAGCTCGTCGGCGTACTCCAGGTCGGCCCCGACCGGCAGGCCCGAGGCCAGGCGGGTGACGTGCACCTCGGGGCTGGTGTCCCGCAGGACGCCGGCGATGTGCATGGCGGTCGCCTCACCCGTGGTGGTCGGGTTGGTGGCCACCACGACCTCGCGAACCTGTTCGGTGTGGACCCGGCGGTAGAGCTCGGTGAGCTTGAGATCCTCGGGGTCGATTCCGTCGATCGGCGACAGCGCCCCGCCGAGCACGTGGTAGCGCCCGGTCCACTCGTGGGTGCGCTCGATCGGGATGACGTCGGCCGGCTCCTCGACCACGCAGATCAACGACGGGTCCCGGCGGGTGTCCTGGCAGATCACGCACAGCGGCCCCTCGGCCAGGTTGAAGCAGATCTCACAGAAGGAGATCTTCAGCTTGACCTCGCGGATCGCCTCGGCCAGGGCGAAGGCATCGGTCTCCGAGGCCTTGAGGAGATGGAAGGCGAGCCGCTGGGCCGTGCGCCCGCCGACGCCGGGCAGCTTGGACAGCTCGGTGATCAGGCGCTGGAGCGGAGGAGCGTGGAGGGTGGTCATGCTGGGTGGTGGGCGCGGTCCGTGTCACCTCGTGCCGGATATGGCGGCACAACATGACACTCGTGTCACGTTCGGGGGCAGAGGGCCCGTGAACGTGACACGGATGGCGCCGGCTCCGGTCTAGAAGCCGGGGAGCCCCAGTCCGCCGAGCCCGCCCATGCCACCGGCGAGCGGACCGGCCGCCGCCTCCATGCGCTGGGCAGCCAGTTCCTGAGCCTGGCGGATGCCCTCGTTGACCGCCGCGAGCACCAGCTCGGACAGCATCTCGGGATCGTCGGGATCGATCACCTCGGGCTTGATCTCGATCGACTTGATGACCAGCTCGCCGGTCACCTCGACCGAGATCATGCCGCCACCGACCGCGGCGGTGACCGTCTCGTCCTTCAGCGCCTCCTGGGCCTTGGCCATGTCGGCCTGCATCTTCTGGACCTGCTTGAGCATCTGCTGCATGTTCGGCTGGGGCGGCATCTACGGGATCTCCTGGTCTTTGAGTTCTTGCGCGTCGAATTCCTCGACAAAGCGCCGGACGAGCTCCGCTTCTGAGAGCTTGTCATCCTCGGCGCTCGGCGGGGGAGCCGCCGCGGGCGCGTCGGCCAGCAGGTAGCTGAGCTCCAGGGACGAGCCGGTGACGCTGCGGACCGCGTCGGCCGCGGTGCGGCGATGGACCTCGTTGCTCTCGACCTTGCGCTTCTGGAAGACGGCGGTGGCCGGCAGGGCCAGCGTCAGCTCACCCTGGCTCAGCGATACGGGCTTGGCCATGTCGAGCAGCGCCGCCAGCATCGCGTTCTCCCCCCGCACCAGCTCGACCACGGCGGGCCACAGCTCGACCATCTGCTGGAGCCCCTCGGCGGTCTGAATGCCCGAGCCGATCGGCGGCGCCAGCGTCGGCGCCGGGTCGGGGGCGGACTCGGAGGCGGATTCGAGCTCCTCCACGAGCTCGGCCTCGGCCGCGGTCAGTCCGGGGACCTCCTCGGTCGCCTCGGGCGAGAAGGGATGGGCGTCGGTGCTCCTGGCCAGGTCCTCGGTCTGCACCGCCGGGGCCGGGGCCTGCACCGCGGGCGGAGCCGGGGCCGCGGCCGGGGCCGGGGCCGAAGCGGGGGCCGGGGCCGCAACTGCAGCCGGACCCGGGGCCGCCACCGCTCGCACCGCTCCCCCCTGTTCGAGCCGCTCGAGCCGCGACAGCAGTGCCGCCATCGACGGGTCGAACTCCGGGGCGGCGGCCCGCACCAGCACGAGCTCGAGCTGGATCCGGGGTTGGGCGCCGTTGGCGGCGGCCTCAAGGGCCGCCGAAACCAGATCCAGCAGTCGTACCGCGTCGGTCGGCGCCAGCTCCCCCGCCTGCTTGAGCAAGCGGGCGTCCCGGTCAGGCGTGACGGCCAGCTCGGGCGGCACCGCCCCGATCACCTGACACGTCAGCAGTTCGCGCGCGTGGGACTCCAGGTCGCGCAGCACCTGACCCGGATCGCGGCCCGAGGCCGACAGGGTGGCGGCGGCCCCCAGGGCGGCGCCGGGGTCCCGGGCGATCACCGCGTCAAGGGCGGCGAACAGCTGCTCGGCGTCGGCCACCCCGAGCACGGCCAGCACGTCGGACGGGGCGATCGCCGCGTCCCCCGCGTAATCGACCAGCTGCTCCAGCGTGCCCAGGGCATCGCGGAAGGACCCGGTGGCGTGACGGGCGATCAGCGCGGCGGCACCGTCCTCGAGGCCGATCGACTCCGCGTCGGCGACGCGGCGCAGCAGACCGGCGATCTGGTCGGCGCCGGGCCGGCCGAAGTCGAAGCGGTGACAGCGATCCACCACGGTGGGCAGGACCTTCTGGGCTTCGGTGGTGGCCAGCACGAAGACGGTGTTGGGCGGCGGCTCCTCCAGCGTCTTGAGGAACGCGTTCCACGCCTGGGAGGAGAGCATGTGGGCCTCGTCGAGGATGTAGACCTTCGAGCGCCCCGACACGGGGGCATAGGCGACGGTCTCGCGCAGCTCGCGGATGTCGTCGACGGAGTTGTTCGAGGCCGCGTCCATCTCGATCACGTCCAGCGAGGTCGCGCTGGCGATCGACACGCAGGAGTCACACACCCCACACGGCTCGATGGTGGGGCCGTTCACGCAGTTCAGGCAGGAGGCGAGGATCTTCGCCATCGAGGTCTTGCCGGTCCCCCGCGAGCCCACGAACAGGTAGGCGTGGTGAACCTTATCGCGCTGCACGGCGTGCGACAGCGTGCGCACGACGTGCTCCTGACCGACCACGTCCGCGAAGGTGCGAGGGCGGTGGCGGCGGTACAGAGAGGGCCCGGCGGACACTCGTTCGAGTGTAGATCCCCACCGTGACGCGCCTGCCGGGCTGATAAAGCGCCCCGCCGCGCCTGGAGGTTGCCGCTTAAGGCTGCTTGCTTCCACACCTGACCTGGTTCACAGGCCTCCACCGCGACGGGACGCCGAGGATTCTATGACACCGGAGGGGTCCACACCGCCCGCTAATGTCGGCCTTTCATGGTCGTCGGCGTCGTCGGACTGGGATACGTGGGCCTGCCCCTGGTCGTCGCCTTCGCGGAGGCCGGCGTCGAGGTCATCGCCGTCGACGTTGATCGCGCCAAGGTCCGTGCCATCCGCAGGGGCGAGTCCTACATCGAGGACGTCAGCTCGGCGCGACTGAAGGCGTGCCACGGCCGGATCACCGCCACCACCAGCTACAGCCCGCTGGAGAACGCCGACGCCATCCTCGTCTGCGTCCCCACGCCGCTGACCCAGAATCGCGAGCCGGATCTCGCCCCGCTGCAGTCGGCCGCCGACCAGCTGGCCCATGTGGTCCGCCGCGGCCAGCTCATCGTGCTCGAGTCGACCACCTATCCCGGCACCACGCGCGAGCTGCTCGTGCCGGTGATCGAGCGCGTCTCGGGCCTGCGGGTGCCCGACGACGTCAACGTCGCCTTCTCCCCCGAGCGGATCGACCCCGGCCGGACCGACTTCACGCTGAAGAACACCCCCAAGGTGGTCGGCGGCATCACCCCGGCCTGCACCGCACGCGCGCGCGACCTCTACGCCACGGTGTGTGACCGCATCGTCGAGGTGTCCAACCCCGAGGCGGCGGAGATGACCAAGCTGCTGGAGAACATCTTCCGCTCGGTCAACATCGCCCTGGTCAACGAGCTGGCGATCCTCGCCGACCGCATGGGCATCGACATCTGGGAGGTCGTCGACGCGGCGGCGACCAAGCCCTATGGCTTCATGCCCTTCCAGCCCGGGCCCGGCATGGGCGGTCACTGCCTGCCGGTCGACCCCTTCTATCTGACCTGGCGCGCCCGCGAGTTCCACATGTCGACCGAGTTCATCGAGCTGGCGGGCAAGATCAACCAGCAGATGCCGACCCATTGCGTGACCCGGATCGAGCTGGCGCTCAACGACGCCGCCAAGCCGATCAAGGGCTCGCGCATCGCGGTGCTCGGCGTCGCCTACAAGGGCGGCGTGGCCGACATCCGCGAGAGCCCGGCGATCCGCATCATCGAGCAGCTCACCGCCCGCGGGGCCGACCTCGTCTATCACGACCCCTACGTGGCGGAGCTGACCGAGCTCGGCCTGTCCAGCCAGCCGCTGGAGACGGCGATCGCCGACGCCGACGCGGTCGTCCTGGTCACCGCCCACCCGGGGATCGACTACCTGGCGATCGCCGCCGCCGCCACGTTGTTCGTCGACCTGCGCGGGATCACCCGCGGCATGACGGCGGACAATCTCGTGCGCCTGTAGGTAGGGTTTCCCGCCATGCCCAAGATTCGCCTCGTACTGGCCGACGTCGACGGAACGCTGGTCACCAAGGACAAGGTGCTCACCGACCGGGCCGTCGCCGCGGTGCACAAGCTCTACGACGCCGATATCCGCTTCGCCCTGACCAGCGGACGTCCGCCCAAGGGCATGGCGATGCTGCTCAAGCCGCTGGCTATCGTGACCCCGGTCGCCGCCTTCAACGGGGGGCTGATCGTCAATCCGGACATGAGCCCGGTGGAGCAGAAGACGATCCCCGAGGACCTCGTGGCCGACATCGTCGCCGTGATGAAGGAGTCAGTCGACGTGTGGATCTACCAGAACGCCGACTGGTTCATCACCGACCCGAACGGGCCCCACGTCGAGCGCGAGACCCAGACGGTCCAGTTCGACGCGAGCGTCGTCGACTCCCTCGACGGGATCACCAAGGACGTGGAGAAGATCACCGGAGTCTCTGACGACCACGACCTGGTGGCCAAGGTCGAGAAGGATCTGGCCGAGCGCTTCGGCGATCACGTCACCGCCGCGCGCTCACAGCCCTACTACGTCGATGTCACCCACCCCGAGGCCAACAAGGGCGGGGTGGTCGCCTTCCTAGCCAAGCACTTCGACATCGATCCGAGCGAGATCGCCACTCTGGGCGACATGCCCAACGACGTCTCGATGTTCGAACCGTCGGGTCTGTCGATCGCCATGGGCCAGGCCGAGGACGATGTCAAGGCAGCCGCCACCCACGTGACGGCCTCCTATGAGGACGAGGGCTTCGCCAAGGGGATCGAGGACTTCATCCTCTAGATGGTTGATTCCACGGATTTGACCGTGGTTCTCGGGGTTTTCGAGGAGAAATAAGCAGCAGGACCGAAGTCAGCGGTGCTATCCCACACCGCCGACCCCTGGGGGCCTCGATGGACGCTGACCTCGACCTGCTGCTCACAACGGTGTTCTGCACCGCTGACGATCTCCTGCCCGAAAGCAAGAACAACGCACGACGAAGAGTGACCGACGCCGAGGTCGTAACGCTGTGTGTCGCCCAGGCGATCATGGGCATCCCGTCTGACCGCAGGTTCCTGGCCGTCGCCAGAAAACGCCTGAGGCATCTGTTCCCCCAACTTCCCGCACAACCCGGCTACTTCAAACGCCGCCGGTGCCTGAGCGACGCTTTGGAGTGGCTGATGGGCGTCTTCGCGAGCCAAAGCCCGGGCTCTGAGGACAACCTGTTGCTGATCGACTCCACGCCGGTCGAGTGCGCCCGCTCGCGCGAAACGGTCAAACGCTCGGCCCTGGGCGACGCTGCCGATTACGGCTATTGCGCCAGTCACAGCCGGTACTTCTGGGGGTTCAGGCTGCACGGACTGTTCGCCCCCGACGGCACCCCGATCGCGTTGCAGATCGCCAGTCCCAAAGACGGTGAACGGGACATCGCTCTCAGATTGCTCGCGCGCAGAGCGCGGGACCTGACGCTGGCAGTGATCGGGGACAAGGGCTATGCCGGACGTGACTTTGAGGCTGCCGCTCGGTCTCTTGGCGCGATCATCCTGCGGCCGAGACGCAAAGACGAAGACCAGACCGGGCGGCCGCACCTCGCGCCGATCCGCCAACGTGTCGAGAGCATCTTCTGGACGATGAAAGACATCCTGACCCTCGAGCGCCACGGAGCCCGCACGCTCCCCGGACTGCGTGAACGGATGCTCGCACGGTTCCTCACGCTCGCGGCGTGCGTGACGCTGAATCACCAACTCGGGCGTCCCAGCCGAGCGCTGGTCGACTACATCGCCTAACGATTCCATGGAATCAACCATCTAGGCCCGGTGGCGGTGCTGGTGGTCTGTGGGACCACCGGCACCGTCGGCGTGCTCGGGCTACGCGGCGACCTTGCCGCCGTAGATCCCGCTCTTGACGTCCTCGACCCAGGTCGGGTGCGTCGGCTCCCAGCCGAGGATCGCCCGGGTCTTGTCGTTGGACACCGGGTTGTCGAGGCTGAGGAAGTCGGCCAGGAAGCCGAGGTACTGCGGTGCCTCCTCCTGGGTGATCGACTTCGTCTCGATTCCGAGCAGCTCGGCGATCGTCTCGGCGATGAGCGTGCGGGGCATGCTCGGCCCCTCGACGCCATGGCAGATCTGGCCGGCAGGTCCCTTCTCCAGGGCCAGGCGGTAGAGCGTCGCGATGTCATAGGTGCTGGCGGCCGGCCAGCGGTTCGTGCCCTCGCCCACGTAGGCGGCAGCGCCGGCGTCCCGGGCGAAGGTGATCTGTGAGCCGGTGAACCCGGTCGTCTTGTCGAGGTCCGAGTGCACCATCGGCGCCAGGCGCACCCAGCCGGAGCGCACGCCCTGCTCGGCCAGGCCGATGACGTAGTTCTCGGCGTCGATGCGCGGCCCGCCGGGCCCGCGGTCATCCTCGGTGCCGGGGCGGTCGGTGATGCCCATGAAGGCGAGCATCAGCGAGCCGCCAGTGCCGATCAGGGGCTTGTCGGTGCCGGCGAGCGCATGGCCGAACGCCTGCAGCACGGTCATGTCGGCGTTGATCGCCTTGTCGCGATCGCCGCCGAACATGGCGTCGTGGTCGAAGGCGAGATGGATGACGCCGTCGGCCTCAGCGGCTGCGGCGGCGAGGGCCTCGGGGTCATAGAGGTCGCCGCGGCGGACCTCGGCGCCGAGGGCGCTGACCTTCGCGGCCGAGGCGTCCGAGCGCGCCAGGCCGACGACCTCGTGGCCGTGGTTGAGGAGTTCGGGGATGAGGGCGGAGGCGATGTGGCCTGAGGCGCCGGTAACGAAAACACGCATGGGATTCTCCAGTCGATGGGAGGTATGTCACCTGGTGCCATCACCCTAGCACGATCACGACACTCGGTGACATCAACTACGCTCGGAGGCGATGTCACGCTGGAAACCCGATGCCCCCGGCCGCCTCATGGCCGCCGCGATCGAACTTTTCCAAGAGCAGGGCTATGAGGCGACGACCGTGGCGGAGATCGCCGAGCGCGCCGGGCTGACCAAGCGCACCTTCTTCCGCCACTTCGGCGACAAGCGCGAGGTGCTGTTCAGCGGGAGCGAGGAGCTCCAGCGCCTGTGGCTGGGCGGCGTGGTCGGCGCCCCTCCCGGCGCCGACGCGATGAGCGCCGTGATGGCCGGTCTCGATCCGGTGGCTGAGATGTTCGAGCCGCGGCACGCCTTCGCCGGACTGCGCTCGACGATCATCGCCGAGAACCCGGAGCTCCAGGAGCGCGAGCTGATCAAGCTCCAGCGCCTGGCCGAGGCGGTCAAGGCCGCCCTGGTCACGCGCGGGGTGTCCGCCCACGCCGCGATCCTTGCCGCCCAGATGGGCGTGACGGTGTTCCACGTCGCCTTCGCCGACTGGGTGGCCCAGGACGACCCCAGCACCTTCCGGCGACTCATGGACGAGTCGCTGGAGGAGCTGCGAGCGGTGACGGCCGGCGGGCCGCGTCTGACCGCGACCTAGATGGTCGCGGCGTCGATGACGAAGCGGTAGCGGACGTCGGAGTCGACGACCCGATCCCAGGCGTCGTCGATCTGGTCGGCGTTGATCGTCTCGATCTCGGCACCGATGCCGTGCTCGGCGCAGAAGTCGAGCATCTCCTGGGTGGTCTCGATGCCACCGATCATCGAGCCGGCCCACACCTTGGAGCCCTGGATGAGGCTGAAGGGGTGGATGCCGATGGTGGTGTCGGCCGGCGGCGCGCCGACGTTGACCACGGCACCGTCGCGGCGCAGCAGGCCGAGCAGCTCGGTCATGTCGAGCGGGGCCGAAACGGTGTTGATGATGAGATCGAAGCTGTTGCGATGCTCTTTCAGCGCCCCCTTCTCGGAGGTGTTGAGGAAGTGCTGGGCGCCCAGCGCCTTGGCGTCGTCCGCCTTGGCCGCGGTGCGCGAGAGGACGGTGACATCGGCGCCCATCGCGGTGGCCAGCTTGACCGCCATATGACCGAGCCCGCCGAGACCGACCACACCGACGTGCTTGCCGGGACCGGCACCCCAACGCTTGAGCGGTGAGTAGCTGGTGATCCCCGCGCACATCAGCGGCGCGGCCTCGTCGAGGCCGATGCCCTCGGGGATGTGGCAGACGAAGTGATCCTTGATGACCGTATGGGTGCTGTAGCCACCGTCGTGCCAGAGGCCGTCATAGCCCTTGGAGTTGAAGTTCTCGACCATGCCCTTCTCACAGAACTGCTCCTCGCCGTCCTGACAGGCCGAGCACTCACCGCAGGAGTCGACCATCACGCCAACCCCGACGCGGTCACCGACCTTGACCTTGGTCACCTCGGCACCGACCTCCTCGACCGTGCCGGCGATCTCGTGGCCCGGCACCAACGGGAAATGCGTGCCGGCCCACTCGTCGCGGCCGGTGTGGATGTCGGAGTGACAGATCCCGGCGAAGTGCACCTTGATGCGCACGTCGTGGGGACCGAGGTCCCGGCGCTCGATGGTGACCTTCTGGAACGGCTCGGACGGGCCCGCGGTCTGGCGGGCGGCTACGGAAGAGGGCATGGCGACGATTCTATGAGGGTCGAACCGACTCCTGCCCTCTTGCGCTACTTCTTTCTGGCCCTGGGCTTGGTCACGCGCAGGAAGACATGTTTGGCGGTCACGTTCTTGGTCGCCAGCCGCTTGTTGTCGATGGCGTGCTCCCACAGGTAGTAGATGCCCGGCTTGAGCTTCAGCTTGGCGCTGAAGCTCCACTTCGCCGTGCCCCTGGCCTTGAGGTAGTCACGCGGCTTGCAGTTGCCCACCCTGGTCCACGTGTGCTTGGCGGTGAGGAACTGGCACTCCAGCGGTTTGCCCCTGTGCTGGATCGTTCTGGCGATGGCCAGGCCCACATAGGTGATGTGGTCCGGGCAGTGCGCCGCTGCCGTGCCCGAGAACTTGGCCTCGTGCTCGGAGAACAGCTTCTTGGTGATGTGCGTGGTCGGGTACTTGGCGCGGCCACAGCTCACCGTGGTCGTCGTGGGGGTCGTCGACTTGGCCGGAGTCGTGGTGCTCGGGGTGCTGGTGGTGCTCGGAGTGCTGGTGGTGGTCGTGGTGGAGCTCGGGCTGCCGGAGCTGGCGGCGATCTGGGCGGGGAACTGCTCGTTGGTCGCAAGGCCGCAAGCGCCCGGCCCGCCGACCACCACGTTCGCCTCGATCGAGTCCGATTGACCCCCGTCGACCGAGTACCCCAGGTAGTTGTCTGAGCTGTCAACGGTGCCCAGGGAGTCGGTGAGGACCCCCGGCGCGCCGATCTCGCCGACGTCATAGGCCTGGGGCACGGTCAGCCTGGCGCACTGGGCCGGCGAGCCGACCTCGGAGGTGGGCACGCTGACAGTGATCAGGCCGCTGGTGGTGTTGGCGCTGCCGGTGGCGGCGGTGTTGGTGGTATCCGTGGGCTCACCCGAGGCGGTGCTGCCCGAGGCATAGGTGAACGTGCCGGCCGGCGACTCAGTCGCCGAGGCGTAGTACACGGTGCCGTTGTAGAGCCAGTCCAGGTAGTAGACGTCCCCGCCCGGGTCATCGGCCGGGACACCGCTGGACAGCTGGGGCGCCGTGAACGTCGCGGTGACCGTGCCGGCGCTGGCACTCAGGGTGGCCTGGGTGAGGTTGAGCGCGGGCACCTCAGCGCCGGTGACCAGATCATCGGCGCTGTGGGGGACACCGCTCAGGGTCACCGTTCCCAGATCCAGTGCCGCCTGCTCGGCGCCGGTGTAGGCGTCCGTGGCCGTCGTCGTCCCGTCCACGCTCTGCATGAAGTTCGCGACGTTCAGCGCCCCCCAACCGGTGTCGTAATCCCAACCACCCGCCGGGAAGTAGGCGCCGTTGGACGTCCCGACGTTCGGCGTGGTGTTGGAGAACCCGAGGATGGTGGAGACCACGGGGAGCGGGCCGGCAGCCCCGGCGGCGTCCTCGGCGCCCTCGGACTCGGTGATGTCGTAGAAGTCGTTGCCGTAGGTCGCATCGGTGCAGGGGGTGACCACCCCGAGCTCGGACTCAGCCGAGTCCAGATCGCCGGTGTTGCAGGCGTCCGCCCCCTTGGCCACGTTGTAGATCGTCGGATCGGCGAAACCGACCCCGCCGGCGGATTGCGTGGCCGCCGACGCCGCCGACTGGATGCGGGCCCACTGGCCCATCATCAGCGGGCTCGACAGGCTCGTGCCCCCCTCAGAGGACGGGGCGCCCTCGCTGTAGATGAAGTACCCGTCACCGTCGACGTTGCCCGACAGATCGGCGACGTCGGGCACACCGCGGCACGGCGTGGTGCTCGAGTAAGGCGTCCCGTCGGGTTGGCTGAGACAGTCGGTGTTGATCGCCGTGACCCCATTCTGGAAGCTCGGCTTGGGGATGAACAGGCTGGTGCCCCCGCCGCCGTAGGTCCAGCTGGTCTCATCGACGCGCTGGGACGAGGCGGGGTAGGTGGTGCCCTTGGCCGACAGGACGGTTCCGCCCACGCACACCGCGTACTCGCTGGCGCACGGGTAGCCGACCTCGGGGACCGGCTGGATGACCAGACCGTTGCCCCCGCCGACCACCGGAGCGGCGATCTCCGGGCAGCCCGAGCCGGTGTCCCCGGCCGAGGTGAACAGCGTGCGGCCCTCGATCGCCGCCTGCTCCAGGGTGGCCTCGGTGACGGTCTCGAGCGAGTAGCCGTAGGCGAGACCGACGGGCAGCGTGCCGGTCGGCTGGGTCACCGGGTTCAGTGGGTTGCCCTCGCACTCCCCGAAGCTGGCGTTCATCTCACGCGGGCCGTTGGGATCGTTGGCCCAGTAGCTGAACAGGTTCTCGGTGTCCTGGTCGTAGAAGTCCTTGGCGAAGTAGAAGTCCAGCTGCTTGACGTCGGGGGCCATGCCGGTCGAGGACTGGGAGTCGAGGTACCACTCGACGGCGTCGGCGGTGAAGCCGTCGTAGGCCGAATCCGGCCCACCCTCGGTCTCCACGGTGCGCACCGGCACCTTGGGCAGGCCCTCAGCCGCCTCGAACAGGCGCAGCTGGGGGACGATGCTCGACATCTCACCGGCCCCGAAGACGCCAATGGTCTGGCCCTGGCCGAGCGCGGCTTTGGAGCTCTCGAGCGTCGAGGGCGTGCTGGTGCCGTCGGAGTTGGTCAGTGCGGCCGCACCGGGATCGTCGTACATGCTCCAGAGGTCCTGGGGCGTGAACTCCAGCTCGTCACCCGCCTGGTCGGTGCTGGCGTGACCGGTCTTGGCCGCCGCGGTGACCCGGGCGCTGGCAGCCGCCTTGGCCGCGGCCGCCGCGATCACCTTGCGACCCGCTGCGATCTGGGCGCGCTGGGTGGCCTTGGCGGCCGCCAACTGATGGCCGCTGAGTGAGTCCAGCGTCATCTTGTCGTAGCTGTTGAGGCCCAGGGTGCCGATGATCGGCAGCGCCGCGGGCACCGTCGCCGCCCGGTTGTTAGCGATGAAGCTGGTGCCCTTGTAGGTGTAATCGCCGAGGGTGACCTTGAACAGCTTCTCGACCTCGGCGACCGTGCCGCGGATCATGAAGTAGTTGCCCGCGCCGGCCGCGTAGGTGACCTGCGCGCCGGTCGAGGTGAGGAACGCCCGCACCTTGGCGATCGTCGACGCAGCGACCCCGAAGCGCGTATCGAACTGCGCCGGGGTCAGGAAATGGTGGTAGTCGGGACTGCTCGCGTCATACAGAGCGTTGTAGAAGGACTGCTCCGCCGCCGGGCTGGGCGTCGCGACCCCCACGCCGACGGTCATCTGGTGGGTGCTGGGCGCGGCCTTGACGAACGTCGCGTTCGACAGTGCGGTGAGCAGACCCGGCACCTGCTTGGTGCCCGAGGGCTGGGATGCACCCGCCACCGCGGCGCCGATGCCGACCACGGCGACCAGCGCCGAGAGGACCGTCGCCGCTACACAGATCATCCACCGACGACCTGAACCGACCCGCGCGCCCAGACTCACGCTCACGGATCGCATCCGCCCACCATGCCCCAGCTGCATTGTCCGCCTGCTCCTTGATTTTCCCGCTGCGACGGAGCGTCTCCCTGCCCGTCAGTCAAGCGTGGCCCCGTCGGCTGCTCCCAGCAGCCTTCACGGCTTGATCATCGGAAAGGAATCAGGTTGTCGGTTCCGCGTCAAATCAAGCGTCTGCAGGCTCACTGCGCGCTAACCTGAGGCTCCTCATTGAGGGCGCGTAGCTCAGTGGGAGAGCGCTCGCTTCACACGCGAGAGGTCGGTGGTTCGAAACCACCCGTGCCCATCACAGCCGGATCGCGGTCTGCTCGTGGTCTGGCGGGGGCACCGCCCGTTCGGTGGTTCAAGCTCGCGGCACAACGGGCGGCCAGCGACTGAGAGCGACGAGACGCTCCTCCTGTTTGCGGCCGGTGCGCGCATACAGGATGGGCGGCACCGAGCCCTCAATCCTCTCGAGACCGAGCTGCGACCAATAGCGCGAAAGCGCCTCCCCGCCTCGCCGGCCAGGCGCACCCGTTAGCCCGGGTGGCCAAGCGGTCAGCATCACCATCGAGTCCCCCGGCGCCCAGGTGCGAATCGCCCGGGCAAGGGCATGCAGCCCGATCCCTCTCCCGCGGGCCTCGGGCTGGACCTTCGCCAGGGAGGCGATCAGTAGATACGGCGGAAGCTCGTCCCTATCCGACAGACCGCTGAGGAGGTCGTAGTACGTCGTCCACTCTTGAGAGTCTGAGTCAAGGACCTCGACGAGTTCATCTTCACATTCCCGGAGATGAACTCGCGCGAGGAGCATCTCGCCGACGACAGGCCGCTCCTCGAGCTCACGGCAACCATTCGTCTCTGCGTCGGTTGGCCCAAATATCCGGGTCGCCCGCATTCCAATCGGTTGAGTCGTCGATCTCGGGCCGGCGTGGATCAGTCACCGGGAACTGGGTTGGTCTATGAGTTGTTCGAGACCCGCGCGGTCGAGCCGAAGGATACGTCCATCACGGAGCGTGGCAACGAGCTCTCCGTCGCGCTTAAGTAGCCATTTGGCATTGATCGCCGTGAGATGCGTGATCCGCCCGTCGTCGTCGAGCCGTACCGCATGTCCTTCGGGCGTTTCCTGCACCGGTCCATGCTTGTCATCAGACAATGCGGACAGGTAGAGAACATCACCGATCGGCTCGTAAGAGCCGGAAAGGGTGAGGTCTTCAGCAGAGACGTGAAGGGTCGTGGCCGACATGCTCAGGCGGGTGGACGCTGGGCTGAGAACACGGTCACGATGATTGCAGGAACGTCTCCGAACTCAACGACGACGAGTACCCAGAAGCCTCCCTCACGGCGGAAGAAGCGCTCTCGGCCGGGCCGAGGATCCTGGTGCCGCTCCTCCGGCATCCGCACGGTCCGCTCGATCCACTCGAGATTCGCCACCGTCGGATGCTCCTCGAGGATTTTGGCGTAGACGAGCGCTGGCAGGACGACGGTGACGCCCTCCGGTGTGGCGGTGGTGAGCACGATCTCCACCGGGCGATCGTCACACGCAGTGCGGCTGACAAGTGGCCTCGATCACGTCGGCCACGGTCCGCAGTCTGGCGTTTCCTCGAGGTCGCGGTCGAGGTCGAGGTCCCCTCTCTCAGGCGAGGGGCGCCCCGTGCATCAGGCGTCGCCCCGGCGCAGACGGACGGCGCCGAGCGCGATGACGACGACCACCAGCGCGGTGAAGATCCCGAAGCCGTCCCAGGTCGACAGGTGCGTCCCGGGGTCGAAGGTGCTCGTCGCCGCGGTGTAGGCGGCGTTGATCGGGAGGTAGGGGTTGATGTCGTTGAAGATGTTCTGGGGCAGCAGCGCGACCACCCCGGTGATGACGAACATCAGGAACACCAGCAGCGCGGCACCGGCGGCGGTGCTGCGGGTCAACGCGCCGAGCGCGATCCCGAGCAGGCCGACGATGGTGATGATCACCGGGTCCATGACCACCACGCGGATCGCGTGGGGCGCGGTGATCGACTTGTTGACGTGGTGGACGGCCACGATCGCCTGCACCAGGAAGAACGCGATGACGCTGGAGGCCAGCAGCAGGGCGAACACGACGACGCCGAAGACGATGAACTTGGCCCACAGGACCGGCAGGCGGCGGGGAACCGCCGTGAAGCTGGAGCGGATCGTCCCGGTGGCGTACTCCCCGCTGACGGTGAGGACGCCGAGGAAGCCGACTACCAGCTGGGCGATGTAGTGCCCGCCCGCCGCGGCGTCGATCGAGTCGAACATGCCGCGTTGGTGCTGGCTGAGGGTGTGCCACTGGTTCATCTGGACCAGCGAGTAGATGACCGGCGCGGCGATCATGATCAGGAAGGTCAGTCCCAGGCACCAGCGCGTCGAGCGCAGCGACCTCAGCTTCTTCCACTCCGAGCGGATGACGCGCCACTGGGTGACCCGCGGCGCGCCAAGCGACGCCTCAGAGGCACTCGTGCGGGTGTCGATCGCGACGCTCACGCCGCCGCCCCCTCGGGCACGGGCTGCGCGCCGGGTGCGGCCGAGTTGTCGCGGTACTGGACGCTCGCGTCGGTCAGGCGCATGTAGGCGTCCTCCAGCGAGACCTGGCGGGCCACCAGCTCGTGCAGCACCACGCCGCGCTCGGCGGCGATCTCGCCGACCTGCGAGGCCGAGACCCCCCGCACGTCGAGTCCCGCCCCATCATCGGAGAGCTCGACCTGGACGTTCCCCACCCGCTCGAGCGCGTCGGCCAGTTCCCGAGCCTGAGGTGAGCTGACGTGCACAGTGCCCCCCTCCGACGCCTCGGCGATGACCGCCTCGACGGTCGTATCGGCGATCAGGCGGCCCTGGCCGACGATGATCAGGTGCTCGGCGGTCAGGGCCATCTCGCTCATCAGGTGAGAGGAGAGCAGGATCGCCCGTCCCTCACCGGCCAGCCGCTTGAGCAGCTCGCGAATCCACCGGATCCCCTCGGGGTCCAAGACCGTTGACCGGCTCGTCGAGGATCAACGTCCCCGGGTCCCCCAGGAGGGCCGCGGCGATGCCCAGACGCTGGGACATGCCCAGCGAGAACGTGCGCACCCGCTGGTCCGCGGCCGTCTCCAAGCCCACCATCGCCAGCACCTCGTCCACCCGCGAGTCGGGAATGCCGTGGGTCAGCGCCAGCGAGGAGAGATGATCGCGGCCCGAGCGACCGGGGTGGGTGGCACCGGCGTCGAGCAGGGCGCCGATCTCGGTCATCGGCGCGACCATGTCGCGGTAATCCCGGCCGTTGACCTTGGCCCAGCCCGAGGTGGGGACGTCGAGGCCGAGGATCATGCGCATGGTCGTCGACTTCCCCGCCCCGTTGGGACCGAGGAATCCGGTGATGACGCCGGCCGGCGCCGTGAAGCTCAGATCGTCGACGGCGGTCTGAGCGGCGTAACGCTTGGTGAGTGAGGCGACTTCGATCATGCGCTGGAGGGGAACTGCCCCGCGGGGCCCGTCCGGCAACCCCGACGGCCCAGATTCATCTCGGCGACGATCGGGGCTGCGACCTGGGGATGACCGGGATCAGCTCAGTCGAGGCTGCCCGCCGGCAGCACGAAGCGCGAGGGCTGACGAGCTCCCGGGTTGTGACCATCGCTGATGCGGGAGCCGTGCAGACCCCCGCCGCTGCGGGCGGCGGGCGCGGCCGTCTCGGGGGTGCCCGAGTGGTCGAGGATCCAGTCCATGACGGCCGTGTAATCAGCGCCGGCGGCCAGGATCGCCACGCGTTCGACGACGATGCCCCCCGAGGGGTGCGGTCGGCCCAGGCGCTTGACCAGGCTGGTGATTTCGAGATCGTTCACGCGTTCACTCCATGATCGGTGTCGGTTGGGGTCTGAGCTTGTCGAGGTCGCGACGCAGCCGCACATGTCCGGACTCGCCGGAGAGGTTCGTCTCGGCGACGGCGTCCTGGGGCGCCAGGCTGAGCATGGTGGTCAGCATCTGCAGCGGGGCACCGGCGGCCCACGCCTGGGGACGGGAGGCGGTCGGAAAGGCCACCGGAACGGTGGTCAGCGTGATCGCGAAAGCCGGCGAACACCTCGGGCAGACGGTGCTCGAAGAACACCGCCGCGGCCATCATGGCCGACGAGAGCCTGCGCGCCTCGTCGTGAAAGCCGTAGCGGGCCAGCCCGGCGGCGATCAACGAGTTCTCGTGCGGCCACACGGTCCCGGTGTGGTAGCCGAGCGGGTTGTAGCCCCCCTCACGGGCACCCAGGGTGCGGATGCCCCACCCGGAGGTCATCTGGTCGTCCATCAGCAGCTTCACGGTGGCGGCGGCCTCGCGGTCATCGACGATCCCGCTCCAGAGCAGGTGTCCGATGTTCGAGGTGAGACTGTCGACCTGACGCTTGTCACCGTCCAGGGCCAGCGCGTGACACCCCCGTTCGGGCATCCAGAAGTCCTGGCGGAAGTGGGCCTGGAGATCACGCGCCCGCTGCTCGAGGGTGTCGCTGAGGCCGGGGTCCCCCCACACCTCGCGGGCGAGGCGAGCCGAGCGCCGATAGGCGTCATAGACGTAGCCCTGGATCTCACAGGTGGCGATCGGACCGCGCGCGAGCGTGCCGTCGGCGAACTGCATCGAGTCCCAGCTGTCCTTCCAGCACTGGTTGACCAGGCCACTGCTCAGGTTGCGGCGCTCGTACTCGACGTAGCCGTCGCCGTCGGCGTCGCCGCTGTCCTGGATCCATCTCAGCGCAGCGCGGGCGTGGCCCTCGAGATCACGTACCAGGGTGTCGTCGCCGGTCCAGCGGTGGTATTCGCTCAGCAGGACGAGGAACAGCGGTGTCGCGTCGGCGCTGCCGTAGTAGGGCGAGTGCGGACGCTGCCCGGTGGCGGTCAGCTCACCGAAGCGCAGCTCGTGCAGGATCTTGCCCGGCTCGCGCTCGTGGAAGTCGTCCCGGTCGGTCGCCTGGCGGGCCGCCAGCGCACGCAGGGTGGTCGCCGCCAGCTCGGGGAGGTAGGGCAGGGCCTGAAAGCTGGTGAGCAGGCTGTCGCGACCGAACAGGGCCATGAACCACGGCAGGCCCGCCGCGGGCAACGTGGCCCCCTCGTTGAGATCCGGGTGCATGCGCAGGGCAGCGAGGTCGCTGAGGCTGGTGCGGTAGGTGCGCATGACCTCCGGGTCCTCGGCCTCCAGGACCGGCGCTCGCTCCAGCCAGCTCTCGAGCTCCTCGGCGCGGGCCTGGCGGACCGCCCCGATCGAGCCGCGGGACTCGCGGTCGGTGAAGCGGACGCCGGGCTGGGCGGCGCCCGGAGTGACCGTGAAGGTCGTCGCCCACTGCTGGCCCGGGGCGAGCTCGAGGTCGTAGGTGAACCCGGAGCGCGTGATCGCGCCCGGTAGGCCCGCCGCGACGGTGACCGAGCGGTGGAAGGTCCCGTTCGAATAGGCGAGGGTCAGGCTCGTGTCGTCGTGGCTGAAGTCGATGGTGCGCTGGGCGATCGACACGTCCTTGACCTCGAACAGGTCGGCGAAGTCGGTGTCGACCTCCAGGACGAGCCGGACATGACTGGTCTCGTGGAGATGGTTGGTGACGGTGATCTCCTCCATCCACACATGGTCGACGAGCCGGTGGCGGATGATCGAGCGCGGCGCCTGCTCCTCGGGCGTGACCGTCGGGGTGAGGAAGAACTGCGCGTCGAAGTGCGTCCCCTGGTTGAGGCTGAGCAGCTCGAGCGGGGTGTCACCGACCGACAGGATCCAGCGCGAGACGAACCGCGTGTCCTCAGCGAAGAACCCGTGCTCGTGACCCTTGCCCGGGATCACATCCCCCTGGCGGTCCGAGACCACGAAGGTGCTCCCGTCCAGGACGCTGAGCGTGCGGTCAGACACTGGCGAGCTCTGCGGCCGGTGAGGGGATCAGCACCGATCGGTAGGTGCGCTCATAGGCGGCGGCGACGACATCGCCGTCGCAATGCTGGGCGACCCAGGCGCGGCAATCTCGGGCCGAGATGCGGCCGAGCTGGCCGATGGCGTCGGCCATGCCCCGGGTGTCCTTGACCAGGAAACCCGTCGTGGCGTCGACGATCAGCTCGGGCATGGCGCCCTCGGGGAAGGCGATCACCGGCGTGCCGCAGGCCAGTGCCTCCACGATCACCATTCCGAAGGGCTCATCCCAGCGGATCGGCATGAGCAGGCCGCGCGCCTTGGCGAACAGCGAGCGCTTGGCCGCTCCGCCGACCTCACCGATGAAGCGGACCCGGTCCCCGTCGATGTGGGGGGCGATCTCGGCGTCGAAGAACTCCTGCTGTCCCGGCTGGATCACCCCGGCGAGCACGAGCGGCACGTCGACGAACCGGGCGGCGGCGATCGCGCGGTGGGGTCCCTTCTCCGGGGTCATGCGCCCGACCCACAGGAGGTAGTCGCTCTTGCGTTCCTGCAGCGTCCAGGCTCCCAGATCGATCGGATTCGGAATCGGACCGACCGGGGCGAGCCCAATGGGTGCGGAGGCCAGCTGAGCCCGGCTGATGCCCACCAGCGTGCCCTTGTGGCCGTGGCGCGCGTAGAACGCCGCGGTGCTCGGCGTGAACGGTCCGTGCAGGGTGTGCACCAGCGGGGTCGGGATCCGGTTCGCCATGGCGAGTCCGGTGAAGCCGCAGTGGTCGTGGATGACGTCGAAGCGGTCTGTGAGCGCCGCCAGGTCGATGCGATCGAAGGCCTGGGCGACGTGGTCGACCTCGTACAACGCCCGCTGGATCTCGTCCGGATGGGAGGCGTCGAGCAGCGTCACCACCGTCGCGCTGGAGACCGAGCCGGGAGCCGAGAACAGCGTGACGTCGTGGCCGCGGTGGACGAGTGCCTCGGTCAGCGTGCTCACCACCGACTCCACCCCGCCGTACCCCGCCGAGGGTGTGGAGATCCACGGCGGCGCCAACATCGCGATGCGCAGGGGAGCGCCGGGGTCTCCGTCGCCGTCGGAGTGACCGAGTGGCGGCCGACCGGCGCGACCCAGGGTGATGCGTCGGGCCGGGGGGCTGCGGGGACCCGGACGGGGCGCGGCGCTGAGAGCGTTCATCGTGACTCCTCACGTGCCTCTCAGGCAGGGCGCTCACCGGGCAGAGAGGTCGGAAGGACCTGGGGAGCACAAGCGTCAGACCCAGGGCGCGAACGGGAAGGACTCGGTCTCACTCTAGCTGTTGGCATCATCGGCTCCCCGATGATCGGCGAGCCGGTGACCATCGACGAAGCTCCCCTCGACGCCGTTCTCGCCTGGTGGGACGCCCACCAGCGTGAACTGCCCTGGCGCGCGAGCCGGGACATCTACGCCGTATGGGTCGCCGAGGTGATGTCCGCCCAGACCACGGTCCTGCGCGCCGTCGCCGCGTGGGAGGGCTGGATGTCGCGCTGGCCGACCGTGGCGGCCCTGGCCGGCGCATCACTGGCCGACGTCCTCACCTACTGGCAGGGGCTCGGCTATCCCCGACGCGCGCGTGACCTCCATCGCTCGGCCCAGATCGTCGTCGCCGAGGGCTGGCCGGCCGACCTGAGCACCCTGCCGGGCATCGGACCCTACGTGTGTGCCGCCATCCGCTGCTTCGCCCTCGAGGAGCCCGTGCTGCCCCGCGACGTCAACGTCAACCGGGTGCTGGCCCGCCGCTTTGCGGTGGGCGTCGACATCTCCGCGGACCCGTGGCGGGCGGGTCAGGCGCTCATGGAGTTCGGCCAGCGGGTGTGCACCGCTTCTCCGGACTGCGCGGCGTGTCCGGTGGCGACGGGCTGCCCCGGTCCCGGCGAGCACGAAGCGGTGGCGCGCCGCGCCCGTCGCCAGAAGCCCTACGCGGGCAGCCTGCGCCAGCGCCGCGGCGCGCTGCTGGCCCGGGTGCTCGCCGACGGAGGCGTGCGGCGCGCCGACAGCGATGACGCCGCCGCCGCGGGCCTCATCCTGGACGGCCTGATCGTCGAGGATGGACCCTGGCTGCGCCCACCGGCCTGACCTGCCTCCCCACCGGCGCCCGGCGCGTGGTAGAGATGAGACATGACACCGGTCCCGACCCTGATCCCCTTCGCCGACGGCGGCGCCTTCTTCGAGTGTCCCCGCTCGCATGAGGGTCGCTGGTGGCTGGTGGACTTCTACCGCCACGTCGTGCTCAGCTACGACAGCGACGGCACCGAGACGACGGTGATGGAGGTCGAGGCCCAGCCCTCCGGACTCGGCTGGCTCCCCGACGGTGATCTGCTCGTGGTGTCGATGAAGGATCGCCGCGTCCTGCGCCGCAGCTCCGACGGGTCAGTCAGCGTCCACGCCGATGTGTCAGGACTGACCTCGGGTCACCTCAACGACCTGATCGTCGACTCAGGCGGTCACGCCTTCGCCGGCGAGTTCGGCTTCGACCTGATGGGCGGAGGGACGCCGAGCACCGCCAACCTGGTGCGCATCGACCCGGACGGCAGCGCGACGGTGGCGGCCGACGGTCTCTGGTTCCCCAACGGGATGATGATCGGCGCGGACGACACGCTGATCGTGGCCGAGACCTTCGCGGCGCGCTTCAGCGCCTTCACCATCGGACCCGACGGCACCCTCGGTGACCGCCGCATCTGGGCCCAGGTCGACCCCGCTCCAACCCCCGCCGACATCGGCTCGATGCTGGCCGAGCTGAAGTTCGCCCCCGACGGCTGCGCCCTCGACGCAGACGGGCACGTATGGGCGGCCAATGCCGCCGGCGGCGCGCTCGCCCGAGTGGCACCCGGGGGCGACGTGGTGGAGCAGATCGCCATGCCCGACGGACTGGGCGTGTTCGCCTGCGGACTCGGCGGCGAGGACGGTCACACGCTCATCGCCTGCGCTGCGCCGGACTTCAACGAGGCGGCGCGATCGGCTTCACGTGAGGCCCAGCTGTTCACGACGACCGTCGCGGTGCCGGCGGCCGCGTAACCCGAGCCACACACACGAAACACACGCCCGGATTTCGGGCAGCGCAATTAAGTTGAAAGGTAACCCTCGGTCGTTAGAGTCCCCTCGGATTTTGGCCACGGAGCGGCACATCTACGGGCTTCGGGCGGTCGAGCGGATGACCGGCCTGTCTGGAACCACGATCCTCGAATGGGAGGCCCGTCACGGCATCGCCAAGCCCGTCCTCGGCGCCAGTGGCGAGATGCTCTATTCCCGTGACGACATCGAGGAGCTGCTGGCGTTCCGGCGCAACCCCGGGGGGGCTGATGCCACGCCCCAGGCACCCGTTGCCAAGCCCGGCGCCATCCCGGCGGCCCAGCTCGACTCCACACCGGCCCCCGAGGCTGAGCCCGAGGCGACCCCGGCTCGCCTGCTCGTGCTGCTGGCCGAACGCGACCCCTACGCCGCCGACCTGACCGAATACTTCCTGCGCACCGAGGGCTACGCGGTCACCACGGTGTTCTCGCTCGAGGACGCCCAGCGCCAGCTCGAGCAGACGGGTCCGGACTTGGCGATCGTCGAGCTCCTGCTCGAGGGCGGCGCCGGATTCGCCCTGGTGGAGGAGATCAACGCCAGCCGGCGCTGCCCGGTGATCGTGCTGTCGGCGATCGATCCTGGAGATCATCCCGCCGTCACCGACGCCGCGGTCGTCCTGCCCAAGCCGGTCAAGTCACTCGAGCTCGTCTCGGCGGTGCGCGACCTGCTGGGGACCAGCGCCCTGGTCCGCGGGAGCGATGCGTGACCGGGCGGATCAGCAGCGGCAACTCCAGACTTGACGCAATCCTCGGCGGGGGGCTGCCGAGTGACGCGGTCAACCTTGTCGTCGGCCCACCTGGCTCGGGCAAGACGATGCTCGTGCAGCAGTTCGTGTTCAACAACGCGACCCGCGAGCATCCGGCGCTCTACTTCTCGACCGTGTCCGAACCGTTGGACAAGCTCGTCCGCTACGGACAGATGCTGTCGTTCTTCGACTCGCGGCGCGTCGGCTCGGAGGTGTTCTATGACGATCTCGGCGGCGTCATGGACCGCCGCGGACTCAGCGCGGTGCTGGAGACGATCGAGGACGCGGTCCGCCAGCGCCAGCCCGGGATCGTGGTGATCGACTCGTTCCGCGCCCTGCGCTCCTATGCCGGCGAGGAGGAGTTCCGCACCTTCCTGCATGCGCTGGCCGGCCGGGCCAGCGCATTCCCGGCCTCGCACTTCTGGGTCGGCGAGTACACGGCCGAGGACATCACGGCCGCACCGGAGTTCGCGGTGGCCGACGCGATCATCTCGATGTCCGGGCGCCAGGACGGCACGCGCTCAGCCCGCGAGCTGGAGGTACTGAAACTGCGGGGCTCGGACTTCCTCTCCGGTCGCCACGCCTATCGCCTGGCCGCCTCAGGCGTCGACGTGTTCCCCCGCCTGGCCGACCAACTCGATCCGCAGATCTACCCACTCGACCTCGAGCGCCAGTCGACCGGCATCGAGGCGCTCGATGTAGCGCTCGGCGACGGGTACCTGCCGGGGACCAGCATCCTGGTGGGCGGGCCGACCGGCGCGGGCAAGACCCTGATGGGGCTGCACTTCCTGTTCAACGGGGTGAGCCAGGGCACGCCGGGACTGTTCGCCTCGCTGCAGGAGGACAGCCAACAGCTCGAGCGCGTCGCGGCGGGCTTCGGGTGGTCCTTCGAGGATGCGGGCCTCGAGGTGACCCACTCCTCCCCGGTCGACATCTACCTCGACGAGTGGGTGTATGAGCTGCTCGACCGCGCCGAACGGACCGGCGCCAAGCGGATCGTGGTCGACTCGATCGACGACCTGGCCTTCGCGATCTCTGACACCGTCCGGTTCCGCGAGTGTCTCTACTCCCTGTCCCGACGCTGTGCCCGTCGCGGGATCTCCCTGATGCTGACGCTCGAGGTGCCCGACCTGTTCGCCATGGACACGGTCGGGCGGATGAACGTCTCACACCTGTGCGACAGCGTCGTGCTGCTGCAGTACGTGCGCTCGGAGGAACGCCTGAAGCGGGCGATGACGGTCCTCAAGGCGCGCGCCACACGGCTCGACCCCCAGACCCGCGAGTACCAGATCACCGACCAGGGGATCGTGGTGGGCGACCCCATCACGTCGCTCTCACACTGACCCGGTGACCGCGATCGGGGGCGACAGCGGCGTGATCGGAGACGGTTTCGCGCTCGAGGCCGTCCTCACCGCCGTGGAGCACGGGATCGTCGTCGTCGATGCCGCCGGCGAGCTCCTGCTCGCCAACGCGGCGGCCGACGGCCTGCTGGGGACCACGCTGCCGTGGCTGCTTGGCCGGCGCATGAGCGGCGCGACGGTCACCCTCGCCGCGAACCAGCGCCGAGCCCGGGTGGGTGACCTCCCCCTGGCCAAGTCCCTGCGCGGCGAGCCCACCGAGCGCGTTGAGATCGTCGTCACCCCACGCCGCGGTGACCCGCCCCGCTGGCTGGAGCTGGCCGCCTCCGCGCTGGCCGACGGCGGGGCGGTGCTCACCGTGCGCGACGTGACCGCCGAGCAACAGCGTCGGGTCGCCGCGCGGGAGGCCGAGGAGCGCTTCCGCCTGACCTTCGAGGGCGCTCCGGTGGGCATCGCGGTGGTGTCGACCGACGGTGGCCAGGGCGACCTGCTTCAGGTCAACGCCGCCTTCTGCACGCTGGCCGGACGCTCGCTCGATCAGCTGCTCAAACTGCGCCTGACCGACCTCGTCCGAAGCGCCCGGTCCGACCTGGACGCCGCCCGCCGACTGCTCTCGGGGGAGTCGCGGATCGCCACCGAGCAGGTGCGCTTCACGCGGCCCGACGGGACGGACCTGTGGGTTCAGCTGCACGCCGCGATGACGCGCGGGGCGGGTCTGCGTTCAGGTCAGGCGATCGTGCAGGCCGAGGACTTCGACGTGCGTCGCCGCTATGAGGATCGGCTGCGCCACCAGGCCGACCACGACGCGTTGACCGGGCTCCTCAACCGGCGACGCTTCCAGGAGGAGCTGGCCGCCCACACCGAGCGCTGTATCCGCTACGGGCCCGAGGGGGTCCTGATGCTGTTCGACCTCGACGGCTTCAAGGACGTCAACGACACGCTCGGGCATTCGGCCGGTGACCAGGTCCTCATCGGCGCCGCCGCCGTGCTGTCGGCGCGTCTGCGCGGCAGCGACACCATCGCCCGCCTGGGGGGTGACGAGTTCGCTGTCCTGCTGCCACGGGTGTCGATCGACGAGAGCATGGAGGTGGCGCGGGAGGTCATCCAGCTGCTGACCCACAACGCCAGCGCCGGCCTATCCGGGCCGGCCCGGATCTCGGCCACCGCCGGCCTGACCGCGTTCACGGGCGAGGCCCTGGCCGAGCGCGACGTCCTGGCCGAGGCCGACATCGCCCTCTATGACGCCAAACGCGGCGATCGCGGCGGGGTGATGGTGTTCAAGCCGAGCGGCCGGCGCGACTTCGTGGCCCGCACGGCGATGACCGATCTGATCCGCCGGGCCGTGCGCGACGGCGGGTTCGTCCTCCACTGCCAGCCCATCTTCGACTACGGCACCCAGCGGGTCAGCGGACACGAGCTGCTGCTGCGGCTCCAGATCGCCGACGGCGAGCTGATCCCGCCGGACCGGTTCCTCCCGGTGGCCGAGCAGATCGGCGCGATCCGGGCGATCGACCGCTGGGTGTTCTCCCAGGCCGTCGACCTGCTGCGCCATCACGCCTATGGGGGCGACCTGCTGGTCAACGTCAGCGCGATCTCGCTGACCGACCCGCAGTTCGCCACCGACCTGGCCCGGGTGGTCCAGGGCTCGGGGATCGACGCCGCCCGGCTCACCATCGAGGTGACCGAGACCGCGGCGATCGCGCACATGGAGGGCGCCCTCGACCTCGCCCGTCAGCTGCGCAGTGTCGGCTGCCGGCTCGCACTGGATGACTTCGGGGCCGGCTTCGCCTCGTTCTACTACCTCAAGCGCCTGCCCTTCGACGTCCTCAAGATCGACGGCGAGTTCGTCCGCGATGCGGTCGAGGACGCCACGAGTCGCGCCATCATCGCGTCGGTGATCCAGACCGCCGCGACGATCGGCTCGAGCACGGTCGCCGAGTACGTGGAGAACGCGGCCACCTTCAAGCTGATGCAGGAGCTCGGCGTGGGGGCGGCCCAGGGCTACTTCATCGGCCGGCCCGGCCCGCTCGAGGCGCTCGACGCCAGCGAGCTGATGGGGTGACGCAGCCCGCTCAGCCGCGGCTCAGCGCGTCCCGTCGTGCAGCGGCTTGTCGCTGCGCGACCGCTTGACCACGGCCTCGGTGCCGTTATGGGCATAGAGGACGCGCACCGTCCGCTCCGGCGTGCGGCGACGGTCGGCGTCGCGACGATCGGGACCCTGGTAACCGGCGCGCCGCTCCTGGGTGATGCGGCGGTCGCTGGCCAGGTAGCGGCGGCGGTCGACGCCGGCGGGCACCCACTGCTCGGTGCCGTGTGCGGCCAGCTCGACCTCGGCCAGCGCGATCCGGGCCTGCTCGGCCCGCGCGGGATCCAGCGTGCGCACGCGCTCCTTGGCCAGCGTCTTGAGGACGCGCTTGCCGTCCTTCCAGGCGTTGAGGTTCGACGCGCCGGCCCGGCGCTCGAGCTCCATCGAGGGAACCTCGACCACGGACAGTCCCGCCTTCACGGCCGACAGGATGAGTTCCATCTCGATCTCAAAGCCGTCGGCGGTGAGCGCGAGGCGGTCCAGGTCCTTGCGCCAGAAGGCGCAGTAGCCGTAGCAGAGGTCGGTGAACTGCGATCCGAACAACAGGTTGGCGGCGTGGACGAAGGCGTAGTTCCCCAGGTGCCGCAGCAGGGTGAAGTCGACCGAGCCGCCGCCCTTGAGGTTGCGCGAGCCCTTGACGAAGTCAGCGCCGGCGACGAGCGCGTCGACGAAGCGTCCCATCTCACGCGGGTCGGTGGACCCGTCGGCGTCGATCATCACGATGACGTCCCCGCTGGCGGCGGCAAACCCGGCGCGCAGCGCGGCACCCTTGCCGCGGGCGCGCTGGTGGACGATCACCACGTCGGAGCGGCGGTCGGTGACCACCAGTTCGGTCCCGTCCACGGAGAGACCGTCGACCAGGACGACCTCGGAGACCCAGTCGGGGATGTTCTCGATGACCCAGTCGATCGACTCCTCCTCATTCAGCGCCGGCACGACCACCGACACGCTGGGGGTCGGGGGCTGTCGTGACACCGAGCTGTTGAGCTCGAGAGCGGAATCGAAGCGGGTGACGACGGGGCCGAAGGTGGCGCCCGACCACGCCGGGACGGGCAGGCGCACCCAGCGCATCCGCCGAGCTGTCATCACCATGAACATCGCCGCGAGCGCGGCCAGAAGTACGAGAAACACTGCGTTACCCCCTGTTGTGAAAGCAGGTGCAGTCACCATCTATGTCCCGCCTCAGAGACATCCCCTTGTCTCGAGAACGGCCGTCACGTGCGAGTGTTGCGTCGCTGGCGCCATTCCGGACTGCCTGCCCGGTGCGTGGCTGCGCTCCAAAATCGATCAACTGTTTAGTGGTGTACCCCACCTGCGACAAGGTACGCACAAGTTACAGGATTCTGGGACAAAGAACAGCTCCGGCGCAAACGGCAAAAACTCGCCGTTTGCAGAGCATTCCGCGGGCTCAAAAAACGTTTTGATCTTCTATTTTTAGGTGTGTCAATGATGGATTATGGTCCGCGCCGATGACCTCCGAGGACGCGACCGCCCACGCCGAGCTCGCTCGCCGAGCCGACCCCGCGTGGCGACGCTGGGGCCCCTACCTGTCCGAGCGCGCGTGGGGCACCGTACGTGAGGATTATTCAGCCGACGGAGACGCCTGGTCCTACTTTCCCTTCGAGCAGGCGCGCTCGCGCGCCTTCCGCTGGTCCGAGGACGGGCTGGGCGGCATCTGCGATGAGAACCAGCTGCTGTGTCTCGCCTTCAGCTTCTGGAACGGGCAGGACCCGATCCTCAAGGAGCGCATCTACGGCCTCACCGGCGAGCAGGGCAACCACGGCGAGGACGCCAAGGAGTACTGGTGGTACCTCGACTCGACGCCGACCCACAGCTGGATGCGCTGGCGCTACATGTACCCCCAAGCGGCCTTTCCCTATGACGACCTGCGCACCACCAACGCCGGTCGCAACCGCGACGAGCCCGAGTACGAGCTGCTCGACACCGGGGTGTTCAGCGAGGATCGCTACTGGGAGATCACCGCCGACTACGCCAAGGCCGGAACCGAGGACATCTGCATCAGCCTGCGGGTCACCAACCACGGCCCCGACACCGCGACCCTCCACGTCCTCCCCACGCTGTGGTTCCGCAACCGCTGGGCCTGGAACCCGGAGCAGGTGAAACCCCAGATCAGGTTGGCGGACGCTGGCCTGGAGGCCAGCGACGTCGGCCTTCTGACCATGACCCTGACCGGCTCGAGGCCGGACGGCGGCCCGGCGCCGACACCTCTGTTCTGTGACAACGAGTCCAACACGGCGCACCTGTGGAACGCCACCCACGACAGCCCTCCGTTCCCCAAGGACGGGATCGGCGATCACGTGCTCTCCGGCGCCACGGCCACCACGGTGAACCCCGACGCCGTGGGGACCAAGGCCGCTCTCTGGTACGAGCTGACGGTGCCTGCCGGCGCCACCGCGGAGATCCGGCTGCGCCTCGCCCCGGCGGATCAACCCGAGGCCACCGCCAGCGCCGAGGACTGCGCCGCCACCCTGGCCACGCGCCAGGCGGAGGCCGACGCGTTCTATGGCGGGCTGGCCCCACAGGCCAGCCCGGAGGAGCAGCTGATCCTGCGCCAGTCACTCGCCGGGATGCTGTGGTCCAAGCAGTTCTTCCACTACGACGTGGGCCGCTGGCTCGACGGCGACCCGGGTCAGCCGATTCCGCCGGCCCAACGGCTCGCCGGGCGCAACGCCCACTGGCGTCACCTCGAGAACAAGGACATCATCTCGATGCCCGACAAGTGGGAGTACCCGTGGTACGCCGCCTGGGACCTCGCCTTCCACACGATCGCGCTGGCCCACGTCGACCCGGACTTCGCCAAGGAGCAGCTGCGGCTGATCACGCGCGAGTGGTACATGCACCCGTCGGGCAAGCTGCCGGCCTATGAGTGGAACTTCGACGACGTCAACCCGCCCGTGCACGCGATCGCGGCCCTGGCGGTGTACGAGCTCGACGGTGGCACCGACCGCCAGTGGCTGGTCCGCATCTTCCACAAGCTGCTGTTGAACTTCACCTGGTGGGCCAACGTCAAGGATCCCGAGAACAACAACCTGTTCGGGGGCGGCTTCCTGGGGATGGACAACGTCGGCCCCTTCGACCGCTCCGAGCCGCTGCCCGACGGGCTCGTGCTCGAGCAGGCCGACGGCACCGGCTGGATGGCGCTGTTCTGCCTGTCGATGCTGGAGATCGCCCTCGTCCTGGCCCGGGAGGACCGCGCCTATGAGGACGTGGCGATCAAGTTCTTCGAGCACTTCACGTTGATCGCCGAGGCGATCAACGCCCACGGTCTCTGGGATGAGGCCGATGGCTTCTACTACGACCGCGTGCGCCGGCCCGCCGACGGCGAGGCCTGGCCGGTACGCGTGCGCAGCATGACCGGGCTGATCCCGTTCTGTGCGGTGGCGGCCGCCGACGCCGGGGACGTCGACGGGCTCGATGAGTTCAACACGCGGGTGGCCGAGTATCTCGAGGCCCACCCGGCCGCCCGCGACTTCGTCCGCCCGGGCACCGACGGCAAGTCGCTGCTGATGGCGCTGGTCGGCCACGACAAGCTGCCGCGCATGATCGAGCGGATCGCCGACACCGACGAGTTCCTCTCCGACCACGGGCTGCGCGCGCTGTCGGCGACCTATCGCGGCCGCCCCTTCGAGTTCTGGCTCCAGGGCGAGATCACCGCCACGGTCGACTATGAGCCGGCCGAGTCGACCACGCCGCTGTTCGGCGGCAACTCGAACTGGCGGGGGCCGATCTGGTTCCCGGTCAACTTCCTCGTGCTCGGTGCGCTGCACCGCTACGCGGGCGCCAACCTCGGAGCGACCTTCGAGTATCCGCACGGTTCGGGTCAGCAGCACAGCCTGGCCGAGATCGTGGCGGACCTCGGCGAGCGGCTTGTCTCCATCTACCTGCCCGACGCCGACGGCCAGCGGCCGGTGCACGGCAGCTACCCCGGGATGCCGGCCGGCTGGCGTGAGAACCTGCCCTTCCACGAGTACTTCCACGGGGACACGGGAGCCGGCCTCGGCGCCTCGCACCAGACCGGCTGGACCGGGCTGGTGGCGGATATGGTGATCCGCGCCGCCCACCGCGGCACCTGAGAGAATCGCCGCCATGTCCGTATCCAGCTTTCGCCCCGGCCTGTTCGACGGCCAGGTGGCCATCGTCTCGGGCGCCGGCTCGGGAATCGGCCGAGTCACCGCGCTCGAGCTCGCCGAACTCGGCGCCGAGGTGTACATCTGCGGCCGCCGCGCCGAACCAATCGAGGAGACAGCGGGGTTGGCACCCAGCGGCCGCGTTCACCCCTTCGTGGCCGACATCCGGGAGGAGGACCAGGTCGATGCGCTGGTCACCCACGTCCTCGAGCGCCACGCCAAGATCGACCTGTTGGTCAACAACGCCGGCGGGCAGTTCCTCGCGCCGGCCGAGAACATCAGCCCCAAGGGCTTTCGCACGGTGATCCGACTCAACGTCGAGGGGACCTGGCTGATGACCCATGCCGTGGCGACCCGCTCGATGATCCCCTCCGGCGGCGGCAAGGTCGTCTCCATCACCATCTCCCCCCACGGTGGCCAGCCGGGGATGGCCCACTCATCCGCCGCCCGTGGCGCGGTGGAGAGCCTGATGAAGGTGCTCTCGGTCGAGTGGTCGCGCTTCAACGTCAAGCTCAACGCGATCGCCGTGGGCACGGTCGGTACCGACATCTTCTACGAGAAGTACCCCAAGGAGGTGGTCGAGTCGATGAGCAACTCGATCCCCCTGGGCCGCGTCGGCACCCCTGAGGAGATCGCCGGAGCGGTCATCTACCTCGCCTCCCCGGTGGGCGACTTCGTCTCCGGCGCGGTGCTCGACGTCGACGGGGCGCGCAACAACTGGCTCGGGCCGTTCCCGCCGGCCCATCTCGCCGCCGAGGACGGCAGCATGGTGGCCGAGCAGCGCAAGGCCAAGGACGCCCCCGCGGCCTGAGGCGAAAACTTTTCGGCCAAGTCTCCGACCTTGGGTGGGCTGGCGCGTTCCCCTAGATATAAGGCGCCTGTCCCCCGGCGCGATGTGACATGAGAGGGCCCCGATCGGGGCCCTCTCGGTCGTTCTCGGGGCTTATGCAACCAATGTCACAAAGGTGTAGGCAGACGGCTGCGACGGTAGTCTCATGTCGTCTGCTCTCGGGTTGATCCTGGTGTTCCTCGCCCTCGCGCTCATCATCAGCGCTGGCGTGGCCATGCCGCGGTCCAGCCGTGAGGATTCGGGGCAGGAACCGGTGAAGAACGGTGACGGGCAGGTTGAATCAGAGCTCCTGCGTCGCCCGCTGCGCTCCCGCCACCCGGTCTGAGCCCATGCCCGGCCCTCAACCCGAGGTTCTGTTAGCCGCAGGTTGACCGCAATGCTTTAGCTGGCCTTGAGTAATAAGGTGGAAGAGGAAGTTCTGACCATGCCCCGTAGGAAAAGGCTGAATGAGCACAACCACTGAAGCCGTACACCCGGCCCCGGCGTACGGAGCCCCCCGCAAGCTCGGTGACACCGCCCGTCAGGATCGCTGGTGGATCGGACCGGTGTTCACGGTCGTCGTCCTGACGACCTTTGGCATCTACACGCTGCTGCGGGTGATCGTCTCGACCAAGTACCCGGCGATCCGCACCGACGGCGCCCACCTGCAGTCGCCGATCTTCTCCCCCAACCTGTCGGGCATCTTCGGGTTCCACACCACGCTGCCGTGGGCGTTCCTGGTCCTGTGGGCTCCGCTCGGGCTGCGCAGCACGTGTTACTACTACCGCAAGGCCTACTACCGGTCGTTCTTCCTCGCCCCGCCGTCCTGCGCGGTGGCAGGTCTCCAGCGCCGCAAGTACGCCGGCGAGACCAAGTTCCCGTGGGTGTTCAACAACATCCACCGCTACACGTGGTACGCCGCGACCGTTGTGGTGATCTGGCTGGCCGGCGACTTCGTCGCGAGCCTGTTCTACACCAAGCCGGGCGGCGGTGACGCCTTCGGCGTGTCGGTCGGCTCGCTGATCATGCTCATCGACGTGATCGCGCTGAGCGGCTTCACGTTCGGCTGCAACTCCTTCCGCCACCTCATCGGCGGCAAGCTCAACTGCTTTGACTGCGATGCCAAGTCCAAGGCCCGGCATACGGGTTGGCAGCAGGTCACCAAACTCAACCTCAACCACAAAACGTGGGCCTGGGTCTCGCTCTTCACCGTGTGGGGCACCGACCTCTACATCTGGCTCGCCGGTTCCGGCGTGTTCACCGATCCCCATCACATCTTCTAGGCGAGGTGTAGTCATGCCTGAGATCCATCACCACTCCTACGACATCCTCATTGTCGGCTCCGGCGGGTCCGGCCTGCGCGCCGCGATTGCCGCCGCTGAGGCCGGCGCCCGTACCGCGGTCGTCTGCAAGTCACTGCTGGGCAAGGCCCACACGGTGATGGCTGAGGGCGGCATGGCGGCCTCACTGGGCAACATCGCCCCCGAGGACACCTGGGGCACCCACTTCCAGGACACCATGTTCGGCGGCAAGTACCTGAACAACTGGCGCATGGCCGAGCTGCACGCTCGGGAGATCCCGGACCGCGCGCGCGAGCTCGAGCACTGGGGCGCGGTGTTCGACCGCACGCCCGAGCGCAAGATGGATCAGCGCGCCTTCGGCGGACACACCTACAAGCGCCTCGTGCACATCGGTGACCGCACCGGCCTCGAGCTGATCCGCACGCTCCAGGACAAGACCGTGCACTCCGGCGTCGACGTGTTCATGGAGACGACGCTGACCGAGCTGGTCAAGGACGGCGACCGCGTCGTCGGCGCCTTCGGCTTCCATCGGCCCACCGGCGAGTTCCTCACCTTCTCCGCCCAGGCCGTCGTGCTGGCCACGGGCGGTGCGGGTCGCATCTACAAGGTGACCTCCAACTCCCAGGACTGCACCGGCGACGGCTACGCCCTCGCCTACAACGCAGGCGCCCAGATGGTGGACATGGAGTTCGTCCAGTTCCATCCGACCGGCATGGTCTTCCCCCCCGGCGTCGAGGGCCTGCTCGTCACCGAGGCGGTTCGCGGCGAGGGTGGCCGCCTGTTCAACGCCCAGGGCGAGCGCTTCATGGAGAAGTACGACCCCAAGCGGATGGAGCTGTCCACCCGCGACGTCGTCGCCCGCTCGATCTACACCGAGGTGCAGGAGGGTCGCGGTACGCCGCACGGCGGTGCCTACCTCGACGTGACCCACCTCGACCCGGCATATGTGATGAAGCGGCTGCCGTCGATGTATGAGCAGTTCAAGGAGCTCGCCGGCGTCGACATCACCAAGGAGCCGATGCAGGTCGGACCGACCTGTCACTACTTCATGGGCGGCATCAAGGTGGACGCCGACACCGGCGCCACACGCGTGCCGGGTCTGTTCGCCACCGGGGAAGCCTCCGGCGGCATGAACGGGGCCAACCGCCTCGGCGGCAACTCCCTCGGCGACCTGCTCGTGTTCGGCCGCCGCGCCGGCATGGGCGCGGTCGAGGAAGCCAATCGCTTCGGACCCGTCGTCCTGCCCGAGGAAGCCGTCCAGGCCGCTCACCAGCGGGCCGAGGCCGACCTCACCGGCGGCTCGTGGGAGGGTGCCGAGAACCCGTTCAAGCTGCACAAGGAGCTGCAGAAGGCGATGGGCGACGGTGCCGGCATCTTCCGCGACAAGGACGGACTGGACACCGCGATCGCCAAGGTCGAGGAGATCTACGAGCGGGCCAAGAACCTGCGCTCACCCTCCCCGCGCCCGGACTACAACCCGGGTTGGCAGTTCTGTCAGGAGGTGCGCAACATGACCGAGGTCGCGCTGATGATCGCCAAGGGCGCACTGATGCGTGAGGAGAGCCGTGGTGGCCACTCCCGCTTGGATTACCCCAAGTACGACGACTACTGGGCCGGTCACAACATCCTTCAGGAGGGCGAGGGTGCCGACCTCGAGCTCGAGGCCGTGCCGGTCCTGACCAAGGACGACCTGTCCGAGCTGGTCGAAGCCCGCAAGGAACAGGAGGCGGCAGCATGACCGACGCATCAGATGCGGCAATGAAGGGCGGGCCGCGCTCGTTCAAGATCTGGCGCGGTGACGAGACCGGGGCCGGCGAGCTGGTCGACTACGAGATCGAGACCCAGCCGGGCATGGTCGTGCTCGACGCGGTCCTGCAGATCCAGCATGAGCTCGAGCCCGATCTGGCCGTGCGCTGGAACTGCAAGGCCGCCAAGTGCGGTTCCTGTTCGGCGGAGATCAACGGCCGGCCGGCGCTGATGTGCAAGACGCGCCTGGACCACCTTCCGGCTGACCGGCCGATCGAGGTCGAGCCGATGCGCGCCTTCCCGCCGATCCGTGACCTGGTCACCGACGTGTCCTGGAACTACGAGGTCAACAAGAAGATCCCGCCGTTCACCCCGGCCGCTGATGCCCCGGACGAGCTGCTCATGGGTCAGGACGACGTGGACCGCATGAGCGAGATGCGCAAGTGCATCGAGTGCTTCATGTGCCAGGACGTCTGTCACATCCTGCGCGATCACCAGCTGCAGAAGAAGTACTACGGCCCGCGCTTCATGCTCCGGTTGGCCTCGCTCGACATGCACCCGCTCGACACCCTGGACCGCATCGACCTGATCGCCGATCAGGCCGGCGTCGGCCTCTGCAACATCACCAAGTGCTGCACCGAGGTGTGCCCCGAGGGGATCCACATCACCGACAACGCGATCATCCCGCTCAAGGAGCGCGTGGTCGACGAGCGCTATGACCCGCTCATGAAGATCTTCAAGCGCGGCAAGGGCCGCCAGGGTCGCAAGAAGGTCTGAGCCCACCGGGCTGGTCTCATCTGACCCAGAACGTCAAAACGGGGCCTGAGCGGCAGTTGCGCTCAGGCCCCGTTGTGCGTCGCCACCATGGCGGCGACGCTCAGGCGGCGTTCGAAATGCTCTTGCTGGCGCGGTTGATGTCGGCCAGCGCGCGACGGATGTTGGAGAGAATCGTGTTCTTGGTCATAGCGTCGAGAATGGGCTACGACGGTCAGTCGCACATCAGCAGTTCGGGCTCAGTTGGCCGCGCCACGGGCCTTAGCTGGGCGCCCCCGGTGAGCGTCGCCGGTCCGGTCGGGCGCTTCGCCCCCTCCCCCACGGGCCCGCTGCACCTGGGTTCGCTGCGCACGGCCCTGGTCGCGTGGCTGTTCGCCCGCGCCGCGCAGGGACGCTTCCGGCTGCGCATCGAAGACCTCGATCCTGATCGCTCCCGGTCTGAGTGGGAGGCCGAGCAGCTATCGGCGCTTCAGGCCCTCGGACTGGACTGGGACGGTGAGGTGGTCCGCCAATCCGCGCGGGGCTCACACTACGCCGCCGCGCTGGCGGGCCTGGAGTCCGCCGGTCGCGTCTACCCCTGCTTCTGCTCGCGGGCGGAGATCCGCGCGGCGGCCAGTGCACCGCACGGGGATCTGCCGGCCGGGGCCTATCCGGGCACCTGCCGCAGCTTGAGCGCCGGGGAGCGGGCGGCGCGGATCGCCCGCGGGGACCGCTATGCGCTGCGCTTCGACGCGCGAGCCGAACGCGTCGGGTTCAGCGACCGGCTGGCCGGCTCCCAGGCCTGGGTGGTCGACGACTTCGTCCTGCGCCGCTCCGACGGGGTGTTCGCCTACCAGCTGGCGGTGGTGGTCGACGATCATCTCCAGGGGGTCACCCAGGTCGTGCGCGGCGCCGACCTCCTCGATTCGGTGGGCCGCCAGACCCTGGTGATGCGCGCTCTGGGCTATGACGAGCCGGAATGGGCGCACGTGCCGCTGGTGCTGGGGCCCGACGGGCGCCGGCTGGCCAAGCGCTACGGGTCAGCCGTCGGCCCCCACACCCCGGCCGAGACGCTCGCGATGCTGGCGGAGTCGCTGGGCATCGACCTCGCGTCGAGGCCCCGGCGCGCCGGCGATCTGCTGGCTGGGTTTGATCCGGCGCGGCTCCCCCAGGAGCCGCTGGCGCTGAGCGGCGTTCAGGAATCGGTGAAAGGGGAACCTCCTCACTAGCCAACTTTTTGGCCTCAGGTCAGTTCTCACTCGAGACAACGCGCGTGGAGATGCCCCTCCACGCGCGACTGGTGCACAGAAAGGTTGTGACATGACCCCGCAGAACCCCACCGATATCGAGTCCTATCGTCACCGCCGGCGCCGTCGCGCGCGGGAGAAGCGGATGCTCAACAACCTGCCGATGGCTCACCGCCTGGCGGCCGACCGCGCCGACGACCCCCGGGAGGAGCAGTTGCTGCTGGGCCGGGCGATGGTCGGCCTCGTCGAGGCCGTCGACAGCTTCGAGACGACCGAACCGGACTGTCGCTTCGGCGCCTTCGCCGAGCCCCGGATCGAGTCGGCGCTGGCGCGGCGCGCCCCCGAGGCTGACGTGCAGGTCGCCCAGGCCGAGATCGCCGAGGCGATCTCCAGCCAGGAGCGCGTACAGGAACTCGCCGCATTCCTCGACGTGCCGGTCGACGCGCTCGTCGGGGGTCTGATGGACGTCACCGCCCGCGAGCGCGTGTTCGCCCGCCATCGACCGGTCTCCGACGTCGCCTGAACATCATCTGAACGCAGCCCGGGCTCTGATGGACTTCTTCGGGTGAATCGCCCCGCAAAGCACTAACCTTCGCCACAATTCCTCTTACCTAGGAGCCATTGCAGAGATGCCTACTTACGAACAACTCGGATTCGGTCAGGGCGCCACCCTCTCGGGTGACCGCGCACGGTCGGTCTTCGGCCATGTGATGGGCCTGGTGGCGGTCACGTTCGGGTTCTGCGCGGCCGGTGCGTACCTCGGGCGCAACGCGAACACGAGCGGCTTCATCTTCTTCATCGGTGAGATCGCCTGCGTCTTCGGGCTTCAGGCGGCCACGCGTCGCGGCCGCGACAACCTCGCCACCGCACTGCTGTTCGGCCTCGGGCTGTTCGCGGGGTTGATCATCTCCCCGCTGGTGGTCTACTACGCCAACACCGATTCCGGGCGTCGTCTATCAGGCAGCCGGCTCAACCGCGCTGTTCATCGCCGCCATGGGCACCTACGGCTACACCACGCGCCGCGATCTGACCAAGGCCGCGCGCTATGCCTTCTACGGCCTGCTGGCGTTCATCCTGTTCCTGCTCGTCGCGCTGTTCGTGGCCATTCCGGGTGCGAACATCATCTACGGCGTCCTCGGGCTGCTGATCTTCGGCGTGCTGACTGCGTTCGATTTCCAGCGTCTGTCGCGGAACCCGCAGTATCAGACCGCGGTGCCGATCGCGGCGTCGATCTTCCTCGACATCTTCAACGTGTTCATCATCATGCTGAGCCTGTTCGGTGGCGGCGGCAGCCGTCGCTAGTCAGCCGAGCTGGCAATTCACCTGAAGTACGGGGCGGCGCTCGGCGCCGCCCTGTTTCTCGGGGCGGGACTGGCGCTCGGCGCCTGCGGAGCCCAGTCCCCCTCGACCACCACCACGGCGGCCTCGGCGACCGCCACCACCGCGAGTGCCACCACCACCACGGTGAGCACCGGCACCTACAGGGTGGTGGGCACCACACCGTTCGGTACGACGGTCACCGAGACCGTGACGCACGTGACCACTACCCCGGTCGAGCCCCAGGGCGTCGCCCTGGAGTCGGGCACGCCGCTGGCCGACACCGACACCACGATCGCCGGCCAGACCATCGACGGGATCCAGTGCAACCGTCTCAATCAGCTCGCCTACCAGGCCTACGCCCATCTGCAGATCTACCTCGACGGTCACTCGCGCGCGCTGCCGGGGGCGATCGGCCTGGTCAGCTCCAAGTCCTCCAGCGTCGGCACCACCACCACCTATCGCGCCGGACTGTGCGCGTACTGGCTCACCACCGTGGCCGCCGACGGGATCATCAACGTGCGCTCCCCGCGGCCCGGGGTCTACACGCTGGGTGAGCTCTTCGACGTCTGGGGCCAGCCGCTGAGCGCTCGGCAGGTGGCCACCGCGCACGGCACGGTGACCGCGACGGTGAACGGACACGCCTGGCACGGCAGCCCGCGCGCCATCCCTTTGCGCGAACATGAGGCGATTCAGCTGGCCGTCGGACGGCCGGTGCCTCCCTACACACCGATTGATTGGTCACGGACGGATCTATGAGCGCACAGGTGATCGTGTCCTATGACGGAACCCCCAATGACGACGACGCCCTGGTGCTCGGCCGTGCCCTGTCGGGCGGAGGCAGCGCCCTGGCCCTGGCCTACGTGCGTCACTCGCGGGTGCTCGACCCCCGACGCGAGCAGTTGGCCCAGCACGACGCCGAACGTCGCCTCGGCGCCGGCATCGACCTGCTGGGCGATCCCGCGGTCAGCTCCCACGTGCTGTTCAACGCCTCCACCAACGAGGGCCTCGAGCAATTGGCCGACAGCCTGGGTGCGGGGCTGGTCGTGTTCGGCTCGGACTACCGCACCGCCCCGGGGCGCGCCGAGCCCGGCAACACCGCCCAGCGGCTGCTCGACGGCGGCCCGCTGGCCATCGCCATCGCCCGGGCCGGCCTGCGCCTGGTCCCGGACGAGCCGCTGGCCACCATCGCGGCCGCCAATCCCGACGACGACCCGGCGGTGGGGGTGACCGTCGACGCGATCGTCGCGTCACACGGATTGATCCGGGTAGCCGCGGACTCCCCGTCGGTCGACCTGATCGTGGTGGGCTCCCAGCCCGGGGTGAACGCCGGCACCCTCGTGCTGAGCGGAGAGGCGCGCGCGTCGCTCAACACCGCACGGGGCTCGGTGCTGGTGCTGGCCCGCGAGCGACCGCTTAGTCTGTAACCCGCCATGCCGGGAGCGATGCCCCAGAACCACGCCCGGGCGCTGCGTGAGCAGAAGCCGATGAGTACGCGCGCCAAGCTGTGGATCGGGGGCGTGATGGGTGTGGTGATCGCCGCAGTCGTGGTGGCGATCCTGCTCACCACCGGCGGCCCGGTCAAGCTCGGCTGCATCAACACCAACCTCGCCGGCGCCATGGGCGCCGAGCCGCTGAACGAGTGCGGGCAGGCGGCCCGACAGACCTGTTCAACGGTGAAGGAGAGCGAGCACCAGCTCGGCGCAGTCGGCGTCCTCATCGTCGAGAAGGCCTGTCGCAGCGGCCACCTGGCCATCGGCTGAGGCCTCAGCCGCCCCGTCGGGGCGGTCCTCCAGACCGCCCAAAATCATCGACCTTGTCCAGATGGCCACGGTCTTTAGCCGTATGGCGCACCCTTGGGGTCGCGAGTTAGACGGACGTATATGGTCGGTTCAGCGGTCATTTAGGAAAGTTGTCTCCGTACCTGACCCTCCGGGTGGTACCGCCGCGCGGTTGCGGCAATGTCAACCGAGACCCTCCTGGGGAGGGCAAGGAGATTCATGACCATTAGTAACTACGCGGGTACGTGGTTGTCAGGCGGGGACACCGCCTGGCAGATCACTGCCGCGACGCTCGTGGGGTTGATGAGCATCCCCGGACTGGCGGTCTTCTACGGCGGCGTCATGCAGAAGCGCTGGTCCATCAACTCGATGATGCTGACGTTCACCGGGTTCTCCACGATCGTCATCATCTGGGTGCTGTACGCGTACAAGATGGGCTTCGGTCACTCGTGGACCGGTACCGGTACCGGGTTCTTCCACAACTTCATCGGCACACCGGGCCCGGTCTTGAGCCCGGGTGCGGAGCAGAACCAGGGAATGATCCCGACCTCGAACACCGCGGTGGCGTTCCCGGGTGCGGCCCTGGTCTACTTCCAGCTGGTGTTCGCGGCCATCTCGCCGCTGCTCATGCTCGGCTCGGTGCTCGGCCGCGTCAGCATCAAGGCGTGGATTCCCTTCGTGGCTCTGTGGGGATCGGTCGTCTACACCGTCGACGCCTTCCTCATCTGGGGCGGCGGCTTCTTCGCCCAGAAGGGAGCCCTGGACTTCTCCGGTGGTTACGTGATCCACCTGTCCGCCGGTGTCTCCGGGTTCATGTTGGCCGCGGTGATCGGGCCGCGACTCGAACGCGACCGCGAGATCGACGCGCCGAACAACGTGGCGATGGTCGCCGTCGGCGCCGGTCTGCTGTGGATGGGCTGGAACGGCTTCAACGGCGGTGACCCCTACACGGCAAACGCCTCAGCCGCTGCCGCGGTGCTCAACACCAACGTGGCGACGGCGGTCGCGCTCATGGTGTGGGTCGGCATGGACTACCTGACCGGGCGCAAGCCGAGCATGCTGGGTGCCGTCAACGGCATGATCGCCGGCCTCGTGGCGATCACCCCAGCCGCCGGTTACGTCAACGGATGGGGGGCGATAGCCGTCGGCGGAATCGCCTGCATTGTCGTGTACCTGGCGTTGAACTACCTGAGTCGACTCCCACCGTTCCGGAACGTCGACGACACCCTCGGGGTCATCTACACCCACGGGTTCGCCGGGTTTGCCGGAGGTCTGCTCACCGGCATCTTCGCCAGCTCGAGCATGGCCGTGAGCTACCAGGTGTCCAAGGTCAACGGCAAGGACGTCTACCTCGCCCACGGCTCCGCCAAGGGCCTGCTCCAGGGCTCCGGCCATCTGCTGCTGTGGCAGTTGATCGCCGGTGCCTGGGTGATCATCTGGTCCGCGGTGGCGACGTTCATCATCGCCAACCTGGTCAACCTGTTCATCCCCATGCGCATGTCCCAGGAGTCGATGGAGATCGGCGACGTGGCCGAGCACGGTCACGAGGTGTACCCGTCGGACGTGCCCTCGTTGGGCTACCCGAACGGCATCGCCGCGCAGCCGACGACTGCATGACACCCACCAGCCCCGTGACCAGCGATCGCGGTTCGAGCCAGCGCTGTGGCGCGCGCTCGAGCAGCTGAGCACGGAGCCGACGGAGACGGTCTCGAGGGGGCGGCCCACGCCGCCCCCTCGGCCCATCCGTTCGAGCTCATCCAGGCCGCGGTCGCCGGGGATGACCTCCGCGGTGTGACCCGCCGGGCCGCCGAGGGGTGCGGCCGCGCGGTCGCCGTCACCCTCCCGTCGTTCGGGCCGCCCGTCCACTGGCCCGACTCCGGAGCGCACCCGGCGCTGCTGCGGGGGCTGCTGGAGTACGCCGCCGCCCTCACCGGTGATCGGCCCGCCAACCTGCCCGACGGCGTGTCCGACGCCGTCCCGGTCAAGCTCGGAACCCACGTGGTCGGGGTGGTCGCCGCACTCGGCCCCGGGTCGGCCGACATCGCGCTGCGCCCGTGGCTCGATGCCGCCGCGGCCGCCTCCGCGGTCACCACGCTGATGCGTGACACCAGCGCGCTCGACGTGGCCAGCGCCCGGCGGACGTTTCTCGAGGCCCTGGAACTGCACCCGCCGGCCGACGCGGCCGGCGTCCTGTCCCACGGCCGGCGTCTCGGCGTCGATCTCAACCATGGCGCGATCGGCCTGTGCGTGATCGCGCCCGACGGGGTCGAGACCGAGGCGGTGCCCGGCGTGCTGCTCGCCGAGGTGGGCGCCGGACGCAGCCTCGGCCTGGTCCCGCTCATCGCCGACGGCGCCGAGGACGTAGCCGACGCGACCGTCGCGAGCCTGCGCGAGCGTGGCGCCAGTGCGGCCCGGTCGGCCCCCCGGCGCGCACCGGAGCTGCTGTCCGAGGCGCTGGTCGAGGCGGCCGTGCTGGCCGAGCTCGGGCCCCAGGGGATCGCCGCCGGGGACAGCGGGCAGGAGGAGACCTACCGGCTGCTGGTCGGCGTCCTGCTGCGCTCACCCGATGAACTCGCGCGTCTGCGTGCCCGCACGGTGGCCGAGCTCGAGCGCTATGACGGGCTCCACGACACCGAGCTGCTGGCCACGCTCGAGGCGTTCCTGGCCCACCATGGCTCGACCACCGAGACGGCGGAGGCGATGAGCCTGCACCGCCATACCGTCGGCTACCGGCTGGCACGCGTGCAGGAGGTCGCGGGGCTGTCCCCCTATGAGTCCGATGGCCGCGAGCGGCTGTCGCTGGGGCTCAAGGCCGACCGGATCCTGTCGGCCGAACGTCGACGCCTGGCCCGCGCGCGGCCCGCCTGACCCAGGGCTCGCCGTGATCGCTCTGCGGCGCCCCCCGTTTGTCGGGGCTCTGAGGTGGCCTCAAAGTTAGGGACCCCTAACGGGGTATCCTTGCAGCGTGCCCCTTCTCGCTGACCGTGGTCCCGAACTCGAGGGCCTGAGCCGCACCGAGGTCCTCAAGGCCTCCCCCACCATGTTCCGCTGGGGCTGGCTGGACAAGGTCTCACGCGTGCACCCCGCAGTCCCGCCGCTGCTGTTCGGGCCGGCGATCGTCGCCATGTTCGTCATCGGCCTGGTCGAGGGCTCCGGCTGGCTGACCCCGGTGTGGATGCTCGCCGGCTACCTGTTCTGGACACTCACCGAGTACTGGCTGCACCGGATCGTCTTCCACTTCGAGCCCGATCAGGGTCTGGGTCGGGACCTGCACTGGATCATCCACGGCGTCCACCACGACCATCCCAACGACCCGATGCGCCTGGTCATGCCGCCGTCGGTGTCGGTGCCCCTCGCCGTGCTGTTCAACTTCGTCTTCTACCTGATCATGGGCTCGCCGGCCTTCTGGGTGTTCGGCGCGACGTTCCTGGCCGGGTACCTGATCTACGACATGTGGCACTTCCACATGCACCATCACCGGGCGGTGGGAGCACTGGACCGGCGCATGCGTGAGCTGCACATGCGCCACCACTTCCAGGACCACGACACGGGCTACGGCGTGTCGGCCCCGTTCTGGGATCACGTCTTCGGGACCGCGCCGGAGAAGCGTCACTAAACTCGTCGCCGCCCGCTCTCTGAGCGGGCGAACAACTGGAGAGGTGGCCGAGTGGCTGAAGGCGCTCGCCTGCTAAGCGAGTATGGGGTTTATAGCCCCATCGGGAGTTCGAATCTCCTCCTCTCCGTTCTCGCGTCGGTGCCGGTGTCGCCGCCCTTGGGGGCGGCGGCCGGCGTCGGCGACGTTCAGGACTGGAGTGCGGACTCGATCGCCGCGACGACCGCGGGGTCCTCGGGCTTGGTCTTGGAGCTCCACTTGCTGATCAGCTTCCCGTCCTTGTCGACCAGGTACTTGGTGAAGTTCCAGGCCGGCGGGCCGGAGTTGGGCTGGGTGATGATGTCCTGCCACAACGGGTCGGGGTTCGCGCGCACGCTGGTGGACTCGGTGAGCGGGAAGGTGACGCCGTAGTTCTTCTGACAGAACGCACCGATCTCCTCGGACGAGTCGAGCTCCTGGTCGGCGAAGTCCTTCGAGGGCGAGCCGAGGATCTGCAGGCCCTGATCGCGGTAGGTGTCATAGAGCTTCTGCAGACCCTCGTACTGGGGCGTGAAGCCGCACTTGGACGCGGTGTTGACGATCAGCGTCGGGTGCCCGCGGAGTGACTCGAGGTCGAGCTCGGAGCCGTCGAGCAACGTGACGGTGTGGTCATAGAGGTCGCTCGGCGCGGCCTGCTTGGCCGGGCGCTTGAGGTACATCTTGGCGGTGGACAGGATGCTCATGGCTACATCCTGTCACTCCGTACCAGGCCGGCACTCATGCGGTCGCGCTGACCGGCGTTCGCGCCGCCGCGATCACCGCTCCCGCATCGCATCCGAGACGCCACCATGGGACGGACATGGCGACCACTACCATGCTGGGACCGTTGGACCCCCCTGGAGAGGTGGCAGAGCGGTTGAATGCACCGGTCTTGAAAACCGGCAAGCCCGCGAGGGTTTCGGGGGTTCGAATCCCCCCCTCTCCGTCAGCTCGGCCCGGGCCCGGCTCCATCGCGGTCACGGGGCCGGTTCGCGTGCCTGCATGGGCAGGCGGAAGATCAGCGCGAAGGCACCCGCGATCGGCACCAGACAGGCCCACGCGGTGACCGCGAGAGCGTGGGTGGGGAGATGGTGACCGAAGCTCGAGAAGAACACCGTGCCCAGCACCGCCACCCCCAGTGCGGTGGCGAGCTGTTGGACGGCCTCGAGCACGCCGGAGGCGGAGCCGACCTCATCCATGCTGACGCCGGCGAGGATGAAGTCGAACAGCTGGCCCATGCTCGCGCCGGCACCGAGGCCGACGAGCAGGAGCCCGGGCGCCAGATCCAGCGTGCTGGCGGTACGGGCGCCATCCACGCTCAACGCGAGCACCACCGCACCGGCGGCGACGATCGCCACGCCGAGGTGGAGCAGATGCCGGCCCAGCCGTCCCACCAGGGCGAACCCACACCCCATGCCGGCGATCATGCCGACGACCATCGCCATCAGGCTCAGGCCGGCGTGAATGGGTGACCAGCCCTCACCGAGCTGACCGAACAGCGAGACGCAGAGGATCAGTCCGCCGAAGGCTCCGAAGAAGGCCAGGGCGACGAGGATGCCGCTGGAGTAGCGGGCGTTGATGAGCAGCCCCGGCTCGATGAGCGCGTCGCCGCGGCGGCGGCGCTCCCACAGCACGAAGACTGCGAGCAGCGCCGCGCCTGCGGCGAGGGAGGCGAAGGTCCAGGCGGGCCACCCGTCGGCGCGCCCCTGGATCAGGGGGTAGATGATCGCGGTCAGCGCCACGCCGATCAGCACCATCCCGACCCGGTCGAGCGTGATGCCGGGGTGCGAGACGGTGCGGGGCAGCACGCGCAGGGCGCCGAGGAAGGTGATGACGCCGATCGGCACGTTGATGAGAAACACCAGCCGCCAGCCGATCCCCCACAGGTTCGCCTCCACCAGCGCGCCCGCCAGGATCGGGGCCGCGAGGATCGACAGGCCCATGATCGGCCCGAACAGGCCGAACACCTTGGGCATCTCATCCTCGGCGAAGACCTCCTTGAGCATCCCGAATCCCTGAGGGATCATCAAGGCGCCGAATCCGCCCTGGAGCACACGGAACGCGATCAGCACCAGAGGAGAGGGGGCGAGGGAGCAGCCGGCGGACATCGCGGTGAACCCCGCCGAACCGATGAGGAACAGGCGTCGACGCCCGAACATGTCCCCCAGCCGCGCGCCGGTGATGAGGAACACCGCGAGCGACAGCGTGTAGCCGGCGCTCAGCCACAACAGGGTGCTGGCGCCACCCCCCAATGCCGCCCGGATCGACGGACCTGCGACGTTGACGATCGTCCCGTCCATCAGATCCATGATGTTGGCCGCCAGCACGACGGCGAGGACGAACCAGCGCAGCGGGTTGGCGGCGACGACCCCGTCAGGGACGGGGGCTCCGGGGCGCGGGAGGGCGAGGGTGTCGGGCACGATGTCTTTCCTTACCGGTCGTCAGGTAACTACTAACCGGCCGGTAAGTTAGCGTCTTTGCTGACCGTGCGTCAAGTAAACTCTGCACCATGCCCAGACCGACCAATTCCAACGGCGCCGAAACCCGTGGGCAGATCCTCAAGATCGCCGAGGAGCTGTTCATCTCCCAGGGCTATGACAAGACATCCCTGCGCGACATCGCCGAGCGCCTGGGCATCACCAAGGCGGCGCTCTACTACTACTTCGCCCGCAAGGAGGACATCCTCCTCGAGCTCCACCTGCGAATGCACAGCTTCGGAGCCGTCCTCCTGGACGAATTCGAGGAGATCCCCCCCGGCCCCGAGCGCTACGCCGCCTGGCTGACCATGATGGATCGCTTGATCGACGGCATGATCGAGAACCGCTCGATCATGCTCCTGCACCGCAACAACCCCGGGGCGATCCAGGCGCTGCACGACAACGCCCAGAACCGCCTCGACAACGACGAGATGGATCAGCGCACGGCGCGCATTCTCTCCACCAGCGACCTGACGACCGAGCAGCGCATCCGGATGGCGTCCGCGGTCGGCATCGTCACCGAGACCCTGGCCGGGGTCGGGATGGCCTTCGATGACATCGACCCGGAAGAGCTGATCGCCACCGTGCGCACGCTGGTGCGCGAGATCCTCTTCAGCGGCGTTCCCGTCAGCTGAACCGCTCAGCGGAGACGAGGCGGTCGCGGAAACGGGGTAAGGTCGCGCGATGCCCGACCCCACGCCGTTCTCCCGCCTCGAGTCCTACATCGGGATCCCCCAGGTCCAAGCCCTCGCCCTGTCACCCGACGGCAGCCAAGCCGTGCTGTCGGTCGCGAGCCTGTCACCGGACCGCACCCGCCAGGTCAGCGCGCTGTGGGCGGTGCCGACCCGGGGCGACGGCCCGCCGCGGCGCCTGACCCGGTCGGCGAAGGGCGAGGCGAGTGTCCGGTTCACCCCCTCCGGAGACATCCTCTTCGTCTCGGGCCGACCCGACGCCGACGCGGACGACGACGGGCCCGAGGCCTCACAGCTCTGGCGACTGCCGGCGGGCGGCGGCGAGGCCCAGGCGGTCACCCGCCTGCCGGGCGGGGTCAGCGGGATCGCCGCGGTCGCCGAGGCGTCAACCCAGATCGTGCTCCTGGCCCCGCTGCTGCACTCAGCCGGTTCCCTGTCCGAGGACGCCAAGCTGCGCGGTGAACGCAAGCAGCGCAAGCTTGGAGCCATCCTGCACGAGAGCTATCCCGTGCGCTACTGGGATCAGGACCTCGGACCGGACGAACCCCATCTGCTGAGGCTCGACCCAGCGGAGCTCTCCGACACGCTCCCGGACCCCGTGGCGGCGGCGACCCGGGCCCAGAGCGCGGAGAACGCGGAGGGCGCGGCCGACCTCGCGTACCCGAGCGAGCTGCCCACGCCGGCGGACCTGACGCCGCACCCGAAGCGGACGCTCGACTACACCACGGCGGTGCTCAGCCCCGACGCCCAGACGCTGATCGTCTCGCAGCTCGTCCCACGCCGGCGTGCGGGCATCTCCGCGCTGGCCGCCATCGACATGAGCACCGCGGAGCAGCGGATCCTCTTCCACGAGGACGACGTCGCCTTCGAGCTGCCTGCGATGAGCCACCGTGGACAGCTCATCGCGTTCACGCGGACGCCGGAGCCCACACCGGCCGGCCCATCGCCCCAGGAGCTGTGGGTGGCGGGCCTCGACGGCGCCGACGCCCGCCGGGTCGCGCCGGACTGGGACCTCCTGGCGACGGAGCTGATGTTCGCCTCCGACGACGCGTCGCTGCTCGCGGTGGCGGACGAGAACGGTCGCGGACCCGTGTTCGCCATCCCGCTCGACGGCGGACCGGTTCAGCGGATCACCCACGACGATGGCGTCTACGCGTCGCTGCAGGTCGATCGCTCCAGCACCACGATCGTCGCCCTCCGCTCCTCACAGGCGGTCGCCCCTCATCCCGTTCGCATCGACCCCGACGGGGCGGTGACCGCGCTGGCCACGCCCGCGCCCACCCCACCGCTGCCCGGTCGGATCGAGGACGTCGAGACCAGCGCAGCGGACGGAACGCGGATCCGCGGCTGGCTGGCCCTGCCCGAGGGCGCCGACGCCGACCACGCCGCACCGCTGCTGCTGTGGGTCCACGGCGGACCGGTGCACAGCTGGAACGCCTGGACGTGGCGCTGGAACCCGTGGTTGGCGGTGGCGCGCGGCTACGCCGTGCTCATGCCCGACCCGGGCCTGTCCACCGGTTATGGCACCTCCTTCATCGCCCGCGGCTGGAACGCCTGGGGTCAGGAGCCCTACGGCGACCTGATGGCGATCACCGACGCGGTGCAGTCGCGGCCGGACATCGACGCGAGCCGGAGCGCGGAGATGGGCGGCTCCTTCGGTGGCTATATGTCCAACTGGATTGCCGGGCACACCGACCGCTTCGACGCGATCGTCACCCACGCCAGCCTGTGGGAGCTCGACGCCTTTCAGGGCACGACCGACCGCTCGGACTTCTGGGACTCGGTGTTCACGCCCGAGGGCGCGCTGGCGAACTCCCCGCACCTGTCGGTCGCCGACATCTCGACCCCGATGTTGGTAATCCACGGTGATAAGGATTACCGGGTGCCGGTCGGCGAGAGCCTCCGCCTCTTCTCAGACCTCGTCGCTCACCACGGGCGGCCCGACGGCAGCACCGATCACCGCTTCCTGTACTTCCCGGACGAGATCCACTGGATCGTCTCACCTCAGAACACGGTCATCTGGTGGGAGACGGTCTTCGCATTCCTCGCCGAACATGTGCTCGGCGAGGCCTGGCAGCGCCCCGCCCACCTCGGATAAGTGATCCGGGTCACTCGGATCGCCGTATTATGTGAAAGACAACTACGTGCCTAGCCTCGTCATGGAAGTCATTGACAGTCTTCGAGACCGGATGCAGGTTGTCGCTTGGTCTATCTGACCCTATGCAACGAAGGAGGGATTCACGTGGGTGAAATCACGCGTCTCGGTTTTATGAAGTCCTCGGTGGGGGCTGCGGCCGGTTTGACCGTCGTCGGCTCGCTCACCGCCGCCAAGGCCGACGCGGACCAGAGTCCGCTTGGCAAGGAGTCCGTGGTGGCGTACGTGAGGAACCCGGCCAGTGGAGAGATCTCCGTCATGGTCGGTGACCGCGAAGTGATCGTTCACGATCGCCAGCTCGCCGCGCGGCTGTCGCGCGCTGCCGGCTAGCTCGAGCCACCGCCTCACCCCCAGTCGCGGGCCCCATGGCCCGTGCACAGCGCCGTTTCGTCACCGGAAGCCTTTCGCTTCACGGCGAATCGCGGCTGTCTGGACTTTTCCACTATCAGGAGGTTTCTCTATGTCGTCTCACCGCGAGGCACCAGCGACCAGCAAGGACCCGGTCGCCGACAACGTCGACACGTACGCGTTCATCTCCCCCGATGATCCCGGCACGGTCACGATGATCACCAACTACCTGCCCTTCGAGGCACCGTTCGGCGGACCGAACTTCTTCGAATTCGGCGAGGACACCCGGTACTACATCTACATCGACAACGATGGCGATGGCGTTCCCAACGTCACGTATGAGTTCCACTTCTACACGCTGGTGCGCGACGAGGACAGCTTCCTCTACAACACCGGGACGATCACGTCGATCTACGACGACACCTTCAACCGTCGCCAGTTCTACGGCGTGACCCGGATCGCCAATGGCAAGTCAGAGGTGCTGGCGACGCGGATCCCCTGCCCGCCGTGCAACGTCGGGCCGGCATCGACCCCCAACTACGCCGACCTCGCCGCGGAGGCGATCCAGCCGCTCGCCGGCGGTCGCACGGTCTTCGCCGGACAGCGTCTCGACGGGTTCTACATCGACCTCGGGGCGATCTTCGACCTCGGGGACCTGCGTCCGTTCGAGAAGCTGCACATCGGTGGCATGGCCAACTCGGTGGGCGTCAACTCGACCAACGGCTTCGGGGTGCAGACGATCGCCCTCAAGGTCCCGATCAGTGACCTGACCAAGGGTGGCGTCACCCCCACCGACGTCATGGCCGCCAACGCCGTGATCGGCGTCTGGGGCGCGGTGGCACGGCGCAAGTCGTCGATCCTCCATGCCGACGGGACGAAGTTCGAGGGCGGTCCCTGGCAGCAGGTCTCGCGTCTCGGCAACCCGTTGTTCAACGAGGTGATCACCCCCCAGGGCAAGAAGGACGCCTGGAACTACGCGTCTCCGGCCGACGACAAGGACTTCCTCCAGTACGTGGAGCATCCCGAGCTCGCCGGCCTGCTGCCGGTCCTGTACCCGGGCGTGTTCCCGAACCTGGCCGGGCTGACGGCAGCTCGCGCTGACCTCGTGGCCATCCTGCTCACCGGCATCCCCGCCGGCATCGTGCCCGGTTTCCAGAACTACACGGGCGCGACCATGGCCGACATGCTGCGGCTCAACGTCGCGGTTCCGGCCACGACGAGCAACCCGAACCCGGTTGGGCTCGTGGGCGGCGATCCGGCCGGCTTCCCCAACGGCCGCCGGGTGTTCGACGACGTCACGTCGATCGAGCTGCGCGCGATCGCCGGCCTCACCTATGCGCTGGTCGACAAGACCTACACCCCGGACGCGGCGGCATCAGCCATCACGGACGGACTGACCGACGCGGACACCACCTATCTGCCGAACTTCCCGTACCTGGGGACGCCGCAGAGTGGCTATGAGACCTCGCCGTTCGGCCTGGTCGCCTCGTAGGCAGAAGGAGCCAGCATGACGACCCAGCCCATCGATCACGACCATGGCGAGTCCGGCCCCGGGCACTCCCACAGCCACGGCGAGGGAGAGCACAGTCACACCCTGGCTCAACCGGAGGTGCCGATCAGCGAGGGAGCGGCGAGTGCGAGCGTCGCGCTCGACATCGGCAACGGATTCGGCGCCCTCGTGATCCTGCCGGCGGAACGGTTCCGCGGACGCGAGATCGAGATCAGCCGGGTCGACAGCGATGAGCCGCGGACCCACACCGGGGTCCACGAGCGGTCGAACTCAAAGGGCGTGTCGCTGACGGCGATCTTCGGCAGCCTGCGGGCCGGCGAGTACGTCATCTGGGAGGACGCCTCGACGGCCGGGCCGGTCGTCGAGGTTCCCGACGGAGCGGTGGCGCAGATCCGCCTCGCCTGACGCGCACGGGGAGGCCGCCCGCCAAGGCGGCCTCCCACCGCGCCCTACCAGCCGTTGACGTGCAGCACCGCGTCGAGGTCGGCGCGTGGGCCGGGCTTGAAGTCGGTGCCCTTGGTGTAGGCGACGGGGAACAGGACGCCCTGGTGGACGTCGGGGGGCAGGTTGAGCAGTTCGGCGACCTCCTTCTCATACGACACGAGATGCATGGAGGTCCAGGTGCTGCCGAGCCCGCGGGCCCGCAGGGCGAGGGCGAAGCTCCATGCCGCCGGGAACAGCGAGCCCCACAATCCGGCCTGGTTCTTCGGGAGTTCGGCACCGGCATGAATCGCGCCGATCACCAGGACCGGGACCTGGCCCATGATCTCGCTCAGGTAGCGGGCGCTGTCGTTCATGCGCGCCTGGGCCGGGTCGCTGGGCTCACCGACCGCTTGGCTGTAGGCGGCGAAGGCGCGCCGATAGTAGTCCCCCACCTGGGCCTTGATCTCGGGGTCGGTCACCACGATCCACTCCCAGCCCTGGCTGTTGGAGCCCGACGGCGCCTGGAGCGCCACGCCGAGCGCCTCACGGATCACCTCGATGGGCACCGGTCGTTCGAGGTCGAGCCGCTTACGCACCGCGCGGGTCGTCGTCAGCAGTTCATCAGGGCTCAGCGGCAGGAGGTCGGTCATGGTGAGAGCGTAGTCTCGGACACGTCATGCGGCGGTTGACCGGGATCCTCGTCGCGCTGGTCGCGCTCTGCCTGCTCGGCGGCGAAGCAATCGCGGTCGCCCACCAGCGGACCCCGGTGTCCAGCGCCGTGAGCCGGGTCGATCCGGCCGGGAACCCGGCCGCCCCACGCACCGTCACGCTCGTCAACCGCACCCGGGTGACGATCTGGCCCGCCGCCTCCCCGAGCGCGATCGGTGGGGTCAGCGGTTGGAAGCTCGCACCCGGCGCCACGCTGAGCTTCCGTGTCCCCGGCAACTGGAACGGCCGGCTGTGGGGGCGCACCGGTTGTCGCTTCGACGCCGCCGGCCACGGACCGTGTGAGACCGGCGGCTGTGACGACGACTTCCAGTGTCGGGGGTGGGGGTCGATCCCGGCCACGCTGGCCGAGTACGACATGGATGCCTATGACCACCTCGACTTCTACGACGTCTCGATGGTCGACGGCTCGAATCTGCCGATGTACATCACCACGGTCGGCGGTAGGACCCCAGACCGCATCTCGGCCTCCGGCTGTGAGCAGGGGCATGGCTGTACCCGCGCCGTGCGGTGCCCCACCGCCCTGTCGGTCATCCGCGACCGACAGGAGGTCGGCTGCATCTCACCGTGTGCCCGCTTCGGAACCAGCCGCTACTGCTGCAGCGGGCAGTACGCCCAGGGGTGCAACCCGGCGACGACCTGGCCGACCGACTACGCGCTCGTGTTCAAGCGGGCTGAGCCCTACGCCTACTCCTGGTCCGGCGACGACGCGACAAGCACCTTCACCTGCGCCGGCGGCTGTGGGTACCGGATCACCTTCGGGCTGACACCGCCCGCCGTGGGCGGACCGCCGGGGTGACCGTCTCAGGCGTCGCGGACCGACAGCACCAGCTTGCCGCGGGTGTGAAAGGTCCGGCTCTGGCGCTGGGCCTCGGCCGCCTCAGCCAACGGGTAGACGCCGGCGATGACCGATCTGAGGTCACCGGCAGCCATCAGCTGCAGGAGCGAGGTGAGGTCCTGCTGACGTGGACGCACGAGCACGGGCGCGACGCGACGGCCGCCCCGCAGCCGACTGAGAAGCGTCGCCACCACCACCTCGGCGTTCGGCACCGTGGTGACGTGGACGCCGCGGCGCCCCAGCGTCTTGGCCACCGCGGCGACGGACTCGCGGCCGATCGTGTCGAACACCAGCGCCTGGTCTGAGACGACGTCGACGAAATGCTCGGAGGCGTAGTCGATGGCCGTCGCGGCGCCGAGCTCTGACACGAAGTCGAGATTGTCGGGGCCACACACCGCGGTCACCTCAGCCCCGCTCCAGCGCGCCAGCTGGGTCGCGTAGTGGCCCACGCCGCCGGCCGCCCCGACCACGGTCACCGCCGAGCCGGAGCCGACCTTGGCGATCTCGAACAGGGCCTGCCAGGCGGTCAGGCCCGCGACGGGCAGGGCGGCCGCGTCGCGGTGGCTGACCTCGGCCGGCTTATGGGCCACGCACGATGCCTTGACGGCCATGAACTCCGCGTAGGCGCCCATCCGCCCGAGCGTCGACTGCATCGCCACCACCTCGTCCCCGACGCTGAAGCCATCGACCCTGCTCCCCACCTCGGCGACCACGCCGGACACGTCGCTGCCGGGGATGATCGGCGGTGACCCGACCAGCCGACCGGCGAAGTAGGTGCCCTGGCGCAGCATCCAGTCCCGCGGATTCACGCCCGCCGCGTGCACCTCGACGAGCAGCTGGTCGGGCTTGGGTTCGGGCCGGGGGCGTTCGCCCACCTGGAGGACTTCGGGCCCGCCGTGCTGTTCGAAGTAGACCGCTTGCATGTGTGCGATAGCTCAACTTAGCCGCCCTCGAGGTTCCGCGCTTGCGTTCACGACGATTCGATCTCGACTGAGGGGGAACGTTGATGAGAGAACCGTTGTTCGACGAATAGGGGAACCGACATGGGCATCCTGGATAAGGCCAAGAACGAGTTCGAGAAGGCCAAAGGCGACGTCAAGGAAGCGGCGGGCAAGCGCAACAACGATCCCGACCTCGTCGCCGAGGGCAAGAAGGATCAGGCCAGCGGCGAGCTCAAGAACGCCGGCGAGAAGGCCAAGGACGCGGTCGGCGACGTCAAGGACGCGCTGAGCCACTAGAGCTCCACGTTTTTTGCCCCAAGCGCCGCCACGCCCTGCGTGGCGGCGCTTTTGCGCGTTCTACGGCTACATTCGCCCGAGTGGATACCACCCCCGCTGGCGTGCAAAATCGCTGCTCCGAGCTGACTGAGCTCGGAGTCGCGTTCTTTCTGGCCGCATCACCCGTCAATCTGGCGCGCTTCGACCTCGCCCCCCTGGGCGTCGCACTGACCCCGCTGCCCTTCCTCACGGGTGACTGGCATCAGGACGATCTGCTGCGGCTCTGGAACCAGATGGACGCCTACGCCTTCGGTCCGCGGGAGATGCCCATGCCCAACTGGGTGCTCGTCGACCACGCCCTCATGTCCTCAGGGCTGATCATCGCGGCGTGTGACGAGGACCGGCTCGAGGGCATTCTCGAGCGCTTTGGTGTGGCGGAGAACGAGCGCGGGATCCTCGACCTGCTGCTGGCCGACATCCACGCCCAGGGGTACACCGGGCCCGTGCCGATCGCCGGGTACTGCGCCGCGCCGACGGCCGATCATGGCCGGTGGATGGGCTGGTCGATGTGTTCGGCCATCCCCCACGCCGGTCTCGGGTTCACCGTCAAGGCGCTGGCCCTGGAGGCCTACGGGGCCAAGGTGGTCACCGGGGTCACCCAGTACGACAACCTGTCGCTACGCTCGCACGTGAAGTTCGGCCCTGCGCGGATCGAGGCGGCGGTGGTCGACCTCCACACCGCGCCGGGCTCGCTGGTCTACTCAACCGATATCGAGGCCTGGCGCAGCGGCGCCGGCGCCACGGCGACGACCCGCGAACCGAGCTTCCTCGTCGGCGCTTCCGACCGCAAGCGCCACCTCGAGCTCCAGGACCAGATCAACGCCGGCGCCGACCGGTTGGAGATCGTCGAGCCGGGAATGATCATGCGCGACGGCGAGTACCTCGTGCCCGTCCGCGTCACCTCAGTCGACCACGGAGCTGCAGATGCCTGATCGGATCGTCCTCGCCTTCTCGGGCGGACTCGACACCTCCTACTGCCTCGCCCTGCTCCGGGAACAGGGCGCTGAGGTCATCACCGCGGTGGTCGACACCGGCGGTATGGACGCCACCGGATTGCAGGAGGTGGCGACCCGGGCCGCCCAACTCGGCTCGATCGAGCACGTCGTGCTCGACGCGCGGGCTCGCCTGTATGACGAGTTCATCGCCTACCTGCTCAAGGGCAACTACCTGCGCAACGGGGTCTACCCGTCCTGCGTCGGCGTGGAGCGGATGGTCCAGGCCGAGGAGGTCGCCAAGCTCGCCTTGGCCCGGGGCGCGGTCGCCGTGGCGCACGGCTCCACCGGTGCCGGTAACGACCATGTCCGCTTTGACACGGTGATCGGCGCGCTGGCCCCCGGCGTGGAGATCCTCTCCCCGATCCGCGATGGCGAGGTCACGCGTGAGCAGTCGACCGCGTGGTTGGGAGCCCACAACATCAACGTGCCGGCCCGCACCTCGACCTACTCCTACAACCAGGGTCTGATGGGGACCTCCATCGGCGGCGCGGAGACCTACGGCTCCTGGGAGTACCTTCCCGAGGAGGCGTGGCTGGCCACGCGGTCGCTCAGCGACGCGCCGGAGGAGCCCGTGGAGCTGGTCATCACCTTCAACGCCGGCCTGCCCGTCGCCTACCGGTCCGACGCGCCCGAGGTCCCCGACGTCGAGCGGCCGGGCTTTGAACTCCTCCAGGCGCTGAATGCGCTGGGAGCGATTCACGGCATCGGACGCGGCATCCACACCGGGACGTCGATCATGGGCACCGGGGCGCGGCTCGGCTTCGAGGCGCCCGGCATCACCGTCCTGCTCGCCGCCCACCGCGAGCTCGAACGCCTGGTCCTGACCACCCGCCAGCAGAACCAGAAGGCGACCCTGGGCACGACCTTCGGCGATCTGCTGCACGAGGGGCACTACTACGAGCCGCTGCTCGATGACCTCCGCGCCTTTCTCGATTCCTCCCAGATCCGGGTCAGCGGTGAGGTGCGCATGCGTCTGCACAAGGGCAACGCGATCGCCCTGGGTGCCCAGAGCCCGCACAGTCTGCTCGACAGCTCCTCGCGCCTGGGATCCACCTACGGCGAGGGCTCGGGCGCCTGGAGCGGCGGGGAGGCACGGGCCTTTGCCAAGCTCTACGGCGTGGCGGGACGCGTGGCCAGCGGCGCCGCCGACGTCTACGCCGCCTCGGAGGAGAGTCCGTGAGCACCGACACCGACGCCTGGATCGCCTCGAGTGAGGCCGAGTCCTTTGACCGGATCCTGGCGGAGTTCGACGCCTACGCCACTCAGGCGCACGTGCTCATGCTCGCCAAGCAGGGCATCGTCAGCCCCACGGACGCCGCGAAGGCCCTGGCGGCGCTGGTGGAGATCGAGGACATCTGCGTGGCGGGGGAGTTCCGCTATGAGCCCGGCTACGGCGCTCAACTCACCCTGGAGAAGATGATCGTCGACCGGGTCGGTGATCACATCGGCTATCAGGTCCACACCGGCCGTTCCCGCAACGACCAGGTGCTGACGGCTCAGAAGCTGGCCGTCCGGGCGCGGCTGCTGCCCGTGCTCGAGCAGTTGGCCACCCTGGTCGAGGCCTTCGTCGCGCGGGCCGCCGAGGATCGCGACGTGGTGATGCCCGGCTACACGCACATGCAGCCGGCGCGTCCGACCACCGTCGGGCAGTGGTGTGCCGCCTACGCGGACATGTTCGCCCGGGACTTCCGCCGCCTGCGCGACGCCTATGAGCGCCACAACACCAATCCGCTCGGTGCCGCGGAGTCCCACGGAACCACCTGGCCGCTCGATCGCGCCTATACCGGTGAGCTGCTCGGCTTCACGGGGATCGACGAGATTCCCCTGGACGCCATCAGCTCCCGCGGTGAGAGCGACGCGGACTTTCTCACCGGCCTCTCCTTCGTGGCGCTGCACCTGTCCAAGCTGGCCGAGGACCTGCTGCTGTTCAACACCTGGGAGTACGGCTACGCGGTGCTCGGCACCGGCCAGGCAGCGCGTATGGGCCGGCTCACCGGCAGCTCGATCATGCCCCAGAAGCGCAACCCCGACGTGCTGGAACTGCTGCGTGGCCAAGCCAGTGAGATCTACTCCTACGTGCTGCACGCCCTCGACGTGCTCAAGGCGCTGCCCTCGGGCTACAACCGCGACTCCCGGGACACCAAGGCACCGATCCTGCGCGGGCTGGCCAGCATCTCCGGCAGCCTCAACCAGGCCATCCTGGTGATCGAAGGCGTGGAGTTCAACACCGAGGCGATGGAGGAATCGGTCCGCTCCAACCACTCGATGGCGACCGATCTGGCCGAGTACCTCGCCCAGATCCACCACGTCCCCTTCCGCGAGATGCACGGGATCGTCGGCCGGGCGGTCAAGGCCGCCATCGAGCAGGGCCGTCTCGTCGAGCAGCTGACCCCGCCGGAGCTGGCGGCCCAAGCCGCCGCGATCGGCCAGACGCTGGAGGTCAGCGCCGAGGAGATCGCCGCGGGCACGAACCCGCGGGCGGCGCTGGCGCGCCGGGCCAACATCGGTGGTGCGACGGCGGCCCGGATGGAGGCGTGGATCGCCAGTCGCCGCGCCAGCTGTGCCGAGCTCGCGGAATGGGCGGTCACCGAGCGCCGGCGGATAACCGACGCCCGCGCCCACGTGCGCTCGCTCGCCGGCGGCTGAACCTCTCCCCCGGTCACACCCGCGTAACACCGGTCGGCGCTGGCCGCCGTTCAATACGCACGCCGGTCGCGCAGGACTTGTGCTGCGCCGTGGCCGGCTCAGGTGGCTCCCGACGGGCCGCGCCAACGCTTTGAGACGAGGTTCGCCCAGCATGACCGACCCCACGCACGCCGACGCCATCCCGAACCCCGGCGCGCAGGACTCAGAGCCGCGGGGTCTGCGTGTCTCCCGGCGCGGTGCGCTGGTGGGTGGCGCGCTCGGGTTCGCCGCCGTCGCCACCGTCGGTGAGGTCGACCCGGAGCTGGCGCTGGCGAGCACGCCGCCGCTCACCACCTCGGTCTCCCTGCCAACGACCACCGCGCCCGAGCAGCTGCGCCTCGCCTGGGGCGCGGATCCGGCCACCCAGGTGACGGTCTCCTGGAGCGCGCCCGGGACCGTCGCGATGCCCGCGCCGACGCTCGCCTATTCCAGCTCGCCGATCACCCTGGAGAACCCCGGCACGATCGTGGCGCTGCCGGCGGCCACCCCGCTGAGCCTGGGCTCGCCGCGGACCGGCCCCACCGCCACCAGCTTCACCGACGGACTGAGCGGCCAGACCACCTATCACTACCACGTGCCCCTCTCCGGGCTGACGCCGAACACGCGCTACTACTACTCCGTCAGTGACGGCGCCGCGTCGCCCCACAGCGCGGGCGGCGTCTTCATCACCGCCCCGACCGGCCGCGCCAGCTACCGATTCACCGCCTTCGGCGACATCGGCACCCCCTACACCGGGAATCCGAGCGGCTACACCTGGACGGAGTCCTCGGACACCTCGATCTCCACCATGGACGGGGTGATCAGTCCCGGGGACGACAACGGAGCCGGACTGTTCCACCTCATGCTCGCGGACCTCGCCTACGCGAACGTCAACCCGGCGAACACCCCGAACATCTGGCGCGACTACCAGGTCAACGCCAGCCGGGCCTCCCAGAACCAGCCGTGGATGCCGATCCAGGGCAACCATGAGGTCGAGTACGGCGTCACCAACGAGCAGGGCACTCCGACCTCGGGCGCCTACTTCAACGGCCCCTACGGGGCGGGGAACTATCTGGCCCGGCACCTGCTGCCCGACAACGGCCTGACCAATCACGACGGCAACCGCCTGCAGGGCAGCTTCTACAGCTTCCAGGTCGGCACGGTGCTGTTCATCTGCCTCAACACCAACGACGTCGTCTACCAGAACCCCCAGACCGTGAGCACGGGAGCGGTCGGCAGCTCCAAGAACTACCAGGGGACCTACGCCAGCGGGGCCACGATCCCCGCCGGGGCGGGGGTCGGCCAGTACCTGTCCACCGGCGGCTTCACCGCCGACGCCGACAACATGGCACTCGTGCCCGACACCGGCTCGGGCACCCCGAACCTGCAGACCCAGTGGCTCAAGCAGCAGCTCCAAGCGGCGCGCGCGGACGGCTCGAGCGTCGACATGATCGTGGTCTGCGAGCACCACTGCGCGCTCTCCACCGGACCCAACAACGGCGTCGATCTGGCCATCCGTGCCGCCTGGGTGCCTCTGTTCGACGAATACCGGGTGGACCTGGTCATCGGCGGACACGACCATGACTACGAGCGCAGCTACCCGGTCCGCGGCTACGACGCCGGCGCGCTCGGCACCGCCACGGCGGCCTTCACCAACCCGTTCGGCACCTACGCCTCCGGCGCCCCGGTCAACACCCGCCGGCCGACGGTGGTGACCACCCAGCCGACCACCCTGAGCAACGATGAGGCCGCCTGGGACACCGCCGGCGGCACCGTCTACCTTCAGCTCGGCGGTGCCGGTGCTGCGGGCGGTCCCATCCCCGCTACGGATCCGGCCAACGGGCTGCGCGAGGCCGTCCTGTGGGCGGCCAACACCGGTGTCGCCGCCAAGCAGTGCGCGACAGAGGACGCCACCTGGTCCGCTAACTACGACTCCTCCGACAACTACGGCTACGCCGTGTTCGACGTCAACCCCGGGACCGGCCCGGGAGAGACGACGCTCACCTACCGCTGGTATCAGGTACCGACGGTGGCCAACGGCTCCACCACGGTCCTGCCGACGACGCCCTATGAGCAGTTCGTGTTCCGCCGGGTGATGCCGGCCGGGCAGGTCACCGTCCAGGGCGCCGGCGGGACGGTCAGACCCGGGACCACGCTGGCCGCCGCACCGAGCGGCTTCATCGCCGGCGCGACCTATGCCTACCAATGGCTGCGCGGTGCCAACCCCATCGCCGGTGCCACCGGACCGACCTACACGACGGTGGCCGCCGACGTCGGCCAGCAGGTCGCAGTGCAGCTCACGGCGAGCGCCCAGTCCTATCCGGCGGCGACGGTCACCTCCTCGGCGCTGACGGTCAGCGCCGCCACGTCGGCCCCGAGCCCGTCGACGTCGAGCGCGTCGAGCTCCGGTACGACCGGCGCGGCGGCCGCCCCGGGGCTGCTGCTCGGTGTCCCGTCGATCGCCGGGCCCGCCCGGGTCGGCGAGCTGCTGGAGGCCGGGGTGGTCGCGTACTCGACCTCCGGAACCCTCAGCTTCCAGTGGCTGTCCGACGGCCGCGCCATCAGCGGGGCGACCTCGTCCACCTACCGGGTGCTGGCGAGCGACATCGGCCATGAGCTGGCGGTGCAGGTGACCGAGACCGCGCCCGGCGCGAGTACGGTCACCGAGACCTCGCGGACCTTCAAAGTCACGGACGGAACCTTCATCGACACCGTCGTTCCACGCATCATCGGAACCGCGGTGGTCGGACGCTCGGTCAGCGCCAGGACTGGTGACTGGTCACCGCTGGCCAGCTTCAGCTACGAGTGGTTGCTCGACGGACGGACGATCAAGGGGGCGAGAGGCAGGTCTCTGAAGCTCGAGCCGGCATTCGCCGGCAAGCGGCTGGCCGTCAGGGTGACCGGAAGCCGGCCGGGCTACGGCGCCCATAGCCGGACCTCCCCGGTCATCTGGGTGACCCGAACCACCCCCAAGGCAAGCCGGCCGCGCGTGAGTGGCAAGGCGCTGGTGAGCGAGACGCTGCACGCCCACCTGGGTGACTGGGAGTCCGGCACCGAGTTCGCCTATCGCTGGTTCGTCAACAACCAGGTGGTCGAGGGTGTGACCGGTCACGCCTTCCGCGTGCTGCCCGAGCACCGCGGTAAGCGCATCCGGGTGGAGGTGACCGGGCGACTCGCCGGCCATGAGCCGACGCGAGCCGTCTCGGCGCCGACCCGTGTGGTGCGACGACCGTGGACGCTGATCTGACCCCGGGCGTTACAGAGTCGCGACACCGCTGAGTTAGCTCGGTGATCAGCTGCAATGGGGCAGCACCCGCCGTCCCTGAAACTGGATCGCTGACCGCCACGCCGTGCCAACCGCCTGCCGGCTCAGGACCGAGCGCGGGACCGAGCGCGGGACCGCGCTACCATCGACCTCCGCGCCGGTTCCCAGATCCGTCGCAACCGGTGGTCACTCCACCAACCCGCGCCCGTAGCTCAGCTGGATAGAGCGTCGGTCTACGGAACCGAAGGTCAGAGGTTCGAATCCTCTCGGGCGCACTCCGAAAGTCCTGCTCAGGCGGGATTTTTTGTTGCAGTGGTGTAGATAAGGGGCGTCTGACTGGCCGTGGGTACCGCCCGTGGGTACCACTTTCCGCCTGTTCGGTTCGGACCGAGCCTTCCCGTCAGGTTCAGTTCATGACCGAGTCGCCCAACGACGCCAGGTCCGATGACGGAGTCCCGATCCGGCAACAGGACATCTCTGGGCAACTTGGGACAACTTGGGACATCTTCAGGGGACGACTTGGGACGAGTTAGTACTCGAAGAGAGTGCGTACAGTCTGTGCCCTACTGCCGTTGTCGTGAACTGATCTTTGGCGTCTCGGCCTTTTGGAGCCGCTGCAACTGGTAGCCGCTTTCCGAAGCGGCGGTGCGCAAGCAGCCACCAGCAAGAAGCACTGGATCAGCGGCGAACCGGCGACGCGGCCGCCTGCTTCAGCGTGCCGCCTTCCGCGCAAAGGGGAACTACCGGCCCGCGTGCGGACGGGTTCGTCCGGACATCAAAGGAGGTCTCGACGACCGGGCGAACGCAAGTGTTGCGGCGCAGTCGTCCGGCGCGAGCGACCAGCTGGCGATCCAGAGGTCGGAAATCTGATCTTGCGCTCCTGCACGGCCGGCGGGGTCAAAGCAATGACCGGGGTCGGCCCTCCGGTTCACCACAAGCGGGTTCCCTGAGACGAGCGGGACGACGCCGCGGATGCCGTGGGCACGTCACGAACTCTGCACTGGCACGCGCCGACTGATCGTGGCGGTGACTCTGTTAGTGAAGTCTCGATGAGGTGCGGCGGTACTTGCGCAGCAGGACGCGCAGGGTTGATCCGTTGCGGTAGCCGACGTCCAGGGCGATTTGATCGATCGACTGCTCGGTCGTGGCGAGCAGGTGCTCGGCACGCTCGGCTCGGATCCGCTGGATGAGCTCGAGCGGGGTCATCTTCGCAGTCGCTCGTACGCGGCGCTCAAGAGTTCGTGGCGTGGTGGCGAGCGCTCGGGCGACGGTGGTGATCGGGAGGGGGGCCGCGAGATTGGCGCGGACGTGCTGCTCGAATAGGCGCACGAGCTGGTCGTCGCGACTGATGTGGTCGAGCGGTACGTACCTGCTCTGGGTCGCACGTTCGTCGATGAGGAGATGACGCGCGACGCGGTCAGCGAGCTCGACGGAGACGCTGCGGACGAGCGCCAGCGCGAGGTCGATGTGGGCGAACGCGGCACCGGCGGTCAGTCGGTCCTTGTCCTCGACCACCATGCGGTCGGCGTCAAGCTCGGTGTCCGGGTATCGCTGCGCGAAGAGGGAGTTCAGCCACCACGAGGTCGTCGCGCGACGCCCGCTCAACAGGCCTGCCTCGGCCAGGACGAATGTCCCGGTGCACGCGGCGGCCACCAGCGCGCCGCCGCCGCCCAGACCCGCGAGCGTGGCTGCCATGCGGATCGTCGCCGGCGCGTCGAGCGCCTTGAGCATGCTGGGCTCATCGAGTGCTCCCAGCGCGGGGACCACGATGACATCGGCGCCGGTGAGGTCGTCGAGGCGGGCCGTCGTCGGGATCGCGAGCCCGGACCCGGTTCGGACAATCGGCTGCTCGCCGACGACGGCGACGCGGATCTCCGGCACGGCGGGATCGTACGTGCGCCGGAGGATCTCGGCAACACTGAGCGTGTCGTGAAGCAGCGTGAAACCGGAGGCAAAGACGCCATCCCCGACGAGAATTGCAAACAGCATGTCGTAATCAGTATCAGATCCGTCGCGACTGCGGTCGCCGTCCGAGGCCACCGCGCGTACGGTGAGGACTTCAGAGCTACCGAGGAGAGAGCACCATGGACACGCCATACGCATTCGTCGCCCGGATCGAGGCCAAGCCTGACAAGGGCGAGGACGTCGCAGCGCTGCTGGCCGGCGCACTGCCGCTGGCCGAGGCCGAGACGGGCACCGTCAACTGGTACGCCGCGCGAACGTCGCCGACCACGTTCTGGATCTTCGACACGTTCGGCACCGAGGACGATCGCCAGGTACACGCCGAAGGTGAGATCGTCGCAGCGCTGACGGCCCACGCCGAGTGGCTCGCCGCCACGCCGGAGATCCTCCCCGCCGACATTCTGGCCGTCAAATGACGGTGACCGACCTCCACCACATACGCCGCGGGAGCGGTCGCCCTCTACTGCTGATCCACGGTCTCGGGAGCTCCTGGCGCAGCTGGGATCTTGTGCTGCCGGCACTGTCGGCGGAACGCGAAGTCATTGCTGTTGATCTCCCCGGCTTCGGCGACACGCCGCCGCTGACCGGCGAGGTCACGATCAGCACCCTCGCAGACGCTCTTGAGGGATTCCTCGATGCTCACGACCTCGACGGCGTCGATGTCGTCGGCAGCTCGATGGGCGCCCGGCTCGCGCTTGAGCTCGCCCGCCGCCAGCGCGCCGGGGCTGTCGTGTCGCTGGATCCCGGCGGCTTCTGGACCGACCGTCAGCGCCGGATGTTCGGAGCCACCATCGGTCCGTCAGTGAAACTCGTGCGGGCGCTCGCGCCGTTGCTGCCGCTGCTGGTCAAGAACCCGGCTGGCCGCACGCTGCTCCTGGGGCAATTCTCGGCCCGGCCGTGGGCCCTGGACGGGGACGTCGTGCTGCGTGAGCTGCGGGGCTACACCCGCTCCCCGTCGCTCGATCCGGCGCTGCAGGCCCTCGTCCACGGGCCTGTCCAGGCCGGGATGGCGGCCGGCACCGCTCGAGGGCCGATCGTGATCGGCTGGGGGCGACGCGATCTCGTCTGCCTCCCAAGCCAGGCAGCCCGGGCCGGTGAGCTCTTCCCGGACGCGCGCGTGCACTGGTTCGAGCACTGCGGGCACTTCCCCCAGTGGGACGTCCCCGACGAGTGCAGCGCTCTGATCCTCGAGGCCACAGCCTCGTCGCCGGCGACCCATGCCCCGGAGCCGTCCGCACATGCCTGATCTCGCCGCACGCGCTCGCACCCTCGCCGAGCTCCACGAGGCTCCGGAGATTCTGGTACTCGCCAACGTCTGGGACGTCGTCTCCGCACAAGTCATCGCCGCCACCGAGGGAGCACGCGCGTTGGCCACGGCGAGCCACTCGATCGCCGCGACTTTTGGCTACCCAGACGGGGAGAACATCCCGTTCGAGCTTCACCTCGACATGGTCGCCCGAATCGTGAGCGCCGTCGACCTACCGGTCACCATGGACTTCGAAGCCGGATACGGTGAACCGGGTGAGACCGCCCGCCGCGCAATCGCAGCAGGCGTGGTCGGCGGCAACCTCGAGGACCAAATGAAGCCGATCGACGAAGCAGTCGCCGCGGTCGAGGCCGTGATCAAGGCCGGTCGCGACGCCGGGATCACATTCGTGCTCAACGCCCGGACCGACGCTGTCCTCAAGGCCGCGCCGGACGCCGACCGCGAGGCGGTCCTCGCTGAGGCCATCACGCGCGGCCAGGCGTTCCTGGAGGCAGGCGCCCCGGTCGTGTTCGTACCCGGAGTCGTCAAGGGTGCCGAGATCTCGGTGCTGGTCGACGCGTTCGGCCCGCGCAAGCTCTCCGTGATCTCAGTACCCGGCGCTTCTCTGCCCGCATCCGAGCTTCAGCAACTCGGCGTCGCGCGCGTGTCGACGGGTCCGTTCACACAACGCGTGGCGCTCACCGCGCTGCAAAACGCAGGGGCCGCGCTGCTGGCCGGCGGCGAACTGCCGAGCACCACGCGTGCGTTGAACTGAGGACCTGGTCATCGGCTCGACAATCGATACCGCGCCCAGCGGACAGGACCGGAGGCCCTCCTACGCAGCAGCATACCTCTGACCGGTGCATCGGGAGACTGAGTTTCGGCGAGCAGGACGGCGACACCTGAATCGCGTGAATACCCGAGGAATCACGAAAGCAGGATACGAACGCGTTCCGCTGGGCAGTCCCGCGATTCGCCAGAAGCGTGACCACTGCTTTGCCGCGCCAGCAGTCACCGCGAGCAGAGTCGAGGTACCTCTGCTACCGGCGGGAAGCACCCACTGAAGCCATGTCGTCAAGGTGGAGGCCTCAGTCCGCTGCCTCACGGAAGTCGCCCTGGGCGCCGCTGCCTGATAGTCCGCTTCCGCACTCGTGCAGATCATTGCGCCGGTCTCGCGACCGTCAAGGTCGCCCCTCCGGGGCTGCCTTCGGCAGGGCCTGACGGCCCTGCCTTGACACCCGCTTCACCCGCCGCATGTTGGCCACGAGGTCCGGCATCGCCGTTCTGTTCCAACCCCGAAGCGAGACCGCTCAGTGACCTGGTTCCCAGGCATACACTCTACGCACTGGCATGCTGGAGGCCAAGACGTCCCAAGACGTCCCTCGCTCAGGGTGGCTTCGGAGCCGTCTCGGAGCGGTCTACGCCGCGGCGGCGCCGGCCGGCACGAAGTGCTCGAACCGCACCGAGGCAGGTGCCGATCGACCCTCTTCCTCGGCGGCGCATTCGAGCGCAAAACGCGCGGCACGCTCGGCCTCAGTCGGGTCGTACGCGTCGGTGCCTCCAACCAGCCCGGGAATGTCCGGGCTGTCAAAGCTCCAGCCGAACCCGGGTTCGTGGTGGTGCAGGATGCGGATGTCCATGGCCAGATTCAGAGTAGCTTCAGGGCCTCATCCTCAGCAAGGCCTACTTGATTGACGAGGACACGCCGTACCTCGACGGGTGACAGGGTCCGACTGTCGTGAAAGGCCCAGGTCAAGGTCGGCCTCCCGTCGACTTTGAGCCGGCGGTGAGAGCCGGAGCGGCGGACTTCCACGTAGCCGAGCGGCTCTGACATGAGGATGCGCAGCAGACGGCGGGACTTGATGGCGGGAAAGTCGCTCACGTCTCGACCCGCGTCGGCAGAGACGGTCCGGCCGGGCCAGCCGACGCGAACGCGGCAGTGAACTTCGCAGCACGCTCACTGGCCGGCCGCGCATGGAGGTACCGGCTCGTCGTGGCGAGCTCCGCATGACCCATAGCGTCCTGGACACTGACCAGATCGACGCCGCCGGCGACCAGGAGCGAGCCGAAGGTATGGCGCAGGTCGTGCCAACGCAGCGGGCGCATGCCGATCGCGTCCCGGGCCGCCTTGTAACGACGTCGGAGAGCTGAGTCGTCGAGGCGCCGTCCGAGCATGTTGCAGAACACGTAGTCGTCCGGGCTGATGAAGTCCGCGCGCCGGGAGAGCCGTTCAAGCGCCGCCGCGGCCTGGTCGGCCATGGGCACCTGGCGGACATGGCCGCTCTTGGTCGGACCCTCGACACCGGCGGAGACGGCCCGGCTGATCGTCAGCGTCGAGCCCGGCCAGTCGATGTCTCCCCAGCGCAGCGCCAGCAGCTCGCCGAGACGAAGCCCTGAGAAGGCCGCGACGCGGACGGCCTCCGCGCTCTGGAGATCGAGCAGCACTTCATCCTCGGTCCGCGCGTCCGGCTGCTCTCGGTGCACGCCCGCAGCCAGGGCACGACCGATCGCCTCGACCTCCTCGGGGACATAGAACACGAGGACGCCGGCTTCGGGGATCCGCCGCCGGTCTGTGCTCGAGGCCGGGTTCGCGGAGAGCTTGAACTTCCGTGAACGGATCCCGAAGTTGAAGACCGCACGGATGACGTCGCGGACCCGGTTCACCGTTCGGGGCGCCGCGCCAGCGTCAGCGACCGACTGCAGGAGAGCGTCGATCTCCTCTGTGGTGATCTGGCGCGCTGGCCGGTCACCGATCGCGCGCATCACCCGGCCTGTGGTCTCCCCTATCCCCCGCTTGAACGCGACACCGGGTTCAGCGAGGTCGGAGCGGTGCTGGCGGAGGGTCGCCGGCTTGGCGCCACGGACGTGCTCGAGCCAGTAGAGGTAGCCGTGGGCGACCTCCCGGAACGTCACACCGGCCTCACGACGTGCCCGCTCGACCCGCTCTGCGTCCTCAGCCTGGGTCACGTACGACGCCACCACTTCCGCCGCACGCACGTGCGCGCGTCGCTCATCGAGGTAGCCGGCAGCCACGCGTCCATGCCGCGGCGACCAGGAGCCGGACGCAGCGTCGCGGACCAGCCAGGCCCGTCCGACGCGGAGCTTCACCTGACGGCCGGCGTAACGGAACTTGGCCTCATAGAACGGCTCGCCTTTGTGCTCGCGGACGACAATCGCCGCCGTTGGAGCTGTCTTACGATCACCCATTCAAAACACAGTTTAGACCGTGGGTACCACGTGGGTACCACTTTCTCGTGGGTACCACTATGGGTACCAAACTGGCTCAAAAGGCTTATGAAAAACGGGTTTTTGGCTCCTCTAGTTGCCCGTATTTGCTGGAATTGGACGCCCTGTATCGGTCTACGGAACCGAAGGTCAGAGGTTCGAATCCTCTCGGGCGCACTTCCGGAACTCCGGCAGTTTCAGGGTTTTCGTTGTTTGAGACGGAGTTCTCGTATTTCTCCGCCGTGGGTATCGAACGACGCCCGAGGGACGGTCTTGGGACAAGTTGTGCAAGGACGCGCTGCGGCGCTGCTCTCTTAGTCCTGTTGGATACGGGATCTGACCCATCTGAGTGCTCGTCGGAACTCGGTGGCCGCTTCTCGTCGACACCGGTCGTATCGCGCCCCGGCGTCAGTTGGCCGAAACAGCGGCGGAGCAGCGGTCGGCGATCACGACTATTCGCGAGCCGAGCCAGGGTCCAGATCGATGCCGATGACGCAAGCGACTCGATTGAGGTCGACATCGCGGCAGAGCAGCGCTGCGTCTTGGCGCCATGCGACGGCAGCGATCATGCAGTCGGTCATCCCTCGCGGGGTGACCCCGGATTGTCGGCAACGGCGGTAGATCCGGGTTGCCGCGTCGAAGTCCGTCATCGCGTCAAAGGTCAGCCAGCCCATTCGCAGCAGAAGGCGCCGTAGGTCCTGCTCCCTCGCGGTATCGCGCGCGCCGGCGAGCACTTCCATCATCACGGGCTCGGTGACCACCAACGGACCATCGTCGGCGATCAGCTCAGCCATTCGGTGATCGACGCTGCTGCCCGTCGCGCGGTCGTACTCGACCCAGGCTGATGTGTCAGCGAGGATCACGCAGCGGCGCGCGGGGCGGTGTCAGCAGGTATCGCGCTGATTGCGCCAGCACCGCGCATTGCGAGGGCTTCCTCACGTGTCATCGGCTGGCCCGCAAGGTGTCGCAGCGCAAGCTCAACAGCGTCTGTCTTGGTGCGGACGCCGTAGCGGTCCATGATCGCGTGGACGTAAGCGTCCTCGATTTCGATATTCGTTCGAACTCTTGCCATACACCTAGCGTACACCCCACGTGTATCGTTGGTGTACCCGGTCGTCGCTTTGCCGGGTCTCCAGAAACCGTAATGGGAGTTCGAATCTCGTCGCCGCATTGCCGCTGACTCATCCGCCCCGCAGGGCGGCCGCTCTCGGGGGCCTCATAGCCGAAGGGGCTACCTGCGTTCGGTACCGCAGCAGCGGCGAAGTAGGCGTCAGCGTGGCATCGGTCCGGTGTCATCGAGTGCCAGGCGCTCGTGCTGTGGCGCCGGCCGAATCACAGATTTGGTCCTGAGTCGTCTTTTACCGGCTGCGGTATGCCCGTAGGGAGAGGGGGATCACGATGGCGAGGAGGGCGGCGCACCAGATTAGGGACCCGATGATGTAGTAGGTGAGTGAGTGGTCGTAGGTGCGTGTGATGTCGTGTCCGAGCATGAATCCGCGGGCGCTGTTGATCACGAAAGTGAGCGGTTGGTAGTCGGCGACTGCCCTGAGCACTGCGGGCATTGATGAGGGCGGCACGAACGCGCTGGAGATGAAAGAGAACGGCACGCCGAGCACGCCGAGTCCTTGGGCGGCTTGGGCGTTGCCGGCGATCAGGCCGAGCCATTCGAAGATAATCGCGATCACGAAAGCGAAGATTGCGATCAGGCCCAAGGTGGCAATGCTGCCGAGCAGGGTGCCGGTGGGTCGCAGGCCCACGATGAACCCGACAGCGAGGGTAATAAGAGTGATAACGAAAATGAACGCTGCGTCTGAGGCGGCGCGGCCGATGAGCACCGCGGCGCCAGAGATGGGGAGTGACCGGAAGCGGTCATAGACGCCGGTGGCGGCGTCTTCGGCGACCGCGACGGCGTTCCCGCTGGCGGTGAACACCGTGCCGGAGACGAGAAAGCCGGGGATGAGGTAGTTGACGTAAGACACGCCGCCGCTGGTTTTGATCGCGCCGCCGATCACGTAGCGGAACACCAGGATGAACACGAGGCTCTGGACGATCGAGATTCCGATGACTTGCGGGCTTCGGCCGAGCGTTCGCAGCGTGCGGACGGCGATTGTCGTTGCGGTCGTGACTGGGCCGGGAGTTGAGGTTGGCGCGGTGACGCTCATGCGGCCCGCTCCTCAGGTGTGGTGTCGGTGATGGTCGAGTGACCGGTGAGGGCGAGGAATACGTCATCGAGGGTTGGGCGTCGCAGTGAGATGTCGGCGAGATGTAGACCGGCGTCGTCGAGGCGGCGGATGGCTGCGACGGCGTCATCGGCGCCGTCGCTGACGGGTAGGGAAAGGCGGTCGGGGTAATCGTTGTCGACGGTGGCCCCTGAGCCGAGCGTCTCGATCGCGCATGATCGGTCGGCTGGGTCGCGGAGGCGGAGTTCGATGACGTCGCGGCCTGCACGGTCCTTGAGCTCATCTGGTGTTCCCTGGGCCACGACCGCTCCGCGGTCGATGATCGCGATCTGTCCGGCGAGACGGTCGGCCTCCTCGAGGTATTGGGTGGTCAGCAGCACGTCGGTGCCGTTAGCCACCAGCGCTTCGATCGCTGCCCACAGCTCATTGCGACTGCGTGGGTCAAGCCCGGTCGTGGGTTCGTCGAGTAACAGCAGTTTGGGTGAGCCGACCAGGCTCGCGCCGAGGTCAAGGCGTCGGCGCATCCCGCCGGAATAGGTACGGACCAATCGATCACCGGCGTCAGACAGGCCGAGCTGTGCGAGCACCATGTCGGCCGCTGAGCGGGCGTCCCGGCGGGTGTGTCCAAACAGCCGCGCCACCATCACCAGGTTCTCCCGACCGGTCTGCGCTGCGTCGACCGCGGCGAACTGGCCCGCCAGTCCGATCCGCCGGCGAACCTCGCCGGGCTGCTTCAGAACGTCGATGCCTGCAACGCGCAACGTGCCAGCATCGGGCTTGAGAAGGGTGGTAAGCATCCGCACGAACGTCGTCTTGCCTGCCCCGTTGGGTCCAAGGACGGCGAGGACCCTCCCCGACGGAGCGCTGAGATCAAGTCCATCAAGCGCGACGGTCTCGCCAAAGCGTTTGGTCAAGCCCTTGGCCTCGATGAGTTGCGTCATCACCTCAGCCTAGCTAATCAATCATCCAGATGGATGATTAGATTGTGATTGGCTTGCACATGAACGATGACGCCACGACGATCAGACCAGGAAACTCCCCCCACTGAGCCTCCCGCCGAAGGGGTCCGGCCTCGTCACCGGGATCCGGAGCGGACCAAGACCGCGTTGCTCGACGCGGCGCTAGTCGAATTCGCGGAGAAGGGCCTCGCGGGAGCGCGGGTGGATGAGATCGCTGCTCGCGCTGGAGTCAACAAGCAGCTCATCTCCTACTACTTCGGCGGTAAGGAAGGCCTCCACCAGGCCCTCAGCGACAAATGGCGGACTCAAGACGAGGCCATCATCGACCCCTCGCGGCCGCTCGAAGACGTCGTCGCCGGTTTCTTGAAAGCGGTCTATCAGGACCCCGACCGGGCTCGGTTCTCCATCCGCGAGGCCATCGACCAAGACCCGGCAGACACGGCTTTTGAGCCAGACGCAAGCGGGGTCGCCGACATACGTGAACGCCAGAACACAGGAGAGATCGCCGACGATCTCGACCCCGCATTCGTGCTCCTCGTCATCTCGAGCGCAGTCATGTCAGGCGCGGTCTTTCCGGTTGAGACCAAACGCACGCTCGGTCTTGACCCAGGGTCACCGGAATACATCTCCCACATGAGCGAGCAACTACGCCGGCTCATACGCCGCCTCGCAGACCCACCCGATCCAAGCGATTGACTGGTATGGGCACCGGACAAGGACCCAAGGACGGCGCCGGGTCAATACCTGGAAGCGCCCTGACAACCGGTCCTGTCCTCGACTGAGATGAGCTCCGGCAACGAGCGTAAGCGGGATCACCGCTGTTCATGACCGGTTCGCCGCTCGAGGAGTTGCGTGATCAGGTAGCTGCCCTTACTGGCGCCGTGCCCAAGCGGCCACGGCGGCTGACCACCCGATCAGCGGCAAACCGGCTCAGCGGGCCGTAGGTCTTCGAGGCGGCAGGGTGGATCTCTGAGGTCCAGCAGTTCTGGGTCGCCGGTCAGGAGAGTCACATCGTGCGCGGCAGCCGTCGTAGCTGCAAAGCAATCTGCGAGTGCGATTGCCGCGCGTGCCTTCAGGCGGCCCGCCTCGATCATCCGAGCGGTTCCCGGAAGGTCCGGGGCAAGGCTGCGTCTCAATGAGGTGAGAATCTCATCGGCAGTCTGCCTGCCGTGGTCACGCTCGATCCGGTAGTAGACCTCGACGAGGTTGACCCAGCTGACCACTGGGCGCGAAGCGATCAGCTCGTTCACGCGCGACAGTGCGGGTTCCTCACCGTCGAGCCAGGCGAGGATCGCCCAGGAATCAAGGCAGACGCTCATCGTGGCTCGCGGGCACGGTCCTCGAGCAGTCGTCCGGCCATTCCGCTGGAGGCGAAGCGCCCACCAAGACGGACACCGTCACGGCGGGCAACAATCACGACCTGGTCGTCGCGCAACTCGAACTCGACCTCATCGCCGGGGTGCAGCTGAGCGCGGTCGCGGATCGCTTTCGGGATTACGACCTGTCCCTTGGCGCCCACGCGACCGGTCATACTTCTGAAGTATAACGACGTCCAACGTGCATCCTGCGCCTCTGGGTTTGGACCATCACAACCGTGCTGGCGCTTGACGGTGCCGTTGCGGTCACCTCGATCATGCGGCTTTCGAGCACCCGGGGCACGTCCTCGAGGGAGAAGGTGAGTCCCGTCGAACTGGTGCCGGTCTTCGTATTGCCGCCGCCGTCAGTGCCGGTCGAGGCGACGCCGGACAGCGACTGCTGAGATGACCTGATCGGGCGTCGAGCCGGTCGCCCGGCACCAGCGCGTAACAACGAACCCAGTCTGGATGACTGCTTCGAGGGCAGCCCGAACAGAAGCGGCCATCAGGCACCAGCGCTGCGCGAGCGGCAAACCGGTTGTCGTGCAGCTGGCAGATCTGAGCGGTATCGGTCTTCTCTTCGTCTGTGACCTTTGGGGCTCGCAGTTCGCTATCGGGAGGTTCGGCGGTCAGGGATCAGAACGAAAGATCGGCCATCCGATCTCGGTTTTCCATGACGACGGGTCGGGCGTGTCAAGAAAGCCGATGAGGTAGTACTCGCGGAGAGGTCCGTTGACGCTGATCTCGTGTCGCATCACGTGCGCGCCGAGCTCCCCGTAGGTGAGGTCCGCGTCGGCGAGGGATCCGCGATGGACCATCACCGCGAGCTCAGCTGATGGCACGCTCAGAGGCTCGACCCGTCCGACCGCCCGGGGTGACGTATCGGTCGGGATGAACACTGTCGCCCGACCGCGACCGTGTTGAAAGATCTCGCTGGCGTACACGCCGCCGGGGGCTCCCTCTCGCTTCAGTCCTTGCGCGTTTGCGATTGCGTGGAGTTCACCCAGCGCTCCCTGCCACCATTCGAGCATGTCCTCGCGGTCGACCGTCGCCTGGATCGCGATCGCTGACCGCGCCGTGACCGTTCGGTACTCCACCGCATCAAGCTGCTGGGGTCGTATGAGGAGCGCTCGGAGGTCGGCCACCGCCGCCGTGGTGCTGGCCAAGTCTGCTTCTAGGCGGTCGAGATGCTCCATGATCAGCCGGTTTCGCTCTCCGGAGTCTGAACTGGCTAGGACCGACTTGACGTCCGCCACCGGCATTCGCAGGCCGCGCAGCCGCCGGATGACCTGGGCTTGGGCGATCTGTTCTCCGCAGTAGTAGCGGTAACCGTTATCGGGGTCGACCTCGCTGGGCTCCAGCAACCCGACGTCGTGATAGTGGCGCAGGGTCTTGACGCTCAGGTGCGACGCCCGGGAGAACTCACCGATCGTGGCGCGAGTGGTCATGTGAGGAGTATCGACTCTCCCCCTGGGGGAGGGTCAAGCACGCACCTGACCCTTGACTCTCCCGCGGGGGTAGCGCGCAAGCTGACAACGTCGCCGTCTCAAGCGGCCACCGTGAATACGAACCAGGAGTCCCGATGACCAAGACCGCCAGCCTCGATCCAGTCGTGGCCGAGCATCTCGCTGCAGTCAACGCCCAGGATGAAGACGCGATCGTCGCGACCTTCGCGTCAGATGCGCTCGTCAATGATGCCCACCGTGAGTTCTGGGGTGCTGACGCAATCCGCCGCTGGGTCGCTAAGGAGATGGTCGGCGACAAGATCACCGTGCAGGTCACGGACGTGATCGAGCACTACGGCGACACAATCGTCAGCGGCCGCTATGACGGACTGTTTGACCGAACCAACCTCCCCGGCGATTTGATCCTCACCAACTACTTCACGGTGCGCGACAACAAGATCGTGAGCCTGATCATCATCCGCAACACTCCCGCCTGTTGAACGGGGGACAGAAAGTGCGCTGGTCATGAGCGCACACGTCGCCGGCGCCCCGCGCCCGCCGGCTCGGCTTTGGCCTCGCACCGGGCGTCCGACTCCGGCCCGAGCACTCTCGACGCAGGCGATGCGCCGGCAACGACCTTCGCCCGCGAGCTTGCCTCAGGTGCCTTCGGCGGCCTTATGCGGTGAACAGTGGTAGGCACGCACGGCAAAGCGCGCAAAATCTGCTCGGTTCATGAGGCGGCTCCCCGGGTTGCGGCACGCTGGCCGGTCAAGACAACCCTCGCGGCTAGTTCGAGCTTTCCCGCCTCCTCGGTCAACAGCGTGTGGCCCAGCGGCGTGAGGGTGTAGTCGACACGCTCGCGCCTCGAGACGGTGGAGACATCCCCTGCGACAACCAAGCCCTCGGCCTGGGCACGGTCGAGCACCGGGTGAGGGTGCCCGTCGTCAACTTCACGGTGTGGTCGGACAGCTCGCCGGCCCGGCGCATGATCACGGAGCCGTTCAGAGGTCCGTCGATCAATGCGGCCAGCGCGAAGTAGCCTGCTCGACCGGGTTATACTTTTGGTATGAAGACTGCTATCTCGATTCCCGATGAGCTCTTCTTGCGCGCCGACGAGCTTGCCGGCCGCCTCGGCAAGAGTCGCAGCGAGCTCTACCGAGAGGCACTCGCTGACTACGTCGAACGTCGCGATCCGGCAGCCGTGACCAACGCTCTGAACGAAATCGCTGACGAGCTCGCTGCCGACCGCGCCGGGTTTAGCGAACATGCCGCACGAGACGTGCTCGAACGCAACGAATGGTGATCAGCCAAGGTGACGTCTGTTGGGCGTCGCTGCCAGCGCCTGTCGGCTCAGCCGCCGGATTCCGTCGCCCTGTCCTGATCGTCCAAGGCAACGACTTCAACGCCAGCCGGATCGCGACAGCGGTCGTCGTTCCGCTTACCAGCAACGCGCGACTGGCTGGCGCACCCGGCAACGTGCTGCTCCCAGCCGCAAGCACCGGTCTCCCGAAGGATTCGGTTGCCAACGTGTCTCAGATCGTCGCAATTGACCGCGACGTGCTCACCGAACGCGTTAGTCAACTACCCGACAACTACCTCACGCGCGTCATGGCCGGCATCGACCTCGTGCTCGGCCGCAGCTAAGAACTCGGTCGCCGCGTAATACCTTCTCCCAGCACCCGCATAGCGGCGAGCGGCTACCCGCCTACGGTGTCGGCGGCCTCAGGTCAGGTCCTCGGCAGCCCGATCACGCGCTGGAGTCCCAGTCTCAGGATGACCCGGGCGGGTTCCTCGGGATCGGCGATCCCCTGGTCGGCGGCGGTGATCTTCATCCGCTCGCCGTACTTGGCGCGGATCGCCTCCCGCAGCTCGCGAACCTCGTCGGGTGCGTCGACGATCTCAGCCTGTGCGGACAGCACCGGAGCGTCCGCGGGCACCGCGCCGTGTCGATCACAGGGGCGGAGCTCAACCCGGGGATCGTGGCGCAGACGCTTCACCTTGCCCGAACGGGCGGTCGTGGTGACGAGCAGCGCGCCGCTCGCGTCGGTCGCCGGGGCGATCCAGACGGCCACCGATACCGCCGCTCCGGAGCGTCGGTAGGTGGTCAGGGAGACGAACTCCTCCTGGGCCAGGTCCGCAAGAGTGGCCATGTCGACAGCATCGCAGGCGGACGGAGCCGGCGCGGTTCCGGCTCCCGGTTGACGCTGGAAGAGCTGGGAAGCGGTCGCCATCATGGGTGTGTGGTGAGTTCGCAACTCGAGATCGTCAACCCGATCGACGTGGAAGAGTCCCTGGCGTGGCTGCGGGCGATGTTCGGGGTATTCCTCGCTGATCCCCACGGCCCCGGGGTCGATCGTTGGGCCCAGGTCGTTCGGCGGACGTGGGATCCCCCACGAGTGTGGGGAGCGCGGGACCGTGGCCGATGGGTGGCGACCCTGCGTACCGAGACGCGGACGCTCAGCGTTCCCGGGATTGATGGGACAACCCGTGACCTCCAGGCTGACGCGGTGACGAACGTCACCGTGTCGGCAACCCACCGGCGACAGCGAGTGCTCAGCCGGATGCTCGACGCCGCGATGGTCGCGGCGCAGGATCGCGGCGACGCGGTGAGCATCCTGATCTCGGCCGAGTGGCCGATCTACGGACGTTTCGGGTATGCGCCAGCGACGCAGAGCGCCGACTACGTTCTCCACCGTCGACGCGTCGGCGCCGTCCACGGCGGGGATCCAAGCCGGGTGCGGGTCAGCGACGCGGAGGAAGTCGCCGGTCTCGGACCCGGGGTGTTCCGGGCCTTCACCCAGCGACGCGCCGGACAGGTCAGCCGCGATCAGCGCTGGTGGAACATCACGCTGGGACAGGACGGATTCCCGACGCCTCCACCCGACGCCGGCCTCCCCCACAACTGGATCGCGCACGAAGGGATCGACGGGATCGACGGGATCGACGGGATCGTCGGCTGGCGCGCATCCCAGCGCGGTGGCCGCAACGCGCCGGGGCGTATCGAGGTCGGGACATTGTTCGGTGCCAACGACCAAGCTGACCGGGACCTCTGGGCCTACCTGACGGGGATCGATCTCGTCGATGAGATCGCGATCCCGCGCCGAGCCGTCGACGAGCCCGTCCGATGGCTGCTGTCTGACGGACGGGCGCTTGAGCTCGCCGCTCTGAACGACTTCCTGTGGCTCCGACTCCTCGACATCCCCGCTGCGCTGACCGCGCGCCGCTACGCAGTCGATGGTTAACTCGTGCTCGAGGTCCGCGACGGTGGACCCGCCACGAGCATCGACGTCAGCGGCCGCTACGCGTTGCAGATCAACGGCGACAGTGTCGAGTGCGCGCCGACCGATCGTCGCGCTGACCTTGAGCTCACTCAGGGAGCGCTGGCCTCGATGTACCTCGGCGGCGTCCGCCCCGCTGAGCTGCTCCCGTCGGGCGCGATCACCGAATTGAGGACCGGCGCCCTCACACGCGCACAGCTGATGTTCTCGACTCCCCAGACACCTTGGAATGCCACCAGCTTCTGAGCGGCAAGGATGCTGCTCGGGCGTCTCATTTGCTCCTGGCGATTCCTACCGACGACGTGTGTCTCAGAATGTGGTGTGCGTTCTGTTGAGGTAGTGGTGATCGGCGCGGGTGCCGCCGGCCTGATGTGTGCCCTGACCGCCGCTGGGCGCGGCCGCCAGGTCCTGGTCATCGACCACGCCAACAAGGCGGGCAAGAAGATCCTCATGTCCGGGGGTGGTCGCTGCAACTTCACCAACATGTACGCGGACCCGGCGAACTTCTTCTCCGAGAACCCGCACTTCTGCAAGTCGGCGTTGGCGCGCTACACCCCCTGGGACTTCATCGCCATGGTCGAGCGCCACGGCGTTCCCTACCACGAGAAGAAGCTGGGTCAGCTGTTCTGCGACAACTCCTCGCGGGACGTCCGCGACATGCTCGTGGACGAGTGCCGCCAGGCCGGGGTTGACCTCAGGTTGAGCACCTCGGTGACCCAGATCGAGAAGACCGAGACCGGATACGGGCTGAGCACCGACATGGGGGAGCTGAGTGCGGAGTCGGTGGTGGTCGCCACCGGCGGCCTGTCGGTTCCGACGATGGGCGCCACCGGTTTCGGCTACCAGATCGCTCGTCAGTTCGGCCACAACGTCCTGCCCACTCGCGCCGGCCTGGTGCCGTTCATCATCACCGACGAACTCAAGGACCTCTGTACCGAACTGTCGGGCACATCCGTGGCCGCGGTCGTGCGCGCCAACGGCCAGAGCTTCCGCGAGAACATCCTGTTCACCCACCGCGGTCTCAGCGGTCCGGCGATCCTGCAGATCTCATCGTTCTGGCAGCTCGGTGATGCGGTGGAGATCGACCTGCTGCCCGATGACGACGCTCGGGAGTGGCTCGTCGGTCAGCAGGCCGCGCGCCCCGACAGCGAGCTGAAGACCGTGTTGAGCGAGGTCTTCACCAAGAAGATGGCGACCCGGTTGGCTGATGACTGGTTCGACTCGAGGCCGATGAAGCAGTACACCCCGGCGGAACTGCGCGACATCGCCGACCAGCTCGGCGCATGGCAGGTGGTGCCGGCCGGCACCGAGGGCTACCGCACCGCCGAGGTCACCCTGGGCGGTGTCGACGCCCGCGAGGTGTCATCCCAGACCATGGAGTCGCGCAAGAGCCCAGGCCTGTACTTCATCGGCGAGGTACTTGACGTCACCGGCCACCTGGGCGGCTTCAACTTCCAGTGGGCCTGGGCGTCGGGCTACGCCGCGGCGCAGTTCGTCTGAGCGTCGAACAGGACGTCGACGGCGACGCTCCTCACCGTCCCCGGCAACCATGGCGTCAGCGTGGGTGATCCGCCGGAGATTGCCCAAACCCAACACGCGCGGAGTAGGCTGAGACCAGGTTCTACTCCATTGCGAGCGGTTCCCCCGCCCCTCGGCTTCTCACTCCCAGCCCGCGCACGCCGCGGACCGCCGGTGGGCCAGCTTGCCCAGCCGCCCCCAGGAGTCAGCCGTGGACAACGTCGTCGGATTGCCAGGCAGCGCCCCGATCCCCCGTCTGCGCGGGGTGTCTCACCTCGTCGCGGCCGTCCTCGCCGCGGGTGCGGCGGCCCTGGCCATCGTCCTCGCCCCCGACGGTCGGGCCACGGTGGGCGTGGCCATCTACGGCGGTGGGCTGGTCGCGCTGTTCGGCGGCAGCGCGCTATATCACCGCTGGCCCGGGCCCGCCGGGTTCAAGGCCGTGCTCCAGCGCGTCGACCACAGCACGATCTACGTGTTCATCGCGGCGAGCTACACGCCGATCGCGTTGATCGTGCTGCACGGGACGCTGGCGTGGACCATCCTCGTCATGGCGTGGACGGGCGCGGCAGCCGGCATCGTGCTGTCCCTCGGCTGGATCGAGGCGCCGCGACCGCTCAAGGCCGGCAGCTACCTCGTGCTCGGCTGGCTCGCCCTGCTCGCGCTGCCCGAGCTGATCACCCGCCTGGGCCCCCTCCCCATCGCACTGCTGGCCAGCGGCGGCGTGGTCTACACGCTCGGGGCAATCATCCACACGCGCCAGCGACCCAATCCCTGGCCCCGCTGGTTTGGCTTCCACGAGATCTTCCATGTCTGCGTGATCGTGGCGGCGACCGCGCAGTACATCGCCATCGTCGCCTGGATCCTCCCCTCGGCCGCCTGAGCGAGATGCCCGCCGCCAACCCGCCCAGCGCGACGCCCACTGAGACGCCGAACCGACCCAAGGGACTCCCCCACCGCGACCCGCGTGGCTGGCGCATCGCCCCCGCTCCCGATGGCCGTGGCACCCCCGAGCCCCCCAAGCGCCCGGCGCCCCATCGCTCGCGCACCTTTGTCTGGATCGTCATGGGGCTGCTGGTGATCAACCTGGCCTCGGTGTTCGTGTTCAACCATCGCGGCCAGTCGCGGGTCGAGGTTCCCTTCAGCCCCTACTTCACCCGCGCCGTCAGCGCGGGGGAGATCGCGTCGGTGACCTCGACCGGTGACGCGGTCCAGGGCACGTTCAAGCACGCGTCGCGCTACCCCGCGGGGGACAAGAGCGTCGCGCCGACCACGCTGTTCTCCACCCAGGTCCCGAGCTTCTGGAACGACGCCCAGCTGTCTCGGCTGCTCCAGGACCACGACGTGCAGATCAACGCCCGGTCGACGACCCAGACGACGTCGCTGATCGCCTCGCTGCTGCTCGGCTTCGGTCCCACCCTGCTGATCGTCGCGATCATCATCCTGGTCATGCGCCGTGCGGCCAAGAGCGGCGGCGGCATGGGTGGGCTGGCCAGCTTCGGCCGCTCCAAGGCGCGCCGGGTCGACCCGGCCACGATCATGGTGACCTTCGCCGATGTCGCCGGGATCGACGAGGCCAAAGCCGAGCTGACCGAGATCGTCGACTTCCTGCGCGACCCGACACGGTACGGACGCCTCGGTGGACGCATGCCCCATGGCGTGCTGCTGTCCGGCGCCCCCGGCACGGGCAAGACGCTGCTCGCACGCGCGGTGGCGGGCGAGGCGCATGCCGCCTTCTTCTCCATCGCCGCGTCAGAGTTCATCGAGGCGATCGTCGGCGTGGGCGCCTCCCGGGTGCGGGACCTGTTCGCCAAGGCGCGGGAGGCCGAGCCGGCGATCATCTTCATCGACGAGCTCGACGCGATCGGCCGCTCGCGCCAGGGGTCGGTGTCGATGGCCGGCGCCAACGACGAGCGTGAACAGACCCTGAATCAGATCCTCACCGAACTCGACGGCTTCGAGCCGTCCGAGGCCGTCATCGTCCTCGCCGCCACCAACCGCCCGGAGATCCTCGACTCCGCGCTGATGCGCCCGGGCCGCTTTGACCGGCGCGTCGCCGTCCAGCCTCCGGACCGACAGGGCCGCCGCCAGATCCTCGAGGTGCACACGCGGTCGATGCCGCTCGCCCCCACGGTCGACCTCGAGCTTCTGGCCGCCAGCACCCCCGGCATGGTCGGCGCCGATCTGGCCAGCCTGGCCAACGAGGCGGCGCTGCTGGCCGCCCGACGCAACCACCGCACCGTCCAGACCGCTGATTTCACCGACTCGCTCGAGAAGATCCTGCTCGGTGCGCCACGAGGAATCGTCCTCTCCCCCGCGGATCGCGAGCGGACCGCCTACCACGAGGCCGGCCATGCGCTGGTGGGCATGCTCACCCCGGGCGCTGACCCGGTCCGCAAGGTGTCGATCATCCCCCGCGGCATGGCCCTCGGGGTCACCCTGGCCGCCCCGGATGACGATCAGGTGTCCTACACGCGCGAGGACCTGATCGGCAAGATCAAGGTCGCGCTCGGCGGACGCGTGGCCGAGGAGGCGGTCTATGGGACCGTCACCACCGGCGCCGAATCCGACATCGAGCGGGTGACCGGCATCGCCCGCCAGATGATCGGTCGCTGGGGGATGAGTGAGGCCATCGGCTTTGTCACGGTGATCCCCGCCGAGGCGCGCGGACCGTTCCTCACCGGCGCGGGCGAGACCTCAGAGGCCACCCAACGGGTGGTCGACGAGCAGGTCCGCGAGCTCATCGACACCGCTCACGAGGACGTCACCGCCCTGATCGGCGCCCATCGGGACCAGCTCGAGACCCTGGCCCGGGCGCTGTTGGCCGACGAGACGTTGGATGAGAGCGACGCCTACGCCGCAGCCGGGATGCCGAGTCGCCCCGGCGAAGCCCAAGCCAGCGCCTCCGAGCACAGCTGACCCATCCCATGACCCGCGATCCTCCGCGTCGCCTCGTCCACCTCAGACCGTTCGGCAACGACCGCTTCGGCATCATCGCCGAACGCTTCGCCCGGTTCTTCGGCACCCCGGGGTTCATCATCGGCCAGACATTGCTGGTGCTGCTGTGGATCGCCGCCAACTCCCTGGCCTTCGGCCTGCACTGGGATCCCTATCCCTTCATCCTGCTCAACCTGGCCTTCTCCACCCAGGCGGCCTACGCCGCCCCGCTCATCCTGCTCGCCGCCACACGCCAGGCCGACCGCGACAAGATCCGCGATAGCGGCCTCCAGGATCACCATGAGGCCGAGATCCAGCGCGAACGCGACTTCGAGGATCGTCTCACCGAGCTGCTCACCCGTGAACGGGCGATGGGGGAACAGCATCTGCAGATGCTCGCCCAGAACACCCAGCTGACCGAGCGGATCGCCGGTCTGACCCGCGAGCTGCACGCGACCATCTGCGTGGGCCCGACGCCCGCGCCCTGAGCGACCCCGGTCGCCCAGAGCGCCTGACTCAGCGGGACTTCAGCTCAGCGAAGGGGCGGAACCGCGTTGTCGGCGCGCGCAGCCGCTTGAAGGCGACCCCGGCCAAGACCCCGCGGCTGGTGTCGGCACTCACCGCGCGCACCGTGACCGTCCCGGCCAGGGTGGGGTCGAGCCGGGTGACGGTCTCCGCGCGCCGTGACACGCTGAGGATCTGCACGCCGCCGTGGCGCTGGCTGACCCGCAGGAGGTAGCGCGTCGCGTGGGCGGCGGGGGTCCAGCTCACGGTGAGCCGTCCATGGTTCCAGTGCGTGCGCAGAGCGGTCACCCGACCCGGAGTGACGTAGCGCGGGCCGGTGAAGTGGGCGACGCTGAGGTGCTGGGCGTCGGGGATGTCGATCCCGTTGCGGCTGATCGCTGCGACGATCTGGCGCCGATCGGGTCCGATCGGGGTGACGAAGCTCAAGGTGCCGCGGCCGCCGCTGCGCGTGCCGATCACCCGGGCCACCCCGTGGACCACCTCCGAGAAGCTGACCGTCATGTTCGACTCACGCGACACCGCGTAGTGCAGCACCCGCCGGGTCCCGGTTCCGCTGACCGTTCCGTGCACCTTGACCGGCCCGGGGACCGTGGCGTGCCAGCTCTGGGTGATGGCCGGGCCGGGGAGCAGGGTGATCCGGTAACTGCCCGGGAGATCACGCTTGACCCCGATGACCGTCTCCTTGGCCTGCTCGGACTGGATGACGATGATGTTGTCGGCATGGTGGATGCCGGCGCTGGTGCCCGTCAGGGTCTGGCCGCCGGGCCCGGTCACGGTCACGTTGGGGGCGCCGCTGTCACCGTCGAGGCGGATCTCGGGCAGCGGCTGACCGGCTCTCACACTGAAGCCGCGCGCCTCCCCCTCGGCGAGGGCCCGACGACCGGGGGTGAACACGTGGTCCTCCTGGAAGTCATTGATGTTGCAGGCGGTGCCGATGAACAGCACCTTTCCGTAGATGTGGGGCTTGGAGAAGTCATCCCACTTGAACCCTCCGCCGAAGTCGCCGGCGCAGATGCCGATCCCGGCGCTCGACAGGGCGGCCGAGACATGGGCACAGGCGATGTCGATGATGCAGCCGTGGACGCTGCCCGACAGATTGAAGCGATGGTTGGCCAGGTTGATCTGGCCGTCGAGGCGGCCGTCGACGGTGATCAGCTTGTCAAAGCCGTAGTCCATCTCCCCGCCCGCGGCGATGTAGTCGGGCAGGTCATAGAGGAAGTAGCCACTGCCCACCGGCACGTAGCCGATGTGGGGGATGTTGATCTTCACCTTGCCGCCGAGCCCGATGAAGGGGCCGTGCTGGTACTGCTGGTTGACGATCGCCGCCGGGGCGCCCGGGAGGTCAATCGCCCGCGCGGTGAAGGGCGCGTTGTGGCTCGGGAAGGCGAGCACGACGTTGCCGCTGACCTGGGCCACGTCGAGCGCATCGAGGGTGACCGACCCCCGCAGCACGGTGGGGTTGAGCGCGAAGCTGAGCCCGACGGAGTCGAGGTCGACCCCGGGGAAGATCTCGGGCGGGGAGTTGCTGAAGTCGAACGTCGCCCCGGCGTGGTCGAGCGCGTTGTTGTGGAAGACAATGCCGTTGTCCGGGTGCTCGGTGTCCGGCTTGAGGCTGACGGTGTATTCGCCGATCCCCAGGTTGCCGTAGAACAGCCAGTCTCCGGGCGCGACGAAGTCGAACTCACCGTCGGTCAGGCCGATGTCGCCCCAGGTCAGATTGGGGATCTTGCCGGAGAAGCTGTGGAGCTTGAGCCCGTTGGTGTTGTCGGTGCGCAGGTGCCCGTCGACGCTCGCTCCGCCGAGCAGGCTGGTGAGCTGGACGTAGCCGTGGATGTCGCTGTAGCGGTTGATGCCGCTTTTGACGAAACTGATGTCGGCGTTGCCGGTGAAGGGGAAGTCACCCGCGAAGGGGAGATCGTCGGAGGCGAAGGAGGCGATCTGGACGCTGCCGTTGCCGCACCCCGTGTCGCAGCTGGAGGTGGAGACGTCCAGATTGATCTGCCCCGTGCGGATCGGCACGTCGCCCACCTTGACCACCGCGTCGGCGGAGACGACGTGGTGAAAACCCGGTGAGATGACGATCGCCGCGCCGGCGAGCGGGGTGAAGTCGACGCCGTTGATGCGCACGGTGCTGTGGGAGATGTAGAGCCCCTCGGTGGTCAGCGGGGCCTGGACGAACCGTCCGGTGCCGGGGACGGGCACCTCGCCGCCCCCCTTGGTGCAGTGGGCGATGCTGAGGCAGACAAAGGCGCCCTCGAGTCGCTGGAGGACCGGGCTGCCCCGGTACTGGGCGAGCATCCCCTGGAGGATCGGGGCCTCCCCGGCGGGGACCTGGGTCGGGTCGGTGATCTCGGTCAGGCAGCCGGTCGCGTCGATGATGTCGACCTCCAGCTCGGTGGTGCATCCGGCCTTGGGGCCGCCCTGGCCGGTGGTGTCGGCGCTGGGGGATCCGCCCGAGCAGACCGCGGTGGTGAGCCGCGGGAGCCCGAGGGTGGACGCGGGCAGCCGGAAGGCGCTGGTGGCGGAAACGAACTGGGTCGCCACCGAGCTGCCACCGGCGCCAAGGGCGGTGAGCTTGACCGTGGAGGACTTGGTCAGATCGAGCGCGACCAGGGGCGTCGCGGCGCTGCAGGTGGCGACGGTGTGGCCGTTGACACTCCAGAGCAGGTTCGTCGCCCCCGTGGTGGCGCCGGCGTTCAGGGTGATTGGCGTGGCCACCGGGGTGCTGTGGGGAGCGCTGAAGCTGGCGCTGGGTGAGACGACCGTCTGGGGGACGGTCGTCGTCGGGGTCGGCCCGGGACTCGAGGGCGTCGTCGGCGACGTCGGCGTCGGCGTCGGCGTCGGCGTCGGCGTGGTCGACCCGCCCGCACCGCTCACCGCCACAGTGGCCGTGCCCTGGCTCGAGGCGAGGCCGGCGTCGCTGGCGTAGCCCGCGGTGATGGTGTGGACGCCGCTGGCGGTGGCGGTCGGGGTGTAGGTGACCGCACACAGGCTGGTGTGGTTGGGGCCCGAGCCGAGACTGCAGGTGGCCCCGGGGTTGGAGAAGGTGCCGGGGGAGTCGCTCTGGAAGGAGACCTGGCCGCCCGGTGATCCGGTCGCGTTCGGCGAGGTATCGGTGACCGACACCGTGCAGGTGACCGACTGGCCGAGCGTGGCGGTGCCGGGGGCGCAGTTGACGCTCGTGGTCGTCGAATCCGCGGCCAGCTGGGGTGGGGTGCTCGAGCCACCCGACTGCAGCGAGGCGATCTCCGCGGCGCTGAGCGCGCGGCCGTAGACGCTCACCTCGTCGATCGCACCGGTGTAGCCGAAGCCCGAACAGGCGTGGAAGTTGCCCACCTCGAAGGTCGTGTCGGGGAGCCCGTAGTCGATCGCCGAGCCGCTGGCGTCGGTTGGACTGCCGACCTCGACGCCATCGACATAGAGGCGCACACTGGAACCGTCATAGACCCCGGCGACGGCGTGCCACTGGCCGTCCCAGATGGCCGCCGGCGGCTCGGCGGCCGACGCGATCGCCGAGTTGTCGCCGTTGGCGATGTAGAACTGCAGACCCCCGCTGGCCCCGTCATAGAGCGCATAGGAGGCGACCGAGCAGGCGGGGTTGCCGTTCTGGGACAGCACGTCCTTGTACTGCCCCGGGCTCCCGGACGCCTTGACCCAGGCCATGACCGTGACCTCGGGGGTGTTGAGGGCGGGATCGGTCGCGCTGAGGGCGTCCTCGTCGGCTCCGTTGAAGCTGAAGGCGTTCCCGAAGCGCCCGGCCGTCGGGGTCGCCCCGCCGATCGCCAGCGCCACGCCGCCGGCGCTGGCGGGCGTGGTGCTCGCCGATCCCGCCTGGGCGTCGACCTCGTCGAGGTGCCACTGGCCCACCAGCGACGTGTCGGCACGCGCCCCGGGGGCCAGCAGCGCCGCCATGAGGATGGCGCCGAGCACGAGCGCCGCGCACGCCCGCCCCCGGCCGAACCTGTCCCGTCGTCCCGTTCTCATGCCGCGCATCGTCGGGCTTCCCCGCCGCACGAGCATCAGGGTTGACCCTGAACTTTTGGCGGCCGGGGCGTTCGGTTAGGCTGCGCGCTGGTGCTGGAAGACCTGACACCGGGACTGCTCGAACGCGAACGCGAGCTGGGGATGGTGTCCGAGGCGCTCGAGGACGCCGAGCGCGGGCAGGGGCGGCTGGTGCTCGTCAGCGGCGACGCCGGAACCGGCAAGAGCGCCCTGGTGGCGGAGTCGGTTGCCCTGGCGCGGGAGCGGGGAACCGACGTGCTGCGCGCCCGCGGCGGTGAGATGGAGCGCGATCAGCCCAACGGCCTGCTGGGCCAGCTGCTCGAGCCGACCCTGGCGGCCCTCGATCCCGCCGCGCGCCGGGAGCTGCTGTGCGGCGCGGCGGCCCCGGTAGGGCAGGCGCTGGGCCTCGACGGAGAGGCGAGCGCCGCCGCGGACGGCTTCGCGGTCGCCCACGCCGTGTACTGGCTCCTGGCGGGCCTCGCCGCCGGGGGACCGCTGCTCGTCGCCGTCGACGACGCCCACTGGGGTGACATCTCCTCCCTCACCGCCCTGGAGCATCTCGCCCGGCGGATCGAGGATCTCGGGATCACCCTGCTGATCAGCCTGCGCCCCGCCGAACCCGACGCCCCCGCCGCCCTGCTCGACGCGCTGGGCCAGGCGCCGGGGGCCGCCCACCTGACCCCCCGGCCACTGAGCCCGGCGGCGGTGACCGCGGTGCTCACCCGCCGCTGGTCCGAGGTCGGAGACGACCTCGCCGAGGCCTGTCACGCCGCGACCGGCGGCAATCCCCTGCTGCTGGCCGAGCTGGTCCGGGCCCTGCCCGGGGCCGAGCCCCCGACCGTCGCGGCGGTTCGCGCCGCGACCGTCCCCACGCTCGAGCAGCGGGTGCTGCGCCGCGCCCAGCGGGCCGCCCCGGGCGCCGCGGGCTTCGCCCAGATCGTCGCCGTCCTGGGGGACGGCGCGCGGCTCGGCGTCGCCGCGGCCCTGGCCGAGCTCGAGCTCGAGGCGGCCGCCCGCCTCGCTCACCGCCTGCGCCGCATCGAGGTGCTGGCCGGCGAGGACCCGCTCGTCTTCGTCCATCCCCTGGTGCGCCGCTCCCTCTATGACGGCATCCCCCTGGGCGAGCGCCAGGCCCTCCACGCCCGCGCCGCGGAGGTGCTGACCCGGAGCGGCGCGCCGGCTGAGCTGGCGGTGGCGCACCTCGGCGTGCTCACACCGGCCGGCTCGGTCACCGTCGCCCGGGCCCACCTCGCAGCCGCCGAGTCGGCCCTGGCCCGCGCCGCTCCCGCCGAGGCGGCCCGCTGGCTGGAGCGTGCGCTGGCCGAGGCGGCGCCCCAGCCACCCCGGGCCGAGCTGCTCGCGCGCCTGGGCCTGACCCAGGTCATCCTCCGCGACCCCTCCGCCGTCGCCGTGCTCAGCGAGGCCTACGACACCCTGACCGATCCGGACCTGCGCCGCTCGGTGGCGGTGGAGCTCGGCTACATGCTGGCGGTGTCGGGCGCCTGGGAACGGGCGACGGCGCTCAGGTGAGGACGCTGAGCCGCGACAGGACCGAGCCCGAGGCCCGTCCGGCGCGGTCGGCCTCGGCGATCAGCGCCTCGGCCTGCACCGGCTGGCTGGCTGCCCGCCGGGGGGATCTTCTCGGTGCCGAGGTCGACCTCGGCACCGTCCTGCGCCTCGGCCAGGAGGCCGAGATGCCGATGCTGGTGGCCAACGTCGCCCTGTACCTCATCGACGTCCTGCTCGAGCGGCGCGGCGCCGCCGGCGCGGCCGACGCCATCGAGTCAATGGCGGTGCCCCCGGAGTTCCTGCCCACCTGGTCCGGGGCGATGCTGCTCGAGGCGCGTGGGCGCCTGAGGTTGGCCCGTGGGAATCGGACCGCCGCGATCGAGGATCTTCGCGCCGCCGGTCAGACCGCCAGCGCACTGGGCTTCGGTCCGGTGATCTCGAGCTGGCGTTCCGCCCTGGCCCAGGCCATCGCCCCCGACGCACCGGAGGAGGCCTGGGCGCTGGCCAGCGCCGAGCTCGACCTCGCCCAGGCGTCGGGGCTGGCCCGTCCCCAGGGGGTGGCGTTGCGCACGCTGGGGGTTCTCCGCGCCCGCGAGCCGGCCGGCATCGCCCACCTCGAGGCGTCGGTGGCGACGCTGGCGCCCGGCCCCAGCCGGCTCGAGCACGCCCGCTCGCTGGTCGCGCTGGGGGCGGCGCTGCGGCGGGGCAATCAGGCGCGGGACGCCCGGCTGGCGCTCAGGGCCGGCCTCGAGCTCGCCACCGTCTGTGGAGCCGAGTCGCTGGCCGACAGCGCCCAGGCCGAACTCCTGGCCGCCGGTGGTCGGCGCCGGCGCCGCGAGGACCAGGGGGTCGAGGGGTTGACCGCCAGCGAGCTCCGCGTCGCCCGGCTGGCCGCGTCGGGCCTGAGCAACACCGAGATCGCCCAGCAGCTCTACGTCACGGTCAAGACGGTGGAGACCCACCTGGCCCACGTCTACGCCAAGTTCGGTCTGGCCGGGACCGGGTCGCGCTGGCGCCTGGCCGAGCACCTCGGCGCCGACGCTGGCTAGGCTTGGTCTGAGAGGACCCGGGGCGACGCCGCGCCCCCGCGCGAGCGATGACCGACCACACCGCAGCCAAGACCCACGCCGCGTCGGTGGCGATCGCCTCGAACACCCTGCTGATCGCAATCAAGCTCATCGCCGGGGGGCTGACCGGCTCGATCGGAATCATCAGCGATGCCGTCCACTCGCTGATGGATCTGGCCGCGTCGATCATCTCGCGAGCCTCAGTCCACAAGGCCGACGAACCCGCCGACGCCCTGCACCCCTACGGGCACGAGAAGCTGGAGGACCTGTCGGCCGGCGCCCAGGCGATCCTGCTGCTGATCGGGGCCGTGTTCGTCGCCTTCGAGGGCATCCACCGTCTCGTCGTCGGTGGCTCGGTCGGGTCGATCGGCCTCGGCATCGCCGTGTCGGCACTGGCCGGCGCCATCAACCTCGGCGTGTCCACCTACCTGCACGGCCAGGCCCGCGCCACCGCGTCACCCGCGCTCGCGGCAACCGCCGCGGACCTGCGCACCGACGCCATCGTGTCCCTCGGCGTGGTGGTGGCGCTCGCCATCGAGGCGCTCACCGGGCTGCACTGGATCGACCCGGTGGCCGGCCTGCTCATCGGCGGGGCGATCAGCACCACCGGCGTGCGGATCCTCAACAGCGCCGGGCGGCGCCTGGTCGATGAGACGCTCCCGCCGGCCGAGCTCGCCGAGCTCGGAAAGGTGGCCCAGTCATTCATCGGCACCGAGGTCATCGGCTACCACGATCTGCGCGCCCGCCACCTGGGGACCACCCATCAGGTCGACCTGCACCTGCAGTTCAGCGATGAGACGAGCCTCCGCCGGGCCCACGAGCTGTCGCATCAGATCCAGGACGCCATGACGGCCGCGCTGCCAGGCACCACCGTGCTGACCCATCTCGAGCCCGAGGAGCGCGTCCGCGCCGACCGCTTCGAGCCCGGCGCCGCCGGCTCGCTGGCGCTAGATCCGCTTGGCGGAGGTGCCGGTCATCGCGGGGGTGACCCCGGCCTGGGCACACAGTGAGTAATCGGCCGGGTTGACCGCGCCCAGCCAGCGCGCCCAGCTGACGGCGCCCGGGGAGAGCTGGTGGAGCAGCCGCAGGGAGTTCACGCCTTCCCAGCTCTTCAGCCGCGCCGAATCGATCAGCAGCCCGATGCCCATCCCGAGCGGGATGCCGGCCAGCGATGCGATGTGACCGAGAGCGAAATCGAGCGCCAGCAGGACCACCACGATCGGCGCCAGCTGGGAGACGACCCGCCACTGGGTGTCGACGGGGGGCTCGGACACCGCCGCGCGGACCGCGCCGGCCTGGGCGAGCACCGAGCCGATGCGACCCTGCACGGTCCAGTAGACCAGGCCACCGAAGACGAGGGCTCCGGCGATCACCTCAGCCAGCAGGCCGGTTCCGTGCAGCGCGGCGTTGGCGGCCGCGAGGACAAGTCCGACCGCGACCAGCGTGACGCCGCGAGCCCGGAGCTCGGAGACGGCGAAGGCGGAGGGATTCATGCCCATTGAGTCCACAATTACCCATCTTGATCGGTTCAAGTCGTCGCGAGTGTGAGATTTGCAAATTCTTATTCGCCCGAGGCGCCGGTCAGCCGTCCTCGAACAGCCCGTTGAGGGGGCCGAGCAGGCGGCGAGAGCGACGCGAGACCCCCGACATCGCCACCAGATGATGGGTCGGCGGTTCGTCTGCCTGGCGGCGCGCGAGCTGCTCCATGGCGATGGGACGCCAAAGCTCGTCGATCACCGCGCACGGGTGCCGCTCGGCGATCGCCTCCGGCGGGCAGTCCAGATGCTCGGCCCACAACGCCAGCCGGGTGGACCGGGCCAGCCCCGCGTGGTCGCTGACCACGTTCATCTCGGTGTCGTTGAACAGCGAGTGGGCGTTGAGGTTCGCCGAGCCGACGGTCAGCCACGCGTCGTCGATGACGGCGACCTTGGCGTGGATGTAGCACGGGTCCTCGCGCTCGCCGCTGAGTGAGCGCAGCGTCGCGACGAGCATCCGGTCCCCCACGTCGGCGGCCTGGAGCACCCCCACCTGGCCGAGGGTGTCGTCCTGGCCGGCGTGGGCCTTGCTCGGCAACAGGATGAGCAGGCGAAAGTCGTCATGGGGCGGATGGGCCAGCTTGTCGGCCAGCAGATCGGTGATCTCGGGCGCCCACAGGAACTGGTTCTCGAGATAGATGAGCCGCTGGGCCCCGCGGATCGCCCGCAGGTAGGACTCGAGCACGGAGAAGTCGCCGTCGGGCAGGCTGTCGTAGGTGCGCTCGGGGACCGTGCGGGTCATCTGCACCGTGTGCTCACCCGTGGGGGCCGGTGGCGCACCCAGCGCGAGTCGCTCACCGGTCTGCTGCTCCCAACGCATGGCGAAGTGGGCGGCCACATCCCCCACGATCGGGCCGGTCAGCCGGGTTCCCACGTCGTGCCAGCCGGTGCGACGGCGCGCGGGGTGATCGGTGGTGTCGTAGCGATCGTTCTTGAGATCGGTCATGTCGATGCCCCCCACGAAGGCGACCTGGCCATCGATCACCAGGGTCTTCTCGTGATGGCAGTGCAGGGCGCGCTCGTGGCGGTCCATCTCCGCGCGGATTCCGGTTCCGCGAATCAGCTCGGCGATCGCCGCCTTGACCTGACGGCGGTTCGGGGAGAACAGCGGCAACGGCGAGCCGGCCCACACGAGCACGCGCACATCGACACCCCGTGCCGCGGCGTCACCGAGCAGCGCGCCGACCGACTCGGCATCCACGCCGCGAACCAGCTCGAAGCCGGGGTTGAGGAACCACTGGGCCACCCAGACCGACTCCTGCGCCCCGCGAATCGCCGCCGCGGCGGCCGCGAACGCATCGGCGCCGTCGATGAGGACCTCCAGCTCACAGCCGGGACGGGGTGGCGCGTCAGGACCCTGCGCCCACGCCCCGGGACCGGCGTCAAGAGCGCGGGACCAGCCGTGGACCCCCAGCCGCGCGCGGTGGCGCAGCTTCACCGCGGCCTCGATGGCGTCACCGACGCGCGCGTCGAGTGAACTCAGCGCGTCCTCCAGCTGGGTCTCAGAACTCATCCCTGATCAGTACCAGAGATGGACTCAGACCGCGTGACGCTGGGGCTCCACCACCGCGCCGGTCGCCGCGGAGACCCGGGCGGCCTCCAGCACGGCGAGCCCCGCCACGGCGTCGGCGGGGTCGACCGGCAGCGGCCCCTGGCCGCGCAGGGCGGCCTCCATCTGGAGGTAGAAGGCGGGCCAGTCCCCCGGTTCGCTCACCACCGGCTCGGACACCTCACCGCGCACCAGCCGACCCCAGGTGGCCTCGGGTTCGAGCCCCCAGGCGCTCCCGTCATCGGGTCGCCGGCCCGCCCGCAGGGCGTCCTCCTGCCCGTCGAGGCCCTCGATGCGAAACGCCCCAGCGGTCCCCAGCACGCGCAGACGCGGCCCCGGTGCCGCGGTCATCGCCGAGGCCCGCAGGTGCGAGACGACGCCGCCGCTGTGGCGCAGGGCGACGAACGCGTCGTCATCGCCGGCGTGGCCGGCACGCACCGTGGCGATCTCGGCGTAGACCGAAGCGACGGGACCGAACAGCACGAGCGCCTGGTCGACCAGGTGGCTACCCAGGTCGAGCAGCTGACCGCCGCCCTGCGCCGCCGATCCGGCCCGCCACAGATCCGCCGGCGCGTCCGGGCGCCAGCGCTCGAACCGCGACTCAAAGCGCAGCACCGTGCCCAGGGCGCCGGTGTCCAGCAGCCGCCGAAGGGTCAGCAGGTCCGAGTCCCAGCGCCGATTGTGAAAGACGGACAGCGGCACGGCCGCTTCGGTGGCCCGTGCCCACAGCCGGGCCGCCGACCGCGCGTCCACGGCCATCGGCTTGTCGAGCACCACCGCCACCCCGTGGTCGATGGACGCCTCGGCCAGGGGTACGTGCGTCGTGTTCGGCGTGGCCACCACGAGCAGGTCGATCTCGCCCCACAGCGCGTCGACGTCGGGCACCACCCGCGTGCCCGGGTGCTCCGCGGCGACCTGATCGGCCCGCTCGGGCGAGCCGGTCACCACCGCGGCGAGCGCCAACCCCGGGGTGGCGGCGATCAGCGGAGCGTGGAAGAACCGGCCGGCCAGGCCGTAGCCGACGACTGCGACGCGAAGTTCATCCACGCCTGCGCAGGCTAGACACCGCGGCGAACCCCGGGCTGTAGGGCACGAAGCTCCCGTCCCGCGCGAGGCCGAGCTTTGGGCCGGTGACCCCGAAGTTGCGGTTCTTGAACAGCATCACCGCGTAGGCGGGCCAGAACTTGGAGGTGGCGGGCATCCCCGGCTTGCAGGCACCGGCGGAGTTGCCGACGGGGGCGAACCACAGCAGACCGTCGGCGTTGGTGAAGCCGGTCTGGGTCGACATCGTCCCCAGGCCGCGCCCGGGCGGGTTGCAGAGATCCTCGACGCCCTGGATGCGCGGGTGGCGGTTCAGCTCTGGCCCCTGGCCGTTGACGCCGCTGGAGACCACGAAGTGCACGTGGCCGCCGAGCAGGTTGGAGATCTGCTGGCCGTATTGGATCTCGGTGGTGTCCCACTGGAAGTGGGTGGAGTTGACGAAGAAGCCCTGGGCGTCCTGGACGCCGGCCTCACGCAGCCACTTGGCCGTCAGGCCGGGGCCGACGGCGTCGGAGGCGCCGGCGTCGAGGTAGAGGACGAGGTGGGGGTCGGCGGCCTCGAGGATCTGGATCGCCGGCTTGAGCTGGTCGACCAGGCGGATGTGACGCTCGGCGGGGGTCAGGCACGGCGCGGTGATCAGCGAGTCGAGCTCGAAGAACATCACCACGCGGAAGTTGCCGATGCCCTGGGCGAGGCCGCGGACCCAGTTGAGGTAGCGCTGGGTGAAGGCGGGGTTCGCGGTCGAGCCACACGGCGCGTGCACGAGCGAGTAGGTGGACAGCTCGACCACTCGGCCGGGCTGGGCGTACTGGGCCCGCTCGAGGTACCGGGCGACGTTGCCGGCCGGATCCGAGGGCGTGTTGTAGAACCAGAAGCGGTAGCCGGTCGGCTGATCGGCGATCCAGTTCAGCGCGCCGGCGCTGGCCAGGTTGCCGGTGGAGGCGTCATTGCGCGCGGCCAGGCCGGCACCGGTGGTCTGGGGGGGCTGGACGTAGAACTGCGCCCCGCTCAGCGGGTCGCCGTCGGTCGGCGCGCTGGTCAGGTCGAGCGGGTTGGTGGGGTCACGGGTGGCCAGCGGGTCGTTGCGCAGGATGGTCAGCGTCTCGTTGTCCGGGTCGGCGGGCAGGGCGGCCCGCGAGGACCCGTAGAGATAGGCGACGGCGCTGAGCGACGGTCCGTTCATGCCGTTGTCGACGATCGACACGGGGAATTGACAGGACGCCTGGCCCGGCACCAGCGTCGCCTCGCTGTTGTTGACCGCCTGGAAGTCCCAGGGCGACTGAGCGCTGTGCTGGTGGACGCCGTACCAGATGATCTCCATCCCGGAGGTGCTGGTGCGGGTGATGGTGATCCAGAACTGGCCCTCGTTCTCGTTGGCGGTGTAGGCGGGCTGGGAGAAGGAGATGCTGCCGGGGTCGGTGCCGCCGGTGAGCCCGAGGCCCCCGGCGACGCCGTTGAGGAGATCGCCCACCGGCGAGCAGATCGGGACGCTGGGGTCCGGGGTGTCGGCCAGGGCACCGGTGGGGGCGAGCAGGCAGAAGGCAGCGCCGATGAAGGCGAGCAGCAAGGTCAAACGCAGTCGGGTCACCTTCCATATGTCGGCTCAAATCGCCGTGAGATTGACCCCCCCTTAGCGGGAAACCTACGGACGCTTCAGACCAGATTCCTGCGCATCGGCACGGGATCGAGCCCGAGGTGATCGCGCAGGGTGGGACCGCTGTACTCGGTCCGGAAGGTGCCGCGCTCCTGGAGCAGTGGCACCACCTCGGCGGTGAAGCGATCCAGGCCCCCCGGGGTGAGATGGGGCACGAGGATGAAGCCGTCACAGGCCCGAGCCTGGACGTGGGTGTCGAGCGCCTCGGCGACGGTGGCGGGGGAACCGACGAAGCTCTGGCGGGCGGTCATCTCGGTCACCAGGCCCCGCAGGGACAGGTTGGCGGCGGCGGCGCGTTCACGCCAGCGGGCGATCGTCTCGACCGCCTCGCGGTTGAGGGTGCGCGCCTGCGCGGAGCCCTCGGACTTGACCTCGCCGTCCAGCTCCGGCTCGACGTCGGGCAGCGGGCCCTCGGGGTCGAACTCGGACAGATCCCGGTTCCACAGCTGCTCGGCGACCATGCGGGCGTGGGGTCCGCTGATCTGCTCGGCCCGCAGCGCGTGGGCGAGCTCCTCGGCCTCGGCGTCGGTGTCGCCGAGCACGAAGGTGGCTCCGGGCAGGATGAGCAGCTGATCCTCGCGCTTGCCGTAGCGTGCCAGGCGGCCCTTGACGTCGGCGTAGAAGGCCTGGCCGGCCTCCAGCGTGCCGTGCCGGGTGAAGATCCCGTCGGCGTACCGGGCGGCGAACTCACGCCCGGCCTCGGAGTCCCCGGCCTGGATCATCGGGGGACGCCCCTGGGGCAGCGGGGGCAGGGTGAACTCGCCGTGCACGTCGACCTCGCTGCCGGCGAAGTCAAAGCGCGCGACCCCGCCGTCCCACATCGCCTGGGCCGCCTCGATGAACTCCGCGGCCCGGTCATAGCGCCGGTCATAGGGCAGGTAGCCGCCGCGGCGGAAGTTGGCCCCGGTGAACGGGTCGGTCGAGGTGACCAGGTTCCAGGCCGCCCGTCCCGCCGACAGGTGGTCGAGGGTGCCGAGCTGGCGGGCCAGCTCGTGGGGCTCGTGATAGGTGGTGGTGATCGTCGGCATCAGGCCGATCCGCTCGGTCACCGCGGCCAGGGCCGCCAGCACGGTCAGGTTGTCCGGGCGTCCGGCGACGTCGAGCTCGGTCAGGCGGCCGAAGTGCTCGCGCATCCGCTGGCCCTCGGCGAGGAAGAAGAAGTCGAACTTGGCCGCCTCGGCGACCTGGGCGAGGTGGACGAAGGAGTCGAAGGCGATCTGGCTGCCCGAGCCGGGCTGACTCCACACCGTGGTGTTGTTGACCCCGGGGAAGTGGGCGGCCAGGTGGATCTGGCGCTTGGCGCCGCTGTGGGGCGGGCGGGCGCGGGTGGCGCTCATCGCGTCGCCGTCGCGTAGCGGTTGAGCGGCCGGGACAGGCCGAGCTGATCGCGCAGGGTGCCGGGTGTCGCACCGGACGAGCCGTCACCGTCACCGTCGCCGGCGCCGAGGGCGGCGAGCCGGTCCGCGAGTGCTCCGGGGCCGGGCGATCCGGTCGCGATGAGCCGCACCCCGTCGAATCCGGAGGCGAGGGCCCCCTCCAGATCGTCGGCGGACGCGGTGTCGAGCCCACGGTCGAGGAACAGCACCAGCTCGCGCCCCAGCTCGGCGGCCTCGGCGCGCAGCGCCCGGGGATCGGTGCCGTCGGGCAGGAAGGCGATGTCCGCGCCGACGACGGCCAGGGCGTGGGCATGGCCGTCCGCCACCGCGATGGCCACCGGCGGCTGACCCTGGGGCGGGCGCGGGGTGATCGACGGTCCCGTGATGCTCAGGTGCTCGCCCCGGAAGTTGATGTGGTGGATCCGTTCGGCGTCGATGAAGCGGTGATGCTCGATGTCACGGATCTCGGCGTCGTCCTCCCAGGAGTCCCACAGCGCCCGCACCACGGCGACGAACTCGGCCGCGTCGGCCCATGCCGCCTCTCCCAGCGCGGCCTCGCGGGGCCCCACGTAGGCGGCATCCGCGGGCTCACCCGACACCCCGACGAGCCACCCGGCCCGGCCGGCGCTGACGAAGTCCGCGGTGGCGACCTGGCTGGCCAGCAGATAGGGCTCGCTGACCATGGTGTCCCCCGCGGGCAGGATCCCGATCCGGGCGGTGCGCGCCGGGCAGGATCCCGATCCGGGCGGTGCGCGCCCCCAGCCAGGCGGCCAGCATCAACGCGTCGAGGCGGGGCACCCCGTCGACCGCGCGGTGGGTGTCGGCCAGGCTGACCAGGCTGACGCCGTGGCCCTCAGCCACCCGCACGAGCTCCAGCCAGGCGGACGGATCCACCGACGCGCTGGACCCAGAGGGGTCGCCGGCAGCGCTGTCGAGGCCCAGGGCCAGGAGGGGTGTGGAGGGTGCGGGCATAGGGGCTAATCCGATCGGGATTCCATATTGAGTCTGCCATGCTGGAACCATGAGCACGCGTCCGGGCACCTCCCCCACCGGATCAGCGGGGGCCCTCACGCTGTCGGTGCTGGACCAGGCACCGACCCGGGCGGGGGTCAGCCCGGCGCAGTCGATTCGCGAGGTCGCCGACCTCGCCCAGGCGGTCGAGCCGCTCGGCTACCGACGCTTCTGGATCGCCGAGCATCACGCGATCGGCGCCGTCGCCTCCACCGCCCCGGAGGTTCTCATCGGTCACGTCGCCGCGGTCACACGGACGCTCCGCGTCGGCTCCGGCGGGATGCTGTTGCCCAACCACCGACCGCTGCACGTCGCCGAGCTGTTCCGCATGCTGGCCGCCCTCTACCCCGGCCGCATCGACCTCGGCGTCGGCCGCTCGGAGGGGTCGCTCGATCCCCGGATCGTCAAGGCGTTCGACCGCCCCGAGACGAGCACCCACGCCGGCGGTTATGCGCAGATGTTCGATCAGCTGCTGTCCTTCGCCGAGGTCGCGCCGCTGCCCGCGGACGACGAGCTGGCCGGGGTCGCTGCCGGCCCGACCGGTGAGCCGTTCCCGGAGATCTTCATGCTCGGCTCGAGCACCAACTCCGCCGGTGTCGCCGCGGCCAAGGGGCTGGGCTACGCCTTCGCCGCCTACACCGGGCCCGACGCGGTGGTTCCCGCCCTGGCCGAGTACCGCCGGGCGTTCGTCCCCGGCCAGCGCACCCGGCCCCACGCGATCCTCGGCCTCCGGGTCATGGTCGGCGAGAGCGACGAGCACGCCCGAGCCCTCAACGCGCCCAGCGTGCTCGCCATGGCCCAGGCCCGCGCCGGCACACCCCAGCCCCTGGTCGATGTCGAGACCGCGCTCGCCCATCGCTGGAGCGACGCCGAGCGCGAGGCGGCCGCCAAGTTCGACCCGCGCATGGACGTCATCGGCGGGCCCCGGACCGCCGCGGCCCGCCTCCGTGAGCTGGTTGCCGAGACCGGCGCCGACGAGGTGATCGTGACCACCTCGACCTATGACCCGGCCGACCGCGTGGCCTCCTACACGCGCCTCGCCGAGGCCGTCGCGCTGAGCCGCTCCACGGCGGCGGAGATCACCTCGGGCCGCTTGCAGAACGCGAAGCGGACCAGCGTGGCCCCGGCCGTCGCGTCGTCGTAGAAGACGCTGGTCGGGATCGCCACCACGCCGCGCTCGTGGGGCAGGCGGCGACAGAACGCCACCGCGTCCTCCCCCACGTCGGCGTTGACGAAGTAGGTGCCGGCGCTCGGGAGCGGGATGTACCCGGCGCCGCGCAGTCCCTCGGTGAGCTGGTCGCGGTTCTGTCTCAGCTGATCGGCGAGCTGGGTGACCCAGGGACCGCACTCGTTGAGTGCGACGGCGGCGGCGTGCTGGAGGGGCGTGCCGCCGGCGAAGCTGAGGAACTGCTTGACCGTCGACAGCGCGCCGATCAGCTGCGCCGGACCGCTGGCCCAGCCGATCTTCCAGCCGGTGACCGAGAAGGACTTGCCCACCGAGGAGACGGTCACGGTGCGCCCGGCCATGCCGGGCAGCGTGGCGATCGGAATGTGCTCACCGGCGTAGACGAGGTGCTCATACACCTCGTCCGAGACGCAGATCAGATCGTTGGCGACGCACACGTCCGCGACGCTCTGGAGCTCGGCGCGGCTGAGCACGCGCCCGGTCGGGTTGTGCGGGCTGTTGAGCAGCACCATCCGGGTTCTCGGGGTGACCGCGGCGGCGAGTGCCTCGGCGTCGAGGGCGAAGTCGGGCGGTGTCAGGGTGACGGGACACCGGTGGGCGCCGGCGAACTGGATGACGCCGGCGTAGGAGTCATACATCGGCTCGAGCAGGATCACCTCATCGCCGGGCTCGAGCAGGGCCAGCGCGGCGGCGGCGATCGCCTCGGTGGCCCCAAAGGTGACAAGGACGTCCTCGGGCTCAAGGCCGTAGTGGCACTGCTGGTGCGCGAAGATCGCCTCCCGGAGGGCGGGGACGCCGGGTAACGGGGCGTACTGGTTATGGCCGCCTGTGATGGCGGCCACGGCAGCCGCGGTGACCACCTCGGGCCCGTCGGTGTCGGGGAACCCCTGGCCGAGGTTGATCGCGCCGGTGGCCTGGGCCAGGGCGGTCATCTCGGTGAAGATCGTCGTGCCGAGGCCATTCAGGCGGGTCGCGCGCATCTTGGACAAAGGTATCTCGACTCACTCGGTGGTCTATCTATGATCCCAACGATGGCCGTTACCGACACGACCTCCGCCATCAAGGACTCGATCCTCGACACGATCGGCGACACGCCGCTGGTCCGCCTGTCGCGGATCGGGGCCGGGCTGGTGCCCCAGCTCGTGGCCAAGGTCGAATACTTCAACCCGGGCGGGTCGATCAAGGATCGCATCGCCGTGGGGCTGATCGAGGCGGCTGAGCGGGACGGCAAGCTCCTGCCCGGCGGAACGATCGTCGAGCCGACCTCGGGCAACACCGGCACGGGTCTGGCCATCGCCGGCATCCTCAAGGGCTACCGGGTGGTGGCGGTGATGCCGGACAAGATGTCCCAGGAGAAGATCGACCTGCTGCGCGCCTACGGTGCCGAGGTGGTCATCGCCCCCACCGACGTGCCGCCGGACTCGCCCCAGTCCTACTACCGGGTGGCGGACCGGCTGACCGCGGAGATCCCCGGCGCCTTCCAGCCCAATCAGTACTTCAACCCGGCCAACCCCGAGGCCCACTACCGCTCGACCGGCCCGGAGCTGTGGGCCCAGACCGAGGGGAGGATCACCCATTTGGTTCTGGGCGTGGGAACCGGTGGCACGGTGTCGGGAACCGTGCGCTACCTGCGGGAGCGCAAGCCTGATCTGGTGGTCATCGGCGCTGACCCGGAGGGCTCGATCTACTCCGGTGGGGAGGACAACGTCCGGCCATACCTGATCGAGGGCGTCGGCGAGGACTTCTGGCCGGCGAACTTCGACCGCTCGAGTGTCGACCGCTTCATCGAGGTGTCCGACCGCGACGCGTTCGTGACGACGCGACGCCTGGCCCGCACCGAGGGGATCCTCACCGGCGGGTCCGGTGGCATGGCCGTCCACGCCGCCCTGCAGGTGTGTGCGGAGATCGACGATCCCGCGGCGCTCGTCGTGGTGATCCTGCCCGACGGCGGTCGCGCCTACCTGTCCAAGATCTTCTCCGATGGCTGGATGCGCCAGTACGGGTTCCTCGAGCCCACCGGGCTGCTGACCGTCGGCGATGTGCTGTCGCGCAAGCGCCTGGCCGGAGAGACCCCGCAGATGGTGAGCGTGCAGACCGACGTCCTCGTGCGTGACGCGGTGGCCCTGCTGCACCGCCACGGGGTCTCTCAGCTGCCGGTGGTCGACGCCGCGGATGTCAACCGGGTGGTGGGAGCGATCTCCGAACGCGGAGTGCTGCGACATGCGGCGTCGGACCCGGGGCTGCTGGGCGAGTCGATCGCCGCGGTCATGGAGCCGCCGTTCCCGGCCGTCTCGGTCGATGACCCCGCCCGCGACGCGATCGAGCTGCTCGCCGGGGACCAGCAGGCGCTTCTCGTACTCCGCGAGGGCGCGCTGGAGGGCCTGGTCACGCGTACCGACCTGCTCGAGGCGCTCGTCTCGTGAGTCGCCGGGTTCTGCGGACTTCTGCACGGTGTGGGTGCTGATGACCCATGAAGGGCATGAGAACGACGACGGGCTCGGGTTCGGCACCCGGGTGGTCCACGCCGGGCTGACCCCGGACCCGACGTACCGGTCGGTCATCCCGGCCATTCACCAGACCTCGACCTACGCCCAGCCGTCCCCGGGTGCCTTCGTCGATGACTACGACTACGCGCGCTCGGCCAACCCGACGCGCTTTGCCCTCGAGACCGCCCTGGGGGCGCTGGAGGGTGGCCGTGCGGTGACCTTCGCCTCGGGGCTGGCCGCCGAGCACGGCCTGCTGACCGTCGTCGGCTCGGCCGGGGACCACGTCGTCCTGCCCGCCGATCTCTACGGCGGGACCTACCGCCTGGTCGACAAGGTGTTCGCCCGCTGGGGGCTGGAGTACACCCTGGTGGATCAGACCGATCCGGCCGCGCTGGCGGCGGCGATCCGGCCCACAACGAAGCTCGTCTGGGTCGAGACGCCGACCAATCCGCGCCTCGACGTCGTCGACATCGCTGCGGTGGTGGCGGCGGCCGCATCCCCCGTGACGGAGGACGGGCAGGCCGGACGCCGACCGCTCGTGGCGGTCGACAACACCTTCGCCACCCCGGTCAACCAGCGGCCGCTCGAGCTGGGGGCGGACTTCGTCGTGCACTCGACGACCAAGTATCTCGGCGGGCACTCCGACGTGGTCGGCGGCGTCGTGGTGACGCGTTCAGATGCGTGGTATGAGCAGCTGCGCTTCGTGCAGAACTCCGTCGGTGCGGTGCCGGGCCCCTTCGACTGCTTCCTCGTCCACCGCGGGCTGCGCACCCTGCACCTGCGCATGGCCGCCCACGCCGCCTCGGCCGCCGCGGTGGTCGAGTTCCTCGCCGGGGTGCCCGAGGCGGTCGACGTGCGCTGGCCGGGCTTCTCCGGCATGGTCTCCTTCCGCCATCCCGACGCAAGTGCGATCGTTGCGCGGACCCAGCTGTTCACCCTGGCCGAGTCACTCGGCGGGGTCGAGTCGCTCATCGAGCTGCCCCAGGCGATGACCCATCAGTCGGTCGAGGGCTCCGCGGCGGCCGTGCCGGCCGACCTGGTACGCCTCAGCTGCGGGATCGAGGATCCCGCCGACCTGGTCGCCGACCTGCGCCGGGCGATCGGCTAGACCGCGCGCGTCGAGCTCAGGCCGCCGCGGCCTGGCAGTCCGCGCAGTTGCCGCGCAGGGTCACCTCGTGCTCCTTGGTGCTGAACCCGAGGCGGCGTGACAGCTGGGAGATCGAGCGCTCCAGACCGGCGTCGTCAAAGGGCACCAGCTGGCCGCACTCCTCACAGATCATGTGATGGTGATGATGCTGGCCGCTGGGATCGGCCGGCTCATAACGCGCCACTCCGTCGCCGAGCTCCAGCCGGGTGACGAGCTCATGGTCGTGCAGGAGCTCGAGCGCGCGATACACGCTGGCACGCGCCACCGGGCCCTGGCGACGCAGGCTGTCCTCGATCTCCAGCGCCGACAGCGCGCAGTCCTGGGCCGACAGCAGGTCGATCAACTTGTCCCGCGCCGCGCCGCGATGATGGCCCGCGCGCTGGAGCACTTCGCGCGCGTGGAGTCCCCACTGCTGGCCGGCGTTTGGACTCATGGGCTCAGAGAATACCGCCGGGCGGGGGCCTTCCGGCATGGCGAGCATAAGAATGAGACTTGTACTCATTTTTGTTATGCTGCCTCCCCGTGCGTCGCTCACATCTCCTCCGCGCCCTGGTCCTGGGCACCGTCGGCGCCCTTGCACTGGCGGGCTGTGGCATCACCCGGCCCACCGCGGGGGCCGGCCAGATCGTCGCCGTGGGCGCCGAGAACGAGTACGCGAACGTGATCTCCCAGATCGGTGGGCGCTACGTCAAGGTGGCGGCGATCATGTCCAACCCCAACACCGACCCCCACACCTTCGAGGCGAGCCCATCGGTCGCGGCCACCGTGTCCGAGGCCAAGCTCGTGGTCCAGAACGGGCTGGGCTATGACGACTTCATGACCAAGATCGAGTCCGCCGCATCCAACGCCGCGCGCCGGGTGATCAACGTCCAACACCTCCTTGGCCTGCCGGATTCGACGCCCAACCCGCACCTCTGGTATTCGCCCAAGACGATGCCTGCACTCGCCACCGCGCTGGTCAGAGACCTCACCGCGCTGCTGCCCAGCCACGCCGCCTACTTCCGCGCCAACGCCGTCAAGTTCGATCGCTCCCTGACCCCGTGGCTGAATGCCATCGCCGCCTTCCGCTCCGCTCACCCCGGCGCCCCGGTGGCCACCACCGAGCCGGTGGGCGACTACATGCTCCAGGCCGCCGGCGCCGAGAACCGCACGCCGTTCAGCCTGCAGGCCGACATCATGAACGGGACCGACCCCGCGCCCCAGGACGTGTCTGAGCAGGACACCCTGTTCAGCGCCCACCGGGTCAAGGCGTTCATCTACAACCAGCAGGTCACCGACACCCTGACTGACGGGTTCCTCAAGCTCGCGGCCGAGAACCACATTCCCGTCGTCGGGGTGTACGAGACGATGCCGCTGCACTTCACCTACCAGGCGTGGATGCTCGCCGAGGTGCGCGCGCTGTCAGCCGCGGTGAGCCACGGCACCTCGACCCGGCGCCTGTAGATGAGTGCCCTCGAGGTCAACGAGCTGACGGTGCGCTTCGGGTCCCGCACCGTGCTCGATTCCGTCAGCTTCACCCTCGAGCGGGGCAGCGTGGCCGGCCTCATCGGCTCCAACGGCGCGGGCAAGACGACGCTGCTGCGCGCCATCCTCGGCCGCCAGGCCGCCAGCCACGGATACGTCGACACCGACGGGCGGGTCGGCTACGTCCCCCAGAAGTTCCTGCTCGACCCGGACATGCCGCTGCGCGGCCGGGACCTCGTGGGGCTCGGACTCGACGGTCACCGCTTCGGCCCGATCCTCCCCTCGCGACGCCGCCACGCAGCGGTGGACGAGATGCTCGCCGCGGTCGACGCCACCGCGTTCGCCGACACCCGGGTGGGGCGCCTGTCCGGCGGCGAGCAGCAGCGGATCCTCATCGCCCACGCGCTCATCGGCGAGCCGCGGCTGCTGCTGCTCGACGAGCCGCTGGCCAACCTCGATCTCTCGAGTGCCAAGCAGACCGTGGAACTGCTGGCCGAGCTGGCGCGGACCCGGGACCTCGCCGTGCTCGTCTCCGCGCACGAGCTCAACCAGCTGCTGCCCGCGCTCGACCACGTCGTCTACCTCGCCGACGGCCGCGCCGTGGCCGGCAGCACCGACGAGGTCATCCGCGAGGACGTGCTCAGCGCGTTGTACGGGCGCCATGTCGACGTCATCCACGTCCACGGCCGCGTCATCGTGGTGGCCGGCGAGGGCGACGCGGTGGTCGCATGAGGGGGGTTGGGACCGGGTGATGCCGGGTGCGATCTTCGCCCCCGGGTTCTTCTCCAGCTCCGCGGTGGCGCTGGGCGCGGGCATCGGCGCCGTGGTGGCGATCGTCGCCGCCGCGGTCGGCGTGTTCACCGTGATCCGCGGTCAGTCCTTCGCCGCCGAGGGGCTCTCGGACATCGGCTCAGCCGGTGGCGCCAGCGCCTACCTCGCCGGCGTCGGTGACCTGTGGGGCTTCGTCGTCGCCTCGGTGCTCGGTGCCGGGGCGATGGAACTGGTGGGGATCCAACGGGTACGCGGCCGTGACCTGGCCACGGGGATCGTGCTCGGGGCCGGCTTCGGCCTCTCGGCGCTGCTGCTCTACCTCGGCACCGTGGATGAGAACACCACCGGAGCGGCGGTGACCATCCTGTTCGGCTCGATCTTCGCGCTGCGCGACTCCGATCTCCCTCTCGTGCTCATCCTCGGCGGCGCCACCGCGGGGCTGCTGGGCTGCCTCTACCGCCCGCTGCTGCTCGCCTCGGCCAGCCCCGAGCTGGCCGCCGTGCGCGGCGTGGCGGTCCGGGCGCTCGGCATCGGCTACCTGATCGCGATGGCGATCGCCGTGGCCCTGGCCGCGCTCACCGTCGGCACCATCCTCTCCACCGCACTGATCGTCGGACCCGCCGCCACCGCGCTGAAGCTGACCAGCCGCCCGGGCCGGGCGATCCTCCTCGCCGCCGCCATCGGCATCGCCGCGGTGTGGATCGGACTCCTGCTGGCCTACGACAGCTACGACTGGAGCGCCGCCCACCACGTGTGGCCGGCGAGCTTCTTCATCGTCACATTGATCCTCATCGCCTACCTGGGTGCCGGCCTCACGGGTCGGCGTTCTCGACGCTGATGTTCGCCCCGTTCATGATCAACGCCTGGATCGTCGGCACACTGGTGGCGATCGTCGGCGGCGCCGTCGGCTTCTTCGTCGTGTTGCGCGGCTCGGCCTTCGTCGCCCACGCGATCCCCAACGGCTCCTTCGCCGGCGCAGCCGCCGCCACCCTGGTCGGCACCAACGTGCTGTTCGGGCTCGGCGTGTTCTCCCTCGGTGGGGCGCTGGGCATCGGCTGGCTGAGCCGCCGGGGTCGCCACGATGTCGCCACCGCGCTGACGCTGGTGTTCCTGCTCGGACTCGGCGCGCTGTTCCTGTCCCTGGGAGAGCAGTACGCGCCCGAGGTGTACTCGCTGCTGTTCGGCGAGGTGCTCGGCATCTCCAACAGCCAGCTCGCCCCCACCATCGCCCTCAGCGTCGTCTGCCTGCTCGCGCTGGCCGTGGTGTTCCGGCCGCTGCTGGCGGCCTCGGTGCTGCCCGAGCGGGGCGCCCGGATCGAATTGCTGTTCCTGGCGATCGTCGCCCTGGCCACCACGATGACCGTCCCGGTCGTCGGCACCACCCTGATCTTCAGCCTGCTCATCGGGCCCGCGGCGGGGGCGCGGGCGCTGACTGATCGGCCCGGGCGGGCACTCCTGTTTTCGGTGCTCCTGGCGCTGATCACCGTGTGGATCGCCATCGCGGCCGCGTTCCAGTCCGGCTGGCCGGTCGGCTTCTGGGTGGGAACGCTCAGCGCCGGCTGGTACCTGCTGGGCCGCCTCTACACCGAGCTGACCAACAGGTAGACGTTCAGCCCGGTGATGATCGCCGTCACCGCCCAGGTCAGCACCCGGGTCAGCCCGCGGTTGACCATGTCCCCCATGAGCTTGCGCTGGGAGGTGAAGATCGCCAGCGGCACGAGGGCGAAGGGGATGCCGAAGCTGAGCACGATCTGGGAGAAGACCAGCGCCTGGGTGGCGTTCAGCCCGGCGCCGAGCACCACCAGCGACGGGATCATGGTGAGCGCCCGGCGCAGGAACAGCGGGATCCGCCACCCCATGAAACCGGCCATCACCACCTGCCCGGCGTAGGTGCCGACACTGGAGGAGGCCATACCCGAGGCGATCAGCGCCACCCCGAAGGCGAGCGCCACCCCCCCGCCGACCAACGTCGCCAGGTGGGAGTGGACGCCCTGCAGGGTGCTGACGTCGGTGAGACCCGGGTGATGCAGCAAGGCCGCGGCGATGCACAGCATGAGCACGTTGACGACGCCGGCGACCCCCAGGGCCAGCACGCAGTCGAGCGCGTTGAAGCGCAGCAGCTTGCGCCGCTCCACCGAGCCGCGGGGACGGATCCGGTCGCTCTGGAGCGAGGAATGCAGATAGATGACATGGGGCATCACCGTGGCGCCGATGATCCCGACGGTGAGTGACACGGTGTCCCCACCCCCGAGGCGGGGCACCAGCCCGCCGGCGATCGCGCCGAAGGACTCCCGTCCGACGGCGACGAAGTCGTAGACGAACCCGAGGGCGACGAGCGCCAGCAGGGCGACGATGGCCAGCTCGAAGCGGCGGTAGCCGCGCTGCTGGAGGCCGAGCACGCCGAAGGCGACGACCGCGGTGATCAGGCCGGCGATGAACAGCGGCACGCCGAAGACGAGGTTGAGGCCGACGGCGGCGCCGGTGAACTCAGCCAGGTCGCACGCCATGGCGATCACCTCGGCCTGGAGCCACATGAACGCGTCGAGACTGATCGGGAACCGCTCCGCGCACAGTTCGGGCAGGCTCTTGCCGGTCACCAGCCCCAGCTTCGAGGTGAGGTACTGGATGAGCATCGCCATCAGGTTGGCCATGACGACCACCCACACCAGCAGGTAACCGTGCTCGGCCCCGCCCTGGAAGTTGGTGGCGAAGTTGCCGGGATCGACGTAGGCGACGGAGGCGACGAACGCCGGGCCGAGCAGCGCGAGTCCGGCGCGGACCGGGCCCCGAGCGAGGATCGCCGCCAACGGACTGGGGGCGCCGGCCTCGTCGGTCGGCGCTATGGGCGGGTCGATGACACCGGATCCACTCATTCATGTCTCAGACTAGCGAAGAAGTCCACAGCATCAAAATCTATGGTCCACGCCGTCCCGGTCGAGGCGTAGAATCTGAATCGATGAACGCGGCTGTGACGGCACATCCCGTATCTGCGCCGGTCGAGGACTACGTCAAGGTGATCTACTCGCTCACCCCGTTGCCCGATGAGACGGCGTCGACGAGCCAGATCGCCGAGCGGCTGCACATCACGGCCGGCTCGGTGTCGACGATGCTCAAGCGCATGGACGCAGCCGGGTACGCCGAGCACGTGCCCTACCGCGGGGTACGGCTGACGTCGCAGGGCCGCCGGCTCGCCCTGTCGGTGATCCGGCGCCACCGGCTGCTCGAGCTGTTCCTCGCCCGCAGTCTCGACATCCCGTGGGAGGACGTCCACCGCTACGCCGACGCCCTCGAACACGCCGCCTCGGATGAGCTGATCGAGCGGATCGCCGAGAAGCTCGGAGATCCGCCGGCCGACCCCCACGGCGACCCGATCCCCAACCGGCTGCTCGAGGTCGACGAGCGCTCCCTGCCCTCGGTGGCCGAGATGACCGCGGGCGAGTGCGCGACCGTCGTGCGGGTCTCCGATGCCGACCCGTCGATGCTGCGCTACCTCACCGAGCACGAGATCGGGATCGGCGACCGCATCGAGCTGCTGGTGCGCCAGCCCTTCGAGGGCCCCTTCGAGGTCCGGGTGGGTGAGCGTCGTCTGGCGCTCGGCGCCCCGCTGGCGCGAGCGATCCACGTCGAGCCGCTCGCCGGGTCGGTCTGAGGCCTAACCGCCGGTACCGCCGCTGGCGCCGGAGTTCTCCTGGGTGGCGATCAGGGCGATCACCGAGCGGCCGCTGATCCGCTCGACGGCGAAGGCCACGTGGCCGCTGACGGTGGTGCCGCCCTTCAGCGCCAGGGTGTAGGTGCCGGCCGCGCGGCCGACCCACCCCCCGGTGGTGACCATGCCGCTGAGCCGGTAGGCGACGGGCAGCGGCTTGGTCTTGAACTGCCGGCGGTAATCCGACAGCACCGCGGCGGCGCCCCGCTCGACACTGGTGGGGGCCACGCGCGTGACGCTCGGGGCCAGCAGCGCCGACAGCGCGCCGGTGTCGCGGCCGCTGTAGGCGGCGGCGAAGCGCTGGACCACCGCGGTCACCTGCGCCGGTGAGAAGGGCCGTACCGGCTTGGCCGGTGACGTGTGCAGGATGAGGATCACCACCACCGCGGCCACCGCCACACCCAGGGCCGCGGCGGCCACCGCCACGGGCCCGCGGCGACGCGCGGACGCGGGCGCACCCTGGCCCGACACGAGCAGGGTGGGCACCTCGTCCGCGCCGGCCCGCCGCGTGGGCGCTGCCTCGGGGACCTGGACGCGGGTCGGCCCCTCGCTGTCGGACGCGGGCCGGGTCGCGACCTCCGACGCCGTGACCGCGCTCTGGCCCGCGCGGCGCAGGCGGTCCACCCCCGAGCGGCGCGGGCTCTCGGGCGTCTTCGGGGCGACCTTGGGCCCCCAGCGGGTCGGCTTGCCCTCGGCCGCAGCCACCGCCGCCTCCCCCAGCTCACCCGCACTGGCGTAGCGGTGAGCCGGCGACTTGGCCAGGGCTCGGCCGATCACCTGATCGAAGGCGCGCGGCAGGCTGGGATCGGTCTGTGACGGTGCCGGCGGCCGGTCGTGGAGGTGCCCGGCGATCGTCGCCGCGGTCGTGGAGCGCTTGAACGGCGGCACGCCGGTCAGGCACGCGTAGAGCACACAGCCGAGCGAGTAGACGTCCGAACGCGCGTCGGTCTCCTCCCCCCGGAGGTGCTCGGGGGACATGAAGTCGATGGTCCCGACCCAGTCGCCGGTGTCGGTGTTGTGGGTGTTCTCGTGGACCAGGCGGGTGATGCCGAAGTCGGTCAGGTAGACGTGCTCACCCGACAACAGGACGTTGGCCGGCTTGATGTCGCGATGGACCAGCCCGCGGGCGTGGGCGGCGTCGAGGGCCTTGGCGACCTGGTCGATGATCCGCGCCGCCTCCTGCGGCGCCAGCGGCCCGTCCGTGCGCAGGCGACGCTGGAGGTCGGTCCCGTCGACAAAGCGCATCACCAGGTAGAGCGCGCCATCCTGCTCGCCGGCGGCATAGACCGGGATCACGTTGGGGTGATCGATCGCCGCCATCAGCCGCGCCTCGCGTTCAAAGCGTCGCCGCGCGGACGCGTCACCGGCTCGGTCGGCGGCGATCAGCTTGATCGCCACCGGACGCTGCAGGTTCAGGTCGGTGCCGCGATAGATGACGCCCATGCCACCGCGGCCGATGACCGCCTCCACGCGACAGCCTGCGAAATCATCTCCAACCGCCAGCGGTGTCACGGTTGCATTCTGCCGCACCGCTACCGTTGCGCCGATGCCCGACCGTGTCCGCGTCGCCTCCGCCACGCTGGCGCTGGCCTTGGCCGCGGTGCTGGCGCTGAGCGGATGCGGCACGGCCGCCGGGCCTCCGCCGGGGCCCAAGATCACTCTGAAGCTCACCGCACCGAGCGACGAGAGCCGGGTCTCGGCCAGCTCGGCGACGGTCACGGGCACGGTCAGGCCCGCCCGGGCGCGGGTCGAGGTGCTCGGCCGTGCGGTGCCGGTCGCGCGCGACGGGACCTTCGCGATCAGCGTCGGCCTGGCGGTCGGCACGAACCTGATCGACGTCGAGGCCTCGGCCCCGCGGTCGACCGGTGCGGTCGCCGCGGTCCGGGTGATTCGCTACCTGCTCATCACCGTCCCGACGCTGACCGGTGAGAGTCCGAACCAGGCGATCAGCGCGCTGCGGGCCCTGGGGCTGACGGTCAGGATCCAGGGCTCCTCGAACCCCTTCAACTTCCTCATCCCCACCTCCACCCAGGTCTGCTCGAGCTCGCCGTCCGCCGGCACCCGGGTCAACCCGGGCAGCGCGGTCACCCTGAAGACCGCGAAGCTCTGTTTCTAGAGCGCGGCGGGGGTGTGCTGCTCCCAGCCCTGCTGGAGCAGTTCCAGCAGCACCTCGGGTGACTGGGCCCCCGAGACGCCGATCTGGCGATCGACGATGAAGGTGGGGACGCCGGAGATCCCGAACTGCCGCGCCGCCAGCTCGTCCTCACGCACCGCCGCGCTGAAGCGGTCCGAGGCGAGCATCGCGCGGGTCGCCTCGGCACCGAGGCCGACCTCGGTGGCGAGCGTGATCAGCGTCGCGGGATCGGAGACGAGCTGACCCTCACTGAAGTGCGCAGCCATCAGACGCTCCTTCATCGCGTCGCCGAGCCCGCTCTCCTGAGCGAGCTTGACGAGGCGGTGACCGTCGAAGGAGTTGGCGCTGCGGCGGATGTCCAGGTGGTAGTCGAGCCCCTCACCGGCGGCGGTGGCGGTCATGTTGGCCTCCATCGTCCGGGCCTGCTCCAGCGACATGCCGTACTTCTCAGCCAGCCGCCCGGCGGGGTCCCCGGTGGTCTCCGCGGGCGCCTCGGGGTCGAGCTCGAACGCGCGCCAGGTCACCGACACTTCATCGGCGTGCTCGAACTGCGCCAGCGCCCGCTCGAAGCGGCGCTTGCCGACATAGCACCACGGGCAGGCGATGTCGGACCAGATCTCGACGTCCATCAGTTCACCTCCTCAGACCAGGAGCGCGGCCGGCGCCGAGGCCAGCGCGCCCTCGATCGCCTCGACGAGCGCCCGGGCCGAGGCGGCGGTCAGCTCAACCGCGACCCGCTGGGACGGGCCCTTGGCCGGATCGGTGAAGTCGATGTTGAGCGTGTGCTCGGCCATCGCGTGCACCGGATGGTCGAAGTAGACGGTGCCGTGGGTCAGCTTGAACCAGGTGCTCCCCGGTCCCTTGGCGCTGCCCTCGAGGTCGGTGTCGAGCGTCGCGTAGGTGCACATGTCAGTCGGTCTCCAGGTAGGTGGTGAAGAAGCTGGTGATCTGCTCCCAGCCGTCGTTGGCGGCCTCGGGGCGGTAGGAGGGTCGGTCGGTCGAGAAGAAGGCGTGTCCGGCGCCGTCGTAGCGATGGAACTCATAGGTCTTGCCCTCGCGCTTGAGGATCTCCTCGAGCTCGTTGACATGCTCGGGCGTGGGGTACTTGTCGTCGTTGCCGAACAGGCCGAGCAGCGGGCAACGCAGGTTCGGCAACTGGTCCACGATGTTGGTGATGGGGATCGGGAACTCGGCCGGCGGCGTGCCGGTGACGAACGCGCCGTAGCAGTCGACGGCGGCCTGGAGATCGATGTTGCAGGCGGCCAGCACCGACTGACGACCCCCGGAGCAGTAGCCGATCGTGGCCACCTTGTTGTTCGAGCTCGGCATCGCGCGCAGGTAGTCGACGCCACCCTGGACGTCGCCGATGAGACGCTTGTCAGGCACGCCGCCGTTGGCCCGACCCGCTGCCGCAGCGTCATCGGGGGCCGCGCCGGGCGCGTCGCGCCAGTACAGGTTGGGCATGATCGCGTCATAGCCCATCTCGGCGAAGCGGCGGACGATCTCCTTTGAGCCGCGGTCATACCCGGGCATGTGATGGATCACGACGACGCCGCCGCGGTGATGGTCACCGGCCGGGCTGGCCAGGTAGGCCTCGATCTCATCGCCGTTGTCGCCGGCGATCTTGATGGTTTCCGCAGAGAGTGAGTCGCTCATAGAGTCGTAGTCTTCCACTCTTCAGGCAACCTGTTCTCCCCGGGTGCCGGTTGGCTAGGGTTGGCGCCGTGAACGAGCCCGTCACCGCAGTGCCTCAGTCGCCCTCGGACTGGGGCATCGAGAGGATTCCCCACAGCCGCCGCGACACCGTGCTCGACGTGGCCGTCGGAACCGGCCGGGCCGGTCGCGCGCTGGCCGGCGGAGTCCGAGCGGTCATCGCCCTCGACGCCGACGCGACGGCGCTCGAGCGCGGACGCCAAGAGGCCTCGGCCGCCGGCATCGAGAACATCCTGTACATCTGCGGGGACGCGGCGGCGCTGCCGTTCCTCGACGCCTCCTTCCGGGTCGTCCTGTGCCGCTTCGCCCTCCACCACTTCGCAGATCCCCTGGGCCCGCTCAGGGAGATCAAACGGGTACTCGCACCGCACGGCTGGTTGGGGCTTGCCGACCTGGTGGTCTCCGAGCACGCCGCCGTGGCCGCGCGCCAGAACCGGATCGAGCGGCTGCGCGATCCGGCGTTCATCCACGCCTGGTCGGCCTCTGAGCTCCAGGACAGGCTGGTGCGCCTCGGCTTCGAGGTGGCCGGCGCCGAGACCCGTGAGGTACGCCGCTCCCTGGAGGACTGGCTGGAGGCGACCGGAACCCCGGCTGACGCCGCTGAGCAGATCCGCACCCTGGTGCAGGCTGAGCTCGATGGCGGGGCGGTGACCGGCCTCACACCGCGGGTCGAGTCCGACGCCAACCTGTCGATCGGTCACACCCACACCTCGCTCCTAGTGCTCAACCGCGATGCCTGAACGCAAGCGTCCCGAGCCCAAACCCACCGGTGAGAAGGGCTGGGCCCGGGCCGACACCATCTCGCCACTGCTCACCCGTCGGCTGCCCACCGAGATCTCCGACGGCAGCGGCATCGGCTTCGCGCCCGAGGTCCTCAGCGCGGAGTTCGAGCCCCTCGACCCCGAGGATCCGGCGGTGAAGATCCTCATCCAGCAGCTCGATCACTCCTCCTTCGGGCCGCAGGTGCGGGTGCCCTGGCGCACCGAGCGGCGCAGCCTCAACGAGCTGGCCGCCGTGCTCGAGGGCTGGCGGGTGCTCGCCAGCAACGAGAACCTCCGTCTGTTCGGCAAGGGCGCACCGCCGACGCTGATCACCGTCGGGGTCAAGCGCGAGCGCGGCAAGCGCTGGGTGATCGGGGGCGTCAGCCCCGCCCGACAGCTGCGCGCCTCCCGCGCCGGGATCCGCGCCTCATCGTTCCGCGTCGACCCGGAGCGGCCGCCGACGCCCGAGGACCGCGTCCTAGCGCTGCTGGTCACCGAGCAGACGCGGGCGGGGGGACGGCTCGCCTATGGCCGTTTCCAGGCTCCCGATCTCTATCTCGACGAGCGCGAGGCGCTGTTGCGCTGCTTCATCACCCCGCTCCAGGGCTGGCAGGCGGGCACGCGTCCCTGGGAGACCCCGGTGCTGGTGCAGCTGCCCGAGCCGCTCGGGGAACGCACGGTGGTCGACGGCGCCATCTACTTCCAGGGCGCGCCCCGGGCGAGTCGCTAGGCGCGGGTGACCGACGCGGGCGCGGCTCGGCGGCCGAGCCACTTCACGTCGGAGTAGCGCCAGCAGGCGTAGGCCGTCCCGGCGGAGACGACGAACACCGATGGCCAGGCACCGATCAGCAGGCCGAGCACGTGGGAGAAGGCGAAGGCGAACAGTCCGATGACGGTCAGCCGGATCGCCGTGGCGCGGCTGTCGCGCTGCAGCCAGACCCAGATGCAGATGAGGCCGAAGATGGCCATGACAACCCCGCCGAGCGGGCGCGAACCGGTCGAGATCGCGACGCCGAAGCCGGCGATCAGGCCGGCGGCGGACAGCAGGGACGTGGGAACCCGGGTGGCTGGCATGTCCCGTTGATTATGCCGGGTCGCCGACGGGGCCTGTGTGACGTCGGCCTGTGGGGCCGGCGCTCAATGGGTGCGGTTGTACTGATCCCGCCAGGCCACCAGCTCGCGCAACGGACCGAGGTCATAGGCGCCGTCCTCGCCCCCGACACCGATGGTCAGCTCCGCGACACCGGCGTCCGCGAGCGCCTCCGCGATCGCGGAGATGTCCCCGCTGGTACCGATCACATGCTCGACGCTGGCGGGGTCACGCCCGACCGCGGCGCAGTGCTCAGCCAGGATCGCGACCTTGTGGTGATAGGTCTCCAGATCGGCGAAGCCGTGCCACATCTGCGCGTACTCAGCGACCAGCCGGAGCGTGACCTTCTCACCCGAACCGCCGATGAGGAACGGGATCTCGTGCACCGGGGGCGGGTTGAGCTTGGCCAGACGCTCCTTCATCAACGGCAGGTCCCGCCGCAGCGCCCTCAGGCGGTCCGGTGCGGTTCCGAACTCATACCCGTACTCGTCGTAGTCGCGCTCGGCCCAGCCGGCACCGATACCGAGGATCACGCGCCCGTTCGACAGGTGGTCGATGGTGCGATGGGCATCGGCCAGCAGCTGGGGGTTGCGGTAGGAGTTACAGAACACCAGTCCGCCGATGCGGGCCTTCTCGGTCACCGCCGCCATAGCGGTCAGAGTGGTGAGGCCCTCCCAGTGCTTGCCGTCGGGGTCACCGTAGAGGGGATAGAAGTGATCCCAGGTGTAGATGGTGTCGACCCCGAGCTCGTCGGCCTGGCGGAAGGCGTCGAGCATGACGGGGAAGTCGGCATGCTGGGGCTGGACCTGGACTCCGACGCGTACGGGCATCAGCTGACCTCTCAGACGGGGGCTACTCGGGGACTCCCGGGCACTCTTGCAGGTCGGCGCCAGGACTGCGCGGAGGGTACGCGGTCAGCTCAGGCGGGCGGGAGGAAACGGCGTTCCTCCCATTCGGCGACCGGTACGTAGCCGAGCTTGGCGTAGACGTGGTTCGAGATGGGGTTGGCGAGGTCGGTGTAGAGCATGCAGCGCTGCGCACCCTGGTCGAGCATCAGCTGGCTGACCGCGGCGGTGGCGGCACTGGCGTACCCGCGTCCGCGCAGCTGCGCCGGCGTGAAGACCGGCCCGACGCGGACCGTGCCGGCGATCATGACGTTGTGGCCGACCATCGCGACGTTGGCACCGTCGCGCTGCCACACGTGAAGTCGGCGGTTGCGCACCGAGTACTGCATCGCCGCCGGGGCGGACTCGGGGTGCCCCAGCCCGCTCTCGATCGCGAAGGCCACCCCCCAGTCCCCCAGCTGGGCGCTGTCACGGAAATCGGCGAGCCGCAGCTCGCCGGGCACTGGAGGCTCAGGCGGGGTGACGGTCTCAAGGACCATCAGTGATTCGTGGACATGAAGCTCGACGCTGCCGCGGCTCGTGTGTGACCACGCCTGGGCGAGCGCCTGGGCGAGCTCCGGTTCAGCGGACACCCCAGGACAGGCCGGGTCGATCCCCAGCCACGCCTGCATGAACGCGTCCGCGTCAGGGAGCGCGCCGGCGATGATCATCAGGTGCGGTGGCGTGCGGATCGCGGCGGCGACCGTCTCGTGGTCATCGTTGCTGGCGATGGCGAAGATGGCCTCGGCGTAGCGGCCGGACTGGATCGCCACGAGCACGGTCGCCAGCACGTTGCGCTCGATCCTCGCTTCCAGAAACGTCTGGGCACCAGCGGCGAAGCGCTCTGCGTCATAGCCGATCCACAGCTCCATGCGCACATGATCGCGCACGCTCGGGTGTTCACGGGTCGGCGTGGGCCGGTGATCAGGTGCTGGCCGCGACGACCGTGATGCTGGCGGTCATGAAGGCGTGGAAGAGGCAGTGATAGGCGTAGGTTCCGGGCTTCCTGAAGGTGACGGTCGCGGTCTTGTCCGGCTGGATCGTGCCGCTGTCGAAGGCTTGATTGATCGCCGTGGCGGTATGGGCGGTCTGGTCGTCGTTGTGGAAGCTGACCCGTGTGCCCGCCGTGACGGTCAGGTGCATCGGGAAGTACATGAAGTTGCGGATCGCCACGGTGGCGTGACCGGAGACCGGCTTGGCCGCGCTCGCGGCCGGCGCCGCCGCGACGGTCGTGGCAGTGCCGGTCCTGGCCTGGGCGGTCGAGGCGGGGGCCGCTGGCGTGGTTGACGATGAACCGCAGGCGGCGACGAGCAGTGCCAGAGCAGCGGTCGCCGTGATAAGCCTGAGCTTCTGTGACATGAGAGTTGTTACGGGGCGGTTTAAATCGCGGATCACGCCCGTGAAAAAGCTTTTTTCTGTGATCCGGTGTGACAGGGGACGCGTATGAGGTGCAGATCCCAGAAGCTAAACATGGGCTAAAGGCGCAAGGGAGTGGGTCGTGACCGATCCTCTGCACGACGGTCCTGAAGAGACCGGAATTGTCATCGAGCTCGCGCGGGATGACGTCGAGCGCAAGAAGTTCCTCAGGATGGCTGGCAAGGGCATCGGATCGGCAGCCGCGGCCAGCGGATTGGCGGCGTTCATCGCAGCCTGCGGTTCCAGCACCAAGACCACCAGCACTGCGGCTCAGGCGGCCGCGCCGAGCACGACCACCGCCGCGACGAGCACCAGCGCGACGACGGGCGACCTGGCGATCGTCAACTATGCGCTGACCCTCGAGTACCTCGAGGATCAGTTCTACGCCAAGGTCGCCGCCAGCGGATTGTTCAGCGGACCGACCCTCGCCACCCTGAAGGTCTTCGGCGCTGAGGAGGCCGAGCACGTCGCCGCCCTCCATGCCGTCGCGTCCAAGTTGGGCACCCCGGCGGCCAAGCCGACCGGCAAGTTCCCGCTGACCAGCGCCACCAGCGTCGCCAAGCTCGCCGCCACGGTCGAGAACCTCGGCGCCGCCGCCTACCTGGGTCAGGCTCCGAACATCAAGAGTGCGGAGATCCTCGCCGCAGCGCTGTCGATCCACTCGGTCGAGGCCCGCCACGCGGCCACGCTCAACCTGCTGACCAAGCAGAACCCGACCCCCAATGGCGCGTTCGCCAAGCCCATGACGATGAGCCAGGTCCTGGCCGTGGTCAAACCGTTCATCGCCTGATCTCCCCCATTCGAGAGGAACCTTCATGACTGAGACAACCACTTCCGGCCCCGAGTTGGGCGCCGTGGAGGTGCACGGCGTGAACCGCGCCACCTTCATCCTCCGCGGGGCACTCGCCGCCGGTGCCACCCTCGGCCTCGGGGCGGTCGGACCGTTCGTGTCGTCGGCCTTCGCCGCGGATGCCACCAGCGACCTCGACATCCTCAACTTCGCCCTGACCCTGGAGTACCTGGAGACGAACTTCTACCAGGTCAAGGCCAAGTCGCTGACCCTGTCCGCCGAGACCAAGGCAATCGCGGCGACCTTCGGCGCTGAGGAGGCCGAGCACGTCTCCGCGCTCACCGCCGCGATCAAGGCCGGCGGTGGGAAGGCGGTTGCCATGCCGACCTTCGACTTCCCGGTGACGAACGAGAAGACCTTCCTCGCGCTCGCCTACACGGTCGAGAACGTCGGAGTCGGTGCCTACAACGGCGCTGGCCCGTCGCTGAAGAGCAAGGCACTGCTGGCCGCGGCCGGCTCGATCGTCCAGGTCGAAGCCCGCCACGCCGCCACCCTGGGCCTGCTCACCGATCAGTCCGTGGTGCCCAACGGCGGCTTTGACAAGCCGATGACCAAGGCCGAGGTTCTCAAGGCCGCGGGGCCGCTGATCAAGTAATCCCGGCACCCTGGGAGACCAGGCAGGGGCTGCCATGACGTGGTGAGGCTGTGGGAGCGCGCGGACTCCCACAGCCCTTGCGCGGGCCAGCCTTATATCCTGTGGCCGAGCGCCCTCCTAGCTCAGTTGGTAGAGCACTTCCATGGTAAGGAAGGGGTCATCGGTTCGAGTCCGATGGAGGGCTCTTCTCAAGGCCCCGATTCGTCGGGGCCTTCGTCGTTCTGGAGGCCACCGCGTGACGTGAAGGACAGATATGCTCGCGGCGTGGGCTTCTCCCAACAACGGGATTTTGTTTTCGGTTGTCGACACCCCGGTCCGGCCGTTTAGGCATGGCCGCGGATTCGATCAGCATCATCGACGCCGATTCCGAACTCAAGTACCTGTTACCGCCCGATGATTGGGCGCGCGCGCAGCGAGAGACGCGCACCCGGGTCAGACGGCTGTCCGTCGGCGACTGGGACGTGGCTGCAGCCGAGGAGCCAGACGCCCACCATCGCGGCTTTCTGGTCGTCGATGGACTCATCAGCCGAGAAGTCGAAGTGCTGGGACGCCGTTGCGTGGAACTCATTGGAGCGGGTGACGTCATCCGGCCGTGGAGCTGGGATGACGAAGGCTCCCACGTGCAGGCGGAGGTGGGCTGGACCGTTTTGGAGCCATCGCGGCTGGCCGTGCTCGACCACCGTCTGGTTGTGCGCATAACTCCCTGGCCGCAGCTCGGATTGGAGCTGTTCAACCGCGGGACGCGTCGCGCGCATGCACTCGCTGTGTCGCTCGCGATCGCCCATCACCCACGTGTTGACGATCGGCTGCTGCTCACCCTCTGGCATCTGGCGGAACGCTGGGGTCGAGTGTCGCCCGACGGCATCGCCGTCCCGTTACCGCTCTCCCATCAGAGGCTCGCAGACCTCATTGGCGCGCACCGTCCTGCGGTGACCAGCGCGATGGGCGAACTGGCTCGTCGCGGCAAGATCGGTCGCCGGAACGACCGCACCTGGATGTTGCTCGGGTCACCGCCCGAGGAGCTGCGTCATCATCGCCTGGCGGCGACCCTTACCTAGACCACGAGCTCAACGCTCGGCCCTGATTGAGAGCCGAGCGCTGGCCGCTCGTCAGCGGACGACTCTGCCGCGGCGATCCATGAAGAACACAACGATGGCCAGGATGGCGATCAGAAACAGCAGCGGGTGGATGACGACTCCACCGGCGATGGCGATGACCAGCAGCACTGCTGCCAGGATGAGAAGCATGTTGGCTCCCTTGGTGTGAGTTGGACTGTCGGCCCATTAACCCCCGTCACAGCTCGTCTGGCGCGTGTGTCGGTCCAACCGCGAACGTACGCTTGCGGACATTCCTCAGGACTGTCCGCCCTGAGAAGCGCCAGATCGGTCTGAGCTGGCGGATCTGTAACGCTCGTAGACCACCTGCGAACTGAACGTCCGTGTCTCAACCAGCTCGAGGAGGACGTTGGTGGTGACCGGAGGAAGCAGGCGCGTCCCACCACCGACGATGATGGGAACGCGGAACAGCCGTAGCTCATCGACCAGACCAAGTGCGATCACACCCCCGGCTAGGTCTGGACCACCGATCTCGACATCCTTGTCTGTCCCCGCGAGCGCGGCGGACACCTCCTCAACAACCGGGGCTGCCGCCAGCCGAGCGTTGCCGTGGACGCTGTCGAGCGTGCGACTGAAGACGACCTTCGGAAGCGCGCCCCAGGCATCGGCAAACGCGGTGTGCAGATCGCTGTCGCGCAGCGACGGATCGGTCTCCCACACCAACATCGTCTCGTAGAGCTTGCGCCCACACAGACAGCACCCGAGTTCCTTCACGCGAGCAAGATGAAAGGCAAACAGCTCGTCGTCGGGGGCAGCCCAACCGAAGACACCGTCACGGTCCGCGACAAAGCCATCCACAGAGACGCTCATCGAGTAGATCAGCACAACCCGGAGTCTGTCACCGCCGAGACGCACAGCTCATATTCGAACGCTCGAGAACGCCCGGACAGGGTGATGCGAATGTCCCCGCCGGCCCCGCACGGTGGCACTCTCTCGCCGGAGGCAGCTGTCGGCCCAGAGCGCGGAGAGCGCCCTATCAAGGGCTCCCGGGCTTCTGGCGCAGCCGGACTTGATGGAGGACGAACTGTTGGCGCACGACGAACCCCAGGCTCTCGTATACGCGGATTGCTCCCGCGTTGTCCGCGCGAACGTGCAGGAACGGCCGGTCGCCGCGGTGCTCGATCATCGCCGCCAGAGCTCTGGTTATTCGCGTGGCCAGGCCACGCCCGCGGGCGTCGGGCGCGGTGCAGATGGCGCTGATCTCGGTCCAACCTGGGAGCGACATCCGCTCCCCAGCCATCGCGATGAGCCTCCCCGATTCTCGTAAGCCGAGATAGGTGCCCAGCTCAATGGTCCGCGGGCCGAAAGGACCGGGGGCGGTTTGGGCAACGAGCTCGCGCATCTCGGGGACGTCCTTCGGCATCAGTACGACGACCTCTGGGTCTGGTTGCCCGATAGAGGACGCGGCGATCATCTGTAGTGCGTCACAGCTCCAGTCGACTGCCCAGTTGTCGGGAACCGAGACGTACGGGCGGTGCATCACGGGGAGCCCGCGTGGTGCAACGAATGACTCGGCATCCTGCCAGTCGGCCGGGGTGGGTGCCGCGGGAAGGCTGCAGAACGGGGCAACCTCAGCCGGGTATCGCATGCACCGACCACGAACGATCGCGAAACGTGCGTGGCGGCTCATGAGGGACGAGCGGGTCGGGTCATCCAGCCCGGCCGTTGAGGAAGCTGAAAGCGGCCTCTGGGTCATTCGTCGGCGAAGTCGGTGCTGAGCGACAGATCCCGCCAGGCCTCAGACTCGATCCGCAGCTCCTCACGAGCCTGGTTGACGAGGTCAATGGCATCGCTGCCAAGCATCAGGTGACGCGGCGGGTTCTCGGCGGCCACGATCGCCAACAGCGCCTGACCAGCCTTGTCGGGGTCACCGATCTGACGGCCGCTGTTCGCCGCGCGACGTTCGCGTAGGGGCTCCATGAGCGCGCGATAGTCCGGGATGGTGTTCTGTACGCGTGTCATCGAGCGTCCGGCCCAGTCGGTGCGAAAACCGCCGGGCTCTATCGCGGTCACCCGCACACCGAACTGTTCGACTTCTTTGTCGAGCGTCTCTGAGATGGCCTCCAGCGCGTACTTGCTGGCGTGATAAGCGCCCAGGCCAGGGAAGGTCCGCAACCCGCCCATCGAAGTCACGGTGATGATGCGCCCGCGCCGCCGCTCACGCATGTAAGGCAGCACTGCCTTCATCGTCGCGACCGCCCCGAAGACGTTGACCTCGAACTGGTCGCGCAACTGGTTCATGGTCGACTCCTCGATGGTGCCCTCGAGTCCGTAGCCGGCGTTGGCCACCGCAACGTCGATGGCTCCGACCTGACGCTCAATCTCAGCAACCGTCGCGAACACCGCGTCCTGATCGCTCACGTCAAGCAGACGGGACAGGGCGCGCGCGCCGAGGCCCTCAAAAGCCTCGGCGTCCTCGGGTCGACGGACGGTCCCGATCACGGTGTGGCCCGCGTCGAGTGCCGCCTGGGCCATGCTCCGGCCGAGGCCGGTGCTCACGCCAGTTATGAGAAAGCACTTCGCGTTCATGGGCGTCCTCCTTGCGCGTCGCGCAATCAGTAGGTTGGAATCGGGAATCGTTCGGCCATCGCGTCGAAGAGCTGCGCGGTGTCGTGAAGGATCTGATTGACCGCCGGGGCGTCGGTCATGCCGTACCCGACGGTGTCGTGGTCGTGATCGAGCAAAGCGGGGAAGACGGCGTCAGTGAACGTGTTGAGGTCAACACCGTGGGGCGTCCCGTTCCCGCCCAGGCCGGTTGCGACGGCGGGGGGGATCAGTTCGACGACGTGACACGGGGTCGCAGCGAGAGCGAATCGAAGATTGAGCGTGTAGCTGTGCACTGCCGCTTTGCATGCGCTGTAGAGCGGGGCGAACGGTTGGGGAACGAGGCCACCGCCTGAGGTCACGTTGACGATCGTCGACGGCCTACCGTGCGCGAGCATCAGGGGGATGAGCAGCTGGCTCAGGTGCACCGGTCCGGCGAGCAGAATGTCTATCTCGATCTGACGCTCGGACCAGTCCCCGAGATCGGCCGCCAGCGCGACCCGCCGCTGGATCCCCGCGTTGTTGACGAGCACATCGAGTTGGGGCATGGTCTCGGCGACATGAGCGGCCAGAGCCTCGCGCTGGTCGGGGTAAGCGATGTCATTGACGAACGTCCGCAAGCCCGGATGCTCAGCGGCGGCGCGTTCTAGCCGGTCCGCGGAACGGCCGGTGACCAGGACCGTGCTCCCCTGGGCGAGAAACCTGGCGGCGAGGGCAAGACCAATTCCCTGGCTCCCACCGGTCACGAGGACGTTGTGCTGTCCATCTTGTGTTGTCATGGAAACAAAGCATAGCCGTGTTGTTGTCATGACAACTCCGACGTAGACTCAAGATCAATGACCCACCGGCTCAACACCGATGAAACGGAGCTCTGGACAGCCTGGAAGCGCGCTGGCGATGCCGTGACCGAAGCCGTGGCGCGCGAGATAGCCGCAGCCGCTGACCTCTCGATCCCCGAATTCGCGGTACTCACCCGTCTCGTCGAACTGGGCGATGGAAGCTTGCGCCAGCAGGAGCTTGCCCGACTCCTGGGCTGGGACCGCAGCCGCCTCTCACGCCAGGTCTCGCGGATGGCAGACCGGGGCCTCGTCACTCGCAACCAATCGGGCCCCACGCGGCTGATCGCCGCGACCGACCACGGTCGCGCCGCGGTACGCGCCGCTCGACCCGCGCACGCTCGAGCCGTACGGCGCGTACTCCTCGATCAGATCGACCCCGAGACAGCGGCCAGTTTCTGGCAGGCCATCATCAGCATCAGCAGCCCCGACACCGTTGAGAGCGACGAACCCGATCCTTGAAGCAGAACGCCCCCGGTCCGCGACGCTTCACCCCCGGGGCCAGAACCCTTGTCGGGCTCGGACGCGCGATCGGTGCGTTCAGGCGTCAGTCACTGAGCTCGTCGATTGCGATCGAGGTCGCTGAGCCGACGGGCGGCGATGCTGTTGGTCGGATCGGCCTCAAGTACCGCCCTGAAGGCCTCGACGGCGCGGTCGTGTGCGCCCGTGGATTCATAGGCCCGCCCAAGCCGGTTCAGGGCGACGACATCTCCCGGCGCCTGCTCCAGTATCTGAGTGTTGATGGCGATCGCCTGTTCAGGAGTCGCACCGGCGGCGAGGTCCCGCAGCGCCGCGAGGTCCTCGGGGAGATCGGCGAGGTACTGAGCTATCCGATCGACCTGGGCTGCCTTGCGGTTGTCGATGGCCGTGGCATGTGGCGCGATGCGCTTGCGAGCAAGTGACCGGTCAGCGTCACTGAACAGGTGCGCATAGGGCCTATCGGGATCCGCGACAAGCGCCTCACAGGCGAGGTCGACCGAGTCAGCGTCCACGAGCTTCTTGAAGGTGCTGCTTGGCGCCCGGTTGACGTAGCCCGCCACGAACTCCGAGACCGCGAGCCCTCCCCTGTCGATCGCTACCAGGAGGCCGCGCTTGTAGTGCGCTGGCACATACGGTTCCCCGGCGGTGTCCGTGATCCCGCGGCGTCGCATTTCATCGATCTGCCAGTGCAGATCACTGATCAGAGCCGAGATCGGATCCCGATCATCCATGACGCGGTCGGACGATCAAGCCGGAGCATTTTCTGAGAGACATCCGTCGATCCTTGCAGACCGCCGTCGATCACAGGCCCGCGCCACCGGCTCCTGCGTCGCGCCGATCCCTCAAGATCGACACCAAGGAGCCGGTTCCGCCAGTCCACCGGCGCCATTGACCGGCAGCGACGCGATATCGGCTTCGCGACTCGGGTCAGGCCGAGACGGGGACCGCGATTCCCTCCGAAGCGATCTTTTCCATCGTCGAGCGCGCGACCTCGAGGGCGTGCTTCTCCTGATCGAGGTTGTGCTGCAGCAGAGCAGCCACGTCGTCGGCGCCACGCGCGTGAGCGTTGGTGACCAGCGTCTCGTACACGGCGATCTCGTAGTGCTCTGACTCAGTTGCCGCGACCAGCACGACGGCGTCCGCCAGGGAGTCATCCACCTTCTTCAGGGTTGCCTTGCCCTCTTTGGCCATCGCCTCAATGACCAGGTTCGGCGAGTCATCGACCTCCAGGCCAAGCAGGCTGAAGCACTGCTTGATGTTGGAGACGTGTTCAAGCGTCTCGACGCGGTGGGCACTGAGCGCCTGCTTGATCTCATCACGGTTGGCGGCCCCCTCGAGCTCCTCGAGCACCCCAACCAGCGTCTCCTCCATCTTCAGAGCGGACCCCAGCTTGAAATCGAAGATCTCTTCCGGCGTATTCAGATGTTCGAACATGTTCAGTCCCCTTCATCGTTTCGGTTCGATCCCGATGACTTTCGCCGGGGTTCGTTCAGTGGTTCCGGGCATCGTGCAACGGGCTCGACTCCTGGTTGAAAAGCTGATCCAGAAACGAGATCGCGTTCCATTCGTGGGCGCGATGCACTGGGCTCAGCCGTGGCCGAGAGGAGGCCGCGGTGGGACGGTCTGTCCTCGATTCTGCCTGTTCGGGTTCTACCCCGACGCGGCCGCTCCGACACACGACGGCCCTCGGTCATCGAGTTCAGGCGTCGACGCGCCAGCCCAGCCCCCTCTGACGTGCCCGCGACAGTGCGCTGACGACGAGGTCATAGGAATCCTCCACCATGTCGAGGATCATCTCGTCCGACAGTGAGCCGTCGATGATCACGGTGTTCCAGTGGCGCTTGTTGAGGTGATAGCCGGGGATCACCGCCGCGTGCGCCTTGCGGAGTTGCTCGGCGAGCGGTGGATCGCACTTGAGGCTGACGCGCAGTGGCTCCTCGCCAAGGCGTGACAGCGCGAAGATCTTGCCGGCGACCTTGAACGCCGAAGTGTCCGGGCCGAACGGGAATTCCTCACGCGTACCGAGAAAAGCCAGACAGTGGTCGCGAAGTTCCGAGGCGTTCAACTTTGATCAGCCGGAGGCGCCAGAGGCGGCTCCGTGTCGAGTCGGCTAGTTGCCCTCTCGGCCGGTCCGGTGCTCGAGCTGATCGATCAGCTGAGCCGCCTCGGCTCGGGTGAGCTCGCGGTCCGGGCTGGAATCCCCCCCGCCAAGGCTCTCGATCTCGGCTCGCTGGGACTCGGTCATCGGCTCAGCGCCGTCCACGGAGTCGCTCGGGTCCTTCGTTGGCTCGGCGCGTTCTTCGTCAGACACACTTGGATTGCTACCCGCCGGCCGACTGACCTGAAACGGGTGAACTCCGGGCCCGCGCCTCGAGGGTGGCAGAATCCCGGTCGTGGCCGACCTGCGTATCACTCACTACACCGACCCCGGCTGCCCTTGGGCGTTCAGCGCGGAGCCCTTCCGTCGCAAGTTGTCCTGGGTCTACGGTGACCAACTCCAGTGGCATGACCGGATGGTCGTGCTGGCCGATGGTCCTGAGAGCTATGAGAAGAGCGGCTTCGATGTTGAGCGCCAGTCGGCTGCGTTCGCCCGGATCGGCGCGGAGCACGGGATGCCCATTGACGACCGTCGCCGCTCACGGATGTCCGGCACTGCGGTCGCCTGCCGCGCCGTCGTCGCCGCCCGCCTGCACGCAACCGATCAGGCGCCCCGCCTGCTGCGAGCGCTCCGCGTGCGTCACTTCAGCGGGGAGCTGCTCGACGACACGACAACCACCGACGGAGCCGCGGCAGACGTCGGCCTATCGCCTGAGGAGCTGGGCGCCTGGATGAGCGAGCCCCAAGTCCTCGCCGAGCTTGATCGCGACGCGCAGGGTGCCCGACATCCGACGGCCGAGGCGCTGGCAATGGATGCGCGCCTGGCGAATTGGGAAGGCGGGCGCCGTTATACGTGTCCCTCCTACGAGATCACGCGTGACGCCGATGGAGTGACGTTGACCGCCCCGGGCTTTCAGCCCTACGCGGTCTACTGGGCGCTTGCGGCGAACCTGATCCCCCACGCCGCACAGCGCGGTGTGCCGGACAGCGTGGAGGCGGTGCTCGATTGGGCGGGTGAGCCACTCGCGACCCGGGAGATCGCCGTCGTCTGCGAGATCGATCCCGCGGAGGCCCGCCAGCGGCTCTCCCGTGTGGCGCAGGAGCGTCCCGTCGGCCAGGACGGTTTCTGGTCCCTGCCCTGAAGGCCGCGTGCGGAGCCCACGCCCGCCACATGATCGGCTTTCACACCCACTGGGAGCGGCGCCGTCAGTGGCCGGCGATCAGAGCAATCAGGTGAGGTGCGCCGTAGGTCTCCCAGATGGCGGCGGCGATGAGGATGGGAATGGCCAGGGCGGTGGTGAGCAATGAGGCGGCGAGCAACTGGTCCCAGGTGCCGCGGCGGCTGGCGATGACCCAGGCCGCAAGCGGAAGGAACAGCGCCATCAGTTCGGGTGCGGCGTGGGGCAGGAGCGCGACCAGCAGGAGCGCCGGACTGACGTGCAGCTCGGCGCCCACGCCGGCGGCGGCGGTCCCCAGCAACCAGGCCTGGTAACTCATCGAGAAGGCCGTGGCGATGGCCACGAACGCGATCGCGCACTTGGCGCCATAGACGTTGACGGCACGGCTGAGACCCTTCAGCCGCGCCGCCTCGTGCGGGAGGCTGGAACCGGCGATGAACCCGGCCACGCACGCCATCGCGTGAAACGCCAGCACCAACAGGTTGTGGCCCAGAATGGTCAGGACGTAGTCGGGACCGGCGGCGGTCACCGGCGGCACACCGACGTCGATGTCGCGCGTCGGGGAGACGACTTCGGCCACCACCAGCGTGCCGACCAGGAGCAGGCATGCCGCCAGAGCCGACCCCGCGAGCCAGGCACGAGTCGCCTGCCACGGATGCTGAAACCAGTCGGCGAGGGCCTCTCGCGTTGCCGCCACCCCGACGGTCAAGGTGCTGAGAGACCGGGACTCCATGGTCATACATCGACACCGGCGGCTGCGGCCTCAAGGTCGGGCGCCAGCCGTGCTTTTGGCTGTGCGAGTGAGCCTGGATCACGCACACCCTCGGCGGCGTTCGTCGCGGCCGTTGAAGCCAGCCCCGAGCTCGGCCAACATCGTTCAGACTGATTCGCGATGCTGGCAGGAGCGCGCGGTGAAGTCCGCGGAGCCTGAGCAAAGCGAAAGGATGGGGTGTCAAGATGTCTGAGGAGCCGAAGGTGACCCGTGAGGGTCTGTTCGAGGAGCTGGCCGGAAAGGCGAAGGAGGCCGCCGGTGAGTTGATCGGAAATGACCGTCTCGTGGAAGCGGGACGCGAAGAACAAGCCAACGCCGAGGCAGACGCCGATGGCGACGCGGCACCCGGGAACGCGGACGCCCCGCAGGAGTGACTGGTAGCGTCGCCGCTGCACGATGCTGGGCGGATGGACCGACGCCGCGGGTGGGCGCCACTCCCTGCCGGACATCTGACGTTCACCCATGCTGGGAGGCACCGAGCGCTATGTCACACCGCCGTCGCTGGAGGACCAGCGCTGCTCACGCTAGGGTTGCCGCTTTGACCTTCACGACACACACCCGGGAGAGCAATGCCTCAGCAGGACGATGACCTATTCACACGGCTGCGACGCGCAGGAGTCCGCAAGCCGGTGGCCAAGACGCTCAGCAGGCTCACAGAGGATGCGAGCAAGAAGGCCATCGACGCGGGGCTGCTGGCGGTTGCCGAATTGCGGGCGCTGGCCGATGAGATCGAGAAGCGCCTCCCGGCGCCCGAGGCCGCGACGATCGCGTCGAGCCAGTCCGCGCCTGTGACCTCGGCGAGCGCCCCGGCCAAGCCGCGCGCAGCCCGCGCCAGCGCCTCGACCAAACCGCGCGCGACCCGAGCCAGCGCCTCGGCCAAGCCGCGTGCCGCCCGAGCCAGCGCGCCGAAGAAGTCAGGATCACCTTCGCGCCCCGCCGCGTCTCGTTCACGCGCGACCTCGTCTCGGTCCGGCTCGACCCCGTCCCGGTCACGCGCCAGCGCGTCTCGGTCGTCCGCCGCGTCGACGTCGGTCGCCCCCCGGGGCGAGAACAAGGAGAAGATCCTCGCCGCGCTGAAGAGCGGACCCCAGACGGCGTCCGAGGTCGGCCAGAGCACTGGAATCGCCACCGCGACCGTCAGCGCAGCCCTTACCCGTCTGAGCAAGTCGGGCGAGGTCACCAAGGCCACGCGCGGCTACGCCCTCCCCAGCTGATCTCTCACCGCCCGCGCTTCTAGCCTGTTGAGGTGATGAAGCGCAAGGGCGACCTCCCCGAGAAGATCTGTGAGCGGTGCGGGCGCCCGTTCGCCTGGCGACGCAAGTGGGCTCGAGATTGGGACTCCGTGCGCTACTGCTCAGAACGCTGTCGCCGCGATAAACGGGGGCGCGCCTCCGCGCCCGACGCGTCCTAGCGGTGCGCGCGGAACCGCCGGATGGCACTGAATAACGCGGAGAGCACGGCCCCGTTCGGGATCGATCCTCAGCGGTTGCTCGCGGGACCCCGGGGCCGACGGGTCTGTTGGGCGTTGCTGGCTCGAGAGGGGTCGTGGTGGTGGCGGGAGCGGGCACCCGAGTCCGCCGGTCCGATCCGGCTGGCGGAGGAGCTGAGCGCGCTGGTCGCCCGCGCCGATCTCGAGGCGATCAGTACCAGTCGCGACCCCGGGGTCTTCTGGGCCGCGCTGGAGGACTCGGTGTACGCCGCGCTGTATTGGGAGGAGCCCGATGCGTGTGACCGCCGGCTCTCTGACCCCATCGTCAGCGCGGCACTCGAACCGGTGGCCGCAGCGGTCGGTTCAGCCGCCGCGGCGCAGTGGTGGGCGACCCCGCTGGACCGGGCGACTCAGCAGGAGGTCAGCTTCGAGCTGCCTGAGCGCACCGATGCGCTCCCCGAAACTCCAGATCCCGTCGCCGCGTTGGCGGACTGGCGGGCGGGCACCCTGGCCGAGGAGCGCCGCGCGGAGAGGCGCCGTGACGATCCGGCCGCCTCGTACTCCGGGTCGTGGTGGTCAACGCCCGCCCTCTCCGGCCTTCTGCAATCGACGCGAACCCTCGGAACCCACGGCCCGGTCCGGCTGAGTCTGGTCGAGGACGCGATGGACTGGACCTCGGCACAGTGCCGGGTGGTGCAGGTCCGCCCCGGCGCCCGCATCTTCGAGATCGACGGTCCGGATGACTGGAGCGCCCTGGTGGCGCGCTACCCGCTCGCCGTACCGCGCTCGCGTCGACATGACTGGTTCCGGGCCACCGGCCAGGACGCCGACTGGGCGATTCCCGACTACGGCGCGATCGCGGCCGACTATGACGGCATCCACCTCAGCGTGATGGGGTACCTGACGAGCGCCGGACGCGTCCTGCGCGCGGGTGGCTATCAGACGGTTCTCGCGGGCTGGAGCCCGGATGAGACGTGGTGGCTGAGCGACGCCGGCACTCCCACCGGATTCCCGGTCCGATGGCGTCTCGACGCCGAGACGGTTCCCCTGGGCTGGAAGCCCGAGCGGGGGTAGCCGGTCACGGCTCGGTGTGCACGACGACGTCGGCGATGCTGGGGATCTCCTGACGGAGCTCCTCCTCCAGGTCGCTGGCGAGCTGGTGGGCCTGGTTGAGTGACGCTGTCGCCCCCACCGACACGGTGATGAACAGCACGTCGCCCGCTTCGGTGGGCAGCAGGCGCAGGTCCCGCGCCGGCGTGTGCGCGTAGCGCCGTACGACGCTCTTGATGGTCTCGAGCGCACCCGGGTCGGTCCCGGCAGACGGATCGGCGGCGATGGGCTGCTCGAGCGGTTCGAGGTGGGTACGGACGTCGCTCACCTGGGGCAGGGCTCTGATCGCGTTCTCGACGCGCTCGGCGACCTCATGGGCGCTGGCCAGCGAGCTGTCGGCGGGCAGCTTGAGATGCAGGGACACGCTGTGCTGGCCGTCGTGATCGAAGATGGTGATGTCGTGCGCCTCGCTGACGGTCGGCTCGGTGAGCGCGACGGCGAGCACCTGGTCGCGCAGGGTCAGACCCCGGAGGCGGGGTTCGACATGGACGACGACGTCGCTGTCGGGCAGCACATGCTCGATCGCCTCCTCCACCGCGTTGGCGGTGGTGTGGGCCTCGACCACGGCTTGGCCGGGTGGGATGGCGACCACCACGTCGGCGAAGTAGCGACCCCCGGACTCGCGCAGGCGCAGGCGATCGAGCTCGACGTCAGGGCCGAGGGCGGCGATCGCGTCCCGGGCGACCGCTTGAGCGTGCAGGGGCGCGGTGTCCATGAGGATCTGGGCGTTCTCGAAGATCAGGCGTCCGGCCGCGGTGAAGATGAACGCGGCCACGACCAACGCCGAGATCGCGTCACCGTCGTGAAATCCGGCCCGCACCACGATCAGCCCGACGAGCACGGCGACCGATCCGCCGACGTCGCTGGCGAAGTGGAACGAGTTGGAGCGCAGCGCGGCCGACCCGTAGCGCTTGGCGCTGGCTGAGGCGACGACCGCGCGGAGGATGTTGACCACGATCGCCAGGCCGATGACGGCGAACACGTACCAGCGAGCCGACAGCGAGCTCCCGCCGCCGATCAACCGCTGAACCGCCTCGATGACCACGAGCAGACCGCCGCCGAGCAGGATCGATGCCTCGGCCAGCGCCGACAGGTTCTCCGCGCGACGGTGACCGAAGGGATGGGACTCGTCCGCCGGACGGGCCCCCAACCGCACGGCGAAGAACGTCACCACCGCAGCCACCACGTCGCCGGTGGACTCGATGCCGGTGGAGATCAGGCCCAGGCTGGAGGCGGCGATCCCCACGCCGAGCATCAACACCATCAGTGATGAGGCGGTGATGATCGACACCACCGTGGTCCGCTCCTGGCGGGCAGCGTCGGTGGTTGCGGCGGAGGTGCCAGCCATCGCGGGGAGCGTACGCACTCGGTCGCCGCGTGCCCAATGACTCAGGACATGTCGGTGTGAGAGCGCGCGTCGCGCTCGGCCAACCCGGCCAGGTTGAGCAGCTGTCGTCGCGCCATCAGGAGGTCGCCGACGGACAGGAAGGGAGCGACGGCGCGCCCCCGGCGCAGCACGATCTTCAACAGCAGCCGGGTCTCGCGCCGGTCGGGATCGACGGGCACGAGCACGTAGGACATGACGGCGCCGAGAATCGATCCGGTGAACGCATGACCGACGCTGACCGCTTCGACCCGCCCGAAACCCCGGCCGAAGGATGAGACAAAGGGTTCACCGACGACCGGCTCGGCCAGACCGCGCAGCTCACGCGGTGACCTGCGCCCGAGGTTGTCGAGCCAGTCATAGGAGTAGGGGGCAAGGCGGATCTGGGTCAGCCAGGGCCACACCTGCTCGGGCCGGGCTGCCACGGTGACCCCGCGCCAGGCCTGGAGAGCCGGGTCGGGAACGAGCGCGTCGCACGGGTAGGCCATCGCGACCTCTGACCGCGTCACCCCCCAGCGGTCGGCGATCACTCGCGCGACCCGCTCGCAGTCGACCCCGGGACCGCGGGCCCGCTTCTGGTGTTCTCCTCGGCGCGCTGAACGGCGATCTCGAGCCCCTCGCGTCCGATCAGGCTGTGCGATCCGGTGATCAGCGGCCGCAGGGTGGCGAGTCCCACGCGCGCGGCGCGGTCGACGGCGTCCACCCGGGTCTCGTTCACAAGGGCGGCACCCCCGGCGTCGGTCGGCTCCACCCAACTGGCGAACATCACGCGCACCGTGCCGCGGGCCGACCAGCTGCGGAACGCCTCGGGATCGGCCAGCTCCGGATAATCCCGCCGCAGGGTCCAGATCCGCCCGACCAGGCCGGACACGAGCGCCGTCGCGTCCTCGAAGAGGATGTTGAACGGCGGGGACCGGAACATGGCGTCGTAGCTGGTCTCCGGCATGAGCCCGGGAATCCGGAGTCGGACGAGCCGCCCGAGGGCGCGCGTGTCGTGGAGTCGGACCGACTGAGCCGCTGACCAGACCCGCTCGGGTGCCACGTGCGTCTCGCGCCGATGCTCGACGTGGACGAGCGGGTTGGGGACCCAACGGTCGAGGTCAGGGCTCACCGGCTGGACCTGCGGTCTACCAGCCGAGGGTGCCCGCCGGCCCCTTGAACGGGCCGCGGATGTCGGCGGTGATCCAGCCGCCGTAGAAATCGCTCTCCTGGGCCTGAACGCGCTCGTCGTCGAGGAAGGCGGCGTCCACGCGGCTCGGGTAGAAGCAGATGGTGTCTCTCAGCGCCTCGAAGCCGCGGGCGGGCGTGGGGTAGGTCCAGCCGACCGCCTGCACGCGCCGCTCACCGGCCACCGCGTCGAAGTAGCGCGCCTGGCCCTTGTATTCACAGATCGTCGGGCGCACCGAGCTCGGGGCGAGGAGGTCGGCCTGGACGTCGGCCAGCGGGATGTAGATCGTGGGCGGGTGGCTGGTTTCCAGCACGCGCATGGCCCGATGCGAATCGGCCAGCAGCGCGCCGGCGAACTCGACCCGGACCCGCCGCTCACACGGGACGACCGCCGGCGGTCGCGGGTAATCCCACACCGATTCCACGTGGTCGGTGGACGCGCTCATACCTCTCAGCTTAGGCCTCAAAGTTGGCGCGCAGCGCGGCGGCCTGATGGCGGATCGCGGTCAGCTCCTCGGGAGCGATGCGGTCGAGGTTCCCCAACGACAGCTGCATCCGCCGGATCGCCCCCAGCTGAGCACGGTTGCGATCGAGGAAGTCCCAGTAGAGGGTGGTGAACGGACACGCGTCCTCACCGGTTCGGGTTCCCGGGTCATAGCGACAGGACCGACAGTGGTTCGACATCCGCTGCACGTAGCGGCCGCTGGCCGCGTAGGGCTTGGTCATCAGCACCCCGCCGTCGGCCCACGTGGCCATACCGAGCACGTTGGGTGCCATCACCCAGTCATATCCGTCGATGAAGGCGCGGTGGAACCAGTCACGCGCCAGGGCCGGCTCCACGCCGGCCAGCAGCACGAGGTTTCCGAACAGCATGAGCCGCTCGATGTGATGGGCGTACCCGGTCTCCTCCAGCCCACCGACCGCCTCGGCCAGGCAGTGCATCTGGGTCTCACCGGTCTCGAGCACCGCTGGCAGCCCGGCGTGGGCGTTGAGGGCGTTCATCTCCTCCCAGCCGTCACCGACGTGCCAGTACATGCACCAGATGTACTCGCGCCAACCAATGATCTGGCGGATGAAGCCCTCGACACTCGCCAGCGGGGCTCGGCCGTCGCGATAGGCCTGCTCGGCGGCCTGGACGCACTCGAGGGGATCCAGCAGGCCGAGGTTGAGCGAAGAGGACACCAGCGAGTGCCACAGCATCCGCTGGCCCGACACCATCGCGTCCTGGTAGGGCCCGAAGTCGCTCAGGCACGCGTCGATGAAGTGGCTGAGGGCGCGTCGCGCCTGGTCGCGGTCTGCCGGCCACAACCGGGGCCCATCCTCCCCCCAGGTGGGGAGATCCAGCGCGTCGAGTTCAGCGCGGACGGCCGCGTCCACTCCGTCCTCGCGCGGCCGATAGGGCCGGGGCGGCGCGGCGTGCTTCGGCGGCGGCTTGCGGTTTTCGGCGTCGAAGTTCCAGCGGCCGCCACAGGGCCGACCATCGTCCATGAGCACCCCGAGACGCGAGCGCTGCCAGTGGTAGAAGTCCTCCATGACCAGGCGCCGGCGCCCGTGCGCCCATGCCTCGAAGTCATCCTCAGGTGTGAGGAACAGCGTGCCGGGCACGATCTCCACGCGCTCCAGGGCACCCAGACGCCGACGGCCGGCCGCGCTGTGGGGCGCCAGCAGGGCCACCCGCTCGGGGTTATGGCGCCGGATGTGGTCGGTCAGCCCATCCGCCAGCGTGGACGCGCGCACGTAGTCCACCTCCATCCCCCGGTCGGCCAGCGCGTCAGCGAAACGACGCATGGCCACCAGGATCAGGTGCAGCTTCTGGCGGTGAAAGCGCTTGGCGCTGAGCGCCCCGGTGCTCTGCACCAGCAGCACGCGGTCGGCGCCGGCCAGAGCGGCGTTGTCCAGGGAGAGCTGATCTCCGAGGATCCAGGCGGTGGTTCCCGCCATCAGCGCGGGGAGGATATGGCCGGGGTGAGCACTGCTGGTCTGCACTACCCGTCCGCACGTTCGGCCTCACCCTGGCCGGCGCCGGCGCGATCCTGGCGACGGCATGTCGCCGTACCGGGCCCGCCTGTTCCTGCTCGTCGCGCTCTCCCTGGGACTGCGGGGGGTCCACCTTTCGTCCAGATTGGCATTGCATGTGGACGGGATTTGCATGACGTGTTGGTGACCCGGGTACCGCTGGAGAGGAAGTTAGAGACAGGCCGGTTCCCCTGACCGGCCCCTGCAAGGAGGAAGAGATGATCGCGCTCATCGCGCTGGTCCTGATCCTGGCCATCTTTGGTGGCCTCGGATTTGCTGTGCACGTCCTGTGGTTCGTCCTGATCGCCGCACTCGTGCTGTGGGTCATCGGCTTCTTCGTCGGCGGCGTCGCAGACGCCGTGGGCGGTGGCCGACGCCGCTGGTACGGCCGCTAGACCGCGGCCCCGCGATTCACCCAGGTTCGAGGTGATCGGACGGGCGCGCTCTCCCGGCGCGCCCGTCCACCTCAGCCGTCGACCGCGCGTTCGAGCTGTGCCTTGGTCATCTTGGACCGGCCCTCGATCCCCTGCTTGCGCGCCTCCGCATACAGCTGGTCACGCGTGCGTCCCTTGGGGCGGTTGGTGCCCGAGCGCAGGCCGCCACGGCGTTCGGAGGAGATGTCGGTCCGCGAGAGCTTCGAGGCGGCTTTGGCTTCACCGGCGCGCGCACGCTCCTTGTTCACCGTCCGCGCCGCGATCTCCTCGGCCCGATCCTCGCTGGCGCCCTGGTCGAGCTCGCTCTGCTTGATGTGCTCGTACTGACGGTCGCGCTTGCTGCCCGGCTTCACACCGTTCGGTGGCATGTCAGTTCGGTTCCTCTCGCTCGAGTCCGGGCGACACGCCCGAGACGGTGATCACCTCGCCGTTGGCGACCGGCGACCAGTCCTCCTGTTCGAAGCCTCCCCGCAGGTAGGCCCGGATCCGCCGAACCGTCCCGCCGTGGGACACCAGCGCGATCTCCCGCGCCGGCGGCGCCGCCATCAGCTGGTCCATGAACGCCGCCACCCGGTCGTAGTGCTGGCGGGTCGATTCGCCCCCCTCGAACGCACCGTCGTTGCCCCGCAACAGCACCTGCCAGCGGTCCCCGTACTCGGCGGCGCCGTCGTCATAGAGCCGGCCCTCCACGACGCCGAAATCCCGCTCCTGCAGAGCGGGGTCGGTGACCACCTCCAGGCCGTGGCGTTCCGCGATGGCCGCCGCGGTCTCCCGCGCCCGGCTGAGATCGCTGGCGATCACCGCCCCGATGGGTCGATCGGCCAGGAACGTCGCCGCCGCCTGGGCCTGCTCCCGTCCGGTCGCGTTGAGCGGCACATCGACCGATCCCTGCATCCTTCCCTCGGCGTTCCAGGCCGTCTCGCCGTGGCGGACCAGGTGCAGGGTCAGCTCCACCGTGCCTCACCGCCACCACGCGTCGAGCACCCGGCGCCAGTTGCGCCAGGCGATCATCTCGAGCTCGTCTGAGCTGAAGCCCGCGTCGGCGAGCGCCTCGAGCAGGCGCGGCAGGCCGGCCGCCGACCCCAGCTCGCGCGGGATCGTGGTGCCGTCGAAGTCAGAGCCGAGGGCTACGTGCTCGACGCCGATGCGGTCGGCGACGTACCGGGCGTGCTGGACGATCAGATCGATGCCCAGACCGGCGTCGTTGCGGAAGTGCGGATCCAGGAAGTACACGGCGAAGACGATCCCCACGAGTCCGCCGGTCTCGGCGATCGCATCCAGCTGGGCGTCGGTCAGGTTGCGTGAGCTCAGGGCGACGCCACAGGCGCCCGCGTGGGAGGACACGAGCGGCCCCACCTCGAGCCGCGCGACGTCCCAGAAGCCCGCCTCGTTCAGGTGGGCGAGATCGACCATCACGCCCAGATCGGCGCAGCGGCGCACCAGCCGAACGCCGGCCTCGGTCAGGCCGGGACCGGTGTCGGGCCCGGCGCCGAAGATGAACGGCACCCCCTCAGCGAAGTCGTTGGGACGACTCCACACCGGACCCAGCGAGCGCAGGCCGGCGGCGTACCAGAGGTCAAGCGCCTCCAGTCGCGTGTCGATCGCCTCGGCGCCCTCGATGTGCAGCACGGTCACCGGCGGCCCCTGTGCCCCCGCGGCGAACGCCGCGTCGAGATCCGCGATCCCGCGCGCGACCACGACCGCCCCGGCACGCTCGAGGGCGAACAGCCGCCCGGCGGCGGCGCTGGCCTCAGCGGCCGCGCGCGCGGGGGGCACGGCGGAGGCGAAGGGTCGGCTGATGACGCCTTCGGGGGAACGCTGCAGGCGCGCCGGGGAGCGCGCCGATCCGACGTAGACGGCGAAGATCCCGCCGCGCATGTTGCCCGCGCGCATCTTGACCAGGTCGATGTGCCCGCTCGGCGAGCCGGCGGCCAGCAGCGGGTGATGCTCGGCCGTCAGCGCATCGTTATGACCGTCGAAGACCGGAATGGACACGGCTGCGATCTTCCCAGACGGCGACCCGGGTGGTGCTGACGGAGCGATTCATCCATAGATCCTCACTCGTTCTTGAAGCCGCACATAGACAAGCGCAGGGACAATCTCCGCCCTCATCCGAACCCACTTTGCGGCTTAACCACAGGAACACCATTTTTCATCGATTTTTAGACGCCGAAGGCTTGCGCACCCGTACGCTTATGCCGATGAACGCGTCATGCCCAGCACAACCGAGTCCGTCAACCTCACTACCGGCGGCCCGGCGCATGACGGCAAAGCCGAGTTCGCGCGGCTGACCTAGATGATCGACAACCTTCAGTCCGCTCCGGCGTCCTCGCGTCGGCGTGTCACCCGTACCCACCTGGGGGCCGTACTGGCCGTCGTGGTGCTCGGCGCGATGGTCGCCCTGGCCGCGACCAAGATCAACATCTCCGAGGCCTCCAGTGCCCTGTCGCACGCCTCGATCGCCTGGGTCATCATCTCCGCCCTGTCGGTGGCCGCCGCGTTCTTCGCCCGCTCGGAGTCGTGGTTCTCCGCGCTGCGCACCGCCCTGCCGGACTGCTGTGCGGTCGAGCGTCCCGCCGTGGCCCGCAGCCTGATGATCGGAGTCGCCGCCTCCACAGTGGCGCCCGCCCGCGCCGGTGAAGCGGTCCGCACCCTGCTGATGTCCCGTCGCATCGGGGGTGGCCGCTGCACCACGGTGATCGGCACCGTCGTCGCCCAGACCATCTGCAACGTCGTCGCCCTGGCCCTGCTTGCGGTCATCGTGGTGACCTCCAGCTCGACGCGCGGCCTGCACCTGGCCACCGTCGGCATCGCCGTGGCGACCCCCATCCTCATCGTGCTCGCCCTGGCCGCCCTGACCCGTGTGCTGCGGACGATCTGGCCGAGCAGCCACAGCCATCGCGCCGGCCCCGTCGCCCGCGCCGGTCTCTGGCTCCAGCGTCAGATGAGTGGCGCCGGTCGCGGCCTGAAGATGTTCGCCAAGCCGAGCACGCTCGCCCACGCCGGCGGCTTCCAGCTCCTCGCCTGGGCGCTGCAGTGCTTCGCCTGCTTCGCCGCGATGCAGGCCCTCCACCTGCACACCTCACCTGCGGCGGCCGCGGCCATCCTGCTGGCGATCAACCTGGCCGCCGTGGTCCCCGTCACGCCGGGCAACGTCGGCCTGTTCCAGGCCGCCTGCATCGCCGTGCTGACCCCGCTCGGCGTCAACGGCGCCGACGCGCTCGCCTACGGTCTCCTCCTCCAGGGAATCGAGATCGTGGTCGCCCTCGGCCTCGCCATCCCGGCGACGCTGCACGAGGGTCTGTCGCTGCGCGACCTGGGGCGCGCCGCGACGAGCGGCGGCTCGGTCGCCATCGCGACGAACTAGATCGAGCAGTCCGGGTCAGCGCCCGCACAGGGCGCAACACCCGCGCGACAGCCGTCGCCCAGGCCCTCCGCGGCCTGGTGCAGCAGCGTCGCCAGCTCCACCCGCTGCTCCGGGGCGAGCGCCGCCAGCACGTCGTCCTCGGCGGCCGCCAACGCGAACTCGGCCTCAGCCAGTCGCTCGCGCCCGGCCTCGGTGAGATCGACGACGTGACGGCGTCGATCGGCGGGCAGCCGTCGCCGCTCGATCAGACCCTGCTTCTCCAGTTCGTTGAGCACTCCCACGACGTTGGTCGAGTCGAGCGCCAGCAGTTCGGCCAGCGCCGCCTGGGTGACCTCACCGTGGTCGCGCACGATCGTCAGCGTGACGAGGTGGCGCGGGCGCAGATCGAGCGGCGCCAGGACCCCTTCTGAGCGCAGACGCATGCGCCGGGCGAGATGGTCGAGCAACGCGGCGGAACGGGGGACCGGCTGGGCGATGACGGGCAGGTCAGACATCACCAGTGAGTCTAGGTCCTATCCCCGACCGATATAATAATCTGTGTAGCACCAACGATTAGTTGAGAAAGGACTCCTTGTGGCTAACCTCCTGCACATCGATTCGAGCATCACCGGCGACGCCTCGGTCACGCGCAAGCTGACGGCCCGCGCGGCGCGCGTCTGGCAGTCCGCCCATCCGGACGGGACGGTGTCCTACCGCGATCTCGGGGCCGATCCGGTGCCGCACCTGACCAGTGCCGACGCCAACGTGTTCCAGACCCCGCCGGACCAGCACACCCCCGTGCAGGCCGCGACCTACGCGCTCGGCCTCGAGCTGGCCGCCGAGATCGAGGCCGCCGACGCGGTGATCCTCGGTCTGCCGCTCTACAACTTCGGTCCGCCCTCGAGCGTCAAGGCCTGGGTCGACCACCTGATCATCCCCGGCGTGACGCTCGATCACGAGACGATGCAGGGCAAGCTGAACACCCCGCTCTACGTGCTGTGTGCCCGCGGCGGCGGCTACGGCGAGGGGACACCCCGTTACGGCTGGGAGCACGCATCCACCTGGCTCCCCCATGGCCTGTCGCTGACTGGGCTGGTGCCGAGCTTCATCGTCGCCGAGCTGACCCTGGCCACCGTCAACCCGGCGATGGCCGAGCTGATCCCGTTGGCCGAGGAGAGTCTGGCCAACGCCAAGGCCGAGATCGACGAGCTGTTCAGCCCCGCCGTGGTCTGAGGTGGCTGGCGGGGCGGCTGGCTGTGGGCACAGCCGCCCCGTGAACCGCCCCTCCGCGCGCTGGACCGGGCCCGTTGACGACGTGTCGTTTGACGGGAGGACCGACCCGGGTAAGGCTGGGGCCATGCTGGCAGCCACATACACAGGCGGGGGCGACTCTGACGCGCTCGAGGTCACCGAGGTCGACACTCCCGAGCCCGGCCCGGGCGAGGTGCGGGTGCGCATCGCCATCTCCGGGGTGAACCCGACCGACTGGAAGGCCCTGCGGATGGCGGGCACACCCGAGTGGGGGTTCGCGGTGCCCAACCAGGATGGTGCGGGCGTCATCGACGCGGTGGGAGACGGCGTGGCGAGCGAGCGCATCGGTGAGCGGGTCTGGCTGCTGATGGCCGCGCGGGATCGTCAGTGGGGCACCGCCGCGCAGTACAGCATCGTGCCGGCCGAGCGGGCGGTCCCCCTGCCCGAGGGCGCCTCCTTCGAGCTCGGCGCCTCCCTGGGGGTGCCCGCGCTGACCGCCTGGCACTGCCTGACCACTGACGGACCCGTCCAGGGGCTGACCGTGCTGGTCAGCGGGGGCGCCGGCGCGGTCGGCAACATGGCCATCCAGCTCGCCCGCTGGGCGGGAGCCGAGCAGGTGATCGCCACCGTCAGCGGACCCGAGAAGGCCGAGCTGGCCCGCGCCGCTGGCGCCCAGACGGTGGTCAACTATCGCGACACCGACGCCGCCGAGCAGATTCGTGCGGCGGCTCCCCACGGTGTGGATCGCATCATCGAGGTCGCCCTCGACGCGAACCTCGAGCTCGACCTCGCGGTCGCGGCCCCCCACGCGGTCATCACCTCCTACGCCGCCGCCCCCGACGTCATGGCGCAGCTGCCGGTGCGCCAGCTGATGGCCGACAACATCACCCTGCGCTTCATGCTGCTCTACACCGTGCGCCGCCACGCCCTGACCGCAGCGATCGATGCGGTCAATCAGGCGGTGGCCGAAGGGGTACTCCACACCCTCCCCCTTCACCGCTTCGGACTCGACCAGATCGCTGCGGCCCACGACGCGGTCGAGTCCGGCGCGGTGGGCAAGGTGCTCGTCGACGTGGCCTGACGCCGATCCGCTCGCTGGGCTGTTGCGCCGAAGCGGGTGCGTGAGCTCAGTTTCGCGCCGTCACATTGATCCACTTACTCGTAGAACGCCTTTCTCGACAGATGTTCGAGTCGCTCTGGACGGACGTCCGACCCCACTCCAGTTCGTTCATCCGGCCCCCGGTGACCGTCGATGGAGTCGCCGATGCGGCTCACAAATCGAACCTTTGCTCTCGGCGCGACGGCACTCCTCGCCGCCCTCCTGTGTCTGGCCATCCTCCTCGTGGGGCCTGCGGGTTCGGCTGATGCCGCCACGCACTCCGAGCGCGTCGGGGCCGCCCCGGCCCTCCCCCACGGCGCGCGCAGCGTCGGCGCACTGGCCGCCCACACCACGCTCTCGATCGACGTCACGCTCGCCCCGCGCCGCCCCGCCGCCCTCAGCGCCTACGCCGCGGCGGTCGCGAGCCCGGGCAGCCCCGACTATCACCACTACCTGACCCTGACCCAGTTCCGCCACCGCTTCGCGCCCTCCTCGGCTCAGCTCGCCGCGGTCCGCCGGGGGCTCCGGGCTGCCGGCCTGACCCCGGGCGCGGTGTCAGCCAACGGTCTGCTGATCAAGCTCCGGGCCCCGGCCGCCCGGCTCGCCCACGCCTTCCACACCGACTTCGAGCGCGTCGCGCTCGCCGGCGGCCAGGTGGCCTACGCCAACACCCGGGCGCCTCAGTTCAGCGGCGCGCTGACCCAGCTGATCCAGGGCGTCGTCGGGCTCAATGACCTCAGCCGTCCCCACGCGCTCGGCCTCGAGTGGGACACCAAGCCGAGCCGCCGCGGCGCCATGCGGCGCGCCGAGGACACCACCGCCACCGGCGTCAACGCGGTCACCCCCTGCACGTCGGCCTCGAGCGCCGCCCAGGCCTACGGCGCCTACACGGCGGATGAGATCGCCTCGGTCTACGGGTTCTCCAGCCTCTATGCCGGCGCGGATCAGGGTGCGGGTCAGACGGTGGCGCTGATGGAGTTCGAGCCCTATCTCAGCTCCGACATCGCGACCTACAACAGCTGCTATGGCATCGACGGCAACAGCGCCTCGGACGTCAGCGAGATCAATGTCGACGGCGGCGTCGGGTCGGGCTACGCCGGCAACCCCGACGGCAGCGGTGAGGCGGTGCTCGACATCGAGCAGGTGCTCAGCCTCGCCCCGGCGGCCAAGGTCGACGTCTATGAGGCGCCCAACTCGGGCCAGGGCGACCTCGACGCCTTCACCGCGATGGTGCAGAACCCGAGCGTCAAGGTCATCTCGACCTCCTGGGGCGAGTGCGAGCAGCTCACCGGCTCCAGCCTGGCCAAGGCGGAGAACACGACCTTCGAGGAGGCCGCGGTCCAAGGCCAGTCGGTGTATGCGGCTTCGGGTGACCGCGGCTCGACCGACTGTGAGGGATCCTCCAGCCGGTACGGGAGCTCGCTGGGTGTCGATGACCCCGGCAGCCAGCCGTATGTGACCAGCGTCGGCGGCACCAAGCTGCTGTCGGACAGCGACCCGGCGAACCAGATCACCTGGAACGAGTCGGGTGCCCAGCTCGGTGCCGGCGGTGGCGGCGTGTCGCTGCAGTGGGCGATGCCGAGCTACCAGAGCGGCGCGGTGAGCTCCCTCGGCGTGATCAACGCGAACTCCTCGACGAGCAGCTGTGCGGCCAACTCCGGCTCGACCGGCGCCGACTGCCGCGAGGTGCCCGACGTGTCGGCCGACGCCGATCCGGAGTCCGGCTACGTGATCTACTACAGCGCCAACGGCTCGGGCTGGTCGGCCATCGGCGGCACCAGCGCCGCGGCCCCGCTGTGGGCGGCGATGACCGCGCTGGCCAACGCCTCCACCTACTGCGGCAGCGTCTCGATCGGCTTCGCCAACCCCATCCTCTACGGCGTGGCCGACAACGCCAGCGCCTACAGCGCCGACTTCAGCGACATCACCTCCGGCAACACCAACTACACCCCCTCGGGCTACAGCGGCGGCCTCTACCCCGCCACCAGCGGCTATGACATGGCCACCGGCCTGGGCACTCCGAAGGCCGCCACGCTGGTGCCGGCGATGTGCATGGCCGCGGGTGGGCCCGGCACCGCCCCCACCGTCAACCTCGCCAGCTCGGGCAGCCCGAGCTCGGGTACGTCCAGCTCGTCCGGCACCTCCAGCTCGTCCGGGTCCTCGAGCTCATCTGGTTCCTCCAGCTCGTCCGGCACCTCGCCCAGCACCTCGGGCCCGACGGCGTCCAGCACCACGACAACCACCACCACCACGGTCGGCGCGGCCGGCTCCGGCACCCTGACGTCGATCAGCTTCGTCAGCACCGGCTCGGGCACGAAGTCCAGCTCCGGTGACAAGGGCTCGAGCCACCAGGGCACGGGGAGCTCGGGGGCGATCAACACGGCGACGACCAAGCCGGCGGCGTGCCGGCTGACCCGGCTGCGCACGGGCGCCATGACGCTGGCGGTCAGCCGACGCCACCCGGGCGCCCGGATCTCGCTCGGACTCAACCTGCCCTCGGGGTGCGGAGCCTATGAGCTCGACCTCGAGCGCCGTGTCGCCAGCAGCGGGTCCCCCGCCGGTCGAGCCTCCGACACCCTGAAGATCCAGGTGCTCAGCCGGACGGGCAAGGTACTCGGCACCCTCGCCACGCTGTCGAACCATGACGCGGCCAAAGGCTTCGCGAGCGTCAAGCTGAACCTCGCCCGCTACTCCGGTCAGTCGAAGCTGACCCTGCGCTTCCTGGCGACCGGCACGGGCGCGCCGAGCACCATGTTCACACTGCGGTCGGTAGCTCTGAATCTGAGCTGACCAGCGACCCGCCGAGTTGGCCCCACTGGGGCACCCCGCCCTCGGTGACGTGCAGCACCCGCTGGGCCCCGTGGGCCAGCAGCACGCTGGCGGCGATGCCGGCGCGTTGCCCGGAGGCGCAGATCACCGCGATCGGTTCGCTCGGATCGACCCCCGTCGGGATCCCGGTGATGTTCATCCACTCGATCGGCAACGATGCCGGAATGTGGCCGGCATCCCAGTCCGCCCGGGTGCGTACGTCGATGATCTGGGTGTCCGGCTCGGCCGCCAGGTGGGCCTGGAGGTCACTCACCGGCAACCGCTCGAGCTTGGCCACCGGCTGCTCCTCCTCGCCCCAGCCGCCGAATCCGCCAGCGAGGTAGCCCACGTGCTCCCCCAGCCCGACGGCCGCGGCCAGATGCGCGGCGCGGACACCGTCGGCGTCGTCCTTACCCACGAAGATGATGCGCGGGGCAGTGGCCGCCAGCCACGCCAGCTTGGTGCCGAAGCCCGCCCGGTGCATGGGGATGCTCAGGGCGTTGGGGACGTGCGCCGCGGAGAACTGGACGTCGGTGCGCACGTCGATCACCAGGGCGCCGGCCTGCTGCTCGCCAACCAACTGACCGGGGGTCAGGCGCCCCGGCTCGGGTGACTCGCTGACCAGCGGGCCGTGGTTGATGGCGACGATGTTGTGGAAGTTCGGCGGCTGGGCGCCCAGCTGGGCGATCGACCGCTCGACGAACTCGGCCTCGTCGGTGAGGGCGAGCAGCTCGTTGTGGCGGCGCTCGAATCCGATGGTCGAGCCGACCTTCATGTCCATGCCGGGCCCCCCGCACATCGAGCCACCGAGGTGGCCGGGCCACACCTCGACGTAGTCGGGCAGCGGCAGCAGCTGTCCGTGCAGGGAGTTGAAGATGCCGCGGGCGCCCTCGGTCTTCTCCACGGCCAGATCAGGTCGGGCGACGTCTCCCACGAACAGGCTGTCGCCGCTCAGCACCGCCCAGGGATCCTCGCCGCGATGGGTGTCGGCGAGCAGGAACGCGGTGTGCTCGGGGCGGTGACCCGGCGTGTGCAGTGCCTTGATCCGCACGCTGCCGATATCCCACTGGTCGCCGTGCTCGAAGGGGACGTGCTCGAACTCGGGCGCCACGAGCGCATGGACGTGGATACGCGCGCCGGTGGCCGCCGCCAACCGTCCGTGACCGGAGACGTGGTCGGCGTGGTTGTGGGTCTCGAACACGTCGGTGATGCGGACGCCGAGGTAGCGAGCCAGTTCCAGGTAGGCGTCGATGTCAAAGCGCGGATCGACCACGGCGGCGACGCCGGTTTTCTCATCGCCCACCAGATATGACGCACAGCCGAGGTCGTCGTGCAGGACCTGGCGAAAAATCATGTCGTCACCCTTCTCAGCACCTTTGTTCACCCATCAAGTTGAGAAGGTAGCTTAGGGTCCGGGCGTCGATTTGCCATAAGCCGGGCCTGAGGCGTCGGGGCAGGCGCCGGGTCAGGTCACTCGCGCCGAACGACGGCGACGTGCAGCGCCGCGGGCACGGCGTCGGAGCGCAGGCGCTTGCGCCGACCGATCTTCAGCGCGTGGAAGGCCGGGTCGAGCTGGGCCAGCGCCGTGCCCGACACGAGCACCTGGCCCGGCCGCGCGGCGCTGCCAATGGCCGCGAGGATGGTGAGGTCGGTTCCCACGAACTCCCCCCCGAGCCGGCGCGGACGCCCCCAGTGCACGGCCAGGCGCAGCCGTGGACGGTGCCCTCCGACCTCGATGCCCAGCACCGCGTCCTGGATGTCGAGGGCGGCCTCGACCGCGGGGAGGGCCGACACGAAAGAGGCGATGATCCCGTCGCCCAGGCGCCGGACGATGCGACCGCCCTGCGTCTCGACACAGCGCTCGATCGCCACCGCCACCTCTGACAGCAACGCGACGCTGGCCTCGTCCCCTGCCGTGAGGGCGAAGGATGAAGAATCGACGACGTCGGCGTAGAGCAGCGCGAGCTCGACATCGCCGCGCCCGCGCCCGTTGCGCTCGGCCAGGGACTGCCACAGCTGGAGGCCCGTGAGAGAGACCTCGGCGACGACGCTGTCGCGCTCGGGCGCGAGGACGTTCACCCCCTGGACCAGGTAGGCCAGGGTCGGCTCCCCCGCGGTGGACAGCGGATCGCCGAATTCCGGGTCGCCGGGGAGACGGCGACGCAGCTGACGGACGGCGGAGAGGAGCGCTGGCTGGCGATTGACGTTGCTGAGCGTTCCCCTGAGGCGCGATATCAACGGCATGACGTGCGAATGGCGGGAGAAGGATTCGAACCTTCGAAGGACTAGCCACTCGGTTTACAGCCGAGCCCATTTGACCGCTCTGGAATCCCGCCGGGATTTCGGTCAGCGAGTGTAGTCAGTGGATCCGGAGCGAGACATCAACGGCTGCGCGGGCTCGATTTCGTACTCCGCGTACTTCGGGCCGCCGACCGCAGCGTGGCTGCCTCCAGCAAGGGCTGAGGTCGGGATGAACCAGCGCCGACCATCGCCGACATGGACAAACACATAGTCGCAGCGGGACGGATCCATGCGCTTGATCATCCCGTTCCAGCTCTGATTTCCGCCCCGAGTGGCAAGCATGACATCGAAGCGGCCGCTTGCAAACCGCGTGGAGGTCTTCACTTGCACCTTGAGGACCTCGCCACCGAAGTCCACCAGCAGGTCGTAGTCCGACGGCGTGTGCCCGGCCGGAACGAACGCGCACCCGCCCCGCTCCAGCACCCAACGGATCGCCGACGCCTCGCCTTGGTCACCCTGCCCCCGTGGGGTCCATTTGTGCTCAGTTGTGCTCAACATGGAACGTATGTTCGCATGCTGGTCGGATGGGCCCACGGCCGGGGGCGGGCCAGGTGACTAGACGACCTCGCGGAGGCGCTGGGCCTCCGGGAGGGACTCCAGTTTCTTCAGGGTGTGGTTCTCGATCTGGCGGATCCGCTCGCGGGTCACGTTGAAGGTCTTGCCGACCTCCTCGAGCGTGAAGGGCCGCTTGCCGGTGAGGCCGTAGCGCAGCTCGATCACCTCGCGCTCACGCTGGGGCAGCGTCGCCAGCGCCCGGCGCAGGTTCTCCTTGCGCAGACGCTCGGCGGCCTGCTCGAAGGGCGACTCCTCCGACAGGTCCTCGACGAAGTCACCGAGCTGGGAGTCGTCCTCCTCCCCCACCGGCCGCTCGAGCGAGATCGGAGCGAGGGAGATACGCAGGATGTCGCGGACCTCGTCGACGGTCATGTCGACCTCGGCGGCGATCTCCTCCGGACTCGGATCGCGGCCAAGACCCTGCAGGAGCTGGCGCTCTGCCCGGGTCACCCGGTTGAGCTTCTCGATCATGTGCACCGGGATGCGGATGGTCCGGCCCTTGTCGGCGATCGCGCGCGTGACGGCCTGACGGATCCACCAGGTGGCGTAGGTGGAGAACTTGAACCCGCGGCGGTAGTCGAACTTCTCCACCGCGCGAATGAGGCCCATCGACCCTTCCTGGATCAGATCCAGGAAGGTCAGGCCGCGTCCCAGATAGGCCTTGGCGATCGACACGACGAGGCGCAGGTTGGCCTCGATCATGTGCTGCTTGGCCGCCATGTCGCCGCGCTCGATGCGCCGGGCGAGCTCGACCTCCTGCTCCTTGGTCAGCAGCGCCACGCGGCCGATCGACCGCAGGTAGAGGCGCAGCGAGTCGAGCGACGGCTCGACGGTCAGGTCCAGCTCGGCCTTGCGCTGGAAGGCGCGCGGGTTCGACAGGAACGTGCGCTCCTCATCGACATCGAGCCGATTGACTGGGCTCTCATCCTCGTCCTCGGCCACCTTGGCCGACAGCTCTTGCAACGGATCACGATCGACGGCTTCGGGGTCGTCGAGCAATGCAGCTGCGTCGTTCACGGACCTCTCCTCTTTCTCGTCTCTCCCTCAAGAAGACCGGCCGAGTGATACCACAATCGGGCGCCATGACCTAATCAGGTCCCTAACGCCGCGCGCACGATCCCCAAAAACTCAGAGGTCTAACCTCTCCCTCATGGCTTCCACACCGCAATATCTCGACGTCCAGGCCCGGACGCCCAACGTCCATATCAGCCTGTCGCAGGTCGGCGTCACCGGGGTGGAGAAGGTCATCCGCCTCAACCAGACCGGCACCGAGCAGCTGTTCTCGGCGCGCTTTGAGTGCGTCGTCGAGCTCGGGCCCAATCAGAAGGGCGCGCACATGTCGCGCTTCGAGGAGGTCGTCAACGAGGCGATCGGTGAGGTCGTCCTCGGCCAGGTGGCCTTCAAGGCCGAGGCGCTGGCCGAGCGGATCGCCGTGCTGGTGCGTGACCGCCAGCGCGCCCGCCGCGCCGAGGTCACGGTGACGGCTCGGTTCCCCGAGCACAAGCCGGCCCCCATCTCGGGCATCCAGACCCAGGAGCTCTACACCCTCCACGGGGTGGCCGCCGCGAGCGAGGCGGGCACCCGCCGACTCCTCGGGGTCACCGCCCAGGGCATGACCGCGTGCCCCTGCGCCCAGGAGATCATCACCGCGGGCGCGCGCGAGCGGCTCGAGGAGGAGGGCTTCTCCGAGGACGAAATCATCCGCATCCTCGAGGCGGTGCCGGTTGCCACGCACAACCAGCGCGGGCTCGGGACCCTGTTCATCGGCCTGCCCGAGGGCGTGAACCTCGACATCGCGGCGGGGAGCCTGGTCGCCATCGTCGAGTCCTCGATGTCCTCGGAGATCTACGAGCTGATGAAGCGCTCGGACGAGGCCCACGTGGTCGAGAAGGCCCACCGCAAACCCCGCTTCGTCGAGGACTGCGTGCGGGAGATGATCAAGGGCGTCCTGGATGAGTTCGGCGAGCTCGCCGACAACGCCTTCATCTCCGCCCGCCAGGAGAACCTCGAGACGATCCACCAGCACAACGTGGTGGCCGAGCGCTTCGGGCTGGTCGGCGAGATCCGCGGCGAGCTGGCGTCGGGGGAGACCTCAGTGGGTCACGCCAGCCGGCGAGCCTGGCTCGACGCCGCGCTCTGAGGCGGGCCCGGGGCCCTCACCGCCGGCCGGGCCGGCACCCGGGCTCTGACCGTCGCCGTCCAGGCCGCGGGCAGCCGCCCAGAAGTACTCGGCGCCCGAGGCGACCGTCACCGCCACGGTGACGTAGACGAGCAGATGCACCCACACCGGGTAATGCTGAGCCTGGGCGGGGTGGGAGCCGTGGTCGAGGATGAGCACCAGGACCATGGCGATCTGGAAGCAGGTTTTCAGCTTGCCGAACTGACTCGCGGCGATCACCACGCCCTGCATCGAGCCGACCGCCGCACGCAGCACGGTGACCGCGAACTCACGCGCGATCACCACCACCGCCACCCAGGCGGCCAGCCGGTCCAGGGAGACCAGCACGATCATCGAGGAGATGATGAGCAGCTTGTCGGCAATCGGGTCCGCCAGCTTGCCGAAGTTGGAGATGATGTCGTTGCGCCGGGCCAGGTAGCCGTCGAGTCCGTCGGTGAAGCTGGCGGCGCAGAACACGACAGCCGCCAGCACATCCCCGGTGCCGGTCTTGACGAGAAGGGCAACGATGAGGATCGGGACGAGCACGATCCGTACGACCGTGAGGGTGTTCGGGAGCTGGCGCGCCACCATCATGGATCATGTCAGGGGTGAGAGCCGCCGTCCTGAAGAAACCCTCCGAGCCCCTGGAGATCGTCGATATGGCCGAGCCCGAGGTGGCCGGTCGCGACGTCCTGAAGCTGCGCGTGCTGGCCTGTGGGGTGTGCCGCACCGATCTGCACCTGCGTGACGCGGAGATCGCCGCCACCAAGCTACCGGTGGTCCTCGGGCACCAGATCGTCGCCCGGACCGAGGACGGTCGCCGGGTGGGCGTGCCGTGGCTGGGCTGGACCGACGGCACCTGCCGCTACTGCACCTCGGGCCGCGAGAACCTGTGTGAGCACGCGCGCTTCACCGGCCGCGACATCGACGGCGGATTCGCCGAGTGGACGCTGGCGGACCCCCGGTACTGCTTCGAGCTGCCTGACGGGATGAGTGACGAGGCGATCGCGCCGCTGCTGTGCGGCGGGCTGATCGGCTACCGCGCGCTGCGCATGTGCGGCGAACCCGAGCGTCTCGGGCTCTACGGGTTCGGCTCTGCCGCATCGATGATCTGCCAGGTGGCGGCCTGGCAGGGGCGTGAGGTGTACGCCTTCACCCGTGACGGGGACACCAGGGGCCAGGACTTCGCTCGCTCCCTGGGCGCGCACTGGGCCGGTGGCTCCTCCCAAGCACCGCCCGAGCCCCTTGACGCCGCGATCATCTTCGCCTCCGCCGGCCCGCTGGTCCCGGCCGCGCTGCGCGCGCTGTCCCCCGGCGGTCGGGTGGTGTGCGCGGGCATCCACATGTCCGACATCCCCGCTTTCCCCTACGACGCGCTGTGGATGGAGCGCTCGATCGTCTCGGTGGCCAACCTCACACGGCGCGATGGAGAGGAGTTTCTCGCCCTGGCGCCACAGGTCCCGATCACCACGACGGTGACCACCTACGCACTCGAGCAGGCCGAGTCGGCCCTGGCGGATCTCCGTGCCGGCGCCTTCGAGGGCTCGGCGGTGGTGATCCCGTGACCGGTGCGACCCTGAGCCTTAGCTAGAGTCGACGTCATGCCCCTCGTTCCCATGGTCATCGAGCGCACCGCACGCGGCGAGCGCGAGTTCGACATCTACAGCCGGCTGCTCAACGAGCGAATCATCTTCCTCGGCTCGCCGATCGACGACACCATCGCGAACCTGGTGGTCGCCCAGCTCCTGCATCTGGAGTCCTCGGACCCGGATAAGGACATCTCGATCTACATCAACTCACCCGGCGGCTCGATCTACGCCGGCCTGGCGATCTACGACACGATGCAGTTCATCAAGCCCCAGGTGGCGACGATGTGCATCGGCATCGCCATGTCGATGGGGTCGCTGCTGCTGATGGCCGGCGCGCCCGGCAAGCGCTATGCGCTGCCCAACAGCCGCATCCTCATCCATCAGCCCTCGGCGGGTTTCGAAGGCCAGTCGACCGATATCGAGATCCACGCGCGGGAGATCCTCGCCATCCGCCGTCGCACCGACGAGATCTACGCCAAGCACACCGGGCAGACCATCGAGCAGGTGCACAAGGACATGGAGCGTGACCGCTTCTTCAAGGCCGACCAGGCCGTCGAGTACGGGCTGATCGACAAGGTCCTCGACAAGCACTAACGGGTAAGTTTCCCTTCATGCCCAAGGACGACGATTACGACGAGGACGCTGGCGACAGCGGCTTCCACGATGCCGAGTTCGACGACCCGGACACCGATGACGAGGACGACGACTTCGCTGACAAGGATGAGGACGACGAGGAAGACGACGACGAGGACGAGTAGTTTCTCGTCCTCGCGTCAGCTCAGGCGGTAGTGCCCGCTGGCGACCCGGACCGCCGCGCCCGACACGGTGACCCCTTCGATCGCCTCCACACTGCCGTGAGCCCGGGCCAGCAGCATCGAGGGGCGGCCCATCTCGACGCCCTGGGTGATCTCCACCTGGGCGCCGGGCACGACCTGTGCGTGACGCACCAGATGCACTGCCACCGGCCCGGCAGCTGAGCCGGTGGCCGGATCCTCCGGCACCCCGAGCCCCGGGCAGAAGTTGCGACTGAACACCAGCGCATGGTGCTCGTGGGCGATCACCGCGACGCCGTGCTCGCCCAGGCGCGCCAGGGCGCTCATGTCCGGGGTGAGTCCGCTCAGCGTCGCCCGATCGGCCACCGTCACCACGACGTGGCTGGGCCCGTTGGTGTAGATCTCCACCGGGAGCCGCGACTCGCTCAGGCCGAGCGCGGCCAACAGGGCGTCCGCGCGCTCATAGGGCGCCACCGTCGGCACAGGCTGCTCCATCTGGCCGAACCTGATCTCGCCGTGCTCGTCACGGTCGAGGGTCACCACCAGGATCCCCGCTCCGGTCGCCAGCCGCACCCGGGCATAACCCTCGCGCGTGGCGATGGAGTAGGCCGCCCCCAACGTGGGATGTCCGGCGAAGGGCAGCTCGTGGGTCGGCGTGAAGATCCGGATGGACGCGTCGGCCTGGGTCGGGTCATCGGGCGCGATGAACACCGTCTCGGACAGGTTCAGCTCGCGGGCGACCTGCTGATAGAGCCGCGAGGGCATCTCCTCCGCATTGGGGAACACGCCCAGCGGGTTGCCCTCCAGCGGCGTGTCGGTGAACACGTCCCAGATCTCATAGGGGTGACCGTCGTGCTCAGGCATGGGCGAGCTCGGCCAGCTTGAGCACGGTGTTCCAGTTGCGCGCCGTCGCCGCGGCGCCGGGCGGCGTGAGGGCCAGCGCCAGCTTCGAGCGGGCGATGCCCGCCGGATGCCAGGAGTAGATCTCGCGATCGTGGACGGCAACCTGCTCACCCTCACCCGCACGGACCTGCAGCGCGGCAAGGCTGCCCGGTTCCGGCGCCTCGGCGAGAAAGGTCACCTGGAGCGCCTTGGGGTTTTCCCGCGCCTGCGCGGGGAACGGGTTCGCGGCGATCGCCGCGTCGAGCTCGGCCGCGCTGCGCTGGACGCACGGCACGTCGATGACCGCGCCGATCACCCGCAGGAGCGCCGCGGCGTCACCGTCGGCGAGCACGTTGCCGCTGTTCAGGTATGTCCGCACGTCGGTGAAGCCGGCTGCGGTGAGCGCGTCACGCAGCGCCGGCATGGCGATCCGGTTGGCCGAACCGACGTTGACCCCGCGCAGCAGGACGATCTGGGTGGTGTCCGTCACGTTTTGCCGGGTATCGCGGCAAAAGGTGACACGCGTCTAGCCGAGGATGAGCTCGAGCCGGGCGTCGATCGCCTCGGCCAGGCGCTCGCGCACCGGGCCCTCGGCGAACCGCTCGACCAGGGCCTCGAGGAAGCCCTCGATCACCAGCCGTTTGGCCTCGGGCTCGGACAACCCGCGGCTGCGCAGGTAGAACAGCTGCTCGGGGTCGACCTGGGCCACGGCGGCGGCGTGGGTGCAGCGCACGTCGTTGGCCTGGATCTCGAGCCCGGGGATGGCGTCGGCGTGGGCTCGTTTGGACAGCAGCAGGTTGCGCGACTCCTGGTAGGCGTCGGTCTTCTGGGCGCCCGGGTCGACAATGATGTTGCCCTTCCACACCGCGGAGGAGCGGTCGGTGAGCACGCCGCGGAAGGAGAGATCGGACACCGTGTTCTCGGCGGCGTGTTCCTGGGTGGTGTCGAAGTCGATGTGCTGGCGGCCCTGGGTGGCGTAGGCGCCGGTCACGCGGGCGCTGGCGCCCTGGCCGGCCAGACGCGTCTCCATCCGCACGTGTCCGTTCTTGGAGCCGAAGCCCAGGGCGACCCAGTCGAGGTTGGCGTCGCGGCCGACGATGGCGCGCTGGGTGCCGAAGATCCACGCTTCGGGGGCCAGGCCCTGGCCGCTCACGTAGCGGAGGCTGGCGTTGTCACCGACGCTGAGCTCGGTGACCACGTTGAGGACGCAGTCGCCGTCGGACAGGTACTGCTCCCACACCTCGGCCTCGGCGCCCTCCTCGAGCACGATGGTCGTGCGCTGGTTCACCAGGGTGCCCTCGGGCACGATGACATCGAGGAACAGCGGCCCCTCCAGCACGACGCCGCGCCCGACGGTGATCGTCGTGACGCCGTCGCCGCGCTCGACCCGCACGCCCTCATCGGAGCGGTGGGAGACCTCGGTGCGCCACAGCGGCTGACCGCCCTGCTTCGCGGTCGGAGTGGCGGCCTCATAGGCCGCCAGATCCAGGCCGCTGATGTCGGTGAACTCCCAGCCGGGACGCCCCTTGAAGCTGGGGAGCGTCAACTCAGCCAATGGAGCCCTCCATCTGCAGCTCGATGAGGCGGTTCATCTCCACCGCGTACTCCATCGGCAGCTCCTTGGTGATCGGCTCGATGAAGCCGTTGACGATCAGCTTGGACGCCTCCTCCTCGGAGATGCCGTGGCTGGTGAGGTAGAACAGCTGGTCCTCACCGACCTTGGAGACCGTTGCCTCGTGGCCGACGTTGACGTCGTCCTCGGAGATGCGGATCGTCGGGTAGGTGTCCGAGCGGCTGATCTCATCGAGCAGCAGCGCGTCACACACCACCTTGGACTTCGCGCCGTGGGCGCCCTTGGCGATCTCCAGCAGCCCGCGGTAGGAACCGCGGCCGCCGTCCTTGGAGATCGACTTGGCGAAGATGTTCGAGGTGGTGTTCGGCGCGGCGTGGATGATCTTGGCGCCGGCGTCCTGGTGCTGGCCCGCTCCGGCGAAGGCGATCGACAGGACCTCGCCGTGGGCGCGCTCACCGGTCAGGTAGATGGCGGGGTACTTCATCGTCAGCTTGGAGCCGAGGTTGCAGTCGACCCATTCGACGGTCGCGTCGCGCTCGGCCACCGCACGCTTGGTCACCAGGTTGAACACGTTGGCCGACCAGTTCTGCACGGTCGTGTAGCGGATGCGGGCGCCCGGCTTGGCGATCAGCTCGACCACCGCGGAGTGCAGGGAGGACGCGCTGTAGGTCGGGGCGGTGCAGCCCTCGACGTAGTGCACGTAGGAGCCCTCGTCGGCGATGATCAGCGTGCGCTCGAACTGGCCCATCGACTCGGTGTTGATCCGGAAGTAGGCCTGCAGCGGCATCTCGACGTGGACGCCCGGCGGCACGTAGACGAAGGAGCCACCCGACCACACGGCGCTGTTCAGCGCGGCGAGCTTGTTGTCGTTGTTCGGGATGATCGTCCCGAAGTACTCCTTGATGATGTCCTCGTGCTCGCGCAGCGCGGTGTCCATGTCGGTGAAGATGACGCCCTTGGCCTCGAGCTCGGCGTTCACCTGGTGGTAGACGACCTCGGACTCGTACTGGGCGCCGACACCGGAGAGGAACTTGCGCTCGGCCTCGGGGATGCCGAGGCGGTCGAAGGTGTTCTTGACGTCCTCGGGCACGTCCTCCCAGGAGCGCTCAGAACGCTCTGAGGCCCGCACGAAGTAGTGGATGTCGTCGTAGTCGACCTCGGCGAGCATCGGGCTGCCCCAGGTCGGCTGGGGACGGTCGAAGAAGTGCTGGAGCGCGGTCAGGCGCTGCTCGCGCATCCACTGGGGCTCGTTCTTGAACTCAGAGATCTTCTCGACGATCTCGCGGTTGATCCCCTTGGGGGCCTTGTACAGGTAGTTCTCGGCGTCGTGGAAGCCGTACTTCTCCGTGTAGTCGGAGTTGATTCCGCGGAGCTGCTCGTTCTCCGTCAGCTCGACGGTCGGAACTTCTGGCTCAGTTGTGGCCATGTTCAGCTCACCTCCAACTTGATCATTTGATCCTCGACATGCACTGGAAAAGTCTCGATCGGCTCATAGGCGGGCAACGTCAGCGGTCGGCCGGTCTTCAGGTCGAACTTCGACCCGTGGCGCGGGCACTCGACGGTGCAGGTCGCCGCGTCCAGTTGACCTTCCCCGAGCGGCCCGTCGTCATGCGAACACCGGTCCTCGATCGCGTACAGCGTGCCCTCGCAGTTGAAGACGCTGATGTCGATCCCGTCGACCAGCAGCTCGCGACGCTCGCCGGGCGGGAGCTGACTGAGTTCGCAGACTTCGACGACCTGTGCCACTGACGTAAATCCTAGCTTATGGCTAGGTATTCCTCCCGGACCGCGCGAGGTTCCCGGCGCGATCTCCGATCAGGCCGACTCGGCCGGGCAGCCCTCGTCGCCGGCACCGATGCTCAGGACGGTGCCCTGGGGCTCGTTGAGACCCTCCACGCCGTAGCGGTAGGGACGCAGATACCCGAAGATCCGCCCCTGGCGGGTGTTGATGACGTAGCTCCCGGCCTGGGCGTAGGAGAGCGTCAGCGCACGCCCGTAGAGCGTGTGCGCCCGCCGGGTGGAGTCGCCGAGCGCCAGGCCCCGAGCCGTGGTCAGCCCCGCCAGCGCGGAGTGCTTGGGCGTACTGGATCCAAAGCCGTAGCCGTACCCGGCAAGCCTGCCGTGCACGAACTCGAGGCTGAGTCCCGGCCACTGTGCGACGTCAACCCCGCACATCGCCTCCGCGGTGTCCCTCAGCTTCGCGCCGCGGTGCTCAAGTGAGGCCACCCGGCGCTCGGCCGCCGTGAAGCTGGCGCCGAAGCGCAGGCCGAGCAGCCCGTTGGCCCCCAGGGTCCGATCCGGCGTGGATGCCGGGAGCGACCCCGGCTGCGCCCCGCGAGGCGGGCGCCCAACGGCGAAAGCGGACGCAGAGGCCAGCAGGCAGGCGGTGAGAACGGCCGCGATCGACCCTGCCCGTTCACGACGTCCCGGTCTCACAGCGCCACCCCGCAGCGAACCCGCCGGCCGGTCATCGCACCGAGGCGGCGTCGAGCGACACCGCGCCGCTGACCACGAGCAGCTCGTGGAGCAGTTCGGCGCTGGACCGGGCCCGCAGGACCACGCTGGCGTTGGCCGAGTCGAAGGCGAAGTCGGCGTAGCCGGCCTCCGGGGTGCTGAGGAACTGGATGAAGCGCGGACCGTTCTTGAACTTCTTCGTGGTCCGCACCGTGGCCAGCCGCCACGGCGCCTCCCAGAGCCGGACCAGCCCGGCGGGCGCGTCGTCGGGGACCGGCGCCTCGGGGTCGGCGATCCGGGCGTTCCAGGCGCGGGCGTCGACGCGGACGGTCGGCGCATCGGCCTCGCCGATCCCGAACGTCCAGGCCGGGGCGACGCCGAGCCAGCGCACGAGCCGGGCGGCCAGCGTCAGGCTGGGCACCACGTCCAGGGTCTGACCGCGATCGGGGGCCGGCGGTGGCGCGTCGGCGATGACCAGGACGTCCGAGCCGGTCGCCAGCACCTGGAAGGTGCGCCGACCCTCGCTGCCCGCCTCGGTCAATCCCGCAGTCAGACGTGCCTTGGCGCTGAGCAGGAGGTCACGCGCGATCATCCCGGCGCCGGTCAGGCGACCGTCGCCCTCGATCAGGCCGGCGCCGAGCAGCCCGTCGTGGCCGCGGCGGCGGCGACTGACCACGGCCTTCAGCGCCGTGAGGTCCGCGGGGGCCAACGGCGGGCGGGAACTGGAGAACGGCTGGCGGGGACCGAAGTCCCCCAGCGGCTCGAGGGTCTCGGGCGCGCTCACCGGCGCGCCCGTGGCCTCGGGGCCGTCCCACACCAGTGTCTCGGCCACATAGCGGAACAGCGCGATCCCCGGATCGATCCTCGACGCCTTGACCCGCACCGACAGGGTGATGGCACGGGCTCCGCGAAGCGTCAGGTATTGCAGCTCGAGGATCGTCGTGCCATAGCGCGGGGACACCGAGGTCACCCAGCGACCGTCGGCCTGGCCCGCGACGGTCAGGACGTCGACGGCGACGACGTGTGAGTCGGCGGCGATCTGGCGGGCGATCGTGGCCTGGGTGAGCTGGGCGAGCGTGGCCAGCTCGGAGCTGAGCGGATCGACCCGGACCGAGATGGTGGGTGCGAACCCGCCCGGTTCGTCGTCGGAGTCGACGACGGCGACCAGGGGCAGCTGTGCGCTCTCCTGATCCGGTGCCTCCGTGAAGGAGTCGGGGACGGTGAGGCTCAGCCCGTCCCGCGTGATCAGACGGTGTCGGCTTCCCACTCGACGGCGTGGCCGAGGGCAGCCGCCTTGACGACCTTGAGCGACAGCATCGCGCACTTCATGCGCGTGGCCGAGATGTCGATACCGAGCAGCTCGAGGATCGTGTCGCGGTCGAGCGCCAGCAGCTCGTCGTTGGTCTTGCCGATCAGCTCATCCGAGAGCATCGAGGCGGACGCCTGGGAGATCGCACAGCCATGGCCGTCGAAGGCGACCTCAGCCACCCGCCCGTCCTCACCGAGGGCGAGCTGGAAGGTCAGCTCATCCCCGCACAACGGGTTGGTGTCGTGCGCCTCCATGTCGTGGCGCTCGAGCTCACCGTGGTGGTGGGGGCGCTTGTAGTGCTCGAGGATGTATTCGCGGTAGAGCTGGTCGTCCATTTCAATCTCCTCATAGAAGGCTAGTGCCCGCCGCTAGACCTCGAAGATCCGCTTGATCTCGTGGATTCCGTCGATCAGGCGGTCGATGTCCTCGACCGAGTTGTGCACACCGAAGGAGGCGCGGGCCGAGGACCCGATACCGAGGCGACGCATCAGCGGCTGGGCGCAGTGCTGGCCGGTGCGCACGCACACGGCGTCACGACCGAGGATCTCGCCGATGTCGTGCGGGTGCACCCCCGCGATGGCGAAGCTGACCAGCGCGCCGCGCGCCTCGGCGTCGCGGGGTCCATGGATCGACACGCCGTCGATCTCGAGCAGCCGTTGCATCAGCTCGCGCGTGAGCTCGCGTCCATGCTCGCGAATGGCGTCGATCCCGAGCGCCTGGACGAAGTCGACAGCGGCGCCGAGCCCGATGCCCTCGGCCACCGCGGAGGTCCCGGCCTCGAACTTGCCGGGCAGCTCGGTCCAGGTGGAGGACGCCTCATAGACCTGGTGGATCATGTGGCCGCCGGAGATGAAGGGCGGCATCTCCTCCAGCAGCTCACGGCGCCCATGCAGCACCCCGATGCCGGTCGGGCCGTACACCTTGTGCCCGCTCCAGGCGTAGAAGTCCGCGTCGATCTCCCGCAGGTCGACGGGGATCTGGGGGACCGACTGGGTGCCGTCGATGACGACGATGGCGCCCACCGCATGGGCGCGTCGAGTCAGCTCGACCACCGGATTGATGGTGCCCAGGACGTTGGACACGTGGGCGAAGGCCACGGCCTTGGGGCCGCGGGCGAGCAGCGCGTCGATTGAGTCGGGGTCGAGCTGGCCGTCGTCGGTCACGCCGATGTACTCCAGCGTCGCGCCACGCTCCTCACAGATGAGCTGCCAGGGCACCACGTCGGAGTGGTGCTCCATCTCGGTCACCAGCACCAGGTCACCCGGGTTCAGGTTCGCCCGTCCCCAGGCGTGGGTGACCAGGTTGAGCGAGGCGGTCGCGTTGGCGGTGAAGATCGTCTCCTCGCGGGTGGATCCCAGCCACGCGGCCACCTTGTCGCGGGCGCCCTCGTACAGCTCGGTCGCCTCCGAGGCCAGCGGGTAGACGCCGCGGTCGACCGAGGCACGGTGGTTGCTGTAGTAGTCGACGATCGCGTCGATCACCACCTGCGGGGTCTGTGAGGTGGCGCTGGAGTCCAGGTAGACCAGCGAGCGCCCGTCGATCTCCCGCCTCAGCGTCGGGAACTCGTCCGCGACGCCGCTCAGCCTGTCCGGAGCGATGGACATCAGACCGTGGTCGGCTCCCCGGCGGACTCCGCCTCGGCGGCGTCGATCGGCTCGGTGATCCAGCCATAGCCCTTCTCCTCCAGCACCCCGACGAGCTCGGGGCCGCCCTGCTTGACGATCCGGCCCTTGTAGAGGATGTGGATGTGGCTGGGCTTGATGAGGTGGAGGATGCGCTGATAGTGGGTGATGATCAGCAGCCCGAGGTCCGAGCCCTGGGCCACGGCGACGGCGTTGACGCCGTCGGAGACGGTGCGCAGCGCGTCGATGTCGAGGCCCGAGTCGGTCTCATCGAGGATCGCCAGCGAGGGCTGCTGCAGGGCCAGCTGCATGATCTCCATCTTCTTCTTCTCGCCACCGGAGAAGCCGTCGTTGAGGTAGCGGCGGGAGAACTCCTCCGGCACCTTGGTCAGCTCCATGGCCTCCTGGACGGTCGTGCGGAACTCGCGGAGCGGGATCGGCTCCTCGTCACGGGAGGCGCGGTGGGCGTTGAGCACCGTGCGCAGGTACTTGGTCACCGTCACGCCGGGGATGGCGACCGGGTACTGGAAGGCCATGAACAGGCCGAGGCGCGAGCGCTCGTCGGTGTCGGCCTCGGTGATGTCCTGGCCGTCCCAGATGACCTGACCCTCGGTCACCTCGAGGTTCGGGTGGCCCATGATCACGTTGGCCAGGGTGGACTTCCCCGAGCCGTTGGGGCCCATCAGGGCGTGGATCTCGCCGCTGCCGACCTTCAGGTCCACCCCGCGCAGGATCACCTTGTCGCCGGCGTTGACGTGGAGGTTGCGGATCTCTAGTTCAGGCATGAAGTCCTTTTGGTCTGCGAGTCGAAGCGTGGATGGAGCGATCAGGCCGCGGCCGGAGCCGGGTCGTGGTCACTGGGATCAGGTGCCGGGGTCGAGGCGGTGATGCGCAGCTCCAGCACATTGGAGGCCATCGGCTCCGCGGCGGTCCGGGCGGCCACCTCGGCCGCGGCGGGTTCGCCGTTACGGCGCGAGAACTCGACCAGCTCGGCCAGCGTGGTGGTCTGCAGGGAGCGGACGATCCCGCCCTGGACCCGGGTCCACAGCAGCTTGGTGGCACAGCCGCGGGCGTTCTCGGCACCCACGTGGGAGCAGACGACGCGCTCCATCTCGTCGTGGACGAAGCACTCCATGGGAGCGATCGCCCCCTCCAGCGCTCCGACCACGTCGAACATGGTGATGTCGGCCGGGTCGCGCGAGAGCCAGTACCCACCGTGGGCACCGCGTGCGCTCATGACCAACCCGGCCTTCTTCAGCCGCGCGACCACCTGCTCGAGATAGGCCAGCGGCAGGCCCTCGACATCGGCGATCGCCTTGAGGCTGGTCGGCTGCTCGGGCGTCTGGCGGCCGAGCTCGACCATCAGGCGCACCCCGTACTCGGCTTTGGACGAGAAGATCACTGGGTCTAAATCCTACCACCCAGGTAGGTGTTCCCCCGAGGCCTACCGCGCCGCCGGGACCGCCATGTCCGATACCGTCGAATACCGATTGATGACGGACAGTTCCGGCGATACCCACATCCTCGCGTCGAGCGCCGACGTCAGCGCCTGCGCCGCCCTGGCGGCCAGCGCCGGACGCCTCGGGATCGATACCGAGTTCATGTCCGAGGGCCGCTACCGCGCACTGCTGTGCCTCAGCCAGGTCGCGGTGGAGGATCCCGACGCCGAGACGGGGATCCGCACGATCCTCATCGACGGGCTCGATTCCTCGGTCGACGTGACCCCGCTGGCCCGCCTTCTGGCCGACCCGGCGATCGAGATCGTGCTGCACGCCGGCCGCCAGGACGTGGCGATCCTGCGCCGGGCCTGGCGCACCGACATCAACCACATCTTCGACACCCAGATCGCGGCGGGCTTCGCCGGCGAGTCGGCCCAGTCGGGTTACGGCAACCTGCTGGCGGCGATCCTCGGGCTCAAGGTCGCCAAGTCGGCCTCCTACACGCGCTGGGACGCGCGACCGCTGACCGCCGAGCAGCTCTCCTACGCGGCCGAGGACGTCGCCCATCTGCTCCAGCTGGCCGACGAGCTGCAGGTGCGCCTGGCCGCCAGCGGCCGCGAGCAGTGGGCGCGGGAGGAGTGCCGTCGCCTCGAGGGCGTCTCGGACGAGCGCGATCCCGAGGCGGCCTGGGAGCGCCTGCCGCGCGTCTCGTCCCTGGACCCGAAGTCGCGCGCGGTGGCCAAGCGGCTGGCGGCGTGGCGTGAGCGGACCGCCTCGGCCGAGGACCGCCCGGTCAACCAGCTGCTGGCGGATCAGACCCTCGCCGAGGTGGCCAAGCGCCACCCCCAGGACCCGGGGTCTCTCGGCCAGATCCGCGGGATGCACCCGTCGACCATCAAGCGTCGCGGCGAGGCGATCATCGCCGCGGTGCGCGAGGGCCTGACCGATCCCCCCATCCCCCGTGAATCCCGCGGAATCCGCACCGACTCCGCCGACGCGCCGCTGATCGCCCTGGCCGAGGCGCTGCTGCGCAGCCGCGCCATGGACGCCGGCCTGGCCTATGAGCTGATCGCCTCCCGCGCCGAGCTCGAGCAGATCATCGCCGCCGCCCGTCAGCAGCAGCCCGAGCCCGACGTCCGCACGCTCAGCGGCTGGCGCCGGGAGCTGGTCGGCGGCGACCTCGAGGGTCTGCTCGGCGGCCGTACCGCCCTGGCGGTGGCCGACCGGCGCCGGCTCTCGCTGCACGACATCGACGGATAACCTCCGAACATGGCCACCACCGCTGAAGTTCTCGCCGATCCGGTCCTGCTCAACACCGCGTGGGACCTCAGCCCGCTCGTCGACGGGGACCCGGCCGGCGGCTTCGACAAGCTGCTGTCCGACGCGGCCACCCGGGCAACCGCGTTCGCCGACACCTACGTCGGTCAGGTGGCCGGCCTCGACGGCGCCGGCCTCACCGCCGCGATGGAGGAGCTGGCCGCGATCACCGAGCTGGCGGGCAAGGCCGGCAACTACGCGTCGCTGAACTTCTCCACCGACACCGCCGACCCGGCCCGCGGCGCGCTCCTGCAGAGGATGGAGGAGCAGCTCACGCAGGTCGAGACGTCATTGCTGTTCTTCGAACTCGAGTGGGCGGCCGTGGACGACGCTCAAGCCGACCGCGTGCTGGACGAGGCGGGTGACGCCCTGGAGTTCGCCGGCCATCACCTGCGCTCAGCCCGCCGCTATCGCTCCCACCTGCTGACCGAGCCGGAGGAGAAGGTGCTGGCCGAGAAGAACCTCACCGCCTCCAGTGCCTGGACCCGGCTGTTCGGCGAGCTGATCTCCGGACTGCGCGTGGGCATCGACGGAGAGGAGATGTCCTTCGAGCTGGCTCTCTCGCGGCTGCAGAACCCCGACCGCGAGCAGCGTCGTCAGGCGGCCGAGGCGGTCACCGCCGCGCTGGAGCCGGGCCTGCGTACGCGCGCCTTCATCTTCAACACACTCATCTTCGACAAGTCCGTGGATGACCGCCTGCGCAAGTACCCCCACTGGATCGCCAGCCGCAACCTGGCCAACGAGGCCTCGGACGAGTCGGTTGAGGCGCTCATCAGCGCGGTCACCGGCCGCTATGACATTCCCCAGCGCTGGTACAAGCTCAAGGCCCGGCTGCTCGGCATCGACAAGCTGGCCGACTACGACCGCAGCGCGCCGGCGCTGTCAGAGGACACCGTCTTCTCCTACGAGGAGTCGGTCGACCTGGTGCGCGGGGCCTACAGCGACTTCTCCGAGACCGCCGGGGAGACCGTCGGGCGCTTCTTCGAGGAGGGTTGGATCGACGCGCCGGTGCGCGACCACAAGCGGGGCGGCGCGTTCTGCGCCTCCACGGTGCCCAGCGTCCACCCCTACGTGCTGCTCAACTTCACGGCCAAGCGCCGCGACGTGCTGACCATGGCCCATGAGCTGGGTCACGGGCTCCACGCCGCGCTCGCCCAGCCGCGTGGCGTGTTCCACCAGTCGACGCCGTTGACCCTGGCCGAGACCGCCTCGACCTTCGGCGAGTCGCTGGTGGCCGAGCGTCTGCTCGCCGCCGCCCCCGACGACCGCGCGCGCCTCTCCCTGCTGACCGACCGCATCGATGACGCGATCGCCACGGTGTTCCGCCAGGTGGCGATGAACCGCTTCGAGAACCTCGTCCACACCCGCCGACGCGAGTCGGGCGAGTTGTCGGCCGACGACTTCTCGGCGGCCTGGATCGAGAGTCAGTCCGAGATGATGGGTGACGCCCTCGAGCTGACCGAGGGCTACCGCACCTGGTGGTCCTACATCCCCCACTTCATCAATACGCCGGGCTATGTCTACGCCTACGCCTACGGGCAGCTGCTGGCCCTGTCGACCTACGGTCGCTACAAGCAGATCGGCCCCGACTTCGTGCCCCAGTACATCGAGCTGCTCGCCTCCGGGGGCTCCAAGAGCCCGGAGGAGCTGGGCCGGATCGTTGGCGTCGACCTGGCCGACCCCGGCTTCTGGGACGCCGGGCTCGTGCTCGTCGATGACCAGCTCAAGGTCGCCGAGGAGCTGGTGGCCAAACTCGGTATGTGAGTTGATGGCCGGGCGGGCGGTCTCTGGGACCACCCGCCCGCAGCCACCGCTCCGCGCTCCACTAGGGGACCGCGACGATGAAGCCCTGGCCTGAGGACGGGGCGTCCCCGTTCGCTGACGTGGCCGCGATCTCATAGCCGGCACCGTTGCCGCCGCACTGCTGATTCGAGACGATCGCATAGACGCCGTCATAGGCCGCCGAACTGAAAATCGGGTCGATGACGTTACCGTCGGCACCCCTGAACGCCGGCGAGAGACAGAACACGCCCGACTGCGGCTCGGTCACCGAGGTGAAGCCCGCCGTGGAGCCGATGAACGCCGGGTTGCCCGCGCCGTTGATCGCCACCGACGCGTAGGCGACCGCGCTGCCGGCCGCTCCGGTGGCTCCCGTGGCGCCCGTCGCTCCCGTGGCGCCCGTCGCTCCGGTGGCGCCCGCCGGGCCGGTGGCTCCCGTGTCACCCTTGGCGCCGGTCGCACCCGTCGCGCCGGTCGCACCCCGGGGCAGCTGACCGGCGGCGAAGTCCCCGGCCAGCAGCGACTTGGCCTTGATGTTCTTGGCGGTGATCGTGCCCGGCGCGATCTGCTTGCCGGTGATCAGCTTGGTAGCCGCGTAGGCCGAGCCCCCGGCCAGGGCGAGGAACAGCGCCAGCGTGGACATGACGTTGGCGTAGCTCAGGCGGGGCCTGAGGCGCGGACGGGCGAGCCGCCGTGGCGTGCACTTCATGGTGTCTCCTCCGAATCGGGTGGTGGGGGTGGGAGTCACCCCCGTATCGCCGATCAAGCTAGGGACGAGGCGTCACATGAACGTCACACCGGCGGTTCGCACCGCTGCTCCGGCGTGTAGGCTGGCCACGCTCTATTCCGAGCGGTTCCACGGGCAAGGGAGTTGTCACATGTCGTTGCTGAAGCGTCCGGCGCTGGTGTGCGCCGTACTGGCGGTGAGCGTTGCGCTGGCGGTTGGCGCCTGCGGAAGTTCCTCGAGCACCAAAACGGTGGGAACCACGCACGCGGTCGTCGGATTCGCGGCACACGCCGGGTTGGCCTTCGGGGCGTTCAAGCTGTTCGTCTATGACCCATACAAGGCGGGGAAGCTGCATCTGACCCACCCGGTGAAACTCGCCGAGGCGGCCGCCGGGGCGCTGTTCGCCTATCACGAGATCAAGGAGGCGCGAGCGGAGCTGAACGGTCATCCCACGCTATCGAAGCTCGTCGGTCCCTTCACCGCGCTGGCCGCGGCCTTCAGCCTGCTGGAGTCCCATCTCAAGCACGGGGATACGAGTTCGGTGTCCAGCGTGCAGAACTCGATCAGCTCGACCCAGGGTCAGGCCTCGGGACTGGGCCACGCCATCCCCACCACCACGAGCGGGATCCACCTCTAACGAGTGACTCCGTTTCCGGGCGGGTCGCTCCGCCCGGACACCGACTGCCGCGCTCTAGCGGTATTCGCTCTGGGGAGCGTGCTTGCGGGCGGGACGCGCACGTCCGCGTTCCTCCTGCTTCTCCACCACCTGGCGGATCAGCCGGACGTACTGATCGACACCGGTTGCCTTGGCGTCACCGTGCTCGAAGGCCGCGCGCCAGTCGGCCACATGCCCCTTGACCGCCAGCTCGTTGAAGGCCGGGCGCTGGACCTCGAGGGTGATCTTGGCGTCGTCGGCGATCGCCTTGGTGACCACCGGCCCCGGCAGCTCGACGCGGTAGAGCTGGGTGTCGTGGTGGGCGCGCAGCTCGAGGCCGGCCACCAGCTTGAGCTGCTTGAGCGCGGGCACCTCCTCGAGGAAGCGGCGGATTGCCGTCTCGATCAAGCTCTTGGTGTCGGCGGGTGTGGTCAGATGCGGGATTCTAGACCCCGACCACTCCGGGGTGGCACGGACATTCGCCGGGAAGTCACCTGTCCACGGCGACATAATGACGGCGTGCCGGACCTTCAGGCCGTGGACACCCAGACCCCGGAGGCAGTGTCACACGGTGACCCGGTGACCCTGCTCGATCACGCCTGGGCGATGGAGCTGGCAGCGCGGCTGCGCGAACGGCGCGGCGCGCTGGACCGGCTGGAGGATCTGCTCGTCAGCGGGCAGCTCCCCAGCGCACCGGTGGGGCGTGACTGGCAGCTGGAGCTGTGGGCCGAACGCGCGCTCGACGCGGCCGCCGCGGACCAGCTCGACGTGGCCCTGGAGCTGGCCGAGCGCGTGCTCGCCCGCGCCGACCCGGCCGGCGAGATCGCCACCGCACGGGCGATCCTGGCCCAGGGTCGGGCGCTGGCCGGGTCCGGGAGCGAGGCGACCATGCGGATGGGCGAGGCGCGGCTGATCGAGGCGTCCGCGCGCTTCGCCGCCCTTGGCCGGAGCGAGTGGCAGGGCGCTGCCCTGTTCACACGCGCTCACGCGGTGAGCTACGCGAACGGCCGCCTGATCGAGGCCGAGGCGCTCCTGACCGGGGCGCTCGACATCCTCCCGTTTTCCAGCCCCCGTCGCTCGACCGTGCTCGGCGTCTACGCCGACGTGCTGGTCGACCTCGGGGAGTGGGACCGGGCCGATGCGGTGCTGGATGAGGCCTACCGGTTGGCCGAGACCACCGACGATGCACAGTCGCGCGTGTACGTGAACTGGTCACGAGCCCACACCGCCGCCGGACGCGGCGACGCGGTGCGGACCGAGCGACTGTTCCGCGAGGTGGAGCGTGACGCCGGCGACTGGTGGCAGAGCGACGGCGCCGCCTTCCTCTGCGACGCCGCCCGCACACTCGACACCCTCGGCCTGACCGAGCAGGCGCGCGGATACCTGCGCCGCGCCCGGGCGCTGCTGGAGAGCGGCACGATCGGCGCGGGCCACGCGGCCGAAGACTTCGAGCCCCTGGCGCACGCCCGCGCGCTCATCCTGGCCCGCAGCGGTGACCCCGGGGTGGCCCTGGAGGCACTGCAGGCGCTGATGAGCCGGCGCCGGCTGGGCAAGCGCCTGCTCTGGCGCTTCTCGCTGCTGGGGGCCTGGGCCACCCTGCGCGCCGGCAATCGCGAGGACGCGGCAGCCGAGGCCGCCTTTGCCTTCGCCCAGGCCGCTCAGCTCGGCGGCGTCGGGGTCGCCCTGGCCGCCGAGCCCGACCTCAGCCTCGCCCTGGCACCCCTGGCCGCCGAGGCCGCGAGCGCGGAGGCGCATGCGCTGCTGGCCGGCCCGGAGCCCGCAGACGGGGGGCGGGGTCGACTGATGGTGTGGCTGTTCGGCACGCCCGTGGTGGCCGCGCCCGACGGCACCGTCCTCGAGCTGCCGGCCGGCCGGCCCTCCGAGCTGGTACGGATGCTCGCCCTCCATCCCCACGGCCTGCCCGTCGAGGTGGTGCTGGAGGAGTTCTTCCCCGACACGCCGCCCAAGACCTCTCGCCACCGCCTGCGTCAGGTGCTGACCCGGCTGCGGGCGAGCGTCGGCGAGATCGTGCTGCGGGACGAGGACATGCTCAAGCTCGCCCCCGCCTGGGTTGACGTCCGGGAGTTCTCGGCGCTGGCGCGGCGGGCCCGCGCCTCCCGCGGGACCCGGCGACTGATCCTCTCCGGTGCCGCGCGGGCGCTGGCTGACCGCGGTCCGTTGTTGAAGAGCGACCCCCAGCTCGCGTGGACCGAGGAGATCCGCGCGAGCGTCGAGGCGGACCTCGCGCGGCTGGCGCACGACAACGACTGAGACCCTCGCTCGGGCCCGACCCGGGGTGTCGGATAATTCCCCGCGTGACCGGGGAGTCCCTCCCGAGGCAGGCGCTGGCGGCGACCGCTCGCCCCGCCGTCCTGCTCGAACAGGCCTGGGCGCTCGAGCCGCCGCTGGCCCTCGCTGAGCGGGCGGAGGTGCTGGCTGAGCTGGCTGAGCTGCTCAGCGGCCCAGCCCCGCCCGCGCCCCTGCCGGGACGCGACTGGGAGCTGGAGCTGCTGGCCGAGCGCGCCGTCGACGCGTCGATCCATGTGCGGATCGATGAGGTTCTCGAGCTGACCGACCGCGTCCGCGCCGGCGCCGTGGGTGCCGACGCACCGATCGCCCAGGCCCGGGCCACCTGGGCGCGGGGCCGGGCGCTGGCCTGGGCCGGCACCGACGCGGCGGCCAGCCAGGGCGCCCGTGAGCTCGAGGCAGCGGCGCTGGCGTTCGCCGCGCTGGGCCGCCACGAGTGGCAGGGCTACACGCTGATCTGGTACGGCCACACCATTCACTACGAGAACGGGCGACCCCGCGCGGCCGCCGAGTTGATCCGCACCGGCCTGGCTCTGCTGGCGCCGGACAGCCCGTGGCGGGGGACGGGCTTGGTGTTCCTCGCCGACGTGCAGATGGAGGTGGGCGAGCTCGACGCCGCCGAGGCCAGCCTCGCGGCAGCTCGCACCGCCACCGACGCCGGGGCCGACGTCAAGGGCCGCTCCTACATGACCTGGAGCGCGGCGCACCTGGCGGCTGCCCGCCAGGATCAATCCGGGACCCTCGCGCGCCTCGCCGAGGTGGCGGCCGCCGGCGGGGAATGGTTCGACTCCCACCTCGGCCTGTACTTCCTCGCCGACGCGGCCGCCCTGCTCGACTGCGTGGGCCTGACCGAGCGTGGTCAGGCCTACCTCGCCAGCGCCCAGGCCCGCAATTCGAGCCGCGACGACTACGTGGTGCTGGCCGACGCGGTGATCCTGGCCCGCAGCGGCGACCCGCACCGGGCCGAGGCGGCGCTGCAGGAGGTGGCGCGCGGCGAGTGGGTCGAGAAACGGCTGCGCTGGCGCAACACCCTGCTGCTGGCCTGGAGCAAGCTGCGCGCCGGCGATCGCAGCGACGCCCGCCGGGTGGCCGCGCGCGCCTTCCGCGAGGCGGAGGAGTGCGGCGGGATCATCGTCGCCACGACGGCCGAGCCGCTCATCGCCCCGGCCCTGGCGCCGTTGGCCGAGGAGGCGGGATCGGTCGAGGCCCGCCGGCTGCTGAGCCCCGACGGACAGGTGCTCATCCGCCTGTTCGGCACGGCCTCGGTCACCAGCGCCGACGGTACGGCGCTCGAGCTCGCGCCGGGGATGCCGGCCGAGCTGGTGCGGATGCTCGCCGTCCACCGCGGCGGACTGGCGGTCGACACGGTGCTCGACACCCTGTTTCCCGACGCGACCGCCTCCGCGGGGCGCCAGCGCCTGCGTCAGCTGCTCGCCCGGCTGCGCGCGAACGTCGGCGACCTGGTGGTGCGCGACGGCGACCTGCTGGCCCTCGCGCCCGCCTGGGTCGACCTGCGCAGCTTCATGCTGCTCACCGGCCGCGCCCGGGCCACCCGCGGCACGTTGGCCAGCCAGTACGCCCACGCCGCGCTGACCCTGGCCGGCCGCGGCCCCCTACTGCCCGGCTACCCCTACGCCGAGTGGGCCGAGGCGACCCGCCGCGACATCGACGATGCCCTGGCGACGCTGGAGGCGATCATCGCCCGCTCCCAGGGTTAGGCGGCGGAGGCGACCGGGACCGGGGCGGCGTCGACCGGGTCCGACACGGCGACCTCCTCGGAGAGGACCTTGAGGCCCACCCGCGAGCCGACGTGGAGGCGGTCCGAGGTGCTGCTGGTCTCGACCATCACCTCGGGTCCCTCATCGAGGCTGACGCGCAGACGCAGCGCCGAGCCGAGGAAGGTGCGCTCGGTGATCTCGCCGTGACCGGCGGCGTCGGGCACCGCCTCGAGCGATTCGGGGCGCAGCATCGCGTCGACCATCGTGCCGGCACGGACCGGGACGCCGTTGGCGGGACGGGCCGCCACGCGCTGGCTGTTGAACAGGACGATCTCACCGCTGTCCCCGATGCGTCCGGGCACCCGGTTCATCGCGCCGACGAACTCGGCGACGAAGCTGGTGGCCGGCTGGCGATAGACGTTCTCGGGCGTGTCGAGCTGCTCGAGGCGCCCGGCGTTCATCACGCCGACGCGGTCGGCCATCGACAGTGCCTCGGCCTGATCGTGGGTGACGAACAACGTGGTGATGCCGAGGCGACGCTGGATCGAGCGGATCTCCTCGCGCAGCTGGGTGCGCACCCGGGCGTCCAGGGCCGACAGCGGCTCATCGAGCAGCAGCACGGTGGGTTCGATCGCCAGCGCGCGGGCGATCGCCACGCGCTGCTGCTGGCCTCCGGACAGCTCGAAGGGGAAGCGCTGGCCCCGGCCCTCGAGCCCGACCAGGGCGAGCAGGTCCTCGGCGCTCCTGGTCCGATCGGCCTTGGAGGCCCGGCGCATGCGCAGGCCGAAGGCGACGTTGTCGACCACGTTCATGTTGGGGAACAGGCTGTAGGACTGGAACACCATGCCCATGTCGCGCTTGTGGGCCGGGACCTTGGTGACGTCCTTGCCGCCCACGATGACCGTGCCGGCGTCGGGTCGGTCAAAGCCACCGAGGATCCGCAGCGCGGTGGTCTTGCCACAGCCCGAGGGTCCGAGCAGCGCGACGAACTCGCCGGGGCGGATCTCCAGGTTGAGTCCGGCCAGCGCGGTGTTGTCCTTGTAGTGGCGTTCCACCCCGGTGAAGGTGACGCTCACCCCGCGCGAGGCGGCGATGCTTTCGACGGCCATGGCTTAGATCACTCCGGTGGATCGGACCCCGCGACGGCGCACGAGGAAGGTCATCAGGAACAGAAGCAGGAAGGTGAACACGAAGGCGATCAGCGTCATCGCCACGGCCACGCCGGGCGCGTTGTCCTGCTGGGCGAACTGGATCATCTCCAACGGGAAGGTGTTGTTGGGGAGGTCGAGTCCGTTGGCGAGCACGACCTCGCCGAGGCACAGGGCGATCGACAGGAACGCGCCGCCGAGCACCGCGCTCTGCACGTTGGGCAGGATCACCCGGAAGATCGTCGAGATCCACCCCGAGCCGAGGCTGCGCGAGGCGTCGACCAGGGTGTGGAGGTCGATCGCCCGTACGCCGGTGTCGAGTGCGCGGTACATCAGCGGCAGGGTGAAGATGAGATAGAAGGGGACCAGCGCCGTGAGGTCGTGGTTGAAGAGCAGGTTGACGATCCACAGCGGCGCGGTCTGCTGCATCTGCTGCAGACCTGCGGTGAGGGCGATCGGGGGCACCACGATCGGCAGGATCGTGATCACCTCCATGAGGAAGGTCAGCTTGGGGAAGCGCAACCGCACGAGCACGACGGTGGGCAGCATCAGCAGCACCGAGACGGCGGCGACGATCGCCGCGATCTCCAGGCTGACCAGCGCCGCGCTGCGCACGGCTCCGGAGTCGATGATCGCCCTGTAGTTGGAGAGGTTGTAGTTGCCCTTGTGGTCCTCCAGGCTGAACTTGATGCTCGAGAGGACCGGGATGACGTAGATCGCGCCGACGGCGAGGATGATCACCCAGCGCCAGGTCGCCGGCCGGGAGCCGGCCATCCGCGCGAAGGGACCCCGGGTGCGCTGGAGTTGGCCGGTCGCCTCGGCGACCTGGGCCTCGACTCCGCTGATGGCGGTCATCGCATCCACTTTCCGGCTCGGCGCTGGGCGAGCCAATAGAAGACCATGACGATCGCCACCACGGCGATCATCTCCGTGCCCAGAGCCTCGGCGAGGTTGGTCTGGGCGGCGAGCACGTTGTTGGACAGGGCGAGGTTGATCTGGGTCGGCACGACGTCGATGCCCCCGCCGTCGAGGGCGAGCGCGGTGGCGAAGGCCGAGAAGGAACTGCCGAACAGCAGCAGCGTGGCGGCGACCACCGACGGGGTCAGCACCGGGATCGCCACGCGACGCAGATAGGCCCAGCGCGTGGCGCCCAGGTTCCGGGCGGCCTCCTCCCACTCCGGCTTGAGCCCCTCCAACGCCGGGGTCACGAAGATCACCATGAGCGGGATCTGGAACATGTAGTACGTCAACCCGACCCCGAGCAGCGAGGCCGTGGAGATGTGGTTCGACAGCACCCAGCCGCCGAACAGGCTCTTGAGCACCGAGGTCACCGCGCCGTTGACGCCGTAGGCGGCGATCACCACGAAGGCCAGGGGCGCCCCGGAGAAGTAGGCCAGCACGCCGGAGATGGCCGAGGTGATCCGGCGCAGCACGCCGTTGGGGTTGCCGGCCACCACCGCGGCGGCGAACCACAGGCCGAGCACGGCGGGCCCGATCGAGGTCCACAGCGCCAAGATCACGCTGTTCTCCAGCGCCTTGGTGTACCGGGACTGGGAGAAGATCTCAGAGAAGTTGTGCAGGGTCAGGCCGCTCGTCGTCCCCGTCAGCGCATCCGAGGTGGTGAACGCCCCGTGCACGAGGTAGTAGAGCGGGACCCCGAGGAACGCCACGACGATCAGGAAGAACGGCAGCAGGCCGAGCACCGGTCCGACGGACCGGAGGGAGAAGCGGGAGATCCCGCGGCGCCGAGGCGCCGCGGGATCGTGAGCCGCAGGAGGTGCGTCGACAGCAGAGATGGCTAGGAGCTCCAGCCCTTGGCGATCAGGGTCGCCGCGTTGGCCTCCTGGGCCACCGTGGGCACCGGGGAGACCTGCGGGACGACCGGCAGCCTCGCCAGCGCGGCCTTGTCGATCGTGCCGGCCTTGGTCATCGCCACCTGCTCCACCGGACGGGCGTAGCCGGCCAGGAAGTTGTTCTGACCCTGGGTGGAGTACAGGAACTCCTCCCACAGCCGAGCCGCGGCCGGATCCGGGGCGGTCTTGGAGATCGCCTGGGCGTAGTACTCGTCGAACGAGGTGCCCTTGGGATCGTTGACCACCCAGTGGGCGCTCTTGGGCAGACCCCAGGAACCGGCGGTGTTGAGGAAGTCCCAGTTGATGATGATCGGGCACTGACCGGCCTCGATGAGGTTGGCCGCATCACAGTCGGTCGAGTTGAAGTTGCCCTCGCTCTTGAGCTTGTCGAAGAACGTCAGACCGGGCTTCCAGTTGGTGAAGCTGCCGCCGTTGTTGACGGCCGCGGCCTCGACCGCACCGGTGGCGGCGCCGGCCTGACCGGGCACACCGTTGAGGGCGACGTCCTTCTTGTACGTCGGGCTCTCCAGCTGTGACCAGGTGGTCGGGCAGGTCTTGACGACCTTGAGATTGCAGCCGAAGGAGACGTATCCGCCGTAGTCGTTGTACCAGGTGCCGGTGGGGTTCTTGTTGGCGGTCGGGATCATGTTCCAGGTCGCCACCTTGTAGGGCGCCCACAGGGCGTTGTCCTGCACGGCGAAGCTCTCACCGACGTCGACGACGTCCGGGGCGGTGGAGCGACCGCGGCCGCTCTCGATCGCCTGGATCTCCTGGGCGGAGGAGCCGTCCGGGATCGCGTCGTGGATCTTGATGCCGTACTTGGCGGTGAACTCCTTCATCTGGGTGCCGTAGTTGGCCCAGTCGGCGGGCAGCGTGATGACGTTGAGCTTGCCCTCCTTCTTGGCCGCGGCGACCAGTGCCGACATGCCCCCGGCGCTGGCCAGCGAGGTGGCGGTATCCGGGTTGCCCTTGGCGGCGGTGCTGGCGCTCGAGCTCGAGCTGCCCGCGGATGAGTTGCTGGAGTTGGAGCTCGAACCACACGCGGCCACGCCTCCGGCGGCGGCCAGGGCGACAGCTCCCACGGCTGTCGCGCGCATCCCGCTACGTCGCAGGGCGATGCGCCCGCGGCGAATTTCAATAGACACAGTTGCTCCTCAGGAGAAGTAGATATCAGTGCGGGGCGGGCCCAGGCGGTCGGTCCTCACAGCAGCCCCGGGATGGGAAGGTATTCGGGCCTGCGGGCCGCCTTGTTACCGCTTCGTGACGGACTTGTAACCACCATGTGGCCTAACGATTGACCTATACATTGGGCGGCCCAATGCCCCTGGTCATCGCCCATCGCGGCAGCCACGCGAGCCAGCCCGAGAACACCATCGCCGCCTTTGACGCCGCCCGTGCGCAGGGCGCCGAGATGGTCGAACTCGACGTGCGCCGCACCCGCGATGAGCAGTTGGCGATCTTCCACGACCCCGAGGTCGCCCGGACCCCACTGGGACGGCTCAGCCTCGCCGAACTCCGCGCCGCCACCGCCACCGCGGTGCCGGTGCTCGAGGACGTGGTCAGCTGGGCGGCGGAGGCCGGAATGGGCCTCGACGTGGAGCTCAAGGAGGACGGTTACGTCGCCGAGGTCGCCGCCCGACTGGCCGGTTTCGCCGGGCGTCTGATCGTCACCTCCTTCATCGACCCGGTCCTCGCCCAGCTGGCCGCCGTGGCACCCGAGGTTCCGCGTGGGTTGCTGCTCGGCCTCACCCCGCTGGGCGCGGTCAAGCGCGTGCGCCAGTGCGACGCGCACGCAGCGGTGATCGAGATGAAGCTGCTGGGCGACCGCGTACTCGACGAGCTGACCGCGGCGGAGCTCGACGCCTTCGTCTGGGATTTCCTTCCCGCCCGGGCCGATCACCTGCGCTGGGTGGGGGATGAGCGCATCCGCGGCTTCATCACCGACGACGTGTCCGGCACGCGCCAGGCCCTGGCGCTCGGTTGAGCATCGCGTTGGCAGACTGAGGGGATGAACTTCGCCTCTGATGTCGTCGACCGCTTCGCCCCGGACCGGCTCGCCCTGGTCGAGCTGAGCCGCGCCGGGTCGCGGCGCGAGTGGAGCTTCGGCGAGGTGTCGGCCGCCTCGGTGCGCCTGTCCGCCCGGCTGCTCAGCGCCGGCGTCCGGCGCGGCGACGTGGTGATGACCCTGGTCGGCAACCGCCCCGAGTGGGTGATCGCCATGGTCGCCTGCTTCCGCTGTGGCTTCGTCGCGCTGCCCGTCAACGAGCAGCTGCGCGCCGGGGACCTGCGCGCGCGGCTGGCCGCCGCAACGCCCCGGGCGATCGTCGTGGACGCACGCAACCTGGCCGAGCTCGACGCCGCCGCCCCCGACGCCGGTACCGAGATCGTGGTGATCCCGGACCCGGAGCTCTTCGCAGAGCCGCGGAGCGGTGGCGGTGTGAGTGGCCGGAAAGCCACTCACACCGAAGTGGCGCCGGTGGACCTGGCGCCGACTGACCCGTGCCTGATCACCTTCACCTCGGGGACGACCGGCACCGCCAAGGGCGTGGTCCACGGCCAGCGCTACCTCGCCGGCCAGGCGCTGCAGGCCGAACACTGGCTGGCCCCGGCCGCCGGGGACCTGGTGTGGTGCACGGCCGCATCGGGCTGGTCCAAGTCCGCCCGCAACGTGTTCATCGCCCCGTGGCTGCGCGGAGCGGTGGCGCTGCTGCACGACGAGCGCTTTGATCCCGCCCAGCGGCTGGAGCTGCTCGCCTCCGAGCACGTCAACGTGCTGTGCATGGCGCCCACCGAGTACCGGGTGATGGCCAAGCGCGTCGACCTCACGCCGCTGCCCGCCCTGTCGGGCATGGTCGCCGCCGGCGAGGCGCTCAACGCCGAGGTGCTGCGCGCCTGGCGCGCGGCGGTGGGAGTGGATATCCGCGACGGCTACGGCCAGACCGAGACCGGCGCGCTCACCGCCAACGTCGCCGGAGAGCCCGCCCGGCCCGGCTCGATGGGACGGGCGCTGCCCGGGGTCGCCCTCGAGGTGATCGACGGCGAGCTGGTGCTCACCGACCCGCTGAGTGACCCGACGTTCTTCACCGGCTACCTGGGCGGCACCGACGCTCCGGTGCACGCGCCGTGGCACACCGGGGACCGGGTGTCGGTCGACGATGACGGCTACCTGTTCTTCGCGGGCCGCGCCGACGACGTGATCATCTCCTCCGGCTACCGGATCGGTCCCTTCGAGGTCGAGTCGGCCCTGGTCTCCCACGCGGCGGTGGCCGAGGCGGCCGCGGTGGCGGCCCCGGATGAGGAACGCGGCTCGGTCGTGCGGGCGGTCGTGGTGCTGCGCGACGGCTACGTCGGCTCCGCCGCGCTGGCCGGGGAGCTGCAGGACTGGGTCAAGGCCCAGACCGCCCCGTACAAGTATCCGCGCGTGGTGGACTTCGTCGACGCGCTGCCCAAGACGACCAGCGGCAAGGTCCAACGGGCCCTGCTGCGAAATGGATAAACTTCGATCGGGAATGGGTGAGACTCCTCCGATCATCGGCATCCCGGCGTGTTATGAACAGGCCCAGTTCGGGTCCTGGGAGCAGCCCACGGCGCTCACCCCATACACCTATGTCGAGGCGGTTCAGCAGGCCGGCGGCATCGCGCTGATCATTCCGCCCGATCCCGCGCTCAGCGAGGACCCGAGCCCGATCCTCGATCGGATCGACGCGCTCCTGCTCGCCGGCGGCTCAGACATCGACCCGGCCAGCTACGGCGAGCGCCGCGGGGAGGCGACCGACCACACCACGCCCCTGCGTGACGACCTCGAGCTGGCTCTGGCCCGCGGGGCCCTGGAACGCGACCTGCCGATCCTGGGGATCTGCCGCGGTCTGCAGCTGCTCAACGTCGTGCGGGGCGGCACGCTGCTCCAGCACCTGCCCGACGTCCCCGGGGTCAAGCCCCAGCACCGCCGCAACGCCGGCACCTTCGTCGGCAACGAGCACGAGGTCGCGCTGGTGCCCGGTTCGCTGGCCGCTGCGGTCGCCGGTGAGACGGTGCACTCGACCCTGTCTCACCATCATCAGGCCGTCGGCACGCTCGGGCACGGCCTGGTCGTCTCGGGCACCGCTGACGACGGGGTGATCGAGGCGCTCGAGGATCCCTCGCTGAGCTACTGCCTCGGCGTGCAGTGGCATCCCGAGGCCGACGCCGACAGTCCGATCATCGCCACCCTGGTGGCGGAGGCGCGCTCGCGCCGGCGCCAGGCCGCTGCCTCAGTTGTAGCCCGCGTCGCGTAGCGCGTTGGCCACCGCGGTGGCGTGCTCGGGACCGCGGGTCTCCAGCACCAGCTGCACCACCGTCTCGCGTACGTGGAGGTCGAGTCCCTCGCGGATGTGGCGGACGTCGAGCAGGTTGGCGCTCGTGTCGGCGACCACCTTGAGCAGTCCGGCGAGCGATCCCGGCGTGTCGGGCAGGTGGGCCTCGGTGACCAGCCGCCGGCCGGCCTGGGTCTCGTGCCGGCGGGTGATCTGGGCCAGCAGGCCCGCGTCGACGTTGCCGCCGGACAGCACGATGGCGGTCGCGCCGTCGATCGGGTCGAGCATGCCGGCCAGCGCGGCGGCGACGCCGACCGCTCCGCCGCCCTCGACCACCAGCTTGGCCCGCTCGAGCAGGAACACCATCGCCTCGGCGGTCTGATCCTCGTCCACCAGCAGCACCTCGTCGACCCACTCGCCGATCAGCGCGAGGGTCAGCTCGCCGGGTCGCTTGACCGCGATGCCGTCGGCGATGGTGTTCTGGGGCTTGGCCACGGGCACCGGCACCCCGGCGGCCAGCGAGGCGCCGATTGACGCGCAGGCGTCGACCTGAACGCCGATGATCTCCACATCGGGCCGCTGGGAACGGATCGCCACGGCGATCCCGGAGATGAGACCGCCCCCGCCGATCGGCACCACCACGCGGGCGAGGTCCGGCACCTGCTCGATCAGCTCGAGGCCGATCGAACCCTGACCGGAGATCACGTCGATGTCGTCGAAGGGGTGGATGAAGGCGAACTGGGCGGCCGCGGCGCGGGCCTGGGCGGCCGCGATGGCATCGTCGACGCTGGCGCCGACCAGGCGCACGGTGGCGCCGAGCCCGGCGACCGCCTCGGCCTTGGCGATCGGGGCGCCCATCGGCATGAACACCTCACACGGCAGGCCCCGGGCCTTGGCGGCGTAGGCGACGGCCTGGGCGTGGTTGCCGGCGCTGCCGCACACGACGCCGCGCAGCGTCTCGCCGCCGCGTTCGAGCGCGGCGATCTTGGCCAGCGCGCCACGCAGCTTGAACGACCCGGTGCGCTGGAGGTTCTCGGCTTTGAGCACGATCGTGGTGTGAGCGCGCTCGGAGATCGTCCGGGTGCTCAGTACCGGGGTCTCGCGCACCACCTCGGCGTTGGCCGCCGCGGCCGCCTGGATGTCGGCGAGGCTGAGCGCGTGCGCGCGGGTGGCGGCGCTCATCCTTCTGCCTCGGTGATGCTCGCGCGGACCATGCCCCTAGTCTGGCACCGCGAAGATGCCGTCGATCTCGACCTGGGCGCCGCGGGGCAGGGCGGATACCCCGATTGCCACCCGGGCGGGCGGCTCGGCGTCACCGAAGCTCGCGGCGTAGACCTCGTTGACCTCGCTGAAGGCGGACAGGTCGGTCATGTAGACCGTCAGCTTGACCGCGTCGGCCAGGCTCGCCCCGGCGGCGGCGGCCACCGCGGACAGGTTGGTCAGGCACTGGCGGGCCTGCTGCGCCGGGGTCTCGCCGACGATCTCGCCACTGGCGGGGTCGAGGGGGATCTGCCCCGAGGCGAACAGCAGCGTGCCGCTGACCGCGACGGCGTGGACGTAGGGACCGACGGCGTCGGGCGCGTCGGGGGCGTTGACAGACTGGCGCGAGCTCATGCCGGGTAGGTTATGACCTGATGGCCAACGCGCTCGCCAGCGAGTCCTCGCCGTATCTGCGCCAACACGCCGAGAACCCCGTGGACTGGCTGCCCTGGAGCTCGGACGTGCTGGCGCGAGCCCGCGAGCTGAACCGACCGGTCCTGGTGTCGATCGGCTACTCAGCCTGTCACTGGTGCCACGTGATGGCGCACGAGTCCTTCGAGGATCCCGAGGTGGCGGAGCTGATGAACCGCTCCCTGGTGTGCGTCAAGGTCGATCGCGAGGAACGGCCCGACATCGACGCGGTGTGCATGGAGGCGTGCCAGCGCATGACCGGTCAGGGCGGCTGGCCGCTCAACGTGTTCCTCACCCCTGAGGGCGAGCCGTTCTTCGCCGGAACCTATTTCCCGCCCGAGTCCCGCCAGGGGATGGCCTCCTGGTCGATGGTCGTCTCGGCGGTCACCGACGCCTGGGGCGCGCGGCCTGAGGCGGTGCGCGACCAGGCCGCGCAGCTGACCGCCGCGATCAGCGCCTCGGCCCAGCCGATCCCGGCCGGCGAGCCGGTCGCGCCCGCGGCGCTGTCCGAGGCCGTCACCAACCTGGAGGCGAGCTTCGACTCGGCCTACGCCGGTTGGGGCGGGGCGCCGAAGTTCCCCCCGCACGCCACGTTGGAGTTCCTCCTCACGCGGGCGGCTCAGCCCGGCGCTCCCGATGCCGATCGCGCACGTGAGATGGCCCTGGCGACCCTCGGAGCGATGGCCGTGGGCGGCATCTATGACCAGGTCGGCGGGGGCTTTGCCCGCTACACCGTGGACGGCACCTGGACGGTCCCCCACTTCGAGAAGATGCTCTATGACAACGGGCTGCTGGCCCGCAGCTTCCTGCGCGGCTACCAGCTCTCGGGGGCGCCCCGGTTCGCCGCGGTGTGCACCCAGACGCTCGACTTCTGCCTGCGCGAGCTGCGGCGCGAGGACGGCGGCTTCGGCTCGGCACTCGACGCCGACTCCGAGGGGGTCGAGGGCAGGTTCTATGTGTGGAGTCTCGACGAGCTGGGCGCGGTGCTGGGAGACGAGCCCGAGCTGCTCGAGGCTGCGGTGAGCTTCTTCGGGGCGACCGCGGCCGGCAATTTCGAGGGCACCAACGTGCTCGAGGGACGCGGCCGGGTGCCCGAGCGCCTCGAGGAGATCCGCGGGCGGCTGCTGCAGGCGCGCAGCGCCCGGGTGCGGCCGGGCTTCGATGACAAGCGCGTCACCGCCTGGAACGCGCTGATGATCGCGGCGCTGGCCGACGCCGGTGCGGTGTTCGGGCGCCCGGACTACCTCGAGGCGGCGAGCCGCTGTGCAGCGGCGCTGCTGACGGGGTCGGCGTTGATGCGCACCGGTGATGTGCCCGCCTTCCTCGACGACTACGCCTACCTCGTCGAGGCCCTGGTGACGTTGTATGAGGCGACCTGGGAGCCGCGCTGGTATGCCGAGGCCACCCGCCTGGCCGACACGATGATCGCCCGCTTCGGCGACCCCGACGCCGGCGGGTTCTTCACCACCCCGGCGGGTCATGACGACCTGGTCGGCCGCCGGCGCGACCTCGAGGATGCGCCGATCCCCTCGGGCTCCTCCGCGGCCGCCCTCGGCCTGCTGCGCCTGGCGCGACTCGCCGGGTCAGTCGACTACGAGCGCCAGGCGCTGTCGGTGCTCGCCTCCCATGGACCGCTGGCGGTCCGCCACCCCGGCGCCTGCGGGCATCTGCTCACGGCGCTCGACTTCTACCTGGCCGGTGACGTGCGTGAGGTGGCGGTGATCGGCGCGGGCCCGGACGAGGCCCTTGCCGCGCAGGTCCGCGCGACCTACCGTCCCCACCTCGTGCTGGCCGGCGCCCGCGAGCCGGTCGGTGACGGCGCCGGCCCTGAGGCCGGCGCTCAGGTGCCGCTGCTCGAGCAGCGCGGGCTGGTGCACGGCGCGGCCGCCGCGTACGTGTGCGAGCGGTTCGCCTGTCAGGCCCCGGTCACCGAGCCGGAGGCCCTGGCCGCGCTGCTCGAGAGCTGAGGGCGCGATGGCCGACGTCGACGCGCTGCGCCATCACCTGATCGACACCTACGGCTTCCGCGCCCAGATGGTGTTCGCCTTCGAGGATGACGTCGTGTTGGTGCGCGACGCCGACGAGCGACGCTGGATCGTGCGGGTGTTCCCCGCCGAGCGAGCCCTCGCGGCGGTGGAGGGCGACGCGGCGATCCTGGCCTGGCTGGCGCAGGCGCGCTACCCGGCCGAGCGCCTGGCCTGCGCCGAGCCGGTGTCGGTGATGGCCGGCCAGCCGGTGCTGGTGACCGAGGCGGTGCGGACCGTGCCGCGGGCCCGGCGGCGCCAGACCATCAAGGACGCCGGCGGAATCCGCGGGCTCGGTGCGTTATTGAGCCGGCTGGGGGCGCTTGAGCTCGACGACGGGCCGGTCGGGCGCCCCGGCGGGGCGTGGCACCACATGGCCGACGGGCCGCCGGCCCAGGAGCTGAGCGTGGCCGGCGACTGGCTCGCGCAGGCCCAGGAGCGCGCGGGGGTGCGCGAGCTCGGCCACTTCGACGTGCTGGCCGACGCGCTCGACTCCATCGACGCCTGCGCGGACCTGCCGACCGCGCTGGTGCACCCCGACTTCGTGCTGGCCAACGTCGTGGCCGCCGAGGACGGCGACATGGTCCTCATCGACTGGGCCGGGGCCGGCCGGGGACCGCGGCTGTGGTCCCTGGCGTTCTTCCTGTGGGCCGAGGGGGCCAAGGACCTGCGCCGCGTCGATCTCGCCGTGGCGGGCTATCGCGCCAACCTCGAGCTCGAGCCCGAGGAGCTCGGCCGGCTCGCCGCGGTGATCCCGGCCCGGGGTCTGATCTTCGACATCTGGCGTCTGCACCACGCCCACCTCGCGGCGGGGGACGCCGCGGCGGCCTGGCCGCGGCGCCAGGCCGAGGCCGAGGCCATCGCCGAGCGGGCGCGGGCCGCGTTCACCCGCTAGCTCCTCAGCGACGCCTCGTTCGGACGGGCCCGCTCAGAGGACCGGCAGGTAGCGCTCGAGCTCCCAGGGGGTGACCTGGACACGGTAGTCGTCCCACTCCTGGCGCTTGATCTCGATGTAGCGGTTGAACATGTGCTCACCCAGGGTGCGCAGCACCAGCTCGGACTGGGCGGTCAGCTCGATCGCCTCCCCCAGGGTCTCGGGCAGCTGCTCGATGCCCAGGCGCCGGCGCTCGTCCGGGGACAGGTGGTAGAGGTTCTTCTCCATCGGGTCCGGCAGCTCATAGCCGTGCTCGATCCCCTCCAGGCCGGCCTGCAGCAGCACGGCGAAGGTCAGATACGGATTGCACGCCGGGTCGGGGCAGCGCAGCTCCATGCGCGTCGCCTGCTCCTTGCCGGGGTGATACATCGGCACCCGCACGAGCGCCGAGCGGTTGCGACGCGACCAGGCGACGTAGACCGGAGCCTCGTACCCGGGGACGAGCCGCTTGTAGGAGTTGACCCACTGGGCGAACACCGAGCAGATCTCACGCGCGTGGCGCAGCTGGCCGGCGATGAACGCCTTGCCGACCTCGGAGAGGAAGTACGGGTCGTTCTCGTCGTAGAAGGCGTTGCGCCCGTCCTTGAACAGCGACTGGTGGGTGTGCATGCCCGAGCCGTTCTTGCCGAACAGCGGCTTGGGCATGAAGGTCGCGTGCAGCCCGTACTTCATCGCATATTCCTTGACCGTGATGCGGTACGTCATGCAGTGGTCGGCCATCTGCATGGCGTCCGTGTAGCGCATGTCGATCTCGTGCTGGGAGGGGCCCACCTCGTGGTGGGAGTACTCGGTCTGGATGCCGAGCGCCTCGAGCCCCAGCACCGTGTCCCGGCGCAGGTCAGAGCCGGCGTCCAAGGTCGTCAGGTCGAAGTAGCCGCCCTCGTCGAGCACCTCGGTCGACTTGCTGTCGCGGAAGTAGAAGTACTCGAGCTCGGGGCCGACGAAGAAGTGCTCGAAGCCCATCGCCTCGGCACGCTTGACGGCGCGACGCAGGACGTGGCGGGGATCGCCCTCATAGGGGATGCCCTCGGGGGTCTTGATGTCGCAGTACATGCGCGCGACGCCGTGCTCGCCGTTGCCCCAGGGCAGCTCGGAGAACGTCGAGGGATCCGGGACCGCGATCATGTCGGACTCCTCGATGGCGTTGAAGCCGGTGATCGAGGAACCGTCAAAGCCCATGCCGCCCTCGAAGGCGTCAGACAGCTCGGCGGCGTTGATGGAGAAGGCCTTGAGCTGGCCCAGGATGTCGGTGAACCACAGACGGATGAAGCGGATCTCCCGCTCGGCGGCCAGCGCCAGCACGTCTTTGGTTGTCAGCGGGGGATTGGTACTCATCGCGCGCCAACGTTACTTGCTGACGGCGCGTCAGCCCTTATCCAGCTGTCCTATGCACCCAGCCAACGTCTGGCCCAACGTTGGATCTCCGACAGGGCCGGGCCCAGCTCGCGGCCCATCTCCGACAGCCCGTACTCAACCCGCACCGGCGGACCGGGGTGCACGGTGCGCTCGACGATGCCCCGTGATTCGAGCTCCTTCATGCGCTCAGACAGCAGCCGGTCCGACAGTTCCGGCACCGCCTGGGCGATCTCGGAGAAGCGCAGCGGGCCGTCGAGCAGAACCGCCAGGATGGCGCCGGTCCAACGGCGCCCGACCAGCTCGACCGCCTCGTGATAGAGCGGGCAGCAGGTGGGGCGCTCGTGGTCCTCATTCGCCTCCGCGCCGGAGGATGGGTGTCTGTGGTCGGTGACCGACATCGCCGGGCCGGGAGGATAGATGCCCGGAGGGACCTATGCCGCCTTGAGCGTGCGGGACGCCTCGCTGGAGCCGTCAACGGGGACCTCGCCGGCCACGTTGACCATCGCGGTGAACGACTCGAGGGAGACGGCGGCGATCGCCTCGAGCAGCTGCTCGTCGCTCCAGCCGGCCTCACGCGCCTCCTCGTGCAGGTGCATGGCGGGCCGCCGGTCCTCCAGCAGCGCGCGCACGTAGGCGAGCAGCGCCGCCTCGCGCGGATCGCCGGAGTCGAACTGCCGGGCGCGCGCGACCTCATCGAGGCCCAGCCCGGCACCCCGGGCGGTCCGCGAGTGCATGACGATGCCCTGGTCGGAGCCGTAGTGCTCGGCCACCGCGAGCGCGATGCGCTCGTGCGTGGCCAGCGTCAGGGTGCCGTGGCGCAGCTCGGAACGGAAGCGGGCATAGCCGCGCAGCGCAGCCGGGGAGCCCGCGAGCACACCGAGGAAGTTGGGCAGTTGGCCGGCGCCGGAGAGAGCCCCGCGCAGGATGGGCGCTGAGCGCTCGGGGGCGGACAGCTCGTCGTGGATCTGGAACCTGCTCATGAACGTTTTCATGTCAACACCAGTGCGCCGTATCGGTCCATGGAGCGGCCCCGGGGCACGAGCCGTTCCTTAGCGGTTGTGGGGAGAGGAGAGCACTTACCAATCGTAAGTCTAGGGTGGCGAATGTTGCCGTTCAAGGTGCTCTTTCAGCTCATCCCAGGCGGCTTCCCACCACACCAGGTATGAAGCCAGCGACTTCTAAAGAAAGGGTCAGCTCAACGTCGTGGGAGACGAAGAGTTCTCCGGCGCCGGCCGGGCCGAGTCCACCAGGGGACCCTCGAGGCGAGTCGCGGCGGGTGCGGCCACCGGCCCACCCCGGGCCGGGCCGTGGAGGGCGCTAGTGGCTGGTGACGGCGACGAGCAGGAGGATCACGCACAACAGCACAGCCCACATGGCCGTGCGGTCGGCGGCGAAGCCGTGACGGGCGTGCATCGGGAGGCTGTCGCGCCCACTCGAGCGGGGAGCCAGGTGGCGATCGGCCACGTGCCCGGTGATGACGACGGTCCGTCGCCCGCCCGGCTCGTCAGCCATGAGCTTGGGCCGGGGGCCCCAGATGGCCTCCTCGTCCCGGGGAGATGGGCTGACCGCGGGCTCGCCGGCCAGCTCAGCCTGCCAGCGGCTCACCGTCGCAGAGAGATCGTCGTCAAGATAGTCCTCGACGCGGTAGCCGGGTGCGGGCTCATCCACGCGGCGAAGGTCCTCGCTGCGACCCGGGTCGTCGAGGAGGCGCCGGTCAGCCAACGGGCGCGGGTCGACCCGGCGGCGCCGAGCGTCCGGGCGGCGCAGGTCCTCTGGACCGCGAGCGTCATCGGTGCGACGCCGCTCGCTGAAGCGTGGCTCGGGTTGAGCCATCCACGCCGGCGGCGCAAGCTCTTCGCTCCGTCGATCCTGGGGCGTGGGCTCCGACCAGCTGATGTCATCCATGATGACCACGCGTGCGGAGCGGTTACTTCTTCCCGGCATGCTGGGGCAGTTGTAGCAACGTCGCCGGACGGAGACCTCGCCCGATACCCGCGCATGGCGCGGGCAAACCCGGAGAGCCCGCTATTTGCGAGTTGAACCTCGACGCCCCGGAGATGAGGCGGCCCCGACGCCCAGATCGGCCGCCCGCAGACCCAGGACGGGCGTCCGCGCGACTATTTGGCGACGTTGATGGACCTGCCGGCGACGGCGGCCACGTACCGCGCCACGTCGACCGCATCTTTGCCCTGCACGATGTCCGCCGGCATGTTCCCGTAGCCGAGGCATGCCTCGGCGGCCTCAGAGGCCGACTGGGGCTCCTGCAGGCAGCCGTACTGCAGCGTGTGCATGATCGTCGAGTAGCTGGGCTTGAGCTGATCGAGATTGGGCCCGATCTTGCCGATGGCGTTGGCCGAGGACAGGGTGTGGCAGACCGAACAGTGCTCGCCGAACAGCTCGCGGCCGTTGATCTCGTTCGCCGTCAGCTTGATCCCGCCGGTGCCGGCGGTGGCACTGCGATCGTGGTTGGCGATGAGGAAGATCGCCGGAATCACCAGGCCGAAGCCGATCATCACCACGGTGAGCGTCACGTTGATCGCCATGCTCGTCGTGCGCTTGCGCGAGTACATGACGTTGCTGAGACCGTTGAGCTTGCCGCGCGGAGCGGCGTAGAACAGGATGCCTGCCAGTCCGGTGAAGACGACGGCGATGATGATGACTGCGACCATGAGGGCTCGGACAATATCGTGGAGTCGCGCCGGATGCGTACTCAGCGCCTGCGCCCACCACCGAAGCTCATGACCGCCGGCGCGACGGCACGGAAGTCGTCTGTCGCCACCCCGTCCCCGCCGCCCGCACTCCCCGCGGCCTGGCGCGCGGACTCGACCCGCACCATCTCATCCAGCATGGAAAAGTCCTTGATCTGGGCGATCAGCCGGTCCGGCGCGGCGATCGAGCCGATCCGGTCGACCAGCACATTGATCACCCCACCCGCGGCGGGGTGGCGCTCGAGCTTGCCCTCGACCATGAGCAGCGGCTCGGTCCGGACCAGCAGTCGGTAGCGCTCATAGACGGGCGGTGGGACGATCAGATTGATCACACCCACCTCATCCTCTAACAGGATGAACACCACACCGGAGGCGGTCCCGGGCCGCTGACGGGCGACCACCAGCCCGCCGACCCGCACCCGCTGGCCATGCTCGACGGAATCCAACCCGCCGCTGGTGACCGCATCGGCGGGAATCCGTCCGGTCTGGCGCAGCAGCCCCAGAGGGTGGGCGCCGGTGGTCAGACCGGTGGCGCCGTAGTCGGCCAGCATCGCCTCCCAGCCCGACATCGCCGTGAGCTCCGGCGGCGCCGGCAGACCCAGGGGTAGCGACAGCTGCACCCCGCCGGTCACCCGCCGGCCCGGGGTGGCGATCCCCAGCTGCCAGAGGATGTGGCGCCGCGGCGACACACCGCCGGTTCGGAACCCCAAGTCCGAACCGGCGCCACCCGCGCCGACGACGAGCGAGTCACACGCCCCGCTCCAGGCCAACAGCTCCATGGCCGGGGCGCCCGAGCCGGCCCGGGAGGCGAGGTCGCTGAGATCGCAGAAGGGCCCGCCCGCCTCCCGCGCGGCGACCAGCGCGGTCACCTCCTCACGACGGACCCCGCGGACGTAGCCGAGCCCGACCCGGACGGCGCCGTCGTCATCCAGCGCGCACTCCACCCCACTGAGGTTGACGTCGGGCGGGCGCACCATCAGCCCGCGTCGCTGGGCCTCGTGCACCAGCGCGTCGGGCGGATAGAAGCCCATCGGCTGCTCGTTGAGCAGCGCGCAGAGGAACTCCGGCGCGTAGTGGACGCGGAGCCAGGTCGACTGATAGGCCAGCAGGCCGAAGGCGGCACCGTGGGCCTTGGGGAAGCCGAAGCCCGAGAAGCCCTTGACCATCGCGAAGACCTGCTCGGCCAGCTCCTCCGAGACCCCGTGCCGGGTGATCGCCCCCGCGATGAAGGCGGCGTGGTGGGCCTCGATCGCGGCGTCGGAGCGCTTCTTGGACATCGCCCGACGCAGACCCTCGGCCTGACCGAGGGAGAAACCGGCGAAGGCGACCGCCACCTCCAGCACCTGATCCTGGAAGATGATCGTGCCCAGGGTGTCGGCGAGCGGTTCGCGCAGTGACTCGTGCAGGTAGGGCACCTGAAAGCTCGGGTCCTCGCGCAGACGCTGCTTGCGATCGATGTAGGGGTTGACCGCCCCGCCCTGGATCGGCCCGGGCCGCACGATCGCCACCTGGATGGTCAGATCCTGGAGCGTCGCAGGCAGGGTGCGGCGCAGCGATTGCATCTGGGCACGGCTCTCGATCTGGAAGACGCCGGTGGTCTCGGCGTTCTGGATGCACTCATAGGTCGCCGGGTCGTCGTAGGGAATCGTCGAGAGGTCGATGCGCTCGGACCGGCGCTGGCCGATCATCTCCACGCAGCGCTCGACCGCCGAGAGCATCCCCAGCCCGAGCAGGTCGATCTTGAGGAAGCCCGCGTCGGCGCAGGAGTCCTTGTCCCACTGGACGATCTGGCGCCCCGCCATGGCCGCGGGCACGATCGGGCAGCAGTCGATCAGCGGCCGGGTGGCGACGATCATCCCGCCCGAGTGCTGACTGAGGTGACGGGGCAGGCGATGGGCCTCGGCGGCCAGATGGGCCAGCCAGCGCCAGCGCCCGCCCGCGGTGGTGCGTCCGGCGTAGGCACCGTCGATGTCGCTCCCGACCTGGCGCGCATCCCAGCCGTCCGAGGAGCGCGCCACCCGCTCGATCTCCCCGGGAGGCAGGCCCAGCACCTTGCCCAGCTCGCGGATCGCCCCGCGGGCCCGGTAGGTCGGGAAGGCGGCGACCAGCGCCGACTGCTCGGAGCCGTAGCGCTGGTGGATGCGGGGGATCAGCACCTCGCGGATGTCGCGCGGGAAGTCGAGGTCGATGTCGGGCAGCGCGGTGATGTCCTCGTTGAGGAAGCGTCCGATCAGCAGCTGGTTGGCGATCGGGTCCACGTGGGAGAGCCCGGTCAGGTAACACACGATCGAGGAGACGCTCGAGCCCCGACCGCGGCCCGGCGGCAGCAGTGCCCGCGCGGTGTCCGGACCGCGCACCTCGACGGCCACCTCGCGCGCCAGCTCGAGCATGTCGTGGTGGAGGACGAAGAAGCCCCCGAGGTTGAGCGACGCGATGATCGCCAGCTCCTCCTCCAGACGCGCCGCCGCCTCGGTGCGCAGCGCGCGGGACCGGGCCGGGGCCTGGTCCCCGTAGCGGCGCTCGAAGCGCACCGCGCATAGCTCGGCCAGTCGGCGCATGGTCGCCGGGTCCTCAGCCCCCGGATAGCGATAGCCGAGGTCGACGGTCAGGTCGAAGTCCAGCTGCTCAGCCAGCTCCGCCGTCTCGGCCACCGCCCCGGAGAACTCGGGGAAGCGAGCCGCCATCGCGCCCGGTGGCGCCAGGACATGGCTGAAGTTGCCGCGTCGCAGCGGCTCTGAGGCATCGAGGGTGGTGTGATTGGCGATCGCCACGAAGGCATCCTGCAGCGGCGCCCGCGCGCGGTTGTGGGCGTGGACGTTGCCTGTCACCACCGTGGCCACGCCGAGTGACTCCGCCAGCCAGGCCAGCCGCCGGTTGCGCGCCCGGTCGTTCTGCAGGAAGGGCCGCTGCAGCTCCACGCGCATCCGCTCGGCTCCGAAGGCCTCCCGTAGGGCGAGCAGGCTCGGCTCATCGCTGACCCCGCGGGTGGCACAGCCACTGAGCGTCACCAGCCCCTCGGCGTGGGCGAGCACCTCGGCGAGGGCGATGCGCGGCGGCGCCGGGGGCGCGCCGGGCCGGACCTCGCGCGTGTGGGCGTGGGCGGTGGTCAACAGCCGCGACAGGTTGCGCCAGCCCGAGGCGTCCTGGACCAGCAGGGTCAGGTGCCGGTCGTCGTCGAGGCTCAGCTCGGCTCCATGGATCGCCTTGAGCCCCAGCGCTTTGGCCGCGACCGCGAACTCCATCGAGCCCGACACCGAGTTGTGGTCGGTCAGGGCGAAGGCGCGGTAGCCGGCGGCCGCCGCCGCACCGGCCAGCTCATCGGGCAGCGACGCCCCGTCGAGGAACGAGAAGGCCGAGTGGGCGTGGAGCTCGACGTAATCTGACACGAACACATGTTCGCACACGCTGGGGACGTCCACCCGCTGGCCCCACCCTCGGCACATCGTCCCTTGACAGAAGTTATTAGCGGCTACTAATCTACCGCCCATCTATTCAGTTAGTACTCACTAATAACTAAAGGAACTGACACCTCGCATGCTCACCACCAGGAACCAGCGCGCCTGGACGCTCGGGATCGTCTCTCTCGGACTGTTCATGGTCGTGCTCGACAACCTCGTCGTCTCCGTCGCGCTGCCGAGCATCCATCGCAGCCTGGGGGCCTCCATTCAGTCGCTGGAGTGGACGGTCAATGCCTATGTCCTCTCCTATGCCGTGCTGCTGCTCACCGGCTCGGCCCTGGGTGACCGGATCGGCCGCAAGCGGGCGTTCATCGGTGGGCTGATGCTGTTCACCGCCGCCTCCGCGGCCTCCGCCCTGGCGCCCAACACCGGCCTGCTCATCGTCTTCCGCGCGATCCAGGGCATCGGTGGCGCCGTGGTGACCCCCCTGACCCTCACGTTGCTCGCCGACGCCTTCCCGCCGGAGAAGCGCGGCCTCGCCCTCGGCGTGTGGTCCGGGGTCAGCGGCATCGCCGTGGCCCTCGGCCCGCTGGTCGGCGGCGCCGCCATCCAGGTCGGCAACTGGCACTGGATCTTCTGGATCAACGTGCCGGTCGGCATCGTCCTCGTCCCCGTCGCCGCCGTCTTCCTGGAGGAGTCCCACGGCCCCGCCCGCAGACTCGACCTGCGCGGCCTGGGACTGTCCGCCGCCGGGCTGTTCGGCCTCATCTTCGGTCTCATCCGCGCCCAGACGATGGGCTGGACGAGCCCCCAGGTGCTCATCTCGCTGATCGCCGGCGCGATCCTCCTCGTCAGCTTCGTCCTCGCCGAGCTCCGCACCGACGAGCCGATGCTGCCGATGAACTTCTTCGCCAACCGCGGCTTCGCGGTCACCAACGTGGTATCGCTGTCGATGTACTTCGGGATGTTCGGCTCGGTCTTCTTCCTCAGCCAGTATCTGCAGAACGTGCTGGGGAACACGCCCTTCCACGCCGGTCTGAAGCTGCTCGTGTGGACCGGCTCGACGATGGTCGTCTCCCCGCTGGCGGGCATCCTCTCCGCCCGCTACGGCAGCCGCCCGTTCCTCGTCGCCGGACTGGGCCTGCAGGCCGGATCGCTGGCCTGGATGGAGGGCGTGATCTCCCTGCACGTCCCGTATCTGTCGCTGATCGGCCCGTTCATCCTCGGCGGGGCCGGCATGGCCCTGGTGTTCGCCCCCGCGGCCTCAGCGGTGCTCGCGTCGGTCCGCGTCGACCAGGCCGGTCAGGCCTCCGGCGCGACCAACGCGATCCGCGAGCTCGGTGGCGTGCTCGGCATCGCGGTTCTCTCCACGGTGTTCACCGCCCACGGCTCCTACGCCTCGCCTCAGGCGTTCCTCGACGGCCTGCACCCCGCCCTGTGGGTGGGCATCGGCGTGCTGGCCGCCGGGTCACTCACCGCCGCGATCCTGCCCTTCGACACGTCACTAGCCTCTAGTCGTGACCATGGCCACGGGCTCCCGACAGCGCGTCCCCGCAGCGCAACGGCGTGACGCGCTGATCGACGCGGCGGTCGAGGAGTTCGCCCACGGTGGCCTGCACGCCACCCCGGTGGACCGCATCGCCCGCCGCGTCGGCGTCGCCCAGCCCTACGTGTTCAGCCTGTTCCCGACGAAGAAGGATCTGTTCATCGCCGCGGTGCAGCGGGGCTTCGAACGCACGATGGATGAGTTCTCATCCGCCCCGGAGCCGACCCTGGAGTCGATCGGCGACCACTACATCGAGATGCTGCTGGCCGACAAGACACTGCTCACCCTCCAGCTCCACGCCTACACCGCCGCTGCCGAGGATGAGGAGATCGCCGCACACGTGCGCGAGTTCTACGCCCGGCTGATCGCTCACGTGCGCGAGCTGACCGGGGCGAGCCCGGACGAGCTGGATGAGTTCGCCTCCCTGGGGATGTGGCTGAACGTGCAGGCGGCGATGGGGGTGACCGACCTCGAGGAGGCCTGCGGGTGGATCAAGCGCCGGCGCGAGGGGTCCGGCTAGCCGCCGGTGGGTCGGCGGCTGACGGCGACGGGCTGTGGGCCCGTCGCCGCAGATGGGCCGCGGGTCAGCCTGTGTAGGTGGTGCCGCCTGAGTAGTCGCTCGCCAGCGTGCTCGTCAGCGACGAGAGGATCGCCGCGTTGGTGGTGATGAGACCGAGCTCGCGGTTGTCGTTCAGTGACGTGTTGGAGAAGTTCTCCGAGCCGATGAACGCCCGCTTGCCGTCCGCGAGGATCACCTTCGCATGGATGTACAGCGAGGCGTCCTCGGCATAGGTGACGACGTGAACCCCCGCCGCGGTGAGCGTGGCGAACTCCGAGTCATAGTCGCCGTCGTCGGTCATGATCACCTTGACGTTGACCCCGCGCTTGGCGGCGCTGACCAGGGCGTTGACAATGTCGGTGTCGCCCATCTCCTCGTTCTCCACGACGAGGCTGCTGGTCGCGTTGTTGATGAGAGCCAGCAGCTGGGTCTGTGAGTCCGTCGGGCTCCAGACCAGGTCGTCGCCGTCCGACGGCGTGATCGACTTGTCGGCGAAGTCGGCGTTGAAGGTCGCCTCCACGGCCTTGACGTCGTTGGCGTCCTCATTGATGACCGCGAAATCACGGCTGGTCGAGTAGTACTGGGACTGCAGGTTGAGCGTCATGATCGCCACCGAGGCGTCGTCCACGACGATCGACTTCTCGTGGGTGTAGGTGTAGGCCGGGTTCGACCAGATCACCTGCACCCCGTGGGCGGTCAGGTAGTTGTAGGCGGGGGTGTTGTTGGTCTTCTCGTTGGAGCTGCCGTCGAGGATCACCCGGACGGTGATGCCCTTGGCGGCCTCGGCCCCGAGCAGGTCCTCCGCCTCGGTGTCCTGGAGCGCGTACATCGTCATGTCGATGCTCTTGGTCGCGGACTGGATGTAGTTGTAGATCGGGGTCAGACCCTGGCCGGGCTCGGTGATCAGCGGCGGCGCCGTGCCACTGCCGGGGGTCGTTGTCGTTCCGGTCGTGGTGGTGGGCGTGGTCGTCGTGCCGGTCGTCGTCGTGCCGGTCGTCGTGGTGCCGGTGGCCCCGGCGAGGCTGCTCGCGCCCGGAGTGGGCGTGGCGGTGGTGAAGTCAGCGGCGTTGTCGGAGCTCACGCCGGTGCGCTGCACCGAGGTCGTGTCCGACGGGGCCGCGGTCGGCGAGCCCTCGTAGATCGCGGTCGAGCCATAGCCCACCAGGTCCTGGGAGTCGCTGATCGCCGTGGCGCTGGAGGCGGTGCTCAGCGCGGTGGTCGAGCTCACCAGCGCCACGGTCCCCGCAGTGGCGGATAGGTTCGTGCTGCCACTGGCCTGGGCGCTCGGCAGTGCCGTGGTGCCGCCGGACCCGGCCGCCTCGGCAACCAGGTAGACGCCGTGGGCGGGAACCGAGCCGCTGAGGTCCGTCACGGTCCAGCTGGTGCTGGAGCTGCTGGAAGAGTGGTACTGCACCGACCAGCCGCTGAGGCTGACCGTGCTGGAGCTGCGGTTCACCAGCTCGATGAAGTCGTTCTTGTAGGTGGCACCCGAGTTCCCGCCACCGCCGTACACCTCACTGATCAGGACGCTGGGCGACGCACTCGCGGCCAGGCCCGGGCCCACCCCGGCGGCCAGGCCGCCACCCAGAGCGGCCACGCCGCCCAGGATCCCCACCAGCACCCGCGGACGGGACCACACTTTCCTCACAGACTCCATTCACTTCCTCTCATCGTCACGCAGCGGTTGACGCGGACCCGGCGGTTGGCCGCCGGGTCCCCGCGTTCATCGGTACCCCAGGTCCTGGGGGTCAAGGCTGCCCGAGATCCGGGGTGAGAGGTGTGAAGATTCCACCAACCGGGTGGGATTAAGCCGCTCGGCGACGAGCGCCTTCAGCTCGTCTTGACCAGGTCACGGTCCGGGGAGATGTGCCAACGCGCGGCGACCTCGGCGAGCTGCCGGCTCATCGGCCAGCCGTCGGCCCGCTCGTCGCCCTCGAACACCGGGCTGGCGCCCTTGAGTGCCATCGAGCCGGCGTTGTCGCCGAGCGCACGAATGGTGTCGACCTCCTCCTGGCTGAGCCGTTCGTCGCTCGGCAGGCTGGCCAGCTCGAGGCGCTTCTCCTCCACGGGCAGGCCGTTCTTCTCCTGGATGAGGGTCGGCACGACCGTCTTGACCGCCGGGTGAGCCAGGTTCCACAGGCAGGCGAGCTGCAGCAGGGTGATGCCGTGTCGCTCGGCGATCGGCACCATCGGATGGATGCGCTCGAGACCCGATTCAATCCAACCGGCGGGCCGGAACTTGCGGTGATCCTGATCGGCCAGCTCGGTCAGGGGCGTGACGTCCCCACCGAACAGGCCGCCGTAGTCGACGACGCGGGTGATCACGTTGATGTTCTGCTGATGGGCGGCGTCGAGCACCAGCTCACCTGGCCACGGCTCGAGCGGGTTGAGGATGACCATCGCCCAGTCGATCCGGGAGCCGAAGCGCTCGAAGCAGTCGATCAGGTCGAGGGTGAAACCGTTGGCCGGTCCGGGGGCGACGCCGAGCTTCCGGGTCAGACCGTCTGCTCGCAGCTGTTCGAGTCCGTCCCAGACCGTCTCTGAGGTGTAGCCCGTGCGATCGGGGTTGTGCAGCAGGAGCACGTCGAAGGCGTCGATCCCGATCCGCTCCAGCGACGCCTGCGTCGCCTCCCGGAGATAGGTCGCGTACTGCTCGGGTCCGCGCAGGCGCGGGTCGGTGAAACGGGGGAAGCCCTTGGCGCCCTCGCGCTGGCCGGTGTAGAAGTCATGTCCCACCGCGCCGACGATGCAGACCTCCTCGCGCCGGGTCTGAGCGTTCGCCAGCGCCCGGCCGAGCAGGCTGTCGGCCTCGCCGGTGCCGTAGGCGTCGGCGGTGAGGACGGTGGGGATCTGGGCGTCGGGGGTGATCAGCTTGAGGAAGCGATCGTCGTCGAGCGCCTCACCGAAGTGCATGAAACGCCCGCCGCTCCAAGTGCCGATGGCGGTGCGCGTGGGGTCGAGACTCATGACGATTGATATTAGGCTCCGGTGCGTGGAGATCACGGTTCGTGACGCCGTCCTCGGCGATGCGGGGGCGATTGCTCAGGTCAACCTCGCCAGCTGGGAGGCCGCCTACCGCGGGATCGTCGCCGACCGGTTCCTCGACGACCCCGACCTTGAGCGTCGCACCGCCCGCTGGCAGGACCTGATCGCCGCCGGCGACCCCATCCTGGTGGCCGAGGCGGAGGGCGCCCTGGTCGGCTACTGCTCGCTGATCCTGCCCGCGCGGGATGCCGACGCCGACGCGCTGACGGGTGAGGTCGCCGCCATCTACGTCGCACCCGGAGCGTTTCGCGGTGGTATCGGCACGGCCATGCTCGAGGCTGCCCTGGACCTGATGCGCGAGCGGGGCTTGCGCTCCGCCCTGCTCTGGGTGCTGGTCGAGAACCCGCGCGCCCGCGCTTTCTACGCACGCCACGGCTTCCACGACGACGGGACGGCGCAGTGGATCGACGCGCTGGAGGCCGAGGAGATGCGCCTGCGCCGGCCGCTGTGATGGAGGCTCGGAGCGCGGATAACTTCCCGACCCCCCCTTGAGGTGACGGGGGGTGGGGAAGAAACCCACACACAGAGCAGGAAACTTCCCACGCCTCGGTGTCCACCTCAGGGGTTGGGAAGAAACCTGCCTCGAGCCGTGGCACGCGATCCCCGGCAGCGTTAGAGCTCAGCGCTGGCGCCACCAACGACCGGTGCGCAGGTCGTGGAAGACGACCTCGTCACGACCGCACACGGTGACCACCTCCCAGTAGCGGCGTCGCAGCGGCTTCTCGGTCCACCAGCGATCCTCGATCAGCCAGGACTCGCGCACGCTGTCGACCTCCCGGTCATCCACCCGTTCAGGTCGCCCGCCCACTCCGGCGCTGACCACCACGCGCTTGGGGACCGACAGGCGCTTCTGACCCGGGCTCATCGTGGTCGACGCCGACGCCGATGAGACTCACTCCGGGGGAGAAAGGCGTCGTGGGAACGCATTTTCCCCCCGGAGTCGGGGGCATGACGGCTCATCCCTCGAACGGGGTCAGCACCGAGCGGCGCTCGGGCAGACGCGAGTCGGGGTCGACCGACAGGATCCGCAGCGCCGCCTCCGGGCCGGCGACCGTCCGGGCCTGGCGCACCGCCTCCCCCAGGCGCCCGGCACGGATCTCGGCGGGATCATCCAGCACGCTGAGCTGATCCCCGGTGGCGGGGCCGAAGCGTTCGACCGCCAGGGTCAGCGAGGTCGCCGGCGCCGGCAGCAGCTGCAGTCGTGGCGCCAGCGCCAGGCGCATCCGGGCGGCTTCGGACAGCGACTCGCGGAAGGTCACCTGCTGGTTCCAGGTGCCGCCGCCCTCGACCAGCGCGGCCGACAGGACCACCGCACGGAAGGAACGTCCGCGCCGCTCGCGACGGGCAAGCAGACGATCGACGAGCACCTCGAGGACCCGCTCGAGCTGGGGTCCGTCAGCCGCCTCGGGCAGCTCGAGGGTCTCGCGCACCAGCTCACCGGGAGTCCGCGGACGCAGCGGCAGATCCAGTCCACGGGCCAACCGCTGGGCCAGGATCCCGAGTGAGCCGAAGCGGTCGGCAACCGCTGCGGTCTCCAGCTCCGCCAGCTCGCCCAGCGTGGCGATACCGAGCCGCTCGAAGGTGTCGGGGAGGGCGGCCAGCTCGTGACGGGAGCGCAGGAGGTCGACGTCCAGCGGGGCCAGGAACTGACGGCACTCAGCCTGACCGCCGATGATCACCAGGGGTCGCCGGGCCCGGGCCCGCGTGGCGGCGGCGACCGCGCCGAAGCGGGTCGGCGCCACCCCGAACTTGAGCGGCACTCCGAGTGCCTTGCGGGCGGCGGCCAGCACCGCGCCGAGCGGCCCGCGCAGCGCATCGCGCTGCCAGGCACCGGCATTGGAACTGCCTCCGTGGAGGCGCAGCAGACCGCGGGCGTCGAAGCAGGCCGTGCCGGGCACGGCGGGCTCGACCGCCGCGCCGATCGACTCCAGCGCGACGAGCATCCCCTCCCAGCGCTCGGCGACGCCGGCGGGATCGGGCGGGACCAACGTCAGCGTCGGACAGCGCGACAGCGCCTCGCCCAACCGCATCCCCGACTTGATCCCGAACGCCTCCGCCGCGGCTGAGACCTCACCGATCACCTGTCCGCCGGACTCGGGCGCCAGCGCCGCCGGGACGCCCAGCAGCTCCTCGCGCCGGCTGCCGGCGGCGACCGTCAGGGCCAGGCGAGGCAGCAGAACACTGACGATCAACGGCGGGGAACTCATACGAACGCATGTTCGCTTAACCCCTCGCCACCCGCAACACCCGACGTCGGGGAAATGCGCTCAGAGCGGGAAATCCCCGACGGCCTGCAACGGCCCTTGCAGCGCCCCGCGCGTCGGGCTCAGAGCGACGGCGACCAGCGCTCGCGCGGATCCACCAGCGGCACCAGACTCGCTTCAAGTTCGCTCCTCAGCGCAGCGAACTCCGGCGGGAGCGACAGGCGCGAGCCCAGTGTCTCGAGCGGTTCGTCGACCTCAAAGCCCGGACCCCGGGTGGCCAGCTCGAACAGCACGCCGCCCGGCAGGCGGAAGTAGACCGACCGGAAGTAGTAGCGGTCGGCCACTTCGACGAGCTCGACACCGGCGTCCCTCAGACGCTTGATCCACCAGTCATAGGCGCGGTCGGCGATCGTCCAGGCGACGTGGTGCACGGTGCCCGCGCCCTTCATCGCGCGTGACGCGGGTGGATCATCGGGGAGGTAGCGGCCGCCGCGGTGGGGGCCGCGGGCCTCGCTCGCTCGTGCGGGGGGAACGCCGACCGTGGTGAAGCCGAGCAGCGCATCCAGGCCGGTGCCCGCCTCGGCGTCGTCATAGGCGCGCACCGCATGCAGGCCCTGCAGGGCGAACGCCTCGGGGATCTCGGGGTGCACCGCCGACAGCGGCTCATCGAGTGATTCGGGGGAGTCGGCGAGCGAGCGCAGCTCGTTGACCAGCCCGTCCGGGTCTCTGAAGACGACAGCGTCCGCGTCACGCCACGGCGTCAGTCCCGCCGCCCCCAGGCGTCGCTCCCAGAAGTCGACCGCCGCGATCGAGCCGAGGCGCCAGATCACCCGGTGGACCATGCCGGCACCGGCCTGGCCGCGCGGCAGCCGCGGGTAGGCGAAGAAGGTGATGTCGGCCCCGGGCCGTCCCGCCTCGTCGCCGTAGAAGAGGTGATAGACGCGCGGGTTGCCCTGATTGATCGAGCGCTTGACCAGCCGCAACCCGAGCCAGCCGACGTAGAAGTCGAGGTTGGCCTGGGCGTCGGCGGTGATCGCCGTGACGTGGTGGAGTCCGTCGAGCGCGAACTCGGGCGGGATCGCACCCGGCCCGCCACCGGCGCCATCCACGGCACTCACGACACGTAGGGCCCGATCTGTGAGAAGACGATGTCCTGCACCGCGGGCACGACCGCGTAGGTCCCCTCGACGAGGGTGCCCAGAGCGGTGGAGACGCGCTTGGGCCGCTTGCGGATCGCCTCGCAGATGAGCTTGGCGGCCGACTCCGGTGACAACGCCGGCAGATAGTCGTAGTGCTTGGTGGGCTCGATCATCGGCGTCCGCACCAGGGGCATGTAGATCGTCGTGATGTCGACCTGGTCCATCACGATCTCCGAGGCGATCGAGCGCGAGAAGGCGTCGAGCGCCGCCTTGGAGGCGAGGTAGGCCGAGAAGCGCGGGGTGTTGGTCTGCAGCCCCATGGTCGAGACGTTGATGATGTGCCCGGACTTGCGCTCGCGCATCTCGGGCAGGCAGCCGAGGATCAGGCGGACCGCGCCGAAGTAGTTGAGCGCCATGGTGCGCTCGTAGTCGTGGAAGCGGTCGTAGGAGCGCGCGACCGAGCGGCGGATCGAGCGACCGGCGTTGTTGACGAGCACGTCGGGGATGCCGTGCTGGGCGCTGACGTCGGCCACCAGTCGGTCGATCGCCTCCAGGTCGGTCAGGTCACAGGGGTGGACGTACGCCTCACCACCGAGCTGGGTGATCTCGCCGGCGACCTCCTCCAGCGCCTCGCGCGTGCGCGCCACCAGCACCACACGGGCGCCCGCCTCACCGAGCTTCAGCGCCGTGGCCCGCCCGATGCCCGAGGAACCTCCGGTGATGAGGATGAGCCGACCGCCCACGGCCCGGGACAGGCTCGGCGCGAGCAGTTCACCCGCGGCCGGGATCCGGGTACCGAACGAGCGCGCGGCGCGTACGCCGGCGTTGAGCACGGGTCGTACTCCCGAGGACGCCATGGGCCGAACTCTAGAGCGGCGGGTCTGCGAGCGACGGATGCCGGCGCGCGAGGCATGTGTAACAGGAGCATCACAGTTGCTGGTCGGCCGCCCCGGCGAGGTCTAACGTGGCTCGCCCATGTCCGCCTTCGACGCCGAGGTCACGATCACCAGACAGCGGTTCGCCAACAGCGACACCGGGTTTGCCGTGCTCGACGCCGAGTCCGACGGAGAGCCGATCGTGCTCGTCGGGCCGCTCATCCACCTGGAGGCGCGTGAGCGTGCGCGGGTGCTCGGCAGCTGGGTGACCGACAGCCGCTACGGGCCTCAGGTCAAGGTGTCCGAGGCGCGACCGCTGCCGCCGGCCGACGCCGCGGCTCTGGCCTCTTATCTGCGCAAGGTCCAGCACGTCGGGCGCAAGCGGGCCGAGGCGCTGATCGAACGCCACGGCCCCGCTCACGTGCTCGAGGCGATCGACCAGGACCCGGCCGGGGCGTTCCGGGCGGTCGGGTTGTCGACCAGCCGGGCCAACGAGGCGGCCGCCGCCTGGCATGAGCTGCGGATCACCCGCCAGCTGCACCTGCTGCTGGCACCCCACGGACTCGGTTACCTGGTGGGGCGCATCCACAACGAGTACGGCGCCACCGCCCAGCGGGTGATCAACGAGAACCCGTACGAGCTGACCCGGGTGTTCGGGGTCGGCTTCGTGGTGGCCGACCGGATTGCGCGGGCGAACCTCGGCGACGTGCGCGACGTCCCGGGCCGGCCCCGGGCGGCGATCATCCACCTGCTCACCGAGGCGGAGAAGAACGGCTCGACGTGCCTGCCCTTGCCGCTCCTGCTCGAGCAGGCGCACGAGCTGCTCAGCCAGGAGGTCGGCGGGGCGCAGATCGACGAGATGGTCCGCGAGGGCGATCTGGTGCTCGAGGGCGAGCCCGGCGCGATTGATTTCGCCTACCGGCGTGCGACCGCCGAGCTCGAGGAGGAGCTGTCCGAGCGGATCCGCGAGATGGTCGGTTCCGAGGGGCACCTGACGACGCAGAGAGCCGACATCTCCGACACCGGCGTCGCGCTCACCGTCGAGCAGGAGTCGGCGGTGCACGAGGCCTTCGCGCACCGCCTGTCGGTGATCACCGGGGGCCCGGGGACGGGCAAGACCGCCACGATCCGGGCGATCGGCAAGGCCGCGGAGGCCAAGGGCGCCAAGGTCCTGTTGATGGCGCCGACCGGCCGGGCCGCCGCGCGGATGCGCGAGGCCTCGGGCTTTGACGCCTCGACGGTGCATTCGGCGCTGCAGTGGATCCCCGGCGAGGGCCCCGCTCACGACGAGGACGATCCGCTCAAGGCCGACCTGCTGATCCTCGACGAGTCGTCGATGGCGAACCTCGAGCTGATGGTCACGCTGCTGCGCGCGGTGGCCGCCCAGACCCACGTGGTGCTCGTCGGTGACGCCGATCAGCTGGCCCCGGTCGGCGCCGGCAAGCCCTTCGCGGAGATGCTGACGTCCGGCGTCGTGCCCTCGACGCGCCTCACCCACATCTTCCGCCAGGCCGCGGGCTCGATGATCGTCCAGGGCGCCCACGCGATCCGCCGGGGTGAGATGCCCATCTTCGAGCCGGTCGAGCTGGTCGACGGCGTGGAGACGCGGCGGGACCTGTTCATGATGGAGCGCCAGAACGCGGTGGAGGCCCGCGAGCTGATCGTCTCGCTGGTGGCCGAGCGCCTGCCCGCCCACTACGGCGTCGACCCGGTCACCGACATCCAGGTGTTCGCCCCGGTCTATCGGGGCGAGCTCGGCATCGACGCGTTGAACACGGCGCTGCGCGAGCGCCTCAACGCCCGCGGGGTACCGGTGCGCAACGGCCGTCTGCGCATCGGCGACAAGCTGATGATGACCGGGCGCAACCTGCACGAGCAGCGATTGATGAACGGGACGCTGCTGCGCCTGATCGACGAGATCGAGGGCGGCGCCGGTGGGGACGGCGACGACCCGGCGCTGCTGCTGTCCTCCGACGACGGGGGGATCTTTCGTCTCGCCCCCGAGGAGACGGAGTCCCTGCGCCTCGCCTACGCCTGCTCGGTGCACCGTGGACAGGGCATCGAGCTGCCGATCGCGATCATCGTGGCCCACCCGGCCGCCGGCGCGTTCTTCCTGCGCCGCGAGATGCTCTACACCGCCGTCACCCGGGCCAAGCTGGCCACGGTGATCGTCGGGCTGCCCAACGTGGTGGCGCGGGCGGCGGCGACACCGGACGGCGGCCGGCGCCACAGCCGCCTGGCCGAGCGACTCGTCGGGTTCTAGCCCCGGCCTGCCGGGCCGGGGCCAGCGGCGGCGATCTGCAGCTGCTGCTGCCCGTCGAGATCGACCACGTCGCCGGGGTGCAGTTGACGACCCCGCCGGTTCTCGGGCTCGCCGTTGACGGTGATCGGGACCTCGGCCAGCAGGACCTTGACGTCCGAGCCGGCGCCGACCACGCCGGCCAGCTTCAACAGCTGGCCGAGGCGGATCATGTCACCGCGGATCTCGATCATCTCCATCCGCGCGACGTTAGCGAGGGTCGAGCGGGCACACTCCGAGGATGCCGAGCCCGCCCCGGGAGCCCTACGACGCCGTGATCGTCGGAGCGGGCCACAACGGCCTGGTCGCCGCGACGCTGCTGGCGCGCGCCGGGTGGTCGGTCGCCGTGCTCGAGCGCCGCGGTGAGGTGGGCGGCGCCGCGGTGTCCGCCGATCTGTTTCCCGGAACCGGGGTCCGGCTGTCGCGCTACGCGTATCTGGTCAGTCTGTTCCCGCGCTGGCTGCTGGCCGAGCTTGGGGTTCACGTCGAGCTGCGCCGGCGGGTGGTGTCCTCCTACACCCCGGTCGGTGACGGCGGGATCCTCGATCGCGCGGGCATCGGCCTCCCCCACCTCGACGGCCTGAGCGCGCGCCTCTCCACGACCTTCGGCCAGCCGCTCCCCGACGCTGAGCAGGTGCGGGCCCTGATCGGTGCCGAGGCCTTCGCGGCACTGTGTGAGCGGCCGCTGTCAGAGCTCATCGAGACCGGCTTCGACGACGACGTGACCCGGGGGCTCGTCGCCACCGACGCGCTGATCGGGACCTTCGCCCCCCTCGATGACGCCCAGCTGCGCCAGAACCGCTGCTTTCTCTACCACGTGATGGGCGGTCCCTGGGACGTCCCGGTCGGCGGAATGGGCGCCCTCACCGACGCCCTCAGAGCCCAGGCCGCGGCGGCGGGCGCCGAGATCCACACCGGCTGTCCGGTGGTCGCGATCGATGCGGACGCGCCGAGCGGAGCCTGTGTGCACCTGGACGACGGGCGCGAAGTGCGCACCCGCCAGGTGCTGGCAAACGTCGCCCCCCACGTGCTGAACCGACTGCTCGGCGACGCCGACGACGGACGTCCGGCGCCGGAGGGCAGCCAGCTGAAGCTCAACATGGTGCTCACCCGCCTGCCGCGGCTGCGCGACCCGGGCGTCGAAGCGCGCGAGGCCTTCGCCGGCACCTTCCATGTGAACGAGAGCTACGCCCAGCTGAATGCCGCATACGCCAGGGCCGCGGCGGGTCAGTTGCCTGACCCGGTGCCGTGTGAGGCCTACTGCCACTCCCTCACCGACCCCTCGATCGTGCCGGCGGAGCTGGCCGCCCGCGGCGTCGCGACCCTGACCGTGTTCGCGCTGCACATGCCCACCCGCCTGTTCCGCGGCCGCCACCCCGACGGCAGCCCGATCGATCACGCCGCGGCCAAGTCCGCCGCGGTGGCGGCGACGCTGGCCTCGATCGACTCGGTGCTGGCCGAGCCGATCGAGGATTGCCTGGCGATCGATCCCCGCGACGGCCGGATCTGTCTGGAGGCCCACACCCCGGTGGAGCTCGAGGCGGAGCTGGGTCTGCCGGGCGGCCACATCTTCCACGGCGACCTGAGCTGGCCGTGGGCGGAGACCCCGGATGAGGTGGGGCGCTGGGGCGTGGAGACCCGGCGTCCCAACGTGTGGATCTGTGGGTCAGGCGCACGACGGGGCGGCGCGGTCAGCGGCATCCCCGGCCACAACGCAGCCACGGCGCTGCTGGGGCGGCGACGCTAATCGCGGTTGAGGCGATCGACGAGCTCGAGGACCCGCGCCAGGCCGTGAACGGTCCCCGGCGCGGTCATCGGCAGGATCAGCGTGGTGATCCCGAGGGCGGCGGCACCGCCGTCAGCCTCCTGGTTATCGCCGATCATCACCGCCCGGTCGGGGGGCACGCCGAAGGTGTCCAGGGCGGCGCGGAACAGCTTCGGGCTCGGTTTCGTGGCGCCGACCTCGTAGGAGAGGGTCGCCGTGTCGACGAGGGCCCCGAAGCCGTGGGCGTGGAGCACCTCGCGCAGATCGAAGCCGATGTTGGAGATGAGGCCGACCCGCGTGTCACGCTCGGCCAGGCCGGCCAGGGTGGCCGCCGCGTCGGGATAGGCGACCCACCCGTCCGGCACCAGCGTCTGGTCATAGATCGCCTCGGCCAGCGCGCCCGGGTCGCCGAGTTCCACGCCGGCGGGGAGCTGGGCCTGAGCGAGCATCTCCACCCACGCGCGCCGATGCTCGGCGGGCCCGAGGTCCCGCTGGTCATAGGTCGCCTGAAGCTCCGGCGGGATGGGCGGAACCGGACCGCCGGGGATGCCGGCCGCGTCGTAGGCGTCGGCCAACGCGTCAAGGGTCCCAGCGTCGAGCGCCAGCCCGAGCTCACCGGCAGCGGCGCGAACCAGTCGCGTCGCCGGTGCGGGCATGAACAGGGTGTCGCCGAAGTCGAAGAGCACAAGCTCGACGGCGGCACCCGTCGCCATCACGAGATAGATCCCATCGACGGCGCTTCAGGCGATTGAGTCGATCCGCAGCCGTCGCTCGCCCTTGGGCGTCGGGACGGTGGCGACCTCGCCGAGCTTCTTGCCGATCATCGCCTGGGCGACCGGTGAGGCGGAGGAGATCTGCCCCTCCCCGGGCTTGGCGTCGTTGGGGGAGACGATCTTGAACGTCTGCACCTTCTCGGTGGCGAGATCGGTGACCTCGATGGTGGCGCCATGCTCGACGCTGCCACCCCCGGCACCTCCGACGGGGTGCTCCACCACGACGGCACCGCGCAGCTGTTCGCGCAGACGGGCGATGCGGGTCTCGAGGTGAGCCTGGGCCTCCTTGGCGGCGTGGTACTCGCCGTTCTCCTTCAGGTCACCCCACTCACGAGCGGTCTTGATGCGCGCGGCGATCGCGTTGCGGCCACCGCTCTCGAGCTCGTTCAGTTCCAAGCGGAGACGGTCCAGCTCCGCTTCGGTCATCGTGACTCCATCCATCCTCCCGAGCTTAGTGCGGGGGAGGCGATTGGGGAAATGGATCCGGAGGGGAAGGCAACGGCTGGTCAGCCGTGCCTGGGGCTGGCAGAATCGGCTCCCGGATGGCGGGGTTGCGGCGGTTTCATCACATCTGGCGGCCGGTGGTGGCCGCCCTCGCGCTGATGGCGGGCATCGGCGGGGCGCTGGCCATCGCGGGGACGAGCTCGGCCGATAGCGCGGCGGTGAGCTCCCTCGCCGGCGCCCAGACCCTGACCGCCGGTCAGTCGCTCGAGTCGCCCGATGGCCACTTCGAGCTGGAGATGCAGACCACCGGGAACCTCGTCGAGGTGGAGCCGAGCGGCGGGCGGACCTTCTGGCAATCGGGCACCTCGGGTGCGGGGAACTACGCGACCGTGCAGGCCAACGGCGAGCTCGTGGTGGACAGCCCCGACGGGGAGACCCTGTGGAGCAACAACGTCACCACGAGCGGCTGCGCGGCCCTGAACGTGCTCGACGACGGCAACGTCGAGGTGGACGGCCCGAGCTCAGCGGTCTGGAGCACCGGCAACGTCACCAACGTGTTCGATGGCGAGGAGCTGCTCGGCGGCCAGACGATCTTCTCCCCCAATGAGGCCTTCGAGTTGATCATGGAGCCCACCGGGGACCTGGCGCTCTACAACAGCTCAGGCACCCAGATCTGGGACACCGGGACGGGTGGCAACCCCGGCGCCTTCGCGGTGATGCAGACCGATGGCAACCTCGTCGTCTACTCCAACCAGGTGAACGGCCACTCCCTGTGGGCGTCCAACACGGGCACCAGCCCGTCCAGCACCGTCGGCAACCCCGGAGCACAGCTATGGGTCCAGAGCGACGGCAACCTGGTGGTCTATGCCGACAACAGCGGTCCGGTGCTGTGGCAGAGCCACACGAACGGGGCGGCGACCGGTTCGGGCACCATCAGCCCCACGCCGCAATACGGGTCCCCCACCGCGTGCCCGACGCCGGTGACCTCGACCCCGACCACCAGCATCAGCGCGCCCGCACCCACGGTGACGGTCACGAGCACGGTCGACTCCGTCACCTCGGCGACCCCGAGCCCGAAGACCACGCGACCCGCCGTCCGGGTGGCCCTCGCCTTCCACTGGTCCTGGAGAGGCGCCGACTCGTACCTGTCGAAGATCACCTTCGGCAAGCTCCCCTCCCGCCTGCACTGGACCGCCACCATCACCCCAGCCAAGCAGCACGTCAAGGCCAGCATCTACCGAGCCAGGACCGCCACCCAGCGTCACAAGCTGCTGCTATGGCTCGAGCACCGCAGATACACCAGCGGTGAGAGGGTCAAGCTGGAGATCGCCCGCACCGGCGACCGGGCCGAGACCATCACCTTCACGGTCCGCCTGCACCGGCTCCCGTCCGTCAGCGCGCCCCAGGCGACGAAGTCCAAGGGAACGAAGTCCAAGACCCGATAGTTGCGCTCGCAACCGTAGTGCTAAGATTCATGCAAACGCATCTATCTGTCTGGAGACGGTGAGCTATGCAATTCGGAGTCTTTTCAGTTTCAGACGTCACGCGCGACCCGGTCTCCGGCGTCACGCCGACCGAGGCCGAGCGCATCGACGCGCTCGTGCAGATCGCCCGCAAGACCGAGGAGGTCGGGCTTGACGTGTTCGCCGTCGGCGAGCATCACAACGCACCGTTCGTCAACTCCTCCCCCACCACGTTGATGGCCTACATCTCGGCCCTCACCGAGCGGCTGATCACCACCACGACGATCGCGCACATCACCACCAACGACCCGGTCAAGCTGGCCGAGGACTACGCGATGCTCCAGCACCTCAGCCAGGGTCGCGCCGACGTGATGTTCGGCCGCGGGAACACCGGCCCGGTCTATCCCTGGTTCGGCAAGGACATCCGCCAATCCCTGCCGCTGGCGCTGGAGAACTACAACCTGCTGCACCGGCTGTGGCGCGAGGACGTGGTCGACTGGGAGGGCAAGTTCCGGGCACCGCTGCAGGGCTTCACCTCAACCCCCCGCCCGCTCGACGACGTGCCGCCGTTCGTCTGGCACGGTGCGATCCGCACGCCGGAGATTGCCGAGCAGGCCGCCTTCTACGGCGACGGCTTCTTCGCCAACAACATCTTCTGGCCCAAGGAGCACTACCAGCGCCTGATCGGCTTCTACCGGCGTCGGTTCGAGCACTACGGGCACGGGACCGAGAAGCAGGCGATCGTCGGACTCGGTGGCCAGGCCTACATCGCCAAGAACTCCCAGGACGCCAAGCGCGAGTTCCGTCCCTACTTCGACAACGCGCCGGTCTATGGGCACGGACCGAAGATGGAGGACTTCGAGGCGATGACCCCGCTGGTCGTCGGCTCCCCCAGGAAGTCATCGAGAAGACGCTGTCCTTCCGCGACGCCTTCGGCGACTACCAACGCCAGCTGTTCCTCATCGACCACGCCGGCCTACCGCTCAAGACGGTGCTCGAGCAGCTGGAGCTGCTCGGCGGCGAGGTGGTGCCGGCCCTGCGCAAGGAGTTCGAGTCCCGACGCGACCCCGAGTCCCCCTCAGACCCGCCTACCCATGCGACCCTGGTCAGCGCCAAGTACGGCGACGGCCCGGTGCGCCAGCCGCGCCCCAACGCCGACCGCGGCGACAACCTCACCGCGGCCGGGCTGCCCTACCAGGACAGCGCCGAGGTGGCCGCGGCAGCCGCCGCCGACGAGATCGACGCTGTAGAGGCGGCGCGATGACCAGTCGCGGACGCCTGGCCAACGAGGCGTGGGAGGCCCTGCTGGGCGCCCACGCCACGCTCATGCGTCAGTTCGGCGCCCAGGATGTCTGGGAGGACCTCAGCATGCGTGAATACGACGTGCTCTACACGCTGGCCAAGGTTGACGCTCCGATCTCCCTGGCCGAGCTGAACCGTCACGTGCTGCTGTCCCAGCCGGCGATGTCGCGGATGGTCGATCGGCTCAGCCAACGTGGCCTGATCGAGCGCGAGCGGGCCGCGCATGACGGACGCAGCGTGCGCCTGTCGCTGTCACCCGCCGGCGCCGCGGCCCAACGCCGGATCGGGCTCCGCCACGGCCGCGAGGTGGCCCGCGCGGTGTCCTCGCGCCTCGACCGCGCCGACATGGAGACGCTCGCCCGGATCTGTGCGCGGCTCAGCGAGGGCTCCACCGCGCTCAGCGAGGGCTCCACCGCGCTCAGCGAGGTGACGGCATGAAGCTGGTGCTGATCAGCGGCGGGGTGTCGGATCCGTCCTCCACCGGACTGCTCGTCGGCCGGCTCAGCCAGAGCGTCACCGCGCGGGCGCGGGCGGCCGGACTCGAGGTGAGCGTCCAGAGCATCGAGCTGCGGACCCTGGCCAACGAGATCGCCACCGGCCTGGTCTCCGGGCTGCGGGGCCCCGGACTCGAGGCCGCCATCGCGGCCCTGTCCGACGCCGATGCGATCATCGCCGCCTCACCCATCTACAAGGCGGGTCTCAGCGGCCTGTTCAAATCCTTCTGGGATCTGATCGACAACGACCTGCTGATCGCCAAGCCGGTGCTCATGGCGGCCACCGCCGGCACCGCTCGTCACGCGCTGGTGGTCGATGAGGCGATGCGTTCGCTGTTCAGCTATCTGCGGGCGCTGGCGCTGCCGACCGCCGTGTTCGCCGCCCCCGAGGACTGGGGTGACCCCGCCCTCGGCGACCGCATCGATCGGGCGGCCTTCGAGCTGGTCGCGCTGGTCCAGAGCGGCGTCGAGGGGGCGATCCGCGGTGAGTCCTGGGGCCGTTATCAGCACGAGCTGGGTTCCAACGGCGGCGAGGAGCTCGACATCGATCTCGACACGAGCATGATGCGCCTGGCCACCGGCGGATCCCTGAAGACCCCGCCCGGGCCCGACGCCTGACCCCGGGCGCTAAGGTGGCGCCATGCCCTCCTGCTCCCACCTCGGTTCCGTCAAGATCACCCAGCTGCCCGAGTCGGTCGACGGCTGTGAGGACTGCCTGCGCGAGGGCACGCTGTGGCTGCACCTGCGGATCTGTCTCGAGTGCGGCCACGTCGGCTGTTGTGATGACTCGCCCGAGCAGCACGCCACCAAGCACCAGTCCGCCTCCGGGCACCCGATCATCCGCTCCCTGCAGCCGGACGAGGACTGGTGCTACTGCTATCCGGACGACCTGATGATGATCATCCCGGAGATCCAGGGCCACACCCACATTCCGCCGTCGCCGCTGATGGCCTGACGGCCGCGCGGGGGACTCAGGCCGGGACGACGGAGAGGTGCTGGTGGACGAGGGCGACGACCATCGCGCCCTCGCCGACCGCCGTGGCACAGCGCTTGATCGAGCCCGAGCGGACGTCGCCGGCCGCGTAGACCCCGGGGATGCTCGTCTCCAGCAGGCCCTCGGCACCGGCGTCGGGACCGGTGAGGAGGAAGCCGTGGTCGTCTCGGGCCATGGCGGTGTCGTCGAGCCAGGCGGTGCACGGCTCGGCGCCGAGGAAGCAGAAGAGGAAGCCGAGCGGCATCTGCTCGCCGTCGGCGAAGGTGACCGACTCCAGCGTGCCGTCGGTTCCGTGGAGCGCCACGACCTCGCTGTGGTCACGGATGGCCACGCCGTAGCGGTCGAGTTCCTTGATCAGATAGTCCGACATCGTCTCGGCGAGGTTCGCGCGGCGGTGCAGCAGGGTGACCAGCGCACCGCCCCGGGCCAGCCACACCGCAGCCTGACCGGCTGAGTTGCCGCCGCCGATCACCGCGACCCGGGCGGCACCGCACGCCTGGGCCTCCAGCGGTCCTGCGGCATAGAAGACGCTGCGGCCCTCGTAGTCGTGGATGTCGGGTACGGGCAGGCGCCGATAGTCGGCGCCGGTGGCCAGCAGCACCGCCCGGGCCGACACGCTGTGGTCGTCCTCGAGCCGCACGATATGGCGTCCGTTGTCACCGGCGCCGGGCTCGAGCCCGATGGCCCGGTAGGGGGTGCCGCTGCGCGCCCCGAACTTGCGGGCCTGGACGATCGCGCGGCTGGACAGCTCGGAGCCGCTGATCCCGGCCGGGAAGCCGAGGTAGTTCTCGATCCGTCGGGAGGTTCCGGCCTGGCCGCCGAGGGCCCCCGCCTCGATCATCAGCGTGTCGAGACCCTCCGAGGCGCCGTAGACCGCGGCGCCGAGCCCGGCCGGTCCGGCGCCGACGATGAGCAGGTCGACCTCCTCGACCGGGGCCAGAGCGAGGCCCACGCCGAGCGCGCGCGAGACCTGGCCGGGTGAGGGCCCGGTCATCTCCGTGCCACCGGGCAGGCGCACGAGTGGCAGCTCGGCGTCGGTCAGTCCGGCGATGAGCGCGGCGGCGTCGGGGTCGCGGGCGGGGTCGCGCATCGTGTAGACGAAGCGGTTGGAGCGGAGGAAGGCCTCCATCTCCCGGGTGGGCTCGGAGGTGCGCGGCCCGATGACCTCGGGACCGAGACCGGCACGGCGCTGGAGCATCTCGCGCCGCGCGGTGAAGGAGGTGAGCAGCAGGTCGCTCAGGGTTTCGTTCTCGAACAGCAGGCCGCGCAGCGTCTGGCGGTCCACCGCGATGTAGCGCATCGGCTCGGCGACGAGCGCGGTGAGGTAGGCGGTCTGGCCCGAGAGCAGGCTCACCTCGCCGATGAAGCCGGCGGCTCCGATGCGGACGATCTCCTGACCGGCGGCGTCGACCACCACCCCCTCACCCTCGAGGATCGCGATGAACGGGAACTCGCGATCGCCGATCTTCCACAGGACGTCTCCGACCGCGCCGGTGCGTTCCTCACCGTGGCGGGCCAGCAGCTTGAGATGGGACGGGGACAGGCTGCTGTCGTAGGAGGTGCCCATGCCTCAGGCGGTGACGGGCTTGGCCGCTGCGGCGGCGGCGACCGCCCGCTCGACCGCATTGACGTCCCGGACCGCACCGGTGTCGGCCGAGGTCGCCATCAACGCGTAGGCGCGCAGCGCCGGGGAGACCGCGCGGTCGCGCAGCTTCGGGGCGTAACCGCCCGCGGTCTCGAGACGCTCGCGGCGCTCGGCCAGCTCCTCGTCGGAGACCTGCAGGCTCATCCGGCGGTTGGGGATGTCGATGGCGATGGTGTCGCCGGTCTCCACCAGGGCGATCGTGCCGCCGGCCGCCGCCTCGGGGGAGACGTGGCCGATCGACAGGCCGGAGGTGCCGCCGGAGAAGCGACCGTCGGTGATCAACGCGCACTGCGTGCCCAGGCCACGACCCTTGAGGTAGGAGGTCGGATACAGCATCTCCTGCATGCCGGGGCCGCCGCGCGGGCCCTCGTAGCGGATGACCAGCACGTCGCCGGGCTTGACGGTGTCGTTGAGGATCACCTCGACGGCCTCCTCCTGGGACTCGACCACCACGGCGGGTCCGGAGAACGTCCAGATCGACTCGTCCACCCCCGCGGTCTTGACCACCGCGCCCCGTACGGCCAGGTTGCCGTAGAGGATGGCCAGGCCGCCGTCGGCGGAGTGGGCGTGCTCGACGTCGTGGATGCAGCCGTCGACCGCGTCGGTGTCCAGGCTGTCCCAGCGCTCGGACTGGGAGAACGCCTCCGCCGAGCGCTTGCAGCCGGGCGCGGCGTGGAACAGCTCGAGCGCGCGCTCGGATGGCTTGGCGCCGCGGATGTCCCACTCACCCAGCCAGTCGTCCATCCCCGCCGAATGGACGGTGTGGACGTTGGTGTGCAGCATCCCGCCGCGGTTCAGCTCACCGAGGATCGCGGGGATGCCGCCGGCGCGGTGGACGTCCTCCATCAGCCAGCTGCCGTTGGGGGCGGGCTTGCAGACGCACGGCACACGCTTGGACACCGCATCGATGTCGCTCATGGTGAACTCGAGCTCGGCCTCCTGAGCCGCGGCGAGGATGTGCAGCACCGTGTTGGTCGAGCCGCCCATCGCCACGTCGAGCGCCATGGCGTTCTCGAACGCCTCACGGGTCGCGACGCTGCGCGGCAGGACCGACGTGTCGTCGTTGTCGTAGTAGCGGGTGCACAGCTCAACCACGGTCGCGCCGGCGGCTTCATACAGCGCCTTGCGCATCGTGTGGGTGGCCAGCGTGGAGCCGTTGCCGGGCAGCGCGAGGCCCAGCGCCTCGGTCAGGCAGTTCATCGAGTTGGCGGTGAACATGCCCGAGCAGGAGCCACAGGTCGGGCAGGCGTTCTCCTCGATCCGCGCGATGTCCTCGTCCGAGACGGCCTCGTTGACCGCGTCGGACATCGCGGTGATGAGGTTCAGGCGCTTGCGCACGGTGCCGTCGACCAGGGTCGCGGTGCCGCCCTCCATGGGGCCACCGGAGACGAACACGGTGGGGATGTTCAGCCGCAGGGCGGCGTTGAGCATGCCCGGGGTGATCTTGTCGCAGTTGGAGATGCAGACCAGTGCGTCAGCGCAGTGGGCGTTGACCATGTACTCGACGCTGTCGGCGATCAGGTCGCGGCTGGGCAGGCTGTAGAGCATGCCGCCGTGGCCCATGGCGATGCCGTCGTCGACCGCGATGGTGTTGAACTCCCGCGGGATCCCGCCCGCCGCGGTGACCGCGGCGGCGACGATCTCCCCCACCGGCTTGAGATGGGTGTGTCCGGGGACGAATTGGGTGTAGGAGTTGGCGACGGCGACGATCGGCTTCTTGCCGATGTCCTCGCGCTCAACCCCGGCCGCGCGCAGCAGCGCGCGCGCGCCGGCCATGTTGCGACCGTGGGTGACAGTGCGAGAGCGGAGTGCGGGCATGACCGTGAAGGCTACTGACCCGCTGGCCCTGGTTCAGTAGGTGGTCTGGCGCACGTCGAGGCCGCGACGGATCTCGTCCACCAGCGTCGTGTGCGCCGCGCCGCCGCCGGAGCCGGAGAACGCCGCCAGCAGCGCGCCGGGACCGGCACTCACCGCGCGGGTGAGCCTGGTGATCTGTGTGGCGTAGCCGGTCTCGAGCCGACGGATGTCCGCCGCCACCGACCCCGGCCAGCGGCGCGCGCGCAGGCGCCCCACGTAGAGCTTCTCCGACGCGATGAGCCGATCGGTGGCGGCGCGGATGACCGACTGGGGGGTGCCGTTCCGCCAGGTGGCGGCCTGGGTCAGGTAGCGATTCAGCGCCGTGTTGGTGGGCCCGGCGATCCGCAGATAGGCCGCACCGGCGGGACTCAGCGCCTTGGGGACCACGGAGAAGCCGGCCGACGTCGGCGTCGTCGGGCCCAGGTAGGCGTGGGGTAGGGCCATCCACGTGGTCGCCAGGCTGGCCGGCGCCGGGCGGGTGGCGTTGACGCTCAAGGCGGACACGTGCACCGGGGTGATGTCCGGGTAGGTGAAGACGCGGTTGTTCGCGCTGCGCGTCGGATCCTCCTGCAGCCACAGCGCGAGGCCGAAGCGCCCGGTGGCCTCCTGGGTGGTGCTGACGTACTGGGTGGCCCCGGTGCTGTGGTCGGTGATGGCGAGCGTCCAGCGCCCGGCCGCCAGGGTCATGGACGCGGTGACGGCATCGCCCGGGTGCACGGCGAACAGCGACACCGGGTGCAGACCGCGCACCACATCGGTCCAGAACGCCTCGTAGAACAGCGTGCCCCGTCCTGCGCCAGCGCCGCTGAGCGGCTGGAGCTCCTCCCGGGTGCCGATCTGGATGAAGGGCTCGTCGCTTCCCGGCGCGAGGCTCTGGGCGCCGATCCACGTGGCGGCGCGTCCGGACTGTGACCCGGCCCGGATCCGCGGGACCCGCCAGGTCGCACCGACGGACCGGACCGGTCCGGTCCACACCACCCCGGCGAACTTATCGCCGGCCCCGACGACGCGGGGGCCGGAGGTCCGGATCTCCCCCGTCCCGGTCCGCACCGTCCCGGCCACCGGACCCTGGCTGCCACAGCCCGCGAGGGCCAGTGCGACCAGCGCCAGCGCGGCAACCGCGCCGGTCAGCCTCCGGCTACACAGCATGGTCTGAGCTCAACGGCACTGAGAACGTCACTACCCCGCAGGTTGACGGGCCATCGCGTGCCCCGGGGGCGATAGTTTCACGCACGTGTCCGCCCTGCGGAGGTACTTCCTCGTCGCGACCCTCCTGCTCGGAGGACTGCTGTGCGGCTCGCTCACCGGACTGGCCCTCGCGCGTGGCGACGGTCACCGGACCCTGGGTGTCCGTGGACCGGGGAATCTGCCCCGGTACTGCACGGGATGGGACCTGGCGGCGATGGAGCCGTGCGGGCTGGCGCCCCGGCGCCGCTCGACGGAGCCGACCCGCCTCCCCCACCGTCCCGGGCGCGAGTCCTCGGGCTGAGCCCGCGCGGCGCCGGACCCCCGGTAAGCTGGCGCCTGGCGATGGACACCGGGCTGCGTGACTTCGACTCCGACGTTGCCCTGTTGACCACGGCGCTGGACGAGGTCATCCGAGCCGAGGGTGGCGTCGAGCTGCTGGAGCTGCGCCGTCGCGCGGTCGAGCTCACCAACCGGGCCCGCGGGGGTGACGAGCACGCCGGCGATGAGCTGGCCGAGCTGATCGCCGGGCTGGACCTGGGGACCCTCGACCTGCTGGTGCGATCGCTGACGCGCTGGTTCCAGCTGATGAACCTCGCCGAGGACAACGAGCGTGTGCGCCGCATCCGAGCCCGCGAGGCCCGGGAGGCGCCGGCGCCGCGCCGCGGCTCGGTGGCCGCGGCGGTGGCTGAGCTGCGTGAGGCGGGTATCACGGGACCGCGCCTGCGCGAACTGCTCGCCCAGGCCGAGCTGAGACTGGTGATGACCGCCCACCCGACCGAGGCGCGGCGGCGCACCACCATCGACAAGCAGGCCCGGATCTTCGCTGAGCTGCGGGCCCTGGACGAGCGTCTGGGCCAGGAGCTCGCCCCAGCGCACGCGCGGATCCGCGCCACCGTGCAGGAGCTGTGGGGCTCGGACGAGCTGCGGGCGATCCAGTTGACCGTCCTGGATGAGGTGCGCGGCGGCCTGCTGCACTTCACCCGCACGCTCATCGACGTGGTTCCCGAGCTCTACCGCGAGCTCGAGGCCGCCGTCGGACCGGGCGAGGCGGTCCCCCCGCTGCTGCACTTCGGCTCCTGGATCGGCGGTGACCGCGATGGCAACCCGTTCGTCACCGCGGCGGCGACGGCGCAGACCCTCGGACTCATGCGCGAGCAGTGCCTGCGCGTGCTGGAGGAGCACCTCGGCGCGGTGGCCGGGCGCATCTCGCTGTCCGAGCGGGTGGCCGGCCCGGCCCCGGGCCTGGTGCCGCTGCTCGAGCACGGCGCGCGGTACTTCCCCCGCCTCGCCGAGCAGCTGGCCGAGCTAAATCCCGAGGAGCCCTACCGCCGCGCGCTCAGCTTCCTGCGCGAGCGGATCCGCGCGACCGGCGCCGCGGCCGACGTGGCGGAGCTGACCGCGACCGGCGGATACCTCGAGCCGGCCGAGCTGCTCGCCGACCTGGGCACCGTCCGGGACGCGCTGATCGCCGACGGGGGTGAGTTCACCGCCGCCGGGGATCTCCACGACGTCATCCGGCTCGTCGAGGTGTTCGGCTTCCACTTCGGCCGACTCGACATCCGCCAGCACGCCCGGATCCACCGCGACGCCCTGGATGAGATCTTCCGCGAGCTCGACATCACCCCGGCCTATGGCGAGCTCGACAGCGATGCCCGGATCACGCTCCTGTGCCGCCACATCGAGGATCACCGGCCGCTGATCCCGGCCGACATCGCCGGCTTCTCGGATCAGACCCGGGAGGTCATCACCACCTTCCGGACCATCCGCGAGGCCCGCGAGAACCTGCACCGCGGCACGATCGACGCCTACGTCATCTCCGGGACCGAGGGGCCGGTGGATCTGCTCGAGGTGCTGTTGTTGATGAAGGAGGCGAGCCTCAGCCGGGCGGGCGGTGTCGACGCGCAGCTGCGCATCGTGCCGCTGTTCGAGGCCGGCGAGACCCTGGCCGCGGCGCCGGCGACGATGGAGACCCTGCTCGGCCTGGACGCCTACCGGGCCGCACTGGCCGCGGTGGGTGATCGCCAGGAGGTGATGATCGGCTACTCGGACTCCAACAAGGACGTGGGCTATGTCGGTTCGGGCTGGGGCACCTACCACGCCCAGGTCGGACTCGTCGAGGTGTTCCGGCGCCACGGGCTGACCTGGATGTTCTTCCACGGGCGTGGCGGCGCGGTCGGCCGTGGCGGCGGCCCGACCGCGGCGGCGATCCGGGCCCTGCCCACCGGGACGGTGGAGGGCCGGATCAAGATGACCGAGCAGGGTGAGGTGCTCAACGCCAAGTACACCGTGCGCGAGGTGGCCCATCGCGAGCTCGAGCTGAGCCTCGGCGCGACGCTGATCGCCGGGCGCGTCTCTGAGGACGCCACCGAGCGCGAGCGGCTGGCTCAGTTCGAGGCGATCGTCGAGGAGATGGCCGCCACCTCCGAGGCGATCTATCGCGCGCTGGTGCACGACGACCCCCGCTTTGTCGAGTTCTTCTCGAGCGTCACGCCGATCGACGAGGTGTCACGGCTGCGGCTGGGATCGCGCCCGGCTCGACGTCAGGGCTCGGCCGCCGGCATCGATGACCTGCGCGCGATCCCCTGGGTGTTCTCCTGGACCCAGTCGCGGATCATCCTCCCGGCGTGGCTGGGTCTCGGCACCGCGCTCGAGCAGGCGCGCGAGCGTCACGGGTTGAACACGCTGCGCGAGATGCTCGCGGACTGGCCGTTCTTCCGGGCGCTGATCGGCAACGCCGCCCAGGCCTGCTCCAAGGCCGACCCGGGCATCGCGCGTCGCTACGTGCAGCTGTGGGACGACACGCTCGCCCGCGAGCGCATCTGGCCGGCGCTGGAGGCCGAGCTCACGCTCGCGCGCCGCGAGCTCGCGGCGGTGCGCTCAGAGGCCCAGTTGCTCGACCGCGAGCCGACCCTGCAGGGCCAGCTGGCGCGGCGCAACCCCTACGTCGACCCGCTGTCCTTCATCCAGATCGAGCTGCTGCGCCGGCGCCGGGCGCCCGGCGGGGACGACCCGGCGCTCGAGCGCCTCAGCCTGCTGACGATCAACGGCATCGCCAGCGGGCTGCGCAACACCGGCTGAGGCTCAGTCCTGGCCGTCGGGTAGGCGCCAGCCGGGCGCCTCGGGCAGGTCGACGGCCTTCTCGGGTCCCCAGGAGCCCTGGGCGTAGGGCAGCGGGTCAGGCGGGTTCTCGATCACCGGCTCACACACCTCCCAGAGACGCTCGATCTGGTCTGACTGGGTGAACAACAGACGGTCCTGATTCATCACGTCGAGCAGCAGGCGCTCGTAGGCCTCGAGGCCGTCGTGACCAAAGGACTGATCCACGTCGAGGGTGAAGGCGGCCGAGCCGAGCGTCATGCCGGGGCCCGGCTCCTTGGCCTGCACCTCGATGCGGACCTTGGCGTCGTCAGAGAGCTCGAAGACGAGCTCGGAGGGCCGGTAGGTCTCCTTCTCCGGGTCAACGCTGGTGAAGATCCGCAGCGGGGCGTCGCGGAAGCCGATGGTCACCGTGCGGCGGCCGGCCTCCATCGACTTGCCGGTCCGCAGGTAGAACGGAACGCCGGACCAGCGCCAGTCGTCCACCCATGCCTGCAGGGCGACGAACGTCTCGACCTTGGAGTCATCGGCGACCCCGTCCTCGTCGCGGTAGCCGTCGTACTGACCGAACACGACCTGCTCGGGATCGAGCGGGCGCAGCGCCTCGAACACCTTGGTGCGCTCGAGGTGCAGGGACTCGGCGTCGATGCGGGACGGCGGCTCGAGTGCGACGACACCCAGGATCTGCATCAGGTGGGTGACGATCATGTCGCGGAACGCCCCGGTCTCCTCATAGAAGGAGGCGCGCCCCTGGATGTCGAGCGCCTCGGGGACGTCGATCTGGACATAGGCGATGTGATCGCGATTCCAGATCGGCTCGAAGATCCCGTTGGCGAAGCGCAGCGCCAGCATGTTCTGCACCGGCTCCTTGCCGAGGAAGTGGTCGATGCGATAGATCGACTCCTCGTCCAGCACCTCATGCAGGGTGGCGTTCAGATCCTTGGCGCTGGCCACATCGTGTCCGAAGGGCTTCTCCACCACCAGCGAGCACTTATCGGCGATCCCGGTCTCCCCGAGCATCTTGACCATGGCCTGGGTGGCGGTCGGCGGCACCGACAGGTACACCAGCCGCTCCCCTGAGGCGTCGATCTCCCGCTCGGCGGCCGTGACGGCCTTGGCCAGGTCCGAGCCGTCGTCGGCCGAGGACGTGGCGAAGCTGAGGGTCTTGGCGAACTCGTCCCAGTCGCCGTCGAGCTCCTCGTCGGCGTGCTTGTCCAGGGCGGTCTTGACGACCTCGACGAAGTCGTCCGGCGCATGACGACCCGAGCCGATGATCGCGAAGCGCTCGGGCATCAGGCCCTCTTTGTAGAGGTGATACAGGCCAGGGAACAGCTTGCGGGCGGCGAGATCGCCCGTGGCGCCGAAGAGCACCAATACACGGTTTGACGGCCGACTCAGCCCAGTTTCACTCATGGCCCTGAGGTGTACCGCATGGCCGCTCTCGGGAAACGGACGGGGGAACGCTCGCCCGGATGGTGAGCTCTGCGTTCACTGGTTAGTCACCAGAACGGGTCGGGTAGGCCGACTGAAGTACGCAAGTCGGAATACCCCATGTTCAGGAGGAGCTCAGGTGAGCGATAGCTTTGCGTTCGATCTGTTGGATCCGGATGCCGGAACCGCAGTCGACAACCAGCCGCCCGGTACGGCACGTCGTGACTTTCTCCGCCGTCTCGTCGTCGGCGGTGGCACGCTGACGGTCGGCGGCGCCCTCGCGATGGAGTTCGCCGGCAACGCCGGCGCCGCATCGGTGACCACAGATCTGACGATCCTCAACGCGGCAGCGATCTTGGAGAACCTCGGCAAGGACTTCTATGCCGCGGCGCTCAAGAACGTCAAGCTGACAGGTGAGACCAAGACCTTCGTGACCACAGTGCACGCTCACGAGGTAGCCCACGCCGCCTTCGTGAAGAAGGCACTGGGCAGCCACGCCAAGCCGCTGCCGAGCTTTGACTTCAGCGGTCATCTCGGTTCCCAGGCCGAGGTCGAGGAGCTCGCCTACGAGATCGAAGGCATCTGCACCGCGGCGCTGGTCGGCGTCGCCCCGCTGCTGACCCGCAAGACGCTGGCCGCGGCCGGCGTGCTGCTTCCGGTCGAGGCCCAGCACATCTCGTGGATCTCCAACATTCGCGGGGTGAGCCCGGCACCGCTGGCGTTCAACCCGAAGGACACGATCCCCGGGGTTGAGAAGACCATCGCCCCGCTACTGAAGAAATGACCAGGAACGGAGAGACGATGAACACCGAATCACCCCTCAACGACCTGGAGACCCTCGATCGCGACGGAGCCATCCGGGAGACCGCCGAGCAGGCCGGGTTCAACCCGTTGACCCGCCGTAGGGCACTGGTCGGCGGCGGCGCGGTTGGCGCCGCGGCTGCGTTCGCCGCCCTCCCGGGCAGCGCCCTGGCCAGCACGCGCTCACGGGCGACGCTGGCCACGAGTGACGTGGCGATCCTCAACTACGCGCTGACGCTCGAGTACCTCGAGTCGTCGTTCTACGCCGAGGCGCTCAGCCAGGGCGCGTTGACCGGCGAGCTGCTGGCCTACGCCAAGGTCGTGGCCGCTCACGAGGCGACCCACGTCAAAACGATCCAGGGTGTCCTGGGTTCTCAGGCCATCGCGAAGCCGACGTTCGACTTCGGCAGCTCGACATCGAGCGCGACGACGTTCGCGGCGACCGCACTGGCCCTCGAGACCACCGGCGTGGCGGCCTACCTCGGCCAGGGCGCCATGGTCAAGTCCCAGGCGGTGCTGGCCGACGCGGTGGCCATCCTGGCCGTCGAGGCCCGCCATCAGGCGTGGATCGCCGACCTGATCGGCAAGGGTTCCAAGCCCTCGCCCTCACCGCTGGCCTTCAGCGTCCCGCTGACGATGGACGAGGTACTCGCCATCGTCAAGAAGACGGGCTTCATCACCAGCTGAGGCCCCGCAGGTTCTGACGGTTGCGCGCTGGGCGCACTCTCTCGGGGGTGCGCCCGGCGCCGTCAGTCCAGGTCCCACCCCCGTCAGTGCCGGCCTCATGGGCCGGCAACACTCTTTCGCCACAATGAGACGATGCCCGGCTACTTCACCGATGACTCCCTGATTCGACGCATCCATCGCGAGCATGTGGTGGGTTTCAGCGGGGCTCGGGCGCTGCTCATGCAGGCCGCGCACCCCGTGGCGTTCACCGGCTTCTTCATGTCCACGGGCGCGCTCGGCGATCCCTATCCTCGGCTCCAGCGCACCGCCCAGACACTCGACACGATCATGTGGGGCGAGCGTGAGGACGCCGACCACGTCACCGCGATCGTGCGCCGCGTCCACAGCCGCATGCGGGGCACGCTGCCCGAGGCGGTCGGCAGCTTCCCGGCCGGAACCCCCTGGGGCGCGGATGACCCCGATCTGCTGCTGTGGATCATCGCCACCCTGGCCGACTCCGGCGCCCTCGTCTACAGCCGCTACGTGGCCGGTCTGTCACGCGCCGAGCGTGACGCCTACTGGGAGGACTGGCGGGTCGTCGGCTCGCTGTTCGGTCTCAAGGACAGCGACATGCCCACCGACACCTATCAGCTGCGCGACTACATGTTCGAGATGCTCCACGGCGACGTACTCCACGTCTCCGACACGGCCCGGGAACTGGGCAAGGAGATCGTGCTCAACCCGCCGGTTCCGCTGGCGGCGCGTCCGCTGCTCTATCTGGCGGACTTCATCATCATCGGTCTGCTGCCCGGGCGGATCCGCCGCCAGTACGGCTTCTGGTGGGATCCGATCCGCACCGTGCTGCTGCGCAGCGGCGCCGAATCGACCCGGCGCGTGTTACTACCGGTCCTGCCGAGCAAGGTGCGCTTCCGTCCCAGCCGGCCGCTCACGCCGGCGACCGGGGTCTGACCTAAAGAAGACCCCGGCCGGGCGCGAGGCCGCTCAGCGCTGGATGACCTGCAGGATGTTGCCGTCGGGATCGGCGAACGGCGCGATCTTGCCCCACGGGTGCTCGGAGATCTCGCCCTTGAACTCGACGCCGCGCTCGCGCAGCTCGGCCACGGTCGCCTCGATGTCGCTGGCGTTGAAGGCGATCACGGCGCCGCCGTCACCGGAGGGGGACTCGCCGTCGTTGAGGCCGATGATCTGGTCTCCGGCGGTCACCTCGGTCCATCCGCCCTCCTGCTGGACGACATCGAGGCCGAGCTTGTCGCGGTAGAAGCTGATGGAGCGCTCCATGTCGGTGACGGGCAGCCACACTGCGGAAATGCTGTCGATCATTCTGGATCCTTTCGGGAGGGGACGGGCAATCGGTCTTCCTAGAGACCTACCTTCGGGCGGCGTCCTCAAACCATCTCGGGTCGGCGCCCACCCCGGCGCGGTGGTGCTATCCCTGCCTCATGGCCACAGTGGAGCGGGCGCCCCAGGCGCAGATCGATGACACCCTGATCGCCCTCGCGGACCAGCTCGGTTCCGACCGGGTCTCGACCGGGGCCGACGTGCTCAGCCAGCACGCCCACGACGAGTCCTTCCACCCCGACGCGGCACCGGACGTGGTCGTCTGGCCGCGCAACATCGAGGAGGCGGCCGCCATCGTGCGGATCGCGGCGGCCTCGCACGTGCCGTTGGTGCCCTTCGGTGCCGGGACCTCGCTCGAGGGGCACGTCGCCGCGCTGGCCGGGGGCATCTGCGTCGACATGCGCGAGATGAACCGCATCTCGCCGCCCTCGCTGGTCGACCTCGACGTCGTGGTCGAGGCCGGCGTCACCCGCCGCCAGCTCGAGGCCCTGCTCCTCCCCGAGGGAGTGTTCTTCCCCGTCGATCCCGGGGCCGACTCCACCATCGGCGGCATGGTCGCCACCGGCGCCTCGGGAACCACCACGGTGCGCTACGGGGCGATGCGCGAGAACGTGCTCGGCCTGCGGGTCATCGACGCCCAGGGCAACGTGCTGTCCACCCACTCCCGGGCCCGGAAATCGTCGGCCGGATATGACCTCACCCGGCTGCTGATCGGCTCCGAGGGCACGCTCGCACTGATCTGTGAGGCGACGCTACGCATCTATCCGCTCCCCGACGCGACCGCCGCGGCCCAGTGCGCGTTCCCGAGTCTCGCTGACGCAGTCGCCTGCGTCGTGCAGGTGGGTCAGTACGGCATCCCCGTGGTGCGCATCGAGCTCGCCGACGAGCTGCAGATCGAAGCGATCAACCAGCGCAACGGCACCGACTACGCCGTCGCTCCGACGCTGTTCCTCGAGTTCCAGGGCCGTTCAGCCGAGGAGGTCGCCACCCAGGCCCAGGAGACGGCCGAGATCGCCGCCGAGTTCGGTGGCGGCGGCTTCAGCTGGGCCGCGGATGAAGCCGAGCGCCGCAAGCTGTGGCATGCCCGCCACGGCGCCATGGAGGCGACCCGCGCGTTGGTGCCGGGCAGCGGCGCGCTGACCACCGATGTGTGCGTGCCCATCTCGGCCCTGGCCGAGTGCATCACGGCGACCCAGGCCGACATCGCCGAGCACGGGCTGACCGCATCGATCGTCGGCCACGTCGGGGACGGCAACTTCCACGTGATCCTGCTGGTCGATCCGCGTGACCCCGACAGCATCGCGGCCGGTGAGGCGTTCCACGCCCGGCTGATCGGCCGGGCGCTGGCCCACGAGGGGACCTGCACGGGTGAGCACGGTGTGGGGTACGGCAAGTCGCGGTTCCTCGTCGCCGAGCACGGTGCCGAGACGGTGGCGATGATGCGTGCCATCAAGACGGCACTCGACCCCGACGGGATCTTCAACCCCGGCAAGGTCACCGCGGGCGCCTAGCGGTCATCGGCCGGCCATGGGGCCGGCCTTCGCGGGGCGGGGTCAGCGCAGGGCGGTCCAGTTGAGCTGCTCGGACAACTGAGCGACCGACTCGAACACCGACACCGCACCCGCGTCGGTGAGCTCCTGGGCGGAGAAGCCGCCGGTCAGCACCGTGAGGGTGGGGACACCGGCCTTGAGCGCAGCCTCCACGTCCCAGGGCGTGTCGCCGATGAGCACCGCCCGGTCGGGCTGGCCGTCGACCTTCTCCAGGGCTGCGTGCACCAGGTCGGGCGCTGGCTTGGTCGACTCGACATCCCCCGAGGTGGTCCACGCGGCGACGATCTCGCGAGCGTCGAGCAGGTCGAGGTAGACGTCGACCTCCGCGTCCTTGGCCGAGGAGGCGAACACCACCTCGTGGCCGCGACGGCTCAGCTCCTCGATCAGCCCGCGGGCACCCTCCATGGGACGGACCTCGTCGATCAGCGCCATGTAGTGCTCGCTCTCGGCCGAGCGGATGTCCTCACCGAGCCGGTCCTCGGTCGCCTCGTCGGTGACCGCCGTGATCATCTGGTCCCCGCCCATGCCAATGTGGCGATGGAGCTGCCAGATCGGCAGGGTGATGTCGTGGTCACGGAAGGCCCGGAACCAGGAGAGGGCGTGCTGGTAGTTGGTGTCGACCAGCGTGCCGTCGATGTCGAGAATGGCGATCATGATCGACTGGGGCTGCCCGGCGGCCGGGGGGCGACAAACCGGCCGAGCACCGGACTGGCGCCCCGGCCGCTCTGATCAGGAGCTCTCCTCGAAGCTGACCCTGGCCAGCGGGCTGTGGGCCACCCATTCCTCCAGCGGCGCCTGCGGGAAGGGGCTGTCCGGTCCGTGACGCTGGGCGAACTCTTCGACGAACGGGGTGAGGATCCGGCGGCGCTCGTCGGGATCACTGATGATCTCCGCGGTCGCCGGGAGATCGGCCACCACGCCATGCTTGAGGTGGAAGGTGAAGTGGGCATCGGCGGCCAGGTTCAACAGCCAGGCGCGGGGCTTGGGCGCCGGCAGCCCGCTGAGATAGATGTCGTCGCCGCAGCGGTAGAAGACGGTCTCGAGCCGGCGCGGCTCACCGCTGCGCCGACCGGTGGTGGTGATGTCGATCGTCCGCTCGGACATCGGGGTGGACGCGTCGATCATCAGGGCCTCGCGGACGTCTTCTCGCATGACCGTTGAGCCTACTGCGACGGTCACTTCTGTGAACGGTCACTCGGGAATGTCGAGCAGTACCCGTCCGTCCCGTGCACCGGCATCGACGCGGTCGTGGGCCTCGGCGGCGCGATGGAGCGCCATAGGGTGGTCGATGGGAATGGTGAGAGCCCCCTCCGCCGCCGCGGCGGTCAGCTCGCGGGCCGCCGCGTCCTTGGCGCTGTGGGGGAAATCGTCGCTGCCCAGCAGGCGGATGACCACGTTGTTGAACAGCATCTGCCAGAAGGGGAAGTCCGGCCGCGGGCGCCGGGTGGCGTAGGCGGCCACGACCCCACCGAGGCCGATCACCGCTGCGTCGAGATCGACGTTCTCGGAGAAGGCGACCTCGACGATGCGGTGGACCCCGTCGGGGGCGTGGGCGAGGATCGCCGCGGCCGGATCGGGCGCGTCGAGGGCCACGACATGATCGGCGGGCAGCGCGCCGGCGCCCTCGAGGTCGCTCGCGCGACGCACCGTGCCGATCACCGTCGCGCCGCGCCAGCGGGCGAGTTGGGCGGCCAGCGAGCTGACGGCGCCGAGGACGCCCTGGACGAGTACCACCTGGCCGGCGACCGGACCGTCGGCGAAGACGGCGCGGTGGGCGGTGATGCCCGGAATCCCGAAGCACGCGCCGAGCCGGTCCTCGACCTCGTCGGGCAGCGTGACGGCGAGCGCGTCGGGCACGGTGGTGAACTGGGCGGCGGTGCCGAAGGGACGGTAGGACTGCGCGCCGTAGACCCACACCCGCTCGCCGACGCGGGCGGGATCGGCGCCAGCTCCGACCGCGTCGATGACGCCCGCACCGTCGCTGTGGGGAATGATGCGCTCAAAGGCCATCTCGCTGCCGAACGCCGTGCCGCGCTTCTTGGTGTCCCCCGGGCTGATCGCCGAGTAGCTCAGGCGCACGCGGACCTCGCCGGGGGCCGGCTCCGGTGTTGGCATCTCCCCCACCACGAGCACCTCTGTCGCCGGACCCTGCTTCTCGTACCAAACCGCCTGCATGGCTGACCCTCCTAGAGCCCGGGAATGTGCTGCGCAGCGGCGGCACATTCAAGCAGTGCCCCGTGCACGAACGCCTGGGGCAGGTTGCCGCGCAGCTGGCGCTGTCGCACGTCGAACTCCTCGGCGACCAGGCCGGCCGGCCCACACGCCGAGCGGTTGCGCTCGAACCAACGTGCCGCGCGCAGATGGTCGCCCTGCTGTCCCCAGGCCAGGGACATGAGAAAGCCACACAGCAGGAAGGCCCCCTCGGCCTCCCCGAGCGGGCGCTCATCCGGTTTGAAGCGGTAGCAGTAGCCGTCGTCGGCCAGCTCGGCCTCGACCGCGTGGAGGGTGGCGATCGTGCGGGGGTCCTCGGCCGCGATCGCCCCGCGGATCGCCGGGAGCAGCAGCGCCGCGTCGACCCCGGGATCGGTGCTGGTGCGCTGCCAGCGGCCGCTGGGGTGCACGGCGTGGGCGGCCGTATGGGCGACGATCTCATCAGCCAGGGCGAGGAGGCCGGCCGCCCTTGCCGGTAAGTCCTCGGCGGCGATCGCCCGCAGACCGGCCGCGCAGATGAGTCGACTGTGCGTCCAGGTGTCGGCCTGGAGCTCCCAGATGCCGGCATCGGGCTCACGCCAGCGCTCGCGGATGGCGTCGATGGCCAGGCGTGCCGCGCGCCAGCCGTCGGCGTCGAGGCGGTCCCCGGCCGCGGCCGAGGCGAGCAGCAGCAGCGCCTCTCCGAAGGAGTCGAGCTGGAACTGATCGTTGACGTGGTTGCCGATGATCGCCGCTCCACCCGGGTAACCGGGGATCGTCAGCTCGCGCTCGTTCGGCACCGGATCACCGGTGACCGTGTAGGCGGGCGCGAGCTGGGACCCGTGCTCGAGGAGAAGCTCGCGCACGAACGCCACGGCGTTGTCGGTCAAGCTGCAGGAGCCGATCGACGCGGCGGCCTGGCCGACGAGCGCCTGATCCCGGACCCAGACGTAGCGGTAGTCGTAGTTGCGGCCCTGGTGGGCGCGCTCGGGCACCGACATGGTGGCCGCGGCGACCATCCCGCCACTGGCGGAGGTCATGCCACGCAGCACCGCGTAGGCGTGCAGCGCATCGCGCTCGGCGCGCGCGGCCGCCAGGTCGGGCAGCTCGGCGACCCAGTTGGTCTCGGTGGTGTTCCAGGCGACGTCAGCCACGGGCGGACCTTCGGGGTCACGGCGGGAGTCGATGACCAGCACCAGGTCGTGGTGCTCGCCCGGCGCCAGCGAGAGCTTGTCGATCCACAGCGACCGGCCGCGATGGCCGTCGGGGTGCAGCGTGCCGGCGCTGGCGCCGGCGAGCATGACCGTGGCGCCGTCGATCTCCGCGCGCCAGATGCCGTCCTCGAGGTGCCAGTTCCGCGCGGGCCTGGTGCCGTACTCGCCCTGCAGATCCAGTACCACCTGGACGGGGGCGCTGCCCTCGGTGACGGTGATGCGGCGCAGAAACACCGCGCGCTCGGGCGTGCCGGGGAAGGCCAGCGCGTCACGGCATTCGACGACGCCGTCAGAGGTGCTCCAGCGGTGGCGCCAGATGAGCCCGCTCTCGTAGTAGCCGCCCCAGGTGTAGCGCTCCGTGGGAGCCACCGCGAAGGTCCCCCGTCCGCCGGCCATCGAGGCGAAGCACGCCGGGGAGTCCCAGCGGGGAAAGCACATCCACGCCGCGTCGCCACCGGGCCCGATGATGATGCCCCGCTCCCCGTCGGCCAACAGCGCATAGTCGCGCAGGACGTGGGCGGTGCTCAACGCCAGCGGATCGCGGCGCGCCTCGCTCATCCCGGTGCCTCGGCCGCCAGTCCCAGCCGCGACGCGAGCTCGGACGGGGTGTGGACCAGTTCATCGACACCGGCGCTGGCGAGTTCGGCCTCGGAACCGTACCCCCACAGCACCCCGATCGCCGCCAACCCGTGGGCGTGGGCGCCCTGGACGTCATGCTCGCGATCCCCCACCAGCGCGGAGGGGATCACCGGGGCGAGCCCGGCCAGGGCCCGCCCCACCACGGTGGCCTTGTCGGTGCCCAGCTCATCCACATGGGTTCCCTCGACGATCGCGAAGCGGGAGGCGAGATCGAGACGCGCGAGCAGCGGACCGACCACCTCGAGGGATTTCGAGGTGGCGATCCCGAGCACCCACCCTCGCGTCGTCAGGGCGGCGAGCAACTCCGGCATGCCGGGGAACGCCTCGACGTCGGTGGCCCGCGCCGACCGGGCGCGGTAGGCCGCCACCAGGGCGGCCACCGTCGCGGCGTCGGCGCCGGGGGCGAAGGCGCGCGCGACGGCGTCAACCGGTGGGCCGACGTGGGCGCGGATCGTCTCCGGCGCCGGCACCGCCAAGCCGAACTCGGGCAGCGTCTCGGCCCAGCAGCGCGCGATGCTCGGCAGCGAGTCGACGATGCAGCCATCGAGGTCGAAGAGCAGGCTGGGCGCTGACGTGCCGGGGCTCTGGGCGCTGGGCGGGGTTACCGACACGACGCTGACCTTGCCAGATTCGCGGTCGCGATCGACGCCCGCAGCGGACACGGTCTGAGGATGACCAGGCGAATGATCCATCCGCGGCGGGGCCCCGTATAGGGATTGGGTTACCGGGGACATGATGTTTGAGGATGAGCGACGGGGAGCAGGATCCCGGCCTGAGGCCGATCCTTGTCGCGGCCTGAACCCAACCGATCCGACGGTGGGCGCGGACCTGAGCAGCGTCATCGCTGCGGGCATCCAGCCCGTGTACCAGCCGATCGTCGATCTCGACCGGGGCGTCGTGGTGGGCTATGAGGCACTGGCCCGGGGGCCCGGGGGGTCATCCTTTGAGTTCCCCCTCGCCCTGTTCGGAGCCGCTCGCGCCGAGGGGTTGCTCGTCGACCTCGACCGGGCCTGTCTGCTCGCCGCCTGCCAGGGTGCCGAGCTCGCCGGGCTTCAGGCGCCGGCCTCCCTGTTCGTCAACGTGGAGCCCGAGGTCATCGACGCCCACTTCACCGACGGGCGCCTGGACTTCCTCGGCACGCTGCCCCAGCGTCTCGAGGTCTTCTTCGAGGTCACCGAGCGCTCGCTCAGCACACGCCCGGCCGAGCTGCTGGAAACCGTCGAACGCCTCCGCAGCGCGGGCTTCGGCATCGCCCTCGACGACCTCGGCGTCGACAACTGCTCACTGGCGCTGCTGCCGCTGTTGCGGCCCGACGTCGTCAAGCTGGACATGTCGCTGATCCATGAGCACCCGAGCCGGCGCTCGGGCGAGATCCTCAACGGGGTCTGGGCCTACGCGGAGAGCACGGGCGCCGTGGTCCTGGCCGAGGGAATCGAGACCGGTCAGCACCTGCAGGCGGCGCGGACCATGGGGGCCAGCCTGGCTCAAGGCTGGTACTTCGGCCATCCCGGCCCGCTGCCCCAGGCGCCCTTCCCGGTGCTCGATGCGGCCAAGCCCCTGGGGCTTCCCGCGCGACAGGTGCCGGTGAGCCCGGTCGAGCTGGTGCGCCAGCATCGCACCGCCAAGATCGGCACCAAGGACATGCTGCTCAGCGTCACCCGCGCGCTCGAGGGCCAGGCCTTCGACCTTGGACAGCATGCGGTGGTGGTGGCCGCCTTCCAGGACGCCCAGCATTTCACCGAGCAGAGCCGCCAGCAGTACGAGCAGCTCGGCGCCAGCACCGGCCTGACCGTCGCCCTGGGCGAGGGCTTCTCAGAGGCTCCGGTCCCCGGGGTACGTGGCGCCACGCTGGCGCCCGATGACCCCCTGCGCGAGGAATGGGATATCGCCCTCCTCGATCCCCACTACGCGGGGGCCCTGGTCGCCCGCGACCTCGGCGACGAGGGACCTGACGCCCAGCGGCGCTTCGAGTTCGTGCTGACCTTCGATCGCGAGCTCGTCGTCGACATCGCCAGCTCACTCATCTCACGCCTCTCCCGGCCCTCTCCCGGACGCCAGCCCCTGGCCGCCTGAGCCCTCTGGCTTGGGGCAGCGCCGAGGAGGTTCACTCGCCGCCGAAGGCGATCACCACCGCGGCTTCCGGGGTGGCGACATGGAAGGTCAGCGACTCCTCCAGGTAGAGGTTGACCACCTCGGAGTCGTGGCTGAGGTAGCCGACCGACAGGTCCTGTCCGGAGTCGAGCAGGAAGTCGCCCCCGCGCAGGCTGAGCACGACCGCGTCATCCGCGCCGGGCGTGTAGACGACGGGACCGCCGAGGATCTCGCCGAGGTGCTGGACCAGCGGCCAGCCGCCGCGCTCGGAGCTGCCCTGGACCGCTGACCACACAGTGGAGCCGAGCGCGAGCGCGAAGGGACCGTCGACACCGGCATCGAAGAGCCGCTCGACCGCGCGGGCGGTGGCGGACGGCAGATCGGCCACCGACTCAGCGCGGGTCGGATCGTGGCGGCTGGCCTCACGGATCCCGGTCACGGATGCGTCGGCCCAGCCGTTGATGATCGCGGCGTTCTCCGCGGTGGCGATGGTCCGGGCGCCGGCGTCGAGGGGGCCGTAGTCGACGTCGTCGGCACCGCGGTCGCCGGCCTCGAGCTCGGCGCGGCGGAGCGCGAAGGGCGCCCGCAGCTCGATGGTGGGCAGCACGCGGCGGGCACTGACCGACAGCGCCCCGGGAATCTCGTGGCCGGAGACCGGCTCGGTGCGTCCGAGCGAGAACGCCGCGTAGGGCCAGCCGTGGGGGCCGCGGAAGTCGACGATCTGGCGCGCCCCGAGATGGGTGCTCAACCGGGTCCGGGCCTCAGCTTCGATCTCGGCCCATCCCGCCTCGGTGATCGGCGCGTGGCGACGCAGCAGATGGCTCATCGCGTCGACCTCCGGTTCGGACCGATGCCCAGTGAGCCGTTGGTCGAGCCGCCCCCGCCCGCCGGTCCCGCCGTCTCGCCCGGCTCCGCCGCGTCCTCGGCGGCGTCGGCGTTCTCGGTGATGTCGCCGTCCTGGAAGAGGATGCCCTGGGCGATGGCTCGCCATTCCGGGCGCTTGCGGAACAGGAACTCGAGGTCCATGGAGAAGTGCTTGTACTCCTCGTGCCGGGCGTCCATGACGATGGCGCGCGCCTCCTCGTCCTGCTCGACCGACAGGCGCTGCTCGTACCAGTTGATCGCCTCGGCCTCCTCGGTGAGGGAGGCGAACATGCGAGCGAGCGTCCGTGTCTCCTGGGTGAGCTCTTCCGGCGGCTCGTGGTACTGATCAAACCCCATCGTTCCTCCGCTGTGGTCGAGGTGGTGGCGCAGAGGGCGCGCGGCTCAGACACTAGCGACCGGCGCCGGGGCTAGTTCGGGCCGATCAGGAGCTCCATCACGACGTGGGGACCGACGTCGGGAAGTTCGAAAACCTCAGAGGCGCGTCGGAATCCCGCCCGCTCATACAACGACAGAGCGGGGGTCCGGGCGTTGCACCACACGCGCGTCGCGCCGCGTTCGATCGCGCGGGTCACCAGCCCGCCCAGCACCGCGGAGCCGGCACCCTGACCCCGAGCGGGCGCGTCCGTGGCCATGCCGCGCACCCGCCAGACACCGGGATCCTCCCCGTCGGTGATCATCCCGACGGCGATCAGCCGCCCGTCGGCAAAGGCGCCGAGGGCGATCCCGGCCTCCGGCTCGTCTGCGGCGACCTGATCGAGCGTCTGGTGCGGGCGCAGGACGCGCTGGCGGAGCTCTCGCGTCTCGGGGATGGAGATCTCGCGCACATCGACGTTGCCCACAGCGGCGACAGGCTACCGAGCTACGCGACTCGCGGAGTCGGGAATCGATCGCCTCTACGGTTGAGATGTGACCACCTCAGCATCCGTCGAGCCGGAGGTATGGGCCGGCCATCGACCTGGCTCAGCCGAGTACCGGCGGCTGTTGATCGTGCTGTTCTGCGCGGGCATCGCCACCTTCGCGCAGCTGTATGCGCCTCAGGCGGTCCTGCCCGAGATCGCCACGGGTCTGAACGTCTCGGCCGCCAGTGCCGCGCTGGTGGTGTCGGCGGCGACGATCGGGCTCGCCATCGGGGTCATCCCGTGGTCCGCGGTGGCCGACCGCATCGGCCGGGTCCGGGCGATGTCGATCGCGCTGGCGGGCGCGACGACCCTCGGCCTCCTCAGCCCGTTCGCACCGAGCTTCGATCTGCTGCTGCTCGGCCGCATCCTCCAGGGGCTGATGCTCGGCGGCGTGCCGGCCATCGCCATCGCCTACCTCAGCGAGGAGGTCCACGCCCAGCACGCCGCGAGCGCCGCCGGAACCTATATCGCGGGGACGTCCGTGGGAGGGCTCACCGGCCGACTGATCGCCGGACCGGTCAGCGAGGTCACCAGCTGGCATATCGGGGTCCTCTGCGTCTCGGTCCTCTGTGCGCTCGCGGCCGTCCTGTTCGTCGTCCTCGCGCCCAGGGCGCGACATGCCCTCCCCAGCGGCGGTGTCGGGATGGCGTCGCTGATCGGGGTCAACCTGCGTTCCCGCCGCCAGCTCGCCCTCTACGCCCAGGGATTTCTGCTCATGGGCGGCTTCGTCGCGCTCTACAACTACCTCGGCTTCCGGCTGCGGGCCGCCCCGTTCCACCTCTCCCAAAGCCTCGTCAGCCTCGTGTTCATCGCCTACCTGGCCGGTACGTGGTCCTCGCCGCGCGCGGGCGCGCTCGCCTCTCGCTACGGCCGCCGGCCCGTTCTGCTGGCCTCGATCGCGATCATGGCCAGCGGCGTCGCGCTGACCCTCACCGGCAACCTCGTCGTCATCCTCGCCGGACTCATCATCGCCACCGGCGGTTTCTTCGGTGCCCACGCGGTGGCTTCCGGCTGGACGGCCCAGGCCGCCAGCACCGGCACCTCCCAGGCCTCGTCGCTCTACAACTGCTTCTACTACGCCGGCTCGAGCCTGTTCGGCTGGCTCGGAGGGGTGTTCTTCGCCCGAGCCGGGTGGTCGGGCACCGCGGTGATGACGATCGTTCTGGCGCTCATCGCCGCGTCACTCGCCGCGGTGGTTCTCCGGGGCGCCGACGCCGCGTCAACGCGCTGAACCGCGGTCGTCGCGCATCTTTCGGTAGCGCCGGATCAGGGCGTTGGTCGAGCTGTCGTGGGTGAGCTCGGGCTCGTCGGTGGCCGTCAGCTCGGGGATGATCGCCTGGGCGAGCGCCTTGCCGAGCTCGACGCCCCACTGGTCGAAGGAGTTGATCTGCCAGATGGTTCCCTGCGTGAACACGCTGTGCTCATACAGGGCGACGAGCGTCCCCAACGCGTAGGGGGTGAGTCGCTCGGCGAGGATCACGTTGGTCGGGCGGTTGCCCTCAAAGACCCGCTGGGGCACGACCGACTCGGCGGTCCCCTCGGCGCGCACCTGCTCCTCGGTCTTGCCGAAGGCCAACGCCTCCGCCTGAGCGAACACGTTGGAGACGAGCAGATCGTGATGCTCACCGATCGGATTGAGCGTGTTCGCGAACGCGATCAGGTCAAGCGGGATGAGCTTCGTGCCCTGATGGATGAGCTGGTAGAAGCTGTGCTGGCCGTTGGTGCCCGGCTCGCCCCAGTAGATCGCGCCGGTCTGGTAATCGACCGTCTGACCCTCTCGGGTGACGTGCTTGCCGTTGGACTCCATCGTCAGCTGCTGGAGGTAGGCCGGGAACCGCTTGAGGTACTGCTCATAGGGCATCACCCCGACCGCCTGGACATCGAAGAAGTCCCCGTACCAGACGTTGAGCAGACCCATCAGCACCGGCAGGTTCTCCGCATGGGGAGCCGTGCGGAAGTGCTCGTCCATCGCGTGGAAGCCGGCGAGCATCTCCGCGAACGCCTCGGGGCCGATCGCGAGCATGGTCGACAGGCCGATGGCGGAATCCATCGAGTAACGGCCCCCGACCCAGTCCCAGAATCCGAACATGTTGTCGGTGTCGATGCCGAACTTCGACACCGCGTCGGCGTTGGTGGACACCGCCACGAAATGCTTGGCGATCGCGGCCTCGTCACCCAGCGCGCTCAGCGCCCACTCCCGGGCCGTGTGCGCGTTGGTCATCGTCTCGAGCGTGGTGAACGTCTTGGAGGAGACGATGAACAGGGTCTCCTCCGCCGCGAGGTCGCGCGTCGCCTCGGCAAAGTCGGTCGAGTCGACGTTGGAGACGAAGCGGAACGTCAGGTCGCGGCGCGAGTAATCGCGCAGGGCCTCATAGGCCATCACCGGCCCGAGGTCTGAGCCGCCGATCCCGATGTTGATGATGTTGCGAATCGGCTTGCCGGTGTACCCGGTCCACGCGCCGCTGCGGACACGGTCGCTGAATGCCGCCATCCGGTCGAGCACCGCGTGCACCTCGGCGACGACGTCGACGCCCTCGACGATCAAGCTCTCACCCTTGGGCATGCGCAGCGCGACGTGGAGGACCGAGCGGTCCTCACTCGTGTTGATGCGCTCACCCCGGAACATCGCCGCGGTGCGCTCGGCCAGCCCCGCCGCCTCGGCGAGCGCGAGGAGCAGTTCGACCGTCTCGTCGGTGATCCGGTTCTTGGAGTAGTCGAGGAACAGTCCGGCACCTTCGGCCACGAGCCGCTCGCCACGGGCCGGATCGGAGGCGAAGATCTCCCGCAGATGACGGTCAGCCAGGGTCCTGTGGTGTGCTTCGAGCGCGGCCCAGCTGGCCTGCTCACGCAGTGGAGTGAGGGACATGAGATCAATGATCGCGGGTAGCCCCACCTTGTGGATCCATCCCTGACCTGGCCGCCCGGCTTCTTCGACCGCCGTGACCCGAGTGATGACGCCGACTTCTACGCGGCTCCGCGCTTGGTGACCCACATCGACACGGGGGCCATCCGGGCCGTCAGCGAGCTCTATGACGAGCTCGCGGTACCCGACGGTCGCGTGCTCGATCTCATGGCCTCCTGGGTGTCGCACCTCTCCCGCCGACCGGCTGGCGGGCTGGTGCTGCTCGGCATGAACGACGCCGAGCTCGCCGCGAACCCGATGGCCGAGGCGCACGTCCTCTGCGACCTCAACCGGACCCCGGAGCTGCCGTTCGCCGCCGCCAGCTTCGACGCCGTCACCTGCTGCGTGTCGATCGACTACCTCATCCACCCCGTCGAGGTCCTGGGCGAGGTGGCGCGCGTCCTGCGCCCCGACGGTGTCGTGGTGCTCACGTTCAGCAACCGCTGCTTTCCCACCAAGGCGATCCGTGGCTGGCTGGCCACCGACGACGCCGAGCACCTCGCCATCGTCGCGACCTATCTCGAGCAGGCCGGCGGTTTCGGACCGGCCACCGCGCAGCGGCGCACCGCCGCGGACACCCGCGGCGACCCGCTCTACGGAGTGTGGGCGCGACGGCTCGCCCCATCTCGATAAATCCTGAAGTCGTGCTTTTGACTCGCTGTGTCGCGGGGTAATCGGGTCTCGTACGCCGAGTGAGGAGAGAGACATGGCGACCGCAGAACGCACGACACAGTCAGGTGTCATCCGCAGCACGATTCCGGCACGGCTCGACCGTCTGCCGTGGTCGAGGTTCCACACCCGGATGGTGATGGCGCTCGGGGTCGCCTGGATCCTCGACGGCCTCGAGATCACCATCGCGGCCAACCTCGAGTCGGTTTTCACCCAGCACAACACGCTCAGCCTGAGCACGAGCCAGGCTGCGGATATCGCCACCTGGTACCTCATCGGTCAGGTGATCGGGGCGCTGTTCTTCGGACGCCTCTCCGACGCCCTCGGGCGCAAGAAGCTGTTCACCATCACGCTCGGCGTGTACCTGATCGGCAGCGGTCTGACCGCGATCACCGCCGCCGGCAGCGGCTGGGTCGTCTTCCTCTATGCCACGCGCGTGCTGGCCGGCGCGGGCATCGGCGGTGAGTACGCCGCGATCAACTCGGCCATCGACGAGATGATGCCGGCCCGCTACCGGGGCCGCATGGACATCGCCATCAACGGCACGTACTGGGGTGGCGCGCTGATCGGCACCGCCGCCACCCTGTTCCTGCTCAACAAGATCGCGCCCGACCTCGGTTGGCGCATTGCCTACCTGATCGGCCCGGTGCTGGGCATCTGCATCATCTACGTGCGCCGGAACCTGCCGGAGAGTCCACGTTGGCTGATGATGCACGGCCGTGAGGAGGAGGCCGAGGCGAACATGGCCGAGATCGAGGCGGAAGTCGAGGCGACCCGAGGACCACAACCGAAGGTGGGGGACGATGAGGCGATCGAGATCCGCCCCACCGAGCGGTTGGGCTACCTGACCCTGGTGCGGGTCCTGTTCTCCAACTATCCGGGCCGCTCGACGCTGGTGGGGATCCTCATGGCCACCCAGTCGTTCCTCTACAACGCGATCTTCTTCACCTACGCCCTGGTGCTGTCGAAGTTCTTCCACGTCAGCTCCGGTGACACGGCCTACTACTACTTCGCCTTCGCGGCCGGCAACCTGTTGGGGCCCCTGACCATCGGTCATCTCTTCGACACGCTGGGCCGGCGAAAGATGATCAGCGGTACCTACCTGATATCCGGAGCCCTGCTGGTCATCAGCGCGATCCTGTTCAAGAACGGGGATCTCGGCGCGACGACCCAGACGATCGCCTGGACGATCGTGTTCTTCTTCGCCTCCGCGGGCGCGAGCGCGGCCTACCTGACCGCCAGCGAGCTGTTCCCGCTGGAGGTGCGCTCCCAGGCGATTGCCGTGTTCTTCGCCATCGCGCAGCTGTTCGGATCCTTCGGCTCCCACCTCTACGGGCACCTGATCGGCAACGGCCCGAACTACAACCCCAACGACCTGTTCTGGGGGTACATCCTCGGGGCCGGTCTGATGATCCTCGGCGGTTTGGTCGCCGCGGTGCTGGCGGTGGACGCCGAAGGTCGATCGCTCGAGGACATCAGCGCGCCCCTGTCGATGGTCAAGAACAAGATCAAGGCGTCTGCGTCACCCCCGCCCCAGCCGCTGGCGGGGTGAGGCGGGGCGACCGCGGGGGCGACGCCGCAGCCATATCGGCCCGATCGCGATCGCGATGAGGGCGAGGCCGGCGAGGGTGAGCAACTCCGGGTATCGGTCGTAGCCGCGATAGCGGAACACGATGTGGTCGGTGCCGGCGGGGACGTCGACGCCGACCAGGGCCGGGGCGATCATCCGCGTCTTCACCGGCCGGTCGTTGACCGTCGCCGTCCACCCGGGGTCATAGGACGCACTGAGCACCGCCACGCCCGACCGGCGCATCCGCACGGTCGCCGTGGCGCTCCCGTCCTTGAGGTCAGCGCGTTGTGCGCTGACCGAGCCGGCCGGCACCCCGCCCACCGACGCGATGTTGCGGTCGGCGCCCTGGCCGGCGTCGTAGCTGACGCCGAGGTAAGCGCCGTGTTCGGCGAGGCTCGACTGCAGCAGCGGAATGCTGACACTCCCGACATCGGTCCGGTTCGCGGAGATCTCACCGACGATCTGTCCGGCCTGGATGTAGCCCGTGCCGGTCAGAGTCCACAGCGTGAAGCGGCCCGACCGCATGACCAGCCGGGCGCTGACCGGCGGGCTCATGCCCGCCGGAAGCAGGAGGAAGCGGATGGCGAAGAGCCGATAGTCGCTCGGGTTCTGCTGGTCGAAGGAGAACTCGGGATCGGTCATCAGCGACGCGGTGCGCAGCGTGTAACCGACCTCGTCGACATCCCGGCTCTCGAGATACTTGAACACCGGCACGGCACCCACCGTGAAGCTGGCACCCCAGTTCGATGGCATCCCCGCGTACGTGCGGCCACCCCCGTCGTGTGTGATCACCGCGATGAGCCGATCGAGCTGGACACCGGCGGTGGTGTCGTTCTGGCGCTGGACCGTTATCGCGGCCCCGTCCAGGCGCTCATAGCGCCCCAGCTGCAGCCACGCCGGGGCCAACACGGCGACCGCCGCCGCCAGCAGCAGCGGCTCAGACCACTCCGGGTGCCAGCGCCGGACCCGGCTCTCCCACACCCCCACGCCGCGGTCCGCCAGCCAGCCGCCCCCCCGGCCGGCCAACAGCAGACCGGCCAACTGCACGCCCATCATGAACCGGCGGAAGAACAGATCCCGATTGCCCGGGATCACGTCCACCAACGACCCGAACGTCGTCCGACCGAAGGCGAACAGCAGACAGACCCCGAGGGCGATCAACAGCGCGCGACCGTCCGGCTGAGCCGACCACGTCATCCACGCCAGCGCGAACCCGACCGCGGCGAGCACGGTGATGACCGGTAGCCGACCGTCGTCGAGCAACTGGCCCGAGACCAGCCAGACAAGCACCTGATGGGCGCCGTAGCCGTTGGCCAGGCGCGTTCCCTGGAGCACCTCGTTCACCGACGCCCACCGCGCCTGGGCCAACAGGGGAATCGTCACCCAGGCCGATGCCAGCAGGGCCCCGATGACGAGCACGCCAAAGCGGCGGATGCGCGGGAGCAGGGGGCGGCCGGCCACCAGCAGCCAGCAGGGCAGGACCGCGAGCGCGAGAAAGCCGGTCTCGAAGTGCATCGCCATGGTCAGTGCCGTGAACAGCACCGCCGGGAGGTAGCCGTGTCCGTCGCGGATCGCCCGCCAACTGAACCCCCAGGCCAGGGGCAGGGTCCACATCGCCCACAACTGCGTCCACACGCCAAAGCCGGTCCATACGTAGGCGTGGGCCTCATACCCCACTCCCGTGCTGCTGACCAGGAACGGGGCCATCGCCGCCGAGGCGGCCGCCGCACCGCGGCCCGCGCCGAATAACCGAGCTGACAGGTAGACGCTGATCGGCCAGGCGGCCAGCAGCAGATACAGCGACCAGCGGAAGGCGACATCTGGGCCCGTCACCAACCCGATCGCGCCGGTGATCATCGCCGGCAGCGACTGGTAGTGCAGGAACTGCGGCGAGCCCTCCCCCAGGAACGGGAACCAGGTGGTCAGCGGCAGATGCCCGGCTCGCCATTGCGAGGTGGCGAACCGCACCATCTGCTCGTGCATCGAGCTGTCGTTGAGGTACGGGACGTTGACCGTCAGCGCCCTCAGGCTCACCAGCCCCCAGATGACCGCCGCGGCGACGAGCGACCAACTCCACCACGGACTGCGGGCCCCGGCACGAGCCGGCGGCCAACGGGTCTCCCGAGGCGGAGTTGTCACAGTCACAGGAGACAGGGTGGCGTGTCGCGGTCACTGCTCGTCGCGCACAGGACCTCCACCATGATCGACCTCGCATCGGCCATCCTCAGCGTGCCATCGCCATCGCTCTGACGCTCAGCCCCAACCCGGAGGTCCTGGTTGCCGACCCCTGACACACCCGACGGACCGTCCATTCCCAGCTCGCGACCGATCCGCATCGGCCTGCAGATCGCCCAGTACGACGCGAGCTTGTCCGCGCTGCTGACCGCGGCCCAGGAGGCCGAGGCCATCGGGGCGGACGCCCTCTTCAACTGGGACCATTTCTTCGGGCCCCAGGACACCGATGTCCCGAGCTTCGAGTGCTGGACGACGCTCGTGGCGTGGGCGACAGCGACCTCACGGATCGCCCTCGGACCCCTGGTGAACTGCATCGGGTACCGCAACCCCGACCTGGTGGCCGACATGGCCCGGACCGTCGATCACGCCAGCCCTGGGCGACTCATCCTGGGCCTGGGGAGCGGCTTCAAGGAGCGCGACTACGCCGAATACGGCTATGCGTTCGGAACCGTCGCGAGTCGCGTGGCCGATCTCGACCGCGGCGCCACGCGGATCCAGAAGCGGCTGGCGCGACTCAACCCGCCTCCGTCCCGCCCGATCCCACTGCTCATCGCCGCGTCCGGCGAACGCCGCGCGCTCCGCATCGTCGCCGGGCACGCGGACATCTGGCACACCTTCGCCGACGGGGAGGCGTTCAGGCAGAAGGCCCAGATCCTCGACCGCCACTGCGAGGAACTGGGCCGCGACCCGCGGGAGATCGAGCGCTCGGTGCTGGTCGGCGGAGATCCAGAGTCAAGCGGGCCGCGTCTCCTCGACCTTGGCGTCACGTTGTTCATCGTCAGCGTGAGGAACCTCGATCTCGAGCCTGCACGCAGCTGGATCCGCTGGCGTGATCAGCGCAATGACGAGTCCGGGTCGGACTGACCGGGGACCAAGTGATATCACGCGATATCATATTGATATGCCCGAAACCCAGAAGCCCCTCTTCGTCCGCCTGGCGAGTGTCGAATCGGACCGACTCGACGCGGCTGCCCTCGCCACCGGCAAGAGCAAACGCCAGCTCGTGAGTGAAGCGGTCAGAGAGCATCTGTCCGATGAGGCGCTCACCGTGGGCCGCGTCAGCCTCAGCGAGGAGACCAACGCAGTTCTGACCCTGCCCGAGGCCGCGAGGTTCCTCAAGCTCGCTGATGAACAGGTCACCGCAGCGGCCGAGGCGCAGGAGCTCCCTGGCCGGTGCATCGCGGGCGAGTGGCGATTCTCCCGGACCGCCCTGCTGTCCTGGTTGGCCCGGGGCGACGGTGCGCAGGCTCTTCCCAGCCCGGGGTGACCGACATCGGGGCCTCCCGCCGTGCTGAGAGGCCCCGATGCGGATCAGGTCGCTACGACGAGGTCGCGCAGACCGCGAAGGCTCGGAATTCGGCGGCCTGACGGCTTGCCGCGCAGCGTGACGGTTCCGTCGGTGAGGCTCGGAACCGAGACTGGCCAGCTCAGAGCCGCCACCAACGCATTCACGCGAGCTGGGGATAGTCGCTGGCGTCCCAGGCGAGCGTGGCGAAGAGCTGAAGCACCGCGCCCTGATCGATCACGCTGTAGCCCACGGGAGAGTCGGCAAACCGGTAGAGCCCTTCGGGCGAGCGACAGTAACGCCACACCGCATCGGCGTAGGCCTCCATGGCGGTCATGATCGCCGCCTGGAGCTCGGCATCGGGCAAGACGGCATAGAGCTGCAACAGACCGCGAAAGTAGATCGCGTTGAACGCAGCGGAGTGCTGGACGTAGTAACCGGGGGAGAAATGGGCAAGCGCAGCGCGCGCCAGCGCCTGGGCTTGGAAGAGCCACACGGGATCATTCGTCACCCGGTAGCGCATCACGTCAGCAGCGACCAGGACACCCTGGTTGTAGGTGTAGAGCGTCGAGTCGATCGTGCCGTTGCCCCGAACGTGGTCATACACCAGACCGGAACCGTCGCGGTCATAGAGCGTTCGGCTCACCCACGTGTGGATGCGGCTCCCCACCCCCTCGTAGGACTCGCGGTGACCCGGGGAGAGCTGGGCCAGTTGGAACGCGAGCTCGGCGTTGGGGGCGTTCGAGGTGGTGGTGCGATCGTGATTGGTCATGCCAAGGCCGATTCCCTGCTGGAGCCAGAACACGCCGCCCGGGTACGCGGCGTCCGGATTCTCATCCCAGCCGCCGGGATAGACGAACTCCAGCACGCCCGCCGCAGCGTTGAGGGAACTCGCTGCGCCCGTCTTGCGATGGTGCTGAGCGAGCGCCAGCCCGATCCAGGCCGCGTCGTCGTAGTACTTGTCGCCACCTGTACCAGTGGGCGCGAGCACCCGGCCGTCATATCCCGTCGGATTGACCGCCGTGTCGTGGTAATACGCCAGCGCGGCGAGCTGGTCCTCCACCGCCGCCGCATAGGGCTGAGAGTCGAGGAAGCGGGCGGGAATCCCGGCCAGGGCCATCGTCCCGACCAACACCCGCGAGAACGGCCACAGGCCGGCGTACGCACTCGCCGAGCGCGCCGGGAACATCCCGTAATACAGGCCGGTTCCGTTGGCGGCGTGGAAATGAACCTGGAGCGCATCGTAGGCAGCGTGAGCACGCTCGGCCCAGAGCTGTTGGTTCTGGGGGCCGGGGGCTACCGGGGCGCCCGCCGCCATCGCCACTGGGTTGCCCGAGCCGAACTTGGCGGCGGACACCGCGACCGGGGTGGCGACGACCGCCGTCGCCACGCCCTTGCGCAGCAGCCCGCGGCGAGTCAGGCCAGTACCGGCGCTGGAACCAGGCGCGTCTCCGGCGCCGACAGGTCCAGCTTTGGAAACGTTCATGACCTCATTCTGACCGGCTGGGATGGGCGGCTCGACGCACAGCGCGTGAGACCCGCGGGCGAAGCCTGCCGGACCTGCCCGTGCAACCACCTGGTTGCTGTCTGAGATCAAGGTTGGGATGCTCACAGCGTGCGCGTCGCGGCTCTGTACGACATCCACGGCAACCTCCCGGCGCTCATCGCGGTATTGGCCGAGGTCGCCGAGACGGCGGTTGACGTGGTCGTCATCGGCGGCGACGTCGTCACCGGTCCGATGCCACGCGAGACCCTCGAGCATCTCGCCGGGCTCAGCGTCCCGATTGCCTACCTGCGCGGGAACGCCGACCGCGAGGCCGTCGCCGCGTTCGACCAGGGACGGATCAACGTCGCTGCGGAGTCCGATCCGATCGAGCAGGAGGCCGCCTTCACCGCCGCCCGACTCACCCCCAGCCAGCGTGATCTGCTGGCCGATCTGCCCATGACGCTCGAGCTGGAGATCGACGGCCTGGGCGACATCCTGTTCTGTCACGGTTCGCCGCGCAGCGACAGCGAGATCCTCACCTCCGCCACCAGTGCGGAGCGCTTATCTGCAGTGCTGTCTGACGTGGAAGCGAGGACGATTGTCGGAGGCCATACCCATCGCCAGTACGACCGGACGGTCGGCGGGCGTCGGTTCATCAACGCCGGCAGCGTCGGACGTCCCTACGAGGGACGTTCCGGCGCGTTCTGGACGCTGCTGGCGGATGGCATCTCCTTGCGCCGAACGGATTACGACATCGACCAGGCCGTCGCAGTTCTGAGACGGACGGATTACCCGGACCTCGACGGGATGCTCCGCGAGAGCCTGACCGAACCGGTCGATCCCGACCAGGTGGCCAGTTGGTTCGAGACCCTCGCCACCTCGGCCTGAGGGATCCGGTAGGTAGGTCGAGGACCAGCCCCCCCCTTTAGGCGAGCGAGTTCTCGAGCGCGTGCAGCGCGAGTAGCGCGAAGATCCCGCCCTGCACCGGCCGGGCCCGGAAACCCTGGGCGGCGCCGAAGATCTGCGCACCCGTGACCGTGTCGTAGAGATCGCAGAACGGAACGCGGGTCTCGGCCGTGTTCGCATACCGGTACACGTGCTCGATCAGCTCCTGGCTGATCGGGTAGCGGTGCAGCCAGGCCGCCAGCCACATCTGCCAGTCGGTCTTGCCGTAGCGGTGCGGGGTCTGCAGCGGCAGGCCCAACCGGTTGGTCTTGGTCCGGTAGAACGCCGCCTGCTCGGCCGCGATCGATTCGGGCACGAGGCCAGTGCCGAGCAAGGCGTCGGGAAAGGCGTTGTAGGTGTTTCCCCATGCGCCATCACGGCGATAGGTGAGCCCGAGGTGGCGGTTCCCGGGCGCCTGGGCATGCTTCAACCAGTAGGCGATGAACTGCTTGGCCTTCGCGCGGTAATGATTCGCCTCGGCGCTCTCGCCGCACCCCTCGGCGATCTGTCCCATCGCGGCAACCCCGACGATCCCCTTGAGCGCGAGATTGACGCTGTGGGCGATCTCGCCGGCGAAGTCGTCGGTCTGGTTCTGCAGGCCGACGTTCGGCAGGGTGGCCACGAGATAGTCCGCCCATCGCTTCAGCAACGTGTAGTTCTCCTGCAGGTACACGAGCGCGGTGGTACCCGGAGCGGCCCGCAGGTAGGCGGCGGCCATGATCAGCATGTTCCCCGACTCCTCGACCGGCATCTTCTCGGCGAGCACATGCTTCCAGCCATAGGCCGTCGGGTAAATGCCGAGATCGTGCGGAGCGAACCGGTCGGTCCATTGCCCGCTGTCCGCGTACGCGAAGATCGTTCGGAGCAGCAGCGACAGGTACTGCGGATCCAGGTAGATCCACACCGGGGATGCGGGGAAGACCACGTCCACGGTCGAGGTGTCACCGTTGGAGGAGATCTCCTTGAGGAAGGCCCAGGGAAGCTTGTCGGGCCCCAGCGCGAGCTCGGTGCCCCCGTAGGCCTGACGCAGCGACAGCACGCAGAGCGCCTCGTACTCGACGCCACCCACCTTCCGCGCGTCGGACGACACCTTGGCGTCGAGCTGGTTCGCTCGCTGCCGGGCGCCGGCGAGGTCGGCGTGGAAGAACGCGAGCATCTCCTGCCAGTCTGAGAAGTACTCGGTCCACAGCGGCTGCAGGGGCTTTCCCAGGTAGCTGACAAGCGGCGTACGGACGTGACCGAGCGAGAACTGACGGGTCTGAGGTTGAGTGCCGACCTCACCGAGGTCGAAGGCGAAGCCGAACGACGGATACCCGTCGCCCTCGATCGACGTGTAGGACGTGTCGTCGGTGTCGAGCAGGACCCCCGCCTGAACGAACTGGGCGCGGACGGCCTCCGAGGGCCCAGACTGATAGGTGAGGCCGGGAATCTGTTGGGTCGCCAGGATGATCGTGCCCCACTGCGCCCGGTCTCCGATCTCGGTGAGGATCTGCTGCTCGGCCAGCTGCATCGTCCACGCCTGGAGCGTGCCGGCACTGGAGGGAACCGAGACGGGCGCCCACGTGAACTCCTGGGTCGGATCCCCTGACAGCCATTCGCCGGAGACGTCGAGGTACACGGAGACGCCATGGGACGCGCCGTCGACGCTCTGCGCGGTGACGAGCACCCACGCCATCGGGATGGACTGGCGCTCCAGATCGCCGGGCTCGACCGGGGAGAGGTACTCGAGCGTGATCTGCACGCCGGCGCCCTGCAACGTGAACACCGACCGGGTGGCGGTCACCGTCAGCGAGGTCTGCGCAAGCGCGGCGTCGGTGTCGCCGATGCTCGGATCACCGGCGAACACGTAGGCGGTGCCATCGATCTGAACGATGCCGGCCATTGCGGTGGTGTCCCCGTTCCAGAATGTCTGCCAGGTGCCGGGGGACACGGTCGAGGCCTGCCAGGTGCTCAGGTACGGGGAGCGCACGAGAAGCGGCGTCGCCGGCGGCCGGATCGGCGTCGTCGTGATGGTCGATTCGGCCGCCTCAGGCGCGGCCGCCACACCGGCGCGCGCGGCGCTGGCGCGCGCCGTGGCGGTGCGTGCCGTGACAAGGCCCCCGCCGAGCGCGGCCACGGCCGCACCGGAGCCTTGCAGAAAGCGCCGACGGTCGATCATGAAGCGGTCAAGCGAACGACAACTACAGGGCGCCGATCAGCGGCCACTCGTAGTAGGAGATCATCTGCAGATCGGGGGAGCGCCTCTCGATCCCGGCCAGCAAGGTCTGCCACTGCCAGGGCGTATCGCGTCGTCCCCACGAGAGGGGGTGGACGGCGTCACTCATCTCCGAGCACCACAACGGAAGGTGGTACGTGCTGGCCCAGGCTGCGACCCGCGGGACGGTTCGCAGTCCGCCCCAGTTCGTGTCATAGCAATGGAAGGCGACAGCTTGGGCGCCGCGTGGCCGTCCCGTCTCAAAGCTGTCCTTCAGGAAGCCGAACCCCCAGGGCGAGGTCTCTCCGTACACGCGGAGCGCCTTCGGAGCGATACGGGCAATGACCGGCTCGACCGCGTCCCACACCTTCCGGTAGTACGCGCCGGCGTTGCGCTGACAGCGCCGCTGAGCTCCGCTGCCGGTGCACACCTGCGCCGTGCGCGGCACTCCCTGCTGGAGGCGCTGCTTGCTGAAGATGTCCTGCTCGTTGCCGACCGCCACCGCCCACGCGTAGGGGGCGTACTCCGGTAGTGCCTGAGCGAAATAGGACGCGACTCGCGTCGGGCTCCATGCGTTGTTGTACTGGAAGGAGAGATAGACGTGATAGCCCTCGGCCGCCCCGAGCGCGACGCACAGCAGCGCACTCGGGCTGGGAGAGTCCGGAACGACGATCCGCAGCACCGTGGCCTCGTGAGCCTGCAGGAACGGCTGGGGATTGTCGCCTTCACCCTGGCACGACGTCTGTGGGTCGGCCTGCATCATGACGGCGTGCGCTGGTGCCGCCGCCAAAAGCAGTGCGCACAGGGCGACGAGCGCCAGCACGATCGGACGCAGCCGGAGCGAAGCCAGCTCGGCTGGGAGGTTGAAGGTTCTCATCTCGCCGGGACAGGCTACCGGCGACGCATCGGTGATGTGGAGGCACGGCAGGCCCCCCGAGAATTCCGCGGTTGAGACACCGTTCAAGAGCACTTTTCCAGCCAGGCCGCGCCAGAGGCGTCGGGCGCCCTGGCTGCGCTCTTCGCGCCCGTTGCGACCACCAGGAGCTCGTGAACCTATTCGTGGAGCTGCGTCAATCAGCTCTGACGACATCGATGCGACGCCTGAACTCACAATCCGCCAGTGACGCCCGACTGATTGAAACCTCGGTCTCTGAGCCGACGGCTTTCGCGGCGCTGTTTGATCGCCACGCCCGGATGATCTGGGGCTATGCGTGTCGCCGGATCGGACCCGGCGCCGCAGATGAGATCGTCAGCGAGACGTTCCTACGAGCGTTCTCACATCGGACGTCCTATGACTACCAGCAGGCAGACGCCCGGCCGTGGCTGTACGGGATCGCCATCAACGTGATGCATGAGCATGCTCGTAACGAGGCCCGGAGCAGTCGTGAAAGTGAGCGCGCTCGCGCCAGCGATCCCGCCGACAGCGAGCTTGATCGCGTCGAGGATCGGACCGATGCTGCGGCCCGAGCCCCGGCCACGGCGGCGGCCCTGGCGCTGCTTGAGCCGGTGGATCGCGAGACGCTGCTCCTCTACCCGCTGGCTGATCTCAGCTACGGGCAGATCGCGATCGCGATGGGGGTGCCAACGGGGACGGTTCGCTCACGCTTGAACCGAGCTCGGCGTCTGATGCGGACCCAGCTCAATCTGGCCGACGCCGAGATCGACGCGGTTTCGGAAGCCCAAGACAAAAGGACCTGGACATGAGGACCGACCTCGACATCGAACTCGTGCGCGAGGCCTACCCCGACGCCGATGCCCCGTCAGCCACGAGGCTTGCTTCGCTGCGAGCGCATTTCGTTGAGTCGATCGAGGACTCCGTCACAACGCAACCAGCCGTTTCCGCCAGCCGTTGGCCGTCCGGCGCCCTCTGGCGTCGAAGGCTGATCCCGGTCGCCATTGCGTTGGCTGTCGTCGTCGGCGTGGCGCTTGTGCTCATCAGCCTGGGAGGCCCGAGTCCTCGTCGGCCCGGCGCCGTGGAGACGCGAGCGATCCTACGCGGCGTGGCCGCGGGGCTCACAGTGCCGGCTGGAAGGGTGCTGGTCTTTGATGACAGCAGTGTCGCGACGTTCCCCCAAGGCTCGACTCGGTCAAGCGGAGAGCTCTGGGAGGACACCTCATACCCCTACGACGAGCGCATCATCGCGCGTGTCACGTATCCCCCCAAGCTGGCCGGCACCCAGGAATGGGCGATCACAGACCACGTCATGCAGCTCTATGACCCCCAGCGCAACACCATTTACACCGACCAGTCCGCCCCCTACAAGGTCCGGCCCAGCACCCGCACGGGCCGCTACCTGCTGACGCTGACCGACGTCAAGCACCCGCCGACCGTCTCGATCACCGCCGAGCAGCTGCACGCCCTTCGAGACGGACAGGACACGATCATCAGCACCAGCTCACACCATGTGTCGGTGGCCCCCTACCGCTCAATCTTGCACAAACCCGCCCTCGCCAGCCTGCGCACAACGGCCCTCGCTCTACTGCGTTCAGGACACGCGAAGGTTCTCTATGGAGTGAAGTTCAAGGGCCACACCGCGATTGCGATCTCCGGGCCTGGACCGATCGCGTTCATTCGCGAGGAGACCTACTACGTCGCGCCCGGGTCCTACGAACCGCTGGGACTGGTCCAGCGCATGGTCAACGAAACCGCGACCACGCAGATCACCACCTACCGGCTCTTGCCCGGAACGACCGCCAACCGCGCTCTTGTGACGCTCCCCGGCGCTTACCCGCACGCGATCATCGACAGCAGCCCAGCCGCCTACTCCGCCGCCTCAAACCGGTTATTCAAATAAACGGAGCAGACAACGGCGACTCAGGAATGGGGCGGCCCCATCACTCACCGGCGGGTCCCGTGGCAGGAAAATGGCGCCCACAGAGCTGGCGGGTACGGCAGCACAGGCCGGTAATCATCTTGGGAGAAGACGTTCAGTCCTAGGACCGAGGGTGGGGTGAGTCAGAAAGCTGCTGATGAGTTCCTCGCGCCCACCAACGCAGGTCCACGTGTCGTCCCAGCCTGTTGAGGTCAGCCATGAGCGGTCTGCGGGGAACATCAGGTCAGGCAGCGCCCAGTTCCAGCCTTCCTCCCGCCAGTTAGCGGCCTGATGAGGCCCGGCCTGCACGAGAACATAACCGTGTCCGTAGAAGGGAACCGTCCTCGGAGCGAACGGAAACACGACGTCATGAGCTCCGGTGTCGAGATACCCCAGCCACCAGGGCTGCTCCTCCGTGGCTTTTGTGAGCAGGCTCATCACTGACTGCTCGTGATCGACCAGCTCGGACGCCTTGCTCCAGCGCGGTATCTCGACCTTGCAGTAGGCGGCGTAGATCGGCGGGATCGTGAAGCCAATGGCAGTCCTGGCGACTGTCGCGTCGGTGATGAAGGTGACATCGCTAGCGGTTCCGAGACGCCATTGGCGGCCGTCACGGGAAACGTGATCGCCGTCGGGGAACAGGTTGCGGCCTCGCTCGGCAGCATTGATCAAGGATTCACCGTCCAGTTCAAGTTCGGCGAGCTGGATTGCCAACGCGGGCCACTCACAGAGGACAGTCAGTGCACCTGAGGGTGGCAGTGGCGAGATCCAGTAGCCCTGATGGAAACGGGTACGTCGATCGCTGCTGGGCACACCACCGCTACCGCTAACACCCCCAGATAGTTCGCGAATCACCGGTCCTTCCACAGGGCGGTTGTGACCGCCGATGCTCGTAGCCGCGCGGCCGTCGGCAAATCGCACGCCGATCCGCAGTAGCTGCGGGGGTAGGACATCGCGTCTCTCGGAGGTTGCCCGGTAGTTCGTAGAAGTTTGTGGTGGCGGTCCGCCCGGCCTGTCCGCTCCTTTTGGGAGCGTTCTGGTCGCCAAACACAGTCCGAAAGGACGGGAGGACCGCCATGAAGAAGGTAAACGCCCTGCAGGTCGCCTCGAGCGTCGAGGCGGCGGAGATGCCGCTGCCTGCGGAGATTCAAGAAGCGCTCGGTGAGCTCGTCGGAGCAGCGAGAGAGGGACTGCTCGCGTTGAGCGTCGGTGTCGGCCTGCGGGTCGTGCACGAGCTGATGGAATCGGAGGTGACCGAGATCGTCGGGCCGAAGGGGGCCTGGAACCCGGAGCGGACCGCGTCTCGTCACGGCCATGAGGACGGGTCGATGACGCTCGGTGGCCGGCGGGTGCCGGTGGCCCGCCCGCGCGTCCGCAGCGTCGATGGCAAGGAGCTACCGGTCAGTACCTACACCTATTTCGCTGACCGCGACCCGCTGCAGCGAGCGGTGATGGACCGGATGCTCGCCGGGGTCTCGACCCGCAAGTTCGCTCGTGTCGGCGAACCTGTCGGCACAGAAGTCGAGGCGACCGCCCGGTCAAAGACCAAGAGCTCGGTGTCAGAGATGTTCATCGAGAAGACCCGCACCGCGCTCGGGGAGCTCATGGCTCGCCGCTTGGATGACATGCGTTTGGCGGTGATGATGCTCGACGGCCTGGAGATCGCCGGCCGCGTTCACGTCGTCGCCCTCGGGATCTCGACCGAGGGGGTGAAAGTCCCGCTTGGCCTGTGGGAAGGTTCGACTGAGAACGCGACCCTCGCGCGCGAGTTGCTTGCTGACCTCGTGGACCGCGGGTTGGACCCGACCCAGGCGATTCTGTTCGTGCTCGACGGCGGAAAGGCGCTGAGGAAGGCTGTCAGGGACGTGTTCGGCGAGCACGCCCTCGTTCAGCGCTGCCAACGGCACAAGGAACGCAACGTCTGCGATCTGCTGCCTGACCGCGATGGCCAGCAGGTGCTTGCCCGGATCCGTGGCGCGTGGGCGCTGACTGATCCCGATCAGGCGCTCGCCCGGCTGCAGACCCTTGCCGAGGAGCTGGACCGTTCCTGGCCCGACGCCGCCGGATCGTTGCGCGAAGGGATGGCCGAGACCCTTACGCTCATGGGACTCGGGGTCGGCGGGAAGCTCGCCAAGACCCTGTCTTCCACGAACCCGTGTGAGTCCATGATCGAGGTTGTCCGTCACACCCAACGGAACGTGAAACGCTGGCAGGACGGGGACATGCGCAAACGCTGGACCGCCGCGGGGATGCTCCAAGCCGAGGCCCAGTTCCGACGGATCATCGGCTACAGCGACCTCGCGAAGTTGGTGATCGCGATCGAGCAACACCACCTCCTTCTCCAAAGCCAAGACCGGGACAACACCTCGGCCCGAGAGGCCGTTACCGTTTGACCCCCAACCCGGTGTGATCGTCAGCGAACTTCCACGACGATCCGGGCAACCTCGTCTCTCGCCGACCATCGGCCAGTTTCGCCCGAAGATGTCTGCGCCCGAGTCCTTTCCGTCACGGCTTAGTTCTTCAAAGGCGAGACTCGTTGTTCCCGTGATCTGCAGCTCGAATCCATCCGGAACGCGTCGATGTAAGCGACGGACACCACCGCAAACTCAGACTCCGCGAGCACTACGTTGCCGAAAGCCTCATTGACTTGTCGGCCGTGCGGGCGTCCTAGCCACGGTGGAGCACTGCGCGACGGAGCCTGCTCAGGCTTCGGATCCGGCGGCGGTTCAAAGAAGCCCTCCACAACCACGACTCTAAGGATCGCGACTATTAACGACGCCGCTGAACCCGTTATTTCAGTGAGAGCCTCGTGCTCGGAGTGAAGTCATCCTCGATGCTCAGACACACATCGTGTCCGAGGAATTGATGCGGACCTAGATGAGTGATTCCACGGGGTTGGCCGTGAGATCAGTGGTTTTCAAGGAGAAGTCAGCAGCAGGACCGAAGTCAGCGGTGCTCAAACGCATCGCCGACCGTGGAGGGTCTCGATGGACGCTGACCTCGACCTGCTGCTCACGACTGTGTTCGTCACAGCCGACGATCTCCTGCCCGAAAGACAAAAGAACGCTGCGCGAAGAATCACAGACGCAGAGGTCGTCACGCTCTGTGTCGCCCAGGCGATCATGGGAATCCCATCGGACCGACGGTTCCTCGCGGTGGCCAAGAAACGGCTGGGGCACCTCTTCCCGCAGCTGCCCCAACAGTCGGGCTACTTCAAACGACGCCGCCGGTGCGCGGACACGCTGGAATGGCTGATGGGCGTCTTTGCCAGCCAGAGCCCCGGCTTTGAAGACGATCTGTTGTTGATCGACAGCACGCCGGTGGAGTGCGCTCGCAGCGTCGAAACGGTCAAACGCTCTCAGCTCGCTGACATCGCCGATTACGGGCGATGTGCCAGCCATTCCCGGTTCTTCTGGGGGATGCGGTTGCACGCGATCTTCGCGCCCGACGGCACCCCACGCGCCCTGGAGCTGTGCTCCCCCAAGATCGACGAACGCGAGATCGGCCTGATACTGCTGGACCGCGTCCGCCGCCAAGGGCACGTCACGATCATCGCCGACAAGGGCTATGCCGGCCGGAAGTTCGCCGCCGCCGTCAACGACCGTTCCGCGACCTTGCTGCGACCCGCTCGCAAAGACGAACCCGGCCAGGGGCCGCACCTCGCGCCGATCCGCCAGCGGATCGAAAGCATCTTCTGGACCTGCAAAGACATCCTGACCCTCGAACGCCACGGCGCCCGCACCCCCCAAGGCCTCCGCGAACGCGTCATCGCACGCTTCTGCTGTCTCGCAGCCGCCATCTCGCTCAACCATCAACTCGGACGCAAAAGCCGTGCACTCGTCAACTACTGCGCCTAACCGCGCGGAATCAACCATCTAGGACGACAGCCCCGACGTCTGACGCAGCCGGTTCTCTTGAGGTCAAGAAACGCACGCCACCGAAATATCGAGAAGCTGCGCCGCGCGTTTTGGCAGAGTGACCGGAGCGCTTCCGATCGCCGGGCATGACCAAGTCGCGCCTCGGTCAACGCAGTGGATGCCACCCGGAGGAACCTTGCAGCCCTTCAGGGCGTGGGTGAGGAATCGGTCGGCCTTGGCGGCTGTGTTCAGGTTGAGCCGACTGAGGCTTCGGGGCGTTGAGGCCTGGGTGGTTGAGGTCGACGGGGAGTACTGGACCGAGGACAGCGGTGGGTAGGACCACCAACCCGCCAGGGTCCGTGTCCTGAGTGTCGCCGTTGACTTCCTGGCGGACTCACTCGATGAGCAACCAGCGATCCCCACTGCGAGGCTCAGGACCGCCAGAAGGCCCAGAGTGGCCGAGGTCAACCTACGGTGGCACACGAGGCGCATGCCCTGATGCTCGCACGTGTGGTCGCGAGCAGCGTGCCGACGCCGACGCGCTGTTTGGAGCTTCTATGAGACGCTGCGGCCGTGCCGTCGCCTGACTTCGTCCTGTCGGTGATCAGGCTGGGTCTGGTGATGGCTCCGGTTGCGGTCCTGGCCCACGAGCTGCGTTGTCGATTCGCGACCGTGAGCGGCGCTCCAGCGGTCCTCGTCGAGGTGACTCTGGCCGTCGCCTGGATGGTCATGCTCGGCGAGGGCCTGGGACTGATCGGCAAGTTGGAGCTGTGGTGGCTGATCGTCGCCTGCTGGCTCGGAGCCGGGGTGATCGTGGGGGTGCTGCGGTTCCAGACGCCGAAGCGCGCGAGCGCGGTCCCGGCAGAGCAGCCGCGTGAGCTGGGTCCCAGCGTGCGCTTCCGGTCCGGTCCGATCGCGGCTGGGTTGGTTCTGTGGCTTCTCGCGACGCAGTGGGCGTATGAGACCGCGGACGCGCTCGGAGCGGGGATGACCAGCTTCGATTCCCTGTGGTACCACATGCCCATCGCCGCCCGGTTTGCGCAGACCGGCTCGGTCACGCAGATCTTGTTTCCAGAGGCCGATCCGTCCAACGCGTATTTCCCGGCGAATTCAGAACTGCTCCACGGCATCGGAATCATTGCCGTTGGCAACGACTTCTTGTCTCCGCTGCTCAACATCGGGTGGCTGGCCGTCGGGCTTGTGGCTTCGTGGTGTGTGGGCGCCCGCTGGCGGGTGCAGTGGTGGACACTCTGCGCCGGCGCAGCGCTCTTCGTGCTGCCGGTACTGAGCACCAACGAGCCCGGACAAGCGCTGGATGACGTCGTCGGCCTGGCACTGTTGGCCGTCGGGCTCGCGTTGATCCTCAAGCCCCGACGTGGCCAGCTCGAGTTCGGGGTCACAGCTTTGGCGCTCGGGCTGGCCGCCGGGACCAAATGGACCTTTCTCGTGCCAGCAGTCGCACTAGCCGCAACGGTGATCTGGCTGGAGCGTCGCCGTGGCCCGGCCCGAGTGACCGCAGTCATGCTGGGCGGAATTCTGCTCACGGGCGGCTGGTGGTACCTGCGAGATCTGATCGACACGGGCAGCCCGCTCGGACTCAGTCTCCAGATCGGTCCCCTTCACCTCCCGGGCGCCGCCTCTCCGATCTCCAACGGGTCCAAGCAGAGCGTGGGCAACGTGATCAGCCACACCTCCTTGTGGTCCTCGCGTTTTGTGCCGGGGTTGACCCACGCCCTGGGCCCGCTGTGGCCTCTGTTGCTCGCGGCCCTGGTCGGCGGCCTGATTCTCGCCGCCGTGACGGCGAGACGAGAGCCTGGGCTGGCAGCCCTCGGGTTGGTCAGCACCGTCGCGGCGGTTGCCTACGTGTTCACCCCGGCCACGGCACAGGACCTGGGGAACACGGCCTCCTTCTTCACCTACGACCTTCGTTTTCTCGCTCCGGCGCTGGAGGGCGGGCTGCTTCTCCTTCCACCCATCCTTGCCGTGCGAGCCCCGCGGCTGCTGCCGATCTTGGGCGTGGTCCTGGTCGCAGTTGCGCTGGGGGCACAGTTCGAAACCGGTCTCTGGCCCACCCAGACCGCACGCCATGTCGCGTTCCTGGCTATCACGGCGATTGCCGGCTTGATCATCGTGTTCGGTCGTCGCCGACCTCTCAGCGTGAAACCCGGCGTCCGCGCGTTGGGCGCTGTGGCGGTTGCGGTCATTCTGCTCGGAGCCGGCGATCTCGTCGAGCGCCACTATTTCCATCGGCGCTACCTCGTCGCTAGCTCTGCGTTGGGCCAGATCTATCGCTGGGCCCAAACCATTGGTCACTCCCACATCGCCCTGTACGGAACCGTCCTGCAATATCCGCTCTACGGTGCCACGGACTCCAACACCGTCACATACCTCGGCCAACCCTCCAGCCATGGTGGGTACCAGCCCATCCAGAGCTGCGCACGTTTTCAGAACACCATCCGAGCCACAGGCGTTCAATACCTCGTCCTCACGCCCGGACCGACCGGCGAGCTTCCGCAAAGCTGGACACAGAACAATCCAAGCTTGGTTCCCATCCTGCACCCCACAAGCCAGGACACCGTCTTCAAAGTCGTTCACCGAGCGTCCACGCACAGCTGTTCCTGAACACGAGCAGCCGCGGCGATTTGCCCGGACCGCCGACCGGAGCACCACCGGATCCGTGCTGTGGGGCTGGAGGTATGGTGCGTTGGTGGATGCGGCGTCGAAGCCGCCCGCGACTGCACCGTGAACGCAAACCTTGGATATCAGGCGAACGCTCCGGTTGACTAGCGCGGCTGGCGTGGGTCCTCGAGCGCGGGGGGCTCGCTCTCTCGATTCGACCGTGAACCGCTTTGGGGCGGGGGCGATGTCGCGACGAGCTTGGATGCTGCTCGGCGCGTTCACGCTGCTCGGCGCGATTTTGCGGTTCCCGTTTCTTTCAACTCAGAGCTTCTGGGTTGACGAGGTCTTCACGCGCTGGGTCGTTGATCAGCACAGCCTCGTGGCGATCTGGGACCAGATCCGCCGCACCGAGTCCACCCCGCCCCTGTATTACCTCCTCACGAAGTTCAGCACCGACCTGATCGGCAATGCTGGCCCCTTCGCGCTGCGCCTCCCATCCGCCGTGGCGCTGACCTGCGCAGTTCCGGTCAGCTACATGGCGGTGCGTCGGTTCATCCCCACCGGCCCGGCTCTGGCCACGGCGGGGTTTGTCGCCGTCAACCCCACTCTGGTCAACTACGGCACCGACGCCCGCAGCTACGGCCTGCTCGTGCTGACCGGGCTGCTGTCGATCTGGGCGCTTGCTGAAGTTCTGTACGACCCGGCCCCGGGACACTACGTGTGGTGGGGCCTGGCATGTGCGGCCGCAGTCTGGACTCAGTACTTCGCAATCTTCACCCTGCTCGGTGAGCTCGTCGTGCTCATCGTCATGCTGCCTGAACAGCGTCTGCGAACCATGGGCGCCGCGGTTGGACTGCTCCTGCTGGTCGGCGGCGTCGCGCCCCTCGCGATCGACCAAGCCAACAGCGAGAACAGCGCGTTCATCGCGGCGATTCCGGTGACGCACCGGATCGAGGACGCGGTCCGCCAGTTCGGCATGGGAGCGAACGTTCCGCGTAGCTGGCTGGAGGGACTCGGTCTGCTGCTCGTCTACGCCTCCCTGCTCCACGGCCTGTGGCTGAGCCAAGCGAGTCGCGGAACCCGGGTGCTCGCGCTGCTGCTCGTGGCGACGGTCGGGCTGCCGCTGCTGTGCGCCGTGTTGCACCTTGAGGACCGTTTCTACATGCGCAACATGATGATCGGGATTCCGCTCCTCGGCGCCCTTGCCGCGCCTGCCCTTGCGCGTCACCGTGGGACGCTGATGGTCACCGTCGGGGCGGTCTCCTGCGTGGTGGCGGTCTGGGTGGCCTCGGACTGGCGCTACGGCCAGGCCGACTGGCGCGGGGCGATCGCTCACGCCTCAGCCGCCCAGCGTTCGGGACCCGTGATCGTCGTCGATCCCGGCGGTTTCCCCGGCCCGCCAGCCGGCATCTACCTCGGCCGGGCCCGCGCCCGCCGGGCGCTGGCGACGACGCACCTCCTGCTGCTCGTCGCACCGGGGCGGCCCGCACACTTCCGGGCACTGACCGCGGTACCCCCACCAACCTCCGTCAGCGCAGCACTGAAGGGATTTGACACCCGCGCCGTCCGCGACTACCACGGGTTCCAGCTCATCGAACTCACCACGAGTCGTGCGGTACAGCTGACACCCGGCCAGGTCGGACAGGCAGCCCTGTTCGCAGCCCGCTGAAGACGACCACAGCGGGATCTGAGTAACGTCAAGGGTATGGAGGAGGACACCGCCGGGGGGGCGTCAGATACCGCGGCACGCAGCCTCGCGAGCTGGAGTGAGGCCGGACGAGCTGAGATGGAGGCGTTCTACGCCTATGCCCGGCGCGACTACCAGCTGCTCGTTGAGATCGCGGACTGGCACTCGGCGCTCGAGCGCCAGGCCCAGCGGGGCGACGGCGGGCCGTTGCGTCTGCTCGATGTCGCCTGTGGATCGGGACGCTTTCCCGCCGCGCTGCTCGCCAACGTCGATCTCTCGGCGCTCGCCGAGAGTGGTGTGGCCTATGACCTGCTCGATCCGTCGTCCTTCTCTCTCGAGGAGGCAGCACGCGAGCTCCGTCCCCCCTTCACGCCGGGAGCACGCTTTGAGACGACGCTCGAGGATCTCGATCCCGCCCACGGGCCCTGGGATGTCGTCTGGGCGACCCATGCGCTGTATGCGCTGCGGCCCGAGAACCTCGAGGCGGCGGCGGCCCGGTTCGTCTCCGCCCTCGCGCCCGGCGCGCTGGGCTTCATGGCCCAGGGCGCTGAGCATGGCCACTACCTGAGCGTGTATCGCGCGTTCCTCGACGGGGTGAACGCAGGTGCGGGAACCCCGTACCTGAGCGGCGAGCAGGTGGCCGGAGCGCTGGCGGCCGCGGCCGAGCCTCTCGGCTGGACGGCGTCGCGACACACGGTGAGCTACGAACACGTCGTCGGCTACGACGACACCCGACTGCTCGAGGGCTACCTGCGCCGCTGCCTCTTCGACGACCGGCTGACACTGGAGCAGATGCTCGCCGCGCCGGTGCTCGGGCCGTACCTGGAGGGCTGCCGCGACGACGATCGTGGTGCGTACCGCTTCCCCCAGGCGTCGGTGTGTCTCGCCCTGACCCCCCACGGAGAGGATTTCCCATGGACAGCCGCATCCTGAGTTCCGAGCACGCCCGCGAGTCCGGGGTCGCCAAGCCGTGGGAGCAGACCAACGAGGACTGGTGGGATTGGTACCTGTCCCTGGCCGACGGATCCGAGCCCGCACCGGCCGAGCTGCTCGAGCTCGAAGCGCCCGAGCCCGTCCCCACGCCGTCCCTGGAGGAGTTGCGCGCCGAACTGGCCGAGCCCTACCAGCTGACCCCGGCGGCGCATGACGCCTTCACGGCGCAGGGGTTCGTCAAGCTCCCCGGCGTCGTCTCGGCGGGTGCGCTGGCCGCCGCCCGGGCAGAGGTGACCCGCCTGGCCGCCGCCGGTGACGGTCCGGGGCGTTCGGGTTTCCTCAGCATGGACCTGATGTGGCAACAGGACTCCCCGGTGCTCGAGGCCTTCGCGCTGTCGCCCCGGCTCGGCCGGCTGGCGGCCGAGCTGCTCGGCGTCGCCGGCGCGCGCCTCTACCACGACAACGTCCTGTCCAAGGAGCCGGGGTGTGGTCGTACCCCCTGGCACTTCGACGCCCATCACTTCCCCATCGCCTCGCGGGACATCGTCACAAGCTGGCTGCCGTTGCAGGCAATTCCGCTTGCGATGGGACCGCTGTCCTTCGCCGCCGACGCCGAGGCCTGGCGACTGGCCGAGGACACCGACTTCTCGGCCACCGATTCCTCCTACGACCGTGGTGTGTCCGAGAGTTTCCGGGCCGCCGGTACGCGCATCGACGACACGGCCTACGCCCTTGGCGAGATGAGCTTCCACCACTCCTGGTGCTTTCACTGCGCCCGCGCCAACGCAACGACGCAGCCGCGCATGGTGCTCGCCAACACCTACTTCGCCGACGGTGCCCGGGTCGTCGACGAACCGACGATGGTCTCGGGGGATTGGCAGCGGTTCATCCCGGGTGCGAGTCCCGGTGCGGTCATCGACACGGTGCTCAACCCCGTCGTATCCCGGTGAGTCCGGTGCCGGACGGAGCTGCGGCTCGACCCGGTCCGGTCCCGGCTGACGACGACCTGGACGCGGCTGCCGGCCTGCAGTACTGGACGCGGCGCACCGAGCGGCTCGGGGCGCGCGCGGTGATCAACGTCGAGCACCCCGCCGACCACGACCTGGCCGCGGTGACCGAGCAGCACCGCCAGATCCTGCTCCCGGCATTGGCCGCGCTGCTCGACGGATCCGAGCGCGTCGTGTGCGACCTCGGCTGCGGGGCCGGCCGGTTCACGGCGGACTTCGCCCGGGTCATCGGCGGACGTGCCGTCGGCGTCGAGCCGGTCGCGGCCCTGCGTGCGCTCGCCCCCCGCGCCGACGCGGTCTCCTATCGCGGCCTGGCACCGGACGGGCACCTGCCGCTGGCCGACGGTGAGGCCGACGTGGTCGTCACCGTCACCGTGCTCGGGGGCCTCGTCGCGGACGGCGAACTGACCCGGACCGCGGCGGAGATCCGCCGGGTGCTGCGTCCGGGCGGGCTGCTGTTCCTGGCCGAGTCGGTGTCACGTTCTTCGCGCTACGAGCACTGGGCCCCACGCACCCTTGCCGCCTATGAGTCCGCGTTCCCCTGGGCCGACCTCGCTGAGGTCGCCCAGTTCGACGACGCGGGTGACGCGATCTCCGTGTTGGCCGGACGCGCTCACAGCTGACCTTCGGAGGGCACTCGATCCCGTGGCGGCTTCGGAAGTGGGCAGGTTGCCAGAGCCGACGAGGAGATTCGAACTCCTGACCCCTTCATTACGAGAAACTCCAGACGCCAAAACGAGTGGCGACGCGCGGCTACCGGAGACCACTAATGACCTGCAAATGCAGCTCTTCCCAGACGATTTGGGCGAACGCCCGTGAGCGCTGCTTTTCGACCTGATGTGTCCGTTTTGTGTCCGCGTCTGCGAGCGCCTGGGTCGTGCTGACGATCGGGAAGCTCGGTGCGGGCCCGGGTCAGTTGGAGTACTACGAGCGTCAGGTCGCTGCGGGCGCTGAGGACTATTACGCGGGCCGTGGTGAGGCGCCCGGTGTGTGGATGGGTGCGGGCGTTGACAGCCTCGGCATCGCCGCGGGATCTCGAGTCGACCGCAACGGGTTCATGGCTCTGATGCGCGGATGTCATCCGGCTGACGGGAGTGTGCTGCGGTCGATGACGAAGGCGTCAACGGTCGCCGCGGTCGATCTGACGTTCTCAGCGCCCAAGAGCGTGTCGGTGCTGTTCGCGGTCGCCGGCAGCGATGTGTCTGGAGCTCTCGCGGCAGCGCATGAGCGCGCGGTCGCCTCCGCGGTCGCCTATCTGGAGCGTGAGGCGTGCCGGACCCGTCGTGGCCATGGCGGTGCTGAGCGGGTAGCCGGGGACGGCTTCGTCGCGGCTGGGTACCGCCATCGGCTCTCACGCGCCGGGGACCCCCAGCTCCATACCCATGTCGTGGTCGCGAACCTGACGCGGGCGGACGGCCGGTTCACGGCTTTGGACGCCCACACCCTGTATGAGCATAAGTCCGCGGCCGGCGCGGTCTACCGGGCCGCGTTACGTGCGGAGGTTCGGGATCGGCTGCCGTGGGTGTCCTGGAAGCTTGTCGGACGTGGTCTGTTTGAGATCGACGGTGTGCCCGAAGGTGTCCTGCGCCACTTCTCCCAGCGGCGTATCGAGATCGAGGAACGTGCCGTCGAGCTGGTCGGGGCTGATGCGGCCGGGTCTTTGTCGCGCGAACGGATGCAGGCGATCGCGCTCTCCACCCGCCGCCCGAAGCGCCACGATGGCGTTGACGGCGGGCAGTGGCGTGCAGATGCTCAGGCCCGGTCTGGCGAGCACGGGTTCGGTCCGCGTGACCTGACAGCGCTTCAGAACCGGCCGGCGGCCGAACCGGTTCGCCCGTCATTTCCGGCTGTCGTCGCGCGGCTGTCAGGGCCAGACGGGCTGACTGGAACCCACAACACGTTCACGCGTCGGCATGCGATCGCTGAGATCGCCGGTGAATTCACCGACGGCGTTCACCTCGGGACCCTTGAGAACGCCACAGACCGCTACCTCGCCCATTCCTCAGTCCGCTCACTTGCGCCAACCGAGGCCGGGGTGCCGACGTTCAGCACCGACGATCTCCTGACCTATGAGCGCCAGATCCTCGACGGTGCTGACCGTCGCCGCCATACCGACACCGCCATCGTCGGCGATGAGCACATCACCGCCGCGCTTGCCCGGTCAGAGCCGGTGCTGAACGGCGATCAGGCCACAGCGGTCGGTGCGATCGCGAGCAGCGGGAATGGTGTCGACACCGTTCAGGCTCTCGCGGGGACCGGCAAGACGACGATGATGCGCGCCCTGGCTGACTGCTATCGCCAGGCCGGTTTCACGGTCATCGGTGCCGCACCGACCGCCCGGGCCGCTCGTGAGCTTTGTGACACCGCCGGCGTTGAGGCGGGGACGCTCCACGCTCTGGTCAAGACGCTCGAGACGACCGGCGGTTTTCAAGAAGGCACGGTCCTGCTGCTCGATGAGGCTGGGATGGCGAGCACCCGGATTAGCGCTCAGATCTTCGAGCACGCCGAGCGGGCCGGTGTGAAGGTCATCGCAGTCGGCGACCCCGGACAGCTCAACAGCGTGCAGGCCGGCGGATGGCTCGCGGCCCTCACCCGCCGGCACCCGGGCGCTGAGCTGCGCCAGGTCCTACGCCAGCACGACCCGGCCGAACGGGACGCACTCGCAGCCCTCCACGACGGCGCCCCCGAGATCTATCTCGATCACAAAGCCGAACACATCACGATCCACGGTTCCGAGCCCGACGCGATCAGGGGCGTCATCGACGAATGGGCCGCCATGCACAGAGCCCACGGCGGGACTGGAGCGGCCATGATCGCCCGTGACAACGCGACTCGCGACCTGCTCAACGATGCCGCACGGGCCAGGCTCAAGACCGATGGGCAGCTCCCCGCCCAGGGCGTCATGATCGGCGGGCGTGAGTGGGCGGCTGGAGATCGGATCATCACCCGACGCAATGACCGGCGCCTTGACGTTGACAACGGCACGCTGGCGACAATCACCGACTTTGACCCAAGGCGCCGCGCCATTCTGGTGAGAACTGACGCTGGGGAGAAGCGTGCGATCGACCCGGCGTACCTCGCCGCCCACGTCGAGCACGCCTACGCGATCACCGGCCACTCCAGCCAGGGCGCGACCGTTCAGAACGCGATCGTGATCGGACGCCCTGAGGAGTTCACCCGCGAATGGGCCTACACCGCCCTCTCCCGCGCCAGAAACGACACGACCATCCACCTGATCGCCGACCACACCCCCGCCGAACGGGACCGTCGCGAATACGCGCCAGCCCAACCAGCACGCGAACCGGCCGATGCGCTCAAGTCACTCGCCCGCGCGATGCGACGTAGCGACACAGAACCGCTCGCTCTCGAGCACCACGAGCTCGACGAACCAGCGGTCCGTCCACAGCGCCAGGAGAAGTCGCGCACTCCGGCGATCACCCGGCGGGCGCCAGGCTGGGCTGACCGCGAATCCACCCGCCCGCCGCGATCACACACGCCCGCACCGCACACGTCCCTCGGACGCTGACCTGGTCAGTCCTCGCCGGCCAGTATCAGGAACCCATCGATCAGCGACCCCGTAACGGTGGTTAGACGCCATCGGCTAATACCCCAGTAGGGTATAATCAAGTATGGGCGACGTTCTCACCAAGATCGGCGACGGTTTCTCGAACTCCTTCTTGATGGCCTGGGAGGTGTGGTGGGCGCTTGTGTTCGGGTTCGCGATCTCCGCGATTGTCCAGGCATGGGTTCCGCGTGAACGGATCCAAGCGGCGCTCGGCGGGTCGGGCCCGAAATCAATCGCAACCGCTACCGGGCTGGGTGCGGCTTCGTCGTCATGCTCTTATGCGGCAATCGCGATCGGCAAGTCGCTGTTTCAGAAGGGTGCGTCTGCCGCGTCGGCTCTGGCGTTCCAGTTCGCGTCCACGAACCTGGTGGTGGAGCTCGGGATCGTGATCTGGGTACTGATCGGCTGGCAGTTCACGCTCGCTGAGTTCCTTGGCGGGCTGGTGATGATCGTGGTGATGAGCGTGCTGCTGCGCGTGTTCGTGTCTCGCCGCCTGGAGGATGAGGCCCGTGAGCACGCCCAGGACGCTGACACGGGCCATCAGCATCACATGGCCGGTAACGAGCTCACGATCCGCCAGAAGTTGACATCGGTCGAGGCGTGGTCAGATGTGGCGCACAACTTCCGCAACGACTGGCTGATGCTGTGGAAGGAGATCACGATCGGGTTTCTGCTCGCCGGGTTCATCGGCCTACTGGGCAACAGCTTCTTCAATGGCCTGTTCATCCATCACGCGAACCACACGGTGCGGACGCTCGAGAACGTCGTCCTCGGACCGATCGTCGCGATGCTCAGCTTTGTCTGCTCGGTCGGCAACATTCCGCTTGCGGCTGTGTTGTGGTCCGGCGGGATCAGCTTCGCCGGCGTGCTCGCGTTCATCTTCGCCGACTTGATCGTCCTCCCGATCTTGATGATCTACCGCAAGTACTACGGCACAAAGTTCGCGGTCAGGATCGTCGCGTTGATGTTCGTGACGATGATCATCGCGGCACTGATCATCGACGCAGTGTTCGGAGGTATTGGCCTGATTCCGCATGTTCGCCCGACTCGCGGTGACATCTTCGGCTCGGTCAAGGTTGACTACAAGCTGTTCACCAACATTCTTGGATTCGTGATCTTCGCCGCGCTGTTTGGACTGACGATGCGTCGCGGCGCGACCGATCCGGTGTGCGGGATGCAGGTCGACCGCGGCAAGGCCACCACCATCGACTTCAACGGCCAGACGTTCTACGTCTGTTCCGATCACTGCCTCCATGCATTCCAAGCCAATCCTGAGAAGTATGTGAGCGGTGCCGCGGCGGCCGATGACGCGCATGCGGCACATGCGCACAATCATTGAGCCAGAACCAGGGCGCCCGGTGATCAGACGAGCCAACATGCTCCGCGTACCCATCGACGGGCAGATCGCACTGCCCGTCTGCGTCGAAGCGGGGACACGTGCGTCAGCGTGGAAGTGGCTGGCGCACGTCGAGCTTCGGCTCGTGGTCTGCTGAGGGGTCGATGCGGACGGTCTTAGGTTCTATCCCGAGTCCGTCAGCGAACGGGTTTCACATTGGGCCGTTGTTCTTCCACGCGTATGGCATCGCATACGTCGTTGCGGTGGGGGCAGCAATCCTGATCACCCGATGGCGATGGGGTCGGGTCGGCGGGAACCCGGAATTGATCGGCGAGATCGCGATCTGGGGCTTTCCCGCGGGTCTGATCGGTGGGCGCATCTATTTCCTGATCACCACGCCGAGCCAGATCCCGCCTCACTGGTGGGGCCCCTTCGCAATCTGGCAGGGCGGCCTGGGAATCTGGGGTGGCATCGCCGGCGGGGTCGCCGGCGGGTTCTATATCCTGCGCAAACGCAAGGGAATGCCCTGGCCGCAGGTGCTGTGTCTTCTGGATGTTGCAGCTCCTGGCCTGTTGGTCGCCCAGGCGATCGGACGAATCGGCAACTACTTCAACCAGGAGCTGTTCGGCGAGCCGACCAGCTTGCCGTGGGGACTACAGATCAGCGCCGCGCACCGGCCGCCAGGATACGGGCAGTACGCCACCTTCCAACCGACGTTTCTCTACGAGATCATCTGGGACCTATCCCTCGCCGTGGCGCTGATCGTGCTTGGGGAGAGGCGGCGGATCAGGCCACCTGGACTCTTTGCCCTGTATGTCGCGGGCTACTCGGCGTTTCGGATCTTCGAGGAGTCCATCCGCATCGACTACTCGGTGTACATACTCGGGATGCGACTGAACTTCTGGATCGCGCTTGCCGGCACACTCGGCGGTCTCGTCTGGTTCACCGCGACCCAACGCCGTCCACGCGGCCCAATTTGGAGCGTATAGCGAAGCTGTGTTCGTCCACAGTGCAGATGTCCGTGCAGTGGCGGTCGTTGAGCGGCATGCCTGATGCCCTGATTCTTACGGTACCGCCAGGGGGTATCTGCCTTACAATCGCGGCATGGCTGAAGATCCGCCGATTCGGAGCTACACCGCAAGCAAGGAACAGCTCCTGAGGCGTCTGCGGCGGATCGAGGGTCAGGTGCGAGGGGTCCAGGCCATGGTCGAGGACGACCGGTATTGCATCGATGTACTCACTCAGATCTCCGCTGCGCAGGCCGCGCTCGACAAGGTTGCGCTCGGGCTGCTTGATTCTCACGCCCACCACTGCGTCTTGGAGGCAGCCGATGACGCTGCCCGGGATGAGAAGACCGGTGAGCTGATGACCGCCGTCGGTCGTCTGATGCGCCGCGGATAGCGCCATGTCACCGTCGCGGGCGCCCGTCAGCTCGATCTCGTTGCGCGCCCCGGTTGTTCTGAAGCCGCTCCCGCTGACGCTGGGCGGTTGTGCGCGCGGCGGGCGCTTGCCGGTGTGCGGTGATCCACACTCGGTGCCGATGGACCCCTTGTTATGCGGGGTGATGCGATGGTGATCTGCCTAGCGGTTGCTCGACAGGGCTGTTACGGCGTGGTCGTCTCATCACCCAGGTCTGATCCCGGGCCGATGCCCAGTGAGTGGCTTGCAAGCACACGGGCGGGCGGCGGCTTTGTCGCCGAGCCGGCGCCTTCGAACGCGGGCTCAGCCGTCGCTGCATCTGCATGTGTCGATTCTCCAAACGTGATCACCCCATACGCTGGGGCCAGCGTCAGGTGCCACACGATCCCGCAATTGACTCTGGATCGAAGGAGAGCGACATGCTCCCCCGTCCACGGGACCCTACGCGAGACGGTACTAACCACTATGTTGTCGGCCGGTGTGTTCACCGGCTGTGGCGCGCCGCATCCCCCAGCGAAGCTCGGCTACCCGGTTGACGTAGCAGCACAACCCCAGAAACCTGGGTGGGTACCAGGCCCAGGTCGTCGCGGATGTTCCGTAGCATCACGGACCGACGGCCTTGGAGGGCTGACTTGTAGGCGTCATCGCCGAGGTCTGCTCCGCGGCGCTTGCCGCTACATCATCTTGAGCTGTCGTCTCTCGACTGCCGGCGATGTCCGGGTCTCTAACTTCGGTGAATTCCTCTACGGCCGCTGAAAAGAACTCATCCGGGCTTTCGACACCGTCGGCTTGCATGGCAGCGGCTGTGGTCGGCGCGGGGTGTTCGCGGATGCCGGTCATCTTCAGCACCGTGGTAATGATGAGCAGGGCAAGCCCGACGAGGAGGAAGAATGCCAGCGGTAGGATCCACCATTTGCCAGTGCTTACGGCGACGATCGCGCCGATGGCAGCGAACATTGACGTGATGATGATGATGAGCAGCCGGTTGCCGGTGAAGTCGAGAAGATGGCCGCTTCTCACGGGTAGTTCGCCCTGATCGATATGGGGACGGTCGATTGGCACTCTGACCGTGGTCGCTCCAACTGCGTTCTGAAGGTCGTGGGTCATCAGCTGGTTCGTGTTGTCTGATAGATCCGGATCCGCCATGACAACTTTCCGGGTTTCTTGCTGGTCAGACTCTTGCTTCTGGTCAGCCACGTGGAACTCCTGCTTCGGTTGAGGTTTCGAAAAGCCACATGGTTTTGCCGTACCCATGCTTGTCAGTTCGAACCCCCACGGCGGCCGCCGTGTCAGGGGTGCCGAACCGTGGCGCTGTGGCCCGGGTGCGTCGTTCTTGTATTCGGTTGGGAATCGTTCGTGTCATGGGTACCGGCACCGTCGTCAACGCTGCCGTTCGTCAAAGCGGAGTTACATCCATTCGCGATCGTTGCCTGATTGGTTGGATGCAGCTCTTCTTGTTGTGTTGACCGGGGCGTGGCGACTCTCGTCTCGGCGTGCCTTTGTTCGGCTTCATCCTTCTGGGGGCCAGCCTGACAACCATGCTGACGATCCGCGCCCGCCATAAGAACCTGTCCTTTGGTTTGACCTGGTGGAGCTTCACCTTCCCGGTCGCCACGTGTGTGATCGGAACCAGACAGCTCGCCGTCCTGCTGACCGGACCTCACCGACGCCAATCCTGAAGCTTCCTCTCCCTCGGACCCAAGTATCTCGGTGTTGTCGCAACGCCCCAGGGCCGCCGCAGATCGCTGGTGGCCACGCCACTCGCCGATTTCGAGCATTTATCTGCCCGGTAAGAGCAGTTTGGGACGCGGGGTAACAGAGTTGGGCAGCCCATCTGGGAACAGGGGACGGCCAACCACTGGTTGCCGGCAGGGTCGCGTCGGGTCCGACCCCGGTACCTCCGTGCCACTGTCTGCTCGAGTCTTTTCGAACTGTTGCCGTCGAGGCACACATAGGTCGGGGGTTCCGCCTGTGTTCTTATCCCTTCGTCGAGACGACGGGTCCTGAGGTCTCGGGTGCTCGGAGCAGCCGGCCGCTGAGGGTGCCGAGCATCGTGCGCAGCGCGACTGTGAGCCAGGCGGCCAGGAGGCAGCCATAGGCGACGACGGCTGCCCACCGAAACGCGGGTAGGTTGGTGTGCAGCGCTAAGCCGCTGATGCCGGTGACGCACGTTCCGACTGGGAAGGTGAAGCTCCACCACGTCAGCGCGAAGGACATGCCCCGGCGGATTGTGCGGACGGTCAGTGCGGTCGCTATCGCCGCCCACAGCAGGATGAACCCGAACACGGGAACTCCAAACAGGATTGCCATTGTGTTCATCGCCCCGGCGATCGGAGCGGCAACGGCGAGGTGCGCCTCGGTGCCGAGCAGGCTCGCGGCGGTGACTGACTGTCCCAGTGGGCCGAGCACGATCCACAGGGTGGGAACGCGGGTGGTGCCCGAGGAGCCGTAGTGCGCCAGTCGGCTCCAGATCATCGTGATGATGATCAGCGCCGCGATCAGGCTCATCCCAAACATCGCGTAGCACCCATACAGGAGCGTCTCACGCGCTGAACCGGCAGCGAGGTGTGGGACTAACAGCGCGCCGCTGGCGGCCGAGACCATCGGCGGGACGACCGGCATCAGCCAACCGCCGAAGGCGGCGTCTGGACGGACGTCATGGCGGGTGAACAGCAGGAAGGGAATGGTCACTGCGGTCAGCAGTCCGCCGATTGTCCCCAGGGTCCAGAGCACCCAGTCAACGTCGACCGCCGCGCCGAGGCCGATGATCGACTTGCCGACCAGCAGTGCGCCGGTGCCGACCGTCATCATCGCCATCGGCGGGGCGCCGTAGAAGTGGGCCATGCTCGGGTCCAGGGCGTGTCCGCGGGCGACCTCGGGGTTGCGGATCCAGTGCGCGGCAACCGCGGCGGAGATCAGCACCAACATCACGGCGGCCAGGATCCAGACTCCCAGCGCGAACGGATGCAGCTGGGTTTTGAGGAACGGGAGCTTGGCCGCTGCGGTAGCGACGATGCCGGTTCCCATGATTGACGCGAACCAGTTCGGTCCGACAAAGTTCACTGCGTCGGCCGGGGAGTCCAGCGAGCTCAGCAGCGATGGGAGAACCCGCCGTCGTGGAGAGTTCGTGTCCTGCGTGGTGGTCGACATCAGGCAGTTCCTTCCGGGTGAGTGGTCATGCCGCGTCCGGCGGCACGTGATTTAGCATGTCCCATCCAGACGGGCTCGACCAGCACCATTGAGCCGGCTCCCATTCCGTTCGGGAATGGGTCGAGTCATCACGTGTGGGGTCGCCGAAGACCAAACGGTGACTGGGCCCGCTCGGGGTTACAGGATTCAGGCCGTTCGGGAGTCCGGCGGGGGCGACAAGTTCGCGTTACGTCTTTGGCGGTGGGGGGCCGATGGCGTACGTCTGCCCAGTGGTCTTCTGAGACTGCTCGAGGCGTGCCGAGGAGCCCTTACGGGTACGGAGAGGCAATGATGATCGACGGCAAGCGAGTCGACATGGTTGTGCATGAGGATGGCCCGATCAACGCCGAACCGCCAGGTTCCGCGCTGGCGGCTGATGACGTGACCGCGGTTGAAGCGTTCTATGTGCGTAACCACGGTCCGGTTCCCGAGATTGACCCGTCGTTGTGGCGGTTGACTGTGGATGGTCTTGTTGAGCGCCGGCTCGAGCTGTCCCTCCAGGATCTCCAGGAGCAATTTGACGAGCACGAGATGCTGGCCACGCTGCAGTGCGCCGGTAACCGTCGTGAGGGACTGATCGAGGTTCGCGACATTCCCGGCGAGGCGCCATGGGGATCGGGAGCAACCGGGAACGCGAGATGGCGTGGAGCGCGACTGGCGGACGTACTCGCAGCAGCAGGAATGGGCGAGACCCTGGCGCACGTCGCTTTTGAGGGAGCTGAAATCTGTGAGCAGGCCGATCCGCCTCAGCGCTTCGGCGCCTCGATCCCAGCCCGCAAGGCGCTCGCCGGGGAGGTGCTGTTGGCGTGGGAGATGAACGGTGAGCCTCTTGCGGCGATTCATGGAGCGCCGGTCCGTCTGGTGGTTCCGGGGTATATCGGTGCGCGCAGCGTGAAGTGGCTGGAGCGGATCACTCCACAGCGTCAGGTTTCAGACAACTTCTTTCAGCACACCTACCGTCTGTTGCCCGAGGATGCCGACCCCAAGCTGGCGTCACCGAAGGACGGGGTGATCCTGGGAGCCGTTGCGCTCAACTCGGCGATCCTGGCACCGGCGGACGGCGACACCGTTTCGGCGGGACCTCTGCAATTGGAGGGGTATGCGTTTGCGGGCGATGACCGGCGGATCGTTCGCGTCGATATCTCCACCGATGAGGGCGCCCACTGGCAGCAGGCACGGCTGCTGAATGATCTGGGTCCCTGGGCGTGGCGGCGCTGGCAAGCCCAGCTATCCCTTGAGCCCGGGCCGGTTCAGATCGTCGCGCGGGCGTGGGACAGCTCCGCCGCCAGTCAGCCTGAGGATCCCGCGCATCTGTGGAATCCCAAGGGATACGTCAACAACTCCTGGCCACGGATCAACCTCACCGTCACGTCCTGAGGCTCGCGAGTTGACTGGCTCGCTGAACGACGTCGTCAAGCATCGACTGGGTCAGCCGCCCTGTGTTGGTGTTCTGGCGACTCGGGTGGTAGCTGGCGAGGAGTATCTGACCGCTGCTGGTCCGGTACTCGGCTCCGTGAGCGAATTTGGGAAAGGGACGGTCGGTCAACAACTCAACTGCGCAGCGCCATGCGAACTGGCCCAAGGTCAGGATCACGCGCAGGTCAACCAGGGCCGCCAGTTCAGCATCAAGGTAGGGCAGGCACGTGGCTCGTTCGGTGGCGGTCGGGCGATTCTGAGGTGGCGCGCAGCGCACCGCTGATCCCATCCAGACCCCGCGCAGCACGAGACCGTCCCCTCGGTGGGTCGAGGTCGCCTGGTTGGCGAGCCCAGCGCGGTGCAGCGCCGCGACCAGCCACTCGGCGGTTGGGTTCCCGGTGAATGCTCGACCCGTGCGGTTCCCGCCGTGTGCGGAGGTCGCCAGTCCCAACGCGTAGATCCGCGCGTGCGGATCGCCAAAGCCCGCTACCGGCCGGGACCAATATCGGTCATCGGCAAACGCGCGCGGCGCCTGGGTAGAGGCCTGTTCACGCCAGCACACGAGACGCGGACAACGGCAGCAACCGACGATTGCAGCTTCGATATCGCCAAGCGAGAGGTCGGGGCTCACCCCACCCTGCCGGATCGCATCGACGTCGGCCTTCACACCGAGAACGGTAGACCTCGGCCAAACCCGCGCAGTCCAGTCGCCTAAGTCACGAGGAGCCCGTCGTCGTCCATCCGTTGGCTGGCGGCGATGCTGCGGCACGGCACATCGACTCAGATGAACTGCGCCCTGACCGAGGGGAATCACCCTAAGCACCACTGTACAGTTGTGTTATTGTTCCGAAAATGAGCCATGCGCCGTCTATTCCCCATCCGCTCCCAGAGTCCCTGGTTGAGCTCATCGCTCAGCGTTTTCGGGTTCTCGGGGAGCCGATGCGCATCAAGCTTCTCGATCGCCTGCGTGACGGGGAGGCGACGGTGGGGGAGCTGCAGGAGGCGCTGGACGCGTCGCAGCAGAACGTGTCCAAGCATCTCGGTGTGTTGTTGCAGGCCGGTCTGGTTTCGAGGACGAAACGGGGGACTTCGGCGTGCTATGCGATCGCGGATGAGCAGGTCTTCGAGCTGTGCGAGCTGGTGTGTGGTGGGCTGCGCCGGCAGCTCTCGGAGCTCAATGAGGCGCTGGGGGCAGGTGATCGGCGATGAGCGGTCTTGGTCCTGTCGGCAGAGTCGGTCTTTGGACCGCCACGCATTTCCGTGCCGTGCTCGCCGGTTGGCTGGTCCTGGCTGTTCCTGACTTCCGCAGTTAGTGGACGCACGGATTGCCCGAATCGCCCGTAGATAAGGCGTTTTCGGGCGTTTTTGGCCGTGGTAGCCGTGTGTCCACGCTCCGGGTGCCCGGGAGTGGGGCGCCAGCGGGGGTTTAGGCGGGTGTGAGCGCGGTGATCCGCGGTGGTGCTGCCACGTTGGTGGCGGTGTAGATCGCGGCCTGGGGCGCGGTGAGCTGGGTGGTTTGGGCGACGGTGCCGGCCGGCCCTTGCAGGGTGACGAGGTGCTGGCGGCCGAGCTCGAGGTTGATGCGCCGCCAGGTCTGCCCGGTCTGGCGCTCGCTGACGCGGATCAAGAGGAGGGCGAGCCAGCAGATCAGGACGTGCGCACGGATGCGATGTTCGAGACGGTGAAAGACCGGTCGGAGCTCGAGGATGCCTTTGAGGTCCCGGAAGCCGCGTTCGGCTTCGAGCAGGTTCTTGTAACCGAGCGCGACGTCTTCGGCTGACAGGTCCGGGTCTGAGGTCGACAGCAGGTACTTGCCGTCCAACTTCTGCTCGGCGGTGATCTTTGCGCGGTCGATCTTCAACCGGCCTGACGCGGTCTGGCGCAGGTAGCGCCCGAGACTGGGGTGGTCTCTGAGCACGCATTCGGCCTTGGTATGTGCCGCGGTCTGCTTGGCCTTCTGACCCGGATTCTTGGTGCCGGCGGCCTTCGCGCGGGCGGCGTCGATCCGGACGAGCTCGGCTTCCAGTCGGGTGATGGTGCTCTCACGGATCTGCTGTTGGCGTTCGGCCTCGGCGGGGTTGTGACAGAGCACGAACCGCTTGGCGCTGTCGCCGTCACCGACGCGGATGTCCTTGACCTGAAGGTTGTCTCTCACGTGCTGATAGCGGCCGGGGCGCGACAGGGCTTCGGCGACATCCCGGGCTCCGTCGCGCATGCGTTCTCCGGCGATCCAGTGACCGCCCGCCCGGGTCAGGTAGGCCAGGTTCTCATCACTTGAGAACCCGCGATCGACGACAGTGATGACCCGTCCCAGGCGCCAGCCGCGCATGTCGTCCTTGACCTCTGAGATGACACTCATGTCGTTGGTGTTCCCCGGCCAGCACCACACTCGGACCGGGATCCCCTCGCGTGTGACCGCGAGCCCGATCACGATCTGGGGCAGATCGGGGCGGTGATCCTTTGAGTGTCCGTAGACGCGGAAGGCGTCCTCACCGTCCTCGGGCTCATCACGTTCGAAGTAGGTCGAGGTGGTGTCAAAGAACAGCAGGTCAACCTCGAGATTCAGCAGGTCAGCGCAGGCAAAGAACACGGCCTCTTGGACCTTCGCCTCGGTGTCGGCGTCAACGAGCAGGTCCATCGCCCGGTAGGCCTGATCCTCATCCATCCCCACCAACCCCGGGATCGCGACGTCCTCTGACGCCCACTCGGCCGCCGCCAGCTTCGACGTGGGCGCAATCGCCCGGTTCGCGACCAGGGCGAACAGGACGCGCTCGACATCGGTGCTGAACCGCCGCGCGCCGAGCACCTTGCCCAGCGCCTTGTCGATCCCCAACGTCTTCCACAGGCCGTCCAGCAGCCACGCCCCGCCGGCGGGCCGGGAGGAGATGACCTCAAACTCACTCGGCTCACCGGGTAACACGCCTGCGGCGCCGTCACCGTCGGTGAACCGAGTGATCGACGCAGCCAAGCGACGCAGGCCGTCCATGTCCAACTGGTCCTCACGCCCGAGGTTCAACAACACCTCCGCCCGCGTGGACCCGTTCTGCCGCCGGTTGTGAGCCAGCTGCACGTACCGGACCGCGGATCCGTCGGTGCGCTTCCGCTGCGTCGACCGCAAGTACATGCCCACAGAACTAGCACAAACAGCCCAGAAAAGCTAGTAAAACGCGGCAAACCGTGTGCCCACGCTTTTCGCGCTTTTCACGACCCGGACCCCAGTGTTTATAGGGGATTTGACCTCAAAATCGGCTCTGCATGCCCACTAACTGCGGAACGCCGGCTGTTGCGCTGGGAGTTTTTGCGCCGCGCGTGGAGAATGCGCTGTCGGGCGCGGGCTGGGAAACCTCGGGCTCTCAGTCGGTGCAGGCACGCCAGCTCATTCAGAAGGACTTCAAGGGACTGGGGAGCTACGGGCTGATGGTGGTCGTGCACTCGGCCCATGCGACCACCCAGGGTGGGTCTTTTTAAGGCGAGCGCTGGCCGGGGTCGAGCGGACGCTGCGGTCCAGCTCGGCGGTCTCGACGGTGTTGGCTCCAAGGCCGGGGGTGTCGATCTCCAGTGATCGGCATACAGCGGTTGTGCAGGCCGGGTCTGCGCTGGATCCGAACGCGATGGTTGCGGCGGCCGGCGCGTTGAAGACTCGGCTGGCTGGGCAGGGCTCATCTTCGGTACAGGTCAATCTGACGGGGGCGTCGGGAATGTGGTCTGATTTCAATGCGGCAAACCGTTCGGCGATGCTGAAGTCAGAGGTGATCTCCTGGCCGGTGACGCTGGGCATTCTTGTGCTTGTTCGGATCGCTGGTGGCGGCTGGGTTGCCGTTGATGCTGACGATCTTCGGTCTTGTCGCGGCTGCCGGTTCCTTGTATCTGGGGTCTCAGCTGATGCCGATCTCGATCTGGGCGATGAACTTCGCGTTGATGTTCGCGCTCGCCCTCGGCATTGACTACGCGTTGTTCGTGGTCATGCGTTTCCGTGGCGCGTTCTTCGGCTCCGGGCTGTCGGCGACGGCGACGGCGACGGCGACGATGGACACGGTGGGGAAAGCGGTGCTGTTCTCCGGGGTGACCGTGTTGATCTCACTCAGCGCGGTGATGCTGGTGCCCAGCCCGGCGTTCCGGTCGATGAGCCTGGGCATCATGCTGTCGGTCATCTTTGTCCTGGCCGCGACCTTGACGCTGTTGCCGGCGGTCCTGGTCAAGCTCGGACCGCGGGTGAACAAGTTTGCACTCAGGTGGGCGCGTTCGGGTGAGCATGGTTCACCACGGTTTGCGGCGTGGGGGGAGCGACTCTGGCGCCGGCCGCTGGCCTACGGGCTGCTTGTCGTGATCGTTCTGGTCGCTCTGGCGGTTCCGGTGTTCTCATTGAAGACCGGCATGCCGTCGATCAAGGTCGTCCCGTCCAGTGACCAATCCTTCCGCGGCCACACCCAGGTCCAGCAAGCCTTCGGACCCGGCGCCACCGGGCCGCTCCAGCTGGTGACGAGCCGGGCGCAGGCCAGTCGCGTAACGGCCATCGCAAAGGCGGACCCGGGTATCGCTCAGGTCATGCCAGCCCAGTTCGGGGCCAACGGCGAGGCCTTGGTCCAGGTTGTGGCGAAGTTCGACCCATCCTCGCCGCAGATGGGCCAGACCATCGATCGGCTCAGAGCCGAACTGCCTGCCGGGACGCTCCTCGGCGGTGCCGTAGCCGAGAACTACGACCTCCAGACGCTCCTGAGTGAGCCAGCCTGACTTTGGCGGAGACTTTGAAAGGAGGACGATCTGTCCTCCAGGAAGGTCACATTCCACGAATGCCAGCCCCGAGGAAGTACCCGAAGGAACTCGTCGACCGTGGCGTCCGCTTGGCGATCGAGTCCGGCCGGCCGGTCAAGCATGTCGCTCAGGACATCGGCCTGCCGGCTGAGACGTTGCGCAAAGCGGTCCGCCAGGCCGAGGCCGATCAAGGTCTGCGTGACGCCCCGACATCGGTGGAGCGGGAGGAGATCAAGGCGCTCAAGCGTGAGGTCTCAGAGCTGCGGCAGGCGAACGAGATTCTGCGTGCCGCGTCGGTGTTTTTTGCCAAGGAGCTCGGCGAGAGCCGTCCGAAGTGACCGCGTTCATTGACGAAAACCGCGGGTCTTTGGGTGTCGAGCTCATCTGTCGCACCCTCGGGGTGTCGACATCGGCCTATTACCACCGCAAGACCGGGGCGCGATCCCCACGAGCGACCGAGGACGAGCGTCTGTTGGCCAGGATTCGGGCGGTGCACGCCGCGAACTACGAGTGCTACGGGTACCGGCGGATGACCGTCGCGCTGGCGCGTGAGGGCGAGCAGGTCGGCCGTGATCGTGTGCGGCGTCTGATGGCCGCTCACGATCTTCAAGGCGCCAAACGGCGCGGCAAGCCGTGGCGGACGACGATCCCCGATCCCGGGGCACAGCGGGCGCCTGATCTCCTCAAACGCGACTTCAGCGCCGAGGCTCCAGACACCCGCTGGGTCGGCGATTTCACCTACCTGCGGACCTGGGAGGGCCGCGTGTTCTTCAGCTTCATCATTGACGTGTACTCACGGATGATCGTTGGCTGGCAGTTCGCGAACCACATGCGCACCGATCTCGTCCTCGACGCCTTGCGGATGGCGCTGGGGACCCGCCAGCCTGGCGCGGACTTCACGCTCGTGGCCCACACGGACGCGGGGTCCCAATATACGTCCGGGGAGTACACCCAAGAACTGGCCGACGCCCGGGTGCTCGCGTCGATCGGGACAGTCGGCGATGCGTATGACAATTCGATGGCTGAGAGCTTCGTCGACACGTTCAAGACCGAGCTGATCAAAGACCGCGTCTGGCGATCCAACAGCCAGCTCGAGCTCGCGACCGTCGAGTACGTCGCGTGGTTCAACACCCGCCGGCTGCACACCTCGATCGGGAACCGCCCGCCGCTGGAAGTCGAAGCTCAGTATCACGCCGCCGCTGCGGTCCCCGACGGCCTGCTGAGGCCTGAAGTCAGCGTCATCTGAAGGTCACCGCTCAACGAGTACGACCCCTATCGGGGTCGTCTCTGAGATACGGTCAACAACGAGCCAACCAACTCCTGAGAACTACTTCTCAGAACCTACTAACCCGGTCTCCGTCGATCTCAGGCTCTCCCAGAGCGCCAAGACGCCGCTGGTCATCGGTGTCGTCCTGGCCCTCGGGTTCCTGCTGCTGCTCATCGCGCTGAGAGCGCCGGTGATCGCAGCGGTCGGAGTACTGACCAGCCTGCTGGCGAGTGGAGCGGCGTTCGGCGTGGCGAAGTTCGTCTTCCAGGACGGGGATCTGCACTCGCTGCTCCGGTTCCAACCCCAAGGATTCCTCGATGCCTGGGGGCCCGTGTTCTTCTTCGCGATGATCTTCGCGATCTCGATGGACTACACGATGTTCCTGCTCTCCAGCGTCAAGGAACATTGGGAGCGCACCGGGGATGCCCATGAGGCGATGGTGAACGGAATGGCGAACTCCGGGCGCGTCATCTTCGCGGCCGGCGCGGTAATGGTCGCGGTGTTCTTCACCTTCGCACTGTCGGGCCCGCTGCCGCCAAAGGAGATGGGTGTCATCCTCGGCGTTGCCGTCCTGCTGGACGCGATGCTCGTCCGCCTGCTGTTGCTGCCGGTGCTGCTGCGCCTGCTTGGCAAATGGGCGTGGTGGCTACCCCAGCCGCTGAATCGGGTCCTGCCCGCCGTCCGTTTCGGTCACGCCTGATGCTGTTCCGGCGATCGAAGACCTCCAGCGCGAGCCAAGCCTCGAATTTGTTCGCACAGGGACAGCTGCAGCTCATCGACGTGCGTGAGCCCCAAGAGCTCGCCCAAGCGAGCATCCCGGGCGCACTCCACATCCCGCTTGGGCAGATCCCCTCACGACTCGATCAGCTTGACCGCGACCTCACCTACGCGTTCATTTGCCGCTCAGGCACGCGCAGCGCCGCGGCCACCCGCATCGCTGCCAAAGCCGGTCTCGACGCCGCGAACGTCCGCGGCGGCATCTCCAGGTGGATGGCCGGCGGACTCCCTCTCAATACAACCGCGAAAGGCCAGCACTCATGATCTTTCGACAGCTCATCCATGACGACCTTGGTTGTGCCTCCTACCTGATCGGCGACGAGAAGGCCGGGGTCGGCGCTGTCGTCGACCCGCGCCTGGCCGTCGACGAATACCTCGAACTCGCCCGCTACATGGGGGTGAACATCGAGCACATTTTCGAGACCCACAACCACGCCGACCACGGGCGGCTCGCCGCAGCGACTGGTGCGACGATCCACATCCACCGCGACGCTGCGGTGGCCTATGACCACCGGCCCTTTGATGATGGCGATGAGTTCGCAATTGGGCAGCTGACCGTCCGCGCGCTGCACACCCCGGGGCACCGTCCCGAGCACACAGCGTTCGCGTTGGTCGACACCCGCCGCGGCCCCGACACTTGGGCGGTCCTGACCGGGGACACGCTGTTCGTCGGTGACGTCGCCCGGCCCGACCTGGCGATCGAGAAAACCGAGGGCGCCCGCGGCATCTTCCGCTCACTTCGTAATCAGCTTCTGAGCCTGCCCGACACCGTTGAGGTGTGGCCAGGACACCTCGGCGGGTCGATGTGCGGCGGACCGGGAATGGACATGAAGACCTCCTCCACGATCGGCTACGAACGCCACTACAACCCGATCCTGGCCGTCGAGGCCGAGGACGAGTTCGTCGAGCAAGCCCTCGCGTCGCTCGGACCCCAACCGCCGAACTTCCAGACGATCGTGGACATCAACCGCGGACCACTCATGGCCGACGGCGTCCAATTGGACGCGCTGTCACCACGCCAAGTAGAAAGCAGGCGCCAGGCCGGCGCGCTGCTCGTCGACGTGCGCAGCGATCAACAATTCGACGACGCCCATATCAACGGCGCGATCTCCAACTCTCTGCTGCGGGCCGGCTTTGGCACCAAACTCGCCTGGATCGCCGACCCCGAACAGGAGGTCGTGGTCATCGGTCGCGACGATGAGGACGGACGCCGAGCCGGCCGACTCGCAGCCGCGGTCGGAATCCAGTGGCTCGGTGGCTACCTGCACGGCGGGATGACGAGCTGGCATCAGGAGAAGCGCCCCGTCCGCCGAACCGAGCGCCTCGAGATCGACATGCTGCCAGCCGCCCTCCGTGACCGGCCCGACCTGCAGATTCTTGATGTTCGCGACCCGGCCGAATGGGACAGCGGACACCTTCCCGGCGCCGTCCTACAGACCTGGCATGACATCAGCGCCATCCCCGACAGCCTGGACCCCGCTGGACCGACCGCGGTCATCTGCGGCTCAGGACAACGCGCCGCAATCGCCGCCAGTCTCCTCGAGCACCACGGCGCCAGCCAGGTCATCCACGTCGTCAGCGGGGGCGTCCCCAAGCTCGCCAAACTCGGGGTCCGGCTCCAAACTCGGTGACCCGCAGCAAACCCCAACCCAAGCACCCCGCACTGATCGGCTCTCGATGACGTGGACGGCTCCTGGCTCGCGGTGAAGACCAGTTCATGTTCCGATCAGTCGCCCGAGCGCTACGGCGCCGAAGCCAACGAGCAGGCTGGCCATCAAGTTAGCCAGCGCCGCGCGCCGTTCGCCGTCGGCGCCGAGCACCTGGGTTTGGAGCATCCAGGTGGAGAACGTCGTGAAGGTGCCCACACCGGCGGTCCCAACGATGATCGAGGCGTCGCCGCTCAAGGTGAGTCCGTCGAGCAGGCCGAGGATGAACGCGCCGGTGACGTTGATCACGAAGGTCCCGCCCGCCAGCGCCGGCAGGACACCCCCGATAAAGCGGGTGAGGCCCTTGACGGCCACGAGGTCGAGGCTCACGCAGGCCAGGGCGGCGATCCCGCCGGCCAGCGCGACCGCGATCCAGGTGACGGCGCTCACGATTCCTCCAGTTCAGTCTCGCCCGGGACGCCCAAGTCCTCAGGTACGCCGAAGGTCAACGACAGGCGCTGGACGGTCAGGGTGCCCAACTCCACAGCCGCCAGCCCGCCGGCCAGGGACGCGGCGGCGTAGCCCAGTGCTAACCAGCCGTGACCGGCGCGCACCATGTCCAACAGCTCGAGCTGCATGGTGGAAAAGGTGGTAAAGGCACCACAGAAGCCCGGACCCAGCAGCGGGCGGACGAGGCGGTGCGATCCGCGCCATTGGACGTGGCGAACCAGATAGCCGAGGACAAAAGCGCCAGCGAGGTTGATGAGGAACACCGCCCAGGGCCAGTGCCCAGCCGGGCTTGGGAACAGCTGGGTCAGGCCAACCCGGGCCAGCGCACCGGCGGCGCCACCGAGAAAGACGACGGTCAGTTCGCTGCGATCAAGAATGAGAACTCCTTCCGGTCAGGCGCCGCGTTGGGAAGGCAGTGCCGATCTTGAGTGGAAGAAGCCATCAGTCCCAAACATGCGGGACGGTTCGCGCGAGATAAAACGCACGCCAGAGCCTCATCTGGCCTGAAAGAGTCTAGTTCAAAAGTGTCGGGGTCTGATCTCACCGTCAGCGGCCCCAGTGGCCGGCCTCCGCTTCCGTCCCCAATCCGTCCCAGAACGACGTTCGTGTCGCCTGGCCGCTGCTCAGGCCGACGCCACGCCTCGGGCGTCGCGCCATGGCACGTCGGCGCGTTGCCTTAGCGCCCAAACCGTCTGATCATCCGGATCGCCCCAGGGGTCAAGCCCGGATCGGGACAACTGACCGTCCTGGGGCGTTCGGGGTTTGGTCACAATGTGGGTGATGCGAACTTCGGCCAAGGCGGATTACGCTGTCCGCGCCGCAGTCCAGCTCGCGGCGACGGCGAGGGAGAAGCCAGTGAGAGCCGAACAAATCGCGACGGCTCAGGACATCCCGCTCAACTTCTTGGAGAACATCCTCGCCGAACTCCGACACGCGGGGATCGTCCGCTCCTACCGCGGTGCCCGGGGTGGCTTCTGCCTCGCCAGGGACCCAACCACGATCTCAGTCGCCGACATCATCCGCGCCGTGGAGGGTCCTCTCGCATCTGTCCGCGGGGCACCGCCGGAAGAGGCCTCCTATCACGGGGCGTCTGAAAGTCTGCCCCGCGTCTGGATCGCCATCCGCGCGAACCTCCGGGCGGTCGTCGAACACGTAACGGTTGCTGACATCGCCGCCGGCACGATTCCAAAGGCGATCGACAAGCTCGCTGGCGACCCTGACGCCTGGGTTACCCGTTGACTTCTTGACAGGTCGACAGCGCATCCTGGCACCTGGAATGACCCCGGTCGCCGGCTGACGAAACGGATCAAGCAGGTGTTCGCCGGATCACTGGTGCCCGGCCGAACACTCCGTCATGGTCCGAGCGGGGGGACAGGTGCGCCGAGTTGCTGCCACGGACGCGCGAGGGCCAGCCACAACGCCGCCGCGACGAACAACGTCGCGCACAGGGTCCAGCCGAGCGCGGCCGTGGACAGCCCGACGTACTTCAGCCCTGACGCGAAGATCACGAAGGTGATCACCGGGCGCACGTACTTATCGGGCACCGTGGAAGAGAGCAGAGACCCGACCAGCACCGCCGGCACGCTGCCAACGATCAGCGACGTCGTCACGCCGAACTCGACATGGCCGAAGGCCAGCGCACCCAGCGCGGCCGCAGCGGTGAGCGGGACCGCCTGAGTGAGGTCAGTGCCCACCAGTTGGTTCGCGCCGATCGCTGGATAGAGGAACAGCATGATCACCACCATCAGCGACCCCGACCCGACCGAGGTCATGCCGACGATCACACCGCCAACAACGCCGAGCGCCACCGTCGCTACGCGGCGAGGAATGATCTCGGTGACCTGACCGGTGCGCTCGTTGCCGCCGCGACGATCGATCACCGCGCGCAACACCATCGCCGCAGAGCCGATGAGCAGAGCAGTGCCGAGCGCGGTCTCGATGTGACCCTGTGCCGAGCTTTGATTCCCGAGGACGTGCAGCAGGTAGGCGCCAAGGAATGCTGCGGGAACCGAGCCGAACGTCAGCCACTTCACTAAGCCGAGATTGACCGTCCCGGCCCGGAGGTGAACCGCAGCACCGATAGGACGCATCACCACCGCAGCGACAAGATCGCTGGTGATCGCCGACGAGGGCTTCACGTTGAACAACAGAATGAGCATCGGGGTCATCAGCGCCCCGCCACCCGCGCCGGTCATTCCCACCAGCACGCCAACGATGGCAGCCCCGAGCACGATGTACGGATCGATGTGCAAGCCGACGAGGATGGCAGAGCGCCGACGCGTGGCGAGCTCCCAGCCCATCAGCCACGCGCTGGCCGGCTCACCCAACCGGCGTGCCTGGGAAAGTCCACCGCTCACGCCCGTCGATGGCGACGACCCGCTCGCCTTGGCGATCCTTGGAATACCGTCGCTCCAAGGAGTCCAACAATACCCATGGCACCCCGCCGGGGATAGCTTGCTCAAGAAACCGCCGCTGCCGCCTGGCGTGACCAGTCGCGCCGGTGACTTCCTCGCCCGCATGGGAGGGTGCGGCCTGCTGCTCCTCAACTGCAGATGATGAGACCGAACGCCACCGATGTGATCGACCGCCTTTGCCACACAATGACCCACGACCGCACTTGCTCCGTCGGGTTTGTCACCGGCCAACCCGGCGAACGCGGCGAAAGCCTGGTCCGGGTCAGATGCACGCCAAACGTCCACATCGGCGATTCAGATCAGGGTGTATGCATTGCCAAAGCCCAATGCGCGCGACCGCCCTCAACGTCAGCCTTCCTCTTAAAATGCGCACACAGATGCGACGGGTCCGCACATTGCCCGCGCCGGCGACGCCCTCTACCCGGATGTGAACCGACGGGTCAAGCGTATGCCGCGAGTACCACTGTCGTTTGGACGAGGCCGACCATAAGCGAATCGAGCGTCAAACCTCGCCGGGATCGTCCGGTCTGCGATTCGTTGAGTTCGTCCATCCGAGACGGCGTTAACGGCAACCTTGCGTTCTGTGACGCTCGGGTTGACGAGGCCGCCTGTACTGAGGCGGACGCTGGGTTAGCCAGCCGGCGGCCGGACGGTGCACTCCACGATCTGATCAAGCCGGAGCACCACATCGTCGATCCGAAACCACCTGCCATAGCCGGTGACGTCAACCTGATCATGGCCCTCGGTCGAACGCGCCGCGTTCGGGATGCCGCAGATCTGCCTACCTGAGGCAGTGTGCACTTCCACCACCAGCGCGGCCAACGAGGCAGCGCAGGGATCGCCTACGGCAATCGGAGATTGTTCGCGACGCTCATCCATAAGCTGCGGAACGCAGCGCGAGCCAGATGCTGAATCAGCGTGGATTCCATGATCCGGCTGCTCGGTGATCTGAGCGCAAAACATGAGCTTCGTCGAGCAAGCTCGCGCTCATAGCTTCTCGACAGAGCGTCGCCTCTGGGCGGACCGTGCAGTTCCTGCGCGCTGACCGTGCCTAACGGCCGGAACGTCTGCTGGCCCGGCTCATGCACCCACTTCACCGCTGTTTTGACCCACTACGAGTACCGGCGCCCAGCGACCGCTCGGGCCACTACGGCCATAAGGTCTGAGCGAGGCAACCACCCGCTTTCGCGTTCGGGCCTCGAGGCGTCGGCTGATTCGGTCGGTAGCACCACGGGTGCACGTGGTGTGTCTCCCTTTGCCGTTCCTGTGAGCGTCGCTGGCTCCCGGGATAGGATTGGGTGATGGAGCCGATCAGGACTGACTTCACCGGCTATGAGGGCAAGTACGTTGCGATTGATCTTCGGACGAACAAGGTCGTGATCGCCGACGAGGATCCCAAGGTTGTGTTGGAGGCCGCCAAGGGCCGTGACCATGTGGCGGTCGCCGGCCGCGTCGCACTGCCGGGCGAGCCTCAGTACATTGGTTTTGGCTGAGCCACCGGCTTTGCCCTGGGTCTATCCCTACCGCTCAGACCCGCAGTCCACACGGCTGGGGCACCCGGTACTCCGTCCCTTCGTGGCTCTGTCATTGGCGGACGGCGAGCTGAGCACCCCGTTGCTCGTCGGTCTGGTCGACACCGGTGCGGACGCGATCCTGGCGAGCGACCTCCTCGCCGACCAGATTGGGATCGACTTGGACGATCATGACGGAGAGACCGTGCATGCCGTCGGTGGACGCACGGTGACCGCGCGCTACCGGACCGTGGAGATGCGCCTCCATCCGCCCGAGCCCGAGGAGGGCGCCTACCGGTCATGGAACGCGCCTGTCGGGTTCATTGCCGGGTGGCACAGCTACGGCTTCGTGCTGCTCGGCAGCGTCGGGTTCCTGGATCGGTGGACGGTCACCGCCAGCCGGTTCGCTCAGGCCATCGCGGTAGAAGAGCGCGACCGCTTTGATCAGAGATTCGGGGTCCTGGCCGCGACCTGAGTCACCCGGCCGTCCGGATGACGGCGACGCTCGGGCCGGTTCAGCGGCCGACGCCCGGACCAGCCCCACGACCTGGACGCCTGGAACGGTCAAGGTGACTCGGTGCGGCGCGTGCGGCATCGCCTGGCCGCCGGACAGGTGGCGGGGCCGGGGCGACGAGCGCTGCGGGGTCCGCCTCAAGCTCGAGGATCCGGCGCAGTGCCGGCATCCGCTCCAGGTCCGCGTCACGGCGGAGTGCCGCGGACATCGCGGCAAGATCACCGGTCGATGCAATCTCGGGGCGGAGACCGTCGCCGAGATGCTCTCGTGTGGCGCCAGCACGCAGCGCCTCATACCCGCGCGGCACGCCAGCAGGAGCGGCGATGACCTTCAGCTCACCGAACGGCGTTGCCAGCTCGATGACCGGGTTCGCGCGGAGATGCTCCTCGTCGAGGACCAGGTCGGCTCCGTCGCGGCGGACCGCCCCCATTTCAGCCAATGCCGTCTGGAGGCGGGTCAGGTTCACCGCCTGTCGGGCGGGGCAGATGTCAATGCCGGTGGTCACCTCGTCAGCACCGCGGGCGACGCGGGCGAGGCCGCCGATCACCACGCATCCCACCTCACCGGCCTGCAGCGCCGTCAGTATCGCTTTGGGATCAAACCGTGCGCGTGTATCTGGAACGGTCATCTCGACTGAGCCTGTTCGAGGCGGTCGAGCATGTGCTGGACGCGGCTCTCTGGCGAGTGACGTTGAAGCTCGGTCAGCTGCGTGTCGTCGATCGGACGGTACGGCTCGAGCATCAGCGGGAGATCGAACCCGCAGACCCGGACGATCTCAAGCAGCGTGTCGATGCTTGGCGCCACGGCCCCGGTCTCCCAGCGGCCGATCTGCACCTTCGCCTTGCCACAGCGTTCGGCGAGTTGGCCTTGGCTGATGCCGGCGCGCATGCGAGCTTCGCGGATGAGTGATGCGCTCACGACGGTATCGGCACGCATTTCGTGAGCGTACCAATACCCACGGAATCCAGTGCGATCACATATTTGTATCCGTCGTCCCACAGTGGTAGCTTGGGTACAGCTGATGAAGGCTTCTCGATGACAGCCACGCGCACGACTTGGACGCCGACGAGCGACAAACCGGTTTGTGTCGAGATGCGCACAGCCTTGAGCCGTCGCCCAACGGAGTTCGCGACACCGCCCCCTGAAGCGTTGATGATGACGGTCAAGGATGTCGCCGACGCCTGCCAGCTGTCTGAGACCGCAGTGCGGCGCGCAGTCCATGACGGCGAGCTCCAAGCCGTCAAGCTTCGCTCCCGCCTGCGGATCACCCGCCAGGCTTTCGAGGCCTGGATCACGGCCCAACGCCAGCCCGTAACCCCCGTTCCCGAGTCGGCACGCACTGCCCGGCATGTGACGCGTCCACAGCGTCCCGCCCCCAGCGGCAGCTTCCGCGCCCTGGTCGACACCAACTCAGTCCGGACTCTGGCTCAATGAGCGTCGAGAAGCTGCAACGCGCCAGCGGACCGGTGTGGCGCGTGCGCTGGCGCGACGAACAGGGCCGCGCCCGCTCACGGGTCGTCGGTCGCAAGGCCGACGCGCTGGCGTTGGACACCGACCTCAAACGCGCCAAGCGCCTGGGGGCTGGCGCACCCGTCAACAACAACCGCGAGACCCTGGCGGAGTTCTCGAAGCTCTGGTGGGCCCGGCACGCCGCACCGAACCTCGCGCGCCACACCCAGGAGGGCTACGCCTCCACGCTCGACGTCCACATCATCCCCCGCCTCGGCGACACCCGCCTCCAGGCGCTGAGCACCGAGATGATCAGTGATATGCGCGCCCAAATGTCCGCCTCGGGCGTCGGTGAACCCGCCATCCGCAAGGTGCTCGTCGTCCTCCAGTCGATCCTCGAGCGCGCGGTCGAGTGGCGCCACATCGACACCAATCCCGCCCGCTCAGTCCGCAAGCCCAGCCAGCAGCGGACCCGCGTGGTGCGGCCCCTGGGGCCCAAGATCGTCGAGGAGATGCGTGCCTACCTGCTCTCCACCGACCGGCCGCTCGACGCAACTCTCATTTCAGTCCTCGCCTACGCCGGACTCAGGCCGGGAGAAGCGATCGGGCTCAGATGGCACGACGTCGGTGAACGCACGCTCCTGGTCGAACGCTCGGTCGCCTTCGGGCAGCTGAAGTCGACCAAGACCGGAGGCACCCGCTCGGTGCGACTGCTCGCTGCACTCACGCACGACCTGAACGCCTGGCGAGAGCAGACCGACCGCAACGCCGACCTCGACCTCGTCTTCCCCTCCCCCGACGGGTCACCGTGGAACGCCGACCGGGCCCGGAACTGGCGCAAACGTGCCTTCGCCGAAGCAGCCGAGCACGCCGGTGTCCCACACGCGCGCCCCTATGACCTGAGACACAGCTACGTCAGCCTTCTCATCGCCCAAGGCGCCACCGTCGTTGAGGTCGCCAGGCAGGCAGGACACGCACCGACGATGACGCTGAGCACCTACGCCCACCTCTTCGATGAGCTCGACGGCACCGATCACCGCCCAGCCGACGAGCAGATCCGGGCCGCCCGGCTTGCGACCGTGTTCCCGGAAGTGTCCGTTTTGTGTCCGCCCTCGCGACACGCTCTCACCACAGCCGATCAAAACCATCGGTTTACCAGGGACTTCTCAGAGCCGACGGGGAGACTCGAACTCCCGACCCCTTCATTACGAGTGAAGTGCTCTACCAGCTGAGCTACGTCGGCAAAGACAGGCTGGCGTGACCGGCCTGTGCGAGGGCTAGCGTAGCTGAGAGATTACCGTCGCATCACTGGGCTGAGTCCCTGCTGGACGGTGCCGGCACCTACGCTGGGGCGGTGCCGACCATCCTGCTCATTCGCCACGGCCAGGCCTCCTATGGCACTGAGGACTATGACCGGCTGTCGCCGATCGGCGTTGAGCAGTCGGGTCTCCTCGCGGCCCGTCTCGCGGCGCAGGGCACCGAGCCGAGCCGCATCCTCAGCGGCGGCCTGCGTCGCCAGATCGATACGGCCGGTCCCGCCGCCGTCCGGTTCGCAGTGGAGGCCGAGGTCGATCCGCGCTGGAACGAGTACGACATGGACGACATCATCGCCGCCCACCCCGATCCTCGATCCGAGACCCCGACCCGGCAGTCAGACGTGTCGTCCTCGGTCTTTCAGGACATCCTCGAGGGCGCCCTGGAGGCCTGGATGGCCGCCGGACGCGACAGCTCCGCCACCGAGACGTGGCCGGCGCTGCGCGCCCGCGTCAGCGATGCCTCGAACCAACTGGCCACCACGCTCGGATCCGGGGAGACCGCGCTGGTGTTCACCTCCGCCGGCGTGATCGCAACGGTCTGCGCGGAGCTGCTGGAGCTCCCGGCCCGGCAGTTGGTGGCGCTCAACCGGGTCGCCGTCAACACCGCGATCACCAAGATCGCCGTCGGGCGCCGGGGACGGTCGTTGATCTCCTTCAACGACCATTCCCACCTCGAGGCCAGCGGACTCATCACCTACCGCTGAGCCCCCGAGGCCCGGAGGGTGGCGCTGTCATAGTTTGGTGGCGCGGAATCAGCGGCAGCCGGGTCTGCCGGCCGACTGGCCCGAGCGGGGCGACGGCGCAGACCCACGATCAAGGACGGGCGAGCACTTCATGGTCAGAAACACAGTCAACAGCTTCGGGGCACAGGTGGTCGCCCTCACCATCGTCATTGATTTCGCCCTGGTGGCGGTCCTCTACACGCTCGGGCCCGGTACCAGCATGTGGTGGATCACCATCCCCGTGGCCCTGGTGTGCGCGGGGGCCTACATGGTCATCCGCGGCGTCCAGTTCCTGATGCTGGAGTCCGACACGATGGCCGTCGACGACGCGCCCGACGCCGACCGCGCGACAGCCGAGGCGAATCCGCCCGCCCGCGTCGCGACCGAACGCACGCCCTGGGAGGTCGGCCGCCGTGGCGCGGACGCCCGCCCGGGCGGTTGGTGAGCCGCACCCTGCGCCGCTGACGCTCAGGCGAGGTCAACGCCTCCGAGACCCGGCATCTCCAGACCGACGCGCCCGCCCGCCTCGACGTCCGAGGCCGGCTCGATCCCGGCATCCAGCGCCGCCTCGAGGCTTGCCTCGATGCCGCTCAGCGTCCCCGGCACACGGCGATTGAGCACGAACAGCCAGGTCCCGCCGGCGATCATGAAGCCGGCGAAGATCGCCGGGAAGATGTCGACCGGGAAGGCCGGCAGCGGATAGAACAGCCCGACCGCCGGGACCAGGAGCAGCGCGAACCCGGCCACGGCCATGCCCACGTGCAGGGCTGTGAGCTCCCCCCGCCTGTGCAGGAAGAACGGCGCCGCCACCACCGTCATGAAGTAGGCGAACAGGAAGCCGGTCGCCGCCATCGTGCCGGCGTCGTTGAACATGGTCAGCGCGCTGGTGCCGGACAGGTGCCAGATGAACGCCACGACGAGCAGCAGGACGTAGTAGAAGCCGATCGCGGCGTGCGGGGTCAGGTTGGTGGCATGGGTGCTGTGCAGCCGCTTGGACACGAAGCCGTGCTGGCCCAGCGGCAGCAGGATGCGCGTCCCGGAGTTGACACAGGACAGGGTCAGGGCGAAGAAGCTGACCATGCCACCCAGTGAGACCGGGATCTTGAAGAACGCCACGCCGTAGGCCGATGACAGCGTCTGCAGCGGTGCGCCGAGGGAGGCGAGGTCGAGGTGGGAGTGTGAGGCACCGAGCACCTCGACGTAGCTCATGACCACCATGAACAGGCCCGTGACGATGAGGCTCCAGATCACGGCCTTGGGCACGTTCTTGAGCGGGTTGCGGGCCTCACCGCCCATCGTCGAGGCGGCCTCGAAGCCGACCAGGGAGAAGATGCAGACGACGACCGAGAAGTCCAGGCTCTTGAGTCCGAAGCCGTGCAAGCTGGTCTCCGCGGTGTCGACGTGGAAGCCGTGCTTGAACAGGATCACCGCCGACAGGGCGAGGATGCACGCGACCGACAGACCCTCGAGCACCAGCATCAGCACGGCGGACAGACGCACGTCGCGGAAGGCGATGTAGAAGCCCACGGCGGCGCTGATGAGGAAGAACAGCAGTGGCGTGACCGTGCCATGCACGCCGAGTCCGTCGAGGAACTGCTGGCTCATCAGCGCGAACCCGCACAGCCCGGCGGTGCCGATGAAGAAGTAGCACCAGACCAGCGCCCAGCCCGTCATCACGCCGGAGGCGGCGCCGAGCCCGCGCGCCACGTAGGCGTACATCGAACCGGTGGTCGAGGAGCGCTTGGCGAACTGGTTGAGCCCAAAGACGACGAACAGCAGCATGATCGTGCCGAAGGCGTAGGAGAACCAGGTGGCGTCCCCGGCGATGGAGAAGGCCAGCGGGATGATCAGCACCGCCGTCATGGTGGGCGAGATGAGCGCCACCGACTGAGCCAGGAGCTGGGGAAAGCCGAGCGCGTTGGTGCGCAGCCGCGGCGTGGTCCCCGCGGACGTGGAGTCGGTGATGGTCATGGGCGTCATCCTGGCGGGGCTCCCCCCGCCCGACTCTGGCCGCCCGGCCAAACATCCCGCGAGCTCCCGGGCCCGGGGGATTTGGCCACCTGGCGCAGGCGGCTGACCTACTCGGTGCCCGGGCGGGCCTGCCAGTCCTCGGCCAGCATCGCCCAACGCTCGTGATCGCGCCAGCGACCGCCGATCTTCAGATAGCGCGGCGAGAAACCCTCGCGGTGAAAGCCCGCCCCCCGGGCCAGCGCCAGCGACGGCTCGTTGCCCGGCTGGATGTTCGCCTCCAGGCGGTGCAGACCAAGGTCGCCAAAGGCGACGGCGAGGACCTGCTGGATCCCCTCGCTCATGTATCCCTGCCCGGCGAACGGACGCCCGGCCGCGTAGCCGAGGTAGGCGCTCTGGAACAGACGCCGCACGATCTGGGAGATGTTGAAGAAGCCGACGATCGCATCGTCGCCGCGCCGGCACACCAGCAGCGCCTCGAAGTTGTCGCGCTGGGAATCCTCGATGTAGGCCATGAAGCGCTCGTGGTCATGGGGGGCGGACGCCCACGGGCGATGGAAGGCCTTGGAGGCGCGCATCAGCGAGGTGAACTCCTCCTCGTCCCCCACCACGGGATTGCGCAGATAGACGCGCGCGGCCTCGCCGCTCTCGCCGCCCATTCCGCCGCGGGCCAGGAGGTCGGTCATCTCAGGAGCACCGCCTCGAGCCGGTAGGCCAACGCCTCAAGGGCCAGCTCCTCGTTGACGTTGAGCGGCAGGTTCAGCCGGGTCGCCTCGACCTCGCTGACCGCCCGGACCAGGGCGTCAGCCGGGACGTCACTTCCCGCCGCTGGTCCGGATAGACCGGCGGCGGGCCCGAGACGATCGGAGTTCCTCACGTGCTCGGGAGCGCCCCAGGCCAGGCTGGCCAGGTCCAGCAGCCACGCCTCGACCAGGGTCAGCGCCAGGCCCAGCGCCGAGGTCTCGACCCGGCGGCGCACCCGCTTGACCCGCTCATCCCATTCGCGTTGGACCCGGCTGCGCTCCTTGCGCGGGACCATCTCGAGCTCCGCCGTGGCCTGGGCCTCGAGCTCGGCGAGCACCGCCTCACCGCGTCCGCGGACCGACTCGAGCACGATGTTCCAGGGCGCGTCGGCTGCCGCGCGGCCCTCCAGCACGGCGGTCACGAACGTCTCGGCAGCGCTGCGCAGCGCCGCGCCCTCGGGGCTGGCCAGTTCGCGCGCCACCCCGGCGTCGCCCAGGCTGAGCGCCGCGACGGCCGCGGCGATCTCCTCGCGCAGGCCGGCAGCGGTCAGCTCGGCGGCCAGTTCGCTCTCTGAGCGTCCGTCGAAGCGGACGAGCTGACAGCGCGAGCGGATGGTCGGCAGGACGTCGGCGAGGTGATCGCTGATCAGCACGATGTGGACGTAGGCGGCCGGCTCCTCCAGGGTCTTGAGCATGCGGTTGGCCGCCCCCTCGCCGAGCAGGTCCGCCGACTCGATGACGAACACGCGGCGGGCGGATTCGAACGGTGTCTTGGTTGCCGCCGCCACCACGGCCGCGTCGACGTCGGAGACGAGGATCTCGTGCGCGCCACTCGGCGAGACCCAGGTGAGATCAGGATGGGATCCGGCGATCGCCCGCGCGCGGGCCGAGGCGGGATCGTCGGCGCCACCGGCCAGCAGCTCGGCGGCGAACAGGCGGGCGAACTGGCGCTTGCCCGACCCCCCGGGGCCGTGGAAGAGATAGGCGTGCGAGGGCCGGTCGGCCGCCAGCGCCGGGGCGAGCACCGACTTCGCGTGAGGGTGATCGTCCAGAGCCAGCGCCATGGGAATGGATGCTACGCAGCCGCGGGCGCGGCAGCTACCGTCACCCGGGGCGATGGCACTCATCACGATCGAAGGCGTCGACGGCACCGGCAAGAGCACCCTGACCGAAGGGCTCTCCGCGGCGCTGTCAGCCCGCGGGGACGCCGTCCGGGTCCTGCGCGAGCCCGGTGGCGTGGTGGCATCGGAGCGGATCCGCGATCTGGTCAAGGACCCGGGGCTGAGCATCGGTGACCGGGCCGAGGCGCTGCTGTACGCCGCCGCTCGCGCCCAGCTGATCGAGGAGCGCCTGATCCCCGCCCTGGCGGCCGGGGAGACGGTCATCCTCGACCGCTTCGTCGACTCCTCGCTCGCCTACCAGGGCGGTGGGCGCCAGCTCGGCGTCGCCGCGGTGGCCGCGCTCAACGCCTTTGCCACCGGGGGGCTGGTGCCCGACCTCACGCTGCTGCTGAGCCTCGACCCGGCGGTCGCCGCCGCCCGCGCGGTGCAGCGCGGCGAGACCCCCGACCGGCTCGAGCTGGCCGGCGCGGAGTTCTACGCGCGCGTGCACGCGACCTACGCGGAGCTGGCCGCGGCCGAGCCGGAACGCTTCCGCGTCATCGACGCCTCCGGCACGCCCGAGCAGGTGCTCGCCGCGGCGGTCTCGGCGGTCGAGACCTCAGGCCTCTGAGGCGTACCCGTGCGGGTGGGTCTGGGCGAACGCCCAGGCGTCGGCGATCATCGCCTCCAGCGACGGCTTGGCCGGCACCCAGCCGAGCTCGGCGGCGATCTTCTTCGCCGAGGCGACCAGCGCGGGCGGGTCACCCGGGCGGCGGTCCCGGGCGTCGATGGGGATCGTCGTGCCGGTCACCGACTCCACCGCGGCGATGACCTCGCGCACGCTGAAGCCGGTGCCGGTGCCGAGGTTGTAGATCCGGTGCTCCCCGATTCGCGCGCCGTCGAGGGCGAGCAGATGGGCGCTGGCCAGGTCGTCGATGTGGATGTAGTCGCGGATCGCCGTGCCGTCCGGCGTGGGGTAGTCGCTGCCGAACAGCGCGACCGATTCGCGCTGGCCCAGCGGGACCTTGAGCACGTTGGGGATGAGGTGGGTCTCGGGGTCGTGGGCCTCCCCCACGTCACCGTGGGCGCCGGCCACGTTGAAGTAGCGCAGCGACACCGCACCGAGCGGGTGGGCGGCGCAGAACCCGGAGATCATCGTGTCGACGGCCAGCTTGGAGGCGCCGTAGGGGTTGGTCGGCCGGGTCGGCGCGTCCTCGCGGATCGGCACCGTCTCGGGAATCCCGTAGGTCGCCGCGGTCGAGGAGAACACCAGCCGGGGGACCTCGTGGGTGCGCATCGCGTTGAGCAGGTTGAGCGAGCCGATGACGTTGTTCTCCCAGTAGCGCTCCGGTGCGCTCACCGATTCCCCGACGAGGGAGAGGGCGGCGAAGTGCAGCACGCCGTCGAAACCCCCGGTGAGTGCCGCGTCGACGGCGGCCGGGTCGCGCAGGTCGGCCTGGATGAACGCGGCCCCGGGCGCGACGGCCGGCTCATGCCCGGTGCCGAGGTTGTCGAGCACGGTCAGCTCATGCCCGGCCTCGAGCAGGTGACGCGAGACGATCGAGCCGACATATCCGGCGCCGCCGGTGAGGAGCAGCTTCATGGGCAGCCGGAGAGCTTATCGGCCGCGTAGAATCGCGGCGCAGTGACCGACGCTGCCTTTGAGCTCAAGGATTTCGAGCATGTCGAGGCGATCCCGGGCAAGGCCCTGCTGCGGATCGCCGCGGCGCCGACCTTCGATCCCTCCGCCAGCACCCTGATCATCGACGGGGCCGAGCGAATCCCCCCGCTGCCCGCCCCTCCGGGCCCGCCCGGCCTGGCCCGCGTCGCCTTCAGCATCCCGGCCGAGCTGGCCGCGGGCGCCCGGAGTTTCGTGCTCGAGCTGGCGGGTGGCGCGCACATCGATCTCCCCGCGCCGAGCCGCCGTCAGGGCACTCGGGTGTCGCTGGCCGGCGCCGGTCTAGCCGGACCAGCGCCGGCGCCGGCGGAGCCGGTTGACGTCGGTGACGCCGACGTGGTCGCCGAGCTGTCACGCCGACTGGAGTCCGAGCGTGCCCGGCGCACCGCGGCCGACGTCGCGGCTGACACCTCCGCGGCGGCGCGGGCGGCGTCTGAGACGCGGCTGCGCTCGCTCGGGGCCGAGCTGGCCGACGCACGCTCGGACCTCGCGTCAACCCAAGGGGTTCTCGAGGCCACGCGCGACGAGCTGCGCACCGCCCAGGGCGAGGCCGAGCTGGGCCAGACTCGCGCCAGCCACGCGCGCGCCGAGGCCGAGGCGGCCGAGTCGACGCTCATCCAGCGCGCCGCGGAGATCCAGCTGCTGCGCCAGACCCTGACCGAGCGGGACAGCCACGCCCAGCACACCTATCTGCAGTGGGAGCAGATCACCGCCGAGCTGACCGCCGAGATCGAGGTCGCCCGCCAGGTCGCCGCCAACTTCCAACAGCACGCGCGCAACCTCCAGCTGGAGCTGGCCGACTCCAAGCTCGAGCTCACCTCGCTGCGGGCGCTGCGCGAAGCCCACGAGCAGGCCGTGGCCGAGGGCTCGGCGGCCGACGGCGACTCGGGCGATCCGGCCGTGGTGGCCTCCAAGCTCAACGCGGCAGCGGCCGCGCTGGAGCAGGCGCGCTCACGGGCCTCAGAGGCCGAGGACGCGTTGATCGCGCGTGAGACCGAGCTGGACCGCCTGCGCGGCCAGCTGCCCGCGGCTCAGTAACCGGGGGTCGCGATCGCGCTCGCCGAGGCCTGGGGCGGCGCCGCCGCGACTTGGGCGGCGACCACGTCGGCGGCGAGGGTCAACTGACCCAGCTCGTCGATCTCGGGGTCGAGGTCGAGGGCCCGCTGGGCTGCGGTGATCGCCTCGGCGTCACGGTTGAGGCGCAGGTCGACGCGCACGAGGGTCGCCCATGCCGACTCGTCGGTTGGTTGGCGCCGGATCGCCTCGATGACGTAGTCACGGGCGAGGGGGTAGGCGCGCGCTGCGATGGCGATGTTCGCGTTGGCCAGCGGACCGGCGTCGGACAGGGGATCGAGGGCGCTGGCGTCGCTCGCCTTCTGCCGGGCGGCGCTGAGGGCGCTCGGCGTCCCGATCGCCGCCTCGGTCAGGGCGGCGGTGGCCTGGTTCACAGCGTCCCCGGGCAGCACCGCGGAGACGGCGAACAGGCCGATGATCGCGGTGAGCAGAGCAAGCCCGGTGAGCCGCAGGGTCGGCCCCGTGTGGGGTTCGAGGCGGACCGGCGCGGGGATGTCGAGCACCGTCTGGCCGGGCGGGCCGGTGTCGCCTCGGGGTGGGGTGTGGCGGTTCGCACCGGCGAGCACTCCGAGGGCGATGAGCACCGGCAGGGTGACCCCGGGGATGTCCCAGTCCCAGTCATAGAGGGCATGGACGCTGTAGGCGAGTGCCGCGGCGAGCAGGGCCGCGGCGGCGAGGCGGCTCCGGGCGGCGTCGCTGTCCAGGCCCAGTGGGTTGACGCGGTCCGCGCCGGAGCGCCGGACGGCCCCGAAGCCCTGGTGGAGCAGGACGAGCCAGCTCGACAGCGCGAGGGTGAAGCCGACCAAGCCGGTCTCGGCCAGCCACTGCAGGGGCACGCTGTGGGCGTCCTGGACGCTGACCGTGTCGTGGCGGAACAGCATGTTGATGACCGGGAAGGACCCCGCTCCGTAGCCGTCGAGGGGCCGGTGGACGAAGGCGGATAGGGCCTGGCCCCACCAGTCGACGCGGTTGGCCGAGGAGTCCGAGAACAGGCGCGTGGCGCTCGAGGTGGCGATCGAGTCGGCGTTGTTGAAGCCGTTCCACAGGTGGCTGATCTGACCGCTGAGACCGCGATGGCTGACGGCGGCGCCAATCAGGGCGAGGACGACGAGGGCGCCGAGGGCAGCGGCGAGGGCGCGCCAGGTGCTGGCGCGACGGTGGGTGCTGAGGCGGGATGGGAGCCGGTCCAGGTGAGGGATGAGCAGCGCGCTGAGGGTCGCGGTGGCCACGAGGACGACGAGCAGCAGGCCGCCGGCCAGCTCGCGCCGGCCCAGGGCGATGTTGTCGCCGGTCAGGGGGTGCGCCGACAGCGCGATGACGAGGTCGAGCGCGCCGACCGCGCAGGCCGCCGCCGCCCAGGCCAGGGTGGTGAGTCGGTCGGGGCTGAGGGCCACGGTGGCGGCCAGGGCGACGGCGAGCGCGAGGAAGCCGCCGCGGGACTCGGTGAAGCCGATGGTGACGACGATCAGCTCCAGGGTGATGAGCCCGGTCAGGCGCTGGGCGGGGCCGCGGTGGGGCGCCAGCGCGAGGATGAGCGCGACCGGCGCGCCGAGGCCGAGCAGCAGCGCCAGCGCGTTCCAGTAGTCGAGCGGCGCCTGCAGGCGCGCGTTCGCACCCGTCTGGTCGAGGTTGATCAGCCCGGCGATGTGGAACCCCGGGATGACCTTCTGGGCCAGCGCGTAGGCCAGGACGACCACGGTGAGGGCAAGGAGACCGCGGGTCGTCAGGTCGATCGCGTCGCGAGCACTGGCGCCGAGGGCGATGGCCAGGGCGAGGATCAGCGTGTAGCCGAAGACACGGTTGACCTCGACCCAGGTGCCGTCGGGGCTGGTGCTCCAGGCGAGGCTCAGCGCGCTCCAGGCGCAGAAGGCGAACAGCAGCCCGAGGGCGGCGAGCGCCGGCTTGGGAGCCCGCAGGGTGAGCTGGCCGAACCACAGCCAGGCGGCCGCTGCGAGCGCGGTGATGACCGCGATCCCCACCTGCAGGCGCGGCTCGTCCGGGGCGCGGATCGCGCCTTGGGCGAAGGCCGCGTACAGCGAAGCCGCAAATAGGGAGAAACCCAGTAAATGCGGGGGGCGCACGCTTTTGGCCGCAATTTGGGAGCGGTAAACTGAGAAGGGCAGATTTTGACCCCTGGAGGGCACGTTGTGGGGGTCTTTCCGTCCGGCCTCTGATGGAGGATCCGCTGTTACCGCCTCAGCCACTTCGGCGCTGGGGCCACGCGGCGGCAGAAGCGGACAACGAGAGGAGCACGCAGGCGATGGAGAACACTCCCCAAACCCAACTTACGGCAGGTCAGGGACTCTCAGTAGAGCGGTATTTCACCAGGTCTGGAGAGGATCCGTTCACAAGTGTGGATTGGGAGCTCCGCGACGCCCGCATCGGTCACGGTGATCGGGTCTCCTTCGAGCAGAAGAACGTCGAGTTCCCCAAGAGCTGGTCACAGAACGCGACGAACATCGTCGCGCAGAAGTACTTCCGGGGCCAGCCGGGCGCGCCCGAGCGCGAATGGTCGGTCAAGCAGATGATCTCGCGGGTCGCGGGCACCATCGCGGGCTGGGGTGCCGAGCGCGGCTACTTCGCCACCGCCGATGACGCTGCCGCGTTCGAGGCCGAGCTGACCCACATCCTGCTGCACCAGATGGCCGCCTTCAATTCGCCGGTGTGGTTCAACGTCGGCTGGCATCCCGTCGGGGACGCCAAGATGCAGGCCTCCGCGTGCTTCATCCTCTCCGTCGACGACAACATGGAGTCGATCCTCGAGTGGAACACCAAGGAGGGCATCATCTTCCGCGGTGGTTCGGGCTCGGGCATCAACCTGTCCAAGATCCGTGGCTCCAACGAGAAGCTGAGCCGTGGCGGCACCGCCTCGGGTCCGGTCTCCTTCATGCGCGGCGCGGACTCCTGGGCCGGGTCGATCAAGTCCGGCGGCGGTACGCGGCGCGCGGCCAAGATGGTCGTGCTCAACGTCGATCACCCCGACATCCGCGAATTCATCTGGTGCAAGGCCAAGGAGGAGGACAAGGCCCAGGCCCTGCGCGACGCCGGCTTTGACATGTCGATCGACGGCGACGGCTTCCACTCGATCCAGTACCAGAACGCGAACAACTCGGTGCGTGTCACCGACGAGTTCATGCACGCGGTGGAGAACGACGCGGACTGGCACCTGATCGGGCGCGTGTCCGGTGAGCCGGTCGGCGAGCCGATCCCGGCCCGTCAGCTGATGCGCGAGATCGCCGAGGCGGCGTGGCGCTGCGCGGACCCCGGTGTCCAGTACGACACCGTGATCAACCAGTGGCACACCAGCCCGAACTCGGGTCGCATCAACGGCTCGAACCCGTGCTCGGAGTACATGCACGTGGACAACTCGGCCTGCAACCTGGCGTCGCTGAACCTGATGAAGTTCCGCCGTCCCGACGGCACCCTTGACGTGGAGAGCTTCGAGCGCGCGGTCGACGTCGTGTTCCTGGCCCAGGAGATCGTCGTCTCCCCCTCCAGCTACCCGACCCCGGAGATCACCGCCAACGCGCGGGCGTTCCGTCAGCTCGGGCTCGGCTACGCCAACCTCGGCGCCTACCTGATGTCCAACGGCATGCCCTATGACTCAGACGACGGCCGGGGCTTCGCTGCCGCGGTCACCGCCCTGATGACCGGTCGCGCCTATGCCCGCTCGGCCGAGGTGGCCGAGGCGATGGGGCCCTATGACCGCTACGCCGAGAACCGCGAGGAGCACAACGCCGTGATGCGCATGCATCGTGACGCCAGCTACGCGATCCCCGACGCCGCGGTGGGCGACACGCAGCTGCTGAGCGCGGCGCGCGAGGCGTGGGAGGAGGCGGTCGAGGCCGGCGAGGCCCACGGCTACCGCAACGCCCAGGCCACGGTGCTGGCGCCGACCGGCACCATCTCGTTCCTCATGGACTGCGACACCACCGGCGTGGAGCCGGACTTCTCGCTGGTCAAGTTCAAGGAGCTGGTGGGCGGCGGTCAGATGACCATCGTCAACGGCACGGTCCCCCTGGCCCTGAAGACCCTGGGTTACGGCCCCGAGCAGGTCGACCAGATCGTCGCCTACATCAACGAGCACAACACGATCGTCGGCGCGCCCGGACTGGCCGCCGAGCATCTGCCGGTGTTCGACGTGGCGGTGGGTGAGCGAGCCATCTCGCACATGGGCCACATCAAGATGATGGGCGCGATCCAGCCCTTCATCTCGGGGGCGATCTCCAAGACGGTGAACATGCCCTTCGAGGCCACGGTCGAGGACATCGCCGATGCCTACACCGAGGCCTGGCGCCTCGGGGTCAAGGCGCTGGCCATCTACCGCGACGGTTCCAAGACCGCCCAGGCGCTGCGCACCGACGCCCAGCAGGGCAAGGACGCATCGGTCGAGGGGGATGAGGAGCTGTTCACCCACGCCCAGCTCAACGCCGCGGTCGAGGCGGCCGTGGAGTCCGCGATCGCCATGGCGCGGGTCGAGGCGCTGGAGGAGGGTCGTCAGGAGGCCCTGGAGTCCGCCGGCCCGCGACGCAAGCGCATGCCGGTCGAGCGCCAGTCGATCACCCACAAGTTCTCCCTGGGCGGTCACGAGGGCTACATCACCGCCGGCATGTACGAGGACGGCACCGTCGGGGAGATCTTCCTCACCGACATCGGCAAGGAGGGCTCGACCCTGCGGGGGATGATGAACTCCTTCGCCACGGCGATCTCGATCTCCCTGCAGTACGGGGTGCCGCTCGAGACGCTGGTGCAGAAGTTCGCCTACATGCGCTTCGAGCCGGAGGGGATCACCGCCAACCCGGAGATCCCGTTCGCCAAGTCGATGCCCGACTACATCATGCGCTGGCTGGCCTCCCGGTTCCTCGATACCGACACCCAGGAGGCGCTGGGGATCATGACCCCGGCGGTCCGCGCCCGTCAGTCCGCTCAGGATGCGGCGAGCTCCTACCTCGGCGACACCGCGGGTCCCGCGGCGTCGGGGAACGGGAACGGTGCGGTCAAGGCCAACGGCAACGGCAACGGCAACGGCAACGGCAACGGCAACGGGTCAGCCAAGCCCGCTCCGGCGTCGTCATCGAAGGTGGCGTCCGGACCGAAGGTGGCCCGGCCGGCGACCTCGGCGCTGACCGACACCCCGCCGGTGCGTCCCGCGGTGGTGTCCAAGTCGCCGCTGGGAATGATCGACGTCGGCGCGGTGTGTGATCAGTGCGGCGGGACGATGCAGCGCACCGGTGCCTGCATGACCTGCTCGAGCTGCGGCAACAACACCGGCTGCGGGTGATCTGCGCGGCTCACGCCAGGTGAGCCGCTGAAGCGTTGGCGCTCCACGCGCCACGATGCGCCGGACCGACGGGTCCGGCGCACCAGCGCCGTACGTTGCTGAGATGCGGCGTACCGGCCAGGAACGAATGAGAGGGCCCCGGGAGACCGGGGCCCTCTCATTTTTCTCCACCGGACGCCGGGAGCTCTCCGTCAGACACTCTGCGCTGGCTCCGCGATGAGCCGATGCGGAAATGCTCCATATCGATGCATTGGCGCATCGCCTCCCCGCCGCGGGGCGACGCGGCACGGTCGGGTGCGGGATCCAGGACCGGCGGCGACGCGCGACGCGGGGCCCGGGGCCCGGGGCACGTCAGAGGCGGATGTGGAGGCGGACCGTGCGCGCAACCGCTGGCGTACCCGGCGTGACGGTGGCCGCCCGCACGGTCACCGTGGCCACGAGCTGGGTCAGCCCCGAGCGCCGGGCCAGGCGCACCACCTGTGGCGGCAGCGCCAGCCGCACCACGGTGGCACCCGACAGGGTGTGAAGCGCCCCGCGGACCCGCACGGGGACGAGCCGACGCCGCACGCGCGGACTCTTGAGCGTCATGGTCATGCGTGCCCGGCAGGTCAGCGGGCAGACGACGGCGGCGACCGCCTGACGGGTCTGGGTGACCACGGCGAACTGGGGCGTGTCCGAGGCGGGTGCGCTCCCCGTGCTCGCATAGTCGGCACCGGTGATGTCGGTCTGAATGGCCGCCTCGGTGGCCAGGCTGGGGATCCCGGCGGTGATCGCGCCTTCGAAGAACGAGCCGACACCCTGATTGCTGTTGTCGCCCCCGGTGCCGAGGACGATCGCGCCCTCCTTGTGCATCGGCGCGTACCCCGACAGGAGCGGGTTGACGACCTCGGTCTGGCTCGGATTGTCCGGGTAGGGGACGATGAACGTCGGCGGGTCGGGGTCCCAGTGATTGCTCGGCAGCGCACCGACCCATAGCGGGTCCAGGGGACCGGCCTGGGCGTTGGCGGCGGCCAGCACCATCGCGTTGGTGCCGTTGTTCTCCAGCATCGCGGTGACGAACGGGCTCGTGCTCCCGGTGTAGGACGGGTCGAGGTTCTTGCCGTCGTCGGAGGCGATGATCCCGTTCTCCAGATCAGCCTGCACCCACGGTCCCCCCGGCGGGCAGCCCGTCGCGGCCAGCCAGCAGTCCGTCCCGAAGTAGAGCGCGTCCATGTGACCGTTGCCGTCGTCGTCGCCGGTGGTCTCGGCGTTGCCGAAGTCGAAGCAGCAGCCGGAGTTGTCGTGCGTACCCGAGGTGACCATGTACATCGACTCGGGCCCTGAACCCGTCGCCATCCCGAGCGTGGTGTTGTCGCGGTAGCCCATGCCCGGCTCGAAGTCCATCCCGTAGGCCTGCTGTCCGTCGACGCTGATGGGCAGCGCGCCGGCGGCGACTCCACTGTCCTGTCCCCCGTTGGCCCCCGGTCCCTCGATGGTGAGATCGTTGTGGTCGGGCGACTGGTCGAACAGCTCGGTGATCTCACAGGTCGTCCCGGCGCAGAAGCGGTCCTGGGCGTCGGCGTCGGCGAACCCGGACGCCAGGGTGCTGATGTCGAGCGTTGCCTTGTCCGAGGCGCGACTGATCGCATACAGCGGACCCTGATAGCCGGCGTACATGGCCCGGGTCGTGCTGTAGGCGGCCACGCACGGCGTGCCGCTGAGGGCGTAGATGTCACACGGCCCCACCGACGGGGCCGCCTCCGCCGGAACCGTCCCCATCAGACCGCATCCGACGGCCCACAGCGTCACGCTGAGCAGGAACCCCAGCGCGAGGGCCAGGCGAATGTCAAGCGCGGGCCGCTGGTGGCGACCCGGCTGCGCCGACACGGCGTCGCGCCCTATGTCAGACAGCGGTCCCACCTCCCGGTGACGGCCAAGATGCCCCTGCGAGCGGCCGACGGTAGGCCATCGACTGAGACGGCGTCAAGCCTCGACCCCGTCGCACATCGGGGCGTCGCGCCGCAGGCAGTCGGGTAGGTGGTTCTGAGGACTTCAGATCACCAGGAGGCAGCATGACTTCGCAGGAAACCATCGCCGTACTCGGCGCCGGCGGCACGATGGGCAAGGGGATGGCCGGAAACCTCCTCACGGCCGGCTATGACGTGCGCGCCTGGAACCGCTCGCGTGACAAGGCCGAGTCACTCGCTGACGACGGGGCGACGATCTGCGACACCGCTGCGGAGGCGGCGGATGGCGCGACGGTCATCCTCACCATGCTGTCGGACGCCGATGCGGTGATCGAGGCGGTGTCGGCGATCGACAGCACTCCGGGCGCGGATCCCATCTGGCTGCAGATGAGCACGATCGGGGAGGCCGGCAACGACCGCTGTGTCCAGCTCGCGCAGGAGCGCGGACTGGCCCTAGTCGACGCGCCGGTGTCGGGCACCAAGCAGCCGGCGCAGGAGGGCACGCTGGTGATCCTCGCCTCCGGCCCCGAGGCTTTGGGCGACCGGGTCCAGCCGATCTTCGACGTGGTCGGTCACAAGACGGTGTGGGTGGGTGAGGCCGGCGGCGGAACCCAGCTGAAGGTCGCCATCAACAGCTGGCTGCTCGCCGTCGTCGAGGGTGCCGCGGAGACGCTGGCGCTCGCCGAGGGCATGGGCCTGGATCCGCACCTGGTGCTCGAGGCGGTCGCCGACGGTCCGCTCGATGCCCCCTATCTGCAGCTGAAGGGCAAGGCGATGATCGAGCGATCCTTCGACCCCTCCTTCGCGCTCAAGCTGGCGACCAAGGACGCCGGGCTGATGGTGGACTCGGCCCAGGCCCACGGGCTCGACCTTCCGCTGATCACCACGATCCACGAGCGCTTTGCCCAAGGGGTGCAAGCGCACGGTGAGGAAGATCTCAGCGCGACGTTCCTGACCAGCGCCCCCAGCCCCAGCGCCAGCTGAACCCCGTTTGGTGGCTGCGCGCGAGCGGTACATTCGCTGGTGGAGGGCTGTGATGGAGTACGTCTGCTGACGGGCTGCATGCTCTGAACTCCGAGGTTCCTCGACCCCGGAGACGCTGTGCCCGACACCACGATATGCCCAGAACGGTTGCGCCGGTGACCGTGACGCGGGGCAAACGCCGGGGATGCGACGACGACCAGCTGGTGGCCCAGGTCGCCGCCGCAGACGCGGCCGCCTTCGGCGAACTCTATGACCGCTACTGCGACCGGGCCTACAGCGTGGCGCTGGCGATCTGTCGTGACACCCAGTGCGCCGAGGAGGTGGTCGCCGCGGAGTTCGCGCGGCTGTGGCGGAGCCGAGCCGGCGACCGCCCCCAGCGCGGCAGCGTCGGAGCGTGGCTGCTCGGCTCGGTGCGCTCGCGCGCGATCGAGCTGACGCGCTCGGCGACAGCACCAGCCGGCGAACGCCTGGCGGACCGCTTGGCCCGGCTGCCCGATGCCGAGCAGGAGGTCATCACCCTCGCCTACTTCGGACAGCTCTCCCACACCGACATCGCCGGATACCTCGGCCTCGACGCCGACACGGTCAAGGACCGCATGCGTGTCGGCCTCCACCAGCTCCAGGACAGCCTCGAACCATCTGACCTCTGAATCACTGGGAGCCGGACGCGGCCTCGGCGGCGTCCACCGAGTTTGTCCGCCCCGGGCGAGGGTACGTCCTGAGATACGCCATCGGCTGAAAGGTCCCATCATGAGTCCCGACACCCCCCACACCGACCCCCGCCACGAGCCCGACCGTATCTACGAACGCGCCGCTGACCCCGCTGAGGCCGTCAACCGGCCGCTGGAGCCCAAAGCGCCCGCGCACGCGTTGAACGAACGAGATGAGCCGACCGGCGAGCCCGCTCACGATCCCCACAGCCGGCTCAACACCCCCGTCGGCGAGCCCGACCCCGAGTCCGACTCAGACCCCTATCAGGCCTATGACCCCGAGGACGAGGCCGACCGGGCGTCCGGGACCCGAGGCTCGGGGCAGGACCGCGGCGCCTGAGCGTCCCCCCGTCCCGGGCCTGTCGTCCGCCGTTACGCGTCGAATCCGATGCGGATCTGGAAGTCGCCGGGTTCGGCGTGATGGCGCCAGATGACCTCGGCGACCGCGTCGGGGTCGTGGTCCTTACCCGGCCCGATCGACCCGGCGATCGCGGTGTGCCCCACGTGCACCCCGCGGTCGGCCACGGCGTCGTGGAGCATGCGGGCGTAGGCCACCTCGCCGGCGAAGGAGATCCCCACCCCGGCCCGTTCCGGGTAGGGCTTGATTGCCGCACCGCCGGTGGTGTAGAGGATCGAGCCCGAGCCGCGCTCGAGCATCCCGGCGATCACCGCCTGGGCGGCGGCGACGGCGCCGAGCACGCTGAACTCGAGAGGACCGCGCACGTCGTCGACCGTCGTCTCGAGGATCGGCTTCATGAACTCGCGCGCCGGTAGCGGCGAGTACTGGAGCACCTCGACCGGGCCGAGTTCCCCCGCCAGGGTCTGAATCGCCTCGCTGAGCGCGTCGGCGTCGCGGATATCCGCGGTCCGGTAGCCGGTGGTGATTCCCGTGGCGCCCAGCTCCCGGGCCAGCTGGGCCAGCTTGGTCTCATCACGGGCGATCAGCCCGACCGACATCCCTTCGCGGCCGAACCGGCGAGCGATCGCCGCGCCCAGGTTCGGGCCGGCGCCGATGATGATGGTGGTCGTGGCCATTGACGTTCTCCTTCGCTTCAGGGCAGGCTCAGACGCCGTCGAGATCGGTCCCGAGGCTGAGCTCGCGCCAGGTGTCAAGGTCGGCTCTCAGCGCGTCGAGCGCGCCCGAGAAGCCCTCGACGGCGTCGGGGCCGAGCACCAGCATGGCCGGTGGCGTCTGACTTCTCACCGCAGCGATGATCGCCTCGGCGGCCTTCTCCGGGTCACCGCGCTGGGTGCCGTGGGCGGTGTCGTTGGGCTTGCGCCGCGCCGCCACCGTCGCGTCGTAGTCGCTGATGACCACGTCGGAGCCCACCAGCGACCGGCCCGCGAAGTCGGTGCGGAAACCGCCGGGCTCGACGCTGAAAGCGCGGATGCCCAGCGGTGCGACCTCCTTGGCCAACGATGCCGTCAGCGCCTCGAGGGCGGCCTTGCTCGCCGCGTAGTAGCCCGAGCCGGGCGGGGAGAGACGGGCTCCGATGGAGGAGATGTTCACGATCGTCCCGCTGCCGGCGTGACGCATGAGCGGCAGCACCGCCTTGATCATCGCCACGGCCCCGAAGAAGTTGGTGTCAAACAGCGTTCGCACGGCCGGGTCCTCGCCCTCCTCGACCGCGCCGCGATATCCGTAGCCGGCGTTGTTGACCAGCACGTCGATGCTGTTGAAGCGCTCACCCGCCGCCGCCACAGCCGCGTCGATCGCCGCCGGGTCGGTCACGTCGAGGGCCAGCACCTGGACCCGCTCGGTGTGGGCCGCCACCAGGTCAGCGAGCGTCTCGGGGTCCCGCGCCGTGGCCACGAGGTTGTCGCCGTGGCGCAGCACCGCCTCGGCCAGGGCGCGTCCCAGTCCGGTGGAGCAGCCGGTGATCAGCCAGGTCGTCATCTTCAGCAGCCTCTTCGATCGACCGGGGCTCAGTGTGAGACCGGCTGGCGACGGCGTCCGCCCGGCCCCTCGCCCGCGCCGCGCGTGTCGCGCTGCTGGCGCCGGCGCTCGGCGTTGAGCTGGGGCTCGTGGTGGACGTCGGACTCGATCTGCTCCAGGCTGCGGTCCTTGGTCTCGGGCACCCGCAGGTCGAAGAAGATGATCGCCAGGATCCCGAATCCGGCATAGAGGAAGAAGGTGCCGTTCTGGCCCAGCGCCTTGACGGCGTCGAGGAAGAAGAACGACACGAAGAAGTTGAACGCCCAGTTGAACATGGTGCAGATCGCCATCGCCTTGGCGCGCGCCTGCAGGGGGAAGATCTCGGCGATCATCACCCAGAAGATCGGCCCGAGGCTGATCTCGAAGCAGGCGATGTAGAACATCATCGACACCAGGGCGATCCAGGCGTGGGCGTGCTGGAAATGGCCCGAGGCGGAGAAGTAGAGGCCGAGGGCGATCAGCCCGATCACCGAGCCGGTGGTGCCGCCGAGCAGCGGCGCGCGGCGTCCGACCTTGTCGAGCAGGAACACCGCGATGACCGCGCCGAGCAGGTTGACCGCGCCGATGAACACGGCCTGGGCGATCGACGATCCCGTCGAGAAGCCGGCGTAGCCGAGGATGGTGGCGCCGTAGTAGATGACGGTGTTGATGCCGATGATCTGCTGCATCACCGCCATGACCACGCCGATGATCAGCAGCGGACGCACCCGACCGCCGACCAGATCGGCGAGCCGGAACCGGCTCTGCTGGCTGGCGACCTTGTGGATCTCGGAGATCTCCGCGTCGACGTCGTCGATCGCGCCCGAGCGCGCCAGCACCTTGCGCGCCTCGTCATCGCGGTCGTGCTCGATCAGCCAGCGCGGGGACTCGGGGACGAACAGCATGGCCACGGCGAGGACGACGCCCGGGGCGGCACCCAGGGCGAACATGTAGCGCCACCCGTCGCCGAGTCCCTTGAAGGCGTCATCGATGAGGTAGGCGATGAGGATTCCCAGGGTCACCGACACCTGGGTCAGCGCGGTCATGCCGCCGCGCAGCTGCTTGGGAGCGTGCTCGCCGATGTACATGGGGGCGACGAAGGAGGCGGTGCCGACGGCCAGGCCGAGGACGCCACGGGCGATGCCGAGGGCGAGGATCGAATCCATGAAGCCCGAGGCGAGCGCGGCGATCGTGTAGACCACGCCGGCGACGAAGATCGTCGGACGCCGCCCGATGCGGTCGGCCAGGAAACCCGACGCCGCGGCGCCGGTGACCGCGCCGAGCAGCAGGGACCCGGTGACCCAGGATTCCTGGCCGGAGCTGAGGTGCAGCTTGCTGGTGATCAGCGGCAGCGCGCCGCCGACGACGCCGGTGTCGTAGCCGAACAGGAAGCCGCCGAGTGCGGCGAGCAGTGAGATGCCGAGGACGAAGCGGTTATTCCGCGCCGTCACCTGCCTGAAGAGATCCACCGTCATCGCCCTTCTGTTGCGTCTGCAATAACTCTTTACGCAACCCAAATGTTCCCGCTCGGCGACGGCGCAAACGTGGCCGCCGCCGAGGTTCGGAGTTCTGACTGCGCCGGGGTACCGGGCTCAGGCGGCGATGGTGTCCAGCTCGGCCACGTCCTCAGCCGAGAGCTCCAGGCCGGCACCGGCCACGTTGTCGCGCAGGTGGGCCCGCGATGAGGTGCCCGGGATGAGCAGGATGTTCTCGCTGCGCTGAAGCAGCCAGGCCAGGGCCACCGCCAACGGCGCGGCGCCGATCCGTTCGGCCACCTTGGAGAGCGCGTCGGACTGCAGCGGCGAGAAGCCGCCGAGGGGGAAGTAGGGCACGAAGGCGATGCCCTGCTCCGCCAGGGAGCCGATGAGCTGATCGTCGACACGATGAGCCAGGTTGTAGAGGTTCTGCACGCAGACGACCGGCGCGATCGCCTGGGCCTCGGCGACCTGATCGGCGTTGACGTTGCTCAGCCCGAGGTGCTTGATCAGGCCCTGCTGCTGGAGCTCGGCCAACACCTCGAACTGCGGTGCGATCGAACCGGGGACGACGTTGACGCCGCCGTCACCGGATCCCATGTGGCGGTAGTTGACCACGTCGATCGTCTCGAGGCCGAGGTGGGTCAGGTTGTCCTGCACGGCCGCGCGCAGGTCGTCGGGCTCGCGCCAGTCCAGCCAGGCGCCGCTGTCGTCGCGGCGGGCGCCGACCTTGGTGACGATGACCAGGTCGTCCGGGTATGGATGCAGGGCCTCCCTGATCACCTGGTTGGTGACGTGGGGGCCGTAGAAGTCGGAGGTGTCGATGTGGTTGATGCCCAGCTCGACGACCTCACGCAGCACGGCGACCGCCTCGTCGTGATCACGCGGCGGGCCGAACACATGGGGTCCGGCGAGCTGCATGGCGCCATAGCCCACGCGGGTCACGGTCGGGCCGTCGCCCATCTGGTAGGTGCCGCCGGGCAATGTCTGGGTGGTCATGGGGAGATCCTTTCTCAGCAGGGGCAGAGTCATCTTGACCCCCGCAGAACCCGACAACCAGGGCGCACGCATCCAGGGAGAGGTTGTCCCTGGATGCGCTCCCCCCAGCGGCGCATACTGAGGGCCATGGACCGCGACGAGCTGGGGAGCTTCCTCAAGTACAAGCGCGAGTCGCTCAAGCCCGAGGACGTCGGCCTGTACGGAACCCCGCGGCGCCGCACCCCCGGTCTGCGCCGGGAGGAGGTGGCGGCCCTCGCCCACGTCTCCACCGATTTCTACACGCGCCTGGAGCAGAACCGCGGCTCGCGGCCCTCTGAGCAGACCACCGGCTCACTCGCCCGTGCGCTGCGACTGAACCCGCTCGAGCGCGAGCATCTCTTTCACCTCGCCGGGCACATCCCGCCGCCCCGTACCTACCGCAACGACCACCCCAGTCCGGGTCTGCTGCGCGTCCTCGAGCTACTCGAGGCACCCGCGCAGATCGTCTCGGACCTCGGCGTGACGCTGGTGCAGAATCGTCTGGCCGAGGCCCTGATCGGCGTCCAGACCCAGTTCAGCGGGCTGAGTCGGAGCAACATCTATCGCTGGTTCACCGACCCCGCCCAGCGCGCGATCCATCCTCCCGAGGACCACCCCGAGCACTCGCGCATCTTCGCCGCCTCGCTGCGCGCGGTGCACGCCGGCCCCGGCGCGGATCCCGAGGCCGATGCGCTCGTCGCCGCCCTGCTCGGTGAGAGCCCGGAGTTCGCCGCGATCTGGAGTCGACACGAGGTCCGCAGTCGCGCGCACACCTCCAAGCGCTTCGTGCACCCCGAGGTCGGCGTGCTCACTCTCGACTGCCAGATCCTCACCGCCGAGAACGGCGCCGAGCGGTTGATCGTGTTCACCGCCACCCCGGGCTCGGTGGACGCCGAGAAGCTCGAGCTGGTGTCGGTGATCGGCACCCAGCGTTTCTGACCCCGACGGTCGGGTAGAACACTTCTGACGCTACGAATAGTGGACTGTCCGGTCCACTCCACTGGTATCTTCTGATCATGCGATCTCTCACGACGGACCAGCGACTGGACCTCAGCCTCGCGTTGCTGGCCGAGCGCAGCTCGCTCGCCGACGACGTGCGCGATGGGCTCAGCGCCACGCCCAAGCAGCTCGTGCCCAAGCACTTCTATGACGCGCGTGGCTGTGACCTGTTCGAGGAGATCTGCGAACTGCCCGAGTACTACCCGACCCGGACCGAGCGGGCGATCCTCGAGGCCGAGGCGGGCGCCATCGTCGCGGCGACCGGCGCAGCCGAGCTGGTGGAGCTGGGCGCCGGCAGCGCCACCAAGACCCGCGTGCTGCTCGACGCGATGCGCGACGCCGACAGCCTGGCGCGCTACATCCCCTTCGACATCGCCGAGGCGGCGGTGCGCCCGACCGCCGAGGCGATCTTCGCCGAATACCCCGAGCTCGACTCCGTTCACGGCGTGGTCGGCGACTTCTTCAGCGACCTCGGTCTGGTGCCCGCGCCCGAGTCCGACGCTCCGCGCATCGTCGCGCTGCTCGGTTCGACGATCGGCAACTTCGTCGGCGAGGAGCGACACGAGCTGCTCGCGCGGATCCGCGGACTGCTGCGCCCCCAGGACCACTTCCTGCTCGGCGCCGACCTGGTGAAGGATCCCGCCGTCCTCGAGGCGGCCTACGACGACAGCGCCGGGGTCACCGCCGCATTCGATCTCAACATCCTCACGGTGATCAACCGTGAGCTGGATGGCGACATCCCCGAGGACAACTTCACCCATAGCGCGCGCTTCGATCGTGAGCACGAGTGGATCGAGATGCGCCTGCGCGCGACCCAGGCCTGTCACGCCCACCTCGCCGCCATCGACCTCGATGTCGACTTCGCCGCCGGCGAGGAGATGCGCACCGAGATCAGCGCCAAGTTCACCCCCGCGCGGCTCAGCCACGACCTCGGCGCCGCGGGACTCGAGCTCGCGACGATCTACACCGACCCCGACAACCTGTTCGCGCTCGTCCTCGCGCGGCCGAGCCGCCCCCAGCGCCCACCGCGGCGCACCAGCACCGAGACGATCACCACCGCCCTGCGCGAATCCCGCCAGCGCACCCTGTCGCTCATCTCCGAACTGGATGCCGAGGCGCTTGAGCAGGTGCACTCGCAGCTGCTCAGCCCGCTGGTCTGGGACCTCGGTCACATCGCCGCCTTCGAGGACCTGTGGATCTCCCGGACGTTCGGGACCGCGATGATCGAGCCCGAGCTCGTCGCCGTCTATGACGCGGATGAGACACCGCGCCGGGACCGCGGCACGCTGCCGTTCCTGCGCACCGAGGCCGCCCACGACTATCTGCGTCGGACCCGCGCCCACACCCTGGGTCTGCTCCTCAGCGCCCAGACGCCCGAGCACCTCGAGGCGCGCTTGGAGCTGATCATCCGTCACGAGCTCCAGCACAACGAGACGATGTCCCAGACGCTGCAGATCGCCGGGCTGCCCAGCGGCCTGCCTGGCGCAGCTGACATCCCAGTCAGCTGCGCTGACCACGGCCTCGAACTCGTGCCGCTGGCCGGCGGAAACCTGATGATCGGCGCCGAGCGCGACGGCTTCGCCTACGACAACGAGCGTCCCCGCCATCAGGTCGAGGTCGCCTCATTCCAGATCGGCCGCTTCCCCGTCTCCAACGCGGCCTGGGCGGACTTCATCGCCGCCGGCGGCTACGCGCGCCGCGAGCTGTGGTCCCAGGCCGGCTGGAGCTGGCGCCAGGCCGAGGGCGTCGAGGCGCCGCTCTACTGGAGCGGCGACAACCGGACCCGACGCTTTGACGCCCGCCCGGCGCTCATCCCCACCGACCCGGTCTGTCACGTCTCCTACTTCGAGGCTGAGGCCTTCGCCCGCCACCACGATGCGCGACTGCCCACCGAGTTCGAGTGGGAGGCCGCAGCCACCATCGAACCCCGGGGCCCGGCGCAGCTGCTGCACGGGCTCCAGAACAGCGTGTGGCAGTGGACGGCGAGTGAGTTCCAGCGCTACCCGGGCTTCCGCGCGGACCCCTACCCCGAGTACTCCGAGCAGTTCTTCGGCCACGGCTACCGCGTGCTGCGCGGCGGCGCCTGGCTGAGCTCACCGCGCGTCGCCACGATCACCTTCCGCAACTGGGATCTACCCGAGCGCCGCCAGATCTTCAGCGGACTGCGCCTCGCCCGCGACCTCTAGGCTGCTCGCCCATGGGCACCTTTGACCGGCTCGCACACCTGAGCCTCGAGGTCGACGGCTACAGCCTCGAGCCGCTGGAGGCCCAGCTCAGCCCCGACCTGCTGCGCAAGACCACGGTCGTGCACCTGCACGGCGGTGGCACCGAGGGACTCGGTGAGGACGTCACCTACGCCCCTGAGCAGCACGACAGCTTCCAGGCTGGGGGTGCGGTCCACGCCCTGGCCGGCACCTGGACCCTGGCCGACTTCTGCGATCACACCGCCGGACTCGACCTGTTCGGGCACGAACCGGATCATCCGGCCTCGCGCCGCTACCGGCTCTGGGCCTTTCACAGCGCGGCGCTCGATCTCGCGCTGCGCCAGGCTGGCGTGGCCCTCCAGGTCGCCCTGGGGCGCGAGGCCCGACCGATGCGCTACGTCGCGTCCACCCGACTGGGCGAACCCCCCAGCCTGGATCCGGTGACCACGCGGCTGGAGCTCGACCCGACGCTGCGCTTCAAGCTCGACGCCACCAGCTCGTGGACCGAGGCGATCTTCACGGCGCTGGTCGACACGGGCGCGGTGGACTCGATCGACCTCAAGGGCCTCTACCGCGGCTCGATCGTCGACCAGCCGGGCGACCCGGTCCTCTACCGGCGCGTGGTCGAGTACTTCCCCGACGCCTGGATCGAGGATCCCGATCTCAGCGTGCCCGAGGCCGCGGCGGCCCTGGAGCACTCCCACGATCGGATCACCTGGGACTTCCCGATCCACTCGGTCGCCGACATCGACGCGCTCCCCTTCCCACCGCGCATGGTCAACCTCAAGCCCTCGCGCATCGGCTCCCTGCGCGAGCTGTGTGCGACCTATGACCTGTGTGCGGAGCGCGGCATCGGCGCCTACAGCGGCGGCCAGACCGAGCTGGGTGTGGGCCGCGGCCAGGCCCAGTATCTGTCGGCGATCTTTCACCCCGACGCGCCCAACGACCTCGCCCCCGGGGCCTACAACCTGCCCGACCCGCCCCCGGGCCTCCCGCGCAGCCCGCTCACCGGCGCGTTCAGCGAGCCGGGCTTTCGCTGGAATTAATTGCCCGGGCGGCGCATCGATCGCGCCGCTTCTGGGTTAATGGTGGGGATGAGCGTGAGGCGCCTGATCATCGCCCTGGCCAGCGGCGTGGCCACTCTGGCCTGCGGGCTGACCTGTGCGGTCAGCCCCGCTCTGGCGATCGCCGCCAACGGCAGTTTCATCCGGTACAACACCGGGATCTACCGCGTGGTGGGGGATGCGGCGATCCACATCGACAGCTGCGCCACCCTCGACGGCTGCCCCAACGCCACGAAGGTCACCAGCCTGTCCGGCTATGCCAGTGTGCCGGCCAACGGCTCCTTCGTGCAGTACAGCGGCGGCATCGACGAGATCATCGGCGGGGCGATCATCCACGTCGACTCCTGCGCAACCCTGAGCTGTGCGGGCACGGTCGTCCTCGACCCGGGTGGGGCGGGCGACTACGCCAAGGCGCATCCGACGCCCACGCCGGGCACGCTCATCAAGGCGGTGGGCAGCGGCCCGGTGGCGTCGGGCTGGGTGGGTGAGGTGCTCGGCGCTGCGGTCATCCACGTCGACTCCTGCACCGGCCTCAGCGGCGGCAGCTGTGCCGGGGACGTCAGCCTCGACAGCGGTGGACTGGCCGACTACATGGCCGCGCACACGCTCCCCGTGGACGGGACCTTCATCCGATCCGGCAGCGGCGGCGCCGACGCGGGGTATGTCGACGAGGTGATCGGCGGGGCGCTCGTCCACGTCGGCAACTGCACCCCGCTGAACGGCTGTCCCGGTGACGAGACCCTCGACGGCGGCGGGTTCATCGACTACATCGACGCCCACCCGCTGCCGGCCAACGGCACCTTCGTCCGTGAGGCCGACGGTCCCCAGGCCGGACTGATCGCGCGGGTGGCCGGCGGCGCCTTTCTCACCATCAGCGACTGCTCCGCCCTCGGCGGCTGCCCGAGCTCGATCGTCGCGCTCGATTCCGACGGCTTCGGCGCCTGGTCGAGCGCCCACCCGGTGCCGGTCGACGGCACCTATCTGCTCGGCCTGCCCTCCAACACGACCTGGGAGATGGTCGGCTCTCAGCGCCAGACGACATCGGCCAGTACCTCGGCGGTGGCCGTCGACGACTCGAGCCTGAATCCGATCCCCCAGGTGCCCGCCCCGAGCACGACCACCACGCCGGCGCCGGTTTCCACCACCCCCATCTCCACCGCCCCGCCGGCCCAGACGGTGGTGTCGCCCCCCAAGACGACGTCCAAGCTGCGCCGGGTCAAGCTCGCGGTCACCTTCGGCTGGCGCTGGAAGGGCGCCCGCTCCCAGCTCGTGTTGATCCGAGCCGCGAAACTGAAGCGTCCCTACCGCCTCAGCGTGCGCTGCACCGGCAAGGGTTGTCCCTACGCCAGGCGGACCTGGAAGGAGGGGACGGCCAAGCGGTTCCTGCGCAGCCTGGACGGCGGGGTCTTCCGCGCCGGGGACCGGCTGACCCTGACCATCTCGCGCCCAGGCTATGAGTCTGAGGCGATGCGCCTGACGGTGCGCTACGGGCGCGCGCCGCTGGCCGCCCTACTCAGAACTCGGCGCTGAGCAACCCCGGGTCGGCCACGCCGCTGTCGACGGCGGCCTGGCGCACCGCCTCGGTCACCGTCTCGTGGACGTGGAGGTCGAGCACCTCGGGGATCAGCTCGGACTCGACGGTCAGCTCGGCCAGCGCCCAGGCCGCCGCGCGCTTCATCTCGACGTTGATCACCGAGGCGCCGGACAGCAGTGCACCGCGGAAGATCCCCGGATAGCCGAGCACGTTGTTGACGCTGGTGCCGTCGGCCGCGAAGGCCGCCCCGGCCGCCAGCGCCGCCGCGGGTTCGATCTCGGGCACCGGGTTGGTCAGGGCCAGGATCACCTGTCCGGGACGGATCATCTCGGGGGTGATCAACCCGGGACGCCCTGAGGTGGCCACGACCACGTCGGCGGCGGCCATCAGCTCGTCCAGGGAGACGATCTCGATCCCGTGGGCCCGGGCGTGCTCGGCGGCCTGGGGGTTGGGGTCGGCCGCGAGCATCCGCTTGACCCCGGCATCGTGGATCAGCGTGGCGATGCCGAAGCCGGCGGCGCCGAGCCCGATCTGGCCGACCACGGCGGCGTCGAGGCGGATGTCGGCCTGACGGCAGGCGGCGATCGCCGCCGCCAGCGTGACCACCGCGGTGCCGTGGACGTCGTCGTGCATCACCGGCTGGGGCAGCGCCTCGATCAGCCGCGCCTCGATGGCGAAGCAGTCCGGGGTGGAGATGTCCTCGAGGTGGATGCCCCCGAAGCCGGGGGCGATGCGCACGACCGTCTCCACGAACTCATCGACGTCCTTGGTGTCGAGCAGGATCGGCACCGCGTTGATGCCCACCAGCTGGGCGTAGAACAGCGCCTTGCCCTCCATCACCGGCAGGCTGGCGAGTGGGCCGATGTCCCCCAGGCCGAGCACACGGGTTCCGTTGGTGACGATCGCCACCGAACGTCCGAGGGTGGTGAAGCGCCGGGCCAGCGGCGGGAACTCGTGGATCGCCTCCGACACGCGCGCCACCCCGGGCGTGTAGACGTCGCGCACGTCCTGATTGGTCAGTACCGGACGCGTGGCGCTGAAGGTCAGCTTGCCGCCGTCGTGGGCGAGGAAGGCCCGGTCGTGATACCAGACCACGTGCACGTCCTCGAGCTCGCCGAGGCCGACGGCGAGCGCGTCGGCGTGGGCCTTGTCGCGCAGCTCGACGGTGATCTCGCGGATCGCCTCGTGCCGGGCGATGTTGATCGTCGAGACGTCGCCGATCAGCCCGCCGAATTCGGAGATGCGGGTCGAGACCTTGGCGAGCTGGCCGGCGCGGTGGGGAATCCGCAGCCGGTAGGTGCAATCCATCGGCATCGCGGCGCGAGGCTACATGTTCGGTCTAGGAGAAGCTCTCGTCGAGCTCACCGAGCGCGTCGGTGAGCTCCAGGTTGGCCGCGTAGTCGACCGGGCAGGCGATGATCGACACACCGTCAGAGGCCAGAGCCTTCTCCAACGTGGGCAGCAGCTCGTCCGCTGAACTGATCCGATAGCCGTCGGCCCCGAAGGATTCGGCGTACTTGACGAAGTCGGGGTTCCCGAAGCTGGTGTCCATGTTCTCGCCGAGTTCGAGGTCCATCTTCCAGGTGATCAGGCCGAACTCGTCATCGACCCAGATGAGCACCACCAGGGGGATCTTCTCGCGCAACGCGGTCTCGATCTCCTGGCTGTTCATCATGAACGCGCCGTCGCCGGTCGAGACGAGCACCTTGCGCTCGGGCCGGGCCAACTTGGCCCCCAGGGCGCCGGGCAGCGTCCAGGCCATCGTCGACAGGCCGTTGGAGATGAGGCACGTGTTGGGCGCGTAGGTGGGGTAGAGCCGGGCCATCCACATCTTCAACGCGCCGGTGTCGACCAGCACGATGTCCTCGCGGCCGAGCGCCTTGCGGGTGTCAGCGACGATGCGCGCTGGTGACAGCGGGAAACGCGCGTCGGCGCCGCCGCGCTCCAGCTCGGTGGCGAGGCGCTCACGGATCCGCTGCTCCCCCAGCTCGGGTGAGAAGCGATGGTGGTTGACCGCCTCGACGAGCGCGTCGAGCGTCGAGGGGATATCGGACTGCAGGCCCACGGCGACCTCGTAGTGACGGTCGACCTCGGCCGGGAAGCGGTGGATGTGGATGATCTTCTTGTCCGAGTCCGGATTGATGCGGATGGGGTCGAACTCCTGCAGCTCATAGCCGACGGCGATGATCGCGTCGGCCTGGTCGAAGCCGAAGTTGACGTAGTCGTGGCGCATGAAGCCGACCGCACCGAGCGCCAGGGGATGATCGTCAGGGAAGACGCCCTTGCCGTGGAAGGTGGTGGCAACGGGGACGTTGAGCGCCTCGGCGAAGCGGATCAGCGCCGGCCCGGCACCGGCACGGGTGGCCCCATGACCGGCCAGCACGATCGGGCTGTGGGCGCCCAACAGCACCTCGGCGGCGCGGTCGAGCTGGGCGTGAGAGGGCTCGTCAGCCCGGGGGACGTTGACGATGAGCGGGCGGGCGTCCGCAGGCGCGGGGGCCTTCTCCACGTCCTCGGGCACCGCCAGATAGACCGCGCCGGGGCGCTCGGACTGGGCGAGCTTGAACGCCTTGCGGATCATCTCGGGGATCGCGCCGGGCGTGGTCACCAGCTCGGCCCACTTGGTGGCGGGGGCGAACATGGGCACCAGATCGACGAGCTGGTGGGTCTCCTTGTAGGAGCGGTTGAGGCCGACCTGGGCCGACAGCGCGACCACCGGCGTCGAGTTGGTCGTCGCGTCCGCCACGCCGAGCAGCAGGTTGATGGCGCCCGGGCCGAGCGTGGCTGAGCAGATGCCGGCCTTGCCGGTCAGTCGCCCGTAGACCTCGGCCATGAACGACGCGGCCTGCTCGTGGCGGACCAGCACGTAGCGGATCGGCGACGCCTTGAGGGCCTGGACGAGGTGGATGTTCTCCTCGCCCGGGATGCCGAAGACGTACTCGACCCCTTCGTTCTCCAGGCACGAGACGATCAGCTCAGCGGCCGACCGCGTGGACAGGACTTCCGGCTCAGACGCCGTCTGCTCGGACATCAGGCTCCTCTTGCTCTGGGGTGTCCGGGACGGCCGACGTGGCCGTCCCAGCCGGGCCCCCGGATGGGTTACGCAAAGTAAGTACGCCTTGGGTTATAGACGGTCCGGGCGTGTTGTTAGCGGTGCTTGATCCCCGGCTGGGCGAAGCCGGCGAGGGTCGGCGCCGTCACCGGCACGTCCCCCAACGCCGTGTCGATGGCCTCCAGGACATCCGGGGACAGCTCGATCCCGGATGCGGCCGCGTTGGCGTGCACCTGCTCGGGCCGTGAGGCCCCGACGATGGCCGAGGCCAGCTCGGGCCGGCGCAGCACCCAGGCGAGGGCCAGCTCACCCATGCTCAGACCCGCCGCGTCGGCGATCGGCACCAGGCGTTGCACCGCCTCCAGGGTGGGGTCCTCCATGAAGCGCGAGATCGAGGTGCTCATCGCCTCCGAGGCGGCGCGGGACCCCTCGGGCACCGGCTCGCCGGGTTTGTACTTCCCGGTCAGGACGCCCTGGGCGAGCGGCGACCAGACGATGTGGGAGATCCCGTTCTCCGCGCACAGGGGAAACAGCTCGGCCTCGGGCGCCTGCCAGAGCATCGAGTACTGGGGCTGGGAGGAGACGAACAGGTCCGGGCCGGCGATGTCGATGGCGGCCTGGATCTGCTCGGGCGTCCACTCCGAGAACCCGAGGTAGCGGGCCTTGCCGTCGCTGACCACCTGCTGGAGCGCCTCGACCGTCTCCTCGATGGGGACGTCAGGGTCAAAGCGGTGGGCCTGGTAAAGGTCGACATAGTCGGTCTGCAGGCGGGCCAGCGACGCGTCGATCTGCTTGGCGATCTGCGCCGCGGACAGGCCGCGGTCGTCCGGATCATCTGACATCTGCCCCCACACCTTGGTGGCGAGGATGTAGGAGTCACGCGGGTGCGCCGAGAGGATCTCCCCCCACGCGGTCTCGGCCGCACCGCGGCCGTAGACGTTGGCGGTGTCGAAGAAGTTGATCCCGGCGTCGAAGGCCGCGGCCGTGCACGCCGCGGTCGACTCCGCCTCGATCCCGCCGGAGTAGGTCAGCCAGGAGCCGAGCGAGATGTCGGAGACCTCGAGGTCCGAGGAGCCGAGCTTGCGGTATTTCATCGTGTTCCTCTCGTCCGGCTAGCGATGGGTGATCCCGGCGCTGGCGCCGGGGGCGAGCTGCTGGCCCGTGACCGGGACATCGCCGAGGGCCGCGTCGATCGCCCCCAGCACGTCAGGGGTGAGCTCGATTCCGGATGCGGCCGCGTTGGCGCGGACCTGCTCGGGCTTGGAGGCGCCGATGATCGCCGAGGCCAGTTCGGGCCGGCGCAGCACCCAGGCGAGCGCCAGCTGCACGAGTGAGATACCGGCGCCGTCGGCGATCGGGACCAGGCGCTGGACCGCCTCGAGGGTGCTGTCGGTGAGCCGGGACTTGATGAAGGTGCTCATCGCGTCCGAGGCCGCGCGCGAGTCACTCGGCACGTCCTCGCCGGGCTTGTACTTGCCGGTGAGGACACCCTCAGCCAGCGGCGACCAGACGATCTGGGAGATCTCGTTCTCCGCACACAGCGGAAAGACCTCGGCCTCGGGCGCCTGCCACAGCATCGAGTACTGGGGCTGGGAGGAGACGAAGAAGTCGGGGCCCGCGATGTCGAGGGCGGCCTGGATCTGCTCGGGCGTCCACTCGGAGAAGCCGAGGTAGCGCGCCTTGCCGTCGGAGACCACCTTGGCCAGGGCCTCGATCGTCTCCTCGATCGGAGTGTGCTCGTCAAAGCGATGGCACTGGTAGAGATCGACGTAATCGGTCTGCAGGCGCTTGAGTGAGGCGTCGACCTGCTTCTCGATCTGTGCCGCGGACAGGCCACGGTCCTGGGGATCGTCTGACATCGGGAAGAAGACCTTGGTGGCCAGGACGTAGGAGTCCCGGGCGTGGTCGGCGAGGATCTCGCCCCAGGCCGTCTCGGCGGCACCCTGACCGTAGGCGTTGGCGGTGTCGAAGAAGTTGATGCCGGCGTCAAAGGCGGCGGCGGTGCAGGCGGCGGTCTGATCCGCCTCGACGCCCCCCGAATAGGTCAGCCACGATCCCAGCGAGATCTCCGAGACCTCGAGGTCCGAACTGCCGAGCTTGCGGTATTTCATCGCGTTCTCTCCTTCGCGTAGGGGGCCGCCTTCCACGATGACACAACGCGCCCCGGGGCTGCTGCCTGTGGGTGCAGCAGCCCCGCCGGGCAGGCCCGGTCATTCCCGGCTCACGCCCGCGCGTGGGCGTGGAAGTCCTTGGGCCGAATGAGCACCAGCGACACGACGCCGGTGGCGAGCGCGAGGCAGGCGGTGATCAGGAACAGCTCGTTCAGCGCGTTGGCGTAATGGAGGTCGAGCGTCGACGCCGTCGCATGGCTGATCTTCGAGGTGAAGATCGAGCCCAGAGCGGCCACCGCGGTGGCCACGCCGATCTGGCGACACGTCGTGTTGATACCCGAGGCCATCCCGGTCTCCTGCGGCTCGACCACCCCGACCGCCGTGGACGCCAGCGGCGCGTTGACCAGGCCGCTGCCGATGCCGGCGATGAGGAAGCCCGGGATCAGGTGCGTCCAGCTCGAGTCGCCGCCCAGACCGCGCATCAGCAGCAGGCCGATGCCCACCAGCAGGAGGCCGGGGCCGATCAGCCAGCGGACCGGGACACGCGAGGAGAGCCGCCCCGCCGGAATCGCGGTGACCAGCGCACCGGCGGTGATGATCGCGATGCGCAGGCCCGAGCCCAGAGCCGAGTAATGGTGGGCGTTCTGGAAGTACAGGACGATGTAGAGGAACAGCGCGTACAGCGAGCCGTTCATCCCGAAGGCCGCCAGCGAGCCGCCCAGGAAGGCCGGCTTCTTGAACAGCTTGAGGTTGAACATGGGCTGGCTGATGAGGGTCTCGGCGACCGCGAACAGGGTCAGTGACGCGACGGCGACGGCCAGCGACACGATCACCTCGGTCGAACCCCAGCCCTTGAACCCGGATTCGATCAGCCCGAAGACGAGCGCGGTCAGGCCGAGCGTGAACAGCATGAAGCCGGTCAGGTCGATCCGGCGGTGATGCTCGGGGCGGAACTCGGCCACCTGGGTGAGGGTGAGGAAGATGGCGAAGACGCCGAGCGGGATGTTGACGTAGAAGATCCAGTGCCAGGACAGCTCGGTGGTGAAGACACCGCCGAGCAGCGGTCCGATGGCCGAGGAGACGCCGGCCACCGCGCCCCAGGCGCCGAAGGCCATGCCGCGCTCCTTGCCCTGGAAGGTCTGGGCCAGCAGGGCGAGCGAGGTGGCGAACACCGTGGCGCCACCCACGCCCTGGACCGCGCGCCAGATGATCAGCTCGGTGCCGGAGCTGGACACCCCGCAGAGCAGCGATCCGACGGTGAAGATGGCCAGGCCGATGCCGAACATGCGCCGGCGACCGAAGGTGTCGGCCAGCGAGCCAGCGGGCAGGAGGAAGGCGGCCAGCGACAGCGAGTAGGCGTCGATCGTCCACTGGACGTCGGTGAAGCTGGTGTGCAACGAGGTGCGGATGTCGGGCAGGGCGACGACGACGATCGTCACGTCGATCAGGAGCATGAACGTGCCGAGGCAGACGGCCAGCAACGTCCAGTTCTTGTTGTGGGTCTTGGGTTCAGCAGCGGTGGTTGTCATGATGGGCCACACTATCACAAGGTCTTGTAGTTACAAGGTCTTGTTCTCACAATCACTTGTTTCCAGCTACATTGAAGGCGATGAGCGCTTCCGAGGCCTCGAACCAGCACCGCCTCCACCATCAGCTCTGGGAGTGCAATATGGCGTTGATCCCGCTCATGGAGGCGACCTTCGCCGACACCGAGCTGACCCTCGCCCTGGCGGGCACCCTGGACGAGATCGCGACGACGCCGGGGGCCACGGCGGCCGACATCTCGCGCCGCAGCATCAAGACCCAGCAGGCGATCAGTCAGTCGGTGGCCAAGCTCGAGCATCTCGGGTACGTCGAGCGGCGCCTGGGTCCCGGGCGCGGCGTCGGCCTCTACCTCACCCCGTCCGGTGAGGCGGCCCGCGCCGACGGGGTCGCCCGTGAGGAGCAGATGGAGCTGGCGCTGCGAGACTTACTCGGCAACGACGTCTATGAGCAGTTGGCCGAGGCGCTCGAACAGGCGCGGCCCCGGCTGCTCCCGGACCAGCACGTAGCTCAAGCCACGAAAGCGAGTCGACCATGACCACAGAGAAGCTCCACCTCGAGCCCACCGAGGAGCATCCGATCACCGTGACGCCGAGCCCCAGCCACGTGGTGGTGCGCGCCGGCGACGTCACCATCGCCGACACCCACGCGGCGCTCAGCCTGGCCGAGTCCAACTACCCGCCGGTGCTCTACATCCCGCTGGCCGACGTCGACCCGGCCCAACTCGAGCGCTCCGATCACGCCACCTACTGCCCCTACAAGGGTGACGCCAGCTACTACAGCCTCACCGCCCTGGGGTCACTCGGGGAGAACGCCGTGTGGGAGTACCGCGAGCCCTACCCCGCGGTGGCCGAGATCAAGGACACCGTGGCCTTCTACGCCGACCGGGTCGAGATCACCGAGTCCTAGTCCGCGGGCTCGGTCGTCGTCGGCGGTCGTCGGTCGTCGGTCGTCATCGGACCCGCCGGAGACGAACCCACCATGGCTGCGGCGCCGACCCGACCCGAGGAGCTGCTGGGCTTCGGCTGGGAGATCGCTGCGGCGACCCTGGCCAGCGCGGAGTCCGAGCGCAAGCTGGTGACCCACTGGCTGCTCACCCCCGGGGACGCCGACGTCAACGCCGATGACCACTTCGGCTCAGACGAACGCACCCTGCGCTTTCTCGGGGTGGTCCTCCCCACCCTGATCGACCAGCTCGCCGCGGTGGCCGCGGTCGTGGCGGTGCCGTGGGGGCTCGACGGCAGCGCGCCGAGCCTGACCGTCGTCGGGGTCGGCTTCGGCGCGCCCGCGTGCGTCGAGAGCCGGTGGCTGCGGCGGGCCGACGCCGCGGGTCCAGTGGGCGCGAGGAGTCCGGAGGGTGCCGGACCACCGTTCTGGCGGCTCGAGCCCGATCCCGTGGCCCCGCCCCCCGAGCTCGCCGCGGTCGCCGCGGGCCTGGCGGCGTGAGCCGACGGCGGGGGGGTAGGTAACTTCCCCACCCCCCCTTGCGGCCGCGGCGGGGTCGCGAACCTACCTGCGCTGGAGGTGGGTTTCTTCACGCCCCCCAGCCCCACCCCGCGGGCGTGCGAAGTTACCCGCGCCGACCCCCCCTCGACGCCATCGCGGGGGCTCGGATACGTGTCGTCATCCGCCGACTCAGACCCTGACCGACGTGCGGTCCGGCTCGGCGCCCCGCCCCGCGGTCGCCGACACCGGAGCCCCAGCCCCAGCCGGCGCGGCGGCCCGGGTGCCCGCCAGCACGGCGCGGACGGAGATGACGATCGCCGCCACGGCGATGACCACGAACACGAGCATCACGTCCTTGGCCGGCCAGTAGGTCGTCGCGACCCCGAGCCCGACGACCGGGATGGACAGGCCGACGTAGGCGCCGAGGAAGAAGCCGGCGAGCACCTCGGCGCGCGATCCGGCCGGTGCGGTGGCGGCGGCGGTCACCAGGGCGCCCTTGAACACCATGCCGGCCCCGGCCCCGGTCACCACGCCACCGACGATGAACATGACCAGGTTGGCGGCCCACATCGCGCCCACCAGCAAGCCGAGTCCGACGATGATCACCGGGACGCTGCGCACGAGCAGTGTGTTGCTCGAGGCGCGGATCTGCAGGCTCTGGGCCACCGCGCCGGAGGCGAAGGCGGCGAAGGCCACCAGGCCGGCCACCGCGTGGGAGTCGTTGTGCAGTGAGCCGACGAGGAAGCCGGGCGCGAGGGAGTTGAACACCCCGAACACCGCGAAGGCGGCCACGCCGGCGAAGGTCGCGGCGAAGAACACCGTCCGCGCCTCAGTGGGCACGGCGACCCGCTGGGGCCGGTAGCGGGGACGGGGATCGGGCGCGCTGACCGTCTCGGGGGCGAGCGCCAGGGCTGCGGCGAGCACCACCAGGGCCCCGCCGAACACGTAGTAGGAGAGGGCCAGAGGGTCACCCACGTACTGCACGAGCAGCCCGGCGACCAGCGGCCCGAAGCCGATGCCGCCGATGTTGGCCAGCGTCGCGACCATGTCGGCCCGCCGCGTGTCAGCGCCGGGCCGCTGGCGCGCGTGCAGCTCGACCAGGTATCCCGTGGCCGTCGCCGTCGTCAGCCCGACCGAGACACCGGAGATCACCCGGGCGACGATCAGGCCCGCGAGGCTGGGGAAGAGCACGAAGATGACCGCGCTGGCGGCGTTGATGAGCAGCGCCGGGATGAGCACCCGACGGCGCCCGATCCAGTCAGAGAGATGGCCGGCCAGGAACAGGCTGGCGATCACGCCGACGGCGTAGACCGCGTAGACGACGGTGACGACGAGGCCGGAGAAGTGATCGCGCTGCTCATACAGGCCGTAGATCGGCGTCGGCACCGCGGAGAACCCCATGTTGACGAGGAAGGCGGCCGCGGTCAGCCAGAACGCGAAGCCATGGGCTCGGGCACTGCGTGGGGATGTGGTGAAAGAGCTCATGGATCCCAGCATCCGCTCCAATGGTGATCCTGTCCAACGAGTATCAGGCATGTCGGTGATCTGTTTGGGGAATGACTAAGCTGGGGAGCGTGGAACTGCGCCAGCTCGATCACTTCGTGGCCGTCGCCGAGGAGGGGAGCTTCACCCGTGCCGCCCGCCGACTCGGCTACGTGCAGTCAGCGCTGTCGGTGTCGGTGCAGTCGATCGAGCGCGAGCTCGACATCCGGCTCTTTGACCGCAACACCCACAGCGTGGTGTTGACCGACGCCGGGCGCCAGCTGCTGATCCCGGCCCGGGCCGCGCTGGCCGCCGCGGCCGAGATGCGCGCCAGCGCCGCGGCGGTCAACGGAGTGGTGGCGGGCAAGCTGGCGATCGGGATCATGCAGTCCTTCACCGCCTTCATGGACCTGCCGGCGCTGCTGGGGCGCTTCCACCGCGAGCACCCGGGCGTGGAGCTGGTGATGCGCCCGGCCGCCGGCGGCGCCACCGAGTTGCTGGGGTGGGTGGCCGACGGGACCCTGGACCTCGCCTTCGTATCGGCCACCAACGTGCCGCCCAGCGTGCACGTGGAGACGCTGCTGACCGAGGAGCTGATGCTCGTCCACGCCCCGGGCCAGTGGCCCGACGGCGAGGACCCGGTCGCCCTGGCGGACCTCAGCACGGCGAGCTTCGTCGACGCGCCGGTCGGCTGGGGCACCCGCACGGTGATCGATCGCGCCTTCACCGATCTGGGCCTGCATCGCCATGTGTCCATCGAGGTCGCCGACATGCCGACCCTGCTGGCGCTGGTCGAGCAGGGTCTGGGGATCGCGCTGCTGCCGGCCTCGATGCTCGGCGCCGAACCGCGTGGCCTGCACCGACGGGCCGTGTCACCGGACCTCACCTGGGAGGTCGTGGTCGCCACCCCGGGCAACCGCGCGCTCAGCGCCGCCGCCCGCGCATTTCTCGATCTCGCCGACGCGGCCTAGCGCGCGGACCGGGAGCGGGGACTCAGGCCACAGAAAAGGCCCCGGGCTGCAGCTTGCGCCACAGCCTCGGGGCCTTCTCCTGAGGTGGAAGTTGGTCCCCCACCTTTCGGCCGAGGATTACGCGACGTTCGCGTACTCCCGGTCGACGTTCTCGCTGTTGGAGATCTCGAAGGAGTGGACGACCCGCTCGGTCGAGAGCTCGTGAGCGGTCAGGCCCGCCAGCGCGAGGGCGACAAACGCGGCGCCGGAGGCGAAGCCGAGCCAGATGTTGGTGGAACCGTTGAAGATCAGCGTCTCCACGATGGTCCAGGCGCCGATGGCGGCGGTGGCCACGTCAAGGCCGCGCTGCACGTTGCCGCGACCCTTGAGGGCAATGCCACCGGACAGGGCCACCGCGATGATGCCGATGCCGAGGGCGAGCCACTCGAAGGTGGAGGCGTTGTAGACCTGGGAAGCGACGATCAGGAAACCGCCGGCGACTCCGAGGACTGCGTTGGAGAAAAATCGATTGCTCATGGGAAAAACCTCCTCAGGTGAGTCCGTCTTGTCGGACTCAAGGTTTTGTTGCTGCACTCAGTTATATCACTCTGATCTATTTGAATGACCGATTACGGTGATCTCTCTAGGTGATAGCTCGTCATGATCTCTCAGAACGTTTCCCCAATCCTTAGGCGGACGAGCCCATACTCGATCCATGGCCAGAAAAGCGACCCCGAGCACCAGCCCATCGGCCCCCCCGCCCCCGGACCCTGACGAGCCGGTCGCGCTCAACCAGACCGCGCGCATCGTCCTCGGCCTGATCGCCGAGGGCCACAGCACCGGCTACGCCATCAAGGCGGAGATCGAGCGCTCGACCAAGCGCTACTGGGGGGCCAGCATCGGCGGTATCTATCCCGAACTGCGGCGACTCACCGCGGCGGGTCTCATCTCGGTGGAGGACGATCCGCGCGGCGACAGCCCCCGCCACAACTACGAACTCACCGCGTCAGGTGACGCGGCGTTGCACCGTTGGCTGATCGAGTGTGAGAACCCGACCCTGGAGATGCGCGACGAGGGTCTGTTGCGTCTGCGCTTCGCCGGGGTGCTCACCCCGCAGGAACGCCTTCAGGTGCTCGAGACCAAGCGCCGCCTCCACGTCGAGCGCATCGGCGAGCTGGAGGGACAGCTCACCGCGGATAAGTTCGACGACCACTTCCACCGCCTGACCGCCGAATACGCCCTGGGTCTGCACACCTGGGCCGAGCACTGGTGCGCGGAGCAGGAGGACGGGCTAGCCGAAGGCTGAGCCGCCGGTGGTGCTCGACTGAGCGCCATATGCGGAGCCGCCGCTGCCCGTTCCGGACGCGGACGCCGTCGCGCTCGCCACGGTCACGGTCGAGCTCGGAACCGTGACGCCGGCTCCCGGCACCGTCACCGTCGGCGTGGTCAGCGTCGGGGAGCCCGGGGCGTTGCTCACGGGGGTGGTGCTCGTCGGTGTCGTCGTGGTTGTGGTCGTGGAGGTCGTGGTCGTCGGAGTGGTGGTTGTCGAGGTGGTGGTCGGGCTCGGTGGGGTCAGGGTCGGGCCGCCGGAGATGACCGCAAGCGCGGTGAGCACCATCGCCCCGGTGCCGTTGGTCGCGTAGCTGACGCTCACGCGCTCGCCGACGAGCAGATCTGACACGCTCAGCTCACCCAGGCTGATGCCCAGCGCACTGCCCCGAGTGGCCGCGAACAGGCCGCCGGCAGGCAGCTGGAAGGTGAAGTCGTTGCCGTAGCTGGTCTTCTGCGCGAGCACCGAGGGCAGAAAGTGGTACTTCACGTAGGCGCTGGAGCTGGCGTCCCAGGCCCCGTCGGCGAGCCAGCCGGCGCCCCCGGCCGCGTCGCCGCCGCCGGCGCCGTCGGAGGTGCCGAAGAAGCGTCCGTCGATGTTCATGAAGATGTGGACGCCCGGATCGTCATACAGCGTGACCCCGTCCGGGGCACTCCCCACACCGCGAGCGATGAGATGCTCGGACAACAGCTCGGAGATGATGCCGTGGTCGGACGGGACGCCGGCCCCGGAGGGCCACAGGCCCGCGCCGGCCAGCACCGCGGCCACCGCACCCGAGCAGTCGAAGCCGGTGCGGGTGCCGTTGTACCCCGGACCCTTGGCGCCGGTCGAGGCGACCCCCGCCTCGGCGTGACCGCCGCCCCACACGTACGGGGTGTCCTCAGTGGTGATGGCCGTCGCCGCGGCGGTGAGGGCGTTGATCACGCCGACGCGCCGGCCGGCGGTCTGCAGGCTGAACCAGGAGCTGCCGAGCACGGTGATCGGACCGGTGACGGTGGTCGCCGGGGTGGCGGCGGCCGTGCCGGCAGCAGCGGCGAGGATGAGGGCCAGGACGCCCAGCAGGGCGCCGACGCGACACAGAAGACGAGCGGACATGCCGGCGATATCGGAGCCCGGCGCCGCGCGCTTAAATCCTGCAACAACCCCTGGACGCCCTGTCGGCGGTCTGCATCGACCACCGACAGGTCCTCATCGGGGGGCTGAGGGCCGCGCTGGAGCGGCCCTCCCCGGACTCAGCTGGCCGAGTCCGCCGCGTCCTTGGCGGAATCGGCGGCGTCCTTGACCGAGTCAGCAGCCGAACTGGCAGCGTCCTTGACCGAGTCCGCGGCCGAACCAGCGGCGTCCTTGAGCGAGTCGGCGGCTGAACCGTTGCCGTCGCTCGCCGAGTCAACCGCGTCCTTGGCCGAATCGGCCGCGGAGTTGGCGGCGTCCTTGGCCGAATCGGCCGCCGAGGCGGTGGCGTCCTTCACCGAATCAGCCGCCGAGTCGACCGCATCACGGGTGGTGTCAGCGGCCGAGTTCACGATGTCCTGGGCCGCATCGGCGGCTGAGTTGGCGACGTCCTTGGCGGAGTCGACGAGCGAGTCGACCACCGCGCCCGCGTCGACGCCCTCACCCGGGGCGCCGCCACCGAAGTAGCCCGAGGCGGCGTGGGAGGCAAAGGCCCCGCCGACGCCGGCGCCGAGGGCGAACACGCCCCAGAAGATGCCCTTGTGCTGCTTGCCCCGCAGCGCGTCGAGCGACAGGAAGCCCGGGCCCTGCTCGGCGATGGCGACAGCCGCCGCGATCAGGACGGCGTTGTACTCAAAACCACCGTTCTGGACGTTCCAGCCGTTCTTGCCGTGGACCTTCTGGATCGCCGTGGTCATCGACCCCACGACCGCGGAGGCCGCCAGTGGCGTGTGGTAACCGAGCACGAGACCGAGTCCGCCGGCGGTCTCCGACACCGCGGCCACCGTCGCCTGAGCCAGGCCGGGCTTGATCCCGAACGCCTCCTCGAAGTGCTTGCCGGTGGCCTTCAGGCCCGGGCCGCCCTGGGCACCGACGAGCTTCTGGGATCCGTGTCCGACGAAGAAGCCGCCGATCGTGACGCGCAGTGCAAGAATTCCGAGCTTCATCCGCTTACCTCATTGGTTGGTTGCGCCAGTCCTTCCGCGGAGCTGGGGCGTCTAAACCTAGCGCTCTGGCGCCGGCCGACGGCTAGCGGCGTCGACGCAGTAACCCTTCGAGCACCTCGACGGAACGCTCGAGCTGCTCCAGCGTCGCCTTATCCACGCTGACGACGCCCACCCGGTCGTTGATCTGGCGGTTGACCTGCTGGTGGGTGAGGCCGTCGCGGCGGGCCAGATCGGAGACCAGCTGGTGGCGCTCCTTGCGCAGCTTGGCCCGGCGCTCGAAGGCGGGCACGGCCGGCGCGCCGCCGTCAGGTGCGGGCAGCGGCGGTGGCGGGGTCAGGTCATAGGCGGGCGCCGGCGGGGGGGTCGGACGCGCGGGGGCCGGGGTGGGCGCCGGCCCGAACAGGGTCATCTGGGCCGCCACGTCGGCCGACAGGGCTTCGAAGTCGAGCTGGGCTGACGGCTCGTTGACCGCAGGCTCGGCCGGGTCGTCGAATTCGGCCAGGTTGGGGTCGTCCTCGCCCGGGCCGCGGCGACGGCCGACGCGGACGTCGTGCTCGACCCGGGCGGCGTGGTCGCGCAGGATCGGATCGGCGGGCAGATACAGCCAGCTCGGTTCGGGCTCGCGCCCGGGAATCGTGCGGACGAAGCGGCCGACGATCTGGCGGAAGATGAGCGGTGTCTTGGCGGCGGTGGCGTACACCCCGACGCGCAGGCGCGGGATGTCGACGCCCTCGGACACCATGTTCACCGCGACGATCCACGGCTCGTTCGAGCGGGTGAAATCGGCCAGCTTCTGCGCCGCGCGCGGATCCTGATGCAGCACCACGACGGGGGAGAACCCGATCGCGTCAGCCAGCAGCTTGGCGATCTGGCGGGCGTGGGTGGAATCCGCAGCGATGATGAGACCACCCGCGTTGGGGTGGGCCGGCAGAGCGCGACCACGCGGCCCGCCGGCCAGGGTCCCGGCGCGGATCGCCCGCAGCCGGCGGTCGGCCTCCCCCAGGATGCGGGGCAGCCCGTCGGGCAGATCGGTGGAGATCGCGGTGCGGTAGCGCCGGCTCGCCTCCCGCGTGGACAGCACGGTGTCAAAGCCCGCCTCGATCACGTCCTCGCCGCTGCGCCAGGACAGGGTTCCGTCGTAGGTGACGAACTGGACGGGTCGACACACCCCGTCGCGCACCGCGTCGGCATAGCTGTAGGCGATGTCGGGCTCAGCCAGCCCGTCACTGTCATAGACGACGCCGGGGATCGCGCTGGCGTCGGAGCGGAACGGGGTGCCCGACAGCAGCAGCCAGCGATTGGCGGCAGCGAAGGCGGTGGCGAACGCCTCCCCCCAGCTCAGCTCCTCGCCGAGGTGGTGGGTCTCGTCGGCGACGACCAGGGTGCCGGCGCGCACACCGGCCGCCCACCGCGCGGGCGACTGGGCGATCCGGGCGTAGGTGACGACCACACCATGGAAGCCCGCCGGCGCGCGCGGGGAGTCGGCGTCAGGAGCCAGGTCGATACCGAGCGCGTGGGCCGCCCGGGCCCACTGGCGGGTCAGCGGGGCGGTCGGGCAGACGATCACCACACCGTCGACGCTGCGCCGCGCGAGCTCGCGCGCCACCAGCTCCAGCGCCGGGCGGGTCTTGCCCGCGCCCGGCGCGGCGGAGATGAGGAAGGACCCCGAGGACCAGTTGTCCATCGCCGCCATGGCCCGGACCTGCCAGTCACGCAGGACCTCCGAGCGCGGGCTCAGAGCGGTGGAGCTGGGGGCGGCGGCGGACATCGGGAGGGGCATGGTCGCGAATCGCTCGGACGCCACACCAGCCTGACACGGGTCGCCGACGCCCGATCGTTAGATTTGCAGCGAAGATGGCTCAACTCACCGAAACCCTGCCCGGCATCTGGTTCTGGGAGGCCCCACACCCCGACTGGAGCCCCGGCGACAGCTGGGAGCTGACCGTCCGCTGCTGGGCCCTGCGCAGCGACGACGGGATCGTGCTCGTCGACCCGCTGAACCGCGACGACCGTGACGGCGCCGCGGCGTGGCACGCCTTGGATGAGCTGGTCAGCGCCCACGGTCCGGTCAAGGCCGTGATTCGCACGCTGCACTACCACCACCGCAGCGCCGCCCAGGCCTCCGCTCGGTATGACGTGCCGATCTACGCGCGCCCGCTGCCCCATGACGAGCTGCCCGTCCACCCCTTCGACATCCCCACCCACAACGACGGCGAGCTGCTCGGCGGCCTGGTCGTCCACAACGTCCAGCGCGACGACGAGCTGGTGCTGTGGATCCCCGCGGCGCGAGCGCTGCTGTTCTCCGACGTGGGCCAGCGCCGCGACGGGCGCTTTGAGCTGTGCCCGGACTGGTGGCTGAGCGAGGCCGACTCCTGGGCGCACCTGCGGTCCCAGATGATCGATCTGGCCGAGCTCGCCCCCGAGCACCTGCTCGTCTCACACGGACCCCACCGGCTGGGCGACGGTGACGAGCTCGTGCCTGCGGTCCAGCGAGCGGCCGCGCGACGCTTACCGCCCTTCATCGCCCTCGACGAGCTCGCCGCCCGCCGCGAGCGCTGGCACCTGGTCGACGCCCGGGTGTACCTGGACGGACGCTCGGCCCGCGACGCCTACACCGAGAGCCACCTGTCCGGCGCGACCTTCCTCGACTTCGAGGCCACCCTGTCGGATCCGGCCGGCCCCGAGGCCGAAGGCGGCCGCCATCCGCTGCCCAGCCCCGAGCGCTTCGCCGCGGGTCTCGAGGCGGCCGGGATCTCCAGCGGCGACACGGTCGTCGCCTACGACGACGCCGGCGGCGTCCTGGCGGCGCGGTTGGTGTGGCTGCTGCGCGCGCTCGGTGAGGACGCGGCGCTGCTCAGCCCGGTCCCCGACGACTGGGTATCGACGCCGGTCCCGGTCCCGGAGCCCGGCCACTTCGCTCCCCGGCCCTGGCCGTCGGAGCGCTTCGCCTCGATCGACGACGTCGCCAACCGCTCTGCCGACACCGTGCTGCTCGACGCGCGTGACGCGTCCCGCTACGCCGGGGGCAGCGACCCCTTCGATCCCCGCGCGGGCCACATTCCCGGCGCGGTCAGCCTCCCGGCCCGCGCCAACGTCGAGGCAGGTGGGCGCCTGGCCGGCCAGGCCGCCCTGTCGGCGCGTTTCGAGGCCGCGGGGATCGGGCCCGGAACCGACGTGATCTCCTCCTGCGGCTCGGGCGTCACCGCCTGTCACAACCTGCTCGCCCTGGAGGCGGTCCACCTCGGCCCGGGCCGTCTCTACGTCGGCTCCTTCTCGGAGTGGAGCCGGGACCCCGGCCGCCCCGTCGACACCGGCGAGTGAAACGGGGCCGGTCCCACCCCCGCGCGGGGGCAGGCAGACCGGCCCCCAATCCCTAGTTGCCGATGTACACCGTGGTGCTGGCCGTCTCGGTCTGGCCGTCGCTGGTTTCTATGGTCACCGTCGCCGTGTAGGTGCCGGGCGCGGCGTAGGTGTGCGTCGCCTCGCCGTTGGTCACCGTCCCGGTGCTGTTGTCGCCGAAGTTGATCGACTCCGAGACGACGGTCTGGGTGCCCGCGTTCGAGGTGTCGTTGAACGTGACGTTGTTGTCGCCGTCGGCGATCGAGCAGGGATAGGTCGAGTCGTCACAACTGCTGTCGATCCCCGCCGTCAGCGGCGTCGAGCCGTACCCGTTGCAGTCGCCGGGGAACGCCGCACCGAGCGGCCCGATGTTCGCCGAGGTGGCCGTGCTCGGACTCAAGCTGAGCGTGCCGAGCACCGGAGAGTCGATGGTGAGCGCACCGCTGAAGGTGACGTTGACCGCCTTGGAGGTGGACCCGATGCAGGACCCCAGCTTGGTCGCCACCAGCTTCCCGGAGCCGAACGGCTTGAGGTTGGTGATCGTGGCCGTCGTCTTGTTGACGGAGAACAGCTTCGGCGTATTGAGCACGTCGAGGAAGAAGTCCCCGCTCACGCCGCTGGCCGGGCTGAAGGAGTCGCTCACCGACACGTCGGTCTGCTTCTTGTACCGCGACGCGTCGAGGAACAGACTCTGGCCGAACAGGCCGGTCAGCTGCGTTGATTTGGGCAGCGCTCCGCCCTTGCCGCAGTTGACGTTCGAGAGCCGGGAGATGTAGGCCTTCACGTGGTGGCTCTTCAGCGATCCGAAGTACTTGCTCGCGGTGATGTCGATGCTGCCTGACAGCACCACCTCGCGCGAGACCCCCTTGCCGCCCGTGCAGCCCTTGGGCCTGACCCCGCCGCGGTTCTTGCCGGCCCGGGCGACCTTCAGCTTGACGGTGGCGATGCCGGGCCAGCTCAGCGACAGCGTGGCCTTCTTCAGGTTGGTGCTCGCCGTGCAGGTACCGCTGCCCGAGTAGGTGTAGAGCGCGCTGTCGCGACTGGTGCCCTTGAGGTATTCGATCTGGGTGCTCTTGTTCGTCCCCGAGCACTTCGGGTCGACCAGGCTGAAGGTGTATCCGTGGGCGGCCTTGAACGGCCCGATCTGCACGCTGATCGGCACTCCCTTGGCCGAGGCGAGCGCCGGCGCGGCCATTGCGGCCAGCACGGCGACGAGCGCCGCCGCCAAGCTGAGCGCCCCGATGCCCCTGCCCCGGCGCATCCCAGAACTTCCAAACATGCCTACCTCCATGAATCCTGTCGCGCGCCGGCCAACCCCGCACGCGCCCGTTACCCCGATAACTCAGATTCTGTCCCAAGCGGTCCCGATGTGGCGCCGGTTCCGCTCGGCGCCCGCGCGACCACGAGGTCCTGCCAGCCGCTGATCGCCTGGGGCAGGATCGCCTCGACGTCGAGGAAGGCGCCCCAGCGCGCCCGGATGTAGTCCGGCCCGTGGAAGGCGAGTCCGTAGCCATCGCCGACGCCCCAAAGATCGCGACGGTTCCAGCGGCTGCGGCGGTACGGGACTGCGACCATCTCATCCGCTGCGAGTGGACCACGGCCGGTAAAAGCCCGCGAGTCACACCACCGGGTGCGCTCAACGCCTGAGCGGAACGCCGCAAACGCCCCGGGCCCGTGAATCGACAGCAGCGCTCTGCCACCCGGAGCGAGGATGCGTGCGAGTTCGGCCAGCCAAGCGTCCTGGTCAGGCTCATTCAGGTGGCTGAACACCGAGATTGAGTAGACAAGGTCGAACGCTCCGTCGGCGAACGGAAGCGGCGGGTGGGCCTGCGAATGGGCGAACGTGATGCCGTCGATGTACGTCCGCGCCCATGCAATGGCCTCTCCGTCGACGTCAAGGCCGACGAATCTCCGGCAGGTCTCCCCAGTCGAGCTAGCGCTCGCCAGGTGGGAGACGACCCGACCGGGCCCGCAGCCAAAGTCGAGCACGCGGGCAAAGGCTTCCACACCCTGCGGAACGAGCGCCCGCTCCAGCTCGCAGGCTGCCCGGCGACCACCTTCGAGGTAGTCCTGGCGGCCTCCGGCTCCCGCTCGCGCACGGAGGAGGCGCGGGGGCAACTGAGGCTCGCCGGGGTGGCTTTGGATCCGGGCCTGCCCGTCGGAGGCGAGCTGCATGAGCCGGCGTCCCAACCAGCCCACAGCGGTGTTCACATCAAGCACGCCTGTCACGATCGTGCGGCATGGTGGCAGAAACAGATGCCTCTCAGATTCGTGCCGACTGCCGGCGCGTGCTGGCCGACAACTGGCGCCAGGGCGTCCGCGCGAGCGACGGCGTGCCCTACGCCTACACCTGCCCGGCCGCCGGGCACTACCCGTGGCAGTGGTACTGGGACTCCTGCTTCGCGGCGATCAGCTGGCGCCACATCGACCGCGCGCGCAGCCGCCGGGAGCTCGAGTCCCTGCTGGCCGCCCAGCGTGGCGACGGTTTCATCGGCCACACGATCTTCTGGAACACGCCGCTGACCGGCGTACGGCGCCACACGTACAACATGGCCGGTACGGACCTGGCCATGACCGCCTCGATCCAGCCGCCGCTGCTCGCCTGGGCGTGGTCATTGGCGGTCGGGGACCCGCGTGAGGAGCCGCGGATCGCCGCCCAGCATCGTTGGCTCGAGGCCAACCGCGACCTCGACGGCGACGGCCTTCTGTGGATCGTCCAACCCGACGAGTCCGGCCTCGACGCGTCGCCCCAGTTCGACCCCATCTGGGGACGCCGCGCGCACTCGCGAGCGGGCTTTCCCGCGCTGGTGTGGCGCAACCGCCGGCTCGGCTACGACGCCCGGGTGATCCAGGCGTCCGGCGGACCGGTGGTGTGTGAGGTGGCGACCAACGTGCTGTATTCGCTGTCGCGCAGCGCACTGGGGCTCGACTCGCTCACCGCGGCGCTGATCGATCGCTGCTGGGATGAGCGCCGCGGGCGGTTCGTTCCGGTGTGGCGGGGCGGGGCCGCCGGTCGGGGCGAGGAGCGGGGCGGACCGATGACGTGGGCGGCCCTGGCGCCCCTGGCCCTGGATGATCTGCCCGAGGCGATCGGCCGGCGGATGGTGGAGGAGCACCTGCTCGACCCCGCACGCTTCTGGCTGGCGGGCGGGCCGCCGTCGGTCGCCGCGGATGAGCCGAGCTTCGCGCCGCGCGAGTCGAGCTTCGTCCACCGCTACTGGCGCGGGCCGATGTGGGTGAACTCAGCGTGGCTGCTCTGGCGTGGTCTCGTCCGCCTGGGCTTTGGGCACCAGGCGGACGAACTGAGCCGCCGGGTGGCGCGCAGCGTGGCCACCAGCGGGCTGCGGGAGTACTACCACCCGTTCTCCGGGGCGGGCATGGGCCAGCGTGATTTCTCCTGGTCCGCCCTGGTCCAGGAGATGCTCTGAGCGCTCGCGAGCGGGCCGTCGAAGCGACCTATCCTTAGGGGTATGAGCACGCAACCGGAAGTTCAGCTGACCGACGAGCAGTGGCGCGAGCGCCTCGATCCGGACCAGTACCAGGTGCTCCGCCATCAGGCGACCGAGCGGCCGTTCACCGGCCAGTACTTCGATCTCTGGGATGACGGCATGTACCACTGTGCCGGCTGTGGCACCGCGCTGTTCAGCTCCGAGACGAAGTTCGATGCCGGCTGTGGCTGGCCGTCGTTCTCCGAACCCGTCAGCAGCGACGCGGTCGAGGAGCACGTCGACTCGAGCCACGGCATGACCCGCACCGAGGTCGTCTGCAAGACCTGCGGCGGCCACCTCGGCCACGTCTTCGACGACGGGCCCGGGGCCAACGGCCTGCGCTACTGCATCAACTCGCTGTCACTGGGCTTCGACAAGGACACGTCCGCGGCCTGAGCCGCGGGCTCGGCATCGGGGGCCTCGGCGGTTGTCGAGGTGCCCGTGCCGGCGTCATCCTTGTGGCGGCGCTTGTACACCACGTAGAAGACCACCAGCGCCACGATGATCACGATCGCGGCGCCCAGGCCGATCTTCTTGAACGCCTCCACCGCGGCGTTACCGCCGTAGTAGCCGGCCAGTCCGTAGGCGGTCGCCCACGTCGCGGCGCCGAGGAAGTTGTAGGTAAAGAATTCCCAGAACGGCATCTCGTTGATGCCGGCCAGCCAGGCGACGACCGATCGCACGACGGTGATCCAGCGGCCGATGAACACGGTCCGGGACCCGTGTTGATCAAAGAACCGGTCGCCGACGTCGATGAGCTTGATCCGGTAGCTGCGGAACGGTCCGGGGGCGGTCAACACGTCGCGGCCGAGCCAGCGGCCGAGACCGTAGGCAAGGTTGTCACCGAGGACGGCCGAGGCGACGGCGATGACGATCACCAGCCAGATCTGGAGTTTGCCCTGGCTGGCGAGCACGGCGGCGAGCAGCAGAGAGGTCTCTCCCGGCGAGGGCACGCCCAGGGACTCCAACCCGATGATCGCAGGGAGGAAGTAGCCGAGTCCGCTGGAGACGCTGATGATGGCGGCCAGGGTGATCACGGACGGCTGACTCCCACCGTTTCGTTCGAGGCCGCGCTCGGAGGCGCCCCGGCCGCCGGCAGCACCAGCCGGAAGGTCGCGCCGACCGGGGTGTCGGCCAGCGCCAGGTCGCCGTGCATGCGCCGCGCCAGCTCCCGGCCGATGGCGAGTCCCAGGCCGAAGCCGGCCTCCCCCCCGGTGGCCGCGCCGCGTTGGAAGCGCTCGAAGATGAGCTCGCGCTCCTCGGTGGCCACGCCGGGCCCCGCGTCACTGACCGACAGGCCGGACGCGTCGAGCGTGACGGTCACCGCGGTGCGGGGCGGGGCGACCCGCAGCGCGTTGTCGAGCAGGATGCGCAGGATCTGAGCGACCTTACCTGGGTCCGCGCGTACCCACACCACGGCGCTCGGTCCACCGATGGCGCCGCTGACGCCGCGATCGGTCAGGTTCAGCTCGAACTCGGCCAGCACCGCGCGCGCGAGCTCACCGAGTTCGACGGGCTCAGAGCGCAGCACCACCTCGGCATCGATCCGGCTGAGGTCCAGCAGGTCAGCGGCCAGCCGTGAGAGCCGGCGCGATTGCGCCCGGGCGCGCTCGAGCAGGGCGGTCGCGTCATCCAGGTCGGGGTCGTTGGCGTTGAGGTCGTCGGCGACGAGCTCGAGCATCCCCTCGAGCGAGGCCAGCGGCGTGCGCAGCTCGTGACTGGCCGTCGCCACGAACGCGCGTCGGGCCTCCTCCTGCTGGGCGAGGCGGCGCTGCATGATCGCGAAGCTCCGCGCGAGGTCGCCGACCTCGTCGCGCGCGCGGTCGGTCGGCACCTCGGCCCCGGCCCCCTCCGACGCCACCCGTTGGGCGGCCTCGCGCAGACGCTGGAGGCGCCGGCCCAGGGTCGCGGCCAGGGGGATCGCCAGCAGGCCGGTCAGCAGCAGCCCGGCCAGGGCGGCGACCTCGAAGGCCCGGGACACCGCCTTGGCGGCAGTGGGGATGTCGTCGATGGACTTGTTCACCACCAGCACCGAGTTGCGCGGCAGCTTGATCGTCGCCCGCACCATCTGCTGTCCGTTGGGGTGGGCGTACCCGAGGTCCGCGCGGTAGAGCCCCTGCTTCTCGAAGAAGGCCGTCTTCACATCGACGGTGTCGTTCTTCACCGACTCACCGGAGTCGCTCATCCCCGAGGTACCGATGAGGCTGCCGTGACCGCTCGCGTCGATGTAACCGATGAGATCGACGTCCTCGGTGCCGAGGCGTTGCTTCAGCTCGTTCAGCGCTCCCTCGAGCTGGGCCTTGTCGTGCTGGGCGGCGGCGTACTGCTTGGAGTGCTTGAGCTGAGGGACCGCGAGCAACGACAGCGCGTAGTAGTTGACCTTCCCCAGCTCCTTGATCTCCGGCTTGGAGGCCGTGATGTCGCGTGACAGCGAGGTCAGAGACGCCTTGCGCAGGGCCTGATCGAGCTGGGGGAGCAGCACGATCGCCGCGACCGACAGGGTCACCACGGTGGTGACGAGGACCGCTCCGACGATCTGGCCACGTAGGCCGAAGGTGCCCAGGCTGAGCAGCCGTGAAGACAGCGGGCGCGAGCTCCGGCTCCGGGGCTCCGGTCCGCTCGGGGTCAATTACGACCCTCGCAGGCGATAACCGGCACCGCGCACCGTGAGGATGTACTGGGGCTTCTCGGGTTCGGGCTCCAGCTTCTCACGCAGGTGACGGATGTGCACGTCGATGGCGCGCGGGTCGCGGTAGGCGCTGTCGCCCCAGATCGCCCGCAGCAGCTCCTGGCGGTTGAGCAGCCGGCCCGGCTCGGTCATCAGCGCGTCGAGCAGCTCGAACTCGCTGAAGGTCAGCTTCACCGGCTCACCCGCCACGGTCACCTCACGCTGGGAGCGATCGAGGGCGATGGCGCCGACGGACAGGATCTCGGCGCCGATCGCCCGGGTCCCGGCGCGGCGCAGCACGGCGCGGATGCGACTGCGCAGCTCGGCCAGCCCGAAGGGCTTGGTGACGTAGTCGTCACCGCCGGCCTCGAGGCCGAGCACGGCGTCAGCCTCGGAGTCCAGGGCGGTGAGCATGATGATCGGCACCACGTTGCGACGCGAGCGCAGCGTGCGGCACACCTCATAGCCGTCGGGTCCGGCGCCGAGGGCCACGTCGAGCAGCACGATGTCGAAGGGCTCGGTACTCGCCCGGTCGATCGCCGAGCGCCCGTCGGCCACGGCGGTCACCCGGTGTCCCTCCCGGGAGAAGGAGCGGTTGAGCATCTCGCGCAGGTCGGACTCGTCGTCGACGACGAGGATGTTCAGCGACGGCTCCGGAGCGGTCCCGGTGACGGCGGTCTGGGTGGCTCGATCGATCGCCATTGACGTTGACTTTATCGTCGCTGGAGACGGTGGTACCGGGGCTTCTTGCGGACTTCTTATCCGCGTGGTGTGAAGCTGGCGTGAACCGCGTGTGTGAGTTGACTCCAGACCGGCCTCCCAGACCGGGTTACCGGGGGCACGGCGGTTATTGTCTGCCAGCGTGAGACGTGGATTGATCGCCCTGGCCGCCGGGGTCGGCCTGGGGCTCGCGGTGCCGGTGCCGGCGATCGCCGCCGACACGCTCGCCGCCTCCGGTGACGCCACCTCGATCACCCCGACGAGCGCCGACCTCAACGGCGTGGTGTACCGCGAGCGCGTCGGCGCGCGCTGGCTCTTCGAATACAGCACCAGCCCGACGTTCGACGGCTCGGTGCTCAGCACCTCGCCGGTGACCATCCCGGGCCGGCTGACCGCGGTCGAGTCCCAGGTCAGCGACCTGACCCCCGCCACGACCTACTACTGGCGGGTGGTCCTCGTCGTGCGCAGCGGCACCCGGGCCGCACAGACCTATGGCGCCACCGAGACGCTGATGACCGCGGGATCGCCCGCGGTCACCGACGGCTGAGCTGAGGCACTAGGCGTCCCGGGTGGCGTCGTTGAGCATCGCCAGGGTCCGCACGACCGGGCGCGCGGGGGTGCGCAGCAGCTGCAGGCCATCGGCGACATTGACGCAGTTGCCGACCTTCGAGGCGCCCGCGGGACAGGTGTAGCCCTGAAGCAGCACGCGCCGCACCGGCTTGGCGGCGGCAGTCCGCAGCACCCAGACGCGCCGCTCGTAGATGGGGTAGAGCGTGTTGATGTTCGTCTCGGCCGCACACCCGTAGGTGAACGGCTTGTCGGTGGTGACCAGCACGTCGGCGTGGTACCGGGCATAGATCGCGCTCACCTGGCGGCAGCCCGCCAACAGGGATGCGGGGTCCTCGACGGTCACCGGTGAGCTCGGTGACTCAGAGAAGGCGATCAGCGGGGCCATCTGGTGGTTGAAGGTGACCTGGGCGCTGATCGTGCTGGCCAATGCCAGCGCCACGACCACCCCAGCGGCCGTGCGTCGCCACGGACGGCCAGGCGCTGCCGCCACAGACACCCCGGAGACGTCCGAGCTCGTCGCGGGATCGCGCCGGCGCCCGGCCTGCAGCGTCGCGTGGAGCACGAGCCAGGCGCCGAGGGGCAGGGGGAAGAGGAAGCGCGCGCCATTGAGGTACACCTCGGCGAAGCTGTTGGTGCCGGTGTCGGTGGTGGACATGACCGCGAGCAGGACCACGGTGAGGACCGCGGCGACCAGCACCGGCACGATGCGACGGCGCAGCAGCGAAACGCCGAGCGCGATCAGGTCAAGGGCGACGAAGAGGAGCTCCGCCAGCCGCGGGTGGCGGAGCAACTCGGGCGCGTAGGCCGCGAACAGCGTCTGTGGCTGCTTGATGTTGTTCCACAGCACCGACGCCTGCAGGGTGGTCCGCTCGGACGGGTCGATCACGTAACCAGGGTGGCTGTGGTACCACAGCTTCTGGTAGAGGAACCAGGCGAGCGGTGGGAGGAGACCGCCGACGATGCACGCCACGGTCCGCCCGCGGCCGGAGTACAGCGCGCGCCAGTCCTCGCCGAGCACGAACACCACCGCCGGCACGATGATCAGCACGTTCGTGTTGTCCCACAGGACCGCGAGCCCCCCGAGGGCGAGCACCGCCGCCAGGCGCACACGTGGACGGGCGATGGCCACGGCTGCCGCCACCGCCAGGGCCCCGAACAGATCGCCGGTCAGACGACCCGCCAGCTGACTGAAGCCGACCAGGAAGGGCACGCTCAGACACACGGGAATCGCCAAGGCCAGCGCAGCGGACAGGCGGTCGGTGCGCCACGCGGCCGCGGCCACCACCAACCAGCACACGACGACGATGAGCGCCGCCCCGAGCGGGCTGGCCAGAGAGAGGCCCATGCCGAGGGCATGCAGCACCGCCCCGGGCAGCGCCTCGAACACCGTGTTGTAGTTCTGGCCCCAGAAGTTCGGCGTGTAGAGCTTGCCGTGCAGCAGGTCACGGCCCGCCAGCCACAGCATGGTCTGGTCCTCGTCCGTGTAGTGCTGGCTGAAGCTGAGCAGGCCCCTGGCCTGCTCAGCCAGCAGGCAGGCGACCAGCAGAGCGGCGGCGCCGAGGGCCAGGACGCGGGGAGACGACCAGCGAGAGGCGGATCTGAGGGCTGTCATGCGCCGCTAGACAGCGGCACTGGCGCGGCGGGCGGCGACTCCCGGGTTGGTGCGTGCCACCGAACGCCCCTCCACGGCAACCGCCCACAAGGTCACCACCCAGGTGACCGTCGCCATCGCGACGTGCACCCAGACCATGTCGGCGGGGAGCTTCAACTCATACTGGACCGCGCCGATCAGGCCCTGGCCGGCCAGCAGCACGCCGAGGATGGTGATCGGTTCAGCTGGTTCGATCGCGTGCCCACGGGCGCGCTTGAGGAACCAGACGGCGATCACCAGCACACCGAACACCGCGGCGATGGTGGCGTGCTGGTTGACCGCCCACTCCAGCGTGTCGGCACCCTTGAAGTCCAGCCGTTTGATCACCTGACCCGTGTTCCCGCCCGAGTGGGGACCGGCGGCGGTGGCGAAGGTCCCCGCGACCAGGGTCGCCGCACAGAAGACGGCGAGGACGCGCACGGCCCAGATGATGAGCCGGTCGGGATTCGCGGCGCGCCAGCCGGGTGCGTGGGTGGAGCGCCAGGCGAGCGAGAAGGCGAAGATGAGGATGACCATCGAGAGCATGAAGTGGCTCATCACGAAGCCGGGCGCCAGGTGCTCGCGCACCGTGAATCCGCCGAGGACGGCTTGGGCCAGCACCCCGAGCGGGAGCGACCAGGCCAGCCACGCGAGATCGCGACGGAAGGGCTTGCGGGTCAGCGAGGTGATGCCGACCACCGCGCACATCACCCCGACGAAGCCCGACAGGGCACGGTTGGAGAACTCGATCAGCGGATGCAGTGCCAGCGGCGGGTACACGTCGCCCTCACACCTTGGCCAGGTGGGACAACCGAGGCCGGAGTCACTCAGGCGCACGGCGGCACCCGTGAAGACGATGAACGTGAGTGCGGCCAGCGCGACGTAGGCGATGATCCTGAACTGGCGTTCGTCGACCTCGAGCCGGGCGCGTACCCCCCGGGAGCGGGGACGGATCTGTTGAGAAGTCGCCATGAGCCTGGTCCTCAGCTACCTGCCGGGCTGAACGCCAGGCTGGGCCTCAGCTCGCTCAGCGTCGGCGCCGCCTGGTCGCGTGCCGAGACCTCGAGTTGGTCCGGCGACGTCTGCCAGTCGATCGCGACGTCGGGGTCGTCGAATCTGAAACCCGCCTCGCGGCTGGGATCGTAATAGGTCGACACCTTGTAGGTCACGTCCGCGAGGTCCGAGAGCACGCGGAACCCGTGTGCGAATCCATCGGGCACGAGCAACTGACGGTGGGTCTCGTCGTTGAGTTCGAAGGACTCCCACTGCCCGAAGGTGTTCGAGTCGGGCCGGATGTCGACGATCACGTCGAGAATCGCCCCGCGCACGCAGCGAACCAGCTTCCACTGACCTGGCTGGAAGTGCATCCCACGCACGATCCCACGCCGGGAGCGCGACTGGTTGTCCTGCACGAACCCAACGTCGATACCCGCCTCGGCGAGCGCATCTGCACGGAAGCTTTCGAGAAAGAATCCCCGCGCGTCACCGTGAACAACGGGCTCGATGAGGGCGGGGCCCGCGATCCGGGCTGCGACGATTTCCACGCTGTGAGCTTATTGATTCGTCCACGACTACGCGGTGGCCGCGCCGAAGCCTCATCGGCCGTTAACAGATCGGTGCGCCGCAGCGCGACTGGCTACCGCAGCCCGATCAGCGCCGCTGAAGTGGGTGCCAGCGCCCTCATGATCGGAGTCCCGAGGGAACCCGGAAGACGGTGACGCCACCGATGTGACGCGCGGCGAATCCGAGCTGTGTGAACAGCTGAGGCCAGGAGGCGCCCTGGCCGTCGGCGATGACGACGGCTCCGACGTGGTGGGCGAGGAGGAACGTCCGCATTTGGGCTCGGGAGTCGGTGAACCCACTGAAGCCGGCCAGCTCACCGGTGATCGGGGAGTCGTTGTAGTTCGGAGGGAAGTAGCCAAACCAACCGCTGGCCTCCGTGAAGTAGCCGTGCGCCTGGGCCTGCCAGAGCAGAGGTGACCCATTGGGACCCCACGGGATCGGCAGGATCACCTCGCCCGGGGTGAGCACCTGCTTGTAGAGCCCGTCGGTGATGAACGCCGGGCTCTGGTAGCCGAGGTCGTAGATCGCCTGGCCGTTGATGCGATAGCCGTTGGCGTTGGGGAAGAGCACGACCACGGCCACGATCGCCAACAGCCAGCGTCGCCAGTGCCGGCCCTTGGCCGAGGCCAGCCACATCGCCGCGCTGACGGAGGTGGCAAAGGCGATGTAGACGCCGAGACGCACCGGCAGGACCTGGTTGAACAGCCGCGAGTCGGCGAGCCGCTTGAACGGCAGCGAGAAGGTCCCGTGACCGGCGATGGTCAGCGAGACGCCGAGCGACAGGACGAAGATGATCAGCGTCATCACCATGAGCAGCCGGATCACCCGACGGCGGTAGAGGCTTCGCCAGCTGGCGGCGACGATGAGGATGAGCGGAAGCCCCAGGTAGGTGCCCTGCTCGGCGGTGTCTCCGAGGAATTTCGAGCTCACCTGGATGAAGCGGTGGCCACCGACCCACGTGTCCGGGGTTGGGATGACGAACGACAGCAGGTCAGCCGGGTAGGTGGCCGCCTGCCCGGCCTGGGCCTCGGGACCCGTGAAGGCGTAGTAGAGGAACGGCGACCCGACGATGGCCGCCAGGACACCGCCGGCGAGCAGCGCCACGCTGAGGCCGACGATCCGGGGCCGCAGCTGCGACGGCGCCAGCATGAAGGCGATGATCAGCCCGAGCCCGCCCAGCAGGACTCCGGTGAACAGGAGCTCGGTCCCACACAGCATCTGACACAGCACGGTGAGCCCGCTGAGCAGCACCACGCGGCGGGCGCCGAAGTCCCCCTGGAGGTAGCCAACCGCGAGCAGCCCGAGGATCGGCGGCATGAACGTGAAGGCAAGGTGGAGATGGCCCTGGAGGACGGCGAAGAAGTAGGACGAGAAGCCGTAGAGCCATCCCCCGAGGATCGCGGACCACGGGGCGCCGGTCAGCCGGTAACAGAGCCGGTAGGCGAACCACGCCGAGATCACGGGGGCGAGGAGATTGGCCACGTTGTAGCCGACGATGGGTCCGTTCACCGAGCCGGCGAGCCAGGTGATCGGTGCCATCACCACCGCGGGCAGGGGCGTGCTGGTGACCGAGGCCAGGTTGTAGTTGTTCGACACCCAGATCGCGTGTGTGATGAACGGGTTGAGGCCGTGCAGGATGGCGTGGGGGAACCACCACATCGCCCACATGTACTGGGTGGGATCGCTGGGACCGTTGCCCGAGATCACGCTGCCCAGATGCACCACGGCGTGACGCTCGGTCACCACCGCCGCCAGTGCGTAGAGCGCCAGAGCCAGCCACCCGTGGTAGGGGGCCAGACGCCGCTCGAACCGCGAGAGCGGGGGCGCAAGCTCTGACGTGCGGGTGGCCACCCGCCGGCGAGCGCTGTCGATGACCCCGGTCCCCCGGCCGCTGATCACGTCCGCCATCAGCTCGCGAGGTTCGCCGGTACGCGGTACAGCCATACGCCGCCCACGCTGACGCGTTTGAGGCCGAGCTGCGACATCACGCCGGGCCACGGCCCGGCCTGGGCCGGCAGCATCACGACCGCTCCGACCTGGTGGGCGATGAGGAACGTGCGCATGAGCCGGAACGGGTCCGTGAAGGGACCGAAGGAGAGGAGCTCACCCATGACCGGGCTGGTGGCGTATCCGGCGGGATAGAAGCCGAACCAGCCGCTGGCCTCGCGGAAGTAGCCCCGGGCCTGGGACTGCCAGAGCAGGCTGTTGCCATCCGGTCCGAAGGGGATCGGCAGGATGACCTCGTTGTGGCGCAGCTCCTGGCGGTACAGACCGTCGGTGATGAACGGCGGACTCTCCACGCTCTCGGAGTAGATGTGCGTCCCGTAGGAGAAGACGCCGTTGACGTTGGGGAACAAGAAGGCGACGGCCAACAGCGCGACGAGCCATTTGAGCAGCGTGCGCCGCGTCGGCGAGGCGAGCCACAGGGCGAAGGCGACCGACGCCCCGAGCTCGACGTAGACGCCGACGCGGACGGGCGTGAGCTCGTTCCACGGTGATTTGTACTCGAGGTAGTGCCACGGCAGGGTGATCGTCCCGATGCCGTCGATGGTGAGCTGGGGTCCCAGCGACCACACGAAGGCCACGAACACCCCGATGAGCATCACGCGGACCGCCCAATGGCGCCAGCGGGCCATCCAGAACCAGCATGCGCCGGCGATCAGCGGCAGACCGAGGTAGGTGCCCGTCTCGGTGTAGCCGGAGAAGGAGGGAAAGCCCGCGGTGATCGAGGCGAAGCGGTAGGCGCCGATCCGGATGATCGGCGTCGGAAGGATGAAGGAGAGCAGGTCGGCGATCTTCAGCACCGAGTTGGTGTTCGCCTCGACCTCCGGTCCGGTCAGCGCGTAGTAGATGTAGGGCGAGCAGACGACGGCGGCGATCACGTAGGCGCCGACGAGCTCGGGAGCCACGACGAACAGGAGGCGCCGGCGCACCGAGGACGGGGCGAACACCAGCGTCGCGAGGCCGAGCACGAAGCCCAGGCAGGTGCTGACGAACACGATCTCGGTGCCGATGCCGATCTGGACCGCGACGGCGACGGCGACGAGGACGACGAACCGCCGGCGACTGATCACGCCGTCCAGACGCTGGAGGGACAGCAGCAGGAGCACCACCGGCAGGAAGGTGAACACCAGGTTCATGTGGCCTTGGAGCTGGGAGAGCCCGTAGGCACTGAAGCCGTAGAGCCAGCCTCCGACGATGGCGGCCGCCGGAGCTTTGGACAGATAGAGGCACAGCCGGTAGGCGAAGAATGCGCTGAGCACCGGGGCCAGCAGCATGCAGATGTTGTAGGAGACCACCGGACCCTGGTTCCAGCCCAGCAGCGCGTTGAGCGGAGCGAAGAGGATCGAGGGCAGCGGCGTGCTGGTGACCGATCCGAGGTTGTAGGCGTCGGGCACCCAGATCGCGTGCGTGACGAAGGGATTGACCCCCGAGAGGATCGCGTGGGGCCACCACCACATCGACCACATGTACTGGCTGGGATCGCCCACGAGGTTGCCGGCGATCGTCGTGGCGATGTGGGCGACGGCGTGGCGCTGCATGACCAGCGCCCCGGCGATGTAGAGCAGCGCGGCCACCAGCCAGTGCCAGCGGGCGAAGCCCGCGCGGACGCGGGACAGCACCGGCCGCCGCCCGAGCCCGAGCACCTGATCGTTGGCCGCGGTGATGACCCCGGCGCTCAGGTGCACGGGCGCCTCGAGCACGCGAGCAACCCCGACTGCCCACGGTGATGGCCGGGTGTCCGGCTCCGGCGTCTGGGTGCTCGCCATCAGCCGGCGAGGGTACAGACGGTCACGGTTTGCCACGGCGAGAGCCGGACGTGCCAGGACTGAGGCGCCGCATCGGTTCGCGCACGGATGAGCAGGGTCCGCGCACTCCGGAAGACGGCCACCGGGCTGTTCTCATAACCGCTGGCGAAGCGCCGAGCGAAGAGCTCGGTCGGCGGGTGCCGAACGCCGGCCGCCCTGGCCCCGGCACGGACGGTCAGACCCGTCGACGGCAGCGTGACGTCGAGGGTCGAGCCCGCCCCGGCCGGGACGAAACGGACACAACCCGGAGTTCGGGTCAGCGCGCCGAGCAGGTGGAGCTCCACATGGGGCGACGCGCTTCCCGGGGCGGGGGTGCGGGACTGCGCCCGGACTCTCAGCTCGCCCCCGTTGAGCAGCACCAGATCGGCCGAGCTCCGCTGCTCCTCGGGGAGCTCGCTGAGCTGAGCGAGCGTGTCGGCGCCCGTGGACCCGAGATCCCGAGTGGCCGGGAAGTACAGGGCCGGGACGATCTGGGGCGACCAGTGGGGATCGATGGCCACGTCCGGCGGGACGAAGCCGCGGATCAGCCCCAGCGCGGTCAGCTCCGCGGCCTCACTGGTGGAACCCTGATAGAGCTGGGACTCGCCGCCGGGGAAGGCCCGCAGCCCCCCGATGGTGGCCAGCGCCGCCACGATCGTGAAGACGAGCGCTGTGCGCCAGTTGACCTGGATCCCGCGCAGGCTCTCGATGATCACCAGCAACAGCAGCACGCCACCGGAGTAGACGTAGCGCGACGCGGTCGGGTCGCCCAGATTGGCCCGGCCGGCGGCCACCAGGGTCCAGTAACCCAGGACGGTCAGCAGCACGGCGAGAAAACGCGGTGTCCACGCCCCGGCCCGTGCCAGGCGGTACACCACCAGCAACGCGATGAGGCCCAGGACCACCCAGCCGACGGTCTCCCCCTCGCCGAACATGCCGCCCGACGCCGCCGCGGCGAGCTGGGCTCCGAAGGACGGGACCTTGGCGACGTAGTAGCTGCTGCCGCCGGACTGATAGAAGGCGACGTGCCACACCACGTAGAGCACGATCGGCAGCGCCCACACCCAGAACCGCCGCAGGCTGCGGTCCCGCCAGGTCAGCTCGAAGGCGAGGCCGATCGCGAACAGCACCGCCGTCTCGGTGAAGAGCAGGCTGAGGACGAGCAGGGCGCAGCCGACGACGGAGGAGCGGCGATCGCTCTCCAGCCAGATGAACGCGGCGACGGCGAGCGCGATCGAGGCGGTGAAGCCCAGGTTGACGCCCCAGAGGATGAACTCCCACCCCGCTCCGAAGAACGCCAGGGGAACCACCACGAGCAGTGCCAGGGGGCCGAGCCGCCGTCGGGCGAAGCCGTAGACGGCGCTGACCAGCGCCAGGTGACCGAGGGCCGCCAGCAGGCGATACCAGTGGTAGTGGGCCAAGCCGATGGTGTGGAACAGCAGCTGGTAGATCGCCAGGGGCAGGATCTCCATGTGCTCGTTGTAGGAGTCGAGGATCGCCGACAGCCCGGTGTGGCGGGTCTCGATCCACGTCCACTCGTCGTAGAAGAACATGTTGCCGTGCCCCTCGTGGATGAGGTAGATCAGGGCGACGACGAGCAGGACGACGAAGCCGAGGTCTGCCGCCCGAGGACCGGCGTCTGAGCCCCCGGCAGCGGCCGAGCGCGTGCGTGCACGGGCCCACCCTGCTCTCAGGGGAGCCGATCGACTGAGTCCGCTCACCGGAGGTCGGAGGAGGCCGGTTCGGGCAGAGTCAGAATCGGCTCGGCACGGCCGAGGAACGACCCGCCGACAGCGCTGCGAGATCGGCGTCGACCATCATGCGGATCAACTGCTCGAAGTTCACCTCGGGCACCCAGCCGAGGTCCGCTTTGGCCTTGGCGGAGTCGCCGATCAGCTGATCGACCTCAGCGGGGCGCAGCATGGTCGGATCGGTGACCACGTGGCCGTCGAGGGGCAGGCCGGCCTGGTCGAAGGCGATCTCGACACATTCGCGGACCGAGTGGGCCTCGCCCGTGGAGATCACGTAATCGTCGGCGCGGTCCTGCTGGAGCATCAGCCACATCGCCTTGACGTAGTCGCCGGCGAACCCCCAGTCACGCTCGGCGTCGAGGTTGCCCAATGCCAGCTCCTGACGGAGCCCGAGCTTGATCGCCGCGGCGTGCCAGGTGATCTTGCGGGTCACGAACTCCAGGCCCCGGCGGGGACTCTCGTGGTTGAACAGGATGCCGCTCGTCGCGTGCAGGCCATAGGACTCGCGATAGTTGACCGTGATGAAGTGGCCGTAGACCTTGGCCACGCCGTAGGGGGAACGCGGGTAGAACGGCGTCGACTCGGTCTGGGGGACCTGCAGCACCTTGCCGAACATCTCGCTCGAGGAGGCCTGGTAGAAGCGCGCCTCGGGACAGACCTCGCGCATCGCCTCGAGCAGGCGGGTCACCCCGGTACCGGTGAACTCGGCAGTGAGCGTCGGCTGCACCCAGGAGGCGGCGACGTAGGACATCGCGGCGAGGTTGTAGATCTCGTCGGGCTCTGAGGCGCGCAGGGCGTCGACCAGGCTGCGATGGTCGAGCAGGTCACCCTGGTGGAGGGAGATGCGGTCGCGGATGTGATCGATGCGGTCGAACTTCTCAGTCGAGGATCGCCGCACCATGCCGTGCACCTCGTAGCCCTTCTCGAGCAGCAGCTCTGCGAGGTAGGAGCCGTCCTGGCCGGTGATTCCGGTGATCAGCGCGCGTCGCGGAGTCATTGTCTCTCGGCTCGTCTGGCGAACATCCGAGGCAGCGTACACACCGTTCTGGCGGCAGCGGGCGCTTGAGGCGCGCGCCACCGTCCAGCGCTAGCCTTGCGCGGCCGCATGGAGATCTCCCAAACACGGGCGGCCTATGCCCGCCGCAAAGGCCGCGGACTGCGCCGGCGCATCGCAGCTGGATTCGCCGCGGTGCGCAACCGGCCGATCCCGGACGGGATTCCCGCATCCAAGCGTCGGGACATGTCCGACTTCGACAGCATCCGCCGGCTGCTCGCCTTCGGTCTCGGGCCCGCGGACAGCGGCGTCGACATCGGCGCCCACCGCGGATCGGTACTCGCCGAGATGGTGCGCGTGGCTCCCCAGGGCCGCCACATCGCCTTTGAGCCGATCCCCGACCTCGCGGCGTTCCTGCGGGCGCGGTTCCCTGACGTCGAGGTCCGCCAGGCGGCGGCCTACCGGGAGGCCGGCCGCTCGGAGTTCGCCCACGTCCAGGGGGTGGCCGAGGGCTGGAGTGGCCTGAAGTTCCGGCCCATCCCCAGGGACGAACAGCACGTCCAGGTCACGGTGGAACCCCTCGTGGTGGCGCTCGAGGCGCTGGACGACGTGCTCGCCCCCGACTTCGCTCCCAAGGTGATCAAGATCGACGTGGAAGGCGCGGAGCTGCCGGTGCTCCAAGGTGCGCTGCGCACGCTGTCGACCCATCGACCGACGGTCATCTTCGAGCACGGCTCCGGCTCGGCGGAGCTCTACGACAGCGGTCCCGCGGAGCTCTTCGCCTTCTTCACCGCGCTGTCCTACCGGATCTTCGATCTCGACGGCAACGGTCCCTACAGCGCGGAGGCGTTCGAGCGGAGTTTCCGCTCGGCTGAGCGCGTGAACTGGGTGGCGACGCCGTGAACTCGTGGGGAGTGAGGCCGTGAGCTCGGGCGCGATCGGACCGAGACCCCTCCGCTAACGTCTCGCCCGTGAGCACGACGGCGGACCCGTCAGCGTTCGGCGCGCGATTGCCGGCAGGTGAACGCAGTACCGCCCTGCACCTGCGCGAGGTGCACAAGCGCTTCCGACTGCCCCACCAGGGCTACCACTCCCTCAGGACCCGCGTCAGCCACGGCTTGCGCAGTCCCGGCTTTGACATCCTCCACGCGGTCAACGACGTCAGCGTCGACATCGCCACCGGCGAGTTCTTCGGCATCGTCGGCCGCAACGGCAGCGGCAAGAGCACCCTGCTGAAGTGCCTCGCCGGCGTCTACAAGATCGACAGCGGCGAGATGGGCTTCCGCGGCCGCCTGGCCCCGTTCATCGAACTCGGCGTCGGCTTCAACCCCGAACTCACCGCGCGCGACAACGCGATCATCAACGCGATCATGCTCGGCCTGACCCGGAAGCAGGCCGAGGCGCGGCTGGATGACATCGTCGCGTTCGCCGAGCTCGAGGAGTTCATGGACCTGAAGCTGAAGAACTACTCCTCGGGCATGTACGTGCGTCTCGCGTTCTCGGTGGCCATCCAGGTCGACGCGGACATCCTGCTCATCGACGAGGTCCTCGCCGTCGGCGACGCCAACTTCCAGCAGAAGTGCTTCGACGAGTTCGCCCGGCTCAAGGCGGCCGGCCGGACGATCGTCCTGGTCACCCACGACATGGCGGCCGTCGAGCGCTTCTGTGATCGGGCGATGCTCATGGACCACGGCCACGTCATCGACATCGCCGAGCCGAGCGTGATCACCCGGCAGTACAACGACATGAACTTCGGCCGCGCTGGCGACGGCATCGCCATGGACGTCGCGGACCCCCAGCACCCGGGCCCGGTGGCCGAGGTCATCAGTGCGGTGCTCACCGACGCCGAGGGCAACCCGACCGCCACGACGATGCAGGGCGAGCGTTGTCACGTGGTGATGGAGGTGAGCTTCCACCAGGACGTGGAGGACCCGCTGTTCGGGATCGGGCTCCGCAACGCCGCCGGTCATCCGGTGTTCGGCGTCAACAGCAGCTTCGAGTACGGCGCCAGCGGCACCTTCAGAGCCGGTGAGACCGTGAAGGTCAAGGTCGCCTTCGAGAACTGGCTGGCTCCGGGCCACTACTCCGTCGACGCCGCCGTCGCCCGCAACGGCTTCGGCGCTGCCGAATACGACCGGCGCGAGGGCATCACCTCGATCGTGATCGACTCGATGCGCAGTGGCGGGGGAGCGGTCGACCTGCCCCACCGCTTCACCGTCAGCGTCCGCTGAGCGACGCCGGCCCGTCGGGCGGGCGGGCGGCCCGGGCGGCCTGCTTGAGCGCGTAGCCGAGGCGGTAGCCGGCCCGGACGGTGGCGAACACGGGGCCGCCGATCGACGTGTGGGTCGCCAGCGCGAGCAGCGGACGCTGCATGTCCCGGGGGAGCGCGCCACCGGGTCCGACGAGGTTCAGCGCGTCCTCGTTGAGCTCGAGCACGCTCGCCCCGACACCCGGCCGTCGGTCGGCCGGCCCCGGAACCGGGGGGCCGTCGGCCACCGCGCGGTAGGCGTCGAGCAGACCAGACGCCGCGGCGTCCCAGCTCAGCTGTGCGGCCGCCTTGGCGATCGCCGCGAGGTTCGCGTCCACGCGCCGGGGGTCGTTGAGCAGAACCGCCGCGTGGTCCGCCGTCTCCGCCGCATCCCAGGCGACGATCTCCGCGGCATCGTCGGCCAGCACCTCGCTCAGCGAGGTCCCCGGTGCCCACATGCACGGACGTTGGTGATCGGCCGCCTCGAACGGGACGAGACCGAAGCCCTCATACACCGTCGGATAGAGGATGAGCGCGGCGCGGTCGTACAACCATGCCTTCTCCGCCTCGGTCAACGCCCCCAACCCGATGACGCTGGCACTCAGGCGGGGATCCAGGGTGAGCAGCTCCGCCTCCTGGCCGCGGGAGGAGCCCTGGGTGACCGGCGGGCCCGCGAGGATTAGCGTGCCCGGCCAGTCGTGGCGCTGCTGGAGTTCACTGAGCACGCGGAGGGCGAACACGCGGTTCTTGTGGAAGAAATCGGTGCCCAGGCAGACGATGACCGGAGTGTCGGCGGCGAGCCCCTCCAGGCCCCGCGGCTGCACCGGTGAGCCCGGAACTCCGCCGACGACGTGGTCGACTCCGATGTGCACGACGCGAGCGCGGCTCGGCTCCACCAGGTTCTCCGCCAGTGCCTGCTCACAGGCATGGTGGGAGAAGAACAGGACGCCGTCGGCGCCGGCGAGCGCCGCCTGGGTGACCTCGCGGTAGCCCGCCCAGGCGTCGTAATCGGGGAAGTAGCCGGGGTTGTGATACCCGATCAGGTCCTGGTTGGTGACGATCAGGCGGTCGGCGAGCTTGCGCAGCAGCGCCAGGTCGTCGACGTTGTTGACCTGAAACGGTCGGTGGACGATGTCGAAGCGCTCGGTGCGGCGCTCCGCCTCCGCGCGCGTCAGCTGCTCGATCTCCCCCAGCTTGGCGAGCGACTCCCGACCGTAGGCGGAGAGCGCATCGGGCACCAGGACGGTCAGGGCGACGCCGCCGGTGCGGCTGAGCGCCCCGAGCAGCTCGACGGCATGGATCTGGGTGCCGGTCGTCGCACCGGCCAGCACGCGGGCGTCGACGAGCACGCGCATTCCGCGCAGGGCTCGCCGTGCCACCCCGAGCGCACGGGCCAGCTGGCCACGGTCACGCTCGAGCGCCTGAACCGCGCGCGGGTAGTAGGGATAGCGGGCGTTGACGATCTCCTCGTGCTCGAGCTGGATCTCGCTCTTGCGGCCGGTGCGCTCGAAGCTCGACCCCCCGTGGTGGAGCACGAACACGTCGTCGGCGACCACGTGACACAGCCCGGCCCGGATGCAGCGCTGGGAGAAGTCGACCTCCTCGCCGTAGCCGGGCGAGAAGGCGAGGTCGAAGTCGCCCACCAGGTCCAGCGCGGTGCGTCGCACATACAGGCAGTGCCCGATCGCCGTGGGCAGGCGCGGCCGCAGCGACAGCGACGCGGCCGCGACGGCGTCGGCCGCCTGATCCACCGTCCACTCGGCGGGCAGCGGGCCCGGGCCGGTACCGGGCATCGAGACCACCGTGCCGTGGTTGGTGAGCGTGGTGACCGTCGCGACCGTGGAATCGGAGTAGGCGGCCTGGGCCAGGCGCTCGATCCAGCCGGCCCCGACCTCGCAGTCGGAGTTGAGGATGACCACGTCCGCGGGGGCGGCCAAGGCGAAGCCGCGGTTCACGTTGGCGGGGAAGCCGAGGTTGGTGGGCTGGCGCAGATAGTGCAGCGACCGCGCGGGCTCGGCGGCGATCAGCGACGCGACGAACTCGCGCGAGCGCTCGTCCGGGCTGGCGTCATCACAGACGAGGATCGGCACGTCGGCGGACGTGTGGCGCAGCACGCTGGCCAGGCAGGCGGCGAACAGGTCGTGGCCACCGTAGACCGGGATCACCACGACCGCCCCGCCGCGTCGCCCGGTCACACCGCTGGACTCGGAGACCTCGGCAATCACGCTGGCGCAGCTTAGGGCCTCACCCGACGGAGGCGCGCGCGGCGGCCTCGCGTGAGATTGTTCGTCTCCTGACGCGCTGCTAGCGTCAGCCACAAATGGCGACGTTCACGCCGCAGATCACCTCAGAGCGTGACGACCCGCCGTCCGGGCGCCACGATCCGCTCAGCCAGCACCAGGGTCCCTCCGCCTTCGGGGGCAGCTTCCGGAGGTTCGTGGAGCTCACCCTGACGTTGGCGCGCACCGATTTCAAGCTGCGCTACTTCGGTTCGGCCCTGGGCTACTTCTGGCAGCTCATCCGCCCGCTGCTGTTCTTCGGGGTGATCTACGTGTTCTTCACCGAGATCCTCCACGTCGGCAAGGGCACCCCCCACTACGGCGTCTACCTGCTCACCGGGATCGTGCTGTGGACGTTCTTCGCCGAGGCGACCGGCAACGCGGTGACCTCGCTGGTCGCCCGCGAGGCGATGCTCCGCAAGGTCCGCTTCCCTCGACTGGCCGTACCGATCGCGGTGACCCTGACATCGGTGTTCAACCTGTCCATGAACGGGATCGTCGTGATCATCTTCGCGCTCATCAACGGGGTGTCGCCGTCCTGGAGCTGGCTGGAGATGCTGCCGATCGTCGCCGGTTTCATCGTGCTCGCGCTCGGCATCGGCCTGCTGCTGAGCAGCCTGTTCGTGCGCTTCCGGGACATGCAGCCGATCTGGGAGGTGCTCACCCAGGTGCTGTTCTACGCCACCCCGATCATGTACCCGGCCCTCGACTACCGCAAGTACACCCACGCGGCGATGTTCAACCCCTTCGCCGTGCTCATCACCCAGATGGGACATGCGTTCCTCCACACCTACAAGCCGGTGCATCTGGGGCTCTCCGACGGCAAACAGATCTTCACGGCACCGTTCCCGTCCGCGCTCACGCTGGCTGGCAGCTGGTCCCACGTGATCATCGCCGTGGCGATCATCCCCGCGATCTTCCTGCTCGGCCTGTGGGTGTTCGCCCGCAACGCCCCCCACGTCGCCGAGGACCTGTAGGTGCCCGAAACCGCCGTCCGGCTGCGGGAGGTGAACAAACGCTTCAAGCTGCCCCACGAGCAGTTCCACACGCTCAAGCAGCGGGCGATCCACGGGTTCCGCACCGGCGGATTCGACGTCCTCCATGCCGTCAACGACGTGTCGGTGGACATCGCCAAGGGTGAGTTCTTCGGCATCGTCGGCCGCAACGGCAGCGGCAAGAGCACCCTGCTGAAGTGCCTCGCCGGCGTCTACGGAATCGACAGCGGCGAGATGGGCATCGACGGCCGTCTCGCCCCGTTCATCGAACTCGGCGTCGGCTTCAACGCCGAGCTGACCGCGCGTGACAACGCGATCATCAACGCCGTCATGCTCGGCCTCAGCCGCAAGGAGGCCGAGGCACGGCTGGATGACATCGTCGCGTTCGCCGAGCTCGAGGAGTTCATGGACCTGAAGCTGAAGAACTTCTCCTCCGGCATGCAGGTGCGACTGGCCTTCTCGGTGGCCATCCAGGTCGACGCGGACATCCTGCTCATCGACGAGGTCCTCGCCGTCGGCGACGCCAACTTCGCCCAGAAGTGCTTCGACCAGTTCTCACGACTGCAGGCCGAAGGCCGGACGATCATCTTCGTCACCCATGACATGGGCGCCGTCGAGCGCTTCTGTGACCGGGCGATGCTCATGGACCACGGCCGGGTGGTCCACATCGGCCACCCCGAGCAGATCACCCGGGAGTACAACCAGCTCAACTTTCGCCGGGTCCGGGCCGAGGCCCAGGCGACCGGCGGCCCCGCCACCTGGCGCGAGGCTCCGGTGGCCGAGATCCTCAGTGCGCGCTTCGTCGACACCGAGGGGCGGTCGATGATCAGCACCACCCAGGGCGAGGCCAATCAGATCGAGCTCGAAGTCGCCTTCCACCAGGTGCTCGAGGACCCGGCGTTCTCAGTGGCGCTGCACAACGACCTGGGCAACCTGGTGTTCGCCACCAGCAGCGGACTCGACGACACCCACACCGGCAGGTTCGCCACCGGTCAGACAGCCGTGGTGGCGATCGACTTCGCCAACTGGCTCGCCCCGGGTCGCTACAGCCTCACCGTCGCCGTCGCCCGCGACTGGATGGGCGACGAGATCCTCGACATCCGGCCGGACATCACGACGATCATCGTCCACGCCACCCACAGTGGCGGTGGCGCGTTCGATCCACCGCACGCGTTCGAGATCGTCCGCAGCTGAGCCCGGCTCAGCTGCGTGCGCCGCTGAGACGCTCAGACGGTCTCGCGTGAGGCCGCCAGCTGGGCCTTGAGCTCGTCGATCTCGCGCTGGAGGTCGGCCGCGATGATGCCGACCCGCTTGCCCTGCTCATAGAGGCCGGCGCGCAGCATGTGGAGCTCACGCGTCATCTGCGCCTCCCGTTCGGCCGCGGCCTCGGCCGCCCCCGGCTCGGCCGCGCCCGTGACGTCCCGCTGGCGGGCGGACTCCACCAGGGTGCGGGCGAGGTTGCGGAACTGCTGGACGGCCGGGGCCATCGCGGCGCCGGCGGCCGGCGGCACGGGCGCCACGGCGGCACGCGGGGCCAGCACCTCGGTGTTCACCGGTGCGTCGTCGGGGCGACGGCCCAGCAGGATGAGATCCTGGGACTGGGCGCCGTCGGGCATGTAGGCGAGGACATCGAAGTAGCGGCTCCAGTGCTCCATCACGTACCACGGCGCGTGGGTGGTCGAGTGGTAGAACTCGGGATGGGTGCTCCCGACGAAGTGGTCGTCGCGGATGAACAGGATCCCGCGGGTCTCGAGCTCCTCACGCCAGGCGCTGACGTCCTCACCCACGCGCTCACTCGCCTCGACGAGCCGCCGCCAGCTCGACAGACCCTCGACTGTCAGCAGCAGCCGTCCGCCGGGCCGCGTGATGCGCTGGAGCTCCTGGAGCCACAGGTCCTGGTAGTGCTCGTCCAGGTGGGAGAACACGCTGTGGTTGAGGACCAGATCGAAGGCTCCGTCCGGATACGGCGTGGGCGGCTCGTGCGGACCGACCATGAAGGACGCAAACGGCAGGTTCTGCTCGTCCCAGGCGATCATCTCGGCGTCGATGTCGACGCCGTGGAGCTCGGTCGTCTCCGCCAGGGGAGCGAGATGGCGCAGGAACCGCCCGCACCCACAGCCGAAGTCGAGGATGCGCTCGAACGACGCGAAGTCGCGGCCCTCGATGCCCAGAGCACGCTCGAAGCCCTGCAGGTGGGTGAAGGCGTCGAGGTCGAAGGAGTGCTGGGCCACGTCGAGCGTGTCGGCGTCGAAGGAGGTGGTGACGCGCAGGATCAGCTGACCCGGGGGGATGGGAGGACGATTCTCGGCGAGCGTGAGCGGCATCGGCGGCACTTTAGACGGTGCCCCGTGCGCCTCGCCGGGGGCCCGAACGCCGTCGGAAAGCCGGCCCCGACAGGCACGCGCGGTTCCGCCCTGAGCCCGCGGGTTTGCGTCGCGCGCGAGTTGGGCACCTTCGAAGGAGAGCCCGGCGACACCTGGGGGCTGACGTGGCACAGCATCGCGGGTCAGATCCGCTCGCCGACGACCACGATGATGGCCATCCGGCGGCACCGGATAATGTGAGAGAACCCCTGCACCGGCAGCTGACGCGAAACCCCGGGGGGATTTCTGCGTTTGGGTCTAAGGCGTCTGTACGTCCGCACAGAGCCCGCAACCAAGGAACTGACTCAGATCAAGTGTTGGACACCTCAATCCAGACCGAGGACATCTCTGCCGTAGAGCTGCCCCAGAGCGTCGACATCCTCGGCGTTCCCCTGGCCCTGACGGACTACAGCGCCATGATCGCGCTGATGGACGATCTCGTGGCCGCCGGGCAGCGCGGATACGTCTGCGTCGCCAACGTGCACTCGGTGATGGCCTCGAAGGAGGACCCCGAGCTCGAGGCGGCGCTGCTTGGTTCCAGCGTCAATGTGCCCGACGGCCAGCCGCTGGTGTGGGCGATCAACCTGCTCGGCCACTCGCTGGCCGACCGCGTCTACGGCCCCGAGCTGATGTGGCGCTCCTGCGCCCACGCCGCGAGCACCGGTCAGCGCATCTATCTCTATGGCGGCCGCAACCAGGGCGCGCTGGTCCAGCTCGCGCTGAACCTGCGCAAGAGCCATCCCGGCCTGAAGATCGTCGGGGGCTACTCACCGCCGCACCGCCCGTTGAGCGACGGGGAGACCGCCGCGGTGGTCGAGGAGATCAACGGGTCGCGGCCCGACGTGGTGTGGGTCGGCATCGGGGTGCCCAAGCAGGAGAAGTGGATGGCGCAGATGCGCCCCCGCCTGGAGGCGCCCCTGCTGCTGGGCGTCGGCGCCGCCTTCGACTTCCACGCCGGCCTCGTACCCCAGGCCCCGACCTGGATGCAGCGCTCGGGCATGGAGTGGGCCTTCCGGCTCGCGCAGGAGCCCCGGCGTCTGTGGAAGCGCTACTTCCGCTACAACCCGCGCTTCGTCGCCTGCTTCGCGGCCCAGCTGAGCCGCCACCGCCGCCGCGCCCTCCGCGCTTGAACCCGAGGGTGCCGGGACCGGCCGACGTGGCCGGGGCCGGCGGACCCCTCGTTCCCGTCACCGTCGCGATTCCCACCCGCGGGCGGGCTGCGTACCTCGCGGTGGCCCTCGAGTCGATCGCGCCGCAGACCGTCGCCCTCGGCGCCGACCTGCTCGTCGTCCTCGACGGCCCGGACCCCGAGTCCGCCGACCTGGCCCGACGCCACGGCGCCGAGATCCTCACCCTGCCGGCACCGGCCGGACTCAACGCCGCGCGCAACGCCGCGGTCGACTGGGCGCTCGAGCACCGCGCCGAGCTGATCGCCCTCTGCGACGACGATGTCGCGGTCACGCCCGGCTGGCTGGCGGCCCTGCTCGCCGGCGCGGCCTCCCATCCCGCCCATGACGTGTTCGGGGGTCCGATCAGCGCCTGGCTGGAGGGCGGCGGTCCCCCCCACTGCGGCCGCGAGCCCGCACCGATCACCACCCTGGACCTCGGCCCGGCCGACCGCGACTGTGAGCACGTGTGGGGCGCCAACCTCGCCCTGCGCCCGTCGGCGATCGCTCGCGCCGGACGCTTCGACGAGCGCCTCAACGGCCGTGGGGACGAGGAGGAGTGGCTCGACCGCCTCATCGCCCACGGCGGGCGGGTGGCCTACATCGCCGCCGCCGGCGTGATCCACCGCCGTACCGGCGCCGACGCACGGCTGGGGAGCCTGGCCCGAGCCGGTTATCACCTGGGCCGCGCCTCCCGGGCCAACGACGTGCGCAAGGGCGTGACCCCGTCACTGACCCGGGAGCTGCGGGACCTCGCCGGCGCGCTCTGGCACGCCGTGGCCCGTCGCTGTGCCTACGGCGTCGTCTTCGCCGCCCATGCCGTCGGCCGTATCCAGGCCACCCTCGACCCGAGCCCGGCGCCTGCGCCGGCCGAGGACTTCGTGTCCGGACACAGCGGCTATGTGGCCGGGCGCCGGGCGCTCACGCTCGCCCGCCTGGCCGACGCCAGCGCGGACGCCCGCTCGCTGCTCACCCGTCGGCGCCTGCGCCGCGACAGCCGCCGCTGGGCGTCGATCCGGCGCGTGCAGGTCCTCGCGCTCGAGCGCGCCGACGCCCCCAACATCCTTGACGCGGCCCTGTCCGAGCTCCAGCGCTCACGCCATCACGTGATGGTCGCCCGCGCCGACGCCGGTGACCGGGGCCGCTTTGAGAACCTCAATCGGCTCGCCGCCGCCAGCCCCGGGCTCGACTCCGCCGACTGGCTGATCCTCATCGACGACGACGTCGCGCTGCCCCCGGGTTTTCTCGATGCGTTCCTGTTCCTCGCCGAGCGCCACCGTCTGACCCTGGCCCAGCCGGCGCACCGCCGGCTCTCTCACGCGGCCTGGCCGGTCACCCGGCGACGGCCGGGGAGCGTGCTGCGCGAGACGGCCTTCGTGGAGATCGGCCCCCTGGTGGCGTTCCACCGTGACGCCTTCGGGATGCTGCTCCCCTTCCCCGAGCTCATGGTCGGCTGGGGCGTGGACGCCTACTGGGGCGCCCTGGCGGCGGCGCAGGGCTGGCGGGTCGGGGTGATCGACGCCACCGCGATCGCCCACGCCCTGCGCCCGGTGGGCACGTCATACGATCAGTCCGCGGCCCGGGAGGAATCCCGTACCTTCCTGGCCGAGCACCCCCACCTCAGCCCGACCCAGGCCGCCCGCACCTTCCAGACCCACCGCAGTTGGTAACCACCCGCGCGAAACCGACGCTCCCGACTCTGGGACGCCTGCCCCTGCCCGTCCTCGGCGCAGCGCTGCTTGTGCTGCTCGCGCTGATCACCCAGGGCGGGAACTTCAGCCAGCTCTCCACCCAGGTGCCGACCGCCTGGGTGGACGTGGCGCTCATCGTGGCCGGCGGCGTCGCCGTCGCCGCCCTGGTCATCGCGCCCCGCCGCGGGGCGGGCACGCTGACCCTGAGCCTGTTCGCCGCCCTCACCGCCCTCACCGCGCTGTCGATCGCCTGGTCAGTGGTGCCGGACCAGTCCTGGGAGGAGAGTGGCCGCACCGTCGCCTACCTGGCTGCCTTCACCGTGGCGCTCGTGGCGGCCCGCGCCAGCGGCGGGGTCAGCCGCGGCGCGATCGGCGCGGTCACCCTGGCCGCGGTCGCGCTGTGTGTGTGGGCCCTGGCCGTCAAGGTCTTCAATCTCGACCTGTACGCCCAGCGCAGCTTCGGCCGGCTCGTCGCCCCCTCGGGCTACTGGAACGCCACCGGCCTGACCGGCGCGCTGGCGCTGCCGGGGCTCATCTGGCAGGCCGCCCGCCGCGGGCGGGGCGCCACGGCCGGGCTGGCCGTCGCAGGGATCGCCATCGCCGTGAGCGTCGTCGCGCTGTCCTACTCACGCAGCGCGGTGGCCGCCGCGCTGTTCGGCTGCGTCGTGCCCCTGTGCTTCCTCCGCGCCCGGCGCCGCAGCGTGGTGATGCTGGGGCTCGGCCTACTCGGTGCCGTGCCGATCTGCCTCTTTGCCCTGCTCGACAACACCATCTCCGACGACGGCCCGGGCTCGAGCTTCGGCGACGGGGTCGCCCATCTCGACCGTCTCGGGGCCGGATTGGTGCTGGCGGCGATCATCGTGGTGGTCTGCGCCTTCCTCGTCGCTGCGGGCACGCTTCTCACCCGCCGGCTCGACGCCCAGCCTCAGCCCGCCGCGCGCCTGCGCGCCTTCGACCGCGGTCTGCTGGCGCTGGTCCTCGCGGTCCCCGTGGCGATCGTCCTGTGGCTCATCTTCAACCACCGCGGTCCCACCGGCGAGATCTCGCACCTGTGGGACTCGCTCACCGCGAACAACCCCGACACCGGCGATCACGTGAGTCGTCTGGGCACCCTCGACAACAGCCGCTCGGCGTACTGGCGCCAGGCGCTGTCGGTCGGCAAGCACCACCTCGCGGCCGGGGCCGGCGCCGGCAGCTTCTACCCGGCGCTGCAGAGCTACGCCGACGCCACGCTGACCCCGGTGGGCAACACCGCGCACGACGCCCACTCCTACGTGCTGGACAACTTCGCCAGCTTCGGCCTGATCGGCATCGCGCTCAACCTCGCCCTGTTCTGCGCCTGGTGGCGCAATGCCATCGTCGCCGTGGCGACGCGCAGGGCCCGGCTGAGCTCCGCGACCGACCCTAACGAGATCGACGCGCGCTGGGCGCTGATCGGCGTGGTCATCGCCTTCGGCGCCTCCTCGAGCATCGACTACACCTGGTACTTCCCGGGGCTGGCCGTGCCGGCGCTGATCGCCGCCGGCTGGCTCGCGGGCGTCGGCGCCCCCGTCCGCGGCGTCACGGCGCAGCACGCGACCGCCGGTCCGGCTCGACCGGCGGTGGCGCCGGTCCGCTCGATCTCGACCCGCCCGGGCGCGATCCTCGCCCTGACCGCCCTCGCCGCAGTCACCCTGGCGGTCGCCTGGGAGAGCCTGCAACCGATGCGCTCGGTCCAGAGCGCCGGCGCCTCCCAGAACGCCCTGCTCGCCGGCGATGGGTCCGGCGCGCTGGCCGACGCACACGCCGCGGTGAGCCAGGATCCCCTGTCCGCCAACGCGCTGGCGACGCTGGCCACCGCCGATGAGGCCACCGGACAGCCGATCGCGGCGCTGACCGCGCTGGTCAAGGCAACCCAAGTGCAACGTCACACCGCGCAACCTTTCGCCCGCCTGGGCGGTTATCTGCTGTGCCGGGGCGACTTCAGCGCCGCCGAGATCCCCCTTCGCCGCGCCCAGATGCTCGATATCACCGACAGCGACAGACAGAACGAGGCGCTCGCCGACGCCCGGGCGCGCCGCCGCCGCTGCGGCGTGACCATATGACCCCCACCCCGACCCGCACCCGCACCCGCAGGCCCCACCACCGCCGGCTCGCGGTGGCGATCGTCGTCATCCTGTTCGCCGGCCTGCTCGGCATAAGCGCCAGCGCCCTGGCCGACTCGACCCAGACGTCGATCATGCAGGACGACCAGCTGCTCATCGACTCGAGTAGCCAGACGGTCGCCAACACGCTGGCCAAGCTGCAGCAGCTCGGGGTGGAGACCGTGCGCGTCAACGTCGAATGGGCGAGCATCGCCCCGGATCCGACCTCGCGGACCGCTCCGGCCGGCTTCGGCGCCGGCCAGGCCGGGGCCGCGGACCCCGGGGACTACCCGAGCGCCAACTGGGCCCCCTATGACCGCCTCGCCCAGCTGGCACCGCTCTACGGGATCACCGTGCAGTACAACCTCACCGGCCCCGGCCCGCTGTGGGCGATGGGCGCCAAGTCACCCACGGTCCGGGCCTCGACCCACTGGGAGCCCAACGCGACCGACTTCTTCGACTTCGTCTACGCGGTCGGCTCGCGCTACAGCGGCAGCTATGAGAACCTGCCCGCGGTCACCGATTGGTCGATCTGGAACGAGCCCAATCAGCCGGGCTGGCTCGCTCCCCAATGGCTGAAGGTGGGCAAGCGGAGCGTCGCGGAGTCGCCGAGGTACTACCGCAGGCTCGTCGACGCCGCCTACGCCGGCCTGGCCGACGCGGGCCACACGGTCAAGACGAACACCATCCTCGTCGGCGAGACCGCGCCCGAGGGCGAGGACACCGGCGGCTTCTACACGGCGATGACGCCGATCCCCTTCCTGCGCAACCTCTACTGCGTCAACGCCCAGGACCGCCCGCTGCGCGGCACCGCGGCCAGGTTGGTCGGCTGCCCGACCCGGGGCACGGCGGCGGCCTTCGTCAAGGCCAATCCGGGGTTGTTCGACGCCACCGGCTTCGCCCATCACCCCTACGACTTCTTCGAGACGCCGAGCTACAGCCAGAAGGACGTCAACGAGGCGCCGCTGTCGGACATCTCCCGGCTCGAGCGGTTCCTCAACCGCACCTTCAGCGCCTATGGCTCACACCGCAAGATCCCCCTCTACTTCACCGAGTACGGCTATGAGACCAAGCCCCCGGACCCCCATCAGGTCGTCTCCCCCGCCGAGCAGGCGGCGTACCTGAACGAGGCGGACTACCTGTCCTACCTCAACCCGCGGGTCAAGAGCGTGGCCCAGTTCCTGCTCCGCGACTCGGCGCCCAACCCGCTCTACACCCCGAGGCAGTACGACTACTGGGACACCTTCCAGACCGGGTTGGAGTACCTCAGCGGCACGCCCAAACCGGCCTACGGCGCCTACCGCATGCCGATCTGGCTGCCGGTCACCCACGCCACCGCGTCGAGCTCGGTCAAGGTCTGGGGTCAGGTGCGATCCGCGGACCGGCGCGCCCGCCAGACGGTCAAGCTCCAGTGGAAGTCCCCCACGGGCGCCTGGCGCACGCTGAGCACCGCCCACACGCACGCGGGCACCGGCTACTTCAGCACCCGCGTGAAGCTGCCGGGCAGCGGCTACGTGCGCTCGCTGTGGCGCGGGACGGTCGGGGCGAGCGCGGAGAACGACACGGCTACCGGCACCTTCACCAGTCGGCGCGTGGCGGTCGTGGTCAAGGGCTGAACCGGCTCAGGCGCCGACGGGCACCGGCGCCGGGGCGGGCTCGAGCAGGTAGGCGGGCAGCCGGCCGGGCTCACGCGCGGAGACGACCTCCTCGAGCAGTGCCTCGTATTGATCGGTGACCGCATCCCAGGAGAACTGCCCCGACCGTGCGAGCGCCTTGGCCCGGTAGGCCTCGACGAGCGTCGGGTCGTCGAGGATGCGTTCGAGCTGGCGCGTGAGGTCCTCGACGCCGGCGGCGCCGTCGAAGTACAGGCCGGCGTCCCCGACCGTCTCGACGTTCGGCTTGTGGTCGTTGACGAGGATGCAGTTGCCGGCGGACATCGCCTCGAGCAGCACGGGATGGGTGCCGCCGACCTCGGTCGGCGCGACGAACGCGTAGGCGTGATGCTGGAGCTCCCAGTAGCCCTGGCCGAAGATGTAGCCGCCGAACACCACGCGGGGGTCGGCCGAGCGCCACACCTGGCGGATGTAGTCGTCGGCGTAGGGCGCGCCGCCGACGACCGCCAGCTTCATCCCCCGGGCCCGCTCGGCGCTGATGCGGCTGAACGCCTCGACGAGCAGGTGGGAGTTGTTCTCGGGCTCCAGGCGCCCCACGAACAGCAGGTACTTGCGCGGCTCCAGACCGAGGCGCTCGAGGGTCTCGGTGCCTCGGTGGCCGGGGTTCTCCACGCCGTAGGGGATCACCCCGATGCGCTTGCCGTAGCGGCCCTCGAACACGTCGGCGACCACGTCGGAGTCGGTGATCGCCCGGTCAGACCACTCCGGCGCGCGGCTCTCGGCGAAGCGCAGGTACGCCTTGGCCGGCCCGGGCCATTTGGAGCGGTCCGAGTCGAGTCCGTCGACGTTGATCACCGACGGGATGGACGCCCAGCGGGTGATGCGGCACATCGGCGAGTTGCCGGCGATGAAGAACAGCGCCACGTCGGGTCGAGTCACCCGGGCGACGTGCCAGGAGGAGAGCAGGGTGTGGGTGAAGGTGTCGAGGTACTTGTTCTGGATCGTCGGCAGGTGGACGAGCTGGGCGCCCTTGTAGGTCTTCAGCGACGCGTCGACCACATGGGGTCGGCAGTAGACGAGCACCTCGTGGCCGCGGTCGGTCAGTCGGGCCGCGATCTGCTCGACCGCGGTCTCGAAACCGCTGTAGGACGCGGGGATCCCGCGGGTACCGAGGATGGCGATCTTCATGGGCGCTACAGACGCCGACGGCGAGACTTCACAGCCAGAGCGTAGGCGGACGCGTGTGCGCGCGCACACTCAGCCCAGGAGAAGCCGGCGGCCTGGATCTGTCCGTCGGCGGCCAGCTGCGCCCGCTCGGCGGGGTCGGCGGCGATCCGCATGAGCGTCTGGGCCAGCGCCAGGGTGTCACCGGGCGGGTAGGGGGCGAGGGCGTCGCCGCCGACCTCGATGGCGGCGTCGTTGGCCGCGGCGATCACCGGTGTCCCGGCGGTCATCGCCTCCAGCAGGGTGAGACCGAAGCCCTCGTAGAGGGCGGGGTTGACCAGCGCGACCGCCCCGGCGTACAGCTCGGCCAGGCGTTGGGTGTCCACGGCGCGTTCGACCGAGACGCCGGGCTGCCCGGGGTCCTCGACGTCGCCGGCGAGGATCAGCGGCAGCGGGCCCGCGTCGTCGGGGACGGTCTCGGCGGCGGTCTGGGGGACCGCCGCCAGCCGGGAGCCGCGGTAGTCCCGGTAGGCGACCAGCAGGGTGCTCAGGTCCTTGCGCGGCTCGGAATCCCCCACGTAGAGGAAGTGGGTGCGCTCCCGGCGGGGGACCTCGGGCAGGCGCTGGCCAGGACCGAGCCGCGCCACGGTGACCCGGGCCGGGGGGATGCGCCAGCGGCGGGTGACCTCCTTGGCGGTGGTCTCGGAGATGGCGATCACCCCCTCCGCGGCCTGGGTGGCCTGGCGGTAGGTGAGATGGGCGTAGGTGGCGAAGCGCCGATCGAACATGCCGGGCAGCGCCTCGAAGGCGAGGTCATAGACGGTGACCACCTGGGGGATCGCCCGCCCGTGGGCCCGGGCCGGCAGCGCGTGGTGGATCACGTCGGCCTTGGCGCGGCGCGCCAGGCGCGGCAACTCCATCTCCGACCACCAGGTGTCCGCGGCGGCGTTGAGCGCGCTGCCGGCGCCACCTCCGGCCGCTGGGGCCCGGCGCTCGTTCTGGGCCTCCTGCACCTCCACCTCGCCCTGGGCGGTCAGCTCTCGGATGAGGTTGTCCAGGTAGATGGCGGTTCCCGACAGCGGCGCCCGCGCCGCGTAGGTGGTGTCGATGAGGACCCTCACCGCCTTGATCCTCGCGTAAGCACCGGCGTCAGTGTGGCGCCTCAGCGTCGAGCTGTCGCCAGCAGGAGACCCGACAGCGGGCCGAACCGGCCGGCGGCACGCACCGAGACGGGGTCGAAGCCGAACTCGGCCAGCAGCTGGGCGAGGCTGATCCGGTTGTAGAGGTGGAGGTGGTCGCCCAGCGGCGGGCTGAAGGCGGCGATGCCGCGCACGAGCAGCGCCGGCCGGGTGTGGTTCGGGGTGCTGAGCACCAGCTCGCCCCCCGGGGCGAGGACGCGGCGCACCTCCGAGAGCCACGCACCGGTGTCAGCCACGTGCTCGATCACCTCGCCGGCCCACACCAGGTCGAAGCCGTTGTCGGGCAGGGGCAGCTCGCCGTCGAAGGGAACCCGGACGAACGCCGCCCGCTCGGCGAGGCGCGGGCGCGCCCGGGCACGGGCCAGGGCCGCCTCGGCGACGTCGGCGGCGGTCAGCGTCACCTCGGCGTGCTCGAGGATCAGCTCGCTGAACGCCCCGTCGCCGCAGCCGAGGTCGAGGATCCGCTGACCCGCGCTCACACGGGCGAGCAGAAAGCTGGCCCGCCGCTCGAGATCGGGCGGCGAGAGCCGTTCGGGCAGGCGCTGCCAGAGATCCTCGTAGTAATCCCTCACGGGGGGCCACGCTATAGATTTGGCGCCCGTGTCCACCCCGGGTCCCCCTCTCACGCCGGTTCTGGGGCGTCTGCTGGCGGTCAACCCGGTCAACCATCCGGGCGGCGCCGAGATCGTGCTGCTGCGCCTGCTGTCCGGCCTGGCCGCGCGCGGCTGGCGGGTGACCGCGACCACGCCCGACGGGGGCCGGTTGGCCGAGGCGATCCTCGCCGCCGGCCTGGCCTGGGCGCCGCTGGCCACCGGTGGACTGGGCCGGCGCCAGGGCGCCGGGGCCCTGTTCGGCTTCTCTCAGCTGCGGCGCCTGGCGGCCGACTGCGACGTGGTCTACCTCAACGGGTCGGTGACCGGACGTCTGCTGCCGGCGCTGGTGGGACGCCGGGTCCTCTCGGTGCTCGACGTCAACGACATGGTGACGCGGGCGCCGCGCTTCTGGCGCCGAGCCGACCTCGTCTTCGCCGATTCAGAGGCGATCGCCGTGCGGCTGCGCCAGCTCGATCCGCGCCTGGCCCCGCGGGTGGTGGGTCTGCCGGTCGATCTCGACCCGCCCGCGGCGTCAGCGCCGTGGGGAGATCGCGACCCGCGCGACGGTGACGCTCGTCGCGAGCGTCCGGTGATCGGCTTCGTGGGGCGCCTGGAGCCGCGCAAGGGGGTGCACGACCTGCTCGCCGCCGTGGGGCCGGTGCGCGCGGCGATCCCCGGGGCGCGGTTCGTCCTCGTGGGCGACGATCCCTACGCCAGCGCCCCCGAGTACACCGACCGGGTGCTCGCCGAGGCGGCGCGGCTCGGGGTCCACCAGTGGGGGTGGCGTGAGGATGCTCCGTCGCTGATGCGTCACATGGACGTGCTGGTCCTCCCCTCGCGCTCTGAGCCGTTCGGCACCGTCCTGGCCGAGGCGATGGCGGTCGGCACCCCGGTGGTGGCGACCGCGGTGGACGGCCTCGTCGAGGTCGTCGACGATGGGGTCAGTGGACGTCTGGTCCCGCCGGGCGATCCCCCCGCCCTGGCCGGCGCGGTGCTCGAGGTCCTGGCCCAGCGCGAGGGGATGTCGAGCGCCGCCCGGGCGCGGGCGGTCCGCTGGGGGGCGGCGGCCTACGTCGAGTCGATCGCGACGCTGCTCGAGTCGCGGATCGGCGCACCGGCATGAGCATGGACCTCAGATGAGGATCGGCCTGGAATGAAGGTCGCCTTCGACAGCCGGGCGACCAAGCACTCGACCGGCATCGCCCGCTATGCCCGCAGCCTCCTCCGTGCCCTGGGCGAGGACCCCGACGTCGAGCTGGTCGAGACGCACCTGCCCCGCGCCGGCGCCCCCGACGTCTACCACTCGCCGTGGATCGACGGCTCCCAGCTGCGTCCCGCCGTCCCGATGGTGGTGACCCTGCACGATCTCATCCCGCTCAAGCGCCCGGGTGAGTACCTGCGCTCCGGCGTGCGCTTCAAGCTGCGCTACCTGGCGGTCCAGCGCGCCACCCGCGTCATCGTGCCGACCCAGACGGTGGCCGATGACGCCATGGCGATGCTCGGCCTGTCGCCCGAGCGGGTGGCGGTGGTCTCCGAGGCGGCCGATCCCGTCTTCCACCCCCGCGCGCCTGACGAGATCGCGGCGGTGCGCGAGCGCTACGGGCTGCCGCCGGAGTACCTGCTGTGGGTGGGCGGGCTCCAGACCCCGGACCCGCGCAAACGCGTGGCGGCCTTGGCCCGCGCCCGGCGCGAGCTGCCGCTCGTGCTGGTCGGTGCGACCGGCCACTGGGCGCGCGAGCTGGCCGACGTGACGCTCACCGGCCTGGTCCCCGACGCCGAGCTGGCCGCCATCTACAGCGGCGCCCACGCCGTCGTCTACCCGTCCGACGACGAGGGCTTCGGGCTCGTCCCGGTCGAGGCGCTGGCCTGCGGCACCCCGGTGGCCGCCTGTGACATCCCGGCCCTGCGCGAGGTGCTCGGCCCGCGCGCGAGCTTCACGCCCGCCGGCGACCTCGAGGCACTCATCCGTGCCGCTGAGGCGGCGTCACGGCCCGCCCCGCGCGCCCTGGCCATGTCCTGGACCGATGTGGCGGCTGCCACCGTGGCGGTCTACGCCGAGGCCGCCGCGGCGGCCGCGAGCGCCGCGGCGACCCGGCCACGACGCCGACGCTGATGGCCCTGGTCGCCCTCGACGCGCGCGACGCCTACGTGGCCATGCCGCACGGGTCGGGCATCTACGTCCGCCATCTCCTCAACGCGCTGGTCCAGGCGACGCCGCCCGAGCACGAGCTGTGGGCGATCACCGCCGGGGCCCCCGGGCCCGAGGTGCTCTTCGAGCAGATCGGGCTGGGGCGGCAGCTGCGAGGGCGGGGCGCTGACCTGGTGCACGGGCCCGACAGCTTCCTGCCGCTGCGCCGCAGCTGTCCCGGGGTGCTGACCGTCCATGACCTGGCCTTCCTCGCCCTGCCCGGCGACATGCCGGCATTGACTGAGCGCAAGTATCGGATGCTCGTCCCCCGCGCCGCCCGCTCGGCCCAGCGGGTCATCTGTCCCTCCGCATTCACCGCCGCGGATCTCGAGTCCCGCTGTGGCGTGGCGCCCGAGCGGATCCGGGTGATCCCCGAGGCGCCGGCGTTGGCCCTCGGCGCGCTCACCCCGCCGGCGGGGCCCTATCTGCTGGCCGTCGGCGACCTGCGGCCCAAGAAGAACCTCGGGGTGCTCGTCCAGGCCTTCCGCGTGCTGTCGGCCGCCGGTCTCCCCCACCGCCTCATCCTCGCCGGGGCTGACCTCGGCCAGGCGCCGGAGCTGGCGGCGCTGGCCGACGGGGCGCCGCTGGAAATGCCGGGCTTCGTGCCCGATGCCGAGCTCGACGCGCTGATCCGCGGTGCCGAGGTCGTCGTGGTCCCGGGGGTCTATGAGGGCTTCGGACTGGCGGCACTCGACGCGATGGCACGAGGGCGCCCGACCGTGCTGGCGCGCGCCGGCGCCCTGCCCGAGGTCGGAGCCGACGCGGCGCTGTACTTCGATCCCGACGACGTGCACGAGCTGACGCGCCTGCTGGCCGACCTGCTCGGGGCCCCGGCGCGCCGCGAGGCGCTGGCCGTGGCGGCGCTGGCGCGGGCGTCGGAGTTCAGCTGGGCGGCGACGGCGCGAGCCACCTGGCGGGTATATGAGGAGCTGTTGTGAGTCTCGGACCGCTCCAGCGCCCCTCGAGCGCGTTCGTGATCCTCTCCTCCGACGAGGCCGGGCGCCTCGACGCGGCCCTGGCCGCGACGGCCGGACAGGGGTTCGACACCGGGCTGGTGATCGACAACGCCTCCAGCGATCACACCGCCGAGGTGGCCGCGCGCCACGGCGTGGCGGCACTCCGGCTGGACCGGCGCGTCCCCTATACCGAGGCGATGAACGCGGGGCTCAGCGCGCTGCTGGACGCCGAGCCGCGCCCCGAGGTGATCGCGCTGCTCCAGGCCGACACGTTCGTGGGCCCGGGATACCTGGACGCCTGTCTCTACGCGCTGGCCGGACGCTCTGACGTCGGCTCGGTCGCCCCCAAGCTGATCCGCACCACCGGCCCCGGGGTCGACGAGCGCCTCGAGGTGATCGACGCCGCCGCCATGACCTTTGACCGGCGGCGCAAGAATCACCTGGTCGGCCACGGCGCGCCGGCGCAGGCGTACGGTCGCCCGGCCGAGGTGTTCGGCGCCGACGGCGCTGCCGCGGTCTGGCGCTCCGGCGCGCTGGTCGACTGCGCGATCGAGGGCCACATCTTCGACGAGAACCTGCCGGGCTGGGGCTGTGACGCCGACCTGGCCTGGCGGGCCCAGCTGCTGGGCTGGCACGCCGTGTACGCCCCGGCCGCCGTCGTCTACCACGTCCGCACCTACTCTCCGACCACGCGCGCCGCGGCGCGTCCGGAGGACCGCGCCACCCAGTTCCGCAACCGCCTGCTGATGATCGTCAAGAACGACTCGCTGGCGGAGCTGTGGCGCGACGGGCTGGCGCTGCTCGGGTACGAGGGGCTGGCCCTCGGCTACGCGCTGGTGCGCGAGCACGAGCTGCTCGGCGGCTACCGCGAGTTCCGCGCCCGCCTGCCCGAGGCCCGGCGCCATCGCCGGCTCATCCGGACGCGCCGCGTGGTGCGACGCGCCCCGTTCGGGCTGGAGCCGCCGGCCTGAGCCGCGGCTCCACGCCGCTGCTGCACCCCCAGGCAGCAGCGGCGCCAGCGACGTCGGTGCTAGACCGCGATGAGCGGGCGGGTGATCTCCTCATCCGCCGGCGGGATGTAGGGGCCGGGCTTGGGCGCGGGGTGTCCGCCGGGGAAGGCCAGGCGGGCGATGGTCCGCTGGACGCTGCCGAGCTGCTTGGAGAACGGCCCGGTGTTGTAGGGCAGGCCATAGCGCTCGCAGATGTCCTTGACCTTCGGGGCGATCTGGCCGTAGCGGCTGGAGGGCATGTCCGGGAACAGGTGGTGCTCGACCTGGTAGCCGAGGTTGCCCGACATCACGTGGAAGATCGGCGAGCCCTCGATGTTGGCCGCCCCGAGCAGCTGGCGCAGGTAGAAGGCGCCCCGCGTCTCGTTCTCGGTCTCCTCCTGGGAGAACGTGTAGGTCTGGTCCGGGAAGTGACCGCAGAAGATGATCGCGTAGGACCAGAAGTTGCGGATCAGGTTGGCGGTGAAGTTCGCCGTCAGAGTGGACTTATAGCCCTTGGGCCCCGACAGGGCCGGGAAGGCGATGTAGTCCTTGACCACCTGGCGGTAGCCCTTGTGGGCGATCCCCTTGAGCTGTGAGCGCAGCTGCTTCATGTCCTTGGTGCCGGCGCGGATCGCCTCGACGTCGAGGTCGTGGACGGCGACGCCCCACTCGAAGAAGCCGGCGAGCAGGATGTTGTAGAGCGGCTGGAGCATGTAGACCGGGTGCCACTTCTGGTGCGGATCGATCCGCATGATCTCGTAGCCGAGGTCCTTGTCCTTGCCGCGGATGTTGGTGAAGGTGTGGTGGATGTAGTTGTGGGAGTGCTTCCACGCGTCCGAGGGGGAGGCGGTGTCCCAGTCCCAGGTGGCGGAGTTGATCCGCGGGTCCTGCATCCAGTCCCACTGGCCATGCAGGACGTTGTGCCCGATCTCCATGTTCTCGAGGATCTTGGCGATGCCGAGCACGGTCGTGCCGAGCACCCAGGCGGGCTTGTAACGGCTGCCGAGCAGGATCGCGCGGGACAGCAGCGCGAGCTGGCGCTGGAGGGAGATGACGGTGCGGATGTAGGTCGCGTCCTTGTCGCCGAGGCTGTCGAAGACCTCGTCGTGGATCGCGTCGAACTCGGCGCCGATCGCCTCGATCTCCTCTGCGCTGAGGCGGTTGATCGGATTTTCGATCAGGGGTTCTTGCATGGGCTTTTCAGACCTTTCGATTTGAGGTCGTTTCAGAGTTCCAGCGTGATCGGCCCGTCCGGGCAGTTCACGCATGTGCGTATCTCGGTTCCCGCCGGGGTCACCTCGCCGGTGCGCAGGTCACGCACCGCCCCGTCGGTCAGCTTCCCCACGCAGGTGTGGCAGATGCCCATCCGACAGCCGTAGGGAAGGTCGGCTCCCGCCGCCTCACCGGCGACGAGAATCGGGGTGGCGCCGTCGCACTCGGCCTCGACCCCGGCCTTGGTGAAGGTGATCGTGCCCCCGGCCCCCTCGATGTCCCCGAGCACGAAATGCTCGAAGGACTCGATGTGCATCTGGTCGGCGAGGCCCTCGGCGCGGTAGTGGTCCTTCAGCGCGTCGAGCAGGTCGCCGGGGCCGCAGGCATAGAGCTCGCGCTCGCGCCAGTCGGGACAGACCGCGTCGAGATCGGCCGGCGTGAACCGGCCCTCCTGGCTGGTCAGGCGCTGGATCAGCGTGTAGTGCGGATCGCGCTGCTCCAGCGCGGTCAGGTCATCGGCGAAGATCGCCGTCTCGGCCGTGCGGGCGGAGTGGAGATGAACGGTGTCGGGCAGCCGGCGGCGGCGCTCGAGCCCCCGCAGCATCGCCATCACGGGGGTGATGCCGCTGCCCGCGGTGATGAACAGCAGCTTGGCCGGCACCGGCTCGGGCAGGACGAACTCGCCCTCGACGTCCCCGAGCGTGACGATCGATCCGGTGGCGTGGGTGCCGTGGAGCCAGTTGGAGACGAGGCCGTCCTCGGTCTGCTTGACCGTGATGGTGATCTGCCCGTCGGGTCGTGAGGCGTCGCTGGAGAGCGAGTAGGCGCGCCACTGGCGCTTGCCCTCGATGTCGAAGCCGATCCGCAGGTACTGGCCGGCCAGGTGTCCGCGCCAGCGGAAACCGGGCGTGATGAACACCGTGGCGGCGTCGGGTGTCTCGTGATGGATGCGCTCGATGCGACCACGCAGTTCGCGCACTGACCACAGGGGCGAGATCAACTCGAGGTAGTCGTCCAGGTTCAGCGGCCAGGTGAAGTACTCGAGCCCGCGCAGCGCGAGTTCGGCGACCTTCGGCATCTGGACCCTTGCGCCTTGTTCAGGCATCTGCTCTCCTCATGCGCCCGTGTTCTCTCCGGTTGAGCGGCGCCTCCCGACGCCAGTGTGACATCTTGGCAGCTGCGCCGCCAATTGTAAACACCTGTTCACTAAGTTCCCCGGCGTCGACGGGCCTCAAACCCTCCGACCCGGTCACCCAGCAGCCGTGCCATGCGGCGGTGCGAAGCCCGGGCCCGCCACGGGTTGCGGTAGAAGCGCGTGTCCCAGAACCATTCGTGGAGGAGGGGGTCGAGCCTCCGCTCCGACGGTGTCAGGAAGCGGCCGAAGCCGGCCGCCTCGCGCCGAGCGCGCGCGAAGATCTCGCCCACGGGATCGTGGGTGTGGTCGTGGTCGATCACCAGCTGGGGGTCGAGGATGGTCACGCGGCGGCGGGCCAGCGCCCAGAAGCGGGCCCACTCCTTGTCCTCGGCACCGGGCAGGTCCTCGCGGAAGTGGCGTTCGCGCCACAGCTCGGCGCGGAACGCCCCGGCGGCGTTCGAGTAGCCCCAGCGGGGGTAGCCGGCCGCGAGGCGCGCGCCGAAGCGGATCGGTCCCAGCAGCGGCGATCCGTCGGGCCAGAGGCGTTCCCCACTGGCGCAGGCCACCGTCGGATCATCGAACCAGCCCGTCAGCCGCTCCAGCCAGCTCGGATCGGGGACGAAGGCGTGCGCGGACAGGGCCACCAGCAGGTTCGCCTGGGCCACCGAGGCGCCGAGGTTGAGCGCGCGCCCGAAGGTGAAGCGCTCGCGGGCGATCCGCACCACCTGGGCGCCGTAGCGGCGCGCCACCGCGGCGCTGCCGTCGTGGGAATCGTTGTCCACGACGATCAGCTCAGCCCCCGCACCCGCCCCGGTCTGGGCGCTAACCAGCTCCAGGCAGCGGGCCAGGGCGTCCGCCTCGTTGCGGACCCTGACGATGACGCCGATGCTCACGGCTGGGCACGCTAATCGACGACGGGCCGGTCTGCTCTCCCGGCGGGCCCTGCGGGATTTGTGTTTCCGCGTGGCTCGGCCCGGAGCCGCGGCCCGTACCATGCTCCCCAGCGTGTCCGGTTCAGCCGCCACCGTCGACGATCCCGGTCTGAGCCGCGAATCCCAGCTCGACCTGCCTCGCCCCTCGGCGCGGATCTTCGACATCGACATCGATCTGGCTGAGCCCGATGAGATGCTGGCCACGATCGCCGGCTGGGCGCGCGCTGGACTGACCCGCCGGGTGATGTACGTCAACGCCCACGTGGTCAACCAGACCCGCTCGAACCCGCAGCTGGCCGCCGCCCTGGGGCGCGCCGACCTCGTCTACTGCGACGGCTACGGCGTGCGACTGGCCGCCCATGCGCTGGACAAGCCGGTCCCCCACCGCATGACCGGTGCCGACTGGATCTGGGACCTGGCCAGCCTGTGCGAGCTCGGCGGCCAGCCGATGTACCTGCTCGGCTCCGAACCCCCCATCGCCCGCGAGGCGGCCGCCAAGCTGGCGCGCTGGTACCCCCAACTTGACGTGACGGGCGCCCACCACGGCTTCTTCGACCTCGATTCGCCCCACAACGAGCGCGTGATCGAGGACATCAACGCCCGACCCGGCGCGATGGTCCTGGTCGGGATGGGCTCGCCCAAGCAGGAGCTGTGGGTCGATCGCTACGCCGACCGGCTCGAGGGCTCGGTGGTGTGGACCGTGGGCGCACTGTTCGACTACGTCTCCGGCCATGTGCCCCGGGCGCCGCGGTGGCTGGCCGACAATGGCTGGGAATGGATCTTCCGCCTCGCCCTCGAGCCCCAGCGCATGTGGCGGCGCTACCTGCTCGGCAACCCGGTGTTCCTCGCCCGGGTGCTCGCCGAGGCGCGTCGTCGTCCCTGAGGGCGCTTACCGCGCTCGGGGCCCGGGTAGTGCGAGCGACCATGAGCCCTCACGCGCCCCCTCAGGCGGTCTCGGTGAGCCCGGCGAGCCGGTGGAGCACCCACCGGATGATCGGTCCGTACGCCAGCCCGATCGCCGCCTCGAGCGGCGCCGGGGCCCGGAGCTCGATGCTCAGGCGACAGCCGTCCGCGTGGGGTGCCACCGCATGGCGGATCCTCACCGGTCCGGTCTTCCAGTCCCAGTACCGCCCGTCGGACTTGTCGCTCACGCGCACCGGAACCGGCGCGAGGAAGGCCACGAACACCACGCCGACGCGCCCCTTCTGCACCTCGGGGGAACCCAGGCCGACCGCACCGCGGACGTGGGGCGCCCAACTCGACCAGCACGCCGGCCGGGCCAGCAGCCGCCACGCCGCCTCCGGCCGTCCCCGGCTGACCTCTTCGAAGCGCAGCACCGCCGGACACGATATTGGGCTGGGGCGCCGGTGAGCGCGACGGGGACACGCACCCTGAGCGGCGCCAGCGTGCTGCTGTGCGGGGCCAGCGGCGGCATCGGCCGCGCCCTGGCCAACGAGCTCGACGTGCGCGGCGCCCAGGTGGCCGCGGTCGGTCGTGACGCGGGTCGACTCGAGTCGGTCCCGGCGGCCCGGGGTCATCTGGTGCTCGACCTGCGCGACCCGGCGGCCTGTGAGGCGGCCGTGGCGCTGGCCGTCGGCGAGGACGACGGCCTGGACGTGCTCATCAACGCGGTGGGGATCTCCGCGTTCGGCGCGGCGACCGAGCTGTCACCGGAGGCGATGCGCGAGCTGCTCGACACCAACGTCCTCGTGCCCATGCTGCTGGCCCGCGCCGCGCTGGGCCGGATGGCACCCGGGGGGACGATCGCCAACCTGTCCGGGATCCTCGCCGAACCGGGCCGGGCGATGGCCGGCATGGCCGCCTACGCGGCCACCAAGGCGGCGGTCCGCGGCTTCGACGAGTCGCTCGCCCGGGAGGCGCGGCGGGTCAAGGTGCGTGTCCTGGACGTCCGCCCGCCCCACACCGAGACCGGCCTGGCCCAGCGTGCCATCGCCGGCTCGGCGCCGGCACTCGGCACCGGCCTGGATCCGGCGTTCGTGGCCGGCGTGATCTGCGACGCGCTGGAGAGCGACGCCCGCGACCTCCCCTCCGAGGCCTTCGCGCATGAGTGACCTGGCCGCATGAGTGACGTGGTCATCGTCGGCGCCGGCATGGCCGGACTGGTGTGCGCGGCCGATCTCACGCGCGCTGGGATCGAGGTGACCGTGGTGGAGGCCTCCGACGGCATCGGCGGCCGGGTCCGCACCGATGAGGTCGACGGCTTCCGCCTCGACCGTGGCTTCCAGATCCTCCTCACCGGCTATCCCCAGGTCAAACAGCGCATCGACCTCGCCCGCCTCGAGCTGGGCCGGTTCGTGCCCGGGGCGATCGTCCGCACCCCCCAGGGCACCTCCCGTCTCAGCAACCCGCTGGGGCGCCCCCAGGACCTCCTGGCCACCCTGACCTCGCCGGTGGCCAGCCTCCGCGACAAGCTGCGCCTCGCCGCCCTGGTGCTCGACGTCACCGCACGGCCGGCGGGGGAGTTGCTGCGCCGTCCCGATGTCAGCACCGGCGAGCGCCTGGCCCGCGCCGGCTTCTCCGCCCGGTTCGTCGAGAGCTTCTGGGCACCGTTCTTCTCGGGCATCCAGCTCGATCCCGGGCTCGAGGTCTCCTCCCGACGCTTCGACATCACCCTGCGCATGCTCGTCCTCGGCGGTACCGGACTGCCCCGGGCGGGCATCGGCGCGATCCCCGCCCAGATCGCCGAGGCCATCCCGGCGGCCTCGCTGCGTCTCGGGTCCCCGGTGGCGGCGGTGCAGTCCGGCGGCGTGACCCTGGAGAGCGGCGAGCGCCTGCACGCCCGTGCCGTGGTGGTGGCCACCGACGGTCCCGCGGCTCACCGGCTGATCAGCGCCTCGGTGCCCGACCCGGGCTCGCGGCCCGTGGGCGCCTGCTGGTTCAGCGTCTCCCGCGTCCCGGAGCGTGGGCCCTACCTGACGCTCGACGGGATCTCCGGCGGACCGGCCAAGAACATCGTGGTGATGAGCGAGGTCCAGCCCAGCTATGCGCCGCCGGACCGAACCCTGGTGGTGGCCGCCGTGCCGGGTCCCGAGGCGCTCGCGACCGGCCTGTCCGACCGCGTCCGGGCCCAGCTGGCCCGGTTCTGGGACCTCGCGGATTCCGACCTCGAGCTGCTGCGCACCGACGTGATCCCCCACGGTCAACCGCGCCAGACCCCACCGCTGAGCATCAAACGCCGGGTGGACCTGGGCGGCGGCCTGTTCGTGTGCGGGGACCATCGCGACACCGCCTCACTGCAGGGCGCGATGTTCAGCGGCGAGCGGACCGCGACGGCCGTCCTCGGCCATCTCGGCACCGGCGGCTGACGGTATGGGAGAACTCGGTAGGGTCCACGTATGACCCGCGTCCTCGTCACCGGCGCCACGGGCTTCGTCGGCGGGCACCTGGCCGAGCAGCTGGCCCAGGACGGCGACCAGGTGCGCTGCCTGGTGCGCAACCCCGACAGCGACAAGGCCCAGGCCCTGGCACGACAGGGCTTCGAGCTCCACACCGGCGACGTGCTCGACGCCGACAGCCTCACCGGCGCGGGCCGCGACATCGACGTCGCCTACTACCTGGTCCACTCGATGGGCCGCGGCGGTGACGGCGACTTCGCCGAGCGGGAGCGCAACGCAGCGACGCAGTTTGCGCGGATGGCCCGCGCGGAGGGCGTCTCCCGGGTGATCTACCTCGGTGGCCTGGGCGACCACCCGACGTCGGAGCATCTCAAGTCCCGCCACGAGACCGCCCAGATGCTCAAGCGCCACGGCCCGCCACTCACCTACTTCCGGGCCAGCATGGTCGTCGGCCCCGAATCGGAGTCCTACCGCACCCTGCGCTACCTGGTCCAGCGCCTGCCGGCGATGATCGCCCCGGCGTGGTTGAAGAACAACACCCAGCCGATCGCCATCGACGACGCGCTCGACTACCTCGCCCAGGCGCGCAAGGTGGAGGCCTCCGCGGACCGGGAGGTGCAGATCGGCGGACCCGATGTGCTCTCCTACGCCGAGATGCTCGACCGCATGGCGGTCGTGCTCGGGCTGACCCGGCGCCCGCGCATCCCGGTGCCGTTCATCACCCCGTGGCTCTCGTCGCTGTGGATCGGCCTGGTGACCCCGGTGGATGCCGGGGTGGCGCGTCCGCTCGTCGAGGGTCTCGCCACGCCGACCGTGGTCACCGACCGCTCCGGCATGGCCCTGTTCGACATCACGCCGATGAGCTTCGATCAGGCGCTCGAGCGGGCGGTGGCGCAGGACCCCGAGGTGAGCGACAAGGTCGCCGACATCCACCGCTCCCCGTCGCCCTAGAGTCCGCGCGTCGAGTACGCCACCTCACCGGCGGCCACCGTGGCCGCGATGAGCGGCACTCCGGGCCGGTAGGCGAGGTGCGCCGCCGACGGCGCGTCGAGGATCACCGCGTCGGCGCGAGCACCCGGCGCCAGCCGGCCGAGGTCGGAGCGGCCCAGGGCGCGGGCTCCCCCCAGCGTCGCCGCCGCGACGGCCTCGGTCACCGTCATGTGCATCTCACGCACCGCCAGGGCGATGCACAGCGACATCGACGTCGTATAGCTCGAGCCCGGGTTGCAGTTGGTGGCGATGGCCACCTGAGCCCCGGCGTCGATCAGTGCCCGGGCATCGGGATAGGGCTGGCGGGTGGCGAACTCGGTGGCCGGCAGCAGCGTCGCCACGGTGTCCGAACCGGCCAGCGCGTCGATGTCGGCCGCGGTGAGGAAGGTGCAGTGGTCCACCGAGGCGGCGCCCAGCTCGACCGCCAGGGCGACCCCGGGCCCGGTCCCGAGCTGGTTGCCGTGCACGCGCAGGCCGAGACCGGCGTCGGCGCCGGCCGCCAGGACCGCCCGGCTCTGCTCGGCGTCGAAGGCGCCCCGCTCACAGAACACGTCGACCCAGCGGCAGTACGGCGCACACGCGCTGAGCATCTCGCCGCACACGAGCGCCACGTAGGCGTCGGGATCGGTGGCGTACTCGGCGGGCACGAGGTGGGCGCCGAGGAAGGTGACGTCGTCGGTCAGCTCGGCGGCCAGGCGACACAGGCGTGCCTCGCCGGCGACGTCGAGCGCGTAACCGGACTTGATCTCGAGATGGGTGATCCCCGCGGCCAGCGCCTCGGCGCGGCGCGCGGCGGCCAACTCGCGCAGCTGATGGTCCTCGGCGCCGCGGGTGGCGTCGACGGTGACCTGGATGCCGCCCGCCGCGTAGGGCTGACCGGCCATCCGTCGGGCGAACTCCTCCGCCCGGTCCCCGGCGAACACCAGGTGGGTGTGGGAGTCGACGAAGCCCGGCAGCACGCAACGCCCGCCGGCGTCGAGGCGCGTCTCGCACTCCCCCACCGCGGGCGCGCCGGCGTCGGTCACCGCCACGACCCTGGCGTCCGCGATGATCAGTGCGGCGCGGTGGCGCTCGCCGATCTCGGGGTCACCGGACACGAGCAGCCCGATGTTGTCGATGGCCAGGCTCGCCATGGCCCGGGTCAGCGCCAGACCGCGCGGATCGCCGCGTCGAGCTCGACCGCCACGTCGATGCGCGCGTGGGCGCCGTCGGTGACCACCCAGTCGCCGGCCACCATGACGTGGCGGACATCGGCGGCGGACGCCGCGAAGATCACCGCGTCGAGGGCGCAAGCGGGCTCGGTCCCGGCCAGACGCACCGAGTCGAGGGCGACGGTGCTGAGATCGGCCAGCGCTCCGGGGGCGATGACGCCCCCCTCGGGCCAGCCCAGGCTGGCGTAGCCCTCGGCGCTCAGGGCCGAGGTCAGCGCCGCGGCGCCGAAGCTGCCGCGCGTGCCGGTGGCCAGGCGGTGGTCGAGCTCGACGGCACGCGCCTCCTCGAAGGGGTCGATCACCGACTGGGAGTCGCTGCCCAGCGTCAGGCGCCCGGGCACCAACCCGATGCCGTCGGCCAGGTCGCGCTCGGTGGTCGGGCACATGCAGCAGAAGGCGTCCGCCTCGCCCATCAGCGCCACGTCACGCTGGCTCATGTGGGTGGCGTGCACGGCGCTGAAGCGCGGAGACAGCGCGCCCGCCTCGGCGAGCAGCTCGGTCGGCGTCCGTCCGTACCGCGCGGAGATCTCGTCGTTCTCACGCACCTGCTCGGAGACGTGGGCGTGCAGCGGCCAGCCGCGCTCGGCGCTGAAGGCGGCGACGGTCTGAGCCGCGTCGGGCGCGACCGCGCGCACCGAGTGGATCGCCGCCGCCGGCCGGGCCAGCTCGCCGCCCACGGCGTCCCCGTCCCACAGCTCGGTCATCCGCGCACACCACGCCTCGGCGTCGGGGTCGCGGAAGCGCTCGAGCCCGCCCTCGAGGTAACAGGCGTCGATCAGGGTCAACCGCACGCCGGCGGCCGCGGCGGCGCGCAGGGTGGCGGCGGAGTGGTGGATGTAGTCGAACTCACCGACCACGGTGTAACCGGCCAGCGCCATCTCGGCGAACGTGGCCCGGGCCAGCGCCTCATAGCGTGCCTCGTCGAGGCGCTCGGCCAGCGCGTACATCGCCTCGCGCCACGTCCAGAACGAACCGCGGGCGGGCGCCTCGGTGCGCCCGCGCAGCGCGCGCTGGAAGCAGTGCGAGTGGGCGTTGGCCAGCCCCGGCAGGGTCAGACCGGCCAGGTGCCGAGCGTCGGGCGCCGGCGGCACCCCGACCGCCACCTCGGCGATCCGCGGCCCCTCCAGCGTGATGAGCACCCCGGTTTCGGGCGCGTCGCCCCCGAGCCAGGCGAGCTCGCACCACAGGCGGGTCATCGCGGCAGATCGGCCACGCGGGCGATGAACGCGTCGCGGTGAAAGCGCGTGAAGGCGTCCCAGGTCATGAACGTGGTGGGATCTTTCACGCGGTCCATGAACAGGATCCCGTTGAGGTGGTCGATCTCGTGCTGGAAGGTGCCGGCGGTCAGCCCGCGCCGGATGTCGGTGTGCGGGACGCCGTCGCGGTCGAGGTAGCTGACCTCCACCTCGAGGAAGCGGAGCAGCACCCCCCGCATCCCGGGCACCGACAGACAGCCCTCGTTGATCTCCACCGTGGTCTCCCCGATCGGCACGAGCACCGGGTTGACGATCACCGTCAGCGGGATCGGCGGCTTGTACGGATAGCGCGGGTTGTTGTCGACCTCGATCACCGCGATGGCCACGGTCTCCGACACCTGCTGGGCGGCCAGGCCGGCGCCGCCGGCGGCGCGCATCGTCTCGATCATGTCGTCGATGAGCTGCTGGATCTCGCCAGAGCGCAGTTCCTCCACGCTCAGCTTGGCGGCGACCTGGCGCAGCACCGGGTCCCCGGCGGTGGCGATCTCGAGCACCGTCACGGCGACCCTCCTCAGGCCTCGAGCATGGGGATCCGCACGCCCCGTTCGCGGGCGACGGCCACGGCACGGTCATAGCCCGCGTCGGCGTGGCGGATGACGCCCATCCCGGGATCGTTGGTGAGCACGCGCTCGAGCTTCTCGGCCGCCAGCGGCGTGCCGTCGGCCAGGCAGACCATGCCGGCGTGGATCGAGCGTCCGATCCCCACCCCGCCACCGTGGTGGATCGACACCCAGGTGGCGCCCGAGGCGGTGCTGGTCAGCGCGTTGAGCAGCGGCCAGTCGGCGATCGCGTCGGACTCATCGGCCATCGCCTCGGTCTCGCGGTAGGGCGAGGCGACCGAGCCGGAGTCGAGGTGGTCGCGGCCGATGACGATCGGGGCGCTCAGCTCACCGCTGGCCACCATCGCGTTGAAGCGCAGCCCCAGGCGGTGGCGCTCGCCGTAGCCGAGCCAGCAGATCCGCGCGGGCAACCCCTGGAAGGCGACCTTGGCCGAGGCCTCGCGCATCCACCGGGCCAGTCCCTCATCTTCGGGGAACATCTCCAGCGCGGCCGCGTCGGTGGCGGCGATGTCCGCCGGGTCACCCGACAGCGCGGCCCAGCGGAACGGTCCGCGCCCCTCACAGAACTGCGGGCGGATGTAGGCGGGCACGAATCCCGGATAGTCGAAGGCGCGCTCAAAGCCGCCGAGGCGGGCCTCGGCGCGCAGCGAGTTGCCGTAGTCGAACACCTCGGCGCCCCGGTCGAGGTAGTTGACCATCGCCGAGCAGTGGGCGGCGATCGCCGCCCGGGAGCGCCGCAGATATTCCTCGGGGTCGCCGGCGCGCAGCGTGTCGGCCTCGGCCATGGTCATGCGGTCGGGCACATAACCGTTGAGCGGATCGTGGGCTGAGGTCTGGTCGGTGACGATGTCGGCGGGAAAGCCCCGCGCCAACAGCTCGGGGAGCGCCGAGGCGGCGTTGGCGCACAGACCGATGGAGATCGCCTCGCGGGCATCACGGGCGGCGATGGCCCGCGCGACCGCGTCATCCATCGACTCGGCTAGGACGTCGAGGTAGCGGGTGTCGAGACGGCGCTGGATGCGGGCGGGGTCGACGTCGAGGCACAGCGCCACCCCGCCGTTGATGGTCACCGCCAGCGGCTGGGCGCCGCCCATGCCGCCGAGCCCGGCGGTCAGCGTGATCGTCCCGGCCAGCGTGCCGTCGAAGCGCCGCCGCGCGATCTCGGCGAAGCACTCATAGGTGCCCTGCACGATGCCCTGGGTGCCGATGTAGATCCACGAGCCGGCTGTCATCTGTCCGTACATGGTCAGCCCGAGGGATTCCAGGCGCCGGAACTCCTCCCAGGTCGCCCACTCGGGCACGAGGTTGGAGTTGGCGATCAGCACGCGCGGGGCCCACTCATGAGTGCGGAACACGCCGACCGGCTTGCCCGACTGCACGAGCAGCGTCTCGTCGCCCTCCAGCGCCCGCAACGAGGCGACGATCGCGTCGAAGGCCTCCCAGGAACGGGCCGCCTTGCCCGTGCCGCCGTAGACGATCAGGTTGTCCGGGTCCTCGGCCACGTCGGGATCGAGGTTGTTCATCAGCATCCGCAGCGCGGCCTCCTGGGGCCAGCCCTTGCAGGTGAGCTCCGTTCCCCGCGGCGCCCGCACTTCTCTCGGTCCACTCATCGCAACGCCCCGATCGTCGATTCGACAGCTGCCAGCACCGCTCCGCTCCCCACGAGCGCGACCATCGCCTCGATCTCCGGGGCGAGGAAGCGATCGGGTCCGACCCCGGGCACCTCGGCGCGGATCGCCGCGATCGCCGCGGCGATGGGCGGCGCGGAGGCCAGGGGCCGGCGCAGCTCGATGCCCCGCGCGGCGGTCATCAGCTCGATCGCCAGCACGCGCGACAGCGCGTCGATCCCCCGGCGCAGCTTGCGCGCCGCCGACCAGCCCATCGAGACGTGATCCTCCTGCATCGCCGAGGACGGGATCGAGTCGACGCTGGCCGGCGCGGCGAGGCGCTTGAGCTCGGAGACCATCGCGGCCTGGGTGTACTGGGCGATCATCAGCCCGCTGTCGACGCCCGGGTCGCCGGCCAGGAAGGCCGGCAGACCATGGTTGCGAGCCGGGTCGAGGAAGCGGTCGGTGCGACGTTCGCTGATCGAGGCGAGGTCGGCCACGACGATGGCCAGGAAGTCGAGCACGTAGGCGACCGGCGCGCCGTGGAAGTTGCCGTTGGACTCGAGCTCACCCGCCGGGGTCAGCACCGGGTTGTCGATCGCCGCGGCCAGCTCGCGCTCGGCCACCATCGCGGCGTGGGCGACGGTGTCGCGTGCCGCCCCGGCGACCTGGGGGGCACAGCGCAGCGAGTAGGCGTCCTGGACCCGGGTGTCCTCGGGTCCGGCGTGGCTGGCCACGATCTCAGAGCCGGTGAGCAGCGCGACGAGGTTCGCAGCGCTGTCGGCCTGACCGGCCTGGGGCCGCAGCGCCTGGAGGTGCGCCGCGAACACCCGGTCGGTACCGAGCAGTCCCTCGACGCTCATCGCCGCCGCGAGGTCGGCGATCTGCAGCAGCGCGCGCAGGTCGCCGATGGCGAGGACAAGCTGACCGAGCATGCCGTCGGTGCCGTTGATGAGCGCCAGGCCCTCCTTCTCGGCCAGGGTCACCGGGGCCAGGCCGGCGGCGGCCAGTGAGGCCGCCGCATCCATCCGCGTCCCGGTCCCGTCACGGACCTCGCCCTCGCCCATCAGCGCCAGGGCGACGTGGGACAGCGGGGCCAGGTCCCCCGAGCAGCCGAGGCTGCCGTACTCGAACACCACGGGCGTGATCTGGGCCGACAGCATCCCCGCGTAGGCGCTCACAAGCGCGGGGCGCACGCCGGTGCGTCCGGTGGCCAGCGTGGAGAGGCGCAGGAGCATCATCGCCCGGACCACCTCGCGCTCCACCTCCGGACCGGCGCCGGCGGCGTGGGAACGGATCAGGCTGCGCTGGAGCTGGCGGCGCTGCTCGGGCGGAATGTGGCGACTGGCCAGCGCGCCGAAGCCGGTGGAGACCCCGTAGTGAGGTGCCGGGTCGGCGGCCAGCGCGTCGATGCGGGCGCGGCTGTCGGTCACGGCGGCCAGCGCCGCGTCACTGACGCGCACCGGCGCCCCGTCGCGCGCAACGGCGACCAGCTCAGCGAAGCTGACCGGCCCGACGCCGACGAGCACCGGCTCGACCTGGGATTGCCCTGACATCGTCACGAGGTGCGCCTAGTCAAGCTCATTCAGGGCTCGAGGTACTGCGAGGCCGTCTGGGGCACGTTGTCGAGGCGCTTGGGCCACACCACCTTGCGCAGCACGTAGGCGGAGTTGACGAACGTCGGCGTGACAGCCGTGTAGCCGGCGGCCGGGTAGGGCTTGAGCGTCGCGGGATTGACACTCAGGCTGAGGGCGTAGTCGGCCCGGAAGCCGGGCACCGCGTGGGCGTAGGTGGTGTCGAGCAGCGGCTCATAGGAGTCGACGGGATGGGCGCCGAGCATGTAGACCGCCCACAGTTGCATGCCCCCGAAGCGGGGCGGGATGTCGACGCGCACGCTCGCGCCGGCCGGCAGCTTGGCCGCCCACTGGCGGATCTGGAGCAGCTGTGGGGTCACCTGCTCGTTCTGGGTGATCGCGTCGGAGTGATCGAGGACCAGGGCCGCGGCGCACCACACGAGCGCGGCCAGGCCCGCCAACCAGCGGGCGGCACCGGGGGCGGCCAGGCGGGCGAGGACGCCGGAGGCGGCCAGGGTGAGGACGAGCAGGCCCACGAAGGACAGGTGCTTGAAGTCCATGTAGGTCCCCGAGGCGGTCAGACGGAAGCGCAGGTCCAACAGCAGCAGGGCGACCAGCACGACGCCGAGGCAGACCCGGAGGCGGCCCGGCAGCCGCCACAGGCCATAGCCCGCCGCGATGAGCACGAGCGCGGCCGCCACAGCGCCCCCGCCCGTCCCGGCGAAGCGACCGAAGGAGACGTAGTGGGTGATGTCGCCGCCCCACAGCTCGCTGCCGGGGGTGAGGAGCTGGACGATCGCCTCCTTGAGCTTCAGCACGCTCCCGACCACCGCCGGGGTGAGCAACGCGAGGATGACCACCGCGGCCAGCCAGCCGCGCCACCCCGAGATCGTCGGGCGCCGCGGGCGCCGCCAGTAGGCGATCAGCACCGCGGCGAGGATGACCAGCGGGTAGGGCAGCGCCAGCGGGTAGGCGAACCACAGCCCCAGCAGCAGGAGCAGGCAGGCGACGGCGCTGCGCCCGTCGCGGCGCTCCAGCGCCTGCCAACCGAAGAGGATCGTGTAGGGCATCAGCGCCGTACCCCACAGCTGATTCCAGTACGGGTGCCAGGCGAGGTACTGGAGGATCCAGGTGAAGCCGATCATCGCGGCGATGACCGGCCCGGCCCAGCTCGGCGCGCGGAAGCAGCGGACGGCGACCAGGCCGTAGCCGAGCGCGGCAAGCACCACGAGCAGCGCGACGATGATCGGGAAGACGCGGATCGGGTCGGCGTGGACCAGGTTGGCCACCGCGGCGAGGGGATAGAAGATGGGGTAGCGGAAGCGCCACTCCTGGGGGACGACGTCGAGGGGCAGGGCGATGTCGTAGTGGGTCGGGGGGACGTGCTGGAACAGGACGGCGATGCCGACGACCTGGCTGGAGTCGGGGTTCTGGCCGTAGATGGTCAGGTCGCCGGTGCGCCAGGCGGGGATGAGGGCGACCAGGAACAGGAGCGCCAGGACGCTGGCCCAGGTGATCCGGCTTCCACGGTCGTGATTCCCAAAATCGCTCATCGGCACGGCGATAACGCGATTTTGGGAATCACGATCGTTGCGCCGGGGTGCGTGGCGCCGCACCCACCATGCAGCGAGCAGGCCGAGGGCCAGGGTGAGCCACAGGCTGACGTGCAGGGGGACGTGGCAGTAGCCGAAGGCCATGAGGACCAGGCCGCTGGTCACGGCGCCGAAGACGATCGCGAGGAATGGGCGCAGCGAGCGCCAGGCGGGCGGGACGAGGAGCCGGCTGACGGCGTCGCCGCAAACGCCGAACAGGACGAGGACGCCGGCGGTGATGAGGGCCACCCGGGGAAGGGCTTGGGGGTGGTAGGCGTGGGAGGCGATGGCGAGGATCGCCGCGGCGATCACCACGGCGGCGAGGCTCAGCCACGTCCCGGGCGAGCCGGCGGGCAGTCGAGAGCGCAGAGCCGCCGCGGCCGGGCGCGAGGGCGGTGACAGCGTGCTCATGCCGCGGCGGCCAGGACCGCGGCGCGCAGGCGCGCGGCGATGCGCTCGGGAGCGAAGGCGGCGAGACGCCGATGGCCGCGGCGGATCAGCTCGCCGCGGAGCTCGGTGTCGGAGACCACCAGGTGCAGGAGCTCGGCGATGACCGCCGGCTCGGGGTCGGGGACGAGCAGCGCGGCGTCACCGGCCACCTCGGGGACCGCCCCGAAGGGCCGGGCGATCACCGGGACGCCGAAGGCGAACGCCTCGACCAACGGGATGCAGAAGCCCTCGTGCTCGGACAGGCAGAGGAACACGTCGGCCGCGGTGAAGCGGCGCGCGAGCTCATCGGCCTCCAGTCCGCTCTCGATGCTCACCGCGCCCGGGGCGTGCAGGTCAGCCAACGCCCGGAGCTTGGCGACGTAACCGTCGCTGATCGGGTCACCCACCAGCCACAACCGCGCCTCGGGGGCGTGCACGCGCCGGTAGAGCCCGAAGGCGCGGATGACCTCGTCCTGGCGCTTGTGGGGGGACAGGCGCCCCACGAAGAGGATCTGGGGAGCACCGCCACCGGCGGCGGGGCTGTCGTGCTCTGAGCCGACAGCCCCAGGGGTCACGCCGGCACCCAACCGCTCGGTGTCGAGCAGCAGATGGATGACCTCGGTACCCCGGGCTCCGTAGCCGGCCAACTCGGTGGCGTTGAAGGCCGAGTCCGCCGCCGTGGCGTCGGCCGCCGCCACCAGCGCGGTGAGCTGGTCACGGCCGACCTGGCAGTGCGCGGCCAGGCCCGGGGCGTCGATCCACAGCCAGGCCGCGGGGGTGACGTTGTGGTAGAGCAGCAGCTTGCGCCCGCCCAGCGCCAGGACCGCATCGAGCTGGGGCCAGCCGGCGGAGTGGTGGAGCAGCACGATGTCGTCGTCGGCGGGGGCCAGCTCGGCCGCGGGCGCGATCGGCGCCTCCAGCGCCGGGTGGCGCCGGTAGGCGTAGTCGCGCCCCGCCCAGCCCCATTCGCGGAAGTAGCCCCGGAACACGCCGGCCTCGGTGGTGATCGCGTCGTGGGGTCCCGCCCCCGACAGCAGCTGGTGCACGACGGTCATGCCCAGTCGTCCTCGAGCGCGTCGGGCTCCTCGGCCAGCTCGGCCTCGGCGCCCAGCGCCATTTCCAGCTCGCGCACCCGCGCCTCGAGCGTGCGCACGTAGGACAGCAGCAGCACGTTGAAGCGCGACTGGTCGGAGATGAGCTGGGCGTGGAACTGGTAGAGGAAGCGCACCAGGCCGCGTTTGAGCCAGGTGATCGGGGCTCCGAAGCGGCGGATCGAGCGGATCTCATAACCGGTCGGATCCGGGACCGCCCACTCCGACAGGCGCGCGGCGATCTGGTCATAGGGCGGTCCGACCCGGATCGGCTCGGGGTCGCCGTAGGCGCCGCGCTGTTGGGCGGCGTGGCGGCGCGCGAGCTCGAGCGCCTGCTCGGGCCGGGTCATACCGGCGCCCCCTCCTCGTCGGCGCGCACCAGCTCGCGGTAGCGCTCGAGGCCGCCGGCCACCGGTCCGTCGTAGCGCACATGGCCGTGATCGAGGACGACCACCCGCTGACACGCCCGCTCGATCGAGCTGAGGTCGTGGGAGACGAGCACGAGCGTCGCTCCGCCGGCGATGCGCTCGGCGATGCGGGTCAGGCACTTGCGCTGGAAGCCCTCGTCGCCGACCGCCAGCACCTCGTCGATGAGCATCACGTCGGCGTCGAGGTGCACGGCGATCGAGAAGCCCAGGCGCAGCAGCATCCCCTGGGAGTAGGTGCGGATCGGCACCTCGATGAAGTGACCGAGTTCGGAGAACTCGATGATCTCGCGCATGCGCGCATCGATCTGGGCCTGGGTGAAGCCATACAGCGCGCCCTGGAGGTAGATGTTCTCGCGGCCCGAGAAGTCGCGCGAGAAGCCGGCAGCCAGCTCGAGCAGCGACACCACCCGACCACCGCAGTCGGCCCGGCCCGAGTGCAGCGGGATGATCCCGGCCAGCACCTTCAGCGTCGAGGTCTTGCCCGCGCCGTTGCGGCCGACGATGCCCACCGTCTCACCGGCGTGGATCTCCAGGCTGACATCGACGAGCGCCGGGATCTGACCCGGGCTCGACTCCACCGTCACGCCGCCCCGCGCGAACAGCCCGCGCAGGGTGCCGGCCGCGTCGGCCCGCACGTCGAAGGACCGCGTGGCGTGCTCGAGCCGGATCTCCCCGGGAGCGAGCGTCGCGCTCACAGCACCACCGCCAGCTCGCCCTGCATGCGGGTGAACAACCGCCGACCCAGCAGGAGCGACACGGCCGCGATCGCGACGGTGTAGATGATCCGGCCGGCGCCCGGACTCATGCCGCCGTAGATGATCGCCCGTAGTGCCTCGATGAACGGCGCCACCGGGTTGACCCAGTTGAGCAGCGTGCCCACCCAGGGGTGGCGCTGGACGTAGGCCACGGTGTCGGCGTTGAAGTAGATCGGGGTGAGGAAGAACAACGGCAGCAGCCCCGCGGAGATGATCGGCAGCACATCGCGGAAGTAGGCGTGCAGGACCGACACGGCAAGCGCCAATCCGAGCACGAACAGGTAGAGGGCGACGAGCAGCAGCGGCACCAGCGCCAGCCACCAGGACCAGGTCGAGCGGATCGCCAGCGTGAGGATGGTCACCAGCGCCAGCACCGCGGTGAGGGTCACCAGCTGCACGGTGACCGTCGCGGCGGGGATCGCCTCGCGCGGGAACCGGGCCTTGCGCAGCAGGCTCCCCTGGAGGATCAACGAGTCCGCCCCCGCGGTCAGCGAGGTCTGGAAGAACGTCCACACCGACAGGCCGACCATGAGGAACAGCGGGAAGTCGTGGATCGACTGCAGCTTGAAGATGACGCCGAACATCAGCGTGTAGGCGCCCATCATCACCAGCGGGTTGACCAGGTACCAGAGGATCCCCAGGACCGAGCCCTTGTACTTCTGACGCAGCTCGCGGCGGACGAGCTGGGTGAAGAGGAAGCGATAGGCCAACATCAGGTGTCGAGCAGCAGTGTCACCGGTCCGTCGTTGATGAGCGCAACCGCCATGTCAGCTCCGAACACCCCGCGCTGGGCGCCCAGCGTCTCACAGAAGCGTTCGTACAGCGGCTCGGCGACGGTTCCCGAGGCGGCCTCAGCCCAGGAGGGCCGGTTGCCGCGGCGCGTGTCGCCGTACAGGGTGAACTGGCTGACGGCGAGCACCTCGCGCTCTCCCAACGGCTCGTTCATGCGTCCGTCGGCGTCGGGGAAGATGCGCAGCGCCCGGGTCTTCTGGGCCAACCGGTCGGCGTCGGCTGGGGTGTCGGAATGGGTGACGCCGAGGAGCACCAGCAGTCCCGGCCCGATCTCAGCTACCAGCTCGCCCTCCACGGTCACCGACGCCTGGCTGACCCGCTGGACGAGCGCTCTCAGAGAACCTTCTCCATCGCCACGTGCCGGATGTCCGCCTCGACGAACTCGCGTCCGGTGACCACGTAGCCGGCCTTGTCATAGAGCGAGCGCGCGTAGGTCTGGGCGTGGAGCACGATCCGGTTGGCGCCACCGGCCAGCGTCTCGGCGTCGGTGGCCTTCAGCAGCTCGGTGGCGATCCCGTAGCGCCGGGCGGACTTGGCCACCGCGAGGCGACTGAATTGCACCGTCGGCCCGACGAACACAAGCCGGCAGGTGGCCAGCAGCTGACCGTCGGCCACCGCGATGAGGTGGAGCGCGTCGTGGTCGCGACCGTCACGCTCCTCGTGCCGGGGAACGCCCTGCTCCTTACAGAACACCTCATAGCGCAGCGCCATGGCCGCGGCCAGCTCGTGACGCGTCTGGGTGCGACGAATCTCGAACGCGGGAGTCTGTGGAGGGGTCTGCGGCGCTTCGATGCCCACCCCACAAGCTTGTCACACGTTCCGTCTGCTTAAATGCGCATCATCTTCCTGCCCGGCAGCGGCGAAGTGGGGGCAAACCGGATGGGACCCCACGCCGAACTCGCCGGTGACAAGACCGTTGTCCCGGAATCGCACGCAGTTCTCTGCGACTCCCCGATCGAGAACTTTCCTATTGACGATGGGTGAACGCACCCGACTTCCCAGTGCTGCCGCCATTGCGCGTGCTGAAGAGCTCACCCGTGAGGTCTTCCTGCACCCGGGCGAGACCAAGACCGAGGCGCTCGCGCCGGGCACTCCGCGCCGGCGCGCACTCGATGCTGCGCTCGCCGAGGTCAAGGAGGGCCTGAGCGTCCCGTCGCTGCAGTGGCGCCACGAGTGGTCGCTCCTGCTGGGTCTGGAGCGGGTGCTGTCCGAGGACGAGCCGCGCCTGGCGGACGGGACCGTGCTCAACCCCCACCAGGTGGACGCGCTGTCGGGCACGCTGACCGCGCTGCTCGCCCAGACCCTGAGCGCGAGCGGTGCCGCTGACCCCGCCGGGTCGACGGAGACCCCGAGCCCCAACGGCGGCGCCGCCGCGAAAGCGACCGGTCGCGGCGCCAGCGAACGCACGGTGGTGATCGACGAGGACGCCGTCGCGGACGCCGAGGAGCTCGTCGAGGTCGAGGTCGAGCCGGAGGCCGGCGGTGATGACGAGGCCGACGATGACGAAGACGAAGACGACGACGAGGAGCACGACCCGGACGAGTTCGCGGACGTCGGTGCCGATGACGACGACGAGGACGAAGACGACGAGGACGACGACGCGCCCGAGCACGACGATGACGAGCCCCGGGACTTCGACGAGGACGACGCCGCACTCGACTCCGACGTGGTCGTCGATGCCGATGACCCGGGCGCGGACCGCCGTTTCTGGTTCGAGCACGCCACCGGCGCCGGGAAGACCGTGGCCGCCATGGGCTTCGTTGCCGCCTCACGTACCGGCGGGGTGCTGATCCTCACCCACCGGCGCAACCTGGTCGACCAGTTCATCGACGAGATCAAGACCCGCGGTTACCGCGACCGCCTGTGCAAGCCGCTGCTGATCGGCGAGGACTCGTCCAACGGACCGGTCACGGTCGAGACCTACCAGTGGTTCGTGCGCAACGCCGGCAAGATCTCCGACGCCTACACGGTAGTCATCTGCGACGAGGCGCATACCGCGCTGGGCGAGAAGACCTCCGCACAGATCCGCAGCTGGGACAAGCCGATCTGGATCGGCATGACGGCCACCGGCGCGCTGATCGCGCGTCACGTCACCGACCTCTTCCCCACCCAGACCTCGCGCTTCGATCTCGCCCAGGCGGCGCGCCGCGGTGTCATCTCGCCGCTGCGCTGCATCCGCATCCCACCCGGCGTCGGCGTCCGCACGATCGCCAAGGTGCCGTTGCGCCGCGGCGAGGTCGACACCGAGTTCGACCAGGAGATGCTCGCCGAGCTGCTCGACCAGACGCCCTTCAACCTGGCCATCGCCGACCTCTACAAGACGCGGTTCAACGGACTGCCCGGCGTGGTGTACGCGGCGGGTGTCAAGCACGCCTACAACGTGGCCGAGGCGTTCCGCAGCTTCGACATGAAGGCGATGGCGGTTTCCGGTGAGACGCCCAAGCGCGAGCTGGCGAAGATCCTCGCCGACTACGAGGCCGGCAAGATCGATGTCCTCGTCAACGCCCAGCTGCTGGCCGAGGGCTGGAACAGCCCGCGCGCCACGGTGTGCATGCATCTGGCGCCGACCGCGTCCAAGCGCATCTACCAGCAGCGCGTCGGTCGCGTGACCCGGCGGCACCCGGGCAAGGAGGCGGGCATCGTCATCGACTTCGTCCACCCCGCGACCAAGCACGACGATCCCGTGGTCACCCTGCACTCGCTGCTCGATCGCGACGTCTACCGCGGCGGCGCGATCGTCATCGGACCCGTGCGTCGGGGCCGGGGGCGCCGGATCCGCGTCGAGCGCCGGGTACTCCCGGTGACGCCGGATCCGGAACGCCGCGCCGAGGTGTTCGAACGTGAGCTGTGGCGCATCGCGGTGGAGAACCTCGACTACGGCGAACAGCACGTCTGGGCGGCCCTGGCCGGTGCGCGCGTCCAACCCAACGGCTGGCGCCGGGCCAAGGCGATGCTGCACTTCGACCGCCAGGGCGAGCTGCGCCGACGCTTCCTCGTCACCACGCTGGAACGCAACCGCTCCCCCCAGCTGAAGCTGCGGGCACTGTCGGAAATCGCTGCCTCACGTGACGCCGAGGCGTTCGACCAGGCCATCGACCTGATGGCGACCTGGGCCAAGGACGACCGCCGCGAGGGCGTCAAGATCATGCTGCTGGCCCTGGCCGAGCGGCGGATCGGGCGCCGCGACCAGGCCAACGCCTGGATCTGGCGCATGGCCGAGTACACGCGCGACGTCCATGAGGAGTACGCCGCCCAGCGCTGGCCTGAGACCAAGCGGCTGCTCGGCCTGCTGGTGAACTCATCGGGCTCGGCGCACGCCCGCAACGCCCGCCGCCTCGTGCACGCCACCCGCACTCAGGACCGACGTCTCTCCGCGGCGCTGCTGGCCGCCGCGCTGGCCCACACGCCCGAGGCCGAGGAGGCCCTGCGCGGCGCCCGCACCCGCATGGCCCGCAAACCCGCGGCCCTGGCCCGCGAGCTGCTGCGCAACTTCCCCAAGGGCAAGAAGTCCTCCAAGCGTCGGCGCAAGACCAAGACGGCCGGCGAGGGCACGCCTGTCGCTGCGCTTGCCGGCGCCCGGGGCGCGACGGGCACCGCGGTGCTTGACTCCGACCTCGATCCGACACGGGGCGACGCTGGCCCCGACCTCGAGGACGACGAGGGTCGCGACGCCGCTGACGGCTCCAGCGACGCCGATACGACCGAGGTCGCGGCTGGGGCGCGCACCGCGACGCGGCGGCGCACACGGAGCCGCGCTCGCGCTCGCAAGCCGACGGCTCAACCCGAGCCGGAGGCGTCACCCGCAGCAGAGGGCGACGCTGAGCTTGGCGCCGACGCGGCGCCGGGTGCCGATTCCGGGCCGAGCGCCGACTCCAAGCCGGGCACCGGCTCTGAGCGAGAGACTCCCGCTGAGCCCGCCGCGACCCCCAAACGCGCGCCTCGCACGCGGACGCGTCGCGCCCGCTCGAGCACGCCGAGCACCGTCGCGTCCGAGGAAGCCCCCGACGACGCGTCCCCGGTCCCCGAGCCCGCGACGGCCAAGACCCCTACGGCCAAGACCCCTACGGCCAAGACCCCCGCGGCCAAGACCCCCGCCGCTAAGACCCCCGCGGCCGCAACTCCTGCGGCCGAGACCGACGTGGCGGTGGATGCCCCGCCGGCGCGCCCCAAGCGCGCCCCCGCCCGCCCGCGCACCCGACGCCCACGTGGCACCGCGGCGGCGGCCGAGGCAGTGCAGGCCGCGATGGCCCGAGATGAGTCAAGCGGTCCGGCTGACGCCTCCACGGACGCCGAGACCGAGCTCGACCGCGACGCCGCCTGACCGAGCTAGACGGTCGGCTCGGCGAAGCGCTGGAGCCCGATGGCGCCGAGCAGCTCGAGGGCCTGGGCCGAGCTCGAGCCCGGGGTGGGAGTGAACACCACCAGATCGAGGTCGGTCCCACGGATCACCAGGTCGTCGCAGTCCAGCGTCAACGCGCCGATCTCCGGATGGCTGAAGCGTTTCTGCTTCGCGTGGCCGCAGCGCAGGCGGTGGTCGTTCCAGAGCGCCTCGAAGCGGGGGCTCTGCTCGCCCAGGTCGGCGATCAGGGCGGCCAGGTATGAATCGGCGGGGTACTTGGCCAGCGCACCCTGGAGTCCGGCCACCAGGATCACCTCGTCCTCGATCCGCTCCTCCGGGCTCACCACTCGCGTGGTCGCCAGATCCATGAACCGGCGCCAGGCCAGCGTCCGTTCGCGCCGCGAGCCTCCCACCGCTTCGGGCATCAGCGCCGCGGCCAACGGGTTGGCGGCGATGATCTCGCGAGCCGCGGTGGTCACCAGCACCGGCACGTCGGCGAGGCGATCGATCAGCGCCAGCACACTGGCGGGGATGTGGGTGTCGATGACGCCATCGCCGGGCAGCGGCTGACCGGCCAGCTGGTAGAGATGATCGCGCTCGAGGTCCGAGAGGCGCAGCGCCCGGGCCAGCGACCCCAGGACCGACGCGGAGGGATGCGCCGCGCGCCCCTGTTCCAAGCGGGTCAGGTAGTCCATCGACACGCCGGCGAGTTGAGCGACCTCCTCACGGCGCAGACCGCTGACCCGGCGCTGGCCACCCGCGGGCAGGCCCACGTCGAGGGGGCTGACCCGTTCACGCCACGCGCGCAGGCAGCTGGCCAGTTCGGTGAGCGTGGCATCCATGGCCACCGATGATCGCGCACCCCAACACCCCGGGGGTGGCCCTGTCATTCCTAGGGAGTCGGGACCTCTTGTGGCCGAGCCCGGTGACGGGCAGTCTGGATGACATGACCACGACATTGATCACCGGAGCGAACAAGGGCCTGGGACACGAGGCCGCCCGCCGACTGCTGGCCGAGGGCCACGACGTCTGGATCGGTGCCCGTGACCCCGAGCGGGGCCGGCGCGCCGCCGAGGAGCTCGGGGCGCGGTTCGTCGCCCTCGACGTCAGCAGCGACGCGAGCGTGGCCGCCGCGGCCGCGACGGTCGCGGCGCAGACCGGTCTGGATGTGCTCATCAACAACGCCGGCATCACCGGGGGTCAGACGCCGGTCGCCGAGGTCAGCGCCGCGGAGATGCAGCAGGTCTATGACACCAACGTGTTCGGTCCGGTGCGCGTCACCCAGGCCTTTCTGCCGCTGCTGGCGCGATCGGACGCGCCGGCCATCGTCAACGTGTCGAGTGGGCTGGGCTCAGAGGCGGTGGTGCGCGATCCCGAGCGGGTCGAGTTCAACGTCAACGCCCTCCCCTACTGCTCCTCCAAGGCGGCGCTGATCATGGTGACCACCCAGTACGCCAAGGCGTTCCCGAACATGAAGATCAACGTGGTCGACCCCGGCTACACCGCCACCGACCTCAACGGGATGAGTGGACCCCAGACGGTGACCGAGGGCACCGACGCGATCGTCGCGATGGCGAGCCTCGGCGCCGACGGTCCGACCGGCACCTTCACCGACCGCCACGGCGACGTGCCCTGGTGAGCCGCTCAGGCCGCGGCGGGCCCGGGAGCGAACAGCTCAACCCCACCCGCAGCGACCCGCTGGCGCCAGCCGATCCCCGCCAGGACCGACGGAAGACCCCCGCCCTGTCCGTCCTGGATGATCACGGCGCCTACGTGGTGGCCCACCAGCAGGGATCGCAGCTGGCCCGCCTGGGAAGCGCCCGGTAGCTCGCCGGTGCCGTAGAGCAGATTGACCAGGGGGTTCGCGGCGTAGCTCGGTGGCGGCGCACCCAGATAGCCATCGAGCAGCCGGAAGTACATGTCCGTCTCGGCCTGCCAGAGCATGTCGTCCCCGAACTGGCTGAAGGGGAACGCCAGCACGATCTCGTTGCGGCGGAGGTAGCGCTTGTACAGGCCGGTGGTGAAGAAGGTCGGCTGGGCGTAGGCGTTGATGCGCCCAGGTGGCCTCAGGTCGGTGTTGGCGAAGAAGTAGGGGGGCTGGCTGGCCGCCGCGGGCGGCGAGGGGTAGGCGACGTTCGGCCACACGATGGCCACTGCCGCCAGTGCCACCAGCCACCGCCAGGCCGTGCTCCGCCTGCCCACCGCCCAGGACAGCCACAGCGCGGTGGCCAGCGCGGCCCCCAGGGCGACGAACAGACCGAGCCGTGACGGGATCGAGAGGTCGAAGACCGGAAGGTGCTCGAGCACGTTGAACGGCATCCACAGGATGGCCTGGCCGCTGATGGTGAGCTTCACGCCGAGCGACAGCACGAACGCCACCGCCGTGATCACCGCCACGAGCTTGGTGACGCGTCGGCGCCAGGTGGTGATGGTGAACGCCAGCACGATTGCGATCAGCGGCAGCCCCAGGTAGGCGTTCTGCTCATAGGGATCGTTGGGCGAGAACCCTCCCGACAGACCGGCGAACCGCAGTCCGCCGAGTTTGAACACCGGGGTGGGGAAGATGTAACTGAGCAGATCCGTGGGATCGCCGATGCCGACGTGCTTGGACTCGGCGGGACCGCTGAGGGCCTGGTAGATGTAGTAGGAGCCGATGACTGCCACCGCGAGATAGGCGACGGCCAGCAGGATGGCGGTCTGGACGATGCGCGGCCGGTACTCCGGCGCGAGGATGAAGCCCCCGATCAGGGCGAGCGCGCCGAGGTAGCTGCTGTCGAGCAGGATCTCCGTGGACAGGCCGAGCTGGATGAGGATGAGCACCGCGGCGAACACGGTCGCTCGGCAACGCGAGATCTCGCCGTTGAGATGGCGCAGGACCACGAGGATGAGCAACGGCGGCACGAAGACGAAGACCAGGTTGAGGTGCCCGAGCAAGTGGCCCAGCTCGAAGGCCGAGAATCCGTACAGGTAGCCGGCGAGGATGGACGCCCACGTCGCGCCCGAGAGGTAGCGACACAGCCGGTAGGCGGCCCAACCGCTGAGGACCGGGGCGGCGAAGGTGAGCACGTTGTAGGCGGCGATCGGCCCGAACAGGGCGGTGAGCGGAGCCCCGGGGATGGCCAGGATCGGGGCGAGGGTGATCGCCGCGAGGTCAAAGCGCTGGCCTGGCCAGATCTCGCTGGTGAGCAGGGGATTGTGACCGTGGATGAGCGCGTAGGGAATCCATTTCCAGGACCACATCCACTGGGTCGGATCCATGTTGGAGCACGCGCAGACCGAACCCAGGTGCGCCAGGGTGGCGTGGTCGTACCACAGGATCACCAGGAGGTAGAGCGCTGCAGCGATCCCGCCGTGGACGTCGCGGAACCAGCGGGGCAGTCGGGCGCTCGCGACCTGACCGGTGTCCACGCTCTCGGATGCCGCGGCGTGGGAGACCGACACGCCCATGATCAGATGAGGCCCCCGGCGAAGAAGTAGTACGCCAGGAACGGAAACACCGCGATCGATGCGGCACAGATCAGCACCGACAGCTCGGCGCGCACCCGCAGCATCAACAGGGCGGCCGGCAGCAACAGGGTGTCGCCCCTCCAGTAGCTCTCATTCGCCTGGGTGGCCGGAAACAGCCAGAACACGACGATGAACGCCATCAGGAAGACGTCCCAGCGGGTCAGGCGACCGCGCAGCGCCAGGCCGATCAACCCGATGGCCAACATGACGACCATGAAGGCGGCCAGGAGCGCCTCCACACCCTGAGCCCAGGGCACGCCGGAGGCACCCGAGAGCGCACCGTGGATCAGCGGCCAGAGAATCGAGAACGGCTCGTGGAATCCGTGCTCGTAGTGAGACTGGGCCAGCGGAAAGGCGTTCAGGCGTCCCGAGCCGATGGCTCCCACCGCCAGCGCGACCAGGATGCCGAGGCCCGTCAAGCCGCCGGACTCGGTGATCGCGATGCACCGGCGCATCAGACTCCCGCCATCCTCGACCCAGATCCACACCACGGCGAGCGGCACCAGGACGACCGCGGTCGGGTAGCAGAACGCCGCACAGCCACCGGCCAGGCCCGCCCACACCCAGCGGCGATCCCGGAGGGCCAGCAGCCACAGCAGGATGAAGAAGACCGTCATCGACATGGGGAACGCCGCGTGCATGTACAGGCCGCCGGGGCAGCACGCCGCGAAGGCGAGTGCCAGGTAGGCCAACCACGCCGGGGCCCGGCGCAGAAAGCCGTTCCAGAGCAGCAGGAGGACCGCGAGGTCAAAGACCCAGCTGACCAGCACCGCCATGCCGACCGGAGGCAGCCCGAGGCCATCGAGGACGGCCAGCACCGCCGGGTAGCCGGGGAACCAGGCCGTGTCACCGCACCAGGGCGGGAGCGGGCCCGTGTACTCAGCCGGCGTGCAGCGGTGCAGGTAGTAGCCCTTCTGGGCGATGTCCGAGTACAGCAGTGAATCCCATTTGAACCAGCTGATGGCCGAGAAGAACTGGGCCCCTTCCGCCCGCGCGGCAACCCACAAGAGCATTGACGCGCAGATGAAGGCGAGAATCGGCGGACCGTAGTCGAGCCCCCGCAGATCCCGTCCGAGGCGCCGACCGCGTGACCAGGACGGTACCGAGCTTGCGCGAGTGGCGACCCCCATCAGCGCGTCGATGCTACACCGGGCCGGTTTCCAACGGCCCGGATTCGCTCGGTGACGGCACGGGGATCCCCCTCGGGGCAAGGCTGTCGAACCCGCTCGGTACCATCACCGGGCCAATGGGGGTGCTCGCGACGGCAGATGCCGCGTCAGGCGCGGTCGAGAGCGACCACGCGGCGGACAGGAAGTTACCTCGGTGGTTCGCCGATTCCCACGGGGGGATCGCCGCCGCGCTCTATCTGATCGTCTCCCTGTGGTACGGGCATCAGGTGCTCTCGCACCTGACCACGACCTGCGCGTGTGCCAACACCGACGAAACGCAGTGGATGTGGTCCTGGCGGTGGATCGAATACGCCCTCCTCCACGGCCAGAACTTCCTCCTGACCGACAGGATCTGGTACGGGATCGGGCATCCCTTCGACCTCGCGGCGGTGACCCTGTCGCCGATCACGGCGATTGCGGGCATTCCCCTCTCGGCGGTGCTCGGACCGGTGGGCGCCTACAACGTGATGGTGTTCCTCTCACCGGTGCTCTGCGGGTGGGCGGCCTACCGGCTCTGCCGGTACGTATCGGGCGCCCCCGCTGCCTCGATCCTGGCCGGGTACACCTACGGGTTCTCCGCCTATGAGCTGGCGCACCTGATGAGCCAGGTGAACCTGTTCCTGGTGTTCGTCCCACCGATGCTCGCGCTCGTGGTTCTGCGCTACGTCAACGGCGAGCTGTCGCGGTGGCGGGCGACCATCTACGCCACCCTCCTCCTGATCATCCAGTTCGGGATCTCCACCGAGATCCTGTTCGACATGTCCTACCTGGGCGCGATCGCCTTCATCGCCGGTTTCCTCTTCGCACCCGCCTACCGGGGGCGGTTGATCAGGGCCGGACTGATGCTCGTCGTCGCCTACCTCGTGATGGCCGCCATCTGTTCCTATGACCTGTACGAGTCCTTCAAGGGCCCGGTTCTCGCCGAGGCCGGGTTCTTCAACGACGACCTCCTCAGCTATGCGTTTCCCACCCAGATGTTCTGGCTGGGCGGGCACCGTTTCCTCCCCCTGTCGAGCGGGTTCGCGACCAACAACGGGTTTGAGCAGAACGCCTATCTGGGTCTGCCGCTCTGCGCGATCGTGGTGGCCTTCCTGCTCGGTTACTGGCGGCGGAGAGCCACCCAGATCATCGCCGTGCCGATGATCGTCGCCTTCGTGCTGTCACTGGGCACGCTGCTGACGATCGAGGGCCATCAGATCACCAAGTTCCCGTACTACATCCTCCAGAGCAAGCCGTTGTTCAAGTACGCTTACCCGGCCCGGCTGGGTCTCTTCGTGGCCCTCGCGGCGGCAGTCGCGGCCGCCCTGTGGATCTCCTGGGCCACGGACCGACGGTCTCGGATCTGGCGGTGGGCCCTCGGTCTCGCCGCGGTGGTGTTCCTGTTTCCCAGCCTCGGCCAGAACGAGGCGCGGACCACGACCCTGTCCCAGCCGCGCTTCTTCACCGCAGGGCTCTACAAGCGCTACCTCCGACCCAATGAGGTCGTGCTGACGGTGCCCTTCTGGCAGGACGGGGACTCGACGCTGTGGCAGGCCGACGCCCACATGTACTTCAAGCAGGTCGGGGGATACTTCGGGACAGCGCTCCCGAGCTACTACGACGGCAACAGCCTCATCTACCAGCTGGTGAACAACACCACCCAGACCGCGGCTCAGTACGCCCCGGAGCTGAGGACCTTCCTGCCCCAGCAACATGTCGGGGCGGTGCTGGTCCAGGACGGCTGGCAGGGGCCATGGGTCCAGACGATGGCCAAGGTCGGGTGGGGACTCAAGGCGAACGTCGGCGGGATCGAGGTATTCGCCCCGGGTCCGGCGGCGTAGGCTGACTTCATGCCCCTGATCCACACCTGTTATCGCATCACCGACATCGACCGCTCGGTCGCGTTCTATGAGCTCCTTGGCTTTGAGGAGACCCGCCGGGTCCCGATCCGGGAGGAGGCGATCAACGTGTTCATGGGCCTGCCCGGCGACGGGGAGCGGCTCGAGCTGACCTTCAATATCGGGCACACCGACCCCTACGAGGTCGGGACGGGCTACGGTCACATCGCCATCACCACCGAGGACCTCGACGGGATGCTCGCCGGTCTGGCCGACCAGGGGGTGGAACCGGAGCGGCCGCCCTACTCGATCCGCGAGGGCGGCTCGCGCATCTGCTTCGTGCGAGATCCGGACCAGTACCGGATCGAGATCATCGAGCGCAGCTGAGCCCAGGCGCCTCTGGGTCCGCGCCGGGGCCCCGCGGCGGGGCCCCGCGCGACGGTCAACCTGACCCGGCCGGGTCGGCGTCCTGGGGGGTGGCGAAGGCGCCGCCGTCGATCAGCTCGACCCGGTAGCCGTCGGGGTCCCGCACGAAGGCGATGCGGTACGCCTGCCGGCCTCCGGGGTGGAAGGCCGGCTTCTCGGGAAGGATGTCGTGCTCGGCCAACTCGGCCAGGAGCGCGTCGAGATCGGCCACGGTGAGGGCGATGTGGTTGTAGCCGTCGCCGAGGTCATAGGGTTCGGTCCGGCCGTGGTTCACCGTCAGCTCGAGCGAGTCGCCGCCGCCGGGGAGACCCATGTAGATGTTGTAGGCGGTGTCGAACTGAAAGCGGCCGCGGTACTCGTAACCCAGCAGTGCGTAGAAGCGCTGGGAGCGGTCGGAGTCGAGCACCCGGATGCAGGTGTGGACGTAGGCGTTCGTCATGGTGGAGAAAGAACGTACGCCCGTCATGGGTCCACAGCACCCATTGCGTGGCGGGGTTCGCGATCAGTCAAGGGTCAGGTGGACCTCGCCGGCCTCCAGCGCAACCTGCCCCGCGGCGGTGGCGACCAGGAGCTTGCCGTCGGCGTCGATGCCCGCGGCGGTACCGACGCCCCCCGCCCAGCCCACCTGCCTCCCCGCCAGCGCATCACGCGAGCGCAGCGCGGCGAGCACGGCACCGTCCTGCGCCACCAGCCACTCCGCCAGGCGCTCGAGCAGCGTCGCGAGCACCGACTCGACGTCCTCCACACCGAGTGAGGTCGCCCGGTCCGCCAGCTCCGGGGGAACGCTCCCCACGGTCACGTTGAGACCGATCCCCAGCACCGCCCAGTCCGCCTGGGGCCGACCCTCGACGAGGATCCCCGCCACTTTGGCGCCGGCCAGCCACACGTCGTTCGGCCACTTGATGGCGACGTCAGCGGCGCCGAGGCGCTCAGCGGTCTCGGCCACTGCCACTCCGGCGGCCAGTGACAGCAGGGGCGAGGGCCGGCGGAGCACGAGGCTCATCAGCACACTCGACCCCGCCGCAGCGCTCCAGGCACGCCCCTGACGTCCGCGCCCGGCCGACTGGGCCTCCGCGGTCACCAGCGTGCCGTGGGGCGCCCCCGCGGCGGCGAAGGCGCGGGCCGCCAGGTTGGTCGAGTCGGTCAGGCGGAAGTGGATCCGCGGAGTGCCGATCATCGCGCTCAGCGGCCGAGCCACACGCGCATGCCCGGGCGCGCCCCGAGCCGCTCAGCGGCGCTTGCGCCGTTGACGGCGAGCGCCAGCCGGCCCGTCGAGTCGACGTGCAGCAGCAGCCGACCCGGGCCGACATCGGCGAAGGTGCTCCCGTAGCGCGCGAACACGCGACGCTCGCGGCCCTCACCCTCACCCTCACCCTCGCCCTTGCCCACACCGACGGCGACGGGATCCCCGAAGGAGAACTCAGCCGCCGCGAGGTCCCCCGGCAGGACGAACAGGGAGAGGTTCCCGAACTGGTCGACGGCGGTCACCGTCACCTCCATCCCGTCGAAGTCGTGGCGCACCACCGGCAGCTCCAGCTCGGTGAGCCCCACCGGGTCGTCGATCAGCGCCCCGGCCTCGACGAGCGTGCGTCCCGCGGCGAGTCCCGCGGCGACGGGGGCGAAGATGTCGCGCCCGTGGAAGGTGGCCGACACCGGGTCCAGGGCCAGCGGGGAGGCGGAGATCTCCACCGCGGTGTCGAGCCCGCCGGCCAGATCCACGGCCAGTGCCAGCAGGCCGTTGTCGGGACCGATGAGCACGCGACCGTCACCACAGCGCAACGCCAGCGCCCGCCGACCGGTGCCGACGCCGGGATCGACCACTGCCACGTGGATGCCCACGGGCAGGAACGCCAGCGCGTCGGCGAGGGCCAGGGCACCGGCGAGGACGTCCCCGGCGGGGATCTCATGGGTCAGGTCGAGCACTCGCGCGCTCGGACAGATCCGCGCGATGACGCTGTGGAGCAGACCGACGTAGAGGCCGCCGCTGCCGTAGTCGGTCAGCAGGGAGACGAGCGGCGGTGGCGCGGGCTCGGCGCCTCGGCGGGCCGGTCGGGGCATGGCTCAGGACTCGAGGACCGGGCTCGACTGGGCCCGGGCGTCGCCGATCAGGACCTCGATGAGGCCGTCCAGATCATGCTGGGTCGCCTCCACGTGGGGCCTGAGTCCCCGCTCGGCCAGGGCCTCGGAGGTGGCGGGGCCGATGCTGATCAGGCGGGTGTCACTCGGGCCGCCGGCGTCGAGGTAGTTACGGACCGAGGAGGCCGAGGTGAAGGTGACGTAGTCGACACCCTCGAGCGCAGCGAGGGTCTCGGCGTCGAGCGGGTCGACGACCGTCTCATAGACGGCCAGCAGCTCGACCTCGATGCCGCGGTCGCGCAGCGTCTCGATGAGCACGTCGCGGCCCTCCGCCGCCCGCACGATGAGCACACGGTCGACGCTCAGATCCGCCAGCGCCTCGACCATGCCCTCGGCCACGAAGCGCTCGGGGACGATGTCGGCGCGGATGCCATGGGCGGCGAGGGCGCGTGCGGTGCCCGGACCCATCGCGGCCACGGTGGTGGTGGCGAACGCGCGCGCGTCGACCCCGGCGGAGTCGAGACGTTCGAACAGGGCGTCGACGCCGTTGGCGCTGGAGAACACGACCAGGTCGTAGTCCGAGAGCTGCGGAGCCGGTCCGTCGCGGTGGCGGATCCGGATGGTCGGCGCCTCGACCACCCGGGCGCCCAGATCGGTCAGTCGCCGCGCGAGCCCGGAGGCCTGCGCCCGTGCCCGGGTCACCGCCACCGACATCCCGTGCAGGGGTCGGCGCTCGAGCCAGGCGATCCGCTCGCGCAGCGCGGCGACGGGGCCGAACAGAGCGATCGCCGGAGCGCCGAACTTCTGCTCGCGCGCAACCCGGGCGAGGGACCCCAGGGTGGCCACCACGGTGCGCTGGGTGGGATAGGTCCCGCGTTGGATCAGCGCGGCCGGCTCCTCGGGCGAGCGACCGCCCTCGATCAACCGGGCGCTGATGCCCTCGAGCTGGCGCACGCCCATGTAGACGCACAGCGTGCCGGGGAAGGCGGCGAGCGCCTTCCAGTCCAGCGCGCTCTCGGGCTTGGCGGGATCCTCATGCCCGGTGAGGAAGGCGACCGCCGAGGCGGCATCGCGGTGGGTTACGGGAATGCCGGCGTAGGCCGGCGCGGCGATACCGGCCGTGACCGCCGGTACGACCTCGAAGTCGATCCCGGCGTCGCGCAGGATCTCGGCCTCCTCACCGCCGCGTCCGAACACGAACGGGTCACCGCCCTTGAGGCGCACGACGATGTCGGCCACGCTGCCGTGCTCGACCAGCAGCTGGTCGGTCACCGCCTGGGGCACCTGCTCACCACCGCCCTCCTTGCCGGCGAAGATGAGCTGGGCGTCCGAGCGGGCGCGGTCGAGGGCGCCCTCGGGAATCAGCCGGTCATAGATGATCACGTCGGCGCGGGCGATGAGGTCGAGTGAGCGCTGGGTCATCAGCCCGGGATCCCCGGGGCCGGCCCCCACCAGGTAGACGGTCACGCCGTCACCTCCGCCTCGGCGCGCTCGAGGAGCTCCCGGGCGCCCACGGAGATCATCCGGGCCGCCAGCTCCTTGGCCACCAGCTCCGGCGGGCCGACGAGCTCGTCGCGGATCCACTCCGAGCCGTCGGGCAGGCCGACCCAACCGGTCAGCGCCAGCTCCGAGGCCCCCACACGGCGGGCCGACGCACCCATCGGGGTGCGACAGGAGGCCCCGAGCGCCGCGGCGAGCTCGCGCTCGGCCGTGACCGCGGCCAAGGCCTCGGGGTCCGACAGGCCGGCCACCTCGGCGGCGCGGTCGAAACGCGTCTGCACCGCCAGCGCGCCCTGCCCGGGCGCAGGCACCAGCTCGAGGGGGGTAACCGAGCGGGTGAGCCCGAGTCGCGTCAGGCCCGCCCGGGCCAGCACGATCCCGTCGAACTCGCCGGCGTCGAGCTTGCGCAGCCGCGTGTCGACGTTGCCGCGGATGTCGGCCACCGACAGCTCGGGATCCATCGCTCGCAGCTGCGCGGCTCGCCGCAGTGAGGCGGTGCCGATCCGCGGACCCAGTGATCCCACGAGAACGTCGGCGACGTCCTCGCGCTCGGGCACGGCCGCCAGCACGGTTCCGTCGGCCAGCTCGCCGGGAACGTCCTTGGCCGAGTGGACGGCCATGTCCACACGGCCATCGAGCAGGGCCGACTCCAGCGCGGCCACCCAGCGCGACTTATCGCCCACGTCGAGGCCCCGGTCACCCGCCGTGGTGATGGTGACCAGCTCGACCTCGCGGCCGAGTCGCTGGGCGACCCAGCGGGCCTGGATCAGAGCCAACGCGCTGCCGCGCGTTCCGATCCGCAGCCCGCTCACGTCTGGGGCAGCTTGCGGATCTCGTTGAGATCCTCGACGTCGGCGGCGGCCGCGCCGAGCGCCGGCTGATCGTCGACCTCGAGCCCGAACAGATCGCGCACCAGCGCCATGCGGGCGTGGACGCGATCGTCGAGCAGTTCCTTCATGCGCAGGGTCGGTCGGTGCATGAGCCGGTTGACCACGGCGTGGACGACCGCGTCGAGCCGCTCCTCGTCACGCTCAGACAGCGATTCCCACTTGTGCTCGTTCTCCGCCAGCACACCGCGCGCCACCGTCTCGGCGTGGACGCGCAGGGCCGCGATGGTGGGCAGCACCTCGAGCGAACCGAGCCAGACGGCGAAGTTCTGGATCTCCTCCTCGACGATGCCCTCGGCCCGCGCGGCCTCGTGGCGGCGGACGCGACGGTTGCGTCGCACCACGGCCTCGAGGTCATCAACGTCGAAGTTGGACACCCCCTCGAGCTGGCCGCAGTCGGGGTCGATGTCGCGCGGCACGGCCAGGTCGATGAGCAGCAGGGGGCGACCGTCGCGCATCTCCATCACCTCAGCCAGGGCGAGGGATTCGATGAGGACGTGGGGTGAGGAGGTGGCGGTCATCACCACATCGGCCTGCATGAGCATCTCGGGCAGTTCCTCGATGCCCACGGACCGGCCACCGAACCGCTCGGCCAGCGCTAGGGCCCGCAGGGCACGACGGCCGGCGACGAAGGTCAGCGAGGCGCCACTGCCTCCCAGCGCGCGGGCGCACAGCTCGGCGGTCTCCCCGCTGCCCACGATGACCACCGAGGTGCCCTCGAGCGAGCCGAGCGTCTCACGGGCCAGCACCACGCCGGCACCGGGCAGCGACAGGGCACCGGCACCCACCGCTGTCTCCGAGCGCACCCGCTTGCCGGTGGCGAGGGCGGCCTTGAAGAGGTGGTTGGTCAGCGGGCCGGTCGACTCCCGGGACAGAGCGAAGTCATAGGAACGCTTGATCTGGCCCTGGATCTCCGCCTCACCGATGATCATCGAGTCGAGACCGGCCGCCACGCGGTAGAGGTGACGCGCGGATTCACAGTTGCGCTCGCAGTAGATCGACCCGCTCAGCTCGGTCATGCGGATCCCGGCCTTGCGCGCCAGCTTGGCCAGCACCGCGCTCTCGGCCTCGAGCGGATCGCCGACGACCATGTACAGCTCGGTCCGGTTGCATGTGGAGATCGCCACCGCCTCAGAGACCTCGGCGGAGCTGCGCAGCTCGCGGAGGATGTCGCCCAGCTGCTCACCGGAGAAGGCGAGCTTCTCACGGACCTCGACGGGTGCGGTCTTGTGCGAGACGCCGATGGAGAGGAGCTCGCTCACAGCTGATGCTCCGAGCGGATCGCCTCCGCGGCGCGCTCGTGCTCATCGGCGGTGGCCGCCGACGCTGCAGCGGTACCACCGAGCCCAAGGCCGGTGGTACCGGCCGCTGACTCCTCAGCCTCGCGCTCCTCGACCAGGCGCCGCAGTTCGGCGAGCTCGCGCTGGTTGGTGATGAGCCGCCGGGCCATGATTCCCACGTAGGTCACGATGACCAGCAGGACGAAGATGTAGGCGCCCGCCACGAACTTCACGGAGCTGTGGAGATCCAGGAAGTCGGTTCCGGTTGCGGCGAAGAGATTCACGGTGTGCCTCCCTGACTCAGTTCAGACGTCGGATCACAGCGGGGCGGCGCTGCGGCCCACGGGCGCCAGGGCGTCGTCACCCAGCACACGGCGGCGCAGGCGGCGAGTCGCGCTGCGGGTTTCCTTGGCGAGCATCTCGTACTTCATCAGCGTCACGAACAGCAGGCCGATGGCGATCAACATCACATAGAAGGTGAGCTCCATCGGACCGGGGAGACTGCCGCCCTCGAGGTTGAGCACGCGCGGGTGCAGGTACTGGACCGACAGGCGCACGACGATGAAGTTGAGCGGCACGAACGCCCCGCCGACGATCGAGAAGACCGCCGCGTAGGTGGACTGGCGCTCGGGATCCTCGATCGAGAAGCGCAGCGGCTGATAGGTGCAGAACAGCAGGATGACGATCAGGTAGGAGACCAACGTGGGCTCAGACCACACCCACCAGTGCCCCCAGGCCGCCTTGGCCCAGATCGACCCGGAGATCAGGCCGGCGACCGAGAAGATGAGTGACATGTGGATGAACGTGTAGGAGCGCATGTCCCAGATCCGCTTGCCGGTCCGCAGGTACATGGCGCCGCAGACCCCGCCGGCCACGAACCCCAACAGCGAGATGATCGCCAGCGGCACGTGGACGTAGAAGATCTTCTGCACGAACCCCTCGTTGAACTCGATCGGCGCGTAGAAGAAGGTCAGCGCCAACCCACCGACCATCGCCACCAGAGTGGCGATGGTGAGACCGCGGAGATGCTTCGCGTGAAGGGACATGGTGGGTGCAACCGGTTCCGTCGCGGCTCACTCCTCGAGGAGGAAGTCGAAAACCGCATAGGCGAGAAGCCCGTTGAAGACATCATAAAGCGCCAGCACGAGCAGCCATTCACCTGAGGGGGTGTGATGGAAGGTCATCAACCCGTTGTGAACATGGAAGCTGAGCAGCTTGCCGGTCCCGATGGCGAAGCAGATGAGCGGCGGGATGAGCAGCGGCAGCCCGAGGATCGGGCCGATCAGGTCCCGTGCGCGGGTATTCACGGCGATGGCCGAGACCAGCGTGCCGATCAGCGCGAAGGCGATGTCGGCCAGGATTAGGAACAGGATAAGCCCGCCCAGCGCGCCGCTCAGCCCGGATGGACCGGCGAAAACCGCGAAAGCGGGCACGGCGACGATCTCCAGCACCACCATGTAGATGAAGAGCGCGGTGGCCTTGGCGATCAGCATCGCGCTGCGGTCCACCGGCGCCAGCAGGAACCCGTCGAAGCCTCCCTGCTCACGCTCGGCGACGAACAGCCGGTTGGTGCCGAGGATCGCCGCGAACAGGAGCGAGACGGCGAACACGCCGGCCGCCTCCTGGCCCTGGAGGGTGTCCTGCTGGAGCCCGAAGTGGAAGATCACGAACGTGGCGACGGTGAAGATCGCCATGGCGGGGATCGTCTCCAGTGTGCGCAGCTCGACCGTCAGGTCCTTGCGCAGGATCGCCCAGGCGATCTTGATCATCGGTACAGCTCGCGGATGCTCTGGGAGTCCATGCCCGAGGGCGGACCCAGGTAGGCGGCCTTGCCGTTGAGCAGGGCGAGCACGATGTCGGCCTCGGCCAGCGCCGCCTCCGGGTCGTGACTGGTCAGCACGCGGGTCACGCCGCTGGCTCGGCCGATCAACGGCTCGATCAGATCCGAGGCGGCCGGGTCGAGGTTGGACTTGGGCTCATCCAACAGCAGCAGCTCCGGGCGGTGGAGCACCGCGCGAGCGACCGCCAGGCGCTGGACCATGCCGCGACTGCAGGACCGCACCGGGTCATCGCCGCGGCGGGCCATGCCGACAGCGGCCAGGACCTCCTCCACGCGGGCGCCATCCACTCCGTGCAGGCGCGCGTGGTAGGTCAGGTTCTCCCGGCCCGTCAGCTCGCGGTACAGCAGCGGCTCATGACTGAGCAGGCCGACCTTGCCGCGCACCGCCCAGCTCTGCTTGGGCAGGCTGGAGTCGAAGATCTTCACGCTCCCGCCGTGGGGGCGCAGCAGGGTCGCGAGAATCCTCAACAGCGTCGACTTGCCCGCGCCGTTACGGCCGAGGATCGCCAGGCTGGAACCGGCCGGCACGGTGAGGCTGACCCCGCGGAGTACCGACCGTTCGCCGAAGTTGCGGATCAGGCCGTCGAGTTCGATCGCGTCGCTCATTGCCGGGGCGAGGTTAGGGCCCGCGCCGGGACCGACGGCGAGCGGCGTGTGCGCGCGGACGTCGGGTCGGGCGGTCTAGACGGGCTGAACCGACCGCTGAGCGGCCGCGATCAGGTCCTGGACGGCCGCCGCATCACCCGCGCGCAGGAGCTCGATCGGGTCGGGGTCGCCGTTGACGATCGACTCGAAGAAGTCCTTGCGATCCTGGTAGGTCGGCAGCGTTCCCTTGGCCCAGCCACGCGTGTCATTGAGCATGACCGCGAGGTCGGCGTAGGGCTCCCCGAACATCTCCTGGATCTCACGCTTCATGCGCTTGGCGAGCGCCGGGCTCGCGCCCGCGGTGGAGATCGCCACGGCCAGGGGGCCGGTGCGAACGATCGCCGGCAGGATAAAGTTGCACAGCGGCGGCACGTCGACGACGTTGATGAGCATCGCGCGCTCCTCGGCGTCGTTGTAGACCCGGATGTTGACGTCGGTGTCGTCGGTCGCGGCGATCGCGATGAGGTGACCGTCGAGGTCAGCCGGCTCGTACTCACGCTGGTGGTAGGTGATCGAGCCCTCCGCGGCGAGCTCCTCAAGGGCGGCGTTGGCCCGCGGTGCCACCAGGGTGACGTCGCCACCGCAGGCAAGCAGGCCCTCGACCTTCTCGAGTCCGATCTCGCCCGCACCGACCACCAGGCAACGGCGGTTCTTCAGCTTGAGACACGCGATGTAGAAGGGCGTGTCGAGCATGTCGCGCACGCAGGTCTGATCGCAGATGCCCTTCTTGTACTGGCAGACGCATTCTTTGCCTGCATAGGCCTGAGCTGGCATGGCATCTAGCGTAGCTATCTGCATCTCAGGATCGGGCGGGCTCAACGCAGGCCCAACGTTGGCGAACTGCCGGCCCAACGTTTGGCGAACTCATCGGTGAGAAAGGAACACGCCTGTGCTGGGACTTCCTGACTCCATCCACGGCCTGCTCTTTGACATGGACGGCGTGCTCACCCAGACCGCCGTGGTGCACGCCGAGGCCTGGAAGCAGGCATTTGACGCGTTCCTCCATCAGCGGTCGGAGGAGTCTCACTCGGACTTCACGCCCTTTGACAAGCACTCCGACTATGACGAATACGTCGACGGCAAGTCCCGGCTCGACGGGGTGCGGTCCTTCCTCGACTCGCGCGGGATCGAACTGCCCGAGGGCTCGGCCGATGACGCCCCGGACGCCGCGACGGTGAACGGCGTCGGCAACCACAAGAACGACATCCTGCTCAAGCTCATCAAGCAGGACGGCGTCAAGCCCTACGAGGGCTCGGTGCGCTACGTGCACGCCGCCCTCGAGCAGGGCCTACGCTGCGCGGTCGTGTCCTCCAGCGCCAACACCCATGACGTGCTCGCGGCCGCCGGCATGGGCGACCTGTTCGAGCAGGTCATTGACGGCAACACCGTCGCCCACGACCACCTCAAGGGCAAACCGGCGCCTGACGCCTACCTGGCCGGGGCGAAGGCGATCGGCATCGAGCCGGCCCACGCCGCCGTGTTCGAGGACGCGCTGTCCGGCGTGCAGGCCGGCGCCAGCGGGCACTTCGGCTGTGTCGTCGGGGTCGACCGCGTCGGACAGGGCGACGCGCTCAAGCAGCATGGGGCCGACATCGTCGTGACCGACCTTGCCGAACTGCTGAACGCGTGATCCAACATCGCGCGTACCCGGTTGAGCCCTGGGTGATCCGCGAGCAGCAGCTCGACCTCGAGAAGCTCGCCGAGAGCGAATCGATCTTCGCGCTCTCCAACGGGCACATCGGGCTGCGCGGCAACCTCGACGAGGGCGAGCCCAACGGTCTGTCCGGCACCTACCTCGCGGGCTTCTGTGAGGTGTCGCCCCTCCCCTACGCGGAGGCCGCCTATGGCTATCCGGAGTCGAGCCAGAGCGTGGTGAACGTCACCGACGGCAAGCTCATCCGGCTGCTGGTCGACGACGAACCCTTCGACGTGCGCTACGGGACCCTGCGCTCACACGAGCGGGTCCTCGACATGCGGGCCGGCGTCCTGCACCGCAGCGTGGAGTGGACGTCTCCCTCGGGCGCCACCGTGCGGATCCGAAGCACCCGCTTGGTGTCCCTGAATCAGCGCGCCATCGCGGCGATCCACTGGGAGGTCGAGGCGGTCGATCGGGCGGTGCGAATCGTCGTGCAGTCCGAGCTGATGACCAACGAGGAGCTTCCGCCGCGCGACGGCGACCCCCGCTCGGGCATCACCGAGTTGCCCAAGCTCGAGTCCGTCTTCCACGACGCCACCGAGATGCAGGCGGTGCTGGTGCACAAGACCGCCCGCAGCGAGCTGCGGGTCGCCGCCGCGATGAAGAACCACGTCGATGGTCCGGCGGACACGAAGGTCTCCCACGAGACGTTCCGCGACGTCGCGCGCTGCATCGTCACCGCGAGCCTCGACCCCGGCGACTCGGTGAAGCTCGTGAAGCTGTGCGCCTACGGATGGTCGGGTGAGCGCTCAACCCCGGCGCTGCGCGATCAGGTGTCTGCGGCGATCGACCAGGCGGAGCGTTCAGGCTGGGAGGGGCTGCTCCAGGAGCAGCGCGACGAGCTCGACACCTTCTGGGCGCGTGCCGACGTGGAGATCGATGGTGACCCCGAACTCCAGCAGGCCAGTCGTTTCGGCCTCTTCCACGTTCTCCAGGCCGGTATTCGCAGCGAGCAGCGGGCGATCCCCGCCAAGGGGCTGACCGGATCCGGGTATGACGGTCACACCTTCTGGGACACCGAGGCCTTCGTTCTGCCGGTCCTCACCTACACCATGCCCAACGCGGCGGCCGACGCCCTGCGCTGGCGCCATGCCACGCTCGACCGGGCCCGCGAGCGGGCGGCCAACCTGCACTTCGCCGGCGCCGCCTTCCCCTGGCGGACGATCCTCGGACATGAGTGCTCGGGCTACTGGCCGGCCAGCACCGCGGCGTTCCACATCAACGCCGATATCGCGGTGGCCGTGGTCCGCTACCTCACCGCCACCGGTGACCAGGAGTTCGAGGCCGAGATCGGCCTGGAGCTGCTGGTCGAGACCGCCCGGCTGTGGCGCTCGCTCGGCCACCACGACGACGACGGCGCCTTCCACATCGACGGGGTCACCGGCCCGGATGAGTACAGCGCGATCGCCGATAACAACGTCTACACGAACCTGATGGCCAAGAAGAACCTGGAGGCCGCCGCCGACGTCGCCATGCGTCACCGCAAGCGCGCCGAGGACCAGCTCGGGGTCGACTCAGAGGAGGTGGCCTCCTGGCGTGACGCGGCTGAGGCGATGGTCGTGCCCTATGACCAGCGCCGCGGGATTCACCCTCAGGCCGAGGGGTTCACCAATCACGCCCCGTTCGACTTCAAGTCCGTGGGCGCGGACCAGTACCCGTTGATGATGCACTTCCCCTACTTCGACCTGTACCGCAAGCAGGTGGTCAAGCAGGCCGACCTGGTGCTCGCGCTGGTCACCTGTGGCGATCAGTTCACCGACGCGGAGAAGCTGCGTGACTTCGAGTTCTATGAGCCGATCACCGTGCGTGACTCCTCGCTGTCGGCGGGGACCCAGGCGGTGATCGCCGCCGAGGTGGGCCACCTCGAGCTGGCCTACGCCTATCACCGCGAAGCCGCGCTGATGGATCTCAACGACCTCGAGCACAACGTCAAGGACGGCGTCCACATCGCGTCGCTGGCCAGCGGCTGGGTGGCCGCGGTGGCCGGGTTCGGGGGCATGCGCGACTTCGGCGGGGAGCTCAGCTTCAAGCCACGGCTGCCCCAGAAGATCACCCGGATGGCATTCCACATCTTCTTCCGCGGCTGCGTCCTGTCGGTGACGATCACCCCGGAGCAGGCCCACTACACCCTCGATGACGGCAAGACCCTCACCATCGCCCACCACGGTGAGAAGCACGAGCTCTCCGCGCGTCATCCGCTGACGCTGGCGATCCCGCCGGTGGCCAAGCGCGAGGAGCCACGACAGCCGCCCACCCGGTCGCCGTACCTGATCGCCGAGGCGGAGTCCCCCGTCGACGGCTCACCCCGGCGCGACCCCTAGTGCCCTCAGAGGACCTGACGCAGGCGCGGTACCGTGCGCCAGGTGGACGATCAGCTGACCATCGGCGCTGAAGCAGCCGGTCCCTCGGCTCCCCTGGCCGAGCGGATGCGGCCGCGCTCCCTCGACGAGGTGGTCGGCCAGCCCCAGCTGACCGGACCCCAAGCTCCCCTGCGCGTCGCGCTCGAGGCCGGCACGCCGGGCTCGATGGTCCTCTGGGGTCCGCCCGGCACCGGCAAGACCACGATCGCCCTGTGCGTCGCGCGCGAGGTCGACTTCGAGTTCGAGCAGCTCAACGCCGTCACCGACGGCATCAAGGAGCTGCGCGCGGTGATCGAGCGGGCCCAGAGCCGCCGCGCCACCGGGCAGCGCACGCTCCTGTTCATCGATGAGATCGCCCGTTGGAACAAGGGCCAGCAGGACGCGCTGCTGCCCTATGTGGAGAACGGAACCGTGCTGCTCGTCGGAGCGACCACCGAGAACCCCGGCTTCGAGTTGAACCGCGCGCTCGTCTCGCGGGTGCAGGTCCACATCGTGGCGCCGCTCTCAGACGCCGATCTCTCGGCATTGGCCGACCGCGCCCTGACCGATGTCGAACGGGGTGTCGGGCGGCCCGTGGGGCCGCCCTATGAGTTGGCTCCGGACGCCCGCGAGCACCTGCTGCTCGTGGCCAACGGCGACGCCCGCCGTCTCCTGGGGATCATCGAGGCCGCGGCGGTGCTGGCACCGGACGGCGGACCGATTGACCTCGAGACGGTTGAGCGCGCCGCCGGCCAGCGCGCCGTCTCCTACGACAAGGGCGCCGACGAGCACTACGCGGTCATCTCGGCCTTCATCAAGTCGATCCGCGGCTCAGACGCCGACGCCGCGCTCTACTGGCTTGCGCGCATGGAGGCCGGTGGGGAGTCGCCCGAGTTCGTCGCTCGCCGGTTGGTGATCTCGGCCTCGGAGGAGGTCGCGGTGGCCGCGTCGGGCGCCCTGGCGGTGGCGGTGGCGGGGATGCAGGCCGTGAAGATGATCGGGCCGCCGGAGTGCTGGATCAACCTCGCCCACGTCACCTCCTACCTGGCCCGCTCACCCAAGAGCTGGGCCTCCTACCAGGGCCTCGCCGCCGCCCGCCGGCTGGTGAACGACCGGCCCCACTACGCGGTTCCGGCCCACCTGCGCAACCCGACGACGGCGCTGGATCGTCAGATGGGTCTGGGTCAGGGCTACGTCCACGCCTCCCAGCCCGGCGGCGACGCGGTGACCTTCCTGCCGTCCGAGCTCGAGGGCACCCGGATCTATGAGCCCTCAGGCAACGGCCAGGACCGTGCCTGAGGCCAGGCCGCTGGCTCAACGGGCTGCTGCCTCGCTCTCACACCCGCTCACCCGGGCGCTGCTGGCCCTGACCTTCACCACCGGCCTGGTCGACGGGGTCTCCTACCTCGGCCTCGGGCACGTGTTCGCAGCGAACATGACCGGCAACGTGGTGCTGCTCGGCTTCGGCATCGCCGGTGGCTACGGCCTTCCGGTGCTCTCGCCGATCATCGCCGCGCTCGCGTTCCTCATCGGCGCCGGGGTTGGGGGAATCCTCGCCAAGCGCTTGAGTGACCGCCATCAGGTCCATGCCGCCGTGGCACTGTCGATCGAGGTCGGGCTGCTGATCCTCACGGCCATCGTGGCTGCACTCACCCACCCGCGAGCCGCCAGCACCGCCGGCGACGTGGTGATCGCTCTCCTCGCGCTGGCCATGGGGATCCGCAACGCCACCGTCCGCAAGTTCGCCGTGCCCGACCTCACCACGACCGTCCTCACCATGACGTTGACCGGACTGGCCGCCGACTCACCGCTGGCCGGCGGTGATGGCAAGGGCAGCGCACGACGCGTCGCGGCGGTGGTCGCGATGCTGCTGGGTGCACTGGCCGGCGGTCTGCTCCTCAAGCTCAGCATCACCGTGCCGCTGATCCTCGCCGCCGCGCTGACCACCGTGACCACCCTGGTCTACCTGCCGGCCGCCCGGGCTGAAGCCGAGGCCAGCGCGCGAGCCTCGGCCGGAGCTCAGTAGTTCCCGGAGATCTTGTCCCAGGCGCGCATGAGCTTCTCGTGGCGCCGATCGCCGGGCGACTCCGCGGGATCGTCGCGCATGATCGCCGGGTTGGCCGAGGGCCTGGGCAGGGCCGCACAGGCCGCCGCGTCCAGTTTCAGCACGACGCCCCGCTCGTAGATGCGGTCGATCTCGTCGGCGTCGACGAACCGGTGCTCACCGTCCTCGACGATGACGATCCCGTCGAAGACGTCCTCGTCCTCCACAGCCAGGACATGCAAGACGGTTCCGATCGACTGCTCGTCACTGCTGTAGAGCGGGGTGCCCACCTCCAGCGCGAGGTAGGCGATGGGATCACCGAGGTCCACGAAGGAAAAGACTCCGCGTGACCTACCGGCCCGAGATCGCGTCCCAGGCACGGCCCAGGCGCTCGCGCATGCCCGGCAGATGATCCGCGTCGACGATCTTGGTATTGGCGGACGGCTCAGGCAGCGCCTCGACACCGGCGGCATCGACGGTCAGCACCACGCCGCGCTCGTAGATGGCCGCGACATGATCGGCGTCGGCGTAGCGGTGACGACCGATGCCCTCGCGGATCACCAGCCCGTCGAAGATGCCCTTCTGCTCGTCCCCGAGGACGTGAGCCACGCTGCCGACCTCGCTCTCGTCCGAGCCGTAGACCGGGGTGCCTTCAGCCAATACCAGGTAGGCCACCTGGTCGCCAAGATCTTGCATCTGCCGAGCATACGCGCCGCTGTCCCTTCTGGCGATGAACATGACTGTAAAAAGGTGCGAACTATGGAAACGATCCGTCACGGGAATCGCGCAGCTTTCGCTCGCGAGACCGACGCGTATGGGATCCGTGACACAGGCGTTTCAGAGATCGCACCTTTTTACACAGCCGCGCCTAGGCCGTAGAGGGATGCGAGCCCGGACCGCCGGACGTCACGACCGACGGACGTCGCGACCGACGGACTTCGCGGGCTCCGAAGCGGAGAAGGGGCCTTAACGCACAGCGGGGGCCTGGTCTCAAAGACCAGGCCCCCGACAGAAACGCTGGGTCAGCGCTGTGCGATTACGCGGCGTTGCGCAGAGCAGCGAGCGCGTCGGACTTGCCGAGCGTCGCCAGGGCACGCGACTCCAGATCTGAGCACTCGCGCGGGGTGATCCCCAGCTCGGCGCAGGTCTGGCGCACGGTGCGCGGCTCATCGCCACCCAGGCCGTAGCGCAGGCGCAGGACTTCCTGCTCCATGGTCGGCAGCTGACTGACCAGTTCCTTGACCTGTGAGTCCCGCCAGCGGTCGGCGACGACCTCGTCGGGCTCAGGGGCATCGGAGTTGAGCAGGTCACCCAGAGCCATCTCACCGTCGTCACCGATCGGCTGGTCCAGGGACGCCAGGCCCATCGACAGCTCGCGGACCTCCGCGACCTGCTCGATCGGCAGCTCCGCCACCAGGGCGATCTCCTCATCGGTGGGTTCGCGACCCAACTTCAGGTTCAACTCACCCTCGACCTTGCGGACCTTCACCTGGCGCTGGGCCACGTGGACGGGCAGGCGGATCGTGCGACCTGAGTTCTGCAGGCCACGCTGAATCGCCTGACGGATCCACAGGGTTCCGTAGGTGGAGAACTTGAAGCCCTTGCGGTAGTCGAACTTCTCGACCGCGCGGATCAGACCGAGCATCCCCTCCTGGACCAGGTCCTCGAGCGGCAGTCCGTGACCCTGGTAACGACGGGCCTGGGCAACCACCAGACGGAGGTTCGCGTTGATCATCTGATTCTTGGCGTCGAGGTCGCCCCGCTCGATCCGCTTCGCCAGGTCGATCTCCTCGGCGGCGGTCAGCAGATGGTGGGTACGGGCCTCACGGTAAAAGAGCTCAAGTGATTCCAGCGAGCCGTCCGCCAGAGGTACGGCGGCGCGCGTCCGCGTGGGGCGCGGAGTGGGCGTGTGGGAACGGCGGTGTGACTTTACGGCGCTGCGGGCGGTCTTGGTAGTCGCGCTAGCGCTCGCGCCGCGGGTGCGTCGCGTCGTCGCTTCCTTCTCTGTGTGCTCGCCGCGTGAGCGGCTAGATGGGGTCTTGGTATCCGTTTTGGGGCTCCAGTCGTGGACTAATTTGAAGATGATCGAAATATACGCTTACGGAAGGTTTTTGTCAAGCTAAGCGGACATGAGGGTCCGCTTAGCCGGGGGGCTACCCGCCGTTCGACGTGCGCTCGCTGGCGACCCGCCGGGCTCTATTCGTCACGAACCCAACGGAGTCCTACCCGGAGGGTTTCGTCAGGGTCACCTGCCTCGGCCGGTTCTTACCCGGTTCTTCGGCACGAAACTCCTCTATGTAGACCGGGGTGAGCCGATCGAGAAGGTCAGGCAGGCGCCTGAGCGCTCGCCTGAAGCGAATTATCCGCATCAGCAAGCACACAGTCAAGGAGCCCGGGGAACCGGGTCTCGACGTCCGTCTTCCGGAGTGATACCAGACGCTGGACCCCGTCGCGTCGTGTCCTGGTCACCCCTGCGTCCCGAAGCACCTTCAGGTGGTGCGTCAGGGTGGATTTTGACACCGGCACCTCGATCGCGCCACAGGGGAGTTCGCCGTCAATCCCGAGCACTCGCACGATTTCCAATCGAATGGGATCTGAGAGCGCGTGGAGTACACCGGGGAGGCTGAGCTGCTCGGCCTCTGGGTGGGCGATCTCCCTCACGCCTTGAGGGGGGCCGTCTCAGACATCACGGGCGCTCATGATAGGAAGGCGCCGCGACATCCTGGCGGTGGGAGCCGCGCCTCCAGGCGTGGTGGGAGGACGCTGGTGGGCGCGTTGGCTCAGTCGGCAAGGAGACTGCGCACGGTGTCGTGCAGGATCCCGTTGGTCGCCAGGCCGCTGCCAGCGCCCGGGTCGGGCTCTCCATGGAGGCTGGTGAAGGTGCCACCGGCCTCCTCGACGATGAGCGCCGGGGCGGCCAGGTCCCACAGGGTCGCCTCGGGATCTGTGGCGATCTCAAAGGCACCCTCGGCCACCAGCATGTACTGCCACACGTCGCCGATCCCGCGCGTGCGCCAGCAGGCCCGGGCCAGTCGCAGCGCGGCGTCACCGCGTCCGACGGCGTCCCAGTCCTCGATCCCGGACCACCCCATCTGGGCGTCGGACAGATCGGTGACGGCGCTGACATGGATCTGCTCCGCGGTCCCCGTCACGTGGGGGACGCCGGCCCCGGCGGGCGCCTCGTGCTTGGCCGCGAACGCGCCACCGTTCCGGGTCGCCCACCAGCGCCGGCCAACCGCCGGCATCGAGACGACCGCGACGGTGCTGATGCCGTCGACCTGGAGTGCGATCAGCGTGGACCAGGTCGGGACGCCGCGCACGTAGCTCTTGGTGCCGTCGATCGGATCAACGATCCAGCGACGGGAGTTCGTGGCCTCCTCGGCGCCAAATTCCTCACCCACCACCGCGTCCTGGGGTCTGACCGTCTTGAGGTGATCGCGGATCGCCAGTTCGGCCGCCTTGTCGGACTCCGACACCGGGGTGAGGTCGGGCTTGGTCTCGACCGCCAGATCGTCGGCTCGGAAGCGCGGCATGGTCAGGTGGTCGGCGATGTTGGCCAGGGCCAGCGCAAGGGCCAGGTCCTCGGCGTGGTCGGTCGGGGCGGCGGTGCCGGTCACGGCGGGCGACTCTAGTCGATCATTGGCCCTCGGGTCGGTCCATTGCGGGTGCGGCAGCGGGGTCGGGCCACGCGGCTCGGCCGGTGCGCCGCGGGCGGTAGCCTCAGCGCCCATGGGCGACCTGAGAGCAGAGAGCGCCGAGGTGCTCACGACCCTGATCCGGCACAACACGGTCAACCCGCCCGGGAACGAGGCCGCCGCCATCGGCTACCTCGACGAGCTGCTCGCCGCGGCCGGCTTCGAGACCGAGCAACTGGCCGACGTGGCCGAGCGCCCGAACCTGATCGCCACCCTGGCAGCGGACCCGCCGACGCCGGGACCGGTGCTCGTGCTGCTGTCCCACGTCGACACGGTGCTCGCCCACGCCGATGAGTGGGAGCACGATCCCTGGTCCGGTGAAGTCGACGGGGACGGCTTCCTGTGGGGACGCGGCGCGATCGACATGAAGTCCCAGACCGCGGCGGAGGTCGTCGCGGCGGCCGACCTGGCGCGGGGAGGCTGGCGTCCCGCCCGCGGTGCGCTCAAGGTCGTCGTGGTGTCCGATGAGGAGACCGGCGGTGAACACGGCGCGCGCTGGCTGACCGAGCAGCACCCGGACAAGGTGCGCTGTGACTTCCTCCTCAACGAGGGTGCGGGTGCGGCCTTCACGGCCGGCGGGGTGCGCCGCTACGGCGTGTGCTGCGGGGAGAAGGGGATCTTCCGGTTCCAGCTCACGGCCCGCGGGCACGCGGGCCACGCCTCGCTGCCGCGTAACGGCGAGAACGCGCTGCTGAAGCTCGTTCCCGTCCTTGAGCGTCTGGGCGGCGCCCAACCCTCCTACGCCCTCACCGAACCGCCCCGCGAGCTGGTCGCCGCGCTCACCGGCACGCCGGTCGAACAGGTGGACGCCGACACGGCGCGTGCCGCGGTGGCGATCCTCGCCGACGCCCACCCCGCGCTGCCCGCGCTGATGGAGCCGTTCCTCGGGGTCACGCTCGCCCCGACCATGATCCACGCCTCGGACAAGATCAACGTGATTCCGTCCCGGGCGACGCTCAAGGTCGACTGCCGTGTCCCGCCGGGCCTCGGCGCCGACGCGGCGCTGGCGGCCCTGCACGAGGTGCTGGGCGAGACCGCCGAGCTGGTCGACATCGCCTTCTCCGAGCAGGTCTACGGTTACGCCTCGCCGGTCGACTCCGAGCTGATGGACGTGATCGACACCTGGCTGGCGCAGGAGGATCCGGACGCCCAGACGGTGCCGCTCCTGTTGGCCGGCTACAGCGACTCCTCGTGGTTCCGGCGCGCCTTTCCCGAGCTGATCGCCTACGGGTTCTTCCCCCACCGGCACATGCCGGTCACCGAGACGGTCCCGCTGATGCATTCGGCGAACGAGCGCATCGACCTCCGCGACCTCGAGTTCGCCACGCGCTTCTACGCCACGGCCGCACGCGAGCTGCTCGGCTAGGCGCGCCGGAGCCCGCTGTCCCCGGCTCAGGCTCCCCGGCTCACCCGGGGGTCCAGGTGAATGTCGTGGTCGCCCCGGGGGGCAGGCGCGCGGTGAAGTGCTGGTCGGCGTCGCTGACCGTGACCGTCCGCGGCTGGGTGCCGGAGTTGTAGGTGACCAGCGCGATCTGCCCGTCGGGATTGCGGTAGGCGACGTTGAGGATGCCGCTGTCGCTGTTCAGCCCGAAGCGGCTGCCGTGCCGGTACCAGGTCGGCTCGTCACTGGACTCGAGACGCACGGCCCCGGGCGCCACGAAGTGCCCCACCTGACCGAGGATGTAGGCCTCCCGTGAGAGCGAGTAGCGGTGGCTGCGGGGATCGATGGCCACCAGCCCGCGACAGCCGGGACAGCCCCGGTTCGGTAGCTGGACCGGGCCGCCCGCCGGCGTCAGCGCGAGGTTCCAGGCCGAGAAGGCGGTGGCGCCCTGGCTCAGCGCGCCGAGCACGTCGACGGCGATCGGGAGCCGGCTGAGCTTCTCGGCGCACTCGGTGATGATCTGGGCCAGCGCGGGGGCCCGGCGCGTCAGCACGTTCAGCTGGGTGGGCGGAGCCGAGTAGCAGTGCCAGGCCAGCCCGCCCAGGTCCGCGCCGGCCGCACTGGCGGCGAGCGCCGTCTGCTCGTCGGTGCGCGGCAGACCGACGTCGCCGCCGTAGATCTCGGTCCCCAGACCGCTGGCGCGCAGCGCCGGGGCGAGATCCTTGGCAATGAACGTCTCCTCGCTGGGCAGCGGCAGGTACATCGCCGGCACGTGGGAGGGTGAGTTGGGCTCATTCTCGGGCGCCAGGGCGGCGACGTCGATCCCGTGGGCGTGGTAGGCCTTCAGCCAGTCGACCAGGTAGGCGGCGAAGGTCCCGTAGTACTGGGGCAGCAGCGAGCCGGTGAAGCCGACGTCATCGAAGCGATCGTTGGCCTTCATCCACGAAGGCGCCGTCCAGGTGGTGGCGAAGAAGCGGATCGCCGGCTGGATCGCCACGATCTGCTTTAAGACGGGCAGGTCCCAGCTCGCGTCGTGGGCGATCGAGAAATGCGCCAGGTCGGGGTCGACCTGGCCGGCCGCGAGGTCATCGTAGGTGTAGGGCCGACCGTAGGCGGTGTAGTCGCTGGCGCCGATCGGGATCGCGCCGAAGGACAGCCCCAGGCCCGAGCGCGCATAGAGCTGGGTCAGCAGCCGGGTCTGTGCGGCGCGCCCCAGACCGTGGATGAGGTAGGCGGAGCTGTCGGTCACCGCCGCCCCGACGCCCCAGTAGGTCCCGGCGTCGCTCTCGGGGTTGACGCGGATCTGCTCGGACCCTGCGGCGGGGGCGGAGGCCTGGAACCGCGTCGACGCCAGCCGGGCCATCAGCTGCCCCAGCCGGCCGTCGGTCTGGGTGACCGACACCCCCGGGGGCAGCGACCGGGTCGGTGAGGAGAGCACCAGATCAGCGAGTGCCGCGACCAGCGCGGCGACGATGACCAGGACGAGCAGCCGCGGCCAGCGCGGACGCCGAGGTTCGATCCGCAGCGGAGGCGGTTCGCGCTTTCCCCTGGCAGCTGGCCGAGGACGCCGTCCATACGACATAAGGGCGAGACGATGTCACGAAGGCTCGTCAGCGGAGCGTCAAGCCGGCGATCCTTAGACTGGCGCCGATGCCGGAGCTCGAACGCCTCTCCCCCGACACCTTCCGTCTCCCGGTCGACCGCATCCGCCAGGGCTACTACTCCGATGCCTATTTCGTGACCACCAAGCGGCTGCTGGAGCAGGAGAACCACCACCCGCACGTGACGATGCAGGTGTTCCAGAAGCAGCTCGATGGTCTGCTCGGGGGGATCGACGAGGCGGTGGCGATCCTCAAGCTGTGTTCCGGCCACTTCGACGACGACGGTGCCTGGATCGACGGCTGGTCTGAGCTGAAGGTCGAGGCCCTCTACGAAGGCGACGACATCTCGCCGTTCGAATCGGTGCTGACGATCGAGGGCGACTACACCGAGTTCGCCCACCTCGAGACGGTCTTCCTCGGTTCCCTGGCCCGGCGGTCGCTGATCATGCGCAACGTACGGGCCGTCGTCGAGGCCGCCCGCGGCAAACCGATCTTCTACTTCCCCGCCCGCCATGACCACTGGCTGGTCCAGACCGGCGACGGATGGGCCGCCCACGTCGCCGGGGCGATCGGCGTGTCGACCGACGCGCAGGCCTCCTGGTGGGGCGGCACCGGGATCGGCACGGTCCCCCATGGTCTGATCGCGGCCTACGGCGGCAACACGGTGACCGCCGCTCGGGTGTTCGCCGATCACTTCAAGGATGAGCTGAACGTGACCGTGCTGGTCGACTGGGAGAACGACAGCGTGCGGACCGCGCTCGAGGTCGCCGAGGCGCTCGGCCCGGACCTGTGGGGCGTGCGCCTCGATACCTCAGAGCAGTTGGTCGACCGCTCGCTGCTGAACCAGATGGGTGGGTATGACCCCCGCGGCGTGAACCCGCGCCTGGTCGAGAACGTGCGGGCCGCCCTCGACGAGCACGGGTTCGACGCGGTGAAGATCGTCGCCTCGGGCGGTTTCACCGCCGAACGGATCGAGCGCTTTGAGTCCGCCGGCGTACCGGTCGACTCCTACGGTGTCGGCTCCAGCCTCATCCGCGGCCAGAACGACTACACCGCCGACGTCGTGCTGGTCGACGGTCAACCGTGCGCCAAGGTCGGGCGACGCTTCCTGCCCAACCCGCGCCTCTCCCGCGTGCAGTAAGTTGGCGGCCGAATGCTGACCTTGATCGATCATGTCGGCGTCGCGGTCGAGGAGATCGACGCCGCGCTGCCCTACTACACGGGTGTGCTCAAGCTCGAGCTCGTCCACCGCGAGACCGTCCCCGAGCAGGGTGTGGAGGCGGCGCTGCTCGACGTGGGCGACGGCCACATCGAACTTGTGGCACCCCTGGGGCCCGAGACCGGCGTCGCCAAGTTCCTCGCCAAGCGCGGACCGGGCCTCCACCACGTGGCCTACCGCGTCGAGGACATCGACGCGACCCTGGCCGCCCTGGCGGCCGAGGGCACCCGACTGATCGACGAGAGCCCGCGGATCGGCATCCGCGGTTCCAAGGTCGCCTTCCTGCACCCCGCCTCCACCGGCGGGGTGCTCACCGAGATCGTCCAACCCGTGGAGGCCCACTGACATGAGCACGAGCGAACCAGCATCCAAGATCAATCTCGGCTTCCACGGCGGCGGGGTGCTCACCGCCCGCGTGCGACCCGCCGAGCTGACCAAGCTGCGCGAGGCGCTCGGGGCGGCCGGCGGCTGGCATGAGCTGGCGGCCGACACCGGCACCGTGGTGCTCGACCTCGGACGCATCGACTACCTGCTGATCGACGACGAGAAGTCCCGGGTCGGCTTCTGAACCCGGTCGACAGGCGACTGCTCGTCGCCTTCAGGACGGTCGGTCACACCCCGGCGCGCGAGCGGGCCGTCGCCGCCTACTCACTGCTCGGTGAGCACGCGCTCGGCTGGCTCACGCTCGGCCTGGTCGGCTGGCGCTGGGACCCCAAGCGCGAACATCGCAGCCGCTGGCGACAGGGCGCAGTGGCGGTTCTGGCGTCCTACGGTGTGAACCAGACCCTCAAAGGGCTCATCCGCCGGCCCCGGCCCCAACTCGATTCCCTCCCCCAGCTCACCCACACGATGTCCCAGCTCTCCTTCCCCAGCGCGCACTCGACCACGAGCTTCGCGGCGGCCCGCGCCTACCGCGGCCTCCTGCCCGCCCCGCTCCTCTACGGCCTCGCGGGGTCCCTGGCCCTGAGCCGGCTGTACCTCGGCGTCCACTATCCGACCGACGTCCTGGCCGGTGCCGCGCTGGGTACGGCGGTCGGCGAGGCGGGCACGCGATGAGCATGAAGGTCGGGATCGTGGGCATGCCCAACGCCGGCAAGTCCTCGCTGTTCAGCGCGCTGACCGGCGCCGCCGCGGAGGCCGCCAACTATCCCTTCACGACCATCGAGCCCAACATCGCCGTGGTGCCGGTGGTCGACGAGCGCATGACCGAGGTCGCGAGTACGGTCAAGGCGTCGAACATCGTCTGGGACTCGATTGCCTTTCACGACATCGCCGGCCTGGTAGCCGGCGCCAGCAAGGGTGAGGGGTTGGGCAACCAGTTTCTCGCCAACATCCGCGAAACCGACGCCCTGGTCCACGTCGTGCGCGCCCACACCGACGACTCGATCATCCACTCCGAAGGCAGCGTCGATCCGATGCGCGACATCGACACGATCGAGACCGAGCTGATCTTCGCCGACCTGGAACAGGCCGAGCGTCGCCTCGACCGCGTGGTCCGCCAGGCCCGGGGCGGCGACAAGCACGCCATCGCCGAGCAGGCGTGGCTCGAACAGGTGGTGGCCGCGCTCGGAGCCGGCCAACCCGTGCGCACCGTACCGGTGCCGGACGAGGCGCCGGATGTGGCGATGCTGCTGGGTTCGCTGACCTCCAAACCGGTGCTGTTCGTCGCGAACGTCGATGAGGGCGACGCCGAGGTGCCAGCCGACATCGCCGCCTATGCGGCCGCCCAGGGGGCTCAGGCGGTGGCCGTGTCCGCCCGGCTGGAGAAGGAGCTCGGCGAGCTCGAGCCCGATGAGGCCACGGCGATGCGCGAGGACCTCGGCCTGGCCCAGTCCGGTCTCCAGACCGTGGTGGGAGGCGCCTTCGCGCTGCTGGACCTGATCAGCTTCTTCACCGCCGGGGAGGACAAGCCGGCCCAGACCTGGCACCTGCGCCGCGGGCTGAGTGCCTGGCACGCCGCCGGTCAGATCCACAGCGACATCCAGAAGGGCTTCGTCCGCGCCGAGGTCGTCTCCTGGGACAAGCTGGTCGAGTACGGCGGATACGCCAGCGCCCGCGAGCACGCCGCCCTGCGGCTCGAGGGCCGCGACTACGCGATGGCCGACGGTGATGTGATCACCGTCAAGTTCACCCCGTAGTCGCGACTCAGAGCGCGCGTGCCGCGCCGGCCCTCGACGTCCGCTCAGGCTCCCGCGGCGGCCACGGCCAGCAGCTCGGCGTCCGGCCGCAGCTGGGGGGAACCGAAGGCGACGAACAGGTTGAGCGCCGAGGCGGCGGCCGCGGCGATCAGCCCGAGGTGGAAGCCGCCGGTCAGCGCGAGGGAGGCCGATTCGTGGTGGGCCAGCGAGCTGACATGGGAGTTGGAGATCGTGGTGATGATCGCCAGGCCCAGCGCGCCGCCCACCTGGTAGGCGGCGGTCACGATCGCCGAGGCCGCCCCGGCGTCCGCGGACTTCACCTCGGCCACCGCCGCGATGTTCGCGGGGACGCCGACCCACACGATGCCGAAGCCGACGAGGAGGAAGCCGGGCAGCAGGCTCGAGACGTAGGCGTCACCGGCACCGGCGCGCGACAGCAGCAACAGCCCGACCACGCTGACGGCACCGCCCATGATCTGCAGGGTCCGGGTTCCGATCCGGGCGACGATGCTCGACCCGAGGACCGCGCCGATGATGGCGGCGACCCCCATGGGCAGGAGCTCGAGGCCGGTGCCGAGCGCCGACTGACCCCGAACCTCCTGGAGGAAGATCGCCACCAGGTAGAACATGGCGAGGAACATGGCGCCGTTGAGGGCCAGCGCCAGACTGGAGATCCGCAACCCCCGCGTCGCAAACAGCCGCATGGGGACCAGCGGAGCCGGACTGCGCAGTTCGACGGCCACGAAGCCGCCGAGCAGGACCAGGCCGCCGAGCAGGGTGACGAGCACCTCGAGCGAGCCCCAGCCGAGGCTCTGGCTCCTGACGACCCCGAACACCACGGCCAGCAACCCCCCGGTGCCCAGGAACGCGCCGGGCAGATCGAAGCGGCGGGCGGCGGCGGCCACCTCGGCCCGGCTCTCGGAGATGAACATCGGCGTGACGATCGCCAGCGCGAGTCCGATCGGGACGTTGACGAAGAACACCGCCCGCCAGCCGACGGCGCTGATGAGCACCCCGCCGACGACGACGCCGAGGGTTCCGCCGAGTCCGGCCAGCGCGCCCCAGATCCCCAGAGCGGTGTTGCGATCGCGGCCGTGGGGGAACGTGACCTGCAGCAGCGACAGAGCGGCGGGCGACATCAGAGCGCCACCGAGGCCCTGGACCCCACGGGCCGCGATCAGCATGGCCGAGGACTGCGACAGGCCGGCGACCAGCGAGGCCGCGGTGAACAGGGCCACCCCGGCGATGAACAACCGGCGACGGCCGAGCAGATCGGCGGCCCGTCCGCCCAGCAGCAGGAAGCCACCGAACATGAGGGTGTAGGCGTTGACGACCCACTGCAGGCCGTCGGTGGAGAAGTTCAGGTCCCGCTGGATGTGAGGCAGCGCGACATTGACGATCGTGAGGTCGAGGATGACGATGAACTGGGCCACCGCGAGCACCGTCAACGTCAGCCAAGGGTTCCTACGCACAATTATCCCTCCAAAGAATGGTTCAGTAAATGAATGATTGTGGCAATGTAGCGTTATCTCCGATATCGTGCAACTCATGAACGATTCGACGACAGAAGCAGCTCTGGTTCCAGCGTCGGCTGGCGACGGGTTCTGCGTCATCCCGCGTGCCGCGACAAACCGTCTCGGACTGCTCATGGTGGCCCTGGGCGCGAACGTCGAGGAGCTGGCCCAGGCACCACTGGCCGAGCTGGGACTCAGCGGCCACGACTACACCGTGTTGGCCATCCTCGACGTCGACGGCCCGGGCACCCAGCACGAGATTGCGCGGCTGATGAACAAGGCGCCGGGCGTGATCGTCGCCGCGGTGGATCAGCTCGAGAGCAAGGGCTTCGTCGAACGCCAGCGCGATCCGGCGGACCGCCGGCGCTCACGCGTGACCCCCACGGCCGCGGGCCGCAAGGTCCTGGCCCGGGCGGACAAGGTGGGCGACCAGCTGGTCGCCGACATCCTCAGCCATCTGAATGCGGGCGAGCTCATCCAGGTCCGCGGTCTGCTCGAGCGCGGACTCGGACTCAGCTCACAGCCGAGCTGAGTCCGAGGACTCACCGCCGCCCTCGAGGCGACCCGCGAGCTGCCCCATGCCGAGCTCACCGGCGGCGGCTGCGGCGGCCACGCGGTCGAGCCCGGCGTCGGGGGGCGTCTCGACGTCGACCGGCACGAGAGTCGCCACCGCACGGAAGGTGCGCAGCAGAGCGGCATTCTCACGCAACGTCTCCGCCAGCTTGGGTCGCAGCTCCGAACGTACCCCGGCCTCGGCCTCAGCGAGCACCCCGTCGAGTGATCCGAACCGGTTGAGCAGGCTCGCCGCCGTCTTGGCCCCGATCCCCGGGGCGCCGGGGATCCCGTCCGAGGGGTCACCGCGCAGGGCGATGAGGTCGGGGACCTGAGCCGGGGCGATGCCGTAGCGAGCCTGCACGCCGGCGACGTCGACCAGCTCGTGAGCACCCCCCTTGAGGTGCACGACCTGGGTATGGGAGTCGACGCACTGATACATGTCGCGGTCGGCGGTGAGGATCAGCGTGGTGCCGCCGTCGGCGGACTCACGCGACGCGAAGGCCCCGAGCAGATCGTCCGCCTCGAGCTCGCCGGCGTCGGCCACGGTCCAGCCCCAGGCACCGAACAGCTCCTGCGCACGCGCGAACTGCCAGCGCAGATCCGCCGGCATCGGGTCCCGGGCCAAGTGGTAGCCGTCGAACAGCCTGACCCGGTAGACGGCTTCCTCGGCACCGAAGCACACCGCCACCGCGCGCGGCGCGAACTCGGCGACCGCCGCCATCAGCGCGTTGGCGCTGCCGAGCAGGGCGTTGACCGGCTTGCCGGCGGCGCCGGTGATCGATGCGGGGAGCGCGAAGTAGGAGCGGTAGAGCAACCACGGCGCGTCGACCGCCAGCAGGGGTCCGCGGCCGGCCACGACCGTCAGCGCAGCGTGACCGCGGGAGCCGCGACGCCGTGGAAGAGCACGCGATAGACGCCGGGCGCGGACACCACCGTCGCGTAGGCGCCGGCGGAGCTCACCTTCGCGGTGCCGACGCGGACCCAGGTCCCGTCCGAGCGCAGCTGGACCGTCACCGTGGCTCCGTGGCTCGCTGGGAAGATCGTGCCGCTGAGTACGCGCCGCGGCATCCGCGCCAGGGCGGTAATGCCGGCGCCACCGGTGCTGGAGCTGGCCGTCGGCGCACTCGACTTCGCAGTGGAGCTCGAGACCGGACTCGACGCTCCCGCCGACGTCGAAGACGTCGAGGACGCCGCGGCGCCCGACCCCGTGCCGGCACTGCTGGTGCCCTTGGCCGTCACCGTGGTGAACGACATCCAGGTGCTCATCGTGTTGAGATCGTCCTGCAGGGTGGTGCCCGAGACGGTACTGGTGCCCTTGGTGCCGATCACCGCAGCCGACACGATCCGCGGGGAGACACCGTGGGCGAGCACCTTGATCCCCTCGAACCTGCCCTTGTAGAGCCCGACCAGACGGCTGGCGGCGGTCGTGAGGCTGAGCTTGTCGTTCCAGCGGTAGTAGGGGTTATCACCCGAGTCGTCGTAGGGGTCTGGGACGCCGACCAGATACGGCGCGGGGCTGACGCCCAGCCAGACGTTCTGGACGCTCTCGGTATGGCCCCCGGAGCTGGCGGAGAAGTAGGTCGGGATGATGCGGCCGCCGCTCTCGACCACCTCACCGGCGGTAGCCGATTCGGCCGCATTGGTGGCCGCGGTCTCCCCCGAGATCCCGCCGTACATCTGCGAGCGGGTGTCGGAGTAGACGTCGTACTGGCTGGAGACGGGAGTGTCAGCCAGCACGTAGGTGCGCGCGGCGACCGCCTGGGCCTCGAGGGCCTGCTCCGGCCAGCTCGCGGGCATCTCCTCGGCCACCACCCCGCGTACGTAGTCCTCGAGGTCGACGGCGTTGACCGTGAGCACCCCGTTGGTTCCGTTGGGGAAGAACTCGAGCGAGCCGGCGTACCGCCCCTTGCCGACCACACTCAGCGCCGCCCCGGTCACCTTCAACGGGGCACTGAAGCTCCCCGCGCTGCGGCCGTCGGAGATCAGCGACAGCTTCTGACCGCTCACCACCACCCCGTAGCTCTTGGCCGGGTTCAACGCCTTCCCGTTGGCCGCGCTGGCGCCCCGGAAGGTCGCCCCGCCCTGGCCGAGCAGCACGGTCACCGTCGAGTTCGCCACCTTCTCCAGGCCGGTGTCCTGGTAGTAGTGCCCGAGGATCGCCGGGTAGCTCCAGCCGTGCAGCGCAAAGCCCATCGCGCCGTACTGACTCATGCCGATGCCATGTCCGAAGCCGCCACCGGTGATCGCGAAGGTGCCACTCGACTTCGCGGCAGCCGACTCGGTGGCATGCGCTGTGGGGGCCCCGCTCGCCGCGGCCAGCGCCGGGAGCAGCATCGAGGTGAGGATCGCCAGGACGGTGGCGCGAAATGATCTCCGGGTCATCTCCAGCTTTCTCGGCATCCCGCCCCGGAACCCTGACAGATCAACCGGTCCTCAGCGCGGGTGCAATCGATTTGGCAATGCGGTGTCACTCCTGTAACGGTGTCCGTGGTGATAGGAATCGGTGTTTCGCACCCGGAAATGCTCATGGCCCCGCTCAGACTCTCCACCACGCTCGCTGGCGCCCTCCTGGTCAGCGCCCTCTGCGGCGCCGCCCCGGCGCTGGCCGCCGAGGCGCCGGCCGGCACACTCAGCGTCAGCCGCGCCTGTTACGTCAACACCGCCAAAGCGCTTGCCCAGATCTCGGTCACCGGCAGCGGCTGGCAGGCCGGGGCGACGATCGAACTGACCGACAAGCTCGGCCGCGTGTCGGCCACCGCGACGGCCGAGGAGAACGGCAGCTTCACCGCCACCGTCCCGGCCCCGGTGGTCAACCCCTACACGTCACTGCAGATCGCTGACGCCATCCGGGCCTCCTATGAGAGCCAGCCCGGCCTGCCCGGCGACACGGGCGCGAGCGCCGCCTCACCAACCTTCGAGACCACCAATTACGCGGTGCTCCAGACCGGCAACAAGAAGAACCCCGACGCCAAGACCATCTTCGAGCTGTCCGGTTTCACCCCGAACCGCACCGTCTACGGGCACTACCTCAACCGGGCGGGCATGCTGTTGACCTCGGCGTCCTTCGGCAAGCCGACCGGCCCATGTGGCCTGCGCCGCGTGGTGACCTATGAGTACCCGGGAGGGCACCCGGAGAGGGGCAGCTACACGATCCAGTTCGATGACTCCGCCCGGTACGCGAAGCTGACCCAACCCCAGTACCGCTTCTCGTTCTCGATCCTCTAGACGGGATCTAGGACAGGTTGCCCCGGGCGATCTCGCGCAGATTGATCGCCGAGTTATACGTTGCCTCGTCGACGCCCTTCTCATAGGCGACCTCGCGCAGGGTCCGACCCGAGGCCGTCGCCTCCTTGACGATCTCGGTCGCCTTGTCATAGCCGATGTGGGTGTTCAGCGCGGTGGCGGTCGCCAGCGTCGCCTCGGCCGATGCCTCGGTGCCGGCCAGGTTCGCCTGGATACCGGACACGCACTTCTCGTTGAGCACGGTCGCGGTGGAGGTGAGCAGGCGGATCGACTCGAGCAGGTTGCGGGCGATCAGCGGCACCCGCACGTTGAGCTCGAAGTTACCCTGGCTGCCGGCGATGGTGATCGCGGTGTCGTTGCCGATCACCTGAGCCGATACCTGCATCGTCACCTCCGGAATCACCGGGTTCACCTTGCCCGGCATGATCGAGGAGCCCTTCTGCAGCTCGGGCAGGAAGAGCTCGCCGATTCCGGCCCGCGGCCCCGAGCCCATCAGGGCGAGGTCCTGAGCGATCTTGGTGAAGGACACCGCGGTGACCTTCAGCGCGCCGGACAGCTCCACCAGCGCGTCGCGGTTGCCCTGGGCCTCGAAGGGATCCTCGGGCGCCGAGATGGTCAGCCCCGAGGCATCCGCGAGCGCACCGCGCACGCGCTGGGCGAACTCCGGATGGGTGTTCAAACCGGTGCCGGTGGCGGTGCCGCCGAGCGGGATCTGGGCGACCTGGGGCAGCGCGTTGGCGATGCGGCGTTGGGCCAACCGGACCTGGGCGGCGTAGCCGGAGAACTCCTGGCCGAGGGTCACCGGGACCGCATCCATCAGGTGCGTGCGCCCCGACTTGACAATGTCATGGAACTCGACGGCCTTCTGGGAGAGCGCCGCCTCCAGGGCCGCCAGAGCGGGCAGCAGGTCGTGGGTCGCCGTGTCGAGCGCAGCCAGGTGAACGGCGCTGGGGAACACGTCGTTGGAGGACTGGCCGTAGTTGACGTGATCGTTGGGATGGACGTTCTCGCCGGCCAGGTGGGCGATCACCTCGTTGGCGTTCATGTTGGTCGAGGTGCCCGAACCGGTCTGGAACACGTCGATGGGGAACTGCGCGTCGTAGTCGCCGGCGGCGACCTTGTCGGCTGCGGCGGCGATCCGCTGGGCCAGCTCGCCGTCGAGCAGCCCGAGGTCGGCGTTGACGCGGGCGGCCGCGCCCTTGATCCGTCCCAGCCAGTGGATCACCGGCGCGGGCACGGGCTCACCGGAGATCGGGAAGTTGGCGACCGCCTTGGTGGTCTCGCCGCCCCACAGCTGCTGATCTTCTGAAACGCTCATCACCAAGTCCTTTTCTCGCGAAGTTCCCTCGACCAGAGAACGCTACCCCAGGAACGCGATCATCTCGCGTGCGAGGACGACCGGATCGTCGTAGGCGACGAGAAAACCGGCTCCCGGGACGGTGCGCAACTGCGCGTCGGGGAGCAGGTCGAGAGCCTCACGGGCCCAGCTGAGCGGGGCCGCCGGGTCCTCCTCGGCCCACAGCAGCAGGACCGGCATGTCCATCGCGGCGTAGGCGTCGCGCAGCCCGGGCTGGGCCGAGGTGGGCCAGTGGTGCGCGAACTTGGCCCAGGCCCGGGCGCGGTTGGCATTTCCGGCAACGTCGGCCATGGCGTGGCGCACCAGGTCACGCGTGGCGGGGTTGCGCCGCGCCGACAGCCGCTCGCCCAGCTTGGGTGCGAACACCACCGGGGCGGCGTGGGAGAGCACCAGGTCCAGACCCGGGACCGCCCCGAGCCCGGTCAGGGTGCGCCACATCGCCCGACGCCCCGCGAAGGCGGCGCCGTGGTGGAGGCGATTGCCCATCAGCACCAGCTTGGCGGGCCTGAGCTCGTGGCGACACACCGCCGCCAGAGCCAGCTCGGCGCCGAAGTCGTGCGCGCCCAGCAGGGGACGCGGGCCGGCCACCTCGGCGCAGAAGCCGGCCAGCACCTCGGCGAACCACGCCTCGCTGTAGGGGTGGCGCGGACGGTCCTCGGAGTCGCCATGGAGAGGGAGGTCGGGCAGGATCACGCGGAAGCGCGCGGCGAGGGGCTCGACGATGGGCTCCCACTCGCGGTAGGTCAGGCCGAGGGAGTGCAGGAGGACCAGCGGCGGCCCCGTACCGACCTCCCGGTAGGCCACGCGCGCACCGTCGGAGTGGTGATGGAGACGCAGGCGCATGGGCGATATGGTCGCGCAATCGCCACCCGGGACGACGTCGCGCGGATCGCCCTGTCGCTGCCGGCCCCCGAGCCGGGCACCACCTTCGGCGCTCAGGCCCGGAGGGTGGCCGATGACCCCGGGCGGGCCCACCTAGAATCGGCGTTCCTGAGATGACCGCTGCCGATCCCTCGACATCCCCGCACCGCCCGGTCGACCCCAAGGCCAACTTCCCCGCCCTCGAGGCGTCGGTGCTCGCTCGCTGGAACGAACGCGAGATCTTCGCCGAGTCGCTGCGCCGGCGCGAGGACGCGCCGCGCTGGGGCTTCTACGAGGGGCCGCCGACAGCCAACGGCAAGCCGGGCTCCCACCACGTCGAGGCCCGCTCGTTCAAGGACATCTTCCCGCGCTATCGCACGATGACCGGCCACCGCGTCGACCGCAAGGGTGGCTGGGACTGTCACGGCCTGCCCGTCGAGCTGGCCGCCGAGAAGCAGCTCGGGCTCCACAACAAGCACGAGATCGAGACCTACGGGATCGAGCGCTTCAACGCGGTGTGCCGCGCCAGCGTGTTCTCCAACATCGATGACTGGACCCGGCTCACCGAGCGGATCGGGTTCTGGATCGACACCGACGACGCCTACCGCACCCTCGATCCGTCCTATATCGAGTCGGTCTGGTGGGCCCTCCAGCAGATCCACGCCAAGGGGCTGCTGTACGAGAAGCTCAAGGTCGTCCCCTACTGCCCGCGCTGCGGCACGGCCCTGTCCTCCCACGAGCTCGGCCAGCCCGGTGCCTATCAGGACGACGTCGACCTGTCCGCCTACGTGATCCTGCCCTCGGCCCGAGGGAACCTGGTGGTCTGGACCACCACTCCCTGGACCCTGGTCTCGAACGCCGCGGTGGCCGTCGCAGAGGAGCTCACCTACGTGCTGGCGAGTCCGCCCGCGGGCTCAGCACTCGCGCCGGGTGAGTACATCGTCGCCGAGGCCCTGGTCGAGAAGGTGCTGGGTGAGGGCGCGGTGATCTCCGAGACCTTCCCCGGCGCAGACCTCATCGGCCTCGCCTATGAGCCGCCGTTCCGCTTCATCACCGCCGCGGACTACGGGGCCAAGGGCCACACGGTGCTGGCCGGCGACTTCGTCACCGCCGATGACGGCACCGGCCTCGTGCACACGGCGATCGCCTTCGGCGAGGACGACTTCCGCCTCGGTATCGAAGCCGGCCTGGAACCGATCAACCCCGTGCGCCGCGACGGCACCTACGACGACCGCATCAGCACCTATGCCGGGCGCAAGGTCAAGGACTGTGACGAGGACATCGTCGAGGATCTCCGTGCCCGCGGGCGGCTGCTCAAGGCGCTGCCCTATGAGCACTCCTATCCCCACTGCTGGCGTTGTGACACCGCGCTGCTCTACTACGCCAAGCCGTCCTGGTACATCGCCACCTCCGAGATCAAGGACCGGCTGCTGGCGGCGAATGAGACGGTCAACTGGCAGCCGCCCCACATCAAGCACGGGCGCTTTGGCCAGTGGCTGGAGGGCAACGTCGACTGGGCCCTGTCACGCGAGCGCTACTGGGGCACCCCGCTGCCGGTGTGGCGCTGTCCCGACGGTCACATCAGGGTGATCGGCTCGCTGGCGGAGCTCCATGAGCTCTCCGGTGTCGAGCTGACCGACCCGCACCGCCCCTTCGTCGACGACGTGCACATCCCGTGTGCCGAGTGCGACCAGGCGATGACCCGCGTGCCGGACGTGATCGACGTGTGGTTCGACTCGGGTGCGATGCCCTTCGCCCAGTACGGGGCGCCCCACACCCGCCAGGCGGACTTCGAGGACCACTTCCCCGCCGACTACATCTGCGAGGCGATCGATCAGACGCGCGGGTGGTTCTACTCGATGCTCGCCGTCTCCACGCTGCTGTTCGACGAGAGCTCCTACCGCAACGTCGTCTGCCTCGGCCACCTGCTCGACGAGAGCGGCCAGAAGATGTCGAAGTCCCGTGGCAACGTGGTCGAGCCCTGGGACGTGCTGGACACCTACGGCGCCGACGCGTTCCGCTGGTACCTGTTCACGTCCAAGTACCCGTGGGACGGCTACCGCTTCAGCCTCGGGGCGGTCGGGGAGGCGGTCACCCGCTTCCTGCTGCCCGTGTGGAACACCTACTCGTTCTACGTGCTCTACGCCAACGCGAATGGTGTTGCTCCCGGCTTGGGGCTCGGGAGCAACCTCGCGGACGTGCCCCTCTCCGACCTCGACCGCTGGGCCCTGTCGCGCCTGGCCGCCACCGTCGAGACGGTCACCGACGGCCTGGAGAACTTCGACGCCACCGGCGCCGGCCGCGCGATCTCCGACTTCATCGAGGAGTTGTCGAACTGGTACGTGCGCCGCTCGCGACGCCGCTTCTGGGACGGCGACCCGGCCGCCTTCACCACGTTGCACACGATCCTGGTGACGCTGGCCAAGCTCCTGGCCCCGTTCTGCCCGTTCGTCGCCGACGAGATCTACGACAACCTCGACGGCTCCGAGCCCTCGGTGCACCTGTGTGATTGGCCCACCCCGACCGAGCGCGATGTCGCGCTCGAGGCCGCGATGGCGGTGGCTCGCGAGACCGTGCGCATGGGCCAGGCCGCCCGGGCCCAGTCGAAGCTGAAGCTCCGCCAGCCCCTGCACGCCGCGATCGTCGTCGCCACCGGTGAGGAGCGCGCCGCGATCGAACGCCTGTCGGACACGGTCCGCGATGAGCTCAACGTCCATGAGCTCCGCTTCGTCAACGACGCCGATGACCTGGGCGACGTCGAGCTCAAGCCCAACTACCGGACCCTGGGCAAGCGCTTCGGCTCCCAGATGCCGATGGCGGCGACCGCGGTCGCGGGTCTGGATGCCAAGCACGCCGCGCTCGCCGTGAAACAGGGCGGGGTGGTCGGCATCGAGGTCGCCGGCAGCGAACACCAGCTCAACGCCGAGGACCTGCTCATCAGCATGAAGCCGCTCGAGGGCTACCAGGTCGAACGCGAGGGCTCCCACGCCGTCGCGCTCGAACTGGAGATCACCCCGGAGCTGCGGGCCGAGGGGTGGGCCCGGGAGATCGTTCACGCGGTGCAGGGCGCGCGCCGCGCCGCCGAGCTCGACATCTCCGATCGCATCGTCCTGACGCTCGACGGCGATGAGCCGCTGCTCGACGCGACCCGGGTCCACCAGGACTTCATCGCCGCCGAGGTGCTGGCCCTCGAGGTGCGCTACGCCCCACTGGTTGACGTGGCGCCGACGCCGGTCGACGGCCTCAGCCTCCGCGTCGCCGTCGCCCGCGCCTAGCCGGCTCGGTGGACTTCGTCACCGGCACGATCCTCCCCGTCGACGGCGGCCTCACCCTGGCCTGAGGAGGAAGATCAACCGATGCCCGCGACCAGCACCATCCTCATCACCGGTGCCACCGACGGCCTTGGACGCGCCCTGGCCGGCGAGCTGAGTACTCGCGCCGACACCCGGCTCATCCTGCATGGCCGCAGCGCCGAGCGGCTGGCCACACTGGAGGCCGAGCTCGCCGACCAGCCGGCGCAGATCACCACCGTGCGAGCCGACTTCGCCGAGCTGGCCCAGGTACGGGCCCTGGCCGAGGAGATCACCGGGCTGACCGAGCAGCTCAGCGTGCTGGTCAACAACGCCGGCGTGTGGGTCGAGGGGGCTCGGGAGCTGACCGTCGACGGTAACGAGCTGACCTTCGGGGTCAATTACCTGGCCGCCTTCGCGCTGACCCAGCGTCTGGTGCCCGTGTTGGCGGCCGCCGCGCCGGCCCGGATCGTGCACGTCGCATCCCTCGGCCAGGCACCGATCGACTTCGACGATCTCACGCTCGAGCACGGCTACAGCGGCCAGCGCGCCTACGGCCAGTCCAAGCTGGCGATGATCACCCACGCCGGCACCCTGGCCGAGCAGCTCGACCCCGGCCGGGTCACGGTCAACAGCCTCCACCCCGGCACCTACATGCCGACCAAGATGGTGCTCGACAACGTCGGCCACAGCGTCGACTCGCTGGAGACCGGCGTGTTATCAACCCTGCGCCTCATCGAGGCCCCCGAACTCACCGGCGTGACCGGCCGGTTCTTCGACCGCACCCGCGACGCCCGGGCCCAGCCCGACGCCTATGACCCGGCGATCCGCGACCGCCTCTGGTCCATCAGCCGCGAACTCACCGCCACCTAGCCCGGACCAGAGCATCCGTGTCACGTTTGCGGTCATATCGCCCGTAAACGTGACACGGACCCATTCCAGTGAAGAGCAAGCCGCGCCCCACCGACGCCTTAACGCAGAAGGGGCGCCCTTTGCTGTCTCATCCGCCCAATCGCCGCACGGCGGGCGGAGGAGACATCAAAGGGCGCCCCAAAAGAGACTTACGCCAGCGTGGGCGCGATCTCCGCCTCAAGCCGCTTCTTCGGGTACGCCCCGATGACGCGCTTGGCCTCAGCGCCGTTCTTGAACACGATCAGCGTGGGGATCGACAGAACGTTGTAGGAGATGGCGGTCTGCTGGTTCTCGTCGGTGTTGAGCTTGACGACCTTCAGCGACTCGCCCTTCTCGTTGGCGATCTCCTCCACGACGGGACCCACCTGGCGGCACGGGCCGCACCAGGGCGCCCAGAAGTCGACGAGCACGGGGACGTCGGACTCGAGCACCTCGGCCTGGAAATTGTTGTCGGTTACTTCAGAAACGCTGCCTGCCATGGTGGGCTCCTCTACAAGGGTCGAAGGTGTTCTCGCTGCGCTTTACAAAGTATAGTGCCCGGCCTGCTGCCATCCTTGCTCTGCCGGTGAGCTCTTACACGATCCATCTTGACGACGTGGCGCCCGGTTCGGGACAGCACCGGGCTCTGTGGCTCCAACAGGCGCTGCAGAGCGAAGTGAACCACTCCACGGACGCGCGCGGGCCCGGAACCCCCCAACTGAGCGGTGGACTCGACGTCGACGTCGCGATCGTCGGAGGCGGCTTCACCGGACTGTGGACCGCACTGGAGCTGACCCAACGAGCGCCGGGCATCCGCGTCGCGCTGTTGGAGGCCGATGTCTGCGGAGCGGGCGCCAGCGGCCGCAACGGCGGCTTCGCCATGACCTGGTGGTCGCACTTCACCGCGCTGGTTGAGATGGCCGGGCCTGAGGGCGCGGTGGCGCTGGCCACCCGCAGCTCCGAGGCCGTGGCCAAGATCGGCGAGTTCGCCCACGCCCACGGCATCCCCGAGGCCTACGCGCTCGACGGCTGGCTGTGGGCGGCGACCAACCCGAGCCAGATGGGCGCCTGGGTGGAGACCAATCGCGCGATCGCCGCCGCCGGGGCCAGCCCGCTGCGCGAGCTCGACGGTGACGAGGCGGCTGCTCTCACCGGCTCGCCGGTGCACCTCGGCGGCGTGCTCGACCCCACCGTCGCCGCGGTGCAGCCGGCCGCGATCGCCCGAGCCCTCCGCGCAGCGGTGATCGCCGCGGGGGTCCAGGTCTTCGAGCGCACCCCGGTGCGGTCGATCGCGGCTGCCGAGCCCACAGCCGGCAGCCGCGCCACCACCCTGACCACGGACACCGGCCGCGTCCGCGCCGAGCAGGTGGTGCTCGCCACCAACGCCTGGAGCGCACGGATCCCCGAGCTCGGCCGCGGCCTCGTCGTCGTCGCCTCCGACGTCATCGCCACCACGCAGATCCCCGAGCGCCTCGACGCGCTCGGCCTGGTCAACCAGGTCACCATCTCGGACTCCCGGCGGCTGGTCAACTACTACCGGCGCACCCCGGACGGGCGGCTGCTGTTCGGCCGCGGCGGCGGGACGCTCGCCTTCGCCAGCCGGATCGGCCCCGGCTTTGACAACCCCGGAGCGCGGATGGCCGGCGTGCACAGCCAGCTGAGGCGGATCTACCCCAGCCTGTGGGATGTCCCGCTGACGCACTCCTGGAGCGGTCCGGTCGACTACTCGCTGTCGGGGCTGCCGTTCTTCGTGCGGCTCGAGGCGCTGCCGAGCGTGGTGGCCGCCGTCGGCTTCTCCGGCGACGGGGTCGGCCCCACGCGCCTGGCCGGCGACGTCCTTGCCGAGATGGTCACCCGCGGCGGCGACGCCGGACTGCCCGAGGCGATGCGGCGCGTCCCCCACAAGCTGATGCCGCCCGAGCCGGTGCGCTACCTGGGCGGCCGGATGGTGCGCGCGGCGACCGACCACAAGGAGCGGGCCGAGGACCTCAGCCTGGCGCCCGGACGTCTCACGCGGCTGGTCGCGGCGATGGACCCCACCAGCGGCGGTCACGCCGAGTAGGGCGGGGCGGGCATGGCCGATCCGACCAACAGCCAGATCGCCGCGGCGCTGGACGAGCTCGGCGACCTCTACGAGCTGGACGGGGCGGTGATCCACCGGATCGTCGCCTACCGCAACGCGGCCAAGTCGATCCGCGAGGCGTCGGGCAGCGTCAGCGCACTGGCACGCGAGAAGCGCGCCACCGAGCTGCCCGGGGTCGGGGCGACGATCCAGGAGAAGGTGCTGGCCCTGGCCGACACCGGCCAGATCCCCGCCCTGGAGAAGCTGCGGGGCAAGTTCCCCGACGGGCTGGTGGCGATGACCCGGCTGCCGGGGCTCGGCCCCAAGCGGGCCCGCCGGCTCTTCGAGGAGCTCGGACTCGACAGCCTGGAGAAGCTGCGGGCCGCCGCGCAGGCCCAGCAGATCCGTGACCTCAAGGGCTTCGGGGCCAAGGCCGAGGAGGCGATCCTGGCCGCCGTGATCGCCCACGACGCCGAGGGGCCGCGCCAGCGCACCGTGCTCGACAAGGCGCTCGCAGTGGCCGAGGAGCTCGTCGCGGCGCTCAGCCAGCATCCGGCCGCCGATCGCGTCGCGCTGGCAGGGTCGGCTCGGCGCATGGCCGAGACGGTCAAGGACCTCGACATCATCGCCACCGCCTCGGACCCGGGCGCGCTGACCCGGGCCGCGGCCGAGCTGGCGCTCATCGAGTCCGCCTCGACCCCCGGGGAGAACGCGGTGCGGCTGCGGACCCACACCGGCTTGAACGTCGATCTGCGGATTGTCGAACCCGACCAGTTCGGCAACGTCCTCCAGCACCTGACGGGCTCCAAGAACCACAACGTCGCCCTGCGCGACCACGCGGTGCGCCGTGGACTGCACGTCTCGGAGTACGGCGTGCTCGACGACAGCACCGGGGAGACCCACCGCTGCGCCAGCGAGGCCGAGGTCTACGCCCTGCTCGGCCTCGATTACATCGAGCCGGAGCTGCGCGAGAACCGAGGCGAGCTCGCCCTGGCCGCCCAGCACACGCTGCCCCGGCTGGTGTGCGTCGAGGATCTGCGCGGGGACCTGCACGCCCACACCAACGCCTCGGACGGCACCGCGACGATCCGGGAGATGGCCACGGCCGCACGTGACTACGGCTATCAATACCTGGCCATCACCGACCACTCCGCGTCGATGGGCTTCGGCGCCGACGTCTCACCCGATGAGCTCAAGCGCCAGATCGAGCGGATTCACAGCACCGAGGTCGAGGGGATCGAGCTGCTGGCCGGGACCGAGGCGAACATCCTCCCCGACGGCAGCATCGACTACGCCGACGCGCTGCTGGCCGAGCTCGACTGGGTGGTGGGGTCGGTGCACACCTCGTTCCGGATGTCCTCGGCCGACATGACCCGGCGGATCATCGCGGCGATCGAGCACCCGTTCGTCGACTGCATCGGACATCTCTCCGGGCGCCAGCTGGAGAAGCGCCCGCCCTATGAGTTCGACTTCGATGCGGTGCTGGCCGCCGCCCTGGCCAGCGGCACGCTGCTGGAGATCAACTCCAACCCGTTGCGCCGCGACATCAACGAGGTCTACGCCCGCAGCGCCGCCGAGGCGGGACTGCCGTTGGTGATCAACACCGATTCACACCGCACCACCGGCTTCGCGGTCAACCGCTACGGAGTGGCGACCGCCCGGCGCGCCGGGTTGGGCCCGGACGCGATCGCCAACACTCGCCCGTGGGCGGAGCTCAAGGGCCTCCTGCCGCGCTACACGGCCTGACCGGCCCGCGGCCCCACGGGCCGGAACCGCACTTCGCCGTCCCCGTCGCCGGCGCGCTCGCGGCGGGCCCGCGGTCCGAACCACTGGATCCACGCGAACCAGACACCACCCGCGATCGTGCCGATGAGGGCGACCCAGAAGTTCAGCCGCATGCCGAGGATCCGCACCGAGTAGTCGATGCGGATTGTCTCCTCGAAGATCCGGTAGCCGCTGTAGCCCATCACGTAGAGGGCGAAGATGCCCGGCGCGCGCACGATCCGCTTACGCCCCAGCCAGATGAGGCAGCCGGCCAGCAGCAGGTCCCAGATCATCTCGTAGAGGAAGCTCGGCTGGAAGGTGGCGTACTGGGTGTATCCCGGCGGGCGGTACTGCGGGGCGATCTTCAGCGCCCACGGCAGCGTCGAGGGCTTGCCGAACAGCTCCTGGTTGAAGTAGTTGCCGATCCGCCCGATCGCCTGGGCCACCGGCAGGCACGGCCCGCAGACGTTGAGGAACTCGCGCACACCGGCCCAGCCGAGGTGGCGCTTGATCCGCCAGACACCCACGGCGACCCCGCCGGCGATGCCGCCCCAGATGCCCAGGCCGCCATCCCAGATGGCGGCGAAGCCCCACCAGTGCGGAGGGATCTGGCTCGGGGTGGTGATGAGGAAGTAGATGCGCCCGCCGACCAGACCGGCCGGGAACCCCCACCAGGCGACCTCGTACACCAGTTCGCGATCGCCGCCGCGGCGCTCCCACTCGTGGCGGGAGATGGCGATCGCCGCGGCCACCGCCAGCACGTACATGATCCCGTAGGCGTGGAAGAAGAACGGGCCGATGTGAAAGCCGTTCTCGGCGGGGCTGGGGATGAATCCGAACGTCGTCACCGGCGGCATCCTAGATGACGCCGAAATCATGCTCCGCCCGCGGCGGGCGGCTGGCTCGGCGGTGATCCGATCCCCTCTGAGTCGACCAGGGTGCTGCGGAATCCCGGGGTGCGCAGCAGCCGGATCGGCTGCCAGGGCCGCGTGTGGTCGACGTAGAAGCGGGCGCCGTCCCGGTCCTCGATCGCCGTGACCGCGCTGGCCTGCTGGCGCCAGGCGAAGGCCCAGATGATCATGAAGCCGGCCACCACGGCGGGCACCTGGGCCACGAACGGAGATAGCGCGGCGGCGACGATGGTGCACAGCATCAGCGGCCACAGGCGGTTGAGGAAGGTGCGGCCGGCTGCCATCTCCGGCAGGCTCGATTGGGTGCGCGCCGCGGCCAGCAGCGAACGGATCGACTCGGACACCGCACCGTCGCGGCCCAGCCACATCCCGATCAGGGTGGCCGCCACCCACCAGCCCAACGCGATCCACACGACCCCCGGGTCATCGGCGGAGCCGGCGGTGGCGATGGTCGCGACGATCAGCGCGCTGGCGCCGGCCGCGCTGGCGAGAACCGTCGTGCGGAGGAAGTCGCCGAAGCGCAACGCGCCGGCGTGCTCACTCGCCGAAGGTGAGCGCCGCCAGGACGTCGATGACGCCGCCGGTTCCGTCCACCACGAGGTCTGCCTCCTCGCGGATCGCCGCCGGGCCGTCCTCGGAGGACACCCCCACGCACACGCAGCTGGTGAGGACCCCCTCCTCCCGCAGCTCCCGCAGGGCGCGGAAGGCGTCGAGGTCGGTGACGTCGTCGCCGGCATACAACGCCGTGGTCACCCCGGTGCGGGTGATCAGCGCGCGGACACCGGCGCCCTTGTCGATGCGCACCGGCGGGCGCACCTCCATGACCTTGCGACCCCAGTGGATGTCCAGTCCGTCGCCGGCGGCGTGGGCGGCCAGGGCGTCGACGGCCTCACGGGCCAGCACCTCGTCCTCGGCGCCGCGCCAGTGGAAGGCGACGATCGGGCCCTTGTCCTCGATGCGCACCCGCGCGCGGCGCAGCTCGGAGGTGTCGCTCTCACGACGGAAGCGGGCGATCCGCTCGACCCAGCCGTCAAGTGCCGGATCCAGGACGGCCTCGGTCCAGCCGGACTCCAGCTGCTCGGCACCGTGGCTGCCGATGTAGGTGATCGTGCCGACCCCGACCATCGCCCGCGCCTCAGAGGCCCGGCGGCCGCTGACGCACGCCACCGCCCGGTAGCGACGCGACAGGCGCATCAGCAGCTGACGCGTGGCCTCGGGAACGGTGGCCTCAGCGGCCATCTCGACGATCGGCGACAGCGTCCCGTCGATGTCGAGCAGCACCGCAGCGGACCCCGGATCGGACCTCAGCGGGGCGAGCACGGATGCGGCGTCATCGGCGCGCTCGCGTCCGCGGATCGTCTCGTCGGTGGCCACGCGCCCTAGTATGGCGCGAGGATGTCCGGCACCCCGCCAGCGCTCTTGCTGCACGGTCAGCCCGGAAGCGCCGGAGACTGGAACTGGGTGATCGAGAGCCTGGCCGGACGGATCGAGGCGATCGCGCTCCAGCGCCCCGGCTACGACGGCAGTCCTGCCGGCGGCGTCCGTCACAGCGCCGTCAGCGCCCTGGCGGCGATGGAGTCCCGCGGCATCGAGCGGGCGATCATCGTCGGTCACAGCTACGGTGGCGCGATCGCCGCCTGGCTGGCGGCCTTCCATCCCGAGCGGGTGGCCGGCCTGGTGCTGGTGTCCGCCGCGGCGAACCGCGCCTCGCTGGTCCCGGCCGATCGGCTGCTCGCCGCCCCGGTGGTCGGCCCGCTCGCCTCCGCCGGCTTCCTGTGGAGCAGCGGCCTGATGCTTCAGGTCCCGCCGCTGGCGCGCCGGATCGCCTGGGCGGCGCATCTGCCGCCGGATTTCCTGGCGGGCGAGGGTCGGCGCAGCCTGCGCGTCTCCACACTGCGGACCTTCCTCATCGAGCAGCGCATGCTCCTGCGCGAGATTCCGGTGCTCGAGGCCCAGCTGGGGCGGATCAGCGCGCCCACCACGGTCCTGGTCGGCACGCACGACACCCTCGTGCCGCCGGTGGCCGGGCATGAGCTGGCGACGCAGATCCCCGCCGCCCAGCTGCAGGAGGTGCCCGGCGCCGGGCACGTGCTCAACGTCCAGCATCCGGACGTCGTGGCTGAAGCGATCCTCAGCCTGGCCGCGTAGATTGGGGCCCGTGCCCGCCCGCCCGGCCGCGAAATCCTCTCAGCGCACCCCGCGCCTCTCGCCCGAGACCCGGCGCGAGCAGCTGCTGGACGCGACCAACGCGGTGCTGAGCGATACCGGCTTCGGCAACGTGACGGTCGAGGCGATCGCCCAGGCCGCCGGCGTCACCCGACCGGTCATCTACGACACCTTCGGTGACCTCGAGTCGCTGCTGCTGGCCCTGATCGACCGTGCCGATCACCGGGTCACCGGCAAGCTGGTCGAGATCCTCGGTGACGGGGTGCCCGTCGACCCCAACCCGGACCACTTCCTCACCGGCACCTTCGCCGCCTTCCTCGCCGCGGTCCGCGAGGATCCGAACTCCTGGCGACTCGTGCTGATGCCCCCGCCGGGTAACTCCCGTGAGCTCAACTTCCGCCTCCAGCGCGCCCGCGGCGAGCTGGCCGGTCGCCTGCGGGCGCTGCTGGACTGGGGGATCGCCGTGCGCGGCGGCCCGCGCGGACTCGACCACGAGCTGCTGGCCCGCATGCTCGTGGCCGTCGGGGAGGACGCCGCCCGGCTGATGCTCGCCCATCCCCGCCGCTTCAACCCCGAGCGCCTGGCCGACGCCACGGTCGACCTCCTCGCCGTGTTCCCGCCCGGCACCCAGAGCGCCAGCGTCAGCGTTCCCCCCGAACGACCCGAGATCACCCCGCCGCCGCGACTCGAGGAGATCATCGCCAGCGAGACACCCGCCGAGCCGCGTCGCCGCGTCCCCCAGGCCGAGCGCCGCGAGCAGCTGCTCGACGTGGCGCTGACGCTGGTCGCCGAGGACGGCTTCGCGGCCCTGTCGATGGAGGCGATCGCGCGACGGGCGGGCGTCAACCGCGTGGTGATCTACCGCAGCTTCGCCAACCTCGGCGTGCTCATCACCGCGCTGATGCACCGTGAGGATCAGAACGTCCGCGGCACGCTGGCCGGCCTCATCCCCCAGGACCCCAGCGGATATGAGCCTGACGTCGTGCTCTATGACGCCATCCACCACCTCCTGGCCGCCGTGTGTGATCGGCCGCTGACCTGGCGCCTGGCCCTGCTGCGGCCCGAGAGCGCTCCGCGGCTGCTGCAGAAGATCGTCAACCGTCGCCGGACCGCCCTGGCCAAGCGGATGGAGCCGCTGGTCGCCTTTTCCATCTACGGCTCCGATGCCCACCCCCCGGCCGATCAGATCGAGGCGATCGCCCGGATGCTGTTGACGATCGGCGAGGAGACGGGTCGCCTCGCCCTGACCGAGCCCGACGCGTTTCCGCCGTCCCGGCTGCTGCATTCGATCTGGCGCTTCCTCGAGGTGATCATCACCCCGGGGACGCCGTTGCCCGGCAGGGACGGGCCGGCGGCGTGAGCCCGAGCGGCTCCAACGCGGGCGGCTCCAGCGCGGCGGGCGGCTCTGACAGCCCGGACAGCTCGGGCGGCTCGAGCGGGCCACAGACCCCGCGCGGCGGCATCCTCGTCGTCTTCGGCGGTCTGATGCTGGTGATGCTGATGGCGTCGCTGGACCAGACGATCGTCTCCACCGCGTTGCCGACCATCGTGGGTGACCTCGGCGGCCTCAGCCACATCTCCTGGGTGGTCACCGCCTATCTGCTGGCCCAGACCGTGGTCACACCGATCTACGGCAAGCTCGGTGACCTCTACGGACGCAAGATCGTCCTCCAGGTCGCGCTGGTGCTGTTCCTGGTCGGGTCGGTGCTGTGCGGGATCGCCCAGAACCTCGACGAGCTGGTGGCCTTCCGGGCCCTGCAGGGTCTGGGGGGCGGGGGGCTGATCGTCTCCACCACGGCGGCGATCGGCGACGTCGTGCCGCCCCGGGACCGCGGCAAGTACCAGGGTTTCTTCGGCGCGGTGTTCGGCGTGTCGTCGGTCATCGGGCCGCTGATCGGCGGCTTCTTCACCTCCAACCTCAGCTGGCGCTGGATCTTCTACATCAACCTGCCGATCGGGATCATCGCCTTCGCCATGCTGGCCGCGACGCTGCCGTCGCGTCGGGACGACAGCGCCCACCAGATCGATTACGTCGGTGCCGTGATGCTCGCTCTCGCGCTGGTGGGGATCGTGCTGACCTGCACCTTCGGCGGGGTCAACTACGCATGGACGAGCGCCACCATCATCGGCCTGATCGTGCTGTCGGCGCTGCTCGTGGTCGCCTTCTTCGTCTATGAGCATCGCCGTGCCGCCGAGCCGATCCTGCCCCCGCGACTGTTCCGGAACCGCACCTTCGCGGTCGCCTCCGCGGTCGGACTTGTGGTCGGCTTCGGCCTATTCGGATCGATCACCTACCTGCCGCTGTTCCTGCAGGTGGTCGGCGGCGCCAGCCCGACCTCGAGCGGTATCCAGATCCTGCCGCTGATGGCGGGACTGCTCATCACCTCGATCGGATCGGGTCAGCTCATCTCCCGCACGGGGATCTACAAGCCGTTCCCGGTGCTCGGCACCGCCGTGATGATCGTCGGACTGTTCCTGCTCCACACGATGGGCGCGGGCACCAGCCGACTGGACCAGAGCATCTTCATGTTCGTGCTCGGGCTGGGCCTCGGCATGGTCATGCAGGTGTTGGTCCTGGCGGTGCAGAACTCGGTCAGCTACGGGGATCTCGGCGTCGCCACCTCGGGCGCGACGCTGTTCCGCTCGATCGGCGGCTCGGTCGGCACGGCCATCCTCGGGTCCCTGTTCTCAGCCGGCCTGGCCCGCGACCTGAGTCGCCGCATCGCCGCCTCCCACATCACCCTCACCGCAGCCGAGAAGACCGTGCTGCAGAGCGGTTCGAGCAACCCCGCCGAGCTCAAGTCGCTGCCGGCCAACCTCCATTCGGTCTACCTGAACTCCTACTCCGGCGCCCTGGACCACATCTTCGAGGTCGCCGCGGGCGTGGCCGCGATCGCCTTCCTGCTCAGCTGGCTGCTGCCCCAGCTCAAGCTGCGCGACTCGGTCTCGGTCGAGTCCGGCCAGGTCGGCGAGAGCCTTGCCCAGGCGGGGAACCGGATGACCGCACCGGACTCCCAGCGCGAGATCGGCCGGGCCCTCGCGGCGGTGATCGGCCGCGACGGGGTGCGGCGACTGATGGAGAGCGTGGCCGCCCGTGCCGGCGTCGACCTCTCCGCCGCGGCGTGCTGGCTGCTCGCCCAGTACCACGTCCACCCCCACCTCGACCTGCCCGAGCGAGCGCTGATCTTCAAGGTGCCGCTCTCACGCGCCCAGCAGGCCCTGGCCGAGCTGACCGCCAAGGGCATGCTGCACGCGGATCTCACCCTGACCGAACTGGGTGAGGCGACGCTGGCCAAGCTGGGCGCCGAGCGTCGCGCCACCCTGGGCCGGTTGCTGGACGGCTGGGAGCCCGAGCAGAACGAGGAGCTGACCAAGCTGCTGCACCGCCTGGCCGAGGAGCTCGGGACCACACCCGACCGCCAGCTGATCACCGCCGGACAGGCCGAGCCCTCGGCGACCTAGAGCGCCGTGCCCCACCGTCGCGCCCGCGACCCCCAGGTGATCGCCCAGGTCGGGGACCTCGTCGTCGAGCGGGATCCGCGTCGCCCCTCGGGCCGCCTGCTGCGCGAGGCGGGCATGGACCTGTCCTACAACGACCTCGCCGATCCGCGGCACCTCGAGTTCGACTACCTGCGCTGGATGCGCTGGGTGATCCAGGCGGCCCGGGCCCAGCGGGTCCTCCATGTCGGCGGGGCGGGCTGCGCGCTGGCCCGCGCCCTGGCCGCCGCCGACCCCCACGGTCGCCAGGAGGTGTGGGAGATCGACGCGACGATCCTCGAGATCGCACGGCAGCATCTCGGGCTCGCGCGCACCCCGGGGCTGCGGGTGCGGCTGGGCGACGGCGTCGCCGCGTTGGCCGACACCGCCGACGCCGCGCGCGACGCGGTGGTGATCGACGCGTTCCTCGGAGCCCGTGTCGCCCCCGGACCCAGCTCGCCCGCCGCTCTGTCCCACGCCGCACGGATCGCCCCGCTGACGTTGGTCAACGTGGTGGATGACCGGGCGGGGCGGGAGGTGGCGCGCGTGGCCGCGGGCCTGGCGGAGGCCTACCCCCGGGTGTGGACGGTGTCGGGGCGCTCGCACAACACCGTGCTCGGCGCCGACCGCGGGGGTCTGGACCTCGAACGTGTCCGCAGCCCCCTGGCTGCGGACTTCTCACCGGCCGGGCTCGCCGTTCTCAGCGGCTGAATACCCGCCCAGCCAGCATTTGGCCGCGGAGAACGGTGTGAGATGATCGTGGCGCGATGGGTGCGACCCACGAGCCCCACCTGATCACCGACGTCGCGCAGCTGCGCGCGATCGTCGGCCACCCCACCGAGGTTGTGGCGTCGAAGATCGCCGATCACCTCAACGCGGTCACGGCGACCTTCGTCGAGCGCTCACCGTTCCTGGTGATCGCCACGGCCGACCCCGCGGGCGGCCTCGACGTCTCCCCGCGCGGGGACCCGGCCGGATTCGTGCGCATTCTCGACCCCCGCACCCTGCTGCTCCCCGAACGTCCCGGCAACCGGATCGCCGACACCCTGACCAATCTGCTGAGCGACGACCGCGTCGCGCTGCTGTTCATGATCCCCGGCGAGGGGGACACCTTCCGGGTCAACGGACGCGCCCGGATCACCGACGACGCCGAGCTGCTCGCCCCCTGCGCGGTAGAGGGCAAGGCCCCGAAGCTGGGCATCCTCATCTCGGTCGAGCAGGCGTTCACCCAGTGTCCCAAGGCGCTGCTGCGCTCAGCTCTGTGGGATCGGGAGATCCCGGCCGCCCCGGAGCCGACGCTGCCCTCCGGCGGTGAGGTGCTGGCATCCCTGCACCCCGACTTCGACGCCGCCACCTACGACCGCGAGCGGGCGGGCCGCTACGCCCGCCGCGAGGGGTTCTACTAGTCGAGGATCTCGCGCAGGGTGCGGTCGTCGACGTCGTAGACGAACCCCCGCACGTTGTCGCGGTGGGGGATGAACGGCGAACTCCGCACGCGGCGCATCGACTGGCGCACATCGGCGTCGAGGTCGCCGAAGGACTCGACGGCAAAGCTCGGCGTGAGCCCGGTCAGCTCCTGGAGCTCGGCCCGGAAGCCGTCGTCGGTGATCGTCTGCATGCCACAGCGGGTGTGGTGGATGACCATGATCTCCTCGGTGCCCAGCTTGTGCTGGGAGATCGACAGGGAGCGGATCATGTCCTCGGAGATCACCCCACCGGCGTTGCGCAGCACGTGCACGTCACCCGGGGCGAAGCCGAACAGCGCCGCCGGGTCGATGCGGCAGTCCATGCAGGTGACGATCGCCAGCTTCATCTGGGGCGCGGCGGCCAGCTCGAGCGCCGGGGCGCTCTCCGCGAACTGCGTGGCGTTCTCGAGCAGCAGCTGCGTGGTGGCTCCCGGGTTGATTCCCGTGGGTTCATCAACCCGGCCCGGGGCCCCGGGTACGTCGTCGGGAAGCACCGGCACCTCGATGGGCTCGGGGTCCAGGGGTCCGGTCATACGCTCTCCTTGCTCGGTTTGGCGGTCACCCAGATACGGATCTCGGCGGTGAACACCGTCTCGCCGCCGGGATCGGACACCGCGATCCTCACCGGCACCTCCTGCTTGTCGCCGAGCGGTTCGGGCAGGGCGAGGACGGCGGTGGCGTTCATCCTGCCGCGGGCCTTGGCCAGGTACTCGACGCTCATGCCCTTGGGCACCCAGCGGTGGGTGGTGGGCACGGTCGCCTCGGCCACCGCGCCCATGGTGTACTCGGCGAGGTTGCACAGCGCGATCGCGTGCACCGTCCCGAGGTGGTTGCGCACCCACGGCGTCTGGGCCATCGTGGCGCTGGCCCGGCCCCGCTGCACCGACTCGATGTGGGCGGGGATGGTCAGGAAGTAGGGGGCCGCGGCCTGGTAGGCGAACGAGAACACGCGCTTGCCGAGCGGCAGCGGCGCGAGCCGGTCGTACATGGCGATGAGCGGCGAGCCGGGCACCGGCGCCCATGTTATGGGTCCGGCGGATCTTGACGTTGTCACAGTTGCGTAGCTACACTTCCGCTACATGAGCTTCCTGGTTACCCGCTCCAACACCGAGCCCCTCGCCGACTACGGCTTCTTCGGCCCCGACTCGATCACCTGGAAGGTCTGGGGCACCGCCACCTCCTTCGCCCTCGGCTTCATGCGCTCGGTCTCGATCGAGCAGCTCGACCCGAACCTCAACGCCGCGGTGCTCGACGGCGGCGACGTCTACGGACGCACCCGCACGCGGTACGACCGGACGCTGCACTACTTCGCCCTGGTGATGTTCGGCGACTCGGTCACCGCGACCCGCGCCTCCAACGTGCTGGTCAAGGTCCACGCCAAGGCGGTCGGTGACGACCCGGTCACCGGCGGGCGCTATGACGCCAACAACCCGGAGTCTCAGCTGTGGATCCACATGACCGCCTGGCACTCGATCCTCAAGTGCTACGAGATGTACGGCCCGGGGAAGCTGGATCCCTCCGAGGAGGAGCGGTACTGGGCCGAGTGCGCGGTGGCCGCCGAGCTCCAGACCATCCACGTCGAGGATGTCCCCCGCAGTCGTGACGCGGTCCGCGCCTACTTCGAGGCCTGGCGCCCGCGCCTGGCCGGTTCGGTGCAGGCCCAGCAGATGATGGACTTCCTGTTCAACACCACCGAAGCGGCGATGGGTCCGACGCCGAAGTGGCTGGGCTGGCTCCGCAAGGCGATCGTCCGCTGGCACCGCTGGGCGATCATCGCCACGCTGCCGCGCTACCAGCGCCACCTCGCCGGGGTGCGCCAGTCCCCCGCGATGGACGCGCTGGTGGTCCCGATCACCCGCTGGCTCTACAAGCCGTTCTTCTGGCGGGCGATGCAGCCGCTGCTGGCGACGATGGTGCGCTGGTCCTCGCCCTCCTCACTGCCGGTCGTCGCGCCGATGTTCCTCCACATCACGCCCAAGGACCCGCGCACCTACACGCCGTCCCAGGCCCGTGAGCGGTTGGAGATCCTCCCCCCGCGCGAGGAGTACGCACGCTTCCTCGCGGTGATCGAGCAGCGTCGCGCCGCCGGCGCCCGCACGCCCGAGGAGCTCGGGGTGGGTCCTGAGACCCCCGAGTCGCGCGAGCTGATCGGACCCACCGCCTGACCCGGCACGGGGCGGTGAGTCGACCGCCCGGCGCGAGGTAGTCTCTGCGCCATGGCCCAGATTCCCATTCCCGGCAGCTGCGGTTGCGGCGCGGTCCGGTTCGAGCTGAGTGAGCCGCCGTGGATCGCCGGCTACTGCCACTGCACGCGTTGTCAGCACCGCACCGGGGCCGCCGCGTCGGCCAACGGCGGAATCGAAGCGCGCACCCTGAGGTTCCTCAGCGGCGAGGAGCTGCTGGCGGTGTGGCGCCCCACCGGCGGCGGCAACGACAAGCTGTTCTGCCGGATCTGCAGCTCCCAGCTGTTTGCCCGCAGTCCCGGCAACCGTGACCAGATGGCGGTACGCCTCGGCGCGCTGGAGGGCGATCCCGGGGTCCGACCCAGCTATCACCAGTTCGTCGATTACGCGGCCGCCTGGGAGCCGATCCCCGAGGACGGCCTGCCGCGCTTCCCCGAGTCACGGAACCAGGCGGCGGCGGCGTCGAACTGACGCGGGCGCTCGGTTCAGAGCGCAGCGGCCAGGCGTGAGGCCTGGTCGATCGCCCGCTTGGCGTCGAGCTCAGCCGCCACGTCGGCTCCCCCGACGAGGTGCACCTCGACGCCGGCCTGCCGGAGCGGCTCGAGCAGATCGCGGCGCGGCTCCTGCCCGGCGCAGATGACCACGTCGTCGACGGCGAACAGCTGCGGGCCCCCGTCGGCGAGCTCGACATGGAGGCCGGCGTCGTCGATCTTGGTGTAGGCAGCGCCGGGCACGAGCTGGACACCCTTGTGGGCCACCTCGGCGCGATGGACCCAACCGGTGGTCTTGCCCAGCCCGGCACCCAGGCGCGTGGTGCGGCGCTGGAGCATCCACACCTCCCGCGGGGACGGTTCTCCGTGGCGTGGCACCAGGCCGCCGGGGTGGAGCGCCGGGTCCCCGACCCCCCACTCGGCCATCCACGCCTCGCGACTGCGGCTGGCGTCGTGGGAGTGGGTGAGGAAGGTGGAGACGTCGAAGCCGATCCCCCCCGCTCCGATCACCGCGACCTTGGCCCCGACGGACCGCCGCCCGTCGAGCACCTCGGTGTAACCGGCCACCTTGGGGTGGTCGATGCCCGCGATGTCGGGGATGCGTGGGTTGACTCCGGTGGCCAGGATCACCGCGTCATAGCCGCCGGTCAGCTCGACGATGTCGGCTTCCCGGCCGAGGTGGACACGGACGCCCAGCAGCTCGAGCTGGCGGGTGTAGTAGCGGATCGTCTCGGCGTACTCCTCCTTGCCGGGCACCTGCTTGGCCAGGTTGAACTGGCCGCCCAGCCGATCCTCGGTCTCATACAGCGTCACGGCGTGACCGCGCTGGGCCAGCACCGTGGCGGCGGCCAGTCCGGCCGGGCCGGCGCCGACGACGGCGATGAGCTTGCGCTCGGCCTCGCTCACGGTCGCGAAGTTGAGCTCGGTCTCGTGCCCGGCGCGCGGGTTGACCAGACAGGAGGCCTTGGCGTTCGCGAATGTGTGATCGAGGCAGGCCTGGTTGCAGGCGATGCAGGTGTTGATCTCGTCCGCGCGACCGCTGGTCGCCTTGTTGACGAACTCCGGGTCGGCGAGGAACGGGCGCGACATCGAGACGAGGTCGGCCTGACCGTCGGCGAGGATCTGCTCGGCCACCTCAGGGGTGTTGATCCGGTTCGAGGCGATCACCGGGATGTCCACCGACGCGCGCAACTTCGCGGTGACCCAGGCGAAGGCCGCCCGGGGGACCGAGGTGACGATGGTCGGAACCCGCGCCTCGTGCCAGCCGATCCCGGTGTTGAGGATGTTCACCCCCGAGGCCTGGAGTGCCCGGGCGAGCTCGATCGTCTCCTCCCAGCTCTGGCCGTCGGGGATGAGATCGAGCATCGACATCCGGAAGATGACGATGAAATGGGGCCCGACCGCCGTGCGCACCCGAGCGACGATCTCGGTCGCCAGGCGCTGGCGATTCTCCATCGAGCCGCCCCACTCGTCATCACGATGGTTCACGTGCGGGACGAGGAACTGATTGATCAGATAGCCCTCTGAGCCCATGATCTCGACGCCGTCGTAACCGGCCTCCTGAGCCAGCGCGGCGGTGGCGGCGTAGGCGTCGATCGTGCGCTCGATCCCACCGGCCGACAGCGCCCGGGGCTTGAACGGGCTGATCGGCGACTTGAGCGCCGAGGAGGAGACGACCATCGGGTGGTACCCGTAGCGACCGGCGTGGAGGATCTGCAGGGCGATCTTGGCGCCGTGGGCGTGGACGCCGTCGGTGATCTGGCGGTGCTGGGCGGCCGCGGCGCGGCTGGCCAGGCGCGAGCCGAAGGGGGTGAGCCACCCCTCACGGTTGGGGGCGAAACCGCCGGTGACCGCCAGCCCGACACCACCGGCTGCCCGTTCTGCGAAGTAGGCGGCGAGCTTGCCGAAGTCCTTGGCCCGGTCCTCGAGGCCGGTGTGCATCGAGCCCATCACGACCCGGTTGCGCAGGCTGGTGAAGCCCAGGTCGAGCGGCTCGGCCAGGTGGGGATAGGGACGCTCAGACATCGGGGCGGGGATCTTATCCACCGGCCATCCGCGCCTGGTCGAGCCCATGTTCGAGCACACCCTTGACCGCGGCGTCGACCGCGTTGAGCCGGTACAGCGCCACCGCCTCGGCGGACTGGAAGCGCCCACCGGGCGCGCCGGAGGCGCCGTGGTGGGTGAGCAGGCAGTGGAGCAGACTGAGCTGGCGCTCGGGTTCCAAGGCGCTGAACTCGGGGCGGGCGGCCAGCAGCTGCTGGCCGAGCACGAGATGGCCGAGCACCCGCCCGGCCTCGGTGAGACCGATCTCGGCGCCGTAGGTGAACTCACGGGTGTGGCCGAGGTCGTGCACCAGCGCCGCGGTGAGCAGCAGGTCCGAGTTGAGCTTGCGGTGCAGCTCGCAGGTCTCCCGGGCCAGGGTCCCCACCGCGACGGTATGTTCGATCAGGCCGCCGAGGTAGGCGTGGTGTCCTGCCCGTGAGCACGGGGCCCGGCGCAGGTCCGCCCGCAGGACGTCGTCGGCCATCAGACCGTCGAGCAGCGCCCGGTAGCCCGGGTCATACACCTCGGTGACCAGGTGCTCGAAGAAGCCGTCGAGCTCCTCCATGTCGCGGTAGGCGGTGGGCAGGAACGCCTCGGGTGTGGCCTCGGGCACATCGGCCCCGGCGCGGCCGATGTCGGCCACCTCGACCACCAGCTCGTCCCGGAAGCGCTCGACCCGGCCGACCACGCTGACCAGGTCGCCGCGCTCAAAGCGCCCGGCCAGCGCGTCGGCGTCGCGGAATGCGCGCGCGGGCACCGCGCCGGTGCGGTCGCGCAGCTCGAGCGCGAGATACGGGGAACCGGTCCGGGTCATCAGCCGGTCCTTGCGCACGCAGGCGAAGACGCCGCGCACCTCATCCCCGGCGCGCAGGGAGCTGACTGTGGCCTGAGAACTCAAGTCGCCAATCATCGCGCACCCTGCCCCGGGTTTGCCAAAGGCCACTCCGGGCATCTTGTACCGTGAAACGTATGCCGCCTCTGCATTGGGAATACCGTCCGATCGGCCTGCGCGCCCCCGCTCTCGTGTGCGCATTCAAGGGCTGGAACGACGCGGCGGACGCCGCCTCCTCAGCTGTCACCTTCGTCGGTGAAGCCCTCGAGGCCCGTCGCTTCGCCACGATTGATCCCGAGGACTTCTACGACTTCCAGGCCACCCGGCCGAAGGTCAAGATCGTCGACGGCGACTCGCGCACCATCGAGTGGCCCAACGTCGAGCTGTATGAGGTCAAGGTGCCCCGCGCCCCGCGCGACCTCATCCTGTTGACCGGAACCGAACCGTCCTTCCGCTGGCGCACCTTCACCCAGGTGGTGACCGAGCTGGCCGAGGCGATGAACGTCCAGCTGCTCGTCACGCTCGGCGCGCTGCTCGCCGACGTGCCCCACACCCGAGCGGTGCACGTGACCGGCTTCGCCACCGACCCGGAGCTGACCGAGCGCCTCGGACTGCAGCGCTCCTCCTATGAGGGTCCCACCGGCATCGTCGGCGTGCTTCACAACGCGGCGCACAACGCCGGGCTGCCCTCGGCGAGCCTGTGGGCGGCCGTGCCCCATTACATCGCCGCCGCCCCGAATCCCAAGGCTGCGCTCGCCCTCGTGCGCAAGCTCGAGGGCTTGGTCGGGGTCGCGGTTGACGCCGGCGAGCTGGAATCGGCGGTCACCGACTACGAACGCCAGGTCAACCTGGCCGTGCAGGCCGATCCCGACGTTCAGGCCTTCGTCGAGCGTCTCGAGGCAGCCGCCGTGGAGGAGGACGACGACGAGCCTCCGTTCGAGATGCCATCGGGCGACGCGCTGGAGCGTGAGCTCCAGCGCTTCCTGCGCCAGCGGGGCGAAGACCCGCCGCGCGGCCAGTGAAGCCCCGTCTCGCCGGGAGCTCTGGCGTGGTGATGGGGCGCAGGAGCAGGATGGTCGCGGCGCTGCTGGGCATCGCCGCCAGCATGGTTCTGGCCCTCTCGCCGGCGGCGTCACACGCCGCCGCTCGCCCGGCCCTCCAGGGTCTCCCGCGCGTCCCGGCCTATACCGGGGTCGGGGTGAAGTACCTCGAGATCCGGCCCCGCTACATCCTCTACACCGGCGACAGCTCAGGCGTCCTGTCCGGCCCCAAGCCGGGTGACAGCCTGCACTGGAGCAGTTGGACGGCGAAGACGGCCTTCGGCGGCGGCTATGACCAGATCGACAACTGCAAGCCGGACTGCGCCAGCGGCAGCTTCACCGCCTACCCGATCAAGATCGAGGCGTGGAAGCCGGGCATCAGCCACGGCGAGCTGGTGTTCTCGCGACTGACCATTCTGTACACGTCCAAGCCCCCGGCCGGGCGAGCGGACCATTACACCTTCAGCACCACCTACGCCAACGGCTGGAGCCTGGGACCGCCGAGCGCCACCGGCTACTGCACCCACACCGACGGCCAGCCCAAGGCCCCCGGCTGCGCCAACATCAACGCCCTCCCGCCCGGCCTGACCGGCTGAGCTCAGCGCTCGGCGGCCGGGCAGGCCATGCGGTAATCGCAGAAGCCACACGCCGATAACGACGGGGTCGGCTCGAACTCCTGGGATCGAATGCCCTCGGCCACCTCGGTGGCGACCGCCCGGATCCAATCGGCGCGCCCAGCATCCCCCGCGATGGCCACCTTGGCATCGTCGAGCAGATAGAGGTAGGCGCCGCGGCTGGCCTCCAGCCCCCACGCCTCGCGGGCCGCGACGGTGTACAGCGACAGCTGGACGTCGTCGGCCAGAGCCTCGGCGGAACGGGGCCGGCCGGTCTTGTAATCGATCAGCTCGTACTCGCCGCCGGGGAGCCGGTCGACGCGGTCGACGCGACCGCGGACCGTGTGGGGGCCGAGCTTGAAGGTGAAGGACCGCTCGAACCACACCGGCCGGCCCGCATCGGCGCTGGCGGCGGCGTGGTAGCGCCCCAGCGCTGCCTCCGCCTTGGCCCGCAGCTGACGCTCCTCGTCCGAGTCGCCGAAGCCCTGGCGGCGCCAGGCGGTGTCGAGCAGCGCGAGGAGCTCCGCCAGCGAGCCGAGCGTGCCGGTCTCCTCGCCCGCATGATGGAAACGCTCGAGCACCTGATGGACGGCGATCCCGAAGCGCTGGTGCAGCGTCGGCTCCTGGGGGATCCGGAACACCCGGGCGAACTTGTACTTCAGCGGGCAGGCGCGGTAGGTATCGATGTCCGAGGCCGACAGCAGCACACCGTCGCCCCGCATGGGCAGGAAACGGGCGAGGGAGGGCTCATCCCGGGCGGCCAGCACCCGGGCGCGGCGGCGATCGTCGCGCTCAGCCTCGAGCAGGAAGTCGTCCAGGGGACTGGTGGCGAGGATCTCGCGCTGCTCTGCGGTCACTGCGCCGCCAAGCCGCGCGTTGACGTCACGGAGCGCCTCGGGCAGCGGCTGGCCGTCGGGCCGGGCGATCAGCGCCGCCACCTTGAGCAGCTCGAGATAGCGGACCACCGCATGGGAGATGTCGAGGTCGGTGTCCAGACGCAGCTCGGCGAGGCGGCCGGCCGTCCGGGTGGTCTGGGCGAGCAGCTCCTCGCGCAGCAGGCGATAGGAGGAGGGCAGCGTCTCGGCCGGGCCGAACAGCTCCTCCTCAAGCGGCTCCCACTCGCCCCCGGCGCGGACGCGGGCGGCCTCGACGAGCTCGTGCGGGCCACCCTGGCCAGCCACATGGCTCATCACCGCCTCGCGTTCGGCGCGCGCGACGGCGTTCTCCAACCGTTGGCCCAGGCGCGTGGCGCGCGTGGCCTCGTCGTCGGGCGCCAGCGGCTCGTCGAGCAGCTCGTCCGGGACCTGGACCGACTCGCCGGCGCTCAGCCGCGCGCCCAGGCCGAGCAGGAAGACGTGCTCGAGCTCCATCCCGCCGGCCACCTCCAGCGACACGATCTGGACCGCGTCGGCGCCGGCCAGGATCGGTTCCTCGGGCTCGGCCACCGCCAGCGCGGTCTGGTCGGCCACCGCCGCGACCGAGCGGGCGAAGTCCCGCGCGCTGCCCTGGGGGGCACGCGCACTGTGGGCGGCGGCCAGCTCGCCGAAGCGCGCCAGCGCCCGCAGCGCCTCGACCACATCGGCCTGGGCGGCGAACAGGTTGGCGCGGCGCAGGCCGAGGCGCTCGATCAGGCGATGCACGTAGAGGTCGGGGCGGCTCGTGTCGATCTGGGCCGCACAGGCCCGGTAGAGCTTGAGAAAGGCCCGGATCCGCTCGCGGGCCTCGGGCGGGACCTGGGGAGACTCGATCGCGGCGGCCAGGGCGGCGACCATGTCGAGCTTGCGCCGCCGCGCGATCTGGGTGACGCGAGCGATGTCCACCGAGCGCAGCTCGACCGGCGGGCGGGCGAGGGCCCGCACCGCCGCCGGGGCGTCGCTCGGATCGCTGAGCACGCGTAACCACGCGAGCAGGTCGCGGATCTCGGGTCGCTGGAAGAAGGCGGCCTCGCCCACCAGCCGATGGGGAATGGCGCGCTCCTCCAGCGCGACGGCGACGGCCTGGCCGTCGCGGGCCACCGACGGCACGAGCACGGCGATCGCGCCCGGCGCCCGCGGGTCCGTCGGATGGTTGAGCAGCCGCTCGATCTCAGCCGCAGCGTGCTGGGCCTGGGCGCGCTCGGTGGCGGCCGCCCAGAAGCGCCGCACCGGCTCACGCCGCCGTGCGGTGAGCACGGCGCGTCGCGTGTCCGCCGTATCGAAGCTGGCCAGGCGCCGGGCAGCTGAGGCGCGAAACGCGGTCGCCCCGGCCTCGGGGTCTCCGGCCACCGTCAGGTTGGGCCCGGCCAGGACGCGGGCGAGGCTGGCCGCCGCCAGGGACAGCTCCTGGGCGTCGTCGACCAGCACATGCTCGAACGGGTTGGCGCCATCCCGCGGCTCGCCGGCGATCCGGATGGCCAGGCTGAGCAGATCGCCGCGGTCGAGCAGGCCGGCCTCGCCCAGCATGCGGTCATGGGCGGCGTAGATCGCCCCGAACTCGCGCTCGCGGGCGCCATGGACGGGCCGGCGCCTCGCTCGGGCGGCGGCGCGGAGGCTGTCGTCGCTGTCGAGGCTGAGCGCCCACGCCTCGAAGCGGGCGGCGCTGATCAGCTGCGCCTTCATCGTGTCGACGCGGTTGACGATGTTGGCGAGCAGCGCGGAGGAGTTGCCTCCGAAGTCGTGATGGGTCAGGGGCAGTTCGTCGATCCGCTCGGCGAGCATCGCCAGCCGCTCTCCGGCGGACAGCACCGCGTCGGCCAGATGGCCGCGCCCGGGGGCGCGGCGAATCACCGCGGCGGCCAGATCGTGTGGGCAGGCGACCACCAGCTCGCTGTAGCCGTGGGAGAACGCCGCTTCCAGCCGGGCCCGGGCGAGGTCGGCCCGGGCGCCCGACGGGGTCAGCAGCGCGATCTGATCGACCGGGGTGCCCTCCGCGACCAACCACTGGAAGCGCTCTAGGATCAGCCGGCTCTTACCTGCGCCCGCCGCTCCCTCGATCAACAGCGGACTCAGCCGGTGGCGGACGAGCTCAGCTTCGTCGATAGCGCTGGCGGCGGCGGGTACTCCCACGTTCCTGTCAGCATAGGTTGGTGGCCGCGGTCAATTCCAGTGAATGGCTCGTGGTGTGTCGCAACGCCGTGCAGGAAGTGCGCACGTTGCTGGAAAGCACCCACAGCATCGCCGAACGGGCCATCGAGACCGGTACCCGCGGCGAGGGCGGCGACCGCACGTTGGTCATCGACGCCGCCGCCGAGGAGGTCATCTTCACCCAGCTCGAGGCGCTGCACGCCCGCGGCCTCAACTTCACCGCGGTGTCGGAGGAACGCGGCGAGGTCGCCTTCGGCGGCGGACCCCTGCGCGTGGTGATCGATCCGATCGACGGGTCGCTCAACGCCAAGCGTGGCCTGCCCCACCATGCGATGTCGATCGCCGTGGCCGACGGTCCCGAGATGGCCGACGTGCGCTTCGGCTACGTCTATGACTTCGGTCCGGCCGAGGAGTGGTGGGCCGCCAGCAACGAGGGCGCGTTCCTCAACGCCACCCGGCTGGACCCGACGGTCGGCGAGCGTCGTGGGATCACCGGCAAGCTGGAGGTGCTGGGCATCGAGTCCGCTGATCCCCGCTGGGTGGCCGCAGCCGCCGACGCGCTCGAGGCCGCCGCCTACCGACTGCGCGCCATGGGCACGATCGCCTCCGCGCTCTGCCAGGTCGCCGCCGGGCGCCTGGACGGACTGGTCTCGCTGCGCGCCTGTCGCGCCGTCGACGCCGCGGCCGGTCAGCTCATCGTGCGCGAGGGCGGCGGTGTGGCCATGTTCCCCGTCTTCGATCCGCCCCTCGCGGCACCGCTGGATGTGATCGGCCATTCCCAGGTGGTCGCCGCCCGTACCGTGGCCACGGCGGAGCAGCTCGCGCGCATCGGGATCGCCGGGGCGACGTCATGAGCGACATCGTCGACTGGGTGGTCGCCGAGTGGATCGCCACGCGCGTGGCAGGCCTGGGCGCCGCGGCCGAGGCGACCGAGCTGGTCGACGTCGATCTCACGGCGCTGGCCGACGACGCCCAGGTGCGCGTGGTCGCCTACACCGGATTGACCCCGACCGCGCCGCTGCCGGCGCCCGAGGGCGTGAGTCGCCCCGAGTGGGTGCGGGCCAACCTCAGCTCGATGCGCAAGCTGATGGAGCCGATGCTCGCCAAGGCCGGCGGCGGGCTGGGGCCGCTCAAGCCGGCGGCCCAACTGACGCTCGGCTTCACCGTCTCGGGCGAGGTCGGACTGCTGGTCGGCTACATGGCTCAGCGGGTGCTCGGCCAGTACGAGCTGGTGCTGCTCGAGGACGCCGATCAGCCCCCGCCGCGGCTGCTCTTCGTCATGCCCAACCTCAACAAGGCGGTCGCCGGCTTCAAGGCCGATCCGCGCGAGTTCCTCACCTGGGTGGCCCTCCATGAAGTCACCCATGCCGTGCAGTTCGGCGGCGTGCCCTGGCTCCAGCCCCACCTCAGCGGCCTGGTGCGCGAGATCATGGCCTCGGCCGAGGTCCGTCTCGACACCAAGCGCAGGCTCCGCCTCCCCTCGCGCGACGGGCTGCGCCGCGTCGGCACCGCGCTGCGCCACGGTGACCTGATCGGCTTGGTCACCAACGACGCCGAGCGGGAGACCATCGACCGGGTCCAGGCGGTGATGGCGGTCATCGAGGGACACGCCGAGCACGTGATGGACGCCGTGGCGCCGGAGCTGCTCCCCTCGCTGCCGCACCTGCGCCAATCCCTGGACGAGCGCCGCCAGAACCAGACGCTGGCCTCGCGACTGATCGGACGGCTGCTCGGGCTGGAGTTGAAGCTCAAGCAGTACGAGCGGGGGAAGATCTTCTGCGACGCCGTCGTCGCAGAAGCCGGTCCGAGTGCCCTGACCCAGGTGTTCTCGGGCCCGGAGGCACTGCCGTCGCTCGAGGAGATCGAGGATCCCGCGGCGTGGCTGGCCCGCATGGGACTGGCGGCCGCGCCGGCGCTTGGCGCCTGAGTACCGACGCTCGTGTAACAACCGGCGCGGTACGGGGTTTGTCTTAATGCGGTCGCTTGCAGGGGACTCGGCGGCTGCACGTCATAGCCACCGATTCTTCTACGAGAACCGAGCAGAACGGGAACGATGCCTGAGAGCAAGCCGACCAAGGCCGTGCGCGCCTCCGCCACCGACGCCGGGAAGACCGGCGCCAAGCAGGCCACCGCTACGGCAAAGACCGCCACCACCAAGGCCAAGACCGCTGGCGCCAAAGCCAAGACGGCCGGAGCCAAGACCGCCGCCGCGAGCAAGGCTTCGGCGACCAAGACCGCCGCCGCAAGCAAGACTTCGGCGACCAAGACCGCGGCCGCGGCCAAGCGCACCGGTGCCAGCACCGCCGCCTCGGCCAAGCGCACGGCCGCCGAGAGCTCGAGCACGGCCAAATCCGCTCCCCGCGCGGGAGCCAGCAGCTCGACCCAGCCCGCGACGCGCGTCGAGCAGGTCGCAGCCGTCGCCGAGCGTGCCGTCCTGGTCCCGCTGGGCGCGTCGCTGATCCTCGCCGACGAGGTCTCCTCCACCCTCCGGGGTCTGCAGGCCAAGTTCGAGACCCGAGCCGGGGTGACCCGTGAACTCAAGCGCTATGAGCGCCGGGGCGCCACCGCCCGCAAGGGCCTGGAGCGTCAGGTGCGCAGCCAGCGCAAGCGGGTGGAGAAGGAGCTCCGCCAGCGTCGCCGCGGCCTCGAGCGAACGGTGCGCCAGAACCGTCGGGGTCTCGAGCGGACGGTCGCCGAGAACCGCAAGCGCCTGGGCCGGGACTTCCAGTCGCTGTCCTCCCAGCTGGAGCGCCAGCGCGAGCTGGTCACCGCCCAGCTGGAGAAGCCGGCGTCCTTCGTCGGCGCCCAGTTGGAGAAGCCGGCCTCGTTCGTCGGCGCCCAGCTCGAAAAGCCGGCCGCGTTCGTGGGGTCGACCCTGGAGCGGCCGGCGGCCTTCGTGTCCGCCCAGCTGAGCCGTCAGGTCGCCTGATCTGCGGTTCACTGTGTGACCACGTCCCCTTAAGTTCTGGCACCGTTTGCCGATAAGATCAGTGACACGAACTTACCCCGCAGGTGCCCAGGAGAGGCACTCGATCGGGAAGGATTCGCCGGCCTCATATCCTCGCCGGCGGATGTAGCACCCTCTCCTCCCTCAACCGCCGGGGTGTCACGCAAGTGGCACCCCGTCGGTCCTTAAGCGCAGAGCCTATCTCAGCTCGGCGGTGCCTCGAGAACCTTCTCCGGCGGCACATAGCGACGAATGCGCGCCGGCGGTGCGGCCGGCTCGGCGTCCTCAGAGAAGGTGCGCTCGTACACACGCATGATCTTGGTGATATGGCCGCCCATCGTCTCCAGCCCCCGGTTCATCGAGCGGTTGGTCTCCAGGATCAGGCCGGCCTCACCGTGGGTGATCCTGGTGTTCGGGTAAGCGGTGTCGTAGTGCTCCATGTAGAGCAACGCGCCCGCCCCGGTGTGCTGGAACTCGGGCATCACACCGAGGAAGCCGACTCGCACCCGGTCGATGAAGCGGCGCTGGAACATCAGGTAGAACCAGCCGAAGGGCAACAGACGGCCCTTCATCTTGGACTGGAACTGGTTCGGGTCCGGGATCGTCACCGCGATCGCCACCAGCCGGCCCTCGGCGTCCTCGACGATCATGAACCACTCGCTGGCGAAGACGAGCTGAAAGTCGATCCACAGCTCGAGCTTGTCCTGCTGGGTGTAGGAGACAAAGCCCCAGTTCCGTGACCAAGCCGTGTTGTAGACCTCGATGAAGGCGTCGAGATCGCGCCACAGGCTGCGCCGGGTCATGCGCCGGACTCTCAGGCCGTGCTTCTCCCGGGCCTCCTGAGCGAGCTGGGGCAGGACCGGCAGCATGCGCTGAGTGCGGTCGGCGATGTCGAGCTCCCAGTGGAACAGATCGATCACCTTGGACAGACCGGCGGCCTCGACCATCTCGCGGTAATAGGGCGGATGCCAGGGCTGGCGGATCATCGGCTCCAACTCATACCCCTTGATGAGGATGCCCGCCTCGTTGTTGAGGAGAAAGTCGAAGGGGCCGACCATCCGGTCACAGCCCTTGGCGCGCAACCACGCCTCAGCCGCCGCCAACAGGCCGTCGCAGATGTCCGGCTCGGCCTCGAAGTCGAAGAAGCCGAACAGGCCCCAGCGTGTGTTCTGGTGCGCGTTGAGGACCGGGCTGATCTGAGCGCTGATCCGACCCACCACGCGACCATCACGGCGGGCCAGGAAGTACTGCGCCTCGCCGCCGTGACGGAAGAAGGGATTGAGGCGGCGGCTCAGGTAGGCGTAGCGCTCGAGTCGCAGCTGGATGATCCACGGCGTGCCGGCGTGCAGCCGCTCGGGCAGCCGAACAAAGGCCCGCAGATCGGAAAATCCGTGGACCGGGGTGATCTCCAGCGTCATAGGCGCGTGACGCTACCAAGTGGCACCGGGTACGGCGTCCCCCTCGTTCGGGTATGAAACCGGTCTGCCAGAATGAGGGGATGCCTACCAGAGACCAGATTCTCGAGTCACTCCGGTCGGTCATCGACCCTGAGCTGCACAAGGACATCGTCACCCTCGGCATGGTCCGCCGCGTCGACATCAACGCCATCGGCGTGGTCGACATCACCGTGTCGTTGACCACCGCCGGCTGCCCGATCCGGGACCACTTCCAGAACGGCGTCACCGACGCCATCCGTGCCCTGGACGGCGTGATGGGCGTCAACCTCAGCTTCGACGTTCTGTCCGATGGGGAGAAGTCGGCGCTGCGCGGCAAGCTCGGCCGCACCACGCTGCCCGAGGGCGCGCTGGCCGGGGTCGAGAACGTCATCTGCGTCGGCTCCGGCAAGGGTGGAGTCGGCAAGTCGTCGGTCACCGCCAACCTGGCAGCCGCCCTGGCCCGCGCCGGTAAGTCCGTCGGCGTCATGGACGCCGACGTCTGGGGCTACTCCCAGCCGCGCATGTTCGGCCTCACCGGCGGACGCGCCCGGGCCAACGAGCGTCGCAAGATCGAGCCGCTGGTGGGTCCCGAGGGGATCAAGGTCGTATCCATCGGCTTCTTCGTGGACGAGGAGTCCGCCGTCGTGTGGCGCGGTCCGATGCTCCACAAGGCTCTCACGCAGTTCCTCGAGGACGTGGAGTGGGGCGACCTCGACTACCTGCTGATCGACCTTCCGCCCGGCACCGGCGACGTCTCCATGACCTTGGCCCAGCTGCTGCCCCAGGCCAAGTTCCTCATCGTCACCACGCCCCAGGCGGTCGCCCAGACCGTCGCCCGCCGCTCGGCCGAGATGGCCACCAAGCTGGAGTTGGAGATCGGTGGCGTGATCGAGAACATGACCGGCTTCACCACCCCCGACGGCGTCGCCTACCCGATCTTCGGTGAGGGCGGTGGCCGACTGCTGGCCGAGGAGCTCGAGGTCCCGCTGCTGGGCCAGATCCCCCTCACCATGGCCCTGCGCGAGCAGTCCGACGGCGGCCTGCCCGTGGTGTTCTCCTCCCCCGAGGACCCGGCCGCGCAGGCGATCATCGCCGCCGCAGCCCGGCTCATCTCGCTCAACGGCGGTATCTCGCTGCCCATGGCCGCCGAGCCGGTGGTGGCGGCCAAGCCGGTGGGCATGTCGCTGCCGATGGCCTAGACCTCCGGTCCGTCCCGTTCAGCCAGGGAGCCGTACCACCATCTGAGGGCAGCCCTCAGATGGTGAAGCGGTGGCTGACGACCTTGCTGTAGCCGACCGCGTTGGCGCCGCGCACGGAGAAGATGTAGGTCCTGGCCTTCAGCTTGGTGTAGGTCCGGCCGGACTTGCAGGTGCTGTAGTGGGCGGTGGCGGCCTTGCCCTTGGTCACGGTCACCAACGCGCACTGGAAGCCCTTGGTGACCGCGACGCTGCCCTTGCGGGCGAAGGTGAACTTGGCGCTCTTGCCGGCTGTGTTGATCTTGGCGCTCTTGATCGTCATCACCGGCTTGGCGGTGTTGGCCTTGGTCTTGAATGACTCGGTGTTGGCGATGGCGTAGCCGCCGTAGGTGGTGACGATGACGCGGAAGTAGTAGGTGGTGTTGGGCGCGAGCCCCTTGAGCGTCACCGCGGTGTGCTGGTTGCCGCTCGCCGCCGGCGCGGTCGTGCAGGGTTCGACCAGGGCCAGATCACTGCCGGTGCTCGAGGAGCTCAGCGGGTTGACGCCCCACTCGAAGCCGCAGGCCTGGACGCCCTGGCCTCCCAGGTTGACCGTCGCATTGAGGGTCGCGGTGGTGGTGGTGATCGCCGTGGCCGCGGTGGTCGCCGCCTTGGGCTCGGTCAGCGTGGTGAAGGCGGCCGGCACGGACAGGCCCGTCCCGCCGTCGGAGGTGGTCAACACGATGATGTCCACGTAGTTGGTGGACTGGCTGAGCCCGGTCACCGCGGCGGTGACGGCCGTGCTGGAGGTCCCGGTGATGGAGCTGGCGGCCACTGAGCACGGCGCCGTCTGCAGGTTCGCAGCGGTCGTCCCGTAGTAGAAGGTGCAGGCGCTGATGGTCTGGCCCTCGGGATTGACCATGCCGCTCAGCGTCGCGGTGGTCGACCCCAGCGCCGACGGCGCTCCGACCATGGCCGCCAGTGTGGTGAACGAGGTGGCGCTCGAGGTGACCGTGGTGCCACCGTTGTAGGTGAGGGTCAGGGTGTAGCTGTAGGCGGTGCCGGCACTGAGACCGCTGCCCACGCTGGCGGTCACGTTCTGGGCGCTCGCGCCCGACGGGAGGCTGGCACACGGAACCGTGGTGGCGGAACCGCCGCTCGGCGTGTAGCTGAAGCTGCAGGCGCTGATGGGAAAGTTCTCGGGGTTGGCGCTGGCGTTGAGTGTCGCGCTGGCACTGCCCACAGCCGACGCCGCGGTCGTCGTGGCAACCGGCGGAGTCTTCGTGGAGGGCGTGGTGAAACTCTGCTCGGTGCCGGTCACGGTGACGTCGGTCCCGGTTAGGGCACCGATCAACGGGAGGCCGCCGTTCTCGACCACGATGACCACGTTGTAGTAGTAGGTCGTGCCGGAGGTCAGGCCGGTCAACGCGGCCGTCACCGCCTGCGCGCTCGAGGACGCGTTTGTCGGCGTCGGCGAGCAGCTCGTGAACGTCGTGTAGCTGGTGCTTGAAGTCCCGTACTCGAAATAACAGCCGGTGGGCGCGGTGAGGCCCGTGTTCACGCCGGCTTGGACCGGGTCGAGGGTCCCACCCTGGAGATTGACGCTCCCGTTCAAGGTCACGCCGGTGGTGCTGAGCGCGGTCGCGGGGCTCAGGGTCGCCGTGGGCGTCGCGGCGGCCAGGGCCGAGGATGTACCCAGGCTGGCCAGTGCTCCCACGAGCGTCGTGGCCAGTACTCCAAAGAACAGGGCGAGGCGTCTCATCGGCGCCAGTCTAGGGAAGGGTCAGGCGCCGAACGCCAGTCGGCGCCTGACGTATCCGGGCAGGTCGGGTGCGCGCGCCAGCGGCGCGCGAGAGCTCAGCGCTTGCGGAAGAACTCGGTGTTGACCTGGGCGAACTTCTGCCACTCCTCCGGGAGCTGATCCTCGGCGAAGCAGGCGTCCACCGGGCAGGCCTCGACGCAGGCGTCGCAGTCGATGCACTCCTCGGCGTCGATGAACAGCTGCTCAACCGTGTCGTAGTCGGGCTCGTCCGGCGTCGGGTGGATGCAGTCAACCGGACAGACCTCAACGCACGAGTTGTCCTTGGTGCCAATGCAGGGCTCGGCGATGACGTATGCCATGTGTCTTGATTCTTCCTTCGGGTCGGGGTCGCTTCGAAGCGAGCGCGGGATTTTATGCGCACCGGCGGCATTCAGGGAGTCCTGGGGGGCCGAATGCGTGCCCCTTGGGCCATCTCCGCCTGCCACGGGTGCGCCCGTTCGAGCTGGCCGGCCGTCGCCAGCAGCAGATCCTCGCGGGCCGGCGGGCCGATCAGCTGCACGCTCACGGGCAGCCCGTCGGCGGCGACGTACAGCGGCAGCGTGATGGCCGGCTGGCCGGTGACATTGACGATCGCCGTGTAGGGGGTGAACGCCCCCGAGCGTCGGTAATGGTCCCAGGGGTCCGGTCCGCGACCGTGGATCTCCCCGGTGTGGGGCGGACGCTGCGCCAGCGCCGGAGTGAGGATGAGGTCGAAATCGGCGCTGACGCGCACGAGCTCGCGCGCCAGGCGCTCGAGACGGTTCTGGGCGCCGAGATAGTCGAGCGTGCCGAGCTCCCGGGCCCGTTGATAGATCGCCCAGGTGAGCGCCTCGACGTCGCCCTCGACCGGCGGCTGGCCGCTGATCCGGCCGCCGGCGACCACCCCCATGGCGATCAGCGGGCCGAAGGCGCTGGTGAAGTCATCCAGCAGATCCGGCGCAGACCAGGGCATCTCGAAGGGTTCGACATGGTGGCCGAGGTCCGCGAGCCACGCTGCCGCCCGCTCGGTTGCCGCGAGGCAGATCGGGTCGAGCCCGTCGGACTCCAGAGCGGGGTTGAGCACCATGGCGATCCGCAACCCGCCGGGTGGGTCCTGGGCCGCGGCGTGAGCCCACGGGCCCTGCCTCCCCTCACGCGGCGGGGCCCAGGTGGCATCCCCGAGCTCGTACCCGGCCAGCACGTCGAGCAGTGCGGCGGTGTCGGCCACCCCGCGGGTCAGCACGCCATCGCAGACGAGGAAGCTGTGACCCGCGTCGGGCCCGACCGACACCCGACCGCGCGCCGGCTTGAGCCCCACCAGACCACAGCAGGCCGCGGGGATGCGGATCGAGCCGCCGCCGTCGTTGCCATGGGCGAGCGGAAGCATGCCGGCGGCCACCGCGGCGGCCGCGCCACCACTGGAGCCACCGGGTGTGCGGCTGAGGTCCCAGGGGTTATGGGTCGGGCCGTGACGGGCCGGCTCACACACCGACATGATTCCCAGTTCCGGCAGCGCCGTCTTCCCGACGATCACGAAGCCGGCGCGACGCAGCCGCGTGACCAGGAAGGCGTCAGACGACGGACGGTAATCCCCGAACAGGGCGGAGCCGGAGGTGAGCGGCATGCCGGCCACCGCACGGTTGTCCTTGACCGCGATGGGCACCCCGGCGAACGGTCGTGGGTCGCCCGGGTCGACCGCGGCCGCCGCCTCACGCGCTCCCGCCGCGTCCACCGACGTGAACGCGTTGACGGTGGGCTCGAGCGCCTCGACCTGGGCCAGGCACACCTCGGTCAGCTCGCTCGCGCTCACCTCGCCACCGCGCACCAGCTCGGCGAGCTCACGGGCCGAGCACGTGAGGAGTGAGCGCTCCAGCACGGCGTGAGCGTAGCCTGTCGGGATGAGCTTCTACGACGAGGTGCAGTCCGGTCTCGAGGGCGTCGTCGCCTTCGCCACCGAGATCGCCGAGCCTGACCGTGAGGGATCCTCGCTGCGCTACCGCGGCGTTGACATCGAGGAGATCGCCGGCGTGGTGCCCTTCGAGCAGGTCTGGGGCCTGCTGGTCGACGGCGCGCTGCTGCCCGGCCTGCCCCCCGCCGAGCCCTTCACGTTGACCGCCCACACCGGCGACCACCGCGTCGACGTGCAGGCGGCGGTGGCGATGCTGGCTCCCCAGTGGGATTTCCGGCCGCTGCTGGAGATCTCCGACGAGCAGGCGCGCGACGACCTCGCCCGAGCCTCGGTCATGGCCCTGTCCTTCGTCGCCCAGTCGGCGCGCGGGATCACCCAGCCGCCTGTGGCCCAGAGCGTGATCGACGGGGCCGACTCGATCGCCGAGCGCTTCCTGCTGCGCTGGCGCGGTGAGGCCGACCCCAAGCACGTGCAGGCGATCGACGCCTACTGGACCACCGCGGCCGAGCACGGATCCAGCACCTCGACCTATGTCGCCCGCATGGTCGCCTCGACCGGCGCCGACGCCGGCGCGGCGCTGTCGGCGGCCATCGGCGCCCTGTCGGGCCCACTGCACGGCGGTGCGCCCAGCCGGGTTCTGGCCATGCTCGACGAGGTCGATGAGACCGGGGACGCGCTCGGCTACGTCAAGGGCAAGCTCGACCGGGGCGAGCGGCTGATGGGCTTCGGTCACCGGATCTACCGCGCTGAGGATCCGCGCGCCCGGGTGATGCGTCGCTTCGCCAAGGAGCTCGGGGCACCGCGCGTCGAGGCGGCTGAAGCCCTCGAGGCGGCCGCGCTGACCGAGCTCCAGGAACGGCGCCCCGGCCGCGTGCTCGCCACCAATGTCGAGTTCTGGGCGGCGGTGCTGCTCGACTTCGCCGAGGTGCCCCCGGAGCTGTTCACGCCGATGTTCGCCTGCGCCCGGGTGGCTGGATACTCGGCCCATATCCTCGAGCAGAAGCGTGAGCAGCGCGTGATCCGACCCACCGCGCTGTACGTCGGCGCCGGCCCGCGGCCGCTGTCGGCGCTCGAGGGCATCCCTGCCTGAGGTGAGCTGCGGGATCCTCGCCTTCGGTGACTCGATCACCAACGGTGGCGGCGAGCTGCAGTGGGGAGTGGCGCTGCAGTCCTGGGCGCTGTGGACGGCGCGCGGCCTGGGCATGCCCTACACCCCCTATGCCGTCGACGGCGCCACCGTCACCGACGTCGTGGATGCCCAGATTCCGCTGTTCCAGCGGGTCAACGCCGACCCGGAGGCCCGCTACGCGCTGGGCTGTCTCTACATCGGCACCAACGACATCCGCCGACCCGACTGGGATCCGGACGCGTTCGCCAGGCGCTACAGCCAAGCGCTCGGCTTCATGGCCGAGCGCTGTGAGCGCACGCTGACCGCCACCTTGCCGCGGACCCTGGGCCGACCGCCGGACCCCGCCCGGATCGCCGGCGCCAATGAGATCATCGCTCACACCGCGACGACCCACGGCACGTTGGTGCTCGACCTCTCTGACTTCAGAGCCCGCAATCTGATGATGGCCGACCACGTCCACCCGACCGCCTTCGGCCAGGTCGCCATCGCCCAGCGCGCCCTGGCGGTACTCGCCGCCGACGGGATGGAGGTGCGCCTCGATCCGCGCGAGCTGATCACCTACTCGACCTCCCGGCGTGCCCGCCAGCTGGCCGACTGGACCTACACCTACCGCGCCGCCAAGGGCCGCGCGCGGCAGATCAGCACCGAGCTCAGGCGCGCCCGGCCGCCTCGGTGAGGTAACGCAGTCGCGCGGCGTGGTCGGGCTTCAACGCGCCGGCGGCCATGCGCCAGCGCCAGTTGCCGCGCTGGCTTCCGGGCGTGTTCATGCGCGCCTCGGAGCCGAGACCGAGCACGTCCTGGGCCTGGATCATCGCCACCTGCGCCGGGGAGGCCTGGGCGAGTCCGATCACCCGCCACCACGGTTCGGGCTGGGGCTCCCAGCCCTGACGCGCGAAGGTCTGCGCCGCCAGGGCGTCGACGCGAGCGACCGTCTCGGCGTCGAGTGACTCATACCAGCCGCGCGCGGTGTCGTGATCGTGGGTGCCGGTATATACCCAGCGATTCTCGCGATGGTTGGCCAGTGCGTGGGTACTCCCCGGATCGCCGGGGTCGAAGCCGAACTGGAGCACGAGCATCCCGGGCAGCTCGAGATCGTCGCGCAGGCGCTCGACCGCCGGGGTGATCACCCCGAGATCCTCAGCCACCAGCGCCAGGTCCGCCCCGAGCGCGTCCGTGAAGGCGTCGAACAGCTTCCGGCCCGGACCGCGGCGCCAGCTCCCGCCCCGGGCGTCGCTGTCCTGGGCGTTGACCGCCCAGTAGGAGACGAAGCCGCGGAAATGGTCGAGCCGGGCGGCGTCGAAGAAGCTCAGGGTGTGGCCCAGGCGTTTCACCCACCACGCATACCTCTGGGCGCGCAGCGCGCTCCAGTCATACAACGGGTTGCCCCACAGCTGGCCCAGCTCGGTGAACGCGTCGGGGGGGACCCCGGCGACCTCACCGTCCTGGAAGATCTCCGGATGGGCACGATGGTCGGCACTGCCGGGGGCGACGTAGATCGCGACATCGCCGAACAACGCCACGCCCCGCTCGGTGGCGTAGCTGCGCAGCTGCGTCCATTCGCGCTCGAAGCGCACCTGATCGGCGATCACGTCGTCGCGGCGGCCGCGCTCGAAACGGGCCCAGTCCTCGATCCAGTAGGCGTGGCGGTCACAGAAGTCGACCCGCTCGGACGCGCTGACCCGCGCCCGCGGCGCGCTGAGCAGACCGGGCCAACCGGCGAACGCGGAACGCGCCTTGTACGGGGAGCCGTAGCGGTCGGGCGGAGCGAGCGGCAGCATCTGCCACCAGCGCTGGCCGGCGGCCGCCAACCAGTCCACGAAGGTGAACGCCTCGCGTCCCAACGTGCCGCCGGCCAGTGAGGTGATATGCAGCTGCATACCGGCGCTGCGGGAGAACGGAGTCATCGAAGCCGGTGTTTAGCGCAAGGGAGCCGGGGCACTGTAGGAGCATGCTCTCCAGCACCGACGCCGGTCTAACAAATCTGTTTACCTCCGCCTCGGTGGACGCACCCGACCGGATCGTCATCCAGCACCCCGATCCCGCCATCGACGGGGGCCGCTACGCGATCAAGCGCTGCGTGGGCGACACGGTGGCCGTGTCGGCGGACATCTTCCGCGACGGTCACGACCTGCTCGCTGCGGTCGTCCGCTTCAAGCCGGTGAGCGCGAGCGCGTGGCGCGAAGCCCCGCTGGTACCGATCGACGCCCACCACGACGGCGTGCGTTGGGCCGGTGAGTTCAGCGTCGACACGGTGGGCGACTGGGAGTACGAGATCCAGGCCTGGGTCGACGCCGTGGCCACCTGGAAGACCGAGATGTCACGCAAGCTCGCCGCCGGTCAGCAGGACCTCACCGGTGAGCTGTCCGAGGGTGAGCTGCTGCTCGGAGTCACCATCGACCCCGAGGCTCCCGACTACGAGGCGCTGCTCGCCTTCGAGCCCGACACCGAGGAGCGCCGCTCTGCGGTCACCCTCGGCCCGGTGCCCGTCCGGGTCGACCGCATCCGCGCCCGATACGGCAGCTGGTATGAGCTGTTCCCGCGCTCCTGGGGCGGCCTACGCGGCGTCGAGAATCGCGTGCCCGAGTTCGCCCAGCTCGGCTTCGACGTGCTGTACCTGCCGCCGATCCATCCCATCGGCCTCACCAATCGCAAGGGACGCGACAACGCGCTCGTCGCCGGGCCCGATGACCCCGGCTCGCCCTGGGCGATCGGCGACGCCAGCGGCGGTCACGAGGCTGTGCATCGGGACCTGGGTACCAAGGAGGATCTCCGCTCCCTGTGTCAGACCGCCGCTCGCCACGACATCGACATCGCCCTCGACTTCGCCATCCAGTGCTCGGCCGATCATCCCTGGCTCACCGCGCACCCCGAATGGTTCCACCGTCGTCCCGACGGCAGCCTGAAGTTCGCCGAGAACCCGCCCAAGAAGTACCAGGACATCTACAACGTCAACTGGGACACCCCGCAGTGGCAGGAGCTGTGGCAGGCCCTGCTCGACATCGTGCTCGGCTGGGTCGACTGCGGGGTGAAGATCTTCCGCGTCGACAATCCCCACACCAAGCCCACGGTGTTCTGGGAGTGGTTGATCGCCGAGGTCCACAAGCGCGACGACGACGTGGTGTTTCTCGCCGAGGCGTTCACGCGCCGTCGCGTGATGCAGCAGCTCGCCAAGGTCGGCTTCAGCCAGTCCTACACCTACTTCACATGGAAGAACTCGCGCTGGGATCTCAGCGAGTACGTCAACGAGCTGACCCGGAGCGAGGAGCGGGAGTACTTCCGCCCCAACTTCTTCCCCAACACGCCCGACATCCTGCATGAGTACCTCCAGCACGGCGGACGCCCGGCCTTTGAGGCGCGACTGGTGCTGGCCGCCACGCTCAGCCCCAGCTACGGGATCTACAGTGGCTATGAGAACTGCGAGAACGTGGCGGTGCGCGAGGGCTCGGAGGAATATCTCCATTCCGAGAAGTACGAGATCAAGCACCGTCGACTCGAGGGACGACTGCTCGGCCTGATCGCGATGCTCAACCGGGCGCGTCGAGAGAACCCCGCGCTGCAGAGCTTTGACAACGTCACGTTCCTCGAGACCGAGAACGAGGCACTCATCGCCTACTGCAAGCAGACCGCACACAACACCGTGATCACCGTCGTCAACCTCAACTATGAATGGGCCCAGGAGGGCGCTGTGGTGCTGCCGGCACACCTCAACCTGGCACCGGTCATGCCGGTGCACGACATCATCTCGGACCAGGATTTCACCTGGCGGCTCGGGCACAACTACGTGTCGCTCGAGCCCGGCGCCTCCCACGTCGCCGTGGTGACGCATTGACCGACACGCTCGAACCCACGCCGGCGGCCGCCGGTGAGCACGCCGAGCCCGGATTCGCCCAGACCAGTCAATGGTTCGAGGGTGAGCCGCTGTGGTTCAAGCGCGCCGTCTTCTACGAGATCCACATCCGCGGCTTCTACGACGCCAACGGTGATGGCTCCGGCGACTTCCGCGGGCTCACCGAGAAGCTCGACTACCTGCAGTGGCTCGGCATCGACTGCATCTGGCTGCTGCCCTTCTATGAGTCACCCCTGCGCGACGGCGGCTATGACATCTCCGACTTCTACAAGGTCCACCCCGACTACGGCAACGTCGAGGACGTCAAGCAGCTGATCGACGCCGCCCACGCCCGCCAGATGCGCGTGATCGCCGACCTGGTGATGAACCACACCTCGAGTGACCACCCCTGGTTCCAGGAGTCACGCTCGGGCGGTCCCGACGGACCCAAGCGCGACTGGTACGTGTGGTCCGACACGCCGGAGAAGTACGAGGAGGCGCGGATCATCTTCGTCGACACCGAGCAGTCCAACTGGACCTATGACCCGGTGGCCGGTGCCTACTACTGGCACCGCTTCTTCTCCCATCAGCCGGACCTCAACTACGACAATCCCGAGGTTCGCCAGGCGATGCTCGAGGTGCTGAAGTTCTGGATGGACCTCGGGCTCGACGGCTTCCGCCTCGACGCGGTGCCCTATCTGTTCGAGCGCGAGGGCACCAACTGCGAGAACCTCCCGGAGACCCACGCCTATCTCAAAGAGGTCCGCCAGTACATCGAGGACAACTACACCGACAAGGTGCTGCTGGCCGAGGCCAACCAGTGGCCGGCCGACGTCGTCGAGTACTTCGGCCCCGACGGTGAGGAGTGCCAGATGGCCTTCCACTTCCCGGTGATGCCGCGCATGTTCATGGCGCTACGCCGGGAGGAGGCGACGCCGATCTATGAGATCCTCGATCAGACACCGGCCATCCCCGACAACTGCCAGTGGGGCCTGTTCCTGCGCAACCACGACGAGCTGACCCTGGAGATGGTCACCGACGAGGAGCGCGACTACATGTACTCCGAGTACGCGCGGGACCCCCGGATGAAGATCAACGTCGGCATCCGCCGTCGGCTGGCCCCCCTGCTCGACAACGGCCGTGACGAGATCGAGCTGCTCACCGCGATCCTGTTCTCGCTGCCGGGCTCACCGGTTCTCTACTACGGTGACGAGATCGCCATGGGTGACAACGTCTTCCTCGGTGACCGCGACGGCGTCCGGACCCCGATGCAATGGACGCCGGACCGCAACGGCGGATTCTCCCGCGCGGACTTCGCCCAGCTGTACGCGCCACCGCTGATGGACCCGGTCTACGGCTTCCAGGCCGTCAACGTCGAGGCCGAGCTGCGGACGCCGACCTCGCTGCTGCGCTGGATGCACCGCTTCATCGAGCTGCGCAAGGAGCACCCGGTGTTCGGGCTCGGCAGCTATGAGCCGATCCGCGCCTCCAACAACCAGATCTTCGCGCTGATCCGCCGTTACCAGGACGATCTCGTGCTGTGCGTGCACAACATGGCCCGCACGGCGCAGTTCGCCGAGCTCGACCTGTCCGAACTCGAGGGCTACCACCCAGTCGAGATGTTCGGTCGCAACCGCTTCCCGCGGATCGGACAGCTGCCCTACCTGCTGACGCTGGCCCCGCGCGGCTTCTACTGGTTCGCACTGGAGGCACCGTCTGATGACTGAGATGACCGAATGGCTTCCCCAGCAGCGCTGGTACGCCTCCAAGAGCCAGGAGATCGCCGAGGTGATCGTGCTCGACTCGGGCACGGTGACCGGCGGCGAGGTCCAGCTGCTCGGCATCACCTTCACCACCGGCCAGCACGCCATCTATCAGATGGTGCCCGAGCACGGCGCCGGGCTGGCCGAGGCGATAGCCACCGGTGGCGACATCCACACCGACCACGGCTGCTTCGCCTTCCGCCAGGCCGGCGAGGGCTTCTCGGTGGCCGAGCAGGTCAGCCTGCGTCCGATGGGCGCCGAGCAGTCGAACACGACGATCGTGGTCGACGAGCGCTTCGCCCTCAAGGTGTTCCGCCGGCTCGAGGCCGGCATCAACCCGGAGCTGGAGATGCTGCGCTTCCTCTCGGCCCGCGATTTCCCCAACATCGCCCCACTGCGCGGCTGGTATGAGTACGAGGGCCCGGCGGTGTCGGCCACCCTCGGCGTGCTCCAGGACTACGTCACGGACGCCCGCGACGGTTGGGAGCTCGCCCTGGCGGAGATCGCCACCGACCCCGAGCGGTTCCTCCAGCGGGTGACCGGCCTCGGTGAGGCGACGGCCAAGCTGCACTCGACGCTGGCCACCGACAACGAGGATCCCGCCTTCCAGCCCGAGGAGCCCTCGGCGGAGTCGATGGCGCTGATCCGGGCCAAGATCGACGAGGACATCGAGCAGATGTTCCTCAACCTGCCCCACGACCACGAGCTGCTGGGCCCGATCGCCTCGCGTGGCGCCGACGTGCGCGAGCGACTGGCCGAGCGTCCGCTGCTCACCTCGAGTGGCCGCTACATCCGCATCCACGGCGATTACCACCTCGGCCAGACCCTGGCGCGGCCCGACGGCAGCTGGGTGATCCTCGATTTCGAGGGTGAGCCGGCCCGCTCGGTCTCCCAGCGACGCATGAAGCGCTCGGGCCTGCGCGACGTCGCCTCGATGCTGCGCTCCTTCGCCTACGCCATCGCCACCGTGTCGGTGGTCAACGGCCAGCCGGTACCCGAGGACCTCGAGACGCGAGCCCGTGCCGCCTTCCTCGACGCCTACATCGCCGAGGTCGACCAGAGCCTGCTGCCGCCCGGTTCCCAGGGCATCGAGAACCTGCTGGGCATCTTTGAACTCGAGAAGGCCATCTATGAGCTGCGCTACGAGCTCGACAACCGTCCGGAATGGGTATCGATCCCCGTGGCCGGTATTGAGCGACTCCTGGAGGTGGCATGACCGACGTTCAGCCCGACTTCTCCCCCCTGCTCGGCGAGCTTGACCTGCACCTGTTGAACGAGGGGCGCCACGAGCACGCCCACGACCTGATGGGCGCGCACATCCGCGAACACGACGGCATCGAGGGCACCGCCTTTGTCGTGTGGGCGCCCGACGCCCAGTCGGTCAGCGTGGTCGGAGACTTCAACGGCTGGAACGGCGGCGCGGACCCGATGCGCAAGACCGGGGTCGGCCTGTGGGAGCTCTTCCATCCCCACGTGCTGGAGCACAACAACTACAAGTACGAGATCGTCGGACCGACCGGCGTCACGGTGATGAAGGCCGACCCCTGGGCCCAGGAGACCGAGATGCCGCCCAAGACGGCCAGCGTGGTCACTCGGTCGCGCCATAGCTGGGGCGCGCACGAGACCGACTGGCGAGCCCAGCGGGCGGGCAAGGTCCCCCACGCCGAGCCGATGTCGGTCTATGAGGTCCACCTCGCCTCCTGGCGGCGCAACCCGCTGGAGGACAACCGTTCGCTCACCTACCTGGAGCTGGCCGACGAGCTGGCCGACTACGTGCTCGACATGGGCTTCACCCACGTCGAGCTGCTGCCGGTGATGGGCCACCCCTTCGAGGGCTCCTGGGGCTACCAGGTCACCTCCTACTTCGCCCCGACGCCCCGCTTCGGCTCACCCGATGACCTGCGCACGATGGTCGAGCGCTTCCACGATCGTGGCCTCGGGGTCATCCTCGACTGGGTGCCCGCTCACTTCCCGCGGGACGCCTTCGCGCTCGCCGAGTTCGAGGGGCGGCCGCTGTATGAGTACGCCGATCCGCGCCGCGGAGCCCATCCCGACTGGGGCACCCTGGTGTTCGACTTCGGCCGCAACGAGGTCCGCCACTTCCTCATCGACAACGCCAAGTACTGGCTGTCGGAGTTCCACGTCGACGGCATCCGCGTCGACGCCGTCGCCTCCATGCTCTACCTCGACTACTCCCGCAAGGAGGGCGAGTGGGTGCCGAACATCTACGGGGGACGCGAGAACCTCGAGGCGGTCTCCTTCCTCAAGGAGCTGAACGAGGCGATGTTCGCCCAGGAGCCGGGGGTCATCTCCGCGGCCGAGGAGTCGACCGCCTGGCCGGGCGTGTCCAAGCCCACCTACGTGGGCGGCCTCGGCTTCGGCTTCAAGTGGAACATGGGCTGGATGCACGACACCCTGGAGTACTTCCAGGAGGATCCGGTCTACCGCCGCTACCACCACGGGCAGCTGACCTTCAGCCTGATGTACGCGTTCTCGGAGAACTACGTGCTGCCGCTCTCCCACGACGAGGTGGTCCATGGCAAGGGATCGCTGTACACCAAGATGGCCGGCGATCACTGGCAGAAGCTGGCCAACCTGCGGACCCTGTACGCCTACATGTGGGCTCACCCGGGCAAGAAGCTGCTGTTCATGGGCTGTGAGATGGCCCAGCCGACCGAGTGGAACCACGAGGACTCGCTGCCCTGGCACCTGCTCGAGTCGACCGATCACGCCGGCGTGCAGTCGCTGGTCCGCGACCTCAACGCGGTGTACAAGGCAGAGCCGGCGCTGTGGGAGCTCGACGCCGATCCATCGGGCTTCTACTGGCTCGAGGGCAACGACGCGGACAACAACGTCGTGGCCTTCGCCCGCCAGACCGCCGAGGGCGAGCGCACGCTGGTCTGCGTCCTCAATCTCAGCGCGACCCCCCACCTGGGCTACCGGGTCGGACTGCCCGGCTTCGGGGGCTGGCGCGAGGCGCTCAACACCGACGACCCCAAATACGGCGGCTCCGGCGTGGTCAACCCCGAGGTCGTGATCGACGACATCCCCTGGCACAACCAGGCCCACTCGGCGGCCCTCGACCTCCCGCCGCTCGGCGCCCTGTGGCTGGTGCCGGATGGCAGCTGACCCAGCCGGCGCGGGGACGCCGGCGCAGTACCCGTGGCAGCGCCCCCTGGGTGCCCGGCCGATCGATGACGCTCAGACCCAGTTCCGGGTGTGGGCTCCGCGGGCCAAGAAGGGAGTCCAGCTGGCCCTGTACACGGGACGCAAGGCCGAACTCACTCCGATGGAGGACGTGGGCTACGGCGTCTATGAGCTGACCGCCCCGGCCCCGGCCGGAACCAACTACCGCTTCGTGCTCGGGCGCGAGCGCCTGCCCGACCCCGCCAGCCGCAGCCAGCCTGAGGGATTACGCGGTCCCAGCCAGGTGGTGGGGACGGCTGGCTTTGGGCTCAGCCGTCCCTCCGCGGCGTTCCGCGCTGCGCCGATGAACCGCCAGGTGATCTATGAGCTGCACATCGGGACGTTCTCGCCCGAGGGCACCTTCGCGGGCGCCATTCCCTACCTCGCCGACCTGGCCGAGCTGGGCGTCACCGCCCTCGAGGTGATGCCGATCGCCGAGTTCCCCGGGACCCGCGGTTGGGGCTATGACGGCGTCTACATCTCCGCCGCTCAGTCCTCCTACGGCGGGCCTGCGGGCTTCGCGGCGTTCGTCGCCGCAGCGCACGCGTGCGGGCTGGCGGTCATTCTCGACGTCGTCTACAACCACGTCGGACCCGGGTCCGATGCCCTGGAGAAGTTCGGTCCCTACTTCACCGACAAGTACTCGACGCCGTGGGGCAGCGCGGTGAACTACGACGACGCCGAGTCCGATCCGGTGCGCGAGTGGGCCTGTCAGTCCGCCGAGGGCTGGATCCGCGACTTCGGGGTCGACGGGCTGCGCCTCGACGCCGTGCACGCCATCTTCGACTCCGGTCCCGAGCATCTGGTGGCCGAGCTGATCCGCCGCGTGCGGGCGATCAACCCCGGCGCGATCGTCATCGCCGAGTCCGAGCTCAACGACGCCAAGGTGATGCGCAAGCCGCGGGTGGGCGGCTGGGGCGCCGATGCCGCCTGGGCCGACGACTTCCACCACAGCCTGCGCACCCTGCTCACCGGCGAGCACGAGGGCTACTACGCCGACTACGGATCCGTCGCCGACCTCGCCAAGGCGATGGCGCGCCCCTATGTCTATGACGGCGTCTACTCCCAGGTGCGTGAGCGGCTGGTCGGCGCGGAGGCCTTTGATCTCCCCCCGCGCGCCTTTGTCGTGCACAACCAGAACCACGACCAGGTCGGCAACCGGGCCTTCGGCGACCGCATGCCCGTCGCGGTGCGTCCGCTGGCGGCGCTGCTCACGCTGACGGCGCCGTTCACGCCGATGCTGTTCATGGGCGAGGAGTACTCAGAGCCCGCACCGTTCCAGTACTTCGTCGATCACATCGACCCGGAGATCGCTGAGGCGACGCGCAATGGTCGCCGCGCCGAGTTCGCCGCCTTCGCCTCCTTCGGGCACGAGATCCCCGACCCGATGGCGCTCGAGACCTTCGAGGTCTCCAAGCTGACGCGCGAGCGGGACCCCGCGATCGCCGAGCTCTACCGCCGGCTGCTGGCGCTGCGCCGCGAGCTTCCCAGTGGAGATCCCGACAGCATCAGCTTCGACGAGGCCGCAGGCTGGCTCGAGGTGACCCGCGGCCCATTCAAGATCGTGGCCAACTTCGCGGACTCAGAAATGTCCCGTGCGGCCCGTGGCTATACGCTGACCCTCGCCAGTGCGCCGGAGGTGAAGTTGACGCGCGGCAGACTGGCACTGGGCCCACGCAGTGGAGCCGTGTTGAAGATCAAGGAGACCGAGTGACCGAAGTGTGGCCGGGACGGCCCTTCCCGCTGGGAGCGACGTGGGACGGGCAGGGCACCAACTTCAGCGTGTTCTCCGAGAACGCCAACGGGGCCGAGGTGTGCCTGTTCGACGACGCGGGCACCGAGGAACGCATCCCGATGACCCAGCGCCAGGCGATGAGCTGGCACTGCTACCTGCCCGGGGTCGGGCCCGGACAGCGCTATGGCTTCCGCGTCCATGGGGCCTATGACCCCGACAACGGCCACCGCTTCAATCCGGCCAAGCTGCTCATCGACCCCAACGCCAAGGCGATCGAGGGGGTCGTCGATCACAGCCAGGGCGCCAACCTGCTGCCCTACGTGCTCAAGCTCGACGCCGACGGCGAGGCCGACGACACCTCCGATCTGGTGCCCGACGAGGCCGACGATGCCACCGCAGTGCCCAAATCAGTGGTCGTCGACGACGCCTTCAACTGGGAGGGCGACCGTCCGCCCGGGATCCCGATGGCCGACACGGTCATCTACGAGGTCCACGTCCGCGGCTTCACCCAGACCCATCCCGGGGTGCGCCAGGACCTGCGCGGCACCTACGCCGGTCTCGCCTCCCACTCCGCGATCGCCTATCTGACCAACCTCGGCGTGACCGCGGTGGAGCTCCTGCCCATCCACCACATCTCGGATGAGTCCTTCCTCCATGACAAGGGCCTGACCAACTACTGGGGCTATTCGACGATCGGCTACCTGGCCCCCCACTCCGAGTACGCCGCCACCGGCCGTCGCGGTGAACAGGTGCGCGAGTTCAAGGGCATGGTCAAGGCGCTGCACCGCGCGGGCATCGAGGTGATCCTCGACGTCGTCTACAACCACACCGCCGAGGGCAACCACCTCGGACCGATGCTGTCGTTCAAGGGCGTCGACAACGCGTCCTACTACCGGCTGGTCCCTGACGACAAGCGCCATTACATGGACTTCACCGGCACGGGCAACTCGCTCAACCCGGTGCACCCCAGCACGCTGCGGCTGATCATGGACTCGCTGCGCTACTGGGTGATGGAGTGCCACGTCGACGGCTTCCGCTTCGACCTCGCCTCCGCCCTGGCCCGCGAGCTCTACGACGTCGACCGGCTCTCCAGCTTCTTCGACATCATCCACCAGGACCCGGTGCTCTCCCAGGTCAAGCTGATCGCCGAGCCCTGGGACGTCGGTCCCGGTGGCTACCAGGTGGGCCAGTTCCCCATCCTGTGGTCGGAGTGGAACGGGATCTACCGCGACACCGTGCGCGACTACTGGCGCGGCCAGACCTCCAACGGCGCCTTTGCCGAACGGCTGGCTGGCTCCTCGGACCTGTATGAGGACGACGGTCGTGACCCGTTCGCCTCGATCAACTTCGTCACCGCCCACGACGGCTTCACCCTGGCCGACCTGGTGTCCTACAACGAGAAGCACAACGAGGCGAACCTCGAGGACAACCGCGACGGCACCGACGACAACCGCTCCTGGAACTGCGGCGTGGAGGGCGAGACCGATGACCCCGAGATCCTCGCCCTGCGCCACCGCCAGCAGCGCAACTTCATCGCCACCCTGATGGTCTCCCAGGGCACGCCGATGCTGCTCGGCGGCGATGAGCGCAGCCGCAGCCAGGGCGGCAACAACAACAGCTGGTGCCAGGACAACGCCACCTCGTGGTTCGACTGGGGCTCGACCGAGAACGGCGACAGCCTGCACGACTTCACCCGCCGCGCGATCAAGCTGCGCCTCAACCATCCGGTGTTCCGCCGCGACTCCTTCCTCGCCGGAACCAACCTCAACGACGACACCGCGGCCGACCCCGCCGACGCCGACCTGGCCGACGCCTGGTGGTTCGGGCCCACGGGCGAGAAGATGACCACCGAGGAGTGGGACGGAGAGGAGCATGCCTTCGGCCTGTTCCTCAACGGCGAGGCGATCCCCAACCTGACCGCCCAGGGTGAGCAGATCGTCGATGACAGCTTCATCCTGCTGTTCAACGCGTGCGCCCAGAACGTCGACTTCACCATGCCCGAGCGCTACAAGACCATGCGCTGGTCGCTCGAGCTGTCGACCATGGCCCCGGGCGCGCTGCCCGGGTCGACGACCTGGGACGCCGAGGAGCCGATCACGTTGATCCACCGCTCGATGCTGGTCCTGCGACGGGTCGCGTAAGTAAGTCCCGCCCAGGTGGGTAGAGATGGCCCGTGAGCATCTCTGAACCCCGCGCCGCGCGCACGTTGGTCGCCACCTACCGACTGCAGCTGACCCCCGATTACGGCTTCGCCTTCGCGCGGGGGCTGGTGCCCTATCTCCGCGAGCTGGGCGTCTCGCACCTGTACCTCTCCCCGTCGCTGCAGGCCCAGACGGGCTCGACGCACGGCTATGACGTGACCGACCCGTCCCAGCTGTCGGACGGGCTGGGTGGTGAGGCGGAGTTCCGCGCCCTGGCCGAGGCCGCCCACGCGGCCGGCCTGGGGATCGTGCTCGACGTCGTCCCCAACCACATGGCCGCCTCGGACGAAAACCGCTACTGGGCCGACCCCGAGCTGCGCCAGCGCTTCTTCGACGTCGACACCACCGACCCCCACCAGCCCCCGCGCTGGCGGCGCTTCTTCGACATCGACGACCTGGCCGGCATCCGGATCGAGCGCCAGGAGGTGTTCGACGCCACCCACACCAAGGTCCTCTCGCTGGTGTCCGAGGGCCTGGTCGACGGGCTGCGCGTCGATCACCCCGACGGTCTGGCTGATCCCGAGCAGTACCTGGCGCGCCTGGCCGCCGCCGGCGTGGACCGCGTGTGGGTGGAGAAGATCCTCGGCGCCGAGGAGCGCGTGCCCGACACCTGGCCGGTGAGCGGCACCGTCGGCTATGACTTCCTCAACGACCTCATCGGACTGAGCCTCAACCCCGACGCCGAGGCGGCGTTCACCGCGCTGTGGGACGAGATCGCCGGCGACGATCGACCCTTCGGCGCGTGGGCCTGGGAGGCCAAGCGCGAGCAGACCCGGACCTCCTTCACGCCCGAGGTGGAGCGCCTGTCACGCATCGACGGCGCCCCTGACGTCGCGGCGATCGGGGAGGCGCTGTTGAGCCAGCCGCTCTACCGCAGCTACATCCCCACCTCAGCCGGTGAGTACATCACCCGCTTCCAGCAGACCTCCCCGGCGATCATGGCCAAGGGGGTCGAGGACACCAGCTTCTACCGCTACAACCGGCTGCTCGCCCTCAACGAGGTCGGTGGCGAGCCGGGCCGCTTCACGCTGTCGACCGAGGCGTTCCACGCCCACAACGCCGAGCGGGCGCTGATGTACCCCGAGGCGCTGTTGACCACGATGACCCACGACGCCAAGCGCTCGGCGGACGTGCGCGCGCGGATCGCGGCGCTGACCTGGATGGCGGATGAGTGGACCGCGCTGGTGCGCAGGTGGCTCGCCCACGGCGACGGACCGGACCCCATCGACCGCTACTTCGTCCTCCAGACCCTGCTCGCCTTCCCCGCCGACGCCGACGAGCGCTGGGAGCGCCTCGACGCCTACTTCGAGAAGGCGCTGCGGGAGTCCAAGCGCAACTCCAACTGGATCGACCCGGACACCGACTATGAGGCCGGGGTCAAGGCATGGGCCCGCGCGCTCACCGAGCACGCCGAGTTCGCCGCGGAGTTCGCGCCCCTGGTGGCCCGCGCCGAGGAGCTCGGGGCGCGGATCTCACGGGCCTGGGTGGCCCTGAAGATCCTCTCGCCCGGAGTCCCGGACATCTACCAGGGCGACGAGCTCGAGTACAGCGCGCTGGTCGACCCCGATAACCGCCGGCCCGTCGACTGGTACACCCGGCGCGAAGCGCTGAGCGCCGGGTCTGACCCCAAGCTGAAGCTCATCGCCGACCTGCTCGCACTGCGCGCCCGCCGGCCCGAGGCGTTCGGGCCTGCCGGCACCTACCGCGCGCTGGTGGCCGAGCCGGGCACGGTCGCGTTCGCCCGCGGGGACGTCGAGGTCCGGGTCGGCATCCACCCCCACGCGGAGACCGACGTCAGCGTGGTCGAGTAAGTAGCCTGCTGAGATCATGGAGCTGGCGGACTGGGCGGCAGTCGGACACCAGGACGGTCTGCTCAAGCTCCATCGGGCCCTGGACGGACGTTGGGTCGAGACCCACCCCGGTTTCGTCGCCGGGGTGTCCGGGATCACGGCGGCGCCATTCAACCGCGTCGCCGTCTACTCCGACTTCGACGCGGCCGCACTGACCGACGTCCTCACGCGCGTCGCCGACACCGGCCTCCCCTTCAGCCTGCAGTCGCGTCCGGCGGTCACCGAGGCGGTCGGCGCCGTCGCCGACCGCCTCGGTATGACACCCCAGATGGGCATGCCCCTGATGGGGCTGAGCGAGTTGCCGGACGGTCCCAGCGTCGACGGTCTGGCCCTGTGCCGGCTCGGGCCCGAGGGAGCGGAGGTCCACGCCCAGCTCAGCGCCGAGGTGTTCGGCACGCCGATCGAGGTGTCGCGGACCCTGACACCCCCGGAGGCGATGCGCGGACAGGGCGCCCATTTCCTCGGCGGCGAGATCGCCGGTGAGACGGTGACCACGGCGATGGCCGACGTGAACGACCGGACGGCATGGATCTACACCGTCGCCACCGCTGACGGCTACCGCCGCCGCGGGCTCGGCGCCGCGGTCACCGCCGCCGCGGTCCGCGCCGCCTTTGTTGACGGTGCCGACATGGCCTTCCTGCTCTCCTCGCCGATGGCCGTGGGGGTCTATGCGAGCATCGGCTTCCGCGAGCTGGAGTGGTGGTCGTCCTGGGAACGGGTACCGGAGGTCTGACGATGGATCTCGACCACGTGCAGATGACCGCGCCGCCGGACTCCGAGCCGGCCGCCCGCCGCTTCTTCGGGGAGATCCTCGGCCTGCGCGAGATCCCCAAGCCCGGCACGCTGGCGCCTCGCCGCGGCGTGTGGTTCGAGCTCGGGGACGGTCGCCAGCTTCACGTCGCCGTGGTCGCCGCCGACCAGTTCGTGGCCGCCACCAAGGCGCACGCCGGTTTTCGCCTCAGTCCCGACGGGCTCGAGGCGCTGGCCGCACGGTTGGTCGCGGCGGAGTACCCGGTGGTGTGGGCGCCGGCCGAGGAGATCCCCGGCGTGCGGCGCCTGCACACCACCGACCCGTGGGGCAACCGCCTCGAGCTGCTGGCCGACGCCCGCTAGTTGGTTTCGCCGCGCACGCGGGCGTCGGCGGCGCGCGCCGCCTCGGCCTGGGTCTCGGCGAACTGCGTGAGCTTGGCGCGCAGCTCGGGGTCCGATGTGCCGAGGATGCGCGCGGCGAGCAGACCGGCATTACGTGCGCCGTTGATCGCCACCGTGGCCACCGGCACGCCCCGGGGCATCTGCACGATCGACAGCAGACTGTCCAGGCCGTCCAGCGTCTTCAGCGCCACCGGGACGCCGATCACCGGCAGCGGCGTCACCGCGGCGAGCATGCCCGGTAGATGCGCCGCCCCGCCGGCGCCGGCGATGATCACCCTCAGCCCCCGCGCCTGCGCCGACTGGCCGTAGGCGAGCATGTCGGTCGGCGTGCGGTGCGCCGACATCACGCGGGTCTCGCTGGCGATCCCCAGTTCGGCCAGCACCTCGGCCGCGGCCGCCATGACCGGGAGGTCGCTGTCTGAGCCCATCACCACGCCGACGATCGGATCAGCCATTGCCCTCCAGCCTATCCGCCGCGTCGCGGGCGAGCTCGAGGGCCCGCTCGGCGGTGTCGGCGCAGACGCTGACGTGACCGAGCTTGCGGCCCGGGCGGGCGGCCTTGCCGTAGAGGTGGACGCGCGCGCCCGGGACGCCGAGCGCCGCGGCCACGCGGTCGGCCGGGTCCGAGCCGTCGGCCGGACCGACGATGTTGACCATCGCCGCGGCCAGGGTCACCGGCGAGGTGTCGCCGAGGGGCAGATCGAGCACGGCGCGCAGATGCTGCTCGAACTGGGAGGTGACCGTCGCCTCGGTGTGGATGTGACCGGTGTTGTGCGCGCGCAACGCCAGCTCGTTGATGAGCAGCTCGCCGGAGGCGGTGACGAACAGCTCGACCGCCATCAGGCCCTTCAGCCCGACCCGACGCGCCAGGCCCTCGGCGATCTCCGCCGCGGCGATCTCCGTGGTGACCAGCGTCTCGGCGCCGAGCACCACCTCGCGGCACATCCCGTCGACCTGGTGGGTCTCCACCAGCGGGTAGACGGCCACCTCGCCGGCGGGGGAGCGCGCGACCATGATCGCCGCCTCGGCGGCGAGCGCGACGCGTTCCTCGACGTAGAGCTCGAGCCCGCCGGCGGCGGCATCGGCGAACGCCGCCGCCACCGCGGCGGGGTCCTCACACATCCACACCCCGCGCCCGTCATAGCCGCCGCTGACCGCCTTGAGCACCACCGGCCAGCCGTGCGCGGCCGCGAAGGTCTCGACCGCCGCCGGGTCGGGCGCGGCGGCGTAGGCCGGCACGGCCAGGCCGTACTCCTGCGACAGCGTCCGGCGCTGATGGAGCTTGTCCACCGCCAGGGCGAGCACCGCGCTGGCGGGCCGCACCAGGACCCCCTGTGACTCCAGGCGACGCACCGCGTCGAGATCGACCAGCTCGTGTTCGAAGCTGAGCACGTCCCCGCGCCCCGCCAGCGCGGCGAGCGCCTCGGCGTCATAGCCCGAGCCCTCGAGCAGCTGCGCCCCGGCGAGGATCGCCGCCTCCCCCGGCTTGCCGAGGCAGACCAGGCCGAGGTCGAGGTCGATCGCCGCCTGCCAGCCCATGCGGGCCAGCTGGCCGGCGCCGACCATCGCGACGGTGGGTCGTTGACGTGCCATGAGGCCGGTGATGGTAGATGCGCGCGTCACCCGCCCGCGCTCACCCCACAACTCTCCACGACGCGACAGGCGCGGGGAGGGGTGCGCGTGCGATGTCGTCTGAGGACACCGGCAGCGCACCCCCGGCGCCGAGCTGGGCGTCGCGGAGGTTTGTGGGGTCTCACCGGGCGCTCGAGGGGCGCTGAGAACGCAGAAAGGGCCCGGTCTCACAGACCGGGCCCCTCCTGAACAACGGTCGTCGCTCGCAAGCGGCGAAACCGGAGTCGCTCGAAAGCGACTGCTTACATCATGCCGCCCATGTCGGGCATACCGCCGCCCATGCCGCCGCCGCCGCCATTGTCCTTGTCCGGAACCTCGGCGACGATCGCCTCGGTGGTCAGGATGTTCTTGGCGATCGACGCTGCGTTCTGCAGCGCGGAACGGGTGACCATGGCCGGATCGATGATCCCGGTCTGGATCAGGTTGACGATCTCGCCCGTGGCGGCGTTGAGGCCATGATCCTTCTTGGCCTTGCGCACGTCATTGACGACGACCGAACCCTCGAGGCCCGCGTTGTCAGCGATCTGGCGAAGCGGCTCCTCCAGCGCGCGGAAGACGATGCGACCACCGGTCTGCTCGTCCTCGCCGACGATGTCCTCGACGCGAAGCGCCTTCTGCGCGACCAGCAGCGCGACGCCGCCGCCGGGAACGATGCCCTCCTCGAGAGCAGCGCGGGTGGCCTGCAGCGCGTCCTCGACGCGGTGCTTCTTCTCCTTGACCTCGGTCTCGGTGGCTGCGCCGACCTTGACCACGGCCACGCCGCCGGACAGCTTGGCCAGACGCTCCTGGAGCTTCTCGCGGTCGAAGTCCGAATCGGTGGACTCGATCTCGGACTTGATCTGGGCGATGCGGCCCTTGATCGCGTTCGAGTCGCCGGAACCGTCGACGATCGTGGTGTTGTCCTTCGCCACGACGACACGACGGGCACGGCCGAGCTGTGACACCTGGGTGTTCTCCAGCTTGAGACCGAGCTCCTCGGTGATGACCTCGCCGCCGGTCAGGATGGCGATGTCCTCGAGGATGCGCTTGCGGCGATCGCCGAAGCCCGGGGCCTTGACGGCGACACCGGTGAAGGTGCCACGCAGCTTGTTGACGATGAGCGTCGCGAGCGACTCGCCCTCGACGTCCTCAGCGATGATCAGCAGCGGCTTGCCGGACTGGATGACCGCTTCAAGCACGGGCAGCACGTCACGGACGGAACCGATCTTCTGGTTCGCGATGAGGATGTAGGGGTCCTCGAGCACGGCCTCCTGGCGGTCCTGGTCGGTGACCAGGTACGGGGAGATGTAGCCCTTGTCGAACTGCATGCCCTCGGTGAACTCGAGCTCGAGCCCGAAGGTGTTGCCCTCTTCGACGTTGACCACGCCGTCCTTGCCGACCTTCTCGATGGCGTCGGCGATGACGTCGCCGATCTCCTCATCACCGGCGGAGATGGTCGCCACGCGGGCGATCTGCTCCTTGCCGGAGACGACCTTGGACTGCTCGGCGATGTTGGCCACAACCTGCTCGACGGCCTTCTCGATGCCCTTCTTCAGCGCCAGCGGGTTGGCCCCGGCGGCGACGTTCTTCAGACCCTGGCGAACGATCGCCTGGGCGAGCACGGTCGCCGTGGTGGTGCCGTCACCGGCGATGTCGTTGGTCGCGGTCGCGACCTCGCGGACGAGCATCGCGCCCTGGTTCTGGAAGACGTCCTCGACCTCGATCTCACGAGCGATGGTGACGCCGTCGTTGGTGATGGTCGGGGCGCCGAACTTCTTGTCGAGGACCACGTAGCGACCCTTGGGGCCGAGCGTGACCTTGACGGCGTTGGCTACGGCGTCCACGCCGGCCTCGAGGGCCTTGCGTGCTTCGACGTCGTACTTCAGTTCTTTATGAGCCATATTCAGGTTCTCCTATTACTTCTGGACTTTGGCCAGAACGTCGGACTCGCGAAGGACCAGCAGGTCCTCGCCGTCGACCTTGATCTCGGTGCCGCCGTACTTGCTGTACAGGACCTCGTCGCCCTCGACGACGTCAAGCGGGGTGCGCTTACCGGTGTCCTCGTTGATCTTGCCGTCGCCGACGGCGATGACCTTGCCCTTCTGGGGCTTTTCTTTGGCGGTGTCGGGAAGGACGAGACCGCTGGCGGTCTTCTCCTCTTCCTCGATCGCGCGGACGATCAGACGATCGCCAAGCGGCTTGAGACTCATGTGTCTGAGACCTCCGGGTGGGGTTACGGGGAAACTTCAAAGGTCTGGCACTCTCGGTCCGAGAGTGCCAACACGGCGTACGATAACACGGCTCGAGCGTGATTTGGCACTCTCGTGTGAAGAGTGCCAATTTCCTGATGCCAGGGCGTCCGCGTGGAGGTGGCACGGTAGGTTGACCCGAGGTGAGCAGCACTGATTCAGAGCCCGCCCGGCTGGCCGGGCTGCCGCGGCGCCGACTGACCGATCAGCTGACGCTGATCGAGGCGACCAGCCTCAGCTCGCGCCTGCGCGGGCTCGGCGGACTCGACGCGCTGGCGCCGCAACTGGGGCTGCAGATCCGCACCGCGTCGGTCCACACCTTCACCATGCGCTTCGCGATCGACCTGATCTGGCTGGCGCGAGACGGGAGCGTGCTGTCCGTCGACGCCGGCGTGGGCCGCCGGCGGGTTCGCGTCTGCTGGGGAGCCCGGTGGGTGATCGAGACGACCGCCGGACAGGCCGACGCGTTTCTCGCCGCGCTCGAGCCCTAATGCCCCACCGCGGCAGGGCGCTAGTTGCGGGCGCTGCCGAGACCGTGCATGCGGTCGCGGATCTCGGGCGGGTTCTCGATGATCTGGGAGAAGCGCACCACCGTCACCAGGTCGTCCATGGCCACGGTGCGGCCGTAGATCTGCTGGAGGAAGTGGACCATCTCGTCGACCCGACGGAACTCCGGGTTGTCGTGCTCGATGTCACGCGGGGAGAGGTCCTGGACGCGCTTGACCTCGACCTGGTCGATGACCGCCTCGAAGATCTTCTCGCGCGGCGAGTGCTGATAGCCGATGGTGACGATCACCGCGTCGTTCTTGCGGTACTTGTGGGACTTATCGCCGAGGCGGATGGTCGCCGTCTTGCGACCACGCCGCAGCTGGTCGGCGAAGACCGAGGAGTAGAAGTTCAGGACGCGCACGGGCGCGACATTACAGGTCCGTCGGGCGTCGAGCCGCCGACGGGCGACTCACGTGGCGTCGGCCAGGCCGCGGACCCGCTCACGCGCCCGGGTGACCATCTCGCGCTCACCGTCGTAGGTGAGCTCGCGGATCGCCTGATCGAAGGGCATCCACTTGGCCTCCTCCATCTCATGATCGTGGTCCGCGGGATCCCCGCGCTCATAGCGGATGAGGAAGAAGGTCACCTGCTTGAGCCGGCGACGGCCCTTGCGGTCATAGGAGTAGGTCACGTCACCGAGGTGTTCGGTGAGCTCGCCCTCGACGCCGGCCTCCTCGCGGACCTCGCGAGCGGCGGCCTGCTCGAGGCTCTCGCCCTTCTCCGGGTGGCCCTTGGGCAGACCGAGAACCCGACGTCCATCGCCGCCACGCTTGACGGGGACCACGACGACGATCTCGTCGTCGCGGTAGACGACACCGCCGGCGGAGCGTTCTTCAGGCTGAGCCATGCCAGCGCGAAGCCTAGTTGATGCCGGGGGACCTACAGCGTGCGCGCGAGCACGACCGCGACGCACAGCAGCGCGCAGAATGTGATGTGCACGACGGCCGTGCGGGGTGTCAACCCCTCCAGGCGAGGGTCGCGCGCCGAGGTGGCAATCGCGGCCTCCCGAGCTCGTGCGATCAGCAGCGGCACGATGATCAGCGGCAGCAGGATCCAGGCGTTGAACAGCCCGGTCAACCACAGCGCGAACTGGGCCGGGACCACGGCGAGCAGGGTCGCGACGTAGAGGTGGCGGAACCGATCGAAGCCGAGACGCACCGCAAGGGTGCGCAACCCCGCGGCGGCATCGTCCTCGATGTCCTCGATGTTGTTGGCCGCCAGCATCGAGGCGATGAGCAGGCCCGGCCCCAGGCCGAGCCAGAAGGCGCCGGCCGCGAAGGCGTCGCCGCTGACCGCGGTGTAGCTGCCCTGGGTGATGAGCGGGCCCATCAGCAGCACGATGGCCGGCTCGCCGAGGCCCGCGTACTTATACGGCCACGGCCCGGCGGTGTAGAGCAGGCCGCCGAGGATCCCGATCACACCGATCACCAGCAGCGCCGGGCCCTGGACCACGCAGATCCCCACGCCGAGCAGGAACGCGGCGCCGAAGCAGGCGGCGTACAGACGCCGGCCTTCCTGCACGCTCAGCAGACCGGTGGTGAACACCCGCGAGCCACGGGGCTTGTCGGGTGCGTCGACGCCGTGGGCGAAATCCTCGACCTCGTTGGAGGTGTCAACCCCGGCGTGGAGGAACAGCATCGCGACCACGGCCACCGCGAGCAGGGCCCACGTGGCTCGCCCCGAGTTGACGGCGACCAGCCCCCCGGCGAGACACGGCAACAGCGAGGTGATCATGTCCGTCGGCCGGGTCGCGCGGACCCACAACGTGAGCCGCCCGGGTCGCGGCACCGGGGCCGCCAAGGTGCTGGCAAGTTCGTTCATCCCGTCCTCCTCCGCCCCATTCTCCCAACTTCTCCGCCCGGCGATCCGCCAAGCTTGCCCGATGCTGCGTCGCTACCGCGCTCTCGGGTCTGACCTGCCCTTCACCGACCTGCGTCGGGCCCACGGGGTGGGACTGGAGGGCTACTTCTGGCGTTTCTCCCACGCCGCATCGGGCCGGGTCATCGTGGCGCTGTGCGGCGTGTGTCGCGACGGCGCCGGCGCCAGCTGGGCGACGGTGGCGCTCGCCGGCCACCCCGGCACCTTCCTGCGCACCGCCGACGTGCCGCTGGCCGGCGCCGCCACCGACCGGTTCGCAGTATGGGCCGGCCCGGCCGGCGCGGGGTCCGCGCCGGCGGGTTCGGTGCTGGCCGCCGACGCCGACGGGCTGAGCCTCGAGCTCGGACCGGATGCGCGGCTCGAGGTGAGCCTGGCCGGCCGTCGGGAGTGGACCCGTCCGTGGCTCGGCGGGGTGGGCGCCGCCCAGCTGGTGCCCGGGCTGGGTCAGTACTGGCATCCCTACCTGTTCGACGCCGAGGTCCGCGGTGTCGCGGTGCTGGGTGAGGAGCGGGTGTCGCTGGAGGGCTGGCAGGTCTATGCCGAGCACAACTGGGGCGGTGGGGGCTTCCCGCCGCGCTGGTGGTGGGGACAGGCCCAGGGCTTCGAGCAGCGTGAGGTGTGCGTCGCCTTCGCCGGGGGCGACGTGGTCATCGGCCCGGGACAGCTGGCAGCCACCAGCGTCGTGGTCAGCCTGGGCGAGCGGGTGCTGCGCCTCGGCAACCCGCTGCTCGCGCCGGTGCACGTGGAGGCCGACGGCACACGTTGGCACCTGCACGGTCGCGGGCCGCGCTGGAGCGTCGAGCTCGAAGGTGACGGCGCCGGTGGGGTCGCCCACGTGCTGCCGGTCCCGCTGCCGCGCGAGCGCCACAGCGTCCCGCGGGCTCACGAGCACCTCGGCGCCCGCGTGTCACTCGTGCTGCGCCACCGTGGCCGGGTTGCCTTCGCGGGGGAGTCGCGCCTCGCCGGGCTGGAGATCGGCGGTCTGTGAGACCGCCGGCCCGGGGCGCGTCAGTACACGTAGCGGTCGAGCGCCTCGGCGTCGTGAACGACGAGCTTGCCCCGACCCTGGGTGATGATCCCGGCGCGCTCGAGCACGGCCAGGAAGCGCGAGGCCGATTCACGCGATGAGCCGGCCATCTGGGCGAGGTCGGCCTGGGTCGAGGTGATGAGCACATCACCCTCGGGCGCTCCGTCGGTCCGTGCGGCGGCGACCATCTGGGCCAGCACCGCGGCGACCCGGCTCTGCACGGTCTGGAAGGACTGGCGCGCGAGACGCTCGTTGGTGTCGCGCAGGCGCTGGGCCAGCGCCGCGATCAGCTTGACCGCGATCTCGGGGTGCTCGCGCATCAACCGGCGCATGTCACCGCCGAGGATCGCGATGACCTCGGTGACCGCCAGCGTCTCCACCGTGGCCGAACGCTTCTCGTTGTCGAACATGGCCAGCTCACCGAAGATGTCGCCGGGGCCGAAGTTGGCCAGCGTGATGGAGCGGCCGTCGGTGTGGGCGCGGATCGCCCGCGCCTTGCCCGAGCGCACGATGTAACAGGTGTTCGACTCATCGCCCTCGCGGAACACCACCTCGGCGGCGGCGAAGCGCCGCGGCACGGCGACATCGGCGACGCGACCCAGGTCATCCTCGGCGAGAGTGGAGAAGACGGGAACCCGGCGCAGCAGCGCCACGGTGTCTTCGGTGCGCGCGGCTACCGGCATCTGTGACATGGATACCACACGCGGCTCTGGCTTCGTGGCAGTTATCGTCGGCCGGCAGCCGCGCCACGCTCACCCGGCGTCGAGGGCGCGCTCGCGTCCCAGACGCCGCCAGCCCGAGCGGATCCAGAGGATCACCGCCGTCGCCAGACCTACGGGAACGAGCACCGCGAGAGCGATGAGGGCGACGCCGGCCGCCACCTTGAGCACGTCGAGGGCGTCGTGGGCCGCCCGCGCCAGGGTGAAGCCGTGGTGCGCCGGCGCTGCGGCGAGGACGGATTGACGGGGTCGCCGGCCGAGATCGTCACGCTCACCGCGCTGAGGGAGATCTGGCCCTGAAGGCGGTTGACACTGGCCTCGTCGGTGGCGATCGTCGACTCGGCGTCGGTGATCCGGTGCTTGAGGCTGTCGATCGCGCCAGTGGTGGTCGCCGCCGCCAGCTGGGTCAACAGCGAGCGGCGCAGCGCCGTGGCGTCGGCCAGCTTGCGCTGGTCGTCGAGGTACTGGTTGTTCACGTCCGTACTCGAGGCCGAGCTCGAGGCGACCTGTGCGTAGCGCAGCTCGGTCAGCCGGTTGAGCGTGGCGGACAGGTTCGCGGTGGGAATCGACAGGGTGAAGCTGGCGTACCCGCTGGTTCCCGTGCTGATCTGGGAGTGCTTGACGATGCCCCGCTCGGAACCGACGACGTCGAAGAGCTCCTGGGCGACCGTGGCGATCCGGGCGTTGGTGGCTCTCAGCGACAGCTGCGCGGTCTGCACGATCCGGCGACCATTGGACCGGGGAGTGGGCGGCGCACTGGCGGGGGCGGCGCTCCGCCCCGCCGACGACGAGCTCACTGATCCCGATGAACTCGACGCCGACGACGACGCGCCCCCACTGGATGACGCGGCGCCATTCACGTACCCGGAGCTGGAGCTGGACCCACCACCGTGAGGGATGACGAACACCAGCAGCGCCACGACCAGCGCCAGCGCCAGCCCGGCCCCACAGGCCGGGCGCAGGAACCAGCGTCGACGCGCCTCGCGCCGGGGCCGGGGTTCCGGGCCCAAGGCGGCCATGCGCAGGTCGAGCGCCGCCGCTCCCCCCGGTGACAGCTCGGGCTTGGCGTCGGCCAGCAGCAGCGCCAGCTCGGCGAGCTCCGCGTACTGGGGGTCGACGGCGTCGCCGGCCAGCGCCGCGTCGATCGCCGCGAGCTCGAGCCGGGTCTCCTCAGGCAGGGGCATTGACCGCGCTCCTCAGCTTGGTGATCGCACGATGCAGCAGGGTTCCGGCGTTGGACTCCGACACGCCGATGACGCCGGCGATCTCGGCGTTGGTCAGCCCGACGTGGAACTTCAGCGCGATCAGCTCGCGGTCACGGGCGGGCAGCTGGGCCAGCGCGGCGCGGACCGCCGTGCGGCGCAGCAGCACCTCGCCGTCGTCATCGGACTCGGCTGAGCGCTCGAGCTCGGCCGGCTCAGCCACCAGGCGGGCCTGGCGCCGGCGGCGGCGCAGCTCGTCCAGCGCGGCGTTCCGCGCGATGGCGAACAGCCAGGCCCGGTGGACGCCGCGATCGCGATCGAAGCTCGCCCGGCGGCGGTAGGCGCGCTCGAACGCGAGCGCGGTCACGTCCTCGGCCGCGGCGGTGTCGCGCAGCACGCTCAGCACATAGGCGTAGACGTCATCGCGGCTGCTGCGGTAGAGCGCCTCGAGCGCCGGCCAATCCCCGGAATGGCTCCTCACACCACAACTACGTTCGCGCCAGGCCGTTCATCACAGGGGATATGTTCCAGCTCATGCGACGGGCCAACAAGTTGATGGCGCTGAGCCTCGCCGGCGCGGCGCTGGTCGGCGTCCCGGCCGCCGCCGGTGCCCCGACCCAACCCACGCCCGGGCAGATCCGCACCGCGATCGCAACGGCCACCCGGGCCAGGACGCTGTGGGCGACGATCAACACCTGCGGGTACGACGGCGACGCCGCCGTGGGCATCCGCGGTGAGATGCCCGCGCTGTCATTCCCCACCCACCTGCTGATGGTGGTGAGAGTCGAGGAGTTCTCCGCGACCCAGCACCGCTACGTGCCGATCGCCCACAGCTACAAGCTGGGTGGCCAGGTGTTCAGCGGCGGCGCCGTGGTCCAGGAGGGCCTGCGCCTGAAGTTCGGTGCCGCGGTCACGCTGATCGCCAAGGTCGACTTCGAGTGGTTCCGGGACGGCAAGCGACTGGGCTCCACCACGCGCACCACCACCGCCGGGCACCGCGACGCGCACGGGCTGCCCGCCGGTTACAGCGTCGCCACCTGCTCCCTGCGCTGAGTCAGCGGGGCTCGGGCGTCATGAACGCCAGAGCCGGCCCGACCTCGGGAGTGCCCGTCAGCGCGGCGATCCGGCGCCCGGGCTGCACCGCCGGTCGGATCTCGCCCAGCCGGTCACCGAGACGCTCAGCGAGGTCCTCGAGGCTGATCACCACGACCACCAATCCCCAGAAGCTCGAGTCGCTCGTGGCACCCGTGTTGGCCGTCGGCTGGGTTCGCGCGACGATGCCGGCCGCCTCGGCGCCGGCGCCGTCCTCGGGCAGCTGCACGACCTCGAGGATGGCCGGACCGAGCCGGCGGAACCCCTGGCGCCCGCGACCGATGTCCTGGGTCCGCTTCAGCTCGACCCCGGCGCGCGCCAGTGCGGCGGCCGTCCGAGCGAAGTCGGGCGTCGTCACGACGATGTGGTCGAGCCCGGTGGCGCCGTTGGGGTGGGTCACGAAGGGGGGCGGGCGCAGCATCCGCGGCACCGGCGTGGGCAGACCGTCGATCGAGCCCATCGCGTTGACGCGGCGCAGCGACCAGGAGACGATGCCCTGGCCGCCCTTGGCGCCGAGGCGCAGGCGGACGCCGCCGAGGTCGAGGTTGTCGTCCTCGTCGATATCGAACCCGAGCGCGGCCCAGGCCTCGGGAGGGTCGGCGATCGACAGCTCGGCGAGCTCGGGCTCACGCGCCTCGCGGAACAGTTCGGGGTCGATCGTGTGGGATTCGGTGATCTCGGTTTCAATCACAGTGGAGGACATGATCGCTCCTCCGGGCCACGAGCGTGTTAAACCCCAGTTGTCACTCCCGCCGCCGCCGCCCGGATGAGCCCCTCGGGGCCCGGCGTTCGAGGCCCGGGGTCAGCCCGCGGCGAGCTCGCGCGCCCGCTCGAACACCGTGTCGAGCATCGGCTCGGTGAGTCGCCCGGTGAAGGTGTTCTGCTGGGAGACGTGGTAGCTGCCGAGCAGGGTCAGGCCCGCGCCCGGTCCGCTGCTGAGCGCGACCTCGGCGCCGTGGCCGAACCTTGGCCGGGGCCGGGGCGCCTCGAGGGTGCGCAGCGCGGCGTCCCAGGCGAATCCACCCAGGCAGACGATGACCCGCTTGTGCACGAGCAGCTCGAGCTCCGGCAGGAGCCAGTGGCCACAGCAGGTGTCGCGTTCGACCGGGGACGGCTTGTTGACCGGCGGGGCACAGCGCACCGCGGCGGTCACCCAGCAGTCGCTGAGGGCGAGTCCGTCATCGATGGAGATCGACTCGGCCTGGTTGGCGTAGCCGACCCGGTGCAGGGAGGCGAACAGGAAGTCCCCGGAGCGGTCGCCGGTGAAGATCCGCCCGGTGCGGTTCCCGCCGTGGGCCGCCGGGGCCAGACCCAGCACCACCACCCGGGCGGCGGGATCGCCGAAGGACTGCACGGGCCGGCCCCAGTAGGTCTGATCGCGGAAGGCGGCGCGCTTGGTCACCGCCACCTCCTCCCGCCACTCCACCAGACGCGGACACAGCCGGCAGCTCGTCGATTCCTGCACCAGCGCGGCCAGCGCGGCGCCGTCTGTGCCGGCGGGGCTCAGCGGCCCAGGACCTGGTATTTGGCCTCGGTCGCCGCCTTCTGGGGCCGCCACCAGTCCGCGTGCTCGCGGTACCAGTCGATCGTCGCCGCCAGACCGGCCTCGAAGTCCTCAAAGTGGGGCCGCCAACCCAGTTCGTCGCGCAGCCGGGTCGCGTCGATGGCGTAGCGCAGGTCGTGACCGGGCCGATCGTTGACCCACTCGAAATCGTCCTCGGGGCGGCCCATCAGGCCCAGGATCAGCCGGACGGTGTCGAGGTTGTTGCGTTCCCCCTCGGCGCCGATCAGGTACGTCTCCCCGGATACACCGCGCTCGAGGATCGCCAGCACCCCCGAGGAGTGATCCTCGGCATGGATCCAGTCCCGCACGTTCTGGCCCGCGCCGTACAGCTTCGGGCGTCGGCCCTCGAGGATCTCGGTGATCTGGCGCGGGATGAACTTCTCCACGTGCTGGTAGGGCCCGTAGTTGTTCGAGCAGTTCGACAGCGTCGCCGCGACCCCGAAGGACCTCGCCCAGGCGCGGACCAGGTGGTCGGACCCGGCCTTGGTCGCGGAGTAGGGCGAGGACGGGTTATAGGGCGTCCGGGGCGTGAACTTGGCCGGATCGTCGAGCTCCAGATCTCCGTAGACCTCGTCGGTGGAGATGTGATGCAGGCGGATCCCGTGGCGGCGGACCGCCTCGAGGATGGTGGCCGTCCCGATCAGGTTGGTCTGGATGAACGGCCACGGCGAATGCAGCGAGTTGTCGTTGTGGGACTCCGCCGCGAAGTGCACCACCGCGTCGACACCCGCCAGCGCCGCATCCAGCGCGCCGGCGTCACAGATATCGGCCTGGACCAGCGACACCCGCTCCGACAGGCCCTCAACGTTCACAGCGTCCCCGGCGTAGGTGAGCAGGTCATAGACCACGATCTCCCACTCGGGCCGCTCGCGGTGGACGTGGCGGACGAAGTTCGAGCCGATGAACCCCGCGCCACCGGTCACCAGGAGCCGCATCAGAGAAGCTCCCCGTCGGTCGCCCGGGCCGCGATGTACTCCTCCAGGCCGATCCGCCACTCCGCGAGCACCGGCACCTCGTCCCGTTCTGAGCGCAGCACCGAGTACGCCGGGCGGGGGGCGGGCAGCGGGTACTCCGCCGTGGTGCAGGGACGGAGGGTCGCCCACCCGTCGGTGAGCGCCGCAGACCCGTCTGCCTCATTCCCCCGGGCCGCGTAGTTCATCGCCTCCACCACCACCGTCTCGGCGAAGCGGAACCACGTCGTCTCCCCCGCGGCCGCGACGTGGACGACTCCGACATGGTTCCGTGCGTCCGCCAGCGACACCAGCGCCGCGGCGAGGTGGGGCGTGTAGGTCGGAGAGCCCAGCTGGTCATCGACGATCTGCATCTCCGGACGCGAACGTGCCACCCGGAGGATCGTCGCGGGGAAGCACGGACCACCGGTCCCGAACAGCCACGAACTCCGCACGATCGTGTGGGACTGGGGTGCCGCCTCGGCCAGCGCCCGCTCCCCCGCCAGCTTCGAGGCGCCGTACACCGACGACGGCCCCGTGGGGTCCGACTCCACGTAGGGACCGCTGGTCTTCCTACCGTCGAACACGTAATCGGTCGACACGTGCACCGTCCAGGCGCCGTGGGCCTCGCCAGCGGCGCCCAGCACACCCGGACCCGCTCCGTTCACCGCCATGGCGGCCTCGGAATCCTGCTCCGCCTGATCCACCTTGGTGTACGCGGCGCAGTTGATCAGCACGTCCGGGTGCGCGTCGGTCACCGCGGCGCTCACGGCGGCGGGATCGGTGATGTCCAGCTGCGCTCGCGACAGAGCCACCACCGCGTGACCGGCCGCGGCAGCGGCGGCCTGGACGTCACGGCCGAGCATTCCACCTGCACCTGTGATGAGCACCCGCATGGAAGTCGGCCAGAGGGTAACCGTCAACCCCGCGTTTGAGCCGTACGCCTATCCTCCAGCGACTCAGTTCACACCCGGCCGGCTTGTCCAGTTGGCCAAGAAATGCGCGGCGGGGATTGTCCCGACGAGGGTGGATAGGCGATGACGCAGGGCAATAGTGTGTGGTCGGAGATGATCCAGCCCCACCCCATAGACGGCTACAGCGTTCCCGACGGATCACTGGACGAGCTGCTGCAGAACGACGGCACGGCGCGTCCCCACGTCGAGAGCCTGATCGCCTCGCTGCAGCGGCTCGGACCCGACGCCCTGACCGCCGCCGGGCAGCGGCGCGACTCGATCTTCATGCAGCAGGGGATCACCTTCGAGGTCTACTCCGACGACGGCACCCGGCGTGACCGCCCCTTCCCGCTCGACCTCGTGCCCCGCGTGCTCACCGCGAACGAGTGGACGGTGATCAAGCGCGGCCTGGCCCAGCGGATTCGCGCGCTCAACGCCTTCGTCGACGACGTCTACCACGCCCGCGAGATCGTGCGGGCCGGCATCGTGCCGTGGTCGCTGATCGTCAGTCGCCCGTCCTTCGCCCGGCCCGTGCACGGGATCCGCGCCCCCGGCGGGGTCTACACCCACGTCTCGGGCTGTGACCTGGTGCGCGGCGGTGACGGCATCTGGCGCGTACTGGAGGACAACGTCCGCACCCCCTCGGGCATCTCCTACGTGCTCGAGAACCGGATCGCCATGACGCGGCTGATGCCCGAGCTGTTCGCCGGTCATCGCGTCCGGCCGGTCAGCCACTACCCGAACCTGCTGCTCGAGGCGCTCAAGGCGGTCGCGCCCGCCACCGACTCGGAGCCGACCGTGGTCGTGTGGACGCCCGGCAGCCTCAACTCCGCCTACTTCGAACACGCGTTCCTGGCGCGCGAGATGGGCATCGAGCTGGTCGAGGCCTCCGACCTGGTGGTGCGCGACTCCACCGTCTACATGCGCACGACCGCCGGCCTCCAGCGCGTGCACACCATCTACCGCCGCCTCGACGACGACTTCATCGACCCGCTCGAGTTCCGTCCCGACTCGATGCTCGGCGTGCCGGGCCTGATCCGCGCCTACCGCGCCGGCACCGTCGCCATCGCCAACGCGATCGGCACCGGGGTGGCCGATGACAAGGCGATCTACCACTACGTGCCGGAGATGGTGCGCTTCTATCTCGGGGAGGAGCCGATCCTCGAGAACGTGCAGACCTACTTCGTCCAGGACGACGCGACGCGCAAGATGGTCAAGGAGCGGATCGCCGAGCTCGTGGTCAAGCCGACCTCGGAGTCCGGCGGCAAGGGCGTGTTCATCGGGCCCAGCGCCTCAGAGGCCGAGATCGAGGAGCAGCGCCGCATCATCGAGGCCGAGCCCGAGCGCTACATCGCCCAGGAGCTCGTACACCTCTCGACGGTGCCGACCGAGGTCGGCGGCCGCCTGTCCCCCCGCCATGTCGACCTGCGGCCCTTCGCCGTGTTCGGCGACGAGATCCGGATCGTGCCGGGCGGCCTGACCCGCGTGGCGCTGCGGGAGGGGTCGATGATCGTCAACTCCTCCCAGGGCGGGGGATCCAAGGACACCTGGGTGCTCGACGACGGCGAACTGTCGGAGTTCTCGCCCGGTCTGGTGCCCCCGCGCCAACCCCCGCGCCTGCCCGACATCCGCTACGGCGGCTGGCACGGACAGGCCCAGCAGCAACAGCAGGACGGCCCGGGCTCTGACCAGCAACAGCAGTCGGTGGCGGGTCCGCCGGCTGTGGGCTCGGCGGACCCGTGGAACGGCGCCGACGACCCGCGAGGCGGTCCGGCTGACCGGCCCGTCCCCCTCTCTGCGCTCAAGCGTCGTCCGGTCTGATGCTCGCCCGGATCGCCCAGGAGCTGTTCTGGCTCGGACGTGACCTGACGCGGGCGGAGCAGACCGCCCGCATGCTCGATGGTGCCTTCCACGCCGACGTGGTCGGCGCCGAGTCGCGCGGGATCGCGCTGTCCTGGGAGGGCGTGCTCGCGGTGATCGGCGCCAAGCCGCCCGCTCCCGGCGAGGAGACCGAGGACGAACCCGCCGAGGTGACCATCACCCCGGTCTTCCTGGGCCGCGCCGAGATCGCCCCATTGCTCACGCTCGACACCTCGAACCCCTCCTCGGTGGTCTCCTGCGTCTACCGGGCCCGCGAGCGCGCCCGCACCCTGCGCGACGTGATCTCCACCGAGATGTGGGAGGCGCTCAACGGCTTCTACCTGTCCCTGGGCCGCTATGACCTCCAGGCGGCGCTGGCCACCGGCCCCTACTCGGTCTACCAGGAGGTCAAGGAACGCTGCGCGCTGTTCTGGGGACTCTCGGAGCGGACCATGCTGCTCGATGAGGGCAGTGCCTTCCTGGAGGCGGGCGGGCGGATCGAGAGCGCCGACATGGTGCTGCGGATGCTGCGCGTGTCGGTGCCCGAGGAGCTCACCCGGGCGGCCAGCCCCGAGGAGGACGCCGAGGCCCACCAGGGTGAGGCCCTCGCGCTGCTGCAGGCGGTCGGCGGCTTTCAGGCCTACCGTCGCGCGGTGCGCTCGACCCCCGAGCTGCGCCGCGTCGTGCGCTTCCTCCTCTATGAGCTGACCTACCCGGGCTCGGTCGCCTCGTCGCTCGATTCGCTGCGTGAGGCGCTCGAGATCGCCGACGCGGTTCCGCGCAACGCCCAGCCGGTGCTCCGCCTGGGACGCCTGATCGCCGACCTGGAACTCCAACGCCGAACCCCGGAGGGCTTCAACGCCCTGGGCGACCTCCTCGCGCAGGTGCAGGCGGAGCTCGAATTGATCGATCACGCCATCGACGAGCGCTACTTCGCCGTCGCCGCGGTCGCGGCGGTGCATGTGTGATGCCCGAACGACGCAGAGACACCACCTTCGCGATCCGCTTCGTGACGCGCTACGCCTATGACTCCGAGGTCGGGGACAACATGAACGCGCTGCGCGTGCGGCCGGCGGCCAACGGCCGCCAGCGCGTGGATGAGTTCTCGGTCCGGCTGAACCCCGAGGCACGGCTCCAGCGCCACGACGACTACTTCGGCACCGAGGTGGTCGAGTTCGAGGTATCGCGGCCCCACCGGGAGCTGATGATCGACGTGCGGGCGCGGGTCGACCACCCAGGCGCCGCCGGCGCCGCCACAGTCGAGCTGGGCGACGCTCGCCTCCTCGGAGTACCGCGAAGCCGGCGGGCGAGTTCGGTTTCCAGACCGATGACGCCCCGGGCCATCCCGTGCTGGAGGAGCTCATTCGCGCCACCTCGGGTCTGGAGGATCCGCTCGTCCCTGGTGATGGCGGTGGCGCACGCGATCCCGGACCGGTTCGAGTACCGCCGCGGCGCGACCTACGTGGACTCGCCGTTGTCAGCGGTGCTCGACGGTGGAGCCGGGGTCTGTCAGGACTTCGTCCACCTCGGCCTGTGCCTGCTGCGTCACCACGGCGTCGCCGCGCGCTACGTCTCGGGCTATCTGTTCACCACCGGGGGCACCGAGGTGACGACCACGATGGGCGGCCAGGGCGAGCAGTCGGTCGAGGTGGACACCCACGCCTGGATCGAGGCGCTGCTGCCCGACGGCGGCGAGGCGGGACCGGAGGGCGACCCGGTGTGGATCGGCATCGACCCCACCAACCGCGGGCTGGCCGGCGTCAACCACGTGAAGATCGGTCACGGACGCCATTACGCCGACGTCCCGCCGATCAAGGGCGTCTACCGCGGCAGCGCCGACTCGGTGCTCGAGGCGAGCGTCACCATGACGCGGCTGGCGGGCATCGACCCGGCCGCCAGCGCACGCAGCTGACCGCGCCCGTCATACTGACTCGCGTGACCCGGGCAGGCTTCCGGACCTCTGGCGCGCTGTGCGCCGTTCTCGCCAGTCTCGCCATCGTCGGCTGTGGCTCGAGCCACCGCACCGGTGCCGACGAACGCATCGGACTCGGCTGCGGTCGCCCTGCACGGGCATCCCCAGGTCATCCAACCCGTCGCCGGGGTGGTGCCCGACTCAGCTCGGGTGAGTCGGCCTCCGCGAGCGCCGTCGGCTCCGCCTCCACCGGTGCCGCGTGGCGAGGTCAGCGTCACCCCCAGCCCGGGCGCCAAGCTGGCCCAACCCATCTCGGACTGCCGCGGTCGAGGCGGAGCTGACCGCCAGCGGGATCAACCCGAACCCGGACCGCGCCACGCTCACCGCCTCGGGCCTGGCGATCCCGCCGGCCAACGCGCCCGCTCCAGGTGGTCGCGGCGATCCAGGCGGCCAACGAGATCGCCCGCCTGCCCTACATCTGGGGCGGTGGCCACGGCGAGTACGAGGACACCGGCTATGACTGCTCGGGGTCACTCAGCTTCATCCTGGCGGCGGCCGGCCTGCTGAACGGGACCGAGACCTCCGGTGAGCTGATGTCCTACGGGGACGCCGGCCCGGGCAAGTGGATCACCATCTACGCCACGGACGGCCACACCTTCGCCTACATTGCCGGCCTGCGCTTCGACACCGTGGCGCTGGCCGAGACCGGCAGCCGCTGGTCGAATCGGTCAGCGGACGAGCCCGATCTCTCGAGCTTCGTCGTGCGTCACCCCGTCGGTCTCTGAGCCACCCCGGCGCGTCCCGTCCGCTGGCGGCTTTACCGTTTTCGGCAGATGAACGGGCCCTCTCGCACCGTGGCGCAGATGGAGTCGGACCTCCGCGAGCTGATCGCCACGGTCCAGAACCCTCATCTGCGCGGCCTGTTGGAGATGATCCTCGGGCCGGGCACCGTCACCTGGGCCGCCTACCGCGAGGCGCCGGCGGCCAAGCGCTACCACCAGGCCTACCGGCACGGACTGCTCGAGCACTCCCTGACCGTCGCCCAGGCCGTGGGGGCGATCTCCGGGGTCTTCGAGAGCGTCGACCGCGACCTCGCCCTGACCGGGGCGCTGCTGCACGACATCGGCAAGCTCGAGGCCTACGCGATCGATGAGACCGGGATCGAGATGACCGACCTCGGCCGCCTCCAGGGCGAGATCGCGCTCGGCTACTTCCGCATCCGCACCGCCCTCGCCACCCTGGCCGACTTCCCCCCCGAGCTCGCCCAGGGGCTGCTGCACATCGTCCTCAGCCACCACGGCTCGCTCGAGTTCGGCAGCCCGGTGGTGCCGGCCACCCGCGAGGCCACGCTGGTGCACATGGCCGACAACCTGGGGTCCAAGCTCGGCAGCTTCGACCGCGTCCAGGCCGAGCTCGACGCCGGGGCGATCTGGGCCGGCTACGACAGGGGACTCGGGACATCCGCGTACTTCGGCCCGGAGTTGGCGCCGCCGCCGGGACCGAGCGCGCCGGCGGCCAACCCCGTGATCCCTGAGGCAGCCCGCGCCGCCTGACCTGGCCTAACCCGGGGTGCGGGCCTGGGCGTCGACCCAGCTGTGGCTGGCGATCAGGCTCGTGCAGGTCTGAGAACCCACCTTGCCCGCCTGGTCATCGAACACGCTGGCCACGACGGTGGCCGAGGTGTTGCGCAGGTAGCAGATGAGCAGCTGCCGGTTGGCGGGGCTCGTCGTCTCGCCGCCGGCCCGCCAGCCCGCCTGGGCGGTCTGGGCTCGACATAGCGGAGCCACCTCGCGCGTCTGGGAGTAGAAGATGATCTGAGCGGACCCGTGGGCGACGATGCATTCGTCCTGCTTGGAGGAGGCGGGCAGCGCCACGTTCCCCCCGCCCGTGGCCGCCGCCACGACCTTCGGCGGGGTGGTGACCGTCCTCAGCACCGTCACAACCTTCATCGAGCCACACCCCGCGATCAGCAGCGACACGGACAGGATGGCCAGAAGCTTGAGTCGCACCGTACGCGTCACCTTACCGGACCCCCTTCCCAGCTCCGGATTCCGGCTCATCCGGGGCGATGATGCTCGGAAAGTCGCAATTTGCGAAGGCTGGACCGGCGGTCTGGGGCCTTGCGGAGTCCCCCGCTTTAAAGTGACCCCGCATGGCCAAGGACACCGAGAAGCTGATCCGCCAGCTTTCCCTGATCTCGTACCTCATGGCTGAGCGCCGGCCGGTGACCGCGCCGGAGATCCGTCGCGACGTCGAGGGCTACAGCGTCATGAACGAGGATGCCTTTGCCCGGCGCTTCTACGCCGACCGCTCCGAGCTCGAGGCGCTCGGCATCGTGCTCCAGGTCGAGAAGCCCGCCGACGGCCAGGTCGAGCAGGAGAACTACAGCCTGCCACCGGAGAACTTCCACCTGCGGCCGATCGCCTTCACCGACGACGAGCTGGCCGCGCTGGGCACAGCCCTGCATCTCCTCGACGGGGAGTTCGCCTACGCCGAGCCCCTGCGGCTCGCCCTGCAGCAGATCTCCTGGGGTCGACCCTCGCCGCTCTCGAGCCCGGTGCAGACGACGATCCGCCTCAACCTGACCGGCTCGGCCGGCGGACACGACGTCTCCCAGCGTCTGGCCAAGATCGAGACGGCCATCTTCCGGCGCAAGACGGTGGTGTTCGACTACTACACGATGGAGCGCGACGACACGGGCACGCGCAAGATCGATCCCTACCAGCTCGTCTACCAGGGCGGTCAGTTCTACATGGTGGGCCGCTCCCACGAGCGTGACGCGATCCGCGTCTTTCGGCTCTCGCGCATCCAGGGCAAGGTCGGCTACGCGACCAAGGCCGAGCACGACTTCCAACGTCCCGCGGACTTCGACGCACGCGCGTACGCCGACCGCATCCAGTGGCAGTTCGGCGCGCCGGTCGGCACCGCCGAGATTCTCATCTCCGGTCGCATCGCCTGGCAGATCGAGCGCCACTTCGGCCACTGGGGTGAGTTCCGCACCGGCGGCGACGGCGTGCACGGCGTCGCCGACGACCGGGAGCAGATCTTCACCACCTCCTATGCCAATGAGCGTCAGCTGGTCGCCTGGGTGCTCGGCCTGCGCGGCGGGGCGCGCATCATCGGTCCGCCCGAGCTGGTCGCCGAGTCCCAGGAGCGCATCCGCACGCTGATCGCGCGCCATAGCGGAGATCCCGAGGCGCTGCTGGCCACTGCCGCGGAGTTCCGACCCGCGGTTCTCGAGGCGCCGTCGGAGAACGGGAGCGCCGAGGACGCCGATGCGGAATCGGGCATCCGACCCGAGCGCTTCGCCCGTCTGGTCACGCTGGCCAGCATCCTCATCGACCACGGGCGCTCCCGCCAGCCTCTCGAGGCCGAGGAGCTGCGCCAGCGGCTGAAGGTGTCAGACCAGGAGCTGCGCGAGGACATCCAGGTGCTCAACGTGGTCAACTTCGGCGCCGGCACCTACGTCCTGTATGCCGAGATCCTCCCCGACGGCAGCGTCGAGGTCGACCCCGAGCCCTACGGCGACTCCTTCGCCCGGCCGGCTCGGCTGCTGCCGGTCGAGGCCAAGGCCCTGGTCGCCGCCATCGATCTCATTGGTGAGCACATCCCCGAGGGCTCATTGGCGACCGTGCGCCAGAAGGTGGTCGCCGCACTGGGGGAGGATCCCGCCCACGAGGGTCTGCACATCGCCCGCGCCGGCGCCGATGACACCGAGATCGCGGCCGTCATCGCCCAGGCGATCTCGGGTCGCCGGCGACTCTCCTTCGAGTACTACAAGGAGAACGAAGACGAGCTCGCGACCCGCTCACTCGAGCCCTATCAGCTGGTCAACGGCCGCGAGGGTTGGTACGTGGCCGGCTATGACCCCGCGCGCGAGGACGTGCGTCACTTCCGCCTCGACCGCATCAAGTCCGCCACGGTGAGCGAGGAGTCCTTCGAGCCGCGCCCCGAGGTCGACGCCATCTCCGAGGTCGACGGATGGCTGCGCACCGGGGAGGTCGCCGCCGCCCGCCGGGCTCGGGTGTGGATCTCTCCTGAGCGGGCCCGGTGGGCTCGGGAGGACCGGACGGTGGTGGGCGAGTACGCCGACGGCTCGGTGGTGGTCGAGATCGGCTTCGCCGGACTCGACTGGCTGGTGCGCGAGGTGCTCAAGGAAGCCGGTGACGCCGTCGTCCTCGAGCCGGCCGACGCGCGCGAGGCGGTCCGGGCCGCCGCACTGGCGCTCGAGAGCGCCGCCACCCCGGTCTGAGACGAGTTCTGACCCCGGTCCAACGGCGGCTCCGGAGCTAGGCGAGCCGCTTCTCGCCGAAGTACGTGGCGACCGGGTTGGCGTTGAAGTTGGGAATCGCCCGGTAGCCCGAGCTCTCGTACATGTGCTGGGCCGCCTGCTGCTGATTGCCCGTATCCAGCCGCGCGGTGTGAAAGCCCAGTGCCCGCGCCCGCGCCTCCAGACCGGCCAGCAGCCTGCGACCGACGCCGCTGCCGCGCCGCTCGGGCACCACGTACATCCGCTTGAACTCACAGACCCCGGGTTCCAGCGTCTTGATCCCCCCACAGCAGACCGGCTGGCCGTCCAGGTACCCGATGAGGAACACGCCGTGGGGTGGGTTGAGCTCGGTGGGTCCCGCCTTGGGCATGTTCTCGCCGGTCATGTCCAGGTTGGAGTACATCGCCTCGACCTCGGCGCGCATCGCCGTCTCCAGCTGCCCGCCGTCGCCGCTGTCGACGCGTCCGTCCCGCCACTCGATCGTCATTGCGTCACTCAATGGGGTGTGTCCAGGTCCGCTTGCAGTTCCGGAAGACCCGTCTCCATCTCAAAGCGCGGGAGGAGATAGGGATCGGCGCGCGTAGCGTACGCGTGCCCCTCGGTCGTTGCGTCCTCGTAGCCGGCCGCCTTGACCGCCGCGATCACCGCGGCGTTGTATTCCGAGGAGGGATAACAGAACGAATTGACCGGGATGTGGAAGGAGTCCTGGAGGAAGCGGCGGGAGTCCACCAGCTGGGCACGCAGGTCGGTGGGGTCCAGCGTGGTCATGTCCGGATGGGTGAGCGAGTGCGAATCCACCTCCCAGCCGAGCTTGAGGACCGACCGGATCTGCGCGTTGGTCAGGTGATCCTCGGTGATCTCGTTGAGCACTCCGGGCCAGCCATAGCGCGACATCACCTTCGGCGCCTCGGTGACCTGGGGCGGATATCCGTTGTCGAAGGTGATCACGATCGGTTTGGCCGGCAGCGTGCCATGGTGATACCAGGCGCTCATCACCTCATCCAGGGTCACGGCCTGATAGCCCTGGGCGTGCAGCCAGGCCATCTCAGCGCCGAAGTTCGCGTAGGACATGTAGAGCCCGGGATAGGGCTCAGAGGCGGGGGCGTCGCCGAGATCGTGGTAGACGAGGATCGGCACCGGGCCCGCGTAGGGGCGCCAGCTCGGCTGAGGGAACGCGTTGGTCAGCTCCCGCGCGACCGGCGCATGGATCACCGCGGGCGTCCCCGCCCTGGGGCTGGGCACTGACCGTGTCGCCGAGGTCGGGGTGGCCCGCCCACCGGCGCCACAGGCGCCCAGGACTGCGGCGATGACAACCGCCGCGCACAAGCTGGGGACACGCACGCGCCCACAGTAACGACGAGACCCCGGGGGTGGTCCCACAGACCACCCCCGGGATGAGACGCCGGCGCCCTAGACGGCGGCGAGCTCGGTCTCGTCCGAGTAGACCTCGCCACGCTCGGCCATGTCGACCAGGGAGGTCGGCGGCTCGAACCGCTCGCCGTACTTCTCGGCCAGCTCGCGGGCCCGGGCGACGAACGCCCGGGGGCCGACCTCGCCGTGGGCGCCTTCGTAGCCGTTGATGTACTGGAGCACCCCGCCGGTCCAGGCCGGGAAGCCGATGCCCATGATCGATCCGATGTTCGCGTCGGCGACGGACTCGATCACGCCCTCGTCCCGGCACTTGACCGACTCGAGCGCCTCGATGAACAGCATCCGCTCCTCAAGGTCCCGGAGGTTGATCGAGGCGGGGTCAGATACCGGCGGGAACGCCTCGGTCAGACCGGTCCACAGGCCGGTGCGCTTGCCGTTCTCGTCGTAGCTGTAGAAGCCCGCCTTCTCCAGCTTGCCGGGCCGCTCGTACTTATCGAGCATGTCGTCGATCACCTTGACCGCGCCGTGATCGGGGTCGAAGCCCGAGCCGGTCTCCCCCGCCTCCTGCGCTGCCACGCGGATCTTGCGCATCAGCTTCAGGTTGAGCTCGTCCGAGAGCTGCAGCACCGGGGCCGGGTAGCCGGCCTGGGAGGACGCCTGCTCGACCGACGGCGCTGGGATGCCTTCGGCGAGGAAGGAGATTCCCTCGTTGATGAAGGTGCCGATCACCCGGCTGGTGAAGAAACCGCGGCTGTCGTTCACCACGATCGGGGTCTTCTTGATCTGCTTGACGTAGTCGAGCGCCTTGTAGGTCGCCTCCTCGCCGGTCTCCTTGCCCTTGATCAGCTCGACCAGCGGCATCTTGTCCACGGGGGAGAAGAAGTGGATCCCGATGAAGTCCTCGGTCCGCTTGACGTTCTCGGCCAGGCCGGTGATCGGCAGGGTCGAGGTGTTCGAGCCCAGCAGCGCGTCGCCGGCGACGATCGGCTCGATCTCCTCCCACGCCGCCCGCTTCACGTCGGGGGCCTCGAACACGGCCTCGATCACCAGGTCGGCACCCGCCGCATCCTGAGCGTTGTCGGTGGGATGGATCAGGTCGAGCAGCGCCTGGCCCTTCTCCTCCGTGGTGCGACCCTTCTCGATCGCCTTCTTGATCAGGTTCTCGGAGTAGGCCTTGCCGCGCTGGGCCGCCTCGAGAGAGACGTCCTTGAGCACCACCTCGATGCCGGCCTGGGCCGACACGTAGGCGATCGCGGCGCCCATCATGCCGGCACCCAGCACGGCGACCTTCTTGGCGGCGTAGGGCTCGATGCCCTCAGGCCGGTTGCGATCCCCGTTGACCCGTTGGAGGTCGAAGAAGAACGCCTGGATCATGTTCTTGGCGACCTGACCGGTGGCCAGCTCGACGAAGTAGCGCCCCTCGATCTTGAGCGCGTCGTCGAATCCGACCTGGGCACCCTCGACCGCGGCGGACATGATGTTCAACGGCGCCGGCATGTTGGTGCCCTTGAGCTGCTTGCGCAGGTTCGCCGGGAAGGCCGGCAGGTTGGCGGCGAAGGCCGGGGTCGACGGCGTACCGCCGGGGATCTTGTACTTGGGATCGGCATCCCAGGGCTGCTGGGCCTCGGGGTTCGCCGCGATCCACGCCTTGGCGGCGCCGAGCAGCTCGTCACGGCTCACAACCACCTCATCGACCAGGCCCATCTCCTTGGCCTTGGCCGGCTTGAGGCGCTGGCCCTGGAGCAGCACGCCCATCAGGGCGTTGGTGATGCCGAGCATGCGCACCGAGCGGACCACCCCGCCGGCGCCGGGCAGCAGCCCGAGCTGGACCTCGGGGAAGCCGATCACGGCCTTGGGATCGTCGACGATGACGCGGTGATGGGTGGCCAGCGCGATCTCCAGGCCACCGCCGAGCGCGGCGCCGTTGATGGCGGCGACCACCGGCTTACCGAGGGTCTCGAGCCGGCGCAGGACGCCCTTGTTCTCCTCCACGAAGGCGCTGAACGCCTCGGCGTCGGACTTCGTGACCTTGCGCAGGTCGTTGAGATCGCCGCCGGCGAAGAACGTCTTCTTCCCGGAGGTGATGACCACGCCGGCGATCGCGTCCTTCTCGGACTCGAGCCGGTCGACGGTCTCCCGGATCGACTCGATGTAGGCCTGGTTCATCGTGTTGGCGCCCTGGCTGGGGTCGTCGATGGTCAGGACGACGACCCCGTCCTGGTTGTCCCAGTTGATGATGTTGTCTGCCATTTAGATCGCCTCCACGACGGTCGCGATACCCATGCCGCCGGCGACGCACAGCGTCGCCAGGCCGTACCTGCCGCCGGTGCGGTGCAGCTCGTCGATCAGCGTGCCGAGGATCATCGCCCCGGTCGCCCCGAGCGGGTGACCGAGCGCGATCGCGCCACCGTTGACGTTGACCTTCTCCATCAGCGCGGCCTCGTTCTCTTTGCCCGCCATGTCCCGCACGAAGCGCATGACCACGGCGGCGAACGCCTCGTTCATCTCGATCAGATCCATGTCGTCGATCGACAGTCCGGCCTTGGCCAACGCCTTCTTGGAGGCGGGCGCGGGTCCGGTGAGCATGAGCGTCGGATCCGAACCCGACAGCGCGGTGGAGAGGATGCGGGCACGCGGCTTGAGACCGAGCTCGGCGCCGATCTTCTCGTTTCCGATGGTCACCAGGGCGGCGCCGTCGACGATGCCCGAGGAGTTCCCGCCGGTGTGGACGTGGTTGATCTTCTCCACCCAGTGGTACTTCTGCAGCGCCACCGCGTCGAAGCCGCCCATCTCACCGATCATCCCGAACGCGGCCTTGAGCTTGCCGAGCGACTCGACGGTCGAGCCGGGACGGACGTGCTCGTCGTGGTCGAGCAGGACGTGCTCGTTGACGTCCTTGACTGGCACGATCGAGTTGGTGAAGCGGCCCTCCCTCTGCGCGATCTCCGCGCGCTCCTGGGAGCGGGCGGCGTAGGCGTCGACGTCCTCGCGGCTCCAACCCTCCAGCGTGGAGATCAGATCCGCGGAGATGCCCTGGGGAACGAAGTAGCCCTCATAGGCCGTGGTGGGGTCCATGGCCATGGCGCCGCCGTCCGAGCCCATCGGGATGCGCGACATCGACTCCACGCCGCCGGCCAGCACGAGATCCTCCCAGCCCGAGGCGACCTTCTGTGCGGCCAGGTTGACGGCCTCCAGGCCCGAGGCGCAGAAGCGGTTGACCTGCACACCGGTGACGTGGTCGGGCAGGCCCGCCGCGACGGCGGCCGTCTTGGCGATGTCGGCGCCCTGATCACCGATCGGGGTCACGCACCCGAGTACCACGTCGTCGACCCGCTCGGGATCGAAGTCGGGGTTGCGCGACAGCTCCTCGTGGATGAGACCGACGACGAGATCCACCGGCTTGGTGGTGTGCAGTGACCCGCCCTTGTTCTTACCTCGCGGGGTGCGAAGCGCGTCAAAGACGAGCACATCGGTTGCAGACATTGCGTAGCTCCTTAGCCGTACTGAGAGGGCGGTTCATAGGCTCAGGGGCCGCCTCGGCTCCCTAACCGACACCTATGTCGGATAATACATCCTGAGATGGCAACCGGCGCAGGGCGGGTGGGCCCCAAATCACGCATTCCCGGCTCCCAACGGCGTGAGCTGATTATCGAGGCTGCGCTGGCCGAGTTCGCGGCGATCGGCTACGAGGCTGCCTCGGTCGGCCGGATCGCCACCGCCGCCGGCGTCACGCGCACGGTGCTCTATGACCACTTCCCCTCCAAGCTGGCGCTGTTCACCGACCTGCTGGCTACCGAGCAGCAGGAGCTGCTCGCCTTCCTCAGTGCGGCACTGGAGTCCGAGGGCTCGACGGAGGAGCGCTGGCGCGCCACCTTCGACGCGTTCTTCCGCTTCTATGAGGAGCACCCGCTGGCCTGGCGGCTGCTCTATCCCAGCCGTCCTCCGCTGGATGCGGACGCCGCGCGCGAGTACGACCGCACACGCTCGGAGTACACGCACGTGATGGCCGATCTGCTCGCCGCCGACGCCCGCCGGGCCGGCCTCGCGCCCGAGTCGGTGTTCGCCCGGGCGGTCTTCGCCATGCACCGCGAGGCGCTCGTCGCCGCGGTGCGCTGGTGGCAGCACCATCCCGACGTGAGCCGCGCGGAGCTGGTTGGGGCGGCGATGGCCGCGCTGTGGACGGGCTTCGGCGGTCTGCAGCCCGAGTGACCGCGAGCCGGGCTCAGACGACGGTCTTCGCGGTGTTCGTCTGGCGCGCGGCCAGGAGCGGCCGGCTCGCCTCGATCACCAGCTCGGCGACCTTGTGGTTCCCATTGCGGTTGAGGTGCATGTGGTCGTAGAGGAAATCTCCCCAGCGGTCCAGGACGTCATGGACATCGATCAAAACTGCGCCGCTGTGCCCCTGCAGCGTGGCCTCGAGCACCGTCTGGGTGTCCGCGAGCGCTGCCGGAGATCCCGGATGGAGTCGCTCATCCACCCACGGCATGGAGACGAACGTCATTGCACACTCGATGCCCTCGAGTATCTCGATGAGCTGGGGTAGGTCCCGGCGGTACTCCTGGAGCGGGACCCGCCGGCGACCGTCGAATCTCAGCGCGATGTGCTTGGCGAGGAGCCGAAGGTTGGAGGCGATCCGCTGACGGCGGCGCTTGGCCGGGTCCTGGGAGAACGTGGCTCGGGGTTGGAGGCCGGCGACCCCCCGCCAGGAGCGCGGTCCCCAGCGCTCGATGAAGCCTTGGATCCGCGGCCCGGGCAGGACCAGCGAATCGGTACCACCACAGAACATGATGGCCAGGTCCGGAGCGAAGGCCCGGATGCGCTCTGCGTCGGCCAGGGTGTCCCCCACCGTCTTGGAGATCTCGGCGAGATCGAGCACGTGCTCGGCGCCGAGCTCTGCCGCGGCGAGCTTGCCGAAGGACTCGCCGCGGACGCCCAAGCCGGCGGCCCAGCTATCGCCGATGATCACGATGCGCGGCGGCTCGGGTGCCACCTCGAGTTCTGATTCCACGTCCATTGATTCCCCCTCATTCGATTCGTGTTCTGTCCCATTGCCGACCGAAGTCCGTTGCATCTCGGTCTGCAGAGCGCGCAACGCCACGACCCCCATCGCCAGCACCAGCGCGATCCAGGCCGGAGCGAACCCGCGCAGCAAGAAGCCGGCCGCGATCGTCGCCGCCATCAGTCCCAGGGCGCGCATCGACGGACGGGCGGGCAGCCAGGCCCGTGCGTCGGCGCTGAGCAGCACGGCACCGGTCAGCGACACGGCGACCAGGGCGGCGGCGAACACCCAGATGCCGGCGGTCCGCCCGGCGACGATCAACACGATCGGCTGGGCGACGGCGGCAACGCCGAGAATCCACAGGGCCGGACGGAAGCGTGCGCGGGCCTGGTGGGCGGTGGAGACGATGTCGATCCAGCCAACTGCGGCGCCGGAGACCACGGTGAAGCGCAGCAGCGCCGTGGCGTCGGAGTACCGGGCCGGAATGAGCAGATGCATGAGCGAGTCCGGCACGGTCAGGCAGACGATCGCGAAGGGGATGACCACGATCGAGTACAGGCGTGCGGCCTCCCCCATGCGTTCTCTCACCTCGCCGTCGGTTTTGGCCTTGACCACGCGCACGTAGGCGGCGAGTCCGATCGAGGCGCTGAGGAAGAGCGGGATGCGGCCGAGCAGCGCGGCGCTCTGGTAGCTCGCGGTGCTGTCGGTCCCCAGGTGGGCTGCCAACACGGCCACCGTGTCGAGGGCACCCAGCATCGACAGGAACACCTGGATCGCGCCGAGGTTGCCGCTCTGGCGCACGAGCGCGCGGATCGTGTCGCCCTCACCGCCGCGGGGCGGCAGGCCCGATCGGCACAGACGCAGCCCGGCGGCGATCAGCACGGCAGCGCCGATCGGGTAACCGATGAGGGCAGCGGCCGCCGACCGGCTGACGAGCAGGAGGATGAGGATCCCCGACACGAAGCGGACGACGAACTCGAGGATGCGGATCGCGGTGATCGCGCGCATCCGATCGAGTCCCTGGAGGAAGCCGACCGGGACGGCGATGAGCGATCCGACGAACGCGCTGATCGCCACCATGGCGCCGACGGCTGGTCCCGCCTCGCGCCAGAGGATCACCCCGGCCACCGCGGCGAAGGCGAGCCCCTGGAGCGCGGAGGCGATGAGCCCGAAGTGGATCGCCTCCTGCCGTGCGCGCCGGTCCTTGCGCTCGGCGATGTAGCGGGCCATCGCCCACGGGATCGCCGCCATGCAACCACTGCCGAGCACGAGCATCAGGCCCTGGGCGCCCGAGAAGCGCGAGAAGTCCCGAGCGCTCATCAGATGCACGACGAGGAACGAGTAGACGTAGTTACCGAGGCTGACGCCGACCGTGGCGAGCGTCAGCAGCGCCGCCGTTCCGCCCCAGCTGTTGGAAGTGACGGTGACGGCGTCGTCGCGGACCGCGACCTCCGGAGCCCGTGACTCCGTCGAGGGCGCCATAACGGCGGGGACCCGCAGCTCGGGCAGCGACAGTCCCCCGGTCAGACCGGGTGCCTCGGGTGCCTCGACGCTCATCCCTGTGCTCCCGCTGGCGCAGCGGCGTACACCGTCTTGTAGAGGAGCACCTCGCCCGTCGAACGGCCGCTGACCCGGTAGACGACATGGGCGTGGGCGCCGAGCCATTGCTGGAATCCCGGGCCCAGGTGCACGTAGCCCTGGTTGACCAGGCCCGCGTCGACGATCACGTAATCGGGCTTCTGGCGCTCGAGGCCACGGACGGTCAGGGCACCGTCGATCCCCACGCCGCGCAGGATGAACTGGGTGACACCGTCGGTCGAGTCCACCAGCGACGGGTAGTGCACGTGCGCGCTCACATAGGCGGTGAGCTCAGACAGCGAGGTGTCCTTCTCGGTGCGGAGGCGAACGTCGGCGGCGACCTCGAAGGCCAGGGCAAGCGAGGCGAGCACGGCGCAGGTCGTCACGAGAGCCCGGCGGTTGACCCGCGCGGTCAGCCGGGACCCAAGCGACAGGACCTCGGTGACGAGCACCGGCAGGCCGCTGATGACGCACATGTAGAAGATCTGCACCTCGAAGGCGCCGAAGCAGACCGCGTAGCCGACGTAGCCGACGCCGCCGGCCCCGAGCACGATGGCCAGCCGACGCTGTGTGCTCAGCGTGCGGCGGGCCCGGACCGCGAAGAACCAACGGATGACTCCGGCGGCGGCGGCGACGGCGATGGCCGCGATGACGATGTAGCTGATGCCGTACAGGGCGAGGTCGGCACCGACGCGGGATCCGAAGCTGGCGTGGTGCCCGGCCTGGTTGAAGCCGGTGACCTGCTTGGTCCCGACGGCGCGCAGGACGCCGGCCACGTTGGCGTTCCACCAGTCCGAGAAGTCGCCGCTGATGACCACGGTCAGCAGGTAGACGACGTAGGAACCCGCGGCGAGACCGAACATGACGCCGGAGACCTTGCGCCGGACGGGGCTGCCGAGCACGAGCATCGCGAGCAGCGGTACGACGCTCACGAAGCCGTAGGTCTCCTTGGAGAGGAGCGAGACGCCGAACAGCAGACCGCCGAGCACGATGACGCTCGACTCGGTCACCGTCCAGGGCCGGTCCTCGACGCCGGGCGCCCATTCACGGGCCGGCTTGGCGATGTCGCGTCGGGCCACCCACTCGAGGCACAGCCAGCCGGCGACCGCCGCCGTCATGGCCATCGTCTCCAGCAGCACCCGGCCGTCCCACAGCAGGAGGAAGGGATCGCAGGCGACGAAGATGCCGACGATCACCGCCGCCCTCCGGTGGGTGATGCGGCTGACCAGGAGCATCAGCAGTCCGCACTCGATGGCGCCGATGACGCAGTTGACCGGACGCAGCTCGAGCACGAGGTTGACCGGCGACGCGTGCGCGCCGCCGAACAGGTCGAGCAGCCCGCCCTCGAGATAGAAGAACAGGGGCGGATGGAGAAAGAAGGGCGGGCCATACAGCGTGACGCCGTGGCCCAGGGCCACCGCCTGACCGATCGTCGAGTAGGTGATCTCGTCGATGAACAGGTCGTAGTTGCTGGAGTGGCCGATGAGTCGCATGGCGAGCGCGAGACCGCTGATCGCGATGATGGTCAGCGGCCAGCTGAGACTGGCCACGTAGGCGCGCAGGTCCGCCAGGCTGAGCTCGCCGCGCCGGGCGCCGGGTCGCCGGTGCGCGGCACCCCGGGACGGAGCGGGGCCGGGGAGGGGCGTCGCGCCGGGCAAGGCGACCGAGCCACCGCCGGGCAGGGCGAACGCGCCCGGGCCGCGGAAACCGAGCGATTCCGCGCTGGGGAGTGACAGCCAGACCGTCGGCGGATGCCCGATCGCCGGCTCCAGGACGGGCGCGCGGTCGTGCATGCTGACGAATGCGACCTCGTCCCTGCCCGGAGATCCGGTCGTCACGCCTGCGGGGACCAGCGCCGGTACCTCGTTCACGACGGCCGGTTCGGCCGTCACGGCGTCCGGGGCGTCCGGTTCATCCAACTCATCCAGGTCCAGGGCATCGAGCGCCCCGGATGCGCTGAGCCGGTCTTCGGCCGGGCTCACACGCGTGGCACGTCGGCGTTTCAGGGTGCGGCCGCCGAGGCCAACGCCGAGCAGAGCGGCGAGCGAGAGCAGTGCGACGATGAGCCCACGCCGCTGCTCGGGCGACGGGCGTCCAAGCGGGCCGATCACACGCTGACCCATGAGGCGTTCCTCTCCACCACAGATCGGTAGATCTCCAGCTGGGCGTCGGCGATGGCGGCCCAGCTGTAATCACGTGCGGTCTCGGGTCCCGCCGCCGCCATGTCCGCGAGGCGCTGGGGCGAGGCGAGCAGGGCGTCGATCGCCTCGGCCAGCGAGCGGGGATCCTCGGCGGGCACCAGCACTCCGGCCGAGGCGGGGACCAGCTCGCGCAGGCAGGCGAGATCGCTGGCCACCACCGGCGTGGCACAGGCCATCGCCTCGAGCGGGCTGATGCCGAAAGTCTCATAGCGCGAGGGCTGGACCAGCAGCGCGGCGCGGGCCAGCAGCTGCCACTTGCGCTCGCCATGGACGGCCCCGACGAGTTCCACGCGCCCACCCAGGTTCCGAGCCTGAATGTCGCGCTCGATCACGCGGCGATCCTTGCCCTCGCCAGCGATCACCAGCTTCACGTCCGAGGCCACACCTTCCATCGCCGCCAGCAGGATGTCGAGTCCCTTCTGCTGGATCTCGAGCCGACCCAGGAAGAGCAGGAAGCGGCCCTCCACGGCCGACGTCCCGGCGACGCTCGCGCGGGCGGCGTCAGCGGCGTCGATATCGACGCCGTTGGCGATCACCGCGACCCGGGCGCTGGGGGCTTGCGTCCGGAGCCGCGCGGCGACATCCTCAGACACCGCGATGAGATCTCCGTGACTGCGGGTCCCCCAACGCTGGATGCTCACCAGCGGGCGGCGGGGAAGGTGGTACTCACGCGCCTTCTCCTCCGCGAAGAAACCCTGAGCGACGCCCACCGTCGGCGTCGACGTCCAATGCCCGACACCGAGGCTGGAGGTCAGCGGAGCGAACTCCTCGATGATGATGTCCGGCCTCGTCGCGCGACGGGTCGCCCTCTGGACGACCGCCGGGAGACACAGCTGGTGCGAGAGCAGGCTCGGCGCATATCCGCGCCGGAGACCGCGCTGGCGATAGTTGACGCCGTCCTCGACCCGGGGTCGGGCGCCGGCGTAGTTCGCGGTCACGACATCGATGTCGTGACCCAGCGCGGCCAGTCGCGCGTTGATCTCCCGGTTGCGCAGCGATCCGCCGCCACTGCCGGGGCGGCGATGATCTTCAAAGGCGAGGTGGAGGATGCGCATGACGTGAGACGGCGTTCGGCAGCCCTCCTCAGATCAGTCGCCGCTGCTCGCGGGCCGGCGTCACTGAGTGAGACGAGAGGGCATCAGGCCGCTGCCGTAATTGCTTCGTCGGCAATCGGGCTGTCAACCTTGACCCCCGAGCTCGGGGTATCGGTCCGCTCAGCTTCGACTGTGGAGCGCAGGGCCAGCGCGTTGGCGGCGCCGAAGTCCGAGCGGGACACGGCAACCAGATTGCGGCGCATCGAGACGAGCTCGCGAAGCACCCGCGAGGCCTCACGCAGAACCCGGATCTTCGAGCCCTCTTGATGCTCCCAGTGGGCGGGGATCTCCGTCACGCCGTAACCGGCCATGAAGGACAGTGCGAGGATCTCCACATCGAAGGCGAACCCGGAGGCCGTCGAGACGTCGAACAGGCGGCGCGCCGCCCGCGCCTCGAAGAACTTAAAGCCGCATTGGGTGTCGAACACCTCAGCCAGCCCCGGATGGCATGACCGGGCGCCGACCTGGAAGGCACGACTCGCCAAGCGGCGGACAAGCGGCTGGGCCACCGCATATTCGGCGCCCGGGCACTTGCGTGAGGCGATGACCACTGGGTTGCCCTGCTCGAGGGCGGGCAGGACGGCGTCGAGGGTCTCGATCGGGGTGGAGAGATCGGCGTCGGAGAAGCCGACGAATCGTGCCCTGCTGGTGAGGATGCCCCGCCGTACCGCCGCGCCCTTGCCGCGCTGGGCGCAGCCGATCAGACGAATGGGGACATGGGCATCGACGTCTTCGATGATCAGGTCGGCCGTACGGTCGACCGAGCCGTTGTCGACGACGGTGATGACACCGGTGTAGGGCTGGCGAGCCAGGTATTCGGCGATGCGCTGGAGGCTTGCGCCGAGGCGAACCTCCTCGTTGAGGGCCGGGACGATGATCTCCAGATACGGGTCCTCAGCGGCCCCGTTCAGACCGGGTTTGCTCTCGGCCACCGTCAGGCCGTGGGTGTCGGGCAGCTCGAGCGGTCCGTCGGTCAGGTCCAGCGGCGCCTCCATGAGCGCCAGATGCGGCGGCCGACGTGCGAGACGCACGTCCGTCTCCTCTCGCGCCAGGTCCATCAGATCAAATGCGAGCTGCAGTGCCATCCTGGTCCCCTGTTCGATCCTGCGTCGAGCTGTTGATTGGCGCCTCAGCGCCTTCCTGTCGGTCCTGCGTGACGATTGGATCGAGCACCAAGGAGAGCTCGACCCCCTTCCGCTGAGCCGTTTCCTCGCTGGCGGCTCGGTGCAAGTCGTTGCCTCTCGGCTCCACTGGCCCTGGCGCGTCGGCGTCGGGCACCAGGCTGAGTTGCCGGCGCTCCTCGATGGCCACCCTGCGCTCGAGGCGCGGCGGAACGTCACCGAGTAGGTCGTGGGAGCGCGCGATGGTGACCGATGCGTTCGGGTCGAGACCGAGGCGCGCCAGCGCACGGCGCGCGCCCTCTTCATCGGTGCCGTAGAGCACGCCGACCAGCAGGGTCGGCGTGAGTCGCCACTCGTCGGTCAGCCGCGCCTTCTGCAGAAGCGAAGCGATGCCCGCTCCGGCGTCGCCGTCCAGCTTGACCTCGACGCGGGTGACGAGATCCGGGGCCTGGCGGACCGGACGATTGGCGCCGAGGCGCCGCGCCTCGTGCTCGAGGATGTCGGTGACCCGTCGCGCGGTGCGCTCCCAGGAGAAGTTGCGTGCCCAGGCGTAGCAGCGCTCGGCCATGACGCCCATCTCCCGCTCATCCCGGAGCTGATCGACCGCGCCGATCAACGCAGCGCTGAACGAGCGATCGGGGGCGAGCAGCCAGCCGGTCGCGCCGTTGCGGACCGCGTCGCGCAGGCCCGGGACGTCGCGCACCAGCGCGGGCACCCCGTGGGCGGCGGCCTCGAGCACCGCCACGCCCCATCCCTCGCGCTGTGAGGCGCTGAGGAAGATCCATGCCTGGTCGAGGATGGCGTCGCGCTCGGCGTCGCTGACGCGCCCGTGGAAGACCACGGCTCCATCGAGCCCGAGCTCGTCGGCCTGGCGCTTGAGGTTCTCCAACTCGGGGCCGTCGCCGACGACGTGGAGGACGAGGTCGCTGACGCTGCGCCGAGCCTCGGCGACAGCGATGAGCAGCTGATCGACATGCTTCTGCACGACGAGGCGGCCGACGCTGACCACCGTGGGGCGGGGCGAGGGCGCCCGGGAGCCGGTCCGAGGCGCCGGACCGCCGTTGGGCACCACGTAGATGGGAGTCCGGAAGCGCAGGTGGCGACGGATCTCGAAGCGGGTCGAGGGCGACACCGAGATGGTCGGCCGGCCACCGTAGATCCGGCGGCTGGCCGGACCCTCGAGGAAGCGACCCACGCGGGCCAGGCGCTTGCCGAAGTGCAGTTCGAACTGCTCCTGGTGTACGTGGTGGACGAGCAGCACCACCGGGACGCGACGGCCCACGGCGAGCGGCGAGAAGAAGGGCAGCCCGTTCTGGCAATCGAGGACCGCGTCGATGCGGCCCCGGCGCCCGAGCCAGCGGACCGGGCGGGCGAGCAGCAGCCAGAGCAGGACGAACGGATAGACGCCGAACTGGCCGCCACCACGGCGGATGGTCACACCAGCCTCGACGGATCGACGTTCCTGTCCGGGGGCGCGGGCGGTGACGAGGGTGACCTCAGCACCTTGCGCCGCCAGCCACCGCGCTACGGCGAGGCAGTAGGTCTCTGCGCCTCCAGCTTGGGGATGTCCGGCGTCACGCCAGTTGAGGATCGCGATACGCCGGTTCTTGGTCCATGTGGGATCGACGGGCGTCATCTCAATGTTCCTTTTTCTTGTACATCGTACAGGTCATCGGTTTCCCAAAAAGAGGTGCTGAGTAAGAAAGTCACAGGAGAAGTTCTGTTCAGGTCCCGAATCGACGTGTGCGGTTCGGGTTCCGAGCTGCCTGCGGGGGTGGCATCGGCAGCACGCACGGCGTGCATAAACCACAAACTCAGGGATCGACGAAACGTCCAGAGACGAGGTCGGGGCCGGTGGGATATCAGCCCGTTCGCCCCCACGCGCACGCGTGCGTCAAGCTGGCCGCCACCCCTCCGCCGGCGCAACCCATCCGGGCCGAGGACCGGCTCGCTGCGCGGTCATACGTCCGTCCAGTTCGGCGATGGGTCATTTGACTCGCCGGGGTCGCGTGGCGATAGAGAGGCCATGCGCCGCTTCCACACGCCCATCGGGATCCTGGTCGTCCTGCTCGCCAGCCTGGTGTTCGTCCCTGCCTCCCTGGCCGCCAAGACCCATCCCGGTCACGCGGTCAAGCGCAGCTCGACCCACCACACGCGCGCCACGGCAGTCGCCACGACGACGAGCTCACGGGCGACCGCGCGCGACAAGACGGTGAAGGCGACCAAGGGCCACGCGACCGTGAAGGCAACCCCGAGCGCCAAGGCGTCGAAGGCGACCCCGAGCGTCAAGACGGTCAAGGCGACCCCGAGCGTCAAGACGGTCAAGGCGACCCCGAGCGTCAAGACGGTGGCAGCAACGGCCACGAAGGCCGCCGGGACCGCGGCGGCCACCTCAAGCCCGGTGGCGAGCACACTGGCCGCCACGGTGGCGTCACTCGCCTCGTCGACCACCTCGGCCGGGGCCCGAACGACGATCTCCAGCGCCAGCACAACGGTGAGCTCGCTGGTCGGCACGGTCGCCTCGATCACCTCGCCGTCCGCGGCGAGCACCGCGACAAGCTCACCTGCCGCCACCGACGCGGCGGTGAACTCGCCAGCGACCACCAGCGCTCCGGCGACCACCAGCACTCCGGCGACCACCGGCGCGGCGGCAGCGACGACCAGCGCGGCGCCGGTGTTGGGGACCTTCGACATCTCCACGGCGGCGCAGGCGAGCGCCTGGAAGGCCGCCGGCGGCAACGCGATCATCATCCCCGTCTACTGGGACCAGGCTCAGCCGACTCAGACGGGCGGCGTCTCGCTGGCCGACGCCGGCAACAGCGGCGACAACGTGATCTCCGAGATCCAGCTGGCCCACCAGGACGGGCTGGCGGTCTACCTCGAGCTCGACCTTCAGTACCCGCCCCAGTGGGTGCTCAACGGGGTTCCGGAGTTCGTCGACCAGGGCGGCAACCACTGGGCCCAGCCGACAAACCCGGGCGCTGACGTGCGGGACTGGATCTGGACGGCCGTCGGCCGCCAGGCCGTCGCGAACTTCGTCAGCGGTGCCCTCAGCGACCTCGCCCCCTATCTCGGTGACGTGGCCGGGTTCCGCTCCGGCGGTGGGGTCTACGGCGAGCTCGACTTCCCCAACGACAACTCGACCGTCAACGGCGAGCCCTCGTTCTGGGGCTATGACGCCGCTGCCCAGACCGGCGCCGGACTGGCCGCGGGGGAGTCGGCCACGCCGCTGCCCGGCTACGTGTACGGCTCGGGCACCGCCGCTCAAGACACCGAGTGGGCCAACTGGTACCTCGGCTCGCTGGCCAGCTGGATCACGTGGTACACCCAGCTGCTGCGCAGCGATGGCTGGACCGGCCCGACCTATGTCCTCAGCCCCTCCTTTGGCATGCGCACGAACATGACCCCCGACTCGACCGTCTACGAGCAGCAGCTCGCCTACGGGACCGACTGGGGCGTGATGATGGACTCCTATGACCAGGTGCCGAACGTGTGGCCGTGGTCGACCTGGACCGACGACACCGAGCCCTATTGGCACACCGGGGACACAGTCGACTCCGACGCGGCGGCGTGGCGCAAGCTACTCGAGCTCGCCCAGGCCCGGGGCCTGGCCAGCCACATCATGGGGGAGAACACCGGCGGCGGCGGCGCGCCGGCGATCCACCAGATGATGAGCGGCGCGCTCGCCTCCGGCTACACCGGCATCTTCTACCTCGACTACCCCACGCTCACCACGACGGGGCTGACCTCCTACCTGGTGTCGCAGTTCAACACCTACGCCCAGTAGTTCGCGCGGGTGGGGTCGATTCGCGTGAAACTGCTCCGCCTCGGCCCCTAGGGCGTACCGTCCGGTAAGCCATGAGCGATCTCGGAACCCTCATTCGCGGAGATCTCGATCGAGTCCGGGAGACCTACGCCATGAGCGATCTCGGAACCCTCATTCGCGGAGATCTCGATCGAGTCCGGGAGACCTACGGGACCTACCTGTATGTGATCCACCCCGGCTTTCTCGCGGTACTGGGGTACCGACTCGCCCACGCGGCAGTGGACAAGGGACCGCTCGGACACTTCATCGCGCGGGCCATCTGCCTGGCGGTGATCCTCATCACGGGAGCGGACTTCCACGCCCGCGCCGAGATCGGTCCGGGACTCTTCGTGCCCCATGCCCAGGGCACGATGTTCGGCGAGCACGTCCGGGCGGGGAGCAACCTCACCCTCTACGCGGGCGTGATGCTGGGTCAGGACGACACGGGCGGGGGGCCTGTGATCGGCAACAACGTGACCTTCTGGACTCGAGCCCTGGCATTCGGGGACATCACGATCGGTGACAACGCTCAAATCGGTGCAGCCTCGCTCCTGATGATCGACGTGCCGGCCAATCACAACGCGGTCGGGATTCCCGCCAAGGTCAAACCCCAGCGGAGCCCCACTGTCGACCCCGATTGAGGGGATCCACGGCGGGCCCTCTACCCTTTCCGCCGTGCCCATCGAAACTCGATCCGATATCCGCAACCTGGCGATCGTCGCCCACGTCGACCACGGCAAGACCACCCTGGTTGATGCGCTGCTGTGGCAGTCCGGTGTTTTCCGCGCCAACCAGGACGTCAACGAGCGGGCGATGGACTCGACGGACCTGGAGCGTGAGAAGGGCATCACCATCCTCGCCAAGAACACCTCGGTGAAGTACGGGGACGTCACCTTCAACATCATCGACACCCCCGGCCACGCCGACTTCGGTGGCGAGGTCGAGCGCGGCCTGACCATGGTCGACGGCGTCCTGCTGCTCGTCGATGCCTCCGAGGGCCCGCTGCCCCAGACACGCTTCGTGCTCCGCAAGGCGCTGGAGGCACGCCTGCCGGTGATCCTCGTGATCAACAAGATCGACCGTCCCGATGCCCGTATCGCCGAGGTCGTCGACGAGGTGTATGAGCTGTTCCTCGACCTCGACGCCGATGAGGAGCAGATCGAGTTCCCCATCGTCTACACGGTCGCCCGCGACGGCACCGCGACGCTCGACCTCGAGACCCCTGGTACCGACCTCAAGCCGCTCGTCGATCTGCTGCTCGAGCACATCCCCGCCCCGACCTTCGATCCCGACGAGGGCCTCCAGGCCCACGTCACCAACCTCGACGCCTCCCCCTACGTGGGCCGGATCGCCATCTGCCGCGTGCACAACGGCACGATCAAGAAGGGCGAAACCGTCTCCTGGTGTCGGGCTGACGGCACCATCGACAAGGTCCGCATCACCGAGCTCTACAAGACCGAGGCACTGGATCGTGTCCCGGCCGACTCCGCCAGCGCGGGCGACATCATCTCGGTGGCCGGGATTCCGGAGATCACCATCGGTGAGACGCTGGCCGACGCCGAGAATCCCAAGCCGCTGCCGACGATCACCGTCGATGAGCCGTCGCTGTCGGTCACCATCGGCACCAACGACTCCCCGCTGGCCGGCCTGGAGGGCGACAAGCTGACCGCGTCCCAGGTCCAGGGCCGGCTCGAGCGTGAGCTCATCGGCAACGTCTCCCTGCGCATCAACCCGACCGAGCGCCCCGACGTCTGGGAGGTCCAGGGCCGCGGTGAGATGGCGCTGGCCGTGCTCGTCGAGCTGATGCGCCGCGAGGGCTTTGAGCTCACCGTGGGCAAGCCTCAGGTCGTCACACGCGAGATCAACGGCAAGACCCACGAGCCGGTCGAGCGTCTCTCCGTCGACGTGCCCGACGAGTACGTCGGCGCCCTGACCCAGCTGCTGGCGACCCGCAAGGGCCGCATGGAGACGATGACCAACCACGGCACCGGCTGGGTGCGGATGGAGTACATCATCCCGGCGCGCGGCATGATCGGATTCCGTACCGAGTTCCTCACCGAGACGCGCGGCACCGGCATCCTCCACCACGTGTTCGAGAGCTGGGAGCCCTGGCACGGAGAGATCCGCACCCGCAGCTCGGGCTCGATGGTGGCCGACCGCCGCGGCAAGGTCGCCGCCTTTGCGCTGTTCAACCTCCAGGAGCGGGGTCAGCTGTTCGTCGGCCCGGGCGAGGAGGTCTATGAGGGCATGATCGTGGGTGAGAACTCCCGCTCAGAGGATCTCGATGTGAACGCGGTCAAGGAGAAGCACCTGACCAATATGCGCAAGTCGACCTCGGATGAGCTGATCCGTCTGGTCCCCAAGCGTGAGCTCTCCCTCGACGCCGCGCTGGAGTTCGTGCGCGAGGACGAGTCCGTCGAGGTCACGCCCCAGAACGTGCGCATGCGCAAGACGGTCCTCGATCAGACGGCTCGTCAGAAGTACAACCGCGGCCGCAAGCGCGAGGCCGCGACCGCCTGAGCCCGCGGTTCAGCTGGTCATGTCGACGGCGTAGATGCTCGTCGGCTCGATCGTGACCACCAGGCGCGTGGTGCCGGGCGTGTCACGACTGCGCACGTCGGCGCCGTACTTGGGGCTGATGTGCGCGTCGGCCCAGGCGTAGTCGCTGTCGTCGGCGCTGCTCGCCGTGCCGCGCACATCCATGTAGCGCATCGGGCTGTTGGGATCGAGGATCAACAACGACACCTGCGGACGCCTGAGCAGATGCTTGGTCTTGGCACGCTCGGCGCTCAGGGAGAGCTTGAAGGTGTGATCTGACTCGTCGAAGACGAACCAGACGAGACTGGCCTGGGGACCGCCGTCAGAGCCGAGAGTGGTGAGCGACGCGACCGGTGCGGTCAGCAGGTCCTGGTGTGAGTCCGGCACGGTGGTGGGCATGAGAGGATTCTCGCCCAATGGCCTACTCGACTGAAGACATCCCAGATCTCACCGCCAAGACGATCGTCATCACCGGCGCCAACAGCGGCCTCGGCTTGGAGACCGCCCGGGTCCTGGCCGAGCACGGCGCGCGGGTGACCATCGCGGTCCGCAACGCCGCCAAGGGCGCGGAGGCGGCGGACAAGATCGGCCATGGCAGCGAGGTCCGCTCACTCGATCTCGCCAGCCTCGAGTCGGTGCGCGCCTTCGCGGCGGACTGGGGCGAGGCGCCGATCGACATCCTCATCAACAACGCCGGTGTCATGTACACGCCGGAGCTGCGTACCGCCGACGGCTTTGAGCTGCAGATCGGAACCAACCACCTCGGGCACTTCGCGCTGACCAATCTGCTGCTGGGCCACATCACCGGACGGGTGGTGACGGTGGCGTCCAACGCGCACAAGCCTGGCAAGGTCGACCTCGGTGATCTCAACTGGGAGCACCGTCCCTACAACTTCTTCGCCGCCTACAACCAGTCCAAGCTGGCCAACCTGCTGTTCACCGGCGAGCTGACGCGCAAGCTCGCGACAGCGGGCTCACCAGTGATCGCGACCGCCGCCCATCCCGGTTATGCCGCAACCAATTTGACCGCCAACAGCGGCTCGTGGATCAAGGGAGCCATCATGGCGATCGGGGACCGTGTCCTGGCCCAGAGCGCCACCGTCGGCGCACTGCCGACGCTCTATGCCGCCGTGGAGGACATTCCCGGCGACACCTACGTGGGCCCGTCGGGTCTCGGCGAGTGGCGCGGTCGGCCGAAGATCGTCGGGCGCAGCAAGGCGGCCAGAGACCGTGAGTCCGCGGCGGCGCTGTGGTCGCTGTCGGAGGAGCTGACCGGGACGTCGTTCCCGCTCTGAGCCTCGGCGTGAACGCCGGGGCGCTGGGCGTTGATGGCCTCGATCCGCTCGTAGAAGGCGTTGGCCACGCGCGTGGCATGGCGCTTGGCCTCATCGGCGACCGGTCCTCCAAACCGCGCGTCGACGGTCTCGGTCCACAGCCACAGCCAACGGTCGAAGTGCCCCCGGCGCAGCGGCACCGCCAGGTTCAGCTCGAGATGGGGGCGAAAGGCACCGCCACCGTAGCTGCGTGCGCCGAGCAGCACCGTCTCCCAGAACGACGCGATGCGCGGGAGGTGATGCTCGAGGTCGAGGTGGGCGACGTCGGTGAACAGAAAACCGATCACCGGGTCCTCCAGCGCCTGGGCGTAGAAGGCGCTGACCAGGGTCTCGCAGTCGGCTCGAGTGGTGATGTCGCCCATCGGCTCTGAGGATAGGCGCCGACCCGGGCCTGCTCAGAGGCCGCCCAGCTGCTGCTCGTACGCCTTGGCGATCGCGCGGTAGCCCGCGGCGTTGGGGTGGATGTTGGGTCCCCGGGGCTTGGCCGAGCACAGATAGGTGAGGGCACACAGCACCACCAGGCTCTGGGGCAGCTTGCGGTTGGCGGTGGCGACCCGGACCGTGGTGGCGTCGTTGGTCTCGAACACGGCGGGCACGTCGGCGGTCCGGAAGCCCGTCTCAGTGTCAGCGGAGGCAATCTCGGCGTTGACGGTGTTCACCACGCCGACCGACTCCCGGGCGATGGTCCGCAACGTCGCATCGGGACTGAGCAGACCGACGAGGAACGGGTCATAGATCTGCCCGGCCACCAGCTGCGTGCCCGGCGCGGCCGCGGACTTCAGCGGCTTGAGGATCCTCGGCAGGTTCGTGGCAAGCGTGTGTTCCATCCGACTGATGCAGGCGGCGATCGCGGCCAGACCGTGTGAGACCGCCGCGGTGGTGATGCAGGCGTTGAGGTCGTTGGCGCCGATATCGATCGAGATGAGCTTGACCTGGGAGCGGTGGGCCCGGACGAAGGCCAGGGCAGCGTTGAGCTGGGAGCCGTGGGCGCGGTCGCAGTGGTACGCCTTGGCCGCGACCGCGTTGCCCTGGCCGCTGATCACCTGCGGGGTCGCGTCACCGGGACAGCCCATCTCGATCAGCTTCAGCCGGGGGATGCGCTTGACCAGCGTTGCGTCGATGTCGTTGACGTACCCCTTGGCGGTCTCCAGCTGCTGACCCCGGGCGTTGGGCTGAATGCCGACCGACAGTGAATCGCCGAGCGCCAGGTAGTAGCGGTGAGCGTCCGAGGCGGCCGACGTCGAGGACGACCCCGCGGAGGATCCGCCACAGCCGGCCAGGCCCACCGCCGTGAGGACCCCGAGGAGGGCTCCGAGAACCACGAGGCGGGCCGTGCGCGACCCGCTGAACATCGTCAATGAGACCCCCTCCGGGCCGGGATCGAGGCCGTCGTCTAATCTGGGCCGCGAGTTTAAGGCACGCCGCCGATGACCATAGATCTTGGCTCTATGCAGGATCTCTTGCAGGACAGGATTTGCACCGAGGTTCCCGACGGCGGCTGTTACGGTGCCAAGCGCACTCGGCGTCAACGCTCTCAAGCGCGCCGCAGAACTGAGCCTGGAGTCGATGCGAAGCACACGTCACATCAAGCGGTTTGTCACCGCCCTTATCGCTGTCTCGGCCGTCGGCGGCGTCGCCTTCGTGCCCGTGTCCCGAGGTGATCTGCAGGATCAGATCGCCGCGCAGCAGTCGCAGGCCAGCCAGCTGGCGCAGTCGATCAAGTCCGAGAACGCGAACATCGCCCAGACCAGCGGCGACGTCGCCTCGGCCCGAGCGCAGCTGACTTCGGTCGAACACAAGCTGAGCGCAGACCTCAGCACGCTGCGCACGACGCAGACCCAGCTGATGACCGCGCGGGATCACCTCGCGCAACTCGAGGCGAGGCTCAAGCAGGCCTCGGATGACCTCTCGACGAACCTGCGCGCCGAGTACGAGGGCGCCACGCCGAACCTGGTGACCGTGATCCTCAACTCCCACGGCTTCACCCAGCTGCTCAACCAGGTCAACTTCGCCCAGCGCATCTCCAAGCAGGACGCCCACATCGTCGGCACGACGCGCACCGCGCGCAAGCAGGTGCTCAGCGAGACCCTGCGCCTGGGCAAGCTCGAGCAGCGCGACAAGTCCCTCACCGACTCGATCCTCTCCCAGCGCAACCAGGTCGCCGCCCTGGAGACCTCGCTGCTCAACCGTCAGATCGCCGAGACCCAGGCCCGTGCCAACACCCGCAGCAAGCTCGCCGGGGTCCAGTCGAGCGAGGCGGCGCTGCAGCAGAAGCTCGCCGCACTCCAGGCCAAGCTGGCGAAGATCCGCGCGGCCAAGGCCGCCCAGGCCCGCCAGAGCGCGGAGCAGGCGTCGGTCACGGTCAACCAGCAGGCCGGCGGTCTGGCCATCGACACGGCCGGCATGGTCCAGCCCCCCGCCGGAGCGCCCGCGGCGGTCAGGGAGATGATCGACGCGGGGAACGCGATCGCCACCCTCCCCTACATCTGGGGCGGCGGGCACGGCTCCTTCATCTCCCCCGGCTATGACTGCTCCGGCTCGGTCTCCTACGTGCTGGCGGCTGCGGGTCTCCTAAGCTCCCCAGAGGTCTCCGGCGACTTCGAGTCCTACGGCGATCCGGGAGCCGGTCAGTGGGTCACCATCTACGCGACCGCCGGTCACGTGTGGATGACCATCGCCGGCTGGCGCTTTGACACCGTCGCCCTGCAGGAGGATGGCAGCCGCTGGTCCCAGGGCGGCGGCGAGTTCGACGGCTTCGTGGTGCGTCACCCGCCCGGACTGTAGGCCCGCGCCGACTGGGTCCGGAGCGACCCCGGCGTTGCGCCCGCTCAGCGAAATGCGCTGACGTACCGCGTGGCTGACGCGGTTGCCTCGCGTCAGGCCTTCAGCTTGTACAGGGTCAGGGTCTGGCCGTCGTACGTCACCGTCAGCTTGGTCGCCGTCTTCTCCGCGGCGGCGATCGCCTTGGTCGACCCGGTCCGGCCGTCGGAGAAGCCGGCCGATCCACCGGCGGAGCCGCCGAGGAGGTAGGTCAGCCGACCCTCGGAGACCTCCTGCTGGATCCAGGCCAGGGTGACCGAGCTCTCTACGCCCGAGAAGCCACCGATGCCGGCCACATTGGTGTGGCCGGCGAGGATCGAGGTGGCCGCGGTGCTCTGGCTCTCGACCGCGACGGTGCCCCCGCCGTGCTTCTGCGCCCAGGCCGCCGCGGCGTTGAGCGACGTGGCGGAAGCGCCACCGCCGAAGCCGCCAGCGCCGAAGCTGAACCCACCAGTGCGGCTCGTACCACCCGCGCGGGTGTTCGTGGCGCCGAACAGGCTCGCCAGGCCACCCGCGCCCGCGCCGGAGCGGGTGCCCGCGCCGGAGGCGGAGCCGGTGCCGGCACCAGAGCCCGTCGCTCCCGGTCGGGTCAGGCCGCTGAAGCCCCGGCCGCCGCCGAAGCCGCCGAAGCCGCCACCGGTCGCGCTGGCCGGTCCGCCGGAGGGGAAGGTCGAGCTGGTGGCGTGACCGATGGTCTCCGCCGCCCAGGTGGCCGGCGCCGCCAGCAGCGCGGCGCAGCCGACGGCCAGGACCGTCAGACGCACCCGCCGCGACAGAGACAGGAGCAACACCACGCCGCACACCGCCGCTCCAGCGACCGCCACCCACTTGGCCCACGCCAGATCGCCGCCGGTGTCCGAACCCAGCACGATCAGCTCGGTGACCAGCGCACCCACCAGGAGCAGCGGGGCGAGGATCCGTGCCCAGCGACCCTCCAGCGCCAGGCCGACTCCGGCGCCGACCAGTGCCGCCAGCCAGGGCGCGAGGAAGGACATGTAGTACGGGTGGAAGATGCCCGAGGCGACGCTCCACACGACGGCGACCACCACGAAGGTGCCGCCCACCGCGATCAGGAACCCGGTCCGCGGGTCCCTGCGACGCAGCCGGGTCAGCACGATCAGCGCGATGAAGGCGACCACCGCAGCGCCGATCAGCCAGCTGACCTGAGCACCCAGCGAGTCGTCCAACAGCCGGAAGACCCCCGGGTTGCCAGCCGAGGCGCCACCGCCGGCGCCGGCCCCACCGCCAAAGCCGCCGACATGGCCACCCGCCGCGCCGGCGCCGCCACCGAAGCCGGGAAAGCCCCCGCCGGTGCTGCCGTGCCCAAAGCCGGCAGCACCGCCACCACCGCCGCCACCCGCGCCGGCGTGGCCCCCAAACCCGCCCCCGGTCGTCGACCCGGCCTGCCCGCCGACCCGACCGAGGCCGTTGTAGCCGACGATCAGGGACCAGATCGAGTTGTCGGTGGTGCCCGAGATCCACGGCCGATCCGCCGCCGGAGTCAGCCACATGAGCACGGGCCAGGCCAGCCCGACGACCGCCACGGCGATCCCGCCGAGCACCAGCTGGCGCGCCCAGGCGAGGTTGCCGCGCCAGCCGATCGAACGGTCCCAGCGCGTCCAGGCGTAGGCCAGCGCACAACCGGGCAACAGCATCAGCGCGACGCCCATCTTGGTCTCGAAGCCGAGGCCGATGAACACGCCGGTCCACACCATCCATTTGGTGCGGTGGGTCTCCAGCGCCCGGAGGAAGCACCAGGTGGCGGCGACCGACAGCATGACCAGGAGCTCGTCCGGGTTGTTGTCACGGCTCATCGCGACGATCGTCGGCGTGGTCGCCAGCACGATCGCAGCGGCGAACCCCGCGGCGCGGCCGAAGCGGCGGCGCACCAGGTCGTACATCAGGACCGCGGAGATCATGCCCATCACCGCCTCGGGCGCAAGCAGCGCCCAGGAGTTGAAGCCGAAGATGCGGACCGACAGCGCCTCGATCCAGTCAGCCAGTGGCGGCTTGTCCACCGTCATCAGCCCGGACTTGTCCATCGAGTTGAACAGGAAGTCGTGCCAGGAGGACGCCATCGACTTGACCGCCGCGGCGTAGAACGTGTTCGCGTTGGCGTTGATCGACAGGTTCCACAGGTTGAGGAAACCCGCCACGGCGAGCACGACGATCAGCTCGGGCAGCGCGACCACGCGGCGCGCCACATCGGTGGCCGAGACGTGGTGGTTCCGCAGCCCACCGGCGCGCAACGGCGCGGAGAAACTCGATTCAAGGCTCACGTGCGGGGTCCTCTGGTCGCGGAGATCATCCCCTTCAGGGTTGCGAGCCGTCCGAAATCGGTCCGAAGAGCCGTCTAAGAGGCATGTAGGCGACGGCCGTCGCGCTCGGCCAGCACGGCCAGGACGACCGCCACGATGAGCGTCGCGCCGAGCTCACCGAGACGGTCCAGCGGACTGGCGGCCAGCGCCAGCAGGGCCAGCGCGACACAGCCGACCAGCGGCGGGGAGACGCGCTCATGCCCCAGGGCGGCCTTGGACCAGGCGATCCCCACGAGGTACAGCACCGGGCCGCCGACGCCGACGAGGGCGACGGGCCAGGTGACCGCCTCGAGCGGATGCTGGACGGCCAGGTGGGTGGCCACGGCGAGCACGATCACCCCGGCCACCATCAGCATGTGGGCATAGGCATACCCCGAGCGACCGATGCGGGCCTGCTCGTCCTCGGCCTGCTCCATGCGCTCAGCGGCGAGCACCGCGTGGTGGGTGAAGTAGATCGACCAGAAGGCGAAGATGATGAGGAAGCCGAGCACGAAGGCGACCGCGACGTTGGGGTGCTCGTGCGCCTCGGCGAAGGACTCGCCCAGGCGCAGCACGGTCTCGCCGAAGGCGATCATCAACAGCAGCTCACAGCGCTCGGCCAGGTGCGCCCCGGCCAGGGACCAGTCGCGCATCGGGGTCGCCCCGGCGCGCGGCAGCCAGAAGCCGTGCAGCGGTGCGCTGATGTCGATCAGCGCCGCGGCGAGCCAGATGAGCACGCGCACGTCGTCGTTGTGCGTGATGAAGGCGCCGAGGATCCACGCCACCCCAGCCAGCGCCGACCACGCCAGCAGCTGGGCGTAGTTGCGACGCATCACCTTGTCCCCGCTGGCGTTGAAGGCCCAGACCATGAAAGCCGAGCGCAGCAGCTGCAGCGCCACGTAGGCGAGCGCGAAGGCCGGCGCGCGGTCGGCGCCGCCGCGGGCTCCGAACGCGTCGGGGATCGACGCCGCCACGACCAGGCTGAGCAGCATCAGGCCCGCCAGCAGCAGCATCACCGGCGTCTGCTCCGGGTCGATCCAGCCGGTTGCCCAGGCCGTGTAGTTCCACGCCCACCACAGGGCGAGGAACATCACGCCGGCCTCGGCCACGCGCAGCCAGGTCAGGTCGTCGTAGAGGTGACTCGAGAGCTGGGTGATCGCGAAGACGAACACCAGGTCGAAGAACAGCTCCATGTTGGTGACATGGGCGGTGCGTTCCTCGCCGCGTTCGCGTAGGACCGACGGGGTCAAGCGCCGGTCCAGAAGGTGAATACTTGGAAGCTCACGCGTGAATAGAGTAAGGACCAGCTCTTAACGACAGACCACTGAGGAGTCGATATGTCATCCAACAGCTTTGACGCGAAAGCGTCCTTGGAGGTAGGCGGGAAGTCCTATGAGATCTTCCGCATCGACGCCCTGCAGGCCAAGTACGACGTCGCCCGCCTGCCGTTCTCGCTGAAGATCCTGTTGGAGAACCTGCTGCGCTGTGAGGACGGGGTGGCCATCACGGCCGCCGACATCGAGGCGCTCGCCTCCTGGGACGCGAAGGCCGAACCCTCCCAGGAGATCGGCTTCACCCCCGCGCGCGTGGTCATGCAGGACTTCACCGGCGTGCCCGCCGTCGTCGACCTGGCGGCGATGCGCGACGCGATGCGCGAGCTGGGCGGTGACCCGGAGAAGATCAACCCGCTGGTCCCCGCCGAGCTGGTCATCGACCACTCGGTGCAGGTCGACTCCTTCGGCCTCGCCTCGTCGTTCGAGAAGAACGCCGAGCTCGAGTTCGACCGCAACAAGGAGCGCTATTCGTTCCTGCGCTGGGGTCAGGGCGCCTTTCACAACTTCTCCGTGGTGCCGCCGGACACCGGCATCGTCCATCAGGTCAACCTCGAGTACCTCGCCCGCGTGGTGTTCGTCAAGGACGGCGCCGAGGGTGAGACCCCGCTGGCGTACCCCGACACGCTGGTGGGCACCGACTCGCACACCACGATGATCAACGGCCTCGGCGTGCTCGGCTGGGGCGTCGGCGGGATCGAGGCCGAGGCGGCGATGCTCGGCCAGCCGATGTCGATGCTCATCCCCCAGGTGATCGGCTTCAAGCTCCACGGCAAGCTGCCCGAGGGCGCCACCGCGACCGACCTGGTGCTGACCGTCACCCAGATGCTGCGCGCCAAGGGCGTGGTGGGCAAGTTCGTCGAGTTCTACGGCGCCGGGGTCAGCGCGCTGCCGCTGGCCGACCGCGCCACGATCGGCAACATGTCCCCCGAGTTCGGCTCGACGTGCGCCATCTTCCCCATCGACGCCGAGACCCTGCGCTACCTGGAGTTCACCGGCCGAGCCAAGGAGCAGATCGACCTCGTCGAGGCCTACGCCAAGGCGAACGGGCTCTGGCACGACGAGACCGCGGAGGAGCCGACCTTCACCGACACCCTGGAGCTCGACCTCTCCACCGTGGTCCCCTCCATCGCCGGTCCCAAGCGGCCCCAGGACCGGATCTCGCTCACCGAGTCGCGTGAGTCCTTCGAGGAGGCCCTCAAGGGCTACCTGCCCGAGGAGGACGACGAGGACGAGGGGCTCGAGGAGACCTTCCCGGCGTCGGACTCGGTCGCCACCGGTGACTTCAACGGCCACAGCCATGAAGGCGCTCCCCACGCTGAGGAGTCAGAATCGACCCCGGGCGTGACGGCCACCATGTCGGACACGACCGCCGCCCCGGTCACCCTGGCCGACGGCACCGAGACCGAGCTCAACAACGGGCACGTGGTCATCGCCGCGATCACCTCCTGCACCAACACCTCGAACCCGAGCGTGATGCTCGCCGCCGGCCTGCTGGCCAAGAAGGCGGTCGAGAAGGGGCTGACCTCCAAGCCGTGGGTCAAGACCTCTCTGGCCCCCGGGTCCAAGGTGGTGACCGAGTACTACGAGCGCTCCGGCCTCGACACGTACCTCGACAAGCTCGGCTTCAACCTGGTCGGCTACGGCTGCACCACCTGCATCGGCAACTCCGGGCCGCTGCCGGACGAGATCTCCAAGGTGGTCAACGACGCGGACCTCGCGGTGGTGTCGGTGCTCAGCGGCAACCGCAACTTCGAGGGCCGGATCAACCCGGACGTGAAGATGAACTACCTCGCCTCCCCGCCCCTGGTGGTGGCCTACGCGCTGGCCGGTTCGATGGACCACGATCTCTACAACGAGCCCCTCGGCCAGGACCCCGACGGCAACGATGTCTACATGAAGGACATCTGGCCGACCGAGCAGGAGGTCGCCGAGACGATCGAGCAGGCGGTCCAGGCCGACCAGTTCCGCAAGTCCTACGCCGAGGTGTTCGACGGTGACGAGCGCTGGAACGGCCTCGAGGTCCCCGAGGGCGAGCTGTTCGCCTGGGACCCCCGCTCGACCTACGTGCGCCAGCCGCCGTTCTTTCAGAACCTGCCGGTGCAGCCCCTGCCCGTCGAGGACATCATCGATGCGCGCGTGCTCGCGGTGCTCGGCGACTCGGTGACCACCGACCACATCTCCCCCGCCGGATCGATCAAGAAGGGTGGGCCGGCCGCGCTGTACCTCAACGAGAACCACGTCGAGCAGCGCGACTTCAACTCCTTCGGCTCCCGACGCGGCAACCACGAGGTGATGATGCGCGGCACGTTCGCCAACATCCGCCTGCGCAACCAGCTCGCCCCGGGCACCGAGGGCGGGGTGACCCGCTACCTGTCCGACGGCTCCGGTGAGGAGATGTCGATCTACGAGGCGTCGATGAAGTACCAGGACGCCGGCGTGCCGCTGGTCATCCTCGCCGGCAAGGAGTACGGCTCGGGTTCCTCGCGCGACTGGGCGGCCAAGGGCACCAAGCTGCTCGGCGTGCGCGCGGTGATCGCCGAGTCCTTCGAGCGCATCCACCGCTCCAACCTGGTCGGGATGGGCGTGCTGCCGCTGCAGTTCTCCGACGGCGACTCGGTCGCCTCCCTCGGCCTCACCGGCGAGGAGAAGTTCACCATCGAGGGGCTCTCCAGCGGCGAGGACGTGGCGCGCGAGCTGACCGTCTCCACCGGGGAGAAGTCCTTCACCGTGACCGCCCGGATCGATACGCCCAAGGAGCAGGAGTACTACCGCCACGGCGGCATCCTGCAGTTCGTCCTGCGCCAGCTGCTCGCATCATGAGGGCGGGTTCCGCCGCTGGTGTGTGGCACCAGCGGCGGGCTTCGGAGGCGTGATGCTCCTCCTCTTCGACATCGACGGGACGCTGCTGCAACGCGCCTCGGGTGAGCACGCGGCGGCGATCCACCAGGCGATCGAGGACGTGCACGGGGTCGATCCGCGCAGAGGTCATCGCCCCGGCCCGGAGATGGCCGGGCGCACCGACGGGGAGATCGCGCGGATCCTGTTGATCAATCAGGGCGTCGACCTCGCGCAGATCGACGCGCGGGCCGACGCGGTGCGCGAGCGGGCGTGTGAGCTGTTCGCGCAGATGTGCCCGGTCGATCTCAGCGACAAGGTGGTGCCGGGGATCGACTCGGTGCTCGGCTGGCTGAGCGAGCAGGACGACGTGGTACTGGCGCTGGTGACGGGGAACTACGAGCCGATCGCGCGGTTGAAGCTCAAGCGTGCGGGGATCGGCCACTACTTCGGTCCCGGTCAGGGCGGGTTCGGCTCCGATGCCGAGGACCGTTCCTCGCTGCCGACCGTGGCCCGGCGGCGCGCCGGCGGGGTCCCGCCGGATCAGGCGATCGTGATCGGCGACACCCCACGTGACATCGCCTGCGCCCGCGCCGACGGCGCCCGCTGCGTCGCGGTCACCACCGGTCCCTACGGCGCCGAGGACCTCGGCGCCGCCGACGGTGTCGCCGAGGACGCCGTCGCGCTGCGCGCGCTGCTGACTCAGCTGCTCTGAGCGCCGGCGTCGGACATTGCGATGTCCAACGGGGTCTGCAACGGGAAGTGACAGGCCGCCACATGGCGGTCCGAGAACTCCCTCAGCACCGGCTCCTCGCTGGCACACAGCTCCTGGGCGCGCGGGCAGCGGGTGCGGAAGCGACAACCCGACGGGGGGTCCAGCGGACTCGGCAGCTCACCGGTGATGCCCACCTCGGTCTTGGCCTTCTCCACCACCGGGTCGGGTACGGGGATGGTCCGGATCAGCGCGTCGGTGTAGGGGTGGGCGGCGCGATGGTAGATGTCATCCCCGGTACCGAGCTCGACGAGCTTGCCGAGGTACATCACGCCGATGCGGTCGGCCACATACTTGACCACCGCGAGGTCGTGGGAGATGACCACCGACGCCATGCCGTGCTCGGCCTGAAGCCGCTTCATCAGGTTGAGCACCTGGGAGCGGATCGACACATCCAGCGCGGACACCGGCTCGTCCGCCACCATCACCTTGGGTTCCAGCATCACCGCACGAGCCAGCGCGACGCGCTGGCGCTGGCCGCCGGAGAACTCGTGGGGGTAGCGTTCCAGGGCGTTCTGTGGCAGCCCCACCTCCGACAGGGTCTTGCGGATTCGCTCGTTCTGCTCCCGGTTCGAGCCGACCCGCTGAATGGCCAGGGGCTCACGCAGGATCTCCGACACGCGCATGCGCGGGTTCAGCGACGCGTAGGGATCCTGGAACATCATCTGCAGGTCGCGGCGGGCGGTGCGCAGGTTGCTTCCACGCAGCCGGAACACCTCCTGGCCGTCGAGCTTGATCGTCCCGGAGTCCGGCTTCTCCACTCCGACGATGAGCTTGCCCAGACTGGTCTTGCCACAGCCCGACTCGCCCACCAGCCCGAGCGTCTCACCGACGTCGAGGTGCAGCGAGACATCCGAGACGGCCTTGACGGAGTTGACTCGACGCTGGAGCACGCCGGCCTTGACCGGATATTCGCGGACCACATGATCGATCTCGAGCAGATGATTGGCCTGCTCCGGCCGCTTCTCCTCCAGCGCCGCCGCGGCAGCCGCGGCGTTGATGACGAGCGACGGTGCAGCCTTGACGGGACCGTCGACCGGGTGCCAGCAGGCGAACAGGTGAGTGGGATCCTCCCCGCTGAGCGGAGGCTCCTCGGCTCGGCACTGATCCGTCGCCCGGGGGCAGCGCGGGGCGAATCGGCAGCCCTGCGGTAGGTTGGTCAGGTCCGGGGGCAGACCGGGAATCGAGATCAACGCCTTGCGGGGATCGGCGTCGAGCTGGGGGATGGAAGCGAGCAGCGCCTGGGTGTAGGGGTGTCGCATGCCGGCGAACAGTTCCTCGGTACTCGCCGACTCGACGATCCGTCCGGCGTACATGACGTTGATGCGGCTCGTGCGACCGGCAACGACGCCCATGTCATGGGTGGTGAGCAGGGTGGCCATGCCCAGGCGGTCGCGCAGGTCGTCCAGCAGCGCGAGGATCTGGGCTTGGATCGTCACATCCAGCGCCGTGGTCGGTTCGTCGGCCAACAGCACCTTGGGTTCACAGGCCAGCGCGATGGCGATCATCACGCGCTGGCGCAGACCGCCCGAGAGCTGGTGGGGATGATCGTTGAGCCGCTCCTTCGGCCGGGGGAGGCCGACCAGACCGAGCACCTCGACGGCGCGTTCGAGGGCTTCGCGCTTGGACACGCCGCGGTGCAGGCGCACCGGCTCGGCCACCTGCTGACCGATCGTCTTGGTGGGATTCAGGCTCGATTGGCTGTCCTGAAAGATCATCGCCACCTGGTTGCCGCGGATCTTGCGCAGTTCCCCCTCCGGCAACCCGACGAGTTCCCGGCCGTCGGCCTGAATCGAACCTCCGACGACGTGACCACCGTTGGGCAGCAGACCGAGCACCGACAGCCCCAGCATCGACTTGCCCGAGCCCGACTCGCCCACCAGCCCGACGGTCTGGCCACGCTCGAGCCTCAGATCGACGTTGCCGACCGCCTGGACGGTGGAGCGCGAGAGCTGGATATGGGTGGACAGGTCCCTGATCTCGAGGGCGGGGGTCATCGGGGAATCTCCTAACGACGCCGCAGTCGTACGTCGAGGGCGTCGCGCAGCCCGTCGCCGATCAGGTTGCAGGCGAGCACCGCGACGACCAGGCAACCGCCGACCGGATAGACCAGCCACCAATACCCACTCGACACATATGTCTGGGCGTTGCCGAGCATGTCCCCCCAGGAGGTGGCCGGATACTGCAGCCCGAGACCGAGGAAGCCCAGTGCCGCCAGGGCGAGGATCGAGTCGGCGATGAGGAAGGTCACGTTGACGATGGTCACCGAGAGTGCGTTGGGAATGAGATGGCGCAGGATGATCCGAGTCGATCCGCCCCCCATCACCCGGGAGGCATGGACGAAGTCGCGCTCACGCAGGGTCAGCACCTCGCCGCGCACCAGGCGTGCCGACACCTGCCAGGAGAAGAAGCCCAGCAGCAAGCTCTCGGTGAGCACCGTCGCGTGGTACTTCGGCGAGGTGGCGAGGACGAGCACGATGAACAGGAAGGGGATGGCCAACAGCACGTCGACGATGCGCATGAGCACGGCATCGAGGATGCCCCCGGCGAGTCCGCAGATGGCGCCGTAGAGCGTCCCGATGACGATCGCCACGACCGCGGCGAGGAACCCGACCTCAAGCGCGGCCTGGCCGCCGAGCATGATGCGGCCAAATTCGTCGAAGCCGTTGTCGTCGGTGCCGAGGATGTGGGCCCCACTGGGTGGCATGTCGGTGAGCAGCGGGTTGGTGACGGTCTGATTGGAGTGGTAGAAGACCGGTCCGAGAAAGCAGAACGCCACGAAGAACAGGAGGATCCCGACGCTGACCACGGCGAGCCGGTTGTCGGTGAACTCCCGCAGGCTGAGGCGCCACGCGGGGAGCCCGGCCTGGATCTGGCCGCCCTCGGGGCCATGGGGACCGTCGTCGTCGTCGTGGATGTGGGTGAAGGCGTCGGAGGGATGGACGAGCCCTTGGACGAACGGCTCGGTGGGCTCAGTCAAGACGGATTCTCGGGTCGACGACGGTCAGTGCGATGTCGGCGATGAGGTTGCCCACCACGGTGAGCACGCCGGCCACCAGCGTGTAGGCGAGCAGGATCGGGTAATCCTCATTCCCCAGGGCGTTGTAGAAGAGCAGGCCGAGTCCGGGGTAGTTGAACAGCGTCTCGATGAGCAGGTTGCCCGCCAGCAACCCGGGGATCGACAGCCCGATCAGGGTGATCAACGACAGGCACGAGTTGCGCAGCAGATGGCGGAACAGGACCTTGCGCTCCGACAGGCCCTTGGCCCGGGCCAGGCGGATGTAGTCCTGGGCCAACTCGTCGAGCGCCGAGGAACGCATGTAGCGGCTGAAGGAGGCGACGGTAATGGCCGACAGCGTGACGATCGGCAGCAGCAGCTGCATCGGGTGGGTGATCGCCCCCCACGTCGTGGTGATCTGGCTCGACACCTCAGGCGGAAAGATGTTGAGGTCCAGCGCGAAGACCTGGATGAGAATGAGACCGAGGAAGAACGACGGCATGGCATACAGCGCGAACGCCAGGCCGGTGGCCGCGTAATCGCCGACGCTGTTGCGCTTGATCGCCTGGGCGATGCCCAGCGGGATCGCGACAATCAACGCGAGCACGAGCGCGGCACCGGACAGGTAGGCGCTGCGCCCGGCGTTCTCCTTGAACAACGCCCCGACGGTCTGTCCGTCCTTGTAGGAGAAGCCGAAGTTGCCGTGGGCGACCTGGCCCAGGTAGGTGAGGAACTGCGCCGGCCAGGGCCGATCGAAGCCGTGGCTGCGGTTCCACGACGCCACCGCAGCCGGCGAAGCCTTCGTCCCCAGCACGGCCCGGGCCGGGCTGGAGGAGACGATGTGGAGCAGCAGGAATGACACCAGGGCGATCCCGATGGTCACGATGACCGCGGTGATGAGCCTGCGAATGATGTAAGCCGTCATGGTGGGTCGGTCCGTCCGTCAGGCGAGTGGCGAGGGACAGGGCAGCGCCGCCCCTCGCCACCGTCAGGCGGTCACTACTTCTTGATCCACATCAGCTGGGGATAGAAGCTGTAGTTGGTCAGCGAGATGAACGCCCCGCTGGTCCCGCCGACCGTGTTGTTCACCGCATAGACCAGGTCGGGGTTCGGGAAGAACAGGATCGGGAGGTTGGAGGATTCCTGGGCGACCTCCTGAGATGCCGCGTCGGGATTGGAGCCATACACCGATGCGTTGATCAGCTTGTCGGTCTCGGCGCTGCTGTAGCCACCCTCGTTGTAGGACCCGGTCGTGTTGAAGATCGAGTTCTGCGTGGGATACAGGTCATCTGTGAACCCGCCGAAGTAGTTCACGCCCCAGTCGTTGTCGTACTTGGACGAGGCGGGGTTGACGTCGTTGTAGTTCTGGATCAGGAAGTTGAACTCCTTGGACTGCAGGGTGATCTTGATCCCGATCTTGGCGGCCTGGGAGGCCAGTGCCTCGGACTCGAGGCTCTGCATGACCACGCTCGTCGGAGCCAGATACGCCCAGGTGAAGGCGAACGGCGTGCCCTTGGGGATGCCCGCGCCGCACTCACCCGCGCCGGTCCCCGGCTTCTGACAGGTGCTCGTCCCGTTGGGAACGATCTTCCAACCGTGGGAGGTCAGCGCCTTCTCCGCCGCGGTCGGGTTGTACGGGTAGGACGCGTGGGTCGCGTTCGAGGGCGTGAACTGCGTCTTGGGGATCGACGGGATCGGCCCATAGGCCTCGCCACCGGCCCCCTTGAGCACGCCGCTGACGTAGGCCGACTGATCTTCCAGGTAGGCCAGCGCCTGGCGGGCGTAGAGCTGCTTGATCACGTTGTTGAAGTCGTCGGTCTTGTCCTTGAAGTTGAAGAAGGCCCCCGTCCAGCCGAGATCCGGGTACCCGAACACGCTGTTACCGGCCGACTTCAGCGTCCCCACCTGCCCGAGCTGGGATGGGTCGACGCTGCCGACGTCCACCGCACCGGTCCGCTCGGCGTTGAGCAGCGGGGTGATCCCCGTATAGGTGAGACCCTCATAAGCGGCGACGTGGGGCTTGTCCGGCCCCGTGTACTTCTTGTTGGCGTCCAGCGTGTAGTCACCGTTGGTGGCGCTGAAGCTCTTCAGCACGAACGGACCGTCGACGTCCTGCCAGAGCGACGTGGTGTCCCAGCTGGCCAGCGAGCTGGCCTCTTTGTTGATGTAGTTGTAGATCTTCGTCGCGTTGGCCGGGACCGTGTAGTCCAGGTGCGCGCCGCCGGCTGAGGCGATGTTCCAGTCCGTACTGGGCAGCGGTGAGATCACGTTGAGCTGGTCGTAGGTGAAGAAGTTCGGGTTGTACTTCTTGTTCAGCGTCAGCGTGACCTGGTACTTCCCGGTCGCGCTGTAGCTGGCCAGGTTGTCCGGGAACAGACCCGGTGTGTAGGCGGCGAAGTTGGCCGGGCTCTCCTTGACCGCGGCCTTGATCAGGTCGATGTCGAAGATGATGTCGTTGGCGTCGACCGGCGCGCCGTTGGACCAGGTGAAGTCCTTGTTCAGGTTGATGACGACCTTCTTGTCACCGTCGGAGTAGATCGGCTTCTGGGCGACGCTGAATCCGTAGTCGAAGGAGGGGGTCGCGGTGGGAGCGCTGTTGAACAGCGGCTCGTACATCTGGTACTGGAACTGAGCCACGGTGTAGACGGACTCGTCGGCGGCCGGAGTGATCGGCATGATGTAGAGCGGAGTCGCGCCCTGGAGCTGGGAGAAGGTCAACGTGCCCCCGCTCGTCGGGGCGCCGCCGGTTGCCGGGAGCGCACCGTAGACACCGGAGGACGCCGAGCCGCTGCTGCTGGCGGTACCGCCACTGCTCTTGCTGCTCGAGCCACTGCCGCACGCCGCGATCGCCAGCGAGCCGACCGCAACGGCGGCCCCGGCCAGAACGCGGCGCGGCACTCGCCGCTGTGTCCCACCGGCGCGAGTCTCCCCAGACGCGCCGGACGTCGTACCTACACCCTGCTTGAAGCGCATGTGAACGAGCTTCCCTTTCCATTCGACACGTCCAGAGCGACCGGACAATAATGCGGTACGGGAGGGAGTCAAGCTCCACATGGATAATTCCCCTCGTTCCACTTGACAATGGTGGGCAACCTTTTGGGTTGATCAGCCCGTGGCCGTCGTTTCCCCGTTTTCCAGGGATTAAGCGAAAGTTGCATTTCAACGACCCCGACATGCCCGTCACGGGTCGGCGACTGTAGGAAGATCAGATCCGCGCGCCTCACCACTAGGCCGCGGCAGCGTCGGAGGCAGCAGCGGCATCTGAACCGCCGACCGGCTCCTGCAGCGGGAAATGGCACGCAGCGCGGTGCTCGCCGCCGAAGTTGCGCAGTGGAGGCTCGAGCTCGGCGCAGAGATCCTGAGCTTTGGGGCAGCGCGTGCGGAAGCGACAGCCCGACGGCGGGTTGACCGGAGAGGGCAGCTCGCCGGTGATCGGCGCCCCACCCGCCGCAGCCCGCTTGGCCACCTCGGGGTCGGGGAGCGGGATCGCCTCGAGGAGGCCCGCCGTGTAGGGGTGGGCCGGACGCTCGTAGACGTCGTCGCTCGTCCCCGTCTCGACGATCTTGCCCAGGTACATGACGCCGATGCGGTCGGCCATGTAGCGCACCACGGACAGGTCGTGGGAGATGATCACGTAGGTGAGGCCGTGGGTCCGCTGGACTCGCTTCATCAGGTTGAGGACCTGGGAGCGGACCGACACGTCGAGGGCGGACACCGGCTCGTCGGCGACGATGACCGCGGGGTTGAGCGCCATCGCCCGGGCCAGACCGAGCCGCTGGCGCTGGCCGCCGGAGAACTCGTGCGGGTAGCGCTCGAGCGCGTCCTGGGGCAGGCCGACCTCGTCGATGAGGTGGCTGACCGCCTCGCGGCGCTCCTTGTCGGAGCCGCGTCGGGCGATATTGAGCGGCTCGCCGATGATCTCCTGCACCCGCATGCGCGGATCCAGGGATGCGTAGGGGTCCTGGAACATGAACTGGATGTCGCGGCGGCGCTCGCGCAACTCCGAGCCCCGGATCGACGCCATATCGGTGCCGTTGAAGATGATCTCCCCCTCGGTCGGTGGCTCCAGCACCGTTCCCATGCGTCCCAGGGTGGTCTTGCCACAGCCGGACTCGCCGACCAGTCCGAAGGTCTCGCCCTTGCGGACGCCGAAACTGACATCCGAGACGGCATGGAGGACCACCGGGTTGCGTCCGAAGAACCCGCGGCGGATGGGGAACTCCTTGGTCACGCCCTTGAACTCGAGAACGTAATCGCCGGTCGCGGGACCAGGGTCGGGAACCGCCGCGTTGACCGCGCTGGTGTCGAGGATCTGGATCTCCTGGCCGAACTCCTCGACGAGGGCCTCGTTCTGCTCCGCCGACTCGAGCAGCTCCTCGACGACGCTGTCCATGTCGGCGATCGACGCCTCCCGCGGATAGAAGCAGGCGTAGGAGTGGCCCGGTGAGTCCTCGACGAGCGGCGGGACCTCGGTGCGGCACTTCTCGGTGGCAAAGGCGCAGCGGGCAGCGAAGCGACAGGCCGGCGGCGGCTTGCGCAGGTCGGGGGGCAGGCCCGGGATCGAGTACAGCGCCTGGGTCTTGTCCTGATCCATCTTGGGGATCGACGCCAGCAGGGCCTCGGTGTAGGGATGGCGGACGTGGGTGAAGAGCTCGACGGTCTCTGCCGTCTCGATCTTCTGGCCGGCGTACATGACGACCACGCGATCGGTCCGGCCGGCGATGACGCCCATGTCGTGGGTGATGAGGATGATCCCCATGCCGATGTCGCGCTTGATGCGATCCAACAGCGCGAGGATCTGGGCCTGGATGGTCACGTCGAGCGCCGTCGTGGGCTCGTCGGCGATCAGCAGCTTCGGATCACAGGCCAGCGCCATGGCGATCATCACGCGCTGGCGCAGACCACCCGACAGCTGGTGGGGATAGTCCCGGAGGCGTTCCTTGGGACGCGGCAGACCGACCAGATCGAGTACCTCAGCCGCCCGGGCCAGCCCGGCGGATTTGCTCACGCCCTTGTGCCGGATGACCGATTCGGCGATCTGGTTGCCGATGTTCATCGTCGGGTTCAGCGACGTCATCGGATCCTGGAAGACCATGGCAATCTCGTTGCCCCGCACCTTGCGGATCTCCTTGTCGGACAGCTTGGCCAGATCACGGCCGTCGAAGTTGACCTGGCCACCGGCGATGCGAGCCGCGGTGGGCAGCAGCTTCATGATCGACATGGCCGCCATCGTCTTGCCCGAGCCCGACTCCCCGACGATGCCGACGGTCTCGCCGGGCTCGACGGTGAAGGAGAGCCCGTCGACCGCATGCACGGTCGCGGTGCGCAACTTGATCTGCGTCTTGAGGTCGATGACTTCGAGTAACGGCGCCATGGTCTAACGCTCCTGGAGTCGAACGTCGAAGGCGTCCTGCAGCGCGTCGCCGACGAGGTTGAAGGCGACGACGGTGATGATGATCAGCACCAGGGCCGGATAGACCTCCCACCAGTAGCCATCCTGGAGGAAGGTGGCGCCGTCGGAGAGCATGCCGCCCCACGTCGGGGTGGTCGGGGGCAGCCCGAAGCCGAGATAGGAGAGCACGGCGAGCACCAGGATCGAGTTGGCCACCTGGAAGGTGACGGTCACCACGATGGTCCCGATCGTGTTGGGAATGAGGTGCTTGGCAATGATCCGCCAGGACGACCCGCCCATGCCCTTGACGGCCTGGACGTACTCGCGCGTACGCAGGGTGAGCGCCTCACCGCGCACGAGGCGAGCCGGGATCAGCCAGGACACCGCCGACAGCAGCGCGATGAGCAGCAGCAGGTTCGGGGTGAACACGATCGACATGAAGATGAACAGCACGATGATCGGGATGGCCAGACCGATGTCGACGACGCGCATCAGCACGGCGTCGGCGACGCCGCCGAAGTAGCCGGAGATCGCACCGTAGATGAGACCAAAGATGGTGGAGACGAAGCCGACGGCGAGCCCCACCTCGATCGAGCTCTGGCCCGCTTTCATGAGCCGGCCGAGGATGTCGAACCCGTTCGCGTCGGTGCCCAGCGGGAAGGAGCCGCCCGGCCGCAGGTTTTCGTTGAGCACGTTGATCGTGCTCTGGTTCGTGTTGTAGATCAGTGGCCCGATGAAGCTGAAGAGGATGAGGGCGATGATGAGGATCGCGCCGATGATCGCCAGTCGGTTCTGGGCGAAGGTGCGCAGCACGAGCACCCACGGGCTGCCGGTGACCGACACCTCGCCACCTTCGGCGATCGGCGTCGGCTGGAGCTCGTCGGGGTTGGTGGTGGACATGGGGGTCTGGGTCTCTTCCGGTACCGGGCGCTAGTAGCGCACGCGTGGGTCGATCAGGGCGTAGCAGACGTCCGCCAGGAGGTTGCCGAGCACGGTGACGAGGCCAATGATCACGGTGATGCCGAGCATGACCTGGTAATCGTCGCCGACCGAGGCCTGCAGGTACTCATATCCCAGACCCGGGAAGTTGAACACCGCCTCGGTGATCACGGTGCCGGTGATGATGACCGGGATCGACAGACCGATCAGCGTCACGACGGTGAGCAGCGAGTTGCGCAGCAGGTGCTTGCGCAGCACCTGGTACTCGGGCAGGCCCTTGGCCCGGGCGGTGCGGATGAAGTCCTGGGTCAACGTGTCGATCGCCGAGGAGCGCATGTAGCGGCTGAAGTAGGCGTAGGTGACGATGGTCAGGCTGGCGATCGGCAGGATGATCTGGTTCGGGTGGCTGAACATCTGGCCGAACGTGGGATCGCCGATCTCGGTGGCCGGGAAGACGTGGACCGAGATCGAGAGGAGCTGGATGAGGATGAGCGCCACCGCGTACTGCGGCATCGAGTAGAGGATGAAGCTCACCGTGGTGCCGACATAGTCGGCGGCCTTGTTGCGCCGGACCGCCTGGACGATGCCCACCGGAACGGCGATGACCAGCGACAGGATGAGGGAGATCCCGCCGAGGACGATGTCACGCGGCGCGTCGTTGGCCACGATCGTGTCCGTCGACTCCGACAGCTTGAAGGAGTGGCCGAGGTTGCCGTGGAGGAGCTCGCGGAGGAAGTAGTAGTACTGGACGAAGAACGAGCGATCGAGATGGTTCTGATGATCGAACTGCTTGATCAGCGGCTTGGTCGCATGGGGGCCCAGCACCGTCTCGATGACGGTGTTGGGGCTGACTGAGTTGAGCAGGTAGACCAGGAGGTAGGCGATCACCGTGACACCGAGCATCACGATGACCGCCTGACCCAACCTGCGAATGACGAAACCGGTAATGAGGCTTCCTATTCGGTTTCGAAAGTCAACTTCAGTGCGTCTGGACTACTTGGTGAGGTACCACTGCTCGGGCACGAGGTTCCCGTAGGCGTTGGCGGTGTAGCCGCCGAGCTTGCTGGAAATGATCGTACCGGCACTGGCTCCGAAGGTGCCGATCGACGTCGGCTCCCACACCACCGGCAGGTTCGTGGCGGCGTAATCGTAGAACGCCTTCATGCCCTTTACCGTGTCGGATCCGACGATGGTCTGGTTGATCAGGGAATCCATCTTCGGGTCGTCGTAGTTGCCGTAGTTGGCCTCGGCCCCGGTGGCGAAGAGATCCTCGCCGCTGGGGTAGTAGTCGGGTGCGTAGATCCAGCCGGCACCCCAGTTCTCCGCCGTCCACTTGCAGTCCGGTGCGGTGGACTTGCAGTTGACGGCCGAGCCGATCACGTTGCCGAACGGATGCTCGGTGAGGTTGATCTTGATGCCGACCGCCTTGGCGTCGCTCTGGAGGTCGAGCATCTCGCTCTGCAGAGCCTCGATGCCGGAGGCATAGTCGATGTTGAAGGAGATCTTCTCACCCTTGGTGATGCCCTTACCGCAGTCACCTGCGGCGGTACCCGGCTTGGCACACGTGCTCGACCCGTTGGGGACGACCTTCCAACCGTTGGCCGTCAGGAGCTTCGAGGCAGCGGCCTCGGAGAACGGGTACGGATTGGTCGTGTTGGTCGTGCCGGCCAGGAGCGAGCTCGGCGGGGCGAGCGGGATCGGACCGTAGGTATTGACCGCCGTGCCGTGCAGGATCGAGGTGATCCAGCCGTTCTGATCGACCAGGTGCTGGAACGCCTGGCGGAAGTAGAGCTGGCTGAACACCGGCCCCACGGTCGGGTTGTGCAGGTTGAACGGGAAGTAGTTGATCCCGTAGTAGGACGCCTTGTTGACGGTGTAGCCCTCAGAGGCGACCGAGCTCGTCTGCGGTTCGTCCTGGGCGGGGATGTCCGAGATCGTCAGAGCGTTCGGACCGCCGGCCTTGACCTCGTCGAACTGCGCCGTATCCGTGGTGAACGGAATCTCCTCGAACTTGGAGATCTGCGGCTTGTCCGGGCCGGTGTAGGCGGTGTTCGGGACGAACGTGATCTCGCCGTTGGCGGTGGAGGTCGAGACCTTCCACGGACCGTCGGTGATGCTCCACAGCGGCGAGGTGCCCCACTGGGTGATCTTCTGTCCCTGGGTGTTCAGGAACGCATAGACCGACTTGGCGCCCGACGGAGTGGTGTCGGGGAGGTTGGCCGCGGACGGACTCGGTGCCTTGGCGGATAGCGAGGTGCGATCCCACGCCATCGGCATCGGGGTGATCTGCGACAGCTCGTTCTGGATCAGCCAGTTCTGGTTGTAGGTCTTGTTCATGACCAGCTGGAAGGTGGTCGCGTTGACCGCCTTGTAGCTGACCACGTTGTCCGGAAAGCGCGACGGGACATACCCGCACCAGTTGGTGGGCTGGGCCTTGAGCATGTTCATCCAGAACACGAGGTCGCGGGATGAGACGGTCTCACCATCGGACCACTTGTAGTTATTCAGGTGGATCGTGATGGTCTTGTCGTCGTTGGTGAAGACCGGCTTCTGACCGATTGAGTAGTTGTAATCCACCGTCGGCGAGTAGTTGTTGCCGTACCAGTAGAGCGGCCGGTAGATCATGTCCATCACGTCGGAGATGTTCGACGTCGAGCAGAACTGGGGCGAGTACATCGGGAAGATGTAGTTCGGCGCCGAGTCGGGCGCCTCGGAGAACGTGACCGTGCCACCGGTCAGCTTGGCGCCAGTCGGCTGAGTCGGCTCGGTGAGGCCGGGCCCCGTCTGCTTGAGGCCGGACACGGTCGACGGCGTGGCGCTCGAGCTCGAGCTGCCACCGCCGTTGCTGCTGGCGCTGGTGCCGTTGCCGGAGCCACAGGCGGCAATGGCCAGGGTTCCCGCGGCGACCGCCGCGGCGACGCCGAGGCCGCGCAAACGGCGGCGGCGAGGCGTCACGTCGACAGCATCCCCAGATGCTGTCGACTCACTACTTGCACGCTTAAAGCGCATTAAGAGGTATTCCCTTCCGGATCGGACGACGTCTCAAGCGACCGGAGCATAGAACGGCCCCAAGGGGATTCAAGCTCCATATGGATAAAGCCCCCCTTACCGGTGGAGCACGCGCCACAACCTTAAACGGTCGTAAGAGGCTGCGTCAAACATCGTGATTTACAGGCATTTACGACATGAGAACGGTGTGAGACGCCGGGGCCCGACGCACTTTCGGCGACTTTCGCGTGTCCCCAAAGGCGGCATTACACCTTTGATTGGACAAGTGGACAGGCCCATGTTAGGGCCTGGTTAGTCACCGTTTGGCCCCCCCGGCTGATGCAGGGTCGGGGACGTCGGGGCGGGTCCTCAGCCAGTGGCGAGGGCGCCGAGGAACTCGACGAGCAGGGCGATCGTCGCTTCGACGTCACTCAGCTGAATCATCTCGACGGGCGAGTGCATGTACCGCAGGGGCACACTGAGCACCACGGTGGGAATACCGCCACGGGTGAGGTGGACCGCGTCGGCGTCCGTGGCCGTCGCGCCACCGGAGGCCATCAAGGTGTAGGGAATGTCGGCCTTGGCGGCTGCGGCCCGCAGGCCGGCGACCAGCCGGGCGTTCGAGTGGGCGCCGCGGGTGATGACCGGGCCCGAGCCGAGCGGATGCTCGCCCTCGGTCTCGTAGCTGCCGCCGGGGGCGTCGCTGGCGTGGGTGACGTCGATGACCACCGCGAGATCCAGCTCGGAGGCGTAGGCGGCCGTCCGCGCCCCGGCCAGGCTCGTCTCCTCCTGCACGCTGGCCACGGCCACCACCGGACCGGCCGCGCCGCCGTTCTCGGCCAGCCGGCGGACCGCCTCAGCGGCGATGTAGGCGCTGATGCGGTTGTCGAGGGAGCGCGACACCAGCCGGCCGCCGGGGCTGTCGGCGAGCAGGATGGGCTCGGCGGCGATGACGGCGGGATCCCCCACCTCGACGCTGGCGGCGGCCTGCTCTGCGTCGGCTGCGCCGATGTCGATGCGCAGGTCCTTGAGCGCGACCACCGTCTTGCGCTCCTCCGGGGTGAGCCCGTGAATCGCCTTGCGGCCGATCACCCCGAGCCGAGGTCCCGTGGCGGTCTGGATCTCGATGCGCTGGCCGACGAGGATCTGGGGATCCCAGCCGCCGATGTTCTCGACCAGCAGGTAACCGTCCGGGGAGATCGCCTTGACGATCAGGCCGATCTCGTCGATGTGGGTGAAGATCCCGACCGTCGGAGCGGAGGTGGGTCCACCCTCGCGAGCCGGGACGCGGGCCCGAACGGAGCCGAGCGGATCCTCGCTGACCTCGGCGTAGGGCTCGACGGCACCGCGCCACACCCCGGCCGGCCCGGACTCGAAGCCCGATGGGCCAGCGGTGGACAGCAGCAGTTGCAGGAGGGCGGGAATGCCCTCGGAGTCCGGGGCCACTAGTTGCGGACCAGCTTCTTGTAGGTCAGGCGCCGCGGCCGGTCGGCGGCGTCGCCCAGCTGCTCGCGCCGGAAGCTCTCATAGGCCTCGAAGTTGCCCTCGAACCAGCGCACATGCGAGTCGCCCTCGAAGGCGAGCACGTGCGTGGCGATCCGGTCGAGGAACCAGCGATCGTGGGAGACCACCACGGCGCAGCCGGCGAAGGCGAGCAGCGCCTCCTCGAGGGCACGCAGGGTGTCGGTGTCGAGGTCGTTGGTGGGCTCATCGAGGATGAGCAGGTTGCCGCCGGTGGCGATCAGCTTGGCCATGTGCAGGCGATTGCGCTCACCACCCGACAGCGCGCCGACCTTCTTCTGCTGGTCGCCCTTCTTGAAGTTGAAGCCGGCGACGTAGGCGCGTGAGTTGATCACCTGGTTCTCACCCAGCTTGATCAGGTCGAGACCGCCGGAGATCTCCTCCCACACGTTCTTGTCGGCGTCGAGCTCGTCGCGGGACTGGCCGACGTAGGCGAGCTTGACCGTGTCACCGACCTTGAACGTGCCCGCATCCGGGGTCTCGGCGCCGGTGATCATCTTCATCAGCGTGGTCTTGCCCGCACCGTTGGGCCCGATCACGCCGACGATGGCCGCCGGGGGCAGGGTGAAGCTGAGGTCCTCGAACAGGACCTTGTCACCGAAGGACTTCGCCACGTTCTTGGCCTCGACGACCACGCCACCGAGGCGCGGCCCGGACGGAATGTGGATCTGCACATCGTCGAGCTTGGCGTTGCTCTGCTCGGCGAGCAGCGCCTCATAGGCGTTGAGGCGGGCGCGAGGCTTGGCGCGACGCGCCGAGGCGTTCATCCGCACCCACTCGAGCTCCTTGTCGATGGTGCGCTTGCGGGAGTCCTCGGTGCGCTGCTCCTGCTCCAGGCGCTTCTGCTTCTGCAGAAGCCAGCCGGAGTAGTTGCCCTCATAGGGGATGCCGCGCCCACGGTCGAGTTCGAGGATCCACCCGGCGACGTTGTCGAGGAAGTAGCGATCGTGGGTGACCGCCACGACGGTGCCCTTGTAGTCGCGCAGATAGTTCTCGAGCCACTGGACCGACTCGGCGTCGAGATGGTTGGTCGGCTCGTCGAGCAGCAGCAGGTCGGGCTGGCTGAGCAGCAGACGACACAGCGCGACGCGGCGGCGCTCGCCGCCGGACAGCGACGTCACGTCGGCATCGGCGGGCGGACAGCGCAGGGCGTCCATGGCGTACTCGAGCGTGGTGTCGAGGTTCCAGCCGTCGACGAGGTCGATCTGCTCCTGCACCCGGGCGAACTCGTCAGCCGTGTCCTCGCTGTAGTTCATCGACAGCTCGTTGAAGCGATCGAGCAGGTCGCGGATCTCGCGCACCCCGTCCTCGACGTTGCCCTTGACGTCCTTGTCGGGGTCGAGGTTGGGCTCCTGCTCGAGCAGCCCGACGGTCGCGCCGTTGGCCAGCTTGGCCTCGCCGTCGAACTCGGTCTCGATGCCGGCCATGATCTTCAGCAGCGTCGATTTGCCGGCGCCGTTGTAGCCCAGGACGCCGATCTTGGCGCCCGGGTAGAAGCTGAGGGTGACGTTGTTGAGCACCGTCTTGTCCGGCGGGTGACGCTTGGACAAGTTGTGCATCGAGTAGATGTACTGACCGTTGGTGCTCGACATGTACCTCTCAGGGTATCGGGCCCGCTTGGGCAGGATTCGGCCCGGTCGGTGCGTATGAGATCAATCAGGCTCATGCGCTGAGCCGTTTTGGCCGATGGACTGAGCAGAGGAACCGTGCAGATGTCTCAATCACCATTCACCACACCGAGCGTTGTCTACCTCGGCCAGGCCTATTGCGACTCGAGCTCCGGCGCCGCCGCGAACTCGCCCGCGATGGTCGGCCAGGGCGTCAGCTCTCCGGCTGCCAGCCGCTGATCACCCAGCCCGCGCCGCGGCGCGTCACGGTCGCCACCGTCAGGTGCCAGGCCGGGGCGAGGCCCTGGTAGGCCGATGAGTTCGTCGCGGTGGTGCGCTCGCGGGTCACCACGACGTAACGGTCGCTCGCGACGCCCGCCAGCGGCGCCACGGCCTCGACCGTGCCCTGGTTGGCGATACCCGCTTGGCGCAGTTCCGGGTCAGCCCCGGTCTGGGCCGCCTGCAGGCTCATCGCCGTCCGCGCCTGTCCGACGCTGTCGTCGGCCAGCGCGAGCAGCTGGCGCTTGACGTCGCGCGCATTCCAGTTGATGTAGATCCCGGTGAAGCGGCGGAGCGCGGCCTGGGCGGATCGCGCCGCCGGCGCGTGCTCCTCCGGGCCCGGCGGAGTCGGGACCTCATGGGAGGTCACCCCCGGGGTGGAGGTCGTGCCCACCGAGCTCGCGCCCGCGCTCGCGCTCGCGCCCGGAGCCGGGCTCGAGGTCGAGGTCGAGGTCGAGGTCGGCAGGCGGATCCCCAGCCCACAGCCCCCGAGCGCGAACGCGACCAGTACCGCAGCGAGGGAGCCCCGCAACGCCCCGACCACCCTCCGGTCCCGTTCTCGCGCGCGCTCATGCCGTTCCGCCACCGTGTGACCCCCGTTTCTCAGAGCCCGGCCGGATGCCGGGCCACGAATCCATCCGCCTCGCGCACGAGGGGATGCCAGCCGATTCCCGTCGATCCGTCCCCGGGGCCGGCGGCGTTGTGGGTGTCCCAGCGCAACCCGGCCACGTACATGAACACGTGGTCACCGCTGGCATACAGCGTCACCCAGCGCCCCGGACCGGGCAGACCCCAATCCTCGAACTCCGCCGCCGTCATGTCGGTGTCGACCCCGAGCAGGCCACCACCCCACAGCAGATGGGCGACGCTCGATGAGCAGTCATAGGCCGGCGCCACCTCCGACAAGGGCAGACCGTGGCCGCCCCCGTAGACGTAGGGCGTGCCGACGATCTGGTTGCCCGCGGCGATGATCGCCTTGACCGCCGCGGGCGCCCCCTCGGGCGCCACCGCCTCGCCGTCGGAGAGCAACTGCGCCCGCGGGCCGGACACCGTGGCGACCGACAGGCCACCGGCGGCGTCGGCGCCGCACTCCGCCGTAGCGGCGCCCGCGTTAGCCCCCGTGTCGCTCGTCTGCGCCACGTCCTCGGAATCCGGCGTACCGGCCAACAGGCTCGCTGCCCCGGTGGCGGGTGTCCGCTGGACCTTCACGGTGCCCGACCACATCCCGTTCTCATACGGAATCCCGAGAGCGCCGGCCAGCTGCCACCACAGGTCGATGACCCGCGGGTGCCCGTCGATCGGGCCACCGCCGAGTCCGATGTCCTGCTTGTAGGCGATCAGCGAGTGGTCGGCCCAGGTGATGCGCAGCGGCGTCCCGTAGGCGAGGCCGCCCATCGCGGTGGCCGTCTGGAAGCTCGTCCCACCCAGCTCGGCGAACGAGTCGGGGTCGGCGTCGAGGTTGGCGCCCGAGGCCCCCACCGTGCCGCTCGAGGGGTCGCCCGGTCCTCCGTATTCGGTGGCGCCGACCACGCTGCCGGCGCCCGGACCGAGCAGCACCTCACCGCTGGGCTGAGCCTGCCCGCAACCCGTGGAGTCGTTATGGCCCAGAGCCATGAACAACGCCAGGAACAGGGCGAGGGAGATGACCGCACCACTCACGGTGACCAGCCCCAGGATCAGCCCCATTCCCCCGCGCTTTGACCTCACCTCGGCGACCTTAGGGAACGCTCTTCGGGCCTGCCGAAACTGGTACAGAGTCGTTACAAACTCGGCTTTTACACCATCGGTCGAGCGCTCCCTCGTGCCACCTCGGGCGCTACCTTAAATGGAGATGGCTCGCGTGCTCGATCTGGAACAGTCGCTTCTCCTGCTGGAGCTCGAGGCGCCGTTCGACAAGCGCGCGGTCCAACTCGCCCGCCGTCGCCAGGCCAAGCGCTGGCATCCGGACATCGCGCCCCCGGGCCGTCAGCACGAGCACCAGCGCCACCTCCAGGCGATCAACGAGGCGGCCGATGAGCTCGAGCGGTTGGCCGAGGGTTCACGCAGCGGGAAGGTGACCGCCAACGCTGTCAAGGTGTCGGCCGCCGCAGCCCGGCGTGCCCGGGCCGAAGAGGGCGCTCGCAACTACGAGAACGAGCAGCGTGCCCGCGCCGCGGCCGCCGACCGTCAGAAGTACGACCCGTTCGGCAGCCGGGTCCCCGATCACTCCGTGGTGCACCGCTATGCGCGCTGCCTCTCCTACCCCGAGTGGGGCGTGGGCACGGTCAACGGCATCTACTTCTCCGGTGAGGGCGACGACATCCAGCAGTGGGCGCGGATGTCCTTCTCCGAGGGCGTCCGCACCGTGCCGGCGGGGTCGCTGCAGTTCGTGCAGTTCGACAAGCCCGACGCCGCCGCCGATCGGGTGCAGCGCTTCATGACGGCCGCCCAGCATGCCCTCGAGGAGGGTGATCCCGAGCTCGCCGCCAAGCGCCTGGTCTACGCGCGTGACGCCGATCCCACCAACCCGGCGGTGCTGCGGATGCTGACGGTGTCCTTCTGGCAGGCTGGCAACCTGCCGGCCGCCGCGCGCACCGTGCGCGATTGGTCTCGGGTGGAGACGGACCGCCCAACCCCGGAACGCTTCGCCTCCCGCATCTATGAGGACATGGGTGCCTATGACCTCGCCTCCGACGCCGCGGTGAAGATGACCGAGCGGGCTCCGAACGACGCATCGTCGTGGGCGCGCCTGGGCCGCGTGCGACTGAGGCTGAGGGATCGCCAGGGCGCCATCGATGCCTTGGAGCGGGCGCGCCTCATCGAGCCCACCGTGGAGATCCAGCTCGATCTGTCACTCGCCTACCACCTGGCCGGTGACGTCGGCGCCGAGGTCTCCGCCGCCGAGGCGGCGACGATGATCGACCCCACATCGGTACCGGCGTGGTCCGCCTACGCTCACGCGCTGGCGCGAACCGACCGCCTCCAGGAGTGCATCGCAGCCTGTGAGCGGACGCTCAAACTCGATCGCTCCAACCTGGAGATCCAGGACCTGCTGGAGCGCACCCGGGCCGCGCTGCCGCACGAGCTCGCCTCGCGCACCGCGGCCTGACCGGGACAGAGCTGCCGGCTCCAGGGCCGGCAGCGACATGGCTCAGACCGGCGGGGTGACGGTGCGCTCGGACAGCAGCTCCATCACGCCGAGCAGCTCGCCCACGCGACACACCAGCAGCCGTTCCTCGTCGACCTCGACCCAGCTGCCGGCGACGGCCGGGAAGACGACATGGTCACCGGGGGACACCGGCATCTTGATGCCCACGCCCTCCCACCAGTCGAGGCCGGGGCCGACCGCGAGCACGATGCCGTGCTGGGGCGGCGGCTCGTCGTTGCCGGGCGGCACCAGCAACCCGGAGCGCCGGATCCGGTCCGGATCCAGCTCCTTGATCACGACGCGGTCAAAGAGGGGACGGAGCTCATGACGCATGCCCGCGATGCTATCCCGGTCGGCGTCGGCCTCGGGCCGTCGCGGCGGCCAGCACCACGTCGCCACGCTGGGCGAGCCCGTCGATCACGCCGTCCACGTCGGCCTCGGAGCGCTGGACGCCGAGCTTGGCCTTTGCCTCGATCCGGGTGATCTTGAGCTCGACACCGACGATCGCCCGCAGTTGGGCGTCGATGTAGTCACGTGGGGCGTCGTCGACGCCCCAGGGCTTCGGTCGCCCGGATTCATACCGAACGGTGAGGCGGCGCACCAGATCCTCGAGCCACACCACGTCGTCGTGGATGATCAGCTCGCCGTAGATGTGGGCGCTCAGGTAGTTCCAGGTCGGCACGACCTTGCCGTGCTCGGCCTTGGCGGCGTACCAGCTCGGCGTGATGTAGCCGTCGGGTCCGTGCACGATGACCAGCGACTCCCCGACGGGGCTGAGCCGCCAGTGCTCGTTGGCCCGGGCGACGTGACCGAGGAGCGAGCCGCCCTCGTGCAGCAGCGGCAGGAACGTCGACCACAGTCCGCGGTCGGTTGCGGTCACCAGGTCGGCTGCCGCCAGCCCGGTCAGGAGCTCGGCGACCTGCTCGTCGTCGGCGCGGAAGTGCTTGGGCAGGTACACGAGTATCGACAGGCTACCGGCGCGGCTGGGACTCTCAGAACGGGTGCGATCGGGTTCTGGCCGGGTGGGTGGGACCCGAGCCATGCCCTGGGAGTTCCGCGGTGGCGGTCCAGACCCCCCAAGGCTCCAAACCGCAGGTGACCCGACAGGCCGTGGAGGTTTGGGGGCACTGGGAGCCACCCTGGCGCGCACCCCCTCCGCTGGACGGCGCGTCGTGGAGACTTCGGGGGTCTCCTCTCTCAGGGTCTCAGATCGAGCACGGGCCCCGCACCCCCGACCCGGACCCGCGGGTTCAGCCCCGGCCGGGTGAGAATGGACCTCATGATCCTCGAGCACGCCCTCCTCCCCGTCCGTCCAGGCCTCAGCTCCGACTTCGAACGCGCGCTTGAGCCGGCGCTGGCGATCATCCGGTCCGCACCGGGCTGCCTCCGGGCGGAGGTATCTCGGTGCGTCGAGCGGGTCGACCTGTACCTGCTGCTCGCGGCATGAAACTGCTTCTCGGAGGGTCTGTCCGGGTCCCGGCATAGCGTCGGGTCATCCGGGACAGGGGCCTTCTTGGGAGAACGCAGACGGGTAGGCCGTTTTCGGCGATGGGCTTTGAGCCCGTGAATTCTCGTTCGGCCGCCCCTGCGACTGCCTGGATTGAGCTTCGAGCTCGTATCGGTCTGTGTCGTTTTTCCCGCTGCTTCTCCCGCAGTCAGTGCCCAATCATGATGGTGTGGAGGTGAATGATGGCGTCGGTGATGGGACCGTGGGTCGGTCGCGCGATCGGCCTGGACGTGCACCGCGACTTCTGTGTGGTCGCGATCTGTGACAGCGGCGTGGTCCGTTCTGGAGGACGGGTGCCTAGCACCCCCGAAGGCCTGGCCGTGTTGGCTGAGAGTCTGCTGCCAACTGACCGGGTCGCGTTGGAGGTGACCTCCAGCTGCTGGGAAGTGTCCCGGCTCCTGAGCCCGCATGTGAACAAGGTGGTCGTGGTCAGTCCCGATGACACTGGCATCTCCAGCGCCCGGGCCAAGACGGACAAGCTCGACGCCAAGACGTTGGCGATCTTGTGCTGGAGGGGGGAGCTTGACGCGGTGTGGGTGCCGGATGAGCGTTGCCAGATCCTGCGCCGGCGGCTGCAGCGACGCGAGCAGCTCGTCCACGCCCGGTCACGGTTCAAGAATGAGATCTCAGCGGTGCTGGGTCGGCGACTGATTGAACGGCCTGGCTTCTCTGACCTGTTCGGCGTGGCGGGAACCCAGTGGTTGGCCGAGGTGCAGCTGCCGCTGGAGGAGCGCGAGTCCGTTGACGCCGGTCTGCGGCAGATCACGTTCATCAATTCAGAGATCACAGCCGTCGAGAAGCTCATCGCGGGCCAGGCCCTGGAATGGGAGGAGATCCGTCGGTTGATGACCGTTCCGGGTGTGAATCTGATTTGCGCGGCGACGTTCATGGCTGCGATCGGACGCGCTGACCGGTTCATCAGCCATGGCAAGCTCGTCGCCTATCTCGGCCTGGATCCGAAGGTCCGCCAGTCCGGTGAAGCACCAGCGCGCTCAGGTCGCATCTCCAAACGCGGATCCGCGTCAGCGCGCTGGGCGTTGGTTGAGGCGGCCTGGAGCGTTGTCAAGCAACCCGGTCCGCTGCGCGCGTTCTATGAACGCGTTCGTGCGCGCCGCGGGCATGGTCGCGCGATCGTCGCGACCGCCCGGAAGCTGACGGTGCTTTTCTGGTGCATGCTGCGCCGCCATCAGGACTACGCCCATCAACGGCCCGCGCTGACGAAGAAGAAGCTGCGTGAGCTTGAGCTGACCGCCGGCGCGAAACCGCGGACCAAGCAGGCTGCGGGCGTGTGGTCGACGAACCGGGCGATCCGTGACGCCGAGCGTGCGCTGCTGGAGCAGGCCGAGGTGTCCTACAAGCAGATGGTCAAGGACCAGCAAGCTGGTCGACCATCGAGAAAAGTGGGCGCGAGCGCGACACCGGAGCGCGCATAAAGCAAGGCCCTCTGGGGGGCAATAGCTGCGCGGCAGACTAAAAAGCTCCACGTCTGCACTTCGCTACGTCAGTCACCCGCGCCCACCCCAAAAGCTAATACGTGACGGCCACGCCGGCAACCGCAGCGTCGATGATCGCAGCGCAAAATCGGATGAAATCCGTACTGGCAGCGTCATCGCACGCCGAACCGACCGCACAGGAGGCGCTCTCAGCCCCTGCCGAGCAGCACCGCAACCGGTAGGTCCCCGAAATTTGTTCCGGCCAGACCCTTGACTTTCATCGGTCGCCGAATGGAGAACCCTGGAGGATCACGACCCCGGCTTTCGCGGGTCGCCAGAGTACGAGCAGTGGAAGGCGCTGCTGCACCCCTTCTATGACCCGTTCCCGACGGTGCTGCACTTCGTGGAGGTGTCGCCACCCACCGACGGAGCCTGAGCTCAGGCGACGCGTTGGCGGAGATCCTCGAGCTCACCGTTTCGCGCCCTGGCGACTTCTTCATCCATTTTGCGACGACCCCCGCGTCGGCGATCCGACGCCCCGCGTATCTTCGAGCGGCATGCGCCTGATCGTCGCCCGCTGTTCGGTCACCTACTCCGGCCGCCTCGACGCATTCCTGCCCGAGGCGCTGCGCCTGATCATGGTCAAGCAGGACGGCTCGGTGCTCGTCCACGCCGACGCGGGCGGTTATAAGCCACTCAACTGGATGACGCCGCCGACCGTGATCGAGGAGCTGCCGGCGGTCTCTGACTCCCCGCACAAGATGATCGTGCACAAGTACGCGGGCAAGACCGAGGATCGGCTGATCATCACGCTCAGCGAGGTGCTTTCCGACGCCACCCACGTGATGGACGCGCCGGACTCCGACACCGCGCTGGCCAAGGATGGCGTGGAGGCCCACCTCCAGGAGCTGCTGGCCGAACAGCCCCACTGGTGCGCCGAGGGACTGCGGCTGGTGCGGCGCGAATGGCCGACCGACATCGGTCCGGTCGATCTGATGTGTCGCGATCTCAACGACGACTGGGTCGCCGTCGAGATCAAGCGGGTGGCCGGCATCGATGCGGTCGAGCAGCTGACCCGCTACCTCGAACGCATCCGTCGCGACCCGGTCCACCGCACCTGCAAGGGGATCCTGGCCGCTCAGTCGGTCAAGCCCCAGGCCCGGGTGCTCGCCGAGGCCCGGGACATCGCCTGGGTCGAGGTCGACCTCCAGGTCCTGCGCGGTGAGCGCGAGCCCGAGCTGCGCCTGTTCACCGCCTGACCCGCGCTACCGCGACTCGCCCCATACGGTCGCCACCAGCGAGCGCGCCCCACCCCGGTCGCGGTGCTCGCACAGGTAGATCCCCTGCCAGGTGCCGAGCAGGAGGTCGCCGTCGGCCAGCGGCAGGGTCAGCGTCGGGCCGAGCAGCGCCGCCTTGATGTGGGCCGGCATGTCGTCGGGTCCCTCCAGGGTGTGGGTCCAGCCGGCGAAGTCCTCGGGCACCGCGTGGTTGAACCAGGTCTCGAAGTCGCGGCGGACATCGGGTGAGGCGTTCTCGTTCAGCGCCAGTGAGGCGGAGGTGTGCAGGATCGTCAGCGACAGCATGCCCACGGCCACGTCCTCCAGGCCGGGGATGGCCGAGACGACCTCGCCGGTGATGAGGTGGAAGCCGCGCGGCCGAGGCCGCAGTGAGATGCGCTGCTGGAGCCAGATCATCCTGCAATTCCCGTTGCGGAAGGAGGGGAAACCCGGGGGTGAGACGGTGGCCGCGGGGGGTCACCTTGCTAGGTTCGACGTTCGACTGATCCCGTGGCCGGGGCCGCGGCAGTCGGCGCACCCCCACCTTTCATGCGCCTCAAGACTCGACACACCCGTTGGTTTCTGCTGCTCGCCGCCGCTGTGGCGGCGGCCGTCATCGCCCTGAGCACCACCAGCTCAGCGCGGGCCGGCGGGCAGAACCTCAACCAGCTCAACTCACAGCTCGGGGCCAACCAGACCACCCAGAGCAACCTGGCCGCCGACATCTCGAGCCTCGACTCCGAGGTCAGCACCCTGAATCGCCAGATCAGCCTCGTGCGCAGCCGTGAGGCCTCCGTCCGCGAACAGCTCAACGCCGATGAAGCCCAGCTGGCCAGCACCCACACCAAGCTCACTGCCGAGGACCAGCGCCTCGCCAGGCTGCGCCGGGCTCTTGCGCATGCGCGGACCATCCTGTCCGCCCAGCTCGTGTCCTCCTATGAGCAGCCCCAGCAGGATCTGGTCGCCGTCGTGATGACCGCCAACGGGTTCCGTCAGATGCTCAACCAGCTCCAGTTCCTCAAGAACGCCGAGCACTCCCAGCAGCAGATCATCGCCTTCACCCGCCAGGCCAAGGCGGCGGCGACCCAGTCCGCGCACCGACTCACCGGCCTCCAGAACCAGCAGCGAACGATCACCAGCGCCGCCGAGACCCAGGTCAGCGCGCTGGCCGGCATGAACGGGCTGCTCTCCAGCCGCCAGGCGGCACTCGCCAACATCGAGTCGGCTCGACGCACCGCCCTGGCCAACGCCCAGGCTCAGGGCAGCCGTCTGCGCTCTGCGATCGCCACCATCAAGGCCGAGCAGGCCGCCGCGGCCCGCCGGGCGGCGCAGGAGGCGGCTCAAGCCGAAGCGGCCGAGCAGGCCGCAGCCGCCAAGGCCGCCGCCGCTGCCGCCGCGAACGCCAGCTCGCCCGCCAGCTCGCCTGCCGCGAGCAGCTCCTCGAGTACCGCAGTGGCCTCCGGCGGTTGGGCGATCCCCGCCGCCGTGGTGATGTGTGAGTCCGGTGGCCAGAACCTCCCGCCCAACAGCGCCGGCGCCTCGGGCTACTACCAGATCCTCCCCTCGACCTGGACGGGTGAGGGCGGAACCGGCCCGGCCGCCTACCTGGCGCCGAAGTCCGAGCAGGACGCGATCGCGGCCAAGCTGTGGAACGGCGGCGCGGGCGCCTCCAACTGGGTCTGCGCCTCGATCGTCGGCATCATCTGACGCCCGCGGGGCACGCCGCAACGAGAACACCCCGTAGCGGGATCCGCGGCATCGGGGACCCCCAAAAAGCTCCAAGCCGGAGACGGCGGAACCGGCCCTGGAGGATTGGGGGCACTGGGGACCCCCCTTCCGCGCACCCCCTCTGGACACCGCCGCGTCGTGGAGACTTTGGGGGTCTGATCGGCCCCGCACACCCCCCACACAACGCTCGTCAGGTCGCGGTGCGCCAGTCCGGCGTCAACGCCGACCCGTGACGGCCGTTGCGGGCCCGGAGCCGGTCGTAGTGGTCGAGCGCCTGCCCGGAGCCCACGGCCACACAGGTGAGCGGTGAATCGGCCAGGACCACCGGCATCCCGGTGTCGTCGCCGATCAGCTCACTCAGACCGTCGATCAGCGTTCCGCCGCCGGCGAGCAGGATCCCGTGCTGGGCGATGTCGGCGGACAGCTCCGGCGGGGTCTCCTCCAGCGTGTCGCGGATCGCGCGCATGATCTCGCGCACCGGCAGCGCGGTCGCCTCGCGCACCTCGGCCTGATTCAGCATCACCGCGGTCGGCAGACCGGTGATGAGGTGGCGTCCGCGCACCTCATAGACCTGCTCCTCGGCGCGGGGGATGACCGAGCCGATGGCCATCTTGATCGCCTCGGCGGTCTGGGAGCCGATCGCCAGCTTGTAGACGTTGCGGATGTAGGCGGTGATCGCCTCGTCGAACTCATAGCCACCGACCCGCACCGAACGGGACAGCACGATGCCGCCCAGGGAGATGACCGCCACCTCGGTGGTGCCCCCGCCGACGTCGACGATCATGCGGCCGACCGGCTCCTCGATCGCCAGCCCGGCCCCGATCGCCGCAGCGATCGACTCCTCGATCAGGTGGACCCGACGGGCGCCGGCGGCCAGCGAGGCCTCCTCGACCGCGCGCTTCTCCACCTCGGTCACCCCGCTGGGGGCACAGACGATGAGTCGCGGGTGCACGGACCGGCGGTTGATCACCTTGCGGATGAAGTAGCGCAGCATCGCCTCGGTGACCTCGAAGTCGGCGATCACGCCGTGACGCAGCGGCCGCACGGCGGAGATCGTGGCCGGGGTCCGACCGATCATCCGCTGGGCCTCGGCACCCACGGCGTGCACGTCACCGCTCACCGTGTCGGAGGCGACCACCGAGGGCTCGGAGACGACGATGCCCTGGCCGCCGACGTACACCAGCGTGTTCGCGGTGCCGAGGTCGATGGCCATGTCCGTGGCCCCGAGCGTCGGGGTGAAATGCCGCCTGGACGTGTCACGACGGGAACCGTCTCTACGCAGCCTCATGGCGTCAAGGTTCGCAGAACTCAGAGCCTGCACGACCCCTTGCACCTCACCAAAAACACCGGTTCTCGGGAAATCTGGGCTCAGCGGTTGGTTTCACACCACTTGATCATTGACAAGCGCGGGTTCGCTTGTCACGATTTTTGTGGTTTCACGGGTCGATGATGTCGATCCCACAGAGCGATCGAACTTGGGGAGGAGGGGCTCGTTGTTTCAGGATTACGCGGGTCTGTCTCTGGACCCGGAGACGTCTGCCGACCTTGGGATCTGGCGCTGGGACCTCGATGCCGGCACGGTCGAGGTGTCCGAGCGACTCCTGTCGATGCTCGGGCTGGCCTCGACCAGCTTCCGCGGCAGCCCCCACGATCTCTTTGAGATCGTGCACCCCGACGACCGCCAACGCGTCTGGTTCGAGTTGCGGGACGCGATGCGCCAGCACCGGGCGTTCTCCTGGCAGGCGCGGATCAACCGGCCCGACGGGGGCGAGCGGACGATCCTCGCCCAGGGCAGTCCCAGCGACGCGATGGGAGGCCACGAGATCATCGCCGTGTGTGCCGACATCTCCTCGCGCGAGAACGCCACGTCGACGATCGGACGGCTCGAGCGCCGCCTCATCCACATCATCGCCGAGAGCCCCTCGATGATCTGCATCAAGGACCTCGACCACCGCTACCGCATCGTCAACAACGCCACCGTGCGACTGACCGGAGTGCCGGTGGAGAAGCTGATCGGCCGCACGGCGACCGAGGCGATCCCCGGCATCGGCCCGGCGATCGACGCCCAGGCCTCCGCGGCCCTGGAGACGCTGGAGACGATGCACAGCGACGTGGAGCTGGACGTGGACGGGGACACCCACATCTTCCACCTGACCTCCTTCGCCCTCACCGACCACGCCGGGGCGCCGGTCGAGATCTGCTGCATGGCCCAGGACGTGACCGATTCACGGCGTCGCGAGGCTGCCGCGCGGATGCGGTGGGCCACCACCGAGCTGATCAACTCCGCGCTGTCCGATGATCGGCTCGTGGCCCTGCGCCAGCCGGTGGTCGACATCAGCAACGAGCACACCTTCAGCGAGGAGCTGCTCGTGCGCATGGCGCTGCCCGCGGACCGCGGCCTGCTCACCCCACGCTCGTTCCTCCCGGCGGCCGAGCGCTTCGGCCTGGTCCAGCAGGTCGACCTGTGGATGCTCGAGCAGGCGCTCTCCGTCGGCGCCACCCGCTCGGTCCAGGTCAACCTGTCGGCGGTGACCCTGTCGGACCGGGAGGCCCGCAAGCGGATGCTCGCGGCACTCGAGCGCCAGCCCGAGGCCGCCGCACGAATCGTCTTCGAGTTCACCGAGACCGCGGCCGCCGAGGACATCGGCGCGGCGGTCAGCTTCGCCGAAGCTCTCACCGCGTTGGGGTGCGGCGTCGCCCTGGATGACTTCGGCACCGGGTTCGCCTCCTTCACCTACCTGCGTCGGCTGCCCCTGCGGCACCTGAAGATCGACCGGTCCTTCGTGACCGGACTGAGCCAGTCCGCCCAGGACCGCAAGGTCGTCGCCAGCATGATCGAGATCGCCCGGCAGTTCGAGCTCCGCACGATCGCCGAGGGCGTCGAGGACCGCGAGACGCTCAGCATCCTCGGCGAGCTGGGCGCCGACTACGCCCAGGGCTTCTACCTGGGCCGTCCGGGCCCGCTGCTCTAGCGCCCGCTCGCGAGCGCGCGCCGGGAACTCAGCGCTCGCCGGGGGCCCGGCGGGGGTACTGGCTCAACGGCTTCTCGAGGTCGAGCGCCGTGGTGACGATCCGGCCCTGCTCCTTGTTGTGCGCAGCCGGGTACCCCTCGCCGGAGGCGGCCCGCTCGGGCCGACCGACGTAGCCGAACTCGAGGTGCTCGGGGAGGATCTGGAGCAGGCGCGGCGCCATGTGCGCGCGGGCGCCCATGTTGCGCGGCTCCTCCTGCACCCACACGACCTCCTTGAGGTTCGGGTAGCTGCTGATCAGCTCCAGGAGCTCGCTCTGGGGGAAGGGGTAGAGCAGCTCGACCCGGCCCACGGCGACGCCAGCGTTGCCCTCGCGGGCGGCGTGAGCGACGATGTCGTAGTAGATCTTGCCGCTGCACAGCACCAGCCGGGTGACCTTGGCGGGATCCTCGATCCCCGGCTCGGCGAGCACGGGATGGAAGCGACCCTCGGAGAGATCTTCGAGCTTGGAGCCCGCCGCCGCCAGCCGCAGCAGGTACTTCGGCGTCATGATCACCAGCGGACGCTGCTTGGCGATCCGGCCCTGGCGACGCAGCAGGTGGAAGTACTGCGCCGGCGTGGTGCAGTTGGCCACCCGCAGGTTGCCCTCGGCGGCGAGCTGGAGGAAGCGCTCGAGCCGCGCGCTGGAGTGCTCGGGACCCGCGCCCTCATAGCCATGGGGCAGCAGCATGGTCAGGCGCGAGGTCTGACCCCACTTGGCCAGGCCCGGGGCGATGAACTGGTCGATCATCACCTGGGCGCCGTTGGCGAAGTCGCCGAACTGTGCCTCCCAGGCCACCAGGGTCTCCGGGGCCTCCTGGGAGTAGCCGTACTCGAAGCCGAGGCATGCCATCTCCGACAGGGGTGAGTTGTGCAGCTCCATCGGCGCGTTGGCCCCCGGCAGGTGCTGCATGGCGCAGTGCTCCTGGCCCGTCTTGGGGTCGTGCAGGACCATGTGGCGCTGGGAGAAGGTGCCGCGCTCGGTGTCCTGGCCGGTGAGCCGGATCGGGATGCCCTCGGTCAGCAGCGACGCGAAGGCGAGCGCCTCGGCCTGGGCCCAGTTGATGCCGCCGGCGCCCGGCTCGATCGCCGCGCGGCGCTGGTCGAGCTGGCGCTGGAGCTTGGGGTGGACGGTGAAGCCCTCGGGGGTGGCCAGCAGGTCCTCGTTGAGCGCGACGAGCTTGTCGGCCGCCACCGCGGTGTTGACCTCGGGCGAGGGGGTGCGGTCGAGCTGGTACTCGCCGGTGCCCTGGTCGGCGGAGATGTTGGCCAGGCGCTCCTTGAGCACCGTGTGCTGCTCGGTCAGGTCGCCCCACACCGAGTCGGTCATCTCGGTCGACTCGCCCTCGCTCACCACACCGGACTCGATCAGCGCCTTGGCGTAGATCTCGCGCACGGGCGGGTGCTTCTTGACGACGTTGTACATCTCGGGCTGGGTGTAGGCCGGCTCGTCCGCCTCGTTGTGGCCGAAACGGCGGTAGCCGATCAGGTCGATGAGCACGTCGTGGCCGAACTCCTGGCGGAAGGCGAAGGAGAGGCGCACGGCGGAGATGCAGGCGTCCACGTCGTCGGCGTTGACGTGGATGATCGGCACGTCGAAGCCCTTGGCCAGGTCCGAGGCGTAGGGAGTGGAGCGGCTGTCGTCCGGATCGGTGGTGAAGCCGATCTGGTTGTTCTGAATGATGTGGATGGTGCCGCCGACCGTGTAGCCGTCGAGCGCCTGGAGGTTGAGCGTCTCGGCGTTGACCCCCTGGCCGGGGAACGCGGCGTCGCCGTGGAGGACGATCGGCACGGCCGCATCGGTGTCCTGGGTGGCGTGGGGGCCCTGGCGGGTCGTCTGGGCCGCGCGCGTGGCGCCGCTGGCCACCGCACCGACGAACTCGAGGTGAGAGGGGTTCGACTCCAGGCGCACGAGGATCGACTCGCCGCCGGGCAGCTGGTAGTGGCCCTCGGCACCGTGGTGGTACTTGACGTCACCGGTGCCGCCCTCGGGAATGGTGGTGATCGCGTCGAGGGTGTTCTGGCCCTCGAACTCGGCGAAGATCGAGCCGTAGGGCCGGCCGAGGTTGTGGGCCAGCACGTTGAGCCGGCCGCGGTGGGCCATGCCGAGCACGACCTCGCGAGCACCGTTGGCGGCGGACAGCTGGATGATCGCGTCGATCATCGGCACCGTCATGTCCAGACCCTCGATCGAGAACTGCTTCTGCCCGAGGTAGGACTTGTGCATGAAGCGCTCCATCGCGTCGACCTCGGTCAGGCGCTTGAGCAGGGCCTTCTGCTCCTCGGCGCCGAGCGGCGTGCGGAAGCGGCTGGTCTCGATCGCCTCGCGCAGCCACAGGCGCTGGCGTGCCGAGGCGATGTGCTCGATCTCATAGGCGATCGGGCCGCAGTAGGTCTCGCGCAGGTGCGGCAGCGCATCGATCAGCGTGTCCCCGGCGACGTAGGTGCGCAGGATCCGCAGGGGGATCTGACGCATCAGCTCGGGGGTCAGGCCGACCGAGGCCGGGTCGAGGCTCGGATCGCCCTCGGGCTCGCGGCCCAGCGGGTCGAGGTGAGCGGCCAGGTGACCGTGGGTGCGGTAGGCCTTGAGCAGGCTGGTCGAGGCCTGGACCGCCTGTAGCAGCTCCTCGCTGGGAGCACGACGGTCGGTGGCGTCGGCACTGGCCTGTGGGGCCGGTGCCGACGAGGCAGGCGCGGCGGCGGCCGCCGCAGGCTGGGGACGCTCGGGCAGCGCCGGCAGGGCGACCCCGAGGTCGGAGAACACCGTCGCGTAGAAGTCGTGCTCGCCCTGGAGGTACTCCTCGATGACCTTGAGGAAGCGACCCGACTCCGCGCCCTGGATGATGCGGTGGTCATAGGTCGAGGTCATGGTCATGACCTTCTCGGCGCCGATCTGAGCGCCGATCGCGCCGAGGCCGACCGGGTAGGCGATCGAGCCGGTGGCCACGATCGTGCCCTGGCCGACCATCAACCGCGGCACGGAGGCGACGGTGCCGATCCCGCCGGGGTTGGTCAGCGAGATGTTCGCGCCCTGAAGGTCATCGGCGGTCAGCGTGTTCGTGCGGGCCTTGTCGACCAGTGCGTTGTAGGCGTCGAGGAACGCCTGGAAGCTCTGTCCACCGGCGTTGGGGATGACCGGCACCATCAGCGTGCGGGTGCCGTCCTTCTTCTCGACGTCGACCGCCAGGCCGAGGTTGACCTGGCCGTCGTCGACGCGGTGGGGCACACCGTCGGCTTCGAGGAAGTGGTTGGCCATCACCGGCATCTCACTGGTGGCCGCCTTGGCGATCGCGTAGGCGATGAGGTGGGTGAAGGAGACCTTGAGCCCGGCCTCCTTGAGCTGCTTGCGCCGGGCGTCGAGCGTGGTGACGGTGAGGGTGCGGAACGAGGTCGCCGTCGGAATCGACCGCGACTCATCCATGTACCGCGCCAGCGCCGCCCCGCTCCCCTTGATCCGGGTCGCGTTGTCGGGAATGACCGTCTTGGGCTTCGCAGCCTCCGCCAGCACATCGGACTTGGTGATCCGCCCGTTCCGCGCCGTCCCGGACACCTTCGAGACATCGACTCCGTTCGCGGCCGCAACCCGAGCCGCGACCGGCGACGCCCCCGAGACAGTCGTCGCAGCGGTTGATGCAGTGGGTGCGTCGGCAGGGGCAGCTGCCGCACTCGCCGCCGGTGCGGTTTGCGCCGAAGAACCGTTCGCACCGGCAGGTGCGGCAGAAGCGCCAGCCGACGCACCCACGCTCATGCGCGCAATGACATCCCCGACGTTGACCGTCGCGCCCTCATCGAACAGCAGCTCGGTGATGGTGCCGCTCGCCGGCGCGGGAAGTTCCATGTCGACCTTGTCGGTCGAGATCTCGACGACGGTATCGCCGTCCTTGACCTCGTCGCCGACCTTGACCGACCACTCGAGGATGGTGCCCTCGGTGACCGACTCGCCGCCGCCCGGGGTGACGATGTCGATGACCTTGGCCTCGCTGGGGGCCGCGTCGCCGGACCCACCGTTGGCCGAAGCTTCCGGGGCGGCCGATGCGGCGCTCCCGTTTCCGTTGCCGTTCGCTTCCGGCGCCTTGGCGCCCTCGGGCGCGATCTCACACAGCACCGCACCGACCTCGATGGTCTCGCCTTCGGGGGCGAGGATCTTCACGATGGTCCCGGCGATCGGCGCGGGAACCTCAGCGTCGACCTTGTCGGTGGAGATCTCGACGACGGTCTCGTCGACGGCGACGGTGTCACCTTCCTGCTTATGCCATTCGAGGACCGTGCCTTCGGTGACGGAGTCACCCATGGCGGGCATTGTGAGCTCGAAGGTGCCTGTTTCGACGGCCATTGGTCTGAAGACCAATCCTAGCGATCGGTGGCGGGCCGGGCGCGGTGGCGGGTCTCGATGACGAATCCGGCGGTGCCGAAGAACGGACCGATCCCGCCGAGCACGGCGACGCACACCGCCAGCCACCAGGGGATGACGCGGTAGCGGGCGGCGACGATGCACAAGAGCGACATCCCGATCCACACGACCCCGTGGGTGAACCCGAGGATGGTCGTCGCCGGCTGGGGGTTGTGCAGCGCGACGGCGCAGACGAGCAGCGCGATGTAGATGCACGAGTGGACGAAGGAGATGACCTCGAGCCGCGTCAGGGTCACCAGCCGGGTGAACCGTGGAGGCGGAGCCGACGCCGCCGAGACCCGACGGAGCCGATCGAGGTCGGTACTGCTCACGCGCTGAGCATATGCCCCAGCTCGCGCAGCGGCGCATCGGCCTCGGGCGGCCACTCGCGCACGTCGGCCGGCCACCAGGCATGGGCGTCGTGCTCGGGGTCGCGGATCACCTCGGCACCGGCCGGCAGCCAGGCCAGGCCCACGAACAGCACGTTGCCGTTGTCGGCGCGGATGAGCGCCTCGGCGCTGAGACGCTCGGGCGCCACCGACCACTCCTCCTCGAGCTCGCGGCTCAGGGTCAGGGTCGGGTTCTCATCGACCTCGACGGCGCCCCCCGCGCCGAGGGCCCAGCGCCCGGCCCAGGAGGCGAGCCAGGCGGCACGCCGGCCGGCCAGCCAGCGTCCGTCGGAGTCGCGGACGACGCACAGCGCCGAGATGCTGGAGACCGCACCGCCGTCGAGCAGGCGCAGGGCCCAGCGCACCGGCTGCAGTTCCAGGGCCAGGCCGTCGGCGGTCTCGGAGAAATCCGACATCCGCGCCGCCAGCCCGTCATGGCTCGGCGAGCCGCGGTCGGCCAGGGCCTGGAGGCGCCGGTCGGCCTCGGCGGTCGACTCGGCATCCGGCGCGTAGGGGTCGCTGCGCCACCGCGCGCTGACCCGCTCCGGCGGCCATGGGCCCCGGGCCAGCAGCCGACGCCCGATCATCTCCGTCTCCTCACTCACTGCCCAGAACGGTACCCGGGCCCCGCAACCGCGGGGCACCACCGCCCCGCGAAAACCCGACCGGATCTTGTATGCAAGCTTGTATGCTCTCTCCCGTGCCGATCGAGAGCCCCGCCGCCGAGCGCGTCTACGCGGAGACCAAGGAGTCGATCCTGACGGGGGACATCCCCGGCGGGACGCTGCTCAGCGAGGCCGAGGTCGCCCGCCAGCTGGCGGTCAGCCGCACGCCGACGCGCGAGGCCTTCGTGCGCCTGGCCGCCGAGGGGCTGCTGTCGCTGCTGCCCCGCCGCGGCGCGCTGGTGACCCCGTTGGCCCCCACCGAGGCGCTCGACGTGCTCGAGGTGCGTCACGCCCTGGAGACCGGGGCGGTGGGGCGTCTGGCCCGGTTCGCACCCCCCGAGCGCGAAGCCCGGCTGAGCGGGGCGCGCGAGGCGATCGCCGAGCAGGTCGCCGCACTGGAACGCGGCGACATCGCCGGCTTCGTCAGCGCCGACGAGCGCTTTCACGCCCAGCTCGTGACCGGCGCCGACAACAGAATCGCCACCGGCTTCTACGCGAGCCTGAGCGATCGCCAGCGGCGCATGACCGCCCAGGCGATCAGCCTCAACGGCGCCCGGCTGGCCCACTTCGTGCCCGAGCACCGGCGTCTGCTCGAGCTGACCGTCGCCGCTGACGTGGCGGGCTTCGCCGCCACGCTGTGGAGCCATCTGCGGGAGACCCATGAGGCGCTGGCGCCCACCCTCTGACGTCTGGGTCGCCGCCGCGGCGATGTTCTGCTGTGGCTGGGGCGGCAACCAGTTCACCCCGCTGCTGGCGATGTACCGCGCTGACAACGGCTACTCCGAGGTGGTGGTCGACGCCCTGCTGGCCGCCTACGTGCTCGGCCTGGCCCCGGCACTGGTCGTCGGTGGCAGTCTGTCGGACCGCCACGGGCGCCGGTCGCTGATGACTCTGGCGCTGGTCTGCACCGGCCTGGGCAGCCTGGCGCTGTCGGTGGACACCCTCGCCGGCCTGGCGGTCGGACGCCTGCTCAGCGGCATCGGCATCGGGCTGGCCATGGCGGTCGGCAGCACCTGGGTGGTCGAGCTCGGCACCCGCGGCGGCCTCGGTCCGACGCGGAGCGCCCGGCGCGCGTCGCTGTCGCTGACCGCCGGCCTGGGCCTGGGCCCCGGGGTGGCGGGTGTGCTGGCCCAGTACGGACCGCTGCCGGCCTCGCTGCCCTACTGGGTCCACGTGGCCCTGACCGTCCCCACCCTCGGGCTGGTCCTCGGGCTCGGCGTCGAGACGGCACCCGGGCGCCGGGCGGCGGGCCAGAGCCTGTGGCCACGGTCGGTCACCCGGCCGCGCTTCCGTCGCCTGATCCTGCCGAGCGCCCCGTGGATCTTCGGCGCCGCCGGCATCGCCTACGCGACGGTGCCCGGGGCGCTGGAAGCCAAGGTGAGTCACTGGGCGCTGCTCTACGCCGCCCTGCTGACCGTCTCGGCGATGACGGCCGGCTTCCTCATCCAGCCGCTGGCCCAGCGCCTCGAACACCCCCACCTCCCCCGCTCACTGGGGACGGCCATGGTGGTGATGACCGGCGGCATGGCGCTGGCGGCGACGACCGTGGCGCTGGAGTCCGTGTGGCTCGGGGTGCTCTCCTCGGTCGTGCTGGGCAGCGCGCTCGGCCTGACCCTGGTGTCGGGCCTGGGCGAGGTCCAGCGACTGGCTGAGCCGGGCGAGCTGGCCCGGACCACGGGCCTGTTCTACGCACTGGCCTACATCGGCTTCCTCGCCCCCATGCTCATCGCGCTGTGGGGCCAGACCACGGCCGCGCTGTGGCTGTTGACCGTCCTGGCCGGTGTGTGCGGACTGCTCGTCGCCGCCCAGGCGCTGCCGGCGCTCGGGCCGCTGGCCTCGCGCGGCCTGCGCCCGGGGGCCTGAGCCCCGAGCCCCCGCGGCGCACAGGCCGGCCCCACAGGCCGGCCGGAGGGATTAGAAGGGCGGGCGGACCGGCGGCGGGTCGTCGTCGAATTCACGCTCGCGGTCGGGGCGGGCGGGGCTGGGGTGCACCGGCACCAGTTCGCGGTCGTCCTGGTCGGCGTACTCGTCGTCCTCGGCCGCCACGGCGTCGATGGTCTCCTCTTCCTCCTCCTCGACCCCGGCGCCATGGTCGCCGTCGCACAGCACGCGGAAGGCGCCGGTCACCCCGCCGTCGGCCTGCAGGACGATGCCGGGGAGGATCTCCTCACCCTCCTCGAGGTCGAGGCGTTCGATGTCGAAGTTCGCCATGCCGACCCCCCAGGTGTGATGTTCGGGGTTCTCCCGGTCGTGCGCGGCCACGCCCTGGGCCAGGCGCTCGAGCAGATACGGGATCTTGGATTTGGGATCGGCGGCCATGGGATCTCTATCTGAGAAGGGTATCGGCCGCACTAGCCTTGAGGGGGTGATCATCGAGCGCTCCATGTCAAGCCCCTGGCTGTCCAATACGTACCTGGTGGCTGACGATCATGGGACCGACGCGGTTCTCATCGACGCCGGTGGCCCGGTCGAGCCGCTGTTGGCATTCCTCGACGCCCATCGCCTCCGGCTCACCCACGTGCTGCTCACCCACCATCACCACGACCACATCGTCGAACTCGATGCGGTGCTGGCCGCCCACCCCCACGCCGAGGTGCTGGCCCATCCGATCGAGCGCCCGAGCATTCCCCGGACCACCGGTGATCTGAACCCCGGCGACGTTCTCCACGTGGGCGACCTCACCATCGAGGCGCTGGCCACCCCCGGCCACACCGGCGGGATGCTGTCGCTGGTGGTCAACGACAGCGACGTGTTCACCGGCGACACCCTGTTCAAGGGCTCGGTCGGTGGCGTGGGCGCACCCGGCGCGACCGGGTACGGCGATCTCAAGCACTCGGTGATGGACGTGCTGCTGGCCCTCTCCCCCCAGACCGTGATCCACCCCGGCCATACCGACCCGACGTCGGTCGCCGAGGAGCTGGAGACCAACCCGTTCGTGCGGATCTGGCGCGGAGTCGATCCCGAGGGCACCGATTCCTGCACGGTCGCGGGCGAGCCCGCCACCCTCGTGCTGTTGGCCCGCGACTACGACGGCGGCACCAAGGCCTGGGTGCGCTGGCCCGAGGGTGCCGACGACATCGTCCCGGGCTCGCGGATCGAGTCGCCCGACTCGATCGACGAGCGCGTCTGAGCCGTTCACATGGCTGACGACGACACCCGGATCCCGACCTCCCGCCTGGCCCGCAGCGCCCGGCTGGGGCGACTCGCGGCGGGGCAGGCGCTGCGCAACGCCGGCACCAAGACCGCCAATCTCGCCCGCGACGACGAGGGCCGCCACGCCGCGGCCGAGCGGCGCAACATCCAGGCGGCCGAACAGATCGTCACCGCGCTGGGCACGATGAAGGGCGCGGCGATGAAGGTCGGTCAGGTCCTGTCGGTGCTCGACGCCGGCATCGTCCCGCCCGAGTATCAGGAGGAGTTCCAGGCCAAGCTGGCCGAGCTGCGCGACTCCGCGCCCACGGTGTCCTTCGCCCAGATGCAGCGGGTGATCGAGGCTGACCTGGGCGAGAAGATCTCCACCGTCTTCTCCGACTTCGACCCCGAGCCGATCGCCGCCGCCTCGATCGGTCAGGTGTACCGCGCCACGCTCGCCGACTCCGGCCGCGCGGTGGCCGTCAAGGTCCAGTACCCCGGCGTGGCCGCCGCGGTGCGCGCCGACATGCAGAACCTCGGCATGATCCTGCGCCTGGCCAAGCGGGTCGCGCCCGGCATGGATGCCCAGGCGATGGGCCGGGAGATCACCGACCGGATCCTCGAGGAGCTCGACTACGAGCTCGAGGCGACCAATCAGCGGACGCTGGCGCGCCTGCACCGCGGCCACCCGTTCATCGTCATCCCCGAGGTGATGGGCGAGTGGTGTCGCGAACGCGTGCTGGTCACTGAGTTCGTGGAGGGCACGGGCTTCGAGGAGGTCAAGACCTACTCCCAGGCCGACCGTGACCGCTTCGGGGAGATCCTCTTCCGCTTCTACTTCGGCAGCCTCTACCGCCACGGCCAGTTCTCCGGTGATCCTCACCCCGGCAACTCGCTGCTGCTGGGTGACGGCCGGGTCGCCTTCTTCGACTTCGGTCTGTTCAAGTCGATGCCGGCCGCCGCCGTCGAGCTGGAGAAGCAGACGATCCGCGCGATCATCGAGGGCGACGCCGAAACGATCATGAAGCTGGGCACCGAGGCCGGCTTCTTCCCCGACCCGACCCGCTTCGATCCCGAGCGCGTGCTCGCCCAGTTCCGGGCCGCCAGCAGCTGGTACACGGTGGACGAAGGGGAGGTCACCCTGACCCGGGAGCTCGCCACCCGGGTGATGATCGACATGAGCGACCCGCGCTCGGAGTTCTTCAGCCAGATGCGGCACGAGAACGCTCCACCGGATCATCTCTTCGGCCTGCGCATGGAGATCATGTGCCTGGCCGTGCTGTCTCAGCTCACCGTCCGCGGCAACTACAACCACATCGCGCGCGAGTGGTTCTACGGCGACCCGCCGGCCACCGAGCTGGGTCAGCTCGAAGCCGACTACTACAAGCGCTAGTCCGCCGCGCGCGGCCCGGCTCAATCGCCCGGCAGGTGGTAGATGTCGAGCACGCCCGTCAGGGAGTGATCGTTGGCATTCCCCTCTCCCAGGATGACCCGGCCGCCCACCACGATCGGGCTGTTCCAATGCCCCGTCCCGGCCGGCAGCGATGCGAGCTGGCGCCCGCTCGTGGGCGCGCGCACGATCAGCGCGCCCGCCACCTCGTTGTAGACGTAGAGCAGGCCCCCGGCGAGGACCGGGCTCGTCCCTGGCGTCGAGTCCTGCCAGGCGACCTGCAGACGGCGGCCGGCCAGCCGGTAGGCCGCCGTCCCACCGGCCGTGGTCACGTACACGTAGGTGGTGCCGGCGATCGTCGCGACGGCGGGCTGGGAGAACACGTCGGTCCCCCCGGGTGCGGCGATTGTCTGCAGCTGCCCGCCGGTCTTGGGACCGGCGGGGCCGGTCGTCCCGTCGAGCTTCTGCAGGTCGAGCAACGACAGCACTCCGGATTTGCCCCCCTGCACGGCCAGATCGCCGGGCAGCAGCGCCGGGGACGTGGACCCGAGATCGAGGTCATCCTGGGTGAGGTGGAGCTGATCGGCGGGCGTCCAGTTGTGCAGCAGCTTCAGCCCGTTCGCTGAGAGCTCGAGGACGCTGTCTGACCAGTTCGTCTTGCCGTTGAACGTCGTCGTCTCGGTCGACTCCCCGTTCGAGGTGGCGACGAGGATGTTTCCGTCGGGCTCGATCACGGCGCCGGCCCGGCCCCAGATCGCCGAGTCGCTGTAGTGGCAGCGGCTCGGCTGCATGAGGTGTCGGACGTTGGAGCACAGCGAGTTGAACACCGCCTGGATCTGTCCGGTCGCACGCGACAGCTCGACCACATGTCCCTGATAGGGCGGGATGTCCCCGTCATAGCCGTCGGTGACGACAATCAGGTGGCTGCCGTCGATGCTGGGCGGGGTGGCGAGCTTCTCGTGCGTCGGATCGAGGGTCATCCGCGCGGGCCAGTGATCACCGTGCACCTCGACCCCGGTGGCGAGAGCGAGCTTGTGGATCTCCCCGTCCGGTGTTGCGGCATACACGTACGCCCGATCCGGATCCGCGGTGGGGCTGGCGGTGGTGATCTGTGAGGACCCGGCGTAGGAGCTGATGTCCGAGGGGGTGAACTCCCAGAGCCGAGCCCCGGTGTGGGCGTTGATCGCGAGGGTGCGCCCATAGGTGGTGGTGAGCACGATCACATCCACGACGTGGCCCTTGACGGTGACGTTGTGCAGTTCGATCGGCGAGCTGTCGACGGTCCCGGGCAGGGCCACCGTCCGCCGGGTCAGTCGCTTGAGATCCACCGCGGTGATGCCGGTATCAGCCGGGCCGTCGTTCGAGCGCTGAGCCGTGAACCCGAATTGCGACCAATCACCTGAGCCAGGGCTTGCCGAGGCCCCGGTCGTGCTCGTGGTCGTGGTCGTCGCGGAGCTCGAGGCGGCGACTGATGCGGTCCGGGTGGTCGTGCTCGCGGGACTCGGGGCCGACGCGGCGGCTTGGCTCCCACACGCAGCCACAGTCACGGCCACCAATGCCACGCCAAACCCAGACCGCAGGCGTACCAGCCTCATTCCCACCACTCTCCCATGCCTCCAGGTTATCCCGAGACGGATCCTTGCGATGCCCATCTGAGATAGTCCGGGGTGTCTGTGTCGCGCCCGAGATGTCGCATCGCCCTGCTGCTGGCTGCCGCTGTCATCGCGGTCGGGATCACGGGGTGTGGTGGAGGCGCGCGCTCACGTGTCGCACGGGCGATTCCGACAGCCGCCTATCCGGCGAGCTTCGTGGCGCTCTCGCACAACACGAAGGCGCCTGGGATCACCGTGTACTCCTCCGCCACCGGGCGGACGCTGCGCCGGCTGACCGATGGCAGCCGCGACATCGACCCGATCCTCACGGCAAACCATCGCTGGGTGTACTTCGTCCGGGTGCCAAAGGACTTCTGCCCCGTTCAGCTCTGGCGGGTGGGGTTCAACGGCGGGAAGGCCACCGAGCTCACCACCGCTGGTTACCCCGGCGGTGCCGTCTCCGTCAGCCCGGACGGCACGATGCTCGCCTACACGGCGAACCCGCCCGGCCCATGCAAGCTCCAGGACTCTCCCACCTCGCTGGTGCTCGTCAACCTGAGCACCGGACGCACACACCGCGTCGCCGACACGATCGTCTGGGGGATGGCGTGGTCCGCGGATGACACCAGGCTCGCGGTCGTCACTCCGAGCGCCGCATCCGGCCGCAGCCAGATCCGGCTGATCTCGAACCCCTTCAGAGCCACCACCACAGGTCTGAGCGCCACCGCGCCGCTCGCCTGTCCGACCGATGACGCGTGCGCCGAGACGTCACCCAGCTTCGACGCCCAGGGCGATCTGTTCTACACGGCCGTGATCAGCTCGCGGACCAGCAACTACTGCTGGCTGCACGCGTGCGTCAACTGGACCTATGCGAACCTGTCCCAGCGCGGCGCGCAGACGCGCACGCTGACCTCGCACCGCGTCAGGGGCAGTGCAATCGTCCCATCCAGCGTCGTCAACACGGACGGCACCGCACTCCTGTACACGCTCCCCCAGGGGACCGGCACGCAGGTGTGGCGCTGGACGAATGCCCATTCGGCGGCGGTTCCCATGCCCGGCGCGGCGGGCGTACAACCCGTGTGGCAATAGTGGCCAGAGGCGACGAAGCGCGCCCGCGGCGCTAAGCGCTCGGACCGATCCGGTAGATGGTGCCCGACGTATCGTCGGACACGTAGAGGTCACCGTCGGCGCCGGGCACCGCGTCCACCGTGCGTCCCCAGCGTGCCCCGGCAGCGCTGGTCTGAAAGCCGCTGACCAGCGTGACCATGCGGGTGAAATTCTGGGTCTTGGCGTCCCAGGCCAGCCACAGCACGGCGGGAGCGCGCTGGGGCTTGCGGTCCCAGGATCCGTGCACGACCACGACCGCGCCGTTGCGCCAGGGCTCGGCCATCGCGCTGGTCTCGAGGAAGTGGAAGCCCACCGGCGCACTGTGGGCCGGGAGTCCGTAGTTGATCGGCGCCAGCTTCGCGCAGTCGAGGTTGCGCCCGCCCGGATTGGTCACGGCGTTGTCAGCGAAGTCAAGGTTGGTGGACTTCAGCGGAGAGTCAGCCTTCCCGGGGTCGACATCGGGGTCTGGATCGCAGTAGGGCCAGCCGAGGTTGCGTCCCTTGGTCAGGCGCGCCAGCTCGTCTGGGGGATGGTTGTCCACGTAACTCTGGATCACCTTGGCGTAGGCGTCGGAATCGCCGCCGTAGGCCTGATGGAACGGGTAGGGAATGTTGTCGCGTTCGTTCACCGCCGTCCACAGTGCCCCGTTGGGCGCAAAGGCCAGTCCCTCGCCGTTGCGCACGCCGGTGGCATAGATCCCCAGCGCGTGGGTGGTGGGGTTGACCGTGTAGATCACCGCACGCTCGGGCTTGGCGCTGAAATCAGTCGGGGACGCGTTCGAGGCGCTGCCACCGGTCATGTAGATCGTGTGGTCGGGGGCGATGAGCAGCGTCTTGGCGAAGTGGTTCCCCGGGTTCTTCGGGTTGAGCAGGCCCGTGACGATGACGGTCTTGGCGCCCAGCGTTCCGTTGCCGTGCCAGACGTAGCGATCGAGCTCGTTCTCCTGGGCGACGTAGAGCACCTCCTGGCCGTCGAGGTGATCGAAGGCCATCCCTTGGGGCTCGCTCAGCCCGCTGAGCAGCGTCCGCTGGGTCGGAGGCGTCCGCGCCGACGCGCCGGGGATCAGTTCGACCACTTTGCCGGGAGAGGACGCGCTGACCAGCAGGTCATGCGCGGGTGTCCAGATCTCCATCCGCGCTCCCGGCACCCGCGCCCACGCCTCGACCTTCCAGCCGGCCGGCACCTGCAGCTGATGGGAGCTGGCCAGGGGCCCGGTCGCGTTCGCCTTGGGGACTGACACGGTGACCCAGGCAAACCCCTTGGCAGCCGGCCGGACTGCGGCCGAGGCGGACGGCGTGGTTGACGACGCGGCGGTCGACGACGGGCTGGCGCTGGCGCCACAGCCGGTGAGGAGGACCCCGGCCCCCAGGAGGCTGCCGACCCAAAGCGCAATTCGCAGCCGCATATGCGTGATTATCCCCTGCGTGACTCGCGTCTCAATCCGATTCGCCCTGCTGGCGGTGGTGGCGACGGCGCTGCTCGTCGGGGCCTGCGGCTCGGCCGCCAGGCCGGTGACCGCTCCCCCGACCGCGGTCCAGACGCCGTCGCGGGTCGCGATCACCGTGCACGACAGCGGACCGGGGACGCGCCTGTCACCCGGCTTCATCGGCCTCGGCCTGGAAGCCAACACCCTGGCGGGCGACGAGTTCGCCCGGACCAATCTGGCCGACTACATGCGCCGGCTCGACCCTCATGGGCTGCTGCGGATCGGCGGGAACTCCGTCGAGAGCTTCTGGACCTCGACGGGCCAGCCTGCACCCGGCTGGTCGCACGGGAGGATCACGCCCGCCGATCTGCGCGCGCTGGCCGACACCATCCGCGGCACCGGCTGGCGGGTCATCCTCGGCCTCGCGTTCAAGCACAGCGATCCGGCCCGCGCCGCCGACGAGGCGACGTACGCCCACCAGATTCTCGGACCGGCCCTGGCGGCGATCGAGATCGGAAACGAGCCCAATCACTACGGGATCACGGAGGCCGTCTACTTCGCCGGATTCGAGCGCTTGCTGCGTGCCATCAAGCGCGCCGTCCCCGGGATCCCGATTGCCGGACCCGCGACCGGCCGCGAGGCGCCCACCTGGATGAGCACCTTCGCCCGCGACGAGGCCCCGCACCCGGACATCGCGCTGTTCACCTCCCACGAGTATCCACTGAGCATCTGCAGCGGCCAGCACCCAACGATCGCCGAGCTGCTGTCGACAACGTCAGAGGGCCACGAGGTGGCCGCGGCGGACAGCACCGTGGCCGCGGCCCACAGCCTCGGTGTGCCCGCGGTGATGGACGAAACGAACTCGGTGGTCTGCTGGGGCGCGCCCGGCGTGTCCAACACCTACGCGTCGGCATTGTGGATCCTCGACTACGGGCTGCTCCTGGCCCAGCACGGCATCGCTGCCGCCAACTTCCAGACCCGGATCTCCGGGTGCACCCCCTACCTTCCGGTGTGCACGCGCGCCCACAGCACCCGGTTGTTCGCCCGGCCCGAGTTCTACGGGCTGCTGGCCCTCGGGCAGGTCGGAACCGGTCGGTTCCTCAAGGTGACAAACCCCGCGTCGGTCTCGCTGCGCGCCTACGCGGTGCAGACCGGTCCTCGACGGCTCTCGGTGGTCCTGGACGATCTCGGCGGCGCGAAGACCGTGACGCTCCAGCTCCCCGATGCGCATGACCGCCGGGCGCGCCAAACCGTCCTGCTGACCCGGTCACCGCACGGTCTCGCGGCAACCGCTCAGATCTCTCTGGGTGACCGGAGCGTCAGTGCCAACGCACAGGTCGCCACGCCCGTGTACACGCCGCTGACAGTAAGCGGATCTGCCGTCACCGTGAGCCTCCGAGCCCACACCGCGGTCATCATCAAGCTGGGTTGAGTCGGCGGCCGGCGGGTATGCTCGCCGGGGTGTCAGCCGATGTCAGTTCCACCAACGCCGGGGAGGCGCCTGCCTCGCTCGCGCACATCCCCGAGTCGTCTGACCCCGCGGCGTTCCGCAGCACCGCACTGGCCATCGAGCAGGAGGTGTCGAAGGTCATCGTCGGCCAACAGGAGCCGGTCCGCGGCGTCCTCATCGCGCTGATCGCCAACGGCCACGCCCTGCTGGAGGGGATCCCCGGCGTCGGCAAGACCTCGATGGCGCGCGCCTTCGCGGCGGCGCTGGGTCTGGAGCAGAACCGCGTCCAGTTCACGCCCGACCTGCTGCCCGCCGACATCACCGGCACCACCGTGCTCTACGGCGACACCACCCACGGCTTCGAGACCCGCTTCGAGTCGGGGCCGGTGTTCACCAATCTGCTGCTGGCCGATGAAATCAACCGCGCCTCACCGCGGACCCAGAGCGCGCTGCTCGAGGCGATGCAGGAGATGACGGTGACCGTGGCCGGCGAGACCCACCCCCTCCCGCACCCCTTCTGCGTGCTGGCGACCCAGAACCCGATTGAGATGCAGGGCACCTACCCGCTCCCGGAGGCCCAGCTCGACCGCTTCATGCTCAAGCTGGCGTTCGCGTACCCGGTGCTGGCTGATCTGTCCGCGATCGTCTCCCATAGCGCGAACATCGACATCGCAGCGATCCAGACCGTCGCCGACGGTCCCCGGCTGCTGGCGATGAACGCTCTGGCTCACCAAGTCCCTGCCAGCTCCGAGGTGATCGACCACGTGAGCCGGCTGCTGCTGGCTCTTCAGCCATCGCCTGAGGCGGCGTCCATCGTCTCTGACTACGTGCGGCTCGGGCCGAGCCCGCGTGGTGGGCAGGCCATGACCCTGGCCGGCCGTATCTCCGCACTGCTCGCCGGTCGCCACAACCTGTCGATCGAGGACGTCGAGTCCGTCGCCCTGCCGGCGCTGCGCCATCGACTCGTGCTCAGCTTCGACGCCGAGCGCGAGGGCATCAGCGCCGACGCGATCGTGACCGAGGTGCTCTCGCAGTTGTCTGCCATCCGCTGACCCATGGCCGGCGCGGCATCGACGGCGGCCGAGGCATCGCTGCTCAGCCAGGATGACGTCCGCCAGCTCGAGCGGTTGAGCCTCGCCTCACTCGATGCCCTCAACACGGGACTGACCGGGCAACGCGAGGGCACCGGACGCAGCGCCGGGGGGGTCGAGTTCGCCGAGAACCGCCGCTATGCCCCGGGTGACGACCTGCGACGCATCGACTGGCATGCCTACGGACGGCTGCGGGAGCTGCTCGTCAACACCGCCCCCGCTCAGGCACGTCTCTGGATGTCGATCCTGCTCGATACGAGCGCGTCGATGGGCTCTGGGGATGCCGACAAGCTCCGCTACGGTCGGCGGCTCGCCGCACTGCTGGGGACCGTGGCGCTGCTGGCATCCGACGCGGTGCAGCTGCAGGTGATCAGTGACGCCGGGGCGATCTCCGGCGGCCAACTCGACACCCGCGGAATGCTCGGCGTACTGGCCCTCGAGGCCGCCCGACTTCCCAGCGGCCGAACCACCCAGCTCGCCAGCAGCATCGCCCGTGCGACCACCTACGCCGAGCGCACCGGCCTGGTGGTGCTGATCAGCGACTGCCTCGTCTCCGGGGACGAGCTCGCCGCGGCACTGGCGCAACTCACCCGCGCGGCCCGCTCCGCCGCGCTCCTGCACGTCCTCGACCCGTCCGAGGCGAGCGCCGGCCCACTCGGGGCGGTTGAGCTGCGCGACAGCGAAACCGGACAGCGGCTGGCGACCGTGGTCACCGAGCAGAGCCGATCACGCTACGCCGAGCGCTATGCCGCCTATCGCATCGAGACCGAACGGCGCTGCCGGAGCGCCGGCGTCCGCTACATCCCCGCGGTCAGCGACGTCGATCCGCTCGAGCTGCTCGCCGAGATCGCGCGGATGGGCGCACTCATCCGACCCGCATCGGGCGCCTGACCCGCACGCCCAGGCGGACAAGAACCCCCGCCAGGAATGCGAGGAGGGCCAGCAGCGCCAGCAGCCTCTGGAACCCGTACACGCTGGCGCTCAGCGCACCGGGATCACCCGCACTGAGGATGCGCCCGCCGGTCTGGGCCACCAGCTCGCCCAGTGGCGACGTCCTGACTGACACCGGCGAGTATTCCGCCGGGGAGGGCAGGGCAACCTCCCCAGACGAGCGGTACCCGCCGCTGCCCGTTCCCCGCAATGCGTAGCGGTAGACGCCCGGCGCCAGCGAGGTGATCTCCACGGTGTAGAGAGCGGGGCCGACGAGCGAGAAGCTGACCGGGTGGGCGACCCCGTCGGCGCCGGTCAGGGTGCCCGCAATGCTGGTCACGCCGAGCCCTGAGCGACCCCGACTGGCGAGATCGATCTGCAGCGCACCGGAGGAGACCGCCGTCGGATCCGTCTGCGTCGCCGTGATTCCCCGCTCGGACCAGCGCACCGCGTCGTCCCACAGCGTGGGCTGTTTCAGCCAGGCCAGCGCCCAGGGGGCGCCCAGGCCCGGCGTCCAGGCCACCACGCGCCCGGCGCCGACCTGCCATTCGGCCAGCGCCGGGTTGGTCTGGCTGTCCTGCCCGGTGGCGCTGAGATCAGCCTGGGCGCCGCTCTTGAGCTTGACCACCACGTTCCCGCTCAACTCCGGCAGCTGCGTCCCCGCCAATGACCGCACGATCGGGCTGTCCCCGGTCACGCTGACGCGGAGGTGCCCGGTGACGCGCACGGGCTTGGCGCTCTCCTGCGTCTCCTTGACCAGGATCTTCGGAACGTCGCTCGCGTTGTCGGTGATGTAGGCGTGCCCACCGGTTTCCCTGGCGATCTGCGCCAGCAGCGGGCGGTCGGCATCGGTGCCAAGGGCGATCGTCGCGACCGAGATGTTCTGGCGCCGAATCAGCGACAGCAGCGGGCCGTAGTCGGCGCCGGCGCTGATGCCATCGGTCATCAGGATGAGATGGCGCTTGGGCGCATGACTCTTCAGTAGCTGCTGGAAGCCCGCCTGCAGGCCCCCGTAGATGTTGGTGCCGCCGCTGGCCGCCAGCGTGTCGATGGCTGCGTTGGCCCGTTGCTCTGACGCCCCGGGCACGAGGCTCTGCAGCCCCAGCAGCGTGTGGGCGGCCGTATCGAAGTCGACGATTCCCAGCTGGTCACGGTGGCCGGCGATGAACCCGGCGACCTGGTGGGCACCCTCGCGAGCCATCTCGATCTTCGGCACTCCGCCGGCGAGGTCGATCATGCTCCCCGAGTGATCGAGCACCAGCTCGATGGCCAGATTCTTGCGCTGGAGGTTGCCCGGCTTGAGACTGGTGACCGGCAGGATCTGCTGGAGCCGCGACCCCCAGTAGCGGCCCTCGGAGAAGCTGTGAGGACCGCCGAGGGCGAGCAGCCCCAGCCCGCCGGTGCGCACGGCGGCATCGAGCGCGGTCACCTGCGAGGCGCCGAGCTGGGTGGCCGAGACGTCGTCGAGGACGACCGCGGCGTAGGTGCCGTAGGCGCTGGCCTGCTGCGGCAGCCCGCTGGGACCGGTGGTGCTGACGCTGACACTCTGAGCCGACAGCAGCGGGGGTACGGGTGAGTCCCCCCGACTGGTGACCACCAGCACGCGCGGTGCGGGACGGACATCGACCACGGCGGTGAGAGAGTTGTTGGCACCGACCGCGTCTCCGGGCAGTGCGATCGTCGCCGCGAAGGAACTGAAGCCCGGCTGAGTGGCGGTGTAGGACAACAGCAGCGGGTTGTCCCCCACCCTCAGGTGGATCGATTCAGAGGCCGGCGTGCCACCGTCGCGCTGGATGCTGAGCCGCGCCGTGCCGGCGACCGTGCTGTGCACGGTCAGCGCCAACGGCACCTCGTCGCCGACGCGCACGGCCGTCGGCACATGGATCGAGGTGATCGCCGCGTCGCGCCGGCGAGCGTCCGTCAGCGGCACCCAATCGACCTGGACATGGTGCCGGACGGCGAGTGCGGTCGCCGCCAGGGCGTCGCCCGCGGTCTGCCCACCGTCGCTGAGCATGACGACGCGTCCACCGCTCGGCGTCAGCCCGACCGCCGTGGAGAGGGCCGACTCGAGATCCGTGGCGCCTGAGCCGGGCGCCGAGCCGGACTCACCGCCCAACGCGTTCGGTGAGGAGGCGAAGTTGACCGACCGGCAGGGAGCCACACAGTCGTCGCTGCCCGCCGTCGCGCCCCATCGCAGCTCGACGGCGGCCATGTTGGCGTCGATGCTCGCCGATCGGTCGACCACGAAGGTCGTCGCGCGGTGCGAGCCGGTCCGCACCTGCGGCGCCGCGATGCTCAGCGCGAGCAGCACGAGCGCAAGTCCGGGCGCCAGCAGCCAGAGTCGCCCGCGCACCGAACTGGTGGGAGCCGCGTATCTCCGGGCCAGCCCCGCGGCGAGCAACCCGACGCCGAGCAGCAGGAGCAGCGCGAGCGGATGTCCCAAGCGCAGCGACATCAGGCGGCCTGCCCGACGCTCCGGGTCGACCAATATGCCCATTCGAGCGCCAGGACAACCAGCGCGGCCAGCAGCAGCCAGGGCGCCAGTGGGGTCCCGGGCCGCCGGGCGGCGTGCAGCTGTGTCGTGCGCAGGTCGATCGGGACCACGCTGGCCGGCGCCGGAGCGCCGAGGTTGACGTCGATGGTCGCCTGATGGCTCACTCCGGGTCCGGTCTCTGACAGCGTGTAGACACCGGGCGCAGCGGCCTCCACAGATACCGCCTCGCCAGCGAGCGTGACGCGATCGACCACCGTCCCATTGCGCCGCAGCGTCGCGACCTGGGCGCCGGGCAGCGCATCCACGCTGATCGGGAAACCAGCCATCGCCGTTCCAGGTGCCCAGCCCAACGACCAGCGGACGATGTTCGCCGCCAGGACGGGAAACGCGGCCAGCTGGGCCAGGTTCGAGCTGCCCGGCGCAAAGGCAGTCACCACAAGGCGTCCGCGGCCCGCGTCCCCCGCCGCCAGCAGCGCGCCGGAGGGACTCCAGAGCGCGGCAACCAGCCAGCGCGGCAGCGCGAGCCGGCGCGCGGCGTCGACCGTCAGAGCCGACAGATCGGCGTCCTGGAGCAGAGGGCTGGTCGTGTCGGTCCCGCTGAGGACCGGATCGGCCTGGTCCGTCCCGGCGGCGCCACCCGGCAGCCGGGTGGGATCGACCAGCATGACCGCCGGCGCCGGCGGCAGCCCACCCTGGGGCAGGGCGCCGTCGAGGACCACCAGGTCACTCGCGCGGGCGACCGCGGCGCGGTAACCCGCCGGAGTCTCCAGGCGCAGCGTGACCCCGGGGACCGCCGCGAACGCCTGGGCCAGCGAGCGTGCGTCCGCGGGCGTCCCGACGACGGTGACGGCGGCGGAGCGCGGGATGTTGTCGTCGCCGGGGACGGTCACCCGGGCTTGGTTATCGATCGGGAGCGCGTCCGAGCCCGTGAGCGTCAGGTTGAGCTGCTCGCCCGGGTCGGCGAGCAGCCGGATAGGCATGCTGGCGTGGGCGCCCACCCGCACGGACAGGGAGATGCTCGCGCGTCCCGGCACCGCCGCGATCACGTGGTCATCGGCGGGCGCCGAGCTGGTGTTGACCACGGTGGCGATCACCTCACACGTCGAGGGGAAGCCGATCCCGCACCGCGCGATGGGATCGAAGATGCCCTGGTCAGGCCGCGCTCTGCCCGCGACGACCGCCGACAGCTCACCGGGACCGGCGCGCACGGCCGGAGCGCTGTCCTGGGCGGCATGCACCAACACGATCCGGTCCCGCGGACCGGACAGGAGGCCGGCCGCGATCGTCAGGCCGCGGGACAGATCGACCGGCGCAGCACCCGCTCGCACCCGGCTGACCGCCGCGTCGGCTCCCGACGCGGGCCCGCGGTAGAGCACCGATGGCGTCGCGCCGGCGAGCACGATCCGGACCGGTGCGCCGTCCGGCAACCCCCCGACGGTCCGGTCGACCTCCCGCTTGGCGTCGGCCATGACGCCGGGCGCGGTCATCCAGAAGGAGTCATCCAGCACGACGACCGTGCCGGGTCGGACCGGATCTCCGCTGAGCACCGGCTCGGCGAGGGCGACGATCAGCAGGACCAACGCGATCGCCTGAAGCGCCAACAGCAGCGGCAACGGTGGCGGCCGGAGGCGGCGGCCGCGCCCCGGCGCGTCGAGCGCGAACTCATGCCACAGCAGGAGGCTCGGGACAACGCGTGAGTCCGCGGCGCTCTGGCGCAGGTGCAGGATCACCAGCGGCGCGAGCAGGACCAGGCCGGCCAGGGCCCACCCGGCGACGAACGTCACCGGAGCTCACCAGCCCTTGAACGTGAGCTGATTCGCTGACCCGAAGTAGTTGTCGAGGAGATCCTGATCTGAGGACGGCGAGGCATTCGACGTCGGGGGGAGCACCGAGAAGTTCGTGTCGGGCTGTCCGCTGCCCGCAGTCCCCGCACCGGCCTGGGCGCTCTGACCGACACCGTTTCCGTTGCCGCTGTCGGTCGTGGAGACACCTTCGGTGGCCGAGGCATGACTCGTGCCGGCCGGGGTGTAGTTCGCCTGCAGGGGCAGCGTCTTCTTTCCGCTCCCGGACCCGCCGTAAGGCTGGAGCCCGAGCTGGGAATGGGCGGCGGCCTTCCCGGTCCCGGCGGTGCCGCCGGCGGGGGTCCCACCGCTGTTCACACCCTTCTGGGAGCCGCTCGCGGCGCCGGCGGTCTTGCCCGGTGTCGTGCTCGTCACGGCACTGCGCGCGCCCTGAGCGCCTGAACTGGCTTTCGCGGTGCTGCCGTCGCCGGGCCTGCCGGCCTGTGCGGTCGACCCGCTGGTACCGGTCGTCGTCCCCCCGGCTCCGGCGCTGGCTCGACTGCCGGCGCTCTGGGTCCCGCCGGCGCCCTTGCCCCCAGAGACCGCCAGACCCGGCTTGGTGTGCTGGCCCTGCACCGTCCCGCTGCCGTTCACGTAGGCGGGTGGGTGACCGCCCGGAGTCGTGCTCGCCTGGACGCCATAGGCGGCTCTGGCGCCACCGGCCAGAGGGACCTGTTGAACCGCGGGGGTGCTGGTCGTCCCGTGTGTCGACAGGGGCGTGGTGTGACTCGGGGCTGACTTGGCTGGTGCGTTCTGTCGCGGTTGCCCGCTCGCGCTCCCCCTCGGTGCGCCAGCGAGGGCCGAGCGGCCGTTGGCCACACGGTTCACTGCGGAGTGGCGTGGCAGCGCGATCACCACCACGAGAGCGCACAGCGCGGCCGCGGTCCAGGCCCATTCGGCGGGGGCGCGTCGGATGCGCACCTGCGTGGTCGCGAGGCTCCCGGCCAGCGAAACCCTCGCCTCCTCGACGACCAGGCGAGCTAGTCCGCTCGCGGGGTTGGGATCGGCCTGCAGCTCGTAGGCCGTTCCGAGCTGTTCATGGAGTCCAAGCTGGCGATCGAGCAGCTGCGCCGCCCGGGGCTCGGACGTGCGCTGGGCGAGCGCCGCGGCTCCGGCGAGCGGGGCCAGCACGAGGAATCCGAATACCCAGAAGGGTCGGCTCGCGCCCGCCGCCAGGATGACGACCGCCGGCACCAGCGCAATGACCAGAGCAACCAGCAGGTAGCGCTGGGTCAGCGCTACCGCCCGACGACGGGTCAGCCGGCCGGCCCAGCGTCTCAGCCCGGCTGCGATGTCGAGCCCACCGGCGTCGCGGATGTCCCGACGGTGGCGCCGCGGCACGACCCTGGCCACGTCCGCCACGTCTGCGCTCAACCACTGTCGGATGTGTGAAGTCATTACTGCTGGACGTCGCACGGACACCTCTCGATTCAACCAGAGCCCGAGAGTCCGCTCCGCGCGCCGCAGCCCGACTCCTCAGGAGGACGGCGGGGCGGCGGTGAAGTCCTTCAACGCCACGTGGACGGTCCCGAGGCCGCTCGCCTTGATCACGGCGTCGAGACTGCCAGCGGAGCCAGGCACGGCGGTGAAGGTCCCGATCGGCACACCGAGGAACGAGCCGCCGTTTACCACGGCGGTGCGTTGGGTGCCGTGCAGACCCATTTCGGTGAGATACAGAACCTGGCTGCCGCCCGATCCGAAGATGCTGAGAATGCCGCTCGGCGCCAGCGGCTCACCGGTCTTGACCTTGCGCAGGAAGGTGGTGAGTGCTCCGCTGCTGACGGGCCCAGCGGCCGAGCTCAGCTGGGCGGCGGTCCGGACGGCCAGGCTGAACACGCCCGCCGCCGGAGTGGTGACCGTCGTCGCGCTTGACGCGGCCGAGTCGACCGGCACCAGCGTGTACTTACCGATGTAGGTGGACGGGTTACTGCCCCAACCGCCGGCGATGGCAGTCGCTGTCGCCGTAGTGGACGACGACCCGCCAGAGGCCAGGGCGCCTGCGGGCATGACCGCTCCCACGAGGAGAGCGGCCGCCAGAGTTAGGAGGATCCGCGTCCTCGCCACCAGGTCACAACGTCGGGTCGATTGACTGCGCCAACACCACGGCCGTGCTGAAAATGCCGGCGTTGGCGGTCAGAGACTTCGTCGTATCGCCAGTGAGCGCCGCGCCGCTGACCGCCGACTGAGCCGCCGTGCCCGACACCGGCTTGTAGGTCACCCGGATCTGCTTGGCGTCGATCTCCAGGGTGCCGGTGAGGTTCTTGCCCGCGGGGTGGAGGACGAGGTGACCGAGCAGCGCGGACCCCAGGTCGGGCGTCCACAGGTCCGTCTCCATCTTCTGCGCACCCAGGTAGTGGTACTCGTAGAGCTCGGCGACGTATGAGCCCGGCTGGTTGTTCGAGTACTGCGTCACCGAGATGGTGCCCTGGAGGTACCCCTGGGTGTTGAACCCTGTGCGCATCGTGCTGGCCAGGATTCCCGGCCCATGCGAGGACAGCGTGTAGCCGCCCACGTACGGAGCGCCCTCGGCCTTCGTCGGCTTGTAGATCGGCGGTTTGTTGAGTGCATCGGCACCGGTGGTCGCCTGTGCCGTGACCGCCGGGATGAGAACCGCCCCAGCAGCGAGCAGCCCGACGCGTCGCGCCCGGCGTCCGGCGAGAAGCGAGGCTCCCCGTCGGACGCGATGCGCGGATGCTCGTGTGAGCACCGAACTACTTCTTGGTGCCGGCGACGGTGGACACGTACTTGGCCACGTCGGTGATCTGCTGGGTCGTCAGCAGGTGGGACTTGCCGAAGGAGGGCATCGCCCCGCCGCCGTTGATCACCTGATGGACCACCGCGGCATCACTGGGCTTGAGGGTGTCCAGGTTCGGCGCGGACGCGTTGCCGGCCGCGCCGGCCTCCGCTAGGGTGTGACAGCCGCCGCAGTTCTGCACGAAGATGCTCTTGCCCTCGGTCAGTTCGGCGGTCCCGCTCGTCCCATTGGCCGGTGACGAGCTCGCCGGAGTACTGGTGTTCTTCGACACCCCCGTCGACGTCGACGTTGCGGTCGAAGTCGATTTCTTCGTGCCGATACCGGCGTGCTGACCAGCGACGGCGGCCGCACCTGGCTTGACCTGGCTGAGCTTGCCGTTCAGCGAGAACAGCCAGTAGTTGGCGCCGTGGGAGGCACCAGCGAGGTCGTTGCCACCTGCGTACAGGGAGACGTACTCGGTCCCGTCGTACTTGAACACGGAAACCGGGGCGTTCGCGCCGGCGCCCGTCTGGAAGCTCCAGAGCGTCTTGCCGGTCATCGCGTTCAGGGCCAGCAGCGTGCCGCTGTTCTGACCGACGAACACAACCCCGCCTGCGGTGTCGACCGTGCCGCTGTAGCAGGACTGGGCCCACTTATCGACCCAGGCGATCTTGCCGGTGTTCATGTTGAACGCGGTGACCTCACCCGGGGTGTCGAACCCGGCGATCGCGGTGAGCGTCGGGAGCTGCTCGGTGTAGGCCGACAGCGCCATGGGCTTGGCTGGGTCGATGAACGCCTCAGAACCCTGCTGAGAGCACACGTAGTAGTAGTCATTGGACTCGTCGTAACTGCTCGGGGCGAAGTTGTCGCCGCCGGACGCCCCGTTGGGGTTCACCGCGACGCTGTTACCGCCGACGGCGACCGCGTTGCCATCGAAGTTGGTCCCCGCGGTGAAGTCGACCTTCGCCGCAGCCGGGTTGGACGCCTTCGCAGCGGCTTCCAGCTCCGTGACCATGGTCGGGGTCGCCGTCTGGGGGCTGAACACCAGCGGGGACATCGGCTGGGTCGGCCAGGTCTTCTCAGCCGTGTTCTGCACCACCGGCTTCTCGGGCGTGGGATACAGCGGCTTGCCGGTGTTCCGGTTCAGCACGTACAGCATGCCGTCCTTGCTCGGCTCGCCGATCGCCGGCTCGGTCTTGCCGTCGATCTTCGGGTTGAAGAGCACGGTCTCGCTCGTGGCGTCGTAATCCCAGAGGTCGTGGTGGACCTCCTGGTAGTACCACTTGAGCTTGCCGGTGCTGGCATTCAGCGCGATGATCGACGCTGCGTAGAGGTTCTTGCCGGCGCGCAGGCGCCCATCGAAGTCCGGTGACGCGTTGGAGGTCGAGTAGAACATCGTGTTCGTCGACGGGTCGATGGTGGGTGAGTTCCAATCGCTCGCCCCGCCGGTGAGCGCGGAGTTGCCCGCCCAGGTGTTGCCGTTGGGCTGACCGGGACCTGCGGTGTTCCAGAACTTCCACACCTGCTTGCCCGTCTTGGCGTTGTAGGCCTGCATCGAGCCGCGGATCTGGTACTCACCACCGGTCACCCCCGCGTATACGAGGCCGTTGTAGTAGGTGATCGCCATGGTGATGGTGTTCTTCGTCTTGGCGCTGCCGATCGACGTCGTCCACACGACTTTGCCGGTGTTCTGGTTGAGCGCGACCAGGTTGTCGTTGATCTCGCCGATGAACACCATGCCGTCACCGAGACCGACGCCACGGTTGTCCCAGCCACAGCAGACGGCTGAGGCGTCAGACAGCGGAATCGCCGGTGACGGCGCGTAGTGCCAGAGCAGCTTGCCGCTCTTGACGCCGTAGGCGAAGACGTTGTCGGAGCCGGTGGAGATGTACATCACGCCGTTGTTCTCGATGGTCTGGCCCTCGGCGGAGTAGATCGCCGTGTTGGCCGTGCCGAGGTTCTGTTCCCAGACGCCCTTGAGGTTCGCCACGTTGCTCGTGTTGATCGAGCTCAGCGGCGAGAAGTTTTCGTGGGTGAGGGATCCACCGACCGACAGCCAGGAGTCGCCCGGCGTGTCCTCAGCGGTGAACGCGCCATTGTCGGAGGTGCCCGACATCGAGACGCTGGAGCTGGAGCTCGAGCTGCTTCCGGACGAGGTGGGGCTGGAGCCCACGGTGACCGTTTTGCCGTTGATCACGTAATGACCCACCAGCACGCCGGCACCGATCGTGACGACCAGGGCCACGAGCAGTGTGGCGAAAGCCCCCGTCACCCAGATGAGGGTCCACTTCTTATCGTCGTCCATTACTACCTCTCTCCTAAAGCGCGATGCGACACCCGGCCGGCGTGGACTCAAGTCCAGAACGGCCCGTCTGGGAACTTACCAAACTCTAAGATTGTCTGCGCAACCAACAGGCGACCTTAACGATGGCTTCTCGTCGCGTAGGGACTCAGCGCGGGAGCGCGAAAACGTCCAGTTCCCCGCCGTTTGCGGCGAGTCCGCGGCCGGTGGCGGTGGCGGAGGAGCCGCCCGCGGCAACCGCGATGTACTCGCGTCCAGAGACCTCATAGGCCAACGGGGCGGAACCGAAGCGCAGCCCGGTTCGGTGGCGCCATAGGATCTGACCCGAGCGTGCACTGACGGCGTAGAGATAGCCGTTGTCGTCGCCGGTGAGCACGAGCCCACCCGCGGTGGCGAGGACCCCGCCCCGGGCCGGTTCGGGAAGTCGGATGCGCCAGATGATGTGCCCGGTCTGGGGATCGATCGCGGCGAGCACGCCGGAGGCACCCGGGAGCGGCGTGACCGTCCCGGCCAGGCCGTCGACGCCGACCCCGGGAGATGCGGTCCGGTAGCGCTCACAGGCCTCGGTGGCATCGACGTAGAGCAGGTGTGTGTGTGAGTCATAAGCCGACGGCCCGTACTCGATCCCGCCGAAGTCGCCGGGGCAGACCACGACACCCTTGCGGGTCGGCGTGCGATGGGGGCTCGAGTAGGGCACCAGCGACGGCGACCGCGCGAGCAGCGAGCCCGTCCGAGCGTCGAGGACATAGATGAACCCCGCCTTGCTGGCATCGGCGATGGCGGGGATGATGCGTCCACCGTGGCGCAGTTCGAGTTGCAGCGGCGACTGGTCGGAGTCGTAATCCCAGGCGTCTCCGCAGATTGCGCTGTAGCCCCATTTCAGGCGTCCGGTGCGGGCGTTGATGGCGACCGTGGCATCGGTCCAGCGGTCACAGCCGGTACGCGTCCCGGGCGTGAACGCCGGGGTCGGATCCCCGGTCGCCGCGTAGACGGTGGCGCTCACCGGGTCCACGACGGGCGCCATCCACACGTCTCCGCCGGCGTCGCTGGCACTGCCCGACCTCCAGCTCCGCCCCGGCGGCGGGATGACGGAGGTGCGCCAGAGCCGGGTCCCCGTACTCGCGTTGTAGGCGGCGATGAAGCCGCCCAGCGTCGAGTCGCCGGCCGGACCGCCGATGATGATCTTGCCGTTCCAGTAGACGCCCGGCGAGTCCTCGGCGGCGCCGGCCACCGGGTTCCCCACGCGGGCATCCCATACCGGCGTCCCGGACCGGGCATCGAGGGCGATCAGCTGGTCGTCCCAGGTGAGCTCGTAGACGCGACCGCCGGCAACGGTCACCCCGCGGTTGACCGGCTGGACCGAGAGCTCCTGCGGATCCGCGAGAAAGTTCACCTGCGGGGTGTAGGACCAGCGCACACGGCCGGTGCTGGCCGACACGGCGACCACCGCGTCGGTATTCGTCGTGTAGTACATCGTGTCCCCGACGACGACGGGGAACGTCTCCCAGCCGAACTGGTCGGGCCCCTCCGAGCGTTGCCAGACCACTCTCAGCGCACCGACGTTGGCCGCGGTGATCTGATCCGGGGTCGCGAAGTGAGTGTTCTGCGCGTTCCCGCCCCATTGGGTCCAGCCGACCGAAGGCCTCACCGCCGCGCGGTGCGCCGAGCCCCCGCACCCCGCCAGGCCGGCCGTCGCCGCGATCAGCAGCGCGACCGAGCTCAGCAGTCTCACTGCGACAGTGGCTTGCCGCCGACCTTCAGCACGACGATCTTGGCGCCGATCTTGCCGAGGTGGGAGGCGGCGGTGGACGCCGAGCCGCCGATCGGCGCCGCCAGGTACTCGACTCCGTTGATGGTGTAGACGATCGGCGCGGAGCCGAAGGCGAGTCCGAGCTTGCCCTTCCAGACCGTCTTGCCCGTCCTGGCGTTGAACGCCCACAGCACGCCGTTCTGGTCGCCGGTGAACACGAGGTTGCTGCCGGTCGCCACGGCGCCGCCGATCATCGGCGTCGACATCTGCTTCTGCCAGAGGAACGTGCCGGTCTTGAGATCGACCGCGTCGAAGGTGCCGGTCTTCGCCTCACCGGTCGGCGTGAAGCGCACGCCGCCGAACGCCTTCTCGCCGGACTTCACCATCGGCTCGACCTTGAGGATCTGACAGATGTTGACCCCGGAGACGTAGGCCGCGTCGACCTGAGGATCGAGCGCCATCGGGCTGTAGGGGGAGCCGCCGGTCGCGCCGGGACACACCAGGGTGCCCTGGGTCGTCGGGGTCTTGCGCGGGGTGTCGACCTTGACGTACGCCGCTGGCGTGAACATCAGCTTGCCGGTCTTGGCGTTGAGGATGTAGACGTGTCCGTCCTTGCCCGCCTCGGCCACAGCCGGGGTCGTGGCGCCGGGTCCGGCGTCGACGATCATCACCGGGGAGGCGGCGCCGTAGTTCCATACGTCGTGGGGCACCTCCTGGTAGTGCCAGACGAGCTTGCCGGACTTGGCGTTGAGGGCGAGGATGGTGTCGGTGTAGAGGTTGGCCCCCTTGCGGGTGGCGCCGTAGATGGCCGGTGCGGGCGTGCTGGTGCCGGCGTAGACCATGCCGGTCTGGGCGTCGACGGTCGGCGGCATGTACACGCCGCCGCCGCCACCCCCCGCCGGCACCCAGCCGGTGCCGGCCTTGGGCACGGTGTAGAAGCGCCAGAGCAGCTTCCCGGTGCTCTGGGCATAGGCGGCGACGAAGCCGCGAATGCCGTCCTGGGAACCCGAGATCCCCACGATCACCTCGCCGTCGTAGACGGTCGGGGCCATCGTCTCATAGGCACCCGTCGAAGCGTCGGCCACCGTGGAGGACCACAGTTCCTCGCCGGTGGCGGAGCTCACGGCCTGGAGACGGTCGTCGAAGGTCAACTCGAACACCTTGCTCCCGGACACCGCGACGCCGCGGTTGGTGGTCACCCCGTAGCCACCGATCCCGGTGGACTGGGAGAAGTCGACCTGGGGCGCGTACTGCCACAGCCGAGCGCCGGTGACGGCGTTGTAGGCCTGGATCTCATCACTGCTCGTGGTGATGTAGAGCTTGCCCCCGACCTCGAGGGGATAGGACTCGTTGAGGTACTGATTCGGTCCCAGGTTCGTGCTCCACGCGACGCCGAGCCGGCTGACGCTGGTGGAGTTGATCTGCGTCTGGGGGGCGTAGAAGGTCGCATCCTGGTCACGCCCGAAGACCGGCCAGTCCTGGTAGGTGGGCGTCTTGGAGGCACTGGCCGTGGTCGTGTGAGACCCGCCGCCACAGGCCGTCACCGCGACCGCAATCACGCCGGAAACACCCATGACGGACGCTCGGCGCAACCGCCACCTCGTCCTCGCGCTCGCTCTCCACATGGTCCCAGTGTCTCCTCTCCACGCGCCACTCAGGTATGACGCGGACAACGGCGCAAGTGTACGATGCCCCCCCATGAGAGCGTTGGCGAAGATCCGGAAATCGATGCGACCCGGCAGTGGGCTGGCGCTTGTCGCGGTGACGGCGATCCTGGTCGCCGGGTGCGGAGGCTCGAGCACGCTCTCACACTCCGCGCTGGTCACCAAGGCCGACACGGCCTGTCAGAGCGCCAACTCCGCGGTGGCCAAGATCGGCGCGCCGACGGCGTCGCTGTCGGCGCTCACCACCTACGCCGGCAAGGTCCTGCCGATCTCCGAGGCGCTCGTGACCAAGCTGTCGGCGCTGAAGCCCGCCTCCACCGACCAGGCCAAGCTCAACAAGCTCGTCGCCGCTCTGAAGAACGGCAACAAGGGCCTGAAGATGATGGCGAGCGCGACCTCGACGGCCCAGACCAACGCGGCCACCAGCATCATCGTCGCCCAGTCGGTCCCCAGCGCCGCGAACGCGCTGGGTGCCGCGACCTGCGCGGCGTCGCCCTCCGCGTAGTTCGAAGCCTGCGCGGCGTCGCCCTCCGCGTAGTTCGAAGCCGCAGCTCAGACGCGCTGGATCTGCAGCATCGAGGTCGTCCCCGGACGACCCGACGGCAGACCGGCGGTGATGGCGATGCGCGAGCCGGGCTTGACCCAGCCGAGCTCGACCACGCGACGACAGGCGTCGGCGATCAGGCTCTCGGTCACCTCGTGACGGCGCATGCTCGCCGCCTCGACGCCCCACATCAGCCCGCAGCGCCGCACGGTCTCGCGACCGGGGGACAGCGCGTAGATCGGCACGCTGGGCCGGTGGGCGGAGACCAGGCGCGCCGAACGACCGCTGAGCGTCGGCGTGACGATCGCGTCAAGTGACAGCTCACGAGCGGCCTGGCAGGCGGAGTAGGCCACGGTGTAGGCGGGGTCGCGGGCGTCGCGGCGCACGCGCTTCTCCAACCAGTTGGCGTAGGGCAGCTCACGCTCGGTGCGCTCGGCGATCGAGGCCAGCATCGCCACCGACTCGACCGGGTACTGACCCACCGCGCTCTCCTGCGACAGCATGACCGCGTCGGTCCCGTCGTAGATGGCGTTGGCCACGTCGGTCGCCTCGGCGCGGGTGGGGCGCGAGGCGCGCACCATCGAATCGAGCATCTGGGTGGCGGTGATCGACGGGCGGGCCAGCTGGCCGGCCAGGCGCAGCAGGCGCTTCTGGGCCGCCGGCACGTCCTCGATCGGCAGCTCGATACCGAGGTCGCCGCGGGCGACCATCACGCAGTCGGCGGCGCGGATGATGTCCTCGGCGGCGTCGACCGCCTGGGGCTTCTCGATCTTGGCGATCAGCGGGAGGCGGGTGTGGTTGCGCACGCTCTCGACGTCGTCGGCCGAACGCACGAAGGACAACGCGACGAGGTCGACGCCGATCGACTCACCGAAGGCCAGCATCTCCAGATCCTCAGCCGGCACGGCCTGGAGACCGCGGGTCGATCCGGGGATGTTGAGGCCCTGGCGGGAGGCGACGCTGCCGGGGACCTCCACCTCGCAGTCGACTTCACCGTCGCCCTGGCGGATCGCCTTGACCCGCAGCCGGATCGCGCCGTCGGCGAGGTAGATGACGTCGTCGGGGTCGACCGCGTCAGCCAGGCCGGCCCAGGTGACCGACATGCGGCGCTCGTCGCCCTCCTCGGTGGAGCCGGCGTTCAGCGTCAGTGCCTGGCCGCCCTTCAGCTCGGCGATGCCGCCCTTGAGCATGCCGACGCGCAGCTTGGGACCGGGGAGATCCTGGAGGATCGCCACCGGTCGGCCGGCCCGCGAGGAGGCGTTGCGGATGAGCTCGACGTTGGCGGAATGGGAGTCGCGGTCGCCATGGGAGAAGTTCAGCCGGGCAACATCGAGCCCGGCCTCGACCATGCGGGCGAGGACGTCGGGTTCCGCCGAGGCGGGGCCGATCGTCGCGACGATCTTGGTTCGGCGCATCTAGCGAATCTCTCTCTCCATCGGCGGACCAACTTATCGCCTCAACCGTAAACACGTCGTTGAGATCAGGGACATGTCCCCCCGGTCCGGCGGTAGATCGCCCGGGCGCCGGCCACCACCTGGGGTTCCAGAGTCCCGTCGGCCCCGTTGCCCACCCACAGCGTGCAGCGCCCCTCGGTCCAATAGAGGTTCGTGCCGACGTCCCCCGCCTGGGCAACGAGTACCCCGTGGGCGTTGGGCAGCCCGGCGACGGAGAAGAACTTCGTCTCCCCGCCGCCCTGGGTGGACTGCTTGGCGTCGTTGATCGCCTCGCGGCGGGCGCCGTCGGGGGACCTGAACTCCTCGACGAAGCTCGCGCCCTCGGTGCTCCCACCGCCGATGTTCTCCTGGGCGGCCGCGACGAAGCCCTCGGCGCGCAGCAGACGCGCGTCGGCGGCGGTCAACTGGGTGAAGGCGACCCAGCTCTTCAGCGTCGAGAAGGTCCCGCCGCCGGGCGCCAGGGGGAAGCCCTTCTCCTCATCGGCTCTCAGCAGGAACCGCGTCAATCCGGTGCTCGCGGCGGCCGAGGTGTGGGTCCGAGCTGCCGTGGTCACCGTGCGGGTCACCGTCGCGGTGCCTCCGCCACGTCCGGTCCTCGTGTGCGCGGTGGATCCACAGGCGGCCAGCCCGGACGCGACGATGACCGTGGCCGTCAGCCGGCCCGCCCGGACCGCGCGCATCACGCGAACTGCCCGTCGGTGCTGATCACCTCGCCGTCGACGAGGATCTCCCCACCCCGGCGCAGATCGCACACGATGTCCCAGTGGATGGCCGACTCATTGAGCCCGCCGCACTCGGTGTAGGAGCGGCCCAGGGCGAGATGGATCGTGCCGCCGATCTTCTCATCGAGCAGGGTCGAGCCGGTGGCGCGGTCGATGCCGAAGTTGGTGCCGATCCCGATCTCCCCGAGCCGCCGGGCGCCGGCGTCGGTGTTGAGCCGGGCCTGGAGGAGCGCGTCGCCCTGTTCGGCGTGAGCCTCTCTGACCACGCCGTCGACGAAGCTCAGGCTGATGCCGCTGACGGTGGCGCCGCCCAGGTTCGAGGGCACGTCGAAGAAGATGTGGCCGTTGGCGCTGGTCTCGTGCGGGCTGGTGAACACCTCACCCGAGGGCATGTTGCGCTTGCCGTCCGAGTTGCGCCAGGTCCGTCCCTGCACGCCGAGAGTGATGTCGGTGCGCTCGGTGCGGATCCGCACCTCGCGGGCCGAGCTCAGGCGATCCACCAGCACCTGCTGGTCCGCGCGCAGCCGCCGCCAGGCGGCCACCGGGTCGGGCTGATCGAGGAACAGCGCGCGCTCCAGGAACGCGCCGTAGGCACGCTCGGACATGCCTGCCTCCTGCGCCAGCGCCGGGGTCGGCCAGATGCTGATCGCCCAGCGCTTGGACATCTGGATCTCACTCAGCCGACGATTGGCCGTGCTGAGACGGGCCAGGCGGGCGGGCTCGATGCCGGCCAATTCCCGCGTGTTCGCCGAGGCGTCGATGCGCAGCAGGGCGTCAGCCGTCTCCATGGCGGCCACCGCGAACGGGTTGGCGGCCTCGAGCAGCTCAGCGGGGGCGTGGTCGAGAAACGCCACGCGGGAGCCCGGCGGCTCGAGGGCCAGCGACGACCACGCGCCACGGGCGGTCAACGCCTCGACCAGGGCCAGGGTGGGCTCCTGGGCCAACGTGGTCGTCGAGATCAGCACCTTCTGGCCCGCCTCCGCCTCCAGGCACCAGTCACAGATCAGCGCGGCGAAGCGCTCGGGGTCGATCATCACGGCGCCTCGATGTCGGGGAACCACTCAGCGGCGTGGGCGCGCAGGGAGTCCCGCACGAAGCGGCGCTCGTCCGCCGAGGCGACGCGGTAGCGCTGGAGCAGTTCCTTCTGCCGGTCGGTGCGCACCTCATTGATCGTCCAGGCCACCGCCAGGCGCTCGAACAGCAGCTCGATCGCCCGCTGCCAGGCGTCGTCCTGGTTGAGGCCGCCGTGCAGTGTGTCGGCGTACTCCTGGCGCGCCTTGAGGGTGAGTGCGCCGCGCAGCTCCAGGACGTTGCCCGCGGAGTCGGTGTAGTCGGAGACCGGCGCGGTCAGTTCCGGGCTGGTGGCCTCATGGCCTCCAGCCCGACCCTCCCGTCGGCGCGAGCGCTTGCCCATCAGCGCTGCGCGGCTCTGGTCAACTGCTCGGGCACTCCGGGTCCCGCCACCGGCCGCGAGTGGCCGGCCCACACCACGCGCGGCTCCAACCCGGCGAGCTTGAGCAGCGACGCGCGGGCCTGCTCGGTGTCGAGGTTGAAGGCCGGATTGGGCACCCGCGGACGACACGGCAGGCTGGTCTCCACGTTGACGGTGTAGAGGGCGTCCGAGCAGAGGGCCAGGCCGTCCTCCTCGCGAAACAGCCCGATCAGCCCGGGCGCGTGGCCCGGCAGCTCGATGACCCGGAAGCCGGCGATCTCGTCACCCTCGGCGAGGGTGCCCGCGACCGGCACCGCGCCGCCGTCCCAGCTGCGGAACAGCAGCGGGTAGATCGGCCGCACATACGCGCTCAGCTTGCCCAGGTCCCAGTAGGGGCGGCGACGCTCGGAGGATTCGGCGGCCTCGACCTCGGCCGCGTGGGTCCACACGGGCGCCTTGAGCGCGGCGGCCGCCCCGCGGTGATCGCAGTCGGCGTGGCCGAGCACGACGCGGCGGATCCCACCCAGGCGCGCGCCGGCGGCGGCGATCGCGGGGGCCATCGCCTTGACGCCGGCGTCGAACACGGTGACGCCACCGTCGGCCTCGGCCAGGAGGTAGACGTTCATCGTCGGGGAGATCCCACCGGCCACCAGCCACACCCCGGGGGCGATCACCTTGGCCGAGCGGCTCCCCAGTCGCCGGCCGGCCCCGCGGGCGTTGCTCAGCGCCTCGAGGCCCCGCTCGGCGCCCGATCCGGCCTCCGGCATCAACCCCAGCTGCTGGAGCAGGTCGACCCGGTCCAGGTAGGCGTGATTGGTGACGATCTGGCCCTCGGCGATGGTCAGGACATCACAGCCCTCGATGTCGATGCGGCCGCCGTTGGCGACGAAGCCCTCGAGCCGACCGGGGCCGGCGAAGGTGGCGTCGGCCCGCCAGCGCACCGCACAGCGCCCGCGCTGGGTCGTCGTGTCGAGGATCTCAAAGCGCCAGTCGGGAAACGCGTTGAACAGGTCGGCGAAGAACCCGCGCAGGGCGTCCGGGGCGACCAGCTCGGGGTAACCCGAGATGTGATCGACACCGCCCGGCTGCCACAGCGCGACGGCGGCATCGAGATCGTGGTCCGAGAGCGCGTTGAAGTACGCCCGGGCTGTCTCGGAGCTTGAAGCCATCCAGGACGTCAGTTTCCCATATCGTCGGGACCCATGAGCAAGCCAGAACTCGGTCGGGGGGAGCGCGTGCTGCCGGGTCTGTTCCGACTGCGCCTGCCCCTGCCCTGGCCGGGCGTGCCCCACGTCAACGCGTGGGCGATCCGCGCCGGTGACGGATTCGTGCTCGTCGACTGCGGCATGCACCAGGACAGCTCGCTGGAGCAGCTCGAGTACGCGATGGCTCAGGTGGGCCTCGGCCTCGAGCAGGTCACCCAGCTGGTCATCACCCACGCCCACATCGATCACTGGGGCCAGGCGGCCAGCGTGATGGAGCGCTCCGGCGCGCCGATGTGGATGCATCCCAACTTCGAGCACGCGCGGGCGACCGACGCGGACCCGGCCTCGGCAGCCGCGCACCGCTATGAGATCGGCCGCCAGAGCGGGGTACCCGAGCCCGCCCTGCGGGCGTTCCTCGAGCGCTTCGCCGACCTGCCCACCGGCGTGGAGGCGATCCTCGAGCCCGACCACCGGCTCGTCGACGGCGTGCGCATCGAGACGGACCTCGGCACCCTGGTCGCCTATGAGACGCCGGGGCACGCCCCGTCCCACGTCAGCCTGTTCGCCCCCGAGCACCGTCTGCTCATCTCCGGTGATCACCTGCTCGGCCGCGTGTCGCTGTACTTCGACGTCGGCTGGACGCCGGATCCCGTCGCCGAGTTCCTCACCGGGCTCGACACCATCGAGGCGCTCGACGCCCGGCTGTGCGTCAGCGGGCACGGCCGCCCCTTCACCGACGTCGAGGCCCACATCCGGGCCAACCGCGAGCTCGTGGCCGCGCGGCTGGCGGCCACCCGCGCCGGCCTGGCCGACATGCCGCTGACCGCGCTGGAGCTGGTGCCGGGGATCTTCGGGGAGCCGCTCACCCCGATGACCGCCTCCTGGCGCCTGCCCGAGACGCTCGCCTACCTCACCCACCTCAAACGCCTCGGGGAGGCGGTCAGCGAGCGCGACGCCGACGGCGAGGTGGAGCGCTGGCGCCAACCTTGACACAAGCGTGTCAAGGTTTGGTAGGCTCCGCGGCATGAGGATCGACGAGATCATTGCCGGCACCGACGGGCCCGTCTTCAGCTTCGAGTTCTTCCCGCCCAAGGACGACGCCGGCGAGGCGAAGCTGCGTGCGACGCTGTCGGAGCTGCGTGAGCTCGAGCCCGCCTTCGCGTCGGTCACCTACGGCGCCGGTGGCTCGACGCGGGACCGCACCCTGGCCATCACCAAGTGGCTGAAGACCGATCTCGGCATCGAGGCGATGGCCCACCTCACCTGTGTCGGCGCCTCGGCGGACGAGCTGCGCGGGACCCTGAGCGACCTGGAGTCCGCGGGGATCGAGAACGTGCTGGCCCTGCGCGGCGACCCGCCCGCCGGTCAGACCGAGTGGACGCCCCACCCCGAGGGCCTGCGCTACTCAGCCGAGCTGATCGACCTCGTCCGCACCGACTTCCCCGACTTCGGGATCGGCGCGGCGGCGTTCCCCGAGGTCCACCCCGCGGCGGTCGACGCGCTGTCTGACCTCCAGTACCTCAAGGCCAAGGTCGACCGCGGCGCCGGCTTCCTCATCACCCAGCTGTTCCTCGACAACGAGGCGTACTTCCGCTTCGTCGACGCGGCGCGCTTCGCCGGGGTCGAGGTTCCGATCCTCCCCGGGATCATGCCGATCACCAGCTACGCCCAGATCAAGCGGATCAGCGAGCTGGGTGGGGGCAACATCCCGCCGGCGCTGCTCCGCGAGCTGGAGAAGCGCGCCGATGATCCCGAGTCCGTGGCCGAGCTCGGCGTCGCCTACGCGACCCTGCAGTGCGCCGAGCTCCTGGCCCACGGCGCACCCGGCATCCACTTCTACACGCTCAACCGCTCACCCGCCACGCGGGCGATCCTCACCGCACTGAAGCTGCTCGATCCCACAGCTTCGCGCAAGCCAGTCGCCGGCTAGCGCGAGCGCCGCGCGCGCCAGACCGCGCCCGCGCAGGTGCGGGGCGACCCAGACGGTGGCGCGGGCCGTCCCCGCCGCCAGGTCGATCGCGTCGATGGTCAGGCGGCCCCGGCAGTCGTCGGAGCCCGGCTGCACCAGGGTCAGCTTCAGCGTGCCCGCGGCCCAGTCGGCCGGCGCATCATCGACCTCGCGGCCAAGCTGGGCGCCGCTGGGCGGCTTGGCCAGGCCCAGGTCGACGGCCAGCCGACGGTCGTCCTGGTGGGCGATGAGAATCTCGGGGATGTCCCAGCCGGAGATGGGGCGCAGCTCGACCGCGTCGGAGTGCAGCCGCGTCGGCGCTGGCGGGATCGCGGTCATGGCAGGTCAGTCACCGTAGCGCCCTACCGTATGGGCGTGGACATGGAGTACCGCATCCGCCGCTCTGACCGCGCCCGCCGGATTCGCGTCACCGTCGAGGCTGACGGCAGCGTCGTGGTGGTGATCCCCCGCCGCGCCCCCGAGCGCCACGCGGTCGCCGCCGTGAAGGAGCTGACGCCATGGATCGAACGCCGCCTCTCAGAGGTCGAGGCGAGCCGGGCGGCGGTCGCCCGGCGTGCGGGCACCGTCCCCTACCTCGGCGCGACCCTGGCGCTCGTGCCCGAGCCGGGGCGGACGCGGGTCACGCGGCGCGGGGACAGCCTGGCGGTCCCGTCCGATGGGGATCAGCAGCGCCACGCGCTCGAGCTGTGGTTCCGGCGCCGGGCCGCTGCGGAGATCGCCCCGCGCCTCGACGCCGCCTGTGCCGAGGCCGGACTGACCTACACCAAGCTCACCATCCGCGCGCAGAAGACCCGGTGGGCGAGCTGCTCGCGGACCGGCGCCATGAGCTTCAACTGGCGACTGCTGCTCGCCCCGCCCGAGATCCTCGACTACGTGGTGTGGCACGAGGTCTGCCACCTGGCCGTGATGGATCATTCACAGCGCTTCTGGGGGCTGCTGGCCCGGTACCGCCCGGACTATCCGGATCAGCGCACGTGGCTGCGCCGCCACGGCGCGACCCTCGTGCTCTGAGCGCGGACGGCTGCATGCCCGTGTCACGTTTGCGGGCGTCTGGCCCCCGAAGGTGACACGCGTCAGCTCAGCTGCGGACTTCCTCGGCTGGGAGGTCCTCGGGCAGCGGAACCTCGGCCAGCGTGCCCGGCTCGGCCGCGTCCCAGTCGGGGTAGGGCTCGGCGTCACGCGGGTTGTGCTCGCGGTCGGCCATCGACCCGATCACCAGCAGCTCGAGCACGCCGGGTCCGCGGTTGATCAGCTGGCGCCGCACCCCGGGGGCCACGCGCACCAGTTCACCTCCCCCGAAGCGGTGCTCGACCCCCTCGATGCCCAGGTTCAGCTCACCGCTGAGCACGAGGTAGACCTCCTCCTGCACCGCGTGGCGGTGCACGCGCATGCGCTCCCCCGGCGCCAGGACGACCTTGTTCAGGCCGAACGAGGTGATGCCCAGCGGGGCGCGCAGACGCAGGAAGCGGTCAACCGCCTCCCCGCCCAGGGTCGCCACGCCGACGCCGTCGGGCAGCTGGGCCTCAGCTTCGGCCATGACGAGACCCGAATCCCGGCTCCGACCGCGGACTCAGCCGCGGGCCGAGACCGGCACGTAGTCGAGCTCGCGCCCACCCGTGTAGATCTGGCGCGGACGCGCGATCTTCTGCTCCGGGTCGTGGATCATCTCCAGCCACTGGGCGATCCAGCCCGAGGTGCGGCCGATCGCGAACAGCACCGGGAACATCTCGACCGGCATGCCCAGGGCCTCGTAGATGAGGCCTGAGTAGAAGTCGACGTTCGGGTAGAGCTTGCGCTTGATGAAGTACTCGTCCTCGAGCGCGATCTTCTCGAGCTCGGTCGCGATGTTGAGCAGCGGGTTCTTGCCCGTCACCTCGAACACCTCGTCGACCGCCTTCTTGATGATCGTCGCGCGCGGGTCGAAGTTCTTGTAGACGCGGTGGCCGAAGCCCATCAGCCGCTCGTTGCCGGCCTTGACGCCCTCGATGAACTCGGGCACCTTGTCGACGCTGCCGATCCGGCGCAGCATGCGCAGCACCGCCTCGTTGGCACCGCCGTGCAACGGGCCGTACAGGGCGGCCACACCGGCGGCGAGGGACGAGTAGGGGTCGACCTGGGAGGAGCCGACCGAGCGCACCGCCGAGGTCGAGCAGTTCTGCTCGTGGTCGGCGTGGAGGATGAACAGGACGTCGAGGGCGTGCTCGAGCCGCGGGTCGGGCTGGTACTTCAGCTCGGTCATCTTGTAGATCATCGAGAGGAAGTTGCCGGCGTAGCTGAGGTCGTTGTCCGGGTACACGTAGGGCTTGCCCTGGTTGTGCCGGTAGGAGAACGCCGCGAGCGTCGGCATCTTGGCGATGAGCCGGATCACCTGGAGGTAGTTGATGTCGTCGTCGTGGATGTTGACGGCCTCGGGATAGAAGGTCGAGAGGGCACCGGTGGCCGCGAGCAGCATCCCCATGGGGTGCGCGTCGTAGCGGAAGCCCTGCATGAACTCCTTGATGTTCTCGTGCACGAAGGTGTGCATGGTGATCGCCTCGGTCCACTCATCCAGCTGCTTCTGGGTGGGGAGCTCCCCGTGGATGAGCAGGTAGGAGACCTCGAGGTAGGTCGACTTCTCCGCCAGCTGCTCGATCGGGTAGCCGCGGTACTCGAGGATCCCCTTATCGCCGTCGATGAAGGTGACCGCCGAGCGACACGCCGCCGTGTTCATGAAGGCGGGGTCATAGGTCATGATCCCGAAGTCCTCGGCATCGGTCTTGATCTTGCGCAGTTCAGTCGCGCGGATGGTGCCGTCCTGGATCGGCACCTCATAGGTCTCACCGGTTCGGTTGTCGGTGATGGTCAGCGTCTCGGCGTTCCCTGCGCCGGCGCCATTCTCCGAAACTGCCGATTCAGTCGCCATTGAGTGCCTCTCTCACGGTCGTTGCGAGCATCGATCTGACTCTATACCCAAGCGGCTCTCGGCTACCCCTCGGCGTTGGCGGGGCCACCCTCATAGCGGCTCTCGGTCGCCGCCCGCTGGCCCTGGTAGTGGCTGCCCAGACCGGGGCTGCCGTAGGGCCGTTCCGCCGGTCGGTCGAGCGTCATGAACGACAGCTGGGCGATCGGCAGGCCCGGGTGGAGCAGGATGGGGACGCGCGTGAGGTTGTTGAGCTCGAGGGTCAGCGTGCCCTGGAAGCCCGGGTCACAGAAGCCGGCGGTGGCGTGGACGATGAGCCCGAGGCGGCCGATCGAACTCTTGCCTTCAATTCTGGCGACGATGTCGTCAGGCAGCTCGACGTACTCGAGCGTGCGCCCGAGGGCGAACTCGCCAGGGTGGATGACGAACGGCTCGCCGTCGGACAGCACGACCTCCTCGGTGAGGTTGCCCGGCGGGCTGCGCAGGTCGATCGAGGTGGCGCGATGGTTGTGGAAGACGCGGAAGGAGTCACCCAGGCGCAGGTCGACCGAGGCAGGCTGCACGTTGGTCGCGTCCCACGGTTCGATGGTGATCTTCTGGGACTCGACCAGCGCACGGATCGTCGCATCGGAGAGGACGGGCATCGCCGGGAGTCTGTCAGGCGGGGTGGCGGTCATGCTGGCTGTGGGCTCAGCATGACCGGCGTGCCGCTACCGGCTGCGCTGGTGGATGCGTGATCGCGCGCTGGTCGTGCGGACACGCGGCGGTGACGGCGAGGCGGGTTCACCGTGGGGACCGCGGCGCGGGCCGCGTGGACCTGGGCGTCCGCCCGGCCGGTGGGGATGACGGTCGTGGATCGAGTGCGTCAGCGTGCCGCCGTCGTCATCGGAGGAGGCGGAATCCTCAGGCTCCTGGCGGATGAACCACCACACGAGGAGGATCAGCAGGAGCAGCGGGACCTTCAGCTCGATCGTGTGCCAGAGGTTGAACACCACGGTCCGCGGAATGCTAACCCCACGTCAACCGCCGGGGACGGCCGCCCCGGCTTTTATCGCGCGCGGAGCGCCGGAATTCCGGCCTCAGTCGCGCAGGACGAGGGGGCGATCCTCGAACTGGGTGATCCGAGCCAGCTCGGACACGCGCTCGGCGATCTCCGAGGACGTCAGCCGGGCCACCCGCTCGGTGCCGAACTCCTCGACGTTGAAGGAGGCCAGCGCCGTGCCGTAGGCCATCGCCCGACGCAGCAGGTCGAGGCCGACGGGCTCGTCGGGGTGGGCGGCCACGTAGCCGACCAGACCTCCGGCGAAGGTGTCGCCCGCGCCGGTGGGGTCGCGCACGTCGCGCAGCGGATAGGCGGGCAGGGAGAAGATGCCCTCGGCGGTGAATACGGCCGCGCCGTACTCCCCCTGCTTGGCCACGATCACCCGGGGGCCCCATCCCAGCAGCTCCTCGGCGGCCCGGACCAGGTTGGGGGCGCCGGTCAGCTGGCGCAGCTCGGCGTCGTTGAGGATGAGGCAGTCGACCTCGGAGATCGCCTGGACCAGCGAGTCCCGGGCTATGTCGATCCACAGGTTCATCGAGTCGAGGGCGACGAACCGGGCCTGCGTGGCCTGGGCGCGGACCGCCCGCTGCAGGTCGGGCTGAATGTTGGCCAGGAACAGCACGTCGGCGTCCTTGGAGGCGTCCGAGAGCTTGGGCTCGAAGTCCTCGAACACCCCGAGCTGGGTGTCGAGGGTCTGGCGATCGTTGAGGTCTGAGCCGTACTCACCAGCCCAGAAGAAGGTGGTGCCGCCGGGCACGTGCTCGATGTCGTCGATGTTGACGTTGCGCCCCACCAGCACGGCCTCCTCGGTCTCGGTCCAGTCGTCGCCCACCGGGCCGACGACGTGGACGGTGTCGAAGAAGCTGGCGGCCAGTGCGAAATGGACCGCGGCGCCGCCCAGCATCTTGGGGCGCTCGCCGAATGGGGTCTTCACCGCGTCAAAGGCGATGGACCCAACAACCGTGACGGACATGGCGAGTCAGGGTAGCCGGAGGTCTTCGTCTTGGGAGGCCGGGTTGGCGTCCGGGGGCGGCGCCTGTACCTTCCTTCGCTCCGGATGGGGAATCCGGCGGGGTAACGCAGTGGGGCAAGTCGCAATTTCAGAAAGTGGGCGCGTTGGATCTTGAGGAGCTGACCCGGGAGACCGGAGCCGGGGCCATCGACACGGTCCTGCTCGCGCTCACCGACATGCAGGGTCGGCTGCAGGGCAAGCGGCTGACCGCCAGTCACTTCCTGGCGGACGTGGCCGACCACGGTGCCGAGGGCTGTAACTACCTGCTCGCGGTCGACGTCGAGATGAACACCGTCGAGGGCTATGCGATGTCGTCGTGGGAGCGCGGCTACGGCGACTTCGTCATGAAGCCCGACCTGGGGACCCTGCGCTCGGTGCCCTGGCATCCGGCCACGGCACTGCTGCTGGCCGACCTCGAGTGGGCCGACGGCTCGCCGGTGATCGCCTCCCCGCGTCAGGTGCTGCGCGGCCAGATCGAGCGGCTGCGCCAACACGGCTGGAGCGCCAACGCCTCCACCGAGCTGGAGTTCCTCGTCTTCCGCGACTCCTACGAGCAGGCGTGGAAGCAGGGGTACGTGGGCCTGGAGCCGGCCAATCTCTACAACGTCGACTACTCGCTGATGGGCACCGCCAAGCTCGAGCCGCTCATCCGCCGCATCCGCAACGCGATGGCCGGCGCCGGTCTGGAGGTCGAGAACTCCAAGGGCGAGTGCAACCTCGGCCAGCACGAGATCAACTTCCGCTACTCAGACGCGCTGGGCTGTGCCGACAACCATGTGATCTACAAGACGGCGGCCAAGGAGATTGCCGACCAGGAGGGGATGGCGATCTCCTTCATGGCCAAGTTCAACGAGCGCGAGGGCAGTTCCTGTCACATCCACTTCTCCCTCGCCGACGCCGACGGGCCGTTGTTCCATCGCGACCGAGCCACCTTCGAGTCCTTCCTCGCCGGTCAGCTGAAGTACGCCCGCGAGCTGACCCTGCTGCTGGCGCCGAACGTCAACTCCTACAAGCGCTTTACGGCCGGCTCCTTCGCGCCGACGACCGTCGCCTGGGCCGACGACAACCGCACCTGCGCGTTCCGGGTGGTCGGCCACGGCGCCGGCCTGCGCTTCGAGAACCGCTCGGGCGGGGCGGACCTGAGCCCCTACCTCGCCCTGGCCGCGACGATCGCCGCCGGGCTGGCCGGCGTCGAGGAGGGCCTCACCCTGGAGCCCGCCTACGTGGGCAACGCCTACCTCGCCACCGACCGCCCCCGGCTGCCCAGCACCCTGCGCGAGGCACGTGACCTGTTCGCGCTGTCCGGGCTCGCCGAGTCGGCGTTCGGCAACGAGGTCGTCGCCCACTACCTGAACGCCGCCGACGTCGAACTGGCGGCCTTTGAGGCGGCCGTCACCGACTGGGAGCGCGTCCGAGGATTCGAGCGACTGTGAGCACGGACGTGGAGGGCCAGGAGACCGCCGGGCCGGCGCCCGACGGGCCCGTCACGGTCAGCCCGGCACTGGAGGAGGCCGTCTCACTCGATGCGGTGTTCGCGCCGGTCCGCTCGCTGACCGCCTTCGAGGAGACCGTCGGCCGCCTGGGGACGGCGATCAAGCTCGGCCTGCTGCCGCCGGGGACGCGACTGCCCGCCGAGCGCGAGCTGTGCATGCGGCTGGGCATCGCCCGCTCGACCCTGCGCCAGGCGCTGGTCGCCCTCGGCCAGTCCGGGCACCTGCATGCCACGCGCGGCCGCGGCGGGGGGACCTTCGTCGCCGACCCCCAGCCGCCGGCGCCGCCGCTCTCCTCGGCGGTGATGGCCCACTGGCGTGACACCTGTGACCGACGCATGACCGTCGAGGTCGGCGTCGCGGTGCTCGCCGCCCGCCGGGCGGAGCCCGAGTCGGTCGGCGTGCTCGAGGAGCTGGTCGACTCGATCGCTGGCCTCAACCATGACTTCGCCGCCTACCGCCAGGCCGACATCCGCTTTCACGTCGGCCTGGCCGAGACCACCCAGAGCCCGTCGCTGGTCACGGTGATGACCGAGGTGCAGGGCGCGGTGGGCGGCCTGATCAACCTGATTCCGCACCCGCCGGAGGTGCTCAACTCCTCCAACCAGCAGCACCGACGCCTGCTGCGAGCGGTCAAGAAGCGGGACGAGGCGGCCGCGGCAGCCGCGATGGTCGATCACCTGCGCGGCACCGAACACATCCTCGCCGGGCTGCTGCCGCGCGGCTGAGCGCCGCGTTTATCCACACGGACAGCGGACGGCGCCGAATCTTCTCCACGCCCACTTTGACAACGGCGGCGCGGAGCGGAGAGGATAAGGCGTAGTCACTAGACCTTTACGAGGAGGCCGGATGAGCGCTGCGGCGGAGCCGCTGTCGAGCGACGAACAACTGCTCGCAGACCTGGGGTACAAGCAGGAGTTGAAACGCGGTTGGAGCGGGTTCTCCAACTTCGCGATCTCCTTCTCGATCATCTCGATCCTGTCGGGCTGCTTCACCAGCTACGGCCAGGCGTTCAACAACGGCGGTCCGATCGCCATCTCGATCGGCTGGCCGATCATCTCGCTGCTCGTCCTCTGCGTCGCGTTCTCGATGGCCGAACTGGCCTCAGCGATGCCCACCTCCGGCGGCATCTACTACTGGGCATCGAAGCTGGGTGGACCGGGCTGGGGCTGGTTCACCGGCTGGTTCAACCTGATTGGGCTGATCGCCGTCGTCGCCTCGGTCGACTACGCGGCCTCGGGCTTCCTCTCCTCGCTGTTCGGGCTGATGAACATCGACTTCATCTTCAACTTCACCTCGACCAACGTTCACTACGCCGCGCATGTGACCTTTGCGCTGTTCCTGATCATCCTCATCCTTCACGGCCTGATCAACGTGTTCTCCAGCCACCTCGTGTCACTGTTCAACGCAACCTCGGTGTGGTGGCACCTGATCGGTGCTGCGGTGATCGTGGTGGTGCTCATCGTGGCGCCCGCCCATCACGCGAGTGCCGCCTATGTCTTCGGTCACCGCGCCTTCGGCAGCTTCAACCACGGCATGTTCTGGTTCTACGTGCTGCCGCTGGGCTTTCTGCTGACGATGTACACGATCACCGGCTACGACGCCTCCGCCCACGTCTCGGAGGAGACCCACAACGCGGCGGAGGCGGCGCCCCGTGGTGTCTACCGCTCGGTCATCTACTCGGCGATCGCCGGCTACATCCTGCTGCTGGCCATCACCTTCGCGGTGCCCCACAGCGCCTCGGCCCAGGCCTCCATCGGCGACTCGGCCTGGCCGTCGATCGCGGTGCTCACCTCGGCGCTCAGCGCCACCGCAGCCAAGCTGTTGATCGCCATCTCCGTGGTCGGCCAGCTGTTCTGCGGCATGGCCTGCGTGACATCGGCGAGCCGGATGACGTTTGCCTTCTCCCGGGATGGAGCGGTTCCCGGACATGGGCTGTGGCGGCGCCTGGGCGCGAACAAGACCCCGACCTGGGCCGTCGGGTTCGTCTGCGTTTTCTCGGCGATCATCACCATCCCGGCATTCTTTCCCGATAGCGCCGGCTACCCGGTGGCGTTCTTCGCGGTCACCTCGATGGCGGTGATCGGCCTGTATATCGCCTACACGATTCCGGTCTACCTGCGTTGGCGCATGGCCGATCGCTTCAAGCCGGGACCGTGGACCCTGGGCGCCAAGTACAAGTGGGTCAACCTGATCGCGGTCATCTGGGTGGCGTTGTGCGTGATCATCTTCTGCCTGCCGACCGCCGACCCGGGCGGCGTGTTCTTCAAGCACGGCTTCTCCTGGAGCTCGGTGAACTACGCACCGATCGTCACCTTGGCGATCATGGCCGTCGTCACCATCTGGTACCTCGTATCGGCGCGCAAGACCTTCACCGGTCCGATCCACACGTTCGAAGATCCTGAGGTCGTGGCGGTCGTGGCGGGCTCCGCCCCATGACCGAACGTCACTAGGCTGCGCGCCGTGAGCGAGTCCCTGACGGTCCTCGAGCCCGCCACCGAGGCGGTGCTCGAGCAGGTTCCTGCGGCCTCGGCCGAGGATGTCGACGCCGCGGTGGCGGCGGCCCGCGCCGCCTACCCGGCCTGGCGCGCGCTGGCCCCTGGCGAGCGTGCCGAGCGGCTGCGGGCGCTGGCCGACGCGCTGGAGTCCGAGCGCGAGGCCCTCGCCCAGCTGGAGGCGCGCAACGCCGGCAAGCCGATCGGCGATGCCCGCGGCGAGATGGGCATGGTGGTCGACACCTTCCGCTACTACGCGGCCCTGCCTGAGCGTCTGTTCGGCGAGACCATCCCGGTCGCCGGGGGCCAGGCGTGGACGGTCCGCGAGCCCCTCGGCGTGGTCGGCCTGATCGTTCCATGGAACTTCCCCCTCACCATCGCCGCCTGGAAGCTCGGACCGGCACTGGCGGCCGGTAACACGGTGGCGCTCAAGCCGGCGGAGCTGACACCGCTGAGCGCTCTGCGCTTCGGCCAGATCGCCGCACCGATCCTCGGCGCCGGCGTGGTCAACGTCGTGGCCGGCCTGGGGCCGGTGGCCGGGGCGCGTCTGGTCGAGCACCCTGACGTGGCAAAGATCGCCTTCACCGGGTCGACCCGCGTGGGCGCGGCGATCGCCGCGCGCGCGGCCGCCTCGATCAAGCGCGTGACCCTCGAACTGGGCGGCAAATCGGCGAACCTCGTCTTCGCCGACGCCGACCTCGAGGCGGCCGCGGCCGCGGCGCCGATGGCGGTGTTCGCCAACACCGGACAGGACTGCTGTGCCCGCTCGCGGATCCTCGTCCAGCGCTCGGTCCTCGATCGCTTCATGAGCCTCCTCGAGACGCACGTCAGCCGGGTCCGGGTGGGCGATCCGCTGGCTGAGGACACCGAGGTCGGGCCCCTCATCTCGGCGGTCCAGCGCGAGCGGGTCCGCGGGTTCTTCGACGACTCGGTCGAGGTCGCCTTCCGCGCGCCCGCTCCCGAGGGCCCCGGCTTCTGGTTTCCCCCAACGGTGATCTACCCGGCTGCCCCGGACGCCCGGGTGGTCCGGGAGGAGATCTTCGGGCCGGTCACCGCGATCATCCCCTTCGACGACGAGGCCGAGGCGGTGGAGCTGGCCAACGCCACCATCTACGGCCTGTCGGGATCGATCTGGACCGAGAACGGTGCCCGCGCCCTGCGGGTGGCCCGCGCCGTCGAGTCCGGCGTGCTGTCGATCAACTCCAACAGCTCGGTGCGTGTCTCGACGCCCTTCGGCGGCTTCAAGCAGTCGGGGTATGGCCGCGAGCTCGGCCCGCACGCCACCGATGCCTACACCGAGGTCAAGACGATCTTCTACGCCACCCCACCCGTCGGGCCCACCGCCTGACCAGACCTGAATCGGAATCGGAGGAGAGCAATGAGTGGACGTCTCGACGGCAAGGTCGCCGTCATCACCGGCGCGGCCGGCGGCATCGGGGCGGTCAGCGCCGAGGTGTTCGCGCGCGAGGGCGCTCACGTGGTGGGGGTCGACCTGCGCGAGCACTCGGTGGGCGAGCTCGCCCTCCAGGCCGACCTGACCGCCGCCGCTCAGGTCGAGGCGCTGTACGCGCAGGTCGCCGAGCACTTCGGCCACATCGACGTGCTGTTCAACAACGCCGGTATCTCGCCGACCGACGACGACTCGGTGCTCCTCACCTCCGAGGAGGCCTATGACCGGGTGCAGGCCGCCAACCTCAAGAGCGTCTTCCTGTGCTGTAAGTACGGGATCCCCCATCTCCTCGAGGCCGGCGCGGGCAGCGTGATCAACACCGCCAGCTTCGTCGCCGTGATGGGCTCGGCCACCTCCCAGATCTCCTACACCGCCTCCAAGGGCGGCGTGCTGGCCATGTCGCGCGAGCTGGGCGTCCAGTTCGCCAAACAGGGCGTACGCGTCAACGCGATCTGCCCCGGACCGATCGACACCCCGCTGCTGCAGGAGCTGTTCGCCAAGGATCCCGAGCGCGCCGCCCGGCGCCTGGTCCACGTGCCCATGGGACGCTTCGGACGGGCGGAGGAGATCGCCAACGCCGTTCTGTTCCTGGCCAGCGACGAGTCGTCGTTCGTGACCGCCCACACCATGCTGGTCGACGGCGGGATCACTGCGGCCTACACCACCCCCCTGTGACCCGCCCGTGTCACGTTTGCGGGACTATCGCCCGTCAACGTGACACGGATCGATGAGCCGGGCCAAGAGGAAGGCACGCAGATCGGCGAACTCCGGCAGGACCTTGAGGTGCGGGTTCGCGTCCGCGACGCCGATCGCCTCGCGGATGCGCGGAGCCACGCTCGCGAGGTCGACGGGCTCCAGCGTGTCCCACAGCGTGTCGGTGTCGGTCTCCTCGGGCACCGGACCGAGCAACTGGATCCATTTGACCGCGCCGTCGAGCCGGGCATCCATGAACACGGCCACGGTCAGCTCATGCCGGTCGCCGCGGTGGAGATCGAGCAGAACCGCCTCCCCGTCGCCGAGCACGACGGCCGAGCGAGCGGAGACGAAGCGGGCGTTGGCGATATCCGCCAGGTAGGCCGGCGTCCGAGCCCCCGGCAGGGTCAGTGCGATGGCCCCGGCGTAGTTCCCCAGAGCGCCACGCTCGAGCATCGAGATCGCCGTCAGCGCCTTGCGGGCGCGCGCGCCCCCGATTCCGGCGAGCATCGCGACCATGGGCGCGCCGAGCGTCAGCATCCAGTCGACCTCAGCGAACAACGGCTGGCGGACCCGCTGTTTCCAGGTCTGGCCCAGGATCCAGGAGGCCCAGAGCTCCAGCTCCAGGGCGGTCCGCATGGCCCCGACGTCGACCAGGATCTCGCGCATCATGTCGTCGTCCAGCAGCACCTGCGTGCGGGCCTGGACGCTCGAGTAGGTGTGACCTTCGATTCGGCTCATACCCCATAGAGGCTTTAGCGGGGCGGTTTTCACCCCCCCGAGCCGGAAAAATGTCTCAGCGGCGGCGCGGGGCCTTGCCGCGTTTGCGCCGTCGCTTCTCCTGCGCCGACAGCTTGCGTGAGCGCGGAGGAGGTTTCGTGCCCGGGCGAGCCCCGGCCGCCGCGGTGGCCGCCCGCCGCGGTCCGGCGGAGCGGCGAGAGTCACGCAGCACGTAGACGAAGGTGCCCGCGATCACCAGACCGACCACCAACACGACGATGATCCAGTCGATCGTGCTGAAACCGCCGCCGGTCGAGCTGGTGCTCGTCGTCGAGACGACGGCCGGGGTGGTCGCCGTCTGTGTCTCGGTCGGAGTCGGCACCCCGATCGAGAACGGGCTCGACGTCGTCCCCAGGCTCGCGGGCGTCGTGGTGGCCGCGTTCGCGAGACCCGGCAGCGCCAGGCTCGCCAGCGCGACCGCTATGACAAGGGCGCGACGCAACTAGCGATCGGAGGCGAGGGGTCCGTCCATCGCGGGAGTGTGCTGGTCGGTCGCGTAGGGGTTCTCGGAATCGTGAACCTCTTCGTGGTAGACGCTCTCGACGTTCACCGACCAGATGTCGTGGTTGGTGTGGGCGAGGATGTTGTCGACCGCACGCATCGCCGTCAGCATCGAGTGGTCTGAGTTGTTGTAGCGGTGGAGGCCGTTGCGGCCGACCTGCACCAGGTTGGTCATGTCGGTCTCCAGCCAGTCGCGGATCGTCTTGACCCGCTCGGCGTAGAGCTCGTCGTAGATCGGATAGGCCTTGTGCACCCGCTCCACGAAGCCGAACTTGACGTCCTGGGCGCGGGCGAGGTGCAGCTTCTCGATCTCCTGCCCGGCCATCTTGACGAGCTCATCGTCGGGGGTGTTCCACAGCTTGTCGCCCTCGAAGCAGAAGTACTCCATGCCGACCGAGGCGTCCGTCGAGCCTTCCGGAACCATGTACGGGCTCCAGGACTTGAAGTTCTGGATGCGCAGAACCTGCACCCCCGGCTGGTGGATGTAGATCCAGTTGTCCGGGAACAGGTCCTTGCCGCCGATCACCAACAGCACCGTGAGGAATTCCCGGTAGCGCAGACCCTGGGCCGCGTCCCGCACCGCGAGTGGCGCCTGGGGCTCGGCGACGCCGACCGTCGTGCGCAGCGGGAGGGAGGAGATGACGTGGCTCGGGGTCAGCGTCTCGCCGCCGGCCACGACCTCGACGACCCGCTTGTTCTCGTCGACCACGAGCTTGGTGACGGGCGCGTTGAGACGGATCTCTCCGCCCTGGGAGGTGATCGCGTCGGCCATCAGCTCCCACATCTGGCCGGGCCCGTACTTGGGATAGTTGAACTCCGAGATGAGCGACTTGATGTTGCCCTTGTTGCCGAAGAACGCGGCCTTGGCGGCGGAGAAGAACGACAGGCCCTTGATCCGCTGGGCGGCCCACTCGGCGCGGATCTCGGTGGCCTTGACGCCCCACAGCTTCTCGGTGTAGGTCTTGAAGAAGTGGTTGTAGAGACGCTTGCCGAAGCGGTTGGAGACCCACTCCTCGAAGGTGTCCTCGCTCCCCTTGGGCTTCACGGCCGCCCACATGTAGGAGATCATGCAGCGCGTCAGCTCGACCGGTCCGAGTTTGCGGATCACGTCAACGCCCTGCAACGGGTACTCGAGGAACTTGTCGTTCCAGTAGATGCGTGACTGACGCGGGCGGCGCAGGAACTCGGCGCCGACGATCTCGTGCCAGAGATCGTCGACCTCCTGGACCTTGGTGAAGAAGCGATGGCCGCCGAGGTCGAAGCGGAAGCCGTTCTTGACCGTGGTCCGAGCGATGCCGCCGAGCTGATCGGTCGACTCGAGCACGATGACCGGCTTGCCCGCCTTGACCAGCTGGTAGGCGGCGGTGAGACCGGCGGGTCCACCGCCCAGGACGACGACGGGCTTCTCGGCGGTGATCTCGCCGTTACCGGGAGACGGCGGCACGGTCTTGGTATCGGGCATTCGGGCTCAGACCTTCTTGTAGAGAACGGCGCTGTCGGCGACGCAGCAGGCACCAAAGTAGTTGTGCGGGGCCCAGGCGCCGGACACTCGCTTCAGCTGCTTGTCGTTGGAGATGACCTCACCCCATTGTGCGGCACGAAGTCGGATCAGCTCGGTCCAGGGCGCCTTCCAGGACTGCGCACCCTCCGTCATCGGCCTGATGAAGAGGACCTGCTGTCCGGGTTTCAGCTTATTCAGGATAGGCATCACCACCTTGAACGGGTTCTCGTTCCGGTAGCGCTTGAGCGCATTGATCCAGTCCATGTAGGTGGGTTGGTTGTCGATGCCCTGCATGGTGTTGGCGAACTGCAGCCCGCTGGGCAGGTAGTAGTAGGCCAGCGGCGTCTGCTCGGGCTGGCCGGAGATGACCAGGTCGCCCTTGTGCAGGTAGGGGGACAGCTCGCCCGAGATGTCCTTCATGTCGGACTTGTACTGCGGGGTGAACGCGCCGGGATGGGACAGCAGGAGCACGGTGAGCACGAGTCCGATCGCCCCGAGCACGCCGGAGCGCGACAACGCCATGCCCGCGAGGATGAGGATCGGGGCCACGATCGGCGCGAAGTAGCGGGGAACCCAGGCCGGGGTGAGCTGCGAGGCCGCCCAGGCCAGCAGCAGGGTGATGATCGGAATGGCGAACATCATCCACATCAGCCGGGCGGTCGGCGTGTTGCGGCCCGACCGGACGAACAGGTCGGAGAAGCCGACCCCGGCGCAGATGATGAGGATGACCGACACCGCGTTGGACCCGATCAGGTTCTGGGAGAGCTGGACTGGCGCACCGAAGCGCGGTGAGGAGTCCCAGGGAGCCGCGGTATGCAGCGTTTGGAAGATGAAATTGGGCAGCCAGGGGATGAACAGGACCCCAGCGCCGATGTAGGCCACCAGCCCGTCCTTGACGAGGTTCTGGCGCTCCTCCGCCGGGGTGATCCGGTAGAGGATGCACAGGGCCAGGAAGCTGCCGGCCCCGAAGAACAGGCCCCAGGCGTGGGTGTAGAACATCAGCGCCTGGGCGACGCTGAAGAGGATCACGAACTTGCGCCGGCGCTGGACGAAGCCCGCGAGGAAGCCGATGGTCGCCAGCAGCCCGAGCAGGGCCATCAGCGAGTACATCCGCGTCTCCTCGCTGTAGCCCGTGAGGAACGCGTTGAAGGCGAACAGGACGGCGGTCATCATCGCCATCCGCTTGTTGTGGAAGACGGTCTGGACGCCCCAGTAGGAGATCGGCACGGTGGCGACCCCGAACAGCGCCGACATGGCGTGGGTCGCGGGCTCGCCGTCGCCGAGCATCGACATCCAGATGTGCAGCAGCAGGTAGTAGAGCGGCGGGGATCCGTCGTAACGCAGCACGCCGGGGATCGCGGTCAGCGAGTGGGAGGAGATCCCCACCGCGATGCCCTCGTCCATCCAGTACTGCCCGCCGAGATAGCGGGTGCGCATGAAGGCCGACAGCGCGGTCAACAGGACGAGGAAGGCGGTGACGCGCAGCCACTCCGGCCAGCGCTCGAGCCACTGGGGCATCCAGAGCTTGAAGTCCCGGACCAGCCGGGTCGGCCGATCGCCGGGAATGATGGAGGTTGCGCTCATAAACGTGACTCGCCTTCGAGTGAGGTTGCTAGACCGCCTAAAGCGCGGCTCAACTGGAGACCGGGGCCTTCGGGTCGTTCGGCTGGGGTGAGCAGTCCTCGAAGAAGCGCATCTCCTTCGTGGTGGTCACCTTGTAGTGCGCTCCGTCCCTGGTCCAGGCGTTGATCTGCTGCCAGGTCGGCAACAGCGCCGAACCGCCGGTGTCGCGGTCCTGCATGATGACGTTCGGCCAAGGCGGGCCGACCACCGACTGATGCAGTGGCGGGGTGGGCTGATCCTGGATGTTGAGAGTCCGCTCGTTCAGGTACCAGGCCACCATGGGGACCTGGAACCCCTCGACCATGATGTGGCCGGCGCCGCAGCTCTGCAGGCCTTTTCGCCCACCCTCGTGGTCGATCAGATAGGAGACGTCCTTGCGCAGCCCGGCCTGGTAATCGATCGATTTGTGGAACGCGCCCAGGCTGATGAAGTTCGAGCCGACCCAGTTCGGGAAGGCGATGAACAGCGCGGCGAGCAGGGCGGTGCCGAGGACCAGACGCTGGCCGAGCTTCAGCCGCTCGCGGCTCTCGGGGACCCAGTATCGGGGCAGCTGAGCCAACAGAACCGCAACCGACCCGTAACAGATGGCTCCCGCGATATCGACCGAGGCGGCGCCGAAGGTGAGGTAGCGGCTATTGCCGGAGAAGCCCGCCTGGGTTTCGAGGGCGATGAGGACCCACCAGCCGTAGCCGAACAGGGCCGAGATCGTCGCCACCGACACGGCGCGCACCTGCAGTGGGCTCAGACGCAGGCGCGCCGTGGGCCGGTTGCGGGTCCGCCAGTGATACCCGAGCAGAAGGAGTCCGCCGGCGATCATGGCGATCGCCGCCACCTTGACCCGGAAGATCGACAGAGTCCAGGCGGCCTTGAACTCAGCCCAGAACGGGAACGACGCGTTGGCGTTGGAGTTCGCGCGGACATGCGTGGCGCGGACGAGACCGGAGTCGAAGGAGCCCCCTCCCCACTTCTGGGGCGGGAACCACAGCAGCAGGGTGAGGATCGCCAATCCGATCACGAGCGCTCGCGAGCGCGGGTCCTTCCACATCAACCAGAGCCCGTAGGGACCCCAGAACACCCAGGTCTCGGGCCGGTCGAGCGCGGACACGAGTCCGCAGGCGAACGCCTGACGGGGATGGCCGTCGATGTGACGCTCCAAACCGATCAGCAGGAACCCGACCGCCAGCGCCTCGGAGTACCCGAGCGCGGAGTTCGAGAGCCAACCGCCGGACAGGGTCACCGCCAGGATGGCGATCACGCCCGCCAGCACCGCGGGGCCGACACTGCCCAAGAAGTCGACCAGGGACAGCGAGCGCAGCGGACGGCGGCCAGATTCCGGCGCCAGCCACAGCGTCACGCGCGCGGCGAGTTTCCCTGACATCAGCACCGTCATCACGAAGCCGGCGCGGGCGACGATGAGCCAGAGATTCGGTTGGGCTTTGCCGAACAGCGCGAAGACCGTGGTGAACAGGACCGGGAGGGGCTTCCAGCTCGCTCCGCCGGTGGTGTGCAGGCTGCCGTGGAGGATCTCGCGGCCCCACACCAGCCAGCACCACGGGTCATAGCTCGGCGTCGAGGGGACGAGCAACGTCACCGCACCGAGAACCACGCCGGCGACCATGATCAGGCCGTAGGTGCTCCAGGCGCTCAGCCCGAACAGGCCGGCGCCGTCACGCCAGCGCGGGCCATCGCCCGAGATGTCCGGATCGGTAGCGGCCGCATCCGAGGGCTGTGAGGTTGACAACGACGACACGGTTGACTTTGTTCAGGCCGGCGCTAGCCGCTGACGTGCTCGGCGAGGCAGGATTCAACCTTCTTCATCAGGCTGTCGGTAGCGCGGTGGGGATAGATCACGGCGGAGCCGATCACCTCGGCGCTCTCCTCCTGGCCCTTCATCTGATCACCCTCGGCGATGCCCGGTGTCGGCTCGAACACGACGGTTGGACCGGTGGGTACGGAGTTGATCTGCAGCGAGCGCAGCTTCTCGACGCCGTAGTCGAACTTGACCACCTTGAGCTTCTGGCCATCGACCTTGGTGGTGCGCAGACAATGCAGATACGGCTTCCGCGGATCATTGACGTAGCTGTGGTTAGCCGGGTTACGGTTCGGATGGAGCGTGCTCCCGGCCACCGACTTCGCCTGGATTCCACAGGCGCTCACAACCAACGCCACCGCGATGAGCCCGCAAGCTGCTGCGAGCTTTGCGTAGGACATATGGCCGGACAGAGTAGTGGATGGTCCGGAAGTCACGCGTGGGAATACGGTTAGCGGCGACGGTGGGTCCGTACGCGCGCCAGGCTGCGTAGATTCTCCGAGCATCGTGCTGACCCTCGGTGTGGTTTCCGGCCCGCTCCCCAAGCTCGGCGTCATCGTCGTGGCGCTGCTCGCCGCGGTGGTGATCGTCTCGCGCAATGACCGAGCCCGCGCGTCAGCGACGCTCGGCGCCCTGATCCTCGCGCCGGTCCTGCTGCTCGGAGACATCTGGAATTCACCCCAGCTCGGGATCATCCACCGCCACCCCCTGGTCGCGGTGGTCGGGGCGGTGCTGGCATTGGCCGCGGTCGGGGTGGTCGCGGCCCTGTTGGCGCACCGGCAGCGCTGGATCGCCCCGCTGGCCCTGGCCGCGTTGCCCTTCCGGGTCCCGATCTCGGTCTCGGGCACCACCTACAACCTGCTGGTACCGCTGTACTTCGTGGTCGCCGCCGCCGCGCTCGCCTGGCTCGTGCCCGTGCTGATGGGCCGCGCGGACAACCACCCGCGTCGACCCACCCACCGCTTTGAGCAGTTCCTCGCCGTGTACCTCGTCCTCTATGCGCTTCAGGCCTGGTACTCGGCCAACTTCAACAGCGCGATCGGCTTCGAGGCGGCGCTCCGCAACATGGCCTTCTTCTATGTGCCCTTCGCGCTGCTCTACGCGCTCCTGCGCGATCTTGACTGGGATGCGCAGTTGGTCCGCCGCTGCCTCGAGCTGGTCGCGGTGCTGGCGCTGATCTTCGCGGTTATCGGGTTCTGGGAGGAGGCCACGGGCACGGTGCTGCTGAACTCCAAGCTGGTCGCCAACAACCAGGTGCACCTCTACTTCACGGTCAACTCGGTGTTCTTCGATCCCGACATCTTCGGCCGTTTCCTGGCGCTGGCGATGATCCTCGGGGTCGCCGTGCTCATCTATGGCCGCCGACCACGGGACGTGCTGGCCTCCGCCGCCGTGCTGGCGGTCTTGTGGGGCTGTCTGGTCCTCACGCTGTCGCGCTCGAGCCTGGTCGCGCTGCTGCTCGGCATGGCGGTGCTGGCGGCGCTGCGCTGGCGGGCCACCAAGGCGGTGGTCGGCGTGATCGTGGTGGTGCTCGTGCTGGGCGGCATCGCCGTGGCCGTCACGCCGAAGACCTTCGGGCTCAACCAGGGTCTCAACGGGGCCTCCAGCGGCCGAGCCAACCTGGTCTCCGGCGGCGTGACGATGTTCGGCGACCGGCCGATCTGGGGCTACGGCTCGGGCTCCTTCCAGGCCGAGTACTCGCGCCAGAACGGGGGCTGTGGCCAGGTCTGCGCCTCCCACACCATCGCGGTGACGATCGCCGCCGAGCAGGGTCTCATCGGATTGCTGCCCTACGCCGCGCTGATCGTCGCCGCGGTGATCACGCTGCTCCGCGGTGCCCGTGGCGATCCCGCCCGCGCCGCGGTGGCCGCCGCCTTCGTGGCGCTCGTGCTGCACACCGAGCTGTACGCCGACTTTCTGGAGGATCCGACGACCTGGGCCCTCCTCGCCGTCGGTGGGGCCCTCGCGCACCGCTGGGCCGACGCGCAGGAGCTGGCGCGACGGCGCGAGCGCCAGGCGCGACGCGCGGCAACCGCCGCTTGAGCCGGGTTCCGCGGCGCAGGGTCTGACCCGGCGAGGAGGCAGGCGCGGGCACGGTCAGCTCAGGCGGCGGCGTTGAGCCGTCGCCGAGCATTGAGCAGCTGACGTTCGACGCTGCGCCGGGTCTCACCGGTCTCGGCGGCGATCTCTGCGTACTCGAAACCGAGACTCTGCATCCAGACGATCCGCTGCTGGCGGCGCGAGAGGCGGCGCACCTGGCCCAGCCGCTCCCAGAACTCGGCTGACTGCTGGGGGTCCGGGGCCGTACCGAACGTCGCCTCGGCAGGCCCGGATGCGTCGAGGCACAACTCGGCGTTGGCACGCTTGAGCAGCCGCAGTGCCCGCCGCCGGGCCGTGGTCGCCAGCCAACCGAGCACGTGGGCTGAGTCGACGGGTTCGGCCTGGACGAGCAGGGCCTCCCAGGCCATCTGGCACGCGTCATCGATGAGCCACTCGGGGGCCTGCAGGTTTGTGCCAAGGATGCGACGCAGCTGCGGGGCCAGCTCTTCATAGAGCTGACCAAGTTCTCGTGAGGCGTTACCTGCGGTTCTCATTTGTTCTCCAATTGAGACTAATTGATTGGTTTACTGGCTTGCGCCTGAGTGAGATTATGACTACTGTGTCCGCCTGTCAATTAGTTTCAATTTGCTTCAAGGAGAACTATGCACGCCTTCTTCGCCGGAGTGACCGCCAACCCTGACGCCAGTGATCTGCCGGGCAGCAACGTGCTGCAGCAGCTCGTGAACGGGGCCGACGCGTGGGCCCTGGCGCTCACCCTGCTCGGAGCTTTCATCGGCGCCGCGGTCTGGGCTGTCGCCTCTCACTCCAACAACCCCCATCACGCCGCCCGCGGCCGCATGGCCGCGCTGGTGTCGGCGGCCGCCGCCCTGCTGATCGGCGCGGCACCGGGGCTCGTCAACTTCTTCCAGCAGCTCGGGACGAAGGCGAAATGAACCTGCCCCTCGTCCCCGGGCTCATCGGGAGCCTGCTCGGGTGGCCGTTCAAGGAGGCCGCCAAGGTCGGGCTGTCGGCACTCAGCAGCTGGATCGTCGCCGGCGCCCAGGCCATGTTGGCCGAGGTGGTCAAGGTGATCAGCCTGGTCACCACCCCGTCGTTGTCGGCGAGTTGGTTCTCCGCCAGCTATTGGCGGATCGCCGGACTGGCGCTGCTGCTGACCGTCCCGTTCCTGTTCGCGGCTGCGGTGCAGGCCGTCATCCGTACCGACATGGGCGTGCTGCTCCGCGCCGCATTCATCGACTTGCCGATCGCCGTCCTCGCGGTCACCATCACCGCACCCCTCGTCGCGCTCCTGCTGTCGGCGACAGACGAGATGTGCGCGGTCGTGACCGGCGGCGGGACGGCGGGGGGATCGTTCCTCACCACGGCCGCCGCGAACCTGTCCAATCTCCCCAACGGCTTCATGCTGGTGGTGATCGCGCTGATGATCCTGCTCGCCGGGATGGCGTTGATGGTCGAGCTGATCATGCGGGCGGCAGCGATCTACATCGTGGTGCTGTTCCTTCCGCTCGGCTTCGCCGCAATGGTCTGGCCGGCGCGTCGAGTGTGGGTCAAGCGGATGGCCGAGCTCCTCGTCGCGCTGATCCTGTCCAAGTTCGCGATGGTCGCGATCCTGTCGCTGGCGGTCTCGGGCCTCGCGAGCTTCGGCGCTGGAGATTCGACGTTGAGCACCGCGCTGACGGCGATGGCCTTGATGGTGCTCGCGGCGTTCTCGCCCTGGGCCCTGCTGCGGCTGTTGCCGTTCACCGAGATCGCGGCGGGCGCCGGCACGATGCTGAGGCAGGAGCACCGCCAGGGCGTGGAACGCGGCTCCGGCATGGCCTACAACGCCGCGGCACTGGCCTTCGAACCGGTGGCCGCGGGCGCCAACGCACTCGACCATCTCGTGCGTAACAGCGCGACGTCTCCCGCCGGTGAGCGTGGCGGGCTCGCCATGCTCGGCGTCGGCGGCGCGCGGGCCGGTGGTCAGGGGTCGGGCGGTCCGACGGATCCGGGGGATGCCGGGACCCCCGGTGCCGACGCGAGCCCGGCTGATTCGGTCGCGGACAGCGCGACTGCAGAGACGTCGGCGAGCCCGGGAGCGTCAATTGCCGCCGCGGCTCCCAAGGCGCCCGTGGAGGAGGTCGCGCCGATCCTGGCCGCCGAGAACGCCCACCACGAGATCAGCCTCGGCGGAGATGAGCCCGACTGGTGGGTGGGTCGGTGAGCGACACCCGACTCACCTACCGCTTCGGACCGCTCGAGCGTCGGGGCCTGGTCGGACCCTTCAGCTTCCTCCAGGTCGCGATCGTCGGGGCATCGCTGGTGGTGGCGGTGATGCTGCTCGACCTGGCCCCGAGCGCCGGCGGCGCGCTGCTCGGACTGGCGCTGGTGCTCGCCGCGGGGGCTCTCGCCGCCGTGCCGCTCGGGGGCCAGACCCCGGTCCAATGGCTTCCGGTTCTCCTCGCCTACTTCGGTCGCGGACTGACCGGTGCTCGGAGGTTCCGATCTCCGACCCCACGCCTCGGCCGCTCGCCCGGCGGCCGGGACGCACCCACGGCGGCCGCGCTGCCCCGCGACCTCCGCGGCACCCAGCTGCTCACCCTGCCCTATCGCTCGGCCACGATCGGGGCGATCTCCGACGCGGGCGGTCGCATGCTGACCGCCGTGCTGGCGTGTGAGGTCGGCTCCTTCCAGCTGCTGGACCCCCCGGCCCAGGAGCGGCGACTGGCCCAGTGGGGCGTCGTGCTCTCGGCCTGTGCCGGAACGCCGGTACGACGCCTGCAGTGGGTGGAACGCACCGCGCCGGCCCAGGGCGATGAGCTGGCCCGCTGGCTCCACGCCGAGCGTGATCCCGTGCTCGGTGAGCGCAGCTCACCGCTGATGGAGTCCTATCTCGAGCTGATCGACTCGGCGGCCCCGGTCATCCACTCACACGAACTGCTGCTGGCGGTCCAGCTCGACCGCAGCCGGGTGCGCGGGTCGACCGACGCCGCACATACCGCGCTGATCGAGCAGACCGAGCGGATCGCTCGCGCCTTGGAGTCGGCCGAAGTCAAGGTCCTCGGTGCCCTGTCAGCCCGCCAGCTCGCCAACACCCTCCGGACCGGCTTCGACCCCTATGCGCGGGATGAGCTGGTGCGCGAGGAGCTGGCCGCCGACCGGTCCCCCGATGGCGCCGCGAGGACGGGGAGTCAACGTGGGGTGACCGACGCCGGCGCGGGCCCGCTGGCGAGCAATGAGGAGTGGGATCACCTCCGGGCCGACGGCGCGCGGCATGCCACGTACTGGATCGCCGGATGGCCGCGGGTCGACGTCGCACCGATGTTCATGTCGGGGCTGCTCAACCCCTCCGGCGTGGTGCGCACGGTGGCGGTCAGCTTCGAGCCCCAAGCGCCGGAGCGATCGACCCGCGAGGTGGAGGCGGCGATCACCCGCGACCGGGCGGACCGCGAACTGCGCCAGCGCTTCGGCCAGGGCGAGACGGCGCGCCAGCGCCAGGCCCACGACGCGGCCCTACGGCGGGAGGCGGAGCTGGCCGCCGGCCACGGTGAGGTGCGCTTCAGCGGCTTCATCACCGTCAGCGGGCGCGACGGCGACGAACTGCGCCGCGCCTGTCAGGAGACCCTCCAGCACGCCGCGGTGGCCCGACTCGAGCTGAGACGGATGTACGGACAACAGGCCGAGGCCTTCACGTTCACCCTGCCGCTCGCCCGGGGACTGCGATGACCGCCGCGCGACCGGGCCACCGGGCGACCACCCGCCACGCCCAGGCCATCTATCCCTTCATCGGCGCGGGCGCCCTCGGCGGTCGCGGGGCCTTCATCGGCCGCGAAGCCGGTGGTGGCGCCTTCTGCTTTGACCCGTGGGTGCTCTATGAGGAGGGGATCCTCGACGACCCCAACGCGATCGTGCTCGGCAAACTCGGCCAGGGCAAGAGCGCGCTGGTGAAGACACTGCTCTGGCGCATGCTCCTGTTCGGGCGACGCGCCTTCGTGCTCGACGTGAAGCGGGAGTACGGGCCGCTCTGCGCCGCACTCGGGGTGAGCCCGATCTCGCTCGAGCCCGGCGGCAGCGTACGCCTCAACCCGCTGACCACCGCGGTCAGCGACGTCAGCCGCATCGAGCTCCTGCGGGCGATCACCGCCACGGCCATCGGAGAGCGTGTCACCCAGGCGGAGGCCGCCGCGCTACGGGAGGGTCTGCGCCTGGTCGCCGCCGTCGACGCCGAACCGACCCTGCCCCAGATCGCCGGATTGCTGCTGCGGCCCACCGCTGAGCTGGCCCACCGTCTCGACACCAGCGTCGAGGCACTCACCGCAGATTCGCGCCGGGCCGGCCTGGCTCTCCAGGATCTCTGCGAGGGGCCGCTGCGTGGCATCTTCGACGGGCCGACCAGCCCCGGGCTCGACCTCGATGCCCGACTCGTCGTACTCGACCTCCACGCCGTCCGCGACTCACCGGCGGTGGGCATCCTCATGGCCTGCGCCACCGCGTGGATGAGCGCGCTGCTCGCCCGTCTCTCGCTGGGTCCCAGCCGCGAGCGGCTCATCAGCGTGGCGGACGAGTCCTGGAAGATCGTCCAGCACACCGGTCTCGGTGAGTGGTTCCAGGCCAACTTCAAGCTCGCACGCCAGTTCGGGGTGATGAACCTGATCGTCCTGCACAAGCTGGCCGACCTGCAGGCCGCGGGCGATGAGGGTTCGCGGGCGGCCCGGATCGCCGAGGGCCTGATCGCCGACGCGTCCACGCGGATCATCTATCACCAGGATCCGGCCCAAGCCGAGCTGACCCGCTCGCTGCTCGGCCTGTCCGGCGCCGAGGCCGAGCTCCTCACCATGCTGTCCTGCGGTCAGGCGCTGTGGCGCATCGGTGCCCGGCCCTACGTGGTCCAGCATCACCGCTCGCGGCTGGAGGCCCAGATCACCGACACCGACAGCGGAATGCGCCTGGCGGTGCCGCGGTGAGCCTGGTGGTGGCCGCGCTGGCGGCCGGCGTGCTGGGATTGCTCGCCATCACGACGCGTCCGGAGGGTGGGGGACGCGCGCCGCGGGCCGCGCGCTGGGCCAACAGCTTCGATCTCCGCGTGCTGCACCGCGGTGGCCTCGCCCGGATGGGACCGGGGCGGTCCGCGGGGGCCACGGACGGTCGGCTCGCGCTGGGCCGTCATCGCGGCCGAACCCTCTACGCGGAGTCGCGTCACGCACTCGTCGCGTTCGGACCACCCCAGTCCGGGAAGTCCGCCGGCTTGGCGATCCCGGCCCTGCTCGAGTGGGAGGGCCCGGCCGTAGCCTCCTCGATCAAGACGGACCTGCTCGCGGTCACCGAGGCGCGCCGGCGCGAGCTGGCCCGGGACGGAGCCGGCGACGTGCTCATCTTCGATCCCTTCCAGCTCACCGGCGGCCGGGCCCACACGTGGTCGCCGTTGCGCACGGCGGGCAGCTGGGACGGCGCCCTCGAGGTCGCCTGGCGTCTCGCATCGGCGGGCGAACTCGATCAGCGCGGGACGGAGGGGGGTGACTTCTGGGCGGTCGCCGCCGAGCAGCGCCTGGCGCCGCTGCTGTTCGCGGCCGCCCGCACCGGCGGAGGGATCCCCCAGGTCCTGTCCTGGGCCTATGGACAGGGGGCGCGCGAGCTCGAGCAGCGGCTCGAGGCGGTGATGCTCGACGCCCGGGACCCCCAGGCGCACGAGGACGCACGCCAGGCCTATGAGGCGGTCCGCGGCTTCCAAGCCCAGGCGGACCGAACCCGGAGCTCAATCGAGGCGACCGTCCAGGCCCTGCTGCGCGCCTACCGCTTTCGGCGGGTGGCCGCGTCAGCGGCCGGCACCGAGATCACGCCGGACCGATTGCTGAGCGGAAGCTCGACGCTGTATCTGATCGGGGACCCCAAGGCGTCGAAGCTGCTGCGTCCGCTGTTCGTCGCCCTGCTGTCGGAGATCGTCGATGCCGCCTACGGGACGGCCAATCGCACCGGCGGGCGCCTGGAGCGGCCGCTGCTGCTGTGTCTGGACGAGGCGGGCAACGTGGCACCCATCCCCAATCTGGCCGAGGTGGCATCCACCGCGCCCTCGCACAACATCCAGCTCGTCTCGATCTTTCACGACCTCCAGCAGGCCCGGTCGCGGTACGGCCCCCAGGCCGAGACGGTGGTCAACAGCCACCGCGCGCGCATGCTGCTCCCGGGCGTGGCCGACGCCGAGACGCTGCGGTACTTCTCCGGCCTGATCGGCGAGACCGAGGTGCGCGAGGTCACGCGCAGCCGGGGCCGCGGAGGGGCGAGCACCAGTACGGCGCGCCGCCGGGTGCCGCTGCTCGCCGCCGACGCGCTGCGTCAGCTGCGGGACGGCCAGGCGCTCCTGCTCTACGGCCGGCTGCCGCCGGTGCAGATCAAGCTGCGGCGCTACTTCGAGAACCGGCGGCTGGCGCGCTTGAGCCAACCCGCCACACCACGACAGGGAGATGGACATGGGCATTGACGAGGATGACCTCTGGGCGGGGGAGGCGGACGACACCGAGGACGGACGCGATGACGCGATCGCTGAGCGGCGGGTGCTCTCGTGGCGGCAGCTGACCCGCGAGGGCGACCAGCACCGCTGGTGGCAGGGGCTGTGGCTCGACGTGTGCAGCCTGCGTTTGCGCTACCGGCTGGCGATCCGCTCACGATGGTGGGAGGACGAGCTCCAGGTGGAGGCGCTGGCGGCGCTGGCCGCATGGGTCGGACGCTATGACTCCGGAGACTGGGAGGATCCGCCCGGCAAGCTGACGCTGCTGTTCGAGCTCGAGCGGGTGGAGACGCTGCTGCGCGACGGCAACGACCCCTTCAATCCGGGCCAGGACCGCCCGGGCTTTGACCGCCACCTCGAGCTGCTCGGCCTGGCGGAGGACCCGTCGTGGTGAGGTGGTGGCCCAACCCCTCACTAACGCCACACCGGCGTGCGACTGCGATGATCGCGCCCATGGCGCTCAGCGATAAGACAGCTCACGAGGGCGCCGGCAGCGCCCAGGCCGGACCCGTCCATCACGACCGGATCGACAACCCGCTTCCCGTGCACACCCTGCACGCCCATGGCATGGACGAGGGCAAGGCCTATGAGCTGATCAACAGCGACCTGCTGCTCGACGGCCAGGCGCGGCTGAACCTGGCCACCTTCGTCACCACCTGGATGCCCGCGCTCGGCGGCCGGCTGATGGAGGAGACGGCCGACAAGAACATGATCGACAAGGACGAGTACCCCCAGACCGCCCGGATCGAGACCCATTGCGTGAACATCCTCGCCGAGCTGTGGCACGCGCCGGGTTCTGAGCGCGAGCAGGCCACCGGCTGTTCGACCACCGGCTCCTCGGAGGCGGCGATGCTCGCCGGCATGGCGATGAAGTGGCGCTGGCGCAAGCGCCAGGCCGCCGCGGGCAAGCCGACGGACCGTCCCAACCTCGTCGCCGGGGCCAATGTGCAGGTCTGCTGGGAGAAGTTCATGCGCTACTGGGACGTGGAGCCGCGGCTGGTGCCGATGGAGGGCGACCGCTTCCACCTCACCGCCGATCAGATCGCCGACCACGTCGACGAGAACACCATCGGCGTGGTGGCGATCCTCGGCTCGACCTTCGACGGCTCCTATGAGCCGGTCAAGGAGATCGCGGCCGAGCTCGACCGGATCCAGGCCGAGTCGGGCTGGGACATCCCGGTGCACGTCGACGCCGCCTCGGGCGGGTTCGTCGCGCCGTTCGTCCAGCCGGAGCTGGAATGGGACTTCAAGATCGATCGGGTGTGCTCGATCAACGCGTCCGGACACAAGTACGGGCTCGTCTACCCCGGTGTCGGCTGGGCGATCTGGCGCAACAAGGACGCCCTGCCCGAGGAGCTGATCTTCAACGTCAACTATCTGGGCGGCAACATGCCGACCTTCGCGCTGAACTTCTCACGCCCCGGCTCGGAGGTCATCGCTCAGTACTTCATGTTCGCCCACCTGGGTCACGAGGGCTACCGCCAGCGGATTCAGACCGCCCAGGACATCGCCATGTACCTGAGCTCGGAGATCGAGAAGATGGGCCCCTACAACCTCATCTCCCGCGGGGACGAGCTGCCGGTGTTCGCCTTTGCGCTGAAGCCCGAGGTGACCAACTACACGGTGTTCGACGTGTCGGCGCGGATGCGCGAGCGCGGCTGGCTCATCCCGGCCTACACCTTCCCCGAGAACCGCCAGGATCTCAGCGTGCTGCGGATCGTGGTCCGTGCGGGGATGAACGCCGACATGGCCGAGCAGCTCATCGACGGGCTGAGGGCCGAGACCGACGATCTCGAATCGCTCGACGGTCCGATGCCGAAGACCAAGAGCGGACCCAAGACGGCCTTCGCGCACTAACCCGGCGGCTGATCGACGGCCTGCAACCAGCCGGCTTTTCAACAACTACAGTCCGCCGCAGGCGAAACGGGGGCGGAGTGAGCACATCGGAATGGATCAGGCTGGTCACCATCCCGTTCTTCACGGGCGCGATCGGCTGGCTGATCAACTGGACCGGCCTGATCATGCTCTTCCACCCCGTCTCCTTCTACGGGGTCAAGGTCCCCGGCCTGCGCGATCTCGCCACGCTCATCCCCCGCCGCCTGCAGGAGATCCCGGGCTGGATGGAGGGCCGGATCGGCTGGCAGGGCATCGTGCCCGCGCGGGCGGCGAAGATGGGCTCGATCGCCGTCGACAAGGCGATCGCCAAGCTGGGAACCCCGGCGGAGTTCTACCAACAGCTCGAGCCGGACGAGATCGCCCAGAAGATCGTGGAGATGTTCGGTCCCGAGGTGCCGCGGATCGTCGACGACACCATGTACCGCGAGCAGGCCCAGCTGTGGACGGCGGTGCCCCCACGGGTCAAGCAGGCCGTCTATGACCGCGTCAACGCGCAGCTGCCGACCATCGTCAAGCAGATCACCGACGAGATCGGCGAGCACATCAACCTGCTGCTCGACCCCAAGCTGATGGTGATCGACCACTTCGCGGCCAACCCGGCGCTGGTCAACCGCATCTTCCAGGACGTCGGCAAGCGTGAGCTCCGGCTCATGGTCAACTTCGGCTTCCTGTTCGGTTTCCTGTTCGGCATCCCGGTCGCGGCGATCATCCACTTCTTCCCCGAGTGGTGGCTGCTGCCGATCCTCGGCGTGTTCGTGGGCTGGATGACCAACGCGCTCGGCATGTTCGTCATCTTCGAGCCGGTGGAGCCCACCTACTTCCTCGGGATCAAGGTCCAGGGACTGTTCCTGCGCCGCCAGCAGCAGGTCGCCGACGTCTACGCCGGGATCATCGCCGACGACGTGGTGACCCTGGAGAACATCGGCAACTTCCTCATGACCGGGCCCAACTCCGACCGCACCCGCCAGATGCTCGAGTCGGCGATGGGACCTGCCATCGACATGGCCGCCGGCCCGGCGCGCGCCGCTGTCCGCGTGGCGGTCGGCGCCCGCGAATACGAGGTGATCCGCAGCTCGGTGGCCCACGAGGCCGTCGACTACACCATGGCCCCGTTCATGGACCCCGACTTCTCCCGCGCCCAGAGCGACCGGATTCGCACGCTGATCGCCGCCCGCACGCGTGAGATGGACCCCAAGGACTTCGTCGAGATGCTGCGCTCGGCGATCAAGGAAGATGAGTGGATGCTGTACCTGCATGGCGCGCTCATGGGCCTGGCCGGTGGCTTCATCCACCTGGCGATCTTCGGAGCCTGATGGCCCTCTCCCACACCAAGCCCCCCGCGGGCGGTTCCGATGACGACGATCCCGATGAGGTGCTCGAACCGGACGCGATCTATGACCCGCTCCCCGACGAGGAGCACCCGGCCGGCGCCCCGGGCATGGCCCGGGTCGCGGCGGGGGTGATCGGGCACACCGGGAGCTGGGCGGCCGGGGCCTATCTGAGGGTAGGCAAGCGAGTGGTCGCCACTGTGGTCGCGCCGGCCAGCAGCGTCGAGCTGGTGCGCGACGTGGCCACCGAGACCACCCGGGCCCTGGCGACGGTGGCCGAGGCGACCGACCTGGAGCGCCGCCTCGAGGAGATCGGTCCCGCCGGCCGGCTGTTCAAGCGGGTGGCCAACCTCGCCGGCGTGCTGTTGCCGGTGGGACTGCCCGAGACCACGCCGACCCACACCGGCCTCGATCGCCGCCATCACGACAACGGCCGGATCCCCAGCCTGCGCGAGCAGGGCGAGGAGCTGCTGCGCCGTTCGCGCGACGTCAACGACGAGTACGACATGCACCCGGCCTACGCGCGGATCCTCTCCGAGCTGGCGCCGGATGAGGCGCGGATCCTGCAGCTGATGCTCATCGAGGGCCCCCAACCGACCGTCGACGTGCGCACCGGCGGGCCGATCGGCCTGATCAACTCACGCCTCATCGCCCCCGGCCTGTCGATGATCGGCGCCCGCGCCGGCTGTCGCTACATCGACCGGGTGCCCTCCTACCTCAACAACCTGTTCCGCCTCGGCCTCATCTGGTTCTCCCAGGAGACGCTGCGCAGCCATCAGCGCTATCAGGTGCTGGAGGCCCAGCCCGACGTGCTCGAGGCGATCCATTCGGTGCCGGCGGCCAAGGTGGTGCGGCGCTCGGTGCACCTCACCCCGTTCGGTGACGACTTCTGCCGCTTCTGCTTCACCGACGGACTCGACGCGGGCATGCTGCCCGAGCACTCCGCGCCGAAGGAGACGGTCAACGCCCAGCCGCCGCCGGAGAAGATCGAGGGCTGACCCCCTGGCTTCCCCCGCCCACGCGCGGGGTAGCCAGACCCCGTGAGCGAATACGACGTCATCGTGGTGGGGGCCGGCCCGGCCGGCGATCAGGCGGCGGCCCTGGCGGCCGCCCAGGGACTCGAGGTCGCCCTCCTCGAGCGCGAACGGGTCGGCGGCGAGTGCGCCTACTGGGCCTGCATGCCCTCCAAGGCGCTGCTGCGCCCCGGCGAGCTGCTCGACGAGGAGCGCCGCGTGCCCGGCGTGCCGGAGGGAGAGCTCGACGTCGCCGCGATCCTCCGCCGCCGTGACGAGGTGATCTCCCACCTCGACGACGCCAAGCACGTCAGCGAACAGGAGGAGCGCGGCATCACCGTGCTCAAGGGCCAGGGCCGCCTCGATGGCGAGCGCCGGGTGACGCTCGAGCGCCCCGACGGTCACATCGACACCCTCACCGCCCGGCGCGCGGTGATCATCTCCGTGGGCTCCGGGGCGGCGATCCCGCCGATCCCCGGCATGGCCGACATCGCGCCCTGGACCAACCGTGAGGCGACGACCGCACCGGAGGCGCCGGACTCGATGATCGTGCTCGGCGGCAGCGCCGTGGGCTGCGAGATGGCCCAGGCCTGGGGCTCGCTGGGCACCCAGGTGACGCTGGTGGAGAGCACGACGCGACTGCTCGGCCAGAACGAGCCGTTCGCCGGCGAGCTGGTGGCCGAGCAGCTGCGCGAGCAGGGGGTCGACGTCCGCCTCGGCCAGACCGCCATCCGCGCCCAGCGCGCCGTCGACGGACGGTTCAAGCTCACGATCGAATCCGGCGCCGAGATCGATGCCGAGGAACTGCTGGTCTGCATCGGCCGGCGCCCCCACACCGACGACCTCGGGCTCGAGACCGTCGCGCTCAAGCCCGGGGACACCATCGCGGTCGACGACCGCATGCAGGTCCCCCACCACGGCGACTGGCTCTACGCGCTGGGCGACGTCAACGGCCGGGCGCTGCTCACCCAGGCGGGCAAGTATCAGGCGGCGGTGGCCGTGGCGAACATCATGAACCGCGACGCCCGGGCGGTCTGGGACGGCCCGCTCACGCCCCAGGTCGTCTTCTCCGAGCCCCAGGTCGCCTCGGTCGGCCACACGCTCGAGTCGGCCCTCGCCGCCGGCGTCCCCGCCCGGGCCGTCGACGCCGACCTCGGCTCGACCCCGGGCGCCAGCTTCATCGGCAAGGGCGCGCGCAGCGGCGCCCGGATCGTCATCGACCAGACCCGCGAGGTGATCGTCGGCGCGACGTTCGTCGGCCCCGAGGTCGCCGAGTCGCTGCACGCGGCGACCATCGCAGTGGTCGCCGAGGTGCCCCTGCGCACGCTCGCCCACGCGATGCCGGCCTACCCGACGCGCACCGAGGTGTGGCTGGAGCTCCTCGCCGACTGGCGCGTCTAGGGCACTAGACGCGCGTCGCGACGTCGGCGGCGACGGACTCCGCGCGCTCACGTTCGGCGTCGTGCTCGGTCAGCCGCGCCACGTAGGCGGCGCGCACGTCGCGGTAGGTGTCAACCCCCAGCGGAACGCGCAGCGGAGCCGGCTCCTCGATGGCCACGTCGATGATCGCGGCGGCGACCTTCGCCGCGTCGTTGGGCGCCGAGAAGGTACCGGACTCGATCGCCCGACGTACGTCACCGGCCGGGCCGGCGTCGTACTCGGGCATGACCGGCGCGGTCTGCTTGTTGGCCGAGAACCCGGTCGGCGTGGCGCCGGGCTCGACGATCGACAGGCCGATGCCGAACGGGGCGATCTCCTGAGCGATCGTCTCACAGAACCCCTCGATCCCCCACTTGCTCGCGTGGTAGTAGGCGAAGTTCGGGTACGTCGTCTGACCCCCGGCCGTGGAGACCTGGACGATGCGCCCGCGGCCCTGGGCGCGCAGATGGGGCAGCGCGGCCCGGATGACGTCGATCGAGCCGATCAGGTTCGTGTTGATGATCTCGCGGATCTGGGCGTCGGAGGCCTCCTCGACGGAGGCGAACACGGCATAGCCGGCGTTGTTGACCACCACGTCGATCTCGCCCAGTTCGGCGAACGCGGCATCGACCACGCCTCGGACCTCGTCCGGGTCGCTGACGTCGAGGCGGCGGACCCACAGCCGGCCCCCGGCGCCGGCGCGGAGGTCATCGAGCGCCCCAGGGCGGCGCAGGGTGGCGGCGACGCGGTCGCCGCGCTCGAGCAGCTGCTCGGTGAGCTGGCGGCCGAGGCCGGAGGAGGTGCCGGTGATGAACCAGGTGCGTGACATGAGAAGCTCCCGTGGTGGCAGGGGTGGAAAGGGTGTGAGACCACTTCTACGCCTTAGAGTCGACTCGAAGTCAAGGGGTACGCTGGGATATATGACGACTGTCACGCACACGCCACTGCGCGTCGCCCAGGCCAGCGAGCGCACGGGCCTCAGCGGCCACACCCTGCGCTTCTATGAGAAGGCAGGCCTGTTCGGGGGACCGATCGACCGCGACAGCGCGGGTCACCGGGTCTACAGCGAGGCGCAGGTCGATTGGCTCCGCGTGTGTTCCAAGCTGCGTTCCTCAGGGATGTCGCTGCCCGACATCCGCCGCTACGCGGAGCTGTTCGCCGAGGGCCCGCACACGGTCCCGGAGCGACACGCGATCCTGCTCGGGCACGAGCAGAAGGTCCGCCGCCAGCTCACCGAGCTGCAGGAGGCGCTCGAGGTGATCGAGCACAAGGTCTCCTTCTACGAGCAGCGGATGGCCGAGGGCAGCGCTGACGAGCTGTGGCGCAACGGCCCCGAATGCGCGGCGTCGTCGGATTGAGGTCAGATCGGCGCCAAGTGGGTACGAGATGCACAACGCAGCTGCCACCACCGAGAAAAGGACATCGCCATGAGCGTTGAGGCTGAACATTTGGACGAATGGGTCGGGTCCGAGGTCGTCGCCGCCAACGGCGACAAGCTCGGAAAGGTCACCGACGTCTACTACCGGGGCAACGACGCGCTGGCCGTCGAGTTCCGCAGTGGCCTGATCGGCAAGAAGTACCACCTCGCCGGCCTGTCCGGCGCCACCGTGTCGACCAAGCACCTGCGGTTGGGCGTGACCGAGACGATCGCCAGCGACGGCGGCCTCGACGCCGAGGGCCTGGCGCTGATGGCCAACAGCGACAGCCGCCTGCAGGGCCTCACCCTCGACGATCTCGAGAGCGGTTCGGCGCGCGAGGAACGTCTCGTGGCGGCGCGGCAGGCGGCGGAGGAGGCCGAGCGGCTCGAGGCCGAGTTGGCCACCCGCGCCGAGGAGGCCGACCGCACCGCCAGGGCCGCCGAGGACGCGCGCGCCCAGGCCACCGCGGCCGAGGAGGCCCGGGCCAAGGCCGAGCAGGACGCTCGGGCCGCGCGCGAGCGGGCCGATCAGCTCAAGGGCTGAGCCCGGCCCGACCTCGGAGCACGCAGCTCAGAGCCGGTCGGCCAGCTGCCGACCGGCCGCCTCGAGTTCGGCCAGCGTGCTGGCCTCCAGCACCACCTGGAGGTCGAGGATGCGCTGGTCGAAGCGGTCGAGGTCGTTCTGGCCGACCACCGCATGACAGGGCACCCCGGCCTGGCGCGCGCGTGTGGCGATCTCCCCGGCGATCTTGCCGGCCAGGGTCTGGCGGTCGATGCGGCCCTCGCCGACCACCACCGCCCGGGCGGCCCGCATGCGGCGGTCGAAGTCGAGCGTCTCGAGCACGAAGGCGGCCCCGCTGCGCAGCTCGGCGTCATAGGCGGCCCACAGGCCCCCGGCCAGACCGCCCGCGGCGCCGGTCATCGCCACGCCGCGGGGGTCGCGCGCCCAACCGGCGGCCTGCTGGTGCAGGCGCTGGGTGAGCGCCACGACCTGGTCGGGGTCCGCGCCCTTCTGGGGTCCGAACACCTCGGCGGCCCGCTCGAACGGGGTCGACACGTCACACAGCACCACCAGCCGAACGTCCTCGATCGCTCCGATCGCCGCGATCGCGCCGGCCCCACCGTCGCTGGTCGCGCTGCCCCCGACCGTCACGTAGATCGTGCGCGCCCCGGCCGCGACGGCGGCGCGGATGAGCTCGCCGGTGCCGGCGCTCGAGGCGGCCATCGCGTCGCGCTCGGACTCCGCCACCCGACCCAGGCCGCTGGCAGCCGCCATCTCCACCACCGCCAGTTCGTCCCCGACGCCGAAGGCGGCGCGGACGCGGCGGCCCAGCGGGTCGGACACCTCGACCTCGACGAGCTCGAGACCCAGCGCCGGAGCCAACGCGTCGAGCGTTCCCTCGCCACCGTCGCCGACCGGGCACAGCGACACCTCCCGTCCGCCGGCCATGAGGCCGGCGGCGAGCGCATCGGCGACCTGACGGGCGCTGAAGCTGCCCTTGAAGCTGTCGGGCGCGACGAGCACCTCGACCGGTATTCCATCTGAGCCCATTTCCCGCCATGCTGTCAGGCCCATGGCCGCCGAGAGCACGACGATCGATGTGGCGGGACAGACGGTCAAGCTGTCGAACCCGTCCAAGGTGTTCTTTCCCGAGCGCGGGACGACCAAGCTCGACCTGGTCGAGTACTACCTCAGCGTCGCCGACGCCGTGCTCGTCCACCTCCGCGGGAGGCCGACGACGCTGAAGCGCTTCGTCGACGGGGCGGGCGCCAAGCCGTTCTTCCAGAAGCACATTCCCGACTCCGCGCCGGACTGGTTGCACACCGTCGACGTCCGCTTCCCGAGTGGGCGCACGGGTCGGCTGCTCGTCGCCGACGACGCCGCCCACCTCGTCTGGGGGATCAACCTGGGCGTCATCGACTGGAATCCGTGGCCCTCCACCGTCGACGCGCTGTATGCGCCCGACGAACTGCGCATCGACCTCGATCCCAATGACGGAGCGAACTTCGACACCGTGCGCCAGACCGCCCTGGTGGTCAAGGCGACGCTCGAGGACCACGGCCTCACCGGCTTGCCCAAGACCAGCGGCTCACGGGGGATCCACATCAACGTGGCGATCGTCCCCGAGCACGACGCCATCACCGTGCGCCGCGCGGCGGTGGCCCTCGCCCGTGAGGTGGAGCGCCGGGCCCCGGAGATCGCCACCGCCGCCTGGTGGAAGGAGGAGCGCGGACCGCGCGTGTTCATCGATTACAACCAGAACGCGCCCGACCGCACGGTCGCCTCCGCCTACTCGGTGCGCCCGACCCCGGACGCGCGCGTGTCGACGCCGCTCACCTGGGCCGAGGTGCCCGAGGTCGACCCCGCGGCCTTCACCATCGACACGGTCGCCGCGCGCCTGGGCGAGCACGGCGACCCCGCCGCCGACACGGCCTCCCAGGCCGGCACGCTGGCAGGGCTGCTGGAGCTGGCCCAGCGCGACGCCGACGCCGGTCTGCCCGATGCGCCGTGGCCGCCGAACTTCCCCAAGATGCCGGGCGAGGCCAAGCGCGTGGCCCCCAGCCGGGCCCGGCAGACGGACCCCCGATGAAGCCGCGCGCCTACATCGCCAGCCCGCTGGGCTTCACCGAGCCGGGCCGCCAGTACTACACCCAGGTGTATCTGCCGGCCCTCTCTGAGGTCATCGAGCCACTTGATCCGTGGTCGTTCACCAGCCCCGCGGAGGTCGCCGACGCCGCCGCCGCCGGGGAGCTGACGGAGCTGTGGCTGGCGGTGGGCCGGCGCAACAGCGCCGCGATCCGCTCGGCCGACCTGCTCGTGGCCCAGCTCGACGGCCAGGAGGTCGATTCGGGCACCGCGGCCGAAGTCGGGTACGCCGCGGGCCTCGCCAAGCCGTGCTTCGGACTGCGCACCGACCTGCGCGAGAACGGCGAGGCCGGCGTGGCGGTGAACCTCCAGGTCGTCTCGTTCATCGCCGAGAGCGGCGGGCAGATCGCCGGCTCACTCGAGGAGCTCATCGCGCTCCTTTCGCGCTTCGCCAGCGTTTGAGCTGAGAAGCCCGTGTCGAAGTTCCTCTCCGTTCTGCTCAGCGCCGCCGCGCTGCTCATCCTCGGCGCCGGGTCGACGGCCACCGCCTCGACCCACCCCGCCCCGACCGCCACGGGTACCGGGCTGGGGGTCATCACCGCCGTATCGACCAGCGCGACGACGGTCACCACGAACTTCGTCTTCACCGGTACCGAGGCGACCGGGTTCGTGCTCGCCGTGCCCCATGACGCCACGCTGAGCACCCTGTCCCCCGCACGGCTCGCGCGGGACTTCACGCTGACCACGATCGCCGGCGCAAAGGTGCACTACATCCTGCTGGGGGCCAAGGCGGACTACCTGTCGGTGGCGTTGCACTCCCCCCAGCCGGACCTGCGGCTCACCTTCGACCGCACGCTGTTCCGCTTCTCGGCGTCCGAGACCCGACAGATCGCGTCCCGCGCCGTCCGCTCGGTGCGGATGGGCATCGCCTTCTCGGGCGGGCCGGGTCAGCTGCTCGCGGCGAAGTTCGCCTTCGCCGTCTGAGCGCCCGCGCGCCGCCTCAGTCCATCTGGGAGAGCAGGCACTCGCGCGGCGCCTTGTCGGTGCGCCAGGCGAGAATCTTGGTGCCGTGGCGGATGCGCCCGCCCGACATCTGGTCATAGCGGACCTCCACCACCAGCTCGGGCCGCAGGCCGACCCAGTCCAGCTCGCGCTCAGCCAGCCAGCGGCTGGGATCGCCGCTGCCCCGCTCGCCCGACTCATACGGCGCCAGCGTCTCGAGCAGGCTCGCCTTGTCCGCGGTCTTGATCCCGCTGGAGTGGCCGATGACGCGCAGGTCACCCGTGTCGTCGTCATAGAGCCCGAGGATGAGCGACCCGACCGTCCCGGGTTCCTTCCCGGTCCGGTAGCCCACCACCACGCAGTCGATCGTGCGGATCCGCTTGACCTTGACCATCGCGGTGCGCTTCCCCGGGGTATAGGCGGCGTCGGCCAGCTTGGCCACCACCCCCTCCCCGGAGGCCAGCCACGGATCGCAGTCGGCGGGGTCGGCGCTGAGCGGAGTCAAGCTGACGCCCGTCGCTGGTTGGGTGCCCACAGCCCCAACCAGCGCCACCAGCTCCGCGCGCCGTTCCGCAAAGGACCGGGTCATCAGCTCCACACCGTCGCGCTCGAGCAGGTCGAAGGCGATGAAGCGCGCCGGGGTCGACTCGGCCAGCATGCGCACGCGCGACTCCGCCGGGTGCAGCCGGTTCTGTAAGGCGTTGAAGTCCTCGCCGCCGCCCGCCGCGTCGATGACGATCTCGCCGTCGAGCACGTAGGCGCCGGCCGGGAACACCAGCTCGGGAAAGTAGCGGCGCAGCGGCTTGAGCCCGCGCGACTGCAGGTAGACCTCCTCGCCGTCGACGAAGGCCAACGCCCGGAACCCGTCGTACTTGGGCTCATAGAGCCAACGCTCGCCGACGGGCAGCTCCGGTTTGCCCCGGGCCAGGGCGGGCTCGATCGGCGGGTGCAGGGCCAGTGCCACGGCCGCCCAACAGTAGCGTCGCTAGGATCCCTACGAGGATGGAGATGACCGCCGCCGAACAGGAATACCTCGAGTCCCTGTTCTGGCTGTTCGAGGCCGGTCTGCCGATGACCGGCGCCAACCTTGCCCGCGCCATGCAGCTGTCGGCCCCCACCGTCTCGGAGATGCTGGGCCGACTCGAGCGCGACGGGTTCATCAGCCGTGACTCGAACCGTTCGATCTCCTTCACCGAGAACGGTCGCGCCGACGCCGAGCGGATCGTCAGCCGCCACCGCATGATCGAGCGCTTCCTCACCGACACCGTCGGCGTGCCGTGGGACGACGTGCACGAGGAGGCCGAGAAGCTCGAGCACGCCATGACCCCGCGCTTTGAGGCCTACATGCGCGCCGCCGTCGGCGACGCCCAGACCTGCCCCCACGGGCACCCGATCAACGTCGGGCACCGCATCGCCGGCGCGCCGCTGGCCGACTGCGCCACCGGAGCGACGATCGAGGTCCTGCGCTTCGAGAACGAGGCCGAGGATCTCCTCCACTACCTGAAGTCCGCCGGGGTCGAGCCCGGCCGGGTCGGACGCGTGATCAGCTCCGACGACGAGATTGTGGCACTCGAGCTCGACGGCGCGCTGACCGAGATCACCGCCTCGGTGGCCGAGACGGTGACGGTGAAGGCCGACCCGAGCCCGCCGTCGCGCATCGCCCTGCCCGAGCAGCTCGTGCTCGGCGGACGCTACGGCCGCTAGCCGGACCGCTTAGTCGACCACCTCGGCGTCGCTGATCTCGGTCGCGTCGCGCGGCGCCTCCAGCAGCGCCGGGCCGCCGAGCCAGCGCACGAGCTGCTCGCCGATGGCCGGATGTCCGAGCAGATCGAAGTGCGAGGCATCCCCCAGGTGGCTGTAGTGGTCGGGGTCGAAGGCGATCTTCTCGCCCCGGCCGATATCCCAGGCCGACTGGCGCGCCACGAGCAGATCCCCGAGCAGGCGCTCGAGGCCGCGACCCAGCCCGGCGGAGAAGAAGAAGTGATCGACGTCGAGGGCGCACGGCTCGGCCGCCCCGTAGCGCAGGTCCTTGATCCCCTCCGGACGCATGCCGAGCAGCTCGGCCAGAGGGCGGGTCTCGGGGATCCAGGCCATCACGCGTGCGGCCGCCTCGGCGGCGACCTCGAGCGGCGCCCCGCGATGGGGGACGCCGAGCATGACCATGTGGCGGACCAGCTCGCCGGTCTCGGTGCCCTGGAGGTTCACCAGCGCCTGGCGGGCGACCAGGCCGCCCATCGAGTGGCCGACCACGGCGATCTCGTCGATCGGGACGGGTGACTCGGCCACCAGCCGGGTGATCGTCTCGGCCAGCAGCTCGCCGTTCTCGGCGATCGGGCGGCCGCTGTTGTAGCGGACGTAGACCGGGGTGAAGGCGAGGGCGGTGCGCAGACGCTCGCCGTATCCCGGGCCGCGCCCGCGCCACAGGAACCAGGCGTCCTCGGTCTCACACAGCCCGTGGATGAAGATGACCAGGCGGGGGGTGACCTCGCCCCGGGCGTCGACCCGGGCGGACATCTGCGTGGCCAGCGGGTTGCCCTCCAGCGCCAGCCGATCCCCGGCGATGCCGTTGAGGATCCCCTGCAGGATCCGGGCCCGCAGCCCCGCCTCCTGACCGGCGGCGATCAGGGTGGCCAACTCCCCGCCGATCCGGCCGACCGTCTCACCGATCGCGCCGGTGAGTCCGTAGGCGAGCGAGCTGATGCTGTCGTGCAGCGTGCGGGCGGGCAGGCTGGCCAGGCGCATCGGCTCGCCGGCCAGGCCGATGGCCCAGAACACGCGGTCGGCGATCGCCTTATGGGTGGCGGCGATGACCCCGACGGCGCCGCCGAAGCCACGGCCGGCCAGGGTGCCGGCGGCGCTCAGCCAGTCGTCGAGGGCCGGTGCCACGGGGGCGACCGGTGGGGCGGGGCGGGGTTGGCGCGCCTCAGGCGACATCGGCCGTGGGGGCCGTGGTCGCTCGGTAGGCGTCGCCCAGTCGGGCCACGCCCTCCTCGATCTCCGCTGGGGTGACGCCCGAATAGGCGATCCGCAGAGAGTGGTGTCCGCCCTCCAGCATGAAGTCCGAGCCCTTGACGAACTGGACGCCGCGTTCGAGCGCCGCGTCATACAGCGCGTCGACGTCGGTGCCACGCGGCAGGTCGACCCACATGAAGTAGCCGCCCTCGGGGATCTGGAAGCGCGCCTCGGGCAGTTCGCGCGTGAGCGCGGCGCCGAGGGTGATCGCCCGCTCTGCCAGGGCGGTCGTGACGGTGGTGATGGCACCGGCGAAGGCGTCGGAGCGCACGAACTGATTGACGATCCCCTGGGAGAGCATGCTCGGGGAGATGTAGGCGCCGACCGCCAGCCGGGTGATCTGGGCGATCAGCTCGGGGTGGCCGACGAGGTAGCCGACCCGCACCCCGGGGGCGACGATCTTGGAGAACGAGGAGGCGTAGGCGACGTGCGCGGGGTCGAGCGACAGCATCGTCGGGAGCGGGTCACCGGAGAAGCGAACCTCGCGGTAGGGGTCGTCCTCGAAGATGAGGAAGTCGTACTCGGCCGCCAGCTCGAGCAGCGCCCGGCGTTTCGGGAGCGACAACGTGTAACCGGCCGGGTTCTGGAAGTTGGGGATGATGTGGGCGAGCTTGGGCACCGCGCCGGTCTTCAGCACCCGCTCGAGGGCGGAGACGTCGATGCCGTCGGACTCCAGCTCGACCGGTCGCAGGTCGGCGCCGCGGCCGCGCAGCGACAGCAGCGTGCGGTCATAGGTGGGGTTCTCCACGATGACCGTGTCGCCGGACTTGACCAGCGCATCGAACAGGAACGCGTCGGCCTGCATCGATCCGTTGGTGAGGATCACGTGCTCGGGGGTGACGCCGTGCTGCTCGGCCACCCAGTCGCGCAGCGGCCCGTAGCCGACGGCGGTGCCGTAGGCGGTCAGCCCGCCCGGGTCCTCGCTGAACGCCCGGTCGGCCGCTGCGCGGAGGCCCGCGACGTCGACGATGTCGAGCGACGGGGCGCCGCGGGCGAAGGAGATGGGCTTGGACGACATCGGTCGCTACAGCCTAGCTTTTCGCGCCCGCGGCGAAACCGAGCTCAGGCGGCCGCGCCGAGCAGCTCGATCGCCAGCTCGGCGACCTGGGTCGGCGTCTTGCCGACCTTGACGCCCTTGGACTCCAGTGCGGCGGCCTTCGCCTCGGCCCCGCCGGAGGTTCCGGAGACGATGGCGCCGGCGTGCCCCATGGTCTTGCCGGGAGGTGCGGAGAAACCGGCGATGTAGGCGATGACCGGCTTGGTCACGTTCTCGGCGATGTAGGCGGCGGCCTTCTCCTCGTTGTCGCCGCCGATCTCACCCGACAGCACGATCAGCTCGGTGTCGGGGTCCTCCTGGAACAGCTTGATCACGTCGACGAAGTCGGTGCCCGGAACCGGGTCGCCACCGATGCCGACGATGGTCGAGTTGCCGAAGCCCGACTGGGCCAGCACGTTGCCGATCTGGTAGGTCAGGGTTCCGCTGCGGGACACCACGCCGACGTTGCCCGGCTTGAAGAACTGGGCGGGGATGATGCCGACGTTGGCCTTGCCGGGGGACAGGATGCCCGGGCAGTTGGGCCCGATCAGCCGCGCGGTGCCGTTCTTCTTGATCACGCTGTAGGCGCGCAGCTCGTCGTGGGCGGGGATGCCCTCGGTGATGCAGATGATCAGTTCGATCCCGGCGTCCTCGGCCTCGAGGATCGAATCGGCGGCGAAGGGCGGCGGCACGAAGATCATCGCGGTGTTGGCACCCTCCTTCTGCACCGCCTCCTCGAGCGTGTTGAACACCGGGATGCCATCGACGTTCTGGCCGCCCTTGCCGGGGGTGACGCCGGCGACGACCTTGGTGCCGTAGTCGCGGTTGCGCAGCGTGTGGTACTTGCCCTCCGACCCGGTGATGCCGGTGGTGACCAGGCGCGTGTTCTCGTCAATCAGGATGCTCATGGTGAGGTTCCTCGGACTAGGCCGGGACGGGGCCGGCGAGTTCGACGACCTTGGCGGCGGCGCCGTCCATGGTCGACTCTGCGTAGACATTGGGAAGGTCGGCGTCGACCAGCAGCTTGCGGCCCTCCTGGTCGTTGGTGCCATCGAGGCGCACCACGAAGGGGACGGTCGGCTTGAGCTGTTCGAAGGCGGCGATGAGACCGCGGGCGACCTCGTCACAGCGGGTGATGCCGCCGAAGATGTTGAACAGCACGGCGGTGACCTTCGGGTTGGCGAGGATCACCTCGACGGCGTTGGTGATCGCCTCGGCCTTGGATCCGCCGCCGGCGTCGAGGAAGTTGGCGGCCTCGCCACCGGCCAGCTTGACCACGTCGAGGGTCGACATGACCAGGCCGGCGCCGTTGCCGAGGATGCCGATGTTGCCGTCGAGCTTGACGTAGGTCAGCCCGCGTTCCTTGGCCATCCGCTCCTGGGGATCCTCGCCCGACAGGTCGCGCAGCTCGGAGTTCTCCTTGTGGCGGAAGAAGCTGTTGTCGTCCAGGGTGACCTTGGCGTCCAGCGCGCGCACGGTGCGCTCGGGCGTGATGATCAGCGGGTTGACCTCGACGAGGGTGGCCTCCTCCTCGACGAACACGGTGTAGAGCTGCTTGAGGATCGCGCCGATGGGGCGCACGACGTCGGCGTCGACGCCGGCCTGGAAGGCGAGCTCACGGCCGTGGAAGTCCTGGAAGCCGAGCAACGGGTCGACGTGGAGGTGGGCGATCGCGTCCGGGTTCTCGTCGGCGACGGTCTCGATCTCGACGCCGCCCTGGGTCGAGAGCATGACCAGCGGCGCCTTGGCGGAGCGATCGAAGACCACCGAGGCGTAGTACTCGGTCTCGATCTGGGAGGCCCCCTCGATCCACAGCTCATAGACGGTGAGGCCCTTGATGTCCATACCGAGGATCGCGTTCGCGTGCTCGCGCGCCTCTCCGGAGTTGTTGGCGATCTTGATGCCGCCGAGCTTGCCGCGGCCACCGATCTGCACCTGAGCCTTGACGGCGACCGGATAACCGATCTCGTCCGCCGCCTCGACGGCCTCGTCAACGGTGCGGGCAGGCTTGCCCGCAGGCACCGGCACGCCGTGGCGCGCGAACAGCTGTTTGCCTTGATACTCGAGCAGGTCCATAAGCGCCGACTCTATTGCAAACGAATCCCCCCCGCCCTCTCGACCGCTTCCTGCGCTAACAAAAGGCATAATGGCCTGCTCATGGCCATTCCCAAGCAGATCACCTTCGTCACCTTCGACGTCTACGGCACGCTGATTGATTGGGACGCCGGAGCTGTTGCCGCCTTCAACAAGGAAGCCACTCGCGACGGGTTCACGATCGATCCCGACGACCTGATCACTCGGTTCCACGAGGTTCAGCAGCAGATCGAGTCCGGCTCCTACGAGCTCTACGCCGAAGTTCTTCGCCGCACCGCGGTGCAGATCGCCAAGGACCTCGGCTGGCCCCTGGAGCCATCGCGCTCGGGCTTTCTGCCCGACTCGGTGATGCGCTGGCCGGCGTTCAAGGAGACCAACACCACGCTCGCCAAGATCGCCAAGAAGTACTCGATCGGGCTGATCTCCAACATCGACGACAAGCTGCTCGGCCTCACCCGCCGTCACCTCGCCACCCCGACCGGCCAGCCGCTGGACTTCGACCTCGTGGTCACCGCCCAGCAGGTCCGCTCCTACAAGCCCGATCCCGCCCACTTCACCGAGTGCGAGCGCCGGATCGGCACCAAGAAGGGCTGGGTCCACGTGGCAGCGAGCTACTACCACGACGTCGAGCCTTGCATCAAGAAGAAGATCCCGGTGATCTGGGTCAACCGCCATGGCGTCGAACTCGAGCCGGGGCAGAAGAAGCCCGACGCCGAGGTCAAGACGCTGCGCGAAGCGGCGAAGCTGCTCGAAGCCTGAGTTGGTGGTTTTGGCCGGGCTGTGGGCCCGGCCACACCCGCCTCTGACTACTCGGCTGAGGTGATCACCGCGAGCGTGTCGCCGCTCGCCACCGGTGAGCCCGGGGTGATCGGCAGCTCGGCGACGACGCCCGCCTTGTGCGCGGTGATCTCGTTCTCCATCTTCATCGCCTCGATCACGCAGATCAGGTCGCCCTCGGCCACCGTGGCGCCGGCCTCGACGTTGACCTTGAACACGGTGCCCTGCAGCGGACTGGCCAGCGTGTCGCCACCACCCCCGCCGGAGCTCCCGCCGCTGCGAGCGCCGCGCCTGGGAGCGGCTGAGGCCTTGCGTCCCCCGCCGTTGGCGCCGGGCACCACCGCGACGCCGCCGCCGAAGGCGGGGCCGATGACCCGGACGTCAAAGCGCTTGCCCGACACCTCGACGGTGTAGGCCTGCTCGGCCTTCTCCTCGTCCTCGGTATCGGACTCGGGGGCCAGCGGGGTGCTCGCCTGGGCGGCGGGACCGGTGGACTTCAGCCACTCCCGGTCCTCGATCAGGTCATGGCAGGTCTCGGCGTTGGCCCACTGGGGCGTGGCCAGGATCGCCTTGTGGAAGGGGATGAGCGTCTTGAGCTCGCCGATCTCGTACTCGTCGAGGGCGCGGAGCATGCGGGCGGTGGCCTGCTCGCGGTCGGCGTCCCAGACGATCAGCTTCGACACCATCGGGTCATACATCGGGGTGATGTCCGAGTTGGCTCCGATGCCCGAGTCGACGCGCACGCCGGGACCGTTGGGTTCCTTGTAGGAGGAGATGTGGCCCGGGGCGGGCGCGAAATTCTTGGACGCATCTTCAGCGTTGATCCGACACTCGATGGCATGACCACGCAGAACGATGTCGTCCTGGGCGTAGGGCAGCACCTCGCCAGCCGCGACGCGGATCCCCGTCTTGACGATGTCGATGCCGGTCACCAGCTCGGTGACGCAGTGCTCGACCTGCACGCGGGTATTCATCTCCAGGAAGAAGTACTCACCGTCCTGGAGCAGACCCTCGATGGTGCCGGCGCCCGCGTAGTTGACCGCCGCGGCGGCGTCGGTGGCGATCTTGCCGATCTTGGCGCGCAGCTCGGGGTCGACCGCCGGAGCGGGGGCCTCCTCGATGAGCTTCTGGTGCCGTCGCTGGAGCGAGCAGTCGCGCTCGCCCAGGTGGATGACGTTGCCGTGCGTGTCGGCCATGACCTGCACCTCGACGTGGCGCGGGTTGGGCAGGTAGCGCTCCAGGTAGACGGTCCCGTCACCGAAGAACTTCTCGCCCTCGCGACTGGCGCCCTCGAAGGCCTCCTGGAGCTCGTCGTCGGACAGCGCGACACGGAAGCCCTTGCCGCCACCGCCGCCGGCGGCCTTGACCGCCACCGGGAAGCCGATCGTCTCGGCGATCAGCTTGCGGGCGTCCTCGACGCTCTCGACCGGCTCGGTGGTGCCCGGGACGATCGGCACGCCGGCGGCCTGCATCAGCTCACGGGCCTTGGTCTTGGAGCCCATGGCGTCGATCGCCGAGGCGGGCGGACCGATGAAGGTGATGCCGCGATCCTCGAGCGCCTTGGCGAAGGTGGCGTTCTCAGAGAGGAAGCCGTAGCCGGGGTGGACCGCCTCGGCGCCGGACTTCTCGACGGCCTCGATGATCTTGTCGATCACCAGGTAGCTCTCGTTGGCGGGACCGGGTCCCAGGAGGTATGCCTCGTCCGCTCGCTGCACGTGGATCGCGTCACGGTCGAGCTCGGAATAGACGGCGACGGTGGCGATGCCCATCTCTTCACAGGCGCGGATCACACGGACGGCGATCTCACCACGGTTGGCGATCAGGATCTTGTTAAACACGGGCGCCGACTTTAGCTTTATTCCCCGCTAACTAGAATCCTGCGCGCATGAGTACTGCTCCGGAACTCGAACGCGGCGGGGCGGTATTCGGCCAGCGACGGTTTGCCGAGATCGCCGAGCGGCTGCGTTACCCGCTGGCTGTCTACCTGATCTCTCGCGTCCTCTACCTGGCCATCGCCGTGCTGGACATCTTCCTGCGCAACTGGCCGCTGAACAAGGCGCTGCGCCAATGGGACGGTAAGTGGTACACGCTGCTGGCCCACAACGGCTACCCCCACCATCTCCCGACCCACTACAACGACTGGTCGACGCTCGGCTTCGAGCCGCTGTACTCGATGCTCATGTGGCTGGGCGGAGTGATCCTCCCCCGCGGGGCGGAGATGTCCGGCGTGCTCATCTCGCTGGTCACCGGTGGCATCGCCGTGGTCGAGATGTCGATCCTCGCCGAGCGCTGGTGGGGCCGGACCGCCAGCCGCCGCGGTGTCGCGTTTTTCTGCTTCTTTCCCGGCACGATCGTATTCTCGATGGTCTACGGCGAGGGCCTGACCCTGGCGCTGGTGGCGGGCGCGATGCTGGCTCTCGACGATCGCCGCTGGATCCTGGGCGGTCTGCTCGGCGGCCTGGCCACCGCGATCGAGCCGGTCGCCTTCGCGATCATCCCGGCCTGTGCGGCGGTCAGCCTGCGCGAGCTGTGGCGGTCGGGCGACGGGCCCATGCGCCTGCCCGCATCGGTGCGCGAGGCGGCGCGGGCGGTCCGCGACACTCCGCGGATCCTGCTGACCGGGCTGCACGATCGCGACGCGCGCCGCTCGCTGTGGGCGCCGGCTCTGTCGCCCGTCGGGGCGATCGGCTTCGCCATCTTCCTGTGGTTCTGGGTGGGCACGCCGCTGGCCAACTACAAGGCCCAGAAGATCGCCTGGGGCGAGAGTTCCTCGATCCTCGCCGTCTACATCCAGACCCGCACCTTCGTCATGGAGTTCGTCCACTGGCACGGCTTCGGGAACATCAACCTCAACCTTCCAGCCGGCTTCCTCGGCGCCTTCTTCATGGTGTGGGCGCTGTGGCAGATGTGGAAGCTGCGTCGGGGTCTCCCGACGGTGTCACTGACCGAAGACGGTGCTGGCACCGTGATGGTGGGCGGCGGCGTCTCGCTGGTCGCCTGGGTGTGGACGATCTTCGTCGCCCTGCTCACCCTGACCTCGGACAAGACGCCGCCCAACCCGCGGATGCTCATCGTCGCCTTCCCGCTGCTGTTCGCTGCCGCCGCTCCCCGGGGCGGCCGCAACCAGCGGATCCTGCTGGGGATCTCGGTGATCCTGCTGATCGCCATGAGCATCGGCACCTTCGCCGACGGCTCGCTCAGACCCTGACCGCGTTCTCGCGCTCGCTCTGGGTCTCATACACCCCGTAGAAGGCAGACGTTCGCCTGCCCCGGCCCGACCCGGCCGGCCTGCGCGCTCAGCGCGTGTAGAGGAACACCGTGACCGTCGACGCGTAGCCCAGGCGCGACACCTTCCGGTGTCCCAGGACGCCTCCGAGCTCACGCTGGACCGCCAGGTAGCCGGCATAGTGGCGGCGCTGGACGGGCGTCCCGTGTTGCTGGCCCTGGTGGGAGGACACCAGCCACACGCGGGAGCAGCCCCGGGTCAGCGCCGCCGCCGAGGCCGGCACGCCGTACTGCTCAACGTGCGGGGCACGGGAGGACCACGGCTCCACCGGAAGCACCGCGCGGGGGGCGCGACCGGCCGCCCCCGGGGTCCGCTGGACGTAATAGCCGAAGGGCATGCGCCCATCCTGGGGGTAGAAGGCGATGCAGTCCCCCGCCCGCGAACCGGCCAGCACCCGGGCAGCCGCCTGTTTCCACGGCTCGGGGGTTGCGCCGTAGCTGGGGATGAGCACGATCAGACGCAGCGCGAAGATCACCGCGAGCGTCCCGATCCCCGTGGCGAAGGAGATACTGGGATTGCCCAGGCGCCCGGGCACCGCCGCGAGGCCGTTCCGCGGGCCGATCAGCGCCCAGGCCAGCAGCAGCGACAGAGCCGGCATCATCAGGATCGAGATCCGGGCCAGCTCGACCGGCTCCCCCACGGCAGCGGCGAGCACCGCGATCACCAGCGGGACCACGAGCCAGAGGATGGGCACGATCAGCAACGCCGCCTGCTCATCCTCCCAGCGCGCCCGCCAGGCCAGGGCCAGCGCGATGAGCCCCAGCGCCGAGAAGACCACGGCACCGATCACGGTGAAGATGGTCGTGCGGAAGTTCGGCGCCAACCCGGACGAGACCAGCGTGTCGAGCGTCTGTGAGAGCACCGACAGGCTCAGGGGCGGCACCCAGAACAGCTGACCCGAGCCCCGCTCGACCGCCAGGACCGCCAGCGGCACGCACAGCACGGCGACGGCCACCACCGCGCAGACGAGCGCCAGGATGCGCCGTCTCAACCCGAACACGATCAGCAGCTGGGCGGGAATGATCAGCGCGGCGTCAAAGCCGATGTACAGCGACAGCGCGGTGGCAACCACGTAGCCGCCCAGCGCGAGTCGCGGCACCGGCTCACGCGGGTTGGACTGCACGAGCACCACCAGCGCGTAGAAGGAGGCGGTGCCCGCCGTCACCATCGCCGCATAGCCGCGCGCGTCCTGTCCCCAGAACACCAGGCCGACGCTCACCGCGGTGAGCCCGCCGGCAACCAGGGCCACCCCGCGGCTGACGAACAGCCGCAGCGCAAGCAGGCCCACCAGGCCGGCCGTCAGGGCATCGGCCACCAGCGACGGCAATCGCAGGACGACCTCGCCGTCGCCGAACAGCGAGATGAGTACGTGCAGCCCCAGGTAGTAGACGAGCATGTTGCCCCCGTCATGCTTGATCCCCCGCCACAGCGCGGCACCGTGCTGAGACGCGATCGAGACGCTGGCTCCTTCGTCGAGCCAGAGGCTGCGGTCGCCGAGGTGGTAGGCGCACAGCAGAGCGGCCAGCAGCGCCGGAAGCGCGACGACCAGCCAATCCAGCGGTTCGGGTCTGAAGCGGCGGTCCGGCACCGCGCTCATTGTCGCCTCAGAGCGGGGACGGAAGCGGCGGGCGGGCGCGAACGCGCCCTAGCGTCCGCCGCGGATCATGCCGGCGCCGACGGTGTCGTTGGTCGCCTCGTCGATCAGGATGAAGGAGCCGGTGGTGCGGTTGCGCGTGTAGGGGTCGACCACCAGCGCGGTCGAGCTGCGCAGATGCACCCGCCCGATCTCGTTGAGGGCCAGCTCGGTCGCCGAGTGGTCGTGGTCGAGGGTGTTGACGTCGACGCGGTACTCGAGTCGATCGACGACCACCCGGGCGGCCCGGGTGGTGTGCTTGATGGCATAGCGGCCACCGGGCTGAAGCGGACGCTCGGACATCCAGCAGACCGTCGCCTCCAGCTCACGCACGACACTTGGGGCATCCTCGGGCTCGGCGATCATGTCCCCGCGGGAGATGTCGATCTCGTCCTCGGTGCGCAGCGTGACCGACTGGGTGGGGAAGGCGGCGCTGAGCTGCCCGTCGTAGGTGTCGATCGACTTGAGCTTGGTGCGCCGACCCGAGGGCAGCACGACGATGTCCATGCCCGGCTTGAGCACGCCGCCGGCGACCTGGCCGCCGTAGCCGCGGTAGTCATGGAATGCATCCGAGTTGGGCCGGATCACCCACTGGACGGGGAAGCGCACGTCCTCGAGGTTGCGGTCAGCGGCGATGAACACGTGCTCGAGGTGGTAGAGCAGCGGCGGGCCGTCGTACCAGGGCATCCGCTCGGAACGGTCGACCACGTTGTCCCCGTTGAGGGCGGAGATGGGGATGAAGGTGACGTCGGGGATGTTCAGGCGCGTGGCCCAGTCGGTCAGCTCCTCGACGATCGACTCGAACGCCTCCTCGGCGTAGTCGACCAGGTCCATCTTGTTCACCGCCACCACGATGTGGGGGATCCGCAGCAGGCTGGAGATGTAGGCGTGACGCCGGGTCTGCTCCGAGACGCCCTTGCGCGCGTCGACCAGGACGATCGACAGGTCCGCGGTGGAGGCGCCGGTGACCATGTTGCGCGTGTACTGCTCATGCCCCGGGGTGTCGGCGATGATGAACTTGCGTCCGGCCCCGGTCGAGCCGTGCGCCTCGCCGCTGCCGTTGGTCGCGGCCGCGCCGTTTCCGTTGGACTGAGCGAGCCCGGCGGCCGCCCCGGTCTGGAAGTAGCGGTAGGCCACGTCGATGGTGATGCCCTGCTCGCGCTCGGCACGCAGGCCGTCGGTCAGCAGCGCCAGGTTGAGGTAGCCGTCGCCGCGGCGCTCGGAGGTCTCGGCGACCTGGTCGAGCTGGTCCTCGAGGATCGACTTTGAGTCATGCAGCAATCGGCCGATCAGCGTCGACTTGCCGTCGTCGACCGATCCGGCGGTGGCGATGCGCAGCAGCTCGGAGCGGCCCGTACGTCCCGGCATGGCTTAGAAATACCCCTCGCGTTTGCGGTCTTCCATGGCAGCCTCGGTGACACGGTCATCGGCGCGGGTCTCGCCGCGCTCGGTCACGCGCGTGGCGGCGATCTCGGCGACCACGTCGGGCAGCGTGCTCGCGGTCGAGCGGACCGCGCCGGTGTGGGTCATGTCGCCTACCGTGCGGTAGCGCACCGAGGCGGTGTAGGGCTCCTCGCCATCGAGCAGCGTGACGTGCTCGCTCACCGCGTAGATCATGCCGTCGCGGTTGAACACCTCGCGCTCGTGGGCGAAGTAGATCGCGGGGATCTCCAGGTCCTCCTGGGCGATGTACTGCCACACGTCGAGCTCAGTCCAGTTCGAGATGGGGAACACGCGGGTTCCCTCCCCCTTGCGGATCCGCCCGTTGTAGAGCGCCCACAGCTCGGGTCGCTGGTTCTTGGGGTCCCACTGGCCGAAGTCGTCACGGAAGGAGAACACGCGCTCCTTGGCCCGGGCCTTCTCCTCATCCCGGCGGGCGCCTCCGAACGCGGCGTCGAAGCCGTGCTCGGCCAGCGCGTCGAGCAGCGTCGTGGTCTGGAGCCGGTTGCGCGAGGCGCGCGGGCCGGTCTCCTCGACCACCCGGCCGGCGTCGATCGAGTCCTGCACCGAGGCGACGATCAAGCGCTCGCCCAGCCGCTCGACGAGCTTGTCGCGGAAGGCGATGACCTCGGGGAAGTTGTGGCCGGTGTCCACGTGCATGACGGGGAAGGGGAAGCGACCGGGCCGGAACGCCTTCTCGGCCAGGCGCATGAGCACGATCGAGTCCTTCCCGCCGGAGAACAGCAGCACCGGGCGCTCGAACTCGGCCGCGACCTCACGCATGATGAAGATCGACTCGGCCTCCAGGGCCTGCAGATGGGTCAGCTCGTAATCCATCGATTCATCCTCGGACGCGGGGGCTCGACGCCCCCTGCCGCGTTAGACGTGAATCCCGCATTCGGTCTTGTCTTCCCCGGCCCAGCGACCTTCACGGCCGCTGCCGGGCAGCGTGCACGGGGCACAGCCGATCGACTCATAGCCGGCGTCGTGCAGGGAGTTGTAGGGAAGGTCGTGCTCGAAGATGTAGCGCCAGAGGTCCTTGTCGGTCCAGTCCGCCAGCGGGTTGAACTTCCAGATCCCGCGCTTCTCGTCCCGTTCGAGCTTGCGCGAGTCAGCGCGCGTCGGGGACTGCTCGCGGCGGATGCCGGTGACCCAGGCGTCAACCCCGCTGAGCGCGCGCTCGAGCCCGTCGACCTTGGCCTGGCCGCAGCAGTTCTGCTGGGTCCAGGCGACGCCGGCGGGGTTGGACGCGTCGACCGCCTCGAACTCCAGTCCCGGGTAGCGGTCCTCGAACGTCTTCCACGTGGCGAGCGTCTCGGGGAACAGCACCCCGGTGTCGATCACGAACAGCTTGGCGTTCGGCGCGATCTCCGACAGCATGTGGGCCAGCACCGACTCCTCCTTCTGGAAGGAGCACGCCGTCTTGAGGTTCGGGTGGAAGTGCTCGACCGCATAGGCGAGAACCTCCTGCGCAGAGGCGGTCTCGAGGTCAGGTGTGGTGGCGCTCACAGGCATCACAACTTAGCGGACCAGTTGAGTGAGAAACGTCCCACGCGTCGAGGTCAGACCGCGCATTCGCCCTCGCCCCGCTGGACCTCGAAGGGCACGCTCTTGGTCCAGTCGATGAAGTAGTTGAGGTTCTCCAGCGAGAACTCGATCGGCATGGAGAGGTCCCGGACACGCTCCTCGAAGCTCGCCGCCCCGACGCGATCGACGAAGGCGTTGAAGCTCTCGGAGTCGGTGCGCTCGGCCTCGTAGTAGCGGACCCAGCGCTCGACGGCATCGGGCACCCGCTTGGCGGGCAGGCGTGACTTCAGGCGTGCGCCGAAGCGCACGTCGCCGCCCTCGTACTGACCGCCAATGTGGGGGATGTAGGCGGGAATGGTGTGCTCGCCGACCTTGAGCGAGGCCCCGTAGAAGCCGATGTTGGCGATGTGGTGCTGGCTGCAGCCGTTGGGGCAGCCGCTCATCTTGATGTGGATCTGGCGGGTCAGCTCATCGGTGAGGTTCATCGCCACCACCCGCTCCTGGACGGCGCGGTTGAGCCCCATCGACGAGGTGATGCCGAGCTTGCAGGAATCGGTGCCCGGGCAGGACACGGTGTCGGTGATCTCGTTGACCCCGGCGTCGCCGAGGCCGAGCCCGAGCAGCGCCTGCCACACCTCATAGACGGACTCCTCGCGCACCCAGCGGAGCACCAGGTTCTGCTGGATGGTCGCGCGGGCCCAGCCACTCGTGTAGTCGCGGGTGATCTGGGCGAGGCCTCGCAGCTGCTCCGGGGTGAGGTCCCCGCGGGTGATCTTCACCTCGACGGTGACGTAGCCGGCCTGACGCTGGGCCTGGACGTTGGAGGCGACGAAGGTCTCGTACGCGCGCAGATCACCGTTGGCGGAGGCGTAGCCCCCACGGGCCCGTGGGGCGCTGGCCGCCTCGTCCACGTCGTACCGGATCTCATCCAGGGAGAAGTCGCGCTCCTTGACCCAGTCGCCGGCCAGTTCCTCGTCGACCATCTCACGGAACGCGTCCATGCCGATCTTGTCGACGAGCACCTTGATGCGAGCCCGGGCGCGGTTGACGCGCAGGAAGTCCTGGCGGTCGAAGATGCGGAAGACGGCCTCGGCGACCCGGAGGTAGTCGCCGTTCTCGAGCTCGACGAACTCATACAGCGTCGGCGCCTGGCGGGGCATGATCGAGGTGCCACCACCGACCCGGATCTCGACGCCGCGGACGCCGTCGCGCAGACGCGGCAGGAAGGCGATGTCGTGGATCTTGGTGATCACGTTGTCCGCGTCGGTGGCACTCCACGCGGACTTGATCTTGCGCGGCATCATCTGCGTCGTGGGGTGGCGCACGAAGTAGCGCACGTAGGCCCCGGCGTAGGGGGTGACGTCGAAGATCTCGCCCTCCAGCGTGCCGGCGCGCGGGTCACCGGTGACGTTGCGCACGGTGTTGCCACAGCCCTCGCGGCTGGACAGACCCGAGTCGGAGATGACCCGCATGAGGTCGTCCATCTCAGCCAGCGGAATGTGGTGGATCTGGATGCACTGACGCGTGGTGACGTGCGCCTTGTTCAGCGGCGCGTGGCGCTCGACGACCTCGGCGAAGGCCTCGAGGTTCTCGGGGGTGATGCCACCCATCGGCAGCTTCACGCGGATCATGTTCACGTCGGGCTGACGCTGTCCGTAGACGCCCTGGCGCAGACGGAACTTGATGAACTCGTTCTCCTCGATCCCGCCCTGGAGGAACCGGGTCGCCTCGGTCTCGAAGTCGTCGAACTCCTGGGTCAGGATCGGGATGACGTGGCCCGGAACGTTGTCCAGAACCTCGGGATTGTCGAGGGTGCCGCTCTTGTTCGAAGTCATCCCGTCGAAATGTACCAAAACCCGACTGGAGTTACGGCTTTTACCGCCCCACCCGGCGGAACCCGGCGGGCACCCAGCGGTCAGGCCCAGAAGGCCGGCGAGTCCGGCGCGCGGTTGACGCCCTCGCGCAGCGCCGCGGACTTCCATGGCGACACCGTCGGCTCGGTCTCGACCCGCACCGGCGCGTGGTCGCGCATGAACTGCTCGAGCGCGGCGACGACGGCAGCGGCCTCCTCGGGGGAGGCGTTCGGCGCGACGATCTCGAGCTGGGGCCGGCTCACAACGGGATGTTGCCGTGCTTGCGCCGCGGTCCGGCCTGGCGCTTGGTCTCCAGCGTGCGCAGGGCGGTGACGAGCTTGGGCCGGGTCTCGTGCGGCACGATCACGTCGTCGATGTAGCCACGCTCGGCCGCGATGTAGGGGTTGGCGAAGTGCGCCTTGTAGTCGTCGATCAGCTGGGCCCGGCGCTCGTCCGGGTTGTCGCTGGCGGCGAGGTCGCGGCGGTAGATGATGTTGACCGCGCCCTCGGGTCCCATGACCGCCACCTCGGCGGTCGGCCAGGCGAAGTTGAAGTCCGCGCCGAGGTGCTTGGAACCCATCACGTCATAGGCGCCGCCGTAGGCCTTGCGCGTGATCACGGTGATCTTGGGCACCGTCGCCTCGGCGATCGCGTAGAGCAGCTTGGCTCCGTGGCGGATGATGCCGCCCCACTCCTGGGTGGTGCCGGGCAGGAAGCCGGGGACGTCGCAGAAGGTGATGAAGGGGATGTTGAACGCGTCGCAGGTGCGGATGAAGCGCGCGGCCTTCTCCGAGGAATCGATGTCGAGCACGCCGGCCATCGCCGCCGGCTGGTTGCCGACGATGCCGACCGAGTAACCGTCGATCCGCGCGAAGCCGACCACGATGTTCTTGGCGTAGTGCTCGTGCACCTCGAAGAACTCGCCGTCGTCGACGATGTGGCCGACCACCTTGCGCATGTCGTAGGGCTTGTTGGGCTGGGGCGGGACGATCTCGTCCAGCTCGGGGTCCATCCGCTCGGGATCGTCGCTGGGCTCGACCCGCGGCACCAGCTCCAGGTTGTTCTGGGGCAGGAACGACAGCAGGTAGCGGGCGTCCTCGAGGCACGCCTCCTCGTCGTCGGAGGCGAAGTGGGCCACCCCGGACTTGGTGTTGTGGGACATGGCGCCGCCGAGCTCCTCGAAGCCGACCTCCTCGCCGGTCACCGTCTTGATCACCTCAGGGCCGGTGATGAACATGTGCGAGGTCTCCTTCACCATGAAGATGAAGTCGGTGATGGCGGGTGAGTAGACCGCGCCGCCGGCGCACGGGCCCATGATCAGGCTGATCTGGGGGATGACGCCCGAGTTGCGCACGTTGCGCATGAACACGTCGCCGTAGGCGCCGAGGGAGACGACGCCCTCCTGGATGCGGGCCCCGCCGGAGTCGTTGATGCCGATCACCGGACAGCCGATCTTCTCGGCCAGGTCCATGACCTTGCACATCTTCTCCGACATCACCTCGCCGAGCGAGCCACCGAACACCGTGAAGTCCTGGGAGAACACGCACACCCGACGGCCGTCGATGGTGCCGTGGCCGGTGACCACCGCGTCGCCGTAGGGCCGGTTGTTCTGCATGTCGAAGTCGGTCGTGCGGTGGCGCACGAACACGTCGAGCTCCTGGAAGGAACCGGCGTCGAGCAGCTTCTCGATCCGCTCGCGGGCGGTGAACTTGCCCTTGTCGTGCTGCTTGTCGACGGCGGCCTGACCAGCGTTGTGGACGGCCTCGTTGCGCAGCTCCTGCAGCTGGGCGAGCTTCTCCTCGAAGGTCTCAGGTGGCGTATCGAGCATGAGGCGGCCGAGTGTAAACATCGTCGGCCTGGCAGTGGTCTGTGGGACCACTGCCCGCTGGGACGTCGCTCAGCCGCGCGAGTACGGGCGGTGGTGCGCGGCGCCCAGGCTGTCGAGTGCCGCCTCGAGCTCGGCCACCAGGTCGGGCCCGACACCGCCGGCGAGCGGCTCCTCGCGTCGGCGCTTGATCAGCGTGCCGAACAGCGCGCTCAGGCCGCGCGCGGGTGCCACGACGCCGGGGACGCGCCCCGCGGGCGCCGGGCCGGTGATCGGCGGGACCGCGGTGAGTGCCACGCGCGTTCCCCAGCCGGAGGCCTCGAGGGTCACCGTGCCGCTGACGGACTCGCCCTCCCAGGCGACGGTGCTCTCGGGCTCCAGCCGGGTGATGCTGATCTCGCCGAATCCACTCAGATGCCGCGCCAGGGACGCGGCATCACTGCACTGGGACCACAGCTCGGGTGGCGACTTCACGAGTCTGCGGACGGCCTGCTGTTCTTGCACGAGGTTGGAGTTCGCCGCGGCGCGGTCGGCTCCTCCCGCTGCATACGCCCGGTCTAGGAGGCGTGGATCACCATGATGTAGATGGTGATGATGACGAGCACCGCCATCACCCACGAGGCCCAGCGGGAGATGTTGCGGGCGCGCACGTACTCGGCCGACAGCGTGGCGGTAGAGCCCCCGGAGTCGGTGGCCAGCTCGTGCTCGGCCAGGCCGGCGAGCTTGGCCTCCTGGCGCATCACCACGCCGCCCTCGAGCCCGCCGAGCACGACCACCATGGCGATCCCCCACTGGGTGAAGAACTGCTTCCAGTAGTGGAGGTCAGAGGCCAGGTAGATCCCCGAGATGAGGATGAGGATGAGTCCGGGGTTGACGAACAGCCGCCCGATCTGCAGGCGCGCCTGATGCAGCGCGGCGAGCGAGCGGGTCTCGATGCGCCCGGCACTCAGGGCCACGAAGGGATAGGCGATGACGAAGCCGAAGGCGCCGACCACGGCGATGACGTGGATGGCGGTGACGACCTGCCAGAAGAGGACTCCGGTGACCAGCATCGCCGCCAGCCTAGCGACGGTGGGGCGAGCGTGTCGTGGGGCTCGCGCCGGAGTGGAGAGGGGGCCGGTGGTCCGTGCAGACCACCGGCCCCATGCCTCAGCGGGCTACTCGCTGGCCAGCGCGGTCGGGTAGACGTCCTTGACGTAGATGTCGACCTGCTCCTCCGACAGCCGCATCGCCATCGCCCAGTAGTAGATCACCAGGCTCCAGAACACCTCAGCCGCGATGCCGCCCCACAACCCGAGGTCGTTGTTGCCGCCGTGGTCGAGCACGTTCTTGAACACGCCGACCCCGCCGACGATGCCACCGGCGCCGAAGGTGCCGAAGTAGGAGATGAGCAGGGTGCCCACGAACCAGGTGAGGATCCAGGGAGCGCTCTGCCAGTCCATCTTCGGCGCCGCCGCGTTGAGCCGGAACGCGTAGGACAGGGCGATCAGCGCGTAGCCGACGAGCATCGCCACGATCAGCGTCGTCAGGGTCTGCCAACCGGCCCAGTAGACGATGAGGCCGGCCATCACGAACCCGAGCGGGGCCATGATCTCGGCCGCCGGAATCGAGTAGGGCCGTGGCAGGTTGGGCTTCTGTCGCCGCAGCGCGCCCAGCGCCAGCGGTGCACCGGCGTACATCAGCACCGACGCGTCGGTGACGACGCCGACGAGCTTGGTCCAACTCGGGAACGGCAGCAGGAACAGCAGTCCGATGATCGCCGAGACAAAGATGGCGATGACCGGCACCTTGGTCAGCGGGGAGATCCGCTCGAACACGCTGGGGATGTAGCCGTTCTTGGCCAGACCGAAGCCGATGCGCGAGGTGGATGTCTCGTACACCAGTCCGGTCCCGCCGGGGGAGATGATCGCGTCGGCGCGGAGGATGACCGCCAGCCACGTCAGGCCGGCGACCTTGGCCACCGAGTAGAACGGCGCTGCGTTCAGCGTCTTGATCGCCGCATTGTTCGACGTCGGCCCGAGGTTCGTCCAGGTGCCCGCCTGGGCGAGCAGGTGCGGGCTCAGCGCGGCGATGAACGCCAGCTGGATGAGGATGTACAGCGTGGCGCCGATGAGAATCGACGCGATGACCGCGCGGGGCAGATCCTTCTTTGGATCCTTGGCCTCACCGGCCAGCTGCACCGCCTGCTCAAAGCCGAGGAGCGAGAACACGATGCCGCCGCTGGGGATCGCGATCAGCACCTCCTTGATGCCGGCGCCCTTGACGAAGAAGCCCCCGCCGTGGCTGAAGTTCGACCCGTGGAAGTGCGTGATCAACAGCACGATCACCGTCAGGACGGGGATGAGCACCTTCCAGCTGGTGAGCACGACGTTGATCCGCGACAGCCAGGCGATGCCGAACAGGTTGAGCACCACGAAGACGAACATCAGCGCGATGGCGATGATCAGGCCGACGTTGTGCAGCGAGCCGGCCGTGTTGAGGAAGTTATGGCCCCAGCTGTAGGAGGACGCGTACTGGATGGTCGCCAGCACCTCGATCGGCGCCACCGACGCGGCCTGGAGATATGAGGCCCAGCCGAAGGTGGCTCCGGCGAACGAGCCGAATGAGTAGTGCGGGAAGCGGCTGGTGCCGCCGGTCACCGGGAACAGTCCGCCCAGCTCGGCGTGGATGAGCGCGAGGATGATCACGATCACCGAGGCGATGCCCCAGGAGATCAGCGCCGACGGTCCGGCGATCGTGGCGGCGCCCAGCGCGCCGAACAACCAGCCCGATCCGATGATCGACGCCTCCGAGGCCCAGAGCAGGCCGAGAAAGCCAATGCCGCGGTCGAGCCCCTCATCGAGATTCTCCACCGGCGGTGCCGGAGCAGATGTAGCCATGTACCCAGTTCCTCCTTGCTAATGACGCTGCGTTGGCGCGAGAGATTCGCATGCCCTGCGCGCCCCGTGCGAACTTTTTGTCCAACGTGTTACCGCCGGCGGGTCAACCGCCGGGCCCCAGTGCGGGCCCATACGGCGCCCCGGAACGACTTCTGGACTATGTCCTGACACGGGGGGTCCTGATAGGTCCACACGGATAAACCGCTGACGCCAACTGTCCAAAGTGGGCGGGTCCCCGGACCCGCCCCGGTGTCAACTTGCCGTAATACGGCGCATCGGAAAATGCAGCTTTCCTGCCGGGCTGCCGCTAGATTTGGCGCGATGTCAACCTGCCTTGTCACCGGGGGCGCCGGATTCCTGGGCTCTCATCTCTGTGAGGAGTTGCTCTCCCGCGGCAACCGCGTGATCTGCGTGGACAACCTCGAGACGGGGTCGCTCGTCAACATCGAGCACCTGCGGGGCGCGAACTTCCAGTTCGTGAACGTGGACATCACCGACCCGTACTTCATCGACGAGCCGGTCGATTCGGTCTTCCACTTCGCCTCCCCGGCCTCCCCGATCGACTACCTGCGTCTGCCCCTGCACACCTTGAAGGTGGGCTCCTACGGCACCCACAACACCCTGGGGCTGGCCAAGCGCCACCGCGCCAGATTCCTCACCGCCTCGACGTCTGAGGTGTACGGCGATCCGGAGGAGCATCCCCAGAAGGAGTCCTACTGGGGACACGTGAACCCGATCGGTCCGCGCGGGGTCTATGACGAGGCCAAGCGCTACGCCGAGGCGCTGACCATGGCCTATCACCGCCAACAGGGCGTCGACACCGCAATGGTCCGGATCTTCAACACCTACGGACCCCGGATGCGCCCCTACGACGGCCGGGCGATCCCCACCTTCCTGCGCCAGGCGCTCCAGGATCAGCCGATCACCCTGTTCGGTGACGGCTCCCAGACCCGCTCCTTCTGTTACGTCGACGACCTCGTGCGCGGGATCCTTGCCCTGTCGGACTCCGGCTATCACAACCCGGTGAACATCGGGAACCCGAAGGAGTTCACGCTGATGGAGCTCGCCGAGGCGGTGATCGAGATCACCGGGTCCAAATCCGAGATCGTGCACGAGCCGCTGCCGACCGATGATCCCAAGGTGCGCCGACCCGACATCACCCTGGCCAAGCAGATCCTCAACTGGGAGCCCCAGGTCCAGCTCCGCGAAGGACTTCAGAAGACAATCGAGAAGTCCGGAGCAGAAGCGCTGGTCGGCGCGCACCGTTGACCCGACCGGCGGGACACCCGGCGAGCGGGCCAGCAGCGCTCGGCGCCGTAACTTCTGAGCCGCATCAGCGTTCTCTCTGCGGGGCACCGCGGAGACCGCTCGGGTTTCAGAGTCGACATATGAGGCAGGGGTAGGCGAGAAGGTCCAACGTGAGCAGCTTCCAGCACACCGAGGTTCCGCCTCCCCCCGTTACGCCCGACAGCAGCGGCTTCTACCGTCTGCCGGCGCCGCGCGTCGGAACCCGGAGCAGCCAGGACACCGCCAAGAGCCGCCAGCGGCTGCTCTCGCCGATCCTGCGCTGGGACATGACCCGGCGCGTCGTCCGCGTCATCTCGCTGCTCGTGCTCGATTTCATCGGGCTGGCCTGTGCCATGACCACCGCCCTGTGGCTGAAGCTCAGCTTCGAGGGTCACGGCAATCTCACCACCGCAGCCGCCCAGGCCAATCGCTGGTCGAGCTTCGCCTACCTGGTCATGGTGCTGCTGTTCGCCCGGGCCGACCTCTACTCCGAGCGTTCCCGGCGCCTCGGCCTGAGCAAGATCGCCGCGGCCCTGTTCCAGGCGGCGATCATCTCCCTCGTCTTCTCGATCGCCGAGGGCGAGCACTTCTCCAGCTACTACATCTTCTACGGCTCGCTCATCTTCGCGACCGTCTACATCTGCATCCTGCGCGGGCTGCACACCAAGCTGAGCGGCTGGCTGCTGGCGCGCGCCGGCTACGAGCGCCGGGCGCTGCTGGTCGGCGCGGGCCGCCAGATCGACGACGTCGCCCACGCGCTGTCCAACCGGGCCCAGGCCAGCGTCGAGGTGGTCGGCTTCATCTCGGTCACCCCGCACCCGGACAACGGCCTGCGCTCCCTCGGCTCGCTCGGCGACCTCCATGAGATCCTGCTCGAATCAGAGATCCAGGAGGTGATCCTCACCGACCCGCAGTTCCCCCAGGACAAGGCGCTGGAGCTGATCGACACCTGCCACCAGCTGGGGGTCAACGTCCAGGTCGCCCCGTCGACCATGGAGATCCTGATGAACCGGGCCGAGTTCGTGCCCGGCGCGACCCTGCCGCTGTTCCGCGTCAAGCCGCCGGTGTTCGACGGGATCGACTACGCGCTGAAGCGCACCTTCGACCTGCTCGCCTCCAGCATCGCGCTGATCCTGGCCATGCCGGTGATGCTGGTCATCGCGGTGCTGGTCAAGGCCAGCTCCCGCGGACCGGTGATCTACCGCTCGGTGCGCCCCGGCCTGGCCGGACGCCCGTTCTACTGCCTCAAGTTCCGCACCATGCTCAACAACGCCGATCAGATCCAGGACGACTTGGAGCCGCTGAACGAGCAGTCGGGCGCTCTGTTCAAGATCAAGGACGACCCGCGGCTGACCCCGATCGGGGCCTGGTTGCGTCAGTTCAGCCTGGATGAGCTGCCCCAGCTGTTCAACGTGATGCGGGGGGAGATGTCGCTGGTGGGGCCCCGGCCGTTGCCGATGCGCGACTACGAGAAGCTCGCCAACTGGCACAAGAAGCGCTACCTGGTCCTGCCGGGCATCACCGGCCTGTGGCAGGTCTCGGGCCGTTCCGAGCTCGACTTCGACGACCTGGTGCGCCTCGACTTCGTCTACCTCGAGCAGTGGTCGCTGTTCCTCGACCTGTCGATCCTCATGAAGACCATTCCCGCCGTGTTCACACGCCGGGGCGCCTACTAGCCCTACAGTCCGCTCCGACGTGCCACCGACTGACCGCTTCGTGCCCAGCTTCGCCGCTGAGCCACCCCAGGAATCCCTACCGTCGGGCCGCTGGTCCGAGACGCTGTCCGAGCACTTTCTCGCGGCTGTCGCGGCGATCGACACCGAGGGCGAGGAGCTCGGCGAGCCGGGTGAGATCAAGTGGTTCCCGGACCGCACCTACGGCGGCCGCACCTTCGTGCCCGGGGTGGCGCGTACCGAGGCGGGCTTTGAGCTGTTCGGGTACGTCTCCTTCTCCGGCGGTGACGCGGTCGAACCCGCCGACTTCTCCGCCCACGTCGACTTCACCTCCGAGACCGCCGAAGAGAACCCGGACTGGAAGCTCGACCTGTCCGACGAGGTGATCGGGGTCTGGCGGGGGGAGACCGGGGCCCGGGCGGACATTACCCTGGTATGGGGCGTGCCGCTGATCATGGGCGGGGCGATGGCCACCGCAGAGCTGGCCAACCTGGCCGTCGACCAGTGCCCCGTGCGCGACGAGCGCTTCACCCTCATCGCCCCCGACAACTACATGGGTGATTACGTCGAGGTCAAGCTGTGGGGCCGCCGCGGCAACCAGCTGGCCACCGAATCGCTCTACGTCGATGACGGCGAGGACGACGAGGGCTGAGCCCTGCGTCGGCGGCGCTCGACGATGCCGCCCTCACCGAGCACGATGATCTCGTCAGCCAGCCGCTGAGCCACCTCCGGCTCCGCGGTGGCGATCACCAGCGCGAAGCCGAGCCGGTGGCGGAGGCGCGACAGCAGCGCCAGAAAGGCGGCCGCGTCGGTCTGAGCCAGCCCGGCGGTCGGGTCCTGCGCCGCGATCAGGCTCGGCGCGGCGGCCAGGACGAGGGCCAGCTGGGCACGCTGGCGGTCGAGCTGGCTGAGCTGATGGGGCCGCGCCCGGGCACGGTGGTGGGGTTCGGGGACGCCGACCAGCTCGAGCAGGTCGGTGGCGCGATCCAGCGCCGCCCGCCGCGTGCCGCCCAGCGGCGCCGCGATCTGTTCGGCCACCGCGAAGCCGGCGTGGAGCGGGTCAGCGGCATCGGGCACGAGCAGCGCGGCGCCGAAGCGCGCGGCGCACGCGCCGACGACTTCGGCCGCATGGGCCCCCATCACGGCCAGGCTCGCGCCGGCCAGCAGCGTATGGGCGGCGCCGGCGCCCAGCTCGAGCTCGTAACCGTCCGCCGACGCGCTCATCGCCGCGCCGCCCGCGGGTCGGCGAGGATCCTCAGCGCGCCCAGGCCCAGCCCGGCGCCGATCAGGGCGACCGTCACCAGCAGGGTCAGGTCCGACACCGTCGCGGCCCGCTGGCGCTCGTAGGCGACGAGGATGGCCGTCCCCGCCCCGGGGATCCGGAAGGTCGCCTCGAGGAGCAGCGTGGCCCCGACGAAGCTGGGCAGACTCAGCTCGAGGTGGTGCAGGAGCGGCGCCCACAGCGCGCGTCGGCGCTGGCGGGCCAGCGCCGGCTCGGGCACACCGGCGGCGCGGGCGACGCGCTGCTGGGCGCTGTCGGCGATTAGCGCGACGCGGGGAGCCAGGGCGAGGACCGTTCCCGCCGCCGCGGTCAGCCCAAGCGCCAGCCACGGCATGACCAGCGCGTCAGCCCAACGTCCCGGGTCATGCGTGAGCCCGACATACGCGCCCGCGCCGGGCAGGACCGGCAGCTTGCCGACGCTCTCGGAGAACACGTCGATGGCGAGGAAGGCGAGCCAACCCACCGGGGCCGCGGCCAACAGCGCCGCCGGGATCGAGCCGAGTCGGCGCCCGCGCCCCGAGCCCCGGGGGCGGCCACGCGTGATCAGGCGCAGGTGCAGCCACACGGCCAGTGCCCACACGACGAGCCCGCCGAGCACCAGCGAGCCGCTGGCACCCAGGTCGGCGCCGATCCCCGCCAGCGCCGAGCCGCCGCCCGGGTTGGCGTCACCGAGGGCGCTGAACGCCGCCACGGCCAGCCCGACGGTGATGATGAGCTGGACACCGCGCCCGGCGAGCTGGTCGGCGAGGGGGTTCTCCGCGAGCGGTCGCGGCGACGGCGGGTCCGAGGACGCGTCCGGTTGCGGGCGCGGTGCGGTGAGAGCGGGGACGAGCTCTCGAGCCAGGCTCTGGGCGCCCAGCCGCACCGCCAGCACGACGAGTCCCGGGAACAGCAGCGCCCACCACGCCGGCACGCCGGCGACGATCCCGGTGCCGGCCTGGGCGATCATCGCCCCCAGCTGCGGGCCGTGACCGCCGGGGCCCAGGCCGAGGAAGGTCAGGCCGACGTCGAGGCCGATCGCGCGGGACAGGGCCCGAGCGAAGGCGGCGGGCAGCTGGCGGACGGCCAGCGCCAGCGGGGTGGCGAGCACGCACAGCTGCGCGAGCGCGATGGGCACGATGAGCCGCCAGGCGCCGGCGCCACTCAGCGACAGGCCGACGGCCAACCCGAGCAACAGCGCGGGGTAGGCACACAGCGCCCCGACGAGCTGCGCGGTGAGCCATCTCAGCCACGGGTTGAGCGCGGCCAGCCCGGCCAGCGCGGCACTGGCCAGGGTGGCCAGCGCACTGGCGGCGAGGGTGATCAGCGCGAGGGATCGCAGCCCGTAGAGGATCCGCGAGAGCACGTCACGGCCCGAGCCGTCGACGCCGAGGGGATGGGATCCACCGGGGCCCGTCGGGTTGCCGAACAGGTTGACCGCATGGGGGTCGCGGACCAGCGGCCCGTCGAGCCCGAGCGCGCGCACGATCACGGGCGCCGCCAGGCCGACGATGAGCACGAGCACCAGCCAGCTGAGGTCCGCCCGTGGCCGCCAGCGTGGGTCGGTGAGCATCCCCGGGAGCCGGCGCCGCTTGTCCACCTCGGGGGCCGCCGTGCTCACTCCCACCGTTGTACCGCGCCCGCTCAGGACGGTGCGTCGCGGCTACCCTGCCTTGAGTCCGGGGGCCGGCTGAAGCGGCCGCGCTCGGCGCCCAGGCCCTCGTAGCTCAATGGATAGAGCACGCGCCTCCTAAGCGCGGGATGCAGGTTCGATTCCTGCCGGGGGCATTCGTCACCTGGCCGCTTCGGGCACCGCCAGCACGTAGCGCGGGCGCGAGGCCACCAATCCCGCTCCCAAGAGCGGGATCAACAGCGCCAGCAGCAGGCACAGCGGCACCGTCCAACCGCCGGTCCACCCGTGCAGGGCGCCGAGCAGGAACGGACCGCCGGCGGCCAGCATGTAGCCGATGCTCTGGGCCATCGTCGACAGATGAGCGGCCACGTGGCCATCACCGGCCCGGGCGGTGATGTACCCCAGCGCCAGGGACAGTGCGACGCCCTGGCCCAGTCCCAGCAACGTCATCCAGGCGTAGGTGCCTGAGGCCGGCGCCGCCAGCAGCCCCGCATAGCCACCCCCGCACAGCGCGACCGCCGCGATCACCAGCAGCCAGGGCCGCCGCGCGCGACGCTCGAGCAGCGGGGTCGCCAGGGCCGCCAGCATCCCCGGGATGGTCGAGTAGGACAACAGCCAGCCGGCGGTGCCCGCCGTGACGCCGTGGTCCTCGAGGATCGTGGGGATCCACGACAGGGTGGCGTAGTAGCCGAGCGACTGCAGGCCCATGAACAGGGTCACGCACCAGGCGAGCCGGTCCTGCCACAGTCCGGCGACGTGAGCCAGCGGCTCGGTGGACTCAGCCGGCGGGGATCCAGACGCCCGCGCGGATCCGGACCCACCGGGGCGCGCATGGGGCAGCCATATCGCGAGCCCGACGATCGCCAGCAGCGCCCACAGCGCGACGGTGACCCGCCAGCTCAGGCCGAGCAGGTGCTCGAGCGGCACCGTCAGTCCCGCCGACAGGCCGCCGCCGATGAACAGCGCAACCGAATACAGCGCGGTCATCGCAACGCGCTGGGAGGCGAAGTCGCGCTTGATCAGGCTCGGGACGAGCACGTTGCCGATGGCGATCGCCGCACCGATGAGCGCGGTCCCCGCCAGCAGCACGGCGACGGGCGCGAGCAGGCGCAGCGCGGCGCCGGCGATCACCCCCACGAGCACACAGGCGATGAGCGGCGCCATGCCGAACCGGCGGATCAACCGCGGGGCCAGCAGAGCAGCGGCGCCGAAGCAGAACACCGGGATCGCCGTCAGCACCCCACCTCCGGCCGAGCTGAGGCCGGTGGACGCGCGGATCTGGCCGAGCACGGGCGGGACCGCGGCGATCGACAGGCGCAGGTTGAGCGCGGCGATCAGCAGTGCCGCCGCGGTGGACCGACTCGACTTCACCCCGGCGCCAACGACCCGGCTCAGCGGTCGGGCCGCTCCGGATAGACCTCGTCGATCGTGGTGAGCGCCCGGTAGGGGGCGCCGTCGGCCGCCTCGCGGATCGCATCCGCGCCTCCGGCCAGTCGGTCACAGATCGACAGAACGCCACAGATGCGGCGACCCTCGTCCTTGAGGGCCTGAATCGCCTTGACCGTGGAGCCGCCGGTGGTGACCGCGTCCTCGACGAGCATGCAGCGGTCGGAGTCGTCGAGCAGCGGACCCTCGATGCGGCGCGAGAGACCGTGGGGCTTGACCTCCTTGCGCACGAAGAACGCCTTCACGTCGGCCCCGCCCGCCAGTGCGGCGCAGGCGATCGGGTCGGCCCCCATCGTCATCCCACCGACCGCGGTGGCCCCCCACGCCAGCGCCTGGGCGGACACGAGCGTCGCGAGCGCTGAGAACCCGGACGGCAGCAGGATCGCCCGCTTGACGTCGATGTAGTACTGAGCGGTACGCCCGCTGGTCAGGGTGACCTCGCCGATCAGCAGCGCGTGGTCGTGGAGGTCGGCCAGCAACGCCGCACGGGCGGCGTCGAGCTGGCGTGCGTCAGGGGAGGAGGCGCCGGACATCTGCGCCGACTACGTGTAGTAGGTGTCGACCCAGTCGCCGATGCTCAACAGGTTGTAGGCGAAGATGGCGTCGGCGTCGGGGATGCGCATGCACCCGTGGCTGGCGGGATAGTCCGGCGCCGGGTTGTAGCCGTGGATCGCGTAGCCGCCGGTGAAGAAGTTCGAGAAGTACATCCCGTCCGCGGTGTATTCCGGCTGCTTGCGGTAGACCCGGTAGGAGCCGAGGATGGTCGGCGTCGAGGGCTTGCCCGAGCTGATCGGCAGCAGCTCGAACACCTTGTCACCGCGGATGTAGGCCAGCACCTGATCGGACAGGTCGCCCTCGGCGTGCAGGCCCTGGTTCGGGAAGCGCACGTGGAAGGCGCCGGTGCCGTTGAGCAGATCGGTCACCGTCGCGGCGTTGACGGACACGTCGCCCTCGCCCTCGCCGAGCAGGCGGTGGTAGGTGTCCAGCGCCAGCTCGGTGCCCGAGTCGAACACCCCGGTCTGGGGGATGTAGAGGTGCAGGGCCTGGAGGCGCGACTGCAGCAGTTGCACGAAGCGACCGGTCGCCCCGGGCGTCACGGTCTCAGACAGCACCTGGTAGCGGCGCACCGTCTCGAAGGACAACATCTTGGCGTCGCGGGGGTGCTTGACCTGGACGGTCACCTCGCCGGCCCTGGGGGCGGCGAAGGTGGTGCTGAAGCTGCCTGCGCGTGCGCTGGCCGACCCGCGCACGTCGAGCAGGCGCTGGGCGAAGCGGTCTGGACCGATGAACGCCCGCACCAGCACGCGTTGGCCGGGGGCGTAGGGACGCACGGTTCCGCTCACCTTCACCGCACGTCCCGGAACGGTGACGGCATCCTTCTGCACCGTGGTGAGCCCGGAGACCGTGAGCCGGGCAGCGGCCTTGACCGGTCCGGTCGCGTTGGCTGCCAGAGCTGAGGCGGGGATGGCACACAGGGCAGCCGCCAGAGCGCATGCGGCGGCGAGAACTCGGATTCGCATGGGCGCCGAGGCTACATTACCCCCCGTTTAAGCGCCAACTGCGGGCTTGGGCGTGGCCCGGCGCGTGGGCCGCGACAGGGGTCCGGTGACCAGCGCGATGGCGGCCAGGGCGCCGACCGACACGCCGATGATCGGTCCCGGGCCCCAGTGCAGCTCGTTCACCCCCAGGGCGACGGCGTTGTTGATGGCGTGGATGGCCATGCAGGGATACAGCGAGCCCGTGTACCAACGGACCAGGCACAGGACGAAGCCGAGCAGGCCGAGCGGGATCAGGTACTCGGGCTTGGCCGAGCCCGAGTGAGCCAGGCCGAACAGCAAAGCGACGACCACCGCTGCGATCAGGGTGCCCCACTCCTGGCCGAAGATCCGCACGCGCATCTGGCGCAGGACCCCGAAGAGGAAGCCGCGGAAGAAGAACTCCTCACAGATCGGAGCGAAGGCGCACACGAAGATCGTGGTGAAGATGGCCGCCGCGGTGGAATGGGTGACACCGAGCTCGGTGGGCAGCTTGTCGGTGCCCTTGATCGTCACCAGCTGCCCGTAGACGAAGGAGACGACGTAGTAGACGACCGCCGCGATCACCACCGCGGCGATCCCGGTGCGCCAGGGGATCCGCCGGTAGCCGAAGTCCTCGGCGTCCATCTTCTCCTGGCCCACCATGGCGCGGCGCAGGACGGCCAGGTAGAGCGCCGCACTGACGAAGCAGAGGTCGAAGCAGTAATCCGAAATCAGCGAGACGGCCGGCGTCGGGGTGTTCAGCGGCGAGCCGAAGGCATGGCCGACCCCCTGCACGATGAGCGTCACGATCAGCCCGAGGGCCAGTCCGATGAATACCGCGGCCGGGGCCATGAGCAGCGACAACGGGTGGGCGCGGTCCGATTCCATGTGGCCAGCGAGCTTAAACGCACCGCGCGTTAGCGCCGCATGAGGCAGGAGGCCGAGCGCCGGAGCCGAACTCACCCGGGAGCTAACCTCTCTCCGGACCCCGGGGCGAGGTCTGTCAGTCATGAGTCGACACCAGCGACAGCGCCGCAGCGCCAGACGGTCCAGCCCGATCGGGCGCATCCTGCTGGGATTCATCCTCGCCGCATTCCTGGCGCTCATCGGCGGCGGCATCTACGCGGTCGCCTGGGTCACCGACACGGCGGACTCGGCTCCCACACTCGACTCGCTCGCGCCGCGCATCAAAGGGCAGCTGTCGGAGGTCTTCGCCTCCAACGGCACGCTGCTCGGCTACCTGTCCACCGACGTGCTGCGCAAGGCGCTGACCTTCGGCCAGCAGCCGGCCCTGTTGCGCAACGCGACCGTGGCGATCGAGGACCGGCGCTTCTTCCAGCACGGCGGCGTCGACTACCAGGGCCTCGTCCGGGCGGCGGTCAGCGACGCGTTCAACGGCTCCTCCGGCACCCAGGGCGGTTCGACGCTGACCATGCAGCTGGTCAAAAACGTGTACCTGCCCGAGGACATCACCGCCGATCGCAACCTCCGGTACAAGATCGTCCAGGCCAAGCTGGCCAACGAGCTCGAGGACAAGCACTCCAAGGAGTGGATCCTCACCCAATACCTCAACGACGTGCCCTACGGCACGGTGGGCGGCCAGTCGGCCTACGGCGTCGGCGCCGCGTCGCAGATGTTCTTCGACCAGTCGAACCTGAGCAAGCTGTCCCTGGCCCAGGTCGCCCTGCTCGCCGGCCTGCCCCAGGCGCCCACCACCTACAACCCGTTCCTGCATCCGGTGGCCGCCAAGGCCCGCCGCTCGGAGGTGCTCGCGGCGATGGTCACCTCCGGCTACATCACCGCGGCGCAGGAGCAGGTGGCCAACGCCGCCCCGCTCGAGCTGAAGTCGAACACCACCTATCAGACGGTCAAGCAGCCCTACGTCTTCGACTACATCCGCCAGCAGCTGATCGCCAAGCTCGGGCTCAAGACGGTCGACCGCGGCGGACTGCGCGTCGAGACCTCGATCAACCTCCAGGACCAGGCCTATGCCAAGACGGCGCTGGAGGACAACGAGGGCGAGGCGGGGGATCCCCAGGCGGCGCTGGTGACCGTCAACCCGAGCAACGGCGAGATCGTCGCGATGGCCCAGAACACCACCTACGGCCTCGGTTCGGGGGATACGACGATCAACTACGCCACCGGGGCGCTGCGCCAGACCGGGTCGGCGTTCAAGGTGTTCTCGTTGATGGACCTCATCAAGGACCAGGACGGCGACCCGAACCAGACCTACTACACCTCCAAGCTGCTCAACGCCGGCTGGCTGCCGGCCGACCCCAAGTGGTCGGTGCACACCTCCGAGGACTCCTACCAGGGCGTGATCAACATCACCCGGGCGACGGCGCTGTCGGACAACACCGTCTACGCCCAGCTCGGCGTCGACCTCGGTCTCCAGAACGTCTTCGACACCGCCTACGCGATGGGGATCACCACCAAGCAGCAGCCCTACTACCCGGCGATCATCGGCGGCCTCAACCCGGGCGTCACGCCGTTGCAGATGGCCGACGCCTACGCGACGCTGGCCAGCGGCGGACTGCACTACACCCCGACCATCATCAACAGCGTGAAGCTGCCGTCGGGCAAGCGGGAGAACATGCTCGACACCAGCCCGAACCGCGTCTTCACCCCGGGCGAGGCCTATGAGGGCACCCAGACGCTCGAGACGGTCCTGCAGTACGGGACCGCCGCCGGTGATGACCCCAACGGCTGCCCGGCCGCCGGCAAGACGGGCACGACCTCGAACTACACCGACGCCTACTTCGTCGGTTACACCCCGCAGCTGGCCACCGCCGTATGGGTCGGCTACGGCAGCGGGGAGTCCGAATCGATGACGGACGTCAACGGTCTGGGCCCGGGCTTCGGCGGCACGCTGGCGGCCCCGATCTGGAAGCAGTTCATGGAGAGCGCCGCCGACGGTTACTGCGGGGACTTCACGGCGCCGGCCGAGCCGTTCGCGGGCAAGAGCTATGACGGACCGCACTCGGCCGCCAAGCAGGTGAACACCTACACCTATGTGCCCTCCGCCGGTGTCACCGGGACGTCCACCACGGGAACGGGCACCACGACCACGCCGGGCGCCGCCACCACCCCCGGCGCGGCCACCACCACCCCCGGGGAACCGACGCCCGCCGCCACGCCGACCGCAGCCGCCGGCACCCCCACGACCCCCACTCCGGCGGCGCCCGCCCCCAGTTCGGGCGGGGGTGGAATCGGCTAGTGCGCTCGGCGTCCTAGAATCCCCGGCGATGCCGAAGGAAGAAAAAGTAGAGCTGGAGGGCGAGGTCGTCGAGGCCCTACCCAACGCGATGTTCCGGGTCAAGCTCGACAACATGGATCGGGTCGTGCTCGGACACGTCGCCGGCAAGATGCGCCGCTTCCGGATCCGAATCCTTCCCGGCGACCGCGTCCGCGTGGAGCTGTCGCCCTATGACCTCGACCGCGCCCGGATCGTCTACCGCCACCGCTGAGTGACCGCGTGCGTGAGCTCGCGCTGATCGCGGAGCTGCGCACGCTGCTGGCCCAACCGCCCGGCGCTGGCGCTGTCCTGGGGGATCAGCACCAGCCTGACGCGCCGGGTGAGCGCGTCATCCGCTGGCTGGGTGACGACGCCGCGGTGGTCCGCGCTCGCCCCTACGCCGTCACGTCGGTCGACACGATGGTCGACGGCGTGCACTTCCGCATCGGACAGCTCGCGCCCGAGGAGATCGGCCACCGCGCGCTGGCCGGCGCCCTGTCGGACCTCGCGGCCATGGGGGCGGACCCCGGCGAGGCGTACTTCGCCCTGTGCCTGGCGCCGGGGGCCCAGGACGACTGGATCCGCGCGCTCGTCCGTGGTGCCGCCGCGCTGGCGGGCGACTGCGGCGTAGTGATCGCCGGCGGCGACATCAGCGCCTCAGCGGTGACCGCACTCAGTTTCACGGTGGTCGGCTGGGCCGATGACCCCACCGCGCTGGTCGGCCGCGAGGGGGGCCGTCCCGGTGACCTCGTCGGGGTGACCGGTGCGCTGGGGGGCCCGGCCGGGGGCCTGGCGGTGGTGGAGGAGCGCGTCGCCTACGACGCCGGCCTGCGCGAGCGCTACGCCCGGCCGCTGCCGCGCCTGGACGCCGGCCGCGCACTCGCCCGGGCGGGGGTGACCGCGATGATCGACTTATCCGACGGACTCGCCAGTGACGGGGCGCACCTGGCGCAGTCCAGTGGCGTCGCCCTCGAGCTGGCGCTGAGCGCCCTGCCGCTGTCGGCCGGCCTGTCCGACGCCGCGACGGCGGTCGGGATCGACCCACGGGTGTGGGCCGCAACCGGCGGCGAGGACTACGAGCTGCTGTTCTGCGCCCCGCCGGCCGCCGTGGAGCCCATCACCGTGGCGCTGGGCGCACTCGACCCGGCCCTCCCGATCACCTGGATCGGGAGGGTGGTCGCGTCAGCTCAGCCGGCACTGCGCTTCACAGATACCGACGGAGCGCTATCAGGCTTTGAGCATTCGTTGGAGTGACCAGCGGTGCCGGGCCGTCGTCGAGCGCCTCGGGCGCCAGCAGCTCGCCGAACCCGCGCTCGAGCATCGCCTCGGCCACCGCGGCCGCACTGACTTCGTAGGTGTTCATGTCGATCCGTGACATAGGGGTGGGCGTGAGCGGACACGTTGTGCGCCGTCCGCCCGCTCTGTATCGGTGTTCGCGACCCACGGTTCAGCCTTTTCACAGAAAATCGACATTTCGTCGAGTGTCCGGTGTGAGCGGGGCACGATCCCGCGGGCTGGCGCTGGCCAGGCGCGCGAACACCACGATCCGCTGGGCGGCGGAGAACAGCGGATTGCAGGAGGACAGGACGAGCCGTTCATAGCCGACCGGGCGGGTGATCGCCCAGTCATCGGGGGCGACGATCGCTGAGCGCTGGACCAGGTAGGTGAAGGTGCCGTAGGGCATGGTCAGCGTGACCGGCTCACCGGGCCGGAGCTCGTTGATGTCGCGAAACGGCGCCAGGTAGGTGGTGCGGTGCCCGGCGATGGCGATCGTCCCACCCTCCCCCGGCAGGTCGGTTGCACCGTAATGACCCGGCCCCATCGCGAGGCTCGCTTCCGAGGTCCCCTGGACGAGCTCGAAGTGCAGTCCGATGGCGGGGATGCTCAACATGCCGAGGCCGGCGCCCGCCGGAGCGCTGCGCGCCTCAGCGCCAGCCAGGAAGGCCATTCGCTCATCCATCCCGCGGATCGACGCGAGCTCAGCCCGATCGGCCGAGTCGAGGGGCACCCCACGCGCCCAGCGCTGGTCGACGTGAGCGCGTGCCACGGTGGCGATCACGGCGGTGACCGGCTCCTGCCACACCAGCGTGGCCACGACATCCCCGGCGAGCGCCAGCCCGGCCAGGATGAGCAGGCCCGACGCCCAGCGCCAGAAGCGTCCTGCGGTCCGACGCGGCCTCGGCGCCCGGGGGAAGCGCACGGTGCGAGCGCCGATCGCGGCGCCGAGCTCGGACCGAGGTGGGGTCACCGTCGCAGGGCCGATTCGGTGCCCCCGAGTGACCCGGGTCCGGCGTGTCCCAGAGGCCCCCGCACGCTGAGCGCTCCCTCGGCTCCGACGACCGCCGCGGGCGCCCCGGCGGCGCGGGCCAGCAGCACCACCGCGCCCGCCAGCACCCCGAGGGAGACGCACCAGCTCAGACCCGTGCCGACGTTCACCGCGCCGCCGGCCAGCGCCAGGGTGAGGCTCCAGGCGAAGTCCCACGGCGCCATCCCCAGCGCCAGCATGTCGTACACGGCGATAAGCGCCGGGAGGATCAGCCCGGCGACGATCAGCGCCAGCGCCCGCAGGCGGCTGGCCGTGACCCCGGGTGAGCCCAGCCACAGCCAGACGTGCAGGGCCGGCACGAACAGCGCGGCGGCGAACGGGTTGACGATCCACACCACGAGGGCCAGGGCGCACAGCACGATCGACAGGGCGACGACGGCTCCCTCGATCGGGGGTGAGGTCGGCGTCCGCCGCCAGCCGATCCCCGAGGCCACCTGCACGCCGAGCGGTCGCAGCAGCACGAAGGCGACGGCGGTGGCCGCGATGGCCACGGCGATCACCGCCGCCCCCGCTGCGGTGAAGCCCCATCCGGAGTCGACGGCCTCCGGCGGGGCCGACAGGATGTGCGTGAGCCCGGCCAACTTGATCACCGCCAGGCCGACGACGAAGGGCACGATGGAGCTGAGCACCCACACGATCCACGACAGGATCGAGTGGCCGCGACGGCGCGCGCGAGCCAGGGCGTCGACCAGGGTGAAGGCCACCGGCACGATCAGGGCCAGCACCAGCAGCCGCACCGCCCACAGCGGAACCAGCTTGGAGGAGATGGTCAGGTACGCGCTCGGGGCGGGCACGGCGGGCCCGGTGTCCAGCGCGCTGACCGCCTGGTCGAGCGCCAGCCCGAACTGCGCGATCCGCGCGGGGTCGACCGATCCACCGGCCACGGGGCTGCGGTCACCGGACACCGAGAGACCGACCGCGGGAATCCCGAGCCCGGCGAACGGCGCCTGACCTCCGGTGGCGAAGGGGAACGCGAGCTGGGCGAACTCCGAGCCGAGGCTCGGGTCCGCCCGGCTCAACCCGGTCTGGGCACTGACGTAGGCGCCCAGGGTGGCGGTCAACGACGCCGGTGCGAGTCGGTCGGTGCCCGACCACGGCACGACCACCGGGGGATGGTCCTCGGCGCCGGCCAGGTCGCCCAGCACGATCACCGCGTCCGCGCCGTTGTCGGCCAGCGTGTGCGCCAGGGCGGCGGTACCGGCCGCGCCGACCCGGGCGCTGGTGGAGATGAGCAGCAGCGCGCGATCGAGGCTGGCCCCCGACTCCTCCTTGGCCAGGCCGATGAGCACCGCGGAGGCCGCGGTGCTGGCGACCGGCGGGCCCGAGCCGCCGGACGCGGCGCCGTCGCGGTCGGCGATCACCACGACGGTCCCCTGTCCCAGCCCGGGACGCTCGGCCTCGACGGTGTCGATCGCCTGTTCACCTGCGGCGGTGCGGATCGGCGTGCTCTGGCTGGCGACCGAGAAGCCCCCTGCGGCACGCAGCTGGGCGGCGACGTACCCCGCCATCTGGCCATCGGCGCGGCTGCCGGCGCTGACCGCGCCGAACTGGGTCGCCATCTTCTCCGCCGCCGCATCCACCGACGCGAAGGAGACGCCGGGCGCGAGGTTGGTGCTCGCCGGGGTCGGCTGGTTCTCCAGCGAGAAGCCGAAGACGATCAGCGCCACGAACACGATCACCCAGCCGGCGCGGTAGATGCGCGGGTCGACCATCAGCTGCGGAGCCTAGTGAACCTCGATACCGGGGCCGGCGTCACGGTCAGGGCGTCTCGCCGTCGTAGTAGTCGAGATGGCTCGAGGGTGCCGCACGGCGGACGAACACCTCGTCCTCCCCGCTGGCGGTGTAGACGGCCAGCTTGTCGCTGTCGGGGTAGACGGTGACCGCGGGGCTGACGTCGGCGGAGAACATGAGGACGCGCGCCGGCTCGGGGGCGTCCGCGGGAGCCGACACCTGGTGGGCGCCCGCGGGCCCCGCCGGGAAGCAGGCCGCGTCCCCCTCCGACAGCCGCTCGGTCCCCGACGGCGTCCGCACATCGACCATGCCGGCCAGGACGACCAGCCATTCCTCCACGTATTCGTAGTGGTAGGGGCAGAGATGGTTGCCGGGATCCATCACCGTCACCTTCACCGCCAGCTCGGCGGAGCCGAGCAGCTTTCCGATATTGGCGGAGGATCCGCGGAAGCCCTCGGGATCGGCTGGGTCGACGGACAACTTGCTGGTGAACACGCTCGCATGGGCCATGGGCGAGATTTTTTCACCCACTCGGTCTGCCAACGCCGCACCGATCACATATCGTCCTGGTGATGGCCGCGCCGCTGATCCTCGTCTCCAATCGCGGACCGGTGACCTTCTCCGACGATGGCTCCTTCCGCCGCGGCACCGGTGGCCTGGTCACCGCGCTGATCGGTCTGGCCACCCACCGGGAGATCACCTGGATCGCCTCGGCGATGACCGACGGTGACATCGCCGAGGCCGAGCGCAACGGCGGGCGACCGTTCCCCGTCGCCACCGATGACGGCAACGAGTACCGGGTCAAGCTGGTCGCCTCCGACCCCGAGGCCTATGACCGCTTCTACAACGTGGTGGCCAACCCGATGCTGTGGTTCATCCAGCACTACCTGTGGGATCTGTCCAACGCCCCGGACGTCCGCCGCAACGAGACCGAGGCCTTCGAGTTCGGCTACAACGTCGTCAACGAGGACCTGGCCCGGGCCGCGCTCGAGGAGATCGCGGAGGTGGAGAACCCGATCGTGATGGCGCACGACTACCACCTGTACACCCTGCCGGCCCTGATCCGCCGGGCGCGCCCCGACGTGTTCCTCCACCACTTCGTCCACATCCCCTGGAGCCAGTCGGACTCCTGGCGGGTGCTGCCGTCCTTCATCCGCGAGGAGATCTACCGCGGCATCCTCGCCAACGACATCATCGGCTTCCACACCTGGTCCTACCGCCGCAACTTCCTCCAGTGCTGTGAGGACCTGCTGGGCCTGGAGGTCGATCATGAGGCCGGCATCGTCTCGATCGAGGGACGCGAGGTATGGGTGCGCCACTACCCGCTGCCGATCGACCCGGCCGCCATCGGCGCCGTCGCCCAACGCCCCCGGGTGGCCGAGTTCGAGGAGGAGCTGCTGCGCCGTCGCCGCGAGTACCTCATCCTGCGCGTCGACCGCGCCGACCTGTCCAAGAACGTCCTGCGTGGCTTCTCGGCCTTTGACCTGTTCCTCGAACAGCACCCCGAGTTCCGCGAGCGCGTCACCTTCATCTCCCAGCTGATGCCGTCCCGAACCGACGTGCCCGAGTACGCCGAGTACCTCGAGCGCATCGAGGCGGTGGTCGCGGTGGTCAACCACCGCCACGGCACCCCGGACTGGATGCCGATCCAGCTGAAGCTGCGCGACGACCTGGAGGAGGCGGTGGCCGCCTACAAGCACTACGACGTGCTCATGGTCAACGCCATGTTCGACGGCATGAACCTGGTCGCCAAGGAGGGCCCGATGGCCAACCAGCGCGCCGGGGTGTCGATCCTGTCGGAGAACACCGGAGCTCACGAGGAACTGCACGAGTACGCGCTGTCGGTCAACCCCTTCGACATCCAGGAGCTCGCCGACAGCATCCACGCCGCGCTGACCATGCCCGAGGCCGAGCGCAACTGGCGCCTGGCCGGCCTGCAGGCGACCATCCGCTCGCGTAATCCGGGTCAGTGGATCGACGAGCAGCTGGCCGACATCGAGCGCAAGCGCTCGGGCACGCCCGCAGTTCAGTGAAAAGTCTCCCCGGCCGCCAGCATCGCCACGAACTGCTGGATCCGCCGCGCGCGGGTCTCGGGACGCTTGGCGTCACCGAGGCGGAAGATCAGCGCGAAGCGATTCTGGGAGCTGAGCGTGGCGAAGCACGCCCGCGCCCGGGGGTCGGCGTCGATGGCCGCCTGGAGGTCGGCGGGAACCTCGTCGGCGGCCTGGCTGTAGGCAGCCTGCCAACGGCCGTCGGCCCGGGCGGCCTCCACCTCGGCCAGCCCCGCGGGACGCATCCGCCCCGCCGCGATCAGCGCATCGACGCGCCGGGTGTTGAGCGCCGACCAGCGGCTGCGGGCACGCCGCGGCGTGAAGCGCTGGGCGTAGAAGTGCGCGTCGATGGCCCTGACCTGGCCGTCGATCCAACCGAAGCACAGCGCGGCCTCGACCGCCTCGGCCTGGGTGACGGTCGCCCGCGGAGCGCCCCGTTTGGCCAGCGCCAGCCACACCCCGGAAGGCTCGCGTGGTTGACCTCGAGCCACGCCTCCCAGGCCGTCTGGTCGGGGAACTCGATCCGGGCGAACTCGGGCGTGACCCCGGCCATGGGGCCGGGGTCGGGGCGGTTGGAGGCGCGCGAGCGGCCGGGCATGCGTTGCTATATTCGCTCACCGCCTGACCCGTCGGCAATCCCTGCCGGCGTCCGGCCTCTTCTTATGCCCCCAGAACCCACTCTTTATGACCTGGTCCTGCTGCTGTCGATGCAGAGCGACGACGCGGCCCGTGCCAAGGTCCTCACCGACGTCGAGGCGGCCATCACGACCGCCGGCGGTTCGGTCGAGCGCAACCAGGAATGGGGCCAGCGCCCCACCACGTACCAGATCGACCATCAGGGTGAGGCCCAGTACCACCTGCTGCAGTTCACCGGTCCGACCGCGCTGCTGGAGGATCTCGACCACAGCCTCCGCATCTCTGACGACGTGCTCCGCTTCCGGATCATCAAGGTCCTGCGTGGCACTCCTCCGGCGCCCGACCAGGCTCCGCCGGTCGTCGTCGGTGCTGCCGGCGTCGGCAGCGACGACGACGAGTAGTCGCGCCTCGGGCTTGTCGCCCGAGCGGCGCATCGGCCGCGGAGAATGTCTCGGAACTGCAACGTTCGACACGTCTTCGTCACGGCTTTTTCAGGATTGTGCGCCAGTTTCGGCGACACCCTCCAAACGCCGCCTGGACCGTGCTTATAGTCGCTGACAGGCGATTGAAAGGACTAGGTAATGGCAGGCTCAAACATCAACAGGGTCATCATCACGGGCAACCTCACCCGCGATCCTGAACTGCGCCAGGCGGGCAGCACCCAGGTCTGCGGACTGCGTCTCGCGGTCAACGGCCGGCGCCGCACCGCCGAGGGTCAGTGGATCGACGTCCCCAACTATTTCGACGTCAGCGTGTTCGGCGCCCAAGGCGAAAACTGCCAGCGCTACCTGACCAAGGGACGCCCCGTGGCGGTCGATGGACGGCTCCAGTGGCGCGAGTGGACGGACAAAGAGGGGAACAAGCGCCAGACAGTGGATATCATCGCTGAGACCGTGCAGTTCCTTGGCGGGCGTGACGACGCCTCCAGCGGTAACGGGAATGGCTTCTCGTCCAGCGTGCGCGCTGTCGAGAGCGACATCCCGGTTGACACTGCTGACTTCGTCTCCGCCTCCGTGGGCTCCGGGCCGGCAGCTGAGGACGACATCCCGTTCTGAGTCGCCGGGGTAGCGAGAAGCTTGGGTGATTGAGCCGGCCCACCGCGGCCGGCGCAATCGGACCCCAGACGCAAATAACCCCAATTAGGTGAGGCCAAGTGGCAAAGCAACGTAGAAGGCCGGTTCGCCGGCGCGACAGGAAGGGCGGGCTCACATCGACCCGGCGTAAGCCGTGCCCGTACTGCCGCGACAAGGTCGACCAGGTCGACTACAAGGACGTCTCGGCCCTGCGCCGGTTCGTCTCAGACCGCGGCAAGATCCGCTCGCGTCGGATCACCGGCGCCTGCCGGCGTCACCAGAGCCAGGTCGCCCGCGCCGTCAAGCGCGCGCGTGAGCTTGCCCTGCTGCCGTACGTGGCCGAGGGCGGTTCTGAGCACAGCGAGCGGGGCGGACGCGGTCGTGACCGCGATCGCGACCGGTAGCCGGGGGAGATAGAGATGCCTCAGGCAATCCTGCTCCAGGACATCGAGACACTGGGCGAGAAGGGCTCGGTCGTCGAGGTCTCCAACGGCTATCTACGCAACTACCTGCTGCCGCGCAAGCTCGCCGAGGGTGCCACCCAGGCGGCCATCGCCCAGGCGGCCCAGCGTCGCGAGGCCGCCGAGCGTGCGGCCCGTGAGGCGATCGAGAAGGCGCGTGAGCACGCCGGACTGCTGTCCAAGACCGTGCTGACGATTCCCCAGCAGGCGGGCGACGACGGACGCCTCTTCGGGTCCGTCACCACCCAGGACATCGCCGACGCGATCCGCGACGCGCGAGGCCTGCGGGTCGACCGCCGTCGTATCCGTCTGGAGGAGCCGATCCGCAGCGTCGGCACCTACATGGTCACCGTCGAGGTCGCCGAGGATGTCTCCGCGTCGATCAAGACGATGGTCGTCGCCGCCTAACGCGGTCGGCCACTTCAGCACTGTGAGCGGAGGGCGCCCCCGAGGCGCCCTCCGTCGTTAAATTGGCGGTGATGAGGCAGCTGAGACGATGGCGCGTAGGTCTGGCCGTCCTGGCGGGCTGGCTGGTGGGATCGGCTCCGCTCAGTGGTACCCCGGCGCACGCCGCCTCGGCGCCGTTCCGGGGCAGCGCCCTATGGGTCAGTCAGGTTCCCGTGTCGGCGCCGCCCGCCACCCTGGCTCAGCTGGCCGTCGCCGAGGGCGTGGGGGAGCTCTACATCAAGGCCGGGGACGGATCGACCCCGAATCCCCAGTTCACCCCGTCGCTCGTCCAGGGCTTGAAGGCCGGAGGTGTGTCGGTGTGCGCCTGGACCTTCGTGTACGGCGTCCACCCGGCCGCCGAGGCTGCCGTGGCGGTAGCGGCCGTACGCGACGGTGCCCAGTGCCTCGTGGTGGACGCCGAGGGCCTCTACGACGGGCGCTACGGTGCCGCTCAGCGGTTCGTCCAGGATGTGCGTGGCGCCGTCGGACCACGCTTCCCGATCGGCCTCGCCGGCCAGGCCGAGGTCGCCGAGCATCCGACCTTCCCCTACTCGGTGTTCCTCGGTCCCGGTGGCTTCGATTTCGACCTGCCCCAGATCTACTGGCGCGACCTGGGCGTCAGCGTCGACCGGGCGTTCCTCGCCACCATGGGCGCGAATGCGATCTATGGCCGGCCGATCGTTCCCGTCGGACAGCTCTACGGAGCTCCGAGCCCGGCCGCGGTCATCTCTTTCCGCTCGCTCGCCGCCGCCTACGGCAGTCCCGGTTTCAGCTTCTTCAGCCTTGACGCCGCCCAGCCGGCCGGCCTCGCCGCGCTGGGCGCCCCGGCACCCACGCTTCCGCGCCGGACCCTGGTCCCACCGACGCTGCACCCCGGCGCGGACGGCGACCAGATCGTCTGGGCCCAGGAGCTGCTCAACGCCTCCGGAGCGCGCCTCCCGGTTGGCGGTTACTTCGGCAACCAGACGAGCCGAGCGGTGGCGACGTTCCAGGCCGGTCGGCACCTGAACGTGAACGGGATCCTCGACGCCGAGACCTGGCGGGCGCTCATGCGGCTGTCTGCCGACGAGCCCCCGTGGACCAAGCTCCCGCCGCCCCAGAGCGCCCGGTCCTGAACCCGCGGGACTCAGGCCGGCGCCAGGCGCGCGGCCACCCGGGCCGCCGCGGCCGCCAGCTCCGGCGGACCGAGTACCTCGAGCTCGACGTCGAGCAGTGCCGCCCAGACGAGGAAGTGACGGCTCCACGGACCCGTGGTGGTGGCCACGCAGGCCTCCTCCCCGTCGGGCTCGACGCTGATCCGCGTCGAGGGCAGACGGCCGGAGATCTCCGCCGCCGGAGCGCGGAAGCGGATCCGGCCGGGGGGCGCGTCGGGCTCGACCCCGGTGCCCCGGCGCCGCAGCTGCCCCTGGACGTAGGCGGCGGGGTCACCGCCGGGCACGAGACGCCGGCTGCCGCGCCCCTGCACCCGGACCGCGGAGGTGATGCGGTCGAGGCGGAAGGTGCGCCAGTCCTCGCGGTCGAGGTCGTAGGCCACCAGGTACCAGCGATAGCCGCTGTAGACCACCGCGGCCGGGTCGACCTGGCGGCGGGTCGCACGCTCGTCTCCGGTCAGGTAGCCGAAGCGGACCGAGAGGCCGTCACGGCAGGCGCCGGCCAGGCCGGCCAGCACGTCGGGGTCGATCCGTGGACCCTCGAGCGCGAAGGCCGAGGTGGCGTGTGAGAGCGCGCTGACCCGCCGGCGCAGACGGTCGGGCAGGATCTGCTCGAGCTTGGTGAGTGCGCGCACCGAGGTCTCCTCGATACCGGCGACCTGGCCGGCGGCGGCGGTGCGCAGGCCGACGGCCACGGCGATCGCCTCCTGGTCGTCGAGCAGCAGCGGCGGCAGCTCGCCGCCCGCGCCGAGGCGGTAGCCGCCGGCCACGCCCGGCGCCGCCTCCACCGGGTAGCCGAGCGAGCGCAGCTTGTCGATGTCGCGCCGGATGGTGCGCGGTCCGACCTCGAGGCGCTCGGCCAGCTCAGACCCCGTCCACTCCCGTCGCATCTGCAACAGCGACAGCAGGGCCAGCAGGCGTGCGGATGTCTCGATCATCGACGCGAACCTCTCATCTATTGCGGACGATAACTGACCTGAATACCGAAAACGAGAGCAGAATGCGGCCCGATTTTGCCCACGCGAGCGCGGCCGGAGAAGAACTCCGGAGCTTGCGGGAACCACCGCGTGTGTCCGCCTGGACGCGAGCTAGTGTGGCTACCCCCCATGAGCGCCACCATCGGATCCAGCCTCCCCCCGCACAACCTCACCGCTGAGAAGTCGGTGCTCGGTGCCGTGCTGCTGGACGACCGGCACATGCACACGCTGATCGAGCTGGCGCTCAAGCCCGAGCACTTCTACCGGCCCGAGCATCGCGCCGTGTTCGAGGCCATGCTCGGGCTCTACAAGCGCGACGGCAAGATCGACCACCTGACGGTGTCCGAGCGCCTGGAACAGAACGGGCAGCTGGCCGAGCTGGGCGGCACCGCCATGGTCGAGGAGCTCGCCGCCTGGGTGCCGGCGACCGGACATGCCGCGGAGTACGGCCGCATCGTGCGCGAGCAGTCCCAGATGCGCGAGCTGCTCAACGCCAGCCACGAGGCGATCTCGGCGGTCCAGAATCGCGAGGCGTCCGCCGCGGAGCTGATCGCCCAGAGCGAGCGGCGCATCCTCGACATCGTCAGTGACGAGCGTCAGAAGTCGATCCGGCGCGTCGAGATGATCCTCGACGAGGAGACCGAGCGCCTCCACTACCGCTCGACCCAGAAGAGCGTCCTGACCGGCACCCCGTCGGGCTTTCGCGACCTTGACGAGAAGACCGGGGGGTTCCAACCCGGCAACCTGGTCATCCTCGCCGCACGCCCCTCGATGGGGAAGTCGGCGCTGGTCTGCAACATGGCCGAGAACGCCTCGCTGTCGGGCTTTCCCGTGGCCCTGTTCTCACTCGAGATGTCCGAGTCCGAGCTGGCCCAGCGCTTCGTCGCCTCCCAGTCCGGCACCAAGGGCGACGACCTGCGCCGGGGCAAGGTGCCCGAGAACCGCTGGCCCAAGATCCTCGACGCGTGCTCGCGCCTCGGCGCCTCCGATCTCTACGTCGACGACTCCTCCGACACCGGCGTGCTCGAGGTGCGCTCCAAGTGCCGGCGCCTGCACCAGCAGCTCGAGGACAAGGGTGGCCTCGGCATGATCATCATCGACTACCTCCAGCTGATGCGCCATGAGGGACGGGTCGAGAGCCGGGTGGAGCAGGTCGGCCAGATCTCGCGGGGACTGAAGTCCCTCGCCCGCGAGCTCAAGGTGCCGGTGATCGCCCTGTCACAGCTGTCCCGCGGCGTCGAGCAGCGGGCGGGTGACAAGAAGCCGATCCTCTCCGACCTCCGTGAATCCGGCTCGATCGAGCAGGACGCCGACCTGGTCATGTTCATCTACCGCGACGAGTACTACAACCAGGAGTCGACCCGCAAGGGAGAAGCCGACGTCATCATCGCCAAGCACCGCAACGGCGCGGTCGGCGAGATCACCCTGGCCTTCCAGAGCGACTACCCCCGCTTCATCAACTACGCCGGAGCGAGGTTCGAGTAATGGCCCTGTGCCCCTTCGACATCTGCGACGGCTCGGGGCTCGTCTTCGACGAGGCGACCAAGACCGCCTATGACTGTCGCTGTCGCCCGCAGATCATCGCCAATCAGATGGCCGCGAGTCTCTCGGCGCGGATCCCCAAGCGCTATCGCGACGTCTCCTTCGCCCAGCTCGAGGGTTCGGACATGGATCCCGTCGTGCTGCGGGCGACGCGCCGGTTCGCCGACGACATCAATGCGCGCCTCGACGCCGGACGCGGCCTGTGGTTCATGGGCGGCAACGGCACCGGCAAGACGACCCTGGCCATGCTGGTGTCCAAGGCCGCCCTGAAGGAGGGGCGCTCGGTGGCGATCTACTCGATGCCGGGCTTGCTCAGCCGGATCCGCCGGACCTTCGACGACGGCTCACACGAGGCCCTGTTCGACAAGCTCGTCGCGGTCGACCTGCTCCACGTGGACGACATCGGCGCGGAGCAGACCACGCCGTGGGTGCTCGAGGAGTTCTATGCGATCGTCAACGCTCGCTACGAGGAGGAACGCTCGATGGTGATCACCACGAACATCGTCGATCGCGATGAGCTGAACCAGCAGATCACCGAGCGGACCGTCTCGCGTCTCACCGAGATGTGCGATGAGCTGCCGGTCAACGGAGACGATCACCGCCTCGACGTGCGGGCCGCCTAATCCGCGTCGTCGGTCGCCGACGGCCGGTCGCAGAAGTAGAGCAGCACGTCGAGCTGGCCCAGCAGCTTGTGGGGACCGAGCACCGCCATCCCCAGCCGCTCGGCGACCCGCCGGGAGGCGGCGTTGGCCGGATCGATCACCGAGAGGATCCGCGCCTGGTCGGGCAGGTGCTCCCAGCCCCAGGCCTGGGTCGCCGCTCCGCACTCGGTCGCATAGCCCTGTCCCCAGGCGCGCCGGGCGAAGGTCCAGCCCACCTCGATCCCCGGCCAGCCCTCGGGGTTCCACAGGCCGACCCGCCCGATCAGCTCCCCGTCGGACTTGCGCTCCACCGCCCACAGGCCATAGCCGCGCAGCTGCCAGTGACCCAGGTAGGTGGCCAGGCTGCGCCAGGCGCCGTTGCGCGTCTGCACCCCGCCGAGGTAGCGCATCACCTCCGGATCGTTCATCCAGGTCGCGACGGTGTCGAGGTCAGCGGGCCCGAAGCCGCGCATGATCGTGCGCTCGGTCTCGAGCACGGGGATGGTGTCGGTCACGGAAGAGATAGAAGCGGATCCGGCGGGCCGCATATAGTTAGCCCGAAATGCCAGGTCTGGTCATCATCGGCGCTCAGTGGGGGGATGAGGGCAAGGGCAAGATCACCGATCTGCTCGCTGAACGCGCCGACGTCATCGTCCGCTTCCAGGGCGGCAACAACGCCGGTCACACCATCGTGCGCGACGGGGAGACCTGGAAGCTGCATCTGATGCCCTCGGGCATCCTGCACCCGGGCAAGCTGTGCGTGATCGGTAACGGGGTGGTCATCGACCCCAAGGTGCTGACCGACGAGCTGGATGAGCTGCGGCGCCGGGGAGTCGACACGAGCGGGCTGCGGATCTCGGCCAACGCGCACCTGATCATGCCCTACCACATGCTCCTCGACCACGAGGGCGAGATGAAGCTGGGCAAGCTCAACATCGGCACGACGCGGCGCGGGATCGGCCCCTGTTACGCCGACAAGGCGTCGCGGCTGGGCATCCGCGTCCAGGACCTGCTCGACGAGAAGATCCTCAAGAAGAAGATCGTCGCCGCGATGGAGCCCAAGCGCCTGCAGCTGCGCGACTACCAGCGTGCCCCCGAGCTCGACCTCCAGGCGATGACCGATGAGTACCTCACCTACGGTCACCGCATCAAGCAGTACATCGCCGACACCTCCAAGCTGGTCTGCGATCGCCTCGACAACGACGAGCTTGTGCTCTTCGAGGGCGCCCAGGGCACGCTGCTGGACATCGACCACGGCACCTATCCCTTCGTCACCTCCTCCAACCCGATCGCCGGCTCGGCCTGCATCGGCGCCGGGGTCGGTCCCAAGGACATCGACGAGGTGTGGGGCATCACCAAGGCCTACTCGACGCGCGTCGGCTCCGGCCCGTTTCCGACCGAGCTCGACGGCCCGGTCGGGGTCGAGCTGCGCGACCGCGGCCATGAGTACGGCACCACCACGGGCCGGGAACGTCGGGTCGGCTGGCTCGACCTCGTCGCCCTGCGCTACGCCGCCCGGCTCAACTCGCTGACCGCGCTGGCGCTGACCAAGCTCGACGTGCTCTCCGGTCAGGAGCGACTGCTGGTGGCCACCCGCTACCAGGGTCCCGAGGACTCCGAGTTCGACCACTTCCCCTACCACCAGACGGTGCTCCATCACGCCTCCGGCGTCTACGAGGAGCTCCCCGGCTGGGAGGAGGACATCTCCCACTGCCGCTCCGAGGAGGAGCTGCCCCAGGCGGCACGGGATTACCTGCGCTTCATCGAGGAGTTCGTGCGCGTGCCCATCGCCCTGATCGGCGTGGGTCCGGGCCGCGACGAGGTCATCTGGACCAAGGCGGGCGCCGGCATGTACGGCTCCGCCGTCAGCCTCGCCGGCTGAGCCCCGCTCGCGCGCCGCTCACGCGCGAGCACATCGGGTTCGCCCGTGTTCCGGGCGCCGCACCACCAAAAACCTCCAACACGGAGCCCCGGAACTGGACCGCGCGCGGCAGGTGTCGTCTGACGACACCGACAACGCAGTCCGGCTGGGCCCGATCACACTCAGGAGGTTTCTGGGGTCTCAAAGGCGCGCACCCCGGCACCCGTGATGTCGCGAGCCGAGCCGGCGCGCTCAGCGGCGCCAGTGCCCGATCAGCTCGGCGTCCTCGACGTAGCCGACCACCCGGCCGGGCACGCCGAGGACACGCGCGCGGGCGGGCACGTCGCGGGTGACCACCGCGCCGGCACCGATGAACGCCTCCTCGCCGACCTCGACTCCGGGCACGAGGATCACCCCGCCACCGATCCGGGCGGCGCGCCGGACCACCGGGGCGGCCAACGCGGCCCCGCGCGGGTGCCGACCCATGTCGTCGTCGTTGGTCATGTAGACGCCGGGTCCGAGGAAGACGTCGTCCTCCACCACCGCGCCCGAGGTCACATAGACGCCGGTCTGGATCGAGACGCCCTCACCGACGACCGCCGCGAAGTCGACGCAGGCGGCCCGGCCGACCACCGTGCGTGCCCCCACCGAGGCGCGCTCGCGGACCTGGGCCTGGTCGCCGATGATCACACCGGGTCCGACGCTCGCGCCGGCGTAGATCACCGCCCCGGCACACACGGTGGTGCCATCGCCGATCTCAAGATCGGCGAGCTCGAGGCCGGCGGCGGAGGAGCCGCCGCGCAGGCGCGGGCGCTTGCCGAGCACCGCACAGGACTCGACCAGGACACCGGGGCCCAGCCGGACACCGGGTCCGACCACCGCGTTGGACTGCACCACGACATCCTCGGCCAGCACCGCCGTCGGGTCGACGACGGCACCGCGCGCGATGTCAGGCATGCGGGGGGCGGCCGGACCGATCGAGGGAGTCCTGCAGCGCCTCGAGCACCCGCACGACCCGCAACCCGGACTGGCCGTCCGAGCGCGGCGTGGTCCCGTTGAGGATCGAGTCGACGAAGTGCTGGCATTCGAGCCGCAGCGGCTCGGCCGAGGGCAGGCGCGGGGAGAAGATGTCGCCCGAGCGGGTGATGTACTCGCCGTAGCCCTGGGCGTTCTCGTCAAAACCCTTGTCATAGATCGTGACCTTGCCCTCGAGCGCCATGTCGTCGAAGGTGGCCATGCGGCGCGAGCCCACCACGGTGAAGCGACGTTCCTTGTGGGGGTCCAGCCAGGAGAGGTGCAGGTGTGCGGAGAGGCCCGAGGGGAAGCGCAGGAAGCAGAAGACCACGTCCTGGACCCCGGGGCGCACGTAGGACTCGCCGTGGGCGACCACCTCGACCGGTTCCTCGCCGACCAGCGACAGCACGACCGACACGTCGTGGGCGCCGAGGGACCACAGCGCGTTCTCGTCGGCGCGCAGCTTGCCGAGGTTCAGGCGGTTGCCGTAGATGTAGTAGAGGTCGCCCAGCTCGCCCGAGTCGGCCAGCTCCTTGAGCTTGGTGACGCCCGGGTGGTACTCGAGCAGGTGACCGACCATCAGCACGCGGCCGGTGGCCTGCGCGGCGGCCACCGCACGCTCGGCGTCGGACACCGACTGGGCCAGCGGCTTCTCGACGAAGCAGTGCTTGCCCGCCTCGAGCACGCGCACGGCCAGATCGGCGTGGGTGGGGACGGGCGTGGCCAGCGCGATCGCGTCGAGGGTCTCGTCCGCAAGCAGGTCATCGAGAGAACCGGTGGTCGCCACGCCGGGATGGGCGACCGCGACCCGGGCCAGCGCAGCGGGGGAGCCATCGCAGAGCCAGGCCAGCTCGGCGTTGGGCAGGTTGGCGAAGTTCCTGGCCAGGTTCGGGCCCCAGTACCCGAGCCCGGCGACTCCGATACGGACTGACGGCTCGGCACTCATCGGCGTCGGAGTCTAGGGGCCTCCCCGGCAAAGCGGCCCGTCCCCGGGATGGGGGTGGCGCAACCGAGATGGCGCTGTACCGTCCGCCGACATGAGCGTTCCCGAGGGCAACCGCCAGCCACCGGTCAGCGCCTGGGCCGAGCTGGAGGCGCGGCTCCTGGCCCGCCCGCGCAGCAGCGCCGGCGATGACGCCGCGGTGCGCGACCGGGTCGACCGCGTGCTCGCGCTGGGCGGCTCGCCCCAGCGCGAGCTCACCGTCATCCACATCACCGGAACCAACGCCAAGTCGACCACCGCCCGCATCATCGACTCGCTGCTGAGCGCGTCCGGCCTGCGCGTGGCGCGGTTCACCGGCCCCCACCTGCACTCGCTGGCCGAACGCATCACCCTCGGCGGCACACCGGTACCCGAGGCGCGTCTGCTGGCCGCCCATGCCGACCTCGCACCGGCGCTGGCCCGGGTCGAGGCCGAGGACGGGCCCCTGCCGTTCTTCGCGACGCTGACCGTCCTGGCCCTGACCGCCTTTGCCCGGCTGCGTCCTGACGTGGCGGTGATCGAGGTGGGGATCGGGGGGCGCGTCGATGCCACCAACGTGGTGGACGCCGAGGTCGCGGTCATCTGCCCGGTGGCCATGGACCACGCCGACCGTCTCGGCGACAGCCTCGCCGCCATCGCCCAGCACAAGGCGGGCATCATCAAGCCCGGGGCCACCGCGGTGATCGCCGCCCAGACGCGCGGGGTCACGCGGATCCTCACCAGCGCGGCCACCCGGGTCGACGCCACGCCCGTGCGGGTGGAGCGCACCCTGAGACTCCGCGCCCGCCGCACCCACCCCGGCGGCCAGACCGTGAGCTTCGAGGGTTACGGCGCCCTCCATCACGCGCTGGCCCTGCCGCTGCTCGGGCGCCACCAGGCCGACAACGCGCTGACGGCGATCGTGGCGACCCAGGAGTTCCTGGCCCGCCGGGGCCAGACCCTGGGACGCGACGCACTGCGCCGCGGGCTGGCCGGCGCGACCTCACCCGGACGACTCGAGCGCGTCCGCGAGCATCCGCGGGTCCTGGTCGACGCCAGTCACAACCCCGCGGGCATGGCAGCCACCGTGGCTGCCCTGGGCGAGGCGTTCGACCGTCAGCGCCCCGTCGTCGTGTTCGCGCCGGCCGGTGACAAGGACGCCGCGGGGATGCTGAGTGCCCTGGCCCCCCACACCAGCGGGGTGATCCTCACCCGCTGTGGGCCCCGCGGCGCCGAGCCGCGCGCGCTGGCGCCCCTGGCCGCCCGGTTCTGGAGCCAGGTTGACGTCGTCGACGGACTGGGTGCGGCGATCGAGCGGGCCTGCGCGTGCTCGAGCGCCGGCGTCCTGATCACCGGCAGCGTCGCCACCGCCGGAGCGGCCCGGGAGCTGCTCACCCGGACGACCGCGCACTGAGCCGCGCGGACTTCTACGGATCAGATATTCCGACCGGCTGCCGATTAACTCCGCATGTCATTGCGCATCCTGCTCGCCGGCCAGGACGATCGAGCCGCCGATCGTCTGCTCCGGGAGCTGGCCGACAGCGCCGTCGCCTGTGAGTCACGGCGGGTCGGCAGCTCCGTCGAGCTCGCCGATGCACTCAGCGACGCCGCGCCCTGGGACATGGTGCTGCTCGGCCACGGCGCGGCCGAGCTGCCGGCCGTGCCGGCCATCGCGCAGATCCGCTCCCACGCCGCGGAGCTACCGGTCGTCCTGGTCGCCGGACGGATCGGCGAGGCGGCGGTGGCCGACGCCCTGCGCGCCGGCGCCAGCGACTATCTCAGCCGCGACCGGCTCCCCGAGCTCGGCACGGTGATGCACCGCTGCCTGGAGGCGGCGGCCCAGCAGCGGGACGCCCGAGCCGGCGACGCCGAGGCACAGGAGAGCGACAGCGTCGCCGAAGGCCTGCTCGACTCCGCCCCCGACGCGATGCTCGTCGTCTCGGGCGGCACCATCGTCCGGGCGAACCTGCAGGCCACCGCACTGTTCGGCTACGAGCGGACCGAGCTGGTGGGTCAGCCCATCGAGGTGCTCGTCCCCGCCAGCATCCGGGCTCACCATCCCCAGAACACCGCCAGCTATGCGGCCGCGCCGACCGTCCGTCACTTCGGCTCGGTGGCCAAGCTGCGGGCCGCCCACCGCGACGGACACGAGTTCCCGGTCGAGATCAGCCTCAGCCCGCTGCCGACCCCCGAGGGGATGCTCGTCGTCGCATCGATCCGCGACATCACCGCTCGCATGGAGGCCGAGGAGTCGTTGCGACTGGCCGAGGAGCGCTTCCGGGGCGCCTTTGATCAGGCGCCGATCGGCATGGCCCTGGTGGCGACCGACGGCCAGTTCGTCAGGGTCAACCGCGCGCTGTGTGAGCTGGTCGGCTTCAGCGAGGACCAGCTGCTCGAACGCGATTTCGCCGACATCACCCACGCCGATGACCTTGACGCCGACCGACGCTACGTCGAGCGCATGCTCAGCGGAGAGATCCGCACCTATCAGATGCAGAAGCGCTACCTGCACGCATCCGGGGATGCGATCTGGGTCAACCTGTCGGTGTCGCTGGTGCGTGACAACGAGGATCGGCCCCTGCACTTCATCGCCCAGATCCAGGACATCAGCGAACGCCGCGATCTCGAGGCACAGCTGCGCCACCTGGCCGATCACGATCCACTCACCGGCCTGCTCAATCGTCGCGGCCTGGAGGCCGCGGTCAGCCTGACGATCGCCCGCCTGGCGCGCAACGGCGGCAGCGGCGCGCTGATCGTCGTCGACCTCGACCACTTCAAATCGGTCAACGACACGCTCGGGCACGGTGCCGGTGACGAACTCATCATCGCCACCGCCGATCTGCTCAAGGATCGGTTGCGAGCTCGCGACACGGTGGCCCGGCTGGGCGGCGACGAGTTCGCCGTCGTGCTGCCCGAAGCCAGCCCGGCGGCCGCGACCCGGGTGGCCGAGACCATCGTCACGGCGATCCGCCAGCAGAGCCTGTGCCTGGCCGGCCAACCCCACCAACGGATCACCGCGAGCGTCGGCGTGGCCATCCTGGCGCCGGGCATCGTCAACGTCGAGGACGCGCTCGTCGCCGCCGACCTGGCCATGTACGACGCCAAGGAGGCGGGACGCGACCGGGTCGCGGTGAACCACAGCGACGGCCAGGGGCCCAATCAGACCGGCTCCCGGCTCGCCTGGATCCAGCGGATCCGTGCCGCCATCGAGGAGGATCGCTTCACCTTCCATCTCCAGCCGATCCTCGACCTGCACACCAATGAGATCCGTCAGCACGAGCTGCTGCTGCGCATGCTCGACGAGCAGGGTGAGCTCGTCCCGCCCGGCGCGTTCCTGTCGGTGGCCGAACGCTACGGCCTGATCGGCGAGATCGACCGCTGGGTCGCGCACCAGGCCATCCTGCTGATCGCCGAGTACGAGGCCCGCGGCGAGCGGCTGGTGATCGAGGTCAACCTGTCGGGCAAGACCCTCAGCGACCCGCTGATGCTGCCGGCGATCGAGCAGCAGCTCGAGAGCACCGGTATCGCCCCCGGGAGCCTCATCTTCGAGGTGACCGAGACCGCCGCGGTCGCCAACATGCACGTCGCCCGCGAGTTCGCCAACAAGCTGAGCACCCTGGGCTGTCGCTTCGCCCTCGACGACTTCGGCGCCGGGTTCGGCAGCTTCTACTACCTCAAGCACCTGCCCGCCGACTACCTGAAGATCGACGGCGAGTTCATCACCCGCTGCATCGCCAACCGCACCGACCGTCACGTGATCAAGGCGCTGGTCGGCATCGCCCAGGGCCTGCAGAAGCAGACGATCGCCGAGTGCGTGGAGGACCAGGCCACCCTCGACTTCCTCCGCCTCAACGGCGTCGACTTCGCCCAGGGCTACCACATCGGCCGCCCGGTCCCCATCGGTGAGTACCGCCCCTCGCTGCTCGTGCCCTGAGCCGCCTCTCCTCACCCGGGCTGGCTAGCCTAGGGGCCGATGCGGTTTGTGATCTTCGGTGCGGGGGCCATCGGCGGGGTCGTCGGCGCTCGTCTCCACCAGTCCGGTCATGACGTCGCGCTGATCGCCCGCGGTGCCCATCACGACGCGATCGCCGCCGACGGCCTGGTGCTGGAGACGCCGGTCGACACGACCACCCACCGCATCCCGGTGGCCAGAGACCCGGCCACCCTGGGCATCGGCCCAGACGACATCGTCCTGTTGGCCGTCAAGAGCCAGGACACCCTCGGCGCGCTGGAAGCCCTGCGCGACGCCCGACCCGAAGGGGTACCGGTGGTGCTCCTCCAGAACGGCGTGGCGAACGAGCGCACCGCGCTGCGGATCCTCCCCGAGGTCTACGGCGCCGTGGTCCTGTCCCCCACCGCGCACCTCGAGCCGGGGATCGTGCAGGCCTTCGCCACCGGCACCACCGGCAAGATCGACGTGGGCCGTTTTCCCTCCGGCGTCGACGCCACCGTCGCCGCCGTGACCGATGCCCTGTCGGCATCCCTGTTCGAGTCCCTGCCCAACCCGGACATCATGAGCGCGAAGTACGCCAAGCTCATCGACAACCTCGCCAACGCCGCCCAGGCGATCTGCGGAGTCGGGGCTGACGGACTCGACGCGCTCATCGAGGTCGCTCGCGAGGAGGGCCGGGCCGTGCTCGACGCCGCACAGATCAACTACGTGCCCGAGAATCCGCGGAACCAGCCCCAGCGCTTCCTGTGGCAGGGCATCGGCGAGATCCCCGGCCGGCCGCCGGCCGGCGGCTCGACGTGGCAGTCCCTGACCCGCGGCGCGTCGCTGGAGACCGACTACCTGACCGGCGAGATCATCCTCCAGGCCCGGCTCATCGGTCAGCCCGCGCCGCTGAACGAACTGCTCGTGAGGTTGATCAACCAGACGGTCCGCGAGGGCCTGGGACCCGGCTGGATCACTCCGGCGGAGATCCGCCAGCGCATCGGGCTCTGAAGTCCGGGCGACCCGATCCCGGACCAAGTCACGCGTCAGCTGGAAGGACGCGGAATGGTCGTCCCGATAGCTGTGTCACCGTCCTGAAGTGGCGTTCATCGAAACTGAGGATCCGCTCGGTCTCGAAATGGTCGGCAAGAACCACAAGGGCGCAGTCGGCGAGGCCCAGGTCAAGGTCCGCGTACCGGGCCTCGAGTGCCACGACCGTCGCGTAGTCGTCAGGGTCGAGTCCGACAACGCTGAAGCGCCCGGCCGCGAGATCGCTGAGGAACGCCCTCCGGGCGGCTCGGCCGAATCGCTGACCAAGCAGATAGTCGACCTCCGCCGTGGTCGGCGCGGGGATGATGAGCGCGCCCGGCTCGCTCGCCAGAACATCGAGGATCGGAGTGCGTTGTGGCTCGTCGAGATCGGCGAGTGCGACGAGTGGAGCAGCGTCGATCAGGAGCGTCACGCGCCGAACCCGTCGAGCAACTCGGGCTCGGGGATCTCGGAGATCGGTCGCGGATCCCCGTCGCGGCGCGGAAACCCGGCAGCGAGAGCGAAATCCCGGTCCTGTGATGGTGGCGACTGGTAGGTGGCGATTGCCTCGCGCAGAATCTCGGCCTGGGATCGACCCTCTTGACGGGCCAGGCGCGCAAGGCGCTCAGCCAGCTGATCGTCGAGATAGACACTCGTCTTGCGCATCACGCCCAGCATAGGGCAGCAGGTAGGGCAGTCGCGAGCCTCAAGGCTAGATCACCCCGGCGGAGATCCCCCGGCGCGCCGGGCTCTGAAGGGGAGGACCTGGCTGGTGATCCGCTCACGCCGGAACGTGAGGGCGAGGGTGGGGTGCACCGCCAGCCGGTAGGGGCCGTCGCGGAAGGCGTTGCAGCTGCACCGTGAAGCGGGCCTGTCGCAGGATGGTGGCCGGTAACGACGCACTGGAGAAGGTGTGGCCGGCCAGCGCCGGACCCGGGCAGCGGGTGCGCAGGGGGTCCACGGCCTGGGTGGTCTCCGGGTCCACGGAGATGACCAGCCGGCCGGCACGCACGCGCAGCAGCACCCCGGTCTGGTCGAGTTCGACCCGGTCGGTGCAGGTCGCGCCGGCCTGCCGGAGCTTCGCGGTCACCGTCCCGCCACTGGCGTCTCCGGCGCCGTTGACGGTGATGCCCGAGGTGTCCCCCCCGGTGTCCACCCCGAGCGCGGTGAGCAGATCCCGCACCGACCGCTCCTTGACCGAGCTGGCGGTGAGAAACGCGCCGGCACTGGCGCCGAACCGCGGGGCCAGCGAGATCGTGCCGGCCAGGCCGCAAGCATCGAGGCCGCCACACGCCGTCCCGGCGGTTGACACGGCCGCGACGGCTCCGCGGCCCGAGGCGCTCACGGCGTAGCGGACGGTCTCCAGGCGCGTCGGCTGGCTGCCCGGTGGCGAGGTCACATGTTCGGGCTGGGTCCGCGCAGCCCCGAGCGCCAGCTGCACCGTCGAGACGACCGTGCCCGAGAACCCCCCGGCGGCGAACGGGTGCGAGCTCGACAGGTCGATGTGCAGATGACCGTGACGCAGCTGGGCCAGCGTCACGCTTCGACGCGGCAGGGCGGCGGCGACATCGACGCTGAGCGGCCCGGCACAGCGCGTGCCGAAGACCCCCTCCTGGGGCTCCCCCAAGCCGATCTCGGTGCGGCCGGCGTGCACGGCCAGGTCGAGGAACGCACCCGGGGCCCGAGCCCGGTCATGGCAATCGCCGGCCGCGGCGGCGTGACCCGGAGGACCCGACAGCGTCACCGAGGACACCACGGGCGTGCCGAAGGCGCCGATCACCAGCGTCGGGGCGATGGACCGGCGACCGTTCTGGACGAAGGTGAGCAGACCGAGATCCCCGGGGCCCTGAGGCCTCCAGCTCTCGGTGCCCTGATAGCCACAGAGGCCGCGGGCGGCGCACCCCGTCGCCGGGTCGCCGGCGAAGCTGACGGTCACCTGACCCGTGACGCACACGGGGACCTGGGTCTGGGAGATCACCCGTCCGGAACTCCCGAAGCCGTACAGCGACTGTGAGCTGTCCGCGCAGGACGACGGGGTGCTCACCTCCGCCACGGGCGGAGCACCGTGCGAGGACGCCAAGCCCGTCGCCAGCAGGCCCAGGCCGGCCATGACGACGGCGCCGATGAGCGCCAGGGTACGCCAGGTCCACCGCGATCGCCGCCCCATGGCGGTCACTACACATCAGCCGGGGTCACGCTGTCAAGCCACGCGCCCGGGGTCCGCCCGGGTCGGGTAGCGTGGTCGCATGGCCGACGCAGAACTCGAGTGGGAGGCGGGCCGGACCTGGTACAGGGTGGTCGGGGATCTGGATGATCCCCGACTGGCGCCGCTGGTGATCCTCCACGGTGGCCCCGGCGCCGCCCACGACTACCTCGAGCCCCTGACAGCCCTGACCGAGACGACCGGCCGCGCCTGCGTCCTCTATGACCAGATCGGGTGTGGGCTCTCCGAGCATGCTCCGGACGCCCCGGCGGCACACTGGACGGTGGACCTGTTCTGTCGTGAGCTCGAGGTCCTGCTCGACCATCTCGGGATCGCTGAGCGCTATGCGCTGCTCGGCCAGTCCTGGGGCGGGATGCTCGCGATGGAGCACGCCCTCCGCCAGCCGCGCGGGTTGAAGGCGATGGTGATCGCCAACTCGCCGGCGTCGATCCCGTTGTGGGTGCAGGAGGCCAACCGACTGCGCACGTTCCTGCCCGAGTCGGTCCAGGCCGCGCTCAGCACCCATGAGCGCGACGGGACGACCGACAGCGACGAATATGCGCAGGCGATGGGGGCCTACTACGAGCGCCATCTGTGCCGGATCGTGCCGTTCCCCGAGCCGCTCCAGCGCTCCCTCGACCAGCTCGAGGCCGAGCCGACCGTCTATCACACGATGAACGGCCCGAGCGAGTTCCACGTGATCGGCGCGATCCGCGACTGGGACATCACCGCACGTCTCGGCGAGATCCACACGCCCGCTCTGGTCATCTCCGGCGAGTACGACGAGGCCACGCCCGCCGTGGTCACACCGCTCGTCGAGGGTCTCGCCGACGCCACCTGGGAACTCGTCCCCGGAACCAGCCACTCGACGCACCTCGAGGCGCCCGAGCGGTTCCTCGAGCTGGTCAGCTCATTCCTGGGCGCTCACGACTGAGTCACCAGCGGCGGCGGGTCCGGCACGCGGCGCGCTCGGGCCAGCAGCCAGTAGGCCACCGTGGGCAGCGCGAGACCGATGATCCAGGCGATGTCAGCTCCGCCCATCGCCTTGGCGATCGGGCCCTCGAGCAGCGACGCGTTTACGAAGGGGATCTCGACCCCGATCGTGACGAGGTAGAGCAGGACCGACGGCCAGTTGATGAAGCCGTAGGGGCCGTGGGTCTCGAACAGCGCCTCGATGTCGTACTGACCGTGGCGGACGAGGTAGAAGTCGGTCAGGTTGATCGCCGTCCACGGGACGAGCAGGTAGAGCAGGAACAGCGTGATGTTCTCGAAGGTCGTCTCGAGGTTCGGGCCGGCCGCGATCGCCAGCACGATGGCGACGAACGTGAACGCGACCACGAAGCCGATGCGCAGGCGCACCGTCGAAGCGGCGGCCCGGCCGCGTGCGGAGAGACCGGCCATCGCCGTGAGGAACGCGCCGTAGGGACCCTCCGCCTGGGCGGGGACGAGGCCGATGAGCAGCGCGAGGACGATCAGGCCGTGGACGGCACTGAGGCGTCCCGCCAGGTAGCCGACGGTGTCGGCGTCCACCGCGTTGGGGGCCAGCAGCGCCGCAAAGGCGCCGATGATCATCGCCCACACGCCGCCCAGCACCGCCCCGCCGTAGGTGGCCCAGAACGTCGCCGCCGATGAGGTGGCCGACGGCAGGTAGCGCGAGTAGTCCGACACGTACGGAGCCCAGGTGACCTGCCAGGCCACGAAGAGCGAGATCGCCAGCAGGATGTTCTGCCAGCTGTCGTGGGCGGACACGTGGACCGCGCCGACGTGGCCGACGAGGTTGACGAACAGCGCAACGAAGACGACCAGTGAGATGACCGAGATGACCCGGCTGGCGCGATGGATGAGATCGTGGCCGACGAGCGCCACCAGCATGAGGACAACGTTGAAGATGATGATCCCGAGCGTCTGGGACATCCCGGTCCAGGCCGCCAGCGCGTCACCGGCGGCGACCCCGCCCTCCACGGCGAATCCGAGGTAGATGAAGATGGTGACCAGGATCGGCAGCAGCGCGCCGGCGAAGCCGAACTGGGCCCGGCTCTGGATCATCTGGGCGACGCCGAGGCGGGGCCCCTGGATCGAGTGGTAGGCCATGAACAGGGCACCGATCAGGTTGCCCACCACGATGGTGATGATCGCCCACTGCAGGTCGAGGCCGACGAACACCGCGAGCGCGCCGGTGACGATCGCGTTGACCTGGATGTTGGAGGCGAACCACAGGGTCAGCAGCGACCAGGGGCGGCCGTGACGCTCGGTTTCGGGGATGTGGTCGATCGAACGCTGCTCGATGACCGGGGTTCGGGTTGCCGTCAAGGGACCTCCATCAGAGCGTTCGGCGCGGGTCGGCGGCTCCGAGCCTACCGGCGTGCCGCCAGCCGACTCCGCTCCGGCGCCGGGAGGTGCGAGCGAGGTAGCCTCCACCCTCGCCGACGACACAACCGCAGTCATGGACGAACCCACATTCCCGGCTGAGATCACCGAGACCGAGGGCGAGGCACTTGCCCGTGAATCCCGCACGGCCCGGGCCGTCGACGCGGGGTTGGCGCGAGACCTCCGCTACGCAGAGCCTCGCGGAGCCACGAGCTCGGCGGGCTACTTTCGCGAGGTCAGCGACCGGCCACAGCTGTCCCGGGAGGCCGAGCGCCGGCTTGTGGTGTGCGCCCAGCAGGGAGACCTGCGTGCACGCGAGCAGTTGATCGAAGCGCATCTCCCCCAGATCGCGGGCGTCGCGCGGGTCTATCGGAGCTCCACCAGCCTCACCCGCGTCGAGCTGATGCAGGAGGGCGTCGTCGGTCTCCTGCGCGCCCTGGAGCGCTTTGACCCCGCGCGCGCAGTGCCGTTCTGGGGATACGCCGCCTGGTGGGTCAGGCAGTCCATGCAGCAGCTGGTCGGCGAGCTCGCCCGACCGCTGATGCTGTCGGATCGGACGCTGCGACAGCTCAGCCAGGTCAAACGTGCCTACGGCGACCATGTCCAGCGCTATGGCCGCGAACCATCCGGTGAACAGCTGATCTCCGACACCGGCCTCTCCCACGCCCAGCTCGGCGATCTCCTGGCGCTCGAGAGCGTCCCGCGCTCACTCGATGAACCCGTGCCCGGACCCGATGGCGACCTCGGAGCCTTCGGTGAGCTGCTCGTCGATCCGCTCGCCGAGGACGCCTATGAGCAGCTCCTCGACGCCAGCGAGATCGAGCAGGTCCGTGCCCTGCTCGGCAGTCTCAACGAACGCGAGCGGTTCATCCTCCGCAGTCATTACGGCCTCGACGGGCCCGGGCGGTCCCTGCGCCAGATCGGTGAGCAGCTCGGACTCAGCGCCGAGCGCGTGCGCAAGATCGAGGAGCGGGCGCTCGGCAAACTCCGGGCGACTGCGAGCTGAAATCTTCGCCGGGGGGGTTGACGGTCCCCGCTGGCGTCCTATGGAGGTGGGTGTAGGACTTCCCCTTTCCAACATTCCGTCCAAGGAGGTTTTGAGATGACGATCGTTCGCTGGGAGCCCCTTCGTGAGCTCACTTCGCTCCAGGCCGACATGAACCGCCTCTTCAACACGGCGTTCACCGGGCCCGTCGGCGCTTCGGTGCGCTGGGCCCCGGCCATGGACCTGATTGAGAAGGCTGACGCCTACGTTCTCCGCGCCGATCTGCCGGGCATCAAGCAGGAGGATCTCGCCCTCCAGGTCGAGGACAACGTCCTCACCCTGTCCGGTGCCCGCAAGCACGACGCCGAGCAGGACGTCGCCGCCTACCACCATGCCGAGCGACCCCACGGCGCGTTCTCCCGGGCCATCACCCTGCCCAAGGGCGTCGACGCCACCGGGGTGACCGCCACCTTCACCGACGGGGTGCTCGAGGTGCGCATCCCCAAGCCCGAGCGGGCACAGCCGCGGCGGATCGAGATCGCCGTGGCGGACCAGCCCGTGGCGGTGGAAGCCTAGAAGAGACGCTGTCAATGCCGGCGTCGGAGCTCTGGACTCCGGCGCCGGCGAACGTCCTTCGAGGCGTCATGCGTCGCCTCGATGGCGTAGGCGGGTACCGAGCCGGTCTCGGCGACGATCCGCTCACGCCGCAGCCGGTAGGCATGCTCACGCTCCTTCCAGTGCGTCAGCACCGGTGAGGCGATGAAGATCGACGAGTACGCCCCCGAGGCGACACCCACCAACAACGCAAAGGCGAAATCCTTCAACGTCGTCCCACCGAAGATCAACAACGCGACCACCGGGATCAACGTGCACGCCGTGGTGGCCAAAGACCGGGTCAGCACCTCACTCATCGACCGGTTCACGATCTGGGAATAGGCCGCATTGGGCATCCGCTTGGTGTTCTCACGCACCCGGTCAAAGACGATGATCGTGTCGTACATCGAGTAACCCAGGATGGTCAACAACGCCGCGACCGTGTCGGTCGTCACCACCCGACCGGTCAACGCATACACACCGATGGAGATCAACAGATCGTGCGCGAGAGCGATCAGCACCGGCACCGCGTACTTCCAGTCAAAACGCAGGGTGATGTAGACCGAGATCAACAACAGCGACACGATGATCGCCACGATCGCTGAATGCTCCACCGACGAACCGAACGTCGGCCCCACCGAGTTGGGATTGAAATCCTGGTTGCCCGTGGGGCTGGTGCGGATGCCGAACCGTGCCTCCAGCTGGCTGTTCAACCTGGCCAGCTGGGTCGCGTTCAGGTACTTCGAGGCAATCTGGAAGCCGTAGGGGCCCAGTGCCGTGTCGTGGTGGACCTGCTGGACCGTGGCATCCCCATCCCCCAGGCGGGTGAGTACGGACGTGACCTGGTCCACGTCGGCCTTGTGCTGGAGGCCCACCGAGATCTGGGTTCCGGAGGTGAAGTCGATGCCCAGGTTGAGACCGCGACCGCCGATCGCGAAGGCGCCGATCAACAGGATCACACCCGACAGCGTGAAGAAGTACCGCGACGCGCCCATGAAGTCGAAGGTCCAGGACCGCTCGTTCCTGCGCGCTCCCAGAGCGGACGGACGCGCGAGGGTTGCACTGTCGCCAACCGTGAGGAGGATCGCCTGGGTGGCCATCACCGCGGTGAACAGCGAGACGAAGGTACCGATCCCCAGCGTGAAGGCGAAGCCTTTGACGTCCGCGGTGGCGATGACGAACAGGACGAAGGCCGTCATGATCGTCACCACGTTGGCGTCGATGATCGCCGACAGGCCCTTCTTGTAGCCGGCGGTGACGCTCGCGCGGATCGATCGCCCGGCACGCATCTCCTCCTTGACACGTTCGAAGATGACGATGTTCGCGTCCGCCGCCACCCCGATGGTGAGCACCAGGCCGGCGATCCCCGCCAGCGTCAGGGTGATCGGAATGAGCTTGATCAGCGCGAAGAAGTACACGCCGTAGGCGATCAGACCGCCCACGGCGATCAGGCCGAGCAGGCGGTAGTAGAGCAGCAGGAACAGCACCACCACACCGAGGCCGATCAGCCCGGCGATCAGACCCTGGTGCAGCGCCTGGGCGCCGAGCGTGGCCGACACGGCGTGGTCGGAGATCTGGGTCAGGTTGACCGGCAGCGTGCCGAGGCTCAGCTGAGTGGCCAGAGCTTGGGCACTGGCCACGGTGAAGCTGCCCGATATCTGGGCACCCTGGGTGGTGTCGATGCCCCCGCTGCCGGCCTTGATGTAGGCCACCGAGAGCAGCTGGTCGCCGTTCCCGACGAGGGCGGCGGCGAAGTGCTCGTTGACGCTCTGTCCGCCGACGCTCGCCAGCGAGCCACGCAGCGCGATGCGCTGGGTCACCGCGGCGAACGCCTTGGCCCCGCTCGAGGTGAAACCGAAGGAGACGGCGGGCTGGCCGCTCGGGCCACTGGTTTCCTGCGGGTGGGTGATCTCATTCCCGAAGAGCGCCGCGGCGTCGCGGAGGACGTAATAGCTCGAGCTCTCACTGCCGTACCTGGGCGGGTGCGCGAAGCTGGCGGGCGAACCCTGAGCGACGATCCACCCCTGGGGGACCGTGACGATCTGGGCCCCCCGGCGCTCTGCGGGGCTGAGGCCGGCGTCGAGCGCCTGCGCGGCGCTCTGGCCGGGGGTGAGAGCGTCCACCGGACCATTGAGCAGGCAGTGCACGCTCCTGGCCACGCGCGTGCCGGTGGCGGCGCCCAGAGCGCGGCAGGCTGTCGACCCGGGGTCGCCGAACAGCCAGTACTGCGAACCCTTGCGCGAATTGACGCCAGGGTCGACGTAGGCGCGCTGCTCCGCGGCGAGTTTCACGGCTGGATAGAGACCGAGGCCGCCCGACGCCACGCCGTCGGCTCCAGGGCCTGAGCCGCCCCCCTGGCTGATCCTCAGCGCGTTGGCATCCTGCGCAGTGATCCCCGCAGCGGCGAAGCTCGCGTGATGTCGGCTCGAGGCCTGAGGTACCAGGACATTGGCCTCCCAGTCATAGAAGGCCAGGCGCGAGGTGTCACCCACCGCCCGCTCAGCCTGCTGCACGTTGGCCACGTTGGGCAGCTGCACGTCGATCAGGTGGTTCCCCTCGGTCTGGATCGACGGCTCCGACACGCCCAGGCTGTCGACGCGCTGGCCCATCACCGCGACAGCGTCCGAAAGATCTGTCGAGGTGACCTGCGGATGCTGTGGCGTACCGCTGGCGCGGTAGACGAGCTCGATGCCCCCCTTGAGATCGAGCCCGAGGACGGTCGGCCGACTCGAGATCACGATCGCCGACGCGGCGATGAGCCCGGCGACGATGAGCAGGATCAGGCGGTTGCGCTGACGATCGGACACCACACCTAAGTGCCGTGAGATCGACGCGTTGTGACAGAAGCCGATTGGCGGAAGACTCTGGTGTCACAGATGTTGATCGAACGGCACTTAACTGAGATGACGGAGGTGCGACGGGTATCCGATCTCGAGCTGTTGAGAGCCGCTCGCGCCGATCCTGAGGCGTTCGGCGAGTTCTATCGACGCCACGCCGTCGGTCTGGAGCGCTGGCTGCGCTCCCAGACCCCGGACCTCGCCACCGCGGCCGATCTCACCGCCGAAACCTTCGCTCAGGCCCTGGTGGGCCTCGAACGCTTTCGCGGGGATGACGACGGCGCGGCTCACGCCTGGGTGTACGGCATCGCCCGCAATCTGGTTCGCCGCTATCACCGACGCGGCAGGGTCGAGACGGCCACCTGTCGGAGGCTCGGGATCCAGGTCGACCTCGACCCGCAGGAGATCGCCGATCTCGAACAGCGCATGCAGGCCATGGCCCACGCCTCTGAGCTCTCAGACGCGCTCGACCGCTTGCCGAGCGCACAGCGCGAAGCCGTGCAGCTCCGCGTGATCGACGAACTGGACTATCCCGAAGCCGCCGCCCGGATGGGCACCACCGAGCAGAACGCCCGTATGCGGGTATCCCGCGCGCTGCGAACTCTGCAACAACGATTCCAGGGAGCGATCTGATGAGCAGCCACGAACCGCTCCCCCCGCACCTCGAGGACCTGGGTCACCAGCTCGTCAGAGCCGCCCACACGCTGCAGGATCCGCCGGAGGGCGGGCTCCACCGACCGCGTCGGCGTGGTCGCTTCAGTCGCCTGCTCAATCTGATGCTCGCGAGCCTGCTGACGATCCCGCTGCTGTTCATGGCCGCCGTGCTCGGCACCCACGCTCACGCCAAACCCCAGCGAGTAGCCGTCGCCCAGCTCCAGCGCGTCGCCGACGTCACCCTCGACCAGGACCACACCGATCCGAGGGATCAGGGCAAGCCCGCACGCCGATCGCGCACCGATCTCCGGCCGACCAACCCCCGCCAACGCGCGCGGGCGCGCTGTGGGCGCGCCCGCGCGGCCGCCTGCGCACAGTCGCGCACACATCCGAGCGGGAGGGTGAGATCATCGTCGGGGCATGCGCGTCTTCACCGACCAGGCCTACAACCTGATTCTGTTGGCCGAGGACGAAGCACGCATGCTCGGCCGGTCCGTGGTCGAGCCTGAGCATCTGCTGCTCGCGCTCGCCCGCCGCGGGAACGTCGCCCGGCTGTTGGCCGAGCAGGGGATATCCGCCGGCGATGTCCACAGCGCGATCCTCGGTGTCGAGGGTCTCGGCGACGAGCTTGTCCTCGGTCGGGTGCCGTGGTCGAGCTCCACCCGCGTGGCGCTGGAGCGTGCGATCGCCGCCGCCGCGGAGCGAGGCGTCCGCGGGCCGAGCAGCGAGCACGTCCTGCTCGGTCTGGGAACCGCGCCCTCGACGGTGAGCCTGCTCCGACGGATCGGCATCGCTGACGTCGAGGACATGGTCGATGCTCGATATCCGACGCGCAATAGACCCCTGACGGCTGAGCGGCTGCGCAGCGACCTGCTCGACACCAGCTTCGGGTACTCGCCACCACAGCCCGGCCCGGGCCCGCCCGTGTTCGAGCGCTTCACCGACGAGGCCGAGCGGGCGGTGAGGGCCGCGGTCGAATGCGCCGCTCTGCTCGAGCACGCCACCGTGGCCCCGTTCCATCTGCTGCTCGGCTGTCTGCACGTTCGCGACGGTGTCGCCGCCGATGTCCTGTCGCGCCAACTCCCCGAGAGCCGCCTGGGCACGATCGGTGAGGCGATGGAACGCGCTCGGATGTACGGCCCCGCGCCGGCTCATCAGGCGACCGGGATCTTCACTGACGCCGCGCGGCAGATCCTCTCCCACGGCGCGCTCAAGCACGCCTACCGGAGCGGGCACGCAGCGATCGGCACCGGACACATCCTGCTGGCGACCATCGACGCCGCCGATCCGACGGCCGAACGGATCATCGGCGACGGCCCGATGGGCGACGGTCCCCTGACCGATCGTGTCGGCCGTGAGGTCGCTCAGGCCATTCCGGGTGACGAGCAACGGCGTCGACCGGTTGACCATCGGATCATCCAGCTGGACGTCGTCATCAGGACGCTCGGAGCAGAGTTCGCGCGGGTCCTCCCGCCCGGGTGGACCCTGACAGCGGCGCCACGCAGTGGCGGGATCCGGCTGCGCGTCCCCGACTCCCAATCAGAGGAGGACGTCCGGATCGACCTCGACTGGATCGTCGAGCAGGACGGTTCTGCGCTGAACCGCCTGGGTCAGATGCTGCTCGCCGCGCTTCAGGCGCTCCAGGCCTGCGTCGTCACGCACTCGGGACAGCCCTGGCCGGTCCCGTCGAGCGATGGAGCGCCGGGGATCGCCGCCCCCGGAACCGAGATCGTCGGTGACGGCGATAATCCGCAGATCCGGCTGTTCTACGGTGATCGAGACCGTCCGGTGCTCGAGGTGCCTCAACGACGGCCGTTCGCACTGAGCCACCTGCTGAACAGCTATTAGGCCCCTCAACCGCTTGGGCGCCACCTCATCTCGCACCTGCGAGATTGATGGACCGTGAGCAAGCTTGAGCAACGCGCCCTGGCGGCCGCCACCTCAGTCGCCGCCACGTGTGGGCTGACCGTGGACGGCGCCGTGACCCTTGCGTCCGGAAGCAACGTGCTGGTCCATCTGCGTCCCGCGCCGGTCGTGGCTCGCGTGATGACCGGAACGGTCGTACTGCACGACGATCCCGAGCGGTGGCTGACGCGTGAGCTCGCCGTGCTCGATTTCCTCGCGCCAACCGGATTGGTGGTGGCCCCCACCGGGTTGATCGCCTCGGGTCCCCATCACCATGACGGGCTGTGGATGACCTTTGTGGAGTGGGTCCCACACGTCACGTCGGCCGCTACTGGCGACGACGCTCGTCGGCTCGGGCGGGCCCTGCGCGATCTTCACGACGGGCTGGCGCTGTTCACCGGGGAGCTGGGCGACCTGGGTGACCTTCGCGATGACATCGAGCGTCTCCTCGGTGAGCTCCGCGCCGAGAATGCGCGCGCGGCCGAAGCGATCGCGGGGCTCCGCGCCCGGCTGGAGGCGCTGGGAGCGGGGGTCTTCGCATCAACACTCCCGGCACAGGCGTTACACGGGGACGTGTCACTGACGAACCTGTTCCATACGTCCCGTGGCCTGATCTGGAATGACTTCGAGGACACGTTCCGGGGTCCGGTTCACTGGGATGTCGCGGGTTTGGTGGCCAGCCTCCACAACCGCGGCGCGAACGCGAGCGTCGTCCGAGACGTGCTTGATGGCTACGGCTGGCCGGATGAGAGCCAGCTGACTCCATTTCTCGCAGCCCACGACCTCTACAACGACATCTGGCAGATGTACGACGAACAGCGACCACGCCGTGAAAGACGACCGCGATCGGCAGAACCATGAGCACCCCCTCAGATGAACAGATCGGGTCTCGATACCCGGCGCGTTGACTGACAAACGATCGTGCGCCGGAGTCCATAAGCTCCCTGGCCATGCCGTTCCGAGGACGCTTTGACCACGAGGCCGTTGAAGCCTGGCGCGCCGAGGTCGAGACCGAGCTCAGCCGCCTGCGGTCGCTCACCGGCGCACAGCTGGGTGCCGAGGTGCTGCGCCGCGGCTTCGCCACACTCCCGGCTGGTGGCGAACGGACGCGAATCGGCCTGTCCAACAGCCTGTGCCCCCAAGCTCCGCCCGTGGTCGGTGAAAGCGACATCGATGTCGTCGCGCAGTACAACCAGCTGCTCGTCCCCGTCCTCAGCGCTCTGGAGGCTGACGGGCTGCTCACGAGCGAGCCCCGCGGACGCTCCGGGCTGTTGTTCTACCGCTTGACGGCTCGCGGCGAAAGCGCCCTGGGCGACGATGACAGCGGCCATCAGAAGCTCGTGGGACCCTCCCGCTAGTCTCCCCGCCGTGATCCCCCGACGGCTGAACGGCGGTTGTCGCTGTGGCGCCGTCCGCTACACGGTGACCGACGCGTTCGAGTACGCCGCCATCTGCCACTGCTCGGGATGCCGCCGCGCGACCGGCTCGGCCTTCAAGCCGTTTCTCAGGATCCCGCGCGATGAGCTCCAGCTCACCGGTGGCGAGGCCGGGGTTGCGATGTTCGGGGAGGGCGACGGGGGCGATGCGCGCTGCGCGCAGTGTGGGTGCTTCCTCTACTCGGTCGTGGACGACGGCCGCTACGTCCACGTCACGCTCGGCTCGTTGTTCGACACGCCGTCGCGTCTGCCCAATCACCACATCTTCGTCGGCTCCAAGGCCGACTGGGATGAGATCACCGACGCGCTGCCGCAGTTCGACGAGTACGCGCACTGAACGGTCTGCGCTCAGCCGCACGATCCGATATCGCGAACTTTCCGTCGCCATGGGTGATGGACACCCATAACGCGCAGAAGTTCGACCTGGCCCGTGACCACCGCGGCCAACCGCGCGCGCTCGCGTCAGCCCTGCACCTTGACCTCGTAGGTGTTCAGGTCCAGCGAGGTCAGACCCGTCGCGTCGACGCCCTGGTCATGGACGCCGCCCGCGGTGCCTCGGGCGACCTCCTCCATCTGCTCGCGGGTGTCCCACCAGGAGATGGTGATGACCTTCCCCGTCGCCTCATCGGCGAGCAGCTGGAACGCCTGGAACCCCGGTCGTTGCCGAATCGCCAGCTGGTCTTCGGCCAGCTCGATGACCTTGGCGAACCCCTCGTCGCCGGCCTGGGCAGTGATCACGCGCGCGAACATCTCGGACTCCTCTGCGGTCGTAGGAGAGACCCAAACTAGACGCGACGGGTCCGATGGTCAGCCGCGGGTCACGGGGTCGGGGCTGATGGCCTCGGCGTCGGCGTGGGTGATGTGGGCGAGCTGGCGCCACATGAGCACCACGAACACGCCCGACCCGGCGAAGGCGAACCAGAACGGCCCGGTCACCCCGAACTGATTGGCGATCGGGCCGCCGAGGGCGGCGCCGATGACCAGACCGCCGTAGACGCCGATGCTGTTGACGCTCGAGACCCGTCCCTGCAGGGCTTCGGGCACGGCGCGCTGGCGGACGGTGACCGAGGTGGAGCCCCACACGAAGGCGTGGGCGCCGAACAGAACCATGATCAACACGGCCAGCACCGGGCTGGTGGTGAGCGCCAGCGACAGGTGGGTGAGCGTCTCGATGATCAGTCCGACCCGCATGATGTTGCCGAGGCTGACCCGGCGGATGAGCCAGCTGTACCCGAGGTTGCCGACGACGCCGCCGACCGCACTCGCGGCGGTGAGGATTCCGAAGCCGACCGCGCCGAGACCCAGGCGCTCCTCGGCGTAGAGGACGAGCACCGACCACGCCGCGCCGAAGGTGATGTTGAAGATGAAGATGGTGAGCACCAGCGTGCGCACCCCCGGGTGCCCCACCACCCAGCGACAGCCCTCGAGCACCTCGGCCCACACGCGCCGACTGACCGGGGCGGGCGGATTGCCCGGTGAGGGGATGCGCAGGATCATCGCGGCGCCGGCCGCCACGAGCACCGCCTCACCGATGAACGGAAGGGACGTGCCGACGGCGAACAGCAGCGCGCCGAGCGCCGGACCGGCGAGCTGATTGAGCGTCACCGTGCCGGTGAGCACCCGGGAGTTGGCCAGGATGAGATCCTCGCGGTGCACCAGCGACGGCAGGATCGAGGTCGAGGCGGTCTCACTGAACACCTCGGCGGTCCCGAGTGCGAACAGGGCCACGAGGATCACCGCGATGCTCGCCCAGCCGCTGAGGATCGACGCCACGAGCACAGCGAGGACCGCGGCCCGCGCGAGCTCCACCGCCGCGGAGAGCTTCGCCCGGTCGAGCCGGTCGGCGACCACGCCGCCGAGCAGGCCGAACAGCAGCCAGGGCAGGCGCTGGAGCAGCAGGGCCAGGGCGACCAGACTGGCGTTGTGGGTGCGCGAGGCCACGAGCAGCAGGCCCGCGGCCACGGCGAACCCGTCCCCCAGGTCAGCCGACCACGACGAGGCGACCAGCCAGCGGAAGCCGACGCCCAGGCGCGCGGGAAGGAGTCGCTCGAGCATCCCGCGCCTCGATGGTAGGTGGGCGCAACCCGGCTGCGAGCGCGGCGGCTCGCCAGGCCGGCGCGCGCCCGGTCAGCTCGCAGACACCGGGGCGATCGTGAAGACCACCGCCACGGTGGCGGACACCGTCTGGGTGCCGGCATGGACGGTCGTCGGGGTCGCCGCGGCCGCGCTCTGGGATGTGGATGCCGAACTCCCCGCCACCACGCCGGACTGGGGGTTTACGGCCACCGACTGCACACCGGTCACGGTGTCACCGAGCTGAGCCGCGGCGGCATCCGCCTGGGTCGTGGCGTCGGCGATCGCCGCGTGCTCGGCAGCGATCTCCCCGGCCGACGGGTCTGAGAAGGAGAAGTCCGGTCCCTGGACGCTGCTCGCCCCCGCGTGGGTGGCGGCGTCGATCACCGCGCCGACCAGCGCCGTGGTGGTGGTGATGCTCAGGGACTCATTCGCGGTGCAGCGCTGGACCAGGTGCTGGTGGGGCTTGGTTCCGACCTTGACCCGAGCACAGGAGGTGGTGATCGATGCGGTCTGGATCTGGGCGGCGGGGACGCCCAGGCGACGCGCGCTGGCGACGATCGCGTCGGCGCGCCGGTTCGCGGTCGACAGGGCCGCCGCCGACGTCGGCGCTGAGGGTGAGATCGACAGGGACAGGCTGGCCTGGTCCGGCGTCACCATCACCGAGCCCTGCCCGTCGACGCTCAGCGTCCCCGGTGTCGTGGTGTCGGCCAGGGCCCCGGGCGCCAGGCCCAGCGAGATGAGAGCCGCCGCGGCGGCGATAGGAAACAACACGCGCACTCCTCCAGAAGTTGAGCCAAAGAACCGCAACCTAGAGCCTCGGGCCGTTCGGGGTGGCACTAGCCCCGCGCCGCGGGCGCTAGCCGAACCGGCGCGCCAGCGCCGCCACGACCCGGTGTCCGGCGTGGCCGTCGCCGTAGAGCGCCGGGCGCTCACTCGGCGGTGGGGTGCTCAGCGCCCCCACCGCCGCCGCCACCGAGAGGTCGACCAGGGTGTTCCAGCCCTCCTCGACCGTCTCCACCCACTCGGTGGAGGGGCGCAGGGTGACGCAGCGGACGCCGGCGAGGTAGGCCTCCTTCTGGAGCCCGCCCGAGTCGGTGAGCACCGCCGCGGCGTTGGTCAACAGCGCGGTCAGCTCCACGTAGCCGAGCGGTTCGGTCACCGTCACCCCCGCCACCCCGTCCAGCGAGAGCCCGAACTCCGAGAGTCGCGCCCGCGTGCGGGGGTGCAGCGCCAGCAGGACCGGCGCCTGCGCCGCCACCGCGGCGAGGACATCGACCACTGCGGCCAACCGCGCCGCCGTGTCGACGTTTCCGGCTCGGTGGACGGTGGCGAGCACGTACTCGCCCGGCGTCAGCCCGTGAGCCGCCACCAGGTCGACCCGCTCGCGCGCCGCCGGTTGCACGCGGAGCGCCACATCGACCATCACGTCGCCGACCATCTCGATCGCCACCGGCGGCCGCGCGTTGGGCTCGATGCCCTCCCACTTGAGGTTCTCCACGCCGATCTCAGAGGAGCACAGCGCCATCGTGCACAGGTGATCGACGGTGACCCGGTTGAGCTCCTCGGGCATCGCGCGGTCATAGGAGCGCATACCCGCCTCGACGTGGGCGACCGGGATGCCCGCCTGGACCGCGGCGAGCGCGCCGGCCAGGGTCGAGTTGGTGTCACCGTAGACGAGCACCGCGTCGGGCGCGGCCTCGGCGAGGACGGGCTCGAGGGCGTTGAGCTGACGCGCGGTCTGAGAGGTGTTCGACCCCCCGGCGATGCCCAGCTGGATCTCCGGGGCGGGGATGCCGAGCTCGGCGAAGAACACCGCCGAGAGCCGGTCGTCGTGGTGCTGGCCGGTGTGGACGAGCACCTCCTCGTGCTCGGCGCGCAGCAGGGGTGAGACGGCTGCCGCCTTGATGAACTGGGGGCGGTTGCCGATGACGGTGAGGATCCGCACGGCTCGGGCTCAGGCTCCCAGCGGCTCAGGCGGCGGAGATCAGGACGCCGGCGCGCCCGCGCCCGCCCGCCAGCGCGACACGTAGGCCTCCACCGCCGCCGACAGCTGCGCCGACAGCGGACCGGGCGTGGGGAACAGCGTGTCGTCGATCGCCGCCACCGGCTGGACGTCGCGCATGGTCGAGGCACAGAACACCTCGTCGGCCTCGAGCAGGTCATCGAGGTCGACCGAGCGCTCGTGCACCTGTCCGCCGGCGATCCCCGTGTCCGCCACCACGTCGATCACCATCGCGCGGGTGATCGAGGCGAGGATGTGATCGTCCAGCGGCGGCGTGCACACCTGGCCGTCGCGGACCCAGAAGATCGAGGAAGTGGTGGCCTCCAGCACGGTGCCACCGGGGGTGACCATCAGCGCGTCGTCATAGCCGCGCTCCTGGGCGAGACGGGCCATCAGCATGTTCGCCGCGTAGGAGAGCGACTTGATGCCGTCGAGCACGATGGTCGGCGAGTAGGTGATGGTGGCCAACCGGGAGACCGGCGGCAGGTGGTGCAGCGGCTCGGTCATGACGATCCGGTGCCCGCCGCGGGTCAGCATGATCCGCACGGCCTGGTGGTTGGGCCCGGTGCCCGCCTCGGCCAGCAGCTTCCACAGCTCGGTGGCCACGGTCTCGCGGTCGACGGGCAGGCGCAGGTTGGCTCCGGAGCGCTCGAGCCGATCGAGGTGCTCCTCCAGCTTGAAGGGCTGGCCGTCATAGACGCGGATGACCTCGAAGACCCCGTCGCCGCGGATGAGACCCTCGTCGGTGACCGGAATCACCGTCTCCGCCGCCGGGGCGATATCGCCGTCGAAGGAGGCGAGTCGCTCCTGCACCGGGCTCATCGCCGCCCCCACGCCTCGGCGAGGTGGCAGACCACCGCGGCGGCGGCAGCCATGTCGTTGAGCGACGCCCACTCGCGCACCGAGTGGTACTCGTGCCCGCCGGTGAACAGGTTCGGGGTGGGCAGGCCGCGCAGGGACAGCGCCGCCCCGTCGGTGCCGCCGCGGATCGGCGAGGTGATCGGCTCGATGCCCTCGGCGCGGTAGGCCTCCTCGGCCACCGCCACCACGTCGGGGTCAGCCGCCACCGCCTCGCGCATGTTGCCGTACTGCTGCTTGATCTCGACACGCAGCTGCGCGCGCGGCTCGCCGGCCACGACGCGTTCAGCGGTCTCGCGCACCAGCGCCTCGTGGGCGTCGAGCTGGTCGCGGTCGAAGTCGCGCAGGATGAGCCGGCAGGACGCCTCGGCCGCGGTGCCGTGCATCTCGATCGGGTGGATGAAGCCATCGCGCCCGTCGGTGACCGACGGGGTCAGGGTGTCGCTGGGCAGCTCGGCCACGAACTGCGCCATCAGCCGCAGCGCGGAGACCATGATCCCCTTGGCCGAGCCGGGGTGGACCTCGACGCCCTGGATGTGGATACGGGCCTCGCTGGCGTTGAAGGACTCATAGGCCAGCTCACCGATCTCGGAGCCGTCCAGGGTGTAGGCACAGCGGGCACCGAAGGCCTCGATGTCGAGATCCGAGGCGAGCGACCCGATCTCCTCATCGGTGGTGAAGGCGATCCGCAGGGTCGCCCGCGGCGTGTCGGTGTCCCCCACCATGTGCGCGACCGCGGCCATGATCGCGGCTACGCCGGCCTTGTCGTCGGCGCCGAGCAGGGTGTCGCCGGAGGAGGTGACGATGTCGTGGCCGATCTTGTCGCCCAGTTCGGGCACCCGTGCGGGGTCGAGCTGGGTGCCGTTGCGCGGCAGCGCGATGACGCTTCCGTCGTAGTCGCGGTGGACGATCGGCGCCACGCCGGCGCCGGGGGCGTCGGGTGAGGTGTCGACGTGGGCGATCACGCCGATGACCGGCGCGTCGGGCACGGTTCCCTCCAGCGTGGCGACCACATAGCCGCCCGCGCCCTGGGTGGCGTCGGAGAGCCCGAGCTCGTGCAGCTCGCCGAGCAGCAGCCTGGCCAGGTCGAGCTGGCCGGGGGTGCTCGGGGTCTCGGTCGGGTCGATCTGGGACTGGGTGTCGACGCGCACGTAGCGCTGGAAGCGCTCGAGCAGGTCCGGAGCCAGTCCGGCCGCCAGCTCCGAGGTGTAGCGGTCGCTCAGCTGGGAGGTGTTCTCATCGGGCATCGAGCGAGATCTTCTCAGGTTGTGATCTTCGCCGACCCGTGCACGCTGGACACCCCGCTCATCGCGTCGGCCACCACGGCTGAGACGCGAAAGGTCGGCTTGGACCTGCGCCGGGCGCCGGCGGCCACGCTGGCGCTCTCCTTCAGCGCACCGGGCCCGAAGCGCACCACCACCGGCGTGGCGTCGAGCTTCAGGGTCAGCTTCACCTGTCGCCCCGAGCCGCTCACGCTGTGGCCGATCGCCGTGTCGGTGCTCAGGGCGGTGACGGTCAGCTTGGCGCGGTTGGCCAGGCGCAGACCGGACGGCAGGGTGAGCGTGAACGCGCTCAGCGCCGACTCGGCCTTGCCCGCGCTGAGGCGCAGCGACAGCACCGGCGTGCCGATCGCCGCGCCGGTGAGCCTGAGGTGGGTGATGCTCGGGCGGGCCGCCACGCTCCAGACGAAGCGGGCCGAGCGCACCGCCCCGGTGCTGTCGAGCGCGGTCACGGTCACCGTGGAGGTGCCGGGAACCGTCGGCGTGCCGCTGATCGTGTCGGTGCTCGCGTCGAAGCTGACCCCGCGGGGCAGCCCGGCCACCGACACGGTGACGGCGGGGTTCGGGTCCGCGGTGCTGACGCTCAGCGTGCGGGCGCTCCCCACGAAGCTCTGCAGCGACGCCGGCACGCTCAAGCGCAGACTCTCGTCGCACAGCGCGGTGGCCAGCGTGGTGACGTTCGGCGATCCGAGGCCGGTGGCCATGTCATAGCCGGGGGTGGCCGGGTAGAGACCGCCGTTGGACTCGGTGAAGTCGTTGTTGCCGCTGGTGACGTCGGTGAAGTACGTGTCCTCGGCGCTGGCCGCGGCCCGGTAGAGCGCCGGGTTGGCGAAGCCGATCGGGGTGTCCGCGCACGCCGAGTCGGCGTTGGCCTCGGCGAACACCGCCGCCCACAGGGGGGCGGCGCCGCTGGTGCCGCCCGAGGCCTGCCAGCCGCTTGGCTCGCCCGGGACCGAGTTATCGCCGTTGTAGTAGATGAGGTAGCCGTGGGCGGGATCGGCGTCCGCGGACACGTCGGGCACCTCACGACAGTCACCGCTCGAGCCACACGGCGTGGGGCTGGAGTCGGCGTTGACCACATCGAGGCTCGGCGAGGCCGAGGACTGGTAGGCGGGCATGGTCCAGAAGCTCGAGATGCCGCCCCCGCCGGCCCCCGATCCGCTGGCGAGCCCAAGCAGCGAGTCGCCGGTGCCGCTGTCCCATGTGGTCTCGGTCGGCGGCGGACCCAGCGCGGTCATCGAGGTCCCACCGACGTCGGTGACGAACGGCTGGCTGCCCGGATCGTCCACCGCCAGGCTGTAGGAGCCGTCCGCGGTGGCACCGTCGCAGTCCTCAGAGCCGTAGTCCCCGGCGGCCGACAGCACGCTCTGGCCCTGGATCGCCGCCTCCTCGAACAGGGTGTTCTCGGCGTGGGCGTCGCTGGCGCCCTCCTCGGCCTCGCACTCACCCCAGGAGTTGGAGATGATCGACACCTTGTCCTGACTGATCATCGTGGCGAAGATGTCGTAGGGACCCGAGCCGGGGTTGTCGGAGTTGGAGTTCGGCCCCTGATAGACGTCGATCTTCGCCCTCGGCGCCAGGCCGATGATCTGCTCGAGATCGAAGGCGGCCTCACCCGAGCCGGCGCCGGTGCCCGCGCCGCCGTCGACCTCGGTGTAGGAGACCGACGCGCTGGTGCCATAACACGACTGATAGGCGGCGATGTCAGAGGTCAGGTTCGGCTCGAGCTCATAGACGCCGATGGTGACCCCGGCCCCCTCGTCACCCGCGCTGTAGAGCCCGTCGAAGCTGTAGGCCGAGGCGATCTGATCGGCCGTGTAGGCCCCCTGCTGGGACGCCGCGCTGCTCGCCGCCGCGCACGCCTCGGGGGTCTGCTTGGCCGTCTTGGCGTGGGTGGTCGGGGTCGCTGGCCTTGGGGCCTGCGACCCCGTCTTCGCGCTCGGGCGCTCGAGGCTCGTGCGCATCGTCTGGAGGCCGTCGAGCCCGATCACCGCCTGCACGTGCTCGGCCACGCTGGCCGGCAACGCCGGCGCCTGGAGGTTGACCAGGACGCTGCGATGACTCGGCAGCTCCATGTGGGCGAGCCGCAGGTGGAAGGCGCGCTCATACGCGGCGCTGTCGGCGACGACGTCGAGGGACAGGTGGTTGGCCTTGAGACCCTCGGGGTGGAGTCCGGCCGCTGTGAGCGCCTCCTCCACCGTGTGGATCGTCGCGGCGCTGGCACCAAAGCGCGCCGCGAACGCCTGGGGGCTCAGGTATTCGCGGTAGTCGGGTGAGCTGGGGTCCTCGACCGCGGTGGCGTAGGCGCTGAGCGCGGAGGCGTGGCGCGGTGTGAGGGCGATGGTGACCCGCAGCTTCTGCGACGCCGAGGCGGCGCTCGCCAGCGGCTGGCTGCCGCTCGGCAGGACCGGCGCGCTGCCGATCCGCACCAGCCTCTGCGCGGCGGGGCTCGCGGCCCGCACCGGGCTCGCGGCGGCGCCGAGCAGCGCCAGGAGACCGAGCGCGCAGAGGAGGATGCGCTGAGGCCGCGACAGCACGGGCAGGAACCCTAAACCGGGTTCGTAAAAGGTTTGTCCAGCGCCGCGGCCCGGCCCGGCAGGAGGGGGAAGGAGCGGTCGGGGCGACACGGGATCACGTAGTTGCCGCGCTTGGCCACGAAGATGAACTCGTTGATGCCGTTGTTGGTCGTGGCGGAGATGGCCGGGTTGACCAGTGACGCGCCGCTCTGGTTCATCTGCCTGCGGGTGTCGACGAAGTCCTGGACGTCGCGCTGGAGCGAGACGAAGTGCAGCCCGGCCTGATTGCCGTCGGTGGTGTCGAAGTCCCGGCGCAGGATGATCGCCTTGTTGTTGCGCCGTGCCCGCGCCGAGCTCTGGGCGTGGCCGATGACGCCGTAGTGGCTGATCGCCTGGTTGAGCTTGTCGGGGTTGCCCTCGGCTTCGGTGGTGAAGCGGCGCTGCTCGGCGAGGCTGGTCTGGGGCGAGTACATGCGCTGGACGCGCTGCTCCTGGGTGAGGTCTGAATACCAGGAGTCGAGGCTGAGGGTCATGTAGGAGACGGCCATCGTCGTGCCCTCGGCGAAGGGGCCGCTGGGGATGGTGACGGCGTCCTCACTGGCCTGGTTGCCCTTCAGGTTGGACTTGAAGCCCATGTACAGCGGGGCGCTCTCGGGAACCGGGTGGCCGGCGGGGATGCCGGTGACGTCCTGGTGCCGGGCCGGCAGCCCGGCACCGTTGAAGCCGGTACGCGTCTCACGCCAGGCCAGGACGGAGGTGATCGCGTGGGGGCCCTGGAGCAGCTGGAGCTGGACGTCGGCGAGCCGGCGCTCGTCATCACAGGCCAGGTGCAGGCACAGGTCATAGGTGTCGAAGCTGGGCGACTCGAAATCCGACAGCGCCGTGGCGGCGGGGATCGGCGCGGCGGTGTCGAGCGCCCGGGAGAAGTAGGCGTGACCCCAGCCGGCGGTGAACAGGAGGCCGTGAGGCCCCCACGCGTACTGGTGCTCGAGCCGGCGCAGCGCCGCCTCGAGGACGCGGACGTGCCCGGCGCTCGGCGTGCCCCTGACGTCGAAGAACAACAGCCGGTCGAAGGTCGGCGCCACCGAGTTGCCGTACGCGTCGGTGGCCAGCGTCGCGGTCCAGGCGTGCTGGCGCACCGGCAGGCCGGCTGTGGCCGCCGGCAGCGTGACCTCGGGGAGCCGAGCACCGGCGTGCTCCTCCCCGCAGCCGGCGAGGACCGACGGCACGGCAACGGCCCCGGCGGCGAGGCCGGCGCCGGCCATGAAGCGGCGACGCGAGACGGTCATCGTCTGACCGGAACCACCAGCGGCTACTTCCAGGTGAAGGTCGAGGTCACGGTGTGGGTGCCGACCCACATGTGGGCGTACTCGACGTGCAGCGCCGCGACGGGCGCGGAGACGAGCAGCTTCAGCTTGTAGGTGCCGGGACCCGGCAGCGTGACGTTGTTGCCGTAGTGGGGGCCCATGTACTCCGACAGCATCGGCCACTGGCGCTCGTTGAACACGGTCTTGCCGTTCTTGGTGAGGCTCGCCCACACCGTCGCGTAGGGCAGCGCCACGCCGGTGCTGCGGTCATTCAGCATCACCATCAGGTGGAAGCTCGTCTGCTTGGTCGGCTTGAGCTCGGTGTAGCTCGTGCCGTTGAAGACGTAGAAGGGGACCGCGGTCCGCTCCTGGGCGACGATCTTCATGTTCTTCCAGTAGGCGGTGGCGATGGTGCGGGTGGGGATCGGCGCCGTGACCGCTCCGGCGTTCATCGCCTTCTCGGCCGACGCGCTCATCGTGCCCATCCCGGAGCTCGTGCCCGCACCCGAGGAGCCGACGACGCCGCTGGCGGAACTGCCCGAGCTCGACGCCGAGCCGGTCGACACGTCGGCGCTCGACGCACTCGTGCCCGAGCTCGTATCGGCGGCGTTCTGACCCGTCTTGTCGGCCGACGCGCAGCCGGCGAGGGCCAGCGCCAGCGCGCCGGCTGCGAGGAGGGTGCGGGGGGATCTCATGGTGTGGCCACCATCTCTTTCCGTGGAGACTCAGTTGTGAAGGGGACGAGCCGGTAGAGCCCGCAGGCGAGCAGGACCATCACGGGCCCGGTGTTCGGGTCGGTGGCGCCGCCCTGGAAGATCCCGCCGAGGCCCTGGCCGACCAGCCAGTACACGACGTTGAGGATCACCGCGAGGAGGAGGAACTGCTTGGCCCGCCAGTTGACGGCGACGCCGATTGCGATGGCGGCCGATACCGCGGCGAGCACCAGCGCGATGGCCACGCCGTTGCCCTGGGCGACGGTCGCGAAGCCGTTCTGAAGGCTGGAGAGCCAGCTCATGCCCGAGGGCGCGGCGTTGATCATGTCCCGGGTCGCGTTCGGCGCGGCCGATGCCGACCCGAGCCAGAGCCAGGCCAGGACTAGCCACAGCGCCGCCCACATCGTGCGGGCCCCGCGGACGCCGAGCAGGCCCCCGGGCGTGGCGCTCGGCCAGGCGATCAGGCCGATGAGCAGGTAGATGAGCACGCCACCGGGCGCGCCGTTGAGCGGCGCCGCGCTCGCGCCCCCCATCAGCATCATCCCGAACCCCTCACCGAACCACCAGACGGCCAGCGCCCAGGCGAAGCTGAGGACGAGCGCCGGCTTGACGGCCGGGCGGTAGAGCAGCCCGATCCCGATGAGCACCTGCACCACGGCGAAGGCGCTGTTCCACACCGTGAGGTCACGGGCGGCGATGTCGGCGCCCCAGATGACCGAGGCGTGCACCCACCCGGGCTGACCCGCCGCGGCGGACTTCAACATCGCGACGAAGCCGTGGGAGTACATGAAGGACTGGAACTGCAGACCGCCGTCCAGCAGCCAGACGAGACCGAGGGCCGTCTGCATCGTGCGGACGGGGCTGTCCGCGAAGTACGTCTGAAGCCGTGCGAGGGCGCTGGTGCGCCGGCGGGAGGGCACGGCGATACCTGCCGCAGAGGTGCTCACAACCAGCCGGAGGTTAGCGAGAGGCGGGTTATGGTGAAGTTGTGCTGCTGCCCGAAATCGCCGGTGTCGACGGTGATCTCACTGTGCGCAGCTGGCGCCCCGAGGATGCTCCCGCCCAACTTGCGGCGATGCGTGACAGCCGGGTTCACCTGGCGCCCTGGATGGCGTTCGCCAACCAGCCGCTGCCCACCCTGGCCGAACAGGTGGTCCCGTGCGCCGGTGGGTCGCCCTGCCCGCCAGGCCTGGTGTGAGGGCGAAGAAAACCCCCCGCCTGACCGGGATGTTTTCCGCTGGGGCTGGGGGTAGGGTTCGCGGCGTGAGTGAGAGAGCACCCGCCGAGATGGTGGGGACGGCGCTGACGGGCTACGGATGGCAGACCTACTACGTCACGGTCAACGGTGACGTCCTCGTTCACGTCGGCGACACCGCGACCGACCCTCACGTGGCACCGCGGCTGCTCGGCCACTACGAGTCGATCGAGGTCGCACGGGCCGTGGCCCGCCACCGCCTGGCCCGCGATGTGGCGCTGGCCAGCGAGGACATGCGGGTCGCCTGCACCGACATCGGCACCCTGATCCGCGTCGAGTGTCCGACGCCGGAGTGGTGCCGGGGTAGCGTGGTCGAGGCGCCCGTCGCCCCCGAGACCCTTCGGCGCCTACTGCCCGACCTGATCCGCGCCTGAGTCCGCGGGCGGCTCGCCGGTCGCCTCCCGCTCGCGCACCAGCTCGATGACCTCGCGGCTGAAGCCGATGTCGGGGCCACCGATCAGGTCGTGGAGGGACTGCGGGGTCATCGGCGCGACCAGTATGTCCGCGAATCGGCGAGGATGCACGGATGAAGATCCGTGCCGCGGTGCTCGAGGAATTCGGGCAGCCACTCAATGTCACCGAGCTCGATCTCGCTGAGCCCCGCGGCCGCGAGGTCCTCGTGCGGCTCGTCGCCTGCGGCGTCTGCCACACCGACATGTACACCGCCTCGGGCGTCGACCCCTCGGGCTATGCCCCCACCGTGCTCGGGCACGAGGGCGCCGGAGTGGTCGAGGCCGTCGGCCCCGATGTCCGTGACCTGAGCGTCGGCGATCACGTGGTGACGCTGTTCTCGCCCCAGTGCCGTGAGTGCGAGCACTGCCGCTCGGACCGGACCAACCTCTGCCTGGCCATCCGCGAGCAGCAGAACCTGGGCTACCTGCCCGACGGGACCACCCGCCTGTCCCGGGACGGGATGCCGATCCGCCACTTCATGGGCACCTCGACCTTCGCCACCCACACGGTGATGCCGGAGATCGCCCTCGCGCGGGTGAATCCCGAGGCGCCGCTCGAGGCGGCGTGCCTGTTCGCCTGCGGCCTGTCCACCGGGATCGGCGCGGCGATGCAGACCGCCCAGGTCGCGGCGGGCTCCACGGTCGTGGTGTTCGGCGCCGGCATGGTCGGCTTGGGGGCCGTCGTCGGCGCCCGGCTCCAGAACGCCGGACGCATCATCTGCGTCGACCTGTCGGCCGACCGCCTGGCCATGGCCACCCATCACGGGGCCACCGACACCTGGATCGGCGGTCCGGACACCGTCGCCCGCGTGCTCGAGGAGACCGGCGGCTTCGGCGCCGACTTCACCATCGAGGCGACCGGACGCGTCGACGTCATGGCCGAGGCGGTCGCTTGCGCCCGCATGGGCTGGGGTCTGGCCACCATGTGCGGCGTGGCCGGCAAGGGCGAGACGCTCGACATCATCCCGCGCCTGCTCATCACCGGACGCCGGGTCTGCGGGTCCTCCTTCGGCGGCCTCAAGGGCCGCGACCAGGTACCGGCGCTGGTCGAGCGCTACCTGGCCGGCGAGATCGACGTCGACGCGTTCATCTCCCATCGCATCGACCTCGAGGACGTCAACCGCGGCTTTGCCCTGATGCACGACCAGGACGGGATCCGCTCGGTGATCAGCCTCTAGCCGGTGCGGGCACTGCCCCGAAGGCGCCGGCGTAGTCGCGGGCGAACTGCGCGAAGCTGCGCGGCGCGCGCCCGAGGATGCTCATCACGTCACCGGTGACGTACTCGGTGTCGCCCTCGGCCACCAGCGCGATGAAGCGGGCGTTGTCCTCCGCGACGGGTCGCGGCATCCCCACGCTGAGCATCGCCTCGAGCTGCTGCTCGTAGGAGATGGCGTGGAAGCTGATGCGATGGCCGAGCACGTCTGAGAGCACAGCGGCCACGTCGGCCCCCGACAGCGCCGCCGGTCCGGACGGCCAGTAGGTCTTCCCCACGTGCGCGGCCGGTGCGGCGGCGATCTCGGCCGCCACCGCCGCCACGTCCCGCACGTCGATGTGGCCGATGCGGCCATCCCCGGTGGCCATGCTGAAGGCATCACTCTGGGCGACGGAGGGCGCGATCATCAACAGCGTCTGCATGTAGCCGTTGTTGCGCAGCAGCGTGTAGGGGACTCCGGAGCCGATGAGCGCCGACTCGATCTCAGCGTGGTTGCGTCGGCGCACGATCGGCGAGTCGGCGCTCGCCTGGGTGGTGATCTTCACCACGTGCTCGACCCCGTGGGCTCGGGCGCTGGCGATCACGTTGAGCTCCTGGGACACCACCGGGCGGGTGACCAACACGACCCGGTGGACGTCTGACATGGCGCGATCGACCGACGTGGGATCGTCGAGATCGCCGACCACGGCCTCCACCCCCGTACCCGCCCAGACGGCCGACTTCTCGGGACTGTGGACGACGAGACGGACCTGCTCTCCGCGCTCAGACAGCTGACGGGCGGCCTCTGAGCCGACCTTTCCTGCGGTGGTGATGAGGATCATCGTGGTCTCCTGACCGTGAGGGTGACGGGGTCGTCTTGGACTACTCCTCAAACTTATAGCGCACTCAAAAGTTAGTCTTTAATCAAATTGTTATTCTGGGGGCATGGCCAGTCCGGGACTCCGCGAGCTCAAGAAGGCCCGAACGCGCCAGCTCATCACCGAGACGGCGGCTCAGCTGTTCGCCGCCCGTGGCTATGAGCAGGTGTCCGTGGGGGATGTCGCCCGGGCGGCCGAGGTCTCGGAGCAGACCGTCTACAACTACTTCTCGACCAAGGAGCAGCTGGTCACCGACCTCGACCAGCGCATCCAGGACGAGCTGTGTCGGTTGATCCGCGAGCGACCGGACGACACCACGCCGGCGGCGGCGATCCGTTCCTTCACCCTGGCCTTCGTCGACGGCATCCGCCAGCTGTCGGCCGAGCGCGCCCGGGGTGAGCTGGGGTACCTCGCCGCCGTCAGCCCGACCGTGCACCGCCTCTCCCTGGAGATGTCCGAGCGCCAGGCCGACGCCATCGGCGCCGTCATCGCGCAGACGAGCCACGCCGGTCCCTGGTCGGCCCAGCTGGGCGGAATCGCCATCGCGGGGATCTTCCAGATCATCGTGCGCGAGAGCGGGCGCCGCGCCGTGGCCGGAGAGACCCCGGACGCGATCGCCGACGCCCTGTTGCCTCAGGTCGCTGCGCTGCTCGACGAGCTCGACCGCTCCTCGGCTACCGTCCTGCGCCGTGAGTGAAGCGCCCGACAGCCCGCCGCCGCTGCGGCATATCTGCGTCTACGCCGGTTCGAGCAGCGGCGCGGACCCGCGCTTCCGTGAAGGCGCCGAGGCTCTGGCCCAGGCGATCGTGGCCCGGGGGCTGGGCATCGTCTACGGCGGTGGCGACATCGGATTGATGGGCGTGCTGGCCGACGCGGCGCTGGCCGCCGGGGGTGAGGTCGTCGGCGTCATCCCCCAGGCCCTGTTGGCCAAGGAGGTCGCCCACGCCGGGCTGACCGAGCTCTACGTGGTCGACTCGATGCACGAGCGCAAGGCACGCATGGCCGACCTCGCCCGCGCCTTCATCGCCCTGCCCGGCGGCATCGGCACCATCGAGGAGCTCATCGAGGTGTTCACCTGGACCCAGCTCGGACTGCACGCCAAGCCGGTCGCCGTGCTCAACGTGGCCGGTTACTGGGACGGACTGCTCAGCCTGCTCGACGACGCGGTGACCCAGCGCTTCCTCCGCGCCGAGCATCGCTCCCTGCTGCTCGAGGGGACCGAGCCCGTGGCCCTGCTCGACGCGCTGGAGGCCTGGCGCCCCCCCGAGCTCGACAAGTGGATCGACCGCGACGACACCTGATCGCCGCGGCGGCACCGTTCACCGCGCGGAGGCGTTGAACTCGAGGAGGCTGCCGGCCCGAGCGTGACGGCGCGTTCAGAGGCGCACTCCTCCGGAGGCTTCGATCCGCTGGCCGGTGATCCAGCTGCCCGACGCGGTGGTCAGACCGGCGATCGCCGCACCGACGTCCTCGGGCGTGGCGAGGCGCTTGAGCGCCGCCATGTCGACCATCGCCTTCTGCAGATCCGGATTCGAGCGCAGATTGCCGTTCCCGAAGTCAGTCGGAACAGCCCCGACGGCCAGCACATTGGCGGTGATGCCACGGTCGCCGTACTCGAGCGCCTGATAGTGGGTCAGCACCTCAACCGCACCCTTGGCCGACGCATAGGGCCCCGATCGGGGGAACGACATGCGCGTCAGCGCGCTGGAGATGTTGATGATGTGACCACCGTCGGCCAGCAGCGGCTCAAGCGCCTGGGTCAGGAAGAACGGACCCTTGACGTGGACGGCGAAAACCTGGTCGAACTCGGCCTCGGTCGTGTCCTTGAGCAGGCTGTAGAGCGCAGTGCCGGCGTTGTTGACCAGGATGTCAAAGGTCCCGTCGGGCAGCTCGCCGCGCAGCTGCTCAACGAACGCGCCGAAGGACGCGATGTCGCGGGTGTCGAGCTTGAGCGCGGTGCCGCGACGGCCCTTGGCCTCGATGCCGGCCACGACCTGATGGGCCTCAGGCTCGCTGGTGTTGTAGGTGATGATCACGTCAACGCCGGCGTCGGCGAGAGCCAACGCGGTCGCGCGGCCCAAACCGCGACTGGCGCCCGTGATCAGGGCGATGGGGGTATGGGTGTCAGTACTCATGAACCACAGGTTGCGCCTGTGCCGGTACCGGGACAAGAGACTCGCTCAGCCTAGGTACAGCATGTCCTGGTTCAGCGGGCGCGTCCTCCACATAATGGATCCCATGGACCGCACGCTGCTCGCCGAGTTCCTGCGCACCCGCCGCGAATCCCTCCAGCCCGAGGACGTCGGCCTGAGCCGGGGAACCCGACGTCGCACCCATGGTCTGCGTCGCGAGGAGGTCGCGCAGCTGGCGAGCATGTCGAGTGACTACTACGCGCGCCTGGAGCAGGCCCGCGGTCCGCTGCCCTCCCCGTCGATGGTCGCCGCGATCGGCCGCGCGCTGCGCCTCAGCCTGGCCGAACGCGATCACCTCTATGAGCTCGCCGGTCACACGCCACCGCGCAGCGAGGTTCGCAGCGACCACGTTCCCCGGGGCATCCGGCGCATGCTCGACCGCATCGACACGCCGGCGATGGTCACCAACGACCTCGGCGAGGTCCTGGCCCAGAACCCGCTCGCCGTCGCCCTGTTCGGCGACGAGACCCGCTTCGCGCCCGGGGACCCGAACCGCTCGCGCTTCCATCGCTGGTTCACCGATCCGCGCGAGCGCGAACGCCATCCCGCCGACCAGCACGACGCCTACTCCCGCTCCTACGTCGCGGTGCTGCACCTGGCCGCCGGGCGACGCAGCGATGATTCCCAGGGCCGCGCCCTCATCGAGCGCCTGCTCGCCGTCTCCTCGGAGTTCGCCTCGCTGTGGGCCGACTATGAGGTCACCTGGACCCCCGGACCCGACCGCAAGACGTTCCTGCACCCCGAGGTCGGAGCGATGGAGCTCGACTGCGACACCCTCTCAGCCGAGGGCGACTCCCAGATCGTGCTCATCTACAGCGCGAGCCCGGGCAGCGAGTCAGCCGAGCGCCTCCGCCTGCTCGGCGTACTCGGCGACCAGACGTTCGCCGGCCTCAACGAGGCCGGGTGAGCTCCCCCAGGTCATCGACGATCAGGTCCGCCTCGGCGAGCTGAGCGTCGGCGTGGGTGGTACGCAGGGCAATGACGCTCGCGCCGGCGCGGCGCCCCGCGGTGATGCCGGCCGGGGCATCCTCGAGCACCACGCAGTCCTGGGGCTCGACCCCGAGGCGCCGGGCGCCGAGGAGGAAGCATTCGGGATCCGGCTTGCCGGCCGCCACATCGTCGTAGCTGACCAGCACAGGCGGAATCGGGAGTCCGGCGGCGCTGAGGCGGGCGTGGGCCAGGGCGGTCGAGCAGGAGGTGACGATCGCCACCGTGAGGCTGCCGCTCAGCAGAGCGGCCGCGCCGGGCAGGGCGACCACCCCGTCGGCGTCGTCGATCTCGAGCTGCTCCTGGCGGGCGCTCTCGACGGCATGGTCGGCGTGCGGCGCGAGTTGGGCGACGGTCTCGCTGGCCGGTCGGCCCTGGGCGAGAGTGAGCACCGTGTCGGGATCGAGCCCGTGCCGCGCCGCGAATGCCGTCCAGGCGCGGCGCACGGGACCGCTCGAGTCCACCAGGGTGCCGTCGAGGTCGCTGAGCACGGCGCCGGCCGCCTCCAGCCGTGCCTTCAGGCCCATGTCGGGGGGCGGGTTCATACCGGGGGGTTGGTTCATACCGGGGCTCTGAGCTGGGGCTCGGGCCGGGCGGGCGGCTCGGGCCGGGCCGGCGGATGGGTCTGGGCGAACGGAGCCAGCGCGGCGACGACCAGGGCGGAGAGGCCGAGCAGCCCGCAGGCCAGCCGCAGCGAGGTGAGCTGGGCCAGGCCCCCGATCACCGGCGGTCCGATGAGGAAGCCGACGTAGCCGAGCGAGCTGACGGCGGCCAGCGCCGATCCGGCCGCCACCCCGGCCTCCGCGGCAGCGGCGCGGAACAGCGTCGGGACGTTGCTGGACAGCCCGAGACCGAGGATGAGGAAGCCGGCGATGCCCGCCGGCGCGCTGCCGATCACCAGGCTGGCGGTGAGCCCGATCGCGGCCAGGCTGCCGCCGCGCAGGATGAGACCGGTGGAGCCCCAGCGCAGCCACAGGCGGTCGGCGGCCAACCGCCCGGCGGCCATGCCGATGCTGAAGGCGGCGTAGGCCAGCGCGCCGGTCGTCGCCGAGCCGAGCGGCTCGGCCCGCACGAGCTTGGCGCTCCAGTCACCGGCGCCGCCCTCGGCCAGCAGTCCGAAGAAGCAGGCGATCCCGAGCAGGATCAACCGGGTCGGCAGGGCGCGCCAGCGCAGACGGGGCGCCTCGGCGTCGGGGTCGTCGTCGCGGGCGTGCAGGGCAAGCGTCGCCAGGAGGCCCGGGATGCCGAACAGCCCGGCGGCGATGAGCAGGTGCAGGAACGGCGAGACGCCGAGTCCGGCGGCGAGCGCGCCACCCCCGGCACCGGCGAAGCCGCCGAAGGAGAACGCGGCATGCAATGAGGAGAGGATCGGCTTGGATAGGTGGCGCTCCACGGTCACCCCCTGTGCGTTCATCGACACGTCGAGCGTGGCGGCGGAGAAGCCGAGCAGCAGCAGCGCGGCGGCGAGGGACCAGCTGGTGTGGGCGAGTCCCGGCAGGGGAACGGCGATCATCAGCCCCAGCAGGGCGAACCGGCTGACCCGCCGGCTCGAGCCGCGGGCCAGGGTGCGGGCGGCCAGCGGCATGGCCAGGGCACCGGCCACCGCCGGGGCGAGCAGGATCAGGCCGAGCAGGCCGGAGCTCGCCCCCACACGGTCTGACAGCGTGGGGATCCGCGAGATCCACGACGCGAACAACGCCCCGTCGGCGAAGAACAGCACGGTCACAGCCGCGCGCGGGTTGATGACCGCGCGGGGCGAGATCCCCCGGGACGGGATGACCGAGCCCGACGTCATGCGTAGAGCACCTGGATGCCGGCGGCGCGGTAGGGGGCGAAGATCGCATCACTGGCGTCGCTGTCGGTCACCAGGGTGGTGATCGCGTCGATCGGCGCCACGCAGGCCGCCATCGCCGTGCCGAGCTTGTCGTGATCGGCGAGGGCGACCACCTCGGCCGCACCCTCGATCATCACCGCCTTGACGCGGGCCTCCTCGAGGTCGTCGGTGGTCACCCCGATCTCCGGGTGCAGCCCGCACACCCCGAGCATCACGATGTCGGCCCGGATCATCCGCAGCGCGTCGACGGTGCCAGCACCGACGGTGACCAGCGCGCCGTGACGCAGGGTGCCGCCGATGACGGCGATGTCCACGCCGGGATGCTCGCTCAGGGCGACGGCGACCGGCGGGCTGGTGGTGATCACCGTGGCGCGCAGCTCGGGGCTGAGCGCACGCGCGACCTCGAGCGTCGTGGTGCCGCCGTCGAGGATGACCACCTGACCGTCGGAGATCAGCTGGGCCGCCCGTCGGGCGATCGACGCCTTGGCCTCCGGTGCCCGCCGGGCGCGACTGGCGAACGGTGCCGCGTCACCGTGACGCGGGAGCGCTCCGCCGTGGACACGACGCAGCAGACCGCGCTCGTCGAGCTCGCGCAGATCACGCCGGATGGTGTCCGCGGACACGCTGAACGTGGCGCTCAGGTCATTGGCCAGGACCCGCCCGTGATTGCGGAGCAGGTCGAGGATGGCGGTCTGGCGTTCCTCGGTGAGCATCCGCCGAAGTCTAGCGACTTCTGCATGTTTGTGTCGATATTTGCCGATATGTGCAGACGCGGACCGGTCAGGGTCCGCACATCCGCTCGGCGGCCGCGACGATGGCGGCGCGGTGCTGAGCCAGGCGAGCGACGGAATCGGGGTCGCTGCCGTCGGCTGAGAGCAGGTCGCGCGGGCTCAGCTGCCAGCTGTAGGCGAGGCCGTTGATGAGCACGAGCAGGTCGGCGGGGCCGATCACGCGCTCCCCGCTGCCGGCCCCGAGTGCGGCGATCTTGGTCGAGTACATGGAGCCGGCGTCCGGACCGGCGGCGGGACGCTCGAGCTGGCGCCAGGTGTTCATGCGAAACCCCTGGGGCCGGAGCAGGTGGTAGTCGAACAGGCGCCCGGCGTAGCCCGGCAGGTCGTCCTCGGTCAGCGGCACGTCCGCGATCATCTGGCTGAGCACGTGGTGCAGCGCGACGTCAAAGAGCTTCTCCTTGCTCTCGAAGTAGACGTAGATCGACCGCTTGTTCGCCGCAGCGGCCTCGGCGATGCGATCGATCCGGGCACCGGCCAGTCCATAGGCGGAGAACTCCTCGATGGCGGCCTCGAGGATGCGAGTGCGCGTGGCGTCGGAATCGCGGGGCATGTACCCGACAAGGTAACCAGTTGGTTCGGCAGCGTGATAGCGTTTGGAACGAACTAGTTACTTACTAAGCGGGAGCTCACAGCATGCACCAGCGGAGATTGGGAACCCAAGGCCTGACGACCTCGGCCCTCGGCCTGGGGACGATGGGGATGACCATGGCCTACGGCACGGCGCAGAACGACGACGCCGCGAGCATCGCCACGATCCGGCGCGCCTTCGCGCTCGGCGTGACGCTGTTCGATACCGCAGAGCTCTACGGCGGCGGAACCGGCAGCAACGAGCAGCTCGTCGGCACGGCGGTCAAGGACTTCCGGGAGGAGGTGACGATCGCCACCAAGTTCGGCTTCGACATGTCCGATCCCACCTTCGCCGGCCGCGACTCGCGCCCCGAGCACATCCGCGAGGTGGCCGACAACAGCCTGCGCTACCTCCAGACCGACTACATCGACATCTTCTACCAGCACCGGACCGATCCCGACGTGCCCATCGCGGAGGTCGCGGGCGCGGTCAAGGAGCTGATCGACGCCGGCAAGGTGCGCTACTTCGGGCTCTCCGAGGCCGGCCCCGACACCATCCGCGCCGCCCATGCGGTCCAGCCCGTGTCGGTGCTCCAGACCGAGTACTCGATCTTCGAGCGCGAGGTGGAGCCCGAGATCCTCCCGGTGCTCCGTGAGCTCGGCATCGGCTTCGTCCCCTACTCACCGCTCGGCCGCGGCTTCCTCACCTCCGAGATCAAGCCGGCGAGCGAATACCCGGCCGACGACATGCGCAGCTGGGACGATCGCTGGCAGGGCGACAACTTCACCCACAACCGGGCGGCCGTCGCGGAGCTCACCGAGCTCGCGCAGTCCAAGGGCATCAGCGTCACCCAGCTCGCGCTGGCCTGGCTGCTCGCCCAGGGCGACGACATCGTCCCCATCCCCGGCACCCGCAGCGAGAGCCGGCTGGCCGAGAACGTCGGCGCCGCCGACGTCGAGCTCACCGCGGACGACCTCGCCCGGGTGCAGGAGATCCTCCCGGAGGGCTCCTATGGCAGCCGCTACCCGGCCGAGATGATGCCCTAGGCGACGCCCAGGTGCGGGGGGCCCGGCCAGGCCCCCCGCCTCAGCCCCGTCGCAGGACCACGTTGGGCTCGGCTGCGCGCTCGAGCACGGCGACGGCGTCCCCCACCGACACGGTGAGCCCGGGGGCGTTGATGTGGACGAGGTTCTGGGCGAAGAAGACGCCGGTGTTCGAGAGGTCGTGGGCGTTGGCCCCGCGGCGGCTCACCAGCGCGCGGCGCACCGCCTTGCCGGTGACCGCCGTCTCCTGATCGACGTCGGGGATCGCACAGCGGTCACACGCCTTGACCACGAAGGCGCTCATCGCCCCGATGCTCAGCTGGGTCCAGAAGTCCTCGTCATAGGCCTCCAGCGCGGGGCCGTCGACGACGATGTTGGGGCGGAAGCGGCTCATCGGGACGGCGGGGTCCAGCTCGGCGTTCAGCCGGGCCAGGGAGGGTGCGGAGGCGAGCAGGATCGCGTGGCCATCGGCGAAGCCGACCTGGTTGGCGGCGCCGGGCTGGCGGTAGCTCTCGGAGATGTAGCGCGGCGCGTCCTCGCGCACCGACACCAGCCGATAGCGACGGCGGCCCTCGTAGGCGGGCAGGAAGGCGCTGAACCAGTCATTCAGCGCCTCGGAGACCACCTGTGCGAGCACCGGCGTGCTGTGGACGCGGGCTTGGACGAGCCGGTCGTCGTCGCGGGGGATCTCCAGCGGGAGCGTGGCCGGCGCCATGCCGGGGGCGTTGAGCGTGAAGGCGCGCTCGCCAAGAGTCGGCACCACCAGTGCCAGCTCGGGGATCTGGCGCTGGGAGAGGAAGGTGCCGTCCGCGTCGACGACCATGAAGTCACGATCGTGCTCGAGGCCGCGGGCGGTGAGGCGCGTCCGGCGGAGCGCGACGCCGTGGCAGGACTTGATCGGATAGGTGTGCAGCTCGGTGACGGTGATCGCGCTCATGCGCCCCTGATTGTGACCCAGAGCGCGAGCGGGTCGCCGCGCGCTACAGCGCCTGGTCTCCGAGCCTGGCGGGGTCGAAGTAGCCGGCGAAGCGCGTGATCTTCCCGTCGGCGAACTCGACGACGCTGACGCCGATCAGGTCGATCGCGTCGCCACCCTTGCCGGTTCCGGTCCGTTTCCACTCGAGCATCGTCACGTTGCCCTCGGAGACGACGTTGGCGAACTCCGAGTGCACTGACTCGAACAGGCCGCGATCCTGGGTCCAGAACGTCCGAGCACCCTCGGGACCGGTGTGGTTGCCCTGGCCGGTGATGTTCTCACAGCGGCTGTCCTCCGCGTACAACCCGATCAGCGGCTCGATGTCGTTATCGGCTTCCAGCGTGGTGAGGGCGTCGATGAAGGCGCGCGCGTCGTGATCTGACATGCCGGGGAGCTACCCGGGCCGTTCCGGCGCGACACCTGAGTACCGGCGGGCGAGGTAGCGGTCGGCCACCGCCGCATCGATCTCCGCCGGGACCGGTACGACGCAGCTCGCGGCGTCGACCCGACCGCGGGCCACCGCCTCCAGGCAGCGGGCCTGGAGGGCGAAGCTGAGATCCATGGACTCGATCGAGTTGCCGAGCGGCCGCGGGCCCGCCAGGTTGAACATGTGTCCGCGCGCGATCAGGTGGATCCGGCGCCCGTCCTCGAGCACCAGCGTGGTCAGGCCGTCGGCGTACTCCTCGGTGGCGACGACCTCGGGTGCTGACAGCAGCCCGTCGACGTCGATCTCGGTGGGGAAATGCCCGGCGTTGGCCAGGATCACCCCGTCGCGCAGGCGGGGCAGGTCCGCCGCGGTGAGCACGCCACTTGCGCCGGTCACGGTGATGATGAGATCGGCGCTGGCGATCGCGTCCTCCCGCGCGGGCGCGCTGAAGCCGTCGAGGTGGGCCCGCAGGCGGGTCACTGCATCCACCTCGACGACGCTGACCCGAGCGTGGGCGCCGCGGAAGTTCGCCGCCACCCCGCGCCCGCAGGCGCCGTAGCCGAACACCGTCACCCGCTCGCCGTTGGTCACCCGGTTGGTCAGGCGCATGTAGGACTCCAGCGTGCTCTGGCCGACGGCGTGCTCGTTCTCGGCGAACTGCTTGATCGGGCTGTCGTTGATGACCAGGATCGCCATGTTGAGCCGTCCGCGCAGCGGCTCCAGTCGCATCCGACCCGAGGTCGTCTCCTCGGTTCCGCCGCGCAGGCCCGCGTAGGGCGCGTCGAGGTAGCGGGCGAACAGGTCCGCGCCGTTGTCGAGGATGAGGTCGGGCTGGGCGGCGACGACCGCATCGAGGTAGCCGCGGTGCTCCGCCGGATCGGTGGTCGGGGCGCCGATCACCTCGACGCCGGCCGCCCGGAGCACGTTGACCGCCTCGGGCTGGGTGGTGTTGAGGTTGCCGGTCGACACGAGTCGCGCGCCGCCCGCCGCCAGCGTCAGCAGCAGCGCGACAGTCTTGGCCTCGAGGTGGATGCCGGTGCCGATGGTGAGGCCGGCGAACGGCTGGGTGGCGCGGAACTCGGCGGAGATCTCCCCCAGCAGCTCACACCGGGCGGCGACCCAGTCGATCCGCGTGGCGTTCATGCCCCGGCCGCGCTGTCTGTCAGGATGCCCACTCAGATTCCCACGCTAGCGGCTGGTGGAGTCTGTGATCACCGTGATCTGGGGCGCGCCGGGAAGACTGGTCGGCATCTCAACCCATGCTGCCCGAAATCACCCACTTCGCTGGACCGGTCACCGTGGTGGCGGTCGCCCTGGTGCTCGCGGCGCTGGCCACGACGCTCACCGGACGCCTGCCGATCCCCGCGCCCGCCCTGTTCCTCGCCGGCGCCGCGGTCGTCTCGGCCATCGCGCCGTCGCTGCGGCGCGAGATCCAGGTGGTCACCGTCGAGCGGGTCGCCATCGTCGCGCTGATCGTGATCCTGTTCAACGGTGGACGTGACATCGGTGCGCGGCGACTGCAGCGCTCGCTGGGCGACGTGACCTCGATCGGTCTGCTCGGGACCTTTCTCACCGCCGCCGCCCTGGCGCTGGCCGCCCACATCATCGTCGGGCTCACCTGGTCGGTGGCCGGCGTGCTCGGCGCCGCCATCGCCCCGACCGACCCCGCGGTGATGTTCTCGGTGCTCGGCCGCCAGGAGGTCGGGGGACGCTCGGGCACCGTGCTCGAGGGCGAGGCCGGGATCAACGACCCGGCGGGCATCGCGCTGCTCCTCGGCATGGTCCAGGTCGCCACCCATCCCGGTTCCTCGATCCTCATCGTGCTCAAGGACTTCGCGTTCGAGATGAGCATCGGCGTGGTGCTCGGAGTGCTCGGCGGTCGGCTCCTCATCGCCGGACTGGCCCGCGTGCGCCTGGGCACCTCGGGGCTCTACCCGGTACTCGCGCTGTCCGGCGCCGGACTGCTCTACGGCGTCACCACCCTGGCCGATGGCTCGGGATTCTGTGCGGTGTTCGTCGCCGGACTGCTGCTGGGTGACCGGCGCCTGCCCTACGCGCGTGAGATCGAGCAGTTCACCGAGAGCCTGGCCAGCCTGGCCGAGGTGGCGGTGTTCATCGCCCTGGGCCTGACCGTCGACCTCGGCGGCATCACCGCGCGCGACTGGCTCGAGGGACTCGGCATGTTCCTGGTCATGGCGATCCTCGTGCGGCCGGCCGTCGTCGCGCTGACGCTCATGCGTTCCGCCCTGGGCCGTCGCGAGAAGGCGTTCATCGCCTGGAGTGGGCTCAAGGGTGCGGTGCCGATCCTGCTCGGGGCGTTCGCCGCACTCGCCCACGTCCCCGCGCACGGGCGCATCGACGACCTCATCTTCGTGGTCGTGCTCGCCTCGGTGGTCATCCAGGGCGGGCTGGTGCCGACCATCGCCGCGGGGTTGGCCATCCCGATGGCCCTGCAGCCCGAGCTGCCCTGGGAGCTGTCGGTCAAGCTCGCCGAGCCGCCGCGGGACCGGGTCGAGCACGCCGTGGAGCCCGGTTCCCCCGCCGACGGCGCCCGGCTCGAGGACCTGCCGCTCGGGGATCAGGCCTGGGTCACCCTCGTGCTCCGGGACGCCCACGCGGTTCCGCCGCGCCCGGACCTGACGCTCCGCGCCGGTGACGTGGTGTTCCTCCTCGGCGTCGAGGACGCCCCAAGGGTGGCGGACGCGTTCAGCGCCACCTGACCGGCACCGGCCTCTCTGGGCGGCGTCGGTGCGGCTAACTAAAGGGCGGTGAGCTCGTAGGCCTTGAGTGATCGGTCCAGCCCGCGGACCTGGATCTCGCGCGGATTGACGCACATGTCGGCGGGCAGCTGGGCCGGGGCGACCGCGGCGACCAGCAGCGTCCGATGGTTCGCCGACTTGGTCAACGCGTGGGAGACGTTCACCGGTAGGCCGAACACGTCCCCGGCGCGGTGCACCACCCGCCCGAAGGCGAGTCCGGCCCGGGCGTTGAGCCCCACGTCACGGGCCAGGTTGACGATGCAGTCGAGCGAGGCCGCCGCCACATCCAGCGGTTCGGCTCCGACGAGGAACACCCCGTCGCCGACGTATTTGGTCACGTCCACGTTGCGACCGCGGATCGCCGACTGGGCCGAGGTGAACAGGCCGTCGACGAGTCGCTGGGTGTCCGCCAGCGTCGCATGGTCCAACAGGGCGGTGGAGTTCACCACGTCGACGTGGGCGATCGCCGTGGGCATGCGCGAGCGGCGCGAGCGATCGAGGCTCGTCGAGTCGCCGGCCACCACGCGGCGCAGCAGCAGACGGTGGAGCACGTCGAACACGTCGCGGCCCACAGGACCCAGCCGTTCGGCCATCGCGGAGAGCGCCGCGTCACTGCCGTTCGCGGCGTGGCGCAGGCGCGACAACGCCTCGGCCTCGGCGGCCACCACGCGGCCGACCGAGCGGATGTAGGCCTGGCCCATCACCGCCAGGTCGGACTCCCGCAGACCCTGCTCGGTGATCGCCGCGATCTGGCGGTGGAGCAGCTGCTCGGCCTCCACCGTGAGCTCGGGATCGTCGACGCCGGCCAGCGACAGCCACTTGGCCACCATCTCGCGGGCCTTGGGACTATCAGGGCCTTCGGCGCTCGGGTCGCTCATCGCTCTGAGACGATAGGTCCTGGCGGGCGGGGGGTGACGCGATGTCCGCCCGGGCCGATGTCCGGTTCGCCAAGCACTAGTGTCGGGCGCGTGCTCGTGCTGCTCCCCCCGTCCCGGGGCAAGGCCTCACCGGCGCGCGGCCGGCGCGCCGGGCTCTCGACGCTCGTCTATCCGCGCCTGCGCGAGCCGCGCGAGCGGCTCATCGCCGCCGTCGACCCGGGTCTGCTCAGGGCCCCGGCGATCCCGGCCGCCGAGCTCTACACCGGCGTGCTGTTCGCTGCTCTCGGCCTGGGCGACCTGCCCTGGGAGGGCGTGCTGATCGCCAGCGCGCTGTGGGGCGTGGTCCGCCCGGGCGACCGGATCCCCGCCTACTCACTTGACATGAGCGCCAAGCCGCCGGGCATCGGAGCCCTGGCGGCCTACTGGCGTGAGCCGCTCCGCGCGGCGTTGCCCGACCGTGGCCTCGTGCTCGATCTGCGCTCGGCGTCCTACGCCGCGGCATGGCAGCCGCGCCGCGGCACCCACCTCGCCGTCCGCGGGTTCACCGAGGCGCCCGACGGCAGCCGGAAGGTGATCACCCACATGGCCAAACGGGTCCGCGGCGAGGTGGCCCGCCTGGTGTTACAGGCGGGTGGCGCCGAGCGCCCGGAGGAGGTCGCCGAGATCGCCCGCACCGGCGGGCTGCGCGTGGAGCTCTCCGACGGCGTGCTCGACGTCATCGAGTAGGCCGCCCGTCCGGTCCGTCCTCGCCCCGGTGCGTTCCGCTCACGTCCAGTCGATGCGCGCGAACAACCTCGCCAGCTTCTCCCCTCGTGCCGGGTTGAGCGTCTGCACCCAGGCGATCCGCCCGAGCAGGTGGGCGGCGAAGTCGTCGACCCCGCGGTGGTTCTGGCCGGCCGGGCCGAGCCTGGCGGCGTTGTGCAGCGTGGCCTTGAGGCGGTCATATTCGCTGCGCGCCAGGTTGGGGTGGGCGTTGACCACCACCCCGCACACCGTCTGGCGACCCCCGCGGCTCTGGATCGCCGACTTGGCCACGTTCGGGGTGAAGCCCTCGGAGCGGATGATCGTGCTGACCAGGGCCTCGAACCGGTTGCGGTGACGGTGCAGCCGTTCGGACCCGGAGAACGTCAGGTCGTCGGCGTAGCGCGAGTAGCGCAGGCCCGACGCCGCCGCCAGGCCGCTGAGCCGACGGTCGAGGCCGTGGGCGGCCAGGTTGGCCAGCGCCGGGGAGGTGGGGGCGCCCTGGGGGAGGTGCGGGGTGGCGAGCTGGCGGCCCAGCCAGAAGCGGGCTCCCACCGCGCGCTCCGGGGTGTTCGCGGCGAGGGTCGCCCAGACGCTGGCGGGCACCACGTTGGTACACAGGCCGGTGAGCGCGTGGCAGATCGCCGGTGCGTAGCCGAGCGTGCGCCAGATCCCGTAGACCCGACCCGCGGGGACCGAGGCGAAGAAGTCCTTGAGGTCGAGGTGGAGCACTGCGGCCTGATCGGTGTGGAGGCGCGCGTGGGTGACCACCGAGCGGCCGCGGGTGAAGCCGTGGGCGGCGTCGTGGGGTGGAACCTGGCCGAGGATGGCGCCCAGCACCCAGCGCTGCACCTCCTTGAGGCGGGCCTTGGGCGCCTCGATCACCCGCGGGATTCCGCCGTCGCGGGGATGGGCGCGGTAGCGGTAGTTGCGCAGCTGCTCGTCGGTGACGCTGCGTTCGAGTCCGCGCACGTCGGCCAGCCAGGCCAGCTGACCGTCGCTCAGCTCCAGCCGCTGTGCCAGGTCGGCCACCGAGTCGATCCGGGCGATCGCCGGGACGCGCTCGGGGGGGATCCGCGGCGCGGTGATGACCGGCAGGGCGACGGACGGCATGAGCCGATAGATGCGCGGCGGGTCGATCTCGTGACGGGGCGCTGGGCGGTCGCGCAGGAACGCGTCGATCTGCTGGATGAGCTCGGTGGGGCGCGGGCGGCGGACCGGTGGGGTGCGGTGTGCCGCCAGCACCGACATGGCCAACCCCTCCATCCAGCTCGGCCACCGGTCCAGGCACGCCGCCCCGGCCTCGGCCACCGCCTCGACGTTCCACGGCGCGGCGAGGAACGCGTCGGCGAGCTCCTGGGCCAAGGCTGCGCGTTCGGCTGCGTCGTACATGTGAGCAATGATTGCGACGTCGCGCCCCGACTGATCCTGTCGTGCGTGCCCACCGATGCCCCGTAGGGAGCACTGAAGGGCTCGCGATGCACTGCTGGAGGTAACGGACTGTCCCCGGGGTGTCCCCGGAGAGGCGGCGGACCCCGAGGATCCACCCGCCCAACTCGGTGCCGCGACGCCGCGCTCGCGGACGCTACCGCACCCCCCCAGTTGGTGTCCGGCGGCCGGGGACTAGGCTCGGTGGCCCATGGCTGAGCTCCCCAACCACCTCGATGTCGCGGTCACGCTGGAGGGTCGGCCACTCGCCGGGGCCTGGGTCGAGCTGCGGCTGCCGATGGAGCGCAAGCGCGACTACGTGCTGATCGTCGGACCCACCGATGCCAGCGGCGCGCTGGCGCTGTCGCGCGCCGAGCTCGAGAACCAGATCTCGGTCATCCAGCTCAGCGCGTTCATGGACTACAGCAGCCTCGGCGTGTGGCGGGGAGAGATGGTGCTCACGCCCTTCGACGCCGCGGCGATCGCGCGGGCCCAGGCGCGGCACCAGGACTGGGCGGCGGCGCTGTTTGCCGCCTACCCCGGCGACTTCGACGCCGAGATGGCTGCCCTGGCCGAGCGGCTCGCCGCTGCACCCGGTCGCGCGCTTGAGGTCTCGGCGCGGGCCGAGGGCGGCAGCCTCCGCCTCACGAGCGTGTCGGCCGCGACGTAGGCGCCGGGCCGCACCGGGCTCAGATGACCTGGCCGGGGCCCTGGGGGTTGGCCGAGGGCTTGGGGAGCGTGGGAGGCGCCGATGTCGTCGGCGCCCGGACCCAGTCGACGATGTGACCGTGGGTGATCACGAAGTCGGTGCTCGCATCCTCACCGGTGCCCGAACCACAGTCCGCCCCCGCGCCCGACCGGTTGGTGAGCCGGAAGAACGCCTGGATGTATTTCGTGTGCCGGGTGGTCGAGAGCAGCTTGGCCCCACACGACAATGACGCGTTGACCGCCTCGGCCTCGCGCAGGCTGCGGATCTGGACGGCCTCCAGCTGGCCGTTGGCGGCGTCGCCGTTGGCGAACACGCTCGGCAGGGCGAAGTAGCTCGCGGCGCCGTGCAGGTCGCCGCGTTGCAACGCAGCCGCCCAGTCACGGATCACCGCCACCTCCGCCGCGTCCTGGGACACGGCGGTGTGCCGCACCCCGGAGATGAGCCGGCCCGAGCCGCACCCGCCCAGCAGCCCGGCGGTGACGATCAGGATGAGCACCAGGCCGGCGCGAAGTGTGGACACCGCCGGGATCCTCGCAGTTGACGCAAGCCGGCGTGTCAGCTGTGCGTAAAAACACCGACGGCTATCCGGAGAAACTACTTAAGGAATTTTCCCGCCTGTCGATACGGGTTGAGAGCTCAGCTCAACCATCCGTCCAGAAATCCCCGAAGGAGTCAAGGAAGCGATGCGCGGGCGTATTACACCGGTTTTTGTAGTAGGAATCGTCGTGACTGTCGCACTGTTCGTCGCGACCACGGGCACCGCGTTGGCGGACGACACGAGCGCCGCTGGCGCCACCCCGGCCGGTGGGACCTCTCAACCGTTCCTGGCGTGGGGCGACGCCGCGTCCTACGAGCTCGCCCCCGACGGTGATTTCTCTGACGGGTTGACGGGCTGGACCACCTCCGACGGCGCTGGGCTGACCCCGGGCGCAGAGCCCTGGGACGTCAGCGACACCGACGCGGATCAGTCACTCGAGCTGCCGTCCGGAAGTTCGGCGACGAGCCCGGAGACGGTGATCGAGGCCGACGATCCCACCATCCGCTTCTTCGCCACCAACACCGGGGACCCGAGCTCGACGCTGAGCGTCGCGGTCACCTTCACCACCCTGCTCGGCCTCCAGGTGTCGCTGCCGATCGACACCATCAGCGCCGACAGCGACTGGGCGCCCTCACCGCAGGTATGGATCGCGGTCAACCTCCTGGCGGGCCTGGGATCGATGCCGGTGCAGTTCACCTTCACCCCGAACGGCGGCGGCGACTGGCAGATCGATGACCTCTACGTTGATCCGTGGGGGCGCACGTGAGCGACAGCCTCCCCATCCCCGGCGTCCCGCCGGTCACCGACGCCGGGCCGCTGACACTGTCGGGGAGCGAGCGAGCCCTGGCCGGGCTCTACGTGCCCGTGGCAGTCGCGATGTTCCTGTTCGTCCCCGGCGGTCACCCGGTGCTCGCCCTGCCGCTGGCCGCGGCGCTGGCGACCTATCTGCTCCAGCGGGTCATCCGCCTGCCGCTGGTCGATGGCTACGTATCCATCGTGCAGCCCGCCTTCGTCATCCTGCTGTTCGCCCTGCCGCTGAACCTCGTGGCGACGGTCGTCCCACTCGGCCTGCTCGCGAGCACGATCGTCGGCGACCGCTCGATCAGCCTGCGGCGCCTGCCGCTGGCAATGGCCGACGCCTGGTACTGCATTCCCCCCGTGGTCATCCTGGCGCTGTTCGCGCCCGGCCGTTTCACCTGGCATGCCTGGCCGCTGTACCTGGCCGCGCTCGGCGCGGAGCTGGCGGTCTCCTTCCTGGGTCCGATCTTTCGCCTGGCCATCTATCGCCGCGCTCACGGTCTCGACCCGGCGGTCCTCGCGCTCCCCGCGGCGATCGATGTCCTGCTCACGCCGATCGGCGCCGCGGCAGCCCATGCCGGCGCCAAGGCCCCGGAGGAGAGCATCCTCATCCTCGCCTCGGTGCTCGCCCTGGTGGCGCTGCTCGGCCACGAGCGGGCCGAGCGGCTCGGCTATGAGGCCAAGGCGCTGCGTGACTCCCTCACCGGCCTGGCCAATCGCGCCCTGTTCGACGAGCTGCTCGATGCCACCTCGCGCCGACTGGAGCGATCCGACGAGCTGGGTGCGTTGCTGTTCATCGACCTCGACAACTTCAAGCAGGTCAACGATTCCCACGGCCACCTGGCCGGCGACATCGTCCTGCGAGCCACCGCCCGGCGCGTGCAGAACGCGCTGCGGGACGCGGACACCGTCGCGCGCTTCGGAGGCGACGAGTTCGCGGTGCTGCTGCAGGACCCGACGAGTCGTGAGGACGTCGAGCGCCTCGCCGGCGTGATCAAGCACGCCGTCTCGGAGCCGATCAGTGTGGCCGCGAACACGACGGTGTCGGTGACCGCGTCGATCGGTATGGCGTTCCTGGGCACCCAGACCGAGGTCTCTGATGCGGTCGCGCTGGCGGACAAGGCGATGTACGACGCCAAGGCGGTCGTGCACCAGGCCTTTGCCTACCGGGCCTGAGGGTCAGACGGCGGGCGGCGCCTGGTTGAGGACCAGCCAGTAGAGCCCGAGCTGGCGGACCGCCTCGAGGAACTGGGTGAAGTCGACCGGTTTGCGGATGTAGCTGTTGGCCCCGAGCTCGTACCCCGACAGCACGTCGCTCTCCTCGTTCGAGGTGGTGAGGATGATCACGGGCAGCAGCTTGGTCAGCGGTTCGGACCGCATCTTGCGAAGCACCTCGAGCCCGCTCATGCGCGGCAGCTTGAGATCGAGCAGCACGACCTGGGGCGTGTCGGCGGTGTCGCGCCCCGTGTAGGCGCCGGTCGCGAAGAGGTAGTCGAGCGCCTCGACGCCGTCGCGCGCCACGACGATCTCGTTGGAGATGTTGTTCTTCTTGAACGCCCGTAGGGTGAGCAGCTCGTCGTCGGGGTTGTCCTCGACGAGCAGGATCTTCTCTTTCACGCAAGGGTCTCCTCAGCGGACAGGGTGAACGCGAACTTCGCGCCGGCGCCCGGCGTTCCTTCCGCCCAGATGCGGCCGCCGTGGCGCAGGACGATCCGCTGCACGGTGGCCAGCCCGATGCCCGTGCCCTCGAACTCGGCTGCCGCATGCAGGCGCTGGAAGGCGCCGAACAGCTTGGAGGCGTAGGTCATGTCGAAGCCGGCGCCGTTGTCGGAGACGACGAACACCCGCTCACCGTCCACCTCATGGGCGCTGAAGGAGATCCGCGCCGCCTCGGTGCGGCGGGTGAACTTCCACGCGTTCTGGATCAGGTTCGCCAGGACGAGAGCCAGCATGCGCTTGTCCCCCATGGCCCGCAGGTCCGGAGCGATCTCCACCTCGACCACCCGACCGGGGTCACCGGCCACCAGGTCGGCCACCACCTCGGCCGCGAGCGCGGAGAGGTCGACGTCGGTGCGCGAGAGCTCATCACGGGTCACCTGGGCCAGCAGCAGCATCCCATCGATCAGCTCGCCCATCCGCTCGGTGGCTGCGCGGACCCGGCCGAGGTAGCCGACGCCCTCGGCGTCGAGCCGGTCGGCGTAGTCCTCCTCCAGCGCCTGACTGAAGCCGTGGATCGCCCGGAGCGGGGCGCGAAGATCGTGGGAGACCGAATAGGCGAAGGAGGCGAGCTCGCGGTTGGCCACCGTCAGCGACGCCGTGCGCTCGGCGACCAGCCGCTCGAGCTCATCGTTCTGGTCTCGGGCCGCGGCGCTGGCTCGGTCGCGCTCCACGGCGCGACCGAGCTGGATGCCGACTTGGGCGATCAGCGCCAGCAGTCGCTCGTCCGGGGCGGAGGCGTGATAGCTGAAGAACACGAACACTCCGACGATCTCGTCGCCGACCCAGACCGGCGCCGCGGCCGCGGCATGCAGGCCGGCGGCACGGGCCGCGGCGGAGCCGCTGAAGCGCGGGTCACTGCCGAAGTCCTCGATCCACATCGCTTCCCGTCGCTCGATCACGAAGTCGGTGAGCTTGGGCTTGGGCATGACGCTCAGCTCATCCGCCGTGGTGGCGAACGCGCCCAGGGTCTCGGGATCCTCGAGATGCCAGATGCGGGTGGGAGCTGAACTGTCATCGCGACGTAGGGTCACGTGACCGACCGGCCAACGGGCGACCTGGCAGATCTGCTCGACGGCGACCCGAAACGCCTCATCGCTCGATTGCACGGCGTTGACCGTGCTGGCCACCTGCTCGAGGACGCGCAGCTCCTGCTGGTGCTCGTAGAGCTCGCGCATCTTGGTCTCGGCGATGTGCTCGACCTCAGCGCGGGCGGTGCGCTCACGCGCCAATCGCCGGCGCAGCCGGACGAGCTCCAGCTCGGTATCGGTCCCGGGCGCCGGAGCGTCGCTCACGTCAGCGCGCTGATCTGCAGGACGCAGGTCTCGTCCCCCCGATGCACGCACTGGGGTTGGGCTACCGTCAGTGCCTCTCCGAAGTAATCGCCGGCACCGTGGATCAGGCCCTCCCCGAAGGTGCAGAGCGCCCGGGCCGAGCTGTAGCGCATGATCAGCGTGCCGTCCTCGCGCCGGGGATCGAAGGCGAACACGGGCAGGTCGGCGTCCGGGTAGACCTTGAGGACCTCGAGGTGATGGACGTCGTTGAGCGTGCGCAGGAAGGGGAAGGTCGACGCGTGGCTGGTGAAGAACGCCGGGTAGGCGGCCGCCAGCGGCGGGATCGCGGCGCGCCCGAACCAGCGGATGACGTCGTCCCGGGACCAGTCCCACAGCGCCGCCGCGGCGCCGACGACCGCCAGCAGGTCCTGGTGCGGGTAGCTGCCGACCGACGTCCAGGCACCCTCGAGACCCGCGCGGTCCAACAGCTGGTCCCAGGTGTCCTCGCCGTGCGCCTGCACCACCGCGCTCTCGAGCAGGTTGAAGATGAGGCCCTTCATTCGGAGGCGGGCTCCTCGGTCGCGGTGGAGAGGGCGCTCAGCAGCTCGGCGGCGGGCCGCGGGCGAGCGACATGGTACCCCTGGGCGTAGTCGACGCCGAGCTCACGCAGCAGCTCGATGGTCTCGGCGTCCTCGACGAATTCGGCGATCGTCTTGAGTCCCATGCCGGCGGCGATCTCGACCATCGCCCGGACCACGAGTCGGTCGGTGGATGAGCGCGGGAGGTCGCGGATGAAGCCGCCGTCGATCTTCACGTAGTGCAGGGGCAGGTGCTTGAGGTAGTAGAAGGAGGCGAATCCGGCCCCGAAGTCGTCGAGCGCGAAGCGGCAGCCGAGCTCGATGAGTCGCTGGGCGAGTGAGCGCGCGAGCTCCATGTTGGTGATCGCCGCGGTCTCGGTGATCTCGAAGGTGAGGCTGGCGGGATCCACACCGGTGATGCTCAGCTCGGTCTCGATCAGGTCCAGCAGCGCCGGATCGTCGATGGTGCGGCCCGACAGGTTGACCTCGAGCGAGATTGGGTGACCGGCCCGTTGGTGCTCGGCGATCAGGGCGATCGCCGACTTGACCACCCATTGGTCGATGCGGTTGATCAGCCCGAAGCGCTCCGCGGTTCCGAGGAACGCCCCGGGGGCGATGACCTGGCCCTCAGCGTCGAGCATCCGCAACAGCACCTCATGGCGGGTCACCTGGCCGCTGGCGACGTCGAGGATCGGCTGGTGATAGAGGGTGAAGTGATCGTGCTCGAGCGCATCACGGATGCGCTCGGCCCAGGTGAAGCGATGCTCCATGTCGCTGGAGGCACGGACCGAGGCCGCGTTGACCGCCAACCGATCCCGGCCCGCCTCCTTGGCCTCGTACATCGTCAGGTCCGCGGCCGCCAGCAGCTCGTCGGCGGCGAGATGGTCGTCGGAGAAGGTCACCATGCCCGCGCTGGCGGTCACCCGCAGCTGACGATCACCCAGGGTGAGGGTCTGCTCACGGATCTTCGCCAGCGTCTGCTCGAGCGCCACCCTCGCCTGTTCGGGTGAGGTGTGAGGGATGAGGATGGCAAACTCATCCCCACCGAGCCGCGCGACCACGTCGGTGGCACGCGAGCGGCGGTCCAGCCTGGCGCCGACCTCTCGGATCAGCTCGTCGCCGACGCGGTGGCCGAGCGTGTCGTTGACGTACTTGAAGTTGTCCACGTCGATGACGGCCAGGGCCGTGACCAATCCGTAGCGGGCCCCCGCCGATACGGCCCGGGACAGCTCGTCCTCAAAGCGACGGCGGTTGAGCAGGCCGGTCAGGCCGTCGTGGTCGGTGAGTTGGCGCACCTGGGTCTCGAACTGCTTGCGCTCGGTGATGTCACGCGCGATCCCCGAGACGCCGACGATCGCCCCCAACCCGTCGCGGATGGGGGACAGGGTGAGGGTCACGGCGATACTCGCCCCGGAGCTGCGTCGCGCCTGGAGCTCGAGGATGGGGGCATGGCCGCCGCCCGCGACCCGCTCCACCAGTTGGGTCACCGCGTCGGCGTCACCGGTGCCGGTGCCGGCGATCCGGGTGACCGCCTGGCCGATCATCTCACTGGCGCGGTAGCCATAGAGACGCTCGGCGCCCGGGTTCCAGGTCTCGATGATCCCCGACGGACTCATGCTGACGATCGCGTCGTCGGAGGACTCGACGATCGCGGCCAATCGGCGCACGCTGCCCTCGGCCCGTGACAACGCCGCCTCGGCCTCGCGCCGGCGTGCCCGGGCCGCCGCCTCGCGCAGCTCCCGTTCGAGCGCCGGGACGAGCCGGTTGAGGTTGCCCTTCATCACGTAGTCGTGAGCGCCGGCCCGCATGGCGTCGACGGCGAGCTCCTCACCGATCGCACCGGACACGATGATGAACGGGGTGTCGAGGCCCCGTTCGCGCAGCAGCATGAGGCCGCCGCCATCACTGAAACTCGGCAGCGCGTGGTCGGACAGCACCACGTCCCAGGGCTGGCGATCGAGCGCAGCGGCCATGCGCTCCCGGGTCTCGACCCGCTCATGGACGACGTCGTAGCCGGACCTCCGCAGTTCGCGGAGGACCAGCAGCGCATCGTCATCGGAGTCCTCGACCAGGAGAACTGACAGGGTCCGGCTTGAGCTCACCGCCTGTTAATCGACAAATGGTCGAGAAAACATGAGCTCCGGCGCGAGATTCGCGCCGCCGGCGAGATTCAGCGCAGGCTGCGGCCGATCACCACGCGCTGGATCTCGTTGGTGCCCTCATAGATCTGGGTGAGCTTGGCGTCACGCATCATCCGCTCGACCGGGTTCTCCACCACGTAACCGGAGCCGCCGAGCACCTGGACGGCATCGGTCGTCACGCGCATCGCCGTGTCGCTGGCGAACAGCTTGGCCATCGCCGAATACTTGCCCAGGTCCGGCTCATCGCGATCGACCTTGCAGGCACCGCGGTAGACGAGCTCCCGGGCCGCCGCGGTCTGGGTCTCCATGTCGGCCAGTTTGGCCTCGATGGCGCCCAGCCGGTTGATCGGCTCACCGAACGCGGTGCGTTCACGGGCGTAGGCGGCCGCAGCGTCGGTCGCGCCCTGGGCCAATCCGAGCGCCTGGGCGGCGATGCCCAGCCGCGAACGATCGAGGGTCCGCATCGCCACCTTGAAGCCGTCGCCCACGGCTCCGACAACGTTCGCGTCGCTGACGAAGACGTTCTTGAAGCTCAGCTGGCCGGTGGGCGACCCGCGCATGCCCATCTTCTTCTCCAGGCGCACGACCTCGAAACCGGGGGCGTCCGCCTCGACGAGGAACGCCGTGATGCCCCGGGAGGCGGCGACCGAGGGGTCCGTCACCGCGAACACCACGTAGGCGCCGGCGACCCCGGAGTTGGTGATCCAGTTCTTGGCGCCGTTGATCAACCATCCGCCGTCGGTCTGAGCGGCGGAGGTGCGGATCGAGCTGACGTCAGATCCCGCGTCCGGCTCGCTCAGCGCGAACGCGGCCAGCCATTCCCCGGAGGCGTAGCGGGGCAGCACGCGCTCCTTGAGCTCGTCGGAGCCATCGATGCGGATGGGCAGCGTCCCGAGTTCCTGGGCGGCGAGGATCAGCGCGGAGCTCGCACACACCTTGGCGATCTCCTCGATCGCCACCACCGTCATCAGCGTCCCGGGTCCGATGCCGCCGTAGCGCTCCTCGAAGGGCAGCGCCAGGATGTCGTACTCGGCCAGCAGCTCGCGTACATCCTGGGGGAACTCCCCGGTGGCGTCGATCTCCGCCGCGCGCGGCGCGATCTTGTCGACCGCCAGCTTGCGGATCGTCGCCTGGAAGCCCCGCTGCTCGCGCGAGAGCCCGTACTGAAGATCCTCGTTCACGGTCACGCTCATGCCGTCACCGTGCCCTGTGTATCGCCCATGCGCTCGCGCTCCTTGATCGGTGTGGCTGCCCGTCAGCTCACCCCTCCAAGAATATCCGATGGTCGGGGTCCCGACTATTGCCCCACGGTCCGCGAGCCGGCGTCCGAGGACGTGAACAGCAGGCTCCGCGCGAGCTCGATCGCGCGCCGGCGATCGCTGGACACCCCGGGTGATCTGAGGGCCGCCGACAGCATCATCAGGACGATCCGCACGTCCCGCACCGCCAGCTGCGGGTCGACCAGTCCGGCCGCCTGGGCCGCGCGGGTCGGTTCGGCCAGCGTGGCCTCGAAGCGACGCCGCGCGCGGCGCAGGTCCTCCTCGGGGGCGCTGCGGGTGAGGAAGTCGACGCCGTGGGACCGGTCCTGCTGGATGCGCACCCAGGCGGAGAACAGCTCGTCGAGCTGTCCGGGACCGGGGGCGAGCTCGGCCACCACCTCGTCCCAGTGATCCAGCGCGGCGGCGATGATCGCCCGCGACAGCGCCTCCCGGGTGGGGAAGTGCCGGTAGACGGTGGCGCGTCCCACCCCGGCGGCCAGCGCGATCTCGTCGTAGGGGACATCGACCACGCCGCGGCCGAACAGCGCCGCCGCGGCCGCCAGCAGGGCCGCGTGATTCGCCCGGGCGTCGGCGCGCCGCGGGCCCGCGTCGGTCTCCGAGGCCATCAGGGGCAGGCTAGCGTCCGGCCCCGGCAAGCGAGACAGGCTGTCCGGCGGCTACGTCCCGAATCCGGTCTGAGGCTCGCGTAGGCGGGTTTGTTTGAGGCGGCCGCTACCCTAAGTGAGACAACTTGCTCGTTTATGACCGGAGATGACGTGACCTTCCGAACCGGCCCGCTCGCCGGGCGCTATCCCTTCGTCGCCACCATGGCGATCCTCGCGCTCGTCCCCTACCTCACCCTGTCCTCGGCGTTGTCGCCGCTGATCCCGTTCATTCAGCACGATCTGCACATGAGCTCCCAGACGGTCTCGCTGGGACTCGGGCTGGGGAACGCCGGGTATGCGGTGGGCACCGTTCTGGCCGTGCTGTTCGCCCAGCACCTCCCCCAGCGGATCATGCTCGTCATCTACGCCACGGTGGCCCTGATCGGGACCATCCTGTTCGCGACCGCCCAGGACCCGGCGATGTTCATCGCCGGCCACATCCTCCAGGGGCTCTGCACCAGCCTGCTGCTCATCGCCGCGGTGCCGCCCCTGGCGCTCGGCTTCGGCGCGGAGAAGCTCAAGTACACCGCGGTCATCCTCAGCGTCTGCATCTTCGGCGCGGTGGCGGCCGGACCGGTGTTCGGCGGGATCCAGGCCAACGCCCACGCCTGGCGCCCGCTGCTCTGGGTCGCCGTCGCGGTGTCCGCGCTCGTCGTCGTGCTGGTGGTGCTCACCTATGAGCACACGCCACCGGCCAACCGCCAGGCGCCCAAGGATCCGGTGGCCATCGGCCTGGCCGCCCTGGGTCCGGTGGCGGCGTTCTTCGGCGCCTCCGAGCTGACCACCCACCCCTTTGTCTCGACCATCACGATGATCCCGCTGTTCGGCGGGCTGGCGCTCATCATCAGCCTCATCGTGTGGGAGACCAAGAGCCGCAATCCCCTGCTGCCGCTGGGACCGCTGCTCGAGAGCACGATCCCGGTCAGCGGCGTGGTGATCGCGCTGTGCGCGGCCGCCGCGTCGGTGTCGGTGAGTGACCTGACCCTCACCCTGGTCACCGGACAGCACGGTGCGCTGCACGCCGGCCTGCTGTTCCTGCCCGAGCTCGCCGGGGCGCTGCTCGCCGCCGTCGCGCTCGGACGGGTGCTCGAAACCAAGTATCTCCAGTACCTGCCGATCATCGGGATGGGGTTCCTGGCCGCGGGGATCGTCGTCTTCCTCATCAAGGTGCCCTCGAACTCCGCCACCACCCTGATCGGCTCCGGTCTCACGGGTGTCGGCCTCGGCGCCACGGTCGCGCCGGCCCTGTTCGGGGCCGGCTTCTCCCTGCCGGCCACCAACCTCCAGCGCGTCTTCGCGATGGTCGAGCTGCTGCGCGGCGTGGCGGCGTTCATGATCGCCCCGATCTTCGTCCACTTCGCCGCGACCGTCGGGGGCACTCCGGCCGCCGGTACGCGCGACGCGCTCTGGGTGAGCCTGGCCATCGTGGTGGGCGGTAGCGCTCTGGCGACGTTCCTCTACTTCGCCGGTGGCGCTCGGCCCGAGGATCCGAAGATGACCGTCTTCCTCAACGGCGAGGGACCCGGGTGGCCGTCCCCGCCGCTGCTCGCCCGCCTCCGCGGCAAGCCGGTCGCCGTGCCCGAGCCCGCCGAGGACACGGCGCGCGTCTAGTGCGGCGACAGCGGCTGGCCGTTCAGAGCGACGGCAGGTAGTCGTCGCGCAGCCACGCGATCGTCGCCGCCAGACCCTGGGCGTAGTCCACGCGCGGCGTCCAGCCCAGCGTGGCGCAGAGCTTGGCGTTGGAGAAATCCTGATCGATGCCGAGTATCTGCACCGCCGCGCGGGTCAGCAGCGGCGCGGTGGAGAGCCCGGTGAGGCGGCGCAGGGCGCGGTAGCCCTCCTCGAGGAAGACCGCGATGAGGAACGCCATCCGGAAGTTCAGGCGGATCCACGGCCGCGGGTATCCCAGACCGACGCCGATGCCGCCGAGGAACTGTCCCCAGGTGACGTCGAGCCCGTCGACGACGTTGAAGCTCTCCCCCGCCGCCTCGGGTCGACTCAGCGCCAGCAGCACCGCGTCGACCAGGTTGTCCACGTGCACCAGGCCGGCCACCGCCCGACCGCCGCTGATCGACGGCAGGTAGCGCCCGCGCATCGACCGGGTCATCTCCCCCACCACGGCCGTGGCACCGGGTCCGTAGACGGTCGCCGGCCGCAGGATCACCGTCTCCAGGCCGGTACCGGCGGCGATCCGCGTCAGCTCGGCCTCGGCGTCGCGCTTGGTCTGGGAGTACCAGTTGGTGAAGCCGACCGGCCGGTAGTCCTCGGTGACCCCGGGGTCGCCCGGGTAGCCGTAGACGTCGGTGCTGGAGATCTGGATGAAGCGACGCACCCCCACCGCCACCGCCGCAGCCGCCAGGTCGGCGGTGCCGGTGACGTTGGCGGCGCGGATCTCCGCCACCGTCCCCCAGTCCGACGCCATCGCGGCGGAGTGGACGACCTGATCACAGCCGTCCGCGGCGCGGCGCAGCGAGTCACGGTTTCTCAGGTCACCGATCACCAGCTCGACGCCACCCCCGCCATCCGATGTCGCCAAGGCTCGCAGTGCAGTCGTGTCTGAGGTGGCCCGGACGAGACAGCGGACGCGCCGACCCTCGGCCGCCATCCGGGCGGCCAGGTGACCGCCGATGAACCCGCTGGCCCCGGTCAACAGGATGGGTTGCTCTGAGTTCACCGGGTCCCGCCTCGGGGCCTCAGCTGGTGTGCCACAGCCGCGACGTCACGCATCGCGGAGCAGGGTAATCGAGGCGCCCTCCCGGAGGGTCGGCGTGTAACCCGAGGACAACGCGAACCCGCCCCAGGTAGCGCCTGAATCATCCTCAGGTTGTTGGAATCCTCTCTGCGCTCAGACGCAACGGGAAGGTCAGGGGCGGGGCGGGGGAGCGCGACGCGGCCGGATGGCCACCCGAACCGTGCTGAGCGCGACGACCCGCTCAGCCGGATCCCGGAAATCGATGCTCCAGATCGCCAGGTCGGCGCCGTGGTCGAGGCATCGCGCGCGAAAATCGATCCGGCCGGCGGAGACCTGACGCGTCACGCTGGTGTCGTTGGAGAGGCCGACGGCGATCATCCCGTCATCCCAGACGCGCATCGCCGCCCCGACCGACGCGGCTCCCTCGGCGACGGTCGCATACACCCCCAAGGGTGTGTCTCCACTCGGGTTGAGCATGTTCTCGAGGACGGTCAGGTGTCCGCCGATCTCGTCCACCTCGTAGCTGTCGTACACCGTCCCGAGCAGCCCCTCGAAGGTGCCCTCGGTCGGTACGCGACGCCTCAGCTCCTCGACATCCATGGCGTGAAAGCTACCGCCAAACCAACGCTGCCCTCACGGCAAATCGTGCCAGTCGAGCCTCAGCAGACCTTGAACCGGAGATCCTGGGTCTTGGTGGACGTCTTGGTCTTCTTGCCCACCTTGGCGTGATAGGTGCTGACGACCTTCAGCGTGTAGGTGCCCTTCTTCAGTCCGTTGAGGCTGAGCTTGACCGTCTCTGACGTCTTCTTGACCGTTGCGCGGACCTTCCCGTCAAGCGAGAGCGTCGCGTGGACGAAGGTGAGCTTGGTCCGCTTGGATGTGTTGAGCGCGGTGGACTGGTAGCTCACCTTCAGCTCAGCCGGGGTGGCCAGGCAGATCGCCGTGCTGGGGACTTCGACGCTGACGGACTGGTCGCCGGTTGAGGCGACCGAGGTGGTGAACTCCGCGGTCGTGGAGGTCGCCTTGCCGGAGCTCGTCGGCGGCGGCGTGGTCTGCGAGGTCACCGTGAAGATCGACCCGGGCGCGGTGACCGTGGTCGTCGGGGCGGGCGTGGTCACCGTCTTGGTGGTTGTCCCGGTGGTCGCAGTCGTCGTGGTCGTGCCCGTGCTCGTGCCCGGGGTGACGAAGCTCGACAGCGACCCGGTGGTGGTCCCGCTGTCGTTCGTTGCCTGCACCGCGTAGTAGTAGGTCGTCCCCTGACTCAGGCCCCCGAGGGTGCCCGAGACATTCTGGATCGCCGCGTTCGCCGCGAGTGTTCCGGCCGTCACGGAGCGATTGAGGTTGGTCGGGCTGGTTCCGAAGACGACCGATGCGGACGTGTCGGGCTCGTTGGTCTGCACGGTCCCGGCCACGGTGGCCCCGGACGTGCTCAGCGATGAGGCGCTGCCGGTGGTGACCGTCGGCGGCTGCAGTGTGCCGACGTTGGGCCACAGGGTCTCGGTGAGGATGTTCCGGTACAGGGCCGGATCGGTCTCCGTGATCGTCGGGGTGGCGCTCGTCGTGCACCCGTTGCTCGAGACACCCGAGCAGTAGAGCGCCGAGCTGTTGGTGCCCAGCGGGGTGCCGGCCGCCTTGACCGGGTTGGGCAGGCGGTAGCCGGAGAAGACGAGCGTGTAGGTCCCGTCCGGGTTGGCCACCACGGTCGGGTCATAGGCACGACCGGAGTAGTAGGCCGAGACGCCCAGGGCGGAGTTCGGGCTGGCGTCCTGGGCCGCCGAGGCGCTGAACGTGTAGTCGGTGGACTGCACGATCCGCGGCACGGTCCAGGTCTTCCCCCCGTCCGAGGACTGGGTGTAGAAGATCTGGTTGAACGCGTCGGAATCACCATCGGACGCCCATGCGCCGGACAGGAACATGCCGATCGAGCCGTCGGCGTTGGTGACGATCGTGCCGCGGGCGCCGGGCCAGCGCAGCTCGACCTGGTCGGTCGAGCCGACCGCTCCGTTGGTCGGAGAGGAACCCTGCGGGTTGTCGGCATCGAAGGACGTGCCGGTCGGCCCGGCCGGGCTGTACTGCTGGTCTGGGTTGGTGATGTCGCTGTAGCTGCCGTCGGTCGCACCGGCGGTGCCGGAGGTCGAGCCGCTGATTGCTCCGAGGTCGGTGAAGTTGATGCCGTCGGTCGTGTAGGCCGCGCGCACCACCTCGTAGTCCTGGTTGTTGGAGAACAGCTTCTCGGCGTCGGCGGCGTTGACCGCCTTGCCCTCGCCGATCTGAGTCAGTACCCCGTTCCCGCTCGAGTTGGTCGACTCGATCGAGGCCCCCGGCCCGGCGACCCAGTTGCCTTGATGTCCGGCGTTGAGGATGTCCGTGCCGGGACCGCTGGTCCCCGGACCGCCGGTGCAACCGATCAGGTCGATGGTCTTCAGATTCGGGTTGTAGAGGTCGGCGATGTTGGGGTTGACGTCCCAGCCCGAGCACGTGAGGGTGTCCATCTCCGCGCCGGTGCCGGCGGCGCTCCCGGTACCGAGCTCACCACCCACGTAGACCTTGAAGGAACCCGAGGTCGGGAGCTGCTCGGCCTCGGTGGGGAACGGCGAGATGTTGTAGTCGGTCGGGGTCGTGCCCGGGGTGTACACGTAGCCGGTCTCCAGGGTGCTGGAACTGCCGGACTGGGTGGTGCTGAGGGTGATGGGGGCCGTCGTGCTCGCGGTCTTGTAGTTGCTGTAGCTGGAGGCCTCACCGGCGGTGACGGTGCCGTTGATCCCACCCTCGACGAAGTAGTTGGCGAGCTTCTGGGTGTAGAGCACGACCTTGCCGGTGCTCGGCTCGCCCCAGGCCGCATTGGCCGAGGACGGCAGCGGTCCGATGATTCCGTCGGGCGAGAGGAGGCCGTTGGTCTGTACCACCGGACCACCGGTGTACTTGGCCCCGCTTGAGGGGATCACCGGATCGGCGATGATCGGCGTTCCCGCAGCCACGGCCAGACCAGCGGAGTCCGTGGTGGTGCAGTCCTCGATCTTGGTCGTCGGCTCGGCGTTGGCCTGCGTGCAGTACACGGCCTGGCCGTCGATGTAGTACCGGTTCGGCGCGTTGGCGTTGAGCAGGTAGGTGAGCGTGTTCGTGTTGGTGCTCGTCGCGGTCACGGTGAGACTCGGGCCGTCGGTGGCCTTGTCGTCCTGGGGTCCGAACGGAACCGTGGTGGCGGTGGTGTTGGTCCCGATGACCTCGACGAGGTCGTCGTTGGTCCCGACGCTGATCGCGGTCGGGCTGGTGCAGCCGGTCAGGGTCGGAGCACTGGCCGTGGATCCGCTGGTGCCCGTGCAGCTGATGACAGGCGGCTGGATACCCGAGCTGCTCTGGGTGAGGTCCTCGTACTGAGCGGCCCCGGCCGGCAGCGCGCTCGGATCCGGGAGGGTTGACGTGTTGGCACTCACATCGGTCTCGCTCGTGGAGTTACCGTTGGCGGCGTCGCCACCCAGCGTGCTGACCGGGATGCTCACGCCGCCGGTGGTGGGGACGCTCGTCGTCCCGGTCGCGAAGGTGTTTGGGTCGACGCCGATCGAGGCGCTTGCCGGCAGACCCGTCAGCGGGTCCGCGGCGCTCGGGTTGATCGGGAAGGCATCAAGGCTGGTGCCTGCGTAGTCGCCGATGGCGCGCTGGAGTGTGTAGAGGTCGCTGGAGCTGCCCAGTGCCGCGACGTAGGGGTGTCCCTCGCCGTCGTCGTTGGTGTCCGCACTCGGGCAGTAGCCGGGGTTCTGCTCCAGCGCCTCCCCGGTCGCGCTCCAGGTCTTGCCGTTGTCGGTCGAGGTCGCCGAGACGATCGCCTCGTCAGCGTCCTTGGGCCGCCAGTCGAAGTATCCGGTCAGGCTGCCGTCTGCGTTGCGGGTGATGTAGGGAAAGTAGTAGGGCGCGAAGGGCAGGCTGGTGCCGACCGGCTGCTCCACCGGGGTGGCGGTCTCGTTCAGATTTCCGGCTGTCGCGGTCGCCGACGTGTCCCAGGTGTCGCTGTAGCTCGTGCCGCAGTAGCCCGAGAGCGGGCCGGGGGAGCCCGCAAAGCCGCTGGTAAAGGGCTCATTCCCGGTTTGGGCGGGGTAGACCGCGACGTTGGGCTCTGCAGTGGTGGCGGCCGTGGTGACGGGCGTCGCGCTGCTGGTTTGCCCGGCGAAGCTGAAGGTCGGCAGCAGGTCAGACGACGGGTAGGGCGAGATCGCCACTGAGTTGAAGGTGGTGATGCCCTGGGAGAGGTTGTAGGGCGCGGCGACGCTGGTGCCGTCCGCGATCGTGTCGACGTTCGGCGCGGTGCCGGGAGCCTCGATGAACGGCGTCGTCGCGGTGCTCGCAGCGCTCGCCAAAGACGGCAGGACGATGGCGACAAGAGTGACCAGCGCGGTCACCATCAGCACAACCAGCGGACGCAAACGCGCTCCCATCAAGCCCAGCTCCTCACCTTGTGTTGGCACAGCCGCCAGGTTTATAGCGGCGGCTCTCAGGCCCCGGCAGCGACGTTTACAACCATTTGGCAAGCCATGCACAAGCGGGCCGCGATCATGAGAACCCTCTCAATCTCGAGTCAGTGGCGAAGCTCGTTCTTGGGGCCGAGGCGGTTAGGACCTCAGGCTGACCTCGTGTCCAGAAGTTCATTCTCTGGGTGCTTGTGCGGCTCTCGACCGGTTCTTAGTGTCACCTCGACCGTGACTACGAGGTGAGCACAGCTATGACGACGCCCTACCTCGAAGCTGCCGGTCAACGCCCGCGTTCCGCGGCTGCTCCAGACGCGACCGTTTTGGCCATTCAGAGCGAGCCAGAAACGCGGTCGGTCTTGGAACACGGGCTGAGCTGTCTCGGTCTGGTCGTCCACGCCGTGTCCGATGTCGGGCAAGGGATCGCCGGTGCGCGCAGCGGCGACTACGAGTTGGTCCTGCTCGACCTGGTTCTGCCTGATCGTGACGGGTTTGCCCTCCTGATCGAGATGCACGGGGCATGCCCACATCTGCCGGTGATCGTGTTGACCGCACTGGGAGGCGTGGAGAATCGTGTTCGCGCTCTCGAAGCCGGAGCCGTCGACTATGTCGTCAAGCCGTTTTCTCTCAGAGAGCTGGCGGCGCGGATTCGTGCGCAAGTTCGTCAGGCCCAGTCAAGCCAGACGACGCATCTATCGGGCGCCGGGATCGACGTGGACCTGCTCAATCGTAAGGTCTGCCATCACGGCGTTCCCATCCGTCTGAGCACCCTGGAGTTCCGGCTGCTCGTGTTCCTCATGCAGCATCCCGGCATCATTCACACCCGCCGAGACATTCTCAACGCGGTCTGGGACCAGGATTCAGATGCTGGCAACAACCTGGTGGATGTCTACGTCGGCTACCTGCGGCGCAAGCTTCGCGAGCAAGACCCTCACGCAGCCTCGGCGATCCAAACGGTCCGCACACGTGGCTATCGATTCGACGCGGTCGAGGGCACGTGTTCTCGGGGTGAGGTCAGCCGACCACAGCGGCCTCAGACCCGCCTAAGCAAACTGGGTGTCGAGCGTGTCGATCACAGCGTCGATTCGCTCGAGCAGGAGGTGCACATCGTCCGCGGAGACCGAGAGCGCCGGCGCGAGGACGAGGACATCTCCACCTTGACCGAGGAGTCCCTGGCGCTCCAGCAGGGCCTGTGACCGCTGGCCGAGCTTCCGATCCCCGGCAAAGGGCTCGCGCGTTTGCAGATCGGAGACAAGCTCGATCGCACAGATGAGTCCGAGGCCGCCTCGTACCTGCCCCACGATCTCATAGCGGTACAGCTCCTGGGCGAGGTCATAGAGGTGAGAACCGATCACGCGCGCGTTCTCGACGAGACTCTCGCGCTCGATGATGTCGAGGCTCGCCAGTCCGGCGGCGCACGCCACCGGGTTACCGGCGATGACATCCCGCTCAATCGGCGCCCCGGCATTGCTGAAGGCTTCCGCGATCCCGGAGCGAACGATGACCGCGACGATGGCTCCGTACCCGCAGTTGAGGCCATTGGCAGCCGTGGTGATGTCTGGGTGCACATCCCAATGCCGGGAGGCGAACATGGTCCCGGTTCGACCAAAGCTCGTGGTGTCCTCGTCGAGGATCAGCAAGACGCCGTAGCGATCGCAGATCTGGCGGATCTTCGGCCAGTAGACCGCGTCGGGAATGTGAACGCCGGCTGAAACCGAGATCGGCTCGCCGATCACCGCCGCGACCGTTTCCGGTCCCTCGCGGAGGATTGCCTGTTCGACCTCCAGCGCACGCTCGAGATCTGAGTCGTATTCGGTGCCGGTGTGGCGGTACTCGTCCGGGCCCTGCACGTGCACCGTTCCCGGAAGCTGTCCGACACTGTTAGATGACTCGGGGCCGTACTCAGCCAGCCCCATGCACGCCAGCGTGCTGCCGTGCCGGGAGCCGTGGCGGGACACGATCTTGTACCGATCGGGTTGACCGAGGTTGCGGTGATACCTGCGCGCGATATTGATGGCCGTCTCGACCGCTTCTGAGCCGCCGTTGGTGAAGAGCACCTTGGATCGGGGATCGGGGGCGAGGCTCGAGATGCGCTCAGCCAGACTGATCGTTGTGGGACTCACGGTGCCCCCGGGTGCAAAGGTGAGGTGCCGCATTTGCGCAGAGACGGCGTCTGCGATCTCACGCCGCCCGTGTCCCAGGCTGGCCGAACCCAGCCCTGAGAGGCAGTCGAACCACCTACGGCCGTCCGCATCAAGGACCCACGGTCCCTTTCCATCCACAACGATCTTTGGGGGGGCGGGCAGGGGGAGGTCACGGGTGCTCCCAGAGTCGGACCACAGATGTGTTTCGCCGGAGGTTCGCCACTGCGCGATCTGCTCCTGCGGGAGTCGCCCTCGATGTGCAACCGCGGGGAAGCCCCTGACTGGTCGGGTCCGTCGATGTCAGGCCCGTCCTCGCTCTCGGTCGCGCCCATCAGCGCGACCAGCGCGCGTGGGGGACGCCGCGACGCGACTGAGGCGGGAGGACCGCCCATAGCTCGAGGCGTCGTTGTCGCCACAGCGGCATGCCCTGGCGGGTTCGTTCAAGGCGACAGAGAGCCGCTGATCGGCTGACTTCGCGGATGGGTATTGCGTGCATCATGCGTCTCCACAGGCGGAACGATGTTCTAGATGGTTGATTCCACGGATTTGACCGTGGTTCTCGGGGTTTTCGAGGAGAAATAAGCAGCAGGACCGAAGTCAGCGGTGCTATCCCACACCGCCGACCCCTGGGGGCCTCGATGGACGCTGACCTCGACCTGCTGCTCACAACGGTGTTCTGCACCGCTGACGATCTCCTGCCCGAAAGCAAGAACAACGCACGACGAAGAGTGACCGACGCCGAGGTCGTAACGCTGTGTGTCGCCCAGGCGATCATGGGCATCCCGTCTGACCGCAGGTTCCTGGCCGTCGCCAGAAAACGCCTGAGGCATCTGTTCCCCCAACTTCCCGCACAACCCGGCTACTTCAAACGCCGCCGGTGCCTGAGCGACGCTTTGGAGTGGCTGATGGGCGTCTTCGCGAGCCAAAGCCCGGGCTCTGAGGACAACCTGTTGCTGATCGACTCCACGCCGGTCGAGTGCGCCCGCTCGCGCGAAACGGTCAAACGCTCGGCCCTGGGCGACGCTGCCGATTACGGCTATTGCGCCAGTCACAGCCGGTACTTCTGGGGGTTCAGGCTGCACGGACTGTTCGCCCCCGACGGCACCCCGATCGCGTTGCAGATCGCCAGTCCCAAAGACGGTGAACGGGACATCGCTCTCAGATTGCTCGCGCGCAGAGCGCGGGACCTGACGCTGGCAGTGATCGGGGACAAGGGCTATGCCGGACGTGACTTTGAGGCTGCCGCTCGGTCTCTTGGCGCGATCATCCTGCGGCCGAGACGCAAAGACGAAGACCAGACCGGGCGGCCGCACCTCGCGCCGATCCGCCAACGTGTCGAGAGCATCTTCTGGACGATGAAAGACATCCTGACCCTCGAGCGCCACGGAGCCCGCACGCTCCCCGGACTGCGTGAACGGATGCTCGCACGGTTCCTCACGCTCGCGGCGTGCGTGACGCTGAATCACCAACTCGGGCGTCCCAGCCGAGCGCTGGTCGACTACATCGCCTAACGATTCCATGGAATCAACCATCTAGTCGCTCTAGTGTCAGCTGGCGGTGGTCAACGCGGTGTGCAGCATTCAGCGAAAAACATCAAGAAGTCGTGAATTCGCCTCCGGCCCGTCCGATCGTCGCGCTGGACGACCTTTTCCGGTGGAACGTGCGTTGGTCTCAGCCAGCGCCAGCACGACCGCGATCATCGCCTTTGAGGTAGTCCGAATGAGCCATCTCAGTGAAGAGGAGAGGGCCATGGGCCCGCAGACGGTCCGCGCCTTCGTCGTCGCTGATTTCAACACGCCAGAGCGGCCGAGGAACTCTGCGTGCACCCCAACGCGGTGCGGTACCGGCTCCAGCAGATCGCGACAAAGACAGGCCATGACCGCGGAGCTTCGCCGGCCTGATTGACCTCGTCTGCATCCTCGAACTCACCGACATCGACTCTAAGAGGCCAGCCGAGGCCGACGCCCCGCTCGCTGTCATGACATCAGCTGGTCGATACTGATCCCCTCAGGGGCGCTGGAGAGCTGCCGAAGCTGGCCGAAGATGGGATCCCATTCGACGATCGTGAGGTCCTCCACGATTCCGTTCCGCCAGAACGGGTCAGTCGCCAAGATCGACCGAAGTGCCTTCTCGTCATCGGCCCTCATCACGAGGAGTCCTTGACGGACGGTCGTTCCGCGCGATGGCCCCGAGGCGACGATCACGCCGGCGTCCACCTGCTCATAAAGCCAGTCGACGTGCGGCTTGAGCCAGCGGCGCCACCCCTCCTCGTCGGGGTGTTCCAGCTTGACAATAAACACGGCCATTAGACAGCCCTCCGTTGGCAGGTCCCCGGACGCGGGCGACATCCTCGGATGATATAACTAAAGTGATACTTTACTTTAGTAAGATCGCATCAGATGTCTGAGCTGAGAGAGATCAGTGCTCGGCCGAGCAGCCTGCGGGCACACCAGGCAGTGCTTGATGCAACCGCCCGGCTGCTAGGCGGAGAAGGCCTTGCCGCAGTGACGATTGAACGGATTGCGGGCGAGTCAGGCGTGAGCACGGCCACGATCTACAAGCACTGGCCCTCCAAGACGGCCATCGCTGCGGAAGCGTTCGGGCGGGTCGCCAACGACGCCCTGTCGCTCTCCTCCACCGGAGACCCCCTCGCTGATCTCACCAACATGGCCGTCGAGACCATCTCCTTCTACCGGCTTGAAGGGAACGGCGTGTTTCTGCAGCTGCTCGCCGCATGCGCGACAGAACCCCACGGCGCGACCTACTTCAACGAGTACTTCCTCTCGGCACGACGCGAACGCCTGGAACCGATCTGGGAACAAGCAGTCACGGACGGTGTCGCCCGATCCGATCTGAGCGCTGCAGTCGCTATGGACGTACTCTTCGGACCCGTCGTCTTCGCTCTCCTGACCGGGCGCGTTGATTCTGACCCGCCGTCGGTGCGGAGGCTGATCGAGCTTGCGATCCACGGGCTGAGAGCCTGACAGTCCACCCCTATCCGAACTGGGTGTCGATCACGGCATCGACCCGCTCGAGAATCTGGTGTACATCCGGGTTGCTGGCGGCGGCCATGTACTTCTCCCCACGGGCGGTCATCGAAGTTTCCCACTGGCGGCCAGGTTTTCTCCCCATGGGCCACTTTCTCCCCACCGATCGTGTGTTGACCGGACAGACGCGCCGTCGCAGTGTTCATCTGCGGCCGGTTGGAGGGCTGTTGAAGAAAGCGGAGCTTGACCTGGGTGCTCCGGAGAGATCGCGAGCGGGCGCTGGGCCGCTCGGTTTAGCGGTTCAAGCCTATGTCGGCGGGTAGCCCCGTCCCATGGCCCAGGCTGAGCCTTCATTGACACTCGATGTTCCATGCAATACACACGCACCATGAATAGTTCGCGACGCCCTTGCGGGGCTTGACTCCGACGGCGGATGGTCCGTACACGATGGACGGCTCATCGCCAGTGAGCTGGTCACGAACGCGGTGAAGTACTCAGGTTGTGGGGGCCATCACCATCTCCGCGTCAATATCTCACGCCGTGGCGATGTGCTGCTGATCTCCGTGCACGACCCCGGGCTCACGGGTGAGGACGCTGAGACTGATCACTCTCCGCGATCAGAGCCAGGGGGATGGGGGCTACAACTTGTCGAACTGCTGTCTGTGCGGTGGGGAACTGAACGACCCGACGGCTATCGGGTCTGGGCCGAGTTGCCGGCAACGTCTTGAAGGAGAGCGATTTGCGTACGCTGCGTGCGAACCAGGTCCTGGGGCTAGTTGTAGGCGGCAGCAGCGTTGAGCCGTTCGGTGAGGCGCGGGATGGGTGGTGATCCATTCAGCGCCTTGTGCGGGCGGTTGTGGTTGTAGCGCTTGAGGAACATGGCCAGAGCGCGGGTGCGAGCAGCGCTGGACGGGTAGGCCGCCGCGTATGCCCACTCAGTCTGAAGGGTGCGGATGAACCGTTCGGCCTTGCCGTTGGTCCGGGGCCGGTAGGGCTGGGTAAAGAGGTGACGAATGCCGAGCTGGCGACAGGCCGCGGCGTGCAGATGCGAGCGGTAGGCTGACCCGTTGTCGGTCATCAACCGCTGCACCTCGATGCCGTGGTCCTCAAGCCACGCGACGGCGCATTGGAGGAACCCAACGACAGTCGGGGTACGTTCGTTAGCGAGCACCTCGACATAGGCCAGGCGGGTGCAGTCATCGACGCACACGTGCACGAACTCCCAGCCAGCCCCACGTGTCCGGCGCGAGCGGTCGCCATGGATGCGGTGACCCTCTTGGCCGATACGCCCGAGCTTCTTGACGTCGATATGGATCAGCTCACCGGGTGCGGGACGCTCATAGCAATTCTGAGGCTCATCGGCGTCCAGGCGCGCTAAGCGCTGAAGGCCATTGCGGGCCAGGACCGCCCTGACGGTCCGCTCGGGCATGCCGAGCGCCTCGGCGATCCGCACGCCGGAGAAACGCAGCTCCCGCAACGCGCACACCGCCTCTTCCACCGACGCGGGCGTCCGGTTCGGGATCGACTGAGCGACCGAGGAACGATCCTTCAGGTCGCGGTCCCCAGCTTCCCAGCGCCGGCGCCACTCCCGGGCGCGCCGGTCGCTCACTCCGGCCGCCTCGGCGGCCTGTGTGAGCGACCAGCCAGCCTCGATCCCCTGACACATCAAACGTCGTGACGCTGGACAAGTCCTCGCGTTCTGGTGAAGTCTCATCTCCGGGTCTCCTGGGTCAGGTTGCAGTCTTCGCAACCCGCAGCCTCCTGGGAGACCCGGACAGAACAACCCTGCTGCCGATTACAGCTAGTCCTGGGGTTGGATTAGACTGCCGATCGATGCCAGCGAGGTTTGAAACTCACTACAGCGGGTGCTGGCGCTCGATGAGCGGTTTCGCTGTGCGACATTCTCAGGCGCTTTGACCTCTGCATTCAGGTCGCCAGGTTTTGAAATGCGAGAAGTGCATGACGCGGATGGTTGGCTGCGGCTTTGGTTGACCGGAGAGTTCGATCTCGCCGTCACCGATCAGGTGACCACACGCTTAGCGGAGCTTGGTCGCCGCCAAGCGTCGGTTGTGCTTGACATATCCGAGCTATCATTCATCGACAGTAGCGGCATCGCCGTGCTGGTTCACTACGTCGAGTGCGCCCGCAACGACGGCTGGAATCTTCGCATCGCCCCAGACGCCAGCGACGCCGTGCGCAAGGTGCTCAGCTTGCTCGGTGTGGACGCGATCCTCTGGCGACCCGACAGCTCTGAGCCCGGACAATGTCCTCGTGTCATGACGAACTCGCGATTGAACAACCTCGCTGCCAAGCTCGAGTCGGTACAAGCCCTCGACGGTCCGGCGAAGCTCGCAGGCCGCACGGTCCGCAAACTCATCCCCGACGGCGCACCGAAGAAAGCCCTGAGCGGTGCCTGGCTCGGTCATGCTCTGCACCCTCTGCTGACTGACATCCCGATCGGTACATGGACGAGCTCGGTCCTGTTGGACTGGATCGGCGGTGAGAACACCCGGTCAGGCGCAGATCGGCTCATTCTGACTGGCCTACTGGCGGCGGGCGCGGTCGTCACCACTGGCTGGTCAGACTGGGCTGACATCGAACAGGTTGACGACGCAGCGCGGCGGTCTGGCCTCGTCCATGCCGCCGCGAATGCGACAGCAACGGGGCTCATGATCGGCTCCTACATTGCGCGCAAGCAGGGTGTGCGCGGTCGTGGCAAGGTGCTCGCGCTCGCCGGTACCGCTGCAATGGGAGCGGGCGGCTGGCTCGGTGGTCACCTGAGCTACACGCTCGGCGTGGGGGTCACCCCGCGTACACCCGCAGGCTGAAACGCCAGTGCGTCAGCACCTGCAAGGGCTTGCCGTCAGGCGTGGCGTGTGCGGGCCAGATCTGCGCTCTGTGAACTTGCCCTTCTTGAATTGGGCGCCGCTCGTATCGCCTCCGGGATGCATGGCGTTGGGGTTGCAAACCAACCTCTCACCGTCTCGGCGGATTTCGCGAAAGAGATCCCCGGTGGGCCTGCCGCCAATGGGCGTCAACCTGACGACACCGGTACCCGTCGGCTCGCGTTACTGTCGACTCAGCCCATAGCCAAGCCGAGCGGAGGTCGATGAGTTGTTTGTTCGCTGGCGCGAGGGTGGCAATCCTCAGGCACGGGAAGAGCTCGTTCGCCACTTTTCTTCCCCCGGCCGCTCGGCTCGCTCGACGTTATTGAGGAGCCCGGAAGCCGGCAGACGACCTCAGACAGGTCGCCAGCCCTGTACATCACCGAAGTCAGCCGTCACCTAACTGAGCGCGAGCGCCGTGTGCTCGGATGCGATTTATTCATGACCGTTCTCAGGTCCAGATCGCGGTGTCTCAGATGCAGGGTTCACGAATATTGCGCGCCGCCCTCGATCGACATAACGCGATTGTGGGCGCCGAGCCCGCTGACTTCTAACGCGCGACAGTGCGCGTCGCTTCTGAGCGGTCCTCATTTCCGGCCCGGGTAGCGGGCGGATGTCGTCGCCACGATCCCGTACAGCGAACGCGCCAGCAAAGTGCGTCCCGAGGACGACAACGCCTCACGCTGTGCAGGAGTCAGGCTGGTCTGGCGGCGCCCCTCGGAACCCCTTGGGGTCGGTCGGCTCTCTTCCTCACACGCCAGAAAACCGACGCACCCGGCTTTGCTGGGTGCGTCGCTCGCGGCTTCGCACCCGCTTGGCGCGTTAGTTGCGATCCAGGTTGCGTAAGCCAAACAAGACATTGTCTTATCTAGGAGATATTCATGATTCTACGCCTTGCCCGGCTTCAAACCGAGCTGCCGCCCCCGTCGACACCCGATCCCGTCGGTGCGTCCGTGGTTCAAGAACTGCTCGGCGGCAGTTTAGCAAGATGTCGACGTTCATGAACTACACGTACCAGTCGTTCAATTCCGCAGCCGCCAGAAGGTGCGGCCGTTCTTTGATCTGTTGAGCAGCATCGCGGCTGAGGAGTTCGGTCACATCGAACTGGTCGCAACTACGATCAACACGATGCTGACCGGTGCGGCCGATGGAACCCCCGGCACGCTCGGTGACCTGACCGGCGCCTAGGGTGCCCCCAATACCCAGCAGTTCCTAAATGGCGGAGCTGCGGCACTGGTGCAGGATTCGATGGATAAGCCCTGGAGCGGTGACTATGTCAACGCCTCAGGTGACCTCATCCAGGATCTCACGCACAACTTCTTCCTTGAGACCGGGGCGCGCAGCGGAAAGCTGAAGGTGTATGAGATGGTCGAGCTTCCGGCCGCCCGTGCGCTCACCGGTTATCTGCTGGTCCGCGGCGGCGTTCACCAGGTCGCCTATGCCCGCGCCTTGGAGAACCTCACCGATGTGGACCTGATGACACTGTTCCCCTCGCCGCGAATCCCGACCGACAAGATCCCTGAGTGCAAGCCGCACATCAAGAAGGGTCTGCACACCGTGCTCTACCGCTGGTCACCGGATGACCACCAGGAGCTCGCGGCGGTCTTCAACGGTCCTCACCCCGGGACCGGCGAGCCGCTCACCATTGCCGATGAGATCCACCCCGAGGGTGCGCCTGCGTTCGATCTGCCTTCCCAGGAGTCAGTGTTCGCGCCCAGCGCCAACCCCCAGGAGATCGCTGAGATCGCCGAGCGTCTGCGTGACGCCGCCGGTCTGCCCAAGGCAGCGACCGGCACAGTCGCCAGCCCCTCCGGATCCAAGGCGAAGCGCACCACCCGCAAGGCGGCCATCAAGGTCAAGAACGCGGTGTTCTGATCAACGCAGACTAAGCAAGTCGGCCGTAATGTAAGGGCTTGTCCGATCAGCGCTCTTACCAAGCGCCCGCGGCGGCCACCTGAGCGTTGGCCGCCGCGAGGCGATTCGGGCAAATCGTCGTTAGGCGAACCCGTCCCCGGGGGGCCAACTAGAACGTTCTAGAGGTGCGGACGGTTTGCGGTGCTGCCTATCGCGGCAGGACTTTGAGGAGATGGATCGAGCAGCTTGAGCGCTTGCTTTTTGCGCGAATGCGGCCTTGCGTGGCGGGTTGATGTTCGTACCCCTCGACGCGCACGCCAGTCCAACCGGTAGTAGCTGAGTCAGCGTTCTGTCGGACAGGGAGGTAAGGGCAGGGCTACGAGGGTGCGGCCCCGCCTGCGTATCCCGGACGCCTGGCGTCTTACCAACGCATAAAGCTACCGACAGAGGCGCTACCAACACGCTGTTCGAGCGCTGGCAACACCGCCAGGTTCGGGACGCTAAGAGCAACTAGTCACGTAACATCTGCCGCTCGCGCACCAGCTCGCATGGCGGTACCTCTCAGCGAACGAGCCCGTCGACGACCTCATCCAAGGCGCGAACGTCGCTAATCAAAGCAATCGACCAATTCGATCCGAGCCGACGAACTCCAGCTCATTCGCGGTACGCACAAACTCGGAGGGTTACGTCTACTTCCGCGACACGGCTGGGCAGCACACGTCCCCGCCAGACTAAAGAAGCGGCGCTGCACGTGCAAAACGCGGCCCGTGAACTCGCGGATGACAACGGTACGTGTAAACTGTTCCTGAGGTTGCTGGATATCTCGAGTAGGCCGTCGACAAGGTGCTGACCGCACTCGAGGCCGGAGCAGCACCCCACGCTAAGTCATTCGGCGTCCCGGTCGGCGGAGACGAGGACGACGGCGCTTCGCCCGGAGACGCCATCGGTTCCGAGGATGAACGTTACGGACACATCGACGCCCAACTGACCGCAGAAGCCGTTGTGCGCGTACGGATACCGCGAGAGCGTCTCATCGTGACGTTGCGGTTCGGCGAAAAACTCACCTACCGAGAGATCGGGAACCGGACCGGTGTTTCTCAAATGCACGTGTCGTTGCTTCGGTCAGCCCTGGACCGCCTTCCAAGTGTTGGGCCAGCCCATTGACAGGCCTTTCGTGTCACCGTTGCCTTCTGCGTAAGCGCAGGTGGATTGAGGGCACAGGGGCCCCGGGCTCGTTCGGCGAACTGAACGATCTCTGAGGACGCGCTTGTTAAGGCCAGCCGGAGCCCGCGGAGATACGCAATTTCTGCCAGCCGACGGTGACTGGCGAACCACAGGCAACCCAGCACACCGCCGGCGTCCTCCGACATGGACTCAGGAGGCGATCTCACCCAACGAATGGTCGGTGAGGTGCTTAGGCAAGTGAGCCACTGAGTCAAACACAGTCGTCGCATTGGCCTCGGTCAGTTCCTGCTCGGAAAATCCGCCGGTCAGGACTCCGATGCCCGGAAGGCCCGCACGCGTCCCGCTTTGCAATCCCAGGTGCTGTCGCCGATCATCACACCCGTGTCGTTGCCTGATTTCGCAAGCGCGGCCTTCACAATGTCCGGCTCGGGCTTGGTGCTCTGAAGGTCTGATGACGTTATGTACCCGTTGCCAAAGTCACGAGCGTCCAGTAGATCAATGTAATGCTCGGCCTCGTCCTCGGTGGCCGAGCTGGCCAGGATGATGGAGTGGCCAGCCCGCCTCACATGACGAAGCAGTTCGTACGCACCTTCCATCGGCTCCACCTCGCTGCTCATCTCCTCGAGATACGGGCTCTGGGCGCCACGGAGCTTCTCAGCAAGCTCCCGCTCGACGTGCTGGTCCGTCAGCATCTCCACGACCCGGTCATTTCCGATCCCGATCGAACGATGGATCCGCCAGATCGGGATCACAAGCCCTCCTGGCGCAACGCCCGGTGCCACGCCAACGCGTGCTGATAGTTCGTATCGACTAGCGTTGCGTCGTTATCAAAAATTGCTGTCAGGGACATCTCGTCCTCTCCTTCGCCGCACGCCGAGCTAGGGTCGCTCCGAGTTCGACTTTCAGATGCGCGCGCAGTCAAAGGGCCTGTCTGACCTACCGGGACGGGAGCCTCGAGCGGCGATAGTGGCGAGTAAGCCTGACCGCAGCCGACTACGTCGGGCGCATAGATCAAACGAGATCGCGTGAGAAAGAACAACACCATCACGGCTTGACGACGCCCGTCTCAGAAATCCGCTTCAGACGCCGCAACGTTTCGACGTTTCGCCTGTTCATCAAAGGATCGGTGAGCGGATTGATCGCCAGCACAGTAAGGAGGTCCCCAGCCGTCTCCTTGATCGTGACCGGGCTGCCGTCACCGTCAGGCGCCACAAAGAGCTCGACCCGCGCCGTACCCAATAGACGGGCCTTTGCCTTCAGCACCAGACGATTTGGAGGCTCAGACTCGAGCACCTCAGTGTTGTCACGAACCTTGAAAAGGCTGCCGCCAACCCGATGGTGAAACCGGGCCCCTACCTCAGGCCACGAGTCGTCGGCACCCCGGATCGAGTGCGAGCCGACCACCCAGTCAGCATAAGTTTCAGGATCAGCCAAGACCGACTAGACACGCTCCGGCGGGACCGTGAACTTCAGACGAACGGTAGACATCGACGCCGGTGTACCCGGTGATCGGTTCGCAAAACCGGTTGTCTCGACCCCCGGGTCCGCGCTGTATCGCGCATTACGGCGGACAACGGTCCCCGTGCACAACAACCAGAATCGGGCGTTCGCGGCGCCACGCTATGGGCATTGCCGAACCAAGCGGGAGAGGTCTTGGCCCCATGTCTCCCCGCGGTGCCGTAGCCATGGATATGCGGTCTGCTCGTTTGACCGCAATACGTCCGGACAGACGCCGGCCCACTCGTCCGTGGCAAGCCACATTCCCTCGGCGAAGATCTGGCTCTCTCATCATGCCCGGCTCGCTCGAAAGCAGGTCCGCGTTGCCGGTCCGTCTCAGTCGCACTGATGTTGTTAGCTAACCCCGGCCGCCTGACTCACTTCGCCGTCAGGACTAAGCTGCCGGACATGTCCGGCGGTGAACGACAGCCGGGTTCCACAACAGTTCAAGGCTTCGCTGAGGTGACTCTCGAAACCGAAGACCTCGCCACCCTAGATGGTTGATTCCACGGATTTGACCGTGGTTCTCGGGGTTTTCGAGGAGAAATAAGCAGCAGGACCGAAGTCAGCGGTGCTATCCCACACCGCCGACCCCTGGGGGCCTCGATGGACGCTGACCTCGACCTGCTGCTCACAACGGTGTTCTGCACCGCTGACGATCTCCTGCCCGAAAGCAAGAACAACGCACGACGAAGAGTGACCGACGCCGAGGTCGTAACGCTGTGTGTCGCCCAGGCGATCATGGGCATCCCGTCTGACCGCAGGTTCCTGGCCGTCGCCAGAAAACGCCTGAGGCATCTGTTCCCCCAACTTCCCGCACAACCCGGCTACTTCAAACGCCGCCGGTGCCTGAGCGACGCTTTGGAGTGGCTGATGGGCGTCTTCGCGAGCCAAAGCCCGGGCTCTGAGGACAACCTGTTGCTGATCGACTCCACGCCGGTCGAGTGCGCCCGCTCGCGCGAAACGGTCAAACGCTCGGCCCTGGGCGACGCTGCCGATTACGGCTATTGCGCCAGTCACAGCCGGTACTTCTGGGGGTTCAGGCTGCACGGACTGTTCGCCCCCGACGGCACCCCGATCGCGTTGCAGATCGCCAGTCCCAAAGACGGTGAACGGGACATCGCTCTCAGATTGCTCGCGCGCAGAGCGCGGGACCTGACGCTGGCAGTGATCGGGGACAAGGGCTATGCCGGACGTGACTTTGAGGCTGCCGCTCGGTCTCTTGGCGCGATCATCCTGCGGCCGAGACGCAAAGACGAAGACCAGACCGGGCGGCCGCACCTCGCGCCGATCCGCCAACGTGTCGAGAGCATCTTCTGGACGATGAAAGACATCCTGACCCTCGAGCGCCACGGAGCCCGCACGCTCCCCGGACTGCGTGAACGGATGCTCGCACGGTTCCTCACGCTCGCGGCGTGCGTGACGCTGAATCACCAACTCGGGCGTCCCAGCCGAGCGCTGGTCGACTACATCGCCTAACGATTCCATGGAATCAACCATCTAGAGCGGTTCTATCGGGAGGTCTTCGCTCTCGGGGTGTTGTCTAGAGACGATGACCGGGTTTGGCTTGCTGCCGGAGAACGCTGCCGACTCGGGTTGTGGTCTCCGGCCAAAAAGGAGTTCGGCGACCGCGGCGGCCGTCACGTGCACTTCGCCTTTTCAGCATCCCCAGGGCAACTCGACATGATCGCGCAGCGGTTAGGCAGCCAGGGTCTTGAGACCACCGGCCCGGTCAAACACGACGGGGGCGATTGTTCGCTCTACTTCGAGGATCCTGCTGGAAACCTCGTCGAGGTCTGGGACTTCTTTACCTCTGGCGACGGCGCCCAACTGGGCGTCGGCGCGTTTCGCTGAGCGTCAACGGACGCCGGTGTAGCGCACAACCCAAGAGCCCTGGCCGTAGTGAGTCGGCCGTGTGTCAACGCCGGTTGAAAACTAGGCCAGTGGCGCCGGGGTGGGTTCTGGGGATCGTCGCAACCGTTCCCTCGTAGGAGGTTGTGCTGTCATCAGGTCGGCGTGTAAAGAAGGGTCCGGGTCGTCGTCCGCAGTCCGCGAAGCGCCAACGGTTCATGGAGCTCCGTGCCCAGGGTTGGGAGCATTCGTGCCGCGGCGAGGCTGCGGCGGCGAACTGGATGGGAATGATGGTCTCATTCGCTACCACTGTGATGGTCTGATTCGGTACCACCCTGTCTGACTGGCAGCTGACGATCTGGTGCTCATCGAGCGTGGATCGGAGGCGGCCGGGAAGTGGGGTCCAGAGTGGAGTTGTTCGAGAAGATCAGGCGCGACAAGGACCGTGAGGACTTGTCAGAGCGGGCGCTCGCTGCGCGTTACGGGGTTGGCCGTGGGACGGTTCGTCAGGCGTTGGAGTCGCCGGTCCCGCCGCCACGCAAGCGCCCGGAGGGTCGGCCGGCACCGAAGCTGGGTGAGTTCCATGAGCTGATCGACGAGTGGTTGGTCGCGGATCTGGAGGCGCCGCGCAAGCAGCGTCACACCGCCCGGCGGATCTGGCAGCGCCTCGTGGACGAGCACGGCGCCGACGTCGCGGAGGCGACGGTCCGTGAGCATGTCCGCAACCGGCGGCGGGAGATGGGGTTGACGGTCGGGCAGGTGTTCGTTCCGCAGGTTCACGCGCCCGCGCAGACCGCGGAGGTGGACTGGGGTGAGGCTCAGGTGCTGTTGGCCGGCAACGCGGTGAAGGTCCATGTCTTCGTGATGCGGTCCTGCTTCTCGGGTGCGGCGTTCTGCATGGCCTCACCGGTGGAGACCCAGCAGGCGTTCCTCGAAGGCCACGTCCTCGGCTTTGACTGGTTCGGCGGTGTCTTTGCGGAGGTTCGCTATGACAACTTGGGCTCGGCGGTGAAGAAGGTGCTGCGGGGCCGCCGGCGTGAGCAGACTGACCGGCTGATCGCGTTGCGGTCGCACTATCTCTTTGAGGCGATCTTCGCCCGCCCGGGGATTGAGGGCGCGCATGAGAAGGGCGGCGTTGAGGGCGAAGTCGGCCGATTCCGACGGAGCCATCTCGTTCCGGTCCCGAGCTTCGGATCAATCGCCGGGCTCAACGCGTTCATCGTTGACGCGTGTGAGTCTGACCTGAGCCGGCGAATCGCCGGACGGCCGGGCACCGTCGGAGAGCAGCTCGCGCTCGAACGACCGCTGCTCAGAGTGATCGAGTCGCCGTTTGATGCGACGGAGCTCAGCAGCGTCCGCGTTGACGCCAAGGCGTTGGTCACCGTTCGCCAGAACCGCTACTCAGTCCCCGCGTCACTGGCGGGGTTGAAGGTGACCGCCGCGGTCGGCGCAGCTGAGATTCGCATCTCCCATCACGGCAAGGAGGTCGCCCGACACGAGCGACTCCATGGCAAGCACGGCACCCGCGCAAGCCTGGATCATTACCTCGAGCTGCTGAGCAGAAAGCCAGGAGCGCTCGCGCGCTCGCTGCCGCTGGCACAGGAACGCGACCGCGGCCGCTGGCCCGAACCGTTCGATGATCTCTGGAGACTGTTGCGCGAGAAGGTCGGTGCTTCTGAGGCTGACAAGCAGATGGTCGACGTTCTCATGCTCACCCGAGAGCACGGCCCCGCCCGCGTTGAACTCGCGGTCAGGGGCGCATTGGCAGCCGGCGCGATCGACGGTCGCGCCGTCGCGGTCCTCGCATCCCAGACCAACACTCCGGCACCCGTCGAACCGATCGACGTCGGCGCCCGACTGGCTGTCCATGACCGTCCCGAGCCGGATCTCTCTGACTATGACCGCCTGATCAGCACGGCAGGAGGCATTCGATGAGCAGCCCTCAGAACGCCCGAAGCGCCGCGCTGGAAGCATTGATCGACGCGCACGCAGTCGAGCTGAAACTCCCGACGCTGAGACATCAGTTCCGATCCCTGGCCGAGCAGGCCACCCGCGAGCAGCAAACCCCAGTTGAGTATCTGGCGGCGTTGTTGGAGGCCGAGACCGCTGACCGCGCCGAGCGTCGAGAACGCCGCCGGCTCATCGACGCACGGTTCCCGACGCTCAAGCGCCTCGAGGACTTCCGCTTCGATGACAACCCCCAAATCCCACGCGCGACGATCGCCGCACTTACCGAAGGATCCTGGATCGACAACAACGAGAGCGTCATCTTCATCGGCGACAGCGGGACGGGCAAGACGATGCTCGCGACCGCTCTGGGGGTCTGTGCCTGCCAGCAAGGCCGACGCGTGAAGTTCATCACCCTCGCCGCGTTGGCAAACGAGCTCCAAGAGGCTGCCGGCCGCGACGAGCTCTCCCGCGTTGTCGCTCGCTACGCCCGGATCGACCTGCTCGTGTTGGACGAGCTCGGCTACTTGAAATTGCCTGACGGCGCCGCGGAGCTCGTCTTCCAAGTCCTCTCTGAACGTCACGAACGCGCGTCACTGATCATCACCACCAACCTGCCATTCGGTGAATGGACCAAGGTGTTCCCCGACGCCCGGCTCGCCAAAGCCGTCGTTGACCGCCTCACCCACCGAGCGCACATCATCGACACCGGCACCGAGTCCTGGCGCTTCAAGCACGGCCTCACAAACAAGCCCAGCTGACACCTGTCGAGGACCGCGCCCGCGGCTATCGCCGCTGCGCTCGCCTACGGCTTCGCTCCGCAACGACAGCCGCAGAACCCTCTAACTGGACCGATCAGGCAACATCCAGAACACATCAACCAGCGACAGGGTGGTTCTCGATCAAGCCATCACTCTGGTCCTGAGTGAAGCCATCACCCTCACTGGACGCGCGGGTACAAGGTCTACCGCCATGGCCAGGTCGTTGGGTTCGTGCCGCCGCTGGACCGTCTCGAGGTCCGACAGATGCCCGGTTTCTGTCCCAGGATGAACGGATCGAGATCGCCGATCTGCACCGGACCGGGATGGTATGCGGGCGATCGCGGCGAGGATCGGTCGGGCACCATCAACGGTCTCACGGGAGCTGCGCCGCAACGCCAGCCTCGGCCGGCGCGGTGAGTACCGGCCCTTTGACGCGCAGCGCCGCGCAGCAGCACGACGCGCAAGCGGCCGAGCGCTGCGGGTCGATACGAACATCGAGCTGGGGAGAGTGGTGTCAGAGCTGCTGGCCCAGCGCTGGAATCCTGAGCAGATCAGCCGTCACCTGAAGAAGCGCTTCGGGCATGTCCCGGAGATGCGGCTCTGTCATGAGAGCATCTACCGGGCGATCTACCGGCCCGGGTCCTGGCTGATGCGACTCACACCGCTCGCGCCAGAGCGCCGCTCACCACTGCGGACCGGACGAGATCATCGCCGTGCTCAGCAGCACCCCGGCCGGCGCCGAGCGCGGTTTGAGCAGCCGATGCTCAGCGTCCACCAGCGGCCATTCCAGCCAGAGGACCGCTCAGAAGCCGGGCACTGGGAGGGCGACCTGATCATCGGCAAGAACCAGAGCTCTGCAATCGGCACCTTGGTGGAGCGACGCACCCGCCTGGTTCGCCTGCTGCACTTGCCCGAACGAGACGGTGACAGCCTCCACGCCGCTCTCCAGGCCCGAATGGGCGACCTCTCTCCCTCGGCGACCTCTCACCACTCGAGGCATTCAGCTCACTGAGTTAGCCTTGGAAGCCGTCCGCGTTGCGACGATCCCGAACCCACCCTCAGCTACCTATTCACGAAGGCAAGCCAGAGTTCTCCGCCTGATCCGCGGTTCGACGGCGCGGCCTGAACCTGTCGCTCAGCCCGGGTGCGAAGAGCACTAGATCGGTGGATGCCACGATCTCAACGATGTCGCCGGGGACCACTCTGCCGCACGGGCCGCGAGAGCGGCGGGCACGGGTAAAGAGCCCGCACGCCCTGGTGGGAGGTCTTGGGTGTCATGGGCGTCATGAGCTAGAACGACCCCACAGCCGTGATCGAGCGCAGCACGGGCGGTGGCTGCCACACACGACTCAGACACCATGCCCGGAGGTAGCCAAGCGACGGGCACCGCGGTTTTCGAGGTTCATAGCAAGCGTGGTCTGGCGGAAGCCGTCACCCGACGGGCGCCGGGCGCCGGGCGCCGACCTGCTGATTTCGGCCCCGCGCGAGCAGAGACCGTCATTCCCGACGCCGAACCGATCGTCAGGAGACGGGCTCTTTGCGAGGGTTCTGAATCACACTGGGGTGCCAGCGCAAGAGTGGGAATGGGATGGCGCATTTAAGGGTCTGCCAAGCGGGCGGGCTCTAGGCCTCAGCTTGATGAAAGCCCAACCTCAATCCCGAGGAGGAAAGGAATCATGAAGGAAGCAGCTACAGACCTCGTCGCGCCTGCGGGCGATCTCGAGGACAACCATGGCGCCATGACTCGTGCCGGCGTGCTCAAACTCTTCGGAGCAACAGCAGCTGGAGCAACTGGACTGGCCCTCATCCAGGCCGGCCCATCAGACGCGGCGACGCCGCGCTACAGCACCGCAACGGACCTCACGGTCCTTCAGTACGCATTGATGCTCGAGCACCTTGGCGCAACCTTCTACGACGAGGCGCTGACGTCAGCGCACCTCACTGGGACCGCCAAGACGATCGCCGAGACCTTCCGGTCTCACGAGCGCGCCCACGTCCTAGCCGTTGAGAAGGCCATCAAGTCGCTGGGCGGAACGCCGAACGCGTCTCCCACCTTCAACTTCGGCTCGGCGGTCATAAGCGAGAAGGCGTTCCTCACCACCTCCGAAAAGATCGAGACGCTTTGCGTAGAGACAATCGACGGCGCAGGAGGTCTGGTGTCCAAGCCGGTGCTGGCAACAGCCGCCACACTCGTGTCGGTGGAAGCGCGGCAGGTGTCCTACGTCCGGTACGTACTCGGCGTTTCTCCCGCGCCGTATCTCCTGTTCCCCGCCGTGACTCCGACCGAGTCCATGGCCAAGGTCGCCGCCACCCACTTCATCGTCAAGAAATAGGTATTCACCATGAACAAGATGACCATTGATCACGTTGACGTCGACGGTGCCATCCGCGAGACCGCCGACGCGATTCCGGACACCTCGCGCGCTGGCTTCTTCAAGAACGTGGCCCTTGGGGCCGGTGGGATGATCGGCGGGGGTGCGGCACTGGCCTCCTTTACTGGCGTGGCAACCGCCGCCACGTTGTCGAGCGGTGATGTCGACATCCTCAACTTTGCGCTCACCCTCGAGTTCCTCGAGCGCAACTTCTACAAGGAGGCGCTCAGCAAGGCCGGGCTCACCGGCGACGTGCTGACGTTCGCCAAGACCGCTTATGCCCACGAGGCGGGCCACGTCAGGGCAATTCAAACGGTACTGGGCTCCAAGGCAATCAAGGAGCCGACGTTCAACTTCCAGGGCACCACCTCGGCAAAGGCCTCGTTCATGGCGACGTCGAAGGTATTGGAGAACACCGGCGTGGCCGCGTACAAGGGCCAGGCTCCCCTCGTCAAGTCGACGGCGGTGCTGGCTGATGCGGTGGCGATTCACGCCGTTGAGGCCGACCACGCCGCGTGGATCTCCCTGCTGCTGGGAGAGACTCCGTTCCCGACCGGCGCCTTCGATGTACCGATGACCAAGGCTCAGGTCCTTGCCGCGGTCGAGAAGACGAAGTTCATCGTTACCAGCTGATCTCGGTACCGACCGCCCGCCCGTTGCCCTCAGCTGCGGTATGACGGGGGATGTCCTACGGGGCGTCCCCCGTCGTTTCGGCTTATTAGTCGGATATCCGCGTCCGAGATATGCCCGCCTGCGTCGTGGCCTTCTGAACCAGCACCGATTGGTGACGTCGAGCGCGACCGGTACGACCCGGGGATACATGGGTGCGCTGAGCGGAGCTCGCAGAGCCCTCGGCGGCGTCCCGTCACCGCCACCGCGGGGCTGATCGAACAACGCGAGGGGCCGGGAACGGCTCGAGAAATTGGGTCGTGCGGCGATGGCCAAGGGCTCGCGTTTATCGCACTGCCTCGGTGACAGGGCCCGCCTTGTGCGAACGGTCATCGCTGTGCAGCTGTTGCGGCTTAAACAGATCAACAGCCTCGCGGGCGTCCGGGCACGGACGGACGCCCTGTCTCCACGAACGTACGTCAGGGCTGTGAGCGCGTCTAGGGTTCGGATCGCTCGCCGGCGAACGGGTCGAGACCTAAACAGACGCGTCAAAACGTAGCCGACGGATTCCCATGCTGGCGGGGGTCTATCCGTGACGGACTCACCGCCCTGCGCAGTCGTGGTGACCTGCGCTCCGACGCCGACCCCCCAACGCTCGCCTTCGCCATGCTGTCGGCCCAGCAGGCGGCGTCCCGTTGGCGCAGACCCTAAGCGATACGGTCCCGCTGCGGGCGGCGCCTGATGCGACTCGCCCCCGTCGTGACATCCGCCGCGTGCTTCAGCGGTAGTGCTTGTCCTCGCAGAGGCTCCTCGGAGTCCGACCAAGTACGGCGGCCCGACCGCTCTGCAGGCCTGTCGCTGACCGGCTCAGGCAATCTTGGGCCGGCGGGGATCAGCTCGATGATCGCGTCGCTCGATCATGTCTTTCGTAAACATGTAGTCGGCGGTAAAGGCGAGCTCCGCTCCGTCGTTGGCCCGCGCACGAACTCATCCGACGTGATGCGGATGATGCCGCCCGCCTTGGTTTCACGGACGCGTTTCGCCAGTTCGGGTCCCAGCGTCGGCGGGCCACCGGCCCAGGAGGTCGGCCGCTGTGCAATCTGGGTTCCGTGAGTCGAGGTATACGCCGGGCAGGCCGGTATGCGATTCGGCTAGGTTTTATCATCGGCTGCGCTGCGGGCAGTGGCGCTGGCTTCTACGTCGCGTTTGGATTCCTCTGACATCTTGGCGGTGTCACGCGGCTCGGCGTAGGGCTCGACGTCCTCAGGCAGCCCGGCGGCAATGGCCTTCTCGTGCTCAAGCTCGGCGTTGACCTCCAGGCCGAGCAGCAGCGACACGTTCGTCAGCCACAGCCAGACAAGGAAGACGACGACGCCGGCCAAGGAGCCATAGGTCTTGTTGTAAGACGAAAAATCGGTGACATACAGCGCAAACAGGGCGGAGATGACAAGCCAGATCACCGTCGCGATCAGCCCACCGGGGCTAATCCATTTGATGCCGGCCTGCTTCGCATTAGGTGTCGCCCAAAACAGGATGGCGAGCAGCGCCGAGATGAGGATGAACAACACCGGCCACTTTGCAATGTCCCAGATGAGCACCGCCGTGCTGCCGACGCCGATGCTATTCCCAATGGCCTTGGCAACCGAGCCGGTCGCCACCACGATGACGGCCATAAGTACAAGAAGAACGACGGCAAACAGGGTGACCCCGAGGCGCAGCGGTGCGGTCTTCCAGATCGGGCGACCCTCACCGATGTCATAAACCCGGTTGGCGGCACGCATGAACGCACCCACGTAACCCGAGGCCGACCATAACGCGACGACGATCCCCACGATCGCGGCAACACCCGCGCCATGATGATTGTTCTGGGCCTGTTTGATCAGCGTCTGAATGACGCTCGCCGCCGAGCCGGGCACGACGGAGTTGACCTGGTTTTCGATCGTCTGGGTGTTGGTGTGAGTCAGGCCGAGGATCGACAGCAGCACGATGAGCCCGGGAACTACCGCCAGCACCCCGTAGTAGGTCAGCGCCGCGGCGAGGTCGGTGACCTGATCGTTGCCGAACTCGACGCGGACGCGCTTGAGCACATGTCTCAGTGAGGGTTTGCTGAGCTGGGTTGGGCTATCTGGTTCCTGGCTCGTCACGTGGCCCGAGCTACCCGGAGGACGGGCGCCAAAACCGGGCATTTGCCAATGCCCTCCACAATGAACGCGCCGTCTGCACCACAGGAATCCCTCGACGCTCTGCGGTCCGCGCTCAGAAGTCGGTTACCCGTTCAGATTCTTCAAAAGTCGCCCCTCGCACCGGTCGAGAGGGTCATCAACGCATTCTCCTTTGCCCGGTCGAATCACCGATCTTCATCTCTTCCGCGTGAGCGCCTGCGAGGCGCCCACCTCCAGTGCCAGATGGAATTCACCAGTTTTGCTACGCCGGTATCCGTCGAGGCTCAGCGAAGCGCGCCGACGCCCAGTTGGGCGCCGTCGCCAGAGCTAAAGAAATCCCAGACCTCAACGAGGTTTCCTGCAGGGTCCTCGAAGTAGAGCGACCGGTCGCCACCGTCGTGTTCGACCGGACCGGTGGTCTTCACGCCCTGGCTGCTCAACCGCTTAGCGATGGTGGTTAGTTGGCCGGGAGATGCTGAGAAGGCGAAGTGCACGTGACGGCCGCCGCGGTCGCCGAACTCCTTTTTGCCCGGAGACCACAACCCGAGTCGGCAGCGTTCTCCGGCAGCGAGCCAAACCCGGTCACTGTCTTTGGACAGCACCTCCAGCGTGAAGACCTCTCGGTAGAACCGCTCCAGAGTGGCGAGGTCCTTGGTTTCGAGAGTCACCTCCGCGAAGCCTTGAACCATCGCGGGGGCCGATTGTCGTCGTTCACCGTTGGCCAGAGGTTGCCCGGATCGTCGTGGAAGTTCGGCGACGATCACACCGGGTTGAGCGTCACACGGTAACGGTCTCTCGGACCGGGGTGTCACCCCCGTTTTGGCTGTGGAGAAGGAGGTGGCGATGCTCGATCGCGATCACCAGCTTCGCGAGGTCGCTGTAGCCGATGATCCTGCGGAACTGCCGTTCGGCCTGGAGCATCCCCGCGGCGGTCCAGCGTTTGCGCATGTCCCCGTCCTGCCAGCGTTTCACGTTGCGCTGGGTGTGGCGGACGACTTCGATCATTGACTCGCACGGGTTCGTTGAGGACAGGGTCTTGGCGAGCTTGCCGCTGACCCCGAGTTCCATCAGCGTCAGCGTCTCGGACATGCCTTCACGCAGCGACCCGGCGGCGTCGGGCCAGGAACGCTCCAGCTCCCCAGCCAGGGTCTGGAGATCGGCGAGCGCCTGGTCGCGGTCAGTGAGCGCCCACGCGCCACGGATCCGGGCGAGCACCTTCTGGCGATCACGGTCTGGGAGCAGGTCGGTGACATTCCTCTCTTTATGCCTTTGGCAGCGTTGAACGAGGGCGTGCGCACCGAACACGTCCCTGACAGCCTTTCTCAGCGCCTTGCCGCCGTCGAGGACGAACAGAATCGCCTGCGTCGGGTCCAGGCCGCGGTCCACGAGGTCAGCGAGCAATTCCCGCGCGAGGGTCGCGTTCTCAGTCGATCCTTCCCAGAGCCCAAGCGGGAGTTTCACCCCTTCGGTCGAGATGCCCAGTGCGACGACGTGAACGCGGCCGGCGATCTCGAGGCCGTCGAGCATCATCACCGCCAGACGCGTGTCGTCCAACCGGCGGTTCATCAGCTCCCCCAGCGCGGTGCGGGTCTTCTCGATGAACATCTCCGACACTGAGCTCTTGGCCTTCGATCTCGCGGTCGCTTCAACGTCGCTGCCGACGGGTTCGGCGACGCGGGCGAACTTCCGCGTCGAGACGCCGGCGAGCATGCGGTCCATCACCGCCCGTTGCAGCGGATCTCGGTCTGCGAAGTACTGATACGTCGCGACCGGAACTTCCTGCCCCTCCACGGTCCGGACCCGCGGGCGGCTGACGGGCACCCGCCGGCCACCCAGGGTCATCGACCCGGCCTCATGGCCGTGACGGCTGGCGCTCCGCTCCGGGTTCCAGGCGCCCTTGGGCCCGACGATCTCGGTGACCTCGGACTCCATCAGCTCGTGCACCAGCCTGAGCCCAACGCCGACGCTGAGCGCAAGCAGTCCTTCTCTCGCGGCGCCGACGAGCTCACCAAGCGCTTCCTGAATCTCCGCGGGCAGCGGCAACTCCGCCGCCTCCCGCCCTGAGACGACCTGCGGTCCAGTTACCTTCTTCATGGCGGTCCTCCTGTCCTTTCGGACTGTGTTTGGCGACCAGAACGCTCCCAAAAGGAGCGGACAGGCCGGGCGGACCGCCACTACAAACTTCTACGAACTACCGGGCAACCTGCTGGCCCGTGCTGCCCGGCCTTGTCGTTTTGGGTGTCGGCCTCGGGCTCATATTTGGCACCACGATGAACACGGCGACGAACGGTGTGCAGCCCGGCGATGCAGGTTCGGCGTCTGCCCTGGTCAACGCATGCCAGCAGGTGGGTGGAGCCCTCGGTACCGCTTTGCTCTCCACGATCGCGGCGAGCGGCACCTCAAGCTATGCAGCCGCCCACCTGGCGCTCGCCAAATCCACGGGCAAGACGGCACTGTCTCATCAGTCGTCGATCCACGGCTACACCACTGCCTTCTGGGTCTCCGCTGGCCTATTCGTGTTTGGAACGGCGATCACTGGGCTGCTCTTTGAGCGGCGCAACGTGGTCACGGAGAAGAACGCGCAGGCCGAAACAGAGGCTGACGAGGCTCAGCGGGTTCTGGTCATTCACTGACGCTCAAACGCGACATGAGAGGTGCGGCGGCTGCCGAGAATGGTCTCTAGTGTTCCGCGTCTTAAGTTAGTTGACAGAACGTTGGTGGGTTGTGACAATGAGTCATGCCCCAATCACCGCTTGACGTCAGCGCCCAGGACCGGGCGGAGCTGGAGTCCTGGACGAGGTCCTCGACCATTTCGGCAGGCCTGCGAGAACGAGCCCTGATCGTGCTGTCGGTTGCCGAGGGGGCGGGTGTGTCAGGCACCGCCCGTTCACTGGGGGTCTCGCGACCGACGGTGATCAAGTGGCGTGACCGTTTCAGCGCTGAGGGGGTTGATGGGCTCTGGGATATGGCGCGCAGTGGCCGCCCCAAGACGATCGATGATGCACAGATCATCGCTGCGACCCTGGACCCGCCACCGGAGGCTTTGGCGGTCACGCATTGGTCCACCAGGCTGTTGGGCAAGCACCTCGGGATTGCGGACGCGACCGTCGCCCGGGCGTGGCGTGCCTACCGGGTTCAACCCTGGCGCCAGGGCACATTTAAGTTCTCCACCGACCCGGAGCTCGAGGCCAAGGTCCGTGACGTGATCGGCTTATACCTCGACCCGCCGGCCAACGCGATCGTGCTGTGTGTCGATGAAAAGAGTCAGATTCAGGCGTTGAATCGCACCCAGCCGATCCTGCCCGTCCGACCCGGCCTGACCGAACGCGCGACCCATGACTACAAACGCAACGGCACCACCAGCCTGTTCGCCGCTCTCGAAGTCGCGACCGGCACGGTCACCGATCGCTGTTATGACCGGCACGGCAAAGCGGAGTTCCTGGACTTCCTCAAACTCGTCGCGAAAACGTACCCGCGCCGCCGGCGACATGTGGTGCTGGACAACTACCACACCCGCAAACACGACGACATCAATAAGTGGCTTGAGAAGAACCCGCGGATCACGCTGCACTTCACCCCGACCTCAGGGTCTTGGATGAACTTGGTGGAGGTGTTCTTCGGGATCATCACCCGCCAAGCGATCCGCCGCGGATCGTTCGACAACGTCAAGGAGCTCACGACAGCGATCCGCGCGTTCATCGACGGTTACAGCAATTGCTGCCGGCCGTTCATCTGGACCAAAACCGCCGATGACATCCTGCCACGCGCTACCCGTCAAACAACTTCAGACGCGCGACACTAGGTCGTGGAGCGCCGGGGTTCCACCAGCCTTATTGACGGTCACGGCCTTCATGCGCGATCCCTGTGACCCACAATGCGACCCGGCACGTCTACGTTCAACCCGGGAGTCACGTCACCGCGAACCCCTCGGAATAGCGGTGCTGCAAGCTCGCGCCCGCGGTCGTTGCGGTTTGACGTGGACGGTTCTCTGGTGGTGGTCATTGTCATTCCTTCGGTTGACTGAGGTTCAGTTTCGGTTGCTTTGCGCGGAGCTCGTCCAGACCGTGATCGCCGGTGAGCCGCTCGCCGCAGCTTGGCCTACCCGACGTCTCCGCTTGCGCGCTACAAGGGCCTGCAGATCGCTGCACGCGAGCCCGGCGGCGCCGGACCTTCGCCGATGATGGCCTGGCGGGACTTCAGGCCTGGGCGTAACGGAGCCGTTCGCGAACGGTCTGACGCGCTCGATGCAGACGCGACTTCATCGCGGCGCGAGACAGCCCGAGCGCCTGGGCGGTCGCCGCCCCGGAGTATCCCTGCACGTCGCGCAGGACCAAAACCGCCCGCTGGTCGTCGGGCAAGGCGCTGATCGCTTCCACGAGCCGCTCAGTTTCTAGCCGCGAGAGCAGCATCGCCTCTGCCGACGGTGCGCGCTCGGGCGCCAGGACGGTGGGCCGCATCGCGAAACGCAGCTGGCGCAGACATTCGTTCCGGACGATGCGGAACATCCAGGAACTCAACGCAGCGGTTGCCCGAAGCGTTCCGATCTGCCGGTACAACACGATCATCGCCTCTTGGGCAGCATCTTCGGCGTCCTGGGGCGACGAGCATAGGCTCCGGGCGAACCGCTGGACGTGGGGATGAGATGCGGTCAACAGTGCCGAGAGCGCGGCACTGTCGCCATCCTGTGCCGCAGCGACGAGCTGCTCGGCTGCCCACCCTCCGGGCGCCAGCCCCGTGTCTTCGAGCTGCTTCATCATGCCGGGATAGGTGTGAGTCCGCGGATCGCCTCGGCGAGACCCTTCTTGTCATAACTGGCGACCGGGATCGTCGCAGAATGAGCATGTCGGACCCGGCCGCCGCGATCGATCAGCACACTGCCTGATTGTTGCATTGCGCCGAACATCTTCTTGGTCAGCCCAACCGCTTCGTGCGGTGTCCCTGCCCGGCCCGTGACCACACGGTACTCCAGCTGGCGCTCCTTCTTCCACGCGGCCGCTTCGTCGACGGGCTGAGGAATCGCCACGATCACCTCAACGTCGGCCGCGCGTAACTCGTCCCGCTTGGCGACGAGGTCCTTCACGTGGCCGTTGCAGACGGCGCAACTCGTTGACCGCATCAGGTAGAGCAGCACGTTCGAGGTTCCGCGATAATCCGCCAAGCTCAACGACTGGCCCTCCGTGTCCTGAAGCTCCATCTCCGGCATCATCGATCCCGCTGTCAGCATCACTGGCTCCTTAATCCGTCACGACACATGATCACGCGCGCTGTGTTGGCAACGCACTGGTCATAAGAGGACCAAGCTGGGAAAAGGATTCAACGTGTTCTGGGCGAGGTGGCACAACGGTGAGGCGGACCGTGTTGACGGAAAGCAGACCGCGACCGGCGGGACCAGGCGTACCACCAGCGTGGCCGGCTGGCCGTCAGCCATCGCTCGGTACGGGATCTCACGCTAGGCCGACCGTCGGTCAGACGGACGCCGGCAGCTGGGCCATGAGGTGCCCGGACTCGACGAGCCTGAGCAGCTGGGAGATCCCGGCGATTGACGGCTTGGCCCGGTCCGCCGAGCGGCGCCGCCAGACACCGACCAGCCACGTCCGCCTGCGCACTGGCACCGCGTTGGCCGATCCTGTCCTGTAGGAGTGAACCAAGAGCCTCACGACACCGACGTTCTACTATCGAATGCACCACGACACCTCGCCGAGCCGAGCGACGCCTAAACGATCTGCACAACATCCCACTCGAGGACGAGCGCCTATGGGTCGCGAACCACTCCGGGACAGGAACGGACCGGCACTGGAGCTCGAGGTAGCCGTCGCAGCCAGCGGTGATGCCCACGGCCACCGCGCGGGTGAGCTGCGGACCGGCGCCGCGAGCTGAAGACCGGCGACCCGCACCGTCTCGCTATAGGCCGAGGAGGCGCTCGGCGTTGAGGTGGCCGATCTTGTGCTTGTCAGACGCACTGATCGGTGCCTGCTCCAGGAACCGGCGGCCGCCATCGTTGAGGGGAAGGAACGGGTAGTCAGCCGAGAAGACGATTCGGTCGGCTCCGAGCTCGGCGATCGCGTGCTGGAGCATCGGGTAGCTCCACATGCCGGCGGGAGCGAGATGGAAGTGCTCCAAGAAGGTCTGGGCAAAGCTGTCGGCCGGGTCTGAGACCAGGCTGAACATCTCGTCGATGCGCTCGAGGAAGAACGGGATCATCTCCCCCCAGTGGCCCAGGATGATCTGCAGGTCGGGCAGACGGTCGAATGTGCCGCTGAGGATCAGGCGGATCGCGTTGATCGCGGTCTCCATGTGCCAGCCCCAGGCCATGGTCGAGAAGAACTTGCCGATCGGGTCCGGCAGTCCGTCGCCGTAGTAGAAGTCGCTGACCGCGGCCACCGGCCGCTGGGGGTGCAGGTGGACGGGGACCCCGAGCGCGGCGGCGGCGTCGAAGAACGGCACGAAATCGGGGTGGTCGATCATCTTCTCGCCGGTACGCCCGTGAAGCATCACTCCGCACAGACCGAGCTGCGTGACCGCGCGGTGCAGCTCCTCGACCGCAGCGCCCGGGTCCGGCGTCGGCAAAGTCGCAAAGCCGGCGAAGCGATCGGGATTGGCGCCCACGAGCCCCGCGATCAGGTCGTTGGCCTCACGCGCGAGCTCGACGCTCTCTCCTGGCGGGAGGACCTGAACCCCGGGCGTGGTGACCGACAGCACCTGCACGTCGATTCCCATCGTGTCCATGTCCGCGAGACGCTGCTCACCAACGTCGCTGAGCTTCGCCACGATGGCCTCGGTGCTGAGCAGGCCGGTCTGCTCATAGGTCATTCCTAACAGCCGCTCGCGGATAGCCGGGGTCCACAGATGCTCCTCGACACCGATGATTCTGATTCGGTCCATGCCTCATCCTAGACCCACGGACGCCGGGCCCAGGCGCCCGCAGGCATTGGTGCCCGGGACCCGGACAGATCGTCTGGTGGGCGGTCACCGCGCCTGCGGACCTTTATCGTGCGGGCCGTGCAGCACGACCGTTGGGCTGACCCGGCACCGCGAGAGAGGGAGTTCTGTCGGCCTGGTGTTCAGTTGTTGTCGCGGGGTGCGATCGCCGTTGGGGACGCTCTTTGCTCCCAGGACGCCAGCAGGGGTAGCCGTTGCATGGTGGGGGAGTTCGGTTCGGCGGTGTAGACGATCAGGCGTTGATCGTCCTGGTGGGGGGTGGAGATGATCTCGATGTCGAAGCTGAGCTCACCGGCGATTGGGTGCTGGATCCGTTTGGCAACCGAGGTGTAGTCGCGTACGCCGAAGTCGTCCCACCACCCAGCGAAGTCGGCGTCGCTGGCTCGCAGCCCTTCGATAAGCGCGAGCAGGCGGCGGTCGTGGGGTTGTCGACTGCGTTCGCGGCGTAGCGCCCCGACAGAGGCCTGAGCGAACTGGGCCCAATTGATGATCCGTCGGCGAGCCTCAGGCTCGCGAAAGAGATAGCGCGGGAAGGAATCTCCCGGCTCGGGCGAGTCGCCGAGGACAGCGCGAAGCAGATGGTTACGGGCGAGCACATCTCCGCGACGGCCCAGCAGCAGCACCGGCACGTGGTCGAGGGTCGCCATGACGCGCAGCAGCCCGGAGTCGGGCCCCTGAATCAGTTCTGAGGAGGTGGTGCGTGGCTGAGCGGCAGGGGCGACAAGATCATTCAGATGGGCCGTCTCCACCTGGTCCAGGCGCAGGGCTCGTGCCAGCGCGACGAGTACCTGGGTTGAGATGTTGGCCTGGCGCCCCTGCTCGATGCGGCTGTAGTACTCGGGGCTCAGACCAGCGAGGAAAGCCAGCTCGTCACGGCGCAGCCCGGGCACCCGCCGCTGACCCGGGAACGGCTCGATGCCCGCCTGCGCGGGCGTCAATCGGTCCCGGCGGGCTCTCAGAAACGCACCCAGCTCAACCCGGTCATTTTCCACGAGAGTGACCTTACGCGCCGCGGACCGGCGGTTGACTGGTCTTGTCATGACCAGTCACGACGCGCCCTCGCGCCCAACTCGGACGGTGCGTACGTTGGTCGACATGACAACCGGATCATCTCCCGCCCATAAGCTCGCAGGTCGCTCAGCCATCGTGACCGGATCCACCAGCGGTATCGGCGCCGCCATCGCCACGGCCCTCGCGCGCGAAGGGGCCCATGTGATCGTCAGCGGCCGAGACGCCACCCGGGGAACGGCAGTCGTCGACCGGATCGTCGACGCCGGCGGACGAGCGGAGTTTCGCAAAACCGACCTCGGAGGCTCCTACGCGGACCTTCGCGCCTTTGCGGCAGACGCCACCTCGGCGCTTGGGGGACGCGTGGACATCCTGGTCAACAACGCCGGCATCTACCCCGTCACCGCGACCGATCAGCTACCAGACGACGATCTCGACGCGATGCTCGCCATCAACATCCGAGCGCCGCACGTTCTCGTCGCCGAGATCGCCCCCTCCATGGCCGCCCGCGGTCGCGGGGCGATCATCAATATCGGCTCCTGGATGGCGCAGGTCGGCAGCCCGTTTGGCGCGATGTACACCGCCACCAAGGCCGCCGATGAGCAACTCACGCGCAGCTGGGCCGCCGAATACGGCCCCCGCGGCGTACGCGTCAACTCCCTCGCCCCCGGCGCCACCCTCACCCCCGGCAACGAGGCGGCTCGCGCCGCTCTCGACGCGATGACCGCGACCACACCCGCAGGCGTCGTTGTCCAACCCGAGGACATCGCCAACGGCGTGCTGTACCTCGCCTCCGACGACGCCGCAATGGTCCACGGCATCACCCTCTACGTCGACGGCGGCATCTCCAACACCCGACTGAGCTGAACGCCGGTGGCCGGCACCCACTTTGACGTCGCGGTTTGGGCGATCACCGCCGCGCTCGGCGGCCGCCTTGGGTCTGGTATCAACAGCTTCCCGGAGCTGTTCACCGAGGACGGGATAATCGAGACCCCGTTCGACGGTGACGGCACCAACCCACCGATGCGCGGCCGGGCGGCGATGACCGCCATGGTCGAGGCCCTGGATGGGGTCCTGCGCTTCGACGAGGTCACCGTGACGCGGGTGTATGACGCCGAACCACCGACCGTGATCTGTGAATACGAAGCCGTTCTGCATCGTGCAGACCTCGGGGGCGCTTTCCAGCGACGCTATGTCTCAGTCATGACCCTGCGCGATGGAAGGATTTCGCACCTGCGCGAGTACGGCGGACCGCTCATACCTCACCCGATAAAGGGTGGACGCTCTGAGCACTCTGCTTTGCGCGAAAAGCAGCACATCAAGACCTAGCCACTGCGTCGCTGATTTTCCGTCGGCTGGGTCACGAGCTTTGCTGCCTGATCCGGTCGGCCCCGGCCGATTCCGGACGGGTCCGGAGCCCTCAAATAATGTGGGCGCTGGCTGAGAGCCGATATCGCGGTCGGTTTGCTAGGGGCTTGTGAGATCGCTGGCCTGGTCGATCTTGTTGGCCGCCGCCCGCCGGGCCAGTAATCGGGCAACGTCACCGGGGACGCGCAGGAAGGGAGTGTGATCGCTGTCCCAGATCTCGGTCGAACTGGCCCGCTCGGCCAGACGGCGCTGGAGCACAGGCGAGAACGTTTGGTCGCGTTCGCAGATGACGTAGGTCGACGGAACACTACGCCAAGCGACTCGCATGGGTGTTTGTGAACCAGGCGCCATGTTCTGGGGAACTAACCCGGCCGCATAGGCAGCAGCCTTTTCAGGAGAGCTCTGGCCGAAGAGCATTGTGGCGGCCATAGCGGGATCCAGGACGGTGTAGCCAGGTCGGCCCTCGGGCCGGGTGGCACTGAGCAGGTCGGTGGGCTCGGTCTCGGCCAGCCCAAGCACAGTCTCGCTTTCATCTGGCATCACCGCGGCCAGGTACACGAGGTGCGCGACCCTGTCCGCCGCCAGTCCGGTGATGACCGCTCCCGCATATGAATGACCGCAGACAACCGGTGTAGCTCCGCCCAGAGCGGTGATCGCGTCGAGGACCGCCGCGGTGTCGTCGGCCAATGAACTGCCGGGGAGCCTGGGGACCGCAACGGTGATGCCTGACCCACGCAGAAGATCGGCGACTTCACGCCAGGCTTCGGGAGCGAACCAGGCTCCAGGCACGAGAACAACCGGTAAGGGTCCTTCAGAAGACACGCCCATGCTGACTCTCCTTGATTTGAGAGGACCCACGGCGGGTGCTCCTTGGTGTAGAGAGGGCTCGCACCAGCCAAAGGGTTCAAGACCCGCTATGCGCGGAGGCTGTCGCGTAAATCGCTGCGGTCGGACGGCCAGCCGGCGCGCCGCCGGCCGGGGTTCACCGGCAGCGGTCCGATAGGCCGGCGTGACCTCGGTAGGGGCCCTTTCAGGCCCGGACGGCGGCCAGTTGGTGACGGTGGAGCTTGGTCAGGTTGTGAGTCATCATGATTAGCCGCCACTCAGTTCTGACAGCTGCGCGTCCGCGTCGGTGGAAGCTGCTGAGTTTCCGGTTGTGCTTGGTGTGACCGAACACCGGCTCGATCGCGGTTTGGCGTTTTCGGTAGAGCTCACGGCCGAGATCGGTTTCCAGGACGCGGCGCATGACGAGTAACGCCCACCGGTCCAGCCTGGCCTTTCGTCTGTGCGTTTGCCTGAGTCCGGCGGGATCAGCACCGGAATGCCGTGCACGGCGGTGACGTCGTCCATGTGCTGCTCATTCCAATACTGCGCATCCGCGAGGACCACCTCGGGCCGGTAATCGATCCCGACATTCTCAAGCTCTGTGAGCGCGGCTGTGAGCATCGGTCGCAGCTGCGAGAAATCGTTGGGGGATGTCGTGATCTCCGCGGCGAGCACGATCTGGGCCTCGTTCACGACCGCTTGGGCGTTGTAACCCTGGATGTAACGACGGTTGCCTTTCATCCGTCGGGAGTCCGGGTCCGTCACGTTCACTTCACCCTCAGGGATCTCCGGTGGCGTGTAGGGCTTCGCCGGCCCGCCAAGGCGCTTGGGGTCATGCTTGCGTCGGTCCTCCCGGAACGCTTCATATGCGCTGTTCCCGCGCTTTTCAGCGGCGAGATCGTCCTCCAGCCATCGTGCCGCGAGCCGCAAACGTGCTTGGCGAGAACGTGGAATCGGCCCGGCGGTGGCTGCGCGTTGTGTGTCGAGTTGACGGCGCGCTTCACGGGTCCAGCCCTGCCGGCCCTGCGTCCTGGCGACGATCAGTTCAGTGTCGAACCCGTCCCGCGGATCCTCAACTGACTCCTCTTGGGCGGTGTTCTGCTGACCCGCCACCTGATCCTCACTGGCACGTTCGCGTTCCAGCTCACGAACGATCCAAGCCCGCCGGCCGGCTTCGGTCGCGAGCTCTGGCGGGAACTCGTCCCCACGCTTCTCGCCGTGCTCCTGATCCTCGGCCTGATCTCGCTTGATCGCTTCGCCGATGATCCCGCGGGCGATCCGGTCATATTCAACGTTGGAATCACTCGCCGCCGAAGCGACCAGCTTCGTGCCATCAATCGCAACAGCGCCCGACGCGACCAGGCCACCCTTCGCGCACAGCTTCAGAACCATCCCGAACAGCTCACCCAAGCGCTGTTCGTGACGCACGATGAACCGTGCAACAGTCGCGTGGTCAGGGACCCGGTTACCGGTAATCACCCGGTAAGCAATGTCCTGCGGCAGTGACGTTCGATCCCGCGTGAGGACCGCTCAGCAGTGGAATACGCGAACAAAACCAGCGCCACCATCATCGACGGGTCATAGGCAGCCCGACCGTGACCGTCAGGCCGATAGTCCGCATAGAACTCAGACAGGTCGAGCTGCTCAACCGCTTCGATCACGAACCACGCGAGATGATCGGCCGGGAGCCAGTCCCGCAACGACGGTGGCATCAGAAACGCCTGCTCACGATCACAAGCAATGAAGTTCTGGGGCATCCCAGAATTTCATTAAACGTGCCGGACGGAACCGGTTTGCGCGAGAGCCTCCGCGGAAAGGAGGTCGTAACCAGGATCAGCAGGCTCGCCGGTCCCACGGGCCGCGCGTTTGACGAATAGCGCGTCTCTCGCGACCCTAGACGTCGGGACCTGCATTTGCGTTGGCTAGCGCACGGTGTAGCTGAATCGTCCGTCGATGACCGAGCCATCGCCGACGGGAAGCGCACGTCGAGCGTGTCGGCCGTCGGATGACGGCTCGCGGGCTACCCCGGGCGCTCGATCTCGAGCTTGCTAATCGCGGCCCGGATGATCACCGGGCCGGGCTTCTCGAGCTCCGTTGATAGCTCGTCCCAGTGATTGGTAACGACCCGCATCTGCGTCCAGCCGTCGTAGTCGGCCTTCGCGAAGCCTACGTATCGCAACCCTGACTCGATCACGGCGTCCCGCTCGTCGGCGTTCCTCGTAATCGCCACGTCGCAGGTCAGAAGGGCGTACCCAGCCGAGGCGATCTGCTTGAGCCACCAGACGTCACCGTTCTGCGCGCGCTGCATCCCGGGGTGTACGTGGTTTTGGAAGATGGCGCCCCAGTTATGGTTTCGAGAGAACTGGCCGAATGCGGTCACGAAGCCGAGCCCGACGTTGTTCTCGACGTAGAAGACCGACTGGAGCGTCGTCGTCACGGCTCAAGGTTACGCGGCCTCGGCGAACTCGATCGCGGCGGCGATCTCATCGGGCTGCGCGGCGAGGTCTTCCGCGAGCGACTGCTGATCCCATCCCTGACTCAACCGGAGTTTGATGATGTCGGCTCGTAGACCCGACGACGCCGTCGACGGCCGGCCGCCGTTCAGCCTCGTATCGACGACGACCGGGCGCGCCTTCCCTAGAGGCCACCATTGGTATGCCGCATGTTCCTGTGAGTCGTATTCGAGCGACTGAAGGAAGAAGTCAAGCGTCGGCGTCCAGGCAAGCTGACCGCCGCGGCTCGCGTTGACGAAGTACCGGTCGCCGTCTCCGGCCGCGTATTCCATGAACAGCTCTTTTCCATGGATCGCGAACTCCTGCTGGAGCAGGGGCCGCGTGAGGTTTAGCTGAACCGCCGAGTAGTCGAGCGCGCGGCGGATCGCCGGTAGAGAGGCACCAGCACGGTAACTGCTGAGGAACCGCAGCTCGATCAGATTCAGGAACGACAGCGGCACTGCGCCCGGCTCGGCGGAGCCGTCGACATGAATGAGCGGCTCGTCCCGCATCGGTTGGTCGTTGTACGTCCGCTCGTGGCCGAGCGACCAGCGTCGGAGCTTCTGCGCTGGCTGACCCAGGATGCTGCCGGCCTCCGGGAACGTGTACCGCGGGCTGAGCGCCTTGTCGGCAAAGCGTGGGTGAAGGTCGGTAAGCATCTGAAAGGGACTCTACTTCTCGAGGTCCCCGCCGTCGGGATCTCGGCTTGCAGGGCTTTACATGTATGGCGTGTTACCACCGCCCGCCGCAAGCATCTGCTCGGCAGTGTCGGGTCGCCGTGCTCTAGCTCAGCGAGCGCATCGGCCGCGTCAGCGAGCATCGCCAGCGTTAGGCCGCAACGTCTATCCGCGTGATCGCTCGAGCCAGTCCTGCTTTGACCTCACGACGTAACTCTCCGCTCCACGCCGCGGGGTGCTGTCCCGCGCGGAAGGCAGAATCGCCGGCCGCGACTGGCGTCGCGTTTGCAGTCGCCAGTTGCCAGTCGCGCTTGTGGCGAGGAGCAGGGCGGTTGATTCGTCGCTCTCGCCCGGCATCCTCGCCTCCGCGGCTGCCTCGTCATCGTCGTCCTCCTGCTGCTCGCCAAAACGAACCAGCTCGGCAGCGGCTGAAGCTCAGCAGCACACCGAGTCGCCACGTCGCGGTGAATGAACCCTCAAACCTTCAGTACTAACGGCGCACTGACTACCGAGGCCTCATGCAACAAGATCACTATCCGGCGGTCCCGATTGCTTCGAGTAGGTCTGAGAACTCGCCCCGCTGGGCGGAGTTGAGGTGGCGTAAGGGGGTCAGTGCCGCGACGTCGGCGACGAGCCGTGCGTGCAGCTCTCTGCCCGCTTGGGTGAGTACGAGCACCCGTGAGCGTCCGTCGCTGGGGTGTGGGCGGCGGTGCACCAGTCCGTCCTGCTCGAGCTTGGCGCTGACGAGCGAGGCGTTAGATGGGTCACAGCCGATGGTGCGAGCCAGGCTGCGCATCGTCGGTGGAGGCTTGCTGGGGTCAAGAGCCCACAAGGCCGCGCCTGTGGATTCGGTCAGTCCGATCTCTTCAAGCGCGCGGGCGAGGGAACGATCGACGGAGCGCGACACCTCGTACCACTTGCGGAGCAGCAACACCGTGTCCCGATCTGCGCTCACCCCAACAATAGTAGATGAACCAGTATTTCCTTGAGTTTTCATGTAGTATTGCAAGCATGCTTCCAGCGTCGATGATTCAGATCGTGCTCGAGGGCGCCGGTGGCCCCGAACGGCTGGTTGTGCGTCAGGAGCCCGTTCCGGTTCCGGGGGCCGGTCAGGTGCTCGTGCGTGTCGAGGCGGCCGGGGTCGCGTTTAACGACATCACCGCGCGGCAGGGTCGCAACCCAGGTCGACTTCCTCGGGTGCTCGGCTTTGATGTCGTCGGTCGTGTTGCGGCAGTCGGGGAGGGCGCCAGCGGGCTGGGGGATGGCCAGCGGGTGGCGGTCCTGTTGGGCACAGGTGGCTACTCGGCCTATGTCGTGGCTGACGCCGATCGCGCCATGGCGATCCCGGCGGACCTCGACCCCGGCGAGGTTGACGCCCTCATCCTGAACTACGCCACCGCGTGGCAGATGCTGCACCGGGTAGCCCGTGTGCAGTCGGGTCAGACGATTCTGGTGCTCGGTGCCGCCGGCGGCGTGGGTTCCGCGTTACGGGAGCTCGCTGCACTCGAGGGCGTGGAGGTGTACGGCACCTCCAGTCCTGCCCGCCGAGATGTGGTGCAAGGCAGTGGCGGCCACTGGATCGCCCAGGCGACTGATCTTCCGGCCAAAGTCGATGCCGTGTTTGACCCCGTCGGCGGTCCGTCGCTACAGATCTCGCGCAAGCTCACTCGCACGACGGGCGTCGTGGTGTCCTACGGTTTCAGCTTCACCGTCGGCGCCGAGCACTCCAAGTACGGTGGCCTGGCTCGCACCATGGCGGCCCTGGTACAGGCCAGGCTCACGCCCGGACCGCCAGTCCGACTCTTCCAAATCGAACAATCCGCCCGCAAGGATCCGGACGCCTACCGCGAAGACCTCAGCCAGCTGGTGGAGTTACTCGCCGCGGGCCGGATCCGGCCAGTGGTGAGCTCGTTGGCGCTCTCCCAGGCCGCAGAGGCCCACCGCCGCCTGCAAGCGCGAGAGGTCACCGGCAAACTCGTACTCATACCCGACCTCACGCCGTGACCACAAGACCGCGATCAGGCCGGTATGTCGCGCTCGGCAGCTCATTCGCCGCTGGCCCTGGCATCAACCCGCCCGCGACCGACCGACCCGCCAAGGCCCGGCAATCGTTGCGGAACTACCCACACCTCCTGGCACAGCGATGCGGGCTGGACTTGCTCGACGTCACAAGCAGCGGAGCCACGGTCAAAGACATTCTGCATTCCTCTCGCTTCGGCCAGCCTCCACAGATCACCGCTCTGGGCCCTGACATCGAGCTGGTGACCATCACCATCGGCGGTAACGACATCGGTTATATCCCGAGCCTGATCGCCGCGTCCCTACCGGCATGGATCCCAAAGCTGCCCACGCTCGGCACCCGTCTGCACCAGCTGACTGCACCAGCCCAAACGAGCGACCGGCTCCCAAGAACGACCAAGAGTCTCACCGACACCTTCGCCGCAATCCGCCAGCGAGCCCCCCACGCCCGCATCATCTGCGTGGACTACCTCACCATCCTCCCGACCAGTTACCGCAACGACCTGCCCTTCAGCGAAGACGCATACAACACACTGACCGCACTCACAGCTGATCTGAGCGCCGCCACGGCCAACGCCGCCCTGGACCAGAACGTAGACCTCCTCAGAGCGTCTGAACATTCCATCACCCACCACGCATGGTCTGAAAAACCCTGGACAACAGGATGGATCTGGCCCCGGCCGCACGCACCTGCGGCATTCCACCCCACCGCAGACGGGATGGCCGCCGTTGCCGACCTGATCAAGCCCTGACACCTCCATGCTGAAAGTCGGATCGACCAGTACAGCGTTTGCTCGGTCCCGAACCGGGACCCTGACAAGAACCCGCACGGTCTCACTCACAAGTGTCGCGAGATGAAGGAACGGCGTTGAATGATGCGCGCTGTCCAGGCCGCTTCGCCACGTCTCCGCTCGCCCGGGTCGTCCAAAACGTGCTCAAGGTTCATCGTAGCTATCCGCCACGCGAACTGGCGGCCCTGCTTTGCGCACAACGCAGTACGCGTTACTAACCCTCGGTTCAGCGCGAAACTAACCTGAAGGCACGTGGAATGGACGTCAGATGAAACGGTCCTGCGAGCCCAGGCTGGGGATACCGACTCCCTCGAGCTACTGCTTGCCCAAGCTCATCCGCACGTCCGCCGGTTCGCTCGCATGCTCTGCTCCTCCCGCGAGGACGCCGAGGATGCGGCCCAAGAGGCGATGGTGTTGCTCTTCGGCAGTATCGGGACGCTGCGTTCTCCCGCCGCACTGGCTGCTTGGGTGTTTCAGATCATCCGCCGCGAGTGCCAGCGCTTAGGGCGCCGCGTGGTGAGAAACAGAGCAGGGGGTGGAGAGGCAGTAGCTAACCGTGATGTGGATCTCGCCGCCCAGCATCTCCGGGCCCAGCAGTTGGTCGACGCCATCACGGCCCTCCCGCCCAACTTGCGAAGCGTTTTTATCATGCGCGATGTCCGCGGGTTCTCCGGCGCAGAAACGGCATCATTACTCGACATCAGCACGCCTGCCATGAAAACGCGACTGCACCGGGCGCGGGCCCAGGTTCGCGCAGCCCTTGATACCTGACCCAGTCCGTGAACGCTGTGACGCCCCCGACCGGAGCCCTACGAAGCCTCGGTGAGAGAGCCTCATCCTTCAGGACGAGAACGAGGAAGTCTGCGACGGAAGCTGATGGGGGTTTCGCCGCTTCCTGGGTGAAGACGATGAGAAGTTGGCGGGGTCTGGGAACCCGAGCTCGCGGGCGATAGTCTCGACCGGTCGATTGGTGTGGGCGAGCAGGCGGCGGGCCTCGAGGACGATCCAACGGTTGATCGCCTGTTTGGGGGACTCGTCAGAGGCGACCTGGGTCGCGCGTTCCAGCGTCCAGGGTGTATTGGTGGTGGTCAAGCTTCTTGGGTTCGGAGAGACCAGCTGCCGGCGAGATGCCATGTGAAGCGGCCGCCCCGGTGACCAACCGGTCTTCAAACACCCCAGGTGGGCGAACTGTTTGAGTCGAGGCCGAGCTACGTCCGCCTTGCCGGGACGCTGCGTGAGTCCCTTGGCGCGGTCTCTCCCGGGTCGGCGCCGTGGGGGTCATCCACTCGGATGACCTCGCGCTCCCCGAAAATCGCTCATCTGGACGATTCGCAACCGGGCGTCGAACCCTACGCTCGACGCAGCGATACAGAGCACGCAAGGAGCCCGATGATCGAAGCCCACAATCTCACCAAACGCTACGGCGATCGCACGGCCGTCGAGGAGCTGAGCTTCACCGTCCGGCCGGGCATGGTGACCGGATTCCTCGGTCCCAACGGCGCCGGCAAGTCGACCACTATGCGCATGATCCTCGGCCTCGACGCGCCGACATCCGGCAGCGTCACCGTCAACGGACGCCCGTTTGCCGAACACGCCCGACCGTTGGCGGAAGTCGGGGCGCTGCTCGAAGCCCGCTCGATTCACCCCGGACGTACGGCCCGCAACCACCTGCTCGCGATCGCCGCTACCGCTGAGCTCAGTTCCCAGCGGGTTGATGAGGTGATTGACATGACCGGCCTGACTTCGGTCGCCGGCCGCCGGTCCGGCGGCTTCTCCCTCGGCATGGGTCAGCGGCTCGGGATCGCCTCGGCTCTGCTGGGTGACCCCGACACGATCATCCTCGACGAGCCGGTCAACGGTCTCGATCCCGACGGGGTGCGCTGGATCCGCAATCTCCTGCGCGGTCTGGCCGCGGAGGGCCGGACCGTGTTCTTGTCCTCCCATCTCATGAGCGAGATGGCGCTCACCGCTGACCACGTGATTGTCGTCGGTCGCGGTCGATTGCTGCGTGACCAGTCAATCGAGGACTTTATCGCCGAGGCCGCCAGTGAGGTGGTCAGGGTCCGCTCACCCGAGGCGCGCCGGCTGGCCGGCATCCTGGCGCGCGATGGCGTGACGATTCGCGATGTGGCCGAGGGCACGCTCGAGGTTGAGGGCCTGTCCTCTGATGAGATCGGCATTGCTGCCGCGGGCGCCGCCGTGACGCTGCTGGAGCTGGCCGCCCAGAGCGCGTCGCTGGAGGAGGCCTACATGGCCCTGACCGAGGATTCCATCGACTACCGGTCGACCCAGGACCCTATCAGTGAGGATGTGGCTGCATGACCAGTCCCAGCGAAGTCGTGATCGGAGCCGGCTCACGTCCCCTGCATGTCGTCCGGACCAGACGGGTCGACTCCCGACCGGTGAACCTGCGCCGGGCGGTGCACTCGGAATGGATCAAGTTCCGTTCTCTGCGCTCGTCCTGGGCGATGCTTGCCGTTGCGCTGGCGGCGATGGTGGCGTTCGCGCTGATCGTCGCCTACCAGACCCGGCATCTCAACCACACGCTTCAGGCAGCCGACCTCGCTCCGTCCGGAACGCTGCAGGGTTACTACCTGGCTGAGCTGCTGATCGGTGCCCTGGGCGTGCTCTTTGTCACCGGTGAATACAGCACCGGGATGGTGCGCTCGACGCTCGTCGCGGTCCCCAAGCGCGTTCCGGTGCTGTGGGCGAAGCTGATCGTCTTCGTCGCTGTGATCGCTGTCAGCACGTTCATCGTCTCGTTCGTGGCGTTCCTGGCCGGGCAGGGACTGCTATCGGCCTACAGACCAGCCCGGTCACTCGGTGACCCGGGGGTGCTCAGGGTCGTCATCGGCACCGCGGTGTACCTGACGACGCTGGGTGTGGTGGGCGCGGCGTGCGGCTGGATCACGCGCAGCACGCCCGGTGGTCTGGTGGCCTACGTCGGGTTGATCCTCGTCCTGCCCGTCCTGTTCGGTGACGCGCTCGGCCACTGGGGCAAGCACGTCGCGGAGTTCTTCCCCGGCAGTGCTGGGGCGAGCTTCTCCACCAGTCTGCCGGAGTCGCCGCACCTTTCACCATGGGTGGGACTGCTCGTCATGGTCATCTGGGCCGTGCTCGGGATCGCCGCTTCGGTGGTTCTCCTGCGCCGTCGGGACGCATAACCGTCACGCTGTGAGCGTGCAGCTCGAGCGCCAGGCTCCACCGTTGGCCCAGGTCGGCACCAACGGTATCCCGATCGCCCTGCGCGGCGGGATGCCGGACTGGGTGCCGATGCACTGGCTGCCCGGACCGGCCGCGAGCGATGTTCTCGTCGCCGCCGCGGTGGCGGCGCTCAGCATCCTCTCCGGTGTGTTCGCGCCGGGCAGGTTCCACGGGAACCTGATCATCTGGGATCTCGCCCTCGCTGCGCCACTGATCCTGCGCCGCCGCCGTCCGGCGCAGGTCCTGGCGCTCGTCTCGGCCGGCTGCCTCGCCCAGTGGCTGGCCGATGTGATCACCGCCGGAGACGTGGCGTTCCTCGTCGCGCTGTTCAGCGTCGGGGCCTACGAACGCCGCTGGTGGACCCAGGGAGGCGCGATCGCTGTGGCCGTGCTCGGGATTGTCCTGGCGTTTCTCAGGTGGGGGCCCGAGCACGACTGGCTTGTCTCCGCCCTGACAGCCACCGGGGCGGTGGGCGCGTGCTGGATCGTCGGCATCTACATGCGGATGCGCCGCGACTACGTCGATTCGATCCGGGAGCGAGCCGAGACGGCTGAGCGTGAACGCGACAGCAAGGCTCAGGTCGCCGTGGCCAGCGAGCGGGCTCGGATCGCCCGGGAGATGCACGACGTGATTGCCCACAGCCTGTCGGTCATGATCACGCTCAACGACGCCGCCGCGGCAACCGATTCGAGATCGACCGCCCGCCCGACCATCGTCCAGGCCTCCGAGGTTGGGCGTCACGCCCTCGAGGACATGCGTCGGCTCCTCGGCGTCCTGCGCGAGGACGATGCCTCAGGACACGAGCCGCAACCCGGCCTCGCGCAGGTCCACGACCTGCTCGACCCCGTACGCGCCTCCGGACTCGAGGTTGAGCTGGCGGTCGTGGGCGACCTCGCCGAGATCCCGGCGACGGCGCAGCTGGCCCTCTTCCGGATCGTGCAGGAGGGGCTCACCAACGTGCTCAAGCACGCCAGCAATGTCCAGGCCGTGCAGGTCGAGCTGCGACGCGACGGCGATGCCGTGCGCTTCCGCGTCGACGATGACGGTGCGCTGGCCGTCCAGCCGCCCCGGAGCCGCCTCGGGCACGGGCTAACCGGCATGGACGAGCGGGTGCGGATGTTCAACGGCGAGCTAGCCGCCGGCCCGGGAGAGATCCGCGGCTGGTCGGTGCGCGGCGTGCTGCAGCTCGACGAGGCCACCCGATGACCATCCGCGTGCTGCTGGCGGATGACCAGGCCCTCATCCGCGAGGGCTTCGCGATGATCCTGGGAGCTGAGGCGGACATCCATATCGTCGGGGCGGCTTCTGATGGGAACGAGGCGGTGCGCCTGGCCAGCGCCCTGTCACCTGACGTCGTGCTCATGGACGTGCGCATGCCCGGGGCGGGAGGGATCGACGCCACCCGCCGGATCGTCGCGGCGCAACCCAGCGTCCGAATCATCATCCTCACCACCTTCGATCTTGACGAGTACGCGTTCGAGGGGCTGCGCGCCGGCGCCAGCGGGTTCCTACTCAAGAACGCCCGGCCCGAGGAGCTCATCTCCGGCGTGCGATCCGTGGCGGCCGGTGAGGCGGTGCTTGCTCCGACCACCACGCGACGTCTCCTCGATACCTACGCAGCCGGGTTCACCGGGCTCGAGCCGCCGGCCCCAACAGCCCCGGACGTCCTCGGCGAACTGACCCAGCGTGAGCGGGAGGTGTTCGACGAGATCGTCGCGGGACGGACGAACAAGGAGATCGCCGCGCGGCTGTTCCTCTCTGAGGCGACCGTCAAGACCCATGTCGTGCGGATCCTCTCCAAGCTCGATCTCCGCGACCGGATCCAGGCCGTGATCCTCGCCTATGAATCAGGGATCGCCCCGTCGGGAAGATAGGCGCTCGGAGCGAAGGGACCATCGAAGGGCCAGCTGCCTGGCTTCTCCAGCCTGTCGTCCACACGTCCGATGCCAGTCGGGGCACTCCTCGCTCGGACGGATCCTGCCCGACGCTGCCGATCACCGCGCTCCGAAGATCTTCGCGCAGGTCATGTCGGTAGAAGTGATTTAACTCCGAGCGCCTGACCCGGTGGGTCCGTGACCACCCTGGTGCTCATGCTCAACGGCTCCGCCAAGAGCAGCAAAAAGGAGTCACCACGATGGTCGAAGGACGGAGCATGACGGTTGCTGACGTCGTCGCGCAGGTGCGTGATGGTCGCCTGGGGGATTTCGTCAAGGAAGCCGTGGCGCTGGCCGCCCGTGAGATGATGGAGGCCGAGGTCTCAGCAGAGGTCGGCGCCGGCCTCGGTGAGATCGCCCCTGACGCTCGGTCAACGCATCGCAACGGCTACCGACCGAGGGTGTGGGAGACCAGGGTTAGGGAGATTGATCTGCTGGTCCCGAAGAAGTCGGGCGCCTCGTACTTCCCGAGCTTCCTCGAGGCACCTCGTCCGGCTGAGCAGGCGATCGTCGCGGTGGCGCAGGAGCGGTAGTGGACGCTTCTCCTCCAGCTTGACACCTTCGGCTGCTGCCTCTGACCCCCCGGCGCCGCTCAGCGTTCGCCAAGACCAGCATCGGAAGCCCAGGGTTGGTTTGTCCGAGCGCTGTTGCCGGGTCGTGCTGTTCGGGCGCTCCATCGCCCGGCGCGGTATTCGACTTCGACGGGGTAAGCGAACGCTTCGGTCACGTTCTGACTCGTGAGCAGCTCCACAGCCGGCCCGGCACCGGTGACCTGTCCCTCACAGAGCAGAAGGGCGTGAGTCGTCGTCACAGGTAGTTCTTCGAGATGGTGGGTCACGAGGATCGAGGTCAGATCCGGGTGAGTGTGAGCCAGAAGGTCAATCGTTGCGAGCAATAGTTCCCGCGCTGCGACGTCCAGTCCGGTCGAGGGTTCGTCAAGCAGCAGCAGTGCCGGTTCGGCGACCAGGGCGCGCGCAATGAGGGTTCGTCCGCGCTCGCCCTGAGACAAGTTCGGCCATCGGTCTGTTGCCTTCTTGGTCAGGCCGAGAAGCTCGATGAGCTCTGTTGTCCGGCTTAGGTCAGATGGGGTGGGGTGCCAGCGCGGCGGGCTCTTGATCGTGCCGGTGAGCCCGGTGAGAATGACCTCGGTCACGGTCAGCGGCGAGTTCAACGGGTGCCGCGGATTGACGTGGCCGATGCGCCGACGCAGCTGTTCCAGCGGCACTCGGCCGAGCCGGCTTCCCAAGACACTGACCGTTCCGGTGCTCGGATGGATCACGGCACCGCATAGTCCCAGGACCGTGCTCTTCCCAGCCCCGTTGGGGCCAAGCAATGCCCAGTGCTCACCCCGGTCCACGGAGAAAGAGACACCGCGAAGGATGCTCTTGTCGGCACGACGAAACGTCACGTCCCGGAGATCCAGGACAGTTGACGGTGCATGCACAGCAGCCATTGTGAGCTCAGGGGCCGCCGCAGGGGATGGAAGCGGGTGGCTCATGTGAGACAAGATTAGAGGCACCGAGATTTGGGTCAACTTGCAAGACGTATCAACCACCCGAGGGCTCAGACGACGCGCTGCCGCCTGGCCAATGCTCAAGTCTCGTGTCCTAGCATTAGTGTTCACGGGTCCGAGTCATGTGAGGGGGCCAGCGACTGAGCAGGACCGCCAGCGGAGCATTGGCGCGCTCGCTTCTGACGTAGCGAATCTGCAATCTGGACCTCCCCGTTTGAGTGGATACCGGGATCTACCCGGGAAAGATTGAGTCGTAATGCGGAGGTCCGGGGCAGAGAGGATCCCTATCGCATGCCTCGCAGATACCCGCCGGAACTCCGTCGTCAAGTCGTTGATCTCGCCCGATCTGGCACGCGTGTCGCACGGTTGGCTGACACCTTCTGTATGTCGGACGTCACGATCTACTACTGGTTCAACCAGGACCGCCTCGACCGCGGTCAGGAGCTGGGCAAGGCCACCGACCAGCAGCTCGAGCTCGCTGCCGCCAAGCGGCGGATCAAGCAGTAGAGACCGAGCTGGCGGTCGCCGCCAATTCACAGGCTGGGAGGCTGTCCACGTCACCATCGACGACGTCACCCGCTTGGCCTACGTCGAGGTTCCGCCCAACGAAAGGGCGAGCACCGCTGTCGGGTTCTGCGTCGCAATCGGTTCTACGCATCCCACGGAATCACCGTTGAGCGCCTCCTGACCAACAGCGGCTCGCCCCACCGGTCAGCCGTTGATGCGATCGCCTGTCGTGCTCTGGGTCCGCCGCCTCCGCACCCACCCCTACCAGCCCCAGACGGCCGGGAAGGCCGTACGGTTCATCCCGAGATCCTCGCCGGCTGGGGCTTACGGCGCGATCTATAGCTCAAGCAGACCACACCGCAGCCCTCGACGGCTGCTTCATCACTACCATCATGCCCGCAAGCAGCCATCGGCAAACACCGATCACCCGGCTGAACAACCTGCTCGGTACTTGAACTAGGTAGCGATCCGGCCCGCACCGCGGTAGCTTCGCGCAGCGTCTCGATGGCAATTGTCCGTAAATCGCGCACCCGGCGCTCGCGTTTGCCTTTCGGTGACCACGAGTGACGTCTCCACGAGCCCGCCGTCGGCGACGGGAAGGTACACGAGGTCCGGGCGGGAGTAGGACCGCACGACGCTTTGGGGGATAAGCGCGATGCCCTTCCCGGAAGTATGCCGACTACCCTTTCGATAGTGAGAGCCTGTGATTATGGACGCGAGCGGCTACCGAGGTTTCGGGTGAGAGACGACGAGCTACCCGTTCGCGCTGGCTCTCTGGTTCGCGGCACACCCCATGACCACAGGAGAGACCTTTTGCGCCAACCCGAGAAAGCAGGGATACCGGTCGCCACCAGCACGGGTTCGATCGAGCTGGGGTCATGAGCGATGCCACTGAGGAACTGATGCGTCTTGAGCACGCGCGCTGTGAGGCAATCTCGAGCAGTGACCTCGACACTCTCGCTGACCTACTCGCCGACGACCTGACTCACACCCACGTCAGCGGTAGGACCGATGACAAAGCGTCGTACCTGGCCTCGCTTGCAGGCCACCCCCGGACCACGACGCGCGGCGACGACGTCCGAGTGCGCTTCTGCGGTGACGTCGCAGTGATGACGGGTACTCAACGCAACATCATGGCCCCGAGTGAACCTGAGGGCGAGCCGGTGGTGATGGACGTCCACGTTCTACAAGTCTGGGTTAAGGCTGAATCCGGTTACAAACAGCTCGCCTTCGCCTCCTCCGGTCAAGCGCCGGGGGCATCGAAGTGAGCAACCGGACTCGCGACGGCATCCGTCCCCACGCACGCCAACGTATAATCAGTTCGTTGCCAACTCAGCATCGCTGACTTGCCGCCTGGCGCCAGGAGTTCTGTGCGTCGCCGGGCGGCTTTGATCCGTGTGCTGTTTTGTCACCGGCGGCGGGCTCGCCAGGTCATTAGTTTGGTTGTCGGCTTTTTATGTCGCTGTCCCTCCATCCGCCTCTGGTGGCCGTCTAACCAGTCGAGACCTTGGCTGGCCGCCCCAGAAGTCGCGAATCAGGTACATTCTGAGCCATGGTCCTGCACGGCGACCAGACTGAGTTTGCCCCCACTTCCACGGTGGCGCCTGGATGGCTGGTGACCGCACCATGGGAGTCGCTGAGCGCATCCTCCCGGTGGTTGAGCAAGGTCTCGCGGTCGCGAGCGTCAGCTACCGCTTCAGCGACGCCGCCACCCACCCCGCACAGGTTCAGGACGCGCGATCCGCAGTCGGCTGGCTGAGAGCTAACGCGTCGCGGTTCGGTCTCGCCAGCGAGCGCATCGGAGCCTGGGGCGTGTCGGCCGGCGGCTGGATCGCCCTCATGCTGCTCCTCACCCCCGAGTCGGACCCAGGCTGTGAAGTGAACGCCGCCTGTGCCTGGTTCCCGGTCACCGATCTGCTGGCGGTGAGCAGCGACCGAGCCGCGGCCGGACTGCCGCTGCCCGCCTTGATGGCGAGCATTCCCTTCCCTGATCCCAGCATGGAGGCACGTCTGCTCGGGCTCGAGACGATTGACGCTGATCCGGCGGCGGCCCGCGACGCTAGTCCGCTCACCCACGCCGCAAACGCTGCCGGGCCGGTGCTCCTGATCCACGGCGACGGGGACGGCCACGTGAACGCGGCTCAGAGTATCCGGCTACACGACGCGCTCACCCGCGCGGGGCGGGACTCTCAGCTGTTCCTGCTTCGCGGCGCCAACCACCAGGACGCGGCCTTCGACACGCCCACCGTCCTGGGGGCGACCGCCGCGTTCTTCACCGCCGCCCTCGGCTAGGCCGCCTCTCCGGGGCGCCGGGCTTGCAAGCCCGGCGCCCCGGGTCAGTCAGCCGGCCGGGATCACCGGGATGAGCAGGTGGCTGTCATAGCGTCCGCCCGCGTGGATGATGTGACGGCCCGCGTTGCGGGTGCTGGGATGGAAGGCAATCTCGGCGTTAGGCACCTCGGGGAACGGGTCCCGACCCAGGATGACCAGGCGCATCTGCTCTCCGGCCCGGAACAGCGTGCTGGAGGGCCAGATCTCGACCTCGACGTCCACGATCTCCCCGGCGGAGAGCCTCTGCTCGCGCAGGTGGCTGTGTACCGGCTGATGGGGCAGGCTGGCCTGGGCGTCGAGCTCGCGGTGAGAGGCCCGCAGCCACCCATGGGCTGCGTGACCGAAGGTGAAGCGCGTGATGTAGTAGAAGTTGACCAGCTCCCCGGCCGTATCGCGCTTTTCGAGGGCGGTAAACAGATCCATGTCATCGGCGCCATCGGCCTCCACCCACAGCCTCAGCTTGAAGTAGCCGGTCAGCTCCGTGTCCTCTGCGAAGGTGTGGGGGAAAACCGCCACGGGCTCCGGGGCGGTTGCCTCATAGCTGATCGACGACGCGTCCTCCACTGGCGCCTCGCTAAGCGCCTGTTGCGACGCGTCCAGATACAGGGCGCGATAGTTTGTACGAGCCAGCGGCCACTCCGCCTCAGCGCGCTCCTGCCCGACGTCGATTCCCTCGCGCACCTCGATCCGCACCTTTGGCCAACTGTCGACTTCGTTGTCCTCACCCTTCAGGAAGCGGTCAAAGAACGCCAGCTGGCGTCGCACGCTCTCGGCCTCATAGATCCGCGCCCACTTGTTGCGACCGTGCACCTCCAGCCACTTCTGCTCGGACCCCAGGCGCATGAAGGCGGCGAGCGAACCGCGCGTGTGCACGGCATGATCGGTCCAGCTGGCAATGACGTAGGTGGGGATGTCAATCTCTTCGACCGCAGGAGCTTTGCCCTGCCAGAAATCATCAAGGAAGGGATGGATCTCCATCGCCTTGGTCCAGCTTTCGACCTGCCGGTCGGAGAACATGACCTGCGCGTTCCAGAAGTCGACGAACCCCGGGTTGGGGATGCCCCCGTGGAAGCCGATCTCGCGATACAGGTCGCTCATGCCGTCATAGGGCATGAGCGCGCTGAGGTGCGGAGGATGGGTCACCCCGGCGAACCACTGCACGATCGCGAAGTAGGAGGCACCGGCCATGCCCACCTTGCCGGTGGACCAGGGCTGCTGGGCGATCCACTCGACGGTGTCGTGGATGTCGTCACCTTCCTGGGGTGACCAGTAGGTCGCGTCACCCTCGGAGCCGAACACCCCACGGGGGTCGGGCACGACAACCGCATATCCGGCCGGGCACCAGACTGCGGGGTCCTGGCACTCGATTGGGGCGTGACGAGACACCTGCGCGTTCTGGGTGAACATCGCGAGCACCGGCGGTGGCCAGCGGTAATGCTTGCCATAGGCGCTCCAGAGCAGCACCACCGGCAGGGGTCCATCCTCGCCGTCCGGGCGATAGATGTCTGTATAGATCATGACACCGTCGCGCAGCTGGATTGGCACGTCGTAGTCAATGAGAAGCCCATCCACCCGCTCTTGGCGCGGATTCAAGCCCGGGTAGCCCTTCTGGGCTGGATCGACCCCGGGCACCATGACCTCGGGGTCGATGCCGTTATGAGGTTGTGCCATTTCCTCCGCCTCGTTCGACTGATTCAGTGCATGGTCCGGGCCGGCGCGGGCACGAACCGGTCCAGTGTGGTGATGCCCTCAAAGCTGGCCGGGGGCAGACCGGCCATCAGCCGCCCGTGGTTCTCGGCCAGCGCCTCCAGGTTCAGCGCCCCGTGGAGGGTGATGACCCGGGCATCCCGCCACGCCCGCTGGATTGGCTCGGACTCTTGGATTGCTGTCGAGCCGGAGTTGCGCTGCAGCAGTTCAATCGCCTCGGCACACCACTTCGCCGCATAGGCGGTCTCGGCGAGCACTCGGGCGCTGAAGTACTGCAGTGTCTGCGGGTCAGCCGGGGTACCGGCCGCGGCGAGGCGACCCAACCGATCGGTCTCCAGGGCGTTGGCCTCGGCGATCAGGCGCGCTGAGCGGATCTTGGAGTGCACCTCGGTCAGCATCAGGTGGGTCAGCGGCGCCTCCAGCTGGTTCTTGTAGGCGGTTCCGCGGATGGGCCGACCCGCCGAGCGCTCGAGGAACCGGGCCAGCGCGCCCTGGGCGATGCCCACCGACATGCCCGACATCAGGCTGAAGGCCCAGCCGAGCGTTGGGGTCTTCCAGATGTGCCCGGACAGGCCGCTGTCGAGCTTGCCCGCCAGCACATCGCTGAAGGGCAGCGCCCGATGGGCGGGGACGAAAAGCTCCTCGTCCTTGAGCATCAGCGAGGCGCTGCCGGTCGCCTTCATCCCCGCGACGTGCCAGTCGTCGAGAAAGCGCAGCTGATCGAGCGGGACCTGGGCCCCGACCAGGTACTTGCCGTGGCCGTCGTCGGCGATGCAGCCGAGGTTCGTGTACGGCGCCCACAGGGCGTCGCTGCCAAAGGTCCAGGGACCGCCGGAGATCATCCAGCCGTTCTCCACCCGCCGAGCCTTGCCGCGCGAGGCGGGGAAGTGGCTGGAGCCCGCGACGCGTGGTCCGACCCACTCAGGTCCATAGACCTCCTCGATGACCTGCTTGCCCGATCCGGCGGGAATCCAGTTGGTCGAGGCGCCTACCCAGGTGACCCAGCCGCAGGATCCGTCCCACTTGGCGACCTCAGAGACGACCTTGAGCTGGTCGGCGACCGACAGCTCGTACCCGCCATACTCCGCCGGGCTGCCGATGCTGAACACGCCCGTCTCGTTCAGGTCGGCGATGGTCTCGTCCGAGAGCCGCCTCGCCCGCTCGTTCTCGACCGCTCGCTCGCGCAGGCTCGGGCCGATAATTCGGACCTTCTTGACGATCTCCTCCGCGCTGGGGGGTGCCTCGGTGAGAGTCATTGGTGTCTCCGTTTCTTGATGGATTGATGTGCTCATAGCGGTCATCCGGTCATCCGGTCAGTCGGTGAGGGCAGCGCGGACGGGGGACCCGGCGGGGGCCACCACCGCGGCGGCTCGGGGGCGTATCCGAACACGGCCTCGAGGTCACGGGGGACCGACAGGGTCTTCATGTGGAGGGCGACGGGGTCGGTGACATGGTTGCCACCGATGAAGGAAACCGGTTCGCTGACGGTCCAGCGCAGACCGGCCGCCTTGACCCGCTCGAAGATCTGCCCCGTCTGATGAGGATCGCGAAACCCCAGCGCAACCGTGCGAAAGCCCTGAGCACTCAGGGTGTCGTCAAGCGGCCGTGAGCGTGCGGCAGGATGCCGGTACTGGGTCAGTTCGAGAAAGACCTCCCCACCCGCCAGCACCGCAGTCTCGGCCTCGGCACCGCCCAGTCCCCACAGGGCCTCGTCCTCGGGGCCATGCAAGACAACGTCTGTGGGCGCAAGCCCGCCGACATCGCGGAAAAAGGCGACTGACTTCGTCAGGTCCGGGACCGACGCCGCGACATAGACGATCGCTGGGTCAAGGTCGTGGTAGCGCTCGCGCCGGCCTGGAAGGCCGGCGCCGTCCTCCATGATCTCGACCGGGATGCCCACCGTCGGATCGCGGAAGCAGACCCGACGCAACCCGTCGTGGGACTTTCCCGGTCCGGTGAGGGTACGGATGCCCAGGCTCGTGAGCTTGGCGAGGGTCGCATCGAAGTCACTCACCGCCACGCCGAAGCGAACGAAGCCATGGTCATTGGGGCGCCAATCAACCGGCAACGGCCGCTGGCGCGGCGTCGTGTGCGTCCAGAACTCAAGCTGCACGAGCTCCTGGCGGCCTACCATATAGGTGAGCATCGCCCCACCCCAGAGCCCCAGGCCCATGACCTCGCCATTGTGCCGGGAGTAGATGAGACGCTCTCCGCCGCTGGCGAACCCGAGAACCTCGCTATACAGGTGCTTGGACAACGGCAGATTTTCGCTGCCCAGCACGAGCTGGACGATGCCGGGATGCTCCATATGTCTGTCCCGGTGACTCCGGCGGGTCAGTCGGCCGCCGGGCTGAGCACGACGGGCAATTGGAGGTAGCTCGGATGATTTGGACCGGTGTAGACCGTATTGGTCATGCCAACGTGGTAACTCTCGTCGTAGTGGCGGGCCGGGACCCCGGCGGGGGACATGGGCTGGATGTCGACCTGCAAGCGACAGCCACGGGACACCTGGGCCGAGCTGGGGCCGAGGCCGACCTGGACCTCGACGATCTCGTCCGACGCCAGCGGAGCGTAGTCGGACTCGGTATGGCTGTGAACCGGCCAGTGATCCCGTGAACGGACCGGGTCGAGCACGCGATGAGAGACCTTGAGCGACCCGAAGCCAACCGGTGCGGCGTGACGTGGATCCATCGGCAGGATGGCCGCGTCGTAACGGATCTCCTGGTTGTTGGGGCCGATTACCCGCAAGGAGACGTGGAGATCTATATCGGAGCCGGTCGAGGCGACCCACAGGTTGACCATCATGTAGCCGACCAGGACGAGGTCGTCATCGAGCGGCTCGGAGATGAAGGAGATACCGGTGGACCAACGCGGGGTGCCTCCCGCCCAAATCGTCGGAGCGAGCGTACGTTGACCTAATTCGAGGTGGGCGTCGTAGGCGCCGCTCTGCTCAGCATCCGGCGGGTCAGAGACGATCTGGAAAAGCTGGCGCCCATGGGCGTCTCCAATCCACTGACATGGTGACGCGTCGAAGTAGAAGCGCTGGTAGTGCGTGTCAGGTAGTGGCCATGCCGTGGCCGTCAGATGGCGGTAAGCACCGTGACCGGTACGCAGCTGCACCCGTACCGGGGGCTCGTCCATGATGCCGGTGTCTATGCCCTTCAACCAGTGGTCGAAAAAGCGCTTGTGCTCTACCACGGTCGACGGCTGATAGCTGTGGGGGAACCAGGCGTCGATGAAGTCAAACTTCTTGCCGTGTGCGGCGGTCAGGTTGATGAAGGTCTCGCTGCTGCCCGCCTGATGGAGCACCGATCCCGTCTGAGGTCCGACGATCCACACCGGGGTGGTCACCTCGGCGAGCTCGGGGGCCATAAAGCTGAATGACGCGGGTCCGTAGACGTCGGGCTCGTTGAAGGGGTGAGACAGGACGTGAGCCATCCAGTCGGTCTCGCGTCGCTCGCCGCAGAAGTTGTGGGCGGTGAGAACCTTCCACCACCAGGTCCAGAAGCCCTCCGAGAAGAGACCCCCGCCGTAGAGGTAGTCGTTGTAGGGGTCCGAGTCGGTACCCAGCGCGATCATCGCTTTCAGGTGAGGGGGCGCAAGGCTGGCCACGTTGTGCTGGGACATCGCGTAGTAGGACATTCCCCACAGGCCGACGTTGCCGTTGCACCAGGGCTGGACAGCGGCCCACTCGATCGCGTCGTAATAGTCCTCGGCCTCCTGACGGCCCAACGGTGCTTGCTCGCCCGGGCTCTTACCGACTCCGCGGGCGTCAACCCGCATCGTGGCGTATCCCTCGGGGACCCACTCCGAGGGGTTGACGCTCTCGTGGTTCTCGTATTGCAGCCCGTCGGGGTTGCCCGAGAAGAACCGGTCCTCCAGTTCCTCCTTGGCTCGCGCGTCGTCCTCACCGCAGATGCCGTCGTGGTCGAACGCCTTGCCGTAGAAGCCGAGGTTCATGATCACCGGGTAGGCGCCCTCGGCCGCGGGGCGAAAGACATCGGCGAAGAGATGGGAACCGTCCCGCATCGGGACCTTCACATCGGTCACTCTGATGATCCCGCGGATGTTGCGCCGCAGCTCGTTCCGGGCGGCCGCGGGCTCCCGCAGGGTCCGTGGCCGATGTGCGGTGAACACGTTCTCGGCGCGGTTGAGCTCCTCAAGCAGTGCAACGACCTCGGAGTCCGCGGTGAAGCCGGCTTCCGCCGGCCCTGGCGTGAACAGCTGATCAAAGTCCAAGACGCGTGACCCGACGATGTCGTGCACCGCGGGTGCGATGCTCACGCCGTTGGTCGGATCCCCGTCCTCATCCAGGCTCTGGACGAGCCGTGCCAGGTTGGTAATCCCCGGATCGTGCAGCCGACTGATGTCGCCGGCCACCCGCGGGACGAGCTGTGCCAGGTTCATCTGCGGCTGGGCCAGCGCCGCGCCGAGCGTCACATCGCCGATGCGGAAAGCGATCGCCTCGCCTTCACAGAATTGAAAGGCGCCTCGCTCATCGGTGACACCAGACCGAGTGGGCGTCTGCCAACGCAGACCGCTCACCGGACCGGCGAAGATCCCGGTCTGCACCACTACGTCGTCGCCGGTCATCTGTTACAGCAGCTCAGTGGACGCGCTGAGCCGTCAACGCGTTGAAGAAGTTGACCTTGCCATCAGCCACGTCGTCCTTGAGGACATGGAGTTTGAAACTCGCGTCCGGGTTATGACCCGACACCGCGGGATTACCGCTCCAGGACTGCATCCGCGCAGTGCGCTTGCAGATTCGCCAGCCGGTGTCCGTGCGCACGAGCTCGTCGTCGTACCACCCGGTGCCCAGCCAAACGGGATCGCCCTCAGCCGCCTCACGGCGCAGCAGCCAGTTTCCGTAGGAGAACGCCCACGCCTGATCACCGTCGACGAGCACGGTCTGACCCATCATCGTGTGCTGATGGGAATCGAGTTCGCGGTGGAACTCGATGAAGTGCTCCTTCAAGGCGTCCAGGTCGGGCCAGACCATGCCGGCGGGCCCAAATTCAGATTTCAGGTCATCCGTGAAAACGAGGTCGAAGTGGTCCCATTGCTGCGCGTCGAGCAGGAACCCGTAGAGGTTCAATACGTCGACGATCTGGCTGCGATCCTGCTCTGACATGACTGCCCTTCGTACGGGAGACGACGTTTCGTAGGCGAGGCTAGTCGCGCCTCGTCAGGTGGAGCGCATTTCGGTCCCGACGGACCAAAAGCCTGAGATCAGACTCATGATGGTGGCGGGCGAACTGTTCGAGACCGTTCAGAGACCGCCCCAGCGCCTCCTCCACGGAGCTCGGTGGCGGCTCACTGCACACCGCTCAGACCCTGGTGCGTGGCCCCATCGTCGAACGAGCGGCCTCGGTACTGATCAACGTGCAGGCCAGAAGGGAGCCGACGGCACAGAGGATTGCTCCGGCCAGGTACGCATCATGGAACGCCGCGAGCGTGCTGCCCCCAGCACCCGCGAGGACGGTCGTGAGCACGGCGATGTCGAGCGCGATCGACGATTGCCGGATCGTGTTGTAGATCGCTGACGCGTGGCCGGTGTCCTGGCTGGAGATGTGGGTGAACATCGATGTCTGAATCGCTAGAAACGCACCGGCGTTGCCGACGCCGCCGAGCACCATCAGGGCCCGCACCAGCCACAGATTCGCCCCGGGGGACACGAGCAGGAACAGCGTCAGGTACGTGGTCAGCGTCATCGCGCCAATTGCAGCGAGGACCCGCGGCCCCAGCCACGGATAGAGGCGGCTGAGCGTCTGGGACCCAACGCCGACGCCGATGACCTCGGCGAAGGTAGTGGTGCCCGAGCCGATCGCCGATTGGTGGAGCACCTGCTGGAGAAAGATCTGCGTCAGGTAGAGGCTGGCTTGAAACACGCCGGTGGTCAGTACGAATACGGTGTTGGTGGCACGCAGCAGCGGCTCCCGCAACAGCCCGAGGCGCAGAATCGAATCCGGCGACCCCAGCGCCGCCCGAGCAAACACCCCCAACGCGACAATCCCGCCGGCTCCGGCGATGAGGACCGGGGGTGCCGCCCAGCCAACCACCGAGCCCTCGCTGATCGCGTAGAGCAAAGCGCTCAGACCAATCCCGGACAACAGCATCCCGCGCACATCGAGCCTGCCGCTCGGCGCGTGTCGGTGCTCGGGCAGGTACAACGCGGCGAAGATAGTTGTCGCGATCCCAAACGGCACGTTGACGAGGAACACCCATCGCCATGACAGCGTCTGGGTCAGCACGCCACCGATGATCGGTGCCGCGCCGGGACCGATCAGAATCGGCAGGATGAGGGTCCGCGCCACCCGCGCTCGCTGTTCGGGCCCATAGGCTCGATACAGCATGGCAGTACCCGTGGGGGTCAACATGCCGCCGCCAATCCCCTGGAGTGCACGGGCCGTAACCAGCTCGGACAGGCTGTCGGCGGCTCCGCACAACGCCGACGCGGCGGTGAACAGCACCAGCGCGAACACGAACGTGCGCTTAGTCCCGATTCGGTCTCCGATCCACCCAGAGGCCGGGATCACCACTGCCACAGTCAGCAGATAGGCGAGCACCGTCCACTGCACGTTTGACAGCGGTGCATTGAACTTCCGGCTCAGCGTGGGCAACGCCACGTTGACGATGTGGGTGTCTGTCGCGGTCATGAAGGTTGCGGTCACATACGCGAAAGCAATCGCACGCTGCGCCGAAGGCCGCAAGCGCGGCAAACGCTTCGGAGGTACGCCGGGCAGGTCGCTAGCCGAAGTGCTCACGCGTCAATCACTTCAGCGTATGTGGCGTGATACGGGATGCGACGCGAGCGAGTTCGGTCACGCCTTTCTCGTCCATGCGTTCTTGCAGTTTGACGCCCGACGTAGGTTCCGGGGCGAGTCGGATCGAACCGGTGGCCGCAGCGTTCAGACCTGGCCCCGTTCATGGCGGGGCACCAATCGGCTTCCTGCGGTTGATAAGGCGGTTGATCTTGAAACTCGTCATCGACGCGAAGACCCACCCGCGGACTGGAGTCGTACCCATGGCCCGAGCCTTGGGGTGCGCTAGAAGCAGCGACGCTTTCTCCTCGTCCGTGTGAAGTCGTCCGAGGCGTAGCTTCTACTCGAGCACTCACCGAGCCGAAAGCGTCCAGCCCCTCCGGCATTCGCGCGGCCTTATGGTCGAAGCGTCAGACCGTAATCCCAGGTCAGCAGCGCTGCCTGTCAAACATGTCTGCCGAGATCGAGTAATGCCGCTCGTCTTCGGAGGGAGAAAGATGCCTGTTTCCAATTCCCGGGCGACTAGCTGCGGGAGACGCTCGCCCGTGCCGCTCCAGGGCTTTGGTTGGCCGCCAGCAGAGCGAGCCCACAATGCAAATCTCTGATCTGCAACCTCCAAGCCCGGGCAATTTGGATCTTCTCAGGCGCCCGCGCAACATTTTGGTAGCTGTAAATTTCAGCCTGGGCTCAGAGACGACCTTTGAGCATGCGGCGTTACGCGCCACTGACACCGGGGCTCGATTGGTTGTTATGTGTGCCTGGCGGCCACCAGCGTTCATGGGTTTCGCGGGATTTGCCGGCATGGACCCAGCCGTTCTGCTCCAAGATCACGAGCAGAGCGCGGCGGCCTGGCTCAGCAGACGAGCTATGGAATTGCCACAGGATCTGAGCGTCCAAACTCGCCTTGTCGGCGGCCGCATTGGCCGCCACCTAGTGCGGGAGCTGACCTCAAACGATTACCACGAAGTCATTGTGGATCACGCGACATCAATGCGGGATCTACGGCGCGCTCGGGCGGCAAAGCCGGAGCTGACAATCGTCAACCTGAGCGATAGCCACAGACACCCGTTGAGATCGACACAGAAGCGTGCCGCGGCAGCGCAATAGGAACCGAAGCCCTGCAGGAATTACCGTTATCGGTGACGCCCGCCGCCACTTGAGGTTCTGTGGCGTGGTAAGCCAGCTGAATAGGCAACATCGACCTGATAAGCGACGCTTGTCGGACGACGGCTGGTTCAAGTTCAGGTCTCGCGGCGGTGCTGTCGCTGATCGGCAGGCTCAGTCCCCGCCGCGGGCCAACATAGCTGGCTTTTGGGCTCAAACGGTGTGCGCCGCGCCGCTCAGCCCTCGGCCTGAGCGTTCTCGGCGGCGATCTGGTCCTGGAGGGCGGCCATCACGTTCGGGTCCCGCAGCGTGGTGACGTCGCCCAGGGCGCGGCCCTCAGCGATGTCGCGCAGCAGCCGGCGCATGATCTTGCCCGAGCGCGTCTTGGGCAGGTCGTCGGCCCAGATGATCCGCTTGGGCCGGGCGAACTTGCCGATCCGCTCGGCCACCGTCTCACGGATGCCGGCGATCAGCTCGTCGCTGCCCTCGGTGGTGCCCTGCAGGGTCACGAAGGCGCAGATCGACTGGCCGGTGTCCTCGTCGGCCTGGCCGATCACCGCCGCCTCGGACACCTTGTCGTGAGCGACGATGGCGGATTCGACCTCGGCGGTGGAGAGCCGGTGCCCGGAGACGTTGACCACGTCGTCGATGCGGCCGATGATCCAGTAGTAGCCGTCCTTGTCCACCCGGGCGGCGTCACCGACCAGGTAGGTCCGGGAGCCATACTGCTTCCAGTAGGTCTCCACGAAGCGCTCGTCGTCGCGGTAGAGGGTGCGCAGCATCGACGGCCACGGCCGGTCGATGACGAGCAGCCCCTGGCCGTTGGTCACCTCCTCACCGGTGCTCTCATCGAGCACCTTGACCGACACCCCGGGGAACGCCTGGGTCGCCGACCCCGGCTTGGTCGCGGTGATGCCCGGCAGCGGGGTGATCATGATCGCGCCGGTCTCGGTCTGCCACCACGTGTCGACGATCGGGCAGCGCTCGCCCCCGACGATCTTGTGGTACCACAGCCACGCCTTGGGGTTGATCGGCTCACCCACGGTCCCGATCAGGCGCAGCGAAGACAGGTCGTGCTTGAGCACATGCTCGGCCCCCCACTTCATGCAGGCCCGGATCGCCGTCGGCGCCGTGTAGAAGATCGTCGCCTTGTACTGCTCGGCGAGTTCCCACCAGATGTCCTTGGTCGGGTAATCCGGCGCGCCCTCGTACATGATCGACGTGGCCCCGTTGCACAGCGGGCCGTAGACGATGTAGGAGTGACCGGTGATCCAGCCGACGTCGGCCACGCACCAATACACGTCGGACTCGGGCTTGAGATCGAACACCATGCGGTGGGTGGTGGAGGCACCGGTGAGGTAACCGCCGGTGGTGTGGAGGATGCCCTTGGGCTTGGCCGTCGAGCCCGAGGTGTAGAGCACGAACAGCGGATCCTCGGCGTCCATCGGCTCGGCCGCGCACACTGGGTCGGCGGCGACGATGAGGTCGTGGTACCAGACGTCGCGCCCCTCGCGCATCTCACAGTCGGTGCCCTTGGAGCGCACCACGACGATGTGCTCGAGGGTATCGAGGTCGCCCATGACCTCATCCACGTTGGCCTTGACCGGCGCGACCTTGCCCTTGCGGGCGGCACCGTCGACGGTGATCAGCGCCTTGGCCTCGGAGAACTCCATGCGCTCGCGCACCGACTCGGCGGAGAAGCCGCCGAACACCACGTTGTGGACCGCGCCGATCCGGGCGCAGGCGAGCATCGCCACCGCGACCTCAGGGATCATCGGCAGATAGATCCCCACCACGTCGCCCTTGCGGATCCCCAACGCTTTGAGACCGTTGGCCATGCGCTGGGTGTCTGAGAGCAGATCGTCATAGGTGACGTCGCGCTCCTCACCCTCCTCACCGCGCCAGTGATAGGCGACGCGGGCGCCGTTGCCGGCCTCGACGTGACGGTCGAGGCAGTTGTGAGAGACGTTCAGCTCGCCGCCGGTGAACCACTTGAAGAACGGGGGATTGCTGTCGTCCAGGACGGTGTCCCACGGCTTGAACCAGTCGAGGCGCTCCGCCTGGGTCGCCCACCAGGCGGGGGCGTCGGCGCTGGCCTGGGCGTAGATCGCCGGGTCGTTGAACTCGGCGTGCTCAGCGAAGCCGGGCGGGGTGGGAAAGCTCTCCTGCGCAGACAGCCGACCGAGCTCGCGCTCGAGATCAGTTTCACCGAACGGTTTCGGCGGCATTTCGTCCTCCAGCTACTTGGCCTGCTCGACATGGTTCAAACCGCAGATGCTTGCCGTGAAGAAACCTGCCGCGGCCTCGAACAGAGTTCGGCGTACGCAAGTACTCGGACCGAGGGTCGCCGTCAGCCACGAGTAGCAGTTGGGTGGCCTGGCCGGCGGCCGGCGGCGCGCGGCACATCCTCAAGCTTCGAGCAGCGTCAGCCATAGCCGCGCTCCGCTCCTCACCGCTGGTCTCCCTGAAACGTAGGTGCGAAAGTGGGTCCCGCTTGTTTGTGGTCCAGCCAACAGAAGAAATCAACGTCACACTGTCCCCCGGTATGACCTGTGCTGAGCCTCGACGAACTGCGCCCACGTCGTGGGCGGGCGGCCCAGCAACCACGTCAGCACATTGGGGTTCCCCACGAAGTCGTGAGCGCTGTACCGGGCGCTGATGGCCCGTGCCAGCTTCACCTTGTATTCGAACTGCCCGGGATCGTTCTGTAGGCGCCTGAGGAAGGTGTCGGCGTCTATCTGCTCGACCGAGATGTCACGCCCGACTACCTGGGAGACGATCCGTGCGAGGTCATAGGCGGTGTAGCGCCCGGGACTGGCCAGCTCGTACGTCGCGCCAAGATGATCCTCGCGGTTGAGCAGCACAGTGGCGGCGACCTCGGCGACATCTGCAGGGTCAACGAGCGACTGGCGGCGATCAAGGGACCATGACAACTGAAACACGCCCCGCTCGAACGGGGGCCCGAGCCGATGGGTCAGCATGTAGTTAGCCGGCTGGAGAATCGTGAACTCAAGGTCTGAGGACAAGAGATGTTCTTCGATGTCGCGCTTGATCTCGTGTTGGATCAGGTCGGTGGTAATGGCGTGGAGCACCGATGAGAAGACGAAGTGCGTCACGCCGCTCGCGCGGGCCGTGTCGACGGCGGTGACGCCCATCACCCACTCGTGGGGATCGAGTGTGGGCCCGACGTGGTAGACGGACTTGACCCCGGTCATTGCGCGTGCGATGACATCCGGGTCTGCCATGTCGCCCACGATCACGTCGGACACCCCAGCGGCGCGTAGAGCCGCGGCTGAAGACTCGCTGCGTACGCATGCCCGGACGTCGGCGCCGGCCTCAAGGAGTCTGGGGACTAGGTGCTTTCCTTGGGTGCCGTTGGCGGCGGTGACCAGAATCATGGGTTCAATCTCCGCCCAGCACCGTCGATCCGGGGTGGTTCTGGTCTTCGGTCTGTAACCAAATCCAGGTCTCGAGCGCGGCTGGACGTACCTTCTGCTCTCGGCCTGTGGAACTCCCCGCCTGGAACCAACACCCGCCCTTTCGGGTCACCCGCATCAGCCACGTGGTCCTGAGCGTCACCGACCTGGACGCCAGCACGGAGTTCTACGAGAACGTGATCGGCCTCGTGGTGAGCGATCGGGATTCCGACACCGTGTACCTCCGCGGAATCGAGGAGACCGCCCACCACAGCGTCGTGCTGCGACAGGACAAGCAGGCCTTCGCGGAGCGCCTCGGCTTTCGCGTCGGCACCGACGCGGATCTCGACAGCGCATTGAGCCATCTCGAGAAGCTGGGCATCACGGCGCACTGGAACGAGGTCCCCCACCAGGGCCGCAGCCTGCACTTCAGCGACGTCGGTGGGGTTCTCATAGAGCTGTGTGCCGAGATGCCGACACGAGCGCGTCAGACGCTTGATTTCGCCCTCCATAAGGGCGCGGCCGCGGCCCGGATCGATCATGCTCAGTTGCACGTGACCCAACCCGGTGACTTCGCCCGCTTCTACGGGGATCTCGGGTTTCGCATCTCGGAGTACGCCAACCCGACCGGCAGGCCGGACTCCCCGCTGCACGGGGTGTTCCTGGCCATCAAGGGCGACATGATCGACCTTGTCGGCTTCCTCAATCACGGACCGCGACTCCATCACGTCGCCTTTATCGTCCACGATGCCTCGTCCACCCTCCCGGCCGTCTGTGACCGGCTCGCGAGTCTGGGCCTGCGCGACCGTGTTGACTACGGCCCCGGGCGACACGGCCTAGCCCCTCAGCAGTTCCTGTACCTCCGCGATCCCGACGGACACCGAATCGAGCTGGTCAGCCCCGCCTACCAGCTGCTGGATTCGGAAGTCGAGCCAGTCGGCTGGCGCCTGGACGACCCGCTAGCCGTAACCCAGTGGGGACCCTTCCCTCCTCAGGCATGGTGGGAGCAGGCCAGCCCGTTCCGGGGTGTAGAGGTCCAGGCTCCCGACGAGCCGGCCTGAGCAGCCAGGCCGAACGCAGACCGGAGTAAGTTCCATGGATACGCAATTCGATGTTGTGATCGTCGGCGGGGGTCCCGTTGGCCAGGTGAGCGCGATCCTATTGGGGCAACGTGGCCACCGCGTCGCGGTCTACGACCGTTGGCCGTCGGCGTTCCCGTTACCCCGGGCGTGCTCGCTCGGGCACGAACCGGCCCGCGTGCTGCAGTCGGCTCACCTAGGTCCGGGCCTGCGGGATGTCCTCGAACCAGTGCAGGGAGAGGGCCGCCAATACATCCTCCAGAGCGCCGCGGGCGAGACCCTGTTCGAGATCGACTGGAACAAGCCCGGCGAATCGGGTTGGGCCGAAATGTCCTCGTTCTTTCAGCCGGACCTCGAGGAGCTCCTCGCCGCACGGATGCGAGAGCTGCCCAACGTGACCTTCCAGCGCGGCCGGCGCGTCATCGCCGTCCGTGATGAGCCAGAGCAGGTGCTCATCACCGTTCAGGACGAAGCACGCAGCCAAGTTATCGGCATGGCCCAGACCCAGGAGGTGTCGACCCGCTTCGCCATCGGCGCTGATGGCGCAAACTCGATTGTCCGGTCTGAGATCGGAACGGAGATGGTCGACCTCGGCTTCGAATATGACTGGCTCGTTGTCGACATACAGCCCGTGGAGCCGCGCGAGTGGAACCCCTACTTCGCCCAGCGCATCGACCCGCGCCGACCAACCACGTCGGTGCCCTCTGGGCCGGGGCGGCGACGCTGGGAGTTCATGCTGCTCCCGGGCGAATCGCGAGACACCTTCAACCAGCCTGACACGGCCTGGCAGCTGCTGGCCGAGTGGGACGTCTCACCCGAGAACGCAAAGCTCATCCGCAGCACCGTGTGGACGTTCCGGGCCGAATGGGCGCACCAATGGCGATCCGGGCGGCTTGTCCTCGCCGGGGACTCGGCCCACCTCATGCCGCCGTTCCTGGCCCAGGGCTTGGGCTCGGGGTTGCGCGACGCCGCGGCGCTGGCGTGGCGCCTCGATCTGATCCTGCGCGACATCACCACGGATGCGGTGCTCGACAGCTACGGGCCCGAGCGGACGGCTCACGTCACGACAATCATCCGCGAGGCGGTTGCCCTCGGCGAGCTCATCTGCGTCTCGGATCCCGAGATCGCCAAAGAGCGCGACGCTCGGCTGCGCGCGGCGCGAAGCGACCCCAGCCTGGCCCCCGCCCCACCACCGCCCTGGCGGGTAGCCCCAGGCCTGGCCACGGCCACCGACGATGACCTAGCGGGGCGGCTGTTCGTCCAGGGTCGGGTTCGGATCGGGGACTCCGTCGGGTTACTCGAGGATCTCGTCGGCGCCGGCTTCGCCATCGTGTCCGTCCACGGGGACCCCGCCGCAGGGCTTGCACCCGCCGCCCGCGCGATCTGGGAGCGGCTCGAGGGGCACATTCTGCAGATCGGCGGCGCCAAATCCCCGGTGGAAGATGTCGAAGGCACCTACGTGGAGTGGTTCGCCCGACGCAAGATCGACCTGGTGCTCGTCCGTCCCGACTTTGTCATCTTCGGGTCGGCGGCCAGCGTACAGAGCGCCGGTGACCTGATCCTCGGCCTTGCCCAAACGCTCGGCATCCACCAAACCGCGACCGCATGAGGCGTGCTCACTTGTGGTTTGGCGTGAAGACCAGAACCGACTGGGCTGGCCATCGCCGCAGTTAGCGTCCTAGACCCAGAGCGGCCGGAGTGCCACCAACTACAGGAGGACGTCGTTGTTCCTTGTTCTGACGACATATCGCGTTGAGTTCGAGCTGGATGACCCGCGTGTGGAAGCTCACCGTCAGTTCCTCCGTGATCAGGCCGCGCAGGGGCGGGTTTTGTTGTCGGGACCGCGCAACCCGCGCACCGGCGGCGTCACCGTGTTCGATGTCGAGACCGAGGCCGAACTGCGCGGCATCCTCTCCCAGGACACCATGCGCCAAGCCGACATGATCGATGATCAGATCTTCGAGTTCAGCGCGGTCATTGCGGCTGAGCGCCAGCATTTCGACCGGCTGCTGCGGTCCTAGCCATGCGCTTTGCCAGCTGCGAGCGCCAGGGGCGTCGGTTTGCTGCGGCCGTGGAAGATGACGCCGTATATCCCCTGGACGGCGCCGAAGAACTGGACGGACCGGCGTTCGTCAACGGGCTGATGTCGACGCCTCGCACCGGCGAACGGTTCAACCTTGACGAGGTGCGGTTTCGAGCTGTTATTCCCCGACCCGCCAAGATCATCTGCCTGGGGACGAACTATCCCGCCCACGCAGCGGAGACTTCGCGCGCGACGCCGTCGTATCCCCGGCTGTTCGCCAAGTTCGCTGACGCCTTGATCGGCGCCTACGACACAATTGCCCTGCCGCCCGAGTCCAATGAGGTCGATTTCGAGGTCGAGTTGGCGGTGGTTATCGGCACGCCGACACGACGGGTCTCGGAAGCCGAGGCCCTTGGTGTCGTGGCCGGCTACACGGTCGCCAACGATGTCAGCGTCCGCGATTATCAGTTCCGCTCCGACCAGCTGATGCCCGGCAAGGCGTGGTCGGCAATGACACCCTTGGGACCCTGGCTGGTCACGCCCGACGAGATTGTGGATCCGCAACAGCTCGAGCTGCGCCTCGAGCTGAACGGCGAAGTAATGCAGCACTCCTCCACCAGCGAGATGATCTTCTCGGTCGCCAAGATCATCGCGCTGGCTAGCGAGTTCCTTACCCTCACACCGGGCGACGTCATCCTCACCGGGACCCCCGACGGGGTGGGTTTCCTGCGCAAGCCCCCGGTATTCCTGAGCCCCGGGGACCTGATGAAGACGACGGTGGGTGGGATCGGCGAACTCGCCAACGAGATCACCGGACCCACCCCCGCCTGAACCCCGCTCAGATTGCTACAACATTCCAGCCGCGAGCTCCGTCGCCGACGGCTTCATAGCCGTCGGCGGTCACGAAGATCGTGTCTTCGAGCTTGACGTAGCCCCCGACATCGTGGGGTAGCGTCGTCTCGACTGAGATCACCATTCCCTCCTGCAAAGGCCGATGACCATGAGCGGCCGGGTAGACCACCGGCCCGGCACTCGAGATCCGCGGCGCCTCGTGGTTAACCAATCCGACTCCGTGGGCCGCGAACGAAATACGCTCGCGGTTTGGACTCGTCGCGAGGACGTCGGCGGCGACCGCGTAAAGCTCGCGGGCCAGGACGCCCGGCGCGATCGCGTGCCTCACCGCCAGCTGGACGGCATCGACCTCCTCGAGTAGCTCCTCCTGCAAGCCCGTCGGTTCACCAAGCGTCCCGTTGCGGGCAAGGTCACCGATGTAGCCCGATAGACGACCGCCCGAATCCAGGTTCAGTGGCCATGGCGCTTCCCACGCCATAGGCGAGGGCGCACGGAGATGACCCGGCCCAGTGGTGATCAGCACGTGGTCGAAGATGAGGCCCCGCGCGGTCTCCTCCTCTCGCAGCATCTGTGCGACGTCGCGCGTGCTGGCTCCCGGCCAACTGCGGGCCCACGTCGCCAGCATCGCTTCGACAATCAGCTCCGAGCTGCGCCGCAGCAGGTCAAGCTCATCTGGTCGCTTAACCGCCCGGAGATCCTCCATCACCGTGTGGGCGTTGACGAAACGTGCGCCCGGCAGCTGCTCCTGTATCGCGAAGTAGACGCTGGTGGGAAGAAACCCGAGTTCGATTCCGATCGTGGCATCCTCTAGACCCCGCGAGCGTAACCGCCTGGCGGTAGGTCCCGCGAGGTCATCTCCCGGCCAGCCGATCACCTCGATGTCCTCGATCCAAACCGGCGCCAACTCGAACTGATGGTTCTCCAGGAGGTTCGCCAGATAGAAGGCCTGGTCGGCGTGACCCGGTATGTATCCAAGCAGTGGCGTGTACCGCCCCTTGCCCAGCGCATCCTCCCCGTCAAAAAAATGAAAGCGGTGTCCGTCGAGCATGTAAGCCACGTTGTGGCGGCTGGTGATCAGCAGGACATCGATGCCGGCCTCAGCCAGCGTTTCGTCCAACCGAGCCAGATCCAGGAACTCCTCTGGAACGCGGGCCGAGCGGCCCATCGGCATCTTGACAGTCTGTTGGGTCATCTGGCGATTGCAGCACCGCCGACCATCGCGCGGGAGTTGTGGTCCGCTCGCGATAGCTAAAACCGAGGTGCGTACGATTTGGCCTCAACGTTCACACCGTTATGCCCAAAACCCCCACTTCGCGCACCGTCAACTACCATCGATCCATGATCAGATCCCGTTGCTTCGGGGATTTCCTCGGCCACATCGCGCGGTTGGAGCGGTGACGGGGATGTCTCCTGGAACCACCTCTCCTGCCGCGGTGCGCTCCAGCGTCGCAGGGAACATCCCGGATGATCAATGGGTGGCCATCTCTCGGAAGCTGCGGAGTCTGCGCTTGGAACGCAAGCTGAGCGTACGCAAGCTTGGCGCCATCGCCGGCGTGTCCGGCAGCCTCATCTCGGCGATCGAGCTCGGAAAGGCACGACCGTCGATCGGCAGCCTGCTCGCTCTTTGTGACGCGCTGGGAACGTCCATCCCGATTCTCTTTGACGAAACCGTCAGCTCACCGCGTGGTCCGGCAGCTCGGAGCCGAACGTCATCCACCGACGTGGCCGAAGCTCCGGCGATCAGTCGCCACGTGCAGCGAGCCGACCGCCGCGCCAGCCTGGAGCTCGCCTCTGGCATCACCCTGGAACGGCTCTCCCGATCCGATGATCCCGATGCAGACTTCCTACTGGCGACTTATGAGCCGGGCGCTGAATCCAACGCCGCCGAGCATCTCCAGGCTCACGACGGAAAGGAGTATGGCTTTGTGCAAGCCGGCGAGCTGACGGTCACCATCAACGGGGACAGTGTGCAGCTAGGACCGGGCGACTCAATCGCCTTCGAGTCAACCGAACCCCACCGCGTAGCCAACACAGGACTCGGCACCGCAAGGGCCCTATGGGTCAACCTGCACAACCCGGCCTCCGACACAACAAAGCAACACGGCTAGGCCGTCGCTTCGATTCGTTCTCGAGTCTTCGAGCCGGTGTCTGGCAGCTGTTCGTATACGCGCCGCGGTCTCCCCGGCCCGGTGGGTACGCTCATCGCGCTCGCCTCCCCGATCGTGACGAGATACTCGAGATAGCGCCGGCACGTCACCCGGGCCAATCCGATCTTTGCGCCAACCTCGCTTGAGGTGGCAGGTCCTTCGGCGGACAGCACTTGACGGACACGGTCCACGTTGCGTCGTGAAATTCCCTTGGGAAGCCATCGCCCGCCGGAGCGCATCGACGGCAGCGGGCCGCCAAACTGCATCTGGGTCAAAGCCGCCATGTGCTTGAAGAACTTCTCTACCGCCTCGCGGAACCGGTCTGCCCGGGCCGGCAGCGTGACAACATCCACAGCCCCCAGGTGACAACTGGTGCGCACAAAGTCGAGCGTTGCCTCACCAACGGTGATGATCTCCACAGCGTTGCTCGAGGCACGAAGTTGGCGGGCCAGCCGGAATCCGACGCCGTCACCGGCTTGCGCATCGATGATCACCAGATCGGGGTGCGTCTCCAAGAACGTCCGCAGGGCAATTTGCGGTTGTGCAGTCGCTGCCACTAAGTGGAACCGTGACATTGAACGGACCACCTGACACGCGGGCCGCAGAACCTCATCCGGCCGGCCAAAGATCAACACACGCCACACGTCCTGTGATTGCCCGACCGGAAATTCCGGTCGCAGCCCGTCTCCTCTGTACACCCGCTCCTCCAACTGAACACACAAACAACGAGGACGGGAATGCTAACCCTCGAGTCATGAACTGTCAAATGTCATGCGACAGTCTGGACAGGCCTGGGACGCTGCTCGCGTCGCCGGTTCCGTGCCTTGGAGGAAGGTCTGCGCCCGCCGGTTTCAATCGGTTAGGAGGGTGACGACCGCCGACAACTCTTTGTCTCCCAGTCCTTCTGCGGCCGCGCGCTCATACAGCTGGCCTGCTAGCTCAAAAAGACCCGCGTCCGCGCCACTCGCCTGGACGAACTGGCGGATGAGGGCGACGTCCTTGAGGAAAGCGTTGACATCGTTCATCGGCGCGTCGAAGTCCCGCTGAGCCATTCGTGGGGCACGGTGGCGAAACATCTCCGAGGCCGCTACCGAGCCGGAAATGAGTTCGATGGCGAGCTCCGGATCCACCCCGGCTCGCTCGGTCAGGGCCATGGCCTCTGCGGCGGCCGCGATGTGGATGCCGATCAAGAGGTTGGCGATGTATTTGAGCTTCGTCCCAGTTCCGAAGGGGCCGACCAGCGGCGCGGACGCCGCGAAACCCAGCACCGGCCGGACGCGTTCGTAGGTTGCGGCATCACCGCTAACGAACAGGCTCGCCTTCCCGCTTGCCGCAACCGTCGGGGTCCCGCTGATCGGCGCGTCCAGCATCTCCACGTTCGCCGCCTTGAGCAGATCACGAGCTTCGAGCTGGGCCGTTAGCGAGGTCATGCTGAGGTCAATCACAACCCGTCCCGGACCCGAACCGGAAACCAACCCGTCTGAGCCTCCGATCGCCTGAAGCAGGGCGGCATCGGAAGGCAGGCAGGTGAAGATGACCTGAGCTTGGTCCGCGACCTCGCGCGGCGATCCGACGCGGTCAATGTGCGCGAGCTCATCAGGCCAGGATCGGCGGTAGGCGATCACCTCGTAACCAAGCTCCATCAACCGCTCGGCTACGGGCTGTCCCATGCGACCCACACCCACCATGCCAACGGTCGGCTCCGAAGAGGTCATTCAGTGCGGCTCCTTTCAAATTGCCAGCTTTGAGATGAAACGCGCGGGACGGTTACACGCCATCGACCGTCGAGCCGGCAAGATACATCTTCTCAATCTCGTCGATGCGATCACGCATCTCCGGCCCGGTGCCGGACAGCTCGACGCGGCCGCGCCGCAGCACATAGACACGATCGGCGATCGACAGCGCGCTGCGCACATGCTGCTCGACGAGCAGTACACCGACCTGCTGCTCGGTGGCGACGCGGCGCAGAACCTCAAGGAGCTGGCTGACGATGATCGGTGCAAGACCAAGGGTCAGCTCATCAGCCAACAGGACCTTCGGCTGAGACGCAAGCGCGCGTCCCAGGGTCAGAATCTGCTGCTGCCCGCCAGACAACAAGCCCGCTTTACGTCCGAGGTGAGGCTTCAACATGGGAAACAACTCCAGAACACGTTCGCTGGCGCCGCGACCCAGGCGCAGGTTCTCGGCTGTGGTGAGCCCCATGAAGACCGACTTTTCCTCGGTCACGAGTGTGAGACCTCTACGCGCCCGCTGGGTGAGAGAACTGCGCGTCGGCTCACCCAGAAAGGTCACGTCACCAGACATCGGCGCCAACTCCCCGCACAGGGTCAGAATGGTCGTCGTCTTGCCCGCGCCGTTCGCCCCGAGGAGGGCCACGATCTCGCCCGGGGCCACCTCAAGGCTCACGTCCCTGATGGCTGGGAGCCCGTTATAGCCGGCCGTCAGCCCGCGCGCGCTCAACACGGGGCCAAGTGTGGGCGAGGACCCGGCAGCGGAGTCTCCGATCGCTTGTGTGGACACCAGGGTCTCTCTCTCGTGAGTTGTGGTTGACCGGACGCGGAGTCGAGTTCGGCCTGTAGGACGCAAGATCCGGCGTGGCCGGCTCCGTCACGCCAGACGGCCTGGAGGGAAGACAGGCGCAACGCATAAAAACGCGGTCACGGAGCCAGGGCGCCTCCCAGACTGCCACGTCGAAGCCAAGGTCTCGGGCCAGCGCGGCGGTTCGGCGCCACACCCGAGCGATGTGGTACTCCATGCGCAGCGGGTCTGGAGCCAAAGCATTGGTGTGGACCGTGTCGGCATAGGACGCCAGATCACGCACGAGCTCGTCGCGTGAAACCTTCCGGAACTCGCCGAGCGGAACTAGCGTTCCGTGTGAATCCGCGTGCGGGGTGACCATCAGACGGTGGTTTCGAGTTCGCGCTGATCTGCGGGCGGCTCTTGATCCACACCCAGGTACGCGGCGACCACGGCGGCGTCGGAGCTCACCGCCGCCGGGGTACCTTCGGCGATCTTCTTTCCGAAGTCGAGCGCCACCACACGGTGGGATACAGACAGGACGACACTCATGTCGTGCTCGATGAGCAGGATGGCAAAACCCCACTCCGCGGCAAGGCGACGGAGTAGCCTGGCCAACTCCTCGGACTCACCCTCATCGAGACCCGAGGCCGGCTCGTCGAGCAGCAGCACGCGTGGCATGTAGGCAACGGCTCGGGCGATCCCGACGAGACGACGGCGGCCGAACGGCAGGTCGCCGGGCATACGATCAAGGTCGGAGGCGAGACCGAACTCATTGATCGCGGCCACCACCGGGGCTGGCAGCGGCGGCAGCCGCGGCAGCACCAGGTCGGTCAGGTAGTGGTAGGGACGCGGCCGGTCTGACGCCGCCCGTAGGTTGTCCACGACGCTGAGGTCCTCGAAGAGCTCGAGGGATTGAAAGGAGCGGCCCAGTCCGAGACGTGCGCGGCGGGTCGCCGAGAGGCCTTCCAGCGGCTTGCCATTGAGCAGCACGCGACCCTGGTAACCGGGCGTCATGCCGGTTACCGCGTCGATCAAGGTCGTCTTCCCGGCGCCGTTGGGGCCAATCAGGGCGACGATCTCCCCTGGCTTGACCCGGAGCGACACCCCGTCAAGCGCTTGAACTCCGCCGAAGCGCACGCCGACGTCTTCGAGCTCGAGGGTGCCAGGCTCAACCCGCATCCGTTTGTCCCCGGCGGCCGCGGCGATTGATGCGGCCTGCGTCGGGCCCGTCTGCGTTTTGGCGAAGCGTCGGCGCAGCATCCCATAGGTGACCACGAGCGCTACCTCCGGTCGGAAGTAGGACCACTTCGGCATGTCTGAGAAGTCGGCCTGGGCGGTCTTGATGTTGAGCGACGTGATCCCGTCAGGGTCTGCGAGCAAGATCAGGATCGTGCCGATACCCCCCGCTAGCGCGATGTACGTGGCCGTGTTCCCCCCGGTGAAGATCGTTCCGAGCACCCAGCTAAAGAATCCGGAGGCGAGAAGCATCGCCGCCAGGGGAACGCCGGACACGTAGCCGAGTCCCGCGATGACCACGAAGCTCAAATAGGTGATCGAGTCGGTGGCGGTGACGTTGGAGAACAGGACAAAATCAGACTGGAAGGCAAGCAGAATGCCCCCCAACGCCGCCAGCGCAGAGGCCACGACGAAGGCGTAGAGCTTGACCACGGTCAGGTTGAGACCAAGAGCGACGGCCGCACGCTCGTTCGCGCGGACGGCGATCAGATGCCGGCCGACGCGTCCCCGTCGCAGGTTCGACACGACAAGCGCGGCGAGCACGAAGAACACGAGGCAGAGATAGCCGTAGCGGTTCGGATGGGTGGTGTTGTCCAGGCTGAAGCCGAACAGCGACGCTGGATGGATGGCCAAGCCGATGTAACCGTTGGTGTATTTCGTGTTCCCAAGCACCACGGTGTCGATCACCGTGGCGAGTCCCAGTGTCACGATGGCCAGGTTCACGCCTCGGGCACGCAGCGCGGGAAGCCCGACAAGCGCTCCGATCGGCAGGATGGCGAGCATGCCGAGCAGGAGGTCGAGCCAGAAGCTGAGGTCGAGCCAGGCACCTAGCCGCGCAGCGATGAAGGCACCCAGACCACCGATGGCCACCTGGGCAAGGGACACCTGTCCGGCATATCCGGTCACCGTAATGATCGACAGCAGGATGATCCCACCGGCAAGAGACACGCTCAGCGCAGCGGCGCCTGCGCCCGAGAGCAGCGCCAGCCCCACCGCCGCGATGATGATTCCCAGGAGGGTCAGGCCGACCGGCACCCGCCCACTCCCGATGGCCGGCAGCCGGGTGGCTATAAAGCTGCGGTCTGGCAGAGACCGCCCGCGCAGGACCAACGCGACGACGATCACGATGAACGGGAACGCCTGGGGCCAGCCGAATCCCCACGAATGGCTGCCGATGAAGTGAGTCATCTCCGACTCACCGACCCCGACGATGAGCCCGCCGAGCAGGACGAGCCAGAAGTTTCTAAAGCTCGCGAGCAAGGACACGGCGAGCGCCGGGACGATCAGCAGCGTGATGCCGCCCACACTCAGGCCCAGAGTCGGCGTGATGAGAATCCCCGCCAGCGCTGCGAGTAGACCACCGAGCGTCCAGTTGATCAGACCAATGGTCTCCGGAGACCGCCCGAGCGCGGCGGCAGCCCGACCATTCTCGGCCACCGCCGTGGTCTGCAGGCCGAACGAGGTGTACCTGTAGAGCGCCCAGAGCCCGCCGGTCAGCAGGATCGCCACGCCGAACAGCGAGAGGTCGTAGCTGCCGATCGTGGCGCCGAAGATGCGCCACTGGTGGTTGGGCAGCAACCGCGGCGGGAACAGGACCGAGTCGCGGTAGTGCAGCGACAGGGCCTCCAGGATCACGATCTGGACGCCGAGGGTCGCGACGACCTTCACGAGCTGCGACGCTTTCGTCAGGTTGCGAATCACCACCAGGTAGGTCGCGGCTCCAATGACCGCGCCGGCGACGAGGCCCAGGACAAGGGCGACGAACAGGGGGATGTCGGCCTGGTGACAGCCATAGAACACGGCAGCCCCGATTAGGCCATAGGTTCCCGCGGCGAAGTTCACGACGTTGGAGCCGCGGAATACGAGCACCGTTGAATGTCCCAGCAGGACGTAAGCCGGCGCCGAGGCGATTCCGAGCAGAAGGAACTGCCAGACTTCAGACAAAAGTTTCTCCCATGGGCTTGATTGTCTGAGCACGCGCCTGAGGGCACGTTCAGACCGCGTCACTGTGAAGTGCCAAGGGCTATCTCAAGCCGTATTGGTTCCTTGGCTTGAACAGAAACGGACCTCCGGGAGACGCTCGGTCGAGGAATAGCCCCGGCAACCGGACCACAACCTGGTCGCATGCCGCGGGCGGGCTTAGATTCGTTTCGCCGAGGGCGTGAGGAAGCCGCGACCTCACGAGAGGGAACAACGAAAGGTGAGACGATGTCTGGCAACGACACGGTGTTTGTACCGTCCTTCGAGTTCGAGGCAGGTCCGCAGCGCGGCATCTTGAGCCCGTTTGAGCCGGGCACGCGAAACCTGTCGGCGGGGTGGCAGATTGACCCCAAGTTCAAGGCACTGGAAAGCGACATCGTTCTGGATAAGGACGTTGGCGTCACTCTTCGCGACGGAAAGACGATGTACGTTGACGTGCTTCGCCCGGCAAGCGCCGAGAAGGTGCCAGCGATCATCGCTTGGAGCCCGTATGGCAAGAGCGGCGGAACAGCGCCTAGTACCGTCGGGATCTTCGCAATTGTCGGCCTTCCCAACAGCGTCGTCTCGGGCCTCGAGAAGTTCGAGGGTCCGGACCCCGCCTACTGGTGCGCACACGGTTACGCGGTGTGCAACCCGGACCCGCGTGGCATCGCCGAGTCCGATGGCGATAGCTACGTCTGGGACCGGCAGGAGGGCGAGGACTGCTATGACCTGATCGAGTGGCTCGCGGAACAGGACTGGTGCAGTGGAAAGACCGCCATGAGCGGCACGTCCTACCTGGCGGCCGCTCAGTGGTTCACCGCGGCTGAGAAGCCTCCCCACCTCACGGCGATCAACCCCTGGGAGGGCATTAGCGATGTCTACCGCGACCTGCTGCTGCGGGGCGGGATGCCCGATGTCGGTTTTGCCGGGCGACTGACCTTCAACTACGCCGGCAAGGGCCAGCGCGAGGACCCCGTCGCCGAAGCCGACCAGCACCCGTTGTTTGATGAGCTGTGGGCGGAGAAGGCGCCGCCCCTCGGGCAGATCGATCTGCCCGCCTATGTCGTCGCCAGCTACACCAACTTCCTGCATGCGCCGGGCACTTTTCGGGGCTGGCGGGGAATCGCCTCCCCGGAGAAGTGGCTGCGCATCCACGCCAGCCAAGAGTGGCCCGACTATTACGACACCGTCAACGTCGAAGATCTGCGCCGTTTCTTCGACCACTACCTCAAGGACGTCGAGAACGGCTGGGAGGACACTCCGCGCGTGCGGTACTCGCTGCTCGACCTCGAGGACGGCGCCCAGACAAACCTGCCGGCCGCTGACTTCCCGCCCGAAGGCGTGGTGGATACCAAGTATTACCTGGACGCGCGCTCACGCACCCTGGGCCTCAAGGTCCCCGCGGAGCCGGTGAGTGCTCTCTATGATGCCGCCACACCGCCGAGCCTGGTGTCCTTCACGATCCGCTTCGACGAGGCGATGACGCTGGTCGGGTACCCCAAAGCGCACCTCTGGGTGGAGGTCGAAGACGCCGATGACGCCGACCTGTTCGTCCTTGTCCAGAAGCTGTCGTCGAACGGCACGCCGCTGGCCGAGTTCACCGTGCCCAACCAGGGGGCGATGATCCAGGACGCGACCGAGCGGACCGGTGCGGTGCTGCGCTACCGGGGCTCGCCCGGGCGGCTGCGGGTCTCCATGCGCAACCTGGACAAGGCCCTGTCGACGGACGCCATCCCCGTGCACACCTTCGACCGGGTGGAGAAGCTGGGGCCCGGAGAGGTGGTGGACGTGCAGATCGACCTGTTCCCCCTGGGCCTGGTCTTCGCCCCCGGCCAGCAGCTACGCCTGGTCATTAGCGCCCGCAACCCGACGGGCGGGATCATGCCCGGCGTCCCCTTCTACGACGGCCGGACCGAGGGCAAGGTCATCGTCCACACGGGCGGGGGGCGGGACTCCTACCTCCAGCTCCCGGTCAAGATGACCTAGGCGGAGCGGCGCTGGCCCCGGTTTGGAACCGGGGCCAATGAGCCGCCCAGATCAGGGCCAGACGCCGGCGGTCAATGAGGTCCCGCGGAAGCCAGCGACCGGAGCCAGAGCCGGGTCGGTGCCGTCACGGCGAGGGTGGGCGTCGGGATGATCGTCAAAGAAACCCTCAGCCGGGTATTTGAACATCCAGTCGACGGCAAGCTTGCGCCGAGCGATGCGCCAGCCGCCGTTTCGGCGCTCGAACCGGTCGAGGTAGCGAGCCCACAGCTTGACCGTGTCATTGCTCCACTGATGGACGTCTGAGCCCTGGTGATCTGCGCTCAGATACGTCTCGACGTGGGCGACGTCGGGGCCATCGAACTCGATCAAGCTGTTTCCGAGGAAGTGCATGGTGCGCACGAACCTGTCCATCTCCTTCGAGATGAACTCCATGAACCCGTCGATGCCGCCCTTGTGCAGGCTCTCGGGAAAATCGATTTCCGCATCATCGTGAAAAACCCCGCGCACCAACTGCATGTCCGGGCGATCGAGGCCACGACAGTAGCGGAGCAACACGTCATGTATCTCGGCTCGTGCACTCAACTCTTCTAGGTCCACCGGGGCCCTCCTGTCGTATCGGGAACGACGATAAAGGCTACGTCGCGCCGTCACCTTGGCCCCGATAAGAACCACGCGCCATGACCACAATTCCCGAGCGGCCGCGCCGGTAAATAGGGTCTGGCGCTAACGCACGGGTCGGTCCACGGCGGTCGACCTCGACAGGAGAGCTGAACATGCTGCTGAAGGGAAGATTCGCCGGGCCCACGGCGGGACTGCGCTTTGAAACGCCGACCTGCGGCGGTTTCACCGACGCGGACGGGACCTTTGAGTACCGTGACGGCGAGATCGTCGCCTTCCTCGTCGGTGACGTCGTGCTCGGCGCAGCAGCCGGCGCGAACCGCCTGTGCCTTGCCGACATCGTGGCGAGGGTGGACGGCAACCTGGCGAAGATCGCCGACCCAGGGCTAACCAACGTCGCGCGATTCCTCCAGACGCTCGACACCGACGGGAATCTCGACGACGGCATCACGCTCAGCCCCCAAGTTCATCAGCTTGTCGCCGACCGCCCGGTGGACTTCCGCTATTCAATGGACCCCGCAGCGGCCATGAAGGATGTCATCCGGGAGTTCTCGGAGGATCCCGTCATCCTTGAGCTACTCGACGACCTGAACACAGCCGGCGTGTTCAGCGCCTCCACCCCCCGCAGGCTGCAAACTCCGGCCGCGGCGCGCAACGAGGTGCGCCGCAACGCGCTTGGCATCCGGCGCTACCGCGACATCAAGATCCCTCTGCAGAACGGCTCATTCGTCTACGCCGATGTCTACCGACCCGATGGCGACGAGCCGGTTCCCGTGGTCATGAACTGCGGCGTCTACGGCCGCGCGTTTGTGCACCACACGATCTGCAGCGACGAGGACGTCGAAGCTCACGAGCTGATGGAGGAGCAGTATTTCTTAGGGAACTCTGGTGGCTTTGCGTTCGAGAACCACGAGAGCATCAACACTGAGGCATGGATACCCCGTGGGTACGCCTTGGTGCGCGTGGACGGACCGGGCGCCGGCAAGAGCCCCGGAACCCTCGGCGTCTGGGGCATTAACGAGGCGGAGGCCTATCACGACGCGATCGAGTGGGCGGGGATCCAGCCGTGGTCCAACGGCAACGTCGGGCTGTGGGGGATGTCCTATTACGCCATGAACCAGCACGCCGTGGCCAGCCTACATCCGCCGCACCTCAAGGCGATGATTGCGATCGGGACGGATGCCGACCTGTATGAGGAGGTCATGTACACCGGGGGCATTCTCAACGAGGAATTTTTCCCCGTGTGGTTCAGGTTCGGTGTGCTAGCCGCGGTGTGCGGCGAGCCCGACGCCTTGGACTTCATGTCGATCGCCCGCAACAGTCCCTTTCGAGATTCGGACCCGGCCGCGATCTTCGGACCGCGGGCCAAGGTGCTCATGAGCCCGGACCTGAGCGAGGTCACCGTGCCTCTATGGGCGGTGGCCGCCACGACGCACCCCAGCCACTTTCACCAGCTGGGCAGCAGCGAGACGTGGTTAAACACGCCGACGCCCGACAAGAAGCTCGACTTCTGGGAGGACTGGTTCATGAAGGCCTACACCCAGGCAGCCGTCGACGATCATGTCGCCTTCTTCGATTATTGGTTGAAGGGCGTCGAGAACGGCATCATGGACACGCCGCCGGTGCGCTTGGAGATGCGCACCGGCAACGGCGCCTCCTACCTCCTGGAGGAGGAAGAGTGGCCGATCGCGCGCACCAAGTACGTGAAGTGGTATCTGGACGCGACGCCGCGGACCTGGGACGGCGAGATCGACTGCGAGCACGTTCTGGCCCTCGAGGCGAACCCGCCCGAGCGAACGAGCTCGGTCACCTACTCCGCCGAGGTCGACTTCGGCGGACCGCGCATCCCGCCGGCGACCGCCCACAACGCGCCGTGTCGTCCCGGTGCGACCTTCATCAGCGAGCCGTTCACCGAGGACGTCGCGCTGGCGGGCTACTTCAAGCTGGCGCTATGGGTGGCGTCGACCAGCGACGACATGGACCTCCACGTCTCTCTGCGCGTGCTCGACGAGCGAGACCGTGAGGTCGACTTCTCCGGACCTGCGGCCATCCCGGGCATCTCCACCCGCTTCTATCCGCTCAGCAAGGGCTGGCTCAAGGTCTCTCACCGCAAGCTCGATACGGCCCGGACGAACGACGTTCGCCCGCGGCACACCCATCTCCAAGCGGACCACGCTCCGCTGCACGACAACGAGATCGTAGAGGTCGAGGTCGAGATCGTGCCAAGCACCGGGGTCGTCCGCGCCGGGCAGCGTCTGCGCCTGGACATCCAGCCCCACACGGGAATTGGCCACGGCATGCGCCACGGCTATGACCCGAGCTATCACGACGGCGCACACAACATTCTGTATACGGGACCTGAGCACCTCAGCTATGTGCAGCTGCCGGTCATACCGGCCCGCCAGGAATGAGCGGACCGGGGGTTCCCGACAGCTGAACCGACGCGTCGGCTCAGCGGCGCTCGAGCACCATCGTCGAGGCCTGGGCCTCCACTCCGCAGAGTTCCCGCCCCAGGTTTTCCATCCAGGTGTCGACGTTGTTGGCCGCGTGCATGCTCCCCGCGCGGCAGTTCCGGGCGATGAGCTGGAGGGGCTGGCGCTTCGTGATCGCCGACGCGCCAGACGCGCGGAACAGTGACTCGACCGCGCCCGCGCACAGGTCCCAGATGTAGGCCACGTCCGCATGGAGCTTCAAGGTCTCTGACTTGCTGGGTTCGCGGTCCTCGGCGTCCATCTGATCGAGCTCGGCGGCCGCCGTGTAGGCCACGAGGCTTGCGGCCTGGACCTGGGAGTGAGCGCGTCCCACGGTGAGGTGGGTAGCGGGGGCCTCGACCTGCTTGCTGTAGGGGGAGTAGGGAATGTTCCGCTTCCCGACGCCGGCCAGGAAGACTTCGAGGGCGTTGTCGGCCATGCCGAGGGCCAGGCCGGTGCCAGTTACCACTGACCGCGCGAGCCCTCCGCGCCGGGGCCCGAGCCCCTGCTCATGGAGCTCGTCGAGCCGCCGGCCCAGTGCGGCGGGAGTGCTGAAGAACGCGTCGGGGACAAACAGCTCGCCGTCGGTCGCGACGGTCTGACTTCCCGTGCCCGCCAGGCCCATCGCGTCCCAGTCGTGTCGCTGCACGAGGGAGCTCTTGGGCACCAGCGCCATGCCGACCTTGGTGTCGTCGGTCTCGTCATAGAACACGGCCAGATAGCCGTGCGAGGCGTGCTCGCTACCGGTGGCGAACGGCCAGGCGCCCTGGATCATCCAGCCTCCGTCCACCTGGCGCGCGGTTCCGGCCATCCGGCGGCTCGTGCCACCGAGGGCGAAGGTGCGGTTGCCCACCCACGGCTCGGTGTAGACGGGAGCGACTGCCTCTTCCGGGAAGGCCGTGCTCCACAGGTTTCCGCCCGCGGTGGCCCAGACGAGCCAGGCGGTGGAGCCGTCCCCGGAGGCAAAGGTGCGGTAGAGGTCGAGCAGCTCGCGGGTGCTCAGGTCCGCTCCGCCGTAGCGCCGCGGCGTCGTCAGGCTGAAGACGTCAGCCTCGGCGAGACGTTCGATGATCTCCTGGGGAACGCGATTCTCCCGCTCGATCATTGGCTGACGCTCACGCAGCCACGGGCGCATCTCCGCGAGCCTCGCGGTGAGCTCGGGCGCACGATCCTGACGGACATCATCTGCAAAACCTGTCGCCATGACTGCTGCGACCTCCTCATGTTGTCTCGCGCGTAGAAGCTCGTTTCGCGAGAGCCGCCCAGAAACGAGAATGAGATGTCACTCGTGCGCGCTTTTATCGTCATGCTACGAAGCTGGCGCATCACCCCGCTAGTTGTGGTCTCCCGCGTTTGACCACAGCCGCTTGGCGGCGCTGAGGACGGGGCCAGTCATGAGACTGGCCCCGTCCTTGGTCAGGCCCGATCAGGCGGCGCGTGGGGTCAGCTTGCCGACTCCAGCTTGCCCGTGGACGTGTTCAGGAATTGGCCAGGTTTGTTCACCGTGACCAACTGCTGATTCTTATCGACGACGGGCACGATGGTGTTCTGGTAGATACAAGCCGCGCCGCCCTTGCCGCGATCTGCCCCGTTGTAGTTGGGGATGAGTCCATCCATGTTCACGTTCGTCGCCGACTTGATGGCGGTGAGCATCGAGGACGCGGTGACCGTGCCCTTGACGGTTGACGCGATGCCCTGGAACAGCTTCACCACCGCATAGGTCGGGATGTAGGCGTCGTTGATATCGGCTTGGGGGTCCGAGCCGTACGTCTTCATGTCCGACTCGAACTCTTTGATCCCGGGCACATTCGACGACAGCGGCTGAGTCCACTCCGGAAAGTACAGCTCGTTGGTGCCGGCCGCCCCGACCTCCTGCATCGTGTTGTACGCGACGTACTGGAGGAACACCTTTTTCTGCGGGTAGGACTGAAGGAACTGCTTGATCGACGGGTTGAGGACCGGGGGCAGGTTCGCATAGAACAGCCCGTCTTCTCCGGCGCTCATGGCCTGGGCGAAGTCCGAGGACAGGTCGGGCGTCCCGATTGGAGCGGTCACCGTCGGGCCGACACTCAGCCCCAGGCGGCCGAGGGCGGATGCCACGATCTTGCCCGTGGCCACGAAGGTGGGTGACTCGATCTCAGCCAGGGAGACCTTCTTGAGGCCAAGGGCCTTGGCCATGTACCCGATGCCGTTGCCCGAGCCGATGATCGTGGAGGTCGGGCAGACGGCGTTGGGCGCCGCCACCTGGGAGCCGTTGGGAATGCCGTAAAAGATCGGCAGGCCCGACTTGGCCAGGAGCTGGTCCGCGCCGCCGGCGCCGACGCTGGAGGTGGGGACAAGGACCGCGGCGTAATGCCCGGACACCGCCTGGTGAACACAGGCCAACGTCGTGTTGGGGTCAAACTTGCTGTCACAGAACGTCATCTGGATCGGCGCGCCGTTGATGCCGCCCGATGCGTTGATTGCCTTGATTGCCGCCGTGGGAATGTCCTTGAAGAACGTCTCCGGCGGGGTCGGCGGGGGCACCGTGACGTCCGCGTAGACGAACACCTTGATGGGGGCCTTTGACGCGCTCGACGTTCCTGTGCTGGTCGGGCTGCTTTTCGCTGGGCTGCTCGTTGCGCTGCTGGAAGTGCTCTTGCTGCTACTGCCGCACCCGGCGGCAATGAGACAGCTCAGAAGTACAACGGCGACGCCGATACCGCGCCGCCCTAGTCTGCTTGACAACATCCTCGAATCTCCTCCTCTGCACTACATGATGAGCCGGTGGTCACGACTGCCACCGGAGAGTTGCTGGTACTTGTCCGAGATAGACACAGACCAGCTGATAGCGACTTCGTGCGAGTCCCCCGTCCCGTCCCACCGTTCACCCCACCAGCGCCATGGCGTCGGCGAGAGTGAAGCCAGTGACGTGACGGCCTTTGCGGGCCACGACAGCAACATGGGTTGTAGCCGGGTTCACGCACCCTCAGGGCTCCATCACACCACCCTCGCTCGGTTGCAGCGGAGTTATGGTCCGGATTCGGTATCGAAACCGCAGCTCAGAGAGGCGGTGCGCAGCGGCAGCTATCAGCCTGACTTGGCTTGATGAGCGGACAACGGTGATGGGACTGCGCACCTCGGGCAAGTGCTCGCGGTACTCGCCCTACCGCGCGGCAGAGTGGACGACGGCCTGTCTCGTGAGTAGGAGTTGATCGAGCAGCAAACAGTCGGCTGACGGCAATCTCTCGAGGCGTGGAGATCATGCGCTTTGACTTGGGGTGTACGGCGTTGACCAGCGTTTCGGGGTCGACGTGCGAATGTCGATTGGACGATATGGGCATGGTCCAAAGGATTGAGTGCCGCCAGGCGATCAGCCGGCAGGTGAAGAAGCGGCGCCGGCCTTGCCCCCGGTGTGAGGCCCGATTATTTGCCGGCGCCTGGGTTAGGCATTCGCGGATCTAGCCAACCTGCAGGCGCGTCCCGATTACCCTGGAACCCCACGTGCGTTGTACCTTCGGCGTGTAGGGCGTGCTCCTCAGGGTCCCTTCAAATTCCGCGGTGTCAGCTACTCGCAGCTACGCCAGCGCCCGTAATTGCTTGGGGTGATTTAGCCGGCTCGGTCGGGTTGATAATGCCGCGCGCGGCCAGCTCATCGATCTCCTCCGAGGCCAGTCCGTATTCATTCAGTACCTCATGACTGTGCTCACCGAGCGTCGGCGCAGCCCGGTAGACGGGCACGGGTTCCTGGTCGAGACGCAGGGGCCCGCGCAATACCTTGGTCTCGCCGAGCACTGCGTGCTCGGCAGTGATCACCATGCGGATCGCCTCGACCTGGGGATGGGTGAAGACGCCGGCCATGTCCTGAACCGGACCCACGGGAATACTTGCTTGGCGCAGCCTCTCCTCCCAGACCCGCGCGGGCTGCTGTCGCAGGCGCTCCTCGACCTGGTTACGGAGCAGCTGTCGGTGCACGTTGCGATCGCGGCCCGTCACGAACTGCGGGTCGGTGGCCAATGCAGGCGCCCCGATCACTGTGCAAAGTCGCGCCCACTGATCATTGGTAGCGGCCGCGATCACGATTGGCACGTCCTGGGTAGCGAACGCGCCATACGGTGCGAGTGTCGGATGATCGTTGCCGGCGGCATGGGGGACTTCGCCAAGGCTCAGGTAACGCTGGGCCTGAAACACCAGGACTGCAAGCACGCTTTCAAGCAAAGAAGTCTCGACCTTGTGTACCGACGCTCCGGGCTTTCCGCGCCCGACGAGCGCGGCACAGACCCCCAGAGCGGTAAACATCCCCGAGAGAATGTCGCTGATCGGGACACCCACGCGGTAGCCGCTCTCACCGGGTGGGCCCGTCAGCGACATGAGCCCGCCCATCGCTTGGGCTACCTGATCAAAACACGGGTCGTCGCGTAGAGGCCCCTCGCCCCCAAAGCCCGAGATGCTCCCGACGATCAGCTCCGGAGCCTCGTGCTCGAGGAAGTCCTCGTCGATTCCAATCTGGGCAAGCACCCCGGGACGGAAGTTCTCCACCAGCACGTCGGATGCGGCCGCCAGTCGCTGCAGGAGCGCCTTTCCCTCTGGGCTGCGCATGTCCATGGTCAATGAACGCTTGTTGCGGTTCACCGACACGTCGTAGAGGCTGGTATCGCCGTCAAATGGCGCCCAGCCCCGAACCATCTCGCCGCTCAGGGGCTCTACCTTGACAACATCGGCCCCAAGGTCAGCGAGCAACGTTGTCGCCATGGGACCCGCGAGTGCACGGCTCAGATCGATGACCTTAATTCCCCGCAATGGGAGACGGCGCGAAGAATCAGGCATTGTCGGACTCCGTCGGGAAGAAGAGAAATAGTCGTCACGGACAGCCCCCGTGGTCTCGGAGTCCATCGCAACGCGCTCCAAGCATCAATGATCCAACGACCGCGCACCCGCTTTTGGTCGGGGAGTTAGACCGCAACGATTCCGCGAAGTTCATCTCGGTGCTGAACTGACATGGTCCGATCGAGGCCGAATTGTTCGGCACATGCGACGCGGAAGTCACCGATCAGGCCACTGCAGCCGAACACTAGTATTCCGCGTCTTAAGTTAGTTGACAGAACGTTGGTGGGTTGTGACAATGAGTCATGCCCCAATCACCGCTTGACGTCAGCGCCCAGGACCGGGCGGAGCTGGAGTCCTGGACGAGGTCCTCGACCATTTCGGCAGGCCTGCGAGAACGAGCCCTGATCGTGCTGTCGGTTGCCGAGGGGGCGGGTGTGTCAGGCACCGCCCGTTCACTGGGGGTCTCGCGACCGACGGTGATCAAGTGGCGTGACCGTTTCAGCGCTGAGGGGGTTGATGGGCTCTGGGATATGGCGCGCAGTGGCCGCCCCAAGACGATCGATGATGCACAGATCATCGCTGCGACCCTGGACCCGCCACCGGAGGCTTTGGCGGTCACGCATTGGTCCACCAGGCTGTTGGGCAAGCACCTCGGGATTGCGGACGCGACCGTCGCCCGGGCGTGGCGTGCCTACCGGGTTCAACCCTGGCGCCAGGGCACATTTAAGTTCTCCACCGACCCGGAGCTCGAGGCCAAGGTCCGTGACGTGATCGGCTTATACCTCGACCCGCCGGCCAACGCGATCGTGCTGTGTGTCGATGAAAAGAGTCAGATTCAGGCGTTGAATCGCACCCAGCCGATCCTGCCCGTCCGACCCGGCCTGACCGAACGCGCGACCCATGACTACAAACGCAACGGCACCACCAGCCTGTTCGCCGCTCTCGAAGTCGCGACCGGCACGGTCACCGATCGCTGTCATGACCGGCACGGCAAAGCGGAGTTCCTGGACTTCCTCAAACTCGTCGCGAAAACGTACCCGCGCCGCCGGCTACATGTGGTGCTGGACAACTACCACACCCACAAACACGACGACATCAATAAGTGGCTTGAGAAGAACCCGCGGATCACCCTGCACTTCACCCCGACCTCAGGGTCTTGGATGAACTTGGTGGAGGTGTTCTTCGGGATCATCACCCGCCAAGCGATCCGCCGCGGATCGTTCGACAACGTCAAGGAGCTCACGACAGCGATCCGCGCGTTCATCGACGGTTACAGCAATTGCTGCCGGCCGTTCATCTGGACCAAAACCGCCGATGACATCCTGCCACGCGCTACCCGTCAAACAACTTCAGACGCGCGACACTAGCCCACAAGCTCCTTGCTGCCGGCGTCCAGATCCGCGAGGGTGAACTCGGCTACGAGCGCATCTCGAACAGCATCTGAGCCATGCCCGGCGCGGGTCCGCGCCGGGCATGGCTAGTCCCGATGTGTGGTGTAAGAGCTTGTGCGAGTTTCTCAGCACGTTCCCAGACCACCCCGTCGCACAGCCCCTTTCCACCAGCAGCGATCCTGCCTCCGCGCCGCCGTTGCCTCGGTCTCTGTTCGTATGTCGACTCTCCGCAGGGCGCGATGCCGCTCCGCCGCTCGAGCCTTATTGGGAGCTAGTAACCGCTAGGAGCAAAGCCGACGAGGGCAGACGAGCCACGACACGTAAGCACTCGAGTTGCGGCAGGGGAGATGTTGTTGCGGCGCCTATGAGTCAATCGGTTCGGTCCAAGCCCACGGGTCAGGGGCTTGACCGCGCTGGACTCGGACGATGGCGTCGCGTAGGCGAGCGGTGTTTGCACCGGGAACTCCGCCGCTAAGCGGGATTCGCTCGCCCCGGTAGAGAAATGCGCCAACGTCTGCGAGAACGACTGCTGTCCCGGTCAGCGCGGCGTCACCGGGCCAGGCCAGCACCTCGTCCACGCTGATCTCGCGCTCTTGCACCTCATAGCCGAGGCTCGCGGCCAGTTTCAGGATCGAATCACGTGTCACACCAGCCAAGAATGAACCATCCAGCGGTTTCGTGATCACAGTCCGGTCGTCGATCAGGATGAAGTTTGCAGCACCGGTTTCCTCCACGTACCCACCGGGGGCGAACAGCACCTGGTCCGCTCCGCGCGCCTTGGCCCGCAGCGTGACGCCGAGGGCCATGGCGTAGTTGGCGCCCGTCTTGACCTGACCAAACTGAGGGGTGGAGCGGAGCAGCTCGGTCTCGATCTCGACCGTGAGCGCCCGGGAACTGTCGAAATATTCTCCGACCGGACTGGCCACGACATAGAGCAGGGCCTCATCTGAGGGGGTGGCCGCGGCCCCGATGTTGGGATCGGTGCCGAGCAGCACAGGGCGTAGGTACAGCGCGCCTGGAGGCGCAGGCGTCTCGTCGAGGTTGGCACGCACAGCCGACCGGATCATCTCCGAGAGCAGCTCGGGAGGGGGCACCGGCAGGCACAGGATCTCGGCGCTGGCCCGGAGACGGTCCACGTGGGCGGCTAGCCGAAAGAGCCGGACCACACCATCAGAACCCCGGTGCGCCTTGAGCCCCTCAAAGCACGAGCTGCCGTAGTGCAGGGCGTGCGTCGCTGGATGCAGGTGGAGCGATCCGAGCGGTTCGACCGTCGATGGCTCATACATCCCACCGCGGGTCCGGCTGAGCACCATCCTGGCCGCCGTCACACTCCCAAACGGGGCGACGGTCCCCGGGGTAGCCACCAGCTGTTCCATGCGCAAGATACTAACCTCCGCCCGCCGCGAGGTTGTTTCGCTCCACGGAACGCACAGTCCAAGGGCCCGTCTAAACCGAGTTGGCAAGTAATTACCCCCTTTGCCTCGGCAGGAAATACCGTACAGTCATCGTTACGTGCAACGGAACGGAGATTCTTCAGCCTCCCCAGTCTCAGTCCTGCCGTCCGCTCCGGCGTGCCCCATCACGCACGCAAGGATTCATCGCTCCGCTCGAGCTGCGGCCTTTCTCATCTTTGAAGCATGGCCGACCAAGATGTCGGACTCAGGAGTCCACTATTGGTTCCCACCGACCCTATATGAGGCAAAGACGTGAAGCTGACCACTGTTGAGCTCCCGGGCGGCGCAAATCGTGTCGCAGCGGTACAGGAAGATGGTTCGATTGTCGACCTGGCTGCCTTGGCCGGAGGCTTGAATATTGGCCCAGTTGGTTTCCCGCGAGACATGCTTGATCTGATCACCGCCGGAAAAACGATGTCGTTTTTCCTCGAGGAATGCCAGCGGGCCATTGACTGCAGTCAGGCCGCTGAATACGTCGTGACGGCCGGATCCTTCGCCTACCGCTCACCCATCCCGAGGCCGAAGAAGATCGTTTGCGTCAACGCAAATCGTCCCGATTCAAAGAATGAACTATTGGAACCGAAGTGGGGCGGCGAATGGCCGCGACCGCAGTTCTTCCTTAAGGCGCCCAGCGGGGTCATTGGCCACACTGAGCACCTCTTCGTCGAACCCCAACTTGGGATGATCCAGCCCGAGGGGGAGCTAGCCCTGGTCATCGGCAAGACCGCCCGTCGCGTGACTGAGGAAAACGCGCTCGACTACGTTGCCGGCATCACGCTGATCGGCGACTACTCTGCCTCGCTATTGGGCCTCCAAGATGGCGTCGTCTTGCACATCAAGAGCAGCGAAGGCGTGGAGGATTTCGTCAACCGGCCGATGGCGCGTGCGAAGGGCATTGATACCTTCTGCCCCATCGGTCCGTGGATCGTTCCACTCGCAGAAGCGCCCAAGCTGTCCACGATCCGCCTGACGGCGGACATGGTGAGCGCGGACGGCAGTCAGTTGCGCATCCAGGACGGGCTCATCGCGGATCAGAGATTCAGCCCGGAGACGTGCCTTGCGACCATCACCAAATGGATGACGCTCGACCCTGGTGACGTCGTGGCGCTCGGCGCCGTGGCGCACGTCCCGGGTCGACACTTGCGAGACAACGACCTCGGAACGCTTCACGGAGGCAGCGTGCAGTTGCAGGCCGACGGTATTGGCACGCTCATCAACCCGGTAACCGTGTTCGCCGATGGCGAGTCGACGGCCTTGTCCGTCAGGTCGATGCAGCGCAAGGTGGGCGCGTGAACATTTTCATAGCGACACCCCGAATGGCGCTTCGGGTCAACGAATGACAGAACCGAAGTACGGGAGGCTGGAGTGCTAGCTATTCTGCTCCCGGACTTGCTGAACGCGGGTGATGGACGCGCGACCGCCGCCGGCTGTGGTCTTCGGCGGTTGTAGTAGCGGATGGGCGATGACAGAGCCCGGTCGCGCTGGGCGGAGGATCGCCAGATCCGGCCGTGTGCCCACTCGACATCGAGGGTCCGGAAGAACCGTTCGATCTTGCCGTTCCAAGACACGTCGGAAGTCATGGCTGGTCGCGTAACACTTCGCGTTGTCAGACATCACTGCTGAACCGGCCCACAGCCCTGTTCTCTGAACCACACAGCCGCGCGCCTGAGCGTGGCTGAGACGGTCTGAGCGGTCTCGCCGGAGTGGATCTCTGTGTAGACCAGACGGCTGTGATCGTCGATCACGCCGATGACCTTGATCTTGTGCCCGCCCGACGGGTGCGGTGGTCTTCTGAGCGGTTCCCGCGAGCCAGTGCCCGGGCTTGTCGAACTTCGGGAGGACGAACCCTGCGACTGACGCAAAATCCGTGAGCGCCAGGGAACCACGCGCGGTCTCACCGAACCCGTTGATGTTGCGCCCGGAGTCGAGGAAGCACGTCTGAGCTGAACTACGCCAGCGCATGCTCTTGGTCCTCCCCGGGAAAGTGGAAGACGAGGTCGGTGAAGCCAAGGTTCACGTAGAACGCGATCTTCTCGAAGCGGGTATGGGCGCGCTCCGCTGCTCCTTCCGCTAGGCACTCCATTTCGAGAGGACCCTCGGTACGCCCTTATCCGCCGCCGTCAACGCAAGCGCCGCCCATGGCCGGCAGGCCTCGATGGCGTAGGGGCGGTCACGGTCGTACGAGACCTTGGGCTCAATGAATTTCGAGACCTCGTCGGCTGACCGTCTGCTAACGCTTGCGCCGACGCCGAGCGCCTCGAGCAGGTTGTGACCCTTCCCACTGGTGACGATCAAGCCGTCCGCGATCTCGCCCGCCGTCGCTCAGACTTGGATCCACCAGCTGCAACGAAGATCGGTACCGGGTTGTCAGCAAGGTCGTAAATAGTCGGCTTCTCGGTCGGATAGTGCGTGCCCTGAAAGGTGACGCGCTCCTCCGGCCAGAGCTTTCGGCTCAGCGCCACAGATTCTCGGAGGCGATCTGCGCGTTCGTTGAATGTCAGCCAATCGATCCCCGTGGCTGGGGTCCCATTCATGGCTTTACCGGTGCCGATGCCGAGCACGATGCGGCCGGGACTCAGACAGGCAAGTGTCGCGAACGCGTTGGCGGTAACTACCGGCTGGTAATGCAGCGTGGTGTCAGCACGCTCGTCGTGAGCGTCACTCGACTGGTCTGCTAAGCGAGGGCCGCCAGCCAGACCCACGACATCGGCGCGTGACCGCCGTGGTGCCGCCATAGGCTGAAAGTGGCCAGAGACCGCCATGGTGTCAAAGCCCTGCTGCTCAACGCTGATCGGAAAGTCAGGGAACTGTTGGGGCGCGAATTGCTCGGACCTGGCCCCGGCCGCACGCACCATGTGGACTCAAGGGACGCTGAGCACGTCATCCGCACCGCGCTCCAGCAGCCGGATCGCGCAGAAGCTATCCGCGGCGCCGCTCAGCGCCAGGATCGACACGTTCGGGTCAACTGAGAGGACGGCGCCCGAACGGAGCAGTTTCCGTCAACGCACCAACGGAAGCTGGGATGACCGTGCCGCGCTCCTCTCGTGCGTCAGCTGCACCTCGCGGCACAGCGATCCGTTACGGAGCGCCAACGTGCTTACCCACCGGCCGGATCCAGCCCGCGACGATCGACGCAGCGCGACACTTCGTACCACTCGCGTAGCAGCAACACTGTGCGGACGCGTCAGTGCCGACGTGCACTAGCCAATCGAAAGACAGGGTCAAGACAAGACGAGGCAGCTGAGCACGCGATGGCTGACGCCCGCGCGGACGTCCAAAACGGCGCGACACTTGTAGTCGGTGGATTTGGGTTGGGCTGTCAGGAAACCCGCTGGACGCGATCGATGCGCTTCGGGACCGCGGCGTGACGGGTCTGACGGTGTTTAGTGAGAACTGCGGCGTTGATGACGCTGGGCTGGGACTCCTGCTCGCCGACCGTCAGATACGTAAGATGATCTCCTCCTACGTTGAGGAGAACAAGGCCTTCACAAGGCAGCTTCTCTCAGGCGAGCTCGAAGTTGAGCTTGTTCCCCTAGGAACCTTTGCGGAACGAATGCGGGCCGGCGGCGCCGGGATACCCGCCTTCTGCACGCCAGCGGGAGTCGGTGCTCAAGTCGCCGAAGGCCGCGAAGTTCGCGAGTTTGACGGGATCCCCACCTGCTCGAGCGCGGGATCGTTGCCGATTTCGCTCGGTCCGAGCGTGGAAGGGTGACCGCCTGGGGAAAGTCGTCTCCACTGCACGGCGCGCAACTTCAACCCGCTGGCGGCGATCGCCGGACGGGTGACGATCGCCGAGGTCGAAGAGCTAGTGGAGGTCGGCGAGCTTGACGGCGACCACATCCGCACCCCGGGCGTGTTCGTCCAAACCGTGGTACCGGCACGCGAGCGCGAGAAGTCGATCGACCGCCGCAAGACCCGCCAGGTGCCCAGCGCATGAGCGACGAGCCACGAAAGCGCATCATCGCCCGAGCCGCTGAGGAGATCACCGACGGGCTGGCGGTCAACCTCGGAATCGGTCTCCCGACCCGGCTCGCCGACGCGTCACTCGGGCGCCGCGACGTCCTGCTGCACTCTGAGAACGGTCTGCTGGGAATCGGTCCTTATCCGACCGAGTCCGAGGTCGACCCCGACCTCATTCACGCCGGCATGGAGACCGTGACCGCGGTTCCCGGGGCAAGTTACTTCGACAGCGCCGAGTCCTTTGCGATGATCCGCGGCGGCCATATCGACCTGGCGATCCTCGGCGGCATGGAGGTATCACAGACCGGTGACCTGGCGAACTGGATGATCCCCGGGAAGATGGTCAAGGGCATGGGCGGGGCCATGGACCTGGTCATCGGGGCCAAGCGGACCGTGGTAATTATGGAGCACCTGACCAAGGCGGGAGAGCCGCGCATCGGCGCCAGTGCAGCCTGCCGTTGACCGGCGTCGGGGTCTTCGACCGGCTAATGTCCGCCTCGCCGTCTTGGACGTCGTCAGTCTCTCCGCGATCCCGGGTGAGATGGTGCTCGTCCAGCAACTCACCAACATGTCGCTGTCCGATCTGCAGCCGGCAACCGAGGCGACCTCCCGTGTCGACGCGAGCACTCCCGTGGACAGCCATGCCTAATCGCTCCCGGATCGGCGCGAGATAGCGTTGAGCGAGGGGTCTGTGGATGCGCTCGGCTCCGGAGCGGTGGGGTGAACTGGGTCTATTACGTCGCCCATCTCGTGGGCTGACCATGCACACAGCGCTTGTAGGCATGCTGGATCACTGTGTAGTCACGCGCGCGTCCGAGTCCGTGCTCGTTGCGTAGAAGATCTTCCAGGGGCGTGGTGCTCAAGTAGCGCTCGGGCAGGATCCGGCTGAGCGACAGGAACGTTCCCACCGTGCAGGCTTGTCAAGGTGTCGCAGTGGTCTTTCAGTCCTCTACACCCCCCGGAGATGCTGGGACCGGCAGCGACTTATTGACCGACATAGTCCAGAGAATTAGCCGGGTGGCCCTTCGGTGGGCCCTTTACTCCGAGCGCCTACCTCCCCGACGGAGCGATCCCTGATTCATAGGCCGGGATCACGGCTCGGACCCGGACCCGGCGATCACGCCCCCCTGGGTCCACCAGCGGCGGTCGTGTGCCCCTACGCTGAACAGCGCGACGGGGAACGCCACGTCTCCGGCGGTGATCATGTCGGCCGGCCACCGCGCGAAGCAGACGGCTGAAACGAGCGCCAGGACTCGCGCCGGACCGCGGCGGCGCATGATTAGCGGCGCGTGACCGAGTCGTCCAGCTCCGGGTCCGGCCTCACCCCGAACGGCGCGGAGCAGCCGCCGGCGAGTGCATCGTACGACGCTCAGGCCCGGTCTCCATTTGTGTGTCCTCCACCATATCCAGCCGACTCAACGTCATAGAACCGAGGGCCTGAGCGTCCCACCGTACGTTGACAGAAAGGGCCCGCCCGGGAACTGTCGCGTGCAGCGCCTGCACCCCTAACCTGCTGCAGGCTGCCACGATGTCGCGGCGGGGTCGATCACTGCGATGCAGGCCGGGGAAGCATGAGGCCGAGGCCTGCGGCGATGACCGCCGCGGCGATGGACAGCTCCCACCCGCGATGAAAGTCAGTGAGGCTGCTTGCCGTTCGCAGCACGGCAACGCTGAGCGCGACCCCCAGCACGGCTCCCACTTGCCTGGCGGTGTTGCCGACGGCGCTGGCGACGCTGTACTCGTCACTTGTCAGCGTTGATACCTGAGCGCTGGAGAGAGCGGGGAACGCTAGGCCGATACCTGCTCCGACGACGACCGCTCCGGCCACGTACAGGGCGACATCAGGGCGGCTGGTCAGTATCGCTCGGTACCAGCAGGCGCCGAGGGCGAACAGTGACGCGCCGAGCGTCAACGCAAAGCGAGAGGACCGCAGGCTGATGAGCCGCCCGGCCCGTGGCGCGATCACGGCGGCGGCGACCGCGCTAGGAGCAAGCGTGAAACCCGCGGAAATGATGCTCATGTGCCAGACGTTGACGAGAAACTGGACGTTGGCGAAGGTGAGTGCGTAGAAACCCGCTCCAAAGGCCAGGCCCGCCAGGGTGGCCACGCTGAAGGACCGTATCCTGAACAGCTGCAGCGGCACAGCCGGATTTTCGTGACCCGATGAGCGGCGGACGAAAAGGCCTGCGGTCAGGAGGGCAGCTGTGAAGCTCGCCAGGATGAGGGGATCTGTCCATCCACGCTGTGAGCCTTCAGAAAGCCCGTAGGCGAGGGTGCCCAGCGCGACGGTGAGCAGTGCTATCCCGAGGAAGTCAGGCAGGCGTGACGCGCGCTTGAACACGGGCTCAGAGACCCACCGCAGCGTGGCCGCGACGGCAGCGAGCGAGATCGGGACGTTGATAATGAAGACCCAACGCCACCCCGCGCTCTGGACAAGGATGCCGCCGAGCGTGGGTCCCGCGGCAGCCGCCGCGGCGGCCACCACGCCAAAGAGGGCGATTGCTCGGGGGCGTTCAGAGGAGGAGTAGAGAGGCAGGTAGAGAGCCTGCGCGGTCGGTACGAGCGCCGCGGCGCCGAGCGCCTGGAGAACGCGAGCGGCGATAAGGACCGACGCGGAGGGCGCTGCGGCGCAGGCGGCGCTCGCGACGGTGAACGTCATCAGACCAGCGATGAACAGCGGCCGGCGACCCGTCCGATCCGCAAGGCGGCCCATGGGCACCAACGCGGCCGCGAACGTCAGGTTGTAGGCCGTGAGCACCCATGACAGCGTCGAGAACGGGGTGCCGGCGAAGTGTCCGCGGATGGCGGGGAACGCGATATTGACGATCGACGAGTCAAGAAAGGCGAGAAAGCCGGCGATCGAAGTGATGAATAGCGTGATATGTCGCCCGCCCGCCGCACCTGATGCTGCACCCGATGGAGCCGCGGGGACCACGACAAGGCTAGATTCCATAAGGACGACTATGGCACATCAAGATCCCTCTTCAAGAGCCATTGACGGTGAGCTACTTCCGACGATCGCCTATGTGGTTCTCGGGATGCTCCAGACCGGCCGCAGCACCGGGTACGCAATCACGTCAACGGCGAGCCGCTCCACCCGCCACTTCTTCGCCGTCTCAGACGGCCAGGTCTACCCCTGGCTCAAGCGGCTCGTCGATTGCGGGCTTGCCGAGGTCCATACCGAGACCGACCGGGGGCGGACTCGGCAGGTCCATGAGCTAACCGCAGCCGGAAGCGACGAGCTGCGCCGCTGGCTAGCCCTCGACGAGATTCCGGCCTACGAGCTGCGCGACGAGGGGCTACTCAAGCTCTTCTTCTCAGACGCCCTACCGGTCGAAGGCCAGCGGACCCTGCTCGACTTGCTCGCCGAACGTCACAACCAGGCGGTCCGGACGCTCGAGGCCATCCGGCCCGTACCGGATTCGCCGCTGGGCCAACTCACGCTCCGGCACGGTATCGAGCGCCACCGCTGGGAACGCGACTGGTACCTCGCCGTGCGTGACTCCATCTAATACTTGTCGCATAGCTCGTGAGCACCGACCGCAGACGTGTGCCGCGTCGTCAGAGCATTGGAGGTCGGTAACGGTGGTTACGCTTCCAAGCTGGGCGCTGGGTAGTTCACGTCTCGGTGGGCGCATAAGAGCCTGCCGGCTAGTAGCACGGCCATCTCAAGCCCGCGGCTTTATCGTTCGCCCGGCCGGTCATGCTCTGCTTTCGCGAGTTCGTCAGGGTTCCGTAGAAACATCATCAACCTGGCGCAGGATTGACAGGACTCCCTCGATGCGAGGCATGAACTTCGACCGCTGCTCATTCAAGGGTTTCCTGGTTCGAGGCCTACTAGTCCGTCGGTGCCTGGCATAACGTGCACTTCGGCGAAAACGCCGGTGCTTTGGAGCACAATTACGCCGAGGGCGTGGCCGGACCCCCTGAGTTCGGTCCGGTCGTTGTGAGAGCTTCGTTGACCCTGGAGAATGGGTCAGACAAGCAAACGCATGTCGCGGCGCAGGCAAACCCCCGAGCAGGTCGTTCGCAAACTGAGGAAAGCCGACCGGCTGCTTAGCGAGGGATGGAGCTGCCGGAGGTGTTCAAGCAGTTAAAGATCGCCGAGGCGACCTATCACCGTTGGCGGAACCAGTACGGCGGGATGAAGGCCGACGACGTCACGCGCCTGAAAGAGCTCGAGGCGGAGAACGCTCGGCTCAAGCGGATCGTCGCGGACCAGGTCTTGGAGAACCAGGCGCTGAAGGAGATCGCGCGGGGACGGATGAAAGTCAAGTTCTCGCGGGCATTTTTCTCCCGGCCGCGGCTCGCTGGCAGGCGGCGATGGTCCGCTCGTAGGCAGCTTGGGCGTGCTCGGCCATTTGCGCTCGATCACGCGTCGTTGCTCTCGGTTGACAGCGACAGGCTGGCCGTCACCGCCGCGTCGGCGCGCGCGTCCCGCTTTGAGCTCGATCGTCTTCACGAGCGCAGTCGGGAGCGTGTGCAGCAGCACGAGCGGCTGTCCTGAGCCGCCCGGGATAGACCGCTAGCCTCGCAGGGGTGGCAATGAGGATCCTTGTGCTTGGCGCCGGTGCCACCGGCGGCTATTTCGGAATGCGTCTGGCTCAGGCCGGTGCTGATGTCACGTTCCTCGTCCGTCCGGCCCGCGCTGAGATCCTCATCGAGCGCGGCCTGCGCCTGCAGGGGCCTGACGGTGAGGAGCGCATCGAGCCCCAACTGGTGACCGCCGAGGCAATCGACGGGCCCTATGACCTCGTGCTGGTGATGGTCAAGGCCACAGCGCTCGACAGCGCCTTGGAGGATCTGGCCGCAGCGGTGGGCCCCGAAAGCACTGTCATCCCGTTCCTCAACGGGATCGCTCACCTCGACACGATCATCGAGCGTTTCGGCGCACTGGCCACGGTTCTCGGCGGCGTGGTCAGGATCTCCACTCACATCACCGCCGAGGGTGACATCGAACAGTTCGGGTCATCGAGCACGATGGTCATCGGCGTCCTGGATCCGGCTGACCTGCCCCGTCTCGGCACGGCCGCCGGCGCGCTCGGCGGCGGCGCCTTCGATTTTTCAGTCGGCGAGGACATCGTTGGCGGCATGTGGGCCAAGTGGGTGTACATCGCCACCCTTGCCGCAGCCGGAGCTCTGACGCGCGGTAGCGTCGGTGATGTCGTTGCCCAGCCCGGCGGCGCGGAGTTCGGCCGCCAGATCCTGGCCGAGTGCGCCGCGGTCGCCGCGGCCTGCGGCCATCGTCTGGCCGCCCACGACTATGACGCAACCGAGGCGATGATCACGAGCAAGGGGTCTGCGTTCACGGCCTCGCTGCTGCGGGACCTGCAGTCCGGTGAGGCGACTGAGACCGAGCAGATCCTGGGCGACCTGACCCGACGGGCGCGCTGGACGGGTACCAGCACTCCGCTGCTCGATGTCGCCGCCCTGAGCGGCCGGGTGCACGAACACCGCCGCCAAACTCAGCTCTGATCGCATCGAGCAAGACTGGTCAGAAGCACTCGCGTGGTTGTGCGGCTTATGACGATCGTCGCCTCGGGGATGTGGGGCGCAGGCGGTCGGCCAACCTCAGCGGGGCTTCCGGTAGCCCCGCAGCGCCGCGGTCATCTCGGCGCAGTCGGTCAGTGTGCTGGTGCCGGCGGCGAGCGAACGTAGCGCTAGGTCATGGATCTCGGGGTGGAGGTCTGCGCACCCGTCGCTGACCACGCAGGTCTCATAGCCGAGCACGTGCGCAGCCCGGACGGTCGAGGAGACACCGCCGTTGGTGAGGATCCCCGCGACGATTAGCCGCCGGATCCCGAATGCGCCCAGGACGTACTCCAGCGGTGAGGCGTGGAACGCTGAGTAGGCGACTTTGTTGATGACCACGTCGGCCGGTGCCAGCGCGTCGACGAGCGCATGTCCATGGGTGCCGACCGCGAAGTCCCCCGATCGCAGGAACGGTCGCTTCTCTCTGAGATGAGACGAAATCAATGGCTCCCGGTTCCGAACGGACAGCAGCGTGAACTGCGTCGAGATGACCGGCACCGATGCTGCACGTGCGGCATCGAGCACCGGCGCCAACCGGGCTGGCAGCGCCACGAGCTCCGGCGAACTGACCCCCCCACGACCGTAGGCGCCATCGGGCGCAAGGAAATCGTTCTGCAGGTCGACCAACAGGATGGCGGTGTGCGCATCAATCTCGAGACTCACGCCTCAGCGCTCGATGATCACGTTGCCGAGAGCATCGACCGATGCGCTGAACCCGGGCTCGATGAAGATCGTCGTGTCGGGCTGCTGCAGTACGCAGGGCCCCTCCAGGCTCGTGCCGACCGGTAATGACAGACGGTCATACACCGCCGTGTCACGCCACTCCCCGGTGCTCCACACGCGCCGCGTGGGACGGGTCGCATCCTCAACCGCAAGGCCTTCGCCGGGGGCGAACAGCGAGAGGTCGACGTGGGGCCGCCGGCCGATGATCACCGTCCGCAGAGTGAGCACGCGCACTGGAATGTCGTCCAGAGCCTGTCCGAAGAGCGCCGCGTAGCTCTCCGCGAAGGCCGCACCGAGCGCCTCGGGGGTCCGCGAGACCGGCAGTGGGAGTGTCACGGCGTGGCTCTGGCCGCGATAGGCCATATCCACCTCGTGACGGACGATGACCTCTTCGATCATCACCCCCGCGCGCGCGAGCCATTCCTCACCCGTGGCGGCATGTGCGCGGCATTCCTGGTCAAGTTCGGAGCTGTCAAGCGCATCCAGGGAGACGTTCAGCGTCCGCACCACGTCGTGGCGCACGTCCGCCAGTACACACCCGAGCGCGCTCGTCAGGCCGGGGAAGCGCGGCACCAGCGCCCGCCGTCCGCCGACTTCGCGCAGCAGTGCGCACACATGCAGCGCGCCGGCACCACCGAAGGGCAGCAGCGCGAAACGCTCGGGGTCATGTCCGCGCGCGATCGACACGAGCCGGATCGCGCCCGCCAGCGCGGCGTTGGCGACTTCGATTACCGCAGCGGCGGCATCAACGGCGTCCAGTCCGAGCGGTTCGCCCACGTGGGTGGATAGGGCCCGGCGCGATGCCTCGACGTCAAGACGGCCGAGCCCATCCCCCAGCGGCTGGTCTGCGTCAATGCGGCCGAGCACGAGATTCGCGTCGGTCACGGTGGGCCGATCGTTGCCCCGGCCGTAACAGGCCGGACCGGGAACCGAGCCGGCCGACTCAGGCCCGATGCGCAGGATGCCGCCCGCGTCCACGCGGGCGATCGAGCCGCCGCCGGCCCCGATTGTCGAGATCTCGACCATCGGGGTGCGGATGACCAAGCCGAAGTCGACCTTGATCTCCTGGCTTGTCGCCGCCTGTCCGCCGCTGATCAGCGCGACGTCAAACGAGGTCCCGCCCATGTCGCAAGTGATGACGTCGGGAATTCCGGCATCAACGGCAGTCCGGGCCGCCGCGATCACCCCCGCGGCTGGGCCCGAGAGTGCGGTACGCACGGGAAGCCGCCCGGCCTCCTCCGCCGTCATGACTCCCCCGTTGGACTGAACCACCAACAGCTCACCGCCGAAGCCGGCCGCATCCAGACCACCCGCGAGGGCGGTGAGGTAGTCGCCGACGACGGGCTGGAGATAGGCGTTCAGCGCACCGGTGGAGGACCGCTCGAACTCGCGGATCTCGCCGAGAATCGAGCTTGCGGCCGCGATGTGCTCGTTGGGCCACACTTCCCGCGCCGCCGCCAGCGCGGCCTGCTCGTTCGCGTCGTTGGCATAAGCGTTGATAAAGGTGATCACCAGCGACTCGGCACCCCGCGCGAGCAGGAGACGGGTCGCCTCACGGACCTCCTCGGCATCCACAGCCAACACCACGCTGCCATCGGCGCCGGTGCGCTCCTGCACCTCGAGTCGCAGATCACGCGGCACCACCGGTTCGAACGTGCCTCTGAGACCCCAGGTTTCGGGCCGGTCACGGCGACGCATCTCTAGGACGTCACGGAATCCGACTGTGGTGATCACGCCGCAGCGGGCACCCTTGCGCTCCAGCAGCGCATTGGTGCCAACCGTCGTGCCGTGAACAATCGCGTCGATCGCGTCGATCGCCGAGCCGGCGCTGCGCAGCCCTTCGAGGAAGCCCGCGGCCTCACGCGTGCGAGTGGATGGCACCTTCGCCACCCGTGCGGAGCGCGTTGCCTCATCAAAGACCAGGATGTCGGTGAACGTCCCGCCGACGTCCACGCCGGCAATCGTCCCGGCCCCGACAGCCTGGGCGGGCCGACTCATGCCCCGCCCGCTTCCACCGGCACGTCGAGGCCGTAGGACGCAGTTGCGGCCTCACGGCTGACGTAGCCCAGTCGAACGTCGCGCGCGACCCGCTCCGGGTCGCGCTGGGATGGGTCACCCCAGCCGCCGCCGCCGGGACTCTCGATGCGCAGCCGCATGCCGGAGCGGAGGTCCACATTGACGACCTTGGCGCCCAACGGCGGCCGGACCCAGCCATCCGCGGTCTGGTAGCTGATCACGTTCGCGGCCGCGGCATGTCCCTGCGCCGCGCCGGGTGGCGGTTCGGTTGCCCGTTCGCCGAAGGTGGACATCTGCGCACTGTCGGCCAACAGTTCGATCTCATACACCGCGCCCAGGCCACCGCGATGAGCGCCCGGCCCGCCTGAGTCGGTGCGTAGCGCCCAGCGGGTGAAGCGCACCGGGTATGAGGCCTCGAGCACCTCGACCGGCGGGATAATCGCCGTCGACAGGGGCGCGTTAGCGTGGTCGAGCCCGTCGGCCTCGGGATGACCACCCAGCCCTCCGCCGAAGAACGTGAACAGCACCCAGCGGTTGCCCTCGCTCTCACCAGAGATCGACAGAGCATTGATAGTCCCGTAGGAGCAGCCCATCGCCCGCTCTGGGGCCGCCCGGGCGACCGCGCCGAAGAGCACGTCCATGATCCTCAGGATGGTCTCGGTATACCCGGCCACAGGCCGCGGCCGACGGGCATCCAGCAGCGAGCCGTCACGGATGACGATGTCAACCGGCCGCATGCACCCCGCGTTGGCGGGCACCTCAGGGAAAAGGTGCTTCAGCGCCACGTAGCAGGCCGCCACCGCCGTCGAACGCGCGATGTTAAGCGGGCCGCGGCAGGCCATGGCCGTCTGGGTGAAATCGAGCGTCATCTCTTCGCCACTGATCGTCACCTCGACGGCAACGGGTATCTGTGCGGGAGAAACGCCGTCGTTGTCGAGCACGTCGGCGCAGCGGTAGGAGCCGTCGGCCAGCTTCGCGATCTCCGCTCGCATTAGCCGCTCGGCCGCGTCAGAGAGTTCGATGAATGCACGTGAGACCGTCCCGTCTCCGTACTCGTCGAGCAGATCGATCATGCGCCGGGTGCCGACCTCCAGCGCCGCCACCTGAGCGCTGAGGTCGCCGTAGGCGTTCACCGGAACACGGCTAATCGCTTTCAGCAGGTCAACCACGTCCTCGCGCCGCCGGCCCTGCTCAAACAGCTTCATCGGCGGGATCAGCACACCTTCCTGAGCCAGCTCGGTCGCTGCAGGGTTGTAGCTGCCGGGCACGTTGCCACCGACGTCGTTCCAGTGACCGACGGAGGCGAGATAACAAAACACCCTGCCCTGACGCATGACCGGACGTACCAGTTTGAAGTCGTTGAGATGCGTCCCACCGTCATAAGGGTCGTTGAAGACGTACACGTCCCCGTCTTGAATCTCACCGTCACGCTGCGCGATATCAATCACCGTCCGCACGGCGAAGGACATCGAGCCGACGAAGATGGGTAGACCCGACCCGCCCTGCATCAGGGTGTCGCCCGTGCTCGCGTCATACAGGCCGTGGCACGCGTCGTGAGCCTCGGCGATCGTCGGGTTGAACGCAGACCGGAAGAGCGTTGCGTCCATTTCGTTGACGATCTGCTCCAAACGTCCCGCCAGAACGGCAAGCGTGACCGGGTCGAGCGCCGAAAGCCGGGCGGGCGGCTGGTCAAATCGGGTGGGTTGTTCGTGCTCGATGGACATAAGCTCAATCGTTCCGTTCAGTGAAACAGCGTGTGGAGAATCCAGCCGGGCTCAAGGTAGCGGTCATCGTCCCTCTGAGCAAGACCGCTCTTGAATGACGGGGCCGCTCCATGACGCGCCAGCGATCGCCAACTGCGCTTGACGTTCCTCCCATCGAAACGGTACTGCAGAGCATCTGCGATCAGTTCGTGCCGGCTGGGTGAGCGTCAGCAGCTGGCCGCCGTACGCGGTCCAGCGATGCCACGGCTCCGCTAGATGATTGATTCCACGGTTGGTTAGACGGCGAGGGCTGCAAGAGCTCGGCCGGGTCGGCCGAGGAGCTGGTTGACCCAGACGCTGGCGGCGAGGGCGAGGAGCTTGGTGGCGATGCGTGCGCGGAGGCCGTGGAGGGTGCGTGCGCGGTGTTGTTCGAGCCCCCAGGCGGTCCTTCAGGGTCCAGAAGATGCTTTCGATGCATTGTCGGATCGGAGCGAGTTGCGGCCCGCGGCCGGGTTCGGTCTTGCGGTTCGGTCTGAGGATCACCGCGCCGTGGCGTTCCAGAGCTGCGGCGGCGAAATCTTTGCCGGCATAGCCCTTGTCGGCGATCACGGTCTCGCCGCCGTGTAAGCCGATCGGGAACAGTCTGAGAGCGACGTCGCGTTCTTTCTGATCTGACGATGCGAGGATCGCTGCGCGGGGCGTGCCGTCTGGGGCGGCGAGCAGGTGCAGACGCATCCCCCAGAACCAGCGTGAGTGACTGCGGGAGTAGTGATGAGCACAGGCCGGGGCGAGCTCGCTGCGTCGCGCGGTCTCGACCGAGCGACCGCACTCCACGGGGGTTGAGTCCAACAACACGATGTTGTCGTGGTAGCCAGCGCAGTCCTGGGCGAAAACGCCGATGAGCCACTCGATCTGGTCTGCGAGTCGGTCTCGGCGTTTCCAGTAGCCCGGTTGGGCTGGCAGCTCAGGCAGTAGCGCTTTGAGGCGGTAGCGGGCGACCGCGAGGAACTCGCGGTCAGAGCTGATGTTCATCATCGCTTGGGCGACAGCGAGGGTGACGACCTCTGCGTCGGTCACTCTTCGCCGTGCGTTCTTGGCCTTTTCAGGCAGGAGATCGTCAGCGGTGACGAACACCGCTGTGAGCAGCAGGTCGAGGTCGGCGTCCACCTGGGACCCTCCTTTGGGTCAGCGGGCTGGCACTTCTAGAGCACCGCCGACTTCGACCTGCTCTCGCTTTTCCCTCGAATACCAGGCAAAAGCTGCACATCTCGCTCTGAAGATGTGTGCACTGCTCTGTGCTCTGTCCAGCGTTGGCGTATCTAGAGAGCACACCCAGCAAAACGCCTGGGCTCAGACCCCTAACTGGCGATGACCAACTCAGAGCGCTCTCTCACCATCAGCGCGACAAGCGTCGTGCTCACCGTCTTCATCGCCGCCTTCGGGGCGATCATCGGCCTCGTCGTCGCCGGCGTCACCGCGGGCTTGATCACCGGGCTGTTTCTCGGAAGCCGCTACCGAATCACCAAGCGATAACCGTGGAATCAATCATCTAGCCCCGCGGAGTCGCAATGAGAATCCTTGTGCTCGGCGCCCCGGTGCCACCGGCGGCTATTTCAGGATGCGCCTGGCTCAGGCCGGTGCTGATGTCACGTTCCTCGTACGCCCGGCCCGAGCTGAGGTCCTCTCCAAGCGCGGCCTGCGCGTGCTGGCGCCTAACGATGAGGAGCGGATCGAGCCGCAGCTAACGACCGCCGAGGCGATCGACGACCCAATGACCTCGTGCTGGTGATGGTCAACGCCGCCTCCCTGGACCGCGCACTGGCGAAATCTCGCCGGCGCGGTCAGCGACAGCACGACCGTCATCAACTCCCCAACGGGACTGCCACCTCGAGTGGCCCGTGGGACGCAGCCCCCATCCCAAAGGCGACAGATCTCAGCCGCCCAGCGCGATTGGGCCTGGGCTGATCCACCGCCGAAGCTGAGGCACTCGGGCGTAGTTGGCGTTGGCGTTCGGCACCTACCAGTTGGCTTCTACATCCAGCCCCGCCGTCCCTGCTGACGTCGACCCACACTCAACCATCGCCCAACCGGTGCTTGCGGTAATCGCCTACGCGTACCAGGACGTGCAGATAGGACGTCCAGATCACCGACAACAGCCTCTGCGGGGTTTCGGCGCCGTCATCAGCGCCGACACCACGGGACGCCGACGATCGCCAGGCGCATATCGCGCTGGGTTCATGATGGTCAACGTCGGCCCCGCATACGCCAGCGGCTCTTTCGGCGGCGATCAGCAAAGCGGGTCGAGCCACGTAGTCGACATCTGGGGCTTTGCGGGTTCCTTGAGATCAAGCCGTCGGCGTCGCCGCATGGCTCTCCGTCCCCGAACGACTGACACAGCGTGCTGGCGCGGACTGACCCCGCCGCCGCCGTCACAGCCAGAGCAACCACCCCAACGCCCTCCGGTGCTCAGATGACGGCAGCGCGTTCGCGGGCTAGGCTCAACAATCCGGGCGGGGCATCACGCACGATCACACCGCTGGCGAGGCCAGCCGGTATGTCAATTCCCCTTGGACCCATAACATGCAGCGGCAGCCAGTCAGACGTTTGAGGACGCTACCCAAGCGCCCAATGAGCTCGTCATTCCGCCAGTGGTTTGAGAGACCGAGATGGCAGGCGACCGAGCGTGCCGGCCGTTCTTGACCACATCGTTGGCTGCGGCGGCGCCGACCGGTTGGGCGGCGAAGCTGACCTATGGCGTGACATGCTCGTCGTCGGATGAGGTCCAGGTCTTCTCCGCCGAAGAAGCGGACGCGCACCTGGGTCTCTGGCGGGCCCTAGGTCTCACCTGCGCCACCGGAGCACGGCACAGAACCATCTGGGCTTAGTCAACCGCTAGACCGTATTCGGCATCGGTCACCTGTTCGAGCAACAAGGTGGCGCCGATTGACACCGCGGTGTGCACCAGGATGGTGTGGGGTCCGGCACCGTGCCAGTGCTCCTCACCGGGAGCGAAGTGGACGACATCGCCGGGACGCACCACAGCGGCGGACCCGTCCCTGGTCTGCACGTAGCCTTCGCCATGGGTGACGAACAGAACCTGGCCGGACTCATGGGTGTGCCACCGGGTGCGAGACGTTGGATCAAACATCACTGTCCCCACGGCGAGGCCGTCGGCGCGGCTCAGCACCACGTCACTCCAGACCGTTCCATGAAAGTTGTCTTCAGGAGGATGTTCTGACGGCTGACCGGCCACCCGACCTGGTGAAATCCTCATCTAGCTCCCGTCAAGAGTTGATTTGTCCTTGGGCCGTGTTCTTGCAGTGCCACGGTCGCTGCGCTCTAGTTTGGCCGAGGCGACAAGGTAATGGCTGGCCGTAGCCTGCGAACGGCACGCCTGACGGTACCGCGACCTGGTCGTAAGTGACGCCCGGCGCCAAAGCCCGCTCACCAACAATTTGCCATACTCATCTTGTGTCAGCGGCAGCCCATGCGTTATGGCCCGGAGAGCGTGTGTGTCATTACGGCGGAGTTCCGGCGCTAGTCGATCTCACCCAGGGCCACCAGGATGGTCTGGTGGTCTTCGTCACCGGCGCCGGCCACCTCGCCCGGGTTGCCTACGGCGCGCCGTCCACCAACCCTCGCGACTTTCTCCGCTTCTGGCTCAACGACGCCGGCTATGGCCTGCTGGCGGTGTCACACCCCGCCGAGCATCCGGTCTTCGAGCAGGTGCTGCCCGATTTCACGGTCACCAAATGGGCGGAGCTCGTCGTTGCGGCGACGCTGGATGCGCTGTCGGAGACTCACAAGACCGGTCCCGTGATCGTGGTGGGCTGGAGCATGGGCGGCCGGCTGGTGAGCAGCCTCAACCGAGTTGCGGAGGCAGCTGGCGTAGCCGTTGACTGTTTTATCTCGCTGTCAGGCACTCCCCCGTTGCCGGGACTGCTGTCGACCCCGAAATCTGACGCTGACGGCCTGACGGACAATGGTCTGTGGGATCCATTCTCTCCGCGTCTTGGGTGGGCCTGGCAGGAAGCCCTAAGTGAACAGAACACGATCAACAATCGTGCGGTTGTGGACATCGCGACCTATCGACAGGACTACTGTGGCGCGACGCCGCTACGACTTCGTGGGGGGACCCGCACCGAGCATGAGAACTTCTCGCTCCAGGAGATCTCGGCAGACCTCAGTTCCTTTGCCTACGCCGACTATCCCATCGTCGGCGCCGTCAGGCCAACCCGCCAATCAGACGCCCTGCACGCGTTGACCGACCGCGAGACCTGGGGCTTCTTGAACGCTCAGAAGATCACTTCTGTCTGGCTCGCTGACTACGTTAAGGGCCGAGTGAAGTTGGCGCCGACGCAACAGGCTCAGCTCATCTCGCTGATGGACACGGTACCGACCCGGCTGACTCGCTCGGTAGACGGTGGGCATCTGTTCTTCATTGGCGAGCTGGGTGCTCGAGCGACGGCGCAATACATCATCGAGCTGCGTGAAGCAGTCAAACTGCTCCGAGAGCAATTCGCCTCCCTTCTGTTGATGGGCTCTGACCAAAGAGCCAAAGTGGCACGGCGACCATAGGCCCCCGCACCAGCGGAACAGGATCAGTGACTTCCCTGACCTAAATGACGCTGGGTTGTCCGGCTCTCGTGTCAGGACATATCTCATAGATGGTCATACAGATGTAGTTTCATCTTGCGGCTGCCGAGCTCCTGACCGGGAGCTGAAGCGACGTGGCCGCGTTCTGTGGGTCGCCGGCGCTCCGACGTGGGTGATCACACATTCTGGCTCGCTCGCTCGTACGCGGCGAACAACGCGAGGAGAAGCAGCGCGGTCCAGAACCAGTTCGTCATAACGGTGCTTTGCTAGCTCCCGCGGAACGTGCTGATGCATGGGCCCGCACACGAGCAGAGTTCGCACGGAGAGGTCAGAGGGCAGCTCTGCCGTTTGGCGACGTAGCCAGGTTCCGGCTTGTAGCTCGCAATCATCAAGGACATACTGTGGGTCAACCCCTCCGTCCGCGGCTAGCATCAGGAACGCAGGTGGCCGCCACAGACACATCACGGTTAACAGGGAGCGGGTCTGGCCGGCAAGTAGTCCCGCAGCGTTGACGGTCTCATGTGCGCTGAGATTTGCATCCACCGCGACCAGGATGCTCAGCGGTCGCCGGCGCTCAATATCGTCGCCGGCCTTCGGGTCGTCATCATGGTTCCCAGTTACCGTCCGAGCGGTTCCTGGTGCGGCCGGTCTCACAAGACAATCGTTCTCTTCTGTCGCTCGTCGGTGACCACCGGAGCGCAGTGTCAATCGCGTGCGACTAAGCGGGATCAAAGCTGATGGCACTGCTGTCGACGACCCGTCCGAGGCCATGCTCGACAAACGTGAGAGCCGTCTCATGCACCTGGTCGGCGCCCATGTGCAGCCTACCCTCAACTCTGATTGGCAGGGCGGCCGTGAGGTCCTCGGCCACTGTGACGTCATAGTCACGCGCTGCTGCGTCTTGGGCCGTCGCCAGCACACACACATTTGTCGTGAACCCGACGAGAACCACTGACTCACAGCCGAGGTTACGCAGATCGACGTCAAGTTCGCTTGCATAGAAGCTGCTCTGGCGCGGCTTCGTGAGGACTAGATCGTCGGCATCGACAAGCAGGCGAGGATCCTGTTCAGCCATCTGACCGAGAAATGCGTCGCTAATCGTGGCCCCGTAGCGCCGCTGGGTGCGGCGCCCGGGGCCGACTTGGGGGCGCACCTCGCGCGTGATCCAGATGACCGGCGCGCCAGCGGCGCGAGCCCGAGTTGCCAAACGATTGATTTTGTTCAGAATACCCTCAGCGTCGGGGATCTCGAATGGCGCACCTGGAAGGGTGTATCGCCCCTGTGCGTCGATGACCAGCAGTGCCACAGATGAACTCACAGCTTGCTCTCCTTCCCAGCGACGTACCCCAATCCGACGGCCGCGAGCAGTCCGTTGCCCGCCATATACCCCGACGCACCGTGGCCGGACATGCCGGCGGCCGCCCCGCCGGCGGCGAATAGGCCGGAGATTTCCTGGCCGCCGCGCAGGACGGCCGCGCGTTCATTGACCAGCAGGCCGCCTTGGGTGTGAAACAGGGCGCCCGTGATCCGAACCGCGCCGTAGGGCGGGTGAAGCGGTGCTTCCCAGTAGTTGCGTCCCAGCGAATCGCCGCCACCGTTCGCAGCGTCCGTTGCTGCCGCGACCGTCTCAGCGAGATGGACACCCGGCCGCACGATGTCGGCCAGCGCATCGATGTCGGCGACCCAGCGAATGGCTTGGGCTTTCAACAGCTGCTGGTAGTCCGCGAAGGACCGGCAGGCGGCGTCGATTCGCTCATCGAGGATCAGCCACGCGTGTGCGTCCGGCTGCTCGAGCACCTTCTCGGCGTATTCGGAGTAGCCGACGGTTTCATCCCCGAAACGTTTTCCGTTTGCGTTGACGATGATGGCGCCATGCATGACCGTGGCCCAGGTCACCAACACACCGTGTGGGTCGGCGACAGAACCATGGCCCTGGTAGGCGTCTAGGTACGCCATATCGGCGCCAAGATTCGCCCCGATGGTCACCGCGTCACCTTGAGAGCCGGCACCGCCGAAGTACATGCCGTTGGCGATCTCGGGCAGGTACCGTTCGACCATGTCGCGCCGCGCCGCAAACCCGTTAGTCGCCAGGATGACGGCGCCCGCCGATGCCGGTTCGGGATCGCTGCCCGGTGCGGAGACCATGGCGCCGCAGACGCTTCCGCCGTCATCCAGTTGGACCTCCAGCAGGCGCATCGGGACCGCAGTCGTGATGTCGCGAAAGCTCGCTGCTGCCCGCACGAGCTGGGTGTGCAGGGTGCGCCCCGAACGGTCAGCCACGGCATGACAGCGGTGCACGCTATGTCCCGGATAACCGAAATCCTGGACCAGCTCGAGGGCGACGCCGCAGCTGTCGGCGAGCCATTCCACGACCGGACCAGAGACGGACGCGAGGGTCCTCGCGATGGTCGGCTCAGCTCGGCCGGCGGTCTTGGCCATGACGTCGGCGAGGAACAACTCGGGGCTGTCATCGACCCCGGCGGCCTGCTGCCATCGCGTCCCGGCCCCGGGAATCATGGCTGTCGACAGGGTGGTGTTGCAGTTGTTGCGGTAGTCCTCCCGGCCGTCAAGCAGGAGGACCGAGCGACCGTCCTCGGCCGCAGCGATGGCGGCGACGAGACCGGCGCCACCGGCGCCCGCGACGATGACGTCAAAGTCGTAGTCGCTCACGTGGCGAACTCGTCGTGATGAGCTTGCCACCAGTCGGCGATGTCGACCCGCCGGGCGAACCAGACGTCGCCTTTGGCCTGGGCGTACTCGATGAACTCTTTGAGCACGGATGCGCGAGCGGCCTGCCCGATGATGCGTGGGTGCAACCCGACGGACATCATCTTCGGGTGTGTGGCCCCCTCGTCCCAGAGGTAATCGAGGGCCCGCTTGAGGTGATCGAGGAACGCGCTCGGGGTTCCGTAGCCCTGGGGAGTGAGGAACCGGCCGTCGTTGTACAGCAGCGAGTAGGGCACGACCAGGTGTTCCTTACCCTTAACCTCGGTGAAGTACGGAAGGTCGTCTGCGTAGGAGTCACAGTCGTAGCTAAAGCCAGCGTCGACGAGCAGCTCGCGGGTGTTGATGGACGGGTTGTACCGCGAGTACCAGCCAAGCGGACGCTCTCCGCAGGTGTGCTCGATCGCCGTGATGCACTGAGCGAGTTGCTGCTCCTCCTCCTCGCGGCTCATCAGCCACATCTTCTCCCAGCGGTATCCGTGACCGGCGGGCTCATGGCCCGCCTCCTGCACCCAGGCACCGACCTCGGGGTTGCTCTCAAAGGCTTTACCACAGCCGAAAAAGGTGCACTTGATCCCATACTCGTCGAACATACGTGCCAGACGCCAAACCCCGGCGCGACTGCCGTACTCCCATACCGACTCCGCACCGAGGTCGCGGTACTCGGGCGACAACGGGGGGACCTCGCTCTGGTCGACGTTGCGTCCGTCTCCGTTGGGGAAGGACGGTTCTGAGCCCTCCTCCCAGTTGATGATCAGGCTGACCGCAACCCGCGCACCGTCGGGCCAATGAACCTTGGGTGCATGGCGTCCGTACCCCAGCAAGTCACGCGGCGGACCTTCGAAGCTTCGAATGCTCATCGTGCACCTCCCGCCGTCGCACCTACACCCGTTACGGGCGCATCTCGCTCACTCGGGACATAGGCCTCGCCGAGCGCCATGAATCGCGCACCGTTGCGCCAGAGGATGTCCTCCTTCTGATTATCGTCTAGCCAGTCGAGCCCGCGGATCCAGTGGGTCGATCCTCCGGGGATATCACCGTCGAAGGGAAAGTCGGTCCCGATCATCAGCTGTCGGTAGCCGACACGCTCGACGAGGAAGCGGAGGACCAGCTCGTCATGGACGAGGCAGTCGTAGTACATCCGCTGGAGATACTCCGAGGGTGCTGACTGCAGGTAGTTGCTGTCACCCTGGCCGTGGTAGCGCAGGTCGAGGCGCCCGATGAGGCCGTTGATCGTCCCGCCCCCGTGCGGAAAGGAGACGCGGAAGTCGGGGAAGCGGTCGAGGATGCCCGAGTACATGATCGAGGCGACGTTGACGCCGTCCTCGTAGATCGCCCCGAACGTCCGAGGAAACTGGTACCGGGGGAGCCGGTTCTCACCGACCTTGCCCCAGTACGGCGGGTGAATCATCAGCGCCGCGTCAGCCCGGGCGATCTCCTCCAATACGGGCAGGACGGTTGGGTCGTCGACGTTCTTGCCCGCGATATTGCTGCCAATAGCAAAGGCACGAAGACCGAGCTCCTTGATCGCATACTCGACCTCGGCCAGCGCGGCGTCGGTGTCCTGCAGGGGCAGGAACGCCATGCCGCGGTAGCGATCCGGTTGAGCACGCTGGAGTTCGGCGAGCTCCTCGTTGATCTCGCGCGCATAATCGCGGGCGTCGGCACCGGTCAGGTCATAGTTGAATAAGAAGCCGACCGGCATCACGCACTCCAACGCGACGCCGTGCGTCTCCCAGCGGAGCTGACTCCGCGCGTCTGGCGCGGCGAGGTCGGCGGGCGGCGGGTTGAACGGAGCGATGCGTGGGCCAAAGGCGACGACGCTCTTGCCGCCGCGTCGGTCAAGCGCGCTCCAGCCATACCAGGACCGACCGGCCGCAGCGGCTTTGAGCATGCCGTCGGGCCAGAAATGGCTGTGGTTGTCAATCGCAATCGCACTGAGAGTCATAGTGTGCTTTCGGGTCGAAGGAGGGAGCTGGGGGCGGGCGGCGGACGAGTGCTTAGATGAGGATCTCGCGGTCCCGGACGACGACCGCGCCGTCAATCTCGACGGTTGGGTACTGCACCAGCAAGTCGATGTGGACCGGGCTCTTCACCGTCCCGCCGACCACGCTGTTGCCCAGTGCGAAGTGCACGGTGCCGAGCTGTTTCTTGTCTTCGGTGATGTCACCGGTCGAGCCGGCTGCCGGGTTGGTCCCGATACTGAGCTCGCCGAGATTGTCTGAGTTCTCCACACCCTCGAGGATCTCACGCAGGCGCGCGGCCTGATGTCCGCCCTCGATCTTGACGGCCCGGCCGGCCTCGAACTGCACCCGGATCGGGTCTTCGAGCCGCCCGAGCATGTGGCCCGATCCGTCTGCGATGAGTACCCCTTCGGCGGTGCCCGCCTTTGGCGCCATCCACGCTTCCCCGCTCGGAAATGCGGACACATCTCCCGGGTTGTGCGCTCGGGCTGCGCCGCAGCCGGCCTTGACCTCCTCCAGCGATGCCGTCAGGTGCGACCCGTTGGCGGTGGTCACGGTGATCTCTCGACCGGCCGTGAGAGCGTCGGCGACGGGACGTGTAATCCGGTAGACCTCGTCGTAGTCGGCTGCGGCGGCGCCGCCGGCCATTTGTTCGCGGGTTGCGCCGGTCATCAGGATTCCCCGAGCCCCGTGTTCCCTGAGAGCCTGGCCGAACTCAGGTGTGAAGGCGAGCGTCGTGGAGGTCGGCGCGACAATCGCCTGGGCTCCCTTGAGCGACTCGGCGATGATCCGGGTGGCCGGTGCGCCGGCACGGGGCCGACGCGGCATGACGAGCAGGGTCGGTTCGGCTTGGGCACTGGCAGCCGCGGCCAGCAATGCGTCGACGAGTTCGAAGTCGGAACCGTGGTCAGCCACGATTGCAACGCCCTCGCCGGGCTGCACGTTCAGACATGAGCGGATCACCGTGTTGGCGGTCCGCATCAGGTCCATCGTTATCCAGTTCATGCTGCTCCTTCGCTTGGGGAACTCTTGTCTGCCACGGTCGACACTGCGCCTGCCGCGGGACCATCGCGCTGCATCCCGTGGTTGTCCCAGGGATCGAGTACTGCGCCAAGAAGCGTCCGCGTGTAGGGATGCTGGGGGGTGCGGTACACCGCGGTGACCTCGCCGTGCTCGACGATCTGGCCTGCTTGCATCACCGCAACGTGGTCGGCGAGCGACGCGACCACCCCGAGGTTGTGTGACACAAAAAGAAAGGTGAGCCCAAGGTCGCGCTGGAGCTCGCGCAGCAACGTCACGATCTGCGCCTGGACCGAAACGTCCAGCGCTGACGTCGGCTCGTCCAGCAGCAGCAGCCGCGGCTCGAGCGCCAGCGCCCGGGCAATGCACACGCGCTGGGCCTGGCCACCGGACAGCTCGTTGGGATGGCGCGCGCCGAACCGGCCGTCGAGTCCCACGCGCTCGAGCAGCTCTGACGCTCGAGCTCGGCGCGATGCCGCGGTGCCAATGCCATGAACCACCAGCGGCTCGGCGACCGCCGTCGCCACGCGCATCCGGGGATCGAGCGAGGCGAACGGATCCTGGAAAACGACTTGCATTTGGCGCCGCAGGTCCCGCAGCTTCCCGGAGTGAAGGCTCGTAAGGTCCTGGCCGTCGAAGGCGATCCGACCGCTGTCGGGGATCAGCAGCCGTGCGACGAGCAGCAGCGTGGTCGACTTGCCCGAACCCGACTCTCCGACCAGGGCCAGGGTCTCGCCTTCCTCGACGCTGAAACTGACCTCGTCGACAGCGCGGCGGGGGGAAAGCGGCTCGACCGGGTCGGACCGGTCCTCGACCGCCGACCTGCGACGCCGGCGAAGGCCGAGCACGCCGCGCCAGGTAGCCGGCGCGTCAGAGGCGGTTGTAGTCGCGGTGACGCGACCTCCGTGGAAGCTCTTGGTGAGCCCCTCAACTTCGACCAGGCTGCTCATTGGGGGTGCCTCGTGACGGGCGCGAGGTGATCAGCTGCCGCACCCATGACGGGGACGACGCGATCGGCGAAGTGACACGCCGAATCATGACCACTGCCGTCAGCACGCAGCGGGGGATCCTCACGGCGACACACATCCTCGGCGAGTGGGCAACGGGGGTGGAAAGAGCATCCAGTCGGGAGGCGCGTCAGGTCAGGCGGAGCGCCGCCGATCGCCAGCAGGCTTCCGCCGATATCCGACAGCCGGGGGGTCGCACTGAGCAAAGCGGCGGTATAGGGGTGCGTCGGCTGGTCAAGCACCTGGCGCACGTCGCCCTGCTCGACGATGCGACCCGCATACATGACCGCGATCTGATCCGCCATCGCCGCTGCGACGCCGAGGTCGTGGGTGATCAGGATCATCGCGGTATCGAGCTCGGAGGCGAGGGACCGTAGGGTCTCTAATACGGTCAATTGCACTGAGGTGTCCAATGCCGTCGTCGGTTCGTCGGCGATGATCAGCTTGGGGGTGAGTGCGATCGCCATCGCGATCATCACTCTCTGGCGCATGCCGCCCGAGAGTTGGTGGGGATAGGAGCGGGCGACCCGTTCCGGGTGTTCAATCCGGACGCGCTGGAGCATGCCCACGGCTTCCTTCGCGGCATCACGACGAGAATGCCCGCGGTGGACCTCGAACAGCTCGGCGATGTGTTCGCCGATTCGCTGGGTTGGATTCAGCGAGTTCTGGGGGTCTTGGAAAATCATCCCGAGCTGGTTGGCGCGGAACTCGCGCAGCGCCTTGGGAGAGGCGGTGAGGAGATCCTGGCCACCGAACCTTGCCTCACCGGTGACCTGCGCGCTGCCGGGGAGCAGGCCGGCCAGGGCCATCACTGAGGTCGACTTACCAGACCCCGACTCGCCAACGATCACGAGGGTCTCGCCCGCGTTGACGTGCCAATTGATCCCGCGGACCGCCTGAACTCCGGTGCCGTGACGCCCAAAGGACACGTTCAGAGCTTTGACCTCGACCAAGGGGTCGTCTTCCTTTCTCGGTCGATATGAGGCTGCGCCCATCATCGGCTCGAAGGCGCTTCGAAGCGGGAAGACAGCCACGTACCCGTCACGTTGATCAGCACGATGGTTCCGACGATCGCGATACCCGGAAACACTGAAATCCACCATGCCGTCTGGAGATAGTCCTGCCCTTCACTGAGCATGGATCCCCATGTGGCCGCCGGCGGTGGAACACCCACGCCGAGGAAGCTGAGGGCCGCCTCAATGAGGATTGACAGAGCCACCACAAAGGTCCACAGCACGATCATCGGGGGCGCGAGATTGGGCAGCAGGTGCCGGGCGATGATGCGTGGCGTTCCGGCACCCATCGCGACGACCGCTCGAACGAACTCAGCCTCCTTGAGGACGAGAGTGCGCGCGTGGGCCAGGCGGGCGAACGGAACCCAGGTCCACACCGAAATGGTGACGATGAGCGACAGGACTGACGCTCCGAACACGGCGACGATGGTGAGCGCAATGACAAGGAAGGGAAATGCCGTTTCGATGTCGATCATGCGGCGGGTTAGCCAGCCGAACCAGCCGCCGGCGTACCCGGCGATGATGCCGATCAGGGTGCCCAGCACCGCCGCGATGCTCGCTGCGGCAATGCCAATCACGAACGAGTCGCTTGCGCCATAGATCAGGCGGCTCAGCATGTCCCGGCCCAGCTCATCGGTGCCGAGAAGGTAATGCGATGAGCCGTGGGCGTCCCACGCCGGGGGGAGCAGCCGTGCCGTCAGGTTCTCGGCGTTCGGCTGATGAGGCGCCCAAAGCGGTGCCGCCAATGACGCAACGAACAGAATCAGGAGCAGGCTGGGGGCAAGCCAGCGGCCGAAACGCAGACGTGTTTGGCGCGTGGCGAGGGGGCCGACGCCTTCGGGCTCAATCGGCAGTGCTGTTACCGAGGTGCTCACGTGTGCTCCGCTCGAAGGCGGGGATCGACGGCACCGTAAAGAAGGTCGACGCCGAGGTTGACGCACACGACAACCACGGCAATCAGGAACACCCCTGCTTGAATCACTGGATAGTCTCGCGCCAGCACCGATTGGACCATCAAGCTGCCGACACCAGGCCAGGCAAAGATGGTCTCCACGATGATCGCCCCCGCAAAGAACTCCGCGACGTCAAGGCCCAGCAGCGCAAAAATAGGAATCAGCGCGTTGCGGAGGGCGTGCAGGTAGATACGGCGGTCTGAGAAACCGTTGGCACGAGCTGTCCGCACGTAGCCGCGGTCAAGTTCTTCGCCCATGTACGTGGCGATCAGCCGGGTCTGGCGGGCCGCGATGAATGCAGACAGGGTGATCGTCGGCAGAATGAGGCTAGTGAATCCTTGATCGCCGACACTTGGGAGCCACCGAAGCCGGACCGCGAAGATGAGGATCAGGATGAGTCCGAGCACGAAGCCCGGAACCGTCTGACCGAACAGCGTTCCCCCGTAGATCACGCGCCGTACGATCCCTCCTCGAACCGCGGCGGCGACTCCCAGCGGGATCGCAGTCACAAAGGTCAGTAGTGCTGCGCATCCTGCGAGCCGCGCTGACGCTCCCAGGCGTCCAGTGATTTCACCCATGGCCGAGTCGCCAGAGGTGAACGATTTCCCAAACGAGAAGTGTGCAGCGTTGGCAATAAAGGATAAGTACTGATGCACAAGTGAGTGGTCCAGACCGAGAGCCCGCTTGGTCTCTGCTAGCACCGCACGCGTGGCCTGAGGCCCTGCCACCACCGCGGCAGGGTTGCCAGACACCCGGGTGAGGAAGAACACCAGCGTGCTCACCCCCCAGAGGACGAAGAGGAGCTGAAGCAGACGCTTCACAATACGGCTCAGCATCTATTCAGCCCCTCTTTGACCGAACGACAGGACACGTGCCTTAGTTGACCGAGTTCAACGTCGGATTGTCGGTGATGTCGAGACCAAAGCCGGTCACGTTTTTGCCGACCGCCCAGATGTCGGGAGGATCGAGGATGAATGCTTCCGGTGCAGTGGTTTTCAGGATCTGCGCCATTCCGCACATGATCTTCTGGCGTGCGGGTGACCCCACTGACTCGGTGTCCATCTTGGCTTCGAGGGCGTTGTACTGGGAATTATCGAAGCCAATGTTGTGCAGGGTCGTAGCCGGCGTGTAGTGGGAGTACTGCACCGAGGCGTCCATTTGCGGAGCGGCATCGAGGCGCCACGCGAAGAAGTTGCCGCGTTGAGCCGGGGTACCAGCGAAATCGGTGAAGTAGGTCGCGTCGGCTTGCACCACGATTTTGACCTTGAGGCCGACTTGGCCGAGCTCCTGCTGGATGGCCTGCGCTAGTTCCGTGTCGTCGACAAGGAAGCCGCTTGAACTGTCGAACGTGAGGGTCGTTCCGGCTGGGATGTGGGCCGCGGCGATGAGCGCTTTGGCTTTCGCCGGGTCATACGGGTATGCGGTCACGCTGGGGCAATATCCCGTGACGGTTGAGGTCGGAAGCTGAGATGCAACTGTTCCCATGCCGCCGAGAATCGAACTCACCAAGAGCTTGCGGTTGATCGCATAGTTAATCGCCTGGCGGACGCTTTGATTTGCCAGGGGTCCGGTCTTGGCGTACTCGTCGAACATGTACGGGCCAGGCTCGATGGCCGACGTGATCGTGTCACCGGCGGCCTTTGCCACTGATATCTGGTCTGTCGGTACGGAGTCGATGAGGTCAACTGCGCCTGACTGCAGAGCCGACACACGCGAAGCATCGGAGGCGATCACGGTAAACGTCAGCTCCTTGGCCTTGGGCGTCCCTTCCAGCGAGCCCGGGTTGCGCTCCAGCACGACCTTCTCGTTCGGGATGAACTGGGCGATCTTCCACGCTCCGGTGGCGATCGGGTTGTTGAAAAATTTGGTCGCTCCATCCTTCGTGAAGGCCTTAGGCGGCACGATGGCCAATGCGGACAGGCCCTGGGGCAGCACCGCGTCGGGCTGGGAGGTGTGAAATTGCACCACCGTCGGACTGATCGCCTTCACCGATGTGACCGGTCCGAGGAGAGTCGAGGCGTTCTCGGCATTCTTGGGGTTCTGGACGTATTTCACGGCAAACACCACGGCGGCAGCGTTAAGCGGCTCGCCATCGGGGAACTTAAGGTTTGGCTTGAGGGTGAACTGCCAATCATCTGGATCGGTCTGCTTATAGCTAGTCGCGAGGTCGGGGACCACAGTCGCCTGGCCATTGGCGCCGCGGCCGATCCGGTCAAGCTCGGAGTACAACGCGAACACAAAGTACGAACGCGGGGGAGTTGCCCCCACCCACGGATTCAGATCGGGCGTCAGTGCCCCGAGACCAATCGTTACGTCCTGGCCGGGAGCCGAAGCAGATGCCGTGCCTGTCGTCGAGTTGCTTTTGCTGCCGCTGTTGCTGCTCTTGCTGTTACTGCCGCACGCGGCCGTCAAGAGGGCGAGCGACGCCATCAGGACGACGATGAGCAGGGTTCGGGCCCGGCGCTGAGGTTGCGTCATTTGTTGCTCCGTGGTCGACTGCGACCGTATGGGGTTGGTTGTGAGAGAAATTCCACGTGCGTGTCGGTGCAGGGTCATCGTGCACCGACCGTCTCGGGGTCGCGCAGTTCGCTTCCGAGGTCGGTGCCGAACGGGGAACCCACGGCCGAGTTATCGCGGTAGACAACATTGCCGCGCAGCATCGTTAGCACTGGCCAACCAGTGAGCTCCATACCTTCAAAGGGCGCATGCTCCTGCTCAAAACGCACCAGCCCCGGCGTGACGGTCCTCACCGTTTGGGTGTCTACGATCACCAGGTCCGCGTCGGCACCGACGGCGATCTCGCCCTTGCGGGGCGCCAGTCCGTAAGCGCGTGCCGGATGGTGAGCGATCAGGTCAACCGTGCGCTCAAGTCGGAGGCCACGTCGGTGTCCCTCGGTGAGCAGATAGGGGTAGTGCAGCGCGACCGCGCGGTGGTCTGACACCACCCAGTCAATCTCGCCGACTGTCAAAGCCTCCCAGAGCGCATCGCAATCAGCGAGGTGGTGCAGCGCGGTCTCGAGGCGGACGCTCAGCTTCGGCTGAGAGCGGCGGAGCTGCACCGCCGCCTCGAGCGCTTCGGCGCTCGTAAGGTGCAGGACGTTGGCGGGACCGGCGGCGCTGTCTGGCTCAAGGCTCTCAGCCGCGAGTACATCCCCGAAGGTCATGGGTGCGAGACGGAGCGCATAGTCGGTCCGAGCGTGACCAGCAACGGCCTCCAGCGTCTCGGGGAAGACCTGGTCGTCGTTGCCCGGCTTTGCAAGGTAATCGCTGTCCGTGCTCAGGTAGCTGATCACGGTCGTCACCCCACCCGCAAGCGACCCAAGGGTGTCTGAATCGGCAGCTTGGGCCAAGCCCTGGTAGTCATGCGCGTTGACCGCCCCGGGCAACACAAGCCGTCCCTCCGCGTCGATCACCTCGTCCGCATCCCCAAGGGCCTCGCCGAGCGCGACGATCCGGCCGCCGCGGATTCCGATATCGGCCGGCGTCACACCTCGGCGCGGCAGCACGGCTCGGCCATTTCGGACGATGGTCTCGTAAGTCATGTGGATCTCGGCCCCCGTGCGTTTCGCTCGCAGGAACACTCATTGCAGTTGCTACTAGTCAGCATTAGCTGGGTTCAATCAACCAGAAAGGGCGAACGGTGTCAAGGCGAAGTGAACGGGACAAACAGTGCGTTCCGCCACGAGGAACAGAGAACCTGGGCTGAGGCCATCGCGTGCCTGACTATTGACCAATCGCTGTCGGGCAGGACGCGGAAGTCTGTTGCGCCGACGGTGGGCTGCCGCGGCCGGGGCACACAGGGTGCCCCGGCCGGGCGGCTCGAAGACCCGCCCGCCGAGGGCGGGCTTTAAGGTCAGGAGCGGGTGCTTGACGTCGCCGGACCGGCCTGGCGACGAAGCGCTTCATTGGCCACGGGAAGCGTGCGTGGGAGGTCGACGATCGGCAGACCATGGGTGGAGGCGATGACCTCTACGCCGAGCTCGTCTACCAATGCCTCGATCCGGTCGATGTAGGGGTCGATGTCAAGGAATCGCGACCAATAGAGGACGATGTCGTTGGACAACCCGAGAGCCACCTCGAGGTCGAGGCCGGCCATCACCTCGTCAGCCAGGCGACCGCAATGGCCGACGCCGTGGTAATGGAACAATGAGTACCCGTCACTGGGGAACAGAACCCTCCCGCGGGTGTCAAAGGCCCAGAGCGTCGAGCTGAGATCACGCAGGACCGGCTCGATCATGACGAACTCGGTCCCCCCCAGGTCGATGCCCTCACCCACCGTCATGGGCTGAAAGCGATGCTCAAGCTCGGGGTACGTCAAGTGGTAGTCCTGGACGTTCCCGCACAGCTGCGCGTCCGGGAAGCGTGACATCCATCGGGCAATACCACCGGAGTGGGGCGTCTCCTGATGCGAAGGCCAGACCCAGCGGACCGGCGGAGCGCCGGCGCCCATCAGCTCGTCGAGCTGGCGTGAGATGATTTCGCCGTCCTGCACGGCCCCAGTCTCGGCAAGCAACGAGGAGTGCTCGCCACACACCAGGTACATGGAGTTGTTGGTGTGCAGAACACCACCGCTCGGGCTCTTGAACGCATGACAGGTGCCGAGCCAGTGGACGCCAGGCGCCAGCTCCCGGGGCAGTCCGGTGAGTTCGTGGGGAAGCGCGGACATCAGGCGTGATATCCGGCGCTCATCGCCCCGGCCGTCGCGATGGCCTCTACCAGGGCGGAGCGTTCTCGGGAGACCAGGTCGCGGCCTGACAGCACGCAGCCCCACATTGGCGCGATGACCTCGACATCGCGACTGTCGAAGATCGTGTCAAGGTCGGCGAGGAGCTCGTCCGTCTCAGCGCCCTGGAGCCACCAGTAGCGCGTTGCGACGAGATAGGCCAAGACCGATTCGGCCGTAGATTCGGTATCAGAGACGAGCCAAGGACCGTCGGCGCCGTCCTGGCTGACATGGCTGAACACATCCCCCGTGAACAGGGTCCGCGTCGCTTCGTCATACAACCACACCATCACGTTGAAGAGCTTGAGCTTGGCTCTGATGATCTCAAGCCGACGGACGCCAGCCCGGTCGACATCGATGGCCTCAACGCCGGACAGGAGGGTGACCGGCATCCGGTCAAGCGCCGCGACTCCAGGTGTGCCCAGGCGTTCCATCCGCACTGACACGCTCACCGCGGCGCTATCGACCGCTGCGATGTAGCGGCTCAGCGTGTAGCGCTGGACAACCTCGGCGACGTTGGCAACGCACTGGGTCTCCTGAAAGGCGAACGGCATGACCGACAAAGTCATGTTTGGAGTGACGAGCTCATCAAGCCAGGTCATGAGCGCTTCGGCGAAGACCGGGTACCCGGTATCGATCAAGACGGCCTCATCCCCCTCGACGGCCAGATAGCAATTCTTGGCCGAGAACCCGTCAGACCCAGCCGGATGAGTGCTGGCGCGTTCGTCCAGTGGGTACGGCATGGCGAGCATGTACAGCCTCCCTGGTGATAGGACGTAGGAGCAGGCGGTCGACCCAACGGCCCCCACCCTGGGTTCGATCGTCCGTGGCGACGTGCTGTGAGAGCTCATAAGACTCAACCTGTCGATAAAAGTGTTTCGCTTGAAGGAACGAAGCCGACGTCCCCAGGAATGGGGATTTGACTCGTGGGTGCTTCGATGTAGATTAGTCGTCTGTCAAGCCAGGTCGCAGAGGGAGAGGTGATGTTTCGTTGACCGGAACAACGTGGTCGAAGGTGCCGAAACAGACGCCGGATGCCGGAACGGTGAGCGCAAGTCGCGTCGGAGACGTGCTGCTACTGCTTGCTGGCGGGAACGGCAAGCTCGGACTCAGTGAGATCGCCCGCGAGCTCGACATCTCCAAGGCCGTGGTCCACCGCATTCTCCAATCGTTGCTGAGTCGCCACCTCGTTGGGATTGATCCGGTCAGCGGGCATTACCGACTGGGCGCAGCCGCTGCAGCGCTGGGAGCGAACGCGCACCGGGACCTTGATCTGCGGCGTATCGGGATGCCCGTACTACGCCGCCTCCAGGCTGCTACGAACGAGACGGTGACCCTGTCCGCATTGATCGGCGAGCGCCGGGTGTACTTGGACCAGATTGTCAGCACACAGGCGGTGCGTATGGAGGTGGAACTCGGGCGGCCCTTCCCGCTTCACGCGGGCGCGAGCAGCAAGGCTATCCTGGCCGTCGCGCCACCGGATCTCCGCGAGCACGTACTTGAGACCGCCCTTCCCGCCCTGACGGCCAGCACAATTATCGACGCTGACCGCCTTCAGGCCGAGCTCGAAGGTATTGCGAGGGATGGCGTGGCCATCTCACTGGGCGAGCGCCAAGAGGGCGCGGGGAGCATCGGAGCCCCGGTATTTGGCTTTGACGGGTCGGTGGTTGGGTCAATCACGCTGTGTGGACCCATCACTCGGTTCGACGACGCCGCCATCGAGCGGTTCAAGCCGGCGGTCAAAGCGGCGGCGGAGCAGATCTCCCGCGGACTGGCACCCGCGTGACCTCCGCCTTGCAGGGTCTCAAGGTCATCGACATCTCGACGCTGTTCGCGGGTCCACTTGCCGCGACCATGCTGGGTGACTTCGGCGCGGAGGTGATCAAGGTCGAGCATCCCCGCTTCGGTGACCCGTCGCGTGGTCATGGTGCCGCGAAGGACGGAATCGGGCTGTGGTGGAAGTCACTTAGCCGTAACAAGAAAGCCGTCACCTGCTACCTCGGAGCCGCCGAGGGCCGCGACTTATTCCTGCGCCTCGTCCGCGACGCCGACGTGATCATCGAAAACTTTCGGCCCGGCACGCTGGAGCGATGGGGCCTGGGTCCGGAGGTCCTGCACGACATCAACCCGGGCCTGGTCCTGGCACGGGTGACCGGTTTCGGCCAGATCGGGCCGATGGCCCACCAAGCCGGGTTCGGCACGCTGGCAGAGTCGATGAGTGGCTTCGCGGCCATCACGGGCGAAGCAGACGGGCCGCCCACCCTGCCTCCCTTCGGCCTAGCGGACGGCATCACAGCGCTGACAACGGCCTTCGCCATCCTCACAGCTCTGCGTGCTCGAGAAACGACCGGCGTCGGCCAGGTCATCGATCTGGCCATCATCGAACCAATCCTCACCATCCTGGGACCTCAGCCCATCGCCTTTGACCAACTCGGGCTGGTGCAGGAGCGCACAGGCAACCGCTCAGTGAACAACGCGCCGAGGAACACCTATCAGACCGCCGACGCCAAGTGGGTAGCGGTGTCCACCAGCTCCCAGAGCATCGCCGAGCGAGTGATGCGCCTCGTCGGACGGCCAGAGCTCATCCAGGAGCCGTGGTTCCAGAGCGGGCGTGAACGAGCCCAGCATGCCGACGAGCTCGACGCCGCCGTGGGTACCTGGATCGGCCAGCGCAATGCTGTAGACGTGCTCGCTGCCTTCCAGGAGGCAGATGCGGCGATCGCCCCGGTGTACGACATCGCCGATGTGATGCGGGATCCCCAGTACGAGGCGCTCGGATCGATTGTCGCGGTGCCTGACGGAGATTTCGGCTCGGTGCGGATGCAGAACGTCCTGTTCCGCCTGTCGCAGACGCCAGGACAAATCCACTGGACCGGCCCTGCCAAGGGCGAGCACAACGCCGAGATCTATGGCGCCCACGGAGTTGACGGCGCCGAGCTTGCGCAGCTGGCTGAGAAGGGGATCGTCTAATGCTGCTGCGCAGCTACCTCTACGTGCCCGGCCACCGCGAGGAGCTGTTCGACAAGGCGTTCGCTTCCGAGGCCGACGCGGTCGTCCTGGATCTTGAGGACGCCGTGCCCGCCGACCGCAAAACCTCCGCCCGCGAGGCAGTCGTGCGCCTGCTCAGCCGGGCCGCGACCAAGCCGGTCTGGGTCCGCGTGAACGCGGCGGGCTCGGCCGAATTCGAGCGGGACATGGAAGCGTTGACTGCCGCGAGGCCAGCCGGGATCCGCCTGGCGAAGTGCGAGTCGGCCACCGACGTGGAAACGGTGGCGGCTCGCGTCCCCGGGGTTCCCGTCCAATGTCTCATCGAGACCGCCCTCGGGGTCGAGCGCGCGTACGGGCTGGCCTGTTCGCATCTCGACGTGGTGAGTATCGGCCTCGGCGAAGCAGACCTACGCAGCGAGCTCGGTGTGGACGACGACGCCGGACTGCTCTACGCGCGCTCGCGCATCGTGGTTGCCTCTCGCGCCGCTGGACTGGAGCCGCCCGTGCAGAGCGTCTACGTCAACCCGCGTGACGAGTTGGGCCTTGTACGGACCTGCCGGCAAGGACGGGGATTAGGCTTCTTTGGGCGATCGGCGGTCCACCCAGCCCAGGTGGCGGCGATCAACGCTGCCTACACCCCAAGTCCACAGGAGATCGCCAAAGCACAGACGATCGTCGATCAGCTCGCGGCCGAGGAAGAGAACGGCCGCGGCGCGTTGATCCTGGCCGACGGGAGCTTTGTCGACCGGGCGGTCGCCGTCGCCGCTCGTCGAACCATCGCGCTGGCCCAGCGCCTCGAAAAGGAGACGCTCGCATGAGCGCATTGATCGCTGCCCTCGCCGGAGCGACCGTGTATGACCTCGGACAGCCGCTGCATGCGGCGATCCCGTCCTCACCGAATCACCCTGGCTTCAAAATGGCGTTGCTGCGCCGACACGGAGACATGGTCCGCAGCGACGGCAGCTCAGCCGCCAACGAGATGATCGTCACCGGCGGCCACGTCGGCACCCACATCGACGCCCTGGCCCACGTCTCATTTGAAGGGGTGCTGCACGGCGGCGTATCGGCGGCAGGCGCGCAGGCGGGCGGGCGGTTCTCTGCTCTCGGGGTTGAGACCGTCACGCCCCTGGTCGGGCGTGGCGTGCTGCTTGACGTCGCCGCCGCTCAGGGCGTCGACGTGCTGCCCGGTGGATTCGCCATCGGTCCGGACGAGCTGGAGTCAGCCCAGCAGCAAGCCCAGCAGCACGGGGCGGTGCAAGTCCGCGCCGGGGATGTGGTGCTCGTACGAACCGGCTGGGCTCAGAAGTTCACCGACGCCGAGGCGTTCCTCGGGCACGCCAGCGGCGTCCCGGGCGTGTCAGAGGACGGTGCACGGTGGCTCGCGGACCGCGAGGTCAGAGCTACTGGTTCTGACACCACGGCCTATGAGCACATCCCCCCGGGTGAGGGGCATCGCCTACTGCCTGCCCACCGGCTGCTGCTCGTTGAGCGCGGGATCCCGATCATCGAGATGCTCGACCTCGAGCTGCTCAGCGCAGCTGGCGTGAGCGAATTCGGGTTCGTGCTCGCACCGCTGAAGATCATCGGCGCGACCGGTAGCCCGGTGCGGCCGCTCGCACTGGTGCAGGCATGACCATCCTGGAGCGGGTTGCGGCGTTTGCCGTCGCCGAACTTCCCGCGGAACTGTCCGTAGACATCACAACAGACGTGCAACGCCGCGTGTATGACTTGGTCGGCGTCAGCTTGGCAGCCGTGGGCTCTGACCCCGCCCGGACTGTTCAGGCCGTTCTCACCTCGTGGGGAGGACGCCCAGAGGCCGGGCTAATCGGCGGTACCGAGCGCTATCCGGCCGCAGCGGCGGCGCTCTATAACGGAACGCTCGCCCACGCCCTGGACTTCGACGACACTCACATGCCATCGGTGCTGCATCCGAGCTCGTCGGTGATCCCGGCAGCTTTGGCCGTCGCCGAGGCCACCGGGGCATCTGGCGCCAAGCTAGTACGGGCGATCGCCGTCGGCGACGAGCTGTGTGTCCGGCTCGGCATGGCCGGCTATGACCCCGAGGCGCGCAACTCGATTTTCTTCGACCGTGGACTCCACGCGACCGCAATCTGCGGCACCGTCGGGGCTGCGGCCGCCGCCGGCATCCTGTTCGGGCTGGATGAGACGCGCCTGGCCCACGCGATGTCAATCTCGGCGAGCATGGGCGCAGGGCTACTGGAGGCCAACCGGACCGGTGGCTCTGTCAAACGCGTGCATTGCGGCTGGGCTGCCCACGCAGGCGTGACCGCCGCCCAACTTGCCCGCGAAGGGTTGACCGGCCCGCCCACCGTGTTCGAGGGCCGCTTTGGTTTCCTGCAGGCCTTCTGCGGTGACCGGGCTGATCCTGAGGCGATCGTGCGCGGCCTTGGATCGCACTGGGAACTTCTCCGCCTTCATTTCAAGCCGTATCCCGCCAACCACTTCACGCATGCCGGCATCGACGCCGCGTTGGAGCTCCGCTCGGTCGGGGTGCGTCCGCAGGACGTCGAGTCTGTGCGGCTGGGTGTGCCCGCGGCGGTGCTGAAGACGATTGCCGAGCCAGCCGCGGAAAAGGCCCGCCCCTCGAGTGCCTACAACGCCCGCTTCAGCGGCCCGTTTACTTTCGCCCTCGCGCTCCGTGGTGGGGGAGGCCTTGGCGTGACCGTCGATGACTTCACCGACGCAGCCGTCGCCGATCCCGAACTGCTCGACTTGGCCGCCCGGGTCTCTTGCGTCCCGGACCCGGAATGCGACGCGATCTTCCCGAATGCGCTTCCGGCGATCGTGGACCTGCTGACCCGAGAAGGCAAGCGCCATAACGTTCGAGTGCTCGAGAACCGAGGCGGTCCCCAGCGGCCGCTGAGCGACGCAGAGCTGTCGCTGAAGTTCCGCATCAACGCCGCACGGACGCTCAACGATGACCAGCTTACGCTGCTCGGAGCGGCTATCAGCCGGCTTGGTGAGCTTGACGACGTGCGCCGAGTGACGTTGCTGAGCGCTCCGGAACGCTCGGCAACGGAGACGAGCGCAACGTGAGCGAGGCTCGAGGCCCGGCAGAGAACCCCGATGCGCTCGAGCTCGGGATTTCGCTACGCCGTAGAGTCGGACGTCCATGGGCTAGGCGTCAACATACGCTTCCTGCTGGCGATTCGCGGTCTACAAGACCCCGCACTACTTGTTGGTTTGTTGATCGGTGTCATTCGTCCGGGCGTTCCGAGTGGGGTTCTCGCACGGCTGTCGACAGGCTAGGTCAGAAACTGGGGATGGCGAAGCGATCGCCTCGCGCTCGGGATTCCCGAACTGGCCACCTCAGCATCCTCGCGACAGTCCGGCGCAAGACCGTCGAGCGAGGACAAGACCCGCGCGGGTTCGCACTCATCAGCTTCAGCGGCGCCGGACCGATTAACGCTTTGAGGTCCTCGCGCTGAATTGGGATCACCCGAGTCGGGCTCGCTCGGTTCTCCAGTCGACATGAGATCGGGCACTGCGCTCGATCATCGGACGCGTCGTTCTCCCGACCCCGGGCACTGCCGTACGAGAGACAACTCGATGATCCCGGCCCGCACGCCAAGACTTTTTGGCACTTCGTCATGTCCCTCCCGGGATCAGTTCGAGACGGAGTACGTCCGTCACCCCGGCCCTCTCGACCCTTAGGCGGCCGTCGAGGTAACGGAAATCGAGGTGGTCGTCGAACGCCGGATCGGAGCGTTACCAGCTGAAGGTCTCCGATCCATCCCGGGCCCGCCAAGCCGATCAGGTCGCCCTTCAGTTCAAGGCGCATCCGATCTCGCGCAACGTGATCGCACGCTCAAACCTAACGAGAGGCGAGAGTGTTAGCGGCCTGATGATCATCTAGGAGGAGGGCGGGATCACAGTCCTGCTTCCCGGCGTTACCGGACAGGTTATGCCCACCGGCGAGCTGCTCCTGGTGCCGTCGCTCTGGGCTGACGCATCACCGCGAAGCAGCGTCGGGGTGAACCGATTCACCTGGCGCCGAGGCGGGAAGGCCCTTTTGCAGGGACGCCAACCGGTGCATCTCCTCGCGCGCGAGCGGATAGAACGCACTGTAACTTTCGAAACAGGCGTCGTAGACCTCGCGAACGGCCGGATCGGGTAAGAGGACCCGGCTCTCGTTTGCCCAGCTGGGGCGATCGGTGAGGTTGGTCGCTTTCGCCGCGAGAAGCGCGTCGCCATAGCTTGCGCCGATGGTCTGGCCGGGGACCGACTGAGGTTGTCCGGTGACATCGGTGACGATCTGCGTCCACAGACCGCCTTGGGTACCTCCGCCGACCGCGACAACGCGCTGCGGCGGCCCTTCGGCCGCCGCGAACATTTCAAGAATCTGACGTATGCCGTAGGCAATTCCCTCATAGGTGGCGCGAAAGAGGTGACCACGGTGATGGCCGAGGGTCAGCCCCGCAATGAGCCCGCGGGCATCAGGGTCGTAGATCGGGGCGCGTTCGCCGGCGAAGTACGGAAGGACAATGAGACCGTCAGAGCCGGCCGGAATTCGTGCCGCTTCGGCGACGAGTTCCTCGAAGGACGCGCCTCCCGTCAGGTGCCGCATCCACTCAGTGAGAATCCCTGTGGTGGCCATACCGGCAGATAGCGTGTTCGAGCCCGGTGTGACGCCGGTCGTCGTCCAGAGACCTAGGTGGGGGGAAGCGGCGCCGACGACTTGGATGATGAACATCGTGGAGCCATACATCAACATCATGTCGCCCTCCTCCTGCAGGCCTGCCGACACCATCTCTGCCCAGGCATCGACGGTGCCGGCGCAGACGGGGATACCAGGCTTCAAACCACAGGCGTCTGCCGCGGCGCGGGTCACCTCTCCAGCCAGCTCACCTGGCCAAGCGAGCCTTGGCAGTTCAAGCCCGTGCGCGAGTTCCTCTGCCCACGGTAAGAACCATTCGTTAGCGGACAGGTCGTACATCGGGTCGTTTTGACTCGCCGTATGGTGGTCGAGCACGTACTCGCCCGTCAGGCGTGCGACGATGAAGGAGTGCGATGAGTACCACCGCCGTGAGCGGGCCCACACGTCCGGCTCATGTCGCCGAACCCAGAGCAGCTTTGGGCCAACGGCCTGGCTCGACAATGCCTTGCCCCCGCGCGCGAGGATCTCAGCGGCGCCAAGTCGAGCGGTCAACTCGCTGATCTCCGCCTCGGCGCGCATATCAATGCCGTACAGGATCGCCGGCCGAGTCGGCCGGTCTGCTTCATCACATAAGAGGAGGCAGGGTCCGAGCCCGGACACGCAGACGCCCGCGATGGCGTCGCTAGGGGCATGCCGGGTGAGCTCGTGGATGATCGAGCATGTCGCGTCCCACCAGTCGGTCTCTGCGTCCATCTCGACGAAGCCGGGCTGGGGCATTGACACGCGTTGGGCTGCGGTGGCACTGGCGACGATCTCGCCCTCGGGGGTCGCGAGCACCCCTTTGATCGAGCCGGTGCCGATGTCCACCCCGAGGACCAACGGCCCGCCGCCAGCGCCGCCCACGGGCCTAGGTGCGTCCGGCTGAGGCGCGGGTTCGACGCGACAGCGAGTCGACCGCCACCGCGATCAGCAGGACGCCCCCGGTGATCATGAACAGAGCCGCAGAGCTGAGGTTCAAGAGAGTCAGCCCGTTGGTGATTGCGGTGATCACGATTACGCCGAGCAGCGCTGATACGGCCGAGCCGCGGCCCCCGAAAAGGCTGGTGCCGCCGATGACAGCGGCGGCGATGGCGTCGAGATTGACCTGTCCGCTGCCTGATTGCTGGGAAGCTGACGCAAGGCGCATCGCGTCGAGAATGCCGCCCACCGACGCGAATGTCGAGCACAGCACGAAGGCCGCAACATACACCCCGCGAACGTTGATTCCCGCTCGTCGCGCCGCTTCGACGTTGCCGCCGATCGCGAACATGGAACGGCCAAAGCTGGTCCGCGTGAACACATATTGCATGAGGAGTACAAGGGCGACGAAAAGCACAAACATCCAGCCCACGCCACGATCGCCGGCCAGGTAGATCACCGCTGCGACGAGAACGACGCCAAGGGCGAGACTGCGGGCGATGAGGAAGCGCAGCGACTGCGCAGAGAGTCCGGCGCGGCGCCGGCGGCGCGCCCGCTCCCATCCGGAGGCCAAGAGCGCCACGGCAATGAGCACCGAGAGCACGACGGCTAGTGGCTCGGGGACGAAGTCCTGCTGCGCGAACTTGACGATCCCGGAGTTGAATGGAAGGTTGATGGAGCCGACAGTGCCGAGCAGCTGGAGTTGCAGCCCCTCCACGGTGAGCAGGCCAGCCAGCGTGATGACGAAGCTCGGCATACCGAAGCGCAAGAACAGCTGGCTGTAAATGAGCCCGATGACCGTACCGGCCAAAATCGCGATGAGGATTGCCAGCACGACGGGGAACCCGTGGTTGACGTACAGCAGGGCGGTGATCGCCGCGGAGGCTCCACTAACCGAGCCGACGGAGAGGTCGATCTCGCCAAGCAGCAGGACGCAGACGATGCCCAGGGCGATCACCCCGGTTGGGACGGTCTGCAGCAGAAGGTTGACAAGATTGTCCGGCTTCAGAAAGACCGAGTTCAGAAGCTCGAAGATGACGCCGATGAGGATGATTCCAACGACGACGGGCAGCGCTCCCAGCTCACCGACGCGAATCCGATGAAGCAACAGGCGGACAGCTGCGACGAGCCCCGGCTCGACGCCTAAGCGTTCGTCACTCAGGTCGAGGTTGACTGACTCGCTCGGCTCAGATCCCGTCGCGGTGTGGTCGCGAGTGCTCATGTCAGCTGCTCTCCTCGGTTGGAGCGTGGTCGGTCGGATTCGGGTGGTTAACGGCGCCCGTGATCGCGCCAACGACCTCTTCGGGAGACGTCTCTGCGACGTTGAAAACTCCGTTATTGCGGCCGAGGCGCATCACGCAGACTTCGTCGGCGACGCGCATCACGTCGGCCATGTTGTGCGAGATCATGAGCACCGCGTGGCCGCGTTCGCGGAGCCGTTCGACCAACTTCAGCACTTCTTCGGTCTGTGTTACTCCCAGGGCTGCCGTGGGCTCGTCCAGGATGACGAGCTTGGGGTCCCCCAGCAACGACCGGGCGATGGCAACCGCTTGGCGCTGGCCACCCGATAGACCTGCCACCTGAACGCGGACGCTCGGAATCCTTGCTCGCAGCTCACTCAGTAGCTCCCACGCCCGCAGCTCCATAGAGACCTCGTCGAGGCGCCAGGGACCGCGTTCGTGACCAAGGAAAAGGTTCTCGACAACATCCAGGTTCTCACACAGCGCGAGGTCCTGATACACGGTTGCGATTCCGAGCTGCTGGGCCGCCGACGGGGTGCCAATGCGGACAGGTTGTGAGTCAAATACGATCGAGCCGCTGTCGGCCGCATGAACACCGGCCAGCACCTTCACGAGCGTCGATTTTCCTGCGCCATTGTCACCGACAAGGGCAACCACCCGGCTAGAGGGTATCTCGAGGTTGACGTCGGTGAGCGCGGCGACGGCCCCAAATCGCTTGCTGATAGATCGCATCGACAGGATCGGGCGCTGGACGCCCGATCCTGTCACTGCCTTGGACTCGACGGTCATCAGCTGGCTACAGACCAATTGACTTACACGCGGAGGCATAGGCCGGCGTGCATAGCTCCTTGACGGTCTGGAACCCGGGAACGACCAGCTGCTGCTTAACCGTCGCCTTGGTCACCACGTGAGGGCTGAATAGCTGCGCCGGTGTCCCAAACACCGTCGAGGTCGGCTTCGGAGTTTTGCCTTGCAGGAAGTCGTAGGCGGCGTTGGCGGCTGCGTCGGCTTCGATGTGGTACGGCTTGTTGATCGTGTTGTACTGCTCGCCGGCGATGATTAGCTGCGTGCCCGCGGTGGTTGCATCATTGCCGGTCACCGGAGGGACGGGGTTGACGTTGGCAGCCTTGAACGCTGCGACGGTTGCACCGCCCGTACCGTCATTCGCAGCAATCACTCCCTTGATCTGGCTGTGGAACCGTGCGATCTGTCCCGAAACCCAGTTCTGAGCGAGTGACGGTGTCCAGTCCGGCGTGGAGTACTCCGATAGGACCTTGATCCCTGAACCAGCGATGCCCTGATGGATCCCGGCCTTGATCAATCCGGCGGCCGGGTCGGTCGGCGAACCGTTGACGATCAGGATTCCGCCGTTGTTGGCTTGGCCCGTCGCCTTGAGGTGAGCAACCAGCGACTTGGCGATGTCGTCCCCGATGAGCTGGTTGTTGAATGACACGTAGAAGCTGGTGTGCAAGTTATTGAACGGCCGGTCATAGGAGATGACCTTGATGCCTTGAGACATTGCCTGATTCACCGTTGAGGCGATTGCGCTCGCGTCAACCGGGTCAATGACAATGACCTTTGCCCCCTGCGCGATGACCGACTGCATCTGGCTCTGCTGAGTATTTTGGTCTCCGTTGCGTCTTGGTACAGCACCTGACAGGTCGAACAGAGCTGCTTCATCTCCTTGACAAATGACGGGTGGTCATACAGGACGTACCGAGGTGACGCCTCATCGGGCATCAGAAAGGCGATCTTGGCTCCCTTGGCCGAGGTAGCACTAGAGGTCGATCCCCCGGCTCCTGACCCTGCGTTGCTTGCTGAACCCGAGGTGCTCGATCCAGATGATGCGTTCCCGCAGGCGGCAAGCGCGACGGCGGCCAGAACAACCGCCGCCAGCGCGCCGGCTCGTACTGGGATTCTTGACAACATTCTCTCCTCCTTCTCCGTGGTGGTGGCCGACTGACACCCTCAGGCGGGAATCAGCGACACCTTGATTGAGCTTGCCCCGCTGCGAACCAGTTCGAGCCCCTGCTCGAACTCAGCGACGGGCAGTTGGTGGGTGCAGATGCGATCCATCGGAAGCCGACCCGACTCGATCATTGAGATCGCAGTCGGCCAGCAGCCTGGGCCCAAATGGGCGCCCAGTACGTCCAACTCCTTATCGTCGGAGATGACGCTCCAGTCGGTGCAGACGTCGTCTTTGAAGACGCTGTATTCGACAAAGGTGCCTTGCTTACGCAGCAGTTGCAGCCCTTGTTGAACCGCAGAAGGGTGACCAGTTCCCTCTAAGTACACATCGGCGCCGTAGCCCTCGGTCAGGCGACCGATCTCGCCGACAACATCGTCTCGAGAGATATTCAACGCGAGATCAGCCCCGCATGCCCGGGCAATGTCGAGCTTGTGATCCTCGAGGTCAAGCGCGACGACGCATCCGGGTCGCTTGGACGCCGCGCCCGCCACCATCCCCAGCCCGATTGGACCGCAGCCGGCCACCACAACAACGTCACCGGAGCGGATGGCGGCTCGCTCTACGGCGTGTAGTGAGCATGCCAGCGGCTCCACGAACGCCGCGTGCCAGGGATCGATGGCCTTCTCGACGCGATGCACGATTGACCCGACCGGATAGACCATGTACTGGGCCATCGCACCTGGAGTGCGCCGCTTAAACCCGTAAATGTCATGCGGCCGGCACAGGTGGTACTGACCGCGCAGGCAGTAGCGGCACTCCCAGCACGGCACGATCTGCTCCGACACGACCCGGTCCCCCAGCTTCAGGCCCCGAGCGGCACCGGCCGCATCATCCAACTCGACGACCTCGCCGACAAACTCGTGTCCGGGAATGACGTCGGTCTCGGCCCATGCCGGACGTGATTCGTCACCCCAGAACTTGGCTGCCCCGTCGTAGCACTTCAGGTCCGAGGCGCAGATACCAACGGCTTGGACACGAATCAAGACCTCGCCCAAGCCCGGCTCTGGGACGGGAACCTCTTCCAGCTGGTAATTGCGAGGGCCGTGACAGACGACGGCCTGCATGAACTGCGGCATACAACCTCCTCTCTCTTCCTGGCGTCAGCCTACCAACCGGCGCACATTTGTCCAGCACATATGTCCAACGCACGTTATTCCTGGCAATGCGTGCGAGATGTCTATGGTCTGAGGATGGAGGTTCCTCATGGGGCGGGGTTCGCGTCGTCAGTGATGCAGGCGGCCGCAAGGCTCTACTACCTCGAAGACGCCACCCAGGCCGAAATTGCCGACAAGCTCGGCATCAGCCGGACGACGGTGAGCCGTGTTCTCGCCCAGGCACGACGAGAGGGCATTGTTCGCATCGAAATCGCCGACCCGCCCGAGGACCAGGGCGCCGAGCTGGCCGAGCGCCTGAGTGGAGCGCTTGGTCTCAGAGGTGTACATCTCAGCGCCGCTCGTCCGCCGGGGGCGGGCGGGGCTCTGGCAGGCGAGGTGGGCGCGGCATTAGAGATGGCCGAGCTCGCTCCGGGAGACGCAATACTCGTTTCGTCGGGACGGTCGATCTACGAGACTTCGCACGCCCGGTTGCCCGAGCTGCGTGGGGTGGTCCTTGCGCCGACCATGGGCGGGGTAGATGAGCCGGAGGCCTGGTACGCAACCAACGAGCTAACGCGGGTGATCGCCGAGCGCGTTCACGGCACTCCCATATTGCTCTTTGCGCCAGCCCTACCCACCGCGGAACTCCATGACCGCCTGCTTGAAGACGCCTCGGTGCAACGCGTCCTCACACTGTGGCAGACCGCTCAGTGCGCCCTCGTCGGCGTGGGCGCCCCACTCATGGCCCGGACGACGCTCCCTCAGTACGTCATCGAGCGCGCTGGGGACCTGCGTCGGGCCGTTGGTGATATCTGCGGGCGCTTCTACGACAAAAACGGTGATCCCATCGACTTCAACGGATCTGAGCGTCTCATCGCCACCAGCTTTGATCAGCTGCGACGCATTCCCACGACCATCGCCATCGCCGCGGGCTTGGAGAAGGTCCCCAGCATCGCGGTTGCCGCGCAGGCGGGCCTCTTTAATCAGCTTGTCACCGATGCAGAGACAGCGCGCGGCTTGTTGGACCACCTAGCGGTGTCAGGCGGTGACGGTTGACAGCCCCCGCCCGGCGACGCGACGCATGTCGGGGGTTTGTCGCGCTGCGCGAGACGTTATCCGCCGACGCCCTCCCCAGCTTCACGCCCGCTTCGCGCCTCCTCGGGCGGCGACATACAGCAGCCGGTAAGCGACGTTTAGGGTTCCGCGATCCCAAGGTGCGCGTCCAGGATGAGCGCTGAGGTCCAAACGATCAGGTCGTGGGTGACCATCCCGGCCTCGGTCCACCTTTTCATCGCAAAAGCTTGAACGCAGCCTGGAGGGGTCGCATCCTGTCCTTGTCATCGCGGATGCGGTCCTCGATCCGGGCGCGTTAGCGGTCGCGCCGCTCGAGCATCGCAATGTCAGCGCCGGCATGATCGGGAAGGATCTTTGCTTTAGGCCGACGGCCGTCATGATCTGTGAGGGACAGTTGCGCTCCGGGTTGGCTGAGCAGTGCCGTACCCGCGTACGACACCAGTCTCCGGCCGCGGTCACTTCGACCATGACAGACGGTCCCGCACGCATCACCTTTATCGTGAACCGCCAAGCTCAGCTTTCAACGACTTCAGTGATCGTAAGTCCCTGCTGTTCAGGACAATCCGCGCCCCGCTCCATACCTCGGGCGCTGCTCACGTTGCACGATCTGGGCCAAGGATCCGCTCGATGGGAGCCGCCTCCGGCCCACTGTTCGAGGACATCGGCTCGGAAGAGGGGAACTGAGTCGGATAGGAGACCGCAGGATCGGTGAGGTCGAGAGTGAACGCGCTGCGCTCAGTGAGCGATGTCACTTTGACCAATGACGCGAGCACGGATGATGTGAGTGTTGCCAATCTTCACCGGCAGCTTCTAAGAAGTACCTCTCCTCCCTCTCGAACGGCCCGCAAGTCTCTGCGGGTCGTTCGTCTTACTCACCTCTGTGGCTCGCCTAACGGCCCTTTGGTCGCGGCCGCCGATCAAGAAGGCGGCGCCGTAATGCCTCTCACGCCCAATGCCGACATGCGCATTCCCGCGATCGTGTCTGATGACCGGCCGGACATTCGTGGTTCATTTGGCGCTGTTCATTGCGAACGCAGCACCATCGCAGCCGAGCAACTCAGACCCGGCTACACGAAAGGACTGTTGTCGGCCGGGGTGGTGTGACGCGGCCGCGTCAGACGGATTGACCCGCCGTGTTTCTATTCGGCCTTGATGACCATCACGGGTTCAGCGACGGCGTTGCCCGGTTGGCTGCCCTCACGAGCGCCGCCAACCATGCCGAAATGTCCATCTCGAACCGGCAGTTGCGCGAACGCGGACACAGGCCTGACACGCAGTCAGGAGACTGAGCCGCCGAGCTGCCGGCACGCAGCAGCAGGTCACGAGTTAGCCCGAACAGCGACCGCTGAGCTGATCCTTACCTGACTTCTGCGTCGATGATCGCTGAGAGCCGATTGAGCAGCAGATGGAGGTTCCATGAGACCCCATCTGAGAAACGCCGAGTTCCCTCCCGATCTGCTATTGGGGCAATCGCCCTGGAAGACTCAAGGTGAGCACGCGACGCTGCTGCTCGGTCAGCGGGCGAGCGGTCTGGTAGATGCGCATGTCCGCCGAGAGGCTCATAGCGGTCGTCGATCTTGCCGAGCGTGTGGCCGATGATGAAGCTCTCACCCTCGCCGTCGTCGTGCTGGGTCTCCAGGGGCGTCGAGTAATGCGCCGTGGCGGTTTCAGCTGCGTCGCAGACCTCCTCGAGAATCAACTGGAAGCCGTGATGCGCGGCATGCATGCGCCGAGCGTCGCTTTGGTCCAGTCGACATCTTCTCTGCCGACGCGGGGTATTCAGGGAGGCGCCGCTCTGGGGGATGGCGACGAGAGGGTCGACGTCAACCTGATGCCCCACGTGCGCGCGGTGCGACTGTTCAAAACAGATGGCTCGCGCTGATGGGCTAGCACAGCCCAAGTCAGTTACCGCGACTTTGCAATGGGCGCCGGGGCGCGAGAAGCAGATCTACACCCGAGGATGTACGAGCTGGGTGGAAGTGTCTCCCGGGGGCCGATGCGCGGGGCCGCGAGACGCTGGAGCATCGCGGCATGCTCCTCAAGATCTCCGACATCATTCGCGGCCATCACCGCCGCACGCTCTGGCTCGTCCTGCTCTTCGTGATCGTCGCGGGGGTGGTCGGCGGCCCGGTCGCCGGCTCGTTGCAGTCCTCGGCCAACAGCGCCCCGACCGGCGCCGATTCCCAGCGCGCCGATCAGCTGCTCGAACGGGCCACCGGGGCCCAGGCCTCCGCCAATGTCGTCCTGCTCGTCCGGACCCCCCAGGGAACCCGGGCGGCCGCGCCACAGGTGCGCGGGATCGTCCACCGGCTTGAGCAGGTGCCCGGCATAATCTACGCTCAGGGTCCCGCGGCAGTGGCGGCCCACGGTCGGGCCGAGATCGTCACGGGTGCGCTGAAAACTGGGGCCACGGCCAAGACGGTGGCCGCGAAAGTTGAGAGCGCCTTTCGGGGCGACCGCGACGTGACGATTGGCGGCAGTTCGATCTCCAACGCCCAGATCGGCTCGACGGTGTCCAAGGACCTTCTGTTCAGCGAAGTCATCGTCACGCCGCTGCTAATCGCTCTGGCACTGTTGTTCTTTCGTGGGCGGGCCGCGGTGATGCCCCTCGTCGTGGGCATCACGACCGTGCTCGGCACCTTTCTCGCCCTGACGGGCGTCAACGAGGTGTACGGGCTCAGTGTGTTCGCGCTCAACCTGGTCATCGGGCTGGGCGTCGGCTTGTCGGTCGACTACACGCTGTTCATCCTGAGCCGCTTCCGGGATGAGCTGGCCGACGGCGCCAGCTCATCCAGCGCCATCACCACGGCGATGACCACGGCCGGGCGGACGGTCGTGTTCTCGGCGTTGACCGTGGCGCTTGCGCTGGCCACCCTCGCCGTGTTTCCGCTCAACTTCGCGATCTCGATGGGCCTCGCGGGCGCGGTGACCGCGCTGGTAGCGGCCGCGGCGGCGCTGGTGATCTCACCGGCGCTGCTGGCCATGTGGGGCACCAAGCTGGCCCGCCCTGCCGCGGTCCGTTCGACGGACCGCTGGACCCGGTTCGCGCGCGGGGTGATGCGCCGCCCCGGCGCCATCGCAGTGGTCACGGCGGCGGTGATGGTGGCGATTGGCTCGGTGTCGCTCGGAACGCATTGGACGCCGGTCGACAGCCAGGTGATCCCCAAGAGCCAGAGCTCGCGCACCGTCGCCGACGCGCTCGCCACGGAGTTCCCGCGGGCCAACGAGACGCCGATCGTCGTGGCGGCATCCGCGCACCGCAGCGACCGGGCGGCCCTGACGGCGCTCGCCGCCGGCGTCAATCGTGTGCCGGGGGTCGCCCAGGTCGAGACCCCGCAATACCTGGGTCACGGTACCTGGCAGCTGGACGCTGAGCCGGCCGGGGATCCCACGGGGTCGCGCGCCCAGGACGCCGTGCGGGCGATCCGCAAGCTGCCCAGCTCCGTTTCGGTCCGCGTGGGGGGGGAGGCGGCAAACTTCGTTGACCAGCAGGCGGCGATCTCCAGCCGGCTGCCGGTCGGGATCGGTCTGCTCGCCGCGCTGACCTTCGTCGTCCTGTGGTTGATGACCGACTCGGTCGTCCTGCCCCTCAAGGCCCTGGTGATGAACACGCTCACCGTCGGGGCCGCCTTGGCTCCCCTGACCTTCATCTACGGTCACGGTCGTCTGGCCGGGCTGCTCGGCTACACCCCGAACGGCGGCGTCGAGCCGACCGACTTCCTGGTCAGCGCCGCGCTCATCTTCGCGCTCTCCACGGACTACGGCGTGTTCCTGCTCGGCCGGATCAGCGAGGCGCATCGGGCGGGCGCGGCGGTGCGCGAGGCGGTCAGCACCGGCGTGGGGCGCACCGGACCGGTGCTGACTGCGGCGGCGATTCTGCTCGCGGTCGCCATCGGGGCGTTCGCCACAAGCGAGATCTCGTTCATCCAGCAGATCGGGATCGCCACGGCGTTCGGGGTCCTACTCGATGCCCTCGTGGTGCGCTCCCTGCTCGTGCCGTCGCTGATGGCGCTGCTCGGAGAGGCCAACTGGTGGTCGCCGCGACCCCTGCGCTGGCTGCACGAGCGGATAGCACCCAGCGAGATGCCCGCGCCCGGTAGTGAGCTGAGCCCCGGCGGTTGAGGCGGCCGGCTCAGGCGGGCGGGCGGGCGGACGCGACTTATCATCCTTGGCATGCTCGTCCGTGCGGTGAGAACAGAGCGGTTTGTCGCCTGGCTGCCCGTGCTTTTGCTGGCGCCGGTGCTGGTGCTCGCGGCCGGCCTGGGGGGCCGGCCGGTGACGCCGGGGGTCGCCGGGGCCGCCTGTCTCGGCGTGGCGCCGCTAGTCGTACGGCGCCGAGTCAGGTTTGCTGTGGTCGTGGTGCCATTCGTCGCCGGCGTCGTGCTCGAGGCCGCCGTGGTACGTCCGGGCGTGACGGTCGTGCTCGTGCCGATGGTCATGCTCTATGACCTCGCGCGGTTCGGTGACCGCCGCCGCTCGCTGTGGATGGCTGCGCTCACCGTCCCGAGCGTGCTCGTCAGCACGGTGCCCTTCAACCACGGCAACGCGCTCCTCTTGGCCATCGCCCAGAGCCTGGTCCTCTGTCTTCTTGCCATCGCCGCCGGCGACCTGCTGCGCAGCCGCCAGCTCGCCGCTCAGCGGGAGGCGGACGCCCGCGAGTCCCGAACGCTAGAACGCCTCGCGGCAGAGCGGCTCGCCATTGCGCACGAGATCCATGACACCGTCGCGCACGCCATGACCGCCATCAACGTGCAGGCCGGCGTGGCTGCGCACCTCATCGACGGCGACCCCGTCCAGGCGCACACGGCTCTGCGCGCGATCAAGCAAACCAGTGGAGACGCCCTCGGTGACCTGCGCGCCACCCTGCACGTGCTGCGTGACCCCGTCGGCGGTGCCCCGCTGTCCCCGGCCGCCGCGCTAGGCAATCTCGACGCCTTGGCGTCCGGTCTGCGCGAGGCGGGCATCAGCGTGGCGCTGGCGCGCGCGCCGGTGGACGACCTGCCGGCCCCGGTACAGGCGGCCGGCTACCGAATCATCCAAGAGGCCACGACCAACGTGCTGCGCCACGCCCGAGCCGACACGGTACGCATCGAGCTGCGCCGAGACGCCACCGGACTGGAGATTGACATCATCGACGACGGGGTTGGCGCGCCGGTGCGGACCCCCGACGGGTTGGGCGGCCTGGGGGGCAACGGGCTGGCCGGCATGCGCGAACGGGCGGCCGCGCTCGGCGGAGAGCTCAGCGCCCGGCCGGCGCTGCCCCACGGCTGGCACGTCCGCGCGCGGCTGCCCTACCCGCCTCCGGGCCTCACATGATCGGGGTCGTGCTCGCCGATGACCAGGCGCTGGTCCGCGCGGGCTTCCGGGCGCTGTTAGCAGCCGAGGACGACATGAAGGTGCTGGGCGAGGCCTCCGACGGCCGCGAGGCGCTCGAAGTGGTCGAGGCAACTCGCCCCGACGTCGTACTGATGGATATCCGCATGCCGGGACTCGACGGCCTGCGGGCAACGGCCCGGATCAGCCAAGACGCCCGCCTGACCCGGACGCGCGTCCTCGTGCTGACCACCTTTGAGCTTGACGAATACGTGTTCGGCGCGCTGCGTTCCGGCGCCTCCGGCTTCCTGCTCAAAGACGTCGAGCCGGCGTTTCTCATCGAAGCGGTCCGAACCGTGTCCGCTGGCGAAGCCCTCCTGGCTCCACAGCATCTGCGCCGGCTCATCGAGGTTTACCTGGCCCACGAGCAGGCAGAGCCGACGCTGAGAAAAGCCGCCGCGGCGGCCCTCGCCCCTTTGACCCCCCGCGAGCGCGAGGTCCTCACCCTCGTCGGGCGCGGGCTGTCCAACGCCGAGATCGCCGCCGCGCTCGTGTTATCTCCCGCGACAGCCAAAACGCACGTCGCTCGCGTCTTCGCCAAGCTCGGCGCCCGCGATCGCGCCCAGTTGGTGATCGCCGCCTACGAGAGCGGACTCGTCACCCCCGGGGGGATCTTCACCGAACCGGGTTGAACAGCGCTCGGCGCCTGCCGGTGTACACCGCTCACAGCCCAGCGCCGCCTCGCGGCATGACATACACCCGGTCGTGACAATCTTCTTCCGCCGACGTGAAGCGGCACCCTTGAAGGCGCTCAAGGACTTCAGCGACGCCGTCGACCGGAACCGTCTGAGTACCGCCACCGCGGGTTCGAACCGTCCAGTCCACGTTTACCGCTTCTCAGGAGGCCAGAAGCCGGCGATCTGGGCCAGGCGACCCGTGTCATCTAAGCGACCGAAGCTGTGAGCTGTGACGGGTGGGGAACCGTCCTGGCTGTATTGGGTCCATTCAGCGAGCAGCTGTCCGTGCTGCTCACGAACCCAGTTCACCCGGAAGTAGCCGCCAGGGGACTTCTTCTGAAAAACACCGATGTGTTCGACGAGGTTCCGGAGACCACGCCCATCGACACCAGGATTGCAAATGCGACATCCTCTGACACGCTTTCCCGCAGCAGCCGTTCCTGATCGACAGGTGATGGCTCGGAAAAGGCACGAAGGTAGGACTCGAAGGTCGTCTGGGGTTTGGGGTCGTTCATCTGCGCTCCTGTCTCGCATACTGCGAATTGGCCAACGTCTCATGGCGGAGTGGGCTCTTCCGGCGTTGCGGCCTGACTATTCTTCACTCTCTAACAACCTAAGGTGAACCACGGGTGGGCGGGCTGTCGGCGCCGCGTGAAAACTGACCCCCTTCCGCCGCGCGAAAACTGACCCCCCTGAGTGGTTGGCGGAGCCGCCGGGGGATTGCGACAGCCTCGTGGTGTTGAGCGACGAGGGGGTCAGGAAGGGGTGGTCGAGGTGGAGCAGTGGGCTGAGCTGCGACGACAGCATTTCGTTGGCGGCAAGTCGATCAAACGCCTGGTCCGTGAGACCGGGCTGTCGAAGAACACCGTCCGGCGGGCGTTACGCAGCGACGCGCCGCCGGTTTATCAGCGGGCGCTGAAGCCGAGCGTGTTGGAGCCGTTCAAGGATGAGATCCACCGGCTGTTGACCGATGACCCGAAGCTGCCGGGCGTCAGGGTCCGGGAGTTGTTGGAACCGTTGGGCTGTGTGGCGGGCAAGACCGTCGTCGATGACTACCTTCGAGACGTTCGTCCGCTGTTCCTCAAGCCGGCCCGCACGTTCGCGCGGGCGATCTACCGCCCCGGTGAGGTGTGCCAGTTCGACGTGTGGCAACCGCAGGCCGAGATCCCGGTCGGCCATGGCCAGACCCGCCAGGGATGGGTCGTTGTCGCGTGTTTGGGCTACTCGCGCGCGGGAGCGGGCGTTCTGGTGTTCTCGAAGGAGACCGAGGATCTGCTGGCGGGGATCGCCGGGTGTCTGCAGCGGTTGGGGGCGTTGCCGCAGTTGTTGGTCTGGGATCGCCAGGCCGGGATCCACGGTCATCAGGGTCGGCCGACGGATGCGTTCGCTGCGTTCTGTGGTCAGTTGAGGGTGGGCTGGCATTTCTGTCAGCCCGCCGATCCTCAGGCCAAGGGCGCGGTTGAACGACTCCAGGGCTATGCGGAGACGAACTTCGAGCCAGGTCGGCGGTTCGCGAACGAGCTGGACTTCCAGGACCAGCTCGACAGCTGGTTCGCCAAGGTCAACGCCCGGACGCACAAGACGCTGCGGGCCCGGCCGATCGACCGGCTGCTCGAGGAACGGGAGGTGATGGCTCGGCTGCCGGGCCGGTTGCCGGACACGGCCAAGCGCTGGGTCATCCGTGTTCCGCCGGATCCCTATGTTCGCGTTGACACCAACGACTACTCCCTCGACCCCACCCTCGTTGGCCGGCGCGTCGAGATCCGCGTTGACGGCCAGCAGGTCACCGCGACGGTGTTGGACAGCGGCGAACTTGCCGCCCGCCATTCCCGGGTGTTCGCCAGGCATCGGACAATCACCGCCCTCGAGCACGCCCGCACCCTCAAAGCCGGCCGGCACCCAGAGGAATCGGTCGTCGAGGTTCGGCCCCTGTCTCGCTATGACCAGCTGATCGCATGAGCCCGCGACCCGATTCAGAGCTGGCCTTTCTGTTCCGCCAGCTCAAAGCCCCAGCCGCGGCCAAAGCGGTCCCGAAGCTCGCTGACCGCGCGCGGGAGGAGGAGTGGTCCTATGAGCAGTTCATCGCCGCGGTCCTCAAAACCGAGACCGACTCACGCGACAGTCACGGCGGCCAGGCCCGGATCCGGACCGCCCGGTTCCCGGCACGCAAGACGTTGGAGGAGTTCGACTTCGCCTTCCAAACCAGCCTGCGCCGCGACACGGTTCTGCACCTCGGCCAGCTCGACTTCCTGGCCGGCAAAGAGAACATCGTGCTGCTTGGACCGCCCGGCACCGGCAAAACGCATTTGAGCATCGCCCTCGGGATCCGCGCCTGCCTCGCCGGGCACCGCGTCATGTTCAAGACCGCGACCGAATGGGTTGCCCTGCTCGCTGACGCGCAACGCCAAGGCCGCCTCGACGCCGAGCTTGAGCGACTGCAACGCATTCCGCTGCTGATCGTCGACGAAGTCGGCTACATCCCGTTCGACCCACAGGCCGCGAACCTGATGTTCATGCTCGTCTCCCGACGCTATGAACGCGCCAGCTTGATCGTCACGAGCAACAAGCCGTTCTCAGCCTGGGGTGACATCTTCGGCGACGAGGTCACCGCCGCAGCGATGATCGACCGGCTCGTTCACCACGCCGAGATCCTCGCCCTCAAAGGCGACTCCTACCGGCTCAAGGACCGGGACCTCGCCCGACCCACACCGGTCGAAAACTAGGCCACCTATCGGGGAGACAGGATCTGAACCTGCGCCCACCCGGCGGCTGCGCCGCCGGCAGTTCGCTCCGTTCGCCTACGGCTCACTGCGCAAACCGCCGGCGCTACCGGAGCCCTTTTCAATTCCTGATCCGCACCAAGGGGGGTCAGTTTTCAAACGGCAAAAAGGGGTCAGATTTCAAGCGGCCTTGACACGGGCGACCGCAACGGGTGAAAACACGACAGAATATTCGCCGGATCCCGTTTGTCTCCCCCCTGCCTCTAGGAATGGAGGTGATGACCCTGGAGCAGCTGTGGACCACGGCCCCCCCGGGCGTATTGTCTAAGCCTCTCAGGCCAACGTTCCATTCACTGCTGCTGGTCACCAGCGGGGAAATGACTCATGCCGTTGATTTTGTGCAATACCGGCTCAGGCGCGGATCCAGCCTGTGGGTCCGCCCAGGCCAAGTGCAACTCTTCGGCGACGATCGACCCACTGGCGATCTCATCGTTTTTCAGACGGACTTCCTAATCCCCGGCACCCTGGCCGCGGCGGTCGCCAATGACCGTCATCGTAATTTCGTGGACAAGAGTTCCGCAGTGGCTAGCTCCTCGGTGGACCGGCCACGGCGGGTGCTGCGCCGCGAATATGCAGATGTCGCCCGCGAGCGCCGTCCAACCGGTGCCCAGACCGAAACGCTTCGCCACCTGCTGTCAGCGCTCATTCTCAGCCTCGGACTGCCCGACGGCGACCGTGCCCAACCGGCTGCACTTGATGCCCGCTTCCGTGACCTGCTCGACCGCGACTTTGCGAACGCTCACAACGTCGACCACTACGCGCATCAACTCGGGTATTCAACCCGGACGTTGGAACGCGCGACCCGGGCCGCCTCAGAAGAATCCCCCAAGCAGGCGATCAACCGTCGGATCGTCCTCGAGGCCCGCCGCCTCCTCGCGCACACCGACCAACCGATCGGGATCCTCGCGCGTGAGCTCGGGTTCCGAGACCCCGCCAACTTCTCGTCCTTCTTCACCCAGGAGAGCGGCGAAACTCCGACCAGCTTCCGCAACCGGCAGCGTGCGGGCAAGCCCCGCTGACCCTCGCTTTTGACACCATTACCGTCGACCGGTGGATCCGGGTTTGGCGACCGGACCTGGGACACCGGGCGGTACAACGCTCAGGTGAGCTGCCCGCGCTTTGTGTATTCCGCTCGCAGCGGCTGCTTCTGGATCTTGCCAACTGCGGTGCGCGGCAGTTCAGCTATGAACTCGACTGCGCTCGGCACCCGAAAGCGCGCGAGACGCTCCGCGCACCAGGCGATCAGCTCTTCCGCTGCGACCTTGGCGCCGTCCACGAGCACGACGAAGCCGATGATCTGCTCGTCCCGGATCGGGTCCGGCACGCCGACCACGGCCGCATCGCGCACCGCCGGATGGGCGAGCAGGACGGCCTCGACCTCGCTCGCGGTCACGTTCTCCCCGGCGCGCTTGATCATGTCCTTGGCCCGGTCGACGAAGCGCAGGAACCCGGCCGCGTCGGCGACCACGACATCTCCGGTGTGCAGCCAGCCGTCGACCAGCGCGGCCGCGGTGGCCTCGGGGTTGTCCAGGTAGCCGGCCATCAGCGACCGGCCCGGCACCCCGCCGACGAGCAGCTCACCCGGCTCCCCCGGTGCCACGTCCTCCCCGTCCTCCCCCACCACCCGGCAGGTGTAGCCGAGCGTGGGACGGCCGATCGAGTCGACGTGACGCTCACCGACCAGGGGGTTCATCGTCGGCGGCCCGACTGTCTCAGTCATGCCGTAGAGCTGCTGCAGCGGTGCGCCGATCAGCGCATCCCAGCGCGCGAACTCTGACGGCGTGAGGTTCTGCGCGAACAGCACCGTACGCAGCGTGTGGGCACGCCAGTCCGGCGTCGGGGTCTGGGCAAGGAGCATCCGCATCGGCGCGGCGAACAGGCTGGCCACCGTGGCGCGGTGACGCACCGCCTGGCCGAGGATCCGGCTGGCCGAGAAGCGCGACATCAGTACGAGGGTCCCGCCGCCAACCAGCGTGCCCAGGGTCGAGTAGTTCTGCGCGTTGGCATGAAACAGCGGCAGCACAACGAGGAAGCGGTCCTCGGGCGTCAATCGCATCGCCGCCGCGACCACCTCACCAGAGTAGACGTAGGCCGCATGGGTGATCAGCACCCCCTTGGGCTGGGCCGTAGTGCCGGAGGTGTACATGATCGCCAGCACGTCCCCGGGCGCCGCGACGCCTTCCCCAGGGTTCAGCGCGTGCTCAAAGCGACCCCACAAATCGCCCTCATCACAATCCAGCAGGGGACCCGCGACGTCGCTGAGCTCGCGCGCTGCGATCACCAGGTCACGCCCGGCCGCGTCGGTCACCGACAGCCGGGCGTCGGCGTGGGCGAGGATGTAGGCGAGCTCATGCGCGCTCGCCGCCACGTTGGTGGGAACGATTACTGCGCCGAGGTAGGCGGCGGCGAACCAGGTGAACAGGAACTCCGGACGGTTGGGGAGATGGAGGTGGACCCGGTCACCGTGCCCGACCCCCAGGATGCGGAGATGAGCCGCCAGCTCCCGGGCGCGGAGGTCGACCTCCGCCCAGCTCCAGCGGGCCACCTCGCCATCGGCGGCCTCGAATACCAGCAGCTCGCGCTCGGGCGCATCGGCGACGCCGTTGGTCAGGACGTCGACCAGCGTTCGAGCGCTCGCAAGGGTCAGCGCTCCCGGCGCCGCGGACCCGTGAGGAGTCATCGCGGCGCCGGGCATGACCGGCGGGGCCACCATCTCAGGCGGCACCCACCGGCTGGGCCCCCGGGCGCCGCTCGGTGGCCCGGGTGGGTCCGGCGCCGCGCGCGGAGACGTGGTTGCGCAGCACGCCGATGCCCTCGGCCTCGAGCTCGACGACCGCGCCCTCGGTGATCCAGCGGTCGAGCTCCAGGCCACAGCCGCCGCCGACGGTGCCGGAGCCGAGCAGGTCGCCCGGTCCCAGGGTCTGATCCTGGGAGACCCACTGAATGATCTCCGGGAAGGAGAACTGCATCGTGCCCAGCGTGCCCTCAGACCACACCTCGCCGTCGATCCGGGCGGTCAGCCGGGCGTCGGCGTCGAACTCGTCCTTGGTGACAATGGCCGGCCCGAGTGAGCTCCCGAAGTCCTTGCCATAGCCCGGACCGATGCCCACACTCATCTCCCGCATCTGGATGTCGCGCGCGGACCAGTCGTTGTAGATCGTGTACCCGACGATCAGATCCTCGGCGCGGTCGGCCGTGACGTTCCGACCACGGGACCCGATCACCGCGCACATCTCCAGCTCGTAATCCAGCTTTTCCGTGTAGGCCGGCCAGGGGATCGTGTCCTCGGGCCCGTAGATCTCCTCACAGTTGCCTTTGTAATAGACCGGGATGTTCCACCACTCCGCCGGCGGATCGTTCTTGAAGGACCGTCGGACGTGTTCCTCCGCGACCATGAAGTCGCGGAGGCTGGGCGGCCGCGGGATCGGCGCCAGCAGCCACACGTCCTCGAGCGCGTAACTGATCGCTACCGGCGTCTCGTCGTCGGCGTGGGCCTCGCCGTGGGCGAGCGCCTCCCGCGCGGCGTCCAGCGCCGGTTCGCCCAGCTCCAGTAGCGCCAGCATGTCGCTGGGCACCTCCGCCGCGGCCACTTTCTCTGCGCCAGCGCGTCCGGCCCGGCGCAGCTGATCACTGCGAGCAGCCGACAAGTCGACCACCCGGTCACCGCTCAACGCACCCGTCCGGCGCACCTGGCCGAGCGGGGTCTGCACTGCAAACGTCACGAGTCGCATCGGGGGTTCTCCTTACTCGGTCACCGCGCCCGCAGGCGCGTGATCGTGGCCATGTCCGTGAAAATGCATGTCGGCCATCTGGTCATAGATGCCCTTGATGTCCTTGCGTTCCAGCGTCGGGTCCAGCTCGTAGTAGACGCACAGGACGTTCTGCACGATCCGCTCGCCGGCATCGAGTGCGGCGAAGCGACCCAGGGGGATTTGCCGTGCCGCCTCAGCCGCCGGCACCCCGGCGGCGAACATTGCCTTCGCCTGATCGACAATGAACTCCAGGTAATCGCGGATGAGCCGGATCGTGGTGACGTCGGTTACCGCGCCGTGACCGGGCACGACCACCTCGGCACCGAGCTCCTCCATGACGTCACAGGCCCGGATCCAGCCGGCCACCGGGCCCGCCCACACGATGGGCGTGCCGCCGTTGAACAGCAGATCGCCGGTGAACAGCGTCTTGGTGCTGGGTACCCAGGCGACTGCGTCACCGCCGGTGTGGGCCGGGCCCAGGTCGAGCAGCTGAACCTCGACCCCGCCCACGTCGAGGGTCAGCTCACGGGCGAACGTCGTCGTCGGATAGGTCGGGATGACGTCGTCCCATTGGAAGGGGCCGAACGCCTCCCGGGCGAAGTCACCGGTCTCCCCCGGCAGCTGGCGCATCACCTCGATGGAGGCCGGGCCCTTGCTGTACATCTCCGCCGCCGAGGTCTCGGTGGCCAGGATGTCGGCGTGGGCGACGATCTGGTTGCCGAACCAGTGATCGCCGTCGCTGTGGGTGTTGAACAGCCGGGTGATCGGAGCGTCGCTGGTGAGGTCGCCCATGTGGGCGACCATGTTCTCGGTCATCGGCGGATCGAACAGCGTGTCGATCAGCAGCGACTGTCCCTTGCCGACGACCAAACCGGAGTTGCTGAAGCCCCACCCGCCGTCGGGCTCCAGCCAGACGTGGCAGTGCTCGGCCAGGGTGAACAGGCCTTGTGTGTAGGGGATACCGGGCATCCGATCGCCTTCCTTGCTTGCGATGTCTAGTGAGCCGCCGGCACGCCGGGGCTGGCCGTGGGCTGAGCGCTGACCAGCTCGTTCGAGCTCGTGCTCTGGGTAGCGAGGATCTCGGTGGCAGTGGTGCGCGTGGCGTTTCGGGCCAGCACGCTGAACAGCGCGAAGGCCCCCGCGATGATGGCCAGCAGCGTCCAGCCGTAGGTGTAGCCGTGATGGGGCACCACGTGGCCGAAGATCCGCGGGATGAAGTACCCGCCGACCGCGGCGATGGTGAGCATCAGGCCGACCGCGGTACCGCTGTGCTCGTGGGGAATGCCGACCACCCGCTCGGGCACCGAGGTGAACGCGGCGAAGCCGAAGATCACGAAGAAGCCGACCCCGAAGCCGACGAACCACAATGCGTCCTTGCCGACATGAGGAATAAGCACCAGCAGGATCGCTGCGGCGAATAACGACCCACCGAGCAGCAGCTTCAGATTCTTGACCCGGTCGGCCACCACCCCGCCGAAAATCGCGCCCGGGATACCCGCCAGCGTGATGACCGCCGCCAGCAAGCTCGCCTCATGTACCGGGAAGCCCCGCGTCGCCACCGCGTAGGTGGTGAACAGCTGAGACACGGTGAAGTACGCGCCATAGCCGCCCAGAAACGCAATGCCATAGATCCACAGGTCACGGCTACGAATGGCCTGCACGAGTCCGGTCCACTCGAAAGCAACTCCCGTCAAGCGCTCGGCGCCGCCGGCAGGCACCTCGAAGAACGCTGCAGTAATCCCAGCGATGATTAGCTCCATCACCCCGGCGATCCACAGCGCACCGTGCCAGCCGATCCCGTTCTGGAGGTAGACCCAGATGAACAGGGCGATCGCCGCACCGCCACTGAAGGCCGCGCCACCGGACACCCCGAGCGCGACGGTCACGTCGCGGTCCTTGAACCACACCATCACCGCGCCGAAGGCGACCGCGATGAAGATCGAGCCGCCGAGGCCCGACACCACCCGGAACACCGCCAGCTCGTTGTAGCTGTAGGACAGGCCGGACATGACGCCGGCGATTCCCTGGATGACCAGACCGATGACCAGGGCCTTCTTCATCCCGATGCGAGTCGCCAGCATGCCGCCGGGCACGTGGGCGATGCCGTAGCCCACGAAGAACAACGACGCCAGCAATGTCAGATCGCTCAGGCTGGAGTGGAACTCCGCGGCGATCGGCCCGAACGCGGCAGCCGCATCGAACCAGTTGAGCGTCAGGGCAAAGAAGCCCAGACAGATGATGGCGAGCATTCGCCAACGAATGAGACCGTTGGTCGGTCCTGAAGTCATATCCCTCTCCTCAGAGGTGAACTCAAGTACAAACGTTTACTTGCGTTCAACTTATACTCGTCAGGCGAACCAGATGTCAAGACCGTTACGGATCGCGTCCCTAGGTCGCGCAAGCCCCGGAGGCTGGTCGCGTGTGTAAGGAAGCGCGACTATGGTTCGCAAATGCCCCAATCGCAGGCACTGTCCCCTTTTTCGGACAGACCACGAGGTACTGGGCGGCGCGAGCGCCGACGTCAGGAGGCGCGGGATCGCATCTACAACGCCGCCATCGAGCTATTTCTCGAGCAGGGGTATGAGCGAACCACGATGGACGAGATCGGAAACCGCGCCGACGTTGCTCGCACCACCGTCTTCAACTATTACCCGAAGAAGTCGGCGTTCCTCGACGAATGGGCCGCGCGGCGCCGGGCAAAGGTGGCCGACAGTCTCCGCCAGCACCACCTCGACGACAAGCCGATCGGCGTCGTGCTGGAAAACTACATGTTGCTTTTCGCTCAGCTCAACGAGGAGCACCGCACCGAGGCCACGGAACTGATGCCTGCGGCGATCACGTTCGGGAACGTGCTAAATGATCCACCACTGGCCGAGACGGTGGCTGACTACATTCGCCTGGCACAGGAGCGCGGGCAGGTGTGGGCCGAAGTGGACGCGGGGCAGGCTGGCCTCATGCTGGCCATGACCTACTTTGCGACACTGACGAGCTGGTGTGCCCACGAGCCGCCAAGCTTCGACCTCGGCGAGGCCCTCACCAGCGCCGCCCGGCTGATGTTGCACGGCCTCGCAGCGGACCGGGGCTAAGTTCGCGCCGGCGAGAGTGTGCACACCTTAGGGCGCGCGAGCCTGGACAGGAGTCCCATCGCCGTTCAGCACCGGTTAGCAATCCAAATCCCCAGGCCAACCAGCACAAACGGACAAGCTCTGAGCGCGGACAGCATCCACGCGAGGGACGCAGACTGTCAAGACGCCCTAAACCTAGCTCGGCAGCGTGCTATTCAGTTTCTGAGCGGTCCCAGACATCCGGCCAGATGCCGCCACAGTCCATCAGTCCCCCATCTGATTGGGGACTTGCCGATGAGGGGTTACCCCCAGCGTGCGCCGACGCGTGCCTCAAGAGGCGTGTCGCGCGGACAGGCAAGAATGTCGTGTAGCGAACGAGCGGCGCCTGGCGCGTCGTATTCGCCACATCAAAAAACGCGCAGCAGCTCAGCTGCGGCGGTGCCTTCTTCACCACGGAAATCTCGGCTGTCGCGGCTCAGAGGTAACGGGTACCACGACGGCTTTGGCGATCATGTCGTGCCAGGTCTGGCGTTCTGGGCTCCAGAGCATCCAGAGGTACCCGAGGAAGATCGGGATCTCTGACAGGAACCGGGCGATGTCTCTGACAAGCGCGCGGCCGTATCCGATCGGTTGGCCGTCCTCGAGGGAGACGACGCGGATGCGCATGGCTTTTTTGCCGATGGTTTGGCCGCTGACGCCGCCTGCGAAGGCCGGCTGCAGAGAGCGCCCGCTTGTAACGGCGCCGAAGTGCAGAGCCGTCCATTAAGTTCCCGAGGTCAGAGCTAAGGACGAGATGGTCTTGAGCAATCCACTCTCCCGCTGCCCGAGGAGCTTCGCAAGCGCTTCCGCGACGTCAGGCGCAAGCGGTACCGCCCGGACTTTCCTTGATTTCGGCGTCGTGAGGGCTCCGTTACAGTAGCTCGCCCGGACCCGGACCACGGAGCCGGAGAGGTCGACATCTCGCCACCTGAGAGCCAACAACTATCCCATCCGGAGGCCGGTGAAGGCCGCGGTCAGATAAAGCGCAGCATCCTGCTGTGTAGCGGCAACCCGGACCAGTGCCCAGACCTCTTCGGGGGAGAAGACTTCGATGTCACCCGATGAGCGTTGAGGGACTTCTCGACCTCGGCCGCTGCGTTCTCCTTGAGGCCCCAGACCTTCCGGGTACGCCTCAGGATCCCGTGAAGCTCGAAGAGCAGCTTGTTCTTCATTCGCGGGGAGCCCTGAAAGCCCCCGATCCACCGTTCGATCGCCTCAGTTGTCACGTCTTCCAACGCCATCGAGCCGAACGCCGGCAGCAAATGGGTGTTCAGGGCCGAGCGATATCCCTGGATCGTTGAGGGCTTACGTCCTCGGTCCTGCTCGATGTACCGCAGGTACTCCCGCTGCAGCGTCGGCGAAGGTCGCGCCGGTCCGAACCATGCCAGGCAGCGTCCCGCGACGCGCGGCCGCCGGCGTGTCCTGCAACCACTGATTGGCCATCTTCTTGGTGAGATAGCCAGCCGGTGGACGACCACTCCGGTCGGTCCATGCCGGCCCGAGCTTCTTCTGCACCTGCCGCCCGTCAGGCAGTCGATACCTCGCTTACCAGACGGACCTGCGAGTCCCCTCTCGAAGAAAGACCGACCCTGTGGGTGGTTGCGGACCAGGTGCCATGGCGGGGCCTTACGCCCGGCTCGCGACAAATTCGCGACGGATTTCGGAAGCCGAAACACTCCGAGAAGACGAAAACCGCCTAGATCTGGGGGGTTTTCAGTGGGCCGTGAAGGAATCGAACCTTCAACCTTGGGATTAAGAGTCCCCTGCTCTGCCAATTGAGCTAACGGCCCGGGACGAACGTCGATGTTAGCGTCGTCGCGGGAGTTGCCCGCGGACGCGCTCAGCAGTTGGCGAGAGCGGCTTCCCCGGCGACGGTCTTGGACGCCTTGACCTGCTTGAAGTCGCTCTTGACGGTGAGCTGCTGGAGCTTGGGGGTGAGGGCGATGGCCTTGGCCGCCGCCTCGTTGGCCAGCGTGGTGTCCTTGGCTGCGTAGGCGTTGTAGGCGAGGCACTCAAAGCCCTTCAGGGCGCCCGGCTCGGCCTGGAGGAAGGCCTGCCAGGCGGTGGCCGCGCCGGTGTAGTCGCCGGTCACGGTGTAGGCGTGGGCGGCCTGGAAGGACACGGACTCGCTGGGGGTGCCCTTGACCAGCGCGGCGTAACTGGTGTAGGCGGTGAGCATCTGCTTGAGCGCCGCCTTACCGCCGGCGGTGTAGGTCTCGGTGGTCGAGTTGTAGTTCGCCGCGGAGCCCGCCTCCTCATAGCGCGCCTGGATCAAAGCGTTCCAGGCGGCCGGGGACTTCGGGTTCGCCTTGACCTTGGCCTCGGCGCTCTTGACCTCCTGGGCGATCTCGGCGTTCTGGGTGCCGTCACCGCCGCCGCCACTGCTGTTCTGCAGGGACCCGGCCAGGCCGCTGTTGCCGCTGCCGGTGCCGATGCCGAAGATGACGAGACCGGCGGCGATCAGTACCGCCAGGGTCCCGTAGATGATGCGGACGGCGGTGCGACGGCGGCGAGAACTGGACAGGTCAAAGAGCATGTGCGGGGTGAGATTAGGGCGTTCTCAGAAGGAAATCGGCTGAATCGAGAGCCAGCAGAGGCGGTGAAGCCGCTGGGAGCTTAGACGTGGTCGATGTCGTGGGTGTCAGCGACACCCTCGACGCTCAGGCGCCGACGCTCGCGGTACTCGACAAACCGCAGCAGGATGATGCTGGCCACATACAGCGCCACCAGCGGCACCGTCTCGGCAATCATCGTCACCGGATCGACGCCCGGCAGGGCCGCCACGATCACCGCGATGAGCACGATGGCGTAGCGCCAGTTGCCGGTCAGCGACGAGGCGGTGATGACCCCGATCTTCTGCAGGGCGAGGAGGAACAGCGGGACCTGGAAGGCCAGGCCGATACCGCCCATGAGCAGTGCTTCGAACTTGTAGTAGCTGCCGGCCTGGACGAGCACGTAGTACTGGCTGGCGTTGTAGCCCTGGAGGAAGTGGATGGCCGGGGGTAAGACCTCGAAGTAGGTGAAGACCACGCCGATGGCGAACAGGATCGGCGCGGCGATCATCGCCGGCAGCGCCACGCGTCGCTCCTGGGGGTGGAGCGCGGGTAGGACGAAGGCGTAGATCTGGTAGAGGATGATCGGCAGCGAGATGAGCAGCGCGAAGTAGAGTGCGACCTGCAGCGTCGAGGTGAAGGGCTCACCCACGCCGGTGGTGATCGGCTTGGTCTTCTCGGTGGCGACGACCTTGGGGTACTCCTTGGCGGCCGCGTTGGCGTCCTTCTGGAGCTTGGCGGCACCGCTGACGGCGGCGCCGGCCACACCCGGGCTGGCCTTCAGCCCCTGCTTGAGCGCACCGGCATCGGCCCCGATCTGCGAGAACAGGTGCTCGAAGACCTGATCGGCCTTGTCGGTGTTGGTCAGCGCGCTGTTGGCGTCATGGGGCAGCGCGTGGTTGAGCACGCTGAGCAGCCGGTGGTTCTGCCAGAAGCAGATACACAGGGCGACGACCAGCGTGATGGCACAGAAAATCAGCCGACTGCGAAGCTCGTCGAGGTGATCGACGATGCTCAGCCGGTCGTCGTGACCGATCGGCCTGACTTTCATGGGCGTATGGAGGGTGGGGAGACGCTAGGAGACGGTTTCGCGCTTCTCGGACGTCTCAGTGGTGGACTGAGGCGCAGGAGCTGCGTCCAGGTGCTGCTGTTTCTCGTCGTGGCTCTGGCCGATGCCACCCCGGAACTCCTTGATGCTCTCACCGATGGAACGGCTGAGCATGGGCAGGCGCTTGGGTCCAGCAAAGAGCAGAATCAGGACGAGAACGACGAGCCCGTCTGCGAATGGACTACGGAACATTGCGGCTTTCCTTTGCGGTGAGCTGGACGACGAAGGTTACAAGCCCATGACGCGCGCGGGGCTGCTGCACGCGCAGAGATCATGGGGAACACATCTTCTACGTTCCCCACGGCCCGCCGGATCAGTGCGGACCCGGGCCAGCGGGTGGGTGAAAAGTCCCGCTCAAGCCGGTTCGGTCGGGCGCCGATACAGGGGCCAGAGACATATGGCCCGCCACAACGACAACCCAGCCGTCCGCAAGATCGTGCTCCCCTCCGGTCGCTCGATCGAGGTGGTGCGCTTTGACGACGTCACCGCACCCGCGGTCCGCGAACTCCACATCTGCCCGACCTGCGCCTGTGACCTCGTCCAGCCCCGCGATTGGGCCGAGACGCCCGACGCTCACTGGCAGATGACGCTGGAGTGCCCCAACTGCGGCTGGCTGGAGTCCGGTGTCTACAACCAGCTCGAGGTTGAGCTGCTCGAGGAGCGCCTCGACGTCGGCGTCGACGAGATGATCGTCGACCTGCGCCGCCTCACTCGGGCGAACATGGTCTCCGAGGTCGACCGCTTCGTGGCCGCTCTCGAGCACGACCTCATCCTCCCCGAGGACTTCTAAGCCGGATCTGCGGCGCCGCGCCTCAGGCGTAGCGCTCGACGACCTGGTCGGCGACCAGCTCGAGCGCGACCTGCTGGTGGGCGCCAAGCGCGGGCAGCTGTTCCTTGGCGCTGGCCACCGCCGCCAACGCGCGGTCGCGGACATCGGAGAGAGCGCCGGTCTCGGTGATGGCGTCGGACACCGCCGCGGCCTGTTCGGGGGTGCGGATATCGCGCAGGTCGAGCTCGGCCAGTGAGCGCTCGCGCTGGCGGGCGAGGATCAGGGGCAGCGTGATGGTGCCGTCGAGCAGATCCTCCCCGCGTGGCTTGCCGGTTCGCTCGGGCGGGCCGGTGACGTCGAGGACGTCGTCGAAGAGCTGGAAGGCCAGGCCGATCAGCTCACCGAAGCGCCCCAGCGCATCGACCTGGGCCCGGGGGGCCTCCCCGGCCAGCGCGCCGAGCTGACATGCGGCCCGGAACAGCTCGGCGGTCTTGAGCCGGCAGCGCTCGAGGTACCGCTCGACCGTCACCTCCATGTCCCAGGCGTCGGCGCGCTGGAGCAGCTCGCCGGCGGCCAGGCTGCGGGCCGCCTCGGCGAGGATCTGCACCGGCTCGACCTCGCCTCCGCCGGCCAGCTCCCAGAAGGCGCGGGAGAACAGCAGGTCGCCGGTGGCGGTGGCCATCAGCCGCCCGGCGCGGGCGTAGACGGTGGGACGGCCCCGGCGCAGATCCGAGTGGTCGAGCACATCGTCGTGGACGAGGGTGGCGGCGTGGATGAGCTCAACCGCGCAGGCGGCGCGGACCAGGGCGGGGGAGTAGGCCACCGGGACGCCGGAGGCCAGGCAGACGAGCAGCGGGCGCAGGCGCTTGCCCCCGGCGTTGATCGTGTCCTGGCCGAAGGACGACAGCGTGGAGCCGTACTGGCCGGCCAGCTCGAGCATGCGCTGCTCGACCACGGCCATGACGGGAGCCACGCCATCCCCGCCGGCGGCGCTCACCCGAAGGACGGCATTGCCGTCGGACTCGTCTGTCTCTGCGGCGCCCTGGTTCACGCTCATGCTCTGACGGTACCGACGTGCAACGCGATGATCCCCCCGGCGGTGAGGATGTACCTCACGTCGGTGAGCCCCGCGGCCACAAGCCGTGCCGCCAGAGCCTCCGGGCCCGGGAAGCGCCGGACCGAGGAGGGCAGGTAGGAGTAGGCGCCGGAGGGGTCGCCCACCAGGCGACCCACAATCGGCACGATCCGGTCGAACCAGACCGAGAAGAACGTCGACAGCGGCGGGCGCTGGGGCGTGGTGATCTCCAGCACCACCACGTGACCGCCGGGCTTGACCACGCGGGCCATCTCGGCCAGGCCGCGGTCGAGGTCGGAGAAGTTGCGCGCCCCGAAGCCGACCGTGGCGGCGTCGAAGGCGTCGTCGGCGAACTCCAGGTCCAGGGCGTTGCCCTGGAGCCACTCCACCCGTCCGTTGGGATCCTTGGCCTGGGCGAGCCCGAGCATCACCGGGGCGAAGTCGAGCCCGACCACCGCGCCACCAGGTCCGACCTGGCGCAGCAGGGCGAGGGCGAGGTCACCGGTGCCGGTGGCCACGTCGAGCACTCGGGCGCCGGGACCGACCTCGGTGAGCTCCACCGCCCGATCGCGCCAGCGATGGTGCAGACCGGCGGTCATCACCGAGTTGAGTCGGTCATACCCCCCGGCGATTCGATCGAACATCGCCTGAACCTGAGGCTCAGGCAGCGTCCCGGGTGCGGCCATGTGTGCTGATCAACTTACCTGTCGACGCCGCTATTGCAGCATCGACAGGAAGTAGACCAGGTTCTGGAACTTCTTCGGTGACGTCTCCGCCAGGCTGGAGAAGGACGGCATCGGCGCGGTGGGGTTCTTCAGCGTGGAGGCGAGCTGCCCGATCGGCAGCAGGCTCCCGATGTGGGTCAGCGGCGGACCGGGGCCGTTGTTGCCGTTCTCACCGATCACGTGACAGCCGAGACAGCCGGCCTCACCCACCACGTTGGCGCCGGCGGTGAACTCCGCCTTCTCCGACGCGGTCAGGGTCGACGGCGGGGTCAGCTGCACCTGGTCCGGGGAGCCGGTGCTGGCACCCGACCAGGTGAGGAACGCCATGACGACGATCGTCAGCAGGCCGCCGGTCAGGGCAAGCGGACGCTTGGTGATGAGACGCTCGGGGCTGCGGTCATAGATCGGCAGCAGGAACAGTCCGAGCATGCACAGGGTGGGGATCCCGATCGACCCCAGCGGGGTGAACTTCGGGATGTTCTTCATGACCCGGAGGACCTCGAAGAGGAAGAAGAAGTACCAGTCCGGGCGCGGAACGTAGGTGGTGGTCGTCGGGTTGACCTTCGGACCCAGCTCCGCCCCGAACACCAGGGCCAGGAACATGATCACGACCATGACGAGGACCGCCATATAGGAGTCGTGGGCGATCGAGTACGGGAAGAACGGCTCGCCCTCGTTCTTCAGCAGCGAGTATTCGCGGAGGTAGGCCTCCTTCTCAGCTTGGTTCATGGCGCGCTAGACCTCGACCGTCTCGATGACGGATTCGGGCTCGTGCGTGTGGAGCCAGGGCGGAGCGGAGATGCCGAGCTTCATCACCAGGTACAGGTGGAAGCCGATGAGGGCGGCCATGATCCCCGGTATCAACATCATGTGAATGGCGTAGAACCGACTGAGCGTGGTGGCGCCGAACTCGGGACCGCCGCGCAGGAAGTCACCGATATAGGGACCGAGGAACGGTGCGGTGTTGGTGATGTTGATGCCGACGGTGGATGCCCAGTAGGACCGGTTGTCGAAGGGCAGCAGGTAGCCGGTGAAGCCCATGGCCAGCGTGAGGATCAACAGCACGACCCCGATGATCCAGGTCAGCTCACGCGGGTACTTGTACGCACCGAAGAAGAAGGTACGGGCCATGTGCAGGAAGATCAGGATGATCATCACCGACGCGCCCCACTTGTGCATGGCGTGCACGAACTGACCGAGGAACACGTTGTCGTTGATGTTGCGGATCGACTCGTACGCGCCGCCGTTCACGTCGGGGCGGTAGTACATGGCCAGGAACACGCCGGTGACGGCCTGGCTGAGGAAGGCGAACATCGTCGCCGAGCCGAGCGTGTAGGCCCAGTTGACCCCGCGCGGCACCTTGCGGAACAGCATCCAGCGGAGGGCGGGCGTGATCTGGGTGCGTTCGTCCAGCCAGTCGACGACGGTCAGCCCGCTCTCGGCGACGGCGTCGGCCGGGTGCATCTGCTGAGTTCCGTCCTCGGTGGGCTGGAGGGTGGCCGGAAGGCCGGGCAGCTTAGGTACTTGAGCCATGAATCAGGTTCCCGGGATCGGAGGCGGCGAGGGAAGGTTCTTGGTTGAGGGCAAGACGGAGGTGCTGAAACGCGAGGGGTACAGGTACTGACCGATGCCGTCGAGCGGCTCGCCGGGGTCACGCACGGAGAAGCGACGCAGCTCCGAGTTGACGGCGTACGGAGGCCCGAGGTACACGTACCCGTTGCGCTCGAGCGTGTAGAAGCGGTCCAGGGGGCGAACCGGCGGTCCACCCGCGACCTCTCCGCGGAAGTTGTAGACCCCGCCGTGGCAGGGGCAGATGAAGCGTGCGGCGGCCTCGACGTAGCGGACCGGGCAGCCCAGGTGCATACAGCGCGACCACAGCGCGATGTAGTTGTTGAACTGGTCGTGGGGCTCGGTGTCGATCGAGGGATCGCGCTTGCGCACGTAGGCGAGCGTCTTGCCGGCGTCACCCTCGCCGTCGATGATGTTGATCACCTTGGTGCTGTACTGATCCTCGGTGAAATCAGCCGGAGTGCCGATGATCTGCCACGAGAACGGAGTGCGCTGGAACACCGGTCCGACGGCAAAGCCGAGCGCCGGCAGCGTGAACGCCGCGACGGCGATTCCGCCGGCCCCCTGAGCACTGATGTTCATGAACCGACGACGGCTGACCGTCTCACCCTCGAAAGCGCCGGGGGTGTTCCGGTCGGAGGTGTACTTGGAGGATTCGGAGTATTTATCTGCTGGCATTTCGGTTCCCGCTCGGAGAGGCTTATGCCCTCTTGAGGTTTCTAATCGTATCGGCAAAGGACGCCAGAATGCGTGCCGGTCTCATTAGCGTTTTGTGCGGACGGCTTGTACAGCCTGCTCCCACACGGCGTGCGCTGCGGCGGTGTCTCCGGCCGCCCGGGCCTGGGCGATCGCGGAGATCGCGTCACCCAGAATTCGGGTCGCCTGGAGGTCACCCAGTGAGGCCAGCTTGACCAGACCCTCGGCGTAGTACTCGTCGCCCCGCAGCAGATCGAAGTCGGGGTCGGACGAGCCCTCGGTCTCGTAGTGCAGGCGTGCGCCGGTCGCGATGTCCTCGAGCAGCGACGCGTACATGTCGGGGTCTCCGGGGGAGCTCATCAGATCTCGGCGAGCGTCGCGGCGGCCGCCTCAACGGTGCGGTCGATGTCGGCGTCGGTGTGGGCGGTGGAGGGGAACCAGGCCTCGAACTGGGACGGGGGCGGGTAGACGCCGCGGGCCAGGAGCCCGCGGCAGAAGGCCCCATAGGCGGCCTGGTCGGTGGCCTGGGCGTCGGCGTAGTTCTGCGGTACCTGGGCGCGGAAGAACGGCGTGACGAGACCGGGGACCGACTGGACGACGAGGTCGTGGCGGGTACCCCGCGCGGCCTCGGCGAGCCCGCTGGCCAGCGCCTCGGTCACTGCGGTGACCCGGGCGTAGGCGGCCGCGTCGAGCTGGGCCAGGGTGGCGAGACCGGCGGCCACCGCCAGCGGGTTGCCCGACAGCGTGCCGGCCTGGTAGACGTCGCCGGCGGGGGCGATGCGCTCCATGTACTCACGACGGCCCCCGTAGGCGGCCGCGGGCAGGCCGCCGCCGATGATCTTGCCCATCACCGTGAGATCGGGGTCGATGTGCGTCAGGGCCTGGCCACCGCCGGGGGCGACGCGGAAGCCGGTGATCACCTCGTCGGCGATGAGCAGCCCACCGTTCTCCCGGATCCCCGCGCTCAGGCGGGCGAGGAAGCCGTCGGCGGCAGGCACGACGCCCATGTTGGCGGGCACCGGCTCGACCATCACGGCAGCGAAGGCATAACGCGACAGCGCCTCATCCAGCGCGGCCGGGTCGTTGAAGGGGATGGTGATCGTCGCCGCCGCGGCGGCCTCGGGGACCCCGGGGCTGGCCGGGATGCCCTGGGTGGCCAGGCCCGAGCCGGCCTGGCTGAGCAGCCCGTCGACGTGGCCGTGATAGCCGCCGGCGAACTTGAGGATCTTCTCGCGGCCGGTCACCGCCCGGGCGAGCCGGATCGCGGACATCGACGCCTCGGTGCCCGAGGAGGTCATGCGCACCATCTCGACCGAGGCGAGGCGTTCACAGATCGCCTCGGCGAGCAGGACCTCACCCTCGGTGGGGGCGCCGTAGGTGGTGCCGCGCCCGGCCGCCGCGGTGACCGCGGCGACCACGTCGGGCTGGGCGTGACCGAGGATCAGCGGACCCCAGGAGCAGACCCAGTCGACGTAGTCGTTGCCCTCGACGTCGCGCAGGTGCGAGCCCGCACCGGAGGCGACGAAGATCGGGTCGCGCCCGATCGAGCGCATCGCCCGCACCGGTGAGTTGACCCCGCCGGGCAGAACCTTGAGCGCCCGCTCGTAGAGGCGCGCCGACTGCATGGATTCAGTGCTCGGGACGGTGGAGCTGCTCATACGCCGGCGTTCTTGCGTTCCCAGTCGCGGAACTCGCCGGTGAAGTACTGCAGTCGGATCTTCTTGAACTCGGTGGACGAATACAGCGTGGAGCGATCGCTGATCCCGGTCGCCTCGGCGATCGAGTCGAGGATCGCGTCGCACTCCTCCTTGGAGCGGCCGTGGGCCATGGTGAAGACGCTGTAGGGCCAGTCCGCATAGGTGGGGCGCTGGTAGCAGTGGCTGATCCCGCGGAAGGAGGCCATCTTCAGGCCCATCTCCAGCGTCTGCTCCTCGGGCACCTTCCACACGCCCATGCCGTTGGCGGAGAAGCCCGCGCGGCGATGGAACAGGATGGCGGCGACGCGCCGCAGCAGGCGGCGCTCCACCATCCCCTCGAGGTGGGCCAGCAGCGCCGCCTGGGTGATCCCGAGCTCGGCCGCCGCCGGGGCGAACGGCTCTGAGACGATCGGCAGCGCCCCCTGGGTGGCGCGGATCACCGCCTTGTCGAAGTCGTCGTAGGGCTGGGCCTCGGTCTCCGCCGGGGCCACCGCCTCGCCGACGGGCGCGGCCAGCTTCTCGGTGCCGGCCTCCATCTCGAGGTCCATGCGGATCTTGAACAGTTTCAGGGTCGGCAGCGCGCGGGTCGATTCCGCCCCGGCCAGCTCGCCGATCCGGTTGAGCGTGGCATCCAGCCCCAGGGGCGAATCGGGCTCGGTGGCGATGGTGAACCAGATGTTGAACTCGTGGTTGCGCAGATAGTTGTGGGAGACGCCGGGGTGCTCGTTGATGATGGTGGCGGCCCGCCACGGGTTTTCGGGATCGACCTTGGCGGCCACGAGCATCGAGGAGTAGCCGAGCGCGCGGGTGTCGAAGATCGGCGTGACCTGGCGGATGATCCGCTCGTCCTGCAGGCGCTGGACGCGGGCCATCACCTCCGCCTCGGGCAGCTCAGCGACCGTCGCCACGTGCTGGTAGGGGCGGGCGGCGATGGGGAACTGGCCCTGCATGAGGTTGAGCAGGCGCCGGTCGACATCGTCGAGCGGGACGGCCGCGCCGTCCTTGCGGGAGCGCAGCTTGGGGGCGAAGTTGGCCGTCCCCGGGTCGGGTTCGCGGATTCCGTCTTCTACAGCCATTGCGCCGCTTCCTTCGCGTAGTAGGTGATGATGATGTCGGCTCCGGCCCGCTTGATCGAGGTCAGGGTCTCCAGCACCGAGGTGCGCTCGTCCATGTAGCCGGCCGCCGCAGCGGCCTTGAGCATCGAATACTCGCCGCCGACGCTGTAGGCGGCCAGCGGAAGGTCGGTGGCGTCCTTGACCTGGCGGATGATGTCCAGGTAGGACAGGGCGGGCTTGACCATGAGCAGGTCGGCCCCCTCGGCGACGTCGAGCAGCGACTCGCGCAGGGCCTCGCGACCGTTGGCCGGGTCGAGCTGGTAGCCGCGGCGGTCCCCGAAGCTCGGCGTCGAATCGGCCGCCTCGCGGAACGGCCCGTAGAAGGCCGAGGCGAACTTGGAGGAGTAGGCCATGATCGGCGTTTCGCTGTAGCCCTCCTCGTCGAGGGCGCGGCGCAGGTGGCCGATGCGGCCGTCCATCATGTCCGACGGCGCCACGAGGTCCGCGCCGGCGGCGGCCTGGGAGACCGCCCCGCGGGCCAGCAGCTCCAGCGTGGTGTCGTTGTCGACGGTGAGGTTGCCGCCAATCCCCGGGGCCAGCACGCCGCAGTGGCCGTGGTCGGTGTACTCACACAGGCACAGGTCCGTGACCACCAGCAGGTCGGGGTGGGCGGCCTTGATGGCGCGGGTGGCCAGCTGCACGATCCCCTCGTCGTCGTAGGCGCCGCTGCCCTCGGGATCCTTGTGGCTGGGGATCCCGAACAGGATCACCGCCGGGATGCCCAGTGCCTGGGCGATGCCGGCCTCCTCGACCGCGGCGGAGATCGACAGGCGGTCGATGCCCGGCATCGTGCGGATCGGCTCGCGTGCCGGCGCCGAACCGGCGGAGGCGCTGACCAGGTCCTCGACGACGAACAGCGGGTAGATGAAGTCCTGAGCGCTCAGCTGGGTCTCGCGGACGAGCCCGCGCAGAGCGGGGGTGGCGCGCAGGCGGCGCATCCGCGTCTGGGGAAAGGCCATCGCAGTCGATGGTACGACCCATACGGTCCTATTAGGGGTCGACCGTATCCTTCTGGTCAATGCCTAACGGCCTACAAAACCGAACCCCTCGCAGTGTTCGCCAACACCAGGCCTACCGCGCGGTGCAGGTCGGCTCGGTGGCGGCTGTCGCGTTCGTCCTCACCACGATCCTCGCGATCGTCGGCGCCATCGGGGACGGGCTGCCGATCGTCACGCTGCTGATCACCGCCCTGTGCGCTCTGCGCTTCGCGCAGGTCACCGGCTTCCGTCAGCGTCGCTGAGCGCGAGCGCTTCGGCGCGGGAACGCTCACTCCGGGGGAGAAATGCGTGCCTAGGACGCAAAAGTCTCCCGAAGTGGTCCCCATCCCGGACGAACCCAGGCGAACCGGGACGCGCTCGGGCGCATCCGCCGCGAGCCCGACCCATCACCGCACGAAGCGCACCAACGCCAGGCGCGCCACCAGCCAGTAGCCGGCCACCAGCACGGCCAGGTGCACCAGCGGCCAGCCGACCCCCGGTGAGGTGGCCGTCAAGGCGTTCGACACGGCCTCCAGGCCCGCCTTGAACGGGAACACGAAGGAGATGACCGACAGCACGCCGCCCAGCCCGGTCGACACCGCGGTCGAGGGGATCAGGGCGAGGAAGGCCACCGGCAGCCCGACGAGGATGGCCAGCAGCGAGGCCGCGGCCACCTCACGGGCCAGGGCGCCCAGCGCCACGCCGAGCGCGGCGAAGGCCAACCCCGCCAACGCCAGCGCGGCCAGCCACAGCGCGAAGTGATTCCAATCCAGGCCGACGAAGATCGACACCACCGCGCTCATGATCAGGGTCACCGCCGCGGCGGCCAGCGCCCCGATGAGCACCTTTTCGCTCAACAGCACCCCGGCAGACACCGGGCCGCGGACCAGGCGGGCGTACACCTGCTCGCTGCGCTCGAGCGCGAGCAGCGCCGCGGCCAGGAGCAGGGCGAGGAACAGCTCCGACACCGTCACGGCGATCGCCACCGCATAGGCGGCGGTCGGGGTGCTCACCGCGCTCAGCTCGCGACGCTGGACGCTCAGCGGGCTCTGGATCTGCCCGAGCACCGGGGAGGCGAAGCTGACCCCCTCGACGGCGATGGTGGCGAAGTCGACCACCTGATCCAACGCCGGGGCGAGGCTGGCGCCGAGGCCGGCGCGGCGGATCAACGGGATGGCGCCCTGGATGATCGTGCGCGTGTTCTTCAACCCGAGCACCGAGACGTTCGCGCCGGCGAAGGACAGCTTGCCGCCGGCCACCAGCGTGTGCAGATCCCCCACGGCGGTGGTCAGCAGGGCCCGGGAGATCGCGCTCTGCACCTGGTCGATCCGGGTCTGGATCTGGGCGTTGACCACCTCGCGCTCGAGCGGATTGCGGTCGTTGAGCACCAGCTGGACGGTCGGGGTGCCCACGCCCTGGGTGATGAGGTTCTTGACCTGGCTGACGATGTCGGCCGGGATGATGATCGCCGCCTCGGCCCGGCCCGAGCGCACCGCGGCGACCGCGGCGGCGGCTGAGCTCACGTCAATCGGGGTGATCGAGGCCGACAGCTCACGCGTGTAGGCGCCGATGTCGACCCGCTGGCCGCCGACCACGACGCTGCCGCGCCCGGGCGCCACGCCGGTGTAGACGGCGACCCGCGGACGCGCCGGCGGCGAGGACAGGGCCAGGCCGATCATCAGCGCCAGGGCGACCGGGTAGATGACCAGGATCCCGACCAGCAGCGGCGAGCGGCGCAGGATCGCCAGGTCCTTGAGCAGCAGCGGCTTCAGCCCCGGCATCAGCCCAGCCTCCCGTCGATCATCTCGAGCACGCGGTCGGGGTGCCGACCCGCCTCGTCCATGTCGTGGGTGGAGAACAGCACGGCTGTACCGGCGTCGACAAAGCCGCGGATGAAGGCCCACAGCCGCTCGCGCTGGGCCGGATCCAGCGCCGAGGTCGGCTCGTCGAGCAGCAGCACCGCCGGCGCGCCGAGCAGCCCGATGGCGACGTTGACCCGCTGGCGGTTGCCGCCCGACAGGCGCCCCACCGGCTCGCCCGCCCGCTCGGTCAAGCCCATCTGGGCCACCATCGCCGCCACCGCGCCGTCCACGTCGCCGATGCCCTCGAGGCGGGCGAAGAAGCGCAGGTTCTCCGCCACCGACAGACGGGCGTAGAGGCCCGAGCGCTGGGGCACCCAGCCCACCCGACCGCGCGCGCTGACACTGCCCGTCGCGGGGGCCAGCACCCCGGCGAGCACCGACAGCAACGTGGTCTTGCCCGCCCCGTTGGGGCCGATCAACGCGACCATCTCACCGGCGCCGAGTGCCAGCGACGCACCGTCGAGCGCGCGGCGGGCACCGTAGTCGTAGCTCACGCCGCTGGCGCTGATGACCGGGGACGGGACGCGGGCGTCGCCATCTGGAAGCTTCGCGTCCACGAACCTGGAAGTATCCGGGGGATGGCCGACAGCACCGCCGACAGCCGCACCAACAGCGTCGCTGATCGCGCCGCCCACGGCGCGCCCGTCGACCCCACCAGCGCCAACCCGCGCATCCTGTTCGTCGGCGACGTCAACGGGAGCATCGGTCGCCGGACGCTGCTGGGCCTGCTGCCGCGGCTCAAGGAGCGCCACAACATCACCTTCACGGTGGTCAACGGCGAGAACTCCGCGGGCGGGCTCGGCATCACCCCGAAGATCGCCAAGGAGTTCCTCGCCAACGGCGTCGACGTGATCACGCTGGGCAATCACACCTACCACCAGCGTGACGTCTACGCGTTCCTCGACGAGGAGCCGCGCATCCTCCGGCCGGCCAACTTCCTCAAGAGCCAGCCCGGACACGGCTTCACCGTGGTCGAGCGCGACGGGATCTCCCTCGGGGTGCTCAACATCTCCACCAACCTGTACATGGACCTGGCGCTCCCGATGTTCGCCGAGACCGACGCCGCCCTGCACCAGCTGAAAGGGCGCACCGATCACATCCTCGTCGATGTCCACGGCGAGGCGACCTCGGAGAAGGTCGGCCTCGGCTGGTACCTCGACGGGCGGGTCACCGGGGTGGTGGGGACCCACACCCACGTGCCGACCAACGACTTCCGGGTGCTGCCCGGCGGCACCGCCTACATCACCGACGTGGGGATGACCGGGGCCCGCGGCGGGGTGATCGGCGTGGTCAAGGAGATGGCGATCCGCTCCATGCAGACGCGGATGCCCACGCGCTTTGAGACCTCCGAGGTCGATCCCTGGCTGCAGGGCGTGGTCATCGAGGCCGGCCCCGAACCCCACCGCGCACGAGCGATCACACCGGTGCTGGAGCCGGCTCGCGCCGGGGCGGCGGGGTCAGCTCCAAACCGGTGACCGCCTCACCGCCGAACACGCTCTCCACGGCCGGATAGCCGAGGATGAGCGCCACGATCACCAGCGGGAAGAACCACACGATGTACAGGTAGAACCAGTAGGTGAGACAGCACTCGACCGCGATCATCAGCACCCCGCCGAGCGCGGCGACCTGGACGATGCTGCGGTTCCCGCGCGGGAAGAACATCACCAGCACCCCGCCGAGCACGGTCAGCCCCTCCCAGATGCGCTGCTCGACGATCAGCGAGGAGGTGACCCCTCCGAAGGTGTCGCCCCACAGGCCCCAGATCGAGAACGGAGCGGGGCGGGTGGCCTGGTACTTGATCGAGTCGGTCCAGAAGTCGTGCCAGTCGTGGTTGAGCAGCACCAGCAGCATCGGCACGATCACCGCGGCCACGAAGGCGGCGATGAACAGCCCGCTGCGGCGCCAGAACCCGGCCCCCCGCCAGTGCGGGAACTCGCCGGTGCCGCGCAGCATCAACGGAGCCAGCACGAAGGGCGCGAACTTGGTCAACCCCGCGAAGGCGGCCAGCACGCCGCGCGCCGGCGTCGAGGTCACCGCCAGCAGCGTGGCGACGATCATCAGCGCCACCAGCGAGTCGTTGGAGTTCGAGGACAGCACGTAGAGGGTGAACGGGAAGGCCGCCCACAGGTAGGCGAGGATCACCCCGAAGCTCGGCCCCCGGATCCTCCGGCCGAGGAAGAACAGGCCGACCATCGTCAACATGTCGAAGGCGATCGCCGCTGCGTGGGAGGCGGGCAGGGCATCCCAGGAGCCGCTCCAACCGAAGATCGCCACGGCCGGCACGTAGGCCAGGTAGTTGATCGGCCCGTAGGTGTCACCGGCGCCGTTGCTGTTGGGCCAGCAGTCATACGTGGACACCGCCGAGGCTGAACAGGCGGCGCTCGGATCCCCGTAGAGCTTCTGGCCGTGGAGGATCTTGTAGCCGCCGATGGTGCCCGCGTAGCCGACGTCGATCACGTTCGAGTCGGTCACGTTGAGGCCGACCCGGAAGCCGACCAGGAAGACGATGAGGATGGCCAGCCACGGGGTGGGGATGACCACGCGCAGCGGTCCCTTCGGCCGGCCGATGCCGAAGGCGAGCAGCCCGAGCCGGACCATCAGGTAGATCATGAAGGGGTAGACGGTGGGGACCGACAGGCCGAGGTTGGAGTGGTTGAACCAGGCCAGGGAGACCGAGAACCCGAGCAGCACGAGCAGATCGAGGTGCAGCAGGCTCGGGCGCCGGCGCCATGGGAAGAACGGCGCCAGGAACAGCACGCACAGCGGAATCCAGATCCACAGGTGGTTGACCACCCGGCCGAAGGCGCCGGGGTAGCCCCGGGCCATGGTCCAGGCGACCTGATAGCCCGTCCACGCCTGGCTCACCTGCCCGGTGGCGTCGACCACATAGACCTGGATCTCCTCCCACTGAGGGTGGGACTTGATCGACGGGTTGGTGAACCAGGAGACCTGCCAGACCCCGCCGCCACGCGTGTAGACGTAGGGCACCAGGTTCTTGGGCATCTTCTTCAGCTGCGACTTGACGTAGCTGTTGGCCTCGGCCAGAGCGAGCACCTGGTTGCCGGTGAGCCGGTAGCCGGTCGGCGCTTTGGTCATCGAGGCGACCAGCGCGGGCGTGCCGGGCGGGGCCGACTGGGGATAGGTCTGCCCCGGGGGCGACCAGGCCAGCGCCCCGGAGGGCACCACAGCCAGAGCGATCAGGGCAACCAGGAGCGCCAGCACACCGCGGAGACCGAACCCGCGACGTGCCGACAGTGTGCTGCGGGGCCCGCCTGGAGCGGTTAGGCCTTGAAGCTCCACAGCTTCTGGGCGACGAAGGAGAACGGCGTGGCGATCACGTAAGCGAGCGCGTTCGCAGGCAGCTTGTCCATCCCAGTCGAGGCGACCAGGCCGAGGTAGATCAGGTAGGCCAGGCCGGCCACCATCAGCGAGACGAGCAGGAAGCGACCGCCCTGTTTGCCGATGTGGTGGTGCTTGGCGTCGAAGGTCCAGTTGCGGTTCCACCAGAAGTTGTTGGCGGTGCCGATCAGCGAGGCGATCCAGAACGCGGCGGTGTGCTGCACGCTGGCCGCGCCCTGCAGCAGCGCGAAGGCCAGGTTGTTGACGATATAGCCCGAGCCGCCGACGGCGAGGAAGCGCAGTGCCTGCTTGTGGTTCGCGGGGTGCCGGCAGGCATCCCAGAACTGCTCCGAACGCGACAGTGAGGTCTCGGGTGCGGGCGGCCCGGCGTTGGGTCCCGGAGGCCCCTCTGGCAGCTCGAGGGTGCTGGAGTTCTCTTCGTACACGGATGTCGAATCTATTCGGGAGGAGTCAGGCAAAGCTCAATGCGCGGCGCATCTAACGCCGTCCTAACCGGTGGCCGACCCCGGCCCCGAGGCCAGATATTTGCACACAGCGGGGGTGATGTCCGCCAGCGCACGCAGATCGCGGGGGCCGACAAGATCGCTTGCAGAGGCGTCAAGACCGCAGAACGCCAACGTGGCGCAGGAGTCCGAGGCATGCAGTGAGCCGTGGGAGCCGCCGCCGATGTGGTGTTGGCCACCCCAGTCGGTGAACTCCTGTCCCGCCCCCGCCGAGGCGAGCACGTCACCGCCGTTGACGCAGTGCAAGGCCGACCACACCCGGCTGAGCGCGTTGGGATAGTCCGGGCTGTCCAGGCGCCCGTCCTCGACCCGAGCCGCGAGCACGCTCAGGTCGCCCTCGACGTCCCAGCCCAGCCCGCGCAGATCCTCGACCCCGCTACCGGGGGCAAAGCGCAGCTCGCCCCCGTCGGCGCCGCGGATCACCGCCTCAGCACCCGCCAGCCACATGGTGAGATCGACGCCGTCGAGGTCCGACAGCACCCTGACGACCCGGGGGATCAGCTCCGCGCGCCGGTCCTCGTCCAGGACGTAGACCTGGGCCGAGCGCATCGACGGGCAGACGGCGATCTCGCCCTCGCTGGCCCGGGGCAGGTCCCGCAGGCGGGCCACCGTCCCCTCCCAGTCACGTGCCGCCGCCACGTCGAGGCTGCGGGCGCCCTCGCGCACGTTGTCGCGCAGCCGCATGGGGGCGGCCACGCTGAAGTCCGCGAAGGCGTCGATCACCGGAATCGCCGCGTCGATCGCCACCTGGGCGTGGTCGGAGCAGACGATCACCGCGTTCTGCTCGAGGAACGCGTCGGGCCCACCGACTGCGTCCATCAGGCGCATCAGCTGACGGTCGGCGGCGGCGATCGAGGTGACCTGGGCGTCGGGCCCGTTGCGGTGCGACCAGGCGTCGTTGTCGGGCAGCGAGAAGAGCATGAAGTCATAGAGGTCGTGCTCGGCCAGGTAGGCCCCGACACAGCCGGTGTGCTGGTCGCGCACCCCCGGCATCCCCAGCGTGCTGCGACAGCCGGTCCGGCGCGATGCGTAGAGGTCGGCGTAGAACAGCTCCTTGGGACCCATCACCGAGCGTCCGAACGCGGACACCCGCGAGCCGGCCACACGGGCCAGCGGGCTCTCGTCGGAGGTCGCGTGCGGATAGCGACCGCGATAGATGAGATAGGTCGTCCCTGCGGTGCGGACGTCAGCGTCGTCGAGGGACTCGAACACCGTCGCGACGTCACGGGACAGGTGCTCGCCGTTCATCCGGTAGACGGTGTCGGTCAGCGAGCGGACCACGCCGTGGCGCCGCGAGGCGGTGAAGGACGAGCCGTACTCCACGTAGCGCCCCTCGCCGCGGTGATACCAGTTCATCGCCGGGATGTTGTGCTCATCCGGACCCACGCCGGTGGTGATGGTCGCCGCGCACACCGGGGTGACCGACGGGAACGGCGAGATGCACCGCGGCTCATAGGTGCCCTCGGCGATGATCCGCGCCAGCGCCGGGGCCTGACCCTCGGCCAGCGCCCGCTCGAGCATCGCCGGGGCCATGGCGTCGATGACCACCAGCACCAGCTTCTTGGGGCCGCTCACTCAGGCGGCCCCTCGCCGATGCTGGTCCCACAGACCAGTATCGGCGCCACCCGGTCCTGCCGCGCTCATCGCAGGATCCGCAGTCCCGCGTACTTCTGGTCGTCGCGGCCGCGCCCCCGGAAGATGAGCCCGATCAGCGCGATCAGCGCGATCACCCCGACCGGTGGGGCGACCACCGAGAGGACCGCGAGGAGCAGCGCCGAGCCCTCGGCGATCAGCGGCACCCCGAGGGCGGCCGCCTCGGCGTCCAGGCGCGCTCGCAGACGGGTGAGGAACGGACGGGCGGCCAGCACGCCGACGCCGGCGCAGATCACCCCGCCGACCAGGCCCGGCCACCACGGGTGATGGCCGCTGCGGTACAGCGACGCTCCGAAGAACAGGGCGCCGACCGCGGCCCCGCAGGCCGCCACCCCCCAGCCGGTGGCCGAGGCGTCGATCAGGGCCCCGCGCCGCGAGGCCTCCAGGACGATCAGCGCCAGCGCGAGCACCCCGACGATGATGAGGAAGGGGGCACCCTGGAGGAAGTGGAACTTGGTGTGATCGAAGTGGATCTCGACGTTGGCGACCGCGAGCAGACCTGCGGCGAGGGCCGGCAGGAACGGGCGAATGCCCGCCGCCGCCGCGATGCCGATCCCCTGGAATATGTCGAAGAGCAGATGCATGACCCTGTACCGTCAGGTGGCGTGACGATAACCGAGGACGGCTCGACACGACGCCCGCGCTCGACCGCGCGGGACCTGGAACGCTACGGCGCGCTGTTCGCCGAGCGGACGAAGGTGATGCGCTCCTCGGCCATGCGCGACCTCATGGCCCTGACCGAGCGGCCCGAGGTGATCTCCCTCGCCGGCGGCCTGCCGGACACCTCGACCTTCCCGGCCGATTCCTACGCCTCGCTGATGGGCACGGTGGCCGCCCAGTCGTGCGCCCGGGCGCTGCAGTACGGGCCGACCGAGGGTCTGCTGGCGGTCAAGCAGTGCATCGCGCAGGTGATGGCGGCCGAGCACACGACCGTCGACCCCGACGAGGTGCTCGTCACCACCGGCGGCCAGCAGGTGATCGATCTCGTCTGCAAGACGCTGCTCGATCCCGGCGACATCGTCATCGCCGAGGCGCCGACCTATCCCGGCGCGGTGCCGACCTTCTGCTCCTATGAGGCCGAGGTCATCCAGATCGCCATGGACCGCGACGGCATGCGCATCGACCTGCTGCGCGAGACGCTCGAGCGCCTCGACGCCGAGGGCCGCTCGCCGAAGTTCATCTACACGATCCCCAACTTCCACAACCCCGGCGGGGTGACGATGTCGCTGGAGCGCCGCCAGGCCCTGGTGGCGATCGCCGCCGAGCGCGAGATCCTCATCCTCGAGGACAACCCCTACGGCCTGCTGCGCTACGAGGGCGACCCGCTGCCGACGCTGTTCTCGCTCGAGCGCGAGTTCGTCATCTACGCCTCGACGTTCTCCAAGATCCTCTCACCCGGCGTGCGACTGGGCTGGGCGGTCGCCCCGGCGCCGGTGATGGCGAAGATGAGCGTCGGCAAGCAGGCGTCGGATCTGTGCTCCTCGAGCATGTCCCAGTACTTCGTCTCCGCCTACTTCGACGCGGTGCCGTGGGAGGACTACGTGCGCTCGCTGATCGACATCTACCGCCTGCGCCGCGACGTGATGCTCGACGCGCTGGCCGAGCACTTCCCCCGTGAGGCGACCTGGACCCATCCCCAGGGCGGGCTGTTCATCTGGGCGACCCTGCCCGACTACATCGACACCACCGACCTGCTGGCCCGGGCGCTGGAGCAGCAGGTCGCCTTCGTGCCGGGCCGGGCCGCCTATCTGGACGGTCGCGGCGGCTCGGAGATGCGGTTGAACTTCTCCGGCGTCTCCGAGGACGAGATCCGCGAGGGGGTGCGCCGCATCGGTGAGGTGGTGCGCGAGCAGGTCGCGCTGTACGGCACCCTGACCGGCTCCTATACGGTGGTCCCGGCACCTGCGTCGGCTCCGGCTCCCGCTTCGGGCGATGCCTTCGGCGGCCGGCCTGTGGGGCCTGCCGCCTCACCTCAGGTGGACGAGGGTCCGCTGGAGGCCGAGCTGGCTCCGGTGCTCCGGCTGCGGCGCAAGCGCGCGTGAGCGACGCCGGCGCGGGTCAGGCGGCGTCGGCATGAGCCGGGTCGCGGTGCTCAAGGGCGGGCGCTCGCTCGAGCGTCAGGTGTCGATGAAGTCGGGGGCCCGGGTCGAGGAGTCGCTGCGGCGCCTCGGCCATGAGGTGGTTCCCATCGACGTCGGCCCCGACCTGGTGGCCCGCCTGACCAGCAGCGCGCCGGACGTCGCCTTCGTGGCGCTGCATGGTCGCGATGGCGAGGACGGCACCGTCCAGGAGCTGCTCGAGGTGCTGGAGATCCCCTACACCGCCTCCCGGGCGGCGGCGTGTGAGCTGGCCGGGGACAAGATCACCGCCAAGCGTGCGTTCCGCGCCGCCGGCATCCCCACCGCCGACTTCTTCGCGTTCTCCGAGAGCGCCTTCGCATCGCTGGGCGCGGGCCAGGCGCTGGCCCGGCTCCAGGACCGCCTCGGCTTTCCCATCGTGGTCAAGCCGGCCAGCCAGGGCTCGGCGCTGGGGATCCGCTTTGCCCATTCGGCGGCCGAGCTGCCCACCGCGCTGATCGCCGCCTTCTCCTATGACCGTCGGGTGCTGCTCGAGCGCTTCGTCGCCGGACGCGACCTCGCGGTCGGGGTGATCGATGGCGATGGCGGCGGTGACGGCGGGGGGGATCCGGTGGCGCTGCCGGTCGTCGAGGCGCTGCCCGAGGGGGTGGCCGATCGGCGCGGTCGGGTCCGTCGGGTCGGGCGGATCGCGCGGGACCGCCTATGACTACGAGTCGCGCTATGAGATCGGGCGCACCCGCTTCGTCTGTCCGGCCGAGCTGCCCGAGGCGGTCACCGCGGCGGCCCAGGAGATCGCGCTGGACGCCTACCGCGCGCTCGGCTGTCGGGGCTTCGGGCGGGCCGACCTGATGCTCGATGAGTCGACCGGTGAGCTGTTCGTGCTTGAGCTCAACCCGATCCCGGGCCTGACCGAGACCAGCCTGCTGCCGCTCGCCGCGGATGCGGCGGACATCAGCTTCGACGCGCTGATCGCCCGGATCCTCGCCAGCGCGACGCGCTGAGCGCGAACGTCTGCGCTCGGTCCGGGCCGAGCCAGTCGAGAGGGCGTGAGAACGCCGACCCTAGTCGCCGAGGAAGTCGTCGGGCTTGACGTTGTCGAGGAAGTCCTTGAACTTCTCGACGACCTCCTCGGTGTCCTCGACGTCGTGCTCGAACTCGATCGCCGACTCGGCGATCACCTCGTCGGCGGCGAAGATCGGCGCGCCCGAGCGGACCGCCAGGGCCAGCGCGTCGGAGGGACGCGAGTCGATCTCCACGTCGCGGCCGGCGGTGCGCAGCGAGATCGAGGCGTAGAAGGTGTTCTCGCGCAGCTCGGTGACCGACACGCGGGTGCATTCGACCTCGAGCTCACCGAGCATGTCCGAGAGCAGATCGTGGGTCATCGGACGCGGCGTGGAGGCGCCCTGGAGCTTCATCAGGATCGCCGCAGCCTCGGGATGGCCGATCCAGATGGGCAGGAACTTATTCGAGTCGACGGTCTTCAAGAGCACGATCGGCTGCTTGCCGACCATGTCGAAACTGACGCCGTAGATCACCATCTCCTGCACGCTTCGCTCCTGACGTGTGCACGCGTTCAAATCGCGTGCTAGGTCGATGCAGTATACGTTTGCAGGACCGATGCGGCCTGACTCCGACGACGCTCTGACGGTCGGCCTGGGGCCCACCTCCGGTGCCCTGGCCACTTGGGCGCAGACCCCGCTGGCGGTGGTTGGGCGCTGGTTCGCAGGCTCGGCGCTGGCCGCCGCGCTGCTGCTCGTCGGCACCCTGGTGGTCGCCGAGCTCACCCCCGGGACACGCGCCATCGACCTGTCCGTGCCGCCGGTCGCCGCCGGTGGCCCCGGCTACATGCTGACCATCCTGGGTCACAACTTCCTCGTCCTCGCCCTCCATTCCCTGGCCTGTGTGGCGGGCTACATCGCCGGCTCCAGCGTGCCCGCCCAGGCCGAGTCGCTCCGCGGCTGGCGACGGACCGTGCACGCCTACGGCGCCAAGCTGGCCATCGCCTTCGTCGTCGCCGCCACCGCCTTCTCGCTGGGCAACCAGGTGTGGGACCTCGGTACGGCGGCCTCCGGCGTCGCCCACGAGCTGCACGCCAGCCCGGCGCTGCTGCTGCTCGCCCTGCTGCCCCACGCCGCCCCGGAGCTGCTGGCGCTGTTCCTGCCCCTGGCGGCCTGGGTGATCGCCAGCCGTCGCGGCGCCTGGGACGAGCTGCTCGCCGCCGCGCTGGTCACCACCGCCATCGCGGTGCCGATCCTCGTGGTGGCCGCGAGCTGGGAGACCTACGGCGCGAACCACGTGATCGCCGCGGTCATCGGGCACTGATCGCGCCGGGCGCTCCCGCCCGCCCGCCGGATCCTCCGTCGCACCAGAATCCCGTGTGAGGAGCCTCACAGCCATCGTCACCAGGCATGTCACGCTGGTGTAGCTATGGGTATGCACGCCTTCCTCATCGTCATGATCATCGTCGCCGTCCTCGGACTGGGCGTGTCGCTGACGACCCTCGCCTGGCCGTTCAGCGTGATGGACTCCCTGGGCAAGACCGGGTCCTGGATGCACCACGCGGACATGGATTCCCCTGAGGCCCAGCCCGACGGGAACGCCAATGACCCGGCGATTCCCGTGCGGCCCCTGCGCGGACGCCGCTGACCCGCGCTCTCAGGCGGAAAGACCCCCGCCGGCCGGCCAACCCGATCGCCGCGGGGAACCGACCTGGTCGGGCCATAGTCTCCGCCGGGAGTGCCCGGGCCTGACGCCTACCCCCCGCCGCCGCGCGCGGAGATGCACTGGCCAGCGCTGCTCGTGGTCGCGATGGCGATCGTCCTCGAGGCGCTGCTCCCCGACCGGCTGACCGAGGTACCGCGCTGGATCCTGCCGGCCGTGGGTGCGTTCCTGCTCCTGCGACTGATCACCGACTCGCCGTTCAAGATCACCGGGCGCAGCCGCACGCGCCGCCGGGTGTCGCTGATCGCCACCGGGATCGTGTCGCTCAGCAACGGCGTCGCGCTGGTGCTGCTCGTGCACCTGTTGTTCAGGCCCAACCCGATCAACGGGCATCAGCTGATCATCGCCGGCGGGGACATCTGGCTGATCAACGTCCTGCTGTTCTCCCTGTTCTACTGGGAGCTCGACCGCGGCGGTCCCGGCATCCGCGCCGCCGGCGAGGACGGTGCACCGGATCTGCTGTTTCCCCAGATGAGCCTGGAGGGCGCCTTCGCCGCCTGGCGACCACGGTTCATCGACTACCTCTACATGTCGCTGACCAACGCAACCGCCTTCTCCCCCACCGACACCATGCCGCTGAGCACCAACGCCAAGCTGATGATGGGAGCCCAGTCGCTCGTCTCGCTGGTCACCCTGGGCCTGGTCATCGCGCGCGCGGTCAACATCCTGTAGCCGTGGTCGACCGCCTCCTCTAGCTATCGTCGACGGCCCCATGAGCGCTGTTGGCACCATCGAGCGGCCGTTGCGGGTCGCCATCGTCGGGTCCGGCCCGGCCGGCTGCTACGCCGCCGGTCAGCTGCTGTCCCATCCCGAGCACACCGTCCACGTCGACGTCTATGACCGCCTGGCCACCCCGTGGGGGCTGGTGCGCTTCGGCGTGGCGCCCGACCATCCCAAGATCAAGTCGGTGACGCGCGTGTTCGAGCGCACCGCGGTCAAGCCCGGCTTCCGCTTCCTCGGCAACGTCGAGATCGGCACCGATGTCAGCCATGATCAGCTCAGCGCCGCCTATGACGCGGTGCTCTATGCCGTGGGCACCCCGGCGGACCGCAAGCTGGGGATCCCCGGCGAGGATCTGCCCGGCAGCGTCGCCGCCACGGACTTCGTGGCCTGGTACAACGGCCATCCCGACTACGCCGACCTCGACTTCGACCTCAGCTGCGACCGCGCCGTGGTGGTCGGCAACGGCAACGTCGCCCTCGACGTCGCCCGCATGCTCGCCCTGTCGCCGGAGGAGCTCGGGGTGACCGACACCGCCGACCACGCCATCGCGGCGCTGGCGGAGTCCGAGATCTCAGAGATCGTCGTGCTCGGCCGGCGCGGACCGGCCCAGGCGGCGTTCACCAACCCGGAGCTGCGCGAGCTCGGCGAGCTCGAGCTGGCCGATGTGATCGTCGACCCCGTCGAGGTGACGCTCGACCCGATCTCCGAGGCCGGACTCGCGGAGGCCGACGCGACGACCAAGCGCAACGTCGAGACGCTGGGTGAGTACGCGGCGCGGACGCCGTCGGGCAAGCCCCGGCGGATCGTGCTGCGTTTCCTCGTCTCCCCGGTCGAGCTCGAGGGGACCGATCGGGTCCAAGCCGTGGTGATCCGCCAGAACGAGCTCGTTCAGTCCGCCGACGGCTCCCTGCGGGCGATGGGGACCGACGAGCTCGAGCGGATCGAGGCCGGCCTCGTCCTGCGCTCGGTCGGCTACATCGGCACCCCGCTGCCCGGGGTGCCCTTCGACCACGAGCGCCTGCGCATCCTCAACGCCGACGGACGCGTGCTCGACCCCGATACCCACGCACCGCTCCCCGGTGTGTACACCGCCGGGTGGGTCAAGCGCGGGCCCTCCGGGGTGATCGGCACCAACAAGAAGGACGCGACCGAGACGGTCGAGCTGCTGCTGAGCGACTTCGCGGCCGGTGCCCTGCCCGCGCCGTCCGGCACCCCGGATGCGCTGATCGAGCAGATCCGCGCCCGGGGCACCCAGATCGTCGAGTACAGCGGCTGGGAGGCGATCGACGCGCATGAGAAGGGACTCGGGGAGCCGCACGGGCGCCCGCGCGTGAAGCTGGTCAGCCGCAGCGAGCAGCTGGCCATCGCCGCCGGCTGAGCGTCTCTCAACCCCCGGGTTGAGAGACGGATCAACCCGACAGATCGGCCCCTGAGCCGATGTGGAATCGGGCCCGCGGACGGATCATTCCCTGCATGAGCCCAAGCGATTACATCCTCGATTCCGCCCTCGTCCTGCTGGTCATCATCCAGATGAAGGAGCGGGTCCTCACCAACAAGGCGCTGCTGCGCCCGATGATCATCCTGGCCATCGCCGTGGTGAGCTACTTCTCGACCTTCCCGACCGCCGGCAATGACATCCCCGCGATCCTCGCGGTCAGTGGCCTCGGCGCCGCCCTCGGCCTCCTCTCCGGCGTCACCGTGATCATGCGCCGCAACTCCGAGGGTCAGGTCACCGCCCGGGCCGGCCTCAGCTCGGCCGCCTTCTGGGTGCTCGGCATGGGCGCGCGTTTCGCCTTCGCGGTGTGGGCGAGCTCGGCCAGTGGCGCGCTGCACATCGGCACCTTCGCGGTCGCACACCACCTCACCGACGTTCCCCAGACGATCACCGTGGCGCTGCTCGGCATGGCCGTCTGTGAGGTGATCGGTCGTACCGCCGTGCTGGTCACCCGCCGCAGCCAGCTGCGCGAGTCCTCTCACACCCTGGCCCTGGCCTAGACGCCAGGCCCACCCAGCCCCTAAGTTCCCCGGTGGTGCGCTCGCTGGACAAGCTCGGTTCCCGGCCCGCGACGGCATTGCGCCTCGTGGGCCTGCTGGGTTTCATCTACTGGCAGACCCAGACGCCGGACCCGCCCGGTTTTCACGGCCGGGGGCTGGCGATCACCCTGATGCTCGCCGGCGCGTCGGTCGGCTGGGTGGTGTGGGCGGTGACCGTGGGGGAGAACTGGACCTCACAGCGCGGACTGACTTGGGACCTGTTGTTGATGGCGGTGTCTGGCGGCCTGCTGATCGGGGCGTCGTCATCGGGGCCCGCCAACGTGTTCGTGTTTGTGGCCGCCTTCAGCGCCGGCGCGCGGGTGCCCGTGCCCCGCGCCTTCATCGTGGCCGGATTGGCGATCGTCGCCGTCGGCGCCTCCTGGGTCATCTACGACGTCGGTGGACCCGGCTACCTCGCCTACGCGCTGGGGCTGGTGGCCACCACCTTCGGCGGCGGGCAGCGCTACGACGCGCTGATCCGCCGCGAGCAGGCCGAGCTACTGCTCGCCCAGACCCAGCGCTCCCATGAGGAGGCGCTGCGCAACCTGAAGCTCGAGGAATCGAGTCGGATCGCCCGGGAGATCCATGACGTGCTCGCCCACTCGCTCGCCGGGCTGACCATCCAGCTCGAGGCCACGGCCGCGCTGATCGAGAACGGCGCCGACGCCGAATCGGTCCTGCCGCGTGTTCGCCGGGCTTATGAGCTGGCACGCGAGGGGCTGCGCGAGACCCGTCTGGCGGTGGGGGCCCTGCGCGGCGAGGATGCGGTCGTTGTCCCGAGCGCATCGCGGATCGAGGCTCTGGTCAGCGACTTCCGGGCGGCCGGCAGCGAGGTCGCGCTGCACCTCGACGACGCCCGAGAGCAGCTCGCCGGGCCGGCCGGGAACGCGGCCGTCCGGATCATCCAGGAGGCGCTGACCAACGTGACCAAGCACTCCCCCGGAGCGAGCGTGGCCGTCAGCGTGACGGCGGGCCCGCCGCTCAGCCTGACCGTGCAGAGCCGCGCCCCGGCCGAGGTCGTGTCCCGGCGGAGCTCCCTGTCGGCGACCGGCGGCGGCTACGGTATCGCGGGGATGCGGGAGCGAGCCGAGGAACTGGGGGGCAGCCTCGCCGCCGGACCCACCACCGACGGTTGGCTGGTCAGCGCGGTGCTGGGAGCGACGCCGGCGTGAGGGTCCGCGTGCTCGTCGTCGACGACCAGGCCCTCATCCGCGACGGCCTCACCACACTGCTGGAGGCCTCGCCCGAGCTGGAGCCGGTCGCCGCCGCCGCCAACGGCGCCGAGGCGGTGGCGCTGGCGGCCGAGCACCGGCCCGACGTCATCCTCATGGATCTGCAGATGCCGGGGCTCGACGGCGTCGGGGCCACCCAGCAGATCAAGGCCGCCCAGCCCGAAATCGAGATCGTCGTGCTGACCACCCACGCCGACGACGCGTCGATCCTCTCCGCCCTCAATGCCGGCGCGCGTGGCTACCTGACCAAGGACGCCGGCATGGCTGAGATTACCCGCGCGGTCCAGGCCGCCGCCGCCGGCCAGGGGATGCTCGATCCGATCGTGCAGAGCCGACTGCTCGCCGCGGCCAGCGGCGCGGCGAGCGCTGATGCGGCACCCGACGGCCCTCCCCCGCTCAGCTCGGTTCCGGGCGCCAACGACGACGAGCTGACTCCCCGGGAGCTCGAGGTGCTGGCCCTGATCGCTCAGGGGCGCTCAAACACGGAGATCGCCACCACGCTGTTCGTGTCCGCCGCGACGGTCAAGACCCACATCAACCACGTGTTCGCGAAGATCGGCGCGCGTGATCGGGCCCAGGCCGTCCACTACGCCTATACCCACGGGCTGGCCGCGGGGGAGTGACCGCGCTCGCGACCTCGCGCGGCGGCTGGGTGCCGGCGCGGGCGCGGGTGAGCAGGGCCGCGGTGAGCAGGCACAGGCCGCCGATCAGCACCGTGGGCAGCGCGTCGCCGGTCAGGCGCGCCAGCGCCCCGCTGCCCCCGGAGCCGACGATCTGCCCGGCCGCCCAGGCGACGTTCATCAGCCCCGCGCCGAGGGCCTGATCGAGTCCCACCGCGTCGGACAGGTCCGACAACAGCGCCATCGCGGGGGTCCAGGCGGCACCCAGCGACGTGGCGGTCACACCGATGATGAGCACCAGCACGGGCACATCGGGGGCGGCGCTGAAGCAGGCGATGGCGGTCCCGGCGACGGCCAGGGACCCGGCCAGGGGGATCAGCCGCCCGAGCCGGTCCGAGACGCCGCCCACCCAGTTCGAGACGACGGTCTCCAGGCAGGCGGCGACGATGAACGTCCCGCCGATCACCCCGGCCCCGGCGCCGAGCGGGTGCAGGCGCAGTGGACCGAGCACGGTGAGGGTGCCCGACACGACCGCGGGTAGTGCCATCAGCCACAGGGCCGGTACGCCAAAGGGACGGCGGAGCAGATCGCGGGTCGCGGCGCTCACCGTCGGCCCCGGCGTCTCGGGTTCGAGCACGGGCGCACCGGCCGGGACGGTGATGCGCCACGTCACCCCGACGAGGGCGAGGGCGACCACGGCCAGGGCGCAGAACAGCGCGGCACGACCGACCGCCGAGGCGAGCGCACCGATGGCAGGCCCGGCCACGGATCCGGCGATGGCGGCCGACATCGCCTGACCGATCACGGTGCCGCGGCGGCTCGCCGGCGACACCGCCATGAGCCAGGCGAGCCCGCCGTCCCAGGAGCAGGCACCGCCCACCCCCTCGACGAACCGCGCCGTGTCCAGTCCAGGCGCACTGTGCAGCAGGGCGAAGGCGACCGTCGAGGCGACGAGCAGCGACAGGCCGAGGCACACGGCGAAGCGCGGCCCCATGCGGACGGCGAGCAGACCGCCGGGGATCGAGGCGACGAGCATGCCCGCCGGGTAGCAGGCGGTGAGCAGGCCGGCGCCCAGCTTGGAGAGGTGCAGGCTGTGGCTGAGGGCCGGCAGCAGCGGCGCCACCACCGCGTAGAAGGTGGTGTCGATGAGGACCGCAGCACCGACCAGGACGGTCAGGCGCCGCAACGCGACGGTGTCGGTACCCATGTTCAGTTGTTCGAGGTCGCGAACTCGCGGGCCCGTGTCGAGCTGGCCAGCAGCAGGCCGAGGAAGCGGTCCAGCGTGTCGGTGGTCAGCTGCTCGAGCGGCAGCTCGCCGGAGACGAAGACCTCGCCGGCCAGGTTCTCGCCGAAGCTGACGAACGGCGCCTGGCGGTTCCAGAACAGCAGCTGGTGAGGATCGATGAGGCCGGCCGGCAGCACCGCCGCCTGAATCCGCAGCAGCGGACCACGGACCATCACGCCGACGTGCAGGGGGTATCCGGCCGAGTCGAGCGCCACGCCCCACTGTCCCGGTCCCGCCTGGGCGACCTCGACCCCGAGGGAGTTGATGAAGGCCGCCACCCGCTCGGTCGCCTCCGCTTCCTCCTGCGCTGACATGGGAGTGAGAACCGTAGCGGCTCGACCCGGAGGTGACCGGCCTCCCCGGCCAGGAAAGAAAAACCTTCTTTCAACAGTCCAACTTCCGGTCTCCCGGGGCGTTATCCGTAGAAATCACCGAGGGCGCCGCGGTCGTCTCCAGGCAGGCTCACCGCGACCCCGATTCAAGCCACGTTTTTCACAGGGGATCGGAACAGACATGCAGAACATCACCAGCACCGTGGGCCAGCCCAGTGTCTCAGTCGTCGTGCCGGCCCTCAATGAGGAGGAGTCGATCGGCTGGGTCATCGACAACATCCCCGACTGGGTCTCTGAGATCGTCCTCGTCGACGGGCTGTCCGTGGATGGGACCGAACTGGTGGTCACCGACCGGCGCTCCGACGTGGTCATCGTCCACCAGCGCACTCGCGGCAAGGGTGCCGCCCTCCGTGCCGGCTTCGCCGCCGCGACCGGGGACATCATCGTGATGATCGACGCCGACGGGTCCACCGACCCGCGCGAGATGGGCCTCTTCATCAACGCGCTGGTCGAGGGCGCCGACTTCGTCAAGGGCTCGCGCAACCTCACGGGCGGGGGGTCGATCGACTTCACCCTGCTGCGGCACCTGGGGAACCTCGGCTTCGTCCACGCCGCCAACCTGTTGTTCGGGTCGCAGTTCACCGACCTCTGCTACGGCTATTGCGCCTTCTGGCGCCGCGACCTCGACCGCCTCGCGCTGACCGCGGACGGCTTTGAGATCGAGATGGAGCTCATCCTGTCCGCCGTCAAGGCGGGGCTGTCGGTCGCCGAGGTGCCCTCCATGGAATTGCGGCGGCGGGCGGGGAACTCGAACCTCAACGCCTGGAAGGACGGCAAGCGTGTGCTCAAGACGCTGATCCTCGAGCGCTTCCGTCGCCTCGAGGCGGCTCGCGCCACGGCTTCCCGTGTGCTGCTGGCCCCGATGGTGGTGCCCGCTCACGGCTCCCCGGCGTGGCTGCCCGCCGGCTCGGATGACCGCAGCTGGATCGAACGCCGCGCGGCGGATCAGCTGATGTCGGTCCTCGTCGCGGTCACCCCGAGCGAGGTCGCCCAGCTGGCTCAGGCGAAGGGGGCCATGGCCAGCACCATGTAGGCCATGCCGAGCGACATCAGCACCATCGAGGCGCTGATGTCGAGTTCGCCCAACAGCGAGCCCGCCCTGACCTCTCCGGTGTCGACGGCCAGCGTCCCTCCGCTCGGGTCACCGAGCGGTAGCCAGGCCAACAGCGACGGTTCGCGCTCGAGGCCGCGGTGGGCGTCAAGGGTCCACATCGCCGTGACGGCGAGCAGGTAGAGCACCACGGTCGCGGAGATCACGCCGCGAGGGTGGGGCGAGAACATGAAGAGCATGGCTCCCAGATCCAGGGCGGTGAGCAGCCACACCGGGTTGACCCGCTCGGAGGCTCCCCAGAACGCCCACAGTGCGGCCAGCAGCCCAGCGGCAGCGAGCACCACCCGCCATACGGCGGTCACGCCGAGCAGGTGGGCGGCGGCTCCCGGCGCGTACATGAACGCCATGGCCGTGGCCATCACCACGTGACAGGCGTGCCAGGGTCGACGCTGACCGTCGGTCTCGATCATGTGGCGCAGGTGCGACAGCGCGATCAGACCGAAGCCGACCACGCCGAGCAGCTCCAGCCAGACCGGCAGGAGCCCGTGCATCCCGAACAGCCTGCCGTGTCCAGCTGAGCTCATGGCGCCCCTACCCCCGATCCGGGCTCAGCAGCCCGAACATCGCCGTTGCCAACAGCACGAACAGCGGACCCGCGTTGGGATCGGTGGCGCCACCGGCGAGCAGCCCGCCCACGCCTTGGGGAAACACCCAATAGAGCACGTTGAGCACGATGGCGACCCACAGGAACATCCGCGCGTGCCAGCCCCAGGCCACCGCCACGCCGATGAGCGCCGACAGGGCGGCCAGGACGAGAGCGATCGGGACCCCGCCACCCCCGACGGCGCTGGCGAGATGATTCTGGAGGCTGGTGATCGGGCCGATGCCCGAGCCGACGCCGGTGAGCATGCTGCTCGTGGCGTCCGGCGCGGCGCTGGCCGGGGTCAGCCACAGGTAGGCCATCACCAGCCACAGCGCAGCCCACTGGATCCGCGCTCCGCGGGCCCCGAGCAGACCACCCGGGCGCTCGCCGGGCCAGGCGATCAGGCCGACCAGCGTGTACATGAGGACGCCGCCGGGCGCCCCGGTCATCGGCTGGGCGGCGTCGATGAACATCCCGCCGAAGCCCTCGCCGAACCACCAGACGACCAACGTCCAGGCGAACGACGCCACCAGCGCCGGCTTGACCAGCGGCCGGTAGAGCAGTCCCACTCCCAGCAGGACCTGAACCAGCGCGAACAGGGTGTTGTAGAGGCCGAGGTCACCCCCGGCGATGTTTGCCGCCCACACGATCGAGTTGTGGATCCACCCGGGTTGCCCCTGGGCACCCGCGTCGAGCAGCTGCTGGAAACCGTGTCCGTAGAAGGCGGACTGGAACTGCAGGCCGCCGTCGAGCAGCCAGATGAGGCCGAGGACGGTCTGGACGCGACGCGTGGCGTCCGACCAGAAGTAGGCGCCCAACCGGCCGGTCAGGTGGTCGTGGCGGGGTCCGGCTCCGAGAGCCGATGGCGTATCGATTGCACTCATGGTGTCGCTTGTCTCCTTCGCAGAAATGGGTGAGCGACCGTGACCGCGGCGCCTCGGGTTCAGGCGCGGGGGTCAGCGCTCAGGTCAGATCGGTGCTGAGGAGACGTGCGGCGGGCCGCGGCCGGACCAGCCGGCGAGCAGTGGCGGCGGCCCAGGTTGGGGATCGGAGGTGACGCGACGGGTGTGGACGGGGTCTCGAGCCGGCGCATCAATGAGGAGCTCGGCGCCGAGGTGGCGCTGGCGGGTCAGCCAACGGCCGCCCTGGATCGATGCCGACGCCATGAGGCCGAGCGCCAGGACGCTCGATGCGCTCGTCCACACACCCTCGGGCCCGAGCAGGTGCCCCGAGAGCATCTGGGAGTCGAGCAGGCGGGTCGCCGAGAGCAGCACCACCAGTACCGAGCCGAGCAACAGCCAGACCGCGAGCAGGGCCAGCGCCCAGCGGGGAACCCGTGCCACCCGGCCGAGCCCGCGGCCGAGCTGGCCCAGCATGGCGGCCAACCCGAGGGCCAGCAGGGCGGCGGGCGCCAGGCTGGCCGACACGTGCGCGGCGTCGATGACCGAGACCACCGCGCCCAGGCCGAGGAGCAGGTTGCGCAGCTCATAGCCCGCCACCGCCACCAGGATGAGACCGGGTACCCGCGCGCGCAGCACACGGCGAGAATAACCCCTACCCGCCGGGGTGATCCACCGCCGATCCCGACCCGTATACGGTCTGAGCTCTTCTATGTTCATCACCGCCCAGATCGGCCGTCGCAGCCGCCACCCCGAACTTCCCGACGAGGAACTCATGGACCTCGTGCGCGAGGGCGACACCCGGGCCTTCGAGGTCGTCTTCGATCGCCACAGCGGCGTCGCCTTCTCGCTCGCCTACCGCATGTGCGGCCGCCGGGCGCTGGCCGAGGACATCGTGCAGGAGGCGTTCCTGTCGCTGTGGCGGACCGGCGCCCGCTATGACCGCACGCGCGGCAGCGTCCGCTCCTGGGTGCTGTCGGCCGTGCACAACCGCGCGATCGACGCGTTCCGCCGCGAGTCGATCCGCGAGGGCAAGACCGTGGCCGACGACGGACTGTCCGAGCGCATCGAAGAACCCGTGCGCACCGCGGACGAGGTCGAGCGCCGCGACGAGGCCCATCAGATCCGCACCGCCCTGGACTCACTTCCCGAGGAGCAGCGACGCGTCATCGAGCTCGCCTACTTCGGTGGCTTCAGCCACTCCGAGATCGCCGAGCTGCTCAGCCTCCCCGCCGGTACGGTCAAGGGTCGTATGCGACTCGGCCTCTCCAAACTGCGCCTCGTGATCACCGACCCTATTGGCGCCCTATGAATCCGGGGAGCCACTAATCATGGGAGAGCACTTCGCATGCCGAGGCGGGGGCGACGCAGCCGCGTACGCCCTGGGCGCACTCGACGACCACGAGCTCGACGGCTTTCGCCGCCACCTCAGCACCTGCACCGTCTGCCAGGCGGAGATCCAGAGCTTCGAGCAGCTGACCGACATCCTGCCGATGTCCGCGCCTCAGTACCCCGCGCCCCGCGCTCTGCGTCGGCGCGTGATGGGCGAGGTACGCGCCGATGCCCGCCGACAGCGCGCCGCCCACGCGGCTCCGCTCGCCCACGAGTCGCGGGGTCTGCGGGCCGGCGGCATGCGCTCGGGCGGCTGGAACCTCGGCCCGTCGCGGCGTCCTGGCCTGATCGGTGCCGGCGCTGCGCTGGCGCTCGTGCTCGCCGTGGTGATCGTCGGTCTGACCGCCTCGGGCTCGGGCAAGCGCACCTCCGGCACCCACGTGGTGCAGGCGTCGACTGGATCCGCCCAGGTCCTGGTCTCGGCCGGCCGCGGCGAGCTGATCGTCCACCAGCTGACCCAGCTCCCGGTGACCAACACCTACGAGGTGTGGGAGAAGCTCGCGAATGGCTCTGTGCAGCCGACGAGCGCCCTGTTCAATACTTCATCGACCGGTGAGAGCGCAGTGGACCTGCCGGGTAGTCTTTCTGGTGTCAAACAGATTTTGGTCACCAAGGAACCGGCCAACGGCAGCGCCAAGCCGACGAGCAAGCCGGTCGTCGTGGCTCGGATCTCCTGATCCATTTCCCACCCCGCTGCGAATCACTACCAAGGCCGATTTAAACCGCCACCCACCTGAATGGAGAGTCCATGGGACTTGAAAACCCGATCCACCTCATTCTGATCCTCCTCGTCGTGCTGCTCGTCTTCGGCGCCAAGCGCCTGCCCGAGATGGGTCGCTCACTCGGCGACGGGATGCGCGGCTTCAAGGAGGCCATCAGCGGCGACTCCGCCACGCCGACCGGCATCCACACCGAGACCCACGCGCACCAGGACGCCGCCGCTCCGGCTCCGGGCCTGTCCCAGCCGGCACCCGTCGCCGAGCCGGTGGGCGCAGTCGCTCAGCCGGCTGAGTAGACCCCAACCCGTCGACAGTCAGCAGGTCAGCTCACACCGGGCTGGCCTGCAGGCCAGAAAGACCTGATGAAGATCGCCGTCGTCGGCGCCGGCGTATCCGGGCTGGTCACCGCTCTCCTGCTCAGCGCCGACCACGAGGTCATCGTGTTCGAGGCGGCTGCACGCCCGGGCGGACACTCGAACACCGTCGAGGTCCAGACCGACTCCGCAACCTATGCGGTGGACACGGGCTTCATCGTCTTCAACGACCGGAACTATCCGAACTTCGAAGCGCTGCTCGCCCGGCTCGGCGTCGCCTCCCAGCTCTCGAACATGAGTTTCAGCGTGTCGGACGAGCGCGGGGACTTCGAGTACGCGGCCACCTCACCGAACGGTCTGTTCGCCACCCGTTCGAACCTGCTCAGCCCCCGATTCGGCCGCATGCTGTTCGAGGTGCCGCGCTTCCAGCGCGCCATGGCCAACCTGCTCGAGGGCGGCGAGAGCGAGGATCTCTCCCTGGCCGCCCTGCTCGAACGTGAGGGATTCTCTGAGTACTTCATCGAGCGTCTCATCGTGCCCCAGGTGGCCGCCGTGTGGTCTGCGGACCCCACGGGGATGGACACCTTTCCCGCACGCTTCCTCGCCACCTTCTTCCAGAACCACGGCATGCTCTCCTTCCGCGAGCGACCGGTGTGGCGCACCGTCACCGGCGGCTCGCGCAGCTACGTCGCGGCGATCGCCGACCAGCTCGGGGACCGGCTGCGCCTCGACCTGCCCGTCGAGGCGGTGACCCGGACCCCGGAAGGCGTCAGCGTCACCGCCCGGGGTGGCTCACCCGAGCTCTTTGACCAGGTGGTGCTCGCCACCCACTCAGACCAGACGCTGTCGCTGCTGAGCGAGCCGACCGACCGCGAGCACGCGCTGCTGTCGGCCATCCCCTATCAGGTCAACGAGGCCGTGCTCCACACCGATGTCCGGATGCTGCCCCGGCGCCGGCGGGCGTGGGCGAGCTGGAACTACCACCTGCTCGAGGCGCCGCTGGGCCGCTCAGCGGTGACCTACCACATGAACCGCCTGCAGTCCCTGGAGGCCGACCGGGAGTTCTGCGTGACGCTGAACCGGACCGAGGCGATCCGCCCCGACAGCGTGATCGCCCGCTTCGACTACGCCCACCCGGTGTTCACGCCGGCCGGAGTGGCCGCCCAGGCCCAGCTGAGCGAGCTCAGCGGCAGTGACCGCATCCACTACGCCGGGGCATACCTCGGCTGGGGCTTTCACGAGGACGGGGTGGCCAGTGCGGTGCGTGTCGGGGAATACTTCGGAGCCCGACTGTGATCCACAGCGCCATCTACACCGGCACCCTGCGCCACCGCCGCACCCGCGAGCTCGCCCGCGAGTTCAGCTATCCGGTGACCTACGTCTACCTCGACCTCGAGGAGCTCCCTGAACTGGCCGGGGGACGGCTGGTGCGACGCACGCCGGGGGCCTGGCGCTTCCGCCGCAAGGACTACCTCGGCCCGGTCTCGCTGCCCCTCGACGTCGCAGTGCGCGACTGCGTCGAGGCCCAGCTCGGCGAGCGCCCGCGCGGTCCGATCCGGATGCTCACCCAGCTGCGCAGCTTCGGCATGAGCTTCAACCCGATCACGCTCTACTACTGCTTCGCGGCGGACGGGGAGCAGCTGCACTCGGTCCTCGCGCAGGTGACCAACACCCCGTGGCGCGAGCGTCACGCCTACGCGCTCGGACCCTGGCAATCGGGCCGGGTCCTGCACGCCTCCACGGCGAAGCTGATGCACGTCTCGCCGTTCATGCCGATGGATCAGGAGTACAAGATCGCGCTGAGCACCCCCGGTGCGACGCTGTCGGTGCATATTGACGTGCAGGGCCCCGACGGGAGCGACTTCGACGCCACACTCGGCCTCAACCACAACGCGCTGAGCACCGCAACGCTGTCGGCTCTCATTCGCAACGACCCCTTTGCCCCGCTGCGGACCCTGCGGCGAATCTACCTCCAGGGATTCACCATCAAGGCACGCGGCGTCCACGTCCATCCCCACCCGACCCAAGGCCACAGCATGACCAACGGAACCCCGCCCGCGCCCAGCGCCGGCCCCAGTGGCGCACCCCCCACTCCCGCCGAGCGCGCCGCCCGCTGGCTGGGCGTGGCCCTGCTCAAGCTCACCAGCATCGGCACCATCACGGTGATCGACGAGAACGCGGTGTTCCGCTTCGGCTCGGGGGAGCCCCACGCCACCCTGACGGTCCGCTCACCGCGCTTCTGGACCGCGCTGCTGCGCGGCAGCGTCGGCCTGGCCGACGCCTACGCCGCGGGCTGGTTCGAGACCGAGGACCTGGTCGAGATGATCCGGGTGGGCGCCCTCAACGCCCGTCGGATCGACCGTCCCCGCCGGGTGATCGCGCCGCTGCGGGTCCCCTTCCAGCAGCTGCGCGAGTACTCCAAGCCCCTCACCCGCGAGCGCAACCAGCGTGAGATCTCGGCTCACTACGACCTCGGCAACGATCTGTTCGAGCGCATGCTCGATCCCACCATGAGCTACTCCTGCGCGGTGTTCGAGAGCCCCCAGGTCTCCCTGGAACAGGCGCAGCTGGCCAAGCTCGAGCGCATCTGCCAGCGCCTGGAGCTCTCCAGCGCGGATCACCTGCTCGAGATCGGCACCGGCTGGGGCGGTCTGGCCATCTACGCCGCCCAGACGCGCGGCTGTCGGGTCACCACGGCGACCATCTCGATCGAGCAGCATCGCTACGCCTCCGAGCGGGTCAAGGCGCTCGGACTCGATCAGCTCGTCGACGTGGTGTTCTGTGACTACCGCGATCTGCGTGGACGCTACGACAAGCTCGTCTCGGTCGAGATGGTCGAGGCGGTCGGCTACCGCAACTTCGGCCGCTACCTCAAGGTGTGCTCGCGTCTGCTCAAGCCCGATGGCCTCATGCTGCTCCAGGCGATCACCATCGACGACCGGGCATATGAGGTCGAGAAGGCCTCCAAGTCGTTCATCCGCTCCTACATCTTCCCCGGGGGCTGCCTGCCCTCGCTGGCGGTGCTGACCGATCGGCTGGCCCACCGCACGGACTTCCAGGTCGCCGGGATCGACGACATCACCGCCCACTACGTCGAGACCCTGAAGCGCTGGCGGACCAACTTCGATCGGGCCGGTGCCGAGCTGACCGAGCTCGGCTACGACGGCCACTTCCAGCGCATCTGGCGTCTCTACCTCGCCTACTGCGAGGCCGGCTTCGCCGAGCGGCGCATCCTCGATCTCCAGCTGCTGTTGGCCAAGCCGCGCTACCGCGGCAACGCCCTGGTGCAGCCCGAGTCACTCGGCGAGGGCACCGGACGCGCCAACCTGGACGACATGACGATCACCAGCGAGCCGTGAGCGCCCTGCGGTATCGCGCGCTCGACGCCGCGCTGGCCCATGGCCTGCTCCCCGATCCGCTGCTGCGGCTGGGCTCGCGCTGGGGCGTCCGCACGCGCCAGCGCCGGGAGCTGCGCGGCGGCGTCGAGGCCCAGGACCAGCGACTGGCCGAGCTGCTGACCCGGATGCGCAGCGGGCCGATCGCCGAGGTCCCCGAGAAGGCCAACGAACAGCACTACGAGCTGCCCCCACGCTTCTTCGAGCTGATCCTGGGGCCGCGCCGCAAGTACTCGGGCTGTCTGTGGACTCCCGGCGTCGCCGATCTGGCCGCGGCGGAGGAGGCGATGCTCGCGCTGAGCTGCGCCCGCGCTGAGGTCCAGGACGGCATGCGGATCCTCGACCTCGGCTGTGGCTGGGGCTCGCTGTCGCTGTGGCTGGCGCAGCAGTACCCGCACGCCCAGATCACCGGGGTGTCGAACTCCGCTCCCCAGCGGACGTTCATCGAGAGCCGCATCCGCGCGCTCGGGCTCACCAACCTCGAGATCGTCACCGCCGACGTCAACACGTTCGAGCCGGCCGGCGCGCCCTTCGACCGGGTCATGTCGATCGAGATGTTCGAGCACATGCGCAACTGGCGCGAACTGCTGGCCCGTGTCGCGAGCTGGCTGACCTCCGACGGCGCGGTGTTCATTCACGTCTTCTCCCACCGCATCGTGCCCTACCTGTTCGAGGGGACCTGGGCGGCCGAGCGCTTCTTCACGGCGGGGCTGATGCCGAGCCACGAGCTGCTGCACCACTTCGAGGACGACCTGCTCGTCCAGCAGCGCTGGGCGGTGTCAGGGACGCACTACGCCCGGACCCTCCAGGCCTGGCTGACCAACCTCGACGCCAACCGCGAGGCCCTGCTCGCGGTGCTGGAGGAGGCTGGACACAGCCGCTCGGGCGCCCGAGCACTGCTCGGTGCCTGGCGGCTGTTCCTCATCTCCACCGATGAGATCTGGGCCTCGAACTCCGGCAACAACTGGCTGGTCAGCCACTACCGGCTCGCCCCGCGGACGGCGAACGTGACTCAGCCGACGGTGGCGCCGTCGGCTGCTGCCAGATAGGTGAAGGCGCGGCTGGTGAGGTCGTCGTTGAAGCGCATGTCCTGCTGAGCGTGGAGGGGCCGCGCCAGCGTGGCGAGCATCGCCGTGGCCACCTCCGGCGCCGTGGCCTGAAGGACGCCGGCCGCCGCAGTGACTGCGGCGTGGACAGCGTTGGGATCACAGGACCACAGCATCTCAAAGCGACGATCGGGCTCGGGGATCGCCCGCGGCTCGGGGACCTCCCAGGCGGCGAGGCAGGCGCACGCGGTCGGCGAGTACAGCACCACCGTCCATTCGCGCTCGAGCGGGTGTGAGCGCTCGAGCGGGACCTCGATCGGACCCGCCGGATCGTGGTGGAGGGTGGTGAAGTCGGCGAGCACGACCGCCAGCTCTGCGGTCCGCGCCAGGTCGCGCCAACGCCGCTGGCTGGCGCGGTAATGGCGCTCGAGCTGGAAGCTGCCGAGCAGCAGCCCACCGGTGTCCCGGGCGGCGTGCTCATCCTCGATCGCGCGGGACAGGGCGATGAGCAGGCGCTTGGACATCACCCGCACCGGCAGGTCGGGACGGGCCGCGCGCAGTGCGGCGAACAGCGAACGCGGCGCCGAGCGGGGGCTGCTCTGAGCGCGCTCGATGGCGGCGGGCAGCGAGAGGCCGCGGCGGCGGTATTCAACGACGGCGAGGATCTGCTCGACCTGGGCGTGCCCGTAGCGCTTGCGCTTGTTGTCCAGACGGAGCGGCGCCGGGAAGCCGTAGCGCGATTCCCAGACGCGGAGGGTTCCGGCCGGGACCTGGGTGAGCTCGGAGAGCTCGCTGGCTGTGTATTCCGGTGACACCACGGGTACTAAGTTACATTCTGTAGCAAGTTCACGTACACGCTGTTGCAGGAACGGGTACGGAGGTACCGCGATGCGAGTGGTTGTTACCGGGGCCACCGGTCTGATCGGACGAGGCGTCATCGACGCATTGCACCAGCGCGGCGACAGCACCGTTGCGCTCTCCCGCCACCGGGCCAGCGCGGCCCAGCGGCTTGGGCCTGACGTCGAGGTGCACGAGTGGGCCCAGCCCACCTCGAGCCCGGCACCCGCGGCCGCCTTGGCCGGCGCCGACGCGGTGATCCACCTGCTCGGGGAGCCGGTGGCCCAGCGCTGGACCGCCGAGGCCCAGGCGGCGATCCGCGATTCTCGCGTGCTGGGGACCCGTAACCTGGTCGCCGGACTGCGGGCGGTGCCCGACAGCGACCGGCCCCGGGTGCTCGTCTCCCAATCGGCCACCGGCTACTACGGACCCCGCGACAGCACACCGCTGGATGAAGCCGCGCCGGCCGGCCATGACTTCCTCGCCGACGTCGTGGTGGGATGGGAGACCGAAGCCGAGGAGGCCGAGGACCTCGGTCGCGTGGTCTGCACCCGCACCGGGGTGGTGCTGGCGCCCGAAGGCGGCGCCCTCGACAAGATGCTGCCGTTCTTCCGCCTCGGGGTGGGCGGACCCGTCGCCGGCGGAAAGCAGTACGTGCCCTGGATCCACGTGGACGACGTCATCGGCGGTCTCCTGCGCGCGCTGGACGACCCCGCCCTCAGCGGCGCGGTGAACCTCACCGCGCCCGCGCCCGCCACCAACGCCGAACTGTCCCACGCCCTCGGCCGTGCGCTGCACCGCCCGGCCTTCTGGCCGATCCCCGGCGCCGCGGTGAAGCTGCTCTACGGCGGCATGGCGACGATCGTGACCACCGGCCAGCGTGCGGTGCCCAAGGCACTGGAGGGCGTCGGCTACACCTTCGCCTATCCCAAGCTCGACGCAGCGCTCGACGCGGTGGTGAGCCAGCTGTGAAGGTCCACGTCCTCGAGCGCGAGCAGTTCCTCGAGCAGCCGCTGCCCCGGGTGTTCGAGTTCTTCTCCGCCGCCCGCAACCTTGAGCGCCTGACACCACCCTGGATGTCCTTCACGGTGCTGACCCCCGAGCCGATCGAGATGCGTGACGGGCTGGTCATCGACTATCGCCTGCGCGTCCGCGGGATTCCCCTGCGCTGGACCTCGCGGATCGAGAGCTGGGAGCCGAACGTTCGCTTCGTCGACCGACAGATCAAGGGTCCCTATGCGCTGTGGCATCACACCCACGACTTCGAGTCGCTCGGGTCGGGGACGTTGATCCGCGACACCGTGCGCTACTCGATCGGCTTTGGGCCGATCGGCGAGATCGTCCACGCCCTCGAGGTCCAGCGCGACCTCGACAACATCTTCGCCTATCGCCGCGAGGCCGTCACCGGAGCGCTGGCATGACCGCGATCGTCTGGTTCCGCCGCGACCTGCGCCTGCGGGACAACCCGGCGGTCGAGGCCGCGCGCAAAGACGAGGATCACGTGGTGCCGTTCTTCTGCATCGACGACTCCCTGCGCGAGGGGCGCTTCGCCTCCGGGCCGCGGACCCAGTTCATGCTCGAGGCGCTCAACGACCTCAACGCTTCCCTGCACACCCTGGGCAGTGCCCTGGTCGTGCGGGTCGGTGACCCGGTCACCGAGCTGATTAAGATCGCCCAGGAGGTCCATGCCGACACGGTGCACGCCTCGGTGGACGCCGGGCCCTACGCCCGTCGCCGCGACCGCGAGGCCGCCGAGCAGCTGGAGGCGGCCGGCATCAAGCTGCGCGGCGCCCCGGGCGTCTTCGCCGTGGACAACCTCGATGCCCTGCGCACCGGCGCCGGGGCACCCTTTCAGGTGTTCACCCCGTTCTACCGCGCCTGGATGGCCGCCCCGCGACGTGACGTGACGCGGACCCCGAGCGCGCTGCCCCCACTGCCCAGCCACCTCACCCACGGATCGGTCCCGAAGCTGGAGGACCTCGGCCTCAGCAGTCCGCTGAGCGATCCGATGCCCGGCGGGGAGAGCGCCGGACTGAAGCGCTGGGCCAGCTTCCGTGACCGGGGTCTGGCCGATTATGAGACGGGTCGCAACGACCTCGCCGGCGACGGCAGCTCCCGACTCTCGCCCTACCTGCACTTCGGCTGTCTCTCCCCGCGTCTGCTCGAGTCCCAGATGCCCGACGGTCAGGGTGCCGAGGAGTTCCGGCGCCAACTCGCCTGGCGCGACTTCTACGCCCAGGTGCTGCGGGACTTCCCCAAGAACCTGCGCCACGAGCACCAGAAGCGCTACCGCGACAAGATCCACTGGAGCGAGGACGAGGACGACTTCGCTCGCTGGCAATCGGGCACGACCGGGTACCCGCTCGTCGACGCGGGGATGCGTCAGCTCGCTCGTGAGGGGTGGATGCACAACCGGGCGCGGCTGGTCGTCGGCTCGTTCCTCACCAAGGAGCTGGGGATCGACTGGCGCTGGGGCGAGCGCCACTTCATGAAGCTGCTGCTCGACGGGGACGTCGCCTCCAACAACGGCAACTGGCAGTGGATCGCCTCCGTTGGCGTCGACCCCCAGCCGATCACCCGGCGCATCCTCAGTCCCAGCCGTCAGCAGGAGCGCTTCGATCCCTCAGGCGGGTACGTGCGCCGCTACGTCCCCGAGCTGGCCAACGTGCCGGACGCCCACATCGTCGAGCCGTGGGAGATGTCCGAGGACGAGCAGCGCGAGTCGGGGTGTGTGATCGGCGAGGACTACCCCGAGCCGATGGTGGATCGCCGCGAGGCGCGGGCGGCGGCGCTCGAGCGCTACGGCACCGCCGCGGCGACCAGCTGACTCAGAGCCGGCCCTCTGGGCCGGCTCAGGCCACCGGCTGCGGGGCGGTCGCGCTGCTCGAGGGATCGATGAGGATCTTGGCGTGTCCGTCCGGATCGCCGAGCGCGTCAAAGGCGGCCTCGACGCCGCCCAGGCCCACGGTTCCGGTGATCAGGGGTTGGGGGTCCACCTTGCCATCGGCCAGCAGATAGAGCGTGTCGCGGAACTCCAGCGGCGTGTAACCGAAGACGAAGCGCAGGTCGATCTCCTTCTGGATCGCCAGCGCCGGCGTGATCGTGTCCTGTCCGACGCACACGCCGGCGACCACCACACGCGAAAACAGGGGCGCCTGAGCGAGGATCTGCTCGATCATGCCGGGCACGCCCACGCACTCGAAGATCACCGGCTGGGTCGGACCCCCGCCGAGCGTCTCAGCCAGACGCCACACGTGGCGCCAGTCGATCACCGGGATCTTCTCGAGCCTCTCGACGGTCGAGACCGCGAGCTCGAAGGCGGCCGGCGCGTCGCGCAGGACCCCCCGGAGCTTGACGCGGTCGCTGCTGAAGGGCGACTCGAGCGCCGGATCGATCACCACGTCGGCCCCACAGCGCTCGGCCAGCGCGCGTCGCCCGGCCGAGAAGTCGCTGGCGATCACGGTTCCGACCCCGGCGGCCTTGAGCAGCAGGATCACCCCGAGCCCGATCGGCCCGCAGCCGATCACGATCGCCGGCTGGCGCTTGGACACCTCGCTGCGGCGCACGGCGTGATGGGCGACGGCCAGCGGCTCAGTCAGCGCGGCCCGGTCGGCGTCGAGCCCGTTGGGGACCGGCAGCATCAGGGAGGCCTGGACGAGCAGCTCCTCGGCGTAGGCGCCCGGCGCATGGGGAGACAGGCCGATCGAGTCGACGTGGTCGGCGTTGCGGATCAGCGGCACCGCGACGATCGGCGTGCCGGTGGGGATCCGCGCTTGCGTACCCGGCCCGTACTCGGCCACCGTGCCGCAGTATTCGTGTCCGAACACCACCGGATCAGTCGAGCGGGCAAACCGGTGATAGCCGACGCTGTCGGCGATCTCGGCCCAGCTGTCGACGCCATGGCGCGCGTGGAGATCCGATCCGCAGATCCCCGCTCGGGTCACCGTGATGCGGGCCTGACCGCTGGTGGGATCCGGGGTGGGCAGCTCCTCGACGCGGAGTTCGGCCTGCTGACAGACGACGGCGTGCACTCAGAGGGGGAGTCTATGCCCCGGTGCGCCCCCCGGCGCCAGCTGACTCGGCGCGCCGGCCGGGGCCACGCGCACGCGGTTGCCGCCGTCACGTTTGGCCTCGTACATCGCGAAGTCGGCGCGCTGGAGGATCATCGCCGAGCTTTCGCTCAGGGGAGCGTCAAAGGCGGTCACCCCGATACTGGCTCGGATCGGACGCAGCGGAACGCCGGTTGGGTCGCTGCGCGCGTTCAGCGCGCTGAGCAGGTTGTGGGCGACGTCGGCGGCGCTCGCCGGCGACGTGCCCGGGAGCAGGACGGCGAACTCATCGCCACCGAGTCGGCCGATCACATCGGTCGCGCGCAGCTGGGCCTTGGCGATCACGGCCGTCCGGACGATCAGCTCGTCGCCGACGTGATGACCGAACGCGTCGTTCACCGCCTTGAGCGAGTCGAGGTCGAACACGATGACCGCGCCGGCCTCGTCGCGGTGGCGCTTGTGACGCTCGAGCTGACGCAGGAACGCCCGACGGTTGAGCAGGTCGGTCAGCGGATCGTGATCGGCGAGGAACTCGAGCTCCTGTTCGTAGCGGCGGCGCTCGGTGGCGTCCTGGACCTGAACCAGGTAATGCAACGGGGCACCGTCCGGGGTGCGCACGAGCGTCAGGTGCACGTCGACGGGGATGCGTACGCCGACCACGTCGGCGTACGACAGCTCGAGCGTCTCCGAGCGTGCCGGCCCGCGGATCAGCTCGGCCCGCGCGGTCGCCTCGGCGATCCGGTCCTCCTCGGCGATGAAGTCGGCGGCGCCAGCCGACAGCAACGCCTCGGCGTCGCGTCCGACCAGCGTGCAGAGCGCGGGGTTGACCTCCTGGACCTCACCGTCGAGCCCCAGCACCATCATTCCGATCGGCGCCTCCTCGAACGCGGAGCGGAAGCGGGTCTGGGCCAGCTCGAGCTCGAACATGGTCCGCTTCTGCTCGGTGACGTCGACGGCAAAGGTTCCGAACCCGCGTACCTCGCCGTTCTCGATCACCGGATAGCGGACGGTGTGGAAGTCGCGCACCCTGCCGTCGGCCCGGGTGATCCGCCGGTCGCGTGTCACGGTCTGCCCCGAGCGGGCAATCTCGGCATCATCGGCCTCGACGCCGGCGTTAGCCCACGGCCGGGTGGGAAGCTGGCCCACCAGCTCATCCGGTCGCGCGCCGACGATCGCCGCGCCGTAGCGGTTGATGTGCACGAAGCGGCCGTCGACGTCGCGCAGCGACAGCGCGGCCGGGGCGTTGTCGAACAACGCCTGCAGTCGCGTGGCGAGCTCACGGGTGCCCGCCTCGGCGTTGGCCACCTTGATCACCAGCGGCAGGGCGACGGAGGCCAGCGCGACGACCATCGCGACCGTGAACACGGTCAGGGCCACCCGTGGTCCCAGCACGCCGCTGCGCAGCAGCGAGAACAGCGCTCCACCGATGATCACCGGCGCCACGGCGAGGACCGCCAGGGCGCGTGCCACCAGGGCGCTGGAGCCGCGGCCCTGGGCGATCGGGACAAGTGGGCTGTCGGGCAACAGCGCGGTGACCCCGACGGTCAGGAGCAGCAGGCCGACCAACGTGTGCAGGGCCACGCCGTCGCTGCCCGACAGCCCGCGCAGATCGACCACGCCGAAGATGTAGCCCACTGTCACGAACAACATGACCACGGCACTGGCCGCGAGGAGCAGGTAGTGCAGGCGGCGCCAGACCCACGCCAGCCGGACGCTGGCCAGCGTCGAGCCGAGGCAGACCAGGCAGATGGCGGTCTCTGGCGACGGTCGCCCGGGATCGGTCCCGCTGGCGGCCCGGAACAGGAACTGATCCATGCCGATCGGCGCGATCAGATATTCGAAGAGAACCAGCAGGCCGATCGTCGCCATCGCGGCGCCGAGAAGTCGCCCGAGGACCGGCCAGCGTGGAGCCGCCAGGCAGAGGAGCGCGGCGCCACCCAGGGCGAGGCCGCTCGCGGTCCACGCGGTCATCACCGGTAGGCCCTCGAGCATCTGCTCAACCCGACGGCTGTGACAGCACCAGCCCACGAGCACACCCAACCCAATGATCAGGACGAGAGCTCCGCAGCCAACCGCCAGTGCCCGCGACCTCGGATGGAGGTCGACGAGCTCGTGATGAGCCGCGCCCGGTCCGCGAGACGTCATCTTTCCGATATCGGCGGCCCGGTGACCCACCTTGAGCCCGGACTTCAGAGGCTCTACTCCCCGGCCCGATACGGTGACCTGAGTGAGCTCCGCCGACGAGACCGAGCACGAGCTCGTCGAGCTCGCCGCCACCGTGGTCGACGCAGCCCGGGGCATGCTGCCCTGGGAGTTGCCCCAATCCGTGCTGGGCCGGGTCGAGCGCGCCCTCGGCCACCGTCACTCCGAGTACCGGATGTTCACCTCGGGGGATCTCCGTCGCACCGCCCGCTACCTGACTAACGTCCTCGTGCCGTCGCTGCAGCGCCGCCCCCCGGGGTGGCTGCCGGGTCCGCTGCGCGAGGTGTTCTTCCACGAGACGACGATCGAACGGCGTCCCGATCCCGACGGTCGCTACGACACGTTCGCCGACGAGACGTGGTTCTTCATCAACGGCATCCTCACCGACCCGGGCATGGCGCGCTGGAACGCCGACTACCTCGCCCATGTCTTCGGACGCCCGCTCACGATCATCCAGAACGCGACCGACGGTCCGATCGCCGACCTCATCGAATGCGCGGATGAGAAAGCGTTCGGGATGAACGGCGAGCCGGTCGATATGGCCTTTCCCGAGGTGCACCGCGCGCTTAAGGACCCGACCCGGGACCGCGTGGTGATCATCGCCCACTCCCAGGGCACGCTCATCGCCGCAGTTCTCCTGCGGCTGCTGGCGCTGGTGTACGACGGCACGGACGCGCTGATGACCGACGCGGAGCAGGCGGACGAGCTGGCCAAGCTGCGCCGTCGCGGCGTGACGCTCGAGTTGGACGACTACGCGAACCTCACGCCCGCCGAGCTCGCGCGGCTGGAGATCTACTGCTTCGCCAACTGCGCCACCGACATGCGCTATGTCGACCCCGACCGCCAGCTGCCCTGGATCGAGAGCTTCGGCAACGAGCATGACCTCGTCGCGCGACTCGGCATGCTGGCGCCCCACCTCGCGGCCGAGGAGATCGCCATCGACGGGCCGCGCTGGGTTCATCGTGCCGCCTGGGGGCACCTGCTCAACCTCCACTACCTGCGCCACATCGACCTCGCCCAGGGCGGCGGCGCCGATCCCGGCCCACTGACCGACAGCGCCGAGCCCTATGAGCCGCTCGGCGCGAACATCGCGCCCACGCCGCGGCTGTATGCCTACATCAACGGCGGTGAACCACCGGCTAGGTGACCGTCTGAACTCCACGCTTCTCAGCAGTTGCGGGGGAACGCATGTTCTGTCCGGGTCTGACGCGAGGATGCGCCGATGTTCTCCCTGTCGCTGACCGGATTATCGTCGGCTCGCGCGCACCCCGCCAAGCTGCCTCAGTGGACTCGTGAGCTATCCGCGAACGTGTCGCTGTGCGGCCGCGAGAATTTCCATCAATGGCGGCGCTACGCGCCGTACCGCGTCAAATGCATCCTCAAGGTCGAGCTCGGCTAGCGCTCGCACGATGCGGTCAGACTCAGCATGTTTTGAAGCGCGTTCGCGGCCAGATCTCGTGGCTGTTTGGGCGGTCGCAGATGACGTCGGTGGTGGCGGGGCCGCGCGTCCATGGAGAGCGTCAATCGTCATGTCAAGAGCGAAAGCGATCTCCTGCATCTGCTGATGACGAGGCCGGTATCTGCCTGTCGTCCAGTTGCTGACGCTGTTTTGCGAGACACCAATGAGGTCGGCGAGGTCCTTATGACTCATTCCTCGCTGGCCGAGCTCCTGCACGAGCACGTCGTTGAAGTTGTTAGACGGTTGTGGACTCAGCATGGGCCCTTAAGAACCTTGGAGACTGGCGTTCTGTCCAAGGTTACTTGTATTTTTACTGGGCGGTTCCAAGCAACCTTGGAGATCAATCGGTGTCAGGACTCAGGTACCGGGGAAGGCTGAGCAGATGGCTGCACCAACGAAGACATCCCCAATAGACCGAGTCGACGACGATGACCGTCCGATCGGCACAGTCACACGAGGGAAGGTTCTCGAGGTCGGTGCGAACTTTCGGACAGTTCACGTTTTTGTTTTCCATCAGGACCGACTTCTCCTCCAACAGTTGTCGCCTACGCGGGAGCGACACCCTGAAAGGTGGGGCTCATCGGTTGCTGCATACCTCTTCGCCGGAGAGACGTACGCAGAAGCGGCCCAGCGCCGACTTCGGGAGGAGCTTGGCCTCAGCGGCCAGGTGAAACTCGTCGGCAAGACGCGGATGCACGATGAGCATTCCGTCAAATTCGTCGAGCTTTTCACGCTCAACAACGGGCCTGCCAGGATCCACGAGCCAGACCATATCGAGCAGTTGCGGTACTGGTCTCATGACGAGCTCGCCAAGGCCATCAACCGTTCTCCAAGCAGCTTCACGCCGACCTTCTTGCATGTCTATGAGTTCTTCCGACACAGCCTGAGACAACGACCGAGCTAACCCACGATCAGCTGAAGGATCAATACGGGAACGCGCTCGAGGAGTACCGGTTTCAAGTGACGTTGAACTGGAACCGGTCCCAGTACTTTTTCGTGTTGAACGTCGCTGTGCTAGCTGCCGCATTCGGCCTTTTGAGCACACGCGCCGTCCCCGTCTCCGTCGACATAGTGCTCTTTCTCGCCGGGGCCGTCATCGGCGCAATATCGGTCCTCGCCACAGACGTTCAGCACAGCTACTACCGAAACGCCCGAGATCTCAAGCAGAAGATCGAGAACAAGCTGGAGTTGGGCGAGTATGCGATCGCGACCACCCAAGGTCAAGGCGGCATCCGGACAAGAATCGCCAAGGTCCAGACCTTTCAAAAGTCCATGCTGGTGGTGCTGGTCTTGGCAAACGTGGCCGGGGTTACCTTGTCGACCGTTCGTGCACTTCGAGGCGCACCCGCGCCAAAGGTCGAGGTGGTCATTCGCCTCCGTGACGAGAACACATCAGGATCGACGCAGATCGTGATCGTTCAAAACGATCGCATTGCCGCCACAGCTCGTAGTTATTCGGGCAGCGTTACCACTCTGGAAGTTCGTCGGGGGCCTGCCGAAGTGGACGCCGTCACCGACGCGATGACGTGTACTCGTCAGACGGTTTTTACGGCCAGTCCGCTTCAGAGCGTCGCGGTCTCCTGCCATTAGGAGAAGGGACACCAATCATTTCGCTCGAGCGAGCTCGAGCGTCGATCCTTCCCGCGACCAGAGGATCTGACCCGCCGCCGCCAGCTCGGCGAGCACGTCGGGCATCGGCCAGTCGCCCCAGCGGGCGTGGAAGCGCACGGCGTTATCGGCCAGCGCGGTGATCTGCCCAGGCCGACTGCGGGCGGGCGGATGGGGCTGGTGGTAGGCCCAGGCGCCGGCCACCTTCCACAGCTCGAGGCCCCGCGCCTGGGCGCGACGCCCGAAGTCGGTGTCCTCGGCCCCCCAGCCCGCGAACGCCTCGTCAAAGCCACCGGCGGCACGATGGGCGTCGGGCGTCAGCGCGAAGGACAGCGACCAGAACAGCTCCGGGCGTGACTCGCACGCGATGCCGGTGTCCGGGAAGCTGCGCTTGAGCGTTCGGCGGGCCCGGGCGATCGCCGCCGGGCTGAGCCCGTCCGTGGGGACCGGGGCGTCCAGCCACCCGACGGGACCCATCAGCAACGCTCGGTCGCACCGCACCCACTGGGTGGCGGCCTCATAGGCCGCCAGAAGACCTCGGTCGGGCAGGCAATCGACGTCGAGCAGCACGACGAGCTCGCAGTCGGCCAGGTGTTCCACGGCCGCGTTGCGGGCGGCGCTGAGCGGGAGGCGATCACCATCTGCGGCGCTGAGCGCCAGCCGCTCGGCACCGGGCGGCGCCGGCGCGTCGTCCATCGAGACGACCAGGTAGCGCGCCACCCCCGCGAGCTCGCGGACCAGCGCAGCCTGGCGCTCGAGGTGGGTCCGGCGGCCGTGCTGGATCGTGGCCAGGCCTACGCGCATGCCTGTGCCACCGCCTGGATCGCTGCGGCGAAGCGGGGTGCGGCGCCTCCGTCGTGCAGCGCGCTCCACGCCGTCGGATCGTGGGCACGCGCGGTCTCGAGCAGCCCGGGCCAGCGTCCGGGGGCGGGCCAGCTCTCCACGGTCTGAGCCAGTCCGGCCGCCGACAGCGCCGACGCCTGTTGGCGCTGTTCGGCGAACGGCCGCTCCTGGGGCAGGCAGATGAGCGGGCGGCGGGCGGCGGCGACCTCGGAGACGGCGTTGCCCGAGGCACTGGCCACCACGACCGCGGCGCGGCCGAGCAGCGCCCAGACATCGCAGTCGGGCGGGTGACAGATGACGTTGGGACTCCCCGCCACGTCGATCTCACCGGTGATCTCCCAGGTCCAGTCCGGGGTCGCCGCGGCCGCGGCGGCGATGTCCTCGGCGCGCACCGAGTGACCGCCGAAGCCGAGCAGCAGGCAGACGCGACGCTCGGTGGGCAGCGGCCTGGGCGTGCGTCGGTCAAAGCGCGACAGCGCCCCGACGTGGGCCGTGCGCCCGAAGCCGGGTGTGCCAGCGCCGGCGGGCGGCGCGATCTCGGTCGCCGCCGTCCATGGCGCGATGATCACCTCAGCCGCGGCGTGAGCGAGACCGTGGGCCCGGTCGGCCCGGATGCCCCGCTGGGCGACCCAGACGACCTGGGCTCCCATCAGGCGGGCCAGCAGGGCGACCTCGACCGACACGTCGACGACGACCACGCTGGGATGGGCGGCGGCGATCCACGCCGCGATCGTCGCCATGCGACTCCGATAGCCCGTGTCGCCCTGGGGCGCCCAGTGCAGGAGCCCGCCGGCCGCGACGGTGTCGTGCTGTCCGGGGCTGAGCGGAACGTCGAGGGGCAGCTCGATCCACTCCGTCCGCCCGGCCTCCGGCGGCCGGGGCAGGCTCGACAGGACGGTGACCGCCTCGAGCTCGGGCGCCACGGCGAGGAAACGGTGCAGATGGCCGCGGCCCTGGTGGTGGATGTACCAGCCGATCGTCATCCGTCGGCCTCGAGCGCGAGGTCGACATCCCCCGGCGCTCGCTGGCCCTGGCTGATCAGTCCCTCATACAGCAGCTCATAGGCCCCGGCGCAGCGATCGAGCGACAGGGTCGCCTCGGCGTGGGCGCGCACGTCGGCGCGCGAGAGCTCGCGGGCCGCCAGGGCGGCACCGGCGAGGGCCCGGGCGTCACCCGGTTCGCACAGGACCCCACCGTGGCGGCCCACCACCTCGCGCAGGCCGCCGCGGTCGAAGGCGGCGACCGGGGTGCCACAGGCGATCGCCTCGGCGGCCGCCAGGCAGAAGGGTTCATCCCATTGGGGGGTCTGCAGCAGCACGGAGCTGTCGCCCACCAGCCGTCCGAGCGCCGCGTGGTCGAGGCGGCCGACGTACTCGATGCCGGCGCCGAGGCGGGGCTGGACCTGGGAGCGGAAGTACGTCGCGTGCTCGATCGGGCCGGCGATGCGCAGCGGGAGCCCGGCGATGCGTGCGGCGTCGATGGCCAGGTGCGGTGCCTTCTCGGGCGCGATCCGCCCGCTCCACACGGCGGCGTCGCTGGCCCCGCGGCCAACCGTCCAGCGGTCGAGGTCCACGCCGTTGTGGATGACCTCGACCCGGTCGATCGTCTCACCCCACAGCGCCTGATTGGCGCGTGAGACCGATACCAGGTAGGGCACGTCACAGCCGGCCACGCGGAGGGCGGACTCGAGCCAGGGCGTCGGCGGGCTGTGCAGCGTCAGCACGGTCGGCAGGCCGGTGAGATGGGCGAGGGCGACGGGCAGCGGGTGCAGCGTGTGGAGCTGGACCACGTCGTAGTGGCGGGCCTGGCGCGCCAGCCACTTGAGCAGGGTGAGGTAGGCGTGATGGGCCACGAGGATCTTGTCCTCGGGCATCGCCACGTCGCGGCGGGCCACGTCACTGACCCCCCAGTCGAGCTCGAGCGGGACCACGTCGACCCCGGGGACCTCGGACCCGGACACCGCGAACAGGGTCACGTCGTGCCCGCGCTCGGCCAGCCAGGCGGACAGGTACCAGGTCATCGTCTCCATGCCGCCGGCGAACGGCGCCGCGACCGGGTGGCCGGCATCACCGATGACGGCGATTCTCACTGTGGCGTGGGGATGGACGGACGGCAGATCAGAGTCACGGTGCACTACCCGATCGAGCCCCCCCCAACCCCCCCGGGGGTCCCGGGGGGCCTCAACCCCCGAGTGCGCGCAGGTAGACGGCCCGATGCGCCGCGGCCAGACCCGGCTGGCTGAGCTCCCGCAGCTGGCGCCGGGCGGCCATCACGGCCTCACGCGGTCGGCCGGGCCGCGGGTAGTGACCCGCCGGGGTCCCGCACGCGGGACCGCGCAGGGCTGTCGCCAGCGAGACCGGGTCAGTGGGGTCACATGCGGAGAACCAGCCCGGCTCGACGTGCTGTTCGGCGATGTAGCCGACCGCGGCCCCGGCCACGGGCAGGGCGAGATCCCAGCACAGCTCGGCCCACCCCGAGTGGGTGCCGTGACGGTAGGGCAGCAGGCTCACGTCCAGCCGGCTGAGATCGGACAGCAGCGCCGCGTCGCTGAGCCGGGGCGTCTGGACCACGACGATCCGGGGCGACCCGGCGACCGCGGCGCGGACCGCCTCGGCAGCGGCGGCGTCGCGCACCCGATCGAAGAGCACGATCCGGCCGCGCGCATCGATCCCATCGCCCGCCAACCGGTCGATCGCCCCGACCAGTCCGCGGGCGACCCCGGGACCGTCGATGCTCGGGCGCAGGTCGCGCAGGTGGACCCCCACGGTGACGGCCGGGGCCTGTGGGGCCCCGGCCCCGGCGGGCGCGGCGAGGGGCAGCGGCGCGCTGAGCATCCGCGGGTGGGCGATCACCGTGCTGGCGCGGCCCCAGCGTCGGGCGATCTCGGCGGCCGCCCCGTGGGTCAGGGTGATGACCTCGTTCGCGGAGCCGATGAGCAGGTCGAGCTGGTCGGCGTGGTGGCGCTGATCGGCGAGCTGGGGGTTGCTCAGGTCATGCACGGTGTAGACCCAGGGCCGCCCCGCCGCGGCGAGGGCATCGAGCGCGCTGGATAATGCGGCGATGCTCAGTGACTCGGTGCCGAAGTGGATGTGGAGCACGTCGAAGCGGTCGGCGTGGCGGGCGATCCACGCGGCGTCGAGCATCACCGGGGGCCACCACTGGCCGGGCGGGGCACCCGGCGGGCGGGGATCGGCCAGCAGCTCGATGCCCGCCGCGCCGAGTCCGAGGTGAGCGACGTAGGCGTGCCCCGCGGGGACGCTGGCGACGCGCAGGGTCGATCCGGGCGTTTGGCTCATGCCGCGCCCGACTCTAGGTCGCCGGCGGCGGACTCCGCCCGGCGGCGTCACTACGGCGCCTTCTACGGCCTCGATCCCCTGCCGACCGGCCCGGCGCTCGCCGTGGTGCACGGCAACTGCCAGGCCGAATCACTGCGCCTGGCGCTGGAGGGACCGGACCTGGCCACGGTGAGGATGCCACCGGTGCACGAGTTGGAGGCCGAGGATCTGCCTCACCTCGAGCGGATCCTCTCTCGGGTCAGCCTGCTCGTCAGCCAGCCGGTGCGCGACGGCTACCGCGACCTGCCCCTGGGCAGCCAGGAGCTGACCGCGCGGCTGAGAGCGGGTGCGCGGACGGTGCGGGTCCCGGCGATCCGCTTCGCCGGGCTCTATCCGGCTCAGGCGATCATCCGGCCCCCGTCGGACCGCTCGGCCGTGCCGCCGCTCATCCCCTACCACGACCTGCGCACCCTCGCCCGCGCCGGTGGGATCGACGCTTCCATGGCGCTCACCCCGGCCAAGGTCCGCGCGGTGGCCGCGATCTCGCTGAGTGAGCTGCGTCGACGCGAGCAGGACTACGACACGGTGGTGGTCTCGGATCTGTTCGACACCCCGAGCTTCAGCCAGATGCGCACCCTCAACCATCCCGGGAACCCGATCTGGGAGTCGCTGGCCCGGCGCCTGCGCGAGCGGCTCGGCCTCGGTGAGGGCGTGGCGTTGGCGCGTCCTCTGCTCGACGCCATCCATGCCCCGCGTGAGCCCGCGGTGATCGACGCCTTCGGGCTCGAGGCGGCCGCGCAGCCCGCCTGGTCCAGCGCGGGGCTGCTGATCGATCCCGCGGAGGTTCGCGCGGTGCACCTGGCCTGGTATCGCGAGCACCCCGACGCCGTCAGCGAGGGGCTGCGCCGCCATGCCCCGACGCTGGCGATCCTCAGCGCACCATGACCGACCCGATCCGCCCCCGGCACCTCGTGCCCGACGTCAGCCGCCACGGGGTGACCGGCTACGCCCGCGCCATCGCCGCGGCCGCCGGCTGTGCGGTGAGCGCTGAGGCGCCGGCCCAGCCGGCGGGCCCGCTGCATCTGCATTTCACCGAGCGGCTGTGGGGCTCCAGTCCCGAGGCCGCGGCCGACGTGGTGTGCGAGCTGGCCCGCCGTCAACCGCTGAGCGTCACCCTGCACGACCTGCCCCAGGCCTCGGACGGAGCGCTGGCCCAGCGCCGCCGGGCGGATGCCTATGCCCGGGTCATCGCGGCGGCGCGGGCGGTCGCCTGCAACAGCCACTGGGAGGCCGAGCTGATCGACGCCTTCGCCCCGGGCGAGCGACCGACGAAGGTGATCCCGCTCGCGGTCTGGCCCCCCGCGGTCCGCTCCGGCGTCGCGGGAGGGCCCCGCGGGATCGGCGCCGCCGAGGCACCGGTCATCGGACTGCTGGGCTTCATCTACCCGGGCAAGGGCCACGCCGAGGCGATCGCCGCGGCCGCGGCCTGCACCGCGACACTCGGCCAGCCGGTCGGCGTGGTCGCCCTGGGGGCGGTCTCCGCCGGACATGGCGCCGACGCCGAGTCCCTGGCCGCACAGGCCAGGGACCAAGGAGTGAGCTTCGCGGTGACCGGCTACCTCAGCGACGCGGATCTGATGACCCGAGCGCGACAGGTCGCCGTCCCCCTCGCCGCCCACCAGCACGTGTCGGCCTCGGCATCGATCGGGAGCTGGCTGTCGGCCGGCCGGCGGCCGTTGGTGGCGGACTCCGCCTACGCCCGCGAGATCGACGCACTGCGCCCCGGGACGATCCGACGCTATGCCCCGGATCGCCTCAGCCAGGCGGTCGCCGAGGCACTGGAGGACCCCGCCGCTGGCTGGCTCGCGCCGGAGGTGTCGCTGGAGCCCGGCCCAGCGCAGACCGCCGCGGCCTACCTGCGGTGGTGGACCCAGGAGGTGCCGTGGTGACGCCCCCGCCGTCGGTGTCGGTGGTCGTCGTGCACTACGAGCAGCCCCGCCAACTGGCGCGCACCCTGGTGGCGCTGTCGCGCCAGCGCTACGCGGGCGACCTCGAGGTGATCGTGGCCGACGACGGCTCACGTGAGCCCCCGGTGGTGCCAGACGGGGTGGCGCTGGTGATCCAGGACCGCGCCGGCGCGCGACGCAGCGCCGCACGCAACCGCGGCGTCCAGGCCAGCCGTGGGGCGATCCTGTGCTTCCTCGACGCCGACACCGCGCCGGAGCCCGACTACGTCACCGAGCTCACCCGGCTGCCCGCGCTCGAGGCTGAGGCGGTGACGGTCGGACGGCGTCGCCACGCCCGCTTCGACGACGTGGGGCTCGACGCCGATCTCGCCCGCGCCGGCGCCGCGCACGAGCTCGCCAGCCCCCGCTGGCTGGCCGAGGGCTACGCAGCCAGTCGCGACCTCGCCGACGCCGATCCACGCAGCTTCCGCTACCTGATCAGCGCGGTGCTCGCATGCACGCGCGAGTTCTATGACGAGGTGGGCGGCTTTGACGAGACCTTTGCGGCCTACGGCGGTGAGGACTGGGAGTGGGCGCACCGGGCCTGGTTGCGCGGGGCGACATTCGCCCACGTGCCTGCCGCGGTCGCCTGGCACGACGGGCCCGCCTGGGAGGCGCGCAGGACGGACGCCGAGGCGGGCGCTGACGCGCGGGCGCGGGCCCAGGCGGCGCGGGCGGAGAAGAACGCCGAGGCGATGCGGCTGGCGCCGCTGATCAGCGTGCCCGGGCACCGGCCCCGTGGGTTGCTGGGGGCACGGGCCGAGACGGTGATCGACCTCGATGTCGGAATCGGGCCAGCCGCGACCTTCGTCTGTGTCGACTCACTGCTCGCGGCCCTGCCGAGCGCTGCGGTGCGGGTTCCCGAGGCGATGGCCGCGTGGTTCGCCGCGGATCCACGTGTGGTGAGGGCCGGCGACGGGAACTCCGAGAGTGTGGCCTGGCCTGCCCTGTACCTGAGAGTCCACGCCGCCGTCACGGTCCGCGGTGTTGCGCTCGCCGACCTGTGCCGGGCGATGCTCGACGCCGACGACGGGCTCTGGCACCTGCGCGACTCCGACGGCGAGCTGGTCACGCTGGAGAACGCGCGCCACCGCGCCCGCGTGGCCCGCCGGGGCGAGAGCGCCGGCCTCCCGGTGCACGAGGGTCGGCCGGACTGGCTGGCCCGAGTGGCGGACCCGCCGGATGTCGAGGCCTACCTGGGCGGCTGGCAGCGGTGAGCGGTCCGTCCCTGCTCGGGCGGGTCTTCAACACCGCGGACGCCGCGGTGGAGGCGCCGGCGCTGGCTGACAACGTGGACCCCGAGCGCTTTCCCGAGGGGATGGCCGAAGTGACCCCGGCCGAGACCCGGGCGCGGCGCGAGCACCTGGCCGCCGCTGCTGAGCGCTGGGAGTGGCTCGCTGACCGCCTCGATCCCGCCAGCCGCGACCGACTCGAGCGTCTGTTGGCCTTTCACCTGGTCGGCCACCGCCACGCCCGGGTGGGGCCCTCCGCGGCCGAGGTGCGTGCCCTGCTCGCTCAGGCCGACGAACAGCTCATCACCGCCCGTGACGTCACGCCGATCCCCTACGCCGGCAGCGCCGCCACGCACCACTTCGATCTCTCTCCGCTGGGCTTTGACATCACGCTGGAGAGCTACATGCTCGGCGTGCAGGGCACCTTCCAGCTCCAGCAGTACGCCAGCCCCGAGCACCCGGAAGCCTGGCCCGCCCCGGGCGACGTGGCAATCGACGCCGGCGGCTGCTTCGGGGAGACCGCGCTGTGGCTGGCCGATCGCGTCGGACCCGACGGCCAGGTCCAGACCCTGGAGTTCGCCCCGGCGAACCTGGCGATCCTGCAGGCGAACCTCGAGCGCAACCCGGGCCTGGGCTCCCAGGTGGCGGTGACCGAGGCGGCGCTGTGGGAGGGCCGCGCCCGACTCCGCGTCGACCGCGGCGGTCCGGCGTCGATGGTCAGCGCTGCTGCGCCGCAGGTGACTGATGCGACGCCGGCGCCGGCGAGCGGCTTGGTCGCCGCGGTGGGTCTGGATGACCTGGTGCGCGACGCCGGGCTGGACCGCGTGGACTTCCTCAAGCTGGACATCGAGGGGGCCGAGCCGGCGGCGCTGAGAGGCGCCGCGGACACCCTGGAGCGTTGGCATCCCAGACTGGCGCTGGCCGCCTATCACGACATCGACCATCTCTGGCAGTTGCCGCTGGCCATGACCGAGCTGGACTGTGGTTACCGCTTCGCGCTCGGTCACTTCACCATGCACGCCGAGGAGACCGTGGTCTACGGATGGGCGCCCTGATGGCGCCGGCCCCGCAGTGGTGGGAGGCCCGGCGCGCCCAGAGCACCAAGCCCGCCACCTACACCTGCCCGCTGTGTCGGCGCCAGCTCCCGGCGATGAGCGAGCACATGCTGCTGTTCCCCGAGGGCGACCACGATCGCCGCCGTCACGCGCACACCAGTTGCGTCCTCACCGCCCGGAAGGCGGGACGCCTGCCGACCCGGGCGGAGTGGCGGGCCAGCCAGGCCCCGCCACGACGCAGTTGGCTGCCCTGGCGGCGCTGAGATGCTCGGGCGGTCAGGCGGGATAGTCGTCGAAGCTGACCTCGACGAGAGGACTGGACGCGACCCAATCCTCGAGCGGCGGAATGTCGGTGAGGATCGCCGTGATCGATGGGTCCACCAGGCCGTCGATGAGCCCCGAGAAGACGGTGCGACGTTCTTCGGGGTCGGTGATCGGGCGCGCGGTGGCGTTGAGGTCGGCCTCCACACCGTGCTTGAGATGGAGGGTGAAGCGCGGGTGATTCTCGAGGTTGCGGTACCAGGCGCGTGGGTGGGGGGGCACGCCGCTGATGTACCAGCGACCGTCGATCTGGTGGAACCAGATCTCGATCCGGCGGGTCTCGCCGGACTTCGCACCGATCGTGGTGATGTCGACGGTGCGGGCTGAGGCCCCGGCGGTGGGGCCGATGTCCAACGCGGCTCTGATGGCGGAGTGATCGGGCATGGACACATTGTCGCTCCTGGACCCGGCCAGGACCTTAGAGTGCGCCCCATGACGCAACCCAAGCTGGTCCTCCACCTCCTGCCTCCGTCGCCACCGTGTCTGACGGCGGAGGCGGCGCTGCGCCACAAGGGCCTGGAGTACGAGCGGGTCGAGTTGGTGTCCGGCCAGCACGGCCCCGTGCTGGAGGCGATCTATGGGACGGGCGCCACCACCGTGCCCGGGTTACTCGTCGACGGAGAGCCCGTGCACGGCTCCCGGGCCATTCTCGACCGGCTCGAGCAGATCGCACCCGAGCCTGCCCTCTACCCGGAGGCGATGGCCGACGCGGTGCGTGAGGCCGAACGCTGGGGAGACACCGAGTTCCAGGATCTCGGACGTCGTCTGCCCTGGGGCGCGCTGCACTTCCGGCCCGAGGCGATGGGCACCTTCGGTGGCGGGGGTCCCCTCGACGGGCCCGGAACCGACTTCGCCATCCGCTACATCCACGTGAGCTGGAAGTACCACAAGATCACCGCCGCGCGACTGCATGACGACCTCGCCGGGCTGCCGGACAAGCTGAGCCACATCGAGACGCTCGCGCACGACGGCGTGATCGGGGGGGACACCCCCACCGCCGCGGATCTCCAGATCGGCGCGACGCTGCGCGTCCTGTTGGTCGCGTTGGATCTGCGTCCCCTGATCGAGGGCGGGGCCGGCGAACGGATCGCCCGCACGTGGTTCCCGGACTATCCAGGAGAGATTCCGGCCGGGGCCTACCCCGCCGGGTGGGTCCCCGCACCAACCTCGAGGTCCTAGCAGTCGCGGCCGGCTCGGCAACCGCCTCCGCATCTCAGTTGGGTGCGCCGTGCTGGTCGAAGAGCTCAACGGCGTAGCCGACGAGATCGAAGACCTGTTGGTCGGTGATGCGCTGGGCGGCGGACAGCGTGGCGATGCCCTGCAGCATGGCCGCGAAGGCCAGGCGCTGAGTCACGACCCTGGATGGATCGGATCGATCGGGGACGAGCTCGCCGATGAGGTCGAAATGCCGAGCGGCGAGCTCGCTCAGACGTCCGGATGGGTCCTCACCGGTCTTGGAGAACATGAGCTCGACGAGGTGGGCGCGCTCCCGGGCGAAGCTGACGAATGCGAGCGCCGCGGCGGTCAGGCGTTGGGCGCGCGGGAGGGCAGTCTGGTCCATGGCCGCGCGAACCTCGGCGTAGAGCTGCTCGAATCCGCGTTCTGCCAGCGCGGAGAGCAGGGTCTGGCGGTCCGGGAAGTGGTACCGCGGAGCTGCGTGACTGACGCCGGCGCGTCGGGCGAGCTCACGGAGCGAGACGACGTCGGCGCCCTCGGCGATCACGATCGCCTCGGCCTCATCGAGCAGCGTCGTGCGGAGATCGCCGTGGTGGTAGGCGCGCTTCATTCCCCCACCTTAGCCACGCCAGAGCGGAGATCTAGTCGTTGACAAGTTTCTTGTCAGCGCCTAGATTGAGGTCATGCCCTCTCCTTCCACAGTCAGCATTCCCGACCTCTCCGGTCGGTCGGTCGTCGTCACCGGAGCGACCAGCGGGGTCGGACGTGCCGCCGCGATTGCCCTGGCGAACGCGGGTGCGCAGGTGACCCTGGCCGTGCGCAACCTCGCCAAGGGCCAGCAGCTCGCCCGCCAGCTCCCCCACGGAGCCCAAGCCCGACAGCTCGATCTGGCCGACCTCAGCTCGATCCGAGCCTTCGCCGCGCGCTACCCAGATCCCGTCGACATCCTGATCAACAACGCCGGCGTCAGCGAGACGACCCTCAAGCGCACCGCGGACGGGTTCGAGATGCAGATGGGGACCAATCATCTCGGGCACTTCGCCCTCACTGGTCTGATGCTCGATCAGCTGACCGGCCGGGTGGTCACCGTGGCCTCCCAGGCCGAACGGATGGCCCGCCTCGACCTCGGGGACCTCAACTGGGAGAGGCGCCCCTACAGGGGCGGACGCGCCTACAACGACTCAAAGCTCGCCAACCTGTTGTTCACCGCTGAGCTCAACCGTCGCCTGACGGCCGCCGGATCGACCGTAACGGCACTGGCCGCCCATCCCGGCCTGGTCGATACGGCGATCTATGACGAGGCTGCCGGGATCTGGGTGCTCCTCAACCGTCTGCTCGCCCAGGATGCTGACGCCGGCGCCCAGCCGGTCCTGCTGGCGGCGACCGCTGAGCTCCCCGGCAACAGCTTCACCGGGCCCCGTCACCTCATGCACATGCGCGGCGGCGCCGAGCTCATCGACCGTTCCAAGACCGCCCAGGACACGGCCCTGGCTCGCCAGCTCTGGGACGTATCTGAGTCACTGACCGGCGTTCACTACGCCATCTAAACCGGATGCATCGCTCTCAGACGGCGAACTGCCCGCCCGCGACTCAGGCAGGGCAGCTGGGGACCTAGGTCCCCACTCGTTGGACCCGGACCAATCCGGTGTGAGAAAGTGCGAGCGTGCGTGCCGACGGGGTGGGGGCCGAGGAAGGGCAGAGCGAGTGATGGGCGGCGCACTGTGGGCGGTCGGCATGATGCTCACCGCGATCGAGGCGGTCCTGTTCGTGTCCCATCCCGCCCAACCCTGGGAGGCGCTGCTGTTCTCGGCCGCGGCGGTCACCTTCCTCAGCGCCGGCGTGGTGGCCTGGATACGTCGCCCGAGCAATCGCATGGGCCCGCTGCTGTACCTCAGCGGGATCATCGTCGTGACGGCCGGACTGCAGAACACCACGTTCCCCGCTCTCGTCGCCCCGGGCCTGATCCTCGGCGTCGTGCCGATCGCCACCGTCCTGCACGGACTGCTCGCGTTTCCGTCCGGGCGGCTCGGGCGCGGCCTGCCATTGGCGCTCACGACGTTGGGATATCTCATCACCGTGGTTGCCGAAGCACCGGCCTACCTCTTCGCACGACCCACACCGATCGACCCCCTCCAGATCGCCAACGATCCCGATCTGGCCCACTTGTGCGCCACGGTTGCACGCTGGAGCCAACTCGGGGTCCTCCTCTGCAGTGCCACAGTGCTCATCGTCCGCCTCAGGGCAGCAACGCCGCACCAGCGCCAGCTGCTCGGGCCGCTGTACGCCTATGGCGTTTTGACCCTGCTGACGCTCGAGCTGGCAGCCGACGTGCTGCCCGGACTCTTCGGTGCCGGACCGCTCACCGTGTTCAGCATTCAGATCATCGCGCTCGCCGGCGTCCCGGTGATGTTCGTCACCACCATGCTGCGGGGCGGCTTCGCGCGAAGCGGCACGCTGGATGAGCTGGGCACCTGGCTCGCCGAGGGCGGGGCCGAGCGCTCGCGCCTGCGTGAGACCCTGGCCGAGATGCTCGGAGATCCGGGTCTGGAGCTGCTGTTCCGGCTCGAGGGCTCCGACGGCTATGTCCGCGGCGATGGCACCCCCGCGCAGGCTCCCGCCGCAGGCTCCGGCCGCGCGTCGGTGGCGATCGAACACGGAGGCGAGCCGATCGGGCTCATCGTCTATGACGCCGGACTGATCGCCGACTCAGAATGGGTGCGGGCCGCGGGCCGCGTGATCGCCATCGCCTTCGAGCGCGAGCGGCTGACGGCGGAGCTGATCGCCAGCCGTGAGTCGCTGCAGGAATCACGCGAGCGCATCGTCACCGTGCAGGACCGTGAGCGCCGCCGGATCGCCCGTGACCTACACGACCGGCTGCAGGGGCGGCTGGTCGCGGTGGCGATCGAAGCTGGCCGCATTGCCAGCCGCCCGGGAACCGACCCGGACCGTGATGCCGTGTTGCGCGTCCGCAACGACCTGGAACGCTCGCTCAGCGAACTGCGCGACATCGTCCAGGACATCACGCCGCCTCTCCTGCTCGAGCGCGGCTTGTTCTCGGCCACGCGCGAGCTGCTCGATTCACTTCCCCTTCACGCCAAGCTGACCGAAAGTGGAGATGACCGCCACCTGGCCGACCAGGTGGCGAGCACCGGGTACGCGTTCGTCAGCGAGACCCTGACGAACGTCATGAAGCACGCTGGCGCGAACCAGGTCCAGGTGGGTCTGCGCTGTGACCTCACCCATCTGCGCATCGAGATCTCCGATGACGGCGTAGGTGGTGCGGTCCTGCGGGCGGAATCCGGGTTGGGCGGGATCGCCGACCGGCTCGACGCGCTGAACGGCCGGCTCGAGTTGGAAAGCGCGCCGGGCACGGGGACCACGGTCCGGGTTGAGATGCCGTGCGCATCCTGATCGGCGAGGATGAGGTCCTGCTCCAGGCCGGGCTGCTGCGCGTCCTCACCGAAGCTGGGATCGAGGTGGGCGGCGTCGTCAACAACGCCACCGAACTGGTCAGCCAGGCCCGGGACAACCCACCTGATCTGGTTCTCACCGACATCCGCATGCCGCCCAGCCACACCGATGACGGGCTGCGCGCCGGTCTCCTGATCCGCCGGGAATCTCCCGGCATGCCTCTGGTCCTGCTCTCCCAGCACGTCAACCGTCAGTACGCCGACCTGCTGTTGTCCAGCGGCGCCACGCACGTCGGATACCTGCTCAAGCAGCGTGTCGCCGACGTGGTTCGCTTCACCACCGATCTGCACCGCATCGCCGCGGGGGCCACCGTCCTGGATCCGGAGGTGGTGACCGCCATGCTCAATCGTGCGCTGCGCCAGCCCAGCCGCCTCAACGCGCTCACCCCGCGCCAGACCGAGGTGCTGACGCTGGTGGCCGAGGGATACAGCAATGCGGCGATCGCGCGGGCGCTGACGATCACCGAGAAAGCCGTCGTCCAGCACGTGTCGCGCATCTATGACCAGCTCGGCCTGGTCCTCGGTGAAGATCATCATCGCCGCGTGCTGGCCGCGCTCGAGTTCCTCGCCCGGTAAGCCTCCTGGGTCTCCCGGTCCACACCCGCGCCGTATGCTCGCGCGGGCCAGATGACGGATGAACGTGAGCTCGATCCCCAGTCGCTCGGAGACCATGTTGACCGGCTCTATCGAGCTGCATGGGGTCTGTGCGGCTCCCGCGAGGACGCCGAGGACCTGGTCCAGGAGACCTTTGCCAAGGTGCTGTCCAAGCGCCGCCTCGTGCGATCCGACGACGATTTGGGCTACCTGTTGCGGGTACTGCGCAACGTCCACATCAGTACATACCGCACGCGGATGCGCCGACCTCAGGAAGTGGCGATGCCCGATGACGCACATGCCATCCCGGACCCCAACGCGTCGACGCCCGAACGTCATCTCGAGACCTCCGAGTTGTATGCGGCGATCGCGGAGCTCCCCGAGGACTTCCGGGACGCCGTCGTCGCCGTCGACCTGATGGGTCTCTCCTACCGCGAGGCGGCCAAGGCCCTGCGCACGCGTGAGGCGACGATCACCACTCGCGTGTACCGGGGGCGCCAGCGCCTCGCGCTCAAGCTCGGTTAGTTCGTCAGCTGCGCGCGAGGGCCAACAGGGCCGAGCGGGAGCTGCTGGGGCTGGAGAGCAGGCAGCTGTGGTTGGACTCCTGCCAGCTGACCACGGCGTGGCCGGTCACCGTGAAGGTGCTGAAGCCGGCCTTCTGCCCCGCCAATGTGGGTGTGGCCGCGATCGAGTAGGAGACGATCTGTCTGCCGCGGGAGTAGTAGATCGTCAGGATCCGGCGACCATCGAGGCTGGAGATCCGCCAGGTCTCCACCTTCCAGCGACCGCCCTCGAGCCCTTGGGGGACACGCACGTCGGCGAAGCGTGCGTACGCCTTGGCCAGGCTCCTCCCGCTCGTGCCCGGGGCCGGTGCTGACCACTGGATCGGCTGGGCGCTCAGGGCGGCAGCCTGGGCGACGGTGGGGCCGCCCGGGGTTCCGCCGGGCAACACCAGCAGCAGAGTCAACGCGATCGCGGCGAGCACGCCCGCCGCCGGGATCAGCACGCGCCGACGCGCCGAGCGACCACTTCGGCTGCGCGACATCTCGTCGATGTGCAGGCGCAGGTGGATCGGAGCGCGCTCGGTCAGCGCGGCATGCCTCAGCTCCGCGGTGATCCAATCCGGATGTTGCTCGTCAGCCATCTGTAGATGAAGACGCCAATGAGGCGAGATCCTTCCCCCAGGTTAAGCCTACGTCGCGCACTTGGGATCCTCGCCATCCATGGCCGGCGGGCCCACGCGTTGCGTGCCCCGACCGGCGGACCGCAGCGTGATCGAGAAATGGAACCGTCGGGAAGGATCTGCTCTGGCTGGCGTCCTAGGTTGTGAAGGCCGCGGCATCACACTGCGTCCGTCGCCCGTGAACTCACCCCACCGAAGGAGCCTCACCATGAAAAAGATCGCCCCCGTCCTCGGCGCCGCTGTTGTCGCAGTCGGCATCGCCGCCACCAGCGGTCATGCCGCACCGGCACCCGCGCACAGCGCCAGCACCGCAAGCCACTTGGCCTCGACAACTGGTCCCAACGCTGTGAGCGCTCACGCGGCCGTGACGAGGTTGTCCATCTCCGCCCCGGCGTCCGGCAAGCTGGCGTTCAGCACCAAGAGCCTCAAGGCCAAGGCCGGCAAGGTGATCATCACCTTCACCAATCACGCCCCGGAGGTACACAACCTCACGGTCATCCGCGGGACCAACGGTGCCCTGCTTGGTTCGACGCCGACCTTCAAAGGTGGCTCCAAGACACTGACGCTGACCCTCAAGGCCGGCAAGTACACCTACTACTGCTCGGTTCCGGGTCACCGCATGGCCGGCATGCAGGGCACGCTGACCGTGAGCTGAAAACGCTGTTGGGGGCGCCCGGTCCATGGGGACCGGGCGCGACCCGCATCGCAGTAGCCACTTCGCCGCGAGGCCGACAGCGTCAGGCGCCGAGAGCTACACGTGCTTGGTGCAGAGAGCGGGCCCATGCGCAGACCACGTTTCCTGTATGTCGGGATCCCGCGCGAGGTTGTTGGCGCCACCGGCCATCCTGTTGGTCGAGATGGTGCCGAAGTAGTGCCCGATGTTCTTGACTCCGTCGATGCTCGAGCGCTCCCAATGGGTCACGAAGTCGATGTGGGAACCGTCGACGGTTCCCGTGATCGAGCCGGTGCGATAGCCAAGCTCGGCGGCTGCGCTTGGCGGGTTGATGGATGTTCCGGTGAGCTTCACGCCGTGTTGTACGAACTTGAAGGTCAGCGACGCCAGATTGGACTGAGTGGCATGCCACGTCCCAGTCACCTTCCAGTCGGTGCACGCGCCTGCGCCGGTCCGCGATGTTGAGGCGGCGCTCGCGCCCGCGGTCAGGGAGAACGGGAGGATGGTCACGAGCAGGACGATGGCGCCGGCTGTGAATACGTGACGGGGGTGACGCATGGAGCTTCCGATCGGTCGAAGGGTTGGCTTCACTGAGAACGTGTGGCCGGAGGAAGTGTGGGCGGCATGAGCCAAGATCGAGATCAAGTTCATGTCCCCAACCTCGACTTGAGAAGCTAAATCCGAGGCGTGAGATCAACGTCACATGGCGGGTCGAATGCTTGACCGTCCACGCGGTCTCGCACACGCAGGTTGGATGAAAGCGGTGTGCATACACACTGCGGCATCGCTGGCGCACACATCGACCACGTCGGTGGGCGTCCGCGTCCCGAGCAGGGTGCCGGCGATGCGCCCAAGGTGTGTCGGCCTCAGATCGGGCGTGAGGACCGAGCGGCAAGAAATGCCTGTACCTCGGGGATGGGCGATCCAGGATTCGAACCTGGGACCTCTTCCTTATCAGGGCACCCAACGGGTGCAACGGGCGATAACGAGCGACCACCGGAGGCGACGTACAGCCTGCAAATGCGGCTGTTTGAGCCTTGTGGCGACGAGTCGGAGAATCGCCCGTGAGCGCCGTTTTTCGCTCTCATGTGTCCGTTTTGTGTCCGCGTCAGAGGCGTGGTGCGGTGTGCTGAGCATCGGCAAGTTGGGCGCCTCGACCGGCCAGCTGGAGTACTACGAGCGCCAGGTCGCCGCCGGGGCTGAGGACTACTACGCGGGGCGCGGTGAGGTGCCCGGCGTCTGGCTTGGGTCGGGGGCGGCGGCGCTCGGTTTGGAGCGCGGCGCTCAGGTCTCGCGCGAGGGGTTCATGGCCTTGATGGGCGGCAGCCATCCGGTCGACGGGTCGGTCCTGCGGCGGATGACGGACCGGTCCAAGGTCGCGGCGATCGACCTGACGTTCTCGGCGCCCAAGAGTGTCTCGGTGCTGTTCGCGTTGGCCGGCGGCGGTGTCGCCGGCACGTTGAATGACGCGCATGGGCGAGCGGTCGGCGCGGCGGTCGAGTACCTCGAGCGTGAGGCGTGCGTAACCCGCCGCGGCCACGCGGGCGCCGAGCGCGTGCCGGGTGAGGGATTTGTCGCGGCCGCCTACCGCCACCGCCTCTCACGCGCGGGCGACCCCCAGCTGCACACCCATGTTGTCGTCGCGAATCTGACCCGGGCTGATGGGCGGTTCACCGCACTGGACGCACGGCCTTTGTTCGAGCACAAGTCAGCGGCCGGAGCGGTGTACCGGGCGGTCCTGCGCGCGGAGGTGCGCGAGCGACTGCCTTGGGTGTCGTGGTCCAAGGTCGCTCGTGGGCTGTTTGAGATCGAGGGAGTACCGGCCGGTGTCCTCCGGCACTTCTCCCAGAGACGTGTCGAGATCGAGCAGCGCGCCATGGAGCTTGTCGGGGCGGGTGCTGCGTTGTCACGCGCGGCGATGCAGACGATCGCGCTGTCGACCCGGCGCGCCAAGACCGGCCCTGAGGGTGAGGTATGGCGCGAGGACGCACGAGCTCGCGCGGCCGAGCACGGCTTCGGCCCAACCGAGTTGAACGCACTGCTCTCAGGTCCAGCGGTCGACGCCCAACGACCGGTCTATCGCTCAGTCGTCGCCCGCCTCTCCGGTCCGGAGGGGTTGACGGGCAATCACAACACCTTCGGTCGGCGACACGCCCTGGCGGAACTGGCAGGCGAGTTCACCGACGGGCTCGGTCTCAGCGATCTCGAGCGGGCGACCGACGGCTACCTGACTGATCCTTCGGTCCGTGCCCTCGCCTGCCGTGACGATGGCAGCACCGTGTTCAGCACCGTGAGTCTGCTGGCGTGCGAGCGGGGGATCATCGACGGGGCCACGCGACAGCGCTCGACGCCCGTGGCGACCGTGTCAGCCCAGCTCGTCGATGAGGTCCTGGCGGGGACGATCCTGAACTCCGGCCAGGCGACCGCAGTTCGCCGGCTGGCTACCGACGGTCGGGCAGTTCACACCGTTCAGGCACTCGCGGGAACCGGCAAGACGACGATGCTGCGCGCCCTCGCAGACGCCTACACCCGTGCCGGCTACCGGGTCATCGGCGCAGCCCCCACCGCCCGAGCCGCCCGCGAACTGCGAGAGACCGCCGGCGTTGACGCCGGAACGCTGCACGCACTCGCCGGTCAGATGGACCGGGCAGCACACCCACTCGGTGACGTGCTGCTGCTCGATGAGGCGGGAATGGCCGCCACACGAATCACCGCACGAGTGTTCGCTCACGCTGAACGGACCGGCATGAAGGTCATCGCCGTCGGCGACGCCGGACAGCTCGCCAGCGTCGAAGCCGGCGGCTGGTTCGGTGCCCTCTCGCGCGACATGCCCGGTCCCGTCCTGCGGAAGGTCATCCGCCAACGCGACCCGGCCGAACGGGCCGCGCTCGCCGCACTCCATGACGGCGACGCCGAGACCTACCTCGAACACAAAGGCTCTGCGATCACGATCCACGCCAGCGAACAGGACGCGCTGGCGGCGGCCACTGAACGCTGGGCCACCCTCCGGGACGAGCACGGTCCCAGAGGGGTGGTGATGATCGCCCGAGACAACGCGACCCGTGACGAGCTCAATACCGCAGCCCGAGCTCGCCTGCTCGCCGGCGGACAGCTCTCAGCCGATCAGAGGTCCATCGGTGGCCGCGAGTGGGCGGTCGGTGACCGGGTCATCGCGCGTCATAACGATCGGCGTATCGATGTCGACAACGGAACTGTCGCCACCGTCACCGCACTCCTTCCCGACGGGGCGGGCTTGGAGGTCATAACGGACGGTGGTCAGGCGCGGGCTCTGGGTGCGGCCTATGTCGCTGAGCACCTTCAGCTGGCCTACGCGATCACCGGCCACTCCAGCCAGGGCGCGACCGTTGAGGCCGCGATCGTCGTCGGACGCCCAGAGGAGTTCACCCGCGAATGGGCCTATACCGCTCTCTCGCGCGCCCGCGGTCAGACGACGCTCGAGCTCGTCACCGAGGCGCGCCCAGACGACGGCGACCGCTCCGACTATGCACCCGGACCGACGCCACGCGAACCCGCTGACGCCCTCGACGGGCTTGCCCGGGCGATGCACCGCAGCGAAGGCGAACTCCTGGCGACCCAGCAGGCGGAACCGAACCAGATCAACCGCAGCCCCTCGCCACCTCGGTCGGCACCGCGACCCAGACCCGCCCTGAGACCCGGCTGGGCGGCTCGGCAGTCAGCGGCTCTGACCCATCGCTCAGGTGCCCTGCGCGACCGGGGCATCGGTCGCTGAACCGGTCTCACTGCCGGCCCGCGGGCAGCGGCCGGAACTTGCTGGTGGAACGTAGTAAAGCTGCGAATACGGCACCGTTTTAGCGAGTTCTCTTCCCCGCTCTACGGTGTCAGCGGGTTACGCGCCAGCGCCTCGGCAGACAGCTTGGACTCGGCCCAGAGCTGATTTGCGGTTCTCCCCGTGTGCTCTGCGTGGCGCTGGAGAATGAGCCATGGCTCATCAGCCGGCATGCCCCGCGCTATTAGCTGCCAGACCTGCGGTGTGTCTGGAGTCGTGCGCTTACAGATGTTTTGGAGATGGGCGAACAGCAGGCCCGAAGCCTTGACCGGGTTGTGTCCGGCGTCCACCGCGACAACGAGCGTCAGCTTCGTCTGGATCAGCGTGATGAGCTCCAGTGGCTGGCGGAGCATGCTGCGATCCGTCGTGATCAGTCCGTCCCACGGACGCTCGTGGTGATGAAGCGCGAGCAGCAGCTCCCAGTCGTCAACGTCGGCCAGCCGCGGATCAATCTCATCAATGCGCACCAGTTCAGCGTCGCCTTGGAAGTCAGCCAGGACGTCCACGATCGGACTCGGGAAGTTGTGGTCGAGCGCAAACAGTCTGGGCACTGAGCCTCAGGCCGCGACCAGGGCCAGCCGCAGGTTCGAAGCGAGCTGTCGCTCAAGATCCAGCGCATCCTCGATCGCGTCCACACCCACCTGTGGGTAGAGACGGTGAATCTTGGGAAGCCCGATACCCGACTCAGCGAGTGCTGCCAGAGCTTCGGACTCAAGGCGTGTGTGAACGACGTGCGGCGCGCCACCCAACTTGCCGGGCACGATCCGCAGCCGCGGTCGCGGCTCATAGAGGTCAGGACCTCGTGACCCCTCACGGGCAGCAAACGGCTCCAGAACCTGGAGCTCGTCCACTCCGGCGAGCTGGCGCTGGCGCCCACGCGCCTCGGGATCTGAGTCGGTGCGTACGACAACACCACCGTCGCGTCGGACCGCGACGCTGGGACCGCTCGCCTCGGTCCATAGCTCAAGATCAAGTTCGGTCAGCTGGGCGAGCGCGGTCCGAACGGCCGGCATGGCGCTACGCGGGATCCGCGCACCGTCGGCGGCGGTCTTTGGCTGGCGCAACCAGTAAATGATCCGTAAAGCCATCAGGTCGGGGTAGGACCACAGCTTCACGCGCTCAGCCGAAATTGACGGGACGAGGATCTCGCTGCGCGCCCAGAAATGCACGGTGGATAGCGGTACGCCTGAAAGCGCCGCGGCCCGCTCAGCCGGATATGCGCCACTGGAAGAGGACACGACTCAAAGGTATTCGACCCTCATCCTGAGATCCAGCTTCCGCGGCCGAGTGCTCCGATGTTCGGCGTGGGCCCGGCGCCCGCTCTCGACCAGAAGCAGCGATGTCGCACCGTCCTGTGAGGCCGCTGCAAGAGCGGCGGAGCAGGCACGCTCGCTTAGCCGCAAGAGCGCCCACGAGTAAAACGCCGCTAGTCAGTGACGCAGCTGTGAGCTACCGCTTCAGGCGCTTGTGCATGAAATCGGGTAGCGCTGAGGGCCACGCGTCGGCGATCGAGGGATCTGTTTTTTGGGTTAGTGGGCGTAGTTCTGGTTCGTCGATCAAGGCACAGACGACATCGGCCGAGCCTCCGAAGCCGGCCCACGCGTGGTCCCAGAGACTCAAGAGCAGCCAGCTGCGGTCTGTAGGGAACATCAGCTCCGGCAGCGAGGTGAACCAGCGGCTCTCAGAGCGCCACGTCCGAGCTTGTTCCGGTCCGGCTTGAACTAGGACGTAATCCCAGCCGGCATATAGGCCTACGCGCGGGGCGTTGGGAAAGACGACGTCGCTGGCACCGGTGTCAAGGAACCCGAGCCACCATGGCTGGGGATCTGCATGAGTGCACAGCACGCGCAGCAGTGCGTCGTCGAAACGATCTTCAGCGCTTCGCCGGACCTCACGGCTTGAGTCGTTGCCGAGCGGGAAGGTCAGGGTCGCGTATCCCGCGAAGATCGGCGGGATACTCGCCGTGATCATAGTCCTCGCGAGACGCCCTCATTGATCTACGCGACCTCGTGATCGGTTCCAATGCGCCAGCCACGACCATCCTTGGACTCAGTCTGGGAACCGGGGTCCGAGCGCACCGGACAAGCCTAGATCGCCCGTTCGCACACGAGCCGGCATCGAGCGACCCCGGCTGTCAACGTGCTGGGACGACACCCGATTATCGAGACTCTTCGCAGATCGACAAGCCTCCCGTACCTAGCCTCTCAGCCGCACAGCTGCGGCCGACCATCCCTTTCTGGTTTGTCGCTTAAGGGGCGGTCGAATCGGCGTCTTGGACGATGATGTTCAGAGTACGGGTCGTGATGCCAATGATGAAGTAGTCGTTGCCATCGAAGGTGCTGAGCTTCGCGCTCTCGAATGTGTCCTCGCGGATGAACAGGGTCCCGCCAGCCAAGTAGTCCGGAGATAGTTCCGTGTATGGGCTTCCGATAGAGAATTCATGCCCTTCGTAGCGCGCTGGCATCTTGTGCTTGAGCTCGCCGATGATGCTGGCAATGCCTGCCGTGGAGTGGTCGTCGTCCTCGCGCGATGCCAGCCTGACGATCACCGACTCCCCCTGAACGGCGTCCAACGTGGAGACGAGCTCGCCGTAGGCCAGAGGCAGGCCTGAGACTTCGGGAGGAAGGTCTTGCTTGGCCATCAGCGGATCGTAAGCCGACTGGCCAGGAACCTCTATCTGGCTCGCGAACCGCTGCCGATGTCGCCTGGTGTTCTGCCCGAACTGGATAACGCAGACACCGCGGGCTCCTTCGAGTCGGCGCTCCCGCTTCGTCCCCAGGCGACGGTCCCGCTCTCCGCGCCACCTGATACCGAAAGCTTCCTAGTGCCGTCGGAAAGCCCGGCTGCTCCAACGAAGACGGCGATAGACCTTCTTTTTGGCCTAGAGCGAGACCACTTTGATTGCGGCTGACTGGGTCGCTAGCCGCGGTGACTGCTCCGTGCGGAACCACGCCCAGGAGCAGCCACCAGCGATCGGCACCGGTTAGCGGCAAGGCGGTTGTCCGCTCGGTCGTGTTCCGGGCTGACCTGGCGTCATCGGATCGCGGCAAAGCGCTCGCCGGGTTTGGGCAGCTGTCGCGTTTCGCTGCTTAAGCGCGCAGATTCTCTTGCTGGTGGGTGACACAAGCAATCATCAGGTGTCGGCTCCGCCGCTTCTCACCCCAGCTTTCCTGCGGTACCGTCGAGCGATGCTCGCCTTCGCGGTCATGTTCTCGCGGTGCCGTTTCCTCCAATGCGGGAGCCATGCTGGCTCGAGTTCGAGCACATCGCTGCTTGTGATTTCGGTTGTTGCAGTCGTGCTGCTCACGTCTGGGCTCGCGGTGCTGATGCTTCGGAATCGGTTGACTGCTCGTCGCACGCATCGCTGAGGGCTCGGCTTGACCGGCGGTCGCCGTTGAGGGGAACGATATGTCACATCTACGTCTCCGGGCTTGTCAGGGGCGGTTTTGTCCGCCCCGGCGGCTTTGTCTGATCTGTTGCAAACCAATGAGGTGAAGCGCAACGAATAAGGCAACTCCGAAGCCCCCAATTGCGTAACCGAAGGTGTTCGGCCCAAACGGGGCGACAAGAAGGAAAGCCATGAGAAGGACCAAGAACAGGCCAAGTTCGATCCAGCCGGTGAGAAGTCGGCGACGCAGCGGACCAGAGGCGTCTTGCCAAATCTTGCGGACCGGTTCCAAGATCCCCGTCCAGATGCTGTGGTAGCTGCCTGCGACGAACGCAGCCAGAAGCAACACTGCAAAGACGGCGAGTGCTCCCATCAGGGCTTTCTCGATATCGACCGTTCACGAGCATTGGCCATGTTCAGGGAATCTACCCTCACTCACCCGGACAAACCGGGGTCGCGCGAGCGGTCTGGGGCAAGTGTCAAGCACGGTGATGATGCTCGGAAAGTTCCCCGCGGGCCTCGCTTTCCAGACACGTGAGGCCGTTGTCTGGGTCGAGGCGGTCTCGACGCGCTGGGCCGCCCCCGTTCAGCAGCGTCCGCTGACCGGTCTTTCGGGACAATCGGCGAGTGTCGATCGCCGTGGACGTGGGCGCCGGAGCCTTTCTCGCGGTCGCGGGCTTCAACGTCAGTTGGATCCTGACCAAGGCGGCCAAAAGCGGTCTGAGACGCTTGAGCGCCGAGCATCGAGCTCACGACCGTGCCCGGCTGGCACGGGCTGCTCTGGCCGAAGCTTCGCTCGAGGATCCCCGGTTCGCGCTCGAAGAGGTACGCGACACGGTCGATGCGATCCTTGCCGTGGCAGAGCACGTCTGGCGCGAAGGGCACCAGGGCTGGTCAGGCACAGCCAGACCGGACGGGGCATACATTGAGCGCTGGGCGCGCTCGGTCCTCACCGACTTCGGAGAGGGCGCTCAGATGACGGGCAAGCCAGCGATCGACGTTCTCGGGGTAGTGAACCGGCCCGATGAGAGCGAAGCTCAGATCCTGTTGCGTGTCCGGCTGCGGTTCCACACCACTTATCCGCTTCCGGTGCCAAGCATCGCACGAACGGACCTGCGCTGGACGCTCACTCGCAAGGACGACACCTGGTCGCTGCTGTCCATCGATACCCACCCCCTCACAGACCCGCTGCTCGAACGACCTCTAGTTCCGGCCGCTTGGGCTGATGATGAGCGCCTCCGCGAGGCGAGCCTTACAGAGCTGGGCGAGGAAGATGCCGCCCCCCGGGAGGATCTCAGCGATCTGATCGTCGCGGATATGCCGGCAGCCCAGCAGCTCATCGAGCTCGCACAGCTCGATGGTCGGTTTGACCCAGATCTGCTCAACGCACGCCTGGTGCACATCCTCGAGGCGTGGGAGCAGGCATCGATGGGACCAACCTCTCGTCTGTGGGCCGTCGCCACACCACAAGCGGGCGACGTGTTGCTCTCTCCGCCCTCACCAGGCCACCAGGAACCAGTTCGACTGGTGCTTCGAGACGCAGTCCTTGAGCGGTGGAAAGCGCTGAAACTGTTGGTCTCTGCCGCCCCGTACCGCATCCACGTCAGCGTCACCATCTCGGCAAGCATTTACCTAGTCAGATGGCCCCAGGGCACCTACCTGACCGGGGACGTCCGGGCGCGTCAAGAGATCGACCTGAGCTGGACGCTTGAGCTCACCGAACCTGCCGCCTGGCAGCTAATCGCGTCCAATGACCCAGCCCTGAGGGCAACCGGGCTCGACGGTTCACAGCCCTAACGCTTCTCGACCTAGCGCCCCGTTTCGCCGCCAAGCCCGGGTGGAACACCACGGTCACGGATCCAGCCCAGTTCGAATCGTTCCGACACCGGGCCGCCGTCGTGCAGCAACGGGCCTGGGCCGCGCTCCTCCTGACGGTTGTCGTCATCGGCGTCGCGCTCTGTCTGACCATCGGGACTGGCGCCGCAGTCGCGGCTGTCGTCGTAGTGTTCTTCGGCGGATGGCACCTAACTCGTCAGTGGTTGCGATCTCGCTGGCCGAAGCGCTTTCCCGAGCTCGGTCACGCTCAATTCAGCTGGCGGCCTGATCAAAGCAGCGGACCGCACGTCCAGTAGCGCTGCCAGCGCCGGTTGGTAGTCAGAAGAGCCGACGCGGCTCACGGGGCCTCGGCGTCGGTTAATCTGGCCGCGTGCTCGTAGTCGCGTCCACCGTCAGGGTCACCATGGGTGCCGGGTTCCTGGTGTTTGGCCTGCTGATGCTGATCTTCAACAAGCGCGTGTCCGCCGCAATGATCGCCCACGAACAGAACAGGCTCGGGAGGCTGCTCGGCAGTCATCGAGGCGCGTTTAGCGGCCTCTACTCGTCGCGGGCGTTCCGCGCTTACGCACGCGGGCTCATGCTGTTCGTCGCAGCGTTCTTCGTGGTCGTAGCGATCGGCCTCATGGTCACACAGGGCTGAAGTCGATTCGCGAGGTTCTCCATGTCGAAGCCCGCCGGCTCTTCCTCGGTACCTGACGGTCGACGAGCTGCAGCCTCGATATCGGTCAGCCCAGGGGCCCCTCTGCCGCTCCACGGGTGCTGATCGCTGGTGGCTGCTCCAGTGCCCGAGCTCGCTGAAGCAGCCACCGAGGCTGGCCACCCTGCCAGCGGCAGACCGGCCACTGCGGTCACTTCGAGCGGCGTCGCTTTCCGCGCAATGCGGGGCCGCCAGTGGATAGGCCCGGATGCCCGGGCTGACGTGGAAGCAGGTCCGGCATCGGGCGATCGGAGTCGTGGCAAGTTGTTCGTACGATTTATCGCCTCTCCGAGAGTTGGCGCGGGCAAAGTAATACCGAAACATCGAATCCGGGGTTTCTGGCGCAGCCCCGCACCTGTGCAGACACCTGGACCGCCAGGAAGGATGGCCGTTCAGGAGTAGGTTCGCGGTCCTGATCCGGCTGCATAGGGCCACCGGAGGTGATCTCGAGGGGCGGATCGGACTGCGCTCAGACGGTGTATGTACCAAGTGAAGCAGCGATGTCGGATGCGTCAGTCACTTGGTTCACCCGCGAGACCGAATGCTTTGGCGGCTGTAGTGAGGTACCCGATGTGAGCTTCGGTGGAGTTCAGTCCGAGGCCGGTGCTTGAGATAGTGAAGTGCGTTCCGCCCGCGTTCTGCCATTGGTCTCGCTCATTGATCAGATGGTTCAGATCTGTCTTCGGAGAGGCGATGTACTCGGCGCCGAATCCGTCGATCGGTCGGTTAAGTTCGTGGACTCGCTCGCGTAGCTGGTGCCAGTTGCTGATTGTCTGGTCGATGCCGTCGCCGAGGAAGATGAATCCGTCGCCGAGGTGGGCGGCGCGTTCGAAGGCTGCTGGGCTTGACCCGCCGAGCCAGATTGGGATCGGACCTTTCGGCTTGGGGTTGAGAGTGGCTCGATCGATACGGTCAAAGCGACCCTGGAAGCTCACGACCGGCTCAGTGAAAAGGCGGCGCAGCAGTTCGATCTGTTCCTCTTCTCTGGCGCCACGAGCGTGGAAGGGCTGTCCGAGCGCCTCGTACTCGACGTAGTTCCAGCCGACCGCGACGCCCAAGCGAAGCCGTCCTCCTGACAGCAGGTCGACGTCTGCTGCCTGACGGGCTACTAGGGCTGTTGGACGTTGGGGGAGAACCAGGATGCCCGTCACGAGCTCGATGTGTTGGGTGACCGCCGCCAGGTACGCGAACATCGTGAGTGGATCGTGAAAGGGGTCCTTGTTAGTGAAGGGGCCCGTCAGCTCGGGCGTGCGGCCGGAATGGACAGCACCAAGGACATGGTCATGAGCGAGCAGGTGGCCAAAGTTGAGGGCTTCGACCGCTTGTCCGATCTGGCGAACCGCGCTCGGATCGCCGTGCAGTTCGGTCTGTGGGTAGAGGGCTCCGACGCGCATCGTGAATGCCTTTCTGAACTGGCTCGAGGCCCGGCTGGTTATCGGTGGTGGTTGACGACCTCGATGTTGTTGCCGTCTGGATCGACGATGTAGGCCGCGTAGTAGCCGTCGTGGTATTGAGTGCGCTCGCCGGGCTCACCGTTGCTGGGGTATCCTGCTGCCGTCGCTTCGGCGTGGAACTGGCGGACCGCGTCGTCATCGCCAGAGAACGCGAGATGAACGTTCTGGCTCGGGTTGCCAGCGATCAACATCAGTGTTCCGTCGGAGCTATCGACCGAGAAGGCCGCTCGTTCATCGGTCTGCCAACGCTTCGTCAGCCTCGCGGCCGCCCCAATAGTCGAATAGAACGCTGCGGATGCCTTGGCATCGACCACTCTGATCGCGACGTGATCGACGTTGCCCCGCGGGCGCTTTCCCTCACGGTAGACAGCTTCGAAGCTGTTGTCGATGTCGTCTTTGAGGAATGCCGCGTAGTAGTCCTCCGCGTACGCGGGTCTTGGACCGGCTGGGCCATCGCTGGCTAAGCCGGCGTCAAGCCCTGCCTGCCAGAACCGGTCGACATGGGCTTCGCTCGGAGCGATGAATGCGAGGTGGACTCCCTTGGTGATCGGATGTTCGCGGTCGTGCTGGTTGAGAGCGAGGTTCCCCCAGATGGCCCATGTCTCCGAGCTACGGGTCTGTGCGATCTCGAGCTCATCGAGAGCGCGCTTGAGGCGCGAGGCCGCGAGGGACAGGTCTTCGACGCGGAGCGTTACGTGATCGAACATATGTGGCTTCTTTCTGGGCGAACGAGGTTCGGGTGTTGGTCTAGTAGTGAGCGGGCGGGCCTAGATGGCGCGGCGTCCGCCGTCGACCGCAACCGTGGTGCCGGTGATGTAGCTCGCGCGAGGCGAGGCAAGGAACGTGATTACCTCGGCGATCTCCTCAGGCTGTGAGGCGCGGTGCATCGGCGTGGTTTCCCCGAGTGCGGTGATGAACTCGCTGCCTGACGGGGTCGGGGTGTAGACCGGGCCGGGGGCGATCGCGTTCACACGGACGCCGTGATCGCTGTACTCAGCCGCCCAGGCGCGGGTCATCGATTCCAGCGACCCTTTAGTCGCTCCGTAGGCTGCGCCGCCGGCCATACCGACCCCACCCGCCATGCTGCTGAGACTGATGATGCTGCCGCGACCACGCGCGGCCATCCCCGGTGCGAGCGCCGCAACGAGAAAGAACGGGGCGCGAACGTTGGAGGCGAACATCTTGTCGAAGGCTGCGACTTCGACATCGGCAGTCGGGCCGAACATGGAGATCCCAGCGTTATTGACGAGGATGTCGACGTCTCCGACCTCGCTAGCCAGGTGCTGGACGCCGTCGGCGGTGGCCAGATCCGCGGCGACGAACCGGCCACTTCCCCCAGTGGCGGTGATCTCCTCAACGACCTCGGCGCCTCGGGTTGCGTCCCGACCGTGGACGATGACGTCAGCACCCTCCCGCGCTAGCTGCAGCGCGACGGCGCGGCCGATGCCCGAGGTGGCACCGGTCACCAAGGCACGCTGGCCCTGGAGGCTGTTCTTGTCCGTGGTGATGGTCGACATAACTGCTCCTTGAGGTTGTTTGAGCTGCTCAACGAGAATCCCACCCTGTGCCTGTTCGCGCCTCAGCTAAAGCTCCAACGGTTGTGCAACATCCACGTAGGATCAAACAAACATGGACGAAACCTCAAGCACCAAAGATCTGGCGGTCACGCGTGAGGATGCCGACGCGGCGCGGCGCGTAGGCGAAGCCCTCGCCGGCCGGTACACGGAGGTCGGCCAGCGGATCGCGGCTCGCACCCAGCGTGAGATCTCCGACTACAACGCTGGCGCACCCGAGCTCAGCAGTGATCTGCTCGCCGGCGCAATGGCCACGGTAGAGCTGTTGGCACGCACCATCGCTAACGGCACGACAGCGCGTCGAGAACATCTGGGATTCCTACGCGAGCTCGCCGCCCGCCGCGTCCATCAGGGCGTCAGTCTCGACGCCTTCATCCGGGCCTATCGGGTGGCCCTGCTCACCGTGTGGGACGCCTGCGCCGAGGAAGCGACCAACCTTGGCATCTCCCAGAGCGCCGGCTTTGCCCTCGCGCGCTCGGCCATCGAAGCGATCGACAACGTGACCAGCCAAGCAACTGAGGCGTACCTACGCGAAGAAACACGACTGCGAACTCAGAGCGGAAGAGCGTCCAGAGACCTTCTTGAGCGGCTGATCCGCGGCCAACCGACTGACCCGCGTCGGCGCCATCTTGCCGCACCCGGCCTCGACCCGGTAGGCCTGATCATCACGATGGTCGCCCGAGTCGAGGCAACGGCCGATCTCTCAATTGCTGACGCCCTTCAGATCGCCCAGGACCGCCTAGAAGAAACCGCGGCGGCGGGCAGCCGAGGACAGCTTGCCGCAATCCTGCACGGGGAGCTAGTCCTACTCACCAGCGGAAACTCTCCACGCACGCAGATTGCGAACGTCCGCAGCGCACGCGAGCGTGCCCTGACAGAGCACAGCATCGACGTGCGATTCGGAGTCAGCGCTCCCTCACAAGGGTTCGCCACCATCCAACAGGCCTACCGCGAAGCCGCCCTCGCGCTGTCCTTCACATCGCCAGCGCGACCGATCGTCGCGCTCGAAGACCTATCCCCGCTTGAATGCGCACTCGTTTCAGCCAGCGCCACCACGACCGCGATCATCGCCTCAAAGGGAATGCGGCTGAGCAAGCTCAGCGACGAAGAACGCGCTCTGACCGCGCAGACGATCCGCGCCTTCGCCAACGCTGACCTCAATATCGCCAAAGCCGCCGAAGAACTGAGCGTGCACCCGAACACAGTGCGATATCGGCTCCAACAGATCGCCACGAAAACAGGCCATGACCCACGGAGCTTCGCAGGCCTCGTTGACCTCGTATGCATTCTCGAACTTACCAACATCGAGTCCGCAGGCCAACCTGCATCCCAGACACGCCTTTAGCGGCGGGGTGTAGCCCGGACGCGCCCACCCGGCCCTGGAATTCGCCAAACGCGAGGTCGCCGCTTTGCCGCTGTTTCGGCTGCCTCATGGCGTCGCTGCTTTTGCCGGCCCCGGTCCTGGAGAAGCCCCCCCGGCGTGGCAGCCGAGCCAGCGGCGAAGTGGTGGTCTCGCTCGTGGCGATGTGTCGGGGGAGACCTCGAGCCGGTGGACCTCGCGTTCGTGCTCTCGCGGGATCGGCGAGGGCTTGGCGTGTTGACCACGGGGGTCTCCGAGTTCCGGCGCCCTCCGGCTCTGACCTTCGATAATCTCCTGGGTGCGGTGAGGGCCGCATCCAGTCCGCGGAAAGGGCCGAGCCCACCCTCTGTGTGTGATGGGATTGTGAACACGCTTCCTCTCCAGCCAGAACATGCGGACGCTGGCGCTACGGACAGGAGCCATGATGTCGTTTCAGCTCAACCTGGAACAGCTGCGTAAGCAGGCGAAGGAGCGCGTGCGCCAGGGGCGTGCGACCGGTCAGGAGGTCAAGCTCGCGGACGTGCAGTTCGAACTGGCACAGGAACTGGGTTTTGCGAGTTGGCCCAAGCTCAAAGCGTATGTCGAGCGTTTGGCGCTTGAGCAGCCATTCCGCACGGATCTGTCCTACTACCGGGGTCGTGCGCGTGGGATCGCGTCAGTCAAGGGCGTGCCTCTTCCAGAGGCCCGTCGCAAGCTCGCGTTACGACACGGCTTCGGCAGCTGGAAAGAACTATGCGCCCACGTCGAGGCGATGCACAACGGGGATGAGCCGCCAACACCTTTCGTGCTCGCGTATCAGGCGGTCGAGGCAGCCGACCGCGAGACCCTTGCAGAGCTCCTTGATCGCTTCCCCGACCTGATCGTGCAGCGAGGGACCAACGGTAACGACCTGCTTGGGATGGCTGGCGCGCTTGAGATCGTGTCGCTGCTGCTCGAGCGTGGCGCCGACCCGAACCGAGGCAACGACTATGGGTGGACCAAGCTGCACCAGGCCGGCTATTCCAATGACTGTGAACTTGCGAGGCTGATGCTTGCCGCCGGCGGGCGTACCGATCTCTCCGCCCGCGGCGATGGCGGCACACCGCTCGTCGCGGCGTTGTTCTGGGGCAACCGCGAGGTCAGTGAGTTGCTGGGTCGAGAGCCGCTCAACCTGCGTGTCGCCGCCGGCCTGGGCGATCTAGATTTGATACGGCAACTGGCCGGCACACCAGAGGCCGGGTTCCATCGCGGCTTCTACCGACCCCACGGCGGGTTCCCTGTCTGGCAGCCGTCTGAGGACCCCCAGGAGGTACTTGACGAAGCGCTCGTGTGGGCGGCCAAGTCCGGCCGCGTCGACGCGATACGGCTCCTCGTCGAACTCGGCGCCCACCTAGACGCCGATCCCTACCGAGGCACCCCACTCATCTGGGCGGCGGCAAACGGTCGGGTCGATACGGTCCGCACACTCGTCGAGCTCGGCGCCGACCCGAACCAACGCGGCAGCTTCGGCGGACCTGACCATGGCGAAGGCGTCACCGCCATTCACCTCGCCTCCCAGGCAGGAGAACGCGAAACCGTTCTCGCACTGGTCGAGCTCGGAGCCGATCCACTGATCGTCGACGCCCTTCATGGTGGCAACGCGCATGATTGGGCACGCCATGGCGGGCACGACAAACTCGCCGAGCTACTACCTCCGCCTTCCCCCCGCGACGGGGATACCGAACCCGCGCCCGACCGGCCCTGATTCGTGCGGAACGCGGTGCGGGGCGAACTGGTGACGCTCAGCCGCTCAGCCGCTCGACGAGCCGCGTGGACAGGTGGCTGCTCTGGTTGGCGCCGAGCCCAAAAGCGGTCACGTCTCGACGGCACCGCTGCAGCGGCAAACCGGCCATCAGCGCACGATCGCCGCGACTGCCGCATGGGCGACGAAACGGGAGCGCCGAGTCGGAGAAGCCTGCTATCAAGGCGCTTCTTCAGTTCGGGCAGACCGCTAGAGAGATAGGCAGCTAATCGCAAACCACATCAAAGGGTTTCGTCAGGTCGGCTTACGATGCCCTGATGGCCAAGCAAGACCTTCCTCCCGAAGTCTCAGGCCTTTCGCTGGCCTACAGTGAGCTCGTCTCCACATTGGACACTGTTCAGGGGGAGTCGGTGATCGTCAGGCTCTCATCGCGCGAGGACGACGACCACTCCACGGCAGGCATTGCCAGCATCATCGGCGAGCTCAAGCACAAGATGCCAGCGCGTTACGAAGGGCATGAATTCTCCATCGGAAGCCCCTACGCGGAGCTGTCTCCGGACTGCCTGGCTGGCGGAATCCTGTTCATCCGCGAGGACACATTCGAGAGCGCGAGGCTCAGCACGTTCGATGGCAACGACTACTTCATCATTGGCATCACGACTCGGGCTCTGAACATCATCGTCCAAGACGCCGATTCGACCGCCCCGTAGGTGAGAAACCAAAAGGGGATGGCCGGCCGGAGTTGTGCGGCTGGGAGGCCGTGTCCTGGTCAGACGAGGCCCCGAATGTGCTAGATGGACCGGTCAGCGCGGCCCAGTAGAGCATGACGACCCGTCCGGTCCGTTCGGTGACCCGCCACCGCGGCAGAGCCGGCCTAAAGGTGTCGAGCGCGTTCATGGCTCGCGAATGGTTCTTGGGGCAGCGGGGCCATTGCTTCGCTGGGTGATTCCTCGCTGCCGCACCAGCGGTCTGGCGACGAGGTCAGCGCCGCCGCCGACGGAACCGGACGACTGCTTTGCCGCTGGCAGGGTTGGCGGGACCCCCTGAGATTGGTCCATCCGGTGTGAGAGCTTCGATGACCCGTGACAATGGGTTCAAGGAGCAGATGGATGTCCAAGCGCAGGCACTCGCCCGAGCAGGTCGTTCGCAAACTGAGAGAAGCCGACAGGCTTCTTTCGGAGGGCAGCGAGTTGCCCGAGGTGCTCAAGCATCTCGAGATCTCGGAGGCGACCTATCACCGTTGGCGCAACCAATACGGCGGGATGAAGGCCGACGATGTCAAGCGCTTGAAGGAGCTCGAGGCCGAGAACCAGCGGCTCAAGCGGATCGTCGCGGACCAGGCGCTGGACATCCAGGGCCTCAAGGAACTGTCGGTGGGAAACTTCTGAGCCCGAACCGGAGACGCCGCGCGGTCCTGATGCTCCAGGACCGTCTCGGGTTCTCCGAGCGTCGGGCATGCCGCCTCGCGGGTCAACACCGCTCCAGCCAACGCCACGCCGTGAGCGTCGCCGAGGACGATGCCGCGTTGCGCGCTCAGCTGCGCGCGTTCTCGCGTCAGCGGCCGCGCTGGGGCTATCGCCAAGCCCATCAGCATCTGCTCGATCAGGGCTGGTCCATCAATCGCAAACGCACCCAGCGGCTCTGGCGCGAGGAAGGGGTACGGGTCCCTCAGAAACGCCGAAAGCGCCAACGCCGCGGCGATTCGACGGTGCCCGGGGACCGGCTGCGCGCGCAGCGGCCCGATCACGTCTGGGCCTTTGACTTCCAGTGGGATGTCACCGAGGACGGCCGCGCGGTCAAGCTGCTCTACGTGGTGGACGAGTTCACCCGCGAAGCGTTGGCGATGGAAGCCGAACGGCGCATGGACGGCGACAAGGTCGTTGACGTCCTCGATCGCATCGTTCGCGAGCAGCGCCGCCGCCCGGAGCTTTTGCGCTGTGACAACGGGCCGGAGATGACCTCCAACGCGCTGCGGGACTGGTGTCGCTTCAGCCGGACCGGGGCGGCGTTCATCGAGCCTGGCTCACCCTGGGAGAACCCGTTCGTCGAAAGCTTCAACAGCCGTGTCCGTGACGAACTGCTCGCGGTCGAGGTGTTCTCCTGCCTTACCGAGGCCAAGGTCATGGTCGAGGACTTCCGCACCGACTACAACCGAAACCGGCCTCACCGCGCCCACCAGATGAGAACCCCGACCGCGTTCGCCGCGGGCTGGCGGACCGCCCATGAGGCCGCGCCCGCCAGCGCTGAACTGCGCTCGGCCTACGGCCTCGCTCCGTCCAACGCCGGCGACAGCCTTACCCTGGAACTACCTACCAACCACCAGCTCTCACAGCAGGTGGACCGATGAACGGGGTCCGCCCAGGGTGACCAGCGCAGACCACCGCTTGGGTGCCGCTGCCGGCGAGAGCAGCCATGTCGCCAGCAACCTGAGAAGCGGCGAGCCAGTTACCTGGCGCGCAGGTCTTCAAGCCGGCAAGGGGGGTCTTGGAGATCGGAGCTCAGATCACGTGGCGCTGGACGCAGGCGCGGTCATTGATTTTTGCCGCCATTGGCTAGCAGTTACGTCGGCAACCTCGTGCCGGCTATGGCGTTCACTGCCGCGCCGTCTGAGGAAGACGGGCCATTCCGGCAAGGTCGAGATGCCTGTGCGGTTGGGGTGCCTGCCCTGTCAGGAGACGGCCTTTATCGCGGCCATGATGCTGGTGTAGGACTCAACGCCAGAGGAGTTAGCGGACACAACCTGGGAGCCTTTCTTGCCGGTGGCGACGAGGGTCGGGGTGCCCTGCAGCCCGTACTGCCGGGCGAGTTTCTCGTCGGCGGCGACCTGTGAGGTCAGCGAGCTGTCTCTGCGGTCAGTCATCCATGTGGCGAAGTTGAGGCGCGGAACTTGCTTGGCGAGGCTCTCAAGGTAGGCCTCGGTGACATAGCGTGTCGTTTCGTTGCCCTGCTCGTAGTAGAAGAGCTCGGTGTATTGCCAGAACAGTCCCTGCTTGCCGGCAGCGAGGGCCGCGACCTGTTGGGGGACAAAGCGATCGTTGTTGGTCGAGGCGCTGGCCGTTTCCATAGATCTGTAGACGAGCTTGACGTCGCCTTCTTTGATCGGTCCGGTGATCAGGTGCGGGAGACCGCTGCCTGCATCTCCGACCGCAAGTTCCTTGCAGTACGGGCATTCAAGATCTCCGAAGTACTGAATCGTCACCGGAGCGCGGGAGTCGCCGAGCGTTGCGCCGGCCTGAGAAATGCCCTGCAGCTCGGTCGCGATCGTGTCATTGATTGAGGTTGCTGCCGGGCCGGTCTGGATGCCTGGTGTCTTGGAGCCCGAGGACGAGACGGCGACCGCAACGACCACCACGATCACGGCGGCGATGATGACGCCGCCGATCACGCCTAGGCGGCGACGCTCTGCCGCTTTGGCTGCAGACATGCGCTCTGTCGCGAGCCGGGCCTGACGAGCCGTGTCCTTCTGTTCTTTACGCGAGGCCATCACATGAAGCCGGGGCTCGCCGGGGACAGGGTGAACCCCCAATGTTTCCGTGGTATTGGCTTTGTCGCCGCCGTGCTCATGAGGTTTGGAAGTCCGCGAGCGGCGGATTTGTGTAGCCGCGGAGGTAGGTGCCGTTACGGGCGTTCAGCCACACGAGGACCGTCTGGTCGCTGTGCGTTGGCCAGACATCGGCGAGAACCGGACAGTTCTTGGCGTAATGGTGTGTCTCAGCGGCCGTGCCCCAGGAGAATCCCTTGCCACCGTTGGCCATGGTGGTGATCGCGACCTTCGGGGTCATCCCGCTTGACGCAAATGTCCGGTCGATGAGAGTCCGGACGCCCGCCCGGCTGTAGCAGCGCGATCCCAGGTCAGCCCCCAGCTTCTCGTCTACCTGGTTGATCAGCAGGTTGAGCGAACGCGGGATGCTGAGCCCCAGGGTTAGGGTGCGGTCGACCCCGTCAAGTGACTGAAACGCTAACGGTGAGTAGTTGGAGTTCGGATTGGGTGCGGACACTTGCGCGCACCTGCCGCCGCCGAACAGACCGGAGTCCTTTGAGACGACGACTCGCCAGCCCTCAAAGCCGTGCTGACGAAGCGCATGTTCGGCGATAGGCACAAAGGCGTCCGGTGCCCAGCAGTCACGACTGAGGTAGAGCTTCTGGAGGTCGGTCGCGAGCGCACGCGCAGAGTCTGAGGCGGCCGCGAAATCGCTGGGCAGCGGCGTTAGCCCAAGCTGCTCACATTGGTTGCTCGTTCCCGATGCGATGAACACCGCGGCAGTGGTCGCGTTCTTTTTGCACGCCAGGAGCTGGGGGTCGTGTACCGGAACGAACCCGTACTCGTTCGTCAGCGTGTAGTCCGAGTACTGGCGAAAATCCTGCTGACATAGCGTGGTTGGCGTCTCTCCTGCGATCAGGGTTGCGTTGGTGGCAATCGCGTCCGAGCTGCCGGTGTTGAGACCGTTCGTGCTGAGAAATCCGGTCCCGTAGTAGCAATCGACTCTGCCGATCGCTAGGCGCTGGCCGGAGCTGAGCAAGCCCGCCGCTACGGCACAGCCTGCGACGACGGCCGCGACCGCGATCCCGACAAGCGCGGATCGCCCTCTCGGCCGCCGAGGCGACCTTCCCCGCTTTAGGAATGGAGCCTGCTTCTGGCGGTCGGCCTCGGTGATCGCGGCATCGAGCAGGTTGCCCTGGGCCTCGATGAAACGGATGTCGCTCATGACCGGGCCTCCATCATTCGACCGAGGCGGGCAAGACCGCGGTGGACTCGGGTACGGGCTGCGGCGTTGCTGATCTGCAAGCGTGCGCTGATTTCGTCGTAGTCAAGCTCGTCGATCACACGCAATTCCACAGCCTCCCGTTCAGCGACGGAGAGAGACGCGAGAGCCGTCTGCACCCAAACGCGAAGATCGTCAAGGTCAACCAGCGCAGCGATCTGGGCGGCGGACTCGTCGTCAATCTCGGCGCGTTCCATCCCGAGCCTGTCTGCGGCCTGCATCTCGACCCGGTGGTGGCGACGAAAGTGCGACAGCTTCCGGGAGGCGATCCCATACAGCCACGCGCCACCAGGCCGCCCGACATCACGGAACTTGGCCCGCGACTCAAACGCCGCGGCAAACGTCTCAGCCATGAGATCGGCGGCGACCTCAACATCGAAGACCCGTCGGACGAAGTACTCAAGGATTGATTCCGCCCAGCGGTCATACAGCTCACGGAACGCGTGAGGATCCTCACGCGAAGCGAGGATCAACTCGACATCCGTTCTCAAAGCGGCGGCTCCAGTCGACAACGACACCATCACATCCTTTATGCCGCGACCCCCACAGGCGTTACGTCAAGTCCGAAATCGGCCGTCATCCAGACGAGAGGCACCGCAGCGGCGCGGCCTCTGCGAGCTCAGACGTCGCTGAAGTATCTCCCTGTGGATCCGTCAGCCCGTTAGTTCGCGTCAAAAGCCGGTCGCGCCAACGATCGCTGCCATATTTGCAGCGGTGTCGTCCCCCACAGAGCCCGGGGCGGCTAGTAAGTAAGGCTCAGGCGCCTGTGGGTTGTTCCGCAACACAAGTCCTTCGCCATGAACCCGATAGCGCCGGCTGACGCAACGACTGAGCTAGCTGACGCCTGCTTTGCCGCTGACTGAGTCGCCTCCTGAGGTGGCCGGTCTTCCAGGCGCAGGTGTCAAAGCGGCCATGTCGCTGCCCAGCTGAGTCAGCGGCGATGCAGGCGCCAGCGGTTGCGGCCCGTGCAGGACCCCTAGCGCGTTAGCGGTGTCCGCGCAGGACGGGTGATTGGGTCAATGCTTGGTCCATAGGGTGCTCGCCGATTACCAGGTAGGCGTGTTCCGTGACCGCCGCATAATGCCCGCCGACCAGCTGCTTCCACCTCACATAGCCGGCGCTGTGACGTGGAGGAGCTGAGGGCACTCCGTAGGCGCGGTCCTCAGCTCGGGACGCCGTGAGGCCGTTGAACCCTCTCGGTGCCTGAATGACCGAGGCGATCTGCCCGTCAGGCTGACGGTAGTGGTAGGACTTGCCCCCACCGGGCAACGCGGTGACGCTACTCAACGGGATCTCTGTCAGGCCACAGGCGTGCAGCTGAGCGAGCGACGCCGCGTATAAGTTGCTGATGTGCCCGCAGTGCGGCAGCAGGGATGATCTGGCACCAGCATTGATACCGGGATTGGCCGAGCTGCGATGACCGCCATCGTCCAGCGTTGCCACCAGGACGGCCGCTGTCGCCAAGAGAACAAGCGCAAGCAACCATCGCCGGCGACGACGCTCACGCGCCCACGCATCCTCAAACAGGCCCGCGAGCGCACCCCAGCGCAAACTTCGGGGCGGTCGTCTAGCCGCACCATCGATCAGAACCATTGAAACCACTATAGTTAGCCTTATGAGCGGGGTCAATGACAGCGCTCCACCATCGGTCGACGCTGATCTAGCCGGATTGCGGCTTGACCGCAGCGACCCGACCCTGCTGCACGAACAAGTCGCCGCAGCGATCCGTCGCGCGATTGCCGATGGTGAGGCCGAATCCGGACAGCGCATCCCCCAAGCCTGCGATCTCGCAGCGGTCCTTGGCGTTAACCGCAACACCGTCCTGCGCGCGCTTCGGCTGCTACGTGACGAAGGGCTCATCGAGATGGGCCGCGGTCGTGCGGTCACCGTCACCGGAACCGCCGAGGCGGGCTCCGTTACTGCAAGAGCAAAGGAACTGATCGAGTTCTCACGCTCACGCGGCTACCGACGCGACGAGCTCGTCGCTCTCATTAGCCGCCTGCCCTAGCTGGCTGCCGGCTTGGCCGAACGAGCCCACCGAGTGTCTGAGCACAGACGCTTAGTCATGCTTTTGCCTATAGTACTTTTCCGCGTCGGCGGCCGGTTCCAGCCCTGGTGCTGATCAAAGCGGGCAGCAACTGTGCTCTCCCTAACAGCGGAAACGCAGGTGCCAGGACTTCGGTCTGACGACCGGGTCGAACGTCTTACGCTCGGCGTTCCGGAGCCTGGCGATTCCTTCTCATTCATACAGGTACTGGCTGCAGCGCTCGCGTCGGGACTTTGCCTTGGCCAATCCGATACAGCTGCTTGTCGTCGCGCTCACAGATCCACCAGGCCTCCCCGTCAATCAGCCGGGGTCGTGCTGGGTGGGGGTGAGAGGGGCACGGGGGTCGCGACTCTCCCCAGGCCGAGGCATCTTCGGCGAGGTCCTCTTGCAGGATGTCTGCGATCAGCGCGAGTAGCGCGGGACCGGTGAGAGTCCGCGGGACCCAGTTGCCTCCCCCGTAGACGGTTGGGGTGTCGGGATCAAGCTCGTCAGCGAGCTGTGGCAGCTGCAAGTCGCCTTCGAATTTGTGCACGCCGAGCGTCAGCCCGTTGATGGCCCCGATGGGCGAGACCACAACCTGGAGTCCGGCGATCGGCGCGGCTCCTTGCAGGTCCTCCAAAACGGCTGCGGCCGGACCTTGGAGCCATTCTGGCGGTTGATAAGACACCACAAGAAATCTACAGCCGTCCTGAACGCAACGGCCGCGCAAGGGCCAGCGAGACAACCTCCGGTGACCGCGGTGACCGCTCTGTCGTCGGCGCCAGCAAGAGCAGCGACGACGTCTGGCCACTCGATCAGCGGCTAAGCGGCGGTCTAGCCAGCTGGTGCGTCCCGGGTTTTGAAGTGAGCGGGTTCTTGACAGCGCTCAGGTCACGGAGTCAAATCGGCGCTCTCAGCTGTGCCGGGAGGCGGAGCTGTCGCACGGAAGGTCCCCCGTGGGAGCTGGGCCTTTGCGCTTTCATGTCAGCTGGTGAGATCCGAACTTCCGTCATTGTCGTTGCTGGTGGATGCTGCAGACGACACACTCGCCGAATCAGTTCGCCGGACGGTTGATGTACGAACTCGTCGTGATGCGCTCGCAGAGGAGTTGTCCTGGTGGCTTGAGGTCGCCGCCCAGGACACGAAGTACGCGCGGACCTACCAAGAGTATGCTCCTGTTCCAGGCGCTGCTGTGAAGGACTATCTCGACCGATGGCTGGCCGTTTCGCGAGATCTCTGGGTTCTTGCTGGCCCGCGGTTTCGTGGGCGGGTGATGACAATGCCCTTTGTTGGAATCGCCGGGGCGAGCCGCGCAATTGTCGCGACGGATCTTCCGGCCCTGCAACGTTTGGGTCGTGATCGCTTTTCGCTCTTTCATCCGTTGTATGTGAATTTTTGGTCCGGTCTTCCCGCGGGCGCTTGGCCTGGGACTCGCACCGACAGCCGACTGGTTGCAGGTCAGCTGGGTTTATTGCGGAGCCGAAGTACCGCGCCCGAGCTGTCGGTCCGTCCGCTCTCGGACATGAGTTTCTATGACGACTACGCCGGGCTTTATGAGCAGCATGCCCAGCGACGTCCTGAACACCGACTGCAGGCTCGCCCGGAGTCTCGCGAGGACTTCGCCGGGTTGATTAAGACTCAGTCGGCTTGGTCTGTTCAGGTGCATGGCGTGCAGGCCGGGGTTATCGCCGCCCGGCCGGGAACTGCTGGTGGATGCCGTGGGGCCGTGGTCCACGAACTCGTTCTGGCGCCCAAGTTTTGTGGCCGCGGCTATGGCCAGCATCTCAGCGTGCTTCTCGCCCAGCAGTTGGCGATGCCTGATGATCAGTTTCTTTTCGGGACAATCCGTTTCGACAATCACGCGGCTCGCCACGCTGCGCTTTCTGCAGGCCGGCAAGACATCGGCGGCGAACTCATCATCGACCTCTAGCGTCCTGAAGCGTCCCAGGTAGCGACTTTTCAGCTTCAAGCATCCGATACGGCCCCGTTTGCACCTGGCGGCTGAGCTACCTGAGCATGTTTTCGGCGCTACGGCTCGGTCCCTTCGGATTCCAATCGATTTCAACCGACGCAACGCACGATCCCAAAACCGCCGCATTGCCGTTGGCTGGGTGGCGATGGCCGGTGCTCGCTTCCAGCACCACCGGCTCGAGAGCGGCCACGTGGCGCAGCCGCTGTGCCAGCGGCAAAGAAGTGATGCCCTCGATCACGGAGCTGCTGTCCAGCGTGGCGTTCGCTCGCGTCCGCCGCACCGCGCGCGGCGCCGGGGCCCGGGCAGCAGCGGTGTCAAGGGCGGCGCATTCGAAGGCGAAGGTCGTCAGAACAGACCACCAGCCCATGCCGGCAGCGAGAAAAGCTGCTCCAGCGAGGATGAACACGGCAACCCCAATAGGCCACGCCTTGAGGTCTGCGGAGTCACACCACCCCATGTTCTCATTGCTCAGTCCAGACACGATCGCCAGATTGCCGCCACTCACGCGCAAGAAATTGCCACTCCTGGTGCCCAGCGGGCCCCTGCAGAGCACGGATTGATACGTGGCCGCTGGACGGGTGGCGGTCATAGATCACCACTAGCCGGTGCGGGTACCAAAGCGGCCGTGTCACCAAGCGCCGGGTCAGCCAGTCTGGTGCTTCAAGGCCCTCCCTCACCGTCGGTTAAACACTGTTTCAGCCAGCCAGGCTCGGCTACGCGACAGCCTCACAGCGCACTTACAGGCTAACCCCGCTGCGGCAAGTCGCGCGCGGCGCAACCGTTCGCCCTCAGCTCGAGCGAACCGCAAATGTGGCTGGGCTGAGTCGGGTTGACAGCGTCCAAGCAGGCAACAATAGTTCGGCCCGCTATGGCATTGAATATCCGAGACTATGAGCCCGAGGATGAAGAGAACTGGCTGCGCTGCAGGGTGCTGTCGTTCCTGCACAGCGCCTACTACGACGATGTCGTGCCGACCCATCCGCCACCCACCCCGCCAGGGTTCGGACTGGTCGCAGAGGAAACCGGGACGATCGCCGGCGTCCTCGATGTGAGCGTCAACGGCGACCTCGCAACGATCGACACCATCGCAGTTCACCCCGACGCGCAACGTGTTGGAATCGGCAGCGCCTTATTCGCAGCAGCTCTCTCGCGAGCCGTCGCCGCAGGTGCGACGACGATCGAGGCATACACGCGAGACGACGCACAGGCCTTGGGTTGGTATCGAGCCCAAGACCTCACAGAGAGCGAGCACTACCTGCACGTATACGCGAATCTCTACGCCGACCCGGCAGAGCCAAAACGAGCCATCGAGTCGGCCCGTCTCGGGCTCAACCCGGTCATCGTGTTCTCACACCACACACTGGAGCAAGAGGCCGAATTGCGTCAACAGTTCCGCCGGGTTCACGTGTGCCGCAGGTTCTCGCGCCGCCTCTGACATTCGACTCCCCCCCCTGACCAGAGATCTTGAAAAGGGACGGGCCCGTGTTCGCCAACCGGACCCCAGGGACAAATTAGGCCCATCTCGGCGCTTCAGTGTGAGTCCCGCGTTCTAGTTCACGAACAAATCCGCACGCAAGGCCCTGCATTGGCAGGACGCTCCTCTGCCGCGGGAGAGGCGGCGAAGCGAGGTGCCCGCTACCGCGGCGGTCGGGAGCAAAGCGGTCACGGCGCATCATGACCGGTCGAACACCTGCGAAGCGACGAAGCTATCGGTCGCCGCCGAGCTGACCTCTAGGCCCGCGCGAGCCGGTGGATCAGCTGCTCGAGTTGAGACGGTGCCTGGAAAGTGGGGATACGAATGGCGGTGGTACGGGCGGTGTTTGCCTTAGCGGGCCGTAATTTTCAGCGCCTTTCGGCGCTCATCTTGAACCGTCTTCACGAGCCACTTGGTGAATGGTGATGTGGTGGCGCTGAAGGTGTCGATGAAGGCGTCGTAGGCGGTGATCGTGCGGTCAGGGTCTCCGAGTCCTTTGACGGCTCGGGTTCGCAGGAAGCCAAGTGCAGGGGACCTTCCGCTCAAGCTCGGTCCGTCGGTGACGGGCCCTTCGCCGGGTAGTTGGAAGGCGGGGGCGAGTAGGTGTTGGGCTGACACCGCACTCAGCCCTGTTCTGAACCCTTGAATGGGGCGCCCGACACCCCAGAGAGCTGGTCCCATCGCTAACCGGGCGGCCGCGGGCACCCAGTCATCAGGGTTATCTTCGTAGTGGTTGACGAGAGAGCGGGCGATCTTCAGTGCTTGAGTGGAAGCGCGCTGTTGTCCGACGAGGAGCTCATTGAGCTGCGTGTCGGGAACCGGGGGCCAGAATCGGCGGGGGACCACGGTTGCGGTGGCCTGCCTGATCGTGGCAGTAGCGACAACGGCGCCGCGCAGGATCATCGCGTCGCGTTTGCTGCGCCCGGGTGAGCTGGTCAGGTCATGAGCGCAACTCAGTAGCTGGCTGGCGAGGTGAACGTCGGGGGTGCTTTGGAACCGATCGAGCAGCCGGTCGCTGGCGCTGATCGCGTCATCGACTCGGCCGGTGCGTAGCAGCCACCTGATCTGGTTCCGCATCGCGTAATTGACAATTTTGCGAAGGTCCGGCTCTGTTGCGTCACCGAAGCGTTCGATGATTTCCCTATTGATGGCGAGGACCTCCTCGGCCTGGCCGGTCAGCCTGAAGTATCCACGGCGAACACTGAGCAGGCCGGCGATGACCGCCGGGGTACCGGGAGCGTCGATTTGTGCGCACTCAGCGAGGAGTTTCTGGGATTCGGCAAGGACATCTTCGATGTGTTCGCGCTGGCCAAGCAGAGATTCGAGCTTGGCTGTTTGCCCTTTGATCACCAGAAGGCGCAGGGTCGGGTCCGTGCCGAAGTGGTCGTTGAGCTCATCCCAGAGTCCGATCGCGTCATTGACCTGGCCGCGGTTGCGCAGCAGAATTGCGTCGTTGTACATCGCTGTGGCCGCGGTCTGGCGAACCTTGGGCTCAGGACCATCGCGGAATTCCTTGATCAGGCTCTGGAGAACCTGGTGCTGCTCATCGGTTCGCCCTGCCTCGCTGAGCCAGCGGCTCTCATCCCACAAGGTGGATGCGAGGCGTAACTGGGTCTTGGGACGGTTATCTCCCCGACCGCGGGCGATGATCAGGTCACACGTCTCGATCGCTGCGTCGAGTTGGCCAAGTTGCTGCAGGCCGGCAGCCTTTAGATAGAGGACGGCCAGCATGGAGGTCTGATCCCCAGTTTCATCCTGCTCATCCAGTCGGGCAATCAGCCCGTCATACAGCTCAACCGCTTGGGTCACGTGGCCTGAGCGGCGGAGGTTCTCAGTCTGGCCGGCGATCGCCAACGTCACCTGCCGAAACAACCTCGAGTCTGTCTCATCACCGAACCGTCCCACCACCTGGTCAAAGAGCTCGACAGCCTCATCGAAGCGTTCCTCAGAGCCCAAAATCTTCGCCTTCGCTACCAACGCCTGGGCGGTCAGCAGGCGGCTATTGCTCGCCGGCGAGACATCTGAGCGCCGCACCAGGTCATCGAGCACTTCGATCGCCGCCCCGGGGCGTGCCTGGGTGCGGATCGAGACGGCCTTAAGAAGCAGAGCGGATCCGACCACGTCCATCTGCTTGGGACCCTGGAGAGGGTCGGCCGCGAACTTCCTAATGAGCCAATCGGCCGCCGTCTCAGCCTCAACAGGCTCGCCGGCTTTGATCAGCGCTGACACCTTTGACAACCCTGCCGTCGCCACATGACGACGAACCTCAGGTGCCTGTTCATCACCGAACCTCTCAAGCAGCCCATCAACTGCCTTGATGCACTCCTGTACCCGCTGAAGTCGTCTCAAGGCAGCCGCGCGAGTTCGCATCGCCGAGACGACTTGCTCCGCCGCCCCCTCGACATCACCGTCAAAAATGGCCAGAGCGGTCTCGGAGCAAGCCAGCGCATCCTCAGACCGCTTCAACCGAACCAGCGCATCTGCCTTTTGAACCAGAGCGTCAGCTACCCGCTGGCGCGCTACAAGATCTGAGGAACCTTCCTCACGGAGCAGGATCTCATCACTGTGAGCCACCTGCGAGAGCAGCTCCTGTTCTTCGTTATCCACCACTCACTCCCATTTACCCAGACGCGTCGCGGGACAGACAGTGACGCCTAGCTGTAACCCAAATCAATCGGGAGGCGGTGGACCAGCCTTAAGAGCATCGCGTGTCAACTCAGCGTCTGAGAGCTCCCCGTCTAACGGCTCTCGAGCTTCTCGCTGAAGCTCGTCCCTGATGCCATTGGCGACCGTGTTGGCCTTCAGAAGATCTCGGTCATGAACGACAACCGCCACACAGGTCTCCATCTCAGCCGGCGGTCCGAAGACCCCAGTCCCAATCGGCGGATCAGCGTTATAGAACTGATAGAGCCGTTGCCGAGCCTCGATGCCGGCGCTACCTAGCGCGTCAACTAGCTGCGCCGCCAGACGCGAGCCGTTTGGGTTCAGACCGTCGGGCAGAAAGCCCCTAGCCACAGCGACCCACGAGCCAGCGTCAGGAGGGGCCTCCTCTAACCCAAGCCACTGAAGCCAGACATGGTGGTGCTTCGCGATCTCAGAAGGATCAACGACTTCCATTGCGCGCAGGCTACCTGCTGCCTAACACGTGCTGCTGCAGGCGAACTATTCGCTGACAATCACGCGCTCGGGCGCCAACCGGCCGCACAACTTGACGCCCTGGCTGCAAGCGCCCGCGCCGCCACCGTTTGAGAGGCCAGACCCCGTGGCCGCTCTCTTCGGCGCCAGCCTCAAAGCGGCCATCCGATTTGGCAGCTGGTGCAGCGGCAAAGCGGCTACGACCGAGCGCTACGCCATCAGTCGGTCAAGCGCTGAGAGGCCAGGTACCTGACCGTGCTTTCGCTGGTGGGGTAGCTAGCCGAAGATGGCCGCCCGTCCGAGCTGGACGAATGGACCGGACGATCCTGCGCGAGCAACGTTGATCTGAGCGTCGGAATCCACGTAATACCCGTCGCCCTCCAGCCACTGTGAGCGATGACGAACATGAGCGTGTGTTCGTCGCGAGTGTTATTGGTCTGTTCTCCGCTCAGTGAGCAGCGTACAGAATCCCCTCTCTGTCAACGTCTCGTGAGACGCTCAGCATGAAGCAATTACTGAGCTTGAGGGCGAGACTGGAGACCTGTAGGACATGTCGGACAGAAGCACGAAGGGGACCAGGCCCGCCGCCGGTCACGAAGACCAGGGAGGCGTAGCCGAGCTGGGCTTGGGGACTGGCGGGCGCGACCCGCGAGCGGGAGTCCCGAACCCGGAACTGGTTGAGCAGGCCAAGCGTCGTTCCTTCACCGCGGAGTACAAGGCGAGGATCGTCGCTGAGGCTGATGGCTGCTCGCGGCCGGGTGAGGTCGGCGCCCTGTTGCGCCGCGAAGGGCTGTACACATCACACCTCACCGCGTGGCGCAAGCAGGTCAAGACCGGCGCGTTGGCGGAGCTCGCCAAGCCGCGGGGCCGCAAGCCAGCTGACCCGCGGGACGCGCAACTCGCGGCGCTGACCCGCCGGGCTGAGCGGGCTGAGGCGGAGCTGGCCAAGATGAAACGGGTGGTCGAGATCCAGGGAAACGTCTCAGCGCTGTTGGACGAGATGCTCAGCACCGACAGCGCGAGGAATACCGGGCGATGATCGAACAGACCGTCGAAGAGCTGACCCCGGTGATCGGCACCCGGCCGGCCTGCCGGGCAGCCGGCGCGAGCGCGGCAACGATCTACCGTCGTCGCCGGCCACCCGAGCCGCGCGTCCCGCGGCCTCGGCCAACCCCAGAGCGGGCACTGTCGCCGCAGGAGCGTGAGCGGGTGCTGGGGCTGCTGCACTCCGAGCGGTTCCAGGACGCCAGTCCCGCCCAGGTATGGGCGACGCTGCTGGATGAGAACGAGTACGTGTGCTCAGAACGCACCATGTACCGGCTGCTTGCCGCTGAGCACGGCGGGGTGCGTGAACGCCGTGACCAGCTCACCCACCCCGGCTATGCCAAACCTGAGCTGCTGGCCGAAGCACCGAATGAACTGTGGTCCTGGGACATCTCAAAGTTGAAGGGACCGGCGAAGTGGACCTACTTCTACCTCTACGCGGTGCTGGATGTCTTCAGCCGATACGTCGTTGCCTGGACCGTGCAACAGCGCGAGAGCGGCCAAGTCGCCCAGGCGATGATCGCCCAAGCCGCCGCTCAGCAGAACATCACCCCCCGCGTCCTCACGTTGCACGCCGATCGCGGCGGGCCGATGCGCGGCAAGCCCGTCGCATTCCTCCTCGCAGACCTGGGGATCACCAAAACCCACAGCCGCCCCTACACCTCAAGCGATAACCCGTACTCCGAAGCGCACTTCAAGACCCTGAAATACCGGCCCGGGTTCCCGACCCGGTTCGCGTCCATCGAGCACGCCCGCGATCACTGCCGCACGTTCTTTGACTGGTACAACGGCTCCCATCGGCACTCCGGGATCGGGCTGATGACCCCCGCTTCCGTCCATCACGGCACCGCCGCGGAACTCCGCGAGCTCCGCGCCCGCACTCTCGAGGCCGCCTACCACCAGCACCCCGAACGGTTCGTGAACCGCCCACCCGTCCCGCCCGCACTGCCGACCGCTGCGTGGATCAACAAACCCGAACAGAAAAAGACCGCCGCTCACTAAACCCCGACGGGAAGTGTCTCACCGACCTTGACAGGTTCCGATCGGTGGTCGGGGATTTACGGTGTTCTGACGACTCTTCAGTTGTTCGAGGGTTGAATGCAGTACTCCACGAACCAGCCGGTCCAGTTCTGTCTCGGTGGCCGAGTCTTGGCGGACCGATTTCAGGAGTAGCTCAAAGGATGGTTTTTCGCCTGGTGGAGCACTGTCCATGAGGGTCCGCGCGACTGAAATTAGAACGCTATTCAGCCGGGCTGAGGGCTCGCGGAGTCCGAGTTCGGTCCGCCAAGATGCGCCGGCTTGAGCGTCAGCGATGAACTGCTGGGCATGTGCGGGGGCGTAGGCTGCCGCCTCGGCCAGGCCCTCGGCCCACCCGGTGAGAATGGTTAGCTCGTCGACGTCCAGCGCGATCAGCGGTTCCTGTCCCGGCGCTGGTATCAGGAAGTTGGAGCCAGTTCTCAAGGCGGTGACTTGATTGACGGCGACGTCGTAATAGTGCGTTCCGGTCTCGACCGGCCAGCGGCCGTCAGCGCTGCGTCGGGTTGTGCGTTCCCCGCATAGGGTCAGGATTACTCCGTGCGCGCCTGGCTCGAGAGAGATCTCCCGCGTTCCGCTGACTGAGTCCTTCCAGAGTGCGATGACGCGAGATGGATCATGTCGGGGAGTCCTGGAGCGTTGCGCCATCCCGAACGACGTCAGCGTGAGTACGCCTGAGCCTGGGTTATCGGCGAGCACGCTGGCGTATCTGGCTCCCCAGCGGGAGCTGAGCTGCGGCCCGTCGAGGAGTCCGGCGACGACAACGGTCGGACCCACTGAGCGGATGATCTCTGCGACGTCGTCTTGGGCGAGGTCCTCACACACGAGGGCGACGCAGGTGATCTCGACGCCGACTTGGACGAACTGGATCGACCGATGCGGCACGTCCATCGCTTCCCACCACTGGATGTCAGGATGCAGGGCGCCGCCGAGGTTGTACTGGCGGATCTGGGATGCGTTCAGGGACCAGCGGTAGTGCTTGTTTTGGCGAAGATGGAACCAGGGACCGCGCGAGCGGGCCGGTTCATTGGCTGCTGTCACCTCAAGCTGAGGATTGATACCCATATGCATCCAGTTGCTGCCGTACCCGCCCGGCCCGGTCGGGCGTCCCCGGACGCCTGCTTGGAGGTAGATGACGCCATGGTGGGCAAGCAATGATTCGAGCGGCGTGATGTCGCCCTCTTCGATGGCGCTTTCGGGCAGCACCACAACACTGATTCGGCCCGTCTCCTCGATCGCCGCGCGCAGCACCCGGTCGACGAGATCGAGATCAAGGCGTTCTTCGGGGACGAACTCGAAGAACCCGAACGGTTCATTCTCGAGGCGTTGGACCGAGCCGGGGACGGGCCGGAAGTCCGAGGACCGCACCTTCAGTGGCCAGGGCAGCATGAGCATGTGTGCGTGTTCGGCTTGGGGGTCGGTGCCGGGCTGGCGGGCCGGCAGCTTCTTCCACTGCGTGTCGAAGCTCGCGCCGTGAACGACGCAGGCATAGCGTGAGAACGACGCTCGACCGGTGGGTGGGGTACGGATCTTCGGCAGCACTCTGAGCAGTTGGGTGTGTGTACGGGCCAGCGATCCGGTCTGAGCCAGCAGTTCGCGGCCGCGGGCGCGGTACCGACAACCCAGTCCGTCAGAACGATCGAGGGCGACGAACAGTCCGGCGCACGCCTCGTCGGCGACAGCGTGGAGGGTCAGCAACGCCTCGCACAGCTGGCTTTGCCGACCATCGGTCAGCTGCCCCAACGGCGCGTCTGCCGAGGCCCGTATGACGCTCCACTCCTCCGCCACGAGGAGGGGTATCGGGGCGTCATGGTCTTCGGCCATGACGCCCCATTCCTGGGCTGCGCATCTGACCGCGTTTCCCCAGTCACGGAAGCGGCCGGGGGGCCATTCCGCGCCCGGGGAAGGAGACAGGGCGAACCGGAACGCGTCGGCGCGATCAAGCACGACGTCGGTGAGCGCGAACAGGTCCGGCGGCCAGTTGAGGAGCTCATCGTCGATGGGCGTTCCTCCGATGGCCTGCCATGTTGAGGACAACGTCGGCTCCACGCTGGGAGGTGCGGAGACGTGCCGCGTGGGCGTCACGGGTTGGGTCTGGGAAGCGGTAGCGGTCATGCGATGCTCGTTGTCGGGGCGCTGATGAGGAGACTGTCGGGGTCAAGCGTCGCGCGCATGTGTTGGGCGCGGTGCAGGGCCTCGGGCGGAATTGAGCCGTCGAGGGAGAAGTTGCGCTCGGCGAAGCTCCAGAAGCGTGTTCCGCTCGCCCAGGGCGCCATTGCCGCGAGGAAGCCGTCAAGGCAGCGGTTGAGCTCCGCCGCCGGTGCCGGGGCGTCAGGAACCCCCGCGCCGTAGAGCAAGAACGTTCCGTCGAAGTGACCGAGCGCGCCTGCACCGGGAGGGGTCCGGCCGAGCGCTCCGCCGAGGTGACGAAGTTCGGCAACCGCCAGCGACGGGTCAGCCGCGACGCTGAGGAAGGCGTCCATGGCCTCGTCGTTGAGGTCGTTCAGCAGAATCCCGTCGCCAATGCCGGGAGTTGGAGCCTCTGGGTCTCCGTGCAGGTGGGTGACCGCGCTGGCGGACATCGGACCAAATCCGCCGAGGACGGGGTCAGCAGCGGCGCGGAGCTGAGCGTCCAGCGTCTCGATCTCCCCCGCCTTCACGGCGACACCGTCGACACAGATGCTCTGGACGCCCCGCAGCGGCTCAGGCACCTGGGGAAGAGGTGGCAGGTTCAGCAACCGGAAGGTGGTGCTGATGGATTCATCGGCGTGTTCGGTCCAGGCCTTCCAGGTGCGCAGCAGGTCTGCGGCCCGGTCGACCGGGAAGAACATCGCTCCGCCCCAGACTTCGGAATAGGCCAGCAACTCGATCTCGACACCGGTTACCACCGCGTAGCCGCCACCCCCGCCGCGCAGGACGTAGAACAGTTCGGGCTCGATTGTCGCGTCGACGTGACGGGCTTGGCCGTCTGGTGTGACGACGTCAAAAGCGATCACGTGGTTACACGCGAGCCCGTGCGCGCGGCCGTAGAACGACAGGCCGCCGCCGAGCAGGTAGCCGACGACGCCGACTGAGGGGGAGGTTCCGTGCATGGCGGTCAGGCCGTGGGGGGTGACGGCGTCGATGACGTCGCTCCAGACGGCGCCCGCCGGGACGCGAGCCGTTTGCCGGACGGGATCGACCGTCACACCCTCGCCGTTCAGGGCGAGCTTCAGAAGGAGAGCCTGGCCGAGATCCGGGAGGATCTGTGCGTAGTGACCGGTCGTCTGAGGTGTGACCCGCCAACCCCGCTCGCCGGCGTACGCCAAGGCGTCCTGTACATCGGCGACAGAGGTGGCGTGCCAGATTGCGGCCGGGTGCTGATCCGCCGACAGATTCCAGGCCAGCCGCGCGTCGTCGTAGCGGGCGTCTGTGGGGAGGATGACGTCAAGGCGTCCGCCGTCTGAACTGGTTGAGGAGCGCTCGAAGTCCTGGCGCCACTGAGGTGCGGTGGTCATGAGATCGCTTTCGTTGTGGTGTGGCCGCGCTCGGTTGCAGGGTCGAACACCATGGGATTCAGAGTCGCGCCAGGGCGGCATTGACGCATCCCCTGAAGCTGATAGTCCGGGTTCGGGACCGGGCGCTATCAGGCGTGGGCACCCGGCGGTTATGGTTGAGGCGTCCGATCCCTGCCCGCCGCTAGCCACTTCGATGACGCACCGCCCCGCTTCATCGGGCGGCGGCCTGAACGCGCCCAACTGCGGACGCTTCTCGAGAATGCCGGTCGGGGACTCAGCGGGGCGTTGGTGCTCAGCGGACCGGCCGGGATCGGCAAGAGCAGCCTGGTACGGGATGCGGCCCGCGGCATCGAAGCTGGGCGGCTGATGTCGATCAGTGGCCTCGAAACCGAGGTGGAGCTCCCCTACGCTGCGCTACATCGGGCGCTGGCGCCCTATCTGCCGCTGATCGACGCACTCCCTGATCCTCAGAGCAATGCGCTGAACATCGTCTTTGGACAGCGGAGCGGGCCGGCGCCGGACCCTTTCCTTGTGGGTCTGGCGACCCTGACGTTGATCGCCGATGCGGCCGCCAGCACGTCGCTGGTGTGGATCGCCGACGACGCGCACTGGATCGATCGCAGCTCGCTGAGGACGTTGGCCTTTGTCGCGCGGCGACTCCTCGCCGAGGGCGTGGTGATGCTGTTCTGCGTTCGCGATGACTTCGATTTGCCCGAGCTAGCAGCACTGCCGTCGCTCGTACTGGGCGGGCTGACACCGGCAGAGGCAATGGCGCTTGTGCACACCAGCCAGGCTGAGATTGATGCGGGTGTCGCTCGGCAGGTGTTGGCCGAGTCTGACGGCAATCCGCTGGCGCTGATCGAGTTCTCCCGGGGTCTGGCTCCCGCCCAGTTGACCGGTGATGATCGAGTGCCCGAGCCCCTGGCGCTGACCGGCCGACTTGAGGCGCTCTTCTCCCAGCGCATCTTGGAGCTACCGCCTGCAGCCCAGGCGTTACTGCTCGTCGCGGCCGTTGAGCCTGCCGGGGACGCCGAGCTGCTCCGGAGCGCCGTGATGGGGCTTGGCGTGTCGGCGGCCGATGTCGAACCCGCTGACATCGCGGCCTTCCTGACACTGGCACCGGAGACGCGGTTTCGCCACCCACTCATCCGTTCCGCCGTGTACTCGAGTGTTTCAGTCACCCGACGCCGAGAGGCGCACGCCGCGATCGCGCAGGCGTTTGTCGCGGACCGCGATCGCGATCGCCAGGCTTGGCATCTCGCCGGTGCCGCCACAGACCGCAGTGAGAGCGTTGCCAATGGGCTTGCACGCATGGCAGAAACAGCACGTGACCGCGGGGGATACTCCGCGCAAGCCAGATTCCTTTCCCGGGCGGCTGAACTCAGCCCGGACTCCGATCTCGGAGCCGCGCGGGCTCTGGCGAGCATTGAGGCATCCCTCGCGGCGGGCGACACGCAGCTTGCGCTGGCCGGCCTTGGTCTCCTACCACGATCCAATCGGCCCGAGCTTCGCGCTCGCGCACTCGCTGCAAAGGGCAAGACGGTGTTCGCGATGGCCCGCTTCGAGGATGCGCGTGTGTTGCTCATCGAGGCCGCTGACTCAGCTGGGCACGACGATCCCGAGGCCGCTCGGTCCGCATGGCTCAATGCCCTGCACGCCGCCGTGAGCGCTTGTGGACCAACTGATCTTTCCGCGTTCATGGCCACGTCCCGCCAGGCCGTGGCGGCTCAGGCCAATCTACCCGAAAGTGATTCACTGACCGCTCAGCTGGCCAGCGGGTTCATGGCCCTTGTCGCTGGTGACTTGCCGGAGGCCAAGCGCCGGCTCAGCCAGGCGCTCGCCGCTCCGCCCGACCCGCGTTTTGACACCTCAATGTCCGGGCTCGAATCGTGGTCGATGCTATACGCAGCGGTCGAGATCTTCGATCTTGACCGCGGGCGCGTTGCCCTCCAGCGACTGGCGGCGCGCGACCGGGCAGCCGGCGCTCTGCCGAGCCTCGGCCACGCGCTAGCGAGTCTGATGAACCTCGAGGCACGATCAGGTCACCTCATGCGAGCCAAACAGCTCTCCGCCGAGACCGCTGAAGTGCACCGCGCCTTCGGCTCCGACCCTCAGATCCTCGCCTTCGTCTCCCATTTTCAACTCGCCGTCGGCGCTGAGGATCCCGACACCGACGCGACGATCTCGGCGCTGACTGAACGGAGTGCAGCAGCCGGCTTCGGCGCCGCAGAGATTGGATGTCTGACGTCGCTGACTACGCTGCGGGTCGGCCGCGGCGACTACCCGGCCGCGCTGATAGCAGGACGGATGGCTGAGCATTCGCGTACCCCCTTGAGCTCTCTGCTGAGCTTCCCCGACGTGATCGAAGCTGCGGTGCGGAGCGGCGAGCCCGACTACGGCGCTCAAGTGCTGACCTTCCTGCAACCAAGTGTCGAAGCTGCACCTACCCCCTGGGGACGTGGTCTGCTCGCTCGGTCCGCTGCGCTGCTCGCCAGCGGCCACCACGCCGAAGGGCTCTACCGAGACGCGATCGACAGTCTGAGCGCCGCCGGGATGCCCCTCGACGAGGCTCGCGCACATCTGGTCTACGGCGAGTGGCTGCGCCGTGGCAGACGACGCACGGACGCCACCGTAGAGCTTCAGACAGCAGCTGCGATGTTCGACGACATGGGTGCGGGTGCGTTCGCGCACCGGGCCGCAACCGAGCTCAATGTGGCAGGCGGCCGCCCCCGCCGACGAAGCCCCGAGACCCGCGATGACCTCACGACGCAGGAGCGCCAGGTCGCCGAGACAGCCGCCAACGGATCAACGAACCGGGAGATCGCCGCCCTGATGTTCCTCAGCGAGGCCACGATCGCCTACCACTTAAAAAAGGTCTTCACAAAACTGGACCTCAGCTCCCGGCGGCAGCTGGGCCCGGCGCTTGCGCTTCGAACCGTCTCCCGGAACTAGCCAGGCCAGGACGGCAGTGCCGCCCTTGGGCCAACCACCCGCTCCGGTATCCGAGGATCCCTCACGTCCACGAGCACCCCGGCCTAACCTGGTCAATTGGCCGGTGCACTCGGCCGGTGTAGATGACAGTGATCTCTCTCGGAAACGCCGCGGTGCCCAGGCTGGTTCCGGGGCACCGGGCGAGACGATTAGCGCTGGGCGGCCATGTAGACCCCAGCCGTGCCGCCGGCCCAAAGCCAGTAGAGCTCGTTCTCAGCCGCTGAGCGCGCGGCTGGGGTGCTCATGTCTGCGGGGCCCACATCTTTCGACGCCGCGGTAGCAGCCGGTCGGGCCATTGATGAACCAGCCGTGGAACGGCCCGTCGCGACCGTCCGTTTCTGAGTGCTGGAGCCGCAGGCTGCCAGGCCCAGCACAGCGAGCGCCATGCAAACGGTTACGGTCCCTCGAACGGAAGCCTTTGTACGACGGCTCCCATGGCTCGTCTCTTCACCAAGCGGGCTCAACCGGATGACGGGAAAAGCTCGAGATGTGTGCTTCTCGTACTCGAGCAGAAACGGCCAATGCTTGCGCGCGCCCTCATACAACGCGTCCCGTTCGGAGCCGTACCGCAAGACCAATGGCCGCATAACGGTCGAGGACGTTCCGATTTCGACGGTCACGGTCTCAGCACTCTCGACGTTCTCGACCCACCTGGGCTCCTTCGCTGCCCCTGCGAAAGAGCCGACCAAGAGGTAGCCATCCCCGTCTGGCATGTACGCAAGCGGCGTGATGTGAGGCCTCCCCGAACGCTGCCCGGTGTGGTGGAGCAGCGCCAGATCGAGGTGACTCAGGGCACCGCCCATGGCGTGGGTGACCTTGCCCGAGTTCGAATGGAACTCGGCGATTACGGTGTCATTGGGATTCGTCATGCTGCCGAGTCTCTGCTCATCGCAGACAACTCGAATCCCTCAATCCTGATAGTTAGGCGATACGCCGTTGCTACTTCAACCTTGCTAACTATCAGAGGGTCGGACTAGTCTGACGTCGGTCGCTGCTTTGCCGCTGATCCGGTGGAGACCGACGGTGGCCGCTTTGGTGCCCTCGGCGTCGGGAGCAGCGATGTCTGGTCTTAGCCCCGACAGCGGCGATGCGGGCACCCGGTGACTGGTAGCGGGAAGCACCCGACGGATTCCGCCCGTGGTACCGCTAGGCCTGACCTTTGCGGCTCGGCTTCAGGCTCTCCGAAGCCTGCGTGGATCCGAATTCGTTACGTACCTCGCCGTTGCTGTCGACCGTGAGCACCACGCCGGAAGGCTGATAGAGGTGCCATTGGTCGTAGACCGTGCCGTCTTTTGCATAGGGCCAGGTCCTGAGCGCAAACCCAAGGTCGAACAGGAACCTAGAGCTGCCATTCTTGCGCTCGACTTCGACCCTGGTGAAGTCCTGTCCGTTCAAGTGTTGAAGTGCGTGGCCGATCTCCTCGCGCGAAGACTCCGAATGCACCAGCTCTTGTCCGTCCCAATCGAGAGCCCAATTGCAGCAGTGGATCCAGAGATGCCAGTCACCGCGAACGCAAGTCGTTCGGCGCGGAACTTTGAGCTGCTTGCCGCCGATGTGCAACGGCATCGGCATGACCTTCAGCGATTCAACCCGTGGCTCACCGAACTCAAAAGTGATGGAGGAGCCGTGGCCCTGCTGCACTTCCCAGCATCGCATGCCGGCGACGGGGGCAAACGCTTCTGCAATCAGGTCCACCGTCAGAGGGTGACAGTCGCGGGGCCTGTGGTCGAGCTGGGTCGCCCTGCTTGAGCTCGGCACACAAGGCACTCGCGTCGCCCCTCCGCCGCTGACAGGGTGGCCAGCCTCGTGACTGTTTCAGGGAGCGTCGGGCAAGTGAGCAGCCACAAGGGATCGGCACTCGTGGAGCGGCGAAGGGGGCACAAAGCTGCTGGGTAGACGGGCCGGGCCGCTGGGTGAGGGGTTTTGGCTGAAGGTCCGACCGGACCAGCGCCGGACGCGAGTAGCGTTCATGCGATGGGGTTGTTTGATCCGGAGGCGCTGCTCGCGGGCCCACGGGGTCGACGTTTCTGCTCGGCTCTTCTGGACTTTAGTGCTTGGACGTGGGGTGAGCTTGAGTCCGAGGCTGCCGGGACCGGGCGTCTCGCCGCTGAGTTATCTGAGGCGGTGTCTCGCGTTGATGTCAACGAGATCGCTCGACACAGCGACCCTGCGGCGTTCTGGGGTGCGCTGTTTGCGTCCGTGTGCGCGGCCAGGTACTGGCAGGAGGCCGATGACCGGGATCGTTGTCTTGCCGTGACTGAGATCAGCGCGATCCTCAGACCGGTCGCCGAGGCTGTTAGCTGTGCCCCGGCAACGCAATGGTGGACCGCGCCGGTGGCTCTGGACACCCAGTATGAGGTCAGCTTCGACGATTCGCTCCATCCGAGGACGTCTGAGCCGGCGGTCGACCCGGACCAGGCACTTGCCGCCTGGAGGACGAAAACGGTGGCGTATGAGCTTGAAGCCAAGGAGCGTCCAGACGATCCCCGAGCGCCCCAGTCGGGGTTCTGGTGGTCGGCTCCGGCCGACGGGAGTCTGGTGAACACGACCCAGAGCCTCGGTCCGCGCGGCCCGGTTGGACTGAGCCTGGTGGAGGACTCCTGGGGTCCAAGTTCCGCAGAGTGTCGTGCTCTTGTTCCGAGGCCTGGCGCGTCCATTTTCGAGATCGGCGGGCCTGATGACTGGATCGAGCTGGTCGCCCGCTATCCGCTCGCGGTAACGCTCTCTCGTCGGCACGATTGGTGGCGGGTCACCGGACGTGATCTCCGTTGGGCCATTCCGGACTATGTCGCGGTCGCAAGAGACTACGACGCAGTCCATCTCAGCGTCATCGGCTATCTCTCGACAGCGGGGCGGGCGCTGGACACGGGCGCTTTTCACTCGGTTCTCGCTGGTTGGAACCCAGATCAGACTTGGTGGCTAACTGGGGGAACCAGAACCCACGGACCCACGGTCCGGTGGGAACGCGACAAAGACGCCGACCCATCTCGCTGGCATGCATCTTGATTCGCGCCACGTCAGCGGCTCAATATCTGTCGGTGATGATGAGAGGCCCGATCAGATGGCTGCTCCGGGATCGGCGCCGGCCGTCCTGCTTGGCGTTAGTTCTCGATGAAGCTGAACCGCCCCGGGTTTAGCGAGGCTGGTTGATTTGAGTTTCTAGCTCTGGTTGGTGGGCTAGTTCGTACTCGGCTGGAGAGACTCCGCCGCAGGCGGAGTGCAGCCGTTCGTTGTTGTACCAATCGACCCATTCGAGAGTCGCAAGCTCCACGTCAGCCAGCGTTTTCCACGGGCCTTCGTGATCGATCTTCTCGGTCTTGTAAAGGCCGATGGTTGTCTCAGCCAGGGCGTTGTCGTACCCGTCGCCGACGCTCCCAACTGACGGGTCGACTCCGGCGTCGATCAGCCGGCTGGTGAACGCGAAACTGAGATATTGCTTGAGCTCAACCGGTCCTTGCAACAGTGTTGGTGAGAAGACAGTAACTGGATTGGGGAATGCGGCTGTCGTTGCGGAGGTGAGCCCCGAGGGGCTCGCCGTAGCGGCGATAGCCGCGCGCGCCGCGGCGGGGTCATCCGGTCGTGAGGAGCTGGTTGTTGAGGACCTCTGCGGGAGTGCGCCAGCCGAGTGTCTTGCGTGGGCGTGCGTTCAGAGCGTCCGCGACGGCTTGGAGGTCCTCGGCGCCGTGGCGGGCGAGATCGGTCCCGCGCGGGAAGTATTGGCGCAGCAGGCCGTTGGTGTTCTCATTCGTCCCGCGCTGCCACGGACTCAGAGGGTCACAGAAATACACCGGCAGGCCAGCCTGGATCGTCAGCTTCGCGTGCTGGGCCATCTCTGCACCCTGATCCCAAGTCAAGGATCGACGCAGACCTTCGGGGAGGGTGGCGATTTGCTTGACGATCGCGTCCCGGACCGCCTCAGCGCCATGTCCGGACACTGGCGGCCCGTTCTTGGTGCGCGGTCGCCGCTCTGCTGGTGGCGGGAGGTGCAACAGCATCGTGAACCGGCTGGAGCGCTCAACCAGCGTCCCGACCGCCGAGCGGTCCAGGCCGAGGATCAGATCGCCTTCCCAGTGCCCGGGAACGGCGCGGTCATCAGCTTCGGCGGGACGCTCGCTGATCATGACCTCCTCGGTCACGAACTGTTTGCCGCGCTCGCCGATACGAGCCCGAGGGACGCGCAGCGCCCGGCCGGTGCGCAAACACGCGACGAGTTCGCGTTGCAGCGCGCCGCGGGCCTGGATGAACAGCGCCTGATAGATCGCCTCATGGCTGATGCGCATCGATTCATCATCGGGGAAATCCAGCTTCAGTCGGGCGGAGATCTGCTCCGGACTCCAGGCCGCGACCCAGCGACGATCTTTGCGTCTGGGCTTGTTCCGCCCTTTCCACGCCGGCGTCTGGGGGCCAGCGACTGTTCCATCCGGACGACGGATCTCCCCCGAGAGCCGCGCCTGAACATAGTCACGCAACCGATCGTTGACCGCCAGCTTCGCCGCCTTCGGACGCCGCGCCCGGCGGTCGGCATGCCATTGCGCGGTCGACGCTCGATACCCCGCCGAGTCCGTCCGCGTTGCCGCGTTGCGTCGCAGCTCCCGCGAGATCGTCGACGGTGACCGACCGACCTGCCGAGCGATCTCGCGCACCCCGACGCCCTGAACGTGAAGCAGCGCGATCTCCTCCCGCTCCTGGAAAGACAGATACCGGCCAGACAGTGGGCCGAGCTGAGGATTCATGCCGCCAGTCAAACGGAACCACCGGCCGCCAACGATCTCTGAAATATCCACCAGGCGGGCCGCCTCTGACGTAGCCACGCCCGCCGCGATCGCCTCCCAGAACAACACCCGGTCATCACGCCGCGCGACCGGCGGACGCCCCGGGGAGATCAACTTCCCACGCATCGCCCACGTCTCGCGTCGCAGCTGTGACTTATCCATCTCAACCTCACTTCAGTCAGCCGTTGCGACGACCAGTTGAATCCGCCTTGGCTGCCGTGGTCGTTATGAAAGACCATGCCCTCAGCCAGCGGCATTCCCTGGGCCTGGCGGGTGTAGAGCGCCATCTCGAGCGTGTCGAGCACCAGCGCGGTCTTCATCCGCCGGTCGGCCTTCCAGCCCACGATCCGGCGGCTGAACACATCGATGACAAACGCGACGTACACCACGCCGGTGAAGGTCATCACGTACGTGAAGTCCGCCACCCACAGGACGTTCGGCGCCCGGGCGCTGAAGTCGCGCTCCACCAGGTCCTGAGGCCGTTCTGAGCCCGACTCGTCGGGGATGGTGGTCCGGCGCTTCTTGCCGCGCACCACGCCCTCCAGGCCGTCCTGTCGCATCAACCGCTCGACCGTGCACCTTGCCGCAGTGATGCCGTCACGGCGCAGCTGCCACCAGACCTTCCTGGCCCCATAGAGCCGGTGGTTCTTGACATAGACCCGGCGGATCTCCTCCAACAGCTTGGCGTCACTGACCGCCCGGGCGGACGGTTCACGCTCGCGCTGCTTGCGTGTCCAATACGTTGACGGGGCGACTGCCAGAGCCCGGCAGATCGGCTCGACCCCATACACGTCACGGTGCTCATCAACGAACACGATCAACGCTTCGGTGGCGGCGGCGGGTCGAGCTCCCGCGCGAAAAAAGCCGACGCCGCCTTCAAGATGTCGTTCGCGCGGCGCAACTCCCGGTTCTCCCGCTCCAGCTCCTTGATCCGCTCAGCTTCCTGAGTCGTCATCCCCGGACGTGAGCCCGTGTCGACCTGGCTCTGGCGGACCCAGGAGCGCAACGTCTCCGCGGTCATCCCGAACTTCTCAGCGATCGACGTGATCGCTGACCACTCCGACTCATAGTCGGCCCGGTGCTCCAGCACCATGCGCACAGCCCGCTCACGGACCTCACGCGGATACGGCGGCTTTCTCGGCATTCCTGAATCCTCCTCAAAGGATCGGACCTCCAAGAAACCCGGGGCGGTTCAATGCGCCCGCGCCGCCACCGTTTGAGAGGCCAGACCCCGTGGCCGCTCTCTTCGGCGCCAGCCTCAAAGCGGCCATCCGATTTGGCAGCTGGTGCAGCGGCAATGCGGCCACAAACACCGTTGGCCCGTTGGCAGATCCCGAATTGCCGGGCCCGCTCCTTGGGAGAGCCGAGAGCAACCCGTATGCCGCGCTTATGGCGTGTCCGGCCACCACTTCTCGAACTGGTCGCGCCAGAGCGCCGCGTCCGCCCATGGCATTTCCGTAACCGTGGTCGCCGGTTTACGACCAGGACCGACGAACGTATTGATCGAGCCTCCAACCAAGAGGCCTGTCTCGCCGACAAGCCAAACCCGATCATGGAGGGTGCTGGACCCCTGAGGGAGCACACGGGCGTCAATACCGGCTAGAGCAAGCTCGCTGATGAATGAGGAAGGAATGCTCTTACAAAGCGCTCGAACTGGCCGGCCAAATGCACTCAGGAACGCGATCGTGGTCGACGCATCGCCCTGATTTAGGAGGTACGGATCCAGCACGAGTAGCTCCCCATCGCGGCACGAGAATCTCCATCTGAGATATCGCTCTAGATCGCCAGCGGTGGATGTCCTGCGCTGTGCCGCAGCCGCGTTAGCTTCGGTAAATAGCTGTTCTGCTGCCCGTTTAGCCTCCAGGATCTCCTTGTCGAGTGGGGGAGGCTGTTGGTCTCCCACAGTGAATTCGCTGGCAGGCTGCGCGCTGTCACCGATCCGAATTGCGAACGAGATGGCCTCGACACGCTGGGCGACGGGTCGCTCGTCGAGCAGCGTTCCGTCACTAGCTCGAAGAACCATTCCCCACGCGGTACGCCGTGGTCCGCGCGGAAGACGTACAGATACCGTCCGCTCCCTCCAGGTCAGCGTTCGGGGCTCAGCACCCATCGCCGACGGTTCCGCGTTGTGCGGCAGGTCACTGACACGGAAATGCTGGCTGATGACTGGTAACCCGTTGAGCTCGGCTCGGACATCGATGGTGCAGCCAAGTGGGTCAATTTCGGCTGCATCCCACCCGAGAACTATGCGCAGTTCGCCCGATTCGAACTCGGGGACCACGTCAACGATCCAAGCCCGGCTGATGAGCCTCCCAACGACGAACGCCGCAGGAGGCCCGTGCTCATCCTCTCCAAGCCAGTCGATTCCGAGAAGCTTTGCAGGCCACTGAAATAGGTGGCGGTGACGAGCCATCGCTCCGAGATCCGGACCCCGGGGGACATGAGGCGGCAGTTGCCAAGCCCATCGGGCCTCAGAGTGAGGGGTTTTGTGCTGGCCGGTCGTGGCGGCCATTCCCCACACCGGGCGCTGGGCTCCCGAGACGACGTGATGAGCGTCAGTCTGCCCTTGGCGAGCGAGGAGCAGTGGAGGAGACCATCGGGAAAAATTTGCCCGGCAGGCGCAAGTCACCGTGTGAATGACCCCGGTTCCGAGGTCCGACGCGACGCGGCTCCAGTCGTTGTTGCTTACGAGCCTCCTCACCGCTAACAGATCCTTGAACGGCTGAACCTCAAAGCCAGGACCGAGGTCGAAGCCGTCCTCGCGGGGGGTGGGAGTCCTCGAGGTTGGCTGCTCGTCGCGCCAGTGGCCCCAACTTGCGGTGACGACGTGCTTCGGCCCGGTGAGAAGCGATCCCGACAACAGATGCCATTCGTTATCGCTACGGGCGGCGAGCATGGACAGAACGGCTGCCTCGCCGGGGCCTGGCGCAAGCTCGGTGGGAAAGGCAAACATCTTCACATGATGCCCAGTGGGGCGCATTCGGGGGGCCGTAGCAAACCCGAAGCAGCCACCCTGGTATCAGCGCCGGTGCAGCGGCAGAGCGGCGACGAGCCTACGGCGCCGCCTGGGAAACGGTAAGAATGGGAAGCGCCTACGGGCCTTGCCTGGACTGTGGCGGTTTGATGGATTGGACCCGAAGGTCCCGGCTCGCCGGGCTCTGATCCTCAGCTGCAATCGAGAGAACTCACCCGGTGTTTCTCGTTCAACGCTTGATAACCGGCGTGCTGTTTCGATGAATCGGCCTGATTTGCTCTCACGTGCGTATCATTGGACGTACCGCGGGCTGTCTTCAGTCCCCGGAGGAGCGGTAGCACCGTTCCGGCATACGAAGGAGTGGCGTCGACTAGGCGGAGCAAAGTAAGGGCCCCAGATAGCTTTGAAGCTTTCTGATCGCTGTCCGCCGACCCGTCGCATCTATCCGCGTAATGCGAATAGCGGCCTAGAATTTGCCCAAATGCCCCGCTTGCGGGGCATTTGTTTTTCGCGCCATTACTTCTCCGGCCAGATAAGACGGGCGCCTTTGCCTCCCTTCACGTAGGCGTCAGGAAAGACGTTGATGTAGCCACGTCCAGCCTGTGGAAGCCTCCAAACCTCGTCGGCCGTCACGAGTCGAACTTGTCCGCGTTCGCTCTCTACATCCCAGTGCATGCCCTTGGGCAGAACCTTGTCGCCGACAGTGAGTTCTTCACCTCCGTGGTAAGCACCGCGGTCCGCTCGAGTCCATCGCTTTCGTCCGGAATCGAGCCGGGATTGTCCTTCATCATAAGCGCGTGAGAATGCGGCACGACCTGCGCTGCTTGTCAATTCAGGCCAGCGTCGGTCTACTGTGAAGACGTGGAGGGGAAGGCATCTTGGATCACCTTCTCCTTCGCACGAGAGCGACCGAACTCCGTTCGAGAAGGCCCGGATGCTTTTCAGGTCTGGGTTTCCCCGCACCAAGGCGAAAGAGGCTTTGTGATCGACGAAGTCCTTCAAGTTCAACGCCGCGCGACGCTCCACGGGCTGCCGGCTCGGGTCCCGCCTGACGTAGACGGCAGTGAAGCTGAGTACGAGCGTCTGTTGCTTGTGGAGGGATCGATACAAGCGTCGAGCGTCTATCGGTGTCAGGAACTGAACAGGCCGATGCCAGGGTTCTCCGACGACCGCCCCGCGTTCGGCCCGATATGTCTTCGGAATCGGAACGCCCAGGGATTTTGCGATCGAAGTCGCTTGGGCAACAAGGGCAGTTACATCTTCCGGCTCCTTCGCAGGACGCACCAGTACTAGCGCCTTCATCTTGCGGCGACTCTCGCGGCGACCACTGCGGGGATTCGCAAATCCGCGAGTTCAGCGTCGCTCATCGACTCGACGCAGCGTGTGACAAACGTCCGCAGGTCAGACGTAGTACCGCTCGGGAGGTGCCGCGGATCCGTCGGGAGTCGAACGAGATCCACAGGTACAGGTAGATGCTGCGCCGCAAACCACGCTTCGAGACGGTCACGCACCAAACGCTTCAGCTGTGCATACCAGAGATGCTGGAGGTGCCGTGGAAGCGCCGACGTCGGAGCTTCGCCGCGAGCCCATCTGGCTAACACGGGGCCGAAGGTCTCATCTTCCGGAAGACGGCTCGCAAAGCCGGCCTGCCAGTCATCGAGCTCAGAGCCAGTAAGCGTCGGTAGGCGCGGGCAGTCGGTCACCGCGTCGGGGTCTTCCGTGGGTAGGTGGACCGCGTTGTCGTTCTTCCAGACAAAAACGCCAGGCGCGCGCACGCTCATCACAGACGTCCATAGATCGCGACGTAGTCGCCATCTGCGCGCATCATCTGTCTCGAGGTCGACTGAGAGTACGTCCCGGGGGGTGTCAGAGACGCCCGGATCTGGACTCGCCATAGAAGATTCCAGCCGGCCCTCCTCAAGCAACTCGACAACAGGCGGGTGCCGTTCGAAGTGGACTCTTAGCGTGTCAGGGAAGCGCTGGAGAAGCAGAGTGAACGGCGTCGAATCCCATTCGGGCTCGGGTAGCCTTCCGCCGCAAAGAAGAAGCACGCGGTTCTTTAACGGGCCAGCGTTCATGAGATACCACGGATCCTTCCCGGACCGCTTAGCAGCGGCAAAGGCCTCAAGTAGAAGTGCCAGCAGCGCTTCGTCACTATTGCTCCGGGCGGACACCCCGGGATCCTGTTCGTCGGCCACGTCTCAGAAACTACCTCGCCTCGCGATATCTCGCGACCCTGGGAGACCTCGACCGACGCGACGGCATTGCGCGGCCCGCTCGTTTGCGGTTTGGCGACGGAGCGCAGGCTCAACCCAATATCCGGCTCGCACCCCCTTTGCCGCTAGAGAGGCCATCTCGGCTGGTGCCTTCTTCTGGCGTCGACGACGCAGAACCGGTTGGCCTCAGAGAGCGAGAGTGAGCTCTCCGGCCCAGGCTCGCTGGTAAGCGTCGACTAGGAAGCCATCGACGGCATCTCGGTCCGGTGACTCCGGCAACGCGCTGTTGAGGATCGTGTCCTCAAGCTGGGCAGAGCGCTCACGCAAACGGTCCAGAACCACCTCGAGTGGTACCTCGCCGCGGCGGATCTCCATCAACATGCCGCGTTCTGGCTCGGGGATTGGCAGGGTGATCTTGCCGGTTTCCAGCAGCTCACAGCCTTGGTAGGCAATACGCAGTGCGTGCATCGCGTACTTGGTGTCATAGCCATGGTCGACAGATACCTCACGCGTTCGCGTGGCGTGACGCTCACCCAGCAGCCCTCGGCGCTGCGCGTCGACGTAACCGAGAAACGCTCGTCCGGCCTGTTTGGAGACGAATGCCGGCGCGAGCGCTTGGAGCTCTGTGCCGAGTTGGTGGCGCTCGAGCACGAACTCACCGTCGACAAACAACAGCAGGAGGACGGTCGGGCTTCCCTTCAGCGCCAGCCGGCAGTACTTCTGCAACCCGTAGATGGTGAGATCGAGATCTCCGGGGCCACTCGATGCCCCCTCTGGCTGTGTGCGAAAGACCCAATGCTCAAACGGGCGCAGGCCGGCGATATAGGCCGGCGGCTCGATGCAGACACCCATCTCATCGCGGTCATCGGTCCCGGCGTTGGCTGTGCCGTGAACAGTGGACCCGACCAGCCCACGCAGAATGCATCCGGACCTTGCGCCTCGCTCGGCTACTTCGGGGTCTGGCTCTTTGCTATTCGACACGCCCACGGCTGGCAGGTTACGGAGAACCTCTCGTCCCCTGAGTAAGTCCCAGTTCGGTCCCGCAAACAGAGTCGCTCGTGGCCCATCGCCGCTGCAACGGCGGTAGGGGACACGCCCGCCTTGGAACCCCTCCGGGCGAAAGCAGCCAACGGCTACGGCGACCGAGAGCTCGGCGACGAACAATCCGCGGCGAGCCCTCTGAGTCCTTCGCTCCGCTCTTTGACTCGAGGGCGCTGAGGTGACCGGAGACGTCCCGCTCTGCTGGGTTCAGTTGCTGGCGTCGAGCGCGCGTGTCATGGAGACACCAAACCACCCGCGCCCCTGCCCTGCGACTCGGAATCCTGCTCGGGTGTAGAGCCTGGCGGCTGGGTTGCGTAGATGGACATTCAACGCGAGCGTGTCAAAGCGCTCCGAAGCGACGCGTGCGAGTTCCTCGATCAGCCCGGCGCCGATTCCCCGGTCGCGCGCATCCGGTATCACCGCCACGATAAGTTCCGGCACGGGGCGCCCGTCCTGATCGACGACGAGAGGTGGATCATGCCAATGCCACCACGCCGCTCCGAGACGTCTCTCAGACGAATCGGTTGCGATGACTATTGCATTCGGGGATGGGGGAAGAACTCCGACGACCTCGAGAGAGTCCTGGTCGGGCAGGGGCCGGTCCTCAATCGTGCTCGCGTAGCGGGCCATCTCCACGATGAACTCCTCATCGTCGGCCTCCGCAGCCCGATAGTTGACCTGATCTTCGCGACCGTGAGCCATCCGTTGAGCCTACGGATTGACGCAGCAACGGCGTGAGGTGCAGTGTCCCCTTCGCCGCTTGCGCGGTCGTATTCCGGGGTGGCCGCTCTTGGCAAGCGCGCCACGAGAAATCGCCATCTCAGTTCGATCTCACTGGACCGCAGCGTTTGTCGGCGGGACGATCCCGGTACCGGTCCGGGTGGTCCGGACCGGGATCGCTCCTGAGAGGAAAAAGCTATGTCAGACACGGTTCTGCTCGATGCGGTCGGGCGACGACGGGCGAACGTCACGCTGCCGGGGTATCTCGCCGGTCGGACACCGCATAACAAAGGGATGAGCTATCCGGCAGACCCGCCGCGGGTCGAGGAGATCATCGCGGTCATGCGCCAAGCCGGCGAGGATCGCCACGGTCTACGGGTCCGTGCAGTGATCGCGGTGCTGTGGCGTGGAGGTCTCAGGATCTCAGAAGCGCTGGCGCTGAGTGAGACCGATGTTGACCCGGCCCGCGGGTCGGTGCTGATCCGCCACGGCAAGGGTGACAAACGCCGACAGGTCGGGATGGACGACTGGGGCTTTGAGCATCTCAACCGCTGGCTCGAGCGTCGAGTCGAACTCCCGGTAGGTCCGCTGTTCTGCATCATTGACGGCCCGACCCGTGGTCGCGCCTGGCCAGCCACGGCTGTCCGCCGGGAACTCCGGCGGCTTGCTAATGACGCTGGGGTTCGCCGACGCTTCGCCCCACACCAGTTACGCCACGCTCACGCGGTGGAGCTCGCCCGGGAAGGGGTGCCGATCAACATCATTCAGCGCCAGCTCGGCCACACCGATCTGGGAACAACATCCACCTATCTTCAAGGGATCGATCCGAGTGAGATCGTCGACGCGGTCCATTCGCGGCGACCGCCGATGATGCCCGCCAGCGCAGCACTCATCCAGTAGCGGTCAGCGCGTGCTGCCCAATGGCGGCCCATGTAGCGCGTCGTGGCTGCTTGCCACAGCGACGGAGGAGAAGCAGCCACGCGCGCCCACAACCACCCCAGCGGCATAGGGGCGACGGACATCTGAGGCGTGCGCCCCGCTTTCCGCGCAAAGGAAGGCCGCGGCCCGGGCGAGGATGCCCGCCGGAGACGAAAGCAGGACGGACCGGCGCTGCTGGATCCGGTCGAGAGGAGAAGTCTCCAACTCGGTTTTCGGGATGCTGAGAGTTCCGCCTGTTCGTGATTCCAGCACTCTGCGGCTCAGCGAGTGGCGGCGCTCCGTGCGTCGCTCAGATGGCCACCGGGACGGCTCGCGCGCCCCGTCTCATGGGCCCCCCAACGGCCCGATGAAGCCGCGCCTGTCCGGCGGGCGCCAGCCACCCGGTAGGCCGCCGCGGACGGTCCGCGAAGTTCAGGCGTCCGTACCCCGCGCAGTCGCGGCGCTACGACTACCGGCGTAGGGTTGGCCCGTGTCCGTCGGTCCACAACTTGAGGCGTGCATCTTCTGCGGCTCCGACGACATCTCCCAGGAGCACCTCGTCTCGGACTGGATGCTTCGCGCCTTCGCCAATAGCAAGCGCCCTGACCTGCGGACGACGCATTTCCTCTCGCAGACGCTCGTCACGACGATCAACGAGGACCCGATGGTCAAGGCGGGGCTGACCTGTCACGACTGCAACGGCGGGTGGATCAAGGACATCGACGACGCCTCCGCCGCGGTGGTGAAGCCGCTCGTGCGGAGCGAGCACGCCGTCGAACTTGGTGACTCCGGGCAGCTGACGGTCGCCAACTGGCTCTTCAAGTCGCTGCTGCTGTGGGACGCGCTCGATAAGGACGCCAATGGGCTGCCCTCGGACATGGTGACGCTGCGGGAGTCGTTCAAGCGTGACCTCCGGCCGCCGCCCGGCATCGTTTTCATGGTCGGTCCCGGCCCTCCGCTGATCGGTGGCCGGTTCCAGCCTTTTGGCGTACTGAGGCTCGAGGGCAACATCCAGATCAACGTCGTCGGCGGCACCGGTCCGCCCGCGCCGCCCAGCAACGTCAAGATCCCCGGCTGGCGGATCGCGATGGGCGGGATCGACGCCGTGGCGGGCGGCCTGAGGATGCCTCCGGTCGATGTGGGAGCCCTAGTTGCCGCCGGTTTTGTTCAGCTCTGGCCTCTCCTCGGCCAACCGGTCCGTATTGCTCCGCGCGGCGTTTGAGCAGTCCTACCTGTCGGGAGGAGTCGCTATCTGCGTCGGCTCGCGCCGCGGGTCCTTGCAGATCACGCCAGCACCGCGGCGAACTCCGGGGTCCTATCGGCTCCAAACACCGGTAGCTCATCGCGAGCGATCAGCTACCCAACCGTTGACATGTTTCTTCCACGAGGACTTTCCTTCGCAACAGCCGCGCCGCGAGGCTGCCATCCGGGATGCCTGCGGTGGAACGAAGATGAGGCCAAGCCGCCGGGCGGCGCTCGCCCTGCTCCTCGCCAAATGCGAGACCACCGCTATGCCGCTTTAGCGGCGGTGTTACAGGACAGCGCAAGGTCGCCGCTTGCAGCGGATTGCAGCCGTCACGCCGCGCGTGGGCGCTAGAACAGGGGGCGCGACGGTGGTGGATATCTGCCACGACTAGCGCAGAGCCTTCGTTGGGCGGAGGATCGCCGAACCGGTCTGGGTAGTCCGGGCCGGGATGCTCCTGGAAGGGGGAGGTTATGTCAGATCCTGTTCTGATCGACGCAGCCGGGCGGCCGCGGTCAAATGTCACGTTGCCCGGCTATCTCGCGGGTCGCGCCCCGCGAAACAAAGGGATGAGCTACCCAGCAGATCCGCCGCGGGTTGAAGAGATCGTCGCGGTGATGCGCCAGGCAGGTGAGGACTGCCACGGCCTGCGTGTTCGCGCAGTGATCGGTGTGCTGTGGCGCGGGGGGCTGAGAATTTCTGAGGCACTCGCGTTGAGTGAGACCGACGTTGATCCAGCCCGCGGGTCAGTGCTGATCCGCCACGGCAAGGGTGATAAGCGCCGCCAAGTCGGGATGGACGACTGGGGCTTTGAGCATCTCAACCGTTGGCTCAGCCACCGGGCGGAGCTGCCGGTCGGGCCGCTCTTTTGCATCATCGATGGACCGACACGCGGCCGAGCGTGGCCGGCGACTGCGGTCCGGAATGAGCTGCGCACTCTGGCGGCCGAAGCCGGAGTCCGCCGGCGCTTTGCGCCCCACCAGCTGCGACACGCGCATGCGGTCGAGCTCGCGCGCGAAGGAGTGCCAATCAACATCATCCAGCGCCAGCTTGGCCACACGGACCTCGGAACCACCTCAACCTACCTCCAGGGGATCGACCCAAGCGAGATCGTGAACGCCGTGCATTCGCGCCACCCGCCGACGGTGTCTGCCAGCGCAGCGCTCAGCCGCTAATCATCAGGGCGTCGCGGCGTACCACGCGGCGCCCTGGCGAGCGTCTACGGTCCGAGCGCTCATCCCTGCTCATGGCCGTCGCGCCTCAAACCGGCCGGGCGGTGTTGCTCTGGCAGACACCGTCGGCGGGTGGCGCGAGGACGGGTTTCCGTGCCCCAACTCCATGAGTCACCTCGCTGCGATGGCCTCGAGCTCAGGGAGAGCCTCGTGATCCTTCGCCCGGTCAGCGATTTGCTTGGAACGGATCAACGCGGAAAGAGCGATGACCTTGACCTCGAACCCAGCCAAGTTCGTGTCCAGTGCGTCGGCGACGAGGTCCTCGTAGCCGATCTTCTCCGTGGCGGTGAGCGGAATGCCTCGGAGCACGTCCAGGCCCCCGGCCGTGGTGTGCCAGGTGCCGATCTCTGTCCTGGAGATGAGGGTCCCGTCGATCAGCGGGACTGGCACGCTCTCAGTCGGGGTGATCGCGATTCTCGCCTCGAACTCCATGAGCACCGCTGCGACGCGATCGAGGTTCTCTCGCGTCCAGCGTGGGCAGATATCGAGGTCCTCAGTGGTGCGTGTCGCGCCGTGCTGGGTCGCGGCGATGCCGCCGACGATCACGTACTCGACCCCTTGGCGCGCAAGCGCGCCGATCAAGGTCGCTGGATCGAACGGGTCGCTCAGCGCCCGGCGTCCCGTGCTTCACGCTGTTCCCGCGCGATCCGCGCCTGCTCGCGGGCGACGAACCGGCGAACCTCTTCTGGCGTCGCCCGTTTTCCGCCCGCGCCGGCGAGAACGGTCACGTCGTCGGGCGTGCGCGTTCCGAGCAAGGTGACCCCGGGAAGCGCCGGTGCAGCGGAGGGGCCTTTCGGCTCGGGCCTGCCGTCAGAGATTGCCATCTCAACAGGCTACCTCGACCGCCGATTACGCCGGGTCAGCGGTCGAGATCGCGGCCGCAAAAGCGAGGAGCTCTGCGACATGCTCATCGGTCAAGCCAACGAAGACGTGGGGCTGAACGATGAGCGCGTTGGCCGGGATGACAACGTCGGGGTTGCGGCGCTGCTCGAAGGTCGCATCGTCGTCGACCCAGGCCCACGGCCGCCCGGCGGCGTACTCGATGATCGCCGGCAGCTTCCAGTCGCCGAGGAACGCGAGATAAGGCCATGGCTCTTTCGGCAGGCCGAGGTGAGCGCCAAGCACCGGGTGAGCGTCGCTGAACCAGAACGTCGCCCACACCGGTTCGAAGAACGGAAGGATCTTCTTCAGGCGCTCTCGCGTTCCGACGGGAACGTGCGCGCCGCGTTTCCGGGTCATGCCGTCAAACTCGGCGGGATCCTCCGCGCCGTATTCCTCCATGAGCTCCTGTTGGCGGCGTGCGTCTGCGGGCAGCCGTGGGAGCGTGGCAAGCACAGGTTCGTGGTTGACGAAACGGGTGTTGAGAACGCCGTCGACATCAAGGAAGAGGATCGGTCTCAGACCGGCCCGTCCCTGGTCAGCTGGCTCGGTCATGCCGAAAGTGTGGCGCGGGGCCAGCGACGGTTCTGCAACGTTTGTGACGGTTATGCACCAATGGTGCACGTGGTGTGTAGCCCTTTGCCGTTTCGGGCGCCAAGCCCGACTGAAGGTCTGCTCAACGCCCGGGGCCGATGTCCGGCCCGGGGCCGCTGCGGCGTGAGCGATCGGCAAAGCTGCGCTCACCGCGGAGGGCCGCACCCGGTTTGAGCCGGACCAGCGGCTGGGGTTTGACGATGGCCGCCGGGTCGGCTTCGAGCTCGAGGATGCGGCGCAGGGCCGGCAAACGGTCGAGGTCCTCCGGGCGGCGCAGCGCAGCGGACATCGCAATCAGGTCAGCGGTGGAGGCAATCTCGGGTCGCAGTCCAGCGCCGAGATGCTCGGACGTCGCACCGGCGCGCAACGCCTCATAGCCGCGTGGGACTCCGGCCGGAGCGAAGATCACCTTGAGCTCACCGGAGCCGGTGCTCAGCTCGAGTACCGGCTCGGAGACGAAGTGAGCGGCGTCGAGCTCAAGCTCCTGTCCGTCAGTCCTGGCCGCGCCGAGACTGTCGAGCGCCACGGCGAGCCGCTCCAGGTTCACCGGCTGTTCAGACGGGCAGATGTCGACTCCGCGGGTGACCTCGTCTGCCCCGCGGGCAACCCGCGCGAGCCCGCCGATCAGCACGCTCGCGACCCCGGCGGCCTGGAGCGCCACGAGGATCGTCTCGGGGTCAAAGCCACGCTTGGTTCGGTCGCTCACGGCGCGTCGGCTGACTTGAGTCGGTCGAGCATGTATTTCACTCGGCCCTCGGGCGAGACGCGCTGGAGCTTGACGAGCTGACGGTCGTCGATCGGTGCGTAGGGCTCGAGCAGGAGCGGCAGGTCAAAGCCGCAGACTCGGACGATCTCGAGCAGGGTGTCGATGCTGGGTGCGACCACCCCGGTCTCCCAGCGGCCGATCTGCACCTTGGCCTTGCCACAACGCTCAGCCAGCTGAGACTGACTCAGTCCGGCACGCATGCGAGCCTCGCGCAGCAACGAGGCGCTGAGGACGGTGTCGGTGCGCACCGGCGCAGCCTACCAACCCATCAGACCCAGACTAAGCCGACTACATATTTGTGTCCGACAACCGCCAGTGGTAGCTTGAGTCGTGCAGCAGGACCGAAGCTATGACCCTCACTCAGACTTCCTGGACGTTCACGAGCGCCGCGCCGCAGCCTCAGGTCACTCGTGCGCTGACCGTTCCGATCGCGGCCTCCAGTCCAGCCGCGGCTGACGCGCTGATGACGGTCAAGGATGTCGCTGTCGCCTGTCAGCTGTCAGAGACCGCGGTCCGGCGAGCCATCGCCGACGGCGAACTCCCCGCGATCAAGCTCCGCTCCCGCATGCGGGTGGTCCGCGCCGACTTCGACGCGTGGCTCAGCTCACAGCGCCACGCCCCCGTCCATGGCATCTCTGCCGTACGGCCAGCTCATCGGGGGCGCCGTCCCGCGCCGGCGGGCACCTTCCGCGCGCTGGCCCAGGCTGAACCCGTCCGCGCCACTCCCCCCCGATGAGCGTCGAGAAGATCCAGCGCGCCGGTGGAGCCGTCTGGCGCGTGCGCTGGCGCGACGAGCAGGGGCGCGCGCACTCCCGGGTGGTCGGTCGCAAGGCGGACGCGGACACGATGGACCAGGAGCTCAAGCGCTCCAAGCGGCTCGGCGCACTCGCGCCGGTCGCCACCAGCCAGGAGACGGTTGCTGACTTCGCCAAGGTCTGGTGGGCCCGCTACGTCGTACCGAACCTCCAGCGTCATACCCAGCTGGCCTACGCGTCCATGCTCGACGTTCACATCATCCCCGCGATCGGCGACTTGCCGCTGCGCTCCTTGAACGCAGAGACGCTCTGGGATCTCCGCGCGCAGATGAGCGGCGCGGGCGTCGGGGATGGCGCCACTCGCAAGACGCTGGTGGTCATCCAAAGCATGCTCCAGCGCGCCGTCGAGTGGCGACACATCGAGTCCAACCCGGCCAAGCTCGTCCGCAAGCCGAGCCAGACCCGCACCCGGGTGGTCAGGCCGCTCTCACCCGAGCAGGTCGAGGCGATCCGCAGCGCACTGCTCGAGGACGGGCGCGAGGCCGACGCGGCCCTGGTCGCGGTCCTCGCCTACGCCGGCCTGCGTCCCGGTGAGGCGCTGGGATTGCGCTGGCACGACATCCGCGACCGGACGATCCTCGTCGAGCGCTCGGTCGCCTTCGGCAAGCTGAAGTCGACCAAGACCGGCAAGGCCCGGACGGTCAGGCTGCTGGCGCCGCTGGCCGAGACCCTCGACGCCTGGCGCGAGACCACTGACCGCGGCGACCCGACCGACTTGGTCTTCCCCGGGCCGGACGGCGCACCCTGGAACCTCGATCGGATCAACAACTGGCGTGGGCGGATCTTCGCCGACGCGACCAAGGCCGCCGGCATCCTCGGCGTCCGGCCCTATGACCTGCGCCACAGCTACATCAGCCTGCTCATCGCCCAGGGCGAGACCGTCGTGGCCGTCGCCCAGCAGGCCGGCCACAGTCCGACGATGGCGCTCAGTACCTACGCCCACCTCTTCGATGAACACGACCGCAACGACAGCCGGTCCGCGGAGGAGCTCATCCGCGCGGCGCGGACACCCGAGAGTGTCCGCGATGTGTCCGTTTTGTGTCCGCCGCAGATCGGGCGTGAGGACCGAGGCGCAGGAAATGCCTGCAAACCGGGGATGGGCGATCCAGGATTCGAACCTGGGACCTCTTCCTTATCAGAGAAGCGCTCTAACCGACTGAGCTAATCGCCCGATGAGGAGGGAGATGTTAGCGCCCCCGGCCGGGTGCCTCCGTCGCGTCGGCCGCTTAACCGACACACCTGTCGGTTAAGCGGAGTTATGTTCAGTTTGCCCGGAGGCGCTCGGCAAACGCCAGCGCCTCGTCGACGGAGTCGAACTGCAGCGTTGCCGCATACCCAGGACCGGCGGGCTTGACCGTCACATCGGCGGCAAGGGCCGATCCGAGCGCGTCGGAGATGCGGCGCACGGCGTCCTCTTGGTCGGGATGGGGCAGGACACGCAGTTTGGGCTTGCTCGCTCCGACACCGCCGCCACCCTCCGGGCTCTCCCCCGCGGCACGGGCCCGCGCCTCGAGCTCACGCACTGACCACCCCTGAGCGGCCGCGCTGCGGGCGAGGCTGCGCCGTACCGCGTTCTCGGGCGCCAGCAGCAGCGCGCGCCCGTGGCCCTCGGATAGCTCTCGCGCCTCAATGAGATCCAGCGCCTCATCCGGCAGGTCGAGCAGGCGCAGCAGATTGGAGACCGCCACCCGGCTACGGCCGACCCGGAGTCCGACGTCCTCGCGGGTGAGACCGAGCTCCTCCACCAGCGCCAGGCAGGCCCGCGCCTCCTCGACCGGATTGAGGTCCTCGCGGACCATGTTCTCGATCAATGCCAGCTCGACCGAGGCTGCGTCATCGTGGTGGCGGATGACCGCCGGAATACTGGTGAGCTCGGCGATCTGGGCGGCCCGCCAGCGACGCTCCCCGGCCACCAGCTCATAGCGCCCGCCCGACAGCGGACGCACGAGTACCGGTTGGATGACGCCCCGGGTCTTGATCGAATCGGCCAATCCCAACAGGGCCGCCTCGTCGAAGTGACGGCGCGGCTGGTGGGGGTTCGGGCCGATGAGCTCGACCGGGAGCTGGCGCAGCTCCTCAGGATCCTCCCGGGGGGCGGCAGCCAGGATCGCCGCCAGACCGCGACCCATACCCTTCTGTCTGTTGTCAGCCACGGGTGGCGACCTCCTTGGCGAATGCGAAGTACGCCCCGGCCCCACTGGAATGGGGGTCGTGATGGATCACCGGGCGCCCGAAGCTCGGGGCCTCGCCGATGCGGACGTTGCGCGGGATGACGGTGTCGAACACCAGGTCGGGAAAGTGCTTGCGGACCTCCCGCTCGACATCCTGGGCGAGCCGGGTCCGGCCGTCGGACATCGTCAGCAGCAGTCCCGCGATGGTCAGGCGGGGGTTGAGCTCGCGTTGGATGAGCTGGAAGGTGTCGAGCAGCCCGGCGAGTCCCTCCAGGGCGAAGTACTCGGTCTGGACGGGGACGATGAGACGGTCCGCGGCAACCAGCGCATTGACGGTGAGCGGGCCGAGCGAGGGGGGGCAATCCAACAAGGTGAACAGAAACCGGTCCCGGGCGGGGCCGAGCGCGTCGCGCAGACGCGTCTCGGAGCCGGGCAGACGCGGCAGCTCGACGTTGGCGCCGGCGAGGGCGGGACTCGCCGGGACCACCGAGAGATGGTCGATCCCACTGGCCATGATGACCTCGTCCAGGGTGGCCTCGCCGGCAAGGAGGTCATAGACCGTCCTGTCCGCGTCCTTGGGCAATCCCAGCCCAACCGTGGCGTTGGCCTGGGGGTCGATGTCCACGAGCAGCGACTCATAGCCGGCCTCCGCCACGCAGGCAGCCAGATTGACGGCGGTCGTGGTCTTGCCAACCCCGCCCTTCTGGTTGGCGATTGCGTAAATCGTTCCCATGTGTGCCCTTCGAAGCTAGCGACGGCGCCGGTCAGAGTCCGCCGAGTCAGCCGGCGTCACGCCGCGCCCAACGGACGTTTACGGGCCATCCCAGCCCGTCGGGGAAAGCGGCTCGGCGTCGCACTCACCTTAGACATGACATGCAGAAAGCGATGCTCAACCTCGGGATAAGGGTGGACCTGGACAGGATCGAGCACGGAAAGTCCGAGAATTTCGGCGGCGTGCGCGCCCTCAGCCTCGACTTGGGGTTCACGTTGACCCCGCCAGGCGACAAGGTAGCCGCCGAGGCTCAGTAGCGGCGCGGCGTACTCAGCGACGACGTCGAGCCGGGCCAGCGCCCGTGCCGTCACCACCTCGAATGCGCCCGCCACGTCGCCCAGTTCCTCCGCCCGGGCGTGTCGGACGACCACGTTGGTGAGGCCCATCGCCTCCGCTGCCCGTGCGATGAACTCGCACTTGCGTCCGTTCCCATCGACCAGGGTGACCTGAGCTCCGGGCAGAGCGACCGCGAGCGGCAGACCAGGCAGACCGGCGCCGGCGCCGATGTCGATCAGCGAGCCGGCGGCACGAATCACTTCGAGGTCGAGGGCGACGAGTGAGTCAGCGAGGTGGTCGTCGCGCACGCGCCGGGGCTCCCGCACCGTGGTCGGCGCCAAGGGGTCCTCTGACAGCAGGCCAGCGAGAACCTCGAGCGGTTCGCGGGCGTCCGCCGGCAGCGCGAAGCGCTCAATCAGTGGTTGTAGCCCGGGCGCGTTCACGTTCGATGAACTGTCCGTACTTCGCGGTCATCTCCCCGAGCCGCCCGGCGGCGTGTGCATCGAGCTGGGGGATGAGGTCACGCTCGAGCAACGGCAGCAGATCTTCCACCAGCATCCGGCCGCGGGCCATCCACTGGTAGTAGGAGCGACCGCCGTGGTGGTAGGGGCCATAGAGCCGGGAGCGCGGGAACCGCGCCATCAGCCACTGGAACAGCGCCTCGTGACGGGTGTGCATGCGCAGCGTCACCTGAGGCTGCTTGCCGTCACCCCCGAACGAGCCCTCACCGACCAGCAGGCCGATCAGCACACCGCGATCAAAATCGCTGAGGACGTCCGGCGGTGTCTCAGGCTCGGGACGCGATGCAGATTCGGCACTCACGGGCCAGCAGCTTACCCCTGCCGGCCACTGTCTGTTTCACCGTCAAGAAAAACGTGAAACACCCAACCCCGCCCCAACCGGGCGGGAGCTCTGGGTTACGAGCTCACCAGCGGGGAGATCACGAGGTGGCGAGCGGGCTCCTGGCCTTCGCTGTAGGTATCGACGTCGAAGCGCCCCTTGAGGTGCTCGTGGACGACCTTGCGCTCCAGTGCGCTCATCGGGTCCAGCGACACCGGCTTGCCCTCCCGTAGCGCTGTCTCCGCCGCCTGGTCGGCCACACCGCGCAGGGTCTCAGCGCGACGTTCGCGGTAACCGGCGGCATCGACCGAGACGCGACCACGGCTTTCGCTGCCCCGGAAGGCAATTCGGTATGCAAGATGCTGAATTGCATCGAGAGTTGCACCGTGGTGGCCGATCAGCGCCGCCACATCGTCACCGACAAAGCGGGCCTCGAGGTCCTCGCCGGATTCCACCACCATCACCTCTGCCTCCACCCCCAGGGCGTCGGCGATCTCCTCGAGCACCTCCTGCAGGCGCTCGCTCGGAGTCAGATCCTCGTGCTCATGCTCAGTTGCCATACGTCTCCTCTCTCGGGGCGACAGACTATCCACTCCAGCGCAGCCAGGCCCGGCCTGCCCCCGGCGGCGGTCAGCGGCGTCGGCCCGAGCGCTTCTTCTTCTTGCGCGGGGATGGGGGCGGCGGACCCTGACGGTTGGCGCTCGGCGTCGATCCGTTGCCGTTCCCGTCGCCATTGGAGTCCTTGCCAGCGCCATTGACGCTCTTTCCGTTCGTGCTTCGCCCCGTGGGCTTGCCGTTTCCGGACTTTGCGGGGGAGACTTTCGAGGTCGCCTTGGGCGCTGCAGCGGTCGCTCCGCCAGCGGCGCCGCGTCGTGGACGCTGGCTTGACGGCTTGGCGGGCGCATCCTTCACCGCGGACACACCATTCCCGTTGGTCTCTCCCTGCGTCGACGATGCCACGCGCGAGGGCAGGCCGAAGAGGCCACGTAAGCCCCCGCCGGAGCTGATGCTCCCCTCCTCACCGGCGATGCCGAGCGCGCCACCCGCCGGATGGCCGTACTCGACGCCGATGATCTGCTTGAACACCGATTGCTGCACGATCATCCACAGGTTGAAGATGATGTAGTAGAGCAGCGCACCGGCCGGGAAGCGGATCGTCACGAAGGCGAAGATCACCGGGAGGAACAGCATCATCAGACGCTGGTTGCCCTCGGTGCCGGGCATCATCATGATCATCGAGGAGCCGATCGAGGTCCCGATGTAGAGGACCAACAGGATGGCCACCTCGAGCCCGTGGGCCTTGTTCGTCAGGTCGCTGATGAACAGGAAGTGCGAGCCGAACAGGCCCTTGCAGTCAGTGGTCTGGCCCGAGGCCTTGGCCAGCGTGATGCCGTGCGCATGGGCGTACGTCGCCCGGTAGGCACTCTGGATCGACGGGCAGATGTCGTTGCGCAGGTTCCCGCGCAGGGTCCAGAACAGGCCGATGAGGAACGGCCACTGGATCAGCAGCGGCCCGCAGGACGAGAACAAGGAGATGTTGTTCTCCTTGTAGAAGCTCATCGTCTCCTGCTGGAGACGCTGGGGGTTGTCCTTGTACTTCTCCTTCAGCTTCTTGATCTCCGGCATGTGCTTGGCCATCCGCTGCATGCTGTGGAACTGGCGCAGGCCGATCGGCACCAGGAGCAGACGGACGAGCACGGTCAACAGGACGATCGAGATGCCCCAGGACACTCCGATGTCGTTGTGGAAGAACTTGAGGACCGCCGCGAAGACGTCGATGAGCGGCTGGAAGATGTTCGCGTCGATGAGCATTGATCTAGACGCTCGCTGTTCGACCGTTGGTCTTGAAGAGACGCTGGTCCTCGACCAGGTCGACACCACCGCGGCTCAGCGGGTTACAGCGCATGAGCCGCCACACGGCAAGCACGAGTCCGCGAAGTATGCCGTATTCCCTGATCGCCTGTTCGGCGTAGTGCGAACAGGTGGGGTAGTAGTTGCAGCGCTGGCGCGTCATCGGTGAGATGACCCTGTGATAGAGCCAGAGCAGCCCGAGCAAGCCGCGCTTGACGGGGTTCATTGCGCTGACCTCTCAGCTTCCATCACCGCCGGTGCTTGCGCGGGCTCCGCTGCGGACGCGCCGCTCACCCCGGGGACCTTGTCCACCAGCTGACGCAGGGCGGCGTGCACCCCGGCGAGGCCCTGCTCCTCAGCCAGACGCCGCGCGTCAGGACGCGCGATCACGACGGCATCGGAGCCCTCCGGCAGTCGGGAGGCTTCGAGCGCGAAGGCTTCACGCAGCACGCGCTTGACCCGGTTGCGCTCGACCGCGCCGCCGACCTTACGGGAGACGGAGAGACCCAGACGCGGCGGGTCCTCGCCGCCGCGTGGGAAGACGTAGAGGACGAACTCTCGCCCGGCGTGGGAGCGCCCGTTGCGGACGACCTTGTCGAACTCCGCACTGCGCGAGAGCCGGCCACGACGCGTTGGACGCGCGGCCACGGCTCTCCTACACCGTCAAGCGCTTGCGGCCCTTGTCGCGGCGGCGCTTGAGTAGGTCTCGGCCGGCACGTGTCTGCATCCGCTGGCGGAAACCATGGCTGCGTGCGCGCTTGCGCTTCTTCGGTTGGTAAGTTCTTTTCATAGCTGGAATCTCCCCTGACAGGGGATCGGCAGCCCAGTATACGCAGCCCCGAGAAAGTGCCGAGATCGCCGTGTTGACAGGGGTTTTGCGTTTTTCTCGCGCTTTGCGCCAAGGCGCCTAGCAACCGGCCCGGACGGAACCAGGCCGCTGTTATATTCGCCCGCTCGGGCTCAGGTCCGGACCCTCTGAATAGGTACCAGTGACTTCGGATCCGAGGAGCCGTTGCAGTTGCGCGTCCACCGCGAGATGACCCATGCCTGGCAGACCGTGCGCACCGAGCTCCGCCGCCTGGTTGGGGACTCCACGTTCGAGATCTGGCTCTCGCAGCTGGAGATGGTCGACTGGGACGGGTCCACCCTCACGCTCTCGGCACCGGCCGACAAGCAGGCGTGGGTCTCAGACCGCTACGCACGCGTACTCGACCGCTGCGTCAAGGCCGCCTTCGGCCCGCAGGCGAAGGTGGCGTTCGCCAGCGCCCCCAAGGGCGCTGTCCAGCACGCGTCCCGGCGTGGCGCCCAACCGCTCTCACCGGCTCAGTCCCCCGGCCACGACAGCGCCGACCTGGAACGCTTCATCCCGCGCTACACCTTCGACCAGTTCATCATCGGTGACGGCAACCGCCTGGCTCACGCAGCCGCCCTGGCCGTCGCCGAGGCCCCCGGGCAGGCCTACAACCCCCTGTTCCTCTACGCCCCACCCGGCCTCGGCAAGACCCACCTGCTGCACGCCATCGGGAACTACATCACGAGCTTCGACCCCGGCATGACGGTGCGCTACACGACCGTCGAGGCGTTCACCAACCGGTTCATGGCCGCACTGAACCACCGGGCCACCGACTCCTTCAAGCATCTCTACCGCGACGCCGACGTGCTGTTGATCGACGACGTCCAGTTCCTCGCCTCCAAGGCCAAGACCGAGGAGGAGTTCTTCCACACCTTCAACGCCCTGTATGACCAGGGACGCCAACTCGTGCTCACGGCGGATCGGCTGCCCCGGCAGCTCAGCGGTCTCGAGGACCGGCTGCGGGCCCGGTTCGAATCCGGGCTGGTGGCTCAGCTGGCGCCGCCCAACCGGGCCACCCGCATCGCCATCCTCCGCAAGCGTGCAGCGCTGGACCGCATCCAGTTACCCGACCCCACCGTCCTGGAGCTGATCGCCGATCGGGTCACCGACAACATCCGCTCGCTCGAGGGGGCGCTGATCCGGGTGATCGCCCACCACTCGCTGTCCGGCCGACCGCTCGACAGCCACCTGGCCGCCGATGTCCTCGACGACCTGCACCCGGCCTCGCGCGTGGACCCCACCGCCCCGATCCAGGTCGAGCGGATCCAGGCGCTCGTGGCCGGGCACTTCAACCTCGGCACCGCAGACCTCATCTCGGCCCGGCGCACCGCCGTCCTCACGTGGCCACGCCAGCTGGCGATCTACCTGGCCCGGGAGCTCAGCGGCTGTGCCCTGCAGACGATCGGCGAGGCCTTCGGCGGGCGTAACCACACCACCGTCCTGCACGCCTGCAAGCGGGTCGAGACGCGGATCGCCAGCTCAGCCGAGGACGGTGCGGAGTTGACCGCGCTGCGCGGACTGTTGACGGCCGGCGGGAGCGACCGAAGTTCCTGACAGACTCCGCCCGGCCGCGGTGAGACAACTTTCCCGCTAGGTGGCGCACTTTTGCCACTTCTCAACAGCTTTGACAACCCTATGACTTCTACCTTCTCTTTGAGGTATTGACAGTGAAGATTTCCCTCGAACGCGAGCAACTGCTCACACAACTGCAGACGGTGACCCGGGTGGCATCCACTCGCAGCGCGATCCAGGCGCTCTCGGGTGTGCAGCTCGCTGCCCAGGGCACCACCTGCGAACTGCGCGCCACCGACACCGACGTCAGTCTCCGGGTCCCCCTGCCCGCCGAGGTCTCCCGGGAGGGCACCGTGGTGCTCCCTGCCCGGTTGCTGCTCGACGTGGTTCGCTCACTCCCGGCCTCGGGCGTCTCGCTGGAGCTGCGGGCCGCCGAGGGCGACGTGGAGCTGGTGTCCGGGAACGCGACGTTCCACATCCGCACCCTCCATGCCGAGGACTTCCCGCCGTTCCCCGACCCGGATACGGCCAGCGCGATCGGCCTGCCCGCAGTGGCCTTCGTCGATACGGCGCAGAAGGTGAGCGGCTCGGCCTCCCGCGATGAGACGCGCCCCGTGCTGACCGGGATCCACGTGGTCGCCTCGGGCTCGGAGCTGCGCATGGTCGCCACCGACTCCTACCGGCTCAGCGTCAAGGAGACGACGCTCGAGACCGCGCTGAGTGCCGGGTTCGAGGTCAACATCCCGGCCCGAGCGCTGCAGGAGCTCGCGCGGATCGTCGGCCGGCCGGACGAGGACTCGGCTCTGTCGGTGAGCGTGCGCCAGAACCAGGTGGTGTTCGTCTACGGCGACACCGTGCTGTCCTCACGCCTGATCGACGGTCAGTTCCCCAACGACCGTCAGCTGATCCCCGAGGCCTATGAGCACCAGATCCGCGTGTCGGGTCCCGAGCTGCGCGACGTGGTGCGGCGCATCAGCCTGCTGGCGCAGAAGAACGCCCCGCTGCGGCTGGCCTTCAGCGAAGGTGAGCTGACGGTGTCGGCCCAGACTCCGGACATCGGCGAGGCGAGCGAGTCCCTGCCCGTGCCCTTCCAGGGCGAGCCCATGGAGATCGGCTTCAACCCTGAGTTCCTGCGCGACGGCCTGGAGGCGGTCGAGGACGGGGACGTCCTGCTCAAGCTCATCAGCCCGCTGCGTCCCGGTCTCCTCGAGGCGGCCGACGGCAGCCGCTTTCTCTACCTGATCATGCCGATCAGGCTCAATGTGTAGTTGATCATCACGACCGTCACCCTGCGCGATTTCCGGGGGTATGAGCGTGCCGCTGCCCCTGTGGGCAGCGGCTTGACGGTGATCACCGGGCCGAACGGGGCCGGGAAGACGAACCTGCTCGAGGCGTTGTACTTCGGCTGCACGGGTCGGTCCTGTCGTACCAACAACGACCGTGAGCTCGTGCGCTTCGGCGCCGCGGCGACGCGGGTGAGCGTCGCGACGGCCGGCGACGACGGCGCCCATGCGCTGACCGTGGCCTTCGTCCCCGGCGAACCCAAGCGCATGACGGTGGACGGCGCGCCCGTGGAACGGCTGTTGGATTCCGAGCAGCGCCCCCTGGTCAGCGTGTTCCTGCCCGACCGCCTGGAGCTCATCAAGGGGGTTCCCGCCGGCCGACGCGCCCATCTGGATCAGTTCGTGACGGCTCTGTGGCCGGCCCGCGGCCTGACGCGGCGGACTTATGCACAGTCCCTTGCACAACGCAACGCGTTGTTGACACGCGTGCGCAGCGGCTCGGCCGGCGTGGCGAGCTTTCGGGCCTGGGACGCCCAGCTCGCCACCCACGCGCTGGCCCTGATGGCGGACCGCCGCGCGGCCATCGAGGCGCTGGCGCCGGGCTTTGCCGATATCGCTCAGCGCCTCGGGCTCGACGGCGAACCGTCCGTCGCCTACCGCCCGCGGTCACACGCCTCCACGCCGGAGGAGTTCGTGGCCGAGCTCGCTGAGCGTCTCGACGCTGACCTCGAGCGCGGGCACACCGCCCACGGCCCCCACCGCGATGACCTCGTGCTCAAGCGCCACGGCCGCGAGCTCAAGACCTACGGCTCCCAGGGGCAGCAGCGCCTGGGGTTGCTGGCGCTGCTGCTGGCCGAGCGCCAGGTCATCGCCGCGCGCCGGGACGCCGCGCCGGTGATGCTGCTCGACGACGTCATGAGCGAACTCGACGCCGGCCGCCGCGCCGCGCTCGTCGAGCTCCTGCACGCAACCGCGGGCCAGGCAGTCATCACCGCCACCGATCTCGACCACATCCCGTCGGCCGACGGCGCCGACACCACGCGCATCGCCGTGGAGGCGGGTCAGCTGCGCGTCGAGCCCGCCGGCGCCGCACACTGATGAACATGGCACTGCACCGACGCTCACCCCGATCCCTCAGTTTCGCTCTGGCTCCCCTGGCGGACGCGGTCTCCCCCCAGACCCTCCTCGCCGAAGTGCAGGCGGCCTGGCCGGCCGCGGTCGGAGCGTTGGTCGCCCAGGAGGCTCGGCCGGTGTCCGAGCGGGCCGGAACGCTGACGGTGGCCTGCTCGGCCGCCGTCTGGGCCCAGGAACTCGAGCTGATCTCCGAGCACATCATCGTGCGTCTGAACGCCGGTCTTACCAAGGGCCGGATCAGCGATCTCAGATGCGTGACGGATACCGCTTGAGCGGACCCGTTTTTTCCGCCCGTTTGCAGGCTAAACGAACGGCCTCAGGGCGGCTCTCCGGGGGCCCGTTGTGCTATTATTGTGAGTACAAACTTCTGATGCTTCGGCGCGCATCCGACTTGCGCGACTCCCGGGCGTCTCAACGTCAATCGGAGGATCGTTGACGAACGACAACGGCGCCGACGAGCAGCGCCCCACACCGCAGGCATACGACGCCCAGAACATCCAGGTGCTCGAGGGGCTCGAGGCCGTGCGCAAACGCCCCGGCATGTACATCGGCTCGACCGGTGAGCGTGGCCTGCACCATCTCGTCTATGAGATCGTCGACAACTCCGTCGACGAGGCTCTGGCCGGCCGCAATGACTTCGTCGCGGTGACCATCCATCCCGACAACTCGATCACGGTCGTCGACCACGGCGCCGGCATCCCGGTCGCGACGATGGCCAAGGAGGGCAAGTCCGCCCTCGAGGTCGTGCTGACCGTCCTGCACGCCGGCGGCAAGTTCGGCGAGGGCGGCGGCTACAAGGTCTCCGGTGGTCTGCACGGCGTCGGTGTGTCCGTGGTCAACGCGCTGTCGGAGCGTCTCGACGCCGAGGTGCGCCGTGACGGCTTCGTCTGGCGCCAGTCCTACGTGCGCGGAACGCCGATGGGCCCGATCGAGAAGGGCGAGCCGACGAGCGAGCACGGCACGACGATCACCTTCATGCCGGACTCCGAGATCTTCGAGAGCCTCGACTTCAACTACACGACGCTGGAGGAGCGCCTGCGCGAGACGGCCTTCCTCACCCGCGCGCTCTACATCTCCATCACTGACGAGCGCGGCGAGGGCTCCCACGCGGAGTTCCACTACGAGGGCGGTATCGCCGACTTCGTCTCCTACCTCAACGAGAATCGCGATCCGATCCACGCCAAGGTCGTGTCGATCGCCGGCGAGTCCGATGAGGGCGCCGTCGAGGTGGCGATGCAGTGGAACTCGACCTATCAGGAAGCCGTCTTCTCCTTCGCCAACAACATCAACACGCACGAGGGTGGTTCCCACCTCTCGGGCTTCCGTTCGGCGCTGACCGGTGTCATCAACAAGTACGCGCGCGACACCGGCGAGCTGAAGGAGAAGGACGAGAACCTCACCGGCGAGGACATCCGTGAGGGGCTGACCGCGGTGGTGTCGGTGAAGCTGGCCGACCCGCAGTTCGAAGGGCAGACCAAGACCAAGCTCGGCAACCCCGGCATCGCCGGCTTCGTGCAGTCGATCGTCAACGCCCGCCTCGCCGAATGGCTGGAGGAGAACCCGAAGGAGGCGCGTCAGGTCATCCGCAAGTCCGTCGGCGCGGCCCAGGCTCGCGCCGCGGCCCGCAAGGCCCGTGACCTCACCCGCCGCAAGTCGACGCTGGGCAACTCCACGCTGCCCGGGAAGCTCGCCGACTGCTCGGTCAAGGACCCGGCGTTGGCGGAGATCTTCATCGTCGAGGGTGACTCCGCCGGCGGCTCGGCGGTGGATGCGCGCGACCGCAGCACCCAGGCCATCCTGCCCCTGCGCGGGAAGATCCTCAACGTCGAGAAGAGCCGCATCGACAAGGTGTTGGCGAACACCGAGATCCAGGCGCTCATCACCGCGCTGGGCACCGGGGTGCGCGACGAGTTCGACATCGAGAAGGCGCGGTACCACAAGATCGTCCTGCTCACCGACGCCGACGTCGACGGTGCGCACATCCGCACCCTGGCGCTGACGCTGCTGTTCCGCGAGATGCAGCCCCTCATCGAGGCTGGCTACGTGTACATCGCCAAGCCGCCGCTCTATCGGCTCACGCGCGGGCAGAAGCACCGCTATCTCGAGGGCGACAGCGAGCTCGAGCAGATCCTCCTCGGCGACAAGTTCGAGAAGATCGAGGTCGAGGACCACGACGGCAACGCGCTCAAGCTCACCGAGGCGCGCTGGAACCGCTTCAGCCGTCTGCTCCGCCAGTACCAGGGCTGGGGCACGGCACTGCGCACCACCCACGGTCAGGGCATCGTCAACTTCCTCCAGCAGACCCGCTTGCTCGAGGAGGGCGTCACCAGCGTCGACGATCTGCTCAACGTGGTGGCGGCCAGCGGCGAGAACGGACACGCCTACCGGTCCTCGGTGGCCGGGCAGTCCGACACCGAGATCGTCATCCGCACGATCGAGGCCAAGACCGGACTCTCCTCGACCCACCACGTGCCCAAGGCGGTGCTCGAGGCGACGGAGTATCGCCGCCTCGCTCAGGTGCATGATGAGTTGGTCAACCTGGTGGGGACGCCGCCGTTCCAGATCAAGTTCGCCAACGAGTCGACCGACGCCGTCTCCTTCGACGAGCTGCGCTCCAACATCCTCGAGATGGCCCAGAAGGGCATCTCCTACTACCGCTTCAAGGGTCTCGGCGAGATGGATCCCGAGGAGCTCCGCGAGACGACGATGGATCCCGCCTCGCGCACGCTCATTCAGGTGACGATGGAGGACGCCTCCGCCGCTGACCGGGTGTTCGCGATGCTGATGGGCGATCAGGTGGAGCCGCGGCGCGCGTTCATCGAGGAAAACGCGCGGATGGTGGCCAACCTCGACGTCTAGTCGACGGCCTCCGATCCGCAGTGAAGCTCACGACAACAAAGGTTTAGGACATGGCGACGATCGACACACTGGGTGGCGGCAACATCGAGCCCCGCGCGCTCGAAGAGGAGATGCGCTCGGCGTACCTGGACTACGCCATGTCCGTCATCGTCGGGCGCGCCCTGCCCGACGTGCGTGATGGACTCAAGCCGGTCCAGAAGCGGATCCTCTATGTGATGAGCGAGATGGGCCTCCAGCCCAATCGCAAGCACGTCAAGAGCGCCCAGATCGTCGGGCGCGTCATGGGTGAGTACCACCCCCACGGCGACAGCGCGATCTACGACACCCTCGTCCGCATGGCGCAGTCGTTCTCGATGCGCTATCCGCTCATCGACGGTCACGGCAACTTCGGCAACATCGACGGCTACTCCGCCGCCGCCATGCGCTACACGGAGGCGCGCCTCGACAAGCTCGCCACCGAGATGCTGCGGGATATCGACCAGGACACGGTCGACTTCGTCCCCACCTACGACGGCAACGCCCAGGAGCCGGTCGTGCTCCCGGCGCGGTTCCCCAACCTGCTGGTCAACGGCTCCTCCGGAATCGCCGTGGGCATGGCCACGAACATTCCCCCGCACAACCTGCGCGAGATCATCGGGGCGACGATCGCCTACATCGACAACCCGGCGATCGACCTCGATGGCCTGATGGAGCACGTCAAGGGTCCCGATTTCCCCACCGCCGGCACCATCCTCGGGCGCGACGGCATCCGCGACGCCTACGCCACCGGCCGCGGCCGCGTGCGGGTCCAGGGCAAGGCGCACATTGAGCCGATCGGCCAGGGCAAGGAGGCGATCATCGTCACCGAGCTCCCGTTCCAGGTGCGCAAGGGCGGTGACGGCGGTCTGCTCGACAAGATCAAGGACCTCGTCCTCGACAAGAAGATCCCCGAGATCTCCGATCTCAACGACGAGTCCGACCGCCACGGGATGCGGATCGTCATCGAGCTCAAGCGCGACGCGCTCCCCAAGGTCGTCCTCAACAAGCTCTACAAGCACACCGCGCTGCAGACCACCTTCGGGGTGAACATGGTCGCGCTGGTCGACAACGCGCCGCGGACCCTGTCGCTGAAGGAGATGATCGGCCACTACGTCGACCACCAGCGCGAGGTCGTCGTCCGCCGCACCAAGTTCCAGCTGCGCCGCGCCGAGGAACGCGCCCATGTCCTCGAGGGCCTGCTCATCGCCCAGGAGAACCTCGACGAGGTGATCCGCCTCATCCGCGCGTCACGTGATCCCGAGGCCGCCCGCACCGGGCTGGTCGAGCGCTTCGCCCTGACGGTCATTCAGGCCCAGGCGATCCTGCAGCTGACGCTGAGCCGCCTCACCGCGCTGGAGGCCGACAAGATCCGTCAGGAGCACGCCGACCTGATGGAGCGGATCAGGGAGCTGCGCGACATCCTCGGCGACGAGCAGCGCGTGTACGGGCTGATCAAGGACGAGCTGGCGGAGATCTCCGAGGCCTACGGCGACGAGCGTCGCACCGACATCACCCACGCCGAGGGTGACATCGACATCGAGTCGCTCATCGCCGAGCAGCAGATGGTGATCTCGATCACCCACACCGGCTACATCAAGTCACTGCCGCTGGCCACCTACCGCCAGCAGCGTCGCGGCGGGGTGGGCATCAACGGGATGGACCTCAAGGACGAGGACTACATCGAGCATCTGTTCGTCTCCTCGACCCACGACTACCTGCTGTTCTTCACCAACCGCGGCAAGGTCTACCGCCAAAAGGTGTACGACCTGCCCGAGGCCTCACGCACCTCCAAGGGGCGCGCGCTGGTCAACGTGCTGCCGCTGCGCGAGGGCGAGCGGGTGCAGTCGGTGCTGTCCACCCGCGACTTCACCGAGGGCAAATACCTGGTGTTCGCGACCCGCAACGGCATCATCAAGAAGACCGAGTTCATCGCCTACAACACGCCCCTGAAGGCCGACGGCATCATCGCCATCAACATCCGCGACGACGACGAGCTGATCGCCGTGCGCCGCACCAGCGGCGATGACGACATCATCATGGTGTCCCGCTCGGGACAGGCCGCCCGCTTCTCCGAGGATCGCGTGCGGTCCATGGGCCGTGACACCTCCGGGGTGCGCGGCATGAACGTCTCCCAGCCCGGCAACCTGCTGCTCGCCATGGACGTCGCCAACGACGACCAGGAGCTGCTGGTGGTGACCCTGAACGGCTACGGCAAGCGCACACCGATCTCCGAGTATCCGGCCAAGGGCCGCGACACCATGGGGGTCAAGACGATCCAGCTGACCGAGAACAAGGGCGCCCTGGCCGGCGCGCTGGTGGTGCGCGAGCACCAGGAGCTGGTGTTCATCTCCCAGAACGGGATGGTCCAGCGCACGTCGGTGCGGGGCATCAACCGCTACGGACGCGCGTCCCAGGGCGTCAAGGTGATGAACATCCGTGACGACGACCAGGTCTCCGCCGTGGCGCTGATCGTCGAGTCCGAGCCCGACACCTCAACCGTCGAGGGTGACGCGAGCCTGGTCGATCCGGACGCCCCGATCGAGGGTGGCGAGGTCACCGACGCGCCCGGTGATCTGAGCGATATCGGCGAGGCCGGCGGTCTGGACCTGCTCGAGGTCGATGAGGCCGACGACGTCGACGACGCGGCCGACGCCGACGACTCGGACTCAGAGCCCGGCGACGAGTGAGCTGAGGATCTGCGCCGCTGGCCCGGTGCGGGCGGCGCGGAACCCGGTGCCTGACCACAGGTGAACCCGGTCGGGGTCCCCGGCCGCGGCGGCGGCCCGGCGCAGCCCCGCCGTGAGGTGGTGGATCGCCGGGTAGCCGAGGGGCGCGTCAGCCTCGTGCCGGGCGATGAAGCCGTTGTGCAGGCCACGCGCCGGCCGTCCGGTGAAGGCCCGGGTGATCACCGTGTGGGTGAAGCGCGGGTCGGCCAGCGCGTCGCGGTGGGTCCGGGAGGCGCCGCTCTCGTCACTGCGCAGCAGCAGCGTGCCGATCACCGCCCCCTCCGCCCCCGCGCTGAGGATCGCGGCAACCGCCGCCGGACCGTCGACCCCGCCACCGGCGATGAGCGGGAGGCGACACCGCGCCCGGACCATCCGCACCAGGCTCGGGGTGTCCTGGTCGGTGATGACGCGTCCGGGGTCGAAGGTCGCGCTGTGGCCGCCGGCGTGGGCGCCCTGGATGACCACCAGGTCGACGCCGAGTCGCTCCGCGGAGATGGCCTCGGCCACGGTGGTGGCCGTCACCGCCACGCGGGTCCCGACCGACGCCAGCGCGGCCACCTCGGCCGCGGTGGGCATGCCGAAGGTGGTCGACACCCACGCCACCGGATGGGCGAGCAGTACGGCGAGCTTGGCCGCCCAGTCGTCGTCGTCAGCGCGCAGCGGGACCTCGTCGAGGGCGAGGCCGTAGGGATCGGCCTCGGGCTGGCATTCGGCCGCGTAGGTGGCGTACCGCTCGGGGGTGATGGGCACCGGGTCGACCTTGAACAGGTTCACGCCGAAGCTGATCCCCGCCTCCGTCAGTGCGGCGATGTCCGCCGCCAGGGCCGTCGCTGACCGGTAGCCGCCCGGCAGGAAGGCGAGGGCGCCGGCCCGGCTGGCCGCGATGACCAGCGCGGGCGTCGAGGCGCCGCCGGCCATCGGGGCGACGACGAGGGGCAGATGGGGGCTCACGGGGACGCTCACGCCGCCGCGGGTCCCGGGTCATCGCCGGTCATCACATACACGTTCATGTCCACCCGTCCACCGTGGAGGACGCCGGCGTCGGACCGGAGCTCGGCGAAGCGGAAGCCGGCGGCGCGTGCCACCCGGTTCGAGGCGACGTTCCCGGGGGCGGTGAGGAGCTCGACGCGCTTCATGCCCTGGGTCAGCGCCCATCGACCCACCGCCCCCGCCGCGGCGGTCGTGTACCCGTGTCCGCGGTGCTCGGGCACCGCCCAGTAGCCGAGCTCGGTCACCCGGGTGCTCCAGTCGGTTCTCACCAGCCCGACCGCCCCCACCACCGCGTCGCTGTCGGTCAGGGTGACCGCCCACTGGACCTCTCCACCGCTGCGCCGCGCCACCGTCTGACCGGCGATCCATCGCGCGGCATCCTCGCGCGTGTAGGGACGCGGCAGCGGGATCCACCGCTGGGTCAGAGGGTCCGCGCAGGCCCGGGTGACGGCGGGGATGTCGTCCTCGCCGAAGGCCCGGAGCCTCAACGTGGATGTGCGGCCATCGCGGCGGACGGGGATCACCAGCTCCGGCGCTGGGAAGCGGGGCACGGCGAGGCTCAGGCGACGCGTCCGTAGCGTTCGGCGGCCCGCGCGCGTGCCTTGGCGGCCTCCACCCCTCGGTCCTTGGGTTCCGCGGTGGTCTCCAGCGCGGACAGGAGCTGGGTCGAGACCGCGGCGATCTCGGCCACCGCGTGGTCGAAGGCCGCCTGATTGGCCCGGGAGGGCTTGGTGAACCCGCTGATCTTGCGGACGTACTGCAGTGCCGCGGCCTCGACCTCGTCCGAGGTGGCCGGCGGCTCGAAGTTGTAGAGCGTTCGGATGTTTCGGCACATGGCCGAGAAGCCTACGCGTCCGGGGCGAGGCGCTGGAACAACACGTGATCCTGCCAGCGTCCGGCGATCTTCAGGTACGCCGGGGCGACGCCGAACTGGACGAAGCCGTTGCGCATGAGCACCCGCTGGGAGGCGGCGTTGTGCAGCAGGGTCCCGGCCTGGACCCGGTGGAGACCGAGTGGGCCGAACGCCAGCGCGCACATCTCCGCCACCGCCTGGGTCGCGTGACCGCGTCCGTTGTGCGCCTCGGCGACCCAGTAGCCGAGCGTGCAGGACTCAAAGGCGCCGTGCACGATCGTGCTGAGGGTGATCCGGCCGATGATCTGCTCCCCGTCGAGGATCATGTGGGGCACGGCGGCGCCGGCATCGTGGGCGCGGACCAGGCTGTTGAGCACCGCGCGTACGAACGAGAGGGTTCCGGCCTCGGGGGGCGCGAGCGGTTCCCAGGGAGCCAGGAAATCCGCGTTGGCGAGGCTGAGGGCGAGCAGCTCCTCCGCGTCGTCGACCGAGACCAACCGCGTGTGTGACACTCGGTCACGATAGCCCAGCCGCCGTGCCCTCCGTCGGGCGTGTATGGGAACATACGTTCGATGTCGACCCAGGCGACCATCCTGCACGCCGACCTCGACTCGTTCTACGCCTCGGTCGAGCTGCGTGACCGTCCCGAGCTCCGCGGTCGCCCCGTGGTGGTGGGCGGCGGCGTGGTGCTCGCCGCCAGCTACGCGGCACGCCGCTACGGCGTGCGCAGCGCGATGGGGGGTTCCCAGGCCCGCAGGCTGTGTCCCGACCTGGTGGTGCTGGCGCCACGCTTCACGGTCTACGCCGAGGCGAGCCGCGCCGTATTCGCGATCTTCGCCGACACCGCGCCGGTGGTGGAGGGCCTGTCGATCGACGAGGCGTTCCTTGACGTCGCCGGGCTCGGGCACATCTCGGGGACACCGGTGGAGATCGCCACGGCGCTGCGGCGCCGGGTGCGCGCTGAGGTGGGTCTGCCGATCTCCGTCGGGGTGGCCGCCACGAAGTTCCTCGCCAAGGTGGCGAGCGGCGTGGCCAAGCCCGATGGCCTGCGCGTGGTCGAGCCCGCGGAGGAGCTGGCCTTCCTCCACCCGCTGCCCGTCGAGTCGTTGTGGGGCGTGGGGGCCAAGACGGCGGCCCGGCTGCATGGCGCCGGCCTGCGCACGGTGGCCGACGTCGCGGCCGCCGGGGAGTCGCCGCTCGTGATCCTCCTGGGCCGCGCCCAGGGGCGCCATCTCTGGGCCCTGGCGCACAACCGGGACCCCCGTCCGGTCCGGCCGGCGCGCCGGCGTCGGTCGATCAGCGCCCAGCGGGCGCTCGGTTCGCGCCCGCGCCCGTTCGCGGAGATCCTCTCCGCGCTGATCGGGCTCGTCGACCGGGTCGCGCGGCGTCTGCGGGCGGCCGGTCGGCTCTGCCGGACGGTGGTTCTGCGGTTGCGCTTCGGGGACTTTGCGTCCGCGACCCGGTCACGGACGCTGACGGACCCGACCGCGGAGACGACGGCACTGGCGACCGTCGCCGCCGCGCTCCTGGAACAGCAGCGCACGGTGATCGCCCAGCGCGGCCTCACCCTGGTCGGGGTCGCCCTGACCAACCTGTGTGACCCGGTGGGGGTCCAGCTCGTGCTGCCCTTGCAGGGCGCCGGCGAGCTCGATGCCGCCCTTGACCGGGTCAAGGATCGCTTCGGCGCCGGCGCCCTGACCCGCGGCTCGCTGATCGGCCAGAGGCTCGAGGAGAGCCTGCCGATCCTGGGTGAGTGAGACCGTGACCCGCCCGCGCCGAACCGACTCGACCTAGGTGAAATACAGGATCTGTGCGGAGGGGAGAAGCTCGTTCACCCGCGTGGTGAGGAAGTCACGCAGCTCGGCCATCACCGGGGCGGGATACACATACTTCTGGCCGCGGAACTTCGTGAGCTTCAGGGTCCGGAGCTCCTCGTCCATCTCGAGCGGACTGTTCGGGTACCAGCCGGTGAGCACGCGTTTGGAGTTCGCCGTGAACCGGTGGGTGATGAGCTCGACGGTGAGGTCGACATCGCCCACGCTGGCGACGGCGGCTGCGGCTGCCTCGAGCAGCGCCGAGTACTCCTCGCGCCAGCCGTCGGTGGGCATGATCGGGGCGATGGTCAGGCCGACCGGGTACCCGGCCCGGGCCATGCGCGCCAGGGCGCTGAGCCGTGCGTCGACGCGGGCGGTGCCGCCCTCCAGGCGCTCGACCCCCGACGCGTTGACGCTGAAGCGGGCTCGGGTGCGGCCGCCGTGCGCGAGGCCCAGCAGGGGCTCGACACCGTCGAACTTCGTGGTGAAGCGCAGTGCCGAGCCCGAACGCTGACCGAAGAATGCGATCGCGGCGCCCAGGGACCCGGTGAGATGCTCGAGTCCGAGGGGGTCGGTGTAGCACGACGCTTCGAACGTCGTGCCCTCACCCGCCCGAGCGGCCTGCTGGGAGGTGATGGTGCCAGAGCCCTCGTGGGCGGGGACCGCGGCAAGGATCTCGTCGAGGTTGGCGAACACCCGGGTGACCGGGGCGCCCGGCAGGGAGCCGGCCAGGTAGCAGTACTGACAGTGCGCAGGGCAGCCCCGGGCGAGATCCATGCGCCAGTCTGCGCTCGGCGGGATCGGCTCGAGGCGACGCTGAGACGGCGGGGCGACCACCACGGCCAGGGTCGACTTCGCGCGTCGGTAGGCCTCGCGGGGATCGGCGTCGCTCAGCCCCAGCAGCCGGTCGCCCGTGAGCTCGATGACCTCGACGCCGAGCGCGCGACACCGGGCGGCGATCCTCTGTCCGTGGGGGTACTCCCGCGCCGAGGCGGTGATCAGCACCTGGCGGGGCATCCAGTGCCTCACGACGGGGACCGGTGCGGAGGCCACAGCAGACATGACCTATATCTGCGCGGGGATCGGGTACAGGAAACCTATGGCTCCACCTGACGCCCCTGACGCCCAGGACCCGCCGGTGCCGGCCGCGCCGCCGCCGGCGCTACGGGACGGCTAATTCATCTCCCCCCGCGATATGGCCAGGCACGCCTCACACAGCGGCCACGGGGGGTTCCACGGAAAGCCGGTGACGTCCTTGCCGCACAACGCGGTGTCAGGATCGCGGTGCTCGACGAGGTGACAGAGCTCCTCAAAGCCGTCGTCGTTGCGGCGGGGAACGTTCGCGCAGTGCGGATCGACATTGGGCGCGATGGTGGGGGACGGGCGGCTGGCGCGGCACACCATGTCCAGGGTCGTCCGACGGCGGAATCTCATGACGGTGCTCGGGCGCGCGATGTCAGGGCGTCGGCGAGCGCCAGCACCAACGCCGCCGCCACGAACGCGGCGATGGCGATCAGCCCGGAGCGGAACGCGGTGGCGTACTCCCCGTGATGGGAGGAGAGGGCTGAATAGAAGACGCTGCCGGTGATGGCGATCCCGGCGGAGGAGCCGATCCGCTGGGCGGTCTGCAGGGTTCCACCGGCGCTGCCCGCGCGCCGATTGGGGACCTGGGAGAGCGACAGGGTCTGGTTGGGTGAGATGACCAGCCCGCCGCCGAGTCCGGCGAGCAGCAGGGGCGCGGCGACCCAGTAGCCGACGTCGTGACCGGGATGGGCGCGCACCGCGAACCACACCAGCACCAGGCCGGCGATCACCGTCCCGAGCCCGAAGGCGACCAGCTTGCGCCCGCGGCGCAGCACCTGGCGACTGCCGAGTGAGGAGGTGAGCGCGCCCCCCACGGCGAACGGGGTGGCGGTCAGCCCGGCTCCCAACGCGCTGTAGCCCAGCCCCAGCTGCAGGTACTGGGTGAGGATGAAGAACGTCGCGGTGAAGCCGGCGAAGTAGACCAGGCCCAAGCCGGTGCCCAGCACGTAGGAGCGGATGGCGAACAGGTCGAGGCTGACCACCGGTTCATGATCGCGCCCATAACGTCGCTCGTGGAGGATCCACAGGACGGCCAGCACCGCGGCGATCGGCCACAGCAGGGGCCGCAGCGGGCTGTGCCAGGTCCGCAGCTCGATGAACGGCACGAGCACGCAGATGACCGCCAGCCCCAGCAGCAGCACGCCGAGCGGGTCCAGGTCGGTCCGCCCGGCGTCCGAGCGCCGAGGTGCCGCCGCCGGCAGGTACCGGTGCCCGAGCACGAGCGCGACGGCGCCGATCGGCAGGTTGACCAGGAACACCGCCCGCCAGCCGTTGTGGGCGCCGAACAGGGTGATGAGGATCCCGCCGAGCAGCGGCCCGACCGCGGTGGAGACACCGACGATGGTGCCGAAGTAGCCGAAGGCCTTGCCGCGCTCCTCGCCCTGGAACAGCGTCTGGATGAAGGCGCTGACCTGGGGGGTGACCAGTCCCCCGGCGAAGCCCTGCACGACCCGCGCGACGATGAGGAACGTCGGGGAGGGCGCCGCCCCACAGGCGGCGCTGGTCAGCACGAACAGGGCGACGCCGACCATCCACACCGTGCGGCGTCCGCGCGCGTCGCCGAGCCGGCCGGCGGGGACGAGCAGCAGGCCCAGTGACAGGGCATATCCGGAGACGATCCACTCCAGCGCGTTCTCGGGGGCGTGCAGTCCGGTCTGGATCGTCGGCAGCGCCACGTTGACGATCGACACGTCGAGCAGCGTCATGAAGCCGGAGATGAGACAGACCGTCAGGGCCTTCCAGCGGTCGGGGTCGGGCGCCTCGTCGCTGCTCTCGCCGCTTGGTCGGGGCAGCGTCGTACTCATGCCGCGAGCAGCGCCACGGCGACGATCCCGTGCGCGGTCCAGGCTGCCGTGCGCAGCCAGTTGATATCGACCAGGCGCGCCATGGTGGCGGTCTCCCGGGTTGTGTTGAGGCGTCGGTGCAGCGGCACCGCCAGGGCGAAGGTGAGGACCCAGGTGGCGGCGGCGAGGAGCAGCCCGACGACGGCCAGGAGCCCGTGGCCGCCGAGCACGACGATCGCGGCGGCGGTGCCCAACTCGACGATCATCAGGGGCGCGACGACCCAGCCGGTGCGACGCTCGTGGTCGAGGTGGTAGGTGAACCACGCCTCCTCACCCACCTCCGCGAACAACGGGTAGTGCACAAGCTGGACATACCAGATGATGCCGGCCATCGCCGATGCCGAGAACGCCCCGAGGAAACGCATGACCGCGGTCCTACCCCGACTCGGACGACCTCAGGCCCAGGCGCTACTGCAGGGCCTTGGCCTTGGCCCGGGCGTACTCGTCGTCGTCGAGCAAGCCGCGCTGGTGCAGGTCGGCCAGGGTGGCCAGATCGTCGACGTGACTCGAGGACCCCCCGGGGCGACCGAACTGGGGGACGCCGGCGAAGCGCTGCTGATCGTGGAGCTGGTGCTCGTGCATGACCTGGCCGCGGATGAGCAGGTAGGCGAGGACCCCGAGCAGCGGGAACACGAAGATCCCCAGCACCCACAGCGCCTTGGCGAAGTTGGACAGATCGTGGCTGCGGAAGATGTCGAACACGACCCCGACAGCGATCCAGATCCACAGGAAGAAGAACGCGATCTCGATGACGGTGAGCAGGCCGTCCCCGAAGGTGAAGGTGGCGAAGGGCAGAGGCAATGTCGGTCCTTTGGTGATGGCCGGTCAGGAACCGGCCGCGGGTGGCACCGGCTGGGGCGCGGGCCGCGCAACGGCCCTGCGGGCAAAAGTCGGGGGGCGCCGGTGTGATCCGACGCCCCCCGTTACTACTTGACTAACTACGTCACCACGATGACCAGGAAAAGCTCCGGCGGGACGAACTCCGGTGATCATGCGTGGCGGTGTCCCGGTTGGCCTCCGCTAAGGGAAGTCAGCCAAAATCCGGTCTTAGCGGCCGGACACCTCCAGGGTCCCAAAACTACAGTCAGACAAGATTGGACCACCTCCTTTCTCTGGTACAGCAAATGTACAGGAAGGCGATGTCGGCGTCACCTCAGGCGGCTTGCGCCTTGGCGTGAGGCTCGGAGAGGTACTGGCGCCAGGCGACCGGAATGGTCGGGCTGGCGACGTGGATGAATACGTCGGAGTTGGGCGTGCGCGGGGGACGGGCCAGCTGCATGTTGGCCTGGCGGGGGAGCAGGTCGCCCTTGCGGCGGTTGCACGGCGCGCAGCTGGCCACGATGTTGTCCCAGGTCGAGCCACCCCCCTTGCTGCGGGGGATCACGTGGTCGACGGTCAGCTGCGAGCGGGCGCCGCAGTACTGACACGTCCAGTTGTCGCGCGCGAACACCGCGCGACGGGTGATCTTGCGCCGGTGGGTGTCCCGCGGGATCCGCACGTAGGAGACGAGGCGGATGACCGCCGGGCGCGACATCGACTGGGTGGCGGAGTGGAGCTCACGATCGGTGCGCTCGATGACCTCGGCCTTCTCCTTCATCAGGAGCACGATCGCGCGTCGCACGGTGCAGACGTTGACCGGTTCATAGGTCGCGTTGAGGACGAGCACCCTACCCGCATCAGATCCGCGCCGCTGGTGCTCTGAGAGCGGCACGGACCAACTTGGTGCGGGTATCGCGGAGCCGGAGCTCATGGGGCGAAAGTGTACAGGTGGCTTTGGCGGACGCCAGGCTTATGCCGCGGGGTAGGACCCGAGTACGCGGAGCACCTCGGTGTGCCCGGCCAGCCCGGCCAGCGCGGCCGCCACGGCGGGGGTTTCGGCGGTGCCGTCGCAGTCGATGAAGAACATGTAGAGGCCGAGTCCCTGCTTGCGGGGGCGCGACTCGATCCGGGTCAGATTCACCCCGCGCTCAGACAGCTCGGACAGACAGCGCACCAGCCAGCCGGGGCGTCCGGTGCCATCGCCCCAGAACAGCAGCGAGGTCTTATACGCCCCGCCCGCGGGACCCGCGCCGCCCGCGCCGCCCGCGCCCGCGGTCGTCGCCGGGGCCAGCCACACGAAGCGCGTCGCGTTCCCGGCGCGGTCCTCGACGCCTTGGGCGAGCAGCACGCAGCCGTAGCGCTCGGCGGCCAGGCGGGGACCGAGGGCGGCCCAGCCGGCGCCGCGCTCGGCGACCATGCGGACCGCGTCGGCGGTCGAGCTGGTGGTCAGCACGGTCGCCTGGGGGAGACGGTCGTGGAGGAAGTGGGCGCACTGGGCGCTTGCCTGGGGGTGCGACATCACCGTGGCGATCTCCGACAGGGCGACCGGCGCGGCGGCGATCAGGCACTGCTCGATGCGGTGCACCTGCTCGCCGACGATGCGGACGTCGACCGCGTCGATGGCCAGCGTGTCGAGCGTGGCCGACACCGATCCCTCGATCGAGTTCTCGATCGGGACGACCGCGGAGTCGACCTCCCCGCGGGCGACCGCCATGACGACGTCGTAGATCGTGGCCAGCGGCACGAGCTCGACCCCGGTCAGCTCCCGGCGCGCCTCGATGCCCGCCAGGGCCGCCTCATGGGTGAAGGTGCCCTCGGGCCCGAGATAGCCCACCCTGAGCCAGCCCGGCAGCGCGCCCACCTCCGCGCGGTGAGCGGCGGCGTCCGCCATGGGCTTCTGCTCAGTCCTGCCGGCGCGTCACGCGGACCCCGGAACGGCCCTCGGCCCCCGCGCCGCCGGCCAGATCGGCGGCGATCGGAGCCTGGGTCTCACCGGCCAGGGCCAGGCGGACCGCCTCGGCCTCCTCGGGCGAGAGCTCGAGCTCGGGGGTGCCCGCGTGGATCTGCTTGACGTACATGCGCGCCTGGTCGCGATGGTGGATCGAGGACAGCACGATCCCCGAGCGGTTGGCGTCGAGCAGCGCGATCGAGGTCGACTGGCGCCCCGACATCTCGCCGTAGGCGTCGTAGCGCAGGAGCGAGCGGTAGGCGAGCGTCCCGTCGAGGCGCTGCTCGGCGTGGTTCACCCGTGCGTCGAGGCGCTTGAGGCTGTCCTCGACGAAGTCGTTGAGCGCCACGAAGTCGCGCGTCATCGTCGCGGCATGCTCGACCAGATCGGTGTGGTGATCACCCAGCACCACGCGCTGGGCCGAGCGCAGGCGCCCCAGCGCGACGGTCAGGGAGATCGCCCAGGCCAGCGCGACGATCGCCACGGCGGCGCCGGCCATCGCCACGATGCCGGTTGTCGAGGTCAGCTGGTGCAACGCCTAGAGGATAAGCGCGCCACCGCCCGACTACTGGAAGTCGACGTCGTAGGTCGCGGTGTTGTTGGTCAGGTTGGTCTCCAGCGGCACCTTGCCGACGGTGACCGTCACCTGGTAGGTCCCGGGCGTGACCGTCCCCGACAGGGTCACGTTGCAGGTGCTGGTGTTCCCCGGCGTCGTCTCGGTCAGCTTCGACTTCCCCGATGGCCCACCCGACACCGTCACCGTGCAGGAGACGTACTGGGGGAAGGAGCCTCCGTTCATCACCGACAGGGTGAAGGTCGGCGCCGGGGAGCCGGCCACGGTGTTCGTGCCGGTGGTCGACAGGGTGTTGGAGCCCACCGCGGTCGCGACCAGCGCATCACCGTGCAGGCCCGGCGTCGTCGAGTTCTGGCCCGTGGCGGTGGAGCCGGAGCCGGAGCTGGCCGTGTCGGTGGTGCCGAGCTTGGTGGCGATGAAGCTGGTCTGCAACCAGCCCAGGTCGGTGAGGAACTGACCGGAGTTGATCTGGATGTTCGAGGACCCGCCGACGTGGATGCTGTCGCCGTTCAGGGCCCCGGCGATCTCACTCGCGGCATAGCCCTTGTAGACGACGTCGGAGGCATAGAAACGGGCCGTGCCGGTGGCGATGCTCTTCAGCGCCGCGTTGGTGGCCGAGCTCGAGCTGCCGACCTGGGCGACGCTGGTGGCGATCGTCGAGATGCCGTCATAACGCATCTGCAGAGCCAGCACGACGTTGGCCTGGGCCTTGGACATCTGCCCCGGCACGCTCAGGGCCTCGGCCTGGGTCAGCTCAGAATGGGCGGCACCCAGCGGTGTCGCCAGCTCCTGGGAGATCGTCGAGCCGCCCTTGCCCGAGGACAGGATCGAGAACACCTGCGCGCCGGTGGTGTCGGACTTGGTGATCAGGCCCGAGACGCTGTTGTTGTAGTCCTCGAGCGAGTTCTTGGTGCTGCGCGCCTGGCAGCTGGAGATGAGCAGGATGACCAGGATGACCACCACGACCAGGACGCCGCTGGCGACCCAGCGCCGGCGCTCGACCGCCGGGTCCGCGCCCGGACGCCGTGGGCCGCCGCCCCCGCCACGCGGAGCCGGGCGAGAGCCGGAGGATCCCCCGCGCGGGCGCGGCGCCGACGCGGGCCTGGGGCTCCGGAGCGGCTCCTCCTCGATTGCGTCATCTTCGTCGTCGAAGAACGACACGGCTCTCCTTGATCAGACTGATTGGGCAGTATTACCCGCGGGGCGGCGACATCCGCCCCCGGCAGTGGTTCTGCACGGATTCGCGCCCACGGGGCCGATCCCTGCGCGGCCGGGGGTGAAATCCCCGCAAGGGGCCACCCAGCCAGAGGGACTGACCGGCCCGCGGCGAACCACATCCCGTGGAAGCCGACTCACGGATGGACACGCGCCCGGTGACCCAGCGTGAGCCGGCGACCGCGGAGCTGCGGACGGTCAGCGCTGATGACGCGAGCCTGATCCTCGGGCGCTACACGCTCGGGCGCCGCCTTGGGGCCGGCGGCTTCGCCACCGTGTACGCCGCGCACGACGAGCGCCTCGACCGGCCGGTGGCGATCAAGGTGCTGCCCCGCGAGCGGGTCATCCACAGCCGCTTCGAGCGCGAGGCCCGCGCCGCCGCCCGCCTGCACCACCCCGGCATCGTCACCCTGTTCGAGGCCGCGGTCGACGATGAGGGCGCCTACCTGGTCTCCGAGCTGGTCAAGGGCACCACCCTCGACCGCGCGCTGGAGCTCGGCGAGCTGTCGGACCGGAACATCCTCGAGGTGGCGATCGCCCTGGCCGACGCGCTCGAGCACGCCCACGCCAACCACGTCGTCCACCGCGACGTCAAACCCCAGAACGTCCTCATCCCCACCGCCAAGACCAAGCGCGGCGCTGGCGGGAGCGTCGCGGCGGCCAAGCTGACCGACTTCGGGGTCGCCCGCCTCGTCGGCTCGGACGCCCTCACCCGCACCGGGGACGTGGTCGGGACGCTCGCCTACATGTCCCCGGAGCAGTCCGAGGGGCGCGAATCGGGTGAGGCGGCCGACCTCTACAGCCTCGCCCTGCTCACCTACGAGGCGCTCACCGGCGTCAACCCGGTCGCCGACCAGCTGCGCCAGGGGCGTCACCGTCGCATGGGCACCTACCTGCCGCCGATCCGACGCCAGCGCGCCGACCTGCCCCGCCACCTCGGCGCGGCGATCGACCAGGCGCTGCGGCCCCGGCCCAGCGAGCGCGGCAGCCTGGCCGACCTCGCCATCGCCGCCACCGACGCGCTCGCGCTGGTCGACGACGCCCCCGGGGTCGTCGCCCCCGCCAAGGCGATCGCCATCACCCGCCGGGCCGACAGCCATCCCCAGCTCGCCCCCGGGGACCGCCCCGGCCCCGAGTGGCAGGCGCGCCCCGGCCCACGCTCCGCTCCGGCTCTGGAGCCCACAGCCCAGAGCCGGACCCAGACGCTCGAGCTCGCCCCCGGGGGCCTGCTGCTGCTGGCGGCGGGGCTGCTGGCGGTGCCGCTCGGCTTCATCGCCCTGGCCGGCGTCTGGCCCGCGCTGGTCAGCCAGAGCATCCGCGGCTTCTGGCGCCGGGCGATCATCGCCGCCGTCGGCTTCGCCGCCCTGGGGGTGGCCAGCGGGCTCGCGCCGCGCAACTTCTACTACCACCTCGCGCCCGTCACGCTCCAGACCGTCAAGCCGGCGGCGATCGGGGCGGGGATCTGGGCGCTCGCCGCCGCGCTGGGACCGATGCTCATCCGCGGGCGCAGCCCCCGCGTCGACCTGCTCCTGGTCAGCCTCATCACGGCCGCCGCGCCGGTCGGGCTGACGCTCGCCGGCCTGCACCACGTCGCCGGCCTGGTGCCCGGGGCGTTGGTCGGCTGGCTGATCGCCGCCCACCGTCCGCTGATCGCGGTGATCCGCGAAGCCATCGGCACCCGCGTACTGCCGTAGCATGCGGGTCTGACGCTTGGCGGGTATCGACTCCGCCTTCTCGTATATCGGGCCCACTCGGCCCACCTCCCCCTCCCTCATGAGCATTCTGGACAGCCTCGAGAGCAAGATCGCCGGCCTGGTCGAGGGCACGTTCTCCCGTGTCTTCAAGTCCGAGGTGCGTCCGGTCGAGCTCGCGCGCAAGCTGGCCCGGGAGATGGAGGAGCACCGCTCCTACAGCCTGTCGCGCACCTATGTGCCCAACGAGTACCGCGTGTACCTGAGTCCACGGGACCGCAGCCGCTTCAGCGACTATGAGGACGCCCTGGCCGACGAGCTGGGCGGCTACCTGCTCGAGCACGCCCGCCGCGAGGGCTTCGCGCTGCTCTCGAGCCCCAAGATCTCCTTCGCGACCGATGCACGCCTCAGCCTCGGCGAGTTCGGCATCCAGACCGCGAACGTGGCGCCCGAGGAACGCGGCGTCTCGGACGAGTTCGAGCAACAGGAGTCGGGCAACACGATGGTCTACTCGACCGCCGCGCGCGTGGCCGAACCCCTGCGTGAGGTCGCCGCCGTGCGGACCCGCCGCGCCTACCTGCTCCACGACGGGCGCCGCCTGGTCATCGCCAACTCCGGCGTGACCATCGGCCGCTCCCGCGGCTGCGACATCGTCCTGGATGACCCCAACGTCTCGCGCCAGCACGCCGAGGTGCGCCCGCGCGGGGGCACCTGGATCCTCACCGACCTCGGCTCGACCAACGGCACGCTGCTCAACCGCCGCAAGATCGGGGAGCCCGAGGTGCTCTCGGGCGGCGACGAGATCGAGATCGGGACCTCGCTGATCCTGTTCGAAGTGGAGTAGGACCCGCCTGACATGACCCTCCAGCCGGTATCCGTCGGACTCAAGTACGGCTTCCTCATCGTCCTCTACCTGTTCCTGTTCTGGATCGCCACGTCGTCGCTGCTCGACCTGCGCTTCCGCAACCGCGGCGGTCGGGGCGGCCGGCGGGGGACCGAGGCGGCGGCCGCGCCCGCCAACTGGGACAGCACCTCGACCGACCTCTACAACACCGCCGATCCCCTGGCGCAGTTCGACGGCGAGTTCGAACCGCGGCTGCTCGTCGAGCATGCGGCCGGGCATGAGTCGGGGGTCGCCTATGACCTGGGCAACGGTGCCACCCTGGGTCGCGGCGACGTCGAGATCCAGCTCGATGACCCGTTCGCGTCCTCGCGCCACGCCAAGATCACCCGCCAGGGCCGCACCCTGGTGCTCACCGACCTGGGCTCGACCAACGGCACCTACCTCAATGACGAACCGCTGACCGGACCCCAGCCGCTGCACCCCGGCGACCGCATCCGCATCGGCGACTCCGCGTTCACCTACTTTCAATGATCCATGCGCATGCTCCACGCGGCTGACACCACCCAGCGCACCGATACCGGCCGCCATCGCCGCGGCAACGAGGACTCCTCCTACGCCCGGGCGCCGGTGTTCGCGCTCGCCGACGGCATGGGCGGTGCCGCCGCGGGCGAGGTCGCCTCGCGCATCGCCATCGAGGCCTTCGAGGCCGGACTGCCTCTCAGCGGCAGCTCCGAGGAGCGCCTGGCCGTGGTCGTCCAGCGCGCCAACCGCGAGATCTACGACCGCGCCCAGGCCGATCACCGCCTCGACGGCATGGGCACGACGCTCACCGCCGTCATGCTCGAGGACGAGACCATCGCGCTGGCCCACGTCGGCGACTCCCGTGCCTACCGCCTGCGCGGCGGCGAGCTGACCCGCCTCACCGAGGACCACTCGCTCGTCGAGGAGCTCGTCAAGGACGGGAAGCTGACCGAGGAGGAGGCCTTCGAGCACCCCCAGCGCTCGATCATCACCCGCGCGCTGGGCCAGGAGCCGATCGTCGAGGTCGACACGTTCTCCTATGCGGTCCGCGCCGGCGACGTGATCATGCTCTGCTCCGACGGGCTCACCGACATGCTCCCGGAGCATCAGGTCGCCGAGGTGCTGGTCGCCGCGCCGAACCTCGTCGCCGCCGCCCAGCGGCTGATCGATGAGGCCAACAACGCCGGCGGCCGCGACAACATCACGGTGGTCCTCTTCCGGGTCGCCGAGGCGGAGGGCTCAGGAACCGGGGAGGTGGGCGACACCCTGTTCATCCCGGCGTCGGAGGCCGCCGCCGCCGGCCTTGAGCACGGCGGCAGCGAGGACGCGCCCGGTGCTTCCCCGGCCCCGCCCTCGCCCTACATCGAGCCCCAGCCCCATGCGCTGCGCGACGCCCTCAGCACCCGCGCCGACCGGGTCAGCGCCCGGCTGCCGCTGGCCCGCCGCCAGGGTCCGCCGCCCCCCGAGCCGGAGCACACGCGCCACTTCGGGGTGGTCGGCAAGCTGGTGGCGGCGGTCATCACCCTGCTGCTGCTGGTGTTCATCTTCGGGGGCGGCGGCTACCTGGCCAGCCGCCAGCTGTACTTCCTCGGGACCGACAGCCAGGGCATCGTCACCGTCTACCGCGGCTTCCCATATGAGTTCTTCGGCGTCAATTTCTATGAGACCTACTACCAGTCCGGTGTGCCGGCGTCGCTCATCCCCGCCGACCGACGCTCCACCCTGCTCAACCATGAGCTGCACGCCGAGACCCCGGCCTTCAAGCTGATCGACGACCTAGAGCTCGACAAGATCTCCGAATGAGAGCGCGCAACCGCGAGCTGTTCGGTCTCATTCCCGCGGCCCTGCTGATCACCGCCGGGCTGACTGCGGTGCTCGTGCAGGAGTCCAACAAGCTCTCCAACACCAGCCTGATCTACGGCGCGGTGTTCCTCGGTCTGTGTCTGGCCGGGCACATCTTCTTCCGGGTCACCCTGCCCCACGCCGACCCCTACATCTTCCCGCTGGTGTCGGTGCTGGCCTGCTTCGGGCTGGTGATGGTGCTGCGGATCTACGGCGTCACCTACGCCCGTCAGCAGGCCCAGTGGTTCGTCTTCGGGCTCATCCTGGTGGTGCTCACCGTGCTGCTGTTCCGCGACTACCGCAAGCTCGAGCGCTACCGCTACCTGATCGTGATCGCCTCGATCGGGTTCATGATCCTGCCGCGTGTCCCCGGCCTGGCCGACCCGGTCAACGGCGCCTACCTGGCCATCAACGTCGGGCCGTTCAACTTCCAGCCGACCGAGTTCGGGAAGATCGGCCTGATCATCTTCCTCGCCTCCTACCTGCGCGATCACCGCCAGGCGCTGGCCCAGGGCACGAAGATCTTCGGCATCCGGGTCGGGCTCCCGCCGCTCAAGCACCTGGGTCCGATGCTGCTGCTGTGGGGGATCTCGATGCTCATCCTGGTGTTCCTGCACGACATTGGCACCTCGATCATGTTCTTCGGGGGCCTGCTCGCCGTCCTCTATGTGGCCACCAGCCGGGTGTCCTTCGTGGTGGTGGGTCTGCTCATCTTCGCGGTGGGGGCCTGGTACCTCGGCACCCACGTGCCCCACATCGACTCGCGGGTCCAGGCGTGGCTGCACCCGTTCCGTCCGTCGCTCTACAACGCCAACGGCGGCAGCCTCCAGCTCGCCAACGCCCAGTTCGACCAGGCCGCCGGTGGGCTGTTCGGTCAGGGCTTCGGCGAGTCGATCATCAAGGTGCCGGGTACGTCGGACTACTGGCTGCCCGCGCCGGGCACCGACATGATCTATGCGGTGATCGTCTCGGAGCTGGGGCTGTTCGGGGCCGCCGGGCTGCTCGCCGTGTACATGATCATCTGCTGGCGGGGGTTCAAGGCGGCGACCCTGGCGCGTGACTCGTTCTCCAAGCTGTTGGCCACCGGCCTCTCGACGATCCTCGCCCTGCAGGTGTTCGTGATCGTCGGCGGGGTGACCCGGGTGATCCCGCTGACCGGGGTCACGTTGCCCTTCGTCTCCTACGGCGGCTCCTCGATCCTGGCCAACTTCATCCTGATCGCACTGCTGCTGCTGGTGTCCGACCGGGCCCGGCGCCAGGCCATCGGCGCGATGACGAACCAACGGGGCATGTCGTGAACAAGTCGATCTCCAAGCTGTACGTGGTGATCATCCTGCTCTTCGCGCTGCTGCTCGTGTTCACCAGTCGCTGGACGGTGTTCGACGCCAACGCGCTGAACTCCAACTCGCTGAACAAGCTGTCCTTCTTCGCCACCGAGAAGGTCAAGCGCGGGCGCCTGTTGGCCGACGACGGTACGACGGCGCTGGCCAAGTCCGTCGACTCCCACGGCGTCTTTACGCGGACCTATCCGCTGGGGTCGCTGTTCTCTCAGACCGTCGGCTACGCCAACATCCAGCAGAACCAGGAGACCGGCCTGGAGAAGGAGTACATCAAGCCGCTGGAGAATCGCCAGACCACGGCGTTGTCCTCGGTGTTCGGGCCGATCTCGACCTCCAACGTGGGCAACGACGTCTACACGACGTTGGATGCCAAGGCCCAGACCGAGGCGCGCTCGCTGCTGGCCGGGCGGGTCGGCTCGGTGGTGGCCATCGTGCCCCAGACCGGTGACGTGCCGGTCATGTACTCGAACCCGACCTACGACGACAACGACCCCTCGGCCGCGTGTCCCCAGGACATCACCGACACCGAGCTCAACCCGGGTCTCGAGGACGACTGCCAGCTCAACCTCGCCACCCAGGGCGCCTTCGCGCCGGGTTCGACCTTCAAGGTGGTCACCACCGCCGCGGCGCTCAACACGGGGAAGTACACCCCGGACTCCGAGATCGCCGGTCCCTCGCCGTTGAGCGTGTCGGGCGTGCCGCTGGAGAACGACGGCGACACCTCCTATCCCGACGAGACCCTCACCTACGCGCTGACCAACTCCATCAACACGATCTACGCCCAGGTCGGCCAGAACCTGGGGCGCGCGACGATGGAGGACTACATGAAGCGCTTCGGCTTCTACCGGGTGCCGCCGATCGACCTGCCGGCCGGCGAGGTGGACTCCAGCGGCGAGCGCTCAGCCAACGGCAAACTGCTGCTGCCCACCTCCGACCAGGTCGACCTCGGTCGCATGTCGATCGGCCAGGACAAGCTGGCGGTGACGCCGCTGCAGATGGCGATGGTCGCCTCGGCGGTGGCCGACGGCGGCAAGCTGATGGAGCCGCGCCTGGCCACGAAGGTGGTGAATCCCGACGGACAGCAGGTGCAGACCATCGCGCCGAAGCTGTATGACACCGTGATGACCTCGAAGACCGCCTCGGAGCTGAGCTCGATGATGACCGACGTGGTCGAAGAGGGGACCGGCACCGCGGCCAATCTCGAGGGCCTCACCGGCCAGGTCGCCGGCAAGACGGGCACGGCGACGGTCGGGGGCACCTCGGCGGACCCGATCGACGACGCCTGGTTCATCGGGTTCGCTCCGGTCAAGGACCCGAAGATCGCCGTCGCCGTGGTGCTGCGCAACATCCCCAACGGGTACGGTGGAACCTACGCGGCGCCGATCGCGGCACAGATGATGAAGACGTTGCTGGCGGAGGGCTTGTGAGCGGGATCAACCAGGGCGAGTTGGTCGACGGTCGCTACCGGATCCAGCGACGCCTGGGCACCGGCGGCATGGCCGACGTCTACCTCGCCCAGGACCAGCAGCTCGAGCGGCCCATCGCCCTGAAGCTGCTGCACCGCCGCTTCGCCGAGGACCCCGGCTTCGTCGAGCGCTTCCGCCGCGAGGCCCAGGCGGCGGCCAACCTCCAGCACCCCAACATCGTGGCGGTGTATGACCGCGGCAGCTGGGACGGCACCTACTACATCGCCATGGAGTACCTCCAGGGCCGCACGCTCAAGCAGGTGGTGCGCGACGAGGCGCCGCTGGACCCGGTGCGGGCGATCGACATCGTCGTCCAGATCCTCAAGGCGACCCGCTTCGCCCACCGCCGCGGGGTGATCCACCGCGACCTCAAGCCCCACAACGTGATGCTGGACGACCAGGACCACGCCAAGGTGGCCGACTTCGGGATCGCGCGGGCCGGCGCGTCGGACATGACCGAGACCGGCTCGATCATGGGCACCGCCCAGTACCTGTCGCCCGAGCAGGCCCAGGGGCTGGCGGTGGCCGAGGGCTCGGACCTCTACTCGGTCGGGGTCGTCCTCTATGAACTGCTCACCGGGCACGTGCCCTTCGACGCCGAGTCCGCGGTGACGATCGCCCTCAAGCACGTGTCCGAGGCGCCGATTCCGCCCACTCGCTACAACCCCGAGATCCCCCCGGCGCTTGAGCAGACGGTGCTGTGGGCGCTCAACAAGAACCCGGCCGACCGTCCCGAGAACGCCGACGCGTTCATCAACGTGCTGGAGGGGATCCGCGAGTCGCTGGTGTCCGGGGGCGGCGGGCAGGTGACCGCCAGCATGACCGCGCTCAGCGCCGGTGCGGTCGGGGGAGCCGCGGTGGGCGGGGTCGAGGGCCCGCTGCCGCGCGTGCAGCTGGGCACCAAGTCGCTGTCCCATCCCTCCACGGCGATGCATCCGGCCACCGGCGAGAGCGGCGCGCTGCCGGCCGTCGACCCGGTGGCGGGTCCGCCCGAGGATCCGGGGGGCCCCTCCCGCCGTTCGGGGTGGTCGCGCGCCTGGCCGTGGCTGCTCGCCCTCGTGGTGCTGCTCGCGATCGCCGGCGGCGTGGTCGCCTTCGTGGTCACCCGTCCGACCAAGGGCACCGTCCCCGTGGTGGTCAACCTGACCCAGGCCTCGGCGACCGCCAAGGTCGAGAACGCGGGCTTCACGCCACAGGTCATCCAGCAGGCCTCGACCGCCGCCACGGGCCAGGTCATCTACCAGAGCCCACTGGGGGGGACGCGCGCCAAGGCCGGCTCCACCGTCAACCTCACCGTGTCCAGCGGGCCGGGTCAGACCACGGTCCCGGCGGTCGTCCAGGACACCGAGAAGCAGGCGATCCAGCAACTGCATCTGGCCGGTCTGAAGGTCTCGCGGGTCCTCACGGAGTCCTCCAGCTCGGTGCCCAAGAACCAGGCGACCCGCACCGACCCCGACGCCGGCACCAGCCTGAAGACCGGCCAGAGCGTGGTGCTCTACATCTCCACCGGCGTGGCGCCGGTCTCCATCCCGGGCGTCACCGGCGATACGTTGTCCACCGCCCAGACCGCCCTGTCGCAGTTCTCGGTCAAGGTCACCCAGTCGCCCAGCGCCACCGCCCAGGCCGGCACCGTCCTCAGCCAGACCCCGGTGGGGGGGACCAGCGCATTGCCCGGCTCGGCGGTCAGCCTCGTGGTGGCCGAGAAGGAGCCGAGCATCACCGTGCCGAACCTCGTCGGGGACCCGGTCGCGTTGGCCACCAGCACGCTCGTCGGATTGGGCCTGAAGTACTCGCGGACCTACGAGCCGACCAGCGACCCGACCCAGGCCGGACAGGTCCTGGCCCAGAGCCCGGCGGGCAACGCCAAGGCGGCCCAGGGCTCGGCCATCAGCCTGATCATCGGCCGCTACTCGGCGACCGCCACCCCGACGGGGACCACCACCACCTCCAGCTCCACCGTCCCCAACCCCCTCTCGACCGTCACCACGAGCACCGCCACGACGACCACCACCAGCGCGGTACCGAACACCAGCACGACCGGCGGGGTTGCGTGAGCGCTGGCCGCGTGGCTGTGCTGGGGGGCGGGCGCTCCTCCGAGCACCCGGTGTCGCTCGCCTCCGCCGCCTCGGTCGCCACCGGCCTGCGCCGGGCCGGCTATGAGGTCATCGAGATCACCATCGCGCGCGACGGCAGCTGGGGGGACGGGATCACGCTGACCCCGGGCGCCGGCTTCCCGGGTGCCGATGTGGTCTTTCCGGTCCTGCACGGCCCCTACGGCGAGGATGGGGTCGTCCAGGGCCTGCTCGAGGCCCTCGACGTGCCCTACGTCGGCTCCGGCGTCACCGCCAGCGCGCTGTGCATGGACAAGGTGCTGTTCAAGGAGGTGATGGCGGCCGCGGGCATGCCCCAGGTCGCCTACCGGGCGGTGACGGTGTCGGAGTTCACCGCCGATCCTGACGCGGTGGTGGCGGGGTTGGCTCCGCTCGGCCTGCCGGTGTTCGTCAAGCCCGCGCGGCTCGGTTCCTCGGTGGGCATCGCCCGCGCGGCCGACGTCGCGGCGCTCGCCCCGGCGCTGGCCGAGGCCTTCCGCTTCGACCCCCTGGCCATCGTCGAGGCCGCCGCGGTCGGCCTGGAGATCGAGTGCAGCGTGCTCGGCAACCCCGGTGGCGCGGTGACGGCCTCGGAACCCGGGGAGATCCTGCTCGCCTCCGGGGAGACCGGTTGGTACGACTACGCGGCCAAGTACACCCCCGGCGGCATGCAGCTCATCGTCCCCGCCCGTATTTCGCCAGAGGCGCGCCAGGCGGTGCGAGAGCTGGCGGTGACGGTGTTCGAACGGGCCGGCTGTGCCGGCCTGGCCCGGGCGGACTTCTTCGTCACCGGTGAGTCGGTGCTCATCAACGAGCTCAACACGATGCCGGGCTTCACCGAGACGAGCGTCTACGGCGCCCTGTGGAACGCCTCGGGGCTCCCGTACCCCGAGCTGCTCGACCAGCTCGTGCAGCTGGCGCTGGAGCGCCATGCTCGGGCCGCCGCCCACAGCGGCTGACCCACTGGCGCTGACTCACCGGGCTGACCCACCGCGGCGGACCGCGTACCTTTCGCTCCCATGAAGCCCCCCGCCTCGGAGTTCACCATCGCCCTGCCCGCCTGGATCGACGGGTTCCTCGCCGACGAGCCCGAGGTCCTCGGCACCCGGGAGGAGCGGGTGGCGCTGGTCAACCGGTTGGCCGATCGCAACTGGCGCGAGGGCAACGGTGGCCCGTTCGCCGCGCTGGTCGCCGAGTCCGCCAGCGGCCGGATCGTCTCGGTGGGGGTCAACGTCGTGCTGGCGTCGCACATCTCACTCGCCCACGCCGAGGTGGTCGCCCTCGGTCTGGCCGAGCACGCCCTCGGGGCCTGGGACCTCGGCGCCGCCGAGCAGCCCGACCACGAGCTGGTGGTCAACTGGCGGCCGTGCGTGCAGTGCTACGGCGCGGCGATGTGGTCGGGGGTGCGCCGCCTGGTCCTGGCCGGCTCCGGGCCGGAGCTGGAGGCGATCACCACCTTCGACGAGGGTCCGATGCACCCGGACTGGATCGAGGAGTTCGCCGCTCGTGGCATCGAGGTGATCGACAACGTCGATCGTGACGGGGCGATCGCGGTGTTCGAAGCCTACCGCGCCGCGATCGACGCCGGCGGCATCACCGTCTACAACGCCCGCGGCAGCAGCGACTGACGCGCCCGCCCGCGGCGCCGGCGGCGCCCGCGGCGGCATCCCTGTCACGTTCGCGGGCCAGAGGACCGCAAACGTGACACGCACCCCGCGCACGGGGACTCAGGAGTAGAGGAGGATCTCGTTGAGCGAGACCGACTGGGAGTTCGTCGGCAGCGCGGTGATCCACACCAGGTAGTACGTGTACTTGGTGCGGGGCCGGTCGAGCTTGAAGCTCTGCTTGGCGCTCACCGAGGCGACCGTGTCGAGCTTGACCCAGCCGCTGGCCTTGAAGTTCACCGGGTTCGGAGACGTGTTGGTGGCGTAGATGGTCGCGGCGAAGCCCGGGGTGCTCGTCTCGACCACCAACCGCGACGCGGGCGTGCCGGGCGTGGCGTCCACGTAGAGGCCGACCCCGGGTTTGTCCAGGGTGTTGTCGTAGTAGCTCTCGGTGTTCCAGGCGGTGGTCGGGTCCCCGTCGATGGCCAGGCCGGCGCTCGAGTTGTTCTGAGCGGTCTCACCGTCGGGGGCATCCGGGTTATACGCCGCGGCGCAGCCGCCGCACAGGTTGATCAGTGCCGTGTGGGCGACGGCCGGCCGGGGCGCGTTGGCCGGCGCGGCGGTGCCGCGGTGTGAGCGCAGGCCCAGCCACAGGCCGGCGCCGACCAGGCACGCCACCAGGACCAGGGCGAGCGGGATGAGCATGCGCCGGTGCAGGATCGCGAAGGGCACCCGGCGCCGGGCACTCCGCGGGAGCGTGCGCAGGACGGTGGTGGCCTCACCGGTGGCCCCGCCGGCCCGGGCGGCCTCGATCGCCAGCACGTCCTCGAGGTCGGCGATCAGCTCCTGGTCGTCGGCGTAGCGATCCTCGGGCCGTTTGGCGGTGGCGGTGTCGATCACGGAGGCGAGCGCGGCTGACACCTCGGGCCGCAGCACGCGGACATCGGGCAGCTCCTCGCGCACGTGCTTCATGGCCACTGCCACCTGGTTGTCGCCCTTGAAGGGCACCTCGCCGGTGAGCATCTCGTACAGCACGATGCCGAGCGAGTAGAGGTCGGACTGGCCGTTGACGTCGTGACCGAGCGCCTGTTCGGGAGAGACGTAGTCAGTCGTGCCGAGCACGCGGCCGTCGGCGGTCAGGCCGTCCTCGTCCAGCGTCCGAGCGATCCCGAAGTCGGTCACCTTGGCCGACCCCTCATCGTCGATCATCACGTTCTGGGGCTTGACGTCACGGTGGACGATGTGGTGGGAGTGGGCGGCGCCGAGCGCGCGGGCGATCTCGATCGAGTAGGCCACCGCCTCGGAGATATCCAGGCGCTCGAGTCGGCGGATCCGCTCCTTCAGGGTCTCGCCCTCGACGTACTCGAAGACGATGTAGGAGCGCCCGTCGTCCTCGCCGGCGTCGATGACGCCCACGACGTGGGGGTGCGACAGCTGGGCCACCGCCCGCGCCTCGCGTTTGAAGCGCACGAGGTGGTCCGAATCGCTGCTCACCTCGCGGTTCATCAGCTTGATGGCGACGTTGCGCTGCAGCGTCTCATCGACGGCCCGGTAGACGGTCGACATGCCGCCGGCGCCGATGCGCGCCTCGAGGCGATAGCGACCGCTGAGGGTGGTGCCGAGCAGGGATGCGCTCATACAGGTCCCAATTGTGAGGCAGACACGTGCACCTGACGAAAGGATCCTGGCGGGGCGCCGGGCCTAATGGGGTCCGATCAACTTCCCGGACACCGGATCGTTACGGATCCCCAATGCGGGAATCTCGACGACGCCGGCGGTGTCGGTCACCGCGCCGATGATCGCCGCGCCCGGGTGGTACTCGCTCAACAGTTCCAGCGCCGAGTCGGCCTCGGCGGCGGGCACCATCGCCACGAAGCCACAGCCCATGTTGAAGACCTCCCACATCTCGGCCGCGGGGACGCCACCGAGCTGGGCGATCAGGTCGAACACGGGCGGGCTGGGCAGGCGCTCGCCGATCGAGAAGCCGACCCCGGATCCGAGTCGCAGCAGGTTGAGCAGGCCGCCGCCGGTGATGTGGGCGAGCCCGTGCACCGCGATCTCGGCGCGGATCAGCGCCATGATCGCCTTGACGTAGATGACCGTCGGCTCGAGCAGGACGTCGGCCACCGACTCGCCGCCCAGCTCGGGTGGGGTGGCCTCGAGGGCGAGCCCGCCGTCGGTCAGCAGCGCCCGGCGGGCCAGGGTCAGACCGTTGGAGTGCACGCCCGAGGCGGGCAGGCCGATCAGCGCGTCGCCGGGGGCCAGCTCCTTGCCGGTGATGATCTTGTGCAGGTTGATCGTCCCGAAGGCCGATCCGACCAGGTCGAAGCCGTAGGGCGAGGGGTGGCCCTGGAGCACCTCAGGCACCTGACAGACCTCGCCACCGGGAATCTCCACGCCGGCCGCCTCGGCCCCGACGGCCAGGCCGACGGCGAGATCGTGGAGCAGTTGGGGCTCGGCGGACTCCACCGCGATGTAGTCGAGCAGCGCCAGCGGCTCGGCGCCGACGCAGATGAGGTCGTTGACATTCATCGCCACGCAGTCGATCCCGATGGTGTCAAAGCGCCCCGTCTGCTCGGCGACGATCACCTTCGAGCCGACGGAGTCGGTGGCCAGGGCGACGCCGAGGGGGCCGCCGTCAGACCCGGTGGCGCCCGGCAGGGCCATCACCGAGGCGTAGTGGGCGCCGAGCGGGATGGCGAGGGGGTGACGCCCCGGGTCGATCGCCCGGAGCACGCTGACAATGGCCGCGACGCCCTGATCGGCCTGGCTCGTGTCCACCCCGGCGGCTGCGTACGCGTCGCTCATGCCGATGCATTGTCCGTCATCGCGCGGCGCCGCGCTGGCGCCACACGCGCCTCAGGACCGTCGCGCCGAGACCGATGCGATAGACGGCGAACGGGGCCAGGCTGGCGTCACGCTCGACATGGTCGACGACCCAGGTGGCACCGAGCGTCGAGCCGAACGCGGCCGCCGCCCCGGCCAGGAACGGAACCGCCGCCCCGGCGGGCAGCCCCTGGCGAACCAGGCGCACGGACTTCAGCGCAGTGGCGCCGCCGATGACCGGCAGCGCGACCTGCCAGGACAGGACGTTGGCGTCGGTGCGCCGGAACCGGCGCAGGCGTGCCGCGGTCAGGGTCGCGCCGTTGCGCGAGACCCCGGGCATCAGCGCGCAGGCCTGGGCGACCCCGAGCCACAGCGCGTCGTCGAAGCCGGCCTCGGTGTGGGAGCGCGTCTGGGGCGAGGTGTCGGCCCAGCCGAGCAGCCCGCCCCCCAGGATCAGTCCCAGCGCGATCGACGCGGGGGTGCCCAGGCGCTTCTCGATCGGCGCCTCGAGCAGGAAGCCGAGTGGCACGGGCGGCAGCAGCGAGCCGATCACCAGACCGGCCAGGCGGGGCCGGTCTCCGCTCACCCACTCGCGCACCTGCCCGCGCAGGGCGATCACCAGGGCGAGCGCAGTGCCGGCGTGCAGCGCGACCTCGAAGGCCTTGCGCAGCTCGCCGTCGAGCTCGGCGTACTCCCAGCCGGCCAGGTAGGGAACGACGGTCAGATGTCCCGAGGAGGAGACCGGGACCAGCTCGGCCGGGCCGTGCAGCAGGCCCAGTCCGATCGCCTCGCCGAGCTTGAGTCGCGCTGACGCGCCGCTCACGGACGGCGGGTCACACGTTGGCGCGAGCGGCGACGCGCGGCTTCCAGATCTTCTCGTAGACGAACCACACGACCAACGCGGCGACGAAGGCCACGGCGATGTAGTCGACGATGTCGAGGTGGGACTTCCACTTGGGCCACTGGGAGCCGACCGCCTTGCCCACCAGTCCGAGGGCGATCATCCAGATGACACAGCCGACGGCCATCGAGACGAAGTAGCGCCAGAAGGGCATCTTGGCCACGCCGGCCGCCCAGGGACCGCCGGCGCGCACGGTCGGAACCAGGCGCGAGATCAGCACCGCCGGGGCGCCCCAGCGTTCGAACCACCCGGGGGCCTTGTCGAGTCCGTGGGAACTGACGTTGAGCGGGCCCGGGAGCCGGTTGAGCACCTCGACCGCACCGAAGTAGGCGATCCAGTACACGACCACGGCGCCGGCGATGTCTACGATAGACGCGATCGCGACGAGCCCGAAGAAGGTCAGGTGGTGCTGATCGACGCTGAAGCCGCCGAACAGCATGGTCACCTCGGTGCCGGGCAGGATCACCAGCGAGGAGATGCCGATGAGGATCGCCACACCGGCGTAACCGGCGTGGTTGATCAGGTGGACAGCGAAGTTCGCCAGGGACTCCGTGACGGAGGCGTTGGTCAGCATGCGGGCCTGAGTATGCCCTAGAAGCCGGCGCAGGCAGGCGAAATCATCCTCAGGACTGAGCCGGATCAGCTCACAGGGTGAGCCTATCGGAGCCCCTGTGTAGGGTTGGCGCGATGCCGGTACCGCTCTTTGACACCGACACTCCCCTGGCGCCGCTGCGCCCCCAGATCATCGCCAAGGTCTCCGAGGTGATCGAGAACGGTCGCTTCATCCTCGGCCCCGAGGTGAGCGCCTTCGAGGCGGAGCTGGCCGACTACATCGGGGCCCGGCACGCGATCGGCGTGGCCAACGGAACCGACGCGCTGGCCATCGCCCTGCGCGCGGTGGGCGTCCAGCGCGGCGATGACGTCGTGGTGCCCGCGCTGACCTTCTACGCCTCGGCCGAGGCGATCGCCGCGATCGGCGCCAACCCGGTGTTCTGCGAGGTCGACCGCGAGACCCGCAACCTCACCGCGGCCACGGTGAGCGCTGCGGTGACCCCGAACACCACGGCGGTCCTCGCCGTCGACCTGTTCGGCCTGCCCGCGCCGACGCCGGAGATCCGTGCGGCCACGGGGCTGCCGGTCGTCGAGGACGCCGCCCAGGCGATCGGCGCCAGCCTCGGGGGCGCCAAGGCGGGGATCCTCGGGGATGTCGGGACCTTCTCCTTCTATCCGTCCAAGAACCTCGGGGCCTTCGGCGACGGCGGCGCGATCGTCACCGACGACGACGCCATCGCCGCGACGGTCCGCGCCCTGCGCTTCCACGGCTCACGCGACAAGCAGAGCTTCGAGCTGGTCGGCTACAACTCGCGCCTCGACGAGATCCAGGCCGCCATCCTGCGCATCCTCCTGCCCCACCTCGACGGCTGGGCCGACGGCCGGCGGCGGGCAGCGGCGGCCTATGAGGCCGCCGGCATCGGTGAGCTGGTGAACCTGCCCGTCACCCCGGCCGGCACGCTCCCGGCCTGGCATCTCTACGTCGTCGACCATCCCCGCGCCGATGACCTCCTCAGCGCCCTGAACGACGTCGGGATCCAGGCGCGCGCCTACTACCGCACCCCGCTGCACCGCCAGCCGGCCATGGCGCCCTACGTCCCCGCCGGCCTGGAGCTGCCCATCACCGACGCGCTGGCGGCCGACATCCTCGCGCTGCCGATCAGCCCGGTGCTCAGTGACGCCCAGGCTGAAGAGGTCGTCGCGGCGCTCGCCGCTGCTGCTGTGCCCACAGCCAGCAGCAGCGCCACCGACTGACCGTGCGCGTCTGGGTCGACTTCACCAACTCGCCCCACGTCCTCGTCCTGGCGCCGGTCATCCGCCGCCTCGAGGCGGCCGGTCATCAGGTCGACGTCACCGCGCGCGACTTCGCCCAGACCCTCGGCCTGTGTGATCGGCTGGGGATCGCCCACACCGCGATCGGCACCCACCGCGGCGGCGGGCTCGCGGCCAAGGCCGTCGGCCTGTTCGACCGCTCCGCGGCGCTGACCCGGTTCGCCCGCGGGAAGGGGTATGACCTGGCCATCGGCCACGGCTCCAACGACATCTCGGTCGCCGCGGCGCTGCTGTCGATTCCCTGCACCACCACCTTCGACTACGAGTGGGCGACCGTCCAGCACAACGTCAACTGCCGCCTCGCCCAGGCGGTCGTCGTCCCGGCGGTGATCCCGCCCGAACGCCTCTACCGCTACGGCGCCCGGCACAAGATCGGGGCCTACGAGGGTCTCAAGGAGGAGTACTACCTGGCCGACTTCGAGCCCGACCCGGCGGTCCTGGTCGAGCTCGGCCTCGACCCCGGGCTGCCGATCGCCGTCGTGCGCACCCCGCCGGCGGTCAGCCTCTACCACCGCTTTGAGAACGACCTGTTCGGGCAGGTCCTGGCCAAGCTCCAGGGCGCCCAGACCGTGGTCCTGCCGCGCACCCAGGATCAGCGCGACGAGCTCGCCCGGGCCGGGGGCTACCTGGTGCCCGAGCAGGCGATCGACGCCCAGTCGCTGATCGCCTACGCCGACCTGGTGATCTCCGCCGGAGGCACCATGAACCGTGAGGCGGTGGCGCTGGGCACTCCGGTCTATACGGTGTTCGAAGGGCGCCTGGGCGCCGTGGACGCCGACCTGATCGCCAGCGGACGCCTGCGCCGGCTCACCGACCCCGGCGCGGTCGAGCTGACCAAGCGCGTCGACGCCGGAACGTCGCAGACGGCCCGGATCCGGCGCGATCCTGCTTTACTCACCGACCTGCTGGCCGCGCCCGCAGGTCTGTCTTGGCGCGGCTGAGTGCCCTTCGCGATGTCCGTCACCAGCTCGCCCTACGCCTCGGTAGCGACCCCACGCCCCAGCGACACCCGCAACTTCGCGCTGCGTTGGCTGTCGAGCCCGTGGACCTACCTGTGGCTGGCCGACATCGTCGCCTCGTTCTTCATCCTGCGGTGGTCCAAGACCAGCCCGGGCTATGACCCCTACGGCTGGCTGACCTGGGGGTATCAGACCCTGCACGGCTCCCTCGATCTCAAGGGCGCGCCGTCGTGGAAGCCGATCACCTACATGTTCACCCTGCCCTACTCGCTGTTCGGGCACAACAGCTGGTGGCTGTGGCGGGTGACCTCCCTGTCGATCTCCAACGCCGGCCTGGTCGCCGGGGGTCTGCTCGCCTACCGCCTGGTGCGGCGCGAGGACGAGCCGGTGTGGCCGGCGGTGATCGCCTTCCTGTTCGCCGCCATCGGCATCGCCATGATCGTCCAGTACTGGCACTACATCCTGTCCTCCCAGTCGGACTCGGTGCTCGTCACCTTCGTGCTGCTCGGCCTCAACCAGCTGCTGTCCAAGCGCTACGGCTGGGCGGTGCTGTGCCTGGCGGCCGCCGGTCTCGGCCGACCCGAGGCGTGGATCATCCTCGGCCCCGTCTACCTGTGGGTGTTCGCCACCCAACCCCGGCTGCGCAAGCTGCTGGTCGGCGTGCTCGCGTTCATGATCTTCATGTGGTTCATCGTCCCGGTGATCTCGGGCGCGCCATGGGACATCGCCCAGAAGCTGGCCCAGCACTCGGTCCGCGAGCTGCACTCCAACAAGTTCGTCGGCACGATCAAGCGCTACCTCAACCTCACCCTGTGGCCGGTCCTGGTGACGGCGGCCGGCACCTTCGTATGGGCGATCCTGCGCCGGGACTGGCGGGTCATCGGGCTCGCCATCGTGCCGATCCTGTGGATGATCGTCGAGCTGTGGTTCGTCCTCTCCAACGGCTTTCCCGGCGTGCCCCGCTACATGTTCGAGGCGGCTGCGACGACGATCGTGCTCGCCGGCGTCGGAGTCGGCTGGCTCGCCCGGCTCGCCTTCGGCTCCCACGCCGGCGTCCTGGCCCATGAGTCACTGGGGAACGACGGTGGCGTGCCGCTGCTGGGTGTGGCGGGCGGCCGCGAGGCCAGTCGGGTCCCGATCCGGGTCACCGCGGCGGTCATCGCGCTGGTGATGATCGGCTTCATGGTCCCCTACGCGAAGAATGCGTGGGATTACGAGCACAGCGACATCGTCAACGAGCGCAACCGCACCCACAGCATCTATGAGCTGAGCCGCACCATCGACGCCGCCGGCGGGGCGAACTTCATCAAGTCCTGTGGGGTGCCGACGATCGACGTCGGGTCCGCCTCGATCCTCGCCTGGTACACGCACTCGAGCACCGCGCACATCGGCTACATCCCCGCCAAGCAGATCCGCCTCGGCGGGCCGGTGGTCCTGTTCACCGGGTTGTTCAACGGCTTCGTCATCCACACCTACAACCTGAAGGGCGCCAACGTGTCGCGGTGTGCGGTGCTGAACAATGCCTACTACCTGGAGACCGCCGGACATCCCAACGGCGAGTTCTTCCATCTCAACCACTAGCTCCCTAACGCCGCGCTTATCGCTCCCCAAGGGGTGTCGCGGATAGAATTTCCCCGCATGCGCTGGCGGAATCGCCTTGGTGCCCTTCCCGTCCACCGCCACTCGCTCGTTCAGATCGTCGCGGATGGGCTGCTGGTCGCCCTCTCCTATCTGATCGCCTTCGAGCTCCGCTTCGACGGTGACCTGCACGGGCAGTACGCCCGCTACGGCCATCTGCTGCGCACGACGATCTGGTGGGTGGTCCCGCTCCTGCTGGTCGTGCTGGCCGGCTTCGCCACCTATGAGCGGGTGTGGAACTACATCTCCCAGCGCGACTACGAGGCCGTGGTCAAGGGCAGCGTCGTCGGCACCCTGCTCGTCGTCGTGGTCATCGACGTGTTCCGCCCCGTCCAGTACGGGCCGTTCTCCTCCGCCGTGCAGCTGCCCCTGTCGGTGATCGCGCTGTTCCTGCTCGTCACCCTGGTCCTGCTGATCGGCTGGCGCTTCGCCGTGCACCTGGTGCGCGAGGGGCGTGTCGGCGGACTGCGCAGCGTCCGCGGCGCCCGTGAGGTGCTGATCGTCGGCGCCGGTGAGGGCGGCCGTCTGGTCGTGCGCGAGCTGATGCGCAACCCCGATCTGCGCCTGCGCCCCGTCGGCTTCGTCGATGACGACCCGCGCAAGCAGCGCATGAAGATCGAGCACGGCCTGCGCGTGCTCGGCCGCACCGAACCCGCGGAGCTCGAACGGGTGCTCGACGACGTCGAGCCCGACGAGGTGATCATCGCGATCCCCTCCGCGCCCGGGCATGTGCGCAAGAACGTCGTCACCGCCTGTCGCAAGCGGAGCATTCCCGTGCGCACCACGCCGACCGTGTTCGAGCTCCTCCAGGAGGGCCCGGGCCGCCCCAACGTCGGCTTCGCCCGCCAGTTGCGCGAGGTCCGCGTCGAGGACATCCTCGGGCGCGAGTCGGTGACCATGGACATCGAGCGGGTGGGGCGCTACCTGGCCGGCAAGGTCGTGATGGTCACCGGCGCCGGCGGCTCGATCGGCTCGGAGCTGTGTCGTCAGATCAGCCGCGTGGGACCCAACCGCCTGATCCTGGTCGACCACGCCGAGGACAACCTGTTCCAGATCTCGCGGGAGCTGGAGGAGGAGCGCCACGTCAACGTGGCGGTCCCGGTGCTGGCCGACTGCAAGGAGGAGGAGCGGATGCGCGAGGTGCTGGCCGAGCACCGACCCGCGGTGATCTTCCACGCCGCCGCCTACAAGCACGTGGCGATGATGGAGATGAACCCCGTCGAGGCGGTGCGCAACAACTCGCTCGCCACCCGCCTGATGGCGCGGGCGGCCGGTGAGTTCGGGGTCGAGACCTTCGTGCTCATCTCCACCGACAAGGCGGTCAAGCCCGCCACGGTGATGGGCGCCTCCAAGGCGCTGGCCGAGTGGGCCGTGGAGGCTGCGGCCGTCCGCTTTCCGAGCACCCGGTTCGCCTCGGTGCGCTTCGGCAACGTGCTCGGCTCCTCGGGCTCGGTGGTGCCGATCTTCCGCCGCCAGATCGCCGCGGGCGGGCCGGTGACCATCACCGACCCGCGCATGCAGCGCTACTTCATGACCATCCCCGAGGCGGTGCAGCTGGTGATCCGCGCCGGCTCGATCGACACCGACCCGAGCACCCGGGCCGCGCTGCTCGCCACCGGCGCGCCTGCCAGCGCGATCGCCGACGTGTTCGTGCTGGAGATGGGCGAGCCGGTGAAGATCGTCGACCTGGCCGACACGATGATCCGGCTGTCGGGCCTGGAGCCCGGACGCGACATCGACATCGCCTTCGTCGGGGCTCGACCCGGTGAGAAGTGGGACGAGGAGCTGTTCAACGTCTATGAGACGCCCCAGCCGACCGCGGCCCAGAAGATCCTCCGGGCCGAGCATCGCCCGCTGGACCCGGCCACGGTCGCCGAGATCTTTGACACAGTGAACCTGCTGGTGCTGGAGGGAGACGCCGCGGCGCTGGCCGCGCACGTGTCGCGACTGGACGCCCTGAGGACATCCTCATCTTTGTCCTCCGGCTCAGTGTTTCCCCCGACGTAGACTCGCTCGCTCAATATGTTGATCCCGTTCGCGCTCTCGCTCGACAAATACGTCAATAAGGCCGGCACCGATGTCGGCTTCGGCTGCCTGCTCGCCGTCGCCCTGCTCGCGCTGCTCTACTTCGCCGGGGCCCGGGAGACGCGCTCGCTGCGCGACCAGCTCGAGGACGCCCACGACCGGATCGCCTCGCTCGAGGCGCGGGTCACCCAGGCTCTGCGCAACCAGGCCGCCGCGCGCAGCCAGGCTGCCGCGCCCGGCCAGGTGCCCAGCGTGCCCGGCCGTCCCGGGGTCGTTCCCGCCCCGAGCGTGGGCACGGGCGTGATCACCGGTGCCGGCACGCCCCGGGTGCGGCGAGAGCCGGCGCCGCTCAGCGCGACCCCCGCGGTCACCGGCGCGCTGCTGGGGGCTCCGGCCGGTGCCGGTGCCCCTGCACTCGGCTCCGCGACCAAGCTGATCCCCTCACCCGAGGTCGCACCGGCCCCAGCGCCGAACATCGGCATGCCGGCCGCGGTCCCCGCCGCCGCCACGGTCGCGGCGACCGCTGCGGCGGGAGCGAGCGCGCCGGGCGCCTACGCCGACCTCGACGAGGACGAGTACGACGATGACTTCGAGCCCGACGACACCATGTTCGTGCCCGCCGGGGCCACCGCGGCGGCCGGCGGCGGACGTTCCGGGGGCGGCCCGGCGGTCGCCCCACCCCCGTCGATGCGCATGCGCGACGACGACGATGATCCCCTGGGTCCCCCGCCCCGGCGGACGATCCCCACCGTCGACACCGGTCCGTCGCGCCCGCGTCGGTTCGCCGGCCGTCTCATCGGCGGGGTGATCGCCCTGCTCGTCGTGGCGGCCATCGTCGTCGCGCTGCTGGTGATCACCAGCAACAACAACACCACGCAGTCCACCACCTCCACCGTGGCGCAGAAGACGGTGACCAAGCCGACCAAGACCACGGTCGCGTTCAACCCGGCGTCGGTCAAGGTCTCGGTGCTCAACGGCACCGCCGTCGGCGGTCTGGCCGCCGACGTGGGCACGGATCTGAAGCAGGCCGGCTACACGGTTCCTGCGGCCGCGGTCACCAACGCGGCCGTCCAGACCGCCACCACCACCACGGTCGGCTATCGCAAGGGCTTTGAGGCTGACGCCTTCCGGGTGGCCAAGTCGTTGGGGAAGGCCAGCGGGGTCGCGGTGACCGACGTGGTGCCCGCCTCGGCGACGTCGATCACCAGCTGTGGCACCCCCACCGCCACCGGTCAGGCGGGGACCTGCCCCGCCGACGTGATCGTCACGGTCGGCACCGACCTGCAGAGCGCGGCCACCGGTTCATCCACCGGCGCCTAATGGCACGAGTGGCCCGCTGGGTGGGCAGGAGTGCCTGAGCTGTGGCTGGCCCGGCACGGCCAGACCGACGACAACCTCGACGGCGACATCTTCCAGGGCTTCCGTAACACGCCCCTGAACGACACGGGCCGCGACCAGGCCCATGCGCTGGCGGCCAAGCTCGTGGCCGACCCCAGCCTGGCCTTCGCGTCGCTGTTCTGCTCGGACCTCAGCCGCGCCCATGAGACGGCGTCGATCGTCGGCGCGGCCATCGGTCTGGAGCCGGTCCCCGACGCCCGACTGCGCGAGGGCGATCGCGGCCGCTGGGAGGGCCGGCGCATGTCGGAGGTCCAACGCGAGGAGCCCGAGCTCTACGCGGCCTGGATGACCGCGGGTCCGGATTTCCGCTTCCCCGGTGGCGAATCGCTGCTCGAGCAGCAGACCCGCGTGCTCGCCGCCCTGGCGGAGTATCAGGCGACCGCCGCGAAGCCCGGCCTGGTGGTGTGCCATCGCGGCTCGATCCGCGTCGCGTTGTGTCGCGACGATCCCCGCGGGCTTTACGCCTTCCACGACCACGATGTCGACAACACCGGGCTGGTGCCCTGGTGAGGTTGCCCGACCGGTTGCCCGCCCGTGTGCCGCTGGTGCTCTTCGCGGTGCTGGCGCTGGCCACCGTTGGGGCCTTCTACCTCACCCAGCACCTCAAGACGAGCAATCCGCTGATCAACGGCGCCCCCCGCGCCGACCCGCCGGTCATCAACCCCCAGGCCGCCGGCGTCTGCACGGACGAGGCGGGTAAGTCGGTGAGCTTCCGCTCCACCGCCCTCGCCTTCTACCTGCAGTCCAAGTCCGACGTGGTCAACGTCGAGGTGGTCGGTCCCAGCGGTGCCAACGTCGCCACGATGTCCGGCTCGGGCCGCTACATCCATGCCGGCACGAACAAGTACGCGACGTTCACCTGGAACGGTCGCCTCAGCAACGGCAGCTACGCGCCGGCCGGCACCTACACCTTCCACGTCGTGCTCGTGCACGAGGACCGCGATCTCCCCATCAGCGGCGTGTCGGTAAAGGTGCAGTCGCGCCGGCCCACCCCGAAAGTCAGCGCGATCACGGTGAGCGACACCGGCGCCAGTGCAACCACGACCGGGACCGGAACCACCACGACCACGACCACGACCACGACGACGACCACGACCACGACGACGACCACGACGACGACCACGACGACGCCCGCCGGGGTCACGCCGTACCTCACCCCGGGCCCCCAGACCGCGACGATCCATCTGGTGCCGGGTCCCTACCGCACCGGCAACGTGCTCATCTACCGGGCCACCGGCAACGCGACCCAGCCCCTCAAGCTGGTCAAGACCTTCGGGATCAACCCGCGCATCAAGACCGCCGTGTGGAACGGGATGATCGGCGCCAAGCCGGCCCCGGCCGGCACCTACCTGCTCGGCGTCAAGGTGACCGACAACGCCTGCACCAGCGGCCAGTACCCGCTGGTCAGCGATCCGGCCCCCCACAGCACCCCTGGCGCCGGGGTCAACGTCAGCTACCTGTCCGCCCAGCCCCCGACCGATCCCGTTCCGGCCGGCACCCTGGCCAGCGTCGACGTCAACGCCGGCGGGGGCACCTACGCCTGGGACCTGCGCCGCGCGGGGCAGACCGCCGTCGTCTTCCACGGCAGCAGCAGCGCCGGCGTCCTCCGGGTTCGCCTCCCGGGGGCGGGGCTCTATGCGCTCACCCTGGCCTCCCACACGGTGGGCGCCGCCCACCGCACGACGGTGCCACTGGTGGCCAGCGCCGTCGGGGCGCGCGCCGCCGCCAAGGTGCTCGTCGTGCTGCCGGCCCTGACCTGGCAGGGCGCCAACGCCACCGACGACGACTCCGACGGACTCATCGACACGCTGGCCGACGGCGGCCAGATCAGCCTCGAGCGTCCGCTGGTGGCCGGCCTGCCCGCCGGTTTCGACGACGAGGTGGCGCTGCTGGACTTCCTCGACTCCGAGGGCCTCAGCTATGACCTGACCACCGACGTGGCCCTGGCCGAGGGGGTCGGACCGTCACTGAAGGGCCGCAGCGGCGTCCTGCTCGACGGCACCTTCACCTGGCTGCCGGCCCAGCTCGCGTCTCAGCTGCGCAGCTTCGTCTCCGGCGGCGGCGGCGCCTTCAGCGACGGCATCCATTCGCTCCAGAGCGCGGCGGAGATCAGCGACGGCACCGACGGGCCGATCGCCGGCCCGGCCAAGCGCCTGTCCGTCGATCCCTTCGGAGTCAAGCACGGCGACGTGTCGCCGGCCTACGCCGAACCGATCCTCGAGCTGACCGACGGTCTGAAGATCTTCTCGACCGCGGCGGCGCTGGAGTTCCCCCGCTACCAGGTGCTCACCCCGCCCAACGGACGCGTCGTCTCCGCCGCCGGCGTGGCCGACAGCGCGGTGTCGATCGTCGGCTTCCACCTCGGTTCGGGCACCGTGGTCGAGGCCGGCCTGCCCGCCTTCGGCTCCAGCCTCGCCTCCGACGTCGACTCGGGCGAGCTGCTCAGCCGGGTCTGGCACGTCGTCCTCGACCCGTCCCACTAGGCCCGCGATGGGCGGCTACCTCAGATGAGTGGCTACCTCAAGCGCCTGGTCAGCTCCCTCGGCGCCTACCAGCTGGCCAACATCGTCGGCAAGGTCTTCGCGATCGTGCTGATCCCCGTCTACACGGGCAAGATCGCCCCGTCGGGCTACGGGATCGCCGAGACTCTGATGACCTTCGTCGTGCTCATCTCGATCGTCGTCCGGGTGGGGATCATCGAGGCGTTCCTGCGCTTCCACTACACCGACGCCGACCCCGAGCGGCGCGCTGCGCTGGCCCGCCGCGCCGTGCTGTTCCTCATGGCCACCACGACGCTCGCCTGCCTCCTGCTGCTCATCCCGGCCAGCCCGATCGCCAAGCTGATCACCTCCGAGCCGGTGCCCGGGCCCTACCGCTGCGCCGTGCTGGGTATCTGGGCGTTCACCAACCTCGAGCTGGGCCAGGCGATCCTGCGCGTCGACGAGCGTCTCCGCGCCTACGCCACGGTCACCCTGATCAACGTGCTCGGGACGATCGCCGTCACCGTGCTGCTGGTCGTCGTCCTGCACCGCGGCTATGAGGGCCTGCTGCTCGGCAACTACGCCGTCTCCACCGTCGTCCTGCTCGGCCTGTGGTGGAGCATGCGCGCGAGCCTGGCGCCGGCGCGCCGGGTGCCGACGCTGCAGTCCTTCCGCACGCTGTTCCGCTTCGGTCTGCCCACGGTTCCCGCCGAGGCCTCGGTCTACGCTCTCAGCGTCTTGGACCGCCAGTACATCGTCCATCAGCAGGGCACGGTCGCCGCCGGCCGTTACGCGATCGCGGTCAAGGTGGCCGGCGCGGTGGTGTTCATCGTCACCGCCTTCCAGTACGCCTGGCCGCCGCTGGCCTACTCGGTGAGCGACGACGCCGAGGCGTCTGAGCTCTACGGCCTGGTCACCACCTACTACGCGCTGGTCACCGGCTGGGTGGTGGCCGGCCTGACGCTCGAGGCGCGCTACATCATCCGGTTTCTCGCGCCCCACCCCGGTTACCTCCAGGCCTACCGGGCGGTGCCCTGGCTGTCGCTCGGCTGGGCCCTGTACGGGCTGTGGGTGGTGTTCCTCGTCATCGCCGGGCGCGCGCAGGTGACGCGGCGGAACTTCGGTGCGGCACTGGCCGGCGTGGTGGTCAACGTGGTCCTGCTCGTCCTGCTCGTCCCCGCCCTGGGCATCGCCGGAGGCGGGATCGCGCTGTGCGGGGCCTACGTGGCGATGCTCGGCGTGATGTATATGCTGGTGCGCCGCGCCTTCCCCGTGGCGTTCGAGTGGCGCCGCCTGGCCCACCTCGTCGTGGTGATCGCCGGCCTCACCGTGCTCGGCGCCGACCTGCTCCCTGACGGCAGCTTTGCGTGGTTCATCGCCCGGGGGGCGGTGTTCGTGCTCATCGGCCCGGCCCTGCTGGGGACCGGTTTCCTGCACCGCTCCGAGCTCCGGGCCGCCCGCGGGCTGATCGCCAAGGTGCTCCGGTGACGCCCGCCCGCCCGCCGGTGTCGGTCGTCGTGCCCTTCGCGGGAGATCGCGCCGCCGCGGAGGCGGCGCTGGCCCTGCTGCGTGGCCTCGAGCTCCAGGGCGGCGACGAGCGCATCCTCGCCGACAACTGCGGCGCCATCGCGAGCCCCCCGCCCGACGTCACCGTCGTCGCCGCCACCGGCGAGCGCTCCCCCGCCCACGCCCGCAACACCGGCGCCGCCGCGGCGCAGAACCCGTGGATCCTCTTCCTCGACGCCGACACCATCGCCCCCCCGGACCTGGTCGACCGCTTCTTCGCGTCCGGGGCGATCGGCGATCGGGTCGGGGCGATCACCGGGGACATCGTCGGCTTCGTCGGCCGGCCGACCCTGGCCGCTCGCTACGGCGCCAGTCGCAACTTCCTCGGCCAGCGCTCGCACCTGGCCAACCCCTACAAGCCACGGGCCTCGAGCGCCAACCTGCTCGTCCGTCGCGCCGCCCTCGACGCCGTCGACGGCTACGTCGAGGGGGTGCGGGCGGGCGAGGACACCGACTTCACCTGGCGTCTGCAGGACGCGGGCTGGAGCCTGGAGTTCGCGCCCGAGGCGGTCGTGCGCCACCAGTACCGCGAGAGCCTCTCCGCGCTGCGGCGCCAATGGCGCGGTTACGCCGCGGGCGCGCGCTGGCTGGAGTCGCGCTGGCCGGGCTTTCACCCCGACCCGGGGCTCAACCGGCTCGCGCGCATCGCCCTCAAGCGACTCGGTATCGGCCCCGGGGTGGCCTTCCGCGCCGACGGCAACACCGCCGCGACCCGTGCGCGCCTCAGCGCCGGCGAGCGCCTGAAGTTCCTCTTCGTCCAGTGCGTCCTCGGCATCGAGGAGCAGATCGGCCTGCGCCAGTCCAACGATGCGCGTTGACCTGCTCGATCCACCGGCCTACTCGCCGCCCTATGACGCCGCCCTCGCCGCCGCGTTGGCCCGCGCCGGGGCCCAGGTGCGCCTGCTCACCAGCCCCTTCGCCTACGGAGACGTCCCCGTGCCCGAGGGTTACATCCGGGAGGAGCGCTTCTCTCGCCGCGCTGTGGGCGCGGCGGGCTCACGTCTGCGCACCCTGACCAAGCGCGCCCAGCACGCGCCGGACCTGCTGCGCTACCGATCCGACGCTGCCGACATCGTGCACTTCCAGTGGTCGACGCGTCTCGATGTCCGCCTCGGACCCCAGCGGCCGACCGTGCTGACCGTCCACGATCCTCACGGCGCCGTGGGGCTGACCCGCGCCGACGCGGTGATCGTCCACACTGCCTACGCCCGTGAGCAGCTGCTCAAGGCACGTATCCCCGGGCTCGACCCCGCCCGTCTCCACGTCATCCACCACGGCCCGCTCGAACTTGAACCGGCGGGTGCCCTGCCGCCCGAGCTCGCCGCCCCCCAGGGTCCGGTGGTGCTGTGCTTCGGCCTCATCCGCCCCTACAAGGGCATCGAGACGCTGCTGGCGGCCTGGCGGCGCGTGCAGCGGGGCGAGCTGTGGATCGTCGGGCGGCCGATGTACGACCTCGCGGTACCCCCGGGCGTCGGCTACGTCCCGCGCTACGTCACCCCGGCCGAGCAGTCGGCGCTGTTCGCCGCCGCCGACATCGTCGTGCTGCCCTACCTGGAGTCCGAGCGCTTCGGCTTCTCCGGCGTGCTCGCCACCGCGATGGCGGCGTCCAAGGCGACGGTGGTCTCCGAGCTCGGCGGGTTCTTCGAACCGATCGCCGCAGGGGCGGTACGACCGGTGGCACCCGGCGATCACCACCGGCTGGCGGAGGTCCTCCAGGAGCTCATCGACCACCCCCAGGAACGCATCCACCTGGGTGCGGCGGCCTCACAGGCCGCCGAGAACCTCTACTCCTGGGACGCGGCGGCCGCGCAGACGCTCGCGGTCTACGCCGAGATCGCACCGCGATGACCGCCATCGCCCTCGTGTTCTGGCTGGCGGCGGCGCTGCTCGTCTACGCCCAGGTCGGCTACGGACTCCTCCTGGCCGGGCTGGCGCGCCTGATGCGCCCCCCGGCACCGGTCCGCTGGACCGGTGAGCTGCCGCTCGTCTCGGTGATCGTCGCCGCCTACCACGAGGCGGACGGGATCGCCGCCCGGGTCGCCAACCTGCGCGGGCTCGACTACCCCGCCCTCGAGGTGATCGTCGCCGTCGACGGCTCCGGCGACGCCACCGCGGAATCGGCGCGGGCCGCCGGTGCGGACCGGGTGCTCGAGCTGCCCCGCGCCGGCAAGGTGCCCGCCCAGAACGCCGCCGTGGCGGTGGCCCGCGGGGAGATCCTCGCCTTCTCCGATGCCAACGCCAGCTGGGCCCCCGACGCGCTGGCGCGCCTGGTCGACGCCTTCGGGGATCCACGCACCGGCTATGTCTGCGGCGACGTGAGCTTCACGGCCGTCGACGGCGCCACCAACCAGGAGGGTGTCTACTGGCGCTATGAGATGTTCCTGCGCCGCCAGGAGTCGGCCCTGGCCAGCATCACCGCCGGCAACGGCGCCATCTACGCGGTGCGCCGGGAGGCCTACCTGGTCATGGCACCCGTGATGAGTCATGACATCGCGCTCCCGTTCAAGCTGGTCAAGCGCGGCTGGCGGGCGCGCTATGAGCCCGCCGCCCGAGCCAGTGAGAAGATGGCGCCGTCCATCGAGGGCGAGTTCCGCCGCAAGCGACGCATGGCCAGCCGTGCCTGGCCGACGGTGGTGGCGGGCGGGATGCTCTCCCCACGCGGCTACGGTCTCACCTACGCACTGATGATCTTCTCCCACCGCATCCTCCGCTACGCCTCACCGCTGCTGCACCTCATCGCCCTCGCCGCCAACGCGCTGCTGCTCGGACAGGGCTGGGTCTACGTGGTGACCTTCGCGCTCCAGCTCGGGTTGATCGCCGCAGCGGTGTTGGCACCGCTGCTCCCGCTGCGGGTGACCCTGATCGCCCGCTACTACGTGTGGACCACCGCCTCCCTGGCCGTCGGCCTGCTCGACTGGCTCGCCGGTCACCAGCGCGTGATGTGGGAACCGGTCGAGGGCACGCGGTGAAGCGCCTGCTCGACCTGGCCATCGCGGTTCCGGCGGCGATCGTCACCGCGCCGTTGATCCTCCTGCTGTGTGTGCTGATCCGGCTCGAGTCGCGCGGGGACCCGATCTTCCGCCAGACCCGGGCGGGGCGCCACGGCGTGCCGTTCCGCATCTACAAGCTGCGCACGATGGTCGACAACGCCCAGACCATGGGCGCCGGTGACGCGATCCTCGCCGACGACTTCCGCCTCACCCGCTCGGGCAAGTGGCTGCGCCGCACCAGCCTGGACGAGCTGCCCAACCTGTGGAACGTCATCCGCGGTGAGATGTCGATCGTCGGACCCCGCCCGACGCTGCCCAGCCAGGTCGAGCAGTACACCCCGCGCCAGCGCCGGCGCCTGGACGTGCGGCCCGGAATCACCGGCTGGGCCCAGATCCACGGCCGCGCGGCGCTCGGCTGGCCCGAGCGGATCGAGCTCGACATCTACTACGTCGAGCACCGCTCCCTCGCCCTCGATCTGCGGATCCTCGCGCGGACCGTGGGGACGTTGACCGGCGGGGACGGCCTCTACCACGAGGACGAGAGCGGGGGATGGGTCGCCCCCTCCTGATCTACGGGGCCGGGGGCTCCGGCCGGGAGATCGCGGCGTGGGCCGGGCGCGCGAGCTGGGCCGAGGAGAGCTTCGCGCCGCTCGGCTTCATCGTCGACGACGCGGCGTCGGGAGCGAGCGTCCATGACCTCGGCGCCTGGACGTTGGAAGAGGCGGCGGCGCGGTTCGCCGGGGCGGCGGTGATCGCCGCGGTGGGGGACTCCCGGCTGCGCGAGCGCCTGATCGGAGCCGCCGAGGCGGCCGGGCTGATCAGCGCCCCGCCGCTCATCCATCCGGGCGTCGAGATCGACCTCGCCCACGTGGAGCTGGCTGCGGGGGTGGTCATCTGCCCGGGCAGCGTGGTCACCACCGACATCGCCATCGGCCGCCATACCCAGGTCAACGTCAACTGCACGATCACCCATGACACGGTGATCGGGGCCTTCGCCACGCTGTCGCCGGGGACCCAGCTGTCGGGCACCAACCAGCTCGGTGATCACGCCTTTCTCGGCACCGGCGCGGTGACGATCAACGGTCACCCGGGCCATCCGCTCCTGATCGGTGCCGGGGCCGTGGTGGGGGCCGGCGCGGTGGTCACGCGCGACGTCGCCCCCGGGGTGACCGTGGTGGGCGTACCCGCCCGGCCGATCTCCGCCTGAGGCCGCCCATCGCCAGATGTCAGATTGTGAACAATTGTTCACCCGATTGCATCGATGTCCTATGCTTACCGAAAAGTTGCTTTTAGACGTACGCAGAACTGGGTATTCGCGCCCTCAGGGTTTCGGAACGACAACTGAAATAGGGGACTGGATGGAAGCGGGAGCACTTCCTCGACCGTCGTCAATGCTTCCGGCTGCGTCGCCGCGCGTGCGGCTGCTCAGCTCGGACAGCCGTTTGGTGGCGATGGTTCGAGACGGGCAGGAGGGGGCCTTCGAGGCTCTGTATGAGCGACACCACCGAGCGATCCTGTCGTTCTGTCGCCACCTCCTCGGGGACGCCCACGAGGCCGAAGATGCCGTGCAGCACACCTTCATGGCCGCCTACCGGGAGCTCGCCTACACCACCAAGGAGATCAACGTCCGGCCGTGGCTGTTCACCATCGCCCGCAACCGGTGCTACTCGATCCTCCGCGGACGCCGCGAGCAGCCGACCGATGACTTCGACCAGCTCACCACCGAGGGCCTGAGCTCCCAGGTCCAGAAGCGCGAGGATCTGCGCGAGCTGCTCAAGGACATGGCCCAGCTGCCCGAGGAGCAGCGCGCGGCGCTGGTGCTGTCCGAGCTCGACGCGCTCTCCCATCACCAGATCGGCGACGTGCTCGGCGTGCGGCCGGACAAGGTCAAGGCGCTCGTCTACCAGGCCCGCAGCTCCCTCAGCGCGGCCAAGGACGCCCGCGACACCCCGTGTGAGGAGATCCGCCAGGAGCTGTCGGTGGGCCGGGGCGCCGCGCTGCGCCGGGCCAACCTGCGCCGCCACCTGCGCGACTGCGACGGCTGCCGGGAGTTCCGCAGCCAGATCGAACGCCAGCGCCACGGGCTGCGGGCGCTCCTGCCGGTGTTCCCGACCGTCGCGCTCAAGCAGGCCGTCCTCGGGACCGCCGCGGTCGGCGGGACCGGCGCGGCGGCCACCGTCGGCGGCGGTGCGGTGCTCAGCGGCGCGGTCAAGGGCGCCGGCCTCAAGGCACTGATCGCCGCTCTGGCGCTGAGCGCCGGGGCGGGGGGGACCGCGGTGATCGTCGCCAGCGGCGGCCTCAAGCTCGACCGCCTGTGGGGCGGCGGCGCCACGGTCCGCGGGCACGCCGCCGACGCGGCCCAGGCGCACCCCCGGACCGTCAACCGCGCGGCTCGCGCCGTGAGTGGCGCCAGCAGCGCCAGCAGCGCCGGTGTCGCGGCGCGCGTCAATCCCAGCATCCTCGCGGCGATCGGTGGGTCCTCGACGGCGGCCACGGCGGCCAGTCCGCTGGGCCAGTTCGTCGTCCCCAACCTCGTGGTGGTGTCCCACGGTCACCTGCGGCCGACCGCCGTGGCGCCGCCGACGCGCTCCCACACCTCCGGCCTGCCGCCGCTGGCGCCCGTTCCGGCCGCCGATGCGGCGCTGCCCCCGCTGGCGCCGGGCACGGCCAGCGCAGCGGCGACGACCGCGACCCCTGCGGCGAGCTCACCCGCCGCTGCGAGTACACCTGCCGCGGCGACTCCGGCGGCCACCACTGCGGTGGCCGCGACCGCCACGACCACCAGCCCCGCTGCCACCCCGGCCACGACGCCCGCCGTCACCGCCGCCACCACCCCGGCCGTGACGCCGCGGACCCCGGCCGCCACGACGAGTCCGGCCGCGGTGACCCCGTCGCAGCTGCCCTCATCCAACGTGGCCGCGACGCCGAGCAGCGCCACACCGCACCCGCTCGGGGTCACCGGCGCATCGAGCGCCTCCGGCTCCGCGGGCCACGGTTACGGTCACGGGTACGGGAGCTACGGACACGGCGGCCCCGGCGTGAGCTCGAACCCCACGAGCACCAACCTCGCCTCAAGTTCGAGTACCGCCAGCGTCAGCCACACCAGCTCGACGTCCACCCCCGCGAGCTCCACCATCGCCTCACCGATCCCCGCGACGACGCCGATCGCCAACACCCAGACGCCGATCCCGATGTCCGGGCGCACGATCTCGAGTCCGACCACCACCCCGACCACCACCTCGAGCAGCGCCCACACGCCGACCGGCGTGACGTCCTCACATGCGCCGCTGCCCGTCGGCGCCTCTCATGGCTACGGATCGGGACACGGGTCGATCGGCTTCGGCGCGCCGAGCCCGACATCCCTGAACCATGGCGGTACCGCGGCCCCGGTGGGGCACGCCAGCCCGGCCCCGACCAGCTCTACGCCGGCTCCGGCTCCGGCCCCGACTCCCGCGCCGACGCCCGCCTCCAGCACGACCCCGGCGAGCTCCGCTCCGTCGGCACCCGCCGGGTACGCGGGCCCCTCCGGCCCGAGTGCGGGCCCCGGTTACGGCTACGGCGGTTACGGCGGACAGGGCGGTCCAGGCGGTCCGGGCGGATACGGTCACGGTGGGCGCTGAACGGCGCGTCGGCCCGGCGCTACCGTGGCGGTGAGTGAGCCCCGGCGTCGGCCCCTGTGAGATCTGTGGCGCGGCAACCGCGCGCCGCTTCCTCCGCTCGCCTCGGCTCGACGGGCCGCTGATGCGCTGTGGGACCTGCGGTCATCTCTCCGTCGGCGCCCGGTCCCACGATTTCACCTTCTCGGCCGCCGATCCCGAGCGCAGCCGTGCCCTGGCCGCCGAGGTGGCGGCACTGGGCATCGTCGACGTACGCGTCGAGCACGACGAATCCGCGGGTCTGCGCCGCGCCGTCCAGACCGAGCGCCTCGCGCGGCTGACCCGTTATGTGAGTGGGGGGCGCCTGCTCGACGTGGGGTCTGCGCTCGGCGACTTCCTCGAGGTCGCGGCGGAGCGCTTCGACGCCTCCGGGGTCGAAGCCGATGCCGCCACGGCCGCCCAGGCCCAGACCCGGGGATTGGCGGTGGCGAACACCAGCCTCGATGCGGTCAGCCGGCCCGCCGGCGGGTACGACGCGCTGACGATGTATCACCTGATCGAGCACCTCGACTCACCGCGCGCCGGTCTGCTCAAGGCCCGCGAGCTGATCTCTGACCGCGGCGTGCTGATGATCGAGACGCCGACGGTTGACAGCGCGTTCTTCCTCCTCGCACCCGCACGGTGGCGTCAGCTGATCCCCGACCACTACCACTTCTTCTCGCGCGTGACCCTGGTCCGGCTGCTCGAGCAGACCGGCTGGGTCGCCGTCGATCACGCCAAGGTCGGCCGGCGAGTCAGCCTGCGCTTCGCCGCGGACCGTTGGCGGCGAGCCGGGCTGCCCGCCGCGGGGGCGGTCCGGGGGCTCGTGGAGCGCTCCGGACTGGCAGAGCGCACCCTGCGCATCGTGCCCGGGGACATCATGGAGATCGCCGCGCGGCCGCGCTGAGGACCTCGCTCGGCGGGCCCCGTCGGCTATCCTCGGCCGCTTGCAACAGGCCCCCGACATGAACTTCTCCGGCAAGCGCATCCTCGTCACCGGTGGCTCCGGTTTCATCGGCCGCCAGGTGGTTCGCGCCCTTACCGACGCGGGCGCGACGGTCCGCGTGGTGGACCTGGTACCGCATCCGGATCCGGCGGTCGACGTCGTCATCGGGGACATCTCAGACCCGGCGGCGATTGAACAGGCCTTCGCCGGGGGTGACTTCTACGGGGTCGTCCACCTCGCCGCGATCACCTCGGTCCTCAAGTCGATCGAGCGCCCTGAGGAGACCTTCCAGACCAACGTCGTGGGCACCCACCGCCTGCTCGAGGGCGCTCGCGCGGCCGGGGTCAGCGCACTGGTCTTCGCCTCCACCGGAGGCGCGATCACCGGCCCCATGGAGGAGGCCAAGATCACCGAGCGCGCCCTGCTCCGTCCCTTGACGCCCTACGGAGCCACCAAGGCCGCGGCGGAGATGATGATGTCCGCCTACACGTCGGTGTTCGGGGTCCGCTGCACGTTCCTGCGCTTCGCCAACGTGTACGGCCCGGGCATGCAGGCCAAGGACTCGATCGTCGCCCGGCTGATGCGCTGCATCCGGCTGGGGAACACCTTCGAGGTGTACGGCGACGGCACCCAGGTGCGCGACTACGTGCACGTGCTCGACATCGTGGAGGCGATCAAGCTGGCGCTGCTCGACGCGTCCTGGTCCGGCCCGGTGCTCACCGGCTCGGGCACCTCGCTGTCGGTGCTCGACGTCGTCGCCGAGGTCAAGCAGGTGACCGGCGCCGACTTCGCGGTCACCCACATCCCGGCCAAGCAGGGTGAGATGCCCGCGGTGATCATCGACAACTCCCGCGCCCGCTCGCTCGGATGGGAGCCGAAGTACGACTTCCACACAGGGGTAACCGGTGTGTGGGAGGAGTGGCGTGATGCCACTCTGGTGACGACATGAGCGCCGTCACCCCCGAACCCTTTCAGCTCGAAGCGGAGCTGGCGCGCCTCGATCCCGTCGAGCGTGATGCCGCTCGCGCATTCCTGGCCGCCTACCCGCCCCAACAGGGCGCTCCGCTGGCTGTCGTCATCCCCGCTTTCAACGAGGAGCCGACCGTCGCCGCGGTCATTCACGAGGTGCCCGCCGAGGCGGCCGGCCTCGCCCTCGAGGTGATCGTCGTCGTCGACGGCGCCCGGGACAACACCGCGCGTGAGGCGGCGTCGGCCGGCGCGCTGGTCTGCGACGTCACGGTCAACCGGGGCCAGGGCGCGGCCCTCAAGCTCGGCTACTGGCTGGCCCGGGCACGCGGAGCGGACATCATCGCGACGATCGACGCCGACGGGCAGTACGAGACCTCCGAGATCGCGCGGGTGGTCCAGCCGATCATCGACAACCGGGCCGACTTCGTCTCCGGCTCACGCCGGCTCGGCACCGAGCTGACCACCGACGCGACCCGTCACATCGGCGTCATCGTGTTCGGTCTCATCCTCACCCTGTTCACCCGCCAGCGGATCACCGACCCGGCGTGTGGCCTGCGTGCGATGAAGGCCGAGGTCACTGCCGCGGTCACCCTCGAGCAGCCCCAGTACCAGGCCTCCGAGCTGCAGATCTCCGCCGCGCTGAACGGCTACCGCCTGGCCGAGGTGCCGACCACCATGCGCGACCGCGGGGAGCACGCCACCGGGACCAAGAAGGGTGGGAACCTCGGTTACGGGGTGCGGTTCGCGCGGGCGGCGTTCAACACCTGGCGTCGCGACCGCCATGCTGCGCGGAACCGGCTCTCGCCGGTGAACACCCAGCGGTCATAGACCACGAACTTCGCCACGAAGAGGATCGCCTGCACCACCACGTAGGCGCCGGTGACGAGCAGCGACCGCAGCCCGCTACCGGCCGAGACGTGGTGTTGGACGTAGTGCTGCATCCAGCTGGTGCCGAGTGACGAGGCGGCCAGGGCGATCAGCGAGACGATCGTGTAGCCCACGACCTCGCGGCCGATGTCCATCTCACCGCTGCGCTCCCACGCCCAGCGCCGGTTGAGGATCCAGTTGGGCACCGCACCGGCGACGAATGCCGCGACCGAGTCGATCGTCGTGTTGTTGGAGCCGGCGAGGAGCAGCAGCTCGAACACGATGGTGCTGGTGGCCAAGGCGATGACGGAGCCGATCGAGTACTTGGCGATCTTGCCGAACCACTTGGACGACTCCAGCCGCTGATAGAGCGTTTCGGAGCTGACCGGCGTCGGTTTGTTCGTCTGGCGCTCGTTCACGGATACTCAGCTTATCTGCGGATGAAGATTCTCTACGGCTCAGCGGACATGGACCTTACGGATGACTTACTCATCCAAGGCGACAACCTGCCCGCATTAGCGGCACTTCCAAACGGTGCCTTCGACCTCATCTACATGGATCCTCCCTTCAACACGGGCCAGGCCCAGGCGCGGCGCACCCACAGCGTCCGTCGTGTGGAGGGCGCTTCACGGGTCGGGTTCGGTGGTCACCGCTACGAATCCACCCTGCTGTCGAGCCTCTCCTACGACGACGCGTTCAGCGACTACCTGGCGTTCCTCGAGCCGCGCCTGCGCCGCTGCCGGGAGCTGCTGGCCGATCACGGGACCCTGTACTTCCACATCGACTATCGCGAGGCGCACTACTGCAAGCTGCTGCTCGATGAGATCTTCGGCCGTGAGGCGTTCCTCAACGAGCTGATCTGGGCCTATGACTACGGGGCCAAGCCGCGCCGGCGCTGGCCGGCCAAGCACGACACCATCCTCGTCTACGTCAAGACCCCGGGTGGCCACCACTTCGACGCCGAGGCCGTCGACCGCGAGCCCTACATGGCGCCCGGGCTGGTGTCGGCCGAGAAAGCGGCCCGTGGCAAACGCCCGACCGACGTGTGGTTCCACACCATCGTGCCGACCAACGGCCGGGAGAAGACCGGCTACCCGAGCCAGAAGCCCGAGGGGGTGGTGCGCCGCATCGTCTCCGCGTCCTCGCGCCCCGGCGGCTGGTGCCTGGATCCCTTCGCCGGGTCCGGCACGCTCGGCGCGGTGTGTCGTGCCCTCGACCGCCGCTTCGTATTGATCGACGCCAACCCGGTGGCGATCGACGTGATGCGCCAGCGCCTGTCGGACTAGTCAGGACCCCCCGGCTCCGATCCTCGACTCGCGTCGGATACTCCGGCCGCCGGCCACATCACAAGAAGTCTTGTGACAAGAGCTATAGTGACAATGAGTCTTGTCACAAGAAGTCTTACGAAAAGGAATCGTCATGGATCAGAGCCCATACCTGATGCAGAATCTCAGCGACAGCCGCCTCGCTGACCTGCGTCGTTCCGTTGCGCCGCGCACCACCACCCCGCTGCGCCGCCACCGCGTGCTGGCGATCACCCGTCCGCTGGCTCGTCTGCTCGCTCACTAGTCTTGGGCGGAGTGAGCCCCGAGCCCCGCGAGATCAGCCACGACGCCCAGACCATGCGGGCACTGGCACACCCCTTGCGTCTGGCCCTCCTCGACGCCCTCCGGACCCAGGGCGAATTAACCGCCTCGCGCGCGGCCGAGCTGCTCGGTGACAGCCCGGGCAACATGTCCTGGCACCTGCAGACGCTCGCCAAATACGGGTTCGTCGAGGAGGCCGGGACGGGCAAGGGCCGCAGCCGCCCGTGGCGGCTATTGCACCGCAGCTACAGCTTCAACCCCGCCCGGGCACCCGACGCCGAGACCCAGGCCGCCGGCGAGGCCTTGGAGGCCGCGTCGATCAACCGGACCTTCTCCCAGCTCGAGGAGTGGCACCGCCGCCGTCACGCCTTCCCGGAGTGGGCCGAGGCGCCGTTCATCAACTCCATCGTCACACACCTGACCCCGGCCGAGCTGACCGAGCTCGAGCAGGATCTGATGGTGCTGTTCCGCCGCTACGACGATCGCGTTGACCCGGCGCTGCGGCCGCCCGGGGCCCAGCCGGTGAAGCTGGTCGGCATCGCCCACCCGATGCCCAGCGACGGTCCACGTGGCTGACGCTGGACCGCTCCGCCGCTAGTTCCCGAAGCGGGCCATCAGGGGCTGCACCTGATCCTGGAGCTCCTCACCGGACAGTCCGGGCACCTCGAAGCGGGCACTGCCGCCGGCGGTGTGCACGACCAGCCGGGGCGCGTTGCGGCGCCGGCGTCGGCCGTGGGGGACGGTGACTTCCAGCGCGGCGATCTCGGTCCAGCCGAGGCGGCCGACGATCGTGCCGTCGTCCTGGAGCAGGTCGAGGCCGTCCTCGGACAGGCGCAGGGCGATCTCCTCGGCCGAGGGCAGTGTCGCCACTCCACCGAGGTGGACGGCACCGAACTCGGCGACATCCGGGTCGACCGCAGAGACCTCCTGGTCGACCTCGGGAAGTTCGACCGCGTCCTGTTCGAAGGTGAACTCGTCTAAGACGGGGGGTTCGTCGCCCGGCACGGCCGGTGCGCTCGCCATGAACTCCGCGGCGAACCCGGCCGCGCGGTGGGCCAGGACCTCGTCGCTCGGCTCCTCCTCGGGTTCGAGGGCGTCGTAGGCCATGGTGGGCTGGTCAAGCAGCGAGACGGCTTCGGGATCGGAGGTGACGGGCGCCTCCACGACCGCATCGGCCTCCGGTTCCTCCTCGACCTTGAGCTCCGGCTCCTCCTTGAGCTCAGGCTCGGCTTCAACCGAGGCCGAGGGCATCACGGTGGCGAGCTCCGCCTCGAGGATCAGCTCCTCGCTGTCGGTGGACTCCGCGGCAGCCAGATCCTCCTCGGCCAGCTCGGCTGCGACCTCAGCCAGTTCCTCCGCCTCGGCGACCTCGGCTGCCTCCTCGATCGCGATGAGTTCCTCGACCTCTGCCAGCTCCTCGACCTCGACGGCGTCGGGCTCGGCTTCCTCGGCGGCGAACGGCTCCTCCGCCTCCACCGTGGCGAGATCGGGCTCGGGTGGGACCCGAGGGGCGGCCACGGCGGGCGGGGGAGTCGGCGCGGCGGGCGTCTCGGGCAGCGGCGCGGGCACGGCGAGGGCGGCGAGGGCTGACTCGTAGGTGGGCGCGCCAACCAGCTGGTGTGCGCGGACCACCGCGGGGTGGGTGAGGGCCGGGCCGAGGTCGATGCCCAGCTCGCGGGCGGCGACGCCGGCCAGGGCCCGGCGCCACTGCAGACCGTCGGCCTCCTCGGCTGAGCGCTGGACCATCGCCTCGACGCGCTCGGAGTCGAAGCTGACGAGGTCCGAGTGGGTGCCCAGCGCCTTGGCATAGGCCTCACGGAAGCGGTCGATCAGCTCCTCCCGCCCCTGCGCGGCCAGGCCCTCGGCCAGTGCCTCGGTGTCGAGGCTGCTCACGCGGCCTCCAGCGTCTCGCGGATCACCGCGAGGAAGCGACCCGCGTCGGGCGCCTGGGCGATCCGGTGATCGACGGCGAGGGTGAGCACGAGTTCGCGCCCGGCGACCACTGCGCCGTCACGCACCACGGGAACCGACCGCACGGCTCCGGCCGACAAACCGCCGGCTTGGCCGCCGACGATCAGCGGCGCGCCGGCGACGACGCCGTCAGCGGACAGATCGGAGAAGGTGAAGGTGGCACCCGTGAGCTCAGAGGACTCCAGCCGGTCGGCCTCGGCGCGTGCGCGATAGTCCGCCAGCTCCGCGGCAAGCTCGCTCACTGACTTGTGGTCGGAGTCGAACATGGTGGGCACTACGTACACCCCTTCGCCGGCGACGGTCACGCCGATGTTCACGCGAGAGTACAGCTCAAAGCGGCCGTCGCGGTAGGCCCCGTTGAGGCGGGGGACCTGACGCAGGGCCTTGGCCGCGGCGGCCAGCACCAGCGCGGTGACCGGGACGCCCTGGGCGGACGCGGCCTCACAGGCCGCGTCCATCGCCACCACCGTGGTGAACTCCGCGTCGGGGACAGTCGCGCGGATCTCCGCCGAGCGTCGAGCGACGCTGCGTTCGTACCGGTTCGGCTCAGAGACGGTGGATTCGCCCTTGAGCGAGCCAGCGGCCGGGGCGGTCGGACCCTCCGGGCTCACCCGTGGATCAGCCAACCGTCGGCGGCTCGGGCAGCCTCAGCCAGGGCCTCGGACATGGTCGGGTGGCCGTGGATGATCCGGGCGACCTCCGGATATCCGCCCTCCAGGGACTTGGTGTTGACCAGCTCCTGGATCAGGTCGGTGGCCTTGGCACCCACGATGTGGGCGCCGAGCAGCTCGCCGTACTTGCGGTCACCGATGATCTTGACCTGACCGGTCCGGTCGCCGTAGACGGTGCCGGCCCCGACCGCACCGTAGGGGACCTTGCCGACCACCACGTCGTAGCCCTGTTCCTTGGCCTGGGCCTCGGTGAGACCGAAGCTGGCCACGTTCGGAGTACAGAACGTCGCGCGGGGGATGTCGACGTACTCGATCGGATGGGTTCCCAGACCCGCGGCGTCCTCGACGGCGATGATGCCCTCCTCTGACGCCTTGTGGGCGAGCGCGGGTCCGGGCACGATGTCGCCGATCGCGTAGATGCCGGGCACGCTGGTCCGCAGCGCCCCGTCGACCTCGATCAGGCCGCGCTCGGTCAGCTTGATGCCGGCGGCCTCGAGGCCCAGGGCCTCGACGTCGGGGCCGCGACCGGCGGCGATGACCACCCAGTCGGCTTCACCGGACTCGTCGCCGTACTTGAAGGTCACGCTGTCCTCGCCGCTGACGACGTCAGAGACGAGCACACCGGTGTGGACGTCGATCCCCTGCTTCTTGAAGCCACGCTCGGCGATGCGGGAGATGTCGGCGTCCTCGGTCGGCAGGACCCGGTCGAGCGCCTCGAACAGCTGCACCTTGGAGCCAAGACGAACGTAGGCGGAGGCGATCTCAGAGCCCGAGGCACCCGAGCCGATCACCGCAAGCGAACCGGGCAGCTCAGACAGCGCCCACGCCTCTTCGGTGCCGATCACGCGACCGCCGAATGATGTGCCGGGGATCGGTCGCTTGACCGACCCGGTGGCCAGCACCACCGTCTTGGCGGTGTACTCGGTCCCGTTGACCGACACCGTCGGAGAACCCGGGACCAGGGACGCCTCGCCCTCGATCACGTCGATCTTGTTCTTCTTCATCAACCCCGCGACACCGCCGGTCAGCGTGTTCACCACGTTGTTGCGACGTTCGAGCACCTTGGCGAAATCGATCACCGGCGCGTTCACGGTGATCCCGAACTCGTCAGCGTCGGCGATCTCTGAGGCGACGTCGGCGACACGCAGAACCGCCTTGGCGGGAATGCAGGCGTAGTTGAGGCAGCGACCGCCGACCTTGTCCTTCTCGACCACGGCGGTCTTCAAACCCAGCTGCGCGGCCCTGATTGCTGTGACGTAACCACCCGGGCCAGAGCCGATCACGATGCAGTCATAAGTGGAGTCAGGCACATCTCCAGCCTATAAGACGCGGGGCCCTTGCCGCCGCTCCTCGTGCCGAGCTATGCCGAGCGAGTGCGGCGCTGGGGCATCTGCAGCCGCGCCAGCACACCCACGAGCTTCCAGAACTCCGCACCACCGGCGACGATCAGCACCAGGGGAACGACCAAGCCCAGGAGGTTCGAGAAGCGCACAACGAGCGCGCAGAGGATGATCATCGCGATTCCCAGCAGGCACATGAAGGCGAGCACCGCCTGATACCAGTGCTTCCACATGCCGAAGCCACAGGCGAACATCACGACCACGTAGACAATCCAGCTGGCGGACGGCGGACGGCCGCTGACCTTGACGCCGGCCACCATGAGCACGAGCGTCCCGAGCGAGAAGATCATCGCCAGCGCGATGGCGATCCGCAGCGCCCAGGGCTGCTCGTTCGGGGCCAGCGGGACCAGCTTCGCCCGTGCCTCCGCGTTGCGCTCCTCGGCCCGGGCGCTGTAGCGCTCGATCCAGTGCTGTTCGTGCGCGGCGGTCTGGGCGGCCCGGATCTGGGCCGCCTGGCGGCGCGCGGCGGCGCGGTACTGGGCGGTCTGACGGCGGGTCAGGGTGGGCGTGGGGCGCGCCGAGGTCTCCGGCGCCTGAGGCTCTCCGGCGGCTGGGCCGCGAGCGGCGCCGCGGTCGCGGAGGCTCCGCCGCGCCCAGACTTGCGCTTACGCTGGCTCAACGGTGATCTCCATTGCCTCGGCCAGGGCCTGGGCGGCCGCCTGGGGGTCGGCCGCCTCGGTGATCGCCCTGACCACGGCGATCCGACGCCCTCCGGCGTCGAGCACCCCGGTGACGTTGCTGGCGTCGATCCCGCCGATGGCGAAGAACGGCAGCTTGGCGTGCTGGGCGGCGTAGCGCACCAGGCCCTCGCCCACGGCCGGACGACCCAGCTTGGTGGGCGTGAGGTAAATCGGGCCGACGGCGAAGTAGTCGAGCGGCAGGTCCTGGGCCACGTCGACCTGATCGGTGTCGTGGGTGGAAAGGCCGACGATCATGTCGTCGCCCACGGTGAGTCGGGCGTCGATGACGCTCTGGTCCTCCTGGCCGACGTGTACGCCGGCCGCCCCCGCCGCGACGGCGAGATCGGGCCGGTCGTTGATGATCAACGGGACGTCGTAGGCGTCGCAGATGCGCTTGAACCGGGCAGCCGCTGCGAGGATCGCGTCGTCGTCGGCCTGCTTCATCCGCAGCTGCACGAGATCGACGCCGCCGCGCAGCGCGGCGTCCAAGGCGTTGTCCGAGATGGCGTCGGCAACCAGGTACAGCCGGGCGTTCAGTGACACGTCCCTAGTGTGGCAGCCCGGCGCCCGGGTAGCACCCCTGTCGTGAACCGCAGGCCACTAGCCTTCAACTCACAGGTGATGAGCGAGTCAGGCGCAACGGATGTTCTGATCATCGGCGGCGGCGTGATCGGCCTGGCCATCGGATGGCGCGCGCTGCGCGAGGGCATGTCGGTACGGCTGCTGGAGCGCGAGCCCGCCACGGCGGCGCGCACCTCCTACGTGGCCGCAGGGATGATCGCCCCGATCGGCGAGGCGACACCGTCGGAATCCGCCCTGCTCGACCTGTCGCTGGCCAGTGCCCGGCTCTATCCGGAGTTCGTCGCCGAGCTGGAGGCGGAGACCGGGTCACAGACCGGCTACCGCCGCTACGGCTCGCTGCTGGTGGCTCGCGACGCCGCTGAGGCCGCGGTGCTCGACCGTGATCTGGCCTTCCGTCAGGGGCTGGGCAGCCCGGTGAACCGGTTGCTGGCCTCCGAGGCCCGGCGGCTCGAGCCCGCGCTCGCCCCGACGCTGCGCCTCGCGCTCGAGGTCCCCGACGACCACGCCATCGATCCACGGGCCCTCGCCGCGGCGCTGACCCGCGCCTTCACCCGTGCCGGCGGTGACCTACGCGCCGGCAGTGAGGTCGCCGGGCTCAGCGTTGCCCACGATGAGGTGCACGGCGTGCGGCTCGACAACGGCGAGACCCTCACCGCGGGTCACGTGGTGGTCGCGGCGGGGCCGTGGTCGGGCCAGATCGGGGGCATGCCGGCGGGGGCTCAGATCCCCTTCCGTCCGGTCAAGGGCCAGATCCTCACTCTGGCCGACCCCAACGGGCCGGGCATGCTCGAGCGGGTTCTGCGCATGCAGCCCGGATATCTGGTGCCGCGGGGCGACGGTCGCTACGTGCTCGGTGCCTCGGTCGAGGAGCGTGGCTTTGACACGACGATCACCACCGGCGCCGTCTATGAGCTGCTGCGCGATGCCATCGAGCTGGTTCCGGGGGCGGCCGACTGGACGCTGGAGGAGCTCAACTCGGGTATCCGTCCCGGCACCAGCGACAACCTCCCGGTGATCGGGACCTCACCGGTGCTCGGTCGCCTGGTGTGGGCCACCGGACATCACCGCAACGGGATCCTGCTGACCCCCGTCACGGCTGAGCTGGTCGTGGCCGAGATGGCAGGACGACCGCTGCCGGAGCTGGCCGCGGCGGCCTCACCCGCCCGCTTCACTCACCTTGTCCCCCGCGTGGAGGTGGCGTAGCGGATGGAGATCACCCTGAACGGCAGCCCACGCGAGCTGCCTGAGGACTCGACCGTCGCGGAGCTGGTCGCCCTGCTCGGCGGACGCGAGGACGGGCGCGGCGTCGCAGTGGCCATCGAGACCGAGGTCGTGCCGCGCTCGGCCTGGGAGGCCACGCGGCTGTCCGAGGGCGAGCGGGTCGAGATCCTCGTGGCCGTGCAGGGTGGGTGACGCGGGTCCATGTCCTCGCTGCACGAACTCACCATCGCCGGGCGGACCTTCGGTTCCCGCCTGATCCCGGGGCCGGATCGCCCGGCGCCGCTAGGGCACGCCCTCCTCGCCGACGGCCGGCCTCGCCGAGCTCAGTGCCACCGTCGACCGCCAAACTGGAGTCTGAGCATGACCGGGAGACCGTCTCAGTGAGCAGCGAGGACGTCGAGCCCCGTCGGCTGAGCGCCGAGGAACTCATCGACGCGTGGGAGGACGCCTGGTCGGGGCGTGACTCGCGCGCCTTTGTCGACATCTGCGTGGCGCACGTGACCTATGAGGATCCGCTCCTGCCCGAGCCGCTCACCGGCCCGGCGGCGATCGGGGCACACGCCGAGCGTCTGTGGGGGGCGTTTCCCGATGCGCGCCTGGAGCGCTCAGGAGAACGGCTGAGCGGCGGCGTCTACGTGGCCGCGCCCTCGCGTCTGCTGGCCACCAACACCGAGACCCTGGAGTCGTTGCCGGCCACCAACAAGTTCGTCGCCGTGCCGATGGTCTTCTACTGCCAGACCGAGCGGGGCAAGCTGCTGCGCGTCCGGGCCTTCTTCGACCTCTACGACGCCGCCACCCAGCTGGGCGTGCTGCCTGCTCGGGGCACGCTGTCAGAGCGGGCGCTGTTGATGCTGCGCGGCTTCGGCCTGCGCGCCGGCCGCTGACCCCCCACGTCGGGGCCTACTTGGTCTGCGTCTCCGCCACCTGGCTCTGGCCGAGCAGTCGACGCAGGCGCCACCGCGGTGCCGGGGTCGTATCGAAGTTGGGATGGTGATAAGCGTTGGTCAGGTCGATCTGGTGAGCGCTGACCAGCTGCTCGGTGAGTGCGGGATGCATGCTGGGCTCCTCAATGTGTGTGTGTCGTCGTTCGCTGCACGGCACACATTGGCCTGAGAGCGCCCAGCTCACATCAGGCGATTGGTGGCACTTGCCTCCCGTGGAGGCCTTACCTGCGGGTGGGCGGGCCCTGAGGGCCTGACCGGACCGGTTGCCCTACTTGACCAGCTTTTCGAGCAGCGCCTTCTGGGCGTGCCGGCGGTTCTCGGCCTGGTCCCAGATCCGCTGGCGCTCGCCGTACATGACCTCGGCGCTGATCTCCTCGCCCGGATGGGCCGGGAGATCATGCAGCGCGATGACACCCGGAGCAGCGGCGTCGAGCAGGGCGTCGTCGACCCGGTAGGCCGAAAGTGCCTCACGGCGGGCGGCCGCCGTATCCGGGTCATCGTTCATGGACACCCACACGTCGGTGTAGACGGCGTTGGCATCCCTGACCGCCTCGAAGGGGTCGTCGGTGAGCTGGGCTCCCGCGACCGGTTCGAGCTGGTAGCCCTCGGGGGAGGCCACGGCGACCTGCACGCCGGCCAGCGCGCCGACGATGGCCAGCGAGCGGGCGACGTTGTTGCCATCTCCGACGTAGGCGAGCTTGAGGCCCTCGAGATGACCGAAGCTCTCTCGCAGCGTCAACAGATCCGCCAGCGCCTGGCAGGGATGGTGCAGTGCCGTGAGCATGTTGATCACCGGGACGCTCGCGTGGGCGGCAAGCTCCTGCACCAGCGCGTCGGGGCCGGTGCGGATGCCGATCGCCGCCACATGCCGCGACAGGACGAGCGCGGTGTCACGCGGTGACTCCCCCCGCGAGAGCTGCATCTCGTCCGGACGCAGGATCACGGCGTGACCGCCCAGCTCGTCGATACCCACCTCGAAGGACACCCGGGTGCGCGTCGAGGGCCGCTGGAAGATCAGCGCGACACTGGAGCCGGCCAGGACGCGAGAGCTCAGCGGGTCCGCCTTGAGCTCAAGGGCCCGCTCGATCAGAGCACGGGTCTCCTCCGCGGACAGCTCCTCGCCGGTCAGATAATGCGTCGGGGTCAAGCGGGCAAGTCTACGAACGCCGTCTACTCTCGATCGGATGGAACAGAGCGCCGCCACCCGCCCCCATCGCGGCGACCGCCTCGAGTTGACGATCGACTCGCTCGCCCACGGCGGCGCCGGCGTCGCCCGCACGAACGGCTATGTCGTGTTCGTGGCCGGGGGGCTGCCCGGGGACACGGTGCTGGCCGAGGTCGGCAAGTCCAAGCGCGCCTACGCCGAGGCCCGCGCCATCGACGTGATCACGCCGAGTCCGGATCGGGTCGCCCCGCTGGCCGACCATCCCGGTGCGCCCTGGCAGGTGCTGCCCTACGCCAAGCAGCTCGAGATCAAGGCGGCTCAGGTGCAGGATGCGCTCGCGCGCATCGGCCACCTCGAGGGCTTCACCATGGAGCCGATCATCGCCGCCGCCGAGCCGTGGCGCTACCGCAACAAGCTCGAGTACTCCTTCGGCACCGACCCCGCCGATGATCGCCTCATCTGCGGCTTCCACGCCCCCGGGCGCTGGGAGGACATCGTCGAGGTGACCGATTGCCTGCTCGCCTCCGAGGCCTCCAACCGGGCGCGCGAGGAGGTCGTCGCCTTCTGTCGCGCCCAGAACCTGCCCGCCTATGACCGCCGCACCAACGTCGGTTTCCTGCGCAACCTGGTGGTGCGCGAGGGCCGGCGCAGCGGTCAGCTTCAGGTGCGCCTGGTCACCGGCCCGACCACCCCCGGTCAGCTCGACCGCGAGGCGCTCGCCGCCGCCACCCCGAGCGCCGACGCGCTGCTGTGGACCCGCACCGACGCCCTCGGTGAGACCACCCAGGGCGGGATCACCGAGCTGCTCAAGGGCCCCGAGAAGCTCGCCGAGCGCCTCGGCGGTCTGGAGCTGGCGATCTCTCCCGAGGCGTTCTTCCAGACCAACACGGAGATGGCCGAGCGTCTCTATGCGCTGGCCATCGAGTACGCCGAGCTGACGGGGTACGAGCGCGTCTATGACCTCTACTGCGGCATCGGCACCATCGGGATGCTGATGGCCCCCCGCGCGGCCGAGGTGTGGGGCCTGGAGATCATCGAGGCCGCGATCTCCGACGCGATCGCCTCCGCACAGGTCAACCAGATCGACAACGCCCACTTCTTCGCCGGTGATGTGCGCCTGGCCCTGCGCGAGCTCAACGAGCGCGCCGGCCGCCCCGACGTGCTCGTCGTCGACCCGCCGCGCGCCGGCCTGTCCCAGAAGATCGTGCGCCGGATCATCGAGACGGCTCCCAAACGGATCGTCTACGTCTCCTGCAATCCGACGACGCTGGCGCCCAACGCCGCCCAGCTGGTCGAGGCCGGGTATGAGCTGACCAAGGTCCGCCCCGTCGACATGTTCCCCCAGACGCCGCACGTCGAGTGCGTCGCCCAGCTGGAACGCCGCGCCTGATGCGCGCCGCCACAATTCACGACGATCAGAGCATCACCGTCGAGACCCACCCGGATCCGACCCCCGGTGCCGCCGAGGTGCTCGTCCGGGTCCGAGCCGCCGGGCTCAACGGTGCCGACATGGCCCAGCGCAAGGGCCGCTACCCGGCGCCCCCCGGCTCGCCCCAGGACATTCCCGGGATGGAGTTCGCGGGTGAGGTGGTGGCGCTGGGCCCGGAGGCGACGCGCTTCAGCGTGGGCGACCGGGTGATGGGCATCGTCGGTGGCGGGGCCCAGGCCGAGCTGGTGACCGCGCACGAGCGCGTGGTGATGCCGGTGCCCCGCGACCTCGAGTGGCCCGCGGCGGGCGGCACCCCGGAGACCTTCACCACCGCCCACGACGCGTTGTTCACCCAGGCGAACCTGCGCGCCGGGGAGCGCCTGCTCGTCCACGGCGCGGCCGGGGGTGTCGGCACCGCCGCGGTGCAGCTCGGCCGGTCGGTCAACGCCGAGGTGCATGCCACGGTGCGCAACCCCGAGCACCGCGACCACGTCGCCGCACTCGGCGCCGGCGTCCATGCGCCCGACGACTTCCGCGACTACGGACCCTTCGACGTCATCCTCGAACTCGTCGGCGCCCCCAACCTGGCCGACAACCTCGCCGCCCTGAACTTCTGGGGCCGCATCGTGGTGATCGGCACCGGCGCCGGGGCCACGGGCGAGATCAACCTCGGCGCGCTGATGGCCCGACGTGGCCGCATCCTCGCCTCGACCCTACGAGCCCGCCCCCTGGAGGAGAAGGCGCTGACGGCCCGGGCGCTTGAGCGCAGCGTGCTGCCGTTGATCGGCGACGGGGTACTCACGGTCCCCGTCGCCGCCACCTACCCCTTGGATGAGGTCGCGGCGGCCTATGACCGCTTCGCCGCCGGCGCCAAGCTCGGCAAGATCGTCCTGCTGACCTGAACCCGCCGGCGTCGCGGCCTACGGGGTCGCCGGGTCGGCGTCCGCGACCACGTCGATCAGGTCGGTCATCGCCGCCAGCGAGCGCACGAGCGCCTCGAGATCGTTGTCGGGCAGGCGCCCCAGCCGCTCGCGGAGGAAGGCGCGGTAGGCGGCACGCACCTGCACCAGCTTCGCATGGCCCGCCGGGGTGAGGGAGATCAGCGTCGCTCGGCCGTCGGCCGGGTCGGGCTGGCGGGTGACCAAGCCCAGCTGCTCGAGCCGCTGGACGATCAGCGTGACGGTGGGTTGGGCGAGCGACTCGGCCTCGGCCAGGGCGCCGATCCGCCGGGGCGCCTCCTCGAGGCGCGCCAGGATGCCCGCCTCGCTCCGCGGCACCCCTACGTCGACATGCTGGTAGACCAGCCGGGTGAGCATCGACGCCTGCTGGACGAGCGCCAGCGCGAGCGCGTCCAGGTCAGCCCGGCCATCTGGGGGAGGGCATGGCGCCTGCACCGGGGCAACTCTATAGCTCCCCAATGCAGTTTCACGCCAGCTCCCGGACCGGACGCTGCCGGGCCTAATAGGGCGGCAGGTCCTCCCACCACTGACCGAGCACGCGGAAGGCGGTCCAGAACTCGCGCTTGGCGCCCTCCTCGTCGAGGGAGTCGTCGATGTTGGGCACATACAGCCCATCGATCGAGGGGGTCAGCTTCTGCACCACGCCCGGCGTCTCGAGCAGGTCGCGGCGCAGCGGCAGGTCGAGGTCGTTGACCACGCCGAGCGCCTCGCGGCCCATCACCACGACGATCTTCGGCGCCACGATGGTCAGCTCCTCGACCAGACGGGCCACGCACGCCGGGTCGGCCATCACCGGATCGAGCACCGGGCACTTGACGCACACGGTGCCGTAGACGGCCAGCGGGTCGATGTCGAGCCGCTTGAGCGATTTCATCAGGGCGGTGCCGGTCCTCCCATAGAACGCCACCCCCTCCTCGATCTCGCTCGGCTTCGGGGCGTGCTTGACCATGAAGATGTCGGCCTGGGGATGGCCCGAGCCGAGCACGGGCATCAGCTGCCCGCGCGGACACTCCTCGCACTCCTGGAGTTCGCGGGCGAGGCGGTTGAGCTCGCGGATGGCGCGCTCGAGGTACTTCTCGCGGATCTCGTCGTCAGTTGCCGGCACTGCCGGAGGATTAGACGTCGAGCCGCTTCCTCCCTTGCCCTGCATCAGGACTTGCGCGCCACCCGACGCAGCTGCCGTTCTCGTGAGGCCCGGCGTGCGGGTTCGGGTAAAGCCTTGGTTTGCAGGAATTTCAGCGTCTGCACGTAGATCAGCGAGGCGGGTGTGCGGATCACCTCGGCGTCGCGCAGGGACTCGAGAAACTCCTCGGGCCCATCGAAGTCGTGCATCCTTATGCGCACCGATCCGAGCCCCTGGGGCACGTGGGCGTCCGAGCCCGCCCCCGCCGGGATGCGGTATTTGGCGGCGAAGCGCACCGCCTCGGCGTTGAATTCCGGGATGGCGATCCGCGGGTTGAACACCTCGATGAGGTCGACGTCGTCGAGCACCGGGAGCAGGTACTTGTAGTCGGGCACCGAGTGCATACGGTCAAAGGGATGGGGCATGTAGACCAGGCCGCCCTGGCGCTTGATCTCGGCCACCGTCTCGGCCATGGTCATCCCCCTCGCGATCTTCTCGCTGAGGAACAGGCCGATCACCTCGCCCTCGGAGGCGGTCTTGACCTCCTCACCGACGATGACCTTGATCCCCTCGGCCTTGGCGGCGGCCTCCAGCGCCCCGGAGATCTCGTTGTGCTCGGTCACCGCCACCGCGCCCAGCCCCCGCTCCCGGGCGGCGGCCAACAGCACCTCGACCGGCGTGGCGCAGTCGTAGGAGTGGTCGGTGTGCATGTGCAGGTCGACGTCGATGAGCGGTGTCTGGGCCACGCGCTCACGGACCGCCGCGGCGGCGCGCGGACGGTTGTCAAAGCGCCGGGCCACCAGCGCGCCGTAGACCTCCTCGACCTCGTCGGCCAGGCGCGCGAAGCTCAACCCCGCGCCCGCCGCACCCGCCGCTTCGGCCAGCCGTGAGCGCAGCTCGTCGTCGGTCACCGCGGAGTAGAGCTGGGACGCGAGCGTGTCGACGTCACCGGGCTCGAACTGCAGGCCCCGGCCGCCCTCGGACAGCAGTTCGTCGTAGACGGCCAGCCGCGGTGCCACCGTGGCGATCCCCTCCGCGAGCGCCTGCAGGAGCACCCAGGGGGCGGCACGGTGGCCCTCGGATCCGAGCACCAGCAGGTCGGCGCCGGCCACCGTCTGCTCCCAGTCACAGTCGCGCGGCCCGACGAAGGCGACCTTCTCACGCAGCGCCCGCGGCAGAGCCGGGACCGCGAGTGGGCGCGGCGACCACAGCGTGGCCTCCCAGCCGTCCTCAGGCAGCGAGCGCAACGCGCGGAGGATGAGACGCAGGGCGGCTCGCTCCTCCTCGGCGATGATGGCGATCTGCACGGGAAGCTGATGGCGGGTATCCCGGCTGTGGGCACGGGATACCCGAGGGACGCCGCCCTGGTAGGGCTCTGCCCCCGGCGGGGTCACCCGGTACTCCCCCGGGAAGTGGCGGGTCAGCAGGTTGGCGGTCGCCTCATAGGAGGCCAGCCGGGCGTCGAGGCGGCTGAGCAGCAGCTCCGACAGCGGCCGGGCCAGCTGGGTGGAGAGCACGCGCTCGGTGGGTTCGTGGAAGGTGGCGACGTTGAGGCCGTGGGAGTGACGCAGGGCGATCGACGCGGCGCTGGGGGCGAAGGGCTCATGGACGTGCACGACGTCGAAGGCGAGCGTGGTCATCGCCGTCTCGACCGTGTGAGCGACGTCGAGGGGCAGCGAGTCCGCCCGGCGCCGGGTCGGGGAGAACGGCAGCACCTCGCCGACGCCGAGGGTGAGCACTTCGCCGGCGGACCGCTCCAGCAGCTCCTCGGGGTCGCCCTTGAGCAGTCGGCGGCTGTCGCGGACGAGGGCGGCGTTGTTGGACGGCGCGATGAGTACCACGCGGTGTCCGCGCCGGGTGAGCTCGGCGGCGAGACCCTCGGCCTGGGCGCCGACCTCGCTGTGGGCCTCGAGGGCAAACGGGCTCACCTGGGCGATGGTGAGTGGCCGCAACGCCGGCACGCGGGGCAGTCTACGCCGCGAGGTTCAGGCCAGCTTGAAAACGCGTGAGGCGGAGATCGCCGACGCGCTGTAGGCCGGCGCCGGCGTCAGCTGGGCCTCGGCCTGGATCGACCACTTGGTGCCCGCCGGGGTGCGGGCGAGCATGCGCTTGCCCGCCGCCGTCAGGGTGAGCTTCAACTTCAGCGTCTCGGGCTTGGGGATGGTCACGGTGGCGCTGCTGGCCACCAGGCTCCCCAGCCGGTACCACTTCAACACGAGCTTGCCGGGGGCCTTGGCCACGTAGCGGAAGCTGTCCCCGGACTTGGCGATCTTGGCCAGGGTCGTCTTGGTCGGCGCCGCGGTCAATGTGGCCAGGGAGGTCTTCAGCGTCGCAGCGGTGGGTGGGGCAGCCGGGAGGACACCGGTGGAGAAGCCGGCGCTGGAACCGCCGTACAGCAGCGGCTCGGAGCTCCCTGCGGCGCTGGTGAACGAGCCCACGGTCGAACAGCTGCTCCCGGCGCACCAGATCGAGGCGAGCGAGGCGGTCTGATTGCCCTCCGTCGCGGCGCCGCTGGGCAGCCCGAGCGCCACGCCCGGGCTCCAGCTGCCGTTGGACTCGGTGGTCACGAGGGGCACCTCGGCCTGGCTCACGTTGGTGTAGGCGCCGCCGGCCACGCAGTTGCCGGCACTGGAGCACCACACGCCGTTCAGGCTGACCTGCGGATTGGCGCCGACGGAGGGCTGGTCGGCGTCGGTGGGCAGGCTGAGCTCGGTGGCCTGGGCGAAGCTGCCGTTGGTCTCGGTCAGCATCATCCCCTGCTGGTTGGAGTTCGTGTCGGCGTAATCGCCCACCACCGAGCAGTTCCCCGAGCTGGCACACCACACCGAGGTGAGCTGGGCGTCCGGGTTCGAAGCGCTGTCCGCGTTGGCGGGCAGCGCTGCCTGCAGGGTGCTGAAGTTGTCCCCGTTGGCGAGCAGGATCAGCGGCTGCTCGTCGCCGCTGTCGTCGATGAAGGCGCCGGCGCCGACGCAGTTGTCCGAGGCGCCGCAGGCGAGTGAGTTGATCTGGACCTGCTGGGCGGCGAGTGCGGCGTCGCTGGGAAGGTCCGCCTCACCGTTACCCCAGTTCGGTGCGGCGCCGACGAGGATCTCTGCCTCCTGGTTACCGGTCTGGTCGTCGTAGATGCCGACCACGTCGCAGGAGGTGGTGGCGGTGCAGTCCAGGGCGGTCAGCGCGACCTGGGGGTCAGAGGCGGCGTTGGCAGGCACCGGGGTCGAGCTGGCCTGGCCCCAGGTGCCGTTGGTCTCGGTGACCGTCAGCCCCTGCTGGTTGCCCGAGTTGTCGGTGTAGTCCCCGGCGGCCACGCAGTTGCCGGCGGAGGAGCACCACAGAGCGTTGAGCTCGGCCACCTGGCTGCCTCCGGCGATAGCGCCGCTGGGCAGCTTCACCTCGGTCCCGGCCGACCAGGCGCCGTCTGTCTCGGTCAGCTCGAATGCGTCCTGATTGCCGGCACCATCGACGTAGTTGCCGACCGCAACGCAGTCGGGACCGGCGCTGCAGAAGAGATCGTTCAGCTCCACCTGCGGGTTGGCCGCCGCGTTGGCGGGCAGGGTGGCGAGCTGGTCGGCCTGCCAGACGTGCTTGGTCTCGGACAGGAGCAGGCCCTGCTGGGAGCCGTTGGTCTCGGTGAAGCTGCCGACCGCGGTGCAGTTCCCGGAGGACGTGCACGCCACGGAGTTGGCGGCGCCGCCTGTCGCGGCGGCCGCCAACGCGGGCGTCGTCAGCCCGAGCGCAGCGCAACAGGCAAGCACCGCGCCCAGTCCGGTGAGGAGCTTGAGCGCGGTGTGTGACATCACAGGGTTAGTTCGCGGCCTTGGTGGGTTTCTTGGCGGCAGGCCGCTTGGCGGCGGGCTTGCTCACCGCGGCCACCTTGGCGCTCGCGGCCTTGGTCGCTGCCGCCCGGGAGCTTACGGCCTTCTTGGCCGGGGAGTCCTTCCCGGCCACCCCGCGGGCGGTCGCGGCCTGGGTCACGGCGGCCACCGTCTTGCGCGAGTTCTTCTGGATGAAGGCCTCGACCAGCTTGCGCGCCTCGTCGTCGGGACGCTGGTTGTGCGGGGACTTCATCAGGTAGGAGCTCGGACCATCGAGCTGGCCGGAGATGCCGTTGTTCAACGCCAATTTCACCAGGCGGACGGCGTCGATCACGATGCCGGCGCTGTTGGGGGAGTCCCACACCTCGAGCTTGGTCTCGATGGTCAGCGGCACGTCACCGAAGGTCTGGCCCTCCAGGCGGATGTGGGCCCACTTGCGGTCGGTCAGCCACGGCACGTAGTCCGAGGGACCGACGTGGACGTCGTCGGCGGGCAGCTCGTGACCCACGATCGAGGTCACCGCGTTGGTCTTGGAGATCTTCTTGGACTCCAGGCGCTCGCGCTCGAGCATGTTGAAGAAGTCCATGTTGCCGCCGACGTTGAGCTGGCTGGTGCGCAGCAGCTTGACGCCGCGGTCATGGAACAGGCGGGCCAGGTTGCGGTGCACGATCGTGGCGCCGACCTGGGACTTGATGTCGTCGCCGATGATCGGCAGGCCGGCCTTCTTGAAGCGCTTGTTCCAGTAGTCCTCGCGGGCGATGAACACCGGGATGCAGTTCACGAAGCCACAGCCGGCCTCGAGGATCTGCTCGACGTACCACTTGGTGGCCTGCTCGGAGCCGACCGGCAGGTAGGAGACGACCACGTCGGTGCGGGTCTCCTTGAGGATCGAGACGATGTCGGCGGTCTCACCCGGCGCCTTGGTGATCTTCTGCTTGAGGTACTTGCCCAGGCCGTCGTGGGTCATGCCCCGGTGCACCGGCACGTTGAGCTTGGGGACGTCCTCGCAGAAACGGATCGTGTTGTTCTGACCCGAGAAGATGGCCTCGGACAGGTCCTTGCCGACCTTCTCCGCGTCGATGTCGAAGGCCGCCGAGAACTCGATGTCGCGGATGTGGTAGCCGCCGAGGTCGACGTGCATGAGGCCCGGGACCTGCTCGTTGGCCTTCGCGCCCTTGTAGTACTCGACGCCCTGCACGAGGGAGCTGGCGCAGTTGCCGACGCCGATGATGGCGACGCGCACCTTGCCCTGCTGATAGCGCGAGTGGCCGTTGCCGGAGACCTTGTCGGTGGCGGCCAATCGGCCATTGCTCGGAGTCACTTCGGTGATGTCCCTTCTACAGAGTGAGATGGCCCGTGGGGGCGAAAGAAGTCGCTGCAACGGCGCGAGGTGCGCACACGCGGCAGTGTAGGTAGGCCAGCGCGCGGTTGTGGTTACACCAGCGCCGCCCGGGTAAGGTCTGTGTCGGTTTCATCGGAGGAGGAGAGAGATGCGTTTCACGGGCCTGGCCGCGGCAATCGCGACCCTGGGTACGGTGGGGGTCGTTGCGGTGCCCACCGCGGAGGCGAGCGGTCGCTATGAGCTGACCGCCCGCTCCTACACGGGCAGCTCATATGCGCCCACGTTCACCGGCAACGGGTTCATCGGCGTGCGGGTGCCGCCGGCCGGAGAGGGCTATGAGGGCGGGACGGTGCCCGCCCAGTCCGAACTCGCCGGCTTCTACGCCAAGCCGACCCACCCGGCGGCAGCCTCCGACGCGGTCCAGCAGCGGGCCAACATCCCCACCTGGTCGACGCTCCTGTTCGGCGACGGCAACCAGACCTATTCGCTGGCCAGCGGCACGTTGGCCGGCTGGCGCCAGTCGATCGATCTGCACACCGGGGTGATCAGCACCTCCGGGGTCTGGACCGCGCCCGACGGTCACGCGTTCAGCTTCCGCTATGCGGTGTTCACCGACCGGGCCGACGCCAACGTCGGCGTGTCCAGCCTCACCCTGGTGCCGCGCTACAGCGGATCGGCCACCATCACCGACGACATCGACGGTGCGCCGGCGAACCTGTCCGACCCCGTGTCACGGAGCGCGGATCCGAGCGCCCGCCAGGTCGCCGACGTGGTGGCGAGCCAGACCACGGGCATCGACGTGGCGCTCGTGAGCTCACTGGTCACCAGCCCGAACGTGACGACGGGCGCGGCCACCGAGGTCGACACCGGCCAGGCCCAGAGCATCGGTCAGGCCATCAGCTTCCCGGTCCAGGCCGGGCAGAGCTACACGATCACCAAGTTCGTCGGCATCGACGACTCCCAGGACAGCGCCGACCCCCTCACCAGCGCCACGGCCGACGCCACCCAGGCCGCGGCCAGCGGCCTCGGCGCGGTCACCCAGGCCAACGACGCCGCGTGGGCTCAGCTGTGGCAGGGCCGCATCGACATCTCCGGCAATCCCACGCTCGCCACCGACGTCAACGCGAGCGAGTTCTACCTGTGGTCGAACACCCGGGACGGGGTGGACTGGAGCATCTCTCCGGCCGGCCTGTCCTCCAACGGCTATGACGGGCACATCTTCTGGGACGCCGAGACGTGGATGTACCCGTCGCTGCTGGCCCAGCACCCCGACCTCGCGGTGGGCATGGACACCTACCGGTTCAACCGCCTGTCGGCCGCCGAGCAGCACGCCCAGCAGACCGGCTACGCCGGCGCGCGCTTCCCGTGGGAGAGCGCGCTGGACGGCACCGAGCAGATTCCCCCGCCGGTGTCGGTCAACTCCGAGGGCCTCTATGAGATGCACATCACCGCCGACATCGCGCTCGCCCAGTGGCAGTACTACGTGGCCACCGGTGACACCCAATGGCTGGCGAGCCAGGGCTACCCGGTGCTGTCCCCAGGCGGCTGATTTCTGGGCCTCGAAGGCCACGCGCGCGGCCAACGGCAGCTACGACATCGACCATGTGACCGGCCCGGACGAGGAGAACCCGGACGTCAACGACGAGGCCTTCACCACCGTGGGAGCCAAGACCACCCTGGAGGACGCCGGCGCAGCCGCCCGGGTGCTCGGCGTCACCGCGCCCCCAGCCTGGGCTCGGGTCGCGGCCGGGCTCCACGTGACCACGGCCACCAGCGACGGGCAACCCTTCCATCCCGAGTTCAGCGGGTACGGCGGCCAGCTGGTCAAGCAGGCCGACGTCACGCTGCTGCAGTGGCCGTGGCGCTTCACCATGCCCAAGCCGGTCGCCGTCGGTGATCTCGACTACTACGTGCCCCGCACCGACCCGGGCGGCCCGTCGATGAGCGACGCGGTGAACGAGATCGACACCTCCGCGCTCAACCTGCCCGGGTGTGCCAGCTACGTCTACACCGAGCGCAGCGTCCAGCCGTTCATCCGGGACGTCTTCGATCAGTTCTCCGAAACCCGCTACGGCGGTGCCTTCACCTTCATGACCGGCATCGGCGGCTTCCTCCAGGAGTTCCTCTACGGCTACTCGGGGATGCGCCTGAACACCGGCGGGGTCACCCTGGCGCCGAGCCTGACGCGGGAGATCGGCGGCATCACCCTGCATGACGTGCACTACCGCGGTCGCGTGTTCACCGTGTCGATCGGCCAGCACGTCACCACGCTGACCCTGCAGAGCGGGGCGCCGCTGACCGTGAACGGCCACACGGTGACCCACACGCTCACCATGGCCACCGCCCGTCCCGATCGGACCCCGTCGAGTGATCCATTGCGGTGTCAGAACGCCCGCGCCAGCAGCAGCGAGCCGGGGGATGTCCCCCTGTCCGCCGTCGACGGCAGTCCGGCCACCGGCTGGCAGCCCGCGCACCTCCCGGCCACCTACACGGTGCCGGTGGCCCACGGTCACACCGTCTCGGAGATCACCGTCAACTGGGGTCGCCTGTGGCCGAGCGTGACCAAGCCGAACGTCCACCCCAAGACCGGCCCGGTCGCCACGCTGCGCGCTGACGTCTACCTGATCCAGGCCAGCCGGAACGGGCGCAGTTGGCAGACCCTCGCCACGGTGCGCAACCGCACGGGGCGGCTCACCGACCGCGTGTCGATCCCTGCCACCCGTTCGCGCTACCTGCGCCTGAAGCTGCTGGACGGCAGCGTCGGCGGCGATCAAGGCGACCAAGACGAACGCGAACCCGCCGCCGACCACCCCGATCCTCGACGCCCTCAGCACGAGCTGAGGGCGCGCCGGGGCCGGGGATCAGCCCGACTTCAGCTGCCCGTAGACGTGGAGGATTCGCTGGGCGGTGGTGATGATGGTCAGCCCGGCGAGCACGTAGACCGCCGGGGCGAGCAGGCTGAAGTGGCCGAGTGAGGCGCCCGCACCGAACACCAGCCCGACCGAGATGATCACCACGCGCACGGGTCGGTCGGCGATCCCCACCTTGCACTCGACCCCGAGCGCCTCGGCCCGGGCGCGCGTGTAGGAGACCATGAGGCTGAACAGCACCGCCGCCACGACCGCCATCGTCGCCAGCTTGTTGTGCTCGTTCGCGAAGTGGGCGCCGACGGCGATCAGGACGACCCCCTCCTCGACCCGGTCCAGCGTCGAGTCGAGGAAGGCACCGAAGCGGGTCCCCTTGCCGGACATGCGGCTGTAGCGACCGTCCAGCGTGTCCATGATCGAGCCGACGATGAAGGCGATGCCGGCGAGGAAGAACAGGTTCTCGTACAGCAGCACCGCGGCGGCCACGTTGAGCACGAAGCCGGTCAGCGAGATCTGGTTCGGCGTGATCGGAGCGGCGATGAGCCGCTCCTGAAGGGTGGGCTTGGGCGTGGAGGCGGTCGACATCACAAACGGGGCGCAAGGATCGTAGTTGCCCCGGGCTGAGTACCTTCCCTCGCGTGAGTACCGAAGCCAGCCCCCCGCCCCCGCGCAGCGTGCTGAGTCTCGGCGAGGCGCGCGTCGACATGATCTCCGAGCAGCACATCGCGGGCCCGGCCGCCGCGGCCCGTTTCACCCCACACTTCGGCGGCACCCCAGCGGTGGTCGCGTTGCGCATCGCGCGGGCCGGTGTCGCCAGCGCATTGGCCGGCGGTGCCGGCGCTGATGACTGGGGTCGCTGGCTGGCCGAGACGCTGCTCGGGGCCGGGGTCGACACCTTTCACTTCCGCCTCATCCACAGCACCCAGACCCCGCTGGCGCTGACCACCGTCGATGACAGCGGGGAGGCGGTCTCCACCTTCTACGCGGACCCGGCGGAGCTCATCGTCGAGGCGCTCGGCGCCCAGGTCGAGGAGACCGTGGCCCGGCACGGGGCCCTGTTCATCACCTCGGGCACGCTCGTCTCAGCCCGCGAACGTGAGGCGACGATGCGCGCTCGGGAGGCCGCCCTGAAGCTCGAGCGCCCGGTGATCTTCGACCCCAGCCTGCGCTTGGAGCGCTGGTCCACCCGCGGGGATGCCGCCGCCAGCGCCAACGCCTGCGTGCCCGGCGCGATCCTCGTCCGCCTCGACGCCGAGGCGGCCCGGGTGATGACCCGCGAGGACGACCTCGAGCGGGCGGCCATCGCGCTGCGCAAGGCCGGCGCCGCCAACGTGGTGATCACCCTCGAGGACGGCGGCGCGATGCTGCGCGGGCGTATTCGCGCCGACATCCCCGGACCGGCGGTCGAGATGGCATCGACGCTCGGGCGCGGGGAGGCGGTGACCGCCTCCCTGATCGCCCGCCTGGTGGCCAGCGGCTTCTACGAGCCGGCGATCGCCGCCGGCCTGCGCGACGCCGTGGCCGCCGGCGCCGGCGCCTGTGCGCACTGGGGCGCGGTCGACTGATGACCCAGCCCCGCCGGCGTCTGGTCTCACAGACCAGACGCCCCTCCCACGATTGGGTGGTGCTTGAACGACGCAGGGTCTATGCCATCCGCGACCGGCTGCGTGAGGTCTACGGGATTCCCCAGGCCCCACCCCACGGTGACGGGCTGGCCGAGCTCATCCTCACCGTCCTGTCCCAGTCGACGAATGACCGCAACCGCGACGTCGCCTACCTGGGGCTGCGCGAGCGCTTCGGCACCTGGGAGGAGGTGCGCGACGCTCCGGTGGACGACGTCGAGTTCGCCATTCGCCGCGGGGGCATCTCCCGGATCAAGTCCGCCCGCATCAAGGCGATCCTCGCGGCGATCACCGATTCAGAACCCGACCCGGGGGCGCTCGACATCGGCTGGCTCACCGAGCGGACGGTGCCCGAGGCCCAGGCCTACCTGACCGCACTGCCCGGGGTCGGTCGCAAGACCGCGGCGTGTGTCCTGTTGTTCGCCTACGGCATGCCCGACGTGCCGGTCGACACCCACGTCAGTCGCGTCGGCACGCGGCTGGGCTTGTTCCGGCCCAAGGCGCCCTTCGAAGAGCTCCACGACGCGATGCTGGCGCTCACCCCGCGCGGCCAGGAGCTCGAGCTGCACCTCAACCTGCTCCGCCACGGACGCCGCACCTGCTCGGCCCGGGCCCCGGACTGCGGGGACTGCGCCCTGCGCCGGATGTGCCCGAAGGTCGGCGTGGAAGAAAGTTCTGGCACCGAGGCCGCCCAGTAGGTAGGTTGATCGCGCACATCCGCGCCCGCGTTCGGCGGCGCGTCGTCCATGGGGGTCGCTGAGATGGTCATGGGGTTGAGACGTCGCCTGGCGCTGAGCGCCATCCTCATGGCTGGCGTCTTCCTCGCGGCGGTCCCTACGGCGTTCGCCACCGGCCTCTGGTCCGCGCCCCAGCAGCTCGATGCGACGGGCGCGGGTGCGGTCGGCAGCTCGCTCATCGCGTGTCCATCGAGCGCGCTCTGCGTCGGTGCGGGCAGCTCCGATGACGGTCCGGTGACCTACCAGACCAGTTCGGCGTTCGCGTTCTCGCTGACCCCGACGTTCGGCAAGGCGGATAACGGGACGAGCCTGACCTCGCTGCAGTGCCCCAGTACCTCGCTGTGTGTCGGTGTCGGGGACTACGACGACGACAACAGCGACGACTACGACATCGTCACGTCGACCGAGCCCGCCGCGGGACCCGACGCCTGGATCCCGCTGGGCCTCTCGCAGTTCTTTCCGGCCCAGGTGTCATGTCCCACCGTCTCCTTCTGCGCCGGGGCCGACGGCATCGGCGTCCTGGTCAGTCAGGACCCGTCTGGCGGCGCCGCGGCCTGGCACACGATCGCGGTCGGCAACGGTCTCGTCGAGGTCACCTGCGCCAGCGCCGACTTCTGCGCCGGGTTCGATACGAACGGGAACGTGTGGACCTCGACCGACCCCGCCGGCGGCCCGGGTGACTGGGTTCAGTCCGGTGCCGCGGCGCCGCTCGCCGCTGACGTCGACGCCGGCCAGGGCGACGGCGGCGGGCCGGACGACAGCCCCTTCCCCACCGACCTCGCCTGCACCGGGCCGAGCCTGTGCGTCGCAACATCGGGGACCTCCGACGACGTGCTCGTCAGCACCGATCCGGCGGGATCGAGCGCGTGGACGTCACTGAAGGAGGACACCGTTCCGATCACCACCGTCTCGTGTGAGCCGGGGAGCACGCTGTGCCTGTTCGGGGACGCCTACGGAACCATCGGGGCCAGCGATGACGGCGCCGGCGCCACCTGGACCAACTACTCGACCCCCGACGCCGGCGGCCACGCGATCGACGACATCTCCTGCGTCGCACAGACCTGTGCCGTCGCCTCTGCCGACAACCTCCCGCCGGCTGTCATCACCCTGCCGTCGGCGACCAGCTCGGGGACCGTCGGGGTGATCAAGGTCATCCACCACAACCCGCTGTCGTCGATCTCCTGCCCGAGCGCCAAGGAGTGCATCGGCAGCGACACGAGCCGCTACTACATCACCGCCAACCCGGCCAGGGGTGTGGGCTCCTGGTTCCACAAGGTCGAGACGAACCTCCCCGGGGACCGGGGCGCCGGGACCCTCGACACCAGCTGCTACGCGCGCACCGGCTGCCTCGCGGTGACCGACAACGCCGCCAACGGGCTCACCAGCACCACCGGTGGGGGGCTCTACCGCTTCAATCCCGCCGTCGGGCCCCACGACTTCAGCGACACCCACCTCGGCAAGCAGGACCCCTCCAGCTTCGCCGACCACGATCAGGGGTTCCGCTTCGTCACCTGCGCGCAGGGCAGCTGTGTGGCCGGCTACCCCGGCGCCTGGATCGAGACCGCGAATCCGGCCGACAACACCGGGTGGCAGCCCGTCGCCAAGCCGCACTTCGACGTCACCTGCCTGACGGGGAACACGTCCTGCGTCGCCCTGGCCAACGGTCCGTTCCCCGGGACCGCCGGGCACGATCTCCTTGTGGCGCCGCGGCGCACCGGTCCCTGGAGCGCCCAGGACATCGACCCCAACGGCTACATCGACGGCCTGGCCTGCACGAGTGCCAAGGCGTGTGTGGTGGTCGACGAGGGGGGCCAGCTGCTCGTCTCGAGCCACCCGACAGCCGGCCCCGCCGCCTGGAGCGTGGCCGACACCGATCTGAGCGGATTCAACGGCGTCGCGTGTGAGAGCGCCCGCACATGCGTCGCCGTCGATGACGCCGGGGCGGTCGTGGTGGGCCGGCCGTGATGCGGCGTCTGGCGTTGATCTTCCTGCTGGCCACTGTGGTGTTCGCCGGGGCAGTTACCCGCGCCGAGGCCACCGGCGTGTGGTCGGCGCCCCGCCAGCTCGACAGCACCGGGGCCGGTGTCGCCGGCAGCTACCTGGCGGTGTGCACCTCGGATGCGCTGTGCTTCGGCGCCAGCGGTGCCAGCCTCGGTCCGGTCGCCTATCATGTGTCGCCCGGTGGCGCGTCGAGCACCGCGTACCAGTTCGGGCTCATCAACCCGTTCGGGAGCGGCGACAACACCGTCTCGCTCGAGTCGCTGGCATGCCCAAGCGCGTCGCTGTGTGTCGGCGTCGCCAACTACAGCAACGACGAGGACGCGGTGAACGACGTCGTTGCCTCGACCCTGCCGGCGGCGGGACCGAGCTCGTGGGTCGAGCAGAACGTGGAGCAGGGGACCGACTCACCCGCCCAGCTGTCGTGCCCGACCACCACCTTGTGTGTCGGAGCGGGGACGACGGGCAACGTTGTGTTCAGCCAGGACCCGACCGGTGGCGCAGGGGCCTGGACGTCGACGCAGCTGCCCACCCAGCTCGATGACATCGACTGTCCCAGCACGACGTTCTGCGCCGCCTACGACGACGTCGGTGAGGTGTGGACCTCCACCGATCCCACCGGCGGGGCGACAGCCTGGACGGAGTCGACCGCGCCCGCGCCGTTGGCGGCCACGGCCATGGCCGGCTCGGTCGCCTCGGGCGGCATCGAGGCGACGCTGGTGCCGGAGGACCTGGCCTGCACCGGGCCGAACCTGTGCATCGCCACGAGCGGGTCCGGCAGCATCCTGGTCAGCACCGATCCGGGCGGTGCGACGGGCTGGACCTCGGTCCCAGTGAGCCAGGCGACGGTCAGCGCCGTCGACTGCGCGGCCGGCTCGACACTGTGTCTGGCCGGCGACAGCGCCGGCAACATCGCCACCAGCGACGACGGGGCGGGCGCCGCGTGGACCAGCGTGCCCACTGCCGCGCCTGGGATCAGCAGCCTCTCCTGCTTGGCCCAGACCTGCATCGCGGCTCCACTCGGGCAGGCAGGCGGCGCCCCGCTGCTGGCGAGCGTGCCGGCCGGCACCAGCGCCTGGCAGTGGAAGGCGCTCAGCGTGGTGACCCACCACGCTCTGTCGTCGGTCTCCTGTCCCAGCGCCCATGAATGCATCGGGGCCGACCCGAGCCGCTACTACGCCTCCGTCGACCCCGGCGAGGGTCTGAGCTCCTGGCACGCGCGCGTCGAGGTCAACCAGTTCCATGACGGTGCCGCGGGCACCCTCGACTCGGCCTGTTACTCCGCCACCGGCTGTCTCGCCGCCGTTGACGATGTCGGCAGCGGCGGCTTGGCTGATGTCGCCGGCGGCGATCTGGTCAGGTTCGACCCGGCGGGTGGCGCGCACGCCTTCCACGACACCGGACTCGACCAGAACGCCACGCAGTTCGTCGCCTGTGCGCAGGGCACCTGTGTGGCCGGCATCCCCGGGCAGTGGCTCCAGTCCTCCCATCCGGTGTTCAACAAAGGCTGGGTGCGGGTGAAGAGTCCCCGCTTCGACGTCACCTGCCTCAAGCCGGGGGGCGTGTCGTGCGTCGCCCTGGCGGATGGGCCCTTCCCGGGGGTGGCGGGGCCTGACCTGCTCGTGGCCGCGCACCGGGCGGGTCCGTGGAGCACTCAGGCGATCGATCCGGGCGGCCAGATCACCGGCCTGGCCTGCACGAGCGCGGAGGCCTGCGTGGTGGTCGACGCGGCCGGGAGGCTGCTCGTCTCGACCACGCCGATGGCGGGAGCGTCCAGCTGGCATCTGTCGGTCTCGGACCCTGACGGGTTCAACGGCGTGGCCTGTGAGACCGCGCGGGTGTGCGTGGCGGTGGGGGACGACGGTGAGGTCGTGGTCGGCCGTCCCTAACGCCGCGAGCGGTGTGGGCGGGCCGGGCGAACGACGCGGTCAGATACGGCAGATGACGATGGCGCGATCGCCCTCAACGTATTGCGGGTTGAGCCCGGCATCCGCGTCAAGAAATTCAACCTGGGAGAAGCCGGCCGCCAGGGCCATCTGCTCCATGGCGGGCCGATTCGGGATGAGACTGAGCACGCCTCCCGCCGAGGCCAGCGGGTTGCCGTCCTGGTCGGCCTCGTACCGGGCCGCGAAGCTCGCAGAGGCCTGTTCGTAGGCGTGGCTTTGTCCCCATCCGTAGATGATCGGGTCGCTCTGCCGTGTCAGCTGACTCTCGACCACGGCTATCGAACGAGTCAGGCCGCGCGCGCGGCGCAACGCGCCGACCGGGTCTTCGACGTGATAGATCAGCCCGAGCAGCAGGACGACGTCGTATGAACCCGTACCGGTTGACGGCAGGTCGAAGATATCGCCCCGCTCGAACGTCAGCCGTTTCGAACTGATTTCAAAATGGTCGCGGATGAGACGCGCTCTGGCGATGTTCTGCTCGCGAATGTCGATCCCCCGCACGTGGGCCGCGCCCCAATCGAGGAGACGGTGAGCGAACCATCCCTCGTTGCACGCAAGGTCTATGGCGGTCGCTTCTGGTCGCGCGCCCAGGGCACCGCGTATCGCCGATTCCATCATTGCGGCGCGCGTCTCGTGAACGCTGGCCAGTTCGGGGCCGAGAATGGGGGGAACGATTCCGGGCGCCAGTTGCCATTCGTACATCCAGCGCGGTTCTCGCTGAAGTTCCGCCTGCAGGTCAGGCGCGATCGTAGGATTGGAGCGCGACCAGGGTCGCATGGGCGTGTCCTTCGAAAAAGAGTGTTGGGCAGGGTTCAATTCGTACACTACGGCTATGCAGAGCTCGGGTTTCTCGCGCATTGCCGAACGGGTGCGCGACGTAGTCGGCATCAGCCGACCAGAACCAAACAGGTCTAAACCTGATTCGGGCGGGAGGTCGGTCCCCGACGGCGGTAGTGTCGGCCCCTTTGTTCGCGCCGACCCGACGGCGGATGCTTCCGCAGTGCAGGCGGCCATGCACAAACACGGTCATCTCTTCTTCCCGGGCCTGCTGCCCCGTGAGGTCGTTATGGATGCGCGGAGAGAGGCACTCGCTCTGTGTCAGAGTGCCGGCTGGGTCGATCCAGGACCGACCGGCCTAAACGCGCGCTGGCTCGGTGGTTCAGTCCCGTCGGACGCCTCCGAGGAATGGGCACGTTTCTATCGCGAGTGGACCGCTGCGCCCCGCTTCGGATCTGTGCCCGAACATCCAGCGCTGCTCGATGTGATGACGAAGTTGCTCGGTTCGGAGGTTCTTTTGCACCCGCGGAAGATCGGGCGGGTCGGCTTCCCTCTCAATGAAGGTCAGCAGACCCCGATCCATCAGGATTACTTTCACATCCGCGGAACCGTCCAGACGTTCACGGCTTGGGTGCCGCTCGGCGACGTTCCGCAGGTTCTCGGCTGCCTAGCAATTGCCGACAGCTCGCATGAGCTCGGGTTCAGAGAGCACCAGCCAAGCCCTGGCCCCGGCGGTTACGCAGTTCAGGCTGACTCCGACGCCCTTTGGCGCTCGGAGGATTTTTCCGCCGGCGACGTCGTGATCTTTCACTCCCTGACCATGCACAGGGCCCTGCCGAACCGGACCGAGAACGAGGTGCGGATCTCCCTCGACAACCGCTATCAGCGGGCGAGCGACGAGGTCGATCCAAGTTCGCTGAAACCGCACGCCTGACAGATGCTTCGCCGCCGTCGGGACGCAGGCCGTACCGCAGCAGTGCCGCTTCCGGAGGCGATGTCGGAGGCTGTGGCTGGCGATGCATCGCTAACCCGCGTCTGGCGGGATCACGTGGAACGTCATTTCGAGGAAACCTACGCTGGGGTCCGAATTTCGAAGTTCCCAGAGGACCTGGCGATGTATGAGCATCTGCTGTGGCACGCGCGACCTGACGTTGTCCTCGAACTTGGAACGCAGTGGGGCGGGAGTGCGCTGTGGTTCCGCGACCGGCTTTACAGCCAGCACCGGTACCGCGCTGGTCGCACCCCGGTGGTGATTTCCGCCGACCTCAGTGTGGAGCCCGCCCGTGAGGCGATCGAGATGCTGGGTCCCACCGCCGGAGAGGGAATTGTCCTTCTCGAAGGCGATCTGCGGGATTCCGAGCTCAGCCGCCGAATTGCTGCACTGATCACCGACGACGCCACCGTGCTGGTGGTCGAGGATGCACAACACGACGATGTCACTACGTTGGCATGCCTGCGGGCGTTCGCTCCAATGGTCAGTCCGGGCGGCTTTTACATGGTTGAAGACACCTGCGTCGACGTCGAGCCGCTGCGCTACGAGAAGACCTGGCCGCGCGGCTGTGGACTCGCGCTGGAACGTTGGCTCGCCGAGGATCCGCTCGGGAGTCGCTTCGTCCGGCGCCCTGACCTGCAGCCCTACGGGTTCACCTGCCACCCCGGCGGACTGATTCAGCGGTTGCCGGAGGGGGCGGAGCGCTGATCCGCTCCATCCCCGAAGGCAGACCGGTCCGTCGTGGTCGTGGTCGGCAGCCCCTCACTATGGGTGTGAATGCGGACAACCTCAGAGGGGACGCAGTCGCCGGCCGAGTCGCGGGCCCGGCAGCCGCCCCCCCGCAGCGACCCGACTTCTAAAGGGGCTTGCGGAGGATGGCGAGGCCGTTTTGAATGCGCAGCCACTCGATCGGCAGGGGATCCTCGATCTTGTCGGGCTGAAACATCCCGATGGTCGCTGCGGAAGCGTGGTCCACGAGTGATTTGACGACCCCGACAAGTCCCCCGTCGTGGCTGGGGAAGGAGTTGGGCTCACCTTGGCGGTCGAGGTGAGCGGTGCCAACCGGCGCCGCGAGCCGGGACCCGTCCGGCCAATCCGGGAAGTAACCGGTTCCGTAGTCCTCGATGATGTACGTACCGCCGGGCCGGAGATGCTGGCGGTACAGCGCCTGAAGGGAACCCGCCGAGTGCTCGCCGATGTGCGAGGCATCATCAATGATCACGTCGAAGCCGTTCGGCGCAAGCTCGTTTCGGACCCGCGTGAGCAGTCCGGCGTCGCTCTGGCTTCCTTGAATTACGGAGACCCGTGGACCGAGTTCGAGGGGCGGGTCAGGCACGATCAGGTCGACGCCGACGATCGTGGCTTGTGGGAGACAATCCCGCCACATCTTCAGCGAATCTCCCTTCCAGACGCCGAGCTCGAGGAGGGCGAACGGACCATTCCGCAGATCGCTGAGCAGTTCCTCGTAGACCGGGAGGTAGGGCTCTGGTTTGACCGAGACGTCCTGGTCAAAGGTGCGAGGCATCCGCAGCCAGCCGGTGCCCGGCACTACATGGGCGCTTTCATCGCTCTCCGGAGCCATGACCGGCAGGAAACCACACTGACAACGAACCTGTCGGTCCCGACGCTCAGCGCTGAAGAGCTCGAGCGCTCTAATACTCGAAGGAAATGAAAAATCTGATATGGTCTCACTCAGATTTTGAGCACTCGGAGAAGCAAGCTGGGTAGCATCGACATCAGCCACTTTTGACCCACCCCATGAGGAGCAAACAACACTATGGGTAAGACAATCGGTATCGACCTCGGCACGACCAACTCCTGTATGGCCGTGCTCGAGGGCGGCGATCCGACGGTAATCGAGAACGCCGAGGGCGCTCGTACTACACCGTCCGTGGTCGCCTTCACCCAGGGCGGTGAGCGCCTCGTCGGCACGGTCGCTCGACGTCAGGCAGTCACCAACCCCAAGAACACGATCTTCTCGATCAAGCGCTTCATGGGCCGCAAAGAGGCCGAGGTGCGCGAGGAGGAGTCGATGGTTCCCTACCAGGTGACCTCGGGTCCCGGTGGCGACGTCCGCGTGGATGCTGAGGGCAAGCAGTTCAGCCCGCAGGAGATCTCCGCGATGATCCTCGGCAAGCTGAAGGCTGACGCCGAGGCCTACCTCGGAGAGACGGTCGACTCGGCCGTCATCACGGTTCCCGCCTACTTCAACGACGACCAGCGCCAGGCGACCAAGGACGCCGGCACCATCGCCGGCCTCGACGTCAAGCGCATCATCAACGAGCCGACCGCGGCCTCGCTCGCCTACGGGCTCGACAAGGAGACCGACCAGACGATCCTCGTCTTCGACCTCGGCGGCGGCACCTTCGACGTGTCGGTGCTGGAGATCGGCGACGGCGTCTTCGAGGTCAAGGCCACCGCGGGTGACAACCACCTCGGCGGCGACAACTTCGACAAGGCGATCGTCGACTGGCTCGTCTCGGAGTTCAAGAAGACTCAGGGCATCGACTTGGCCGCCGATCCGATGGCGCTGCAGCGGCTGTATGAGGCAGCTGAGAAGGCCAAGATCGAGCTGTCCACCACGCAGGAGACCCAGATCAACCTGCCGTTCATCACGGCGGACGCCACGGGCCCCAAGCACCTCGACACTCGCGTGACCCGCGCCAAGTTGAACGAGCTCGCCTCGAGCCTGCTCGACCGTCTGGTCGCACCGGTCCGCCAGGCCCTCGACGACGCCAAGGACAAGGGCGCGGCCAACATCGACCACGTCGTGATGGTCGGCGGCATGACCCGTATGCCCGCCGTGCAGGAGAAGGTCAAGGAGCTCACCGGCAAGGATCCCCATCGCGGCGTGAACCCGGATGAGGTCGTCGCCATCGCGCGCCGCCATCCAGGCCGGCGTGTTGGCCGGCGACGTCAAGGACGTGCTGCTGCTCGACGTCACCCCGCTCACCCTCGGCATCGAGACCAAGGGCGGCGTGATGACCAAGCTGATCGAGCGCAACACGACGATCCCGACCCGCAAGGGCGAGGTCTTCTCAACCGCCGAGGACAACCAGCCGAGCGTGGAGATCCACGTCCTGCAGGGTGAGCGCGAGATGGCGAGCTACAACAAGTCACTGGGTAAGTTCCAGCTGACCGGTATCCCGCCGGCCCCGCGGGGCGTGCCTCAGATCGAGGTCGCCTTCGACATCGACGCCAACGGCATCCTCAATGTCTCGGCCAAGGACCTCGGCACCGGCAAGGAGCAGAAGATCGAGATCCGCTCCGGCTCGGGCCTGTCCGACGACGAGATCAAGAAGATGGTCACCGACGCCGAGGCCCACGCTGACGACGACAAGCGCCAGCGCGAGGTCGCCGAGGCCGGGAACGAGGCCGAACACGCCGCCTACCAGGCCGAGCGTCAGCTCGTGGAGCTCGCCGACTCGGTCGACGACGCCTCCAAGGAGCAGATCACGACCGCGATCAAGGCGGTCCGGGATTCGCTCACCTCAGAGGATCCGACGGAGATCAACGCCCGCAAGGACGAGTTGAACGCCGCCTTCCACGCCATCTCGGAGGCTCTGTACCAGAAGGCCGCTGAGGCCAATGGCACCGGCGCACCGGGCTTCGACGGCGAGGGTGCCTCGACCAACGGGGCCTCCGCCGAGGAGGACGTGGTCGACGCGGAAGTGGTCGACGAGGGCAACTGACGTGTCTGACTTCCATGAGGAGTTCGAGGGCCAGGCGGCGGACGGTCAGTCCGTCGCCGCCGAGGCCCCGGGCACACCAGAACCCGAGACGCCAGACGTAGACACTGGTGATGTCGGCCTTGGGCACGACACCGCCGAGCCGGCAGTCGACGGCGAGGCGGACGAGTCCGAGCTGGCCGAGATCGACGGCGACGGCGCGAGCGTCGGCTCCGACCTCGACGCCCTGGTCGCCCAGGCGGCCAAGGCCGATGAGTACCTGGCGCTGGCTCAGCGCACCAAGGCCGACTTCGACAACTTTCGCAAGCGGGCGGCGCGGGATGCCGCGCTCGCCGCTGAGCGGGGCACCATCAAGCTGGCCAAGGAGCTGCTGCCCGCGCTGGACAACCTCGAGCGGGCCATCGCCCACGCGGCGGAGGAGGATCCGCTGCTCGAGGGCATCAAGTTTGTGCATTCGGACCTGCTGGCCGCCCTCAGCCGCGCCGGGATCGAGTCATTCTCACCGGACGGCGAGAGCTTCGATCCCCAGCTGCACGAGGCCGTCGCCCAGCATCCTCAGGAAGGCGCTGAGGCGGGCACCGTGCTCGAGGTCTACCAGCAGGGCTATCGCCTGGCGGACACCGTCCTGCGCCCAGCCCGGGTGCTGGTCGCCGCCTAGCGACAGAGAATTGGAGAAGGACTGATGGCTGGCGAACCTGACTACTACAAGGTCCTCGGGGTGGGCAAGAACGCCACGGACGAGGAGATCAAGAAGTCCTATCGCAAACTTGCTCGCCAGTATCACCCCGACCGCAACCCGGGCGACAAGGCCGCAGAGGAGAAGTTCAAACAGATCTCCCAGGCCCACGACGTGCTGTCGGACGCGGAGAAGCGCAAGGTCTATGACCGCACGAGCAGCCCGCTGGGGGGGTTCACCCAGGGCTTCTCACAGGGCTTCGACACCTCGAACATCCCCGGGGGATTCGGCGACATCCTGTCGAACATCTTCGGCGGCGCAGCCGGTGCCGGCACCGGGCCCGGCGTGCGCGGCGGGACCCAGCGGGCGCCCGAGGCGCGCGGCCGTGACCTGGAGACCGAGGTCCAGTTGTCCTTCGACCAGGCCGTGCACGGCACGCAGGTGCCGCTGGCGGTTCCCACGTCCCACGCCTGCCCGACCTGTCACGGCACCGGTGCCAAGCCCGGAACCAGCCCGCGCGTCTGTCCGGTCTGCAACGGCCGTGGCGTCGAGGCCCAGAGCCAGGGCGTCTTCTCCATCTCCCAGCCGTGTTCGAACTGCGGTGGCTCGGGCACGGTCATCGACGATCCCTGTCCGACGTGTGCCGGCACCGGGGCGCAGCGCTCGGTCAAGCGCCTGCGCGTCAACATCCCCGCCGGGGTCAAGGACGGCACGCGGATCAAGCTGGCCGGCAAGGGCGACCCCGGGCTGCGAGGCGCACCCCCGGGAGACCTCTACGTGGTCTGTCGGGTGACCTCATCCCCGGTGTTCAAGCGCGTCGGCGACAACCTCGAGGTCGAGGTACCGCTGGCACCCCACGAGGCGATGCTCGGCGGCGTGGTCGAGGTACCGACCCTCAACGGCACCAAGAAGCTGCGCGTTCAGCGCGGGACCCAGGACGGCACGGTCCAGCGCCTGCGCGGCGAGGGGCCGCCCCGCAGCGGCAACAAGGGCAACGGCGACCTCCACTACCGCTTCGTCATCGACATCCCCAGCACGCTGACACCCGAGCAGGCCGCCGCCGTGGATCAGCTCGCCGCTGCCACCAAGACAAACCCCCGGGAGAAGCTGTTCAAGGACGCCGGGATCAATCCCGACGCGGGTTCTGATGATCGCTCGCGAGCTGAGGAGATGGCGTGATGTCGATGCGCCGTATGCGCACGACCACCCGGGTCGAGGTCGACTCCGAGCGCGGCGTGTTCATGATCTCGGTCGCCGCCGAGTTGGCCGACATGCACCCCCAGACCCTGCGGATGTATGAGGCGCGGGGTCTGATCGAGCCCAAGCGCTCACCCAAGGGGACGCGCCTCTACTCCCACGCCGACGTCGAGCGGCTCAAGCGCATCCAGGAGATGACGGCGGAGCTCGGCCTCAACCTGGCCGGCGTCGAGAAGGTGCTCGAGCTCGAGCACCAGCTCGATTCGATGACTCGCAAGGTGGCCGCGATGGAGAAGCGCGCCGAAGACCTGAAGTCCGAGGTGGCCCGCTTAGAGCAGCTGCGACGCGAGCTACGGGCGGAAATCGTGCCTTACGCTCGCGGGGGCGCGCTAGTACGGCGCGCGGACCCGCGGCCGCGCTGACGGACCGCAGGACCCTAGGTCGAGCGTGGAGGTAGGCTCACCGCCGTGCCCCGGTTCATTGATGTCTCTCAAGAACTATCGTCCCCCGGTCTTCTGAGCCGCCAGCGGTGCGTTGTGTGCGCCGCGCCGGTCCGGCTTGCCGTGACCAGTTGGACGGCACGATGCCCCTTGTGCGGTACGTGGACATCGACTCTGCAACCAGAGATCGGTCGGGCTGCAGAGTTCGCGATTGACGACGCGACGCGTATCGCCGGACTCCAGGAAGTACGCCAGCAGAATTTCGCAAGCGTGCTCGATCGGATCAACGCGCTCGTTCGGCTTGAGGGCACCAAGCTGCTGGACGTTGGTTGCGCCTATGGCTGGTTCCTCCACGCAGCCAGACAGCGGGGTGCCGATGCGGTTGGGATCGAGCCCGACGAGAAGATTGCCGCGCTGGCACGCGCTCAGGGTGAAAACGTGGTTGAAGGGATGTTCCCGGAGGCCGCCGATGGACTTCAGCCTCTTGATGTGATCGCGTACAACGACGTGCTTGAGCACATCCCCGATGCGCGAGGAGCGCTGGCAGCCTCCTTCGAGATGTTGCGGCCTGGGGGCGTGCTCAGCGTCAATATTCCGACAGCCGACGGCCTTGGCTACCGGGTGGCTACGGCGCTCGCCCGAATGGGCGTTCGAGGACCGTTCCGACGGTTTTGGCAGGCGAACCTCCCGAGTCCGCACATTTACTACTTTCCCCGCCGGGCCCTGGCAGACCTCATGACGGATGTCGGCTTTGAAGTCGTGGAGGTGACCTCACTATCGGCGATCACACGGGCGGGGCTTTGGCAGCGCGTGCACACCATAAAAAACCCCAGCCCCGCCAGCGTGATCAACTTTCTCCTGCTTCGGTCGGCCGTTCCGATTCTTAATCGTCCGGGCGCGAGCGACATCGTGCACGTCGTTGCCCGACGCCCGGTCTAGCCGGCGGAGGTAGGCGCTCTGTGGTGCCTTATGGCGTCAGTAAGCATCGAAATCGAGAAACTCGAGGCGCGTGATCGGTGCGGCGGGAGCAGAGCCACTCAGATCACGCCGGATCAGGTTGAGCGGTGAAGGTTTCAGGCGGTTGGGTAATGGCAAACCGGGCGGTTCGAACAGGTCGTTGAGACCCACATGCAGCACGATGGGTGCTCGATGGGCCGCAGCGGCTGAGCGGACGAGACCTTGAATCGAGTGGCTATTCAACCGATTGGCGGCGAACACCTTGAGCAGGACCGCGACCGGAATGGCTCCTTGGTGTGCTGCGATGCTCACCGCTAGGCCGTCTCGTCCCCGATGCAGCCAATAATTGCGACCCGGGCAGCTCAGCCGCCAAGCCAGCGTCTCAGGCGTCCACTCGCGAGCGAGTCCTCCGCTCGGCGAGCTCAGGATATTCGTGGACTCGGTGAGCCACGAAGTCGCCTCGGTGGCGGGCATCGATTGCCAGCGCCGTCGACCCGGCAGGGGCAGCATCACGGTCGCCGGCAGCGAGGTGACCAGATCAAAGTTCAACCTACGGAGAAATCCTGGTGTGGAGTTGGCGTTCGCGACCCCGATCACGGTCTCGACTCCAAGAGCCGCCGCCTTCTCCAGAGCGGCCGAGGCCAGCTTGACAAACATCCCTCCGCCGCGAGCGCGCTCGGCTATCGCCGTGTTCAGCGATAAGGCGCCTTGATGCGACTGACCGCCGGTGCTTAGGACGATCGGAACCAGCGCGTAATGCCCTCTCCGCCCCAAGTCATCGTCAAGGTTCGTTTCGATTACTGAACCGAACGGCGATCCCAAATAGAGCCAACGTAGGTACTCGATGTCAGCCACGTTGGTGCCCGGAAAAACCGCGTCGAGCAGCCCTGAGGTCAACGACAGACTGCCTCCAGCCGTCATAGCCTGTCGTCGACCGATTCGCCCGGTGAAGTAACTTCGCTGTGCAGCAGAGCAAGAGGCTCCGCCTCGGCTCGGGCGTGGACGAGCATGGCCGCTACGAGCACACGCAACACATACCAGCTGCTGGCGACCGTGCCCGCACTAGGCTGGCCATGCAGCCGTGGACTGATAGTCACCTGGGTCTCCGAGATGACAGCTTGGCGCAGCCCCGCGAGCATGATTGCTTCGAAGGTGTCACCCAGATATTCAGCGGGATAGTCCTCAGCGAAGCAGCTGAGGAGCGGGTTGCGAATGGCGCGAAACCCCGAGGTCGCATCGGTGATCGGGGCATGTGCGGCTCGGCTGGCTCGTCGCGCCAAGAAGCTCATAATAAGCTTGCGTCCACGGCTGACCTCGTACTCGCTCCCAGGTTCGAGGAACCTCGATCCGATCACCATGTCGGCGCCGGTTCGCTCCATTTCATCAAGAAGATTGGGAATTTGAGCAGGGTCATGTTGTCCGTCGCCATCCACCTGAATGACTGTGTCGTATCCAGAGCGAATCGCATAACGGAAGGCGCAGCGCAGCGCGCCGCCGACTCCTAGGTTGACGGGTAGGTTTAGGACAGCCGCCCCTACTGCGGCGGCGCGGGCGCCAGTATCGTCGCTCGACCCATCGTTCACGACACACGCGGGGTAGCCCGCAGCCTGGACCCGCGCAATGACCGACTGGATCGTCGGTGCTTCGTTGTAGGCGGGCACCACCACCAGCACTCTTTGCGGCCCGACGCCGCTTGCGTGGCTCACCGCTCGCTACCACTCAGTTCGCGCCTCGCGGCGTGGCCTTCCAACTCCGCCACGCGACGTTCAAGCATCGCAGCGTGCTCGCTGAGGTTCTGGACCGCTCGATGTTGTCCTGACACAGAGATTGAAAGCTGTACTCCGACGAGCCCAAGGAAGGCAACAAAGATACCGAGGGAGAAGCCAGTCGGGGTGAACCCAGCCCGCTTAATAGCGCCTTCGAGCAGCATCAACGCCGGACCGACCACCAGGCCACATAGAGAGACCACGATCCAGCCCAAGCCGTACCGGATCGACATCATGCGCCGGCGGACGAGGAGGATCGACGAGAGCAGCAGCCAGAGGGCAGCGGCCTCAATCAACCAAGCCTGAGTGCTCACACTATCTCCCCCGAGGCCGCCGTGGTAACCCGTGGGCCGGTACTGAGGCCATCTCTCGCGAGAAAGTACGCGCCGGGCAGGCTGGCGATAAACAACGTGACGACGGTGAGCAAAGAGATGAGCGTGGCGTTGGTGGCGTTGATGGAGGACGTGGCAAACAACACGACAAAAGTCCCCTCTCGGACGCCGAAGCCGCCGATCGAGATGGGCAGCAGCGTGACCAGCGTGACGATCGTGAAGGCCATCGCGGCGGTGGAAAAGCTCAAATCGACATGCAGCGCTCGCGCCAAAAACACTAGTTGCAGGACGATTAATGCCTGATACGCGACGCTGGCAGCAGCGACCGACGCCAGCAGCCGGGGCTGATGTAAATACTCGCGCAGGAGTCCATGAGAGTCGGCTAGGACCCGTCTGACGCGGGCGGGAACAAAGCGGGCCGGAGGCTTGAACCCACGCCTGATGACGAACACTGCTATCGCAGAGACGATGACCGAGACAGCGGACGCCCACCCCATGAACGCCGTGGCGGCTCCTGGAACCCGGGCTCGGACAATCGCGTCACTCACCCAGGCAACCGCCACTAGGCCCAAGAGAGCGGCAAGCCGGTCGACGATCACAGACATCGCGACTCGAGCGAGGAGCGTCTTGCCCCGGGCCACCATCATGGCCCTCACCACGTCGGTGCCGACCGTCGTGGGCATGAATGTACCCGCAAATGTGGACAGCAGGTAGATCCTGCCGTTACGCAGCAGCGGCAAGTTGATGTCGGCAGCCTCGAGCAGCCAATGCCAACGGACGACGCCGATCACCAGCGCAAGTGCGACCAGCAATACCGCGATGAACAAATCGAGAATGTTCGCGTGACGACCCCGCTGAACCACCGTGTGAAGGTGCAGCTGCGATAGAACGACGGCCAGCAACCCAATGGTGACTGCGACACGTAGAAGCTTCGAGCCGGCCAGGCGTCGCAGCACTGATCGCGTCTCCTTTGCCTCTGGCTGGGTCGCCACGCGGGTGATGCTACTCGGAGGGGTAGGCCCAAATCGGGGCAAGGACCGTGGCCGCTACGTCGCGGAGGGGGGGTCCAGCGCCGCCGCCTCGACGGACAAGCAGGGCCAATCGCGGGATGGTCTCCTCGCGACGCCCTAGCACGATACGGCTGACAGCCCAACTGGCCCAGGGCAGCGGCGCGAAAGGCTCATCGACGTCCATGTCATAGGGATGGAGGTAGGTCCAGGCGCCCGGCCGCCGGCCGAGCGAGCGTGAGGCGTGTACGAGCAGCGGGTGAGGCACGTAGCGGACGTAGGCGCCTCCGAAACCCGGAACTCGCACTCGTCCGATCCCAAGTAGGGGGCACGGGAGCTCGATGAGATCGTTTGGCCAACGGAAGGGCTGCTCCGGCGCGCCCGGCCAGCCGTGCTGCGGATTGGCCGCTCCGAGCACGCTCGAAGAATAGGTGAAGCCTGCCATGGCGATCTCCTCGATTGCCCACGCAGTCGCCTTCGTCAACGAAAAGATCGGGGCGCGCACTCCGCAGACCGGAGCTCCAGTGAGATCTTCGAGGAGCTGTCTGCCCCGCCGCAGTTCATCTCCAAGGTGCCCGCGCCCAATCTGGTCGAAAGTCACGTGGCGCCAGCCGTGGAGCGCCAGCTCGTGGCCCGCCGCGTTGATCCGGCGGATCAGATCGGGGTGTTCTTGTGCCAGCTCACCGACCACGAAGATGGTGGCCGTCGCGCCAAGAGCTTCGAGCGTTTCCAACAGCCGGTCGGTCATGGCGATGAAGCGAGGTTCGCCGTGACCGTCGGTTCGATGATCCTCGAGATCGTAGGTCACCGTGACAGGCATCCGGGGTGTCCTATGGTACTGTGCGGCCGGTTGCAAGGCCTGCAAGGGAGCAGAACTCAGCGGGCGGTTCTCGGAATTCTCGCTCTGATCGGGGTTGTCTATCTCGGCTTCGAGGTGGACTCGGGCTGGCGGGCGCTCCACCAGACCACCTACTACATGACGGCCCGCCCGGCGTCGAAGGAAATCGCTGTTTTCGCAGCGGCGACGCTTGTAGTCGGAGTTGTTGCCCTCATGTCTCCCCTGCGGCTTCGGATGCTGGCAGTGCTGGGACCCCTCTTGGTCTTCGCGGTGGTCATCCTGGCCACCGCGATCATTGGCGGCCGGGCTCTCGCAATGGCCGACGCGCTTCTGATCATGCTGGCCTTGTGGTTCACCGGGGATCGGTTCCTACGGGCCCTTGGCCTGTCTCAGCTCGCTGATCGCCGAATCGTTGCTTGGGTGGCAGGTCTGGGCCCGCTCGTGCTGCTTTCTACCGTGCTGGGCAGGGTATCGGCATTCCGATGGTGGGATATAGGGCTGCTCGTGGTGGTCCTGGGTCTCGCCGGCGCCGTGAGCGCAGCACGGATTCTGGTCACCCAGCGTGCGTCTGTTGTGGCTGCCGTGACCGAGGATGCGGTCAGTGCCGCCAGCGCGGGAGCTCTCTTGCTGACCATGGCGGTTATGGCCGTGTATACGGCCGCCCCAGAAATCCAATACGACCCGCTCTATGGGAAGGCTTACCTCCCCATGTTGTGGGCGCGTACTGGCAGGATTGTGGGTATCCCCCAGCACATCCAGCTCGCCGTCGGCGGCTGGTTTCAGATTGTCGGAGCCTGGGGAAATTTGCTGGGGGCCGCCTCGACCGGTCGGTATCTGCAGCTCCTTGCGATCATTGCCCTGCCGGCCGTCATTTGGAGCTTCGCGCGCAGTCGCGGGCTCTTGGCGCCGCTCGCCGCGGTCGCCGTGGGCATCATCCCGATGCTGTTCTGGCAGGCCACCACCTCTGATGACGACGGGCTGATTGCCGTGGGGGCGTTGGGAGTTATGCTCGCGGTGTTCGCAAGCTTGCAGCCTGGGTTCAGGGGTTCCGACCGGGTCACGGCGTTGGCGTTGGGTCTGCTCGTCGGAACGGCATGGTCGATGAAGACCCATGTCATCCCGCTCTCCACGGTGCTGCTGCTCGGGTGGGTCATGAGCCGCCACGGTCTCAGGGCTAAGACAGTGCGGGCGGCTGGGGGCTTACTTGGGCTCCTGATCACCGCTGCGCCACCGTTGATCCTGCGCTGGGTTGATCTGGGAAATCCGGTGCTCCCGGCTTACAACAACATCTTCAAGAGCCCTGACTGGCTGCCAGTCAACGCGACCCTAAACTTTCCGTTCTGGCCAAATGCCGGGCTCTCCGGATTCCTACGGTCGCCGTTCGAAGCGGTCTTCCAGCCGGGCCTGATGAATGAGAGCGCGTCTCCTGGCGCGTTCGGCGCTTTCGCCGGGTTGGTCTTGGTCGCAGCACTGATCGGGTGGTGCGCACGCAAGCGGGTCCCGGGTTCGCTGGTGCTCTGGATCGCTTTGGTCATCGCCATCGTCGTCTGGTGGAAGGAGTTCCGTTACCTCCGTTACTTCCTGCCCGAGGGTCTACTCGCGACCGTTCTTTTGCTCTCGGTTGCGCCGCGGGTAAGCATTCCTCGACGAGTTCCAGGGCGGGCTGCCATCGTGGTATGCATCGTTTTGGGGAGTGTCGCGTATCTCAGCGTGTCGGTTGCGGATCTCTGGAACGTGCCAAATAAGAAGGTGCCGATTAAGGCTGCGCTGGGAATCTGGCACGCCAACGACTACCTCACTACGGCAGCTGGTGAGCGCCCCGACATCCTGGCTTTCGACCGCTTGTCGTCGTCCGATGCGGTGATGCTCACGAACGCTTACGAACGCACTTGGCTCACCGGCAGACGCGATCTGTACGTACCGTTTGAGGCGACCGACCTAGCCGAGGCCCACCACACGCCCACCGACTCGGTTTCAGACAGTCTCCGAGCTTTGGCGCGACTGAAGATTACCTGGGTGTTGACCGACCCGAGCAACGGAAACATTGGAGCCGAGTCACCCAACAAACGCGGGATTGAGAGTAACTGGCTGGCGCCTGTACTGAGCCAACATGGAAGCGTCCGCTATGCGGCGGATAGTTACACGCTGTTTCAGTTGAGCACGAAGCCGCGCCCAGAGCACCCAGCCGCCGTTTGCGACCGAACCGGAAAGAACTTGCCATCTAGCTGCTGGCAGGGCACCCGAAATAGCGCCGGTCAGGTTGACGACAACGCGAGTCGCTCCCTGTCAGTTTGTCCCGGTGAAATCCTGGATCTGAAGGTCACTCAGGCAGCAGGACATGCCGCCGAGGGTGTAGACATCACGCTGCCTCAACAACCACCCGATGAACAGTCCTCCGCTGGGCTGACAACCCCGGGGGGTACCGCAGACGTCTATCAGACCGTCCTACGCGGATCCACCCAGGCCGTGTTTGACGTGGTCGATCCCGCAGCCGCTGGCATATCCGCCGCAAAGGTTGAAGTAATCGGCAGCTGCCGACCGTCAAGTTGAGGCAGACTTCAAGAGCATGAACTGCCGCTCGTCGTGATCCATCGACGACGGGTCCGAGTTCACGGTGTCACCGCCTGAGAACGACGACTCGATCGTCCAGCCCGCACGGCTGACGATTTGCTCCAGGCCCTTCGGCGAGAACATCCAGTAATTGGTGGCGTCGTTGTTGGTCTCCTGGGGACCGACGAGATAGGCCACCGGAAGCTGGGCGATCGGGGTGCGATCGGGACCGGCGACGCGAGCCACACGGGTCGAGATCGCCAGGTAGTCCGTGTGCTTGGCGAGCTCGTGGAGCACGTAGAACGGGTTCTGGAGGTGGTAGAGAATCCCGAGAAGCAGCACCAGCCCGTAGCGCTCGCGCGGGAGCGCGAACTGGGTGTCGAGGTCGAGGTCGTAAATCTCGACGTTGGAGCCAAGCTTCTCTTTGAGGGCCCGCGCAGCCTGGAGCCCGTTCATATTCGTCGGGGCGTTGTCGATGATGTCCATCTGCCAGCCCAGCTCGCGTTCGAGCACGAAGGACAGATCACCATCAGCCGCCCCGATGTCGGCCACCGGCTGGCCCCCGGCCAGCGAGGCCAGGCTGCGCTCGGAGCCGAGCAGCGCCCCCAGCGCGCCGAGGTTGCCCAGGATGTCGTAGAGGTACCAGGGGATTCCGTCGATCTGGCTGCGCGCCTCGGTCAGCCAATCGCGAAACTCCTCGGTCCGCTGGGCCAGGTTGGCAATGTCCGGCTGACTCGGCTGAGTGCTCATACGCCGCGAATCTATCCAATCGACCGCGGCTCGGGTGTGCGTGTGGAATCATCGCGCCCGATGACTTTGCCGCGGCGACCGGGCGCTCCCCGACTAATTGAATGGACCGGCGAGCGCTGCGTCCCCTGGACTCCGGATATCCAGGTGGTGTATGAGCACTTCCACCGCTATCTCTGGGCCGCTCAGTTGGTCGCCGGGCGCCGGGTTCTCGACCTCGCGAGCGGCGAGGGTTTCGGAGCGGCGCTGCTCTCCGAAACTGCAGCTGCGGTGACCGGGGTCGACATCGATGCCACCGCCGTCGAACACGCCCAGCTCAACTACACGGCGGACAACCTCGACTACCGAACCGCGGACGCCCGCGATCTCGGGCAATTCGACACGGCGACCTTCGACGTGGTGGTCGCCTTCGAGTTGATTGAGCACATCGTTGAGCAGGAGCAGGTACTCGCGGAGATTCGTCGCGTGCTCATACCGGGCGGTCTGCTGATCGTCTCAACTCCTGATCGTTCTGGCTATGACCAGGGACCGGGGAACGAGAACCCATTTCATGCCAAAGAGCTCGTTCGGGATGAGTTTGACGCGCTCCTGGGAATGCATTTCGTCTTCCACCGACTCTGGGCCCAGCACGTGGTCGACGGTTCCGTGTTTCACGCGATCCAGCCGTCGACGTCTGCCAACGCACGTACGGACGGTGTTCGTGCCTCAAGTTTTCTGCTCGAACGGGCTGGCGATGAATGGCGGCCGGCCGCCGACCTCCCACTCGTCTACATGGTTGCTCTGGCCTCTGACGCCGACCTCCCCGCAGTTCCCCCGGCTTCCAGCCTGTCGGATGCGCAGCTGACCCTGACCAGTTCGCGTCTGACGGAGCTGGCAGATCGATTGAACAAGGAGATTGTCAGCCGCGACGGCGAGATCGTGGCCCGCGGTGAGGCAATCCAGACACTTGAGGCTGACCACCAGCGGCTACTCCGAACCATCCAACAGGAGCGGAGCCGCCTCCAGCGTTTCACCTACGGGGCCTTCACCTATCGCAAGGCCGCTGCGCTGCGCCTGACTGAGCAGACGCACGCCTGGGCCCGGGCGTCCGCCGACGCCGCGGCGGACGCCGCCGCGCAAAAGGCCGCGCTGGAGATGACTCTGCGCGGCGAGCTCGCCTACGTGCACGCTCAGCTGGAGTGGAGCGACCTGCAGCTGCGCCGCGTCCAGGAGTCAATCCTCTTCCGGGCGACGATGCGCGTGAAGGGCAAGCTGATCTCACTGCTGGGTGGCGAGCAGTCCACGGTTGTCCACGCAGCTCAGGCCGGCCTGAGGACGGCCTGGCGGCTCGTCGGCAACCGTCCGGCGGAGATCGCCCAGGCCCCGTCCGAGTCCGAGTCCGAGCCACCCGAACCAGAGCTGGAGCCGGAGGTCGAGCTCGAGGAAATCGAGAACGAGAGCTCCCGCCTCGCCTCACCCTCATTCGCGCCGGTCGACCTCGAGCCCGCCGACGACCCGGTCATCTCCATCGTCATGCCGCTCTACGCCGGTGCCGAGCTCACCCACCGGGCACTGGAGACGATCCGGGATCACACCGTCACGGTCCCCTATGAGGTCATCATCATCAACGACGGTGACGACCCGGCCACCACCGCGCTGCTCGAGCAGGTCTCCGGCGCTCGCATTCTCGAGAACGACACCAACCTCGGATACCTGCGCAGCGTCAACCGCGCCGCTCAGACCGCCCGGGGGCGTTGGCTGGTGCTGGCCAACAACGACATCGAGGTCCTCCCCAACTGGGCGGACGAGCTGCTCGACTGCGGCGAGTCAGCCGATGACATCGCGATCGTCTCGCCCATGTACCTCCAGCCGGACGGCCTCATCTCCGAGGCTGGCGGCATCATCTGGGACGACGCCACCGGTCACAACTACGGACGCGGCGATTGGCCCGAGGGCTGGCGGTACGGATGGCGCCGGGAGATCGACTACGGCTCCGCCGCTGCGCTGCTGGTTCGTGCTGACGTGTGGCGCGAGATCGGCGGCTTTGACGAGCGCTTCCTCCCCATGTACTACGAAGACGCGGATCTGTGCTTCGCCGCCCGTGCTCGGGGTTACCGGGTCATGTACGAGCCCCAGGCACGGGTTCTGCACAAGGAGGGGAGCAGCGCCGGCACCGATGAGAGCGAAGGTCATAAGCGCCACCAGGCTCTCAACCGGCCGCGGTTCCGCGAGAAGTGGGAAGAGGTCCTCACCCGCGATCATCTCAGCCCCCCCGAACAGCTGTGGGACGCGTGGGCCGGGGCGACCGCACGTCGGGGCGACCGCGTGGTCTTCATCGACCACCGAACGCCGTTCTGGGACAAGGAGGCGGGCGCGCTGCGCACGCTGGAGATCCTCAGATCGTTGATGGACACCGGCCATCACGTCACGTTCCTGCCGGACAACGGCGCGAACACCGAGCCCTATGCGACCCAGCTGCAGAGGATGGGGATCGAGGTGATGTTCGGACCCGACCTGCTCACCCAGCTGTCGATGGTTGTCGCACCGCACCTGGCGGCAGCCATCGTCAGTCGACCGGGCGTCGCTGCTCGCTACATGTCGCTGCTGCGACGTCATGCGCCGGATGCGGAGCTGATCTACGACACGGTTGACCTGCACTGGGTGCGTGAGGCGCGTGAGGCGGCGCTGGCCGTCGGTCACCACGAGGCCGAACTGCTCACCCAGGAGGCGCTCTGGACCCAATCGCTCGAGCTCGCCCTCATCCGCGCTGCCGACGTGACGCTGGTCGCCACCGCCCCTGAGCGCACCCGGGTCGAGGCCGAGGTGCCGGGCGCGACGATCCGCGTCCTGCCCACCATCAACCCGGTGCGTGAAGACGCGCCCGGGCTCTCCGGACGCAACGGAATCATCTTCGTGGGCGGGTTCCAGCACACCCCGAACGTCGACGCTGTGCTGCGACTGATCAATGGCGTCATGCCGATCGTCTGGCAGGCGCTCCCCGACGTCAAACTGCGGGTGATCGGAGCCGATGTGCCGGACGAGATCGCGGCGCTGGCCTCGGATCGAGTCGACATCCTCGGTTGGGTCCAAGATGTCGACCCGCTGCTCGATGCGGCCCGCGTGACGGTCGCCCCGCTCTCCTACGGTGCGGGCATGAAGGGCAAGATCACCCAGGCGCTGGCCTTCGGGGTACCGGTCGTGACGACCCCGGTCGGCGCCGAGGGCCTGGAGGCGGGGATCGGAGAGGCGCTGCTGGTCGGTGATGACGACGCTGCGATCGCGCGCCACGCCATCCAAGTCCTCACCGACGATGAGCTCTGGCAGCGCCTGGCCGACGCCGGTCGCGACCTGGTTGCTGAGCAGTGCTCGCCGCAGGTCGTCGCCCGCCTGCTGGAGGAACTCCTCGGCCGCGCCGATCGGGCGCTGGAGCCGCGCTGATCACGGCCGGGTGCCCTACGCTCGCCCGGACGCACTGATCCGGCGCCCGTCGCCGGGCTCTCGGCGAGAATGAGATCCCGATGGCGCGAACCGTTCCGGACGGTTCGGCGTTAACCACCTGATGACCCACAAGTCCCGCCTCCTGACTCTCGCGCTCGTCTGCGCTCTGCTGGGACTCCTCCCCGCCGTAGCCGGAGCGGCGACCTCGTCCTCCGAGCTTTCGCTCGTCCTGCCCTTGGCCGCGCGCACCGCTGCCCTGCAGCGCTTCGTCACCGCGGTCGCCACCCCCGGCAATCCGCACTATCGCCACTACCGCTCGATCGCCTGGCTGTCTGAGCACTTCGGTGCTCCGGAGGCCAGCGAGGTCAAGGTGGTCAGCTACCTCAAGGCCCACGGCGCGACCCACGTGCGCGTCGACGCCACCGGCCTGTTCGTGGACGCACGCCTGCCGGCCGCCCGCGCTGAGGCGCTGTTCTCCACCCGGCTGGTGCGCCGCGGCTCCCGCGCCGACGCCTACACCGCACCGACGAGCAGGGTGACGATTCCCGCGGCGCTGAAGGGCAGCGTCACCAGCGTGGTGGGACTGAACACCAAGCCGATTCTCGCCGCCCCTGCGCGGCAGCGCGAGAGCACCAGCACCACCGCCGCCGGACAGGACGCCTTCACCTCCCTGTCCGCGCCGATCACCCAGACCGACGTCGACGAAGGTTCGGGCTACAAGACCGCCACGGGCACGACGAGCGGCTGCTCCGCCGCCACCAGCGTCGGTGGTTTCACGCCTAACCAGTACATCCACGCCTACGCCTATGACGGTCTCCAGGACAACGGCACCCAGGGGCAGGGCGAGCGCGTGGCGCTGATCGAGGTCGATGGCTTCAAGAAGTCCGACGTTGACACCTTCGCCAAGTGCTTCGGCCTCTCGGTGCCCAAGATCGTCGCCTTCCGCGCCAACCAGGCCGTCACCACCACCGGCCTGGCGCCCGGGGGTGAGGCGACGCTCGACCTCGAGGTGCTCGATGCCGCCGCGCCAAAGCTGTCCCAGATCGACGTCTATGAGAGCTCGGCGGACATCGCCAGTGCGCTGGCGTCGATGACCGCCCCGCTGCAGAACAGCGGCTATAAGCCGGAGGTCATCTCGGCCTCCCTCGGTCTGTGCGAGCCCCAGGTTCGCGAGGCGATCGGCCTGGCTGGCATGAGCGACGTCGAGGCGGCGTTCCAGGAGGCGGCCGCCAGTGGCATCAGCATGCTCGCGGCCAGCGGTGACGACGGATCGGCTGACTGCGTCGACTCGGACTCCGAGGATGCCGAGCCGCTGCCGGAGTTGGCGGTCAACTTCCCCGCCTCCTCGCCGTGGGTCACCGCGGTCGGCGGCACCAATCTCATCCTGGACTCCGCCAACGTGATCCAGTCCGCCAGCGTCTGGAACGACGACGCCGCCTCGCCGGGTTCCGCCGGCGGCGGGGGCATCTCGTCGGTGTTCAAGAAGCCCAGCTACCAGGATGCCGTTGTCCCCGGGACCAACCGGGCCGAGCCGGACGTGGCGCTGCTGGCCGACATCGGCCCCGGCTATGACGTCTACTGCTCGGCCCAGCCCGAGTGCGTCTCGGACCTGCCCGGCGAGTCCGATCCCTGGCAGTCGGTCGGCGGGACCAGTGCCGCGACGCCGTTGCTGGCCGGCGGACTGGCGCTGATCGACGAGCTGTTGCGCCAGCACAAGCAGCAGGGGCTGGGCCAGGTCAACCCGCTGCTGTATCAGCTGGGGGAGAATCCGTCCGAGGCGCCCCTCGTCTTCTCCGACGTGACGGTCGGCTCCAACGACGTGGGCCCGTTCATCAGCGGCGCCAAGGCGCTGGGCTGCTGCAGCGCCGGCCCGGGCTTCGATGCGGCCTCGGGCTGGGGTGGCGTCAACTTGAACAACCTCGCCACCGCCGCGCTCGCCGCTGAGCCGGCCATCGTCGACGTCTCCCAGGTCGTTCCCGCCAACCCCGGGGCGGTCGCCCGCCGGGCCCTGTATGACCAGGTCACCTGCACCGGCGCCTGCCAGATCGGCGCCCTGGCGCGGATCAGCATCCCCGGATCGAAGACCGTCACGTTCTACTCCGGCCTCTACCACCTGACCGCGGCCGGTTCCAAGACGGTCAAGATCCCCATCTCCGCCACCGAGCAGGGGGTGCTGGAGGCGGCGTTGGCCAAGCATCAGAACGTCACCGCGTCGGTGATCGGCGCGATCGTCGACCCGGCCGGCAACATCGAGCGTCAGACTCCGGCGAAGTCGGTGTCGCTCACCGGGTGACCGGTGCAGCGCCGGCCTGCCTGTGGTGTGGCGGCCCCACCGTCCCCGCCGGGAAGCGTCTCCTCGGCTGTCGCGCCTGCGGCGTGGCCCGCACCTATCCGGTCCCCGATGCCGCTGAGCTCGACGCCGCCTACGGGGGCCCTTACCGGCCCGAGTCGGGGCGCTTCAGCGGCGGAATGGACCGGCTGTTGGCCCGCACCCGCGGCGCGCTGGCGGCGCGGATCGACGCGGCTGCGCCTCCCGGACCGGTGCTCGATGTCGGCTCCGGTGACGGTGCGCTGCTCGACGCCCTGGCGGCCAGAGGGCGAGAGGCGGTCGGGCTCGAACGCGAGGCCAATGGCCGCGCTGATGTCATCGCCGCCGAGCTGTCTGATTTCACGACGCGCCGGGGCGAGTGGGCGGCGATCGTCATGTGGCACTCCCTCGAGCATCTGGTTGACGCGCCGCACGCCCTCGATCACGCTGCCGGGCTGCTCGCCCCCCGAGGTGTGCTGATGATCGCCGTACCCAACCGCGACTCCTGGCAGGCGCGAGCGCTCGGCGACCGCTGGCTGGCCCTCGACCTGCCGCGCCATCTCACCCACCTCACCGCCTCGGCCCTCCTGGCGCGCCTGGGTCAGGACGGTCTCGCGGTTGAGCGGGTGAGCTTCTGGCGCGGGGGCCAGGTGCTGTTCGGCTGGCTCCACGGACTGGTCGTCCTGCTGCCCGGTCATCCGGATCTCTACGACGCGATCCGTCGACCCGAGGCCCGCGCGGTGCCGATGGGTCCTCGGCGGCGCGCCCGGACCCTGGCGGCCGGCGTCGCGCTGGCGCCGCTGGCCGCGCTGCTGTCCCTCGCCGAGGTCCTGGCCGGTCATGGTGGAACCGTCTTCGTCCAGGCCCGCCGGAGCGATCGGCGTCCCATCGGAGTGGCCGATGCCTGATTCGGTCACCGGCGAGCGCGTGGTCACCCGGGCGGGCGGCTTCAATCCGACCTACCAGCGCCACGTCGCCGCCTACCGGCTGGGCGCGGCTCTCCTCGGCCCCGGACGGGTGCTCGACCTCGGCTGCGGGGTGGGTCACTCCTACCAGGAGCTCGCCCCGCGCGAGACGGTCGGCACCGATATCGCGGCCGAGGTGCTCGAGGGCCAGGACCGTGAGACCGTCGTGGCCGACATGCGGGCGCTGCCGTTCGCCGACGCCAGCTTCGCGTCGGTGTTCTCCGTCCACTCCATCGAGCACGTGCCCGACCCCGAGCGGGTGATCGCCGAGGTCCGACGGGTGCTCGTGCCCGGCGGCCGGGCCGTCTTCGTCACCCCCAACCGCCTCACCTTCGGCCGCCCCGACGAGATCATCGACCCCTACCACTACGTCGAGTTCGACGCCGTCGAGCTGCGGCAGCTGATGTCGCCGTTCGCCCACGTCGAGGTGCTCGGCCTGTTCGGGTCCCATCGCTACCTCAGCCTGGTCGACACCGAGCACGGCGAGCTCGACCGGCTGCTCGCCCTCGATCCCCTGCGCCTGCGCCGGCTCATCCCCCGCCCAGCCCGCCAGCGTCTGTACGACTGGCGCCTGTCGCGCAGCCGCGCGACACCGCTGCCCGGGGCCGAGCAGATCGAGCCGACCGACTTCACGCTGTCAGGCGGCAGCGACTCCAAGCTGGCCATCTCCCTCGATCTGGTGGCCGTCTGTGACCACGACTGATCCGCCCCCAGCGCCTGCTCTAGCCTCCCGCCCCGAGTTGGCCGAGACGCCCACCCAGAAGCCCAACGTGATCGTGGTGATGCCGGCGATGAACGCCGCACGCACGCTCGAGCGCACCTTCCGGGCGATCCCGACCGACACCGTCTCCGAGGTCATCCTGGTCGACGACAACTCGACCGACCAGACCGCTGACGTCGCCCGTTCGCTCCCGCTGCACTACATCTGGCACCCTCACAACGTCGGTTACGGCGGCAACCAGAAGACGTGTTACCTGGAGGCCCTCCAGCGTGGGGCCGACGTCGTGGTGATGCTCCACCCCGACGGTCAGTACGAACCAGAGCTCATTCCCGATCTGATCGCCCCGATCCTCGCCGGGGAGGCCGACATGGTGCTCGGCTCGCGGATGGCCGAGCCGGGCGCGGCCCGCCGGGGCGGGATGCCGCGCTACAAGGTGGCGGCCAACCACGTCCTCACCGGGATCGAGAACCGGCTGATGGGGATCTCGGCCACCGAGCTGCACACCGGCTACCGCGCCTACTCGCGCGAGTTCCTCATGACCATCCCGTTCCTGCGTAACTCCCTCGACTTCTCCTTCGACTCCGAGGTCCTCATGCAGGCCGCCGCGTTCGGCATGCGCATCACCGAGGTGCCGGCGCGCTCGGCCTACTTCGACGACGCCTCGTCGATCTCGCTGTGGCCGGCCACCGTCTACGGCCTCAAGACCCTGTGGGCAGGTCTGCGCCTGGTGCTGCACCGTCGCGGGATCTGGCGGTCGCGCAAATACTCAGCGTGATGGCCCCGGCGGCCCGGTGATGTTCGGCGCGGCCCTGCTCGACAGCGTGGCGTTGGTGATCGCGGCGGGTGCGCTCGCCGCGGCCGGGTTCACCCTCACGGCGGTGCTCGCGCCAGCCGCCTCGGGCCTGGCCCGACTGCTCGGCGCGGTGGTGATCGCCGCCGCGCTGGCGGTGCTCGAGGCGCTGATCCTCGGTCGTTTCGGTCTGGGCGGCAGCGCGATTGCCCTGACCCTGCTTGCCGTCGTCACGGCGCTCGGGGCCGCGGCGAGCGCCCGCACGACCGGGACCCGGCGCACATCGCCGACCTCACCGCTCGGACCCCTCGCCGAGCTGGTCGTCACCCTGCGCAGCGCCGGCCCGCTCGCCCTCGCCGGCGTAGGCGCGCTCGCCGGAGCCGTCGTGGCCCTGGCCGCCATCGAGCTGCACCGGCCGGTGCTCGGCCAGGACGCCATCACCTACCACCTGCCCGAGGTGGTCGGCTGGGTCCAGTCCGGCCACACCGGACGCGTACTCGATGAGTTCTACGGGCTGCCGGTGGGCAACTACCCCGTTACCGAGGAGGTCCTGCTCGCCTGGGCCACCGGCATCACCCACGGCTTCTCGGCCGCCCTCCTCCTGACCGTCGCCACCGTGCCGCTGCTGCTTGCCGCGGGCTGGCTCGGACTGGCCGAGCTGGGCGTGCCCCGGGCCGTCCGCGGGCTCGCCCTCGCCAGCCTGGCGCTGGTGCCGCTCATCGTCCAGGCCTGGTTCGAGCCCGGCACCGACCTCGAGGCGATGACCTGGTTGGCCTGCTGTGGCGCCCTGTGCCTGGCGGCTCGACGCGAGCCCGGCCTGCTCGTCGTCGCGGTGCTGGCCGCCGGGCTGGCGGTCGGGACCAAGACCACCGTGCTCTCCTACTCGGTGGTGATGCTGGCGCTCACCGTCTGGTTCCGCCGCGCCGACCTGAGGGCCCACTGGCGTGGGTTGACCGGCGCCGCGGTCCTGGCCATCCTCACCGGGCTCATCTGGTACCTGCGCAACTGGGTCGACCACGGCTCGCCGCTGTGGCCGTTCTCCTCCTTCCCCAGCGGCGACCCCCAGCCGAGGATCATCACCTACCTCTCGACCTCGCTGCTGGACAACCTCCGGGCCACGCTGCTCGATCATCTCCACGGCTACGTCTCCGGACTCTCGGGCGGCGTCGTGCTCGTCGTCATCGGGGTGGCCGCGGTCGTCCCCGCCGCGGTCCTGCGCCGCCGCCGGCTGCTCATCGCCGGGGCGGTGGTCGCCGCCGGGGCGCTCGAATACGCGGCCGGGCCGGTCACCGGACTGCCCCCGCACGGGACGCTGCTCGTCGCGGTGGTCGGCTCGACCCTGCGGTACCTGATGCCGGTGTTCGCCGCCGGCGCGGTCGTCCTCGCCCTCACCGCGTCCGACCCCAACCGCTGGCTGGCCGGAGCCGGCCGGGTCGCGCTCGCCGCCACGGTCGTCTGGGATCTCATCTCCGACCTGCCCCACGATCTCTTCCTCGGCTTCGATTACTGGCTGTGGCCGGGCATCGTGATCGGGGCTCTCGGGGTGCTGGCGCTCGGTTGGGGACTCGGCCACCTCTCGGGCCTCGCCGTACGGACCCGGACGACCCTCGGGATCGTCAGCGCCACCGCCGTGGCCGTCGTCGCAGCACTGGTGCTCGCGGTCGGATCCACCCACTTCGCCTTCCGCCACGCCATCACCGCCGACTATGCCCAGGGGGTGAGCATCTTCCTCCTCACCCAGCCCGGCTACACCGACAGCGATGTCCCCGTAGCCACCTCGCGCACCGGCCTCGCCCAGCTGGCCGGCGATCGCCTCCAGCACCCGATCACGCTCATCCCCGTCAACGCCAGCTGCGCTCAGGTCGAGCGCGACCACTCACACGACTGGATCGTCATCGGACTGCCCCTCCCCGCTGCCGTGCGGCGTGAGATCCCCGCCGGGGTCTCGCCCGCGGACAGCGCCCCCGGCTGCCTCGCGCGCGCCGGGGTGAGCCCTGAGTACCAGGACAGCTCATTTGCCGTCTACAAGCCCTTGAAAACCTGAACCGGGCTTGTCATAATCTCAGTCACATCGACTGAGATTTTTCCCCTGGAGCCAGGCTCACCAAGACGGTTCGAGCCACCTCCCACACCTCTGAACCACAGGAAGCCCATGCATCCAGATCGCTTCACCATCAAGTCCCAGGAGGCACTGGCCGCCGCCCAGCTGCTCGCCTCCGAGCGACACAACCCCCAGACCACGCCAGAGCACCTGCTGTCGGTTCTGCTCGAGCAGACCGACGGTGTCGTCGCGCCGGTCCTGCGCAAGCTCGGCGTCGACCCCGGCGCGGTTCGCGCCACGCTCAACCCGGCCCTTGACCGCCTGCCGCGCACCCAGACCAGCTCGCCCGAGCCGGTCGGTCCGAGCACCGACTTCGTGCGTGTCCTCCAGGCCGCCGAGCGTGAGATGCGCGAGCTCTCCGACGAGTACATCTCCGCCGACCATCTGCTCCTCGCCCTGTCCGCGGACTCCGGCACCGCCGGCGACGTCCTGCGCAGCACCGGCGCGAACCACGACGCCCTGCTCAAGGCCGTCACCGAGGTCCGCGCCGGCCAGAAGGTCACCGACCAGAACCCCGAGGACAAGTTCCAGGCCCTGGAGAAGTACAGCCAGGATCTGACTGACGCCGCGGCTCAGGGCAAGCTCGATCCGGTCATCGGCCGTGATGAGGAGATCCGCCGGGTCATCCAGGTGCTCAGCCGCCGGACCAAGAACAACCCGGTGCTCATCGGCGAGCCGGGCGTCGGCAAGACCGCGATTGTGGAAGGGCTGGCCCAGCGCATCGTCTCCGGCGATGTGCCCGAATCGCTGCGCGATCGCCGGGTGATCGCCCTTGACCTCGCGTCGATGGTCGCCGGCTCGAAGTACCGCGGCGAGTTCGAGGACCGCCTCAAGGCCGTGCTCAAGGAGGTATCGGAGGCCCGCGGTCAGATCATCCTTTTCATCGACGAGCTGCACACGGTCGTCGGCGCCGGCGGCGGCGAGGGCGCCATGGACGCCGGCAACATGCTCAAGCCGGCGCTGGCACGCGGGGAGCTGCGCACCGTCGGGGCCACCACCCTGGATGAGTACCGCAAGCACATCGAGAAGGACCCGGCGCTGGAGCGCCGCTTCCAGACCGTCTACGTCGGTGAGCCGACGGTCGAGGACACCATCGCCATCCTGCGCGGTCTCAAGGAGCGCTACCAGCTCCACCACAACGTCAAGATCCAGGACTCCGCCCTGGTCGCCGCGGCCACGCTGAGTGACCGCTACATCGCCGACCGCTTCCTGCCCGACAAGGCGATCGACCTCGTCGACGAGGCGGCCAGCCACATCCGCATGGAGAACGACTCCAAGCCGACCGAGATCGACGAGGTCGACCGCCACGTCATGCAGATCGAGATCGAGCTCGAATCGCTCAAGGACGACAACGACCCCGGCACCGTCGCCCGCCGTGAGCAGCTCGAGCGCGCCCTCGCCGAGGAGCGCGAACGCTCCAACGCGATGACCGCCGAGTGGCAGCGCGAGAAGGAGACCATCGGAGCCGCCCAGACCCTGCGCGAGCAGCTCGACGGCGCCCGTACCGAGCTCGACAAGGCCCAGCGCGAGGGCGACCTCGCCCGCGCCGCCGAGCTGCGTTACGGGACGATCCCCGAGCTGGAGAAGAAGCTCGGGGAGGCCGAGGACGCCGAGGAGGCGGCCGCCGCCAGCGGCGGACAGGCCAAGTACCTCAAGGACTACGTCGACGCCGAGGACGTCGCCGAGATCGTCGCCAAGTGGACCGGCGTCCCGGTCTCACGTCTCATGGAGGGCGAGATCGAGAAGCTGATCCACATGGAGGATCGTCTGCACCAGCGGGTGATCGGCCAGGACGAGGCGGTCGACGCGGTCGCTTCGGCCCTGCGGCGCTCCCGCGCCGGCCTCCAGGATCCCGACCGCCCGATCGGCTCCTTCCTGTTCCTCGGCCCGACCGGGGTGGGCAAGACCGAGCTGGCCCGCGCGCTGGCCGAGTTCATGTTCGACACCCAGGACGCGATGGTCCGCATCGACATGTCCGAGTACATGGAGAAGCATTCCGTCAGCCGCCTCGTCGGGGCGCCCCCCGGGTACGTCGGGTATGACGAGGGTGGTCAGCTGACCGAGGCGGTGCGCCGCCGGCCCTACAGCGTGGTCCTGCTCGATGAGGTCGAGAAGGCCCACCCGGATGTGTTCAACACGCTGCTGCAGGTGCTTGACGACGGGCGCCTCACCGACGGTCAGGGTCGCACGGTCTCCTTCAAGAACGCCGTGCTGATCATGACCTCGAACATCCCGGGTGGCCGCGAGGGCGCCGAGCTCCACTTCCGGCCCGAGTTCATCAATCGCCTGGACGACATCGTCGAGTTCGAGCCGCTGCGTCGCGACCAGATCGGTGAGATCGTCACCCTGCAGGTCCAGCGCGTCGTCGACCGGGTCCAGGCCCAGCGCGAGATCGGCCTGGTCCTCTCCGAGGACGCCCGGACGCTGCTGGGGAACCTGGGCTATGACCCCACCTACGGCGCTCGGCCGCTCAAGCGGGTGATCCAGAAGCGCCTCGTCGACCCGCTGGCCCTGGCCATCCTCGAGGGCAAGTTCGTCCCCGGCGACACCGTCGAGGTGGACGCCGCCGACGGTGAGATCGTCCTCGCCCGAGGCGCGGTGCCGGCGATCGCCTAAGCGTCGAGCATCCGTGTCACGTTTGCGGGGGTAGCGCCCCCGAACGTGACACGGGCTAAGGCGTCGCGACGGTGATCCCCACCGCGGCGTCGTGCTTGAGCTGTCGGCCCGCTGGCGCCGACAGTTTGAGCACCCGGCCGGGTTTGACGCGGGTCGTCTTCTCCTCGTGCACGGCCCCCGCCCGGCAGCCGGCGGCCCTCAGGCGCGTCTTGGTCGCGGCCAGCGTCAGGCCGGCGGCCTTGGGTACCACGCAGGCCGCCGCCGGTGCATTCGAGGTGGTCGACGTGCCGGTGCGCGTCGTCGTCCCACTCGTGGGGGTCGGCCCCGTACGCGCTTGAGGTTGACGTCGATCCCCCGGTGCTCGCGCCGGCGGCGAGCACCTTGATCGGGGTCGCGCTGGTGGCGTCGACCTGCTCGGCGTCGGGGCCCTCGATCCAGCTGCAGATCGTGTAGGACCCGGCGGTGGACTCCTTGTCGATGCCGGTGGTGCTGGCGCTGGCGTAGATGTCGGTGCTGCCGCCAAAGATGTCGTCGGGGTTGGTGAGGTCGCTGAGCTCGAGTTCGTAGCTGCCGGCACAGCCGGAGCCGCCCGTCGGGATGACGATCGAGTCGAGGGACAGGTCCTGGTCGGTCTGGGTGGCGTAGGTGATGTCGTAGGCCTGATCGAGCTTGATCGTGGCGGGGACGCTCACCTTCAGCGGCCCGACCTGCGGCGCGCCGGCGGTGAACGTACTGGCGACCGGTCCGGCGGTCACCTCATTCGGCGTGGCGACGTCACCGCCGTCGTCCCCATCGGTCTCCAGCCAGGCACACACGAGCGAACCGCCCACGTCGGGGGTGAAGTCGCTCTGCTCGGAGAACGTCTGGCCCGGATCCTGCTCGTCCCCGTCGATGAGCACGGTGCTGGCGTCCCCGGCGGCGACCTGGTCGGCGCCGAAGCTGGCCTGGCAGCCGACGCCGCCGCTGGGACGGGCCACGACGTAGAGGTAGGCCCCGTCGCCGTAGGAATCGATCGCGCCGGAGCTGCCGGACGCGGTGACGGTCACGGGGATGCCCTGCTCGGGGCTGGAGGTCGACAGCGATATACCGACGTTGTCGGCGAGCGCCGCGGGCGCGAAGGCGAGCGAGGCGGCGAGGACCGAGGTGATGAGGAGGGTGCGCACACCCCCGTCATCGGCTCAGGAGATCGCGACCGTTAGCCGCGCGACCCGGCCGGCGGGCGAGGCGCGATAGGCGCGGTCGGTGTCGAACTGCAGCGTCCAGGTACCGACCGACGGCGTGAAGGGGAACAGTTCCCGAGGCTTGGTGCTCAGCGCCCCGCACTGTCCGGTGGTCGTGCCGAGCGCCACGGTGGCGGTGGCGGCGCCGGAGGGCGCCACATAGTGCAGATAGACGTTGACCGGCGGCCCGTCCGGCGCGAAATCCCAGACGGTGAAGGGCACGCTGCGGCGCGGGGAGCTTCCGCTGCCGGCACCGAACAGCGCGCCGGTGGCCCGGGTCACGGTGAATACCGCGGTGGCGCGACGCTCTCCGTCGGTGGCCGCCAGCCGGTCGACGATCTGGGGCTGGCCGGCTCCGATGCCGCCGGGGATGACGCTGGCGCGGAAGCCGCCCTGGCTGTTGGTCAGGCTCTGGCCGAAGTCGACCCCGTCGATCGACAGGTCATAGGGGTCTGAGTCGCTGAAGCCGCGGCCGGTGATCGCGACCTTCTGCCCAACCGCGTAACAGCGCCGGGCCACGCTGACATGAGCGCGCACCGCGGCGCTCGGCCGGGCGAGGGGCTGATTCCACACCGTCGCGTTCAGCACCGGGGGGATGGTACAAGTGGCCCCACGCGTCAACGGCAGTTCACGGGCCCAGACCGAGGAGAGGACACCGCCATGCCGACCTACATCCTGCTCACCACCCTGAACGCCGAGGGCGTGCAGACGATCCGCAACAACCCGGAGCGGATCCACGAGGTCACCCGGGAGGTTGAGACCCTGGGGGCCAAGGTCGTCGCCCAGTGGGCGACGATGGGTCGCTATGACTTCATCAACGTCATCGACGCGCCTGATGAGGCGACCATGCTGCGCATCTCGGTCGAGCTGGGATCCCGCGGCACCGGTCGCTATGAGACGCTTCCCGCCGTGCCGATCGATCAGTTCGTCGCTCTGCTCTGATCCTCGTCCCCGGCGCCCCCTCAGCTCGTGACCGACTCCACATCCCCGAAGGTCCTCGTCGTCGGTTCCGGCGGGCGCGAGCACGCCCTGATCCAGGCCCTGGCCCGCTCTCCCGCCCGCCCGCGGCTGTTCGCCGCCCCGGGCAACCCCGGGATCGCCGCGCAGGCCGAGCTCCATGGCGTCGCTGCCGATGACGTCGCGGGCATCGTCGCCCTCGCCGCCGAGCTGGACGCTGACCTCGTGGTGATCGGGCCTGAGGTCCCGCTCGCCGCCGGAGTGGCCGATGCCCTCGCGCGTGCCGGCATCGCCTGCTTCGGACCGAGCGCCGCCGCGGCCCGACTCGAGGGCTCCAAGGCGTTCTGCAAGGAGGTGCTGTTCAGCGCGGGGATCCCGACCGGGGCCTATGCGGTGGTCACCGACGTCGACGCCGGCCTCGCCGCCACCGGCGAGCGCTATCCCGCGGTGATCAAGGCCGACGGGCTGGCCGCCGGCAAGGGCGTGGTCATCGCCGCCGACGCGGCTGAGGCCCGGGCCGCGCTCGAGGCCTTCCTGGTCGAGCGCCGCTTCGACACGACTCAGGTGGTGGTCGAGGAGTACCTCGAGGGTGAGGAGTGCTCACTGTTCGCCCTGTGTGACGGGGTGTCGGCCATCCCGCTGGCCTCCGCCCAGGACTACAAGCGCATCGGTGAGGGCAACCAGGGCCCGAACACCGGCGGTATGGGCGCCTACTCGCCCATGCCGGCGATCGACCGGGGGGTCGCGGACGCCATCGTCGCCCGCGTGCACCAGCCGCTGGTGGACGAGATGGCCCGCCGCGGCACGCCCTTTCACGGTCTGCTCTACGCCGGATTGATGCTGACCTCCCAGGGTCCTCAGTTGATCGAGTTCAACGTCCGTTTCGGCGATCCCGAGACCCAGGCGATCCTGCCGCGGCTGCGCACGGATCTGCTCGATCTGCTCATGGCCGCCACCCGGCCCGGCGGTCTCGCCGCCGCCGAGCTCGACTGGGACCCCCGCAGCTCGGTCACCCTGGTGCTCGCCTCGGCCGGCTACCCGGAGAGCTCGAGTCCACCGGTCCCGATCGCCGGACTGGACCGGGTGGATCCGGCGGTGACGGTCACCCACGCCGGCACGGCGCGCGACGCCGACGGGCACATCGTCACCGCCGGCGGGCGGGTGCTCAACCTCACCGCCCTGGGCGAGGGCGTCGCCGCCGCGCGGGCCGCCGCCTACGCCGCCGCCGCGACGATCAGCTTCCCCGGTGCCCAGATGCGCCGTGACATCGCAGCCGGCGTCGCCGCCGGGGATCCCGCCGCCAAACCCGCCTGAGCCCCGAACTCTGCCGGTGCGCTCCGCCGACCCCATCCTTTAGCCTCTCAGGCCGCGGTGCGGCGGATTCTGATCATCAGCGTGGCAGTGCTGGCGGTGTGGATCGTCCCCGCCGTCGCCCGGGCGGCCACGCCGGCCATCGTCCTGTCAGACCCGTCCAACGGCGCGCTGCTGACCAACGGTCAGCCGAGCTTCAGCGGCGCGGTGTCCTTCGGCACCGCCTCCAGCGGCCAGGTGACCATCAACGTCTACAGCGGCGCCAGTGCCAGCGGCACGCCGGCGCAGGTCCTGGTCGGCACCGTCAGCTCCGGCGCCTACAGCGCCACCCCGACCGCGTTGGCCGACGGCACCTACACCGTCCAGGCCCTCGCCACCGACGCGGCGGGAGACAGCGCCTCGACCCAGGCGGCGACCTTCCAGGTGTTCACCGGCCAACCCCAGCTGTCGCTCAGCCCTCCCGCCGCGCCGATTCAGACCGCGGCGCCGACCTTCACCGGGACGGCCCTGACCGGCAGCGGCGACGCGTCAACCGCCTACGTGGTCATCTACAGCGGGGCCAGCACCGACGCAACGCCGGTGGCGGTACTGGCGGGTCCGGTCGGGGCCGGGGGTGCCTTCTCGATCCAGACCCAGCCCGGTCTGCCCGCCGGCGCCTACACCGCCGTGGCAAGTCAGCAGGTGGCGGGGGGCACCACCTTCAGCGCGATCGTCAGCCTGACCATCACCAGCACCGCGGCCAGCCTGGCCGTCGCCTCTCCGGCTCCCGGCGCCTCCGAGCCCCAGACCGGCGTGGTGTTCCGCGGCCACGCCGGGAACGCCTACGGTGACTCGGACACCATCACCCTCGTGCTCTACCGGGGGAACTCCGGCACCGGCAAGGCGCTGGGCACCGAGACGGTGACCCGCAGCGCCACGAGCTGGAGCGAGCGCTGGCCCACCTCCCTGGCCCTCGGCACCTACACGCTCAAGGTCAGCCAGGACAACGTCGTCGGCGTTCCCACCACGGTCACCCAGATCTTCACGGTCGCCCCGCCGGGCTCGGTCACCGGCCCCATCACCATCTCCGCCAAGGGGCGGGTGACCGCGCACCTCTCCTGTCTCGACGGCGCCGGCACCTGTGAGGGGGACGTGCTCATCGTCACCCACAAGTCGAGCTTCCAGCCTGCCTACGGCGGTCCGCGCGGACCCCTGTCGCTGATGTTCGAGCGCTTCAGCGTCCCGGCGGCCAAGACCGCCACGCTGACGGCGCAGCTGACCGCCGCTCAGCTGCGGGCGTTACGGCGTGCCCGCGCCGCTCGGCTCGAGGTGACGGTCGCCTACTCGGTGGGCGCGAAGCTCACCGAGGCGACCCACGTGACCCCGGCAGTCAAGGTCCGCTGACCCTGTCGCGTCACGGTGGCTCCAGCCCCGATGAGGGAGCTGTGGGCCCGGCCCAACCCGCTCCGGGGCGGCGACTAACCTGACCCGCGGATGATCGACCGCTACACCCGCTCTGAGTTCGCGCAGCTGTGGTCAGATCACGCCCGCTTCGAGGCGATCCGCCAGGTCGAGGTCGCCGCCTGTGAGGAGATGGACGGCCCCACCGAGGCCGAGCTCGAGGCGATCCGGAACGCCACCTTCACCGTCGCGGCGGTCAATGAGCGCGAGAAGGTGACCGACCACGACACGGCCGCCTTCGTCGACGTGCTCGCCGCCTCCGCCGGCCCGGCCGGGCGTTGGATCCACTACGGGCTGACCTCCTCTGACGTGCTCGACACCGGGCTGGCGCTGCAGATCCGCGCTGCCGGCGAGCTGATCCTGCCCGACGCCCGTGCCCTGGTGGAGGCCCTGGCCACACAGGCCAGGGCCCATGTCCACACCCTGTGCGCCGGGCGCACCCACGGCATCCACGCCGAGCCGACCACCTTTGGGATCAAGCTGACCGGCTTCGCCTTCGAGGCCCAGCGCAACTTCGAGCGCCTCCAGCGGGCCTTCGCCCAGGCCGAGGTCGGCGCGCTGTCCGGCGCCGTCGGCACCTACTCGGCCACCTCACCGGATTACGAACAACGGGTGCTCGCTCGTCTCGGCCTCCAGGCTGACCCCGCATCCACCCAGGTGGTGCCCCGTGACCGCCACGCCGAGCTCATGGAGGCGATCGCCCTGGCCGGTGCCGGCCTCGAGCGCCTGGCCACCGAGATCCGCCACCTCGCCCGGACCGAGGTCTCCGAGGCGCGTGAGCCCTTCGCGGCGGGCCAGAAGGGCTCCAGCGCGATGCCCCACAAGCGCAACCCCATCAAGTCCGAGCAGATCACCGGCCTGGCCCGGGTCCTGCGCGCCAACGCCAACGCCGCGCTCGAGAATGTCGCCCTGTGGCATGAGCGCGACATCTCGCACTCGAGCGTGGAGCGGATCATCCTGCCCGACTCGACCACGCTGCTCGACCACATGCAGCGGCGGATGCTCGGGCTGATCCGCGGCCTGGTCATCGACTCCGCGCAGATGACGCAGAACCTCGAGCTGACCTCCGGCGCGATCTTCTCCCAGCGGCTGCTGCTCGCCCTCGTGCAGACCGGACTGAGCCGCGATGACGCCTACCGAATCACCCAGACGCTCGCCCAGCGGGCCTTCGACACCCGGGTGCAGCTGAAAACCCTGCTGGCCGAGGGTGAGGGCGGACCCGAGTGCGCCGACCTCGATCTGGACGCGATCTTCGACTACGCGCCCTACATCCGCTACGCCGATGAGATCGTCGGACGGCTCGATAGGATCGGCGCGTGACCACCGTCGCCGACCTGCCGCTGCTCGCCTCGGGCAAGGTTCGCGACATCTACGCCGATCCCGGCAACCCGGACCAGTTGCTGCTGATCGCCTCAGACCGCGTCTCCACCTATGACGCGGTGCACCCGTCGCCGATCCCCGGCAAGGGTGCGGTGCTCACCGGGCTGAGCACCTTCTGGCTGGAGCAGACCCGGGACTTGGTGCCCAATCACTTCGTGTCGGTGACCAAGGGCGTCCCGGCCGAGGCGCGCGGGCGCGCCATGGTGGTCAAGAAGCTCGACATGCTCCCGGTTGAGGCCGTGGTGCGCGGCTACCTCAGCGGCAGCGCCTGGAAGGACTACCAGGCCAGCGGCACCGTCTCGGGCATCACCCTGCCCCCAGGACTCACGGAGTCCGACAAGCTGCCCCACCCGATCTTCACCCCCTCGACCAAGGCCGACGCCGGCCACGACCAGGCGATCGACTTCGACACCGCCGCGGAGCTGATCGGCGACCCCGAGCTGACCGAAGCGCTGGCTGAGGTGGCCATCTCCCTCTACAGCTTCGCCGCCGCCCACGCCGCCGGGCACGGGATCATCCTCGCCGACACCAAGTTCGAGTTCGGTCTCGACACGCACGGGACCCTGACGCTCGGCGACGAGGTCTGCACGCCGGACTCCAGCCGCTTCTGGCCGGCCGACGACTACGCGCCGGGACGGCCCCAGGCCAGCTTCGACAAGCAGTACGTGCGCGACTGGGCGACCGCCACCGGCTGGGACCGCCAGCCCCCCGCCCCGGCGATCCCCGAGGACATCGTCGCCATGACCCAGCAGAAGTACGTCGAGGCGTATGAGCGGATCACCGGCGAGCGCTTCGCCACGTGGCTGGCCAAGACCGGGGCCCCCCAGGTCTGATGCCCCGCGCCCGCGTGCTCATCCGTCCCAAGGCGGGCATCCTCGACCCCCAGGGCCAGGCCGTCGAGCGCGCCCTGCCCAAGCTCGGCTTCTCCGGCGCGGCCAACGTGCACGTCGGCCGGCTCATCGAGCTCGACGTCGAGGATCTCAGCGAGCTGCCGGCGATGTGCGAGCGGCTGCTGGCCAACCCGCTGATCGAGGAGTACGAGATCCAGGACGCTCACCCCGCGGGGCACGCGGAGTGAAGTTCGGGGTCCTGCGCTTCCCCGGCACCTGTGACGACACCGACGCGATGCTCGCGGCGTCCAGGGTCCCCGGCGCCGAGGCCGAGCTGCTCTGGCACGCCGACCGGGATCTGCACGGCGTCGACGCGGTGATCGTGCCCGGCGGCTTCTCCTACGGCGACTACCTGCGCACCGGCGCGATCGCCCGCTTCTCACCCGTCATGGAGTCGGTCATCGAGTTCGCCCACGCGGGTGGGCTCGTGCTCGGCATCTGCAACGGCTTCCAGATCCTCTGTGAGGCCGGCCTGCTGCCGGGGGCGCTGTTGCCCAACACCTCGCTGAAGTTCCACTTCGCCCAGGTCAACCTCACCGTCGTCGACTCGGCCACCGCGTTCACCAACGCCAGTCCGATGACCCTGTCGATCCCGGTCAAGCACACCACCGGTCGCTACTACTCACCGACGCCGGTCGACGTGGTGCTCAAGTACGCGCCCGGGGAGAACCCCAACGGCAGCCAGGACGACATCGCCGGGGTGCGCAACGCCGCGGGCAACGTGTTCGGGCTCATGCCCCATCCCGAGCACGCCGTCGACACCCTGACCGGTGACTCCGCCGACGGGCTGTCGATCTTCCAGTCGGTCGCCAACCACGTCGGCGCGCTTGTCTAAGCACTCCGAGCTGGGTCTCACCGACTCCGAGTACGCGCTGATCGTCGCCGGCCTGGGCCGCGATCCGGGGGACGTGGAGCTGGCCATGCTCAGCCTCATGTGGTCAGAGCACTGCTCCTACAAGCATTCCAAGAAGCTCCTGTCCCGCCTGCCCACCGAGGGGCCCGCGGTGCTCGTGGGTCCGGGGGAGAACGCCGGCGCCGTCGACGTGGGCGGTGGGCTGGCCATCGCCTTCAAGGTCGAATCCCATAACCACCCCAGTGCCGTTGAGCCCTTCCAGGGCGCGGCCACCGGCGTGGGCGGCATCCTCCGCGACATCTTCGCCGTCGGCGCCCGGCCGATCGCCGTGCTCGACTCGCTCCGCTTCGGCGAGGTGGCCGACTCCGAGCGCTCGCGCTACCTGCTCGAGCACGCCGTGGCCGGCATCGGCCATTACGGCAACTCGATCGGCGTCCCCACCATCGGCGGCGAGATCTACTTCGAGGCCTCCTATGAGCAGAACTGCCTGATCAACGCCATGGCCCTGGGTATCGCCCCGCACGCGCGCCTGACCTCCGCCGCCGCCGCCGGGGTCGGCAACGAGCTGCTGCTGCTCGGGGCGCTGACCGGGCGCGACGGGATCGGCGGCGCCTCGGTGCTCGCCTCGGCCGAGCTGACCGGCGGCGACGACGCCAAGCGCCCGACCGTGCAGATCGGTGACCCCTTCGCGGAGAAGAAGGTCATGGAGTGCTGTCTGGAGCTGCTCGACCGCGAGCTGCTCGTCTCCCTTCAGGACCTCGGCGCCGCCGGCCTCACCAGCGCCGCCTCGGAGATGGCGTCCAAAGGCGAGGTCGGCCTCGATATCGACGTCGGCTCGGTGCCCCTGCGCGAGGCCGACATGGAGCCGTTCGAGATCATGGTCTCCGAATCCCAGGAGCGCATGCTGTGTGTGGTCGAGCCCGGGCGGGTGGCCGCGGTGCTCGAGGTGTGCGAGCGCTGGGAGATCCTCGCCACGCCGATCGGCCAGATCACCGAAGCCGCCGGCGGTGTCGGCAGCTTCCGCATCCTCCGCCACGGCGAGCTCGTCGGCGAGCTGCCGGTCCCCCTGCTCGTCGACGACTGCCCCCTCTACGACCTCGCCCCCCAGGCGCCGAGCACCCCGCTCTACGGCGCCCCCCCGGCCCAGCTGACCGGTGAGGAGGACGCCGCCACCACCCTGCTGGCGCTGCTCTCGAGCGCCAACCTCGCCTCGCGCAAACCGATCTTCGAGCAGTACGACCCGGTGGTCCAGTCGCGCACGGTGCGCCGCCCCGAGCAGGCCGACGCGGCGGTCCTCGCCCTCGAGAACGGCGCTGGGATCGCCGTGTCGATCGACGGCAACGGACGCCGCGTGGCGGTCGACCCGCGCGCCGGCGCCGCCGAGGCGGTCTATGAGTGCGCCGCCAACCTCGCCTGCTGCGGTGCCGAGCCGCTCGGGCTGACCAACTGCCTCAACTTCGGCAATCCGGAGAAGCCCCACGTGGCCTGGCAGCTCAGCGAGGCGATCGACGGGCTGGCCCAGGCGTGTCGTGAGCTCGCGGTGCCGGTGATCGGCGGCAACGTGTCGCTCTACAACGAGTCCCCGGACGGCCCGATCCTGCCCACCCCCGTCGTCGGCATGGTCGGACTCCTCCCCGACGTCCACCACGTCGGCCGGCTCGGTTTCGCCAGCGACGGCGACGCCATCGCGCTCGTCGGCGACTTCAACCCGGGTCCCGACGGCTCCGAGCTGGCCAAGCTGCGCGGCGCCGCGCCCACCGGTCAGCTGCCGGCCAAGCACGTCGACACCCTGCGCGCCACCCACGCCCGGGTGCGTGACGGCATCCGCGCCGGGCGCTTCCACAGCGCCCACGACATCGCCGAGGGCGGACTGGCCACCGCGCTGGCCGAGTGCGCCATCGCCGGGGGCCGGGGTGCCCGGGTGCGCCTGCCGGCCGGACTGGACCCCTTCGGCGAGGACTTCGGCACCGGGTTCGTGGTCAGCGGCCCCCCCGAGGGCTTCATCGGACTCGACGGGGTCACGGTCATCGGCCACGTCGAGGGTGAGACGCTCACGCTGGACGGGCTGCTCGAGATCGCCGTGGGCGAGCTCACAGCCGCCCACGCACAGCCCCTCGCCGCGATCAGCGCCCTGTGACCGGAGCCCGGGCTTTCTTATGCCGAGTAAGCGCGCTGATAGGCTGAAGTTCTGTCGCCGCTGGACCCTCCTCGGCTTACCTCGAACGTGATGCCCACGACCGACGACCACCGTGATGGTCCGCGCGATGAGTGTGGAGTCTTCGGCATCTACGCGCCGATCGACTCCGGCATCGACGTCGCGCGCCTCACCTATTTCGGGCTCTACGCCCTTCAGCACCGCGGCCAGGAGTCGGCCGGGATCGCCGTCGCGCCGCAGGACGGCCCGATCCTGGTGATCCGCGATCAGGGCCTCGTCTCCCAGGTGTTCAAGGACGAGCACGTCCTGCGTTCGCTCATCGGCAACCTGGCCATCGGCCACGTCCGCTACTCCACCACCGGATCCTCGCACTGGGAGAACACCCAGCCGATCATCCGCGACGACCAGCGCGCGCTGGCCCTGGCTCACAACGGCAACCTGATCAACGCCGTCGAGCTGCACACCGAGATGCGCGGTGACGAGGTCTCCTTCCGCTCCACCTCGGACTCGGAGATCATCGCGGCGCTGCTGGCCACCAGTGAGGCCGCCGACATCGAGGACGCCGTGGCCGAGGTCATGCCCCGGCTCCAGGGCGCCTTCTCCACCGTGGTGATGACCAACGACCGGGTCGTCGCCTTCCGCGACCCCCACGGGCTGCGCCCGCTGTCGGTCGGGGTCATCGAGAGCACCGACCCCGCCCACCCGGACCCGGTCTACTGCGTCGCCTCCGAGACCTGCGCCTTCGACCTCCTCGGCGCCAAGCTGATCCGCGACGTCGAGCCCGGCGAGATGATCATCCTCGACGCCAACGGGATGCGCACGCGGATGATCGAGCCCGACGGCCGCCGCGCCTTCTGCGTGTTCGAGTACATCTACTTCGCCCGCCCCGACTCGCGCATGAACGGCCTGCGGCTGCAGACCGCCCGCGCCCGCATGGGTGAGATCCTGTGGCGCGAGGCCCCGGTCGACGCCGACGTGGTGATCCCCATCCCCGACTCGGGCAACGCCGCGGCCCGCGGTCTCGCCCGCGCGGCCAAGCTGCCCCAGGACGACGGCTTCATCAAGAACCGCTACGTCGCCCGCACGTTCATCCAACCCGGCCAGCAGCTGCGCAAGAACGGGCTGCGGCTGAAGTTCAACCCGCTGCCCGAGGTGGTCGAGGGCAAGCGCCTGATCGTCGTCGACGACTCGATCGTGCGCGGCAACACCATGCCCCAGATCGTCCAGATGCTGCGCGACGCCGGCGCCGCGGAGATCCACCTGCGGATCTCCAGCCCGCCGATCAAGAACCCCTGTCACTACGGGATCGACATGTCGACGCGGGAGGAGATGGTCGCCCACAACCGCAGCGTGGAGGACATCGCGACCCTGCTCGGCGCCGACTCGCTGCACTACCTGTCCCTCGACGGCGTGTACGAGGCGATCGACGGCGACCCGATCCACCACTGCGACGCCTGCTTCTCAGGCAACTACCCGCTGGCCGGCAGCGAGGACGCCCAGGGCAAGTTCGCGCTCGAGCCGGTCGAGCTCCCCGTCCTGCGCTGAGCCCGCGGGAGCGCCACGCTGTGAAGATCGCCGTTCTCGCCTCCGGTGCGGGCTCGAACCTCCAGGCGCTGATCGACCAGGTCCACGGACGCGACGGGATCACCATCGTCGCCGTCGCCTCGGACAAGCCCGGCGCCCCCGCGCTGGGCCGCGCCGAGCGCGCCGGGATCGCCAGCCGGGTGTTCGCCACCCCGGAGTTCGCCGGGGGCCGCAGTGAACGCGATGCTGCGATGGCCGGCTGGCTGCGCAGCCTCGGGGTCGAGTTGGTGGTGCTGGCCGGCTACATGCAGCTGGTCTCCACCGAGTTCCTCGAGGCCTTTCCCGACCGGGTGATCAACGTCCATCCCGCGCTGCTGCCGGCCTTCCCCGGGCTCGACGCGGTGGGCCAGGCCCTCGACTACGGGGTCAAGGTGTTCGGGGTCACCGTCCATCTGGTCGACTCTGGCGTCGACACCGGCGCGATCATCCTCCAGCGCGCCGTGGAGCTGTCCGGTGCCCAGACCCGCGAGGACGTCTTCGCGCATCTGCGTCCGCTCGAGCACGCCCTGCTCCCCGAGGCCGTCCGCCTGTTCGCGACGGGCCGGCTGGAGCGGGCCGGCATCAGCGACCGCCGGATCCGCGTCAGCTGAGCGTCAGTTTTCGGGCTCTAAAGCCCAGAAATAAGAAATTCGCACGGTTGACGGCTGTAACAGACCGGTTTATGGAGTAAAACCCGGTGTGTGCACGAGCGGTCACCGGGTCGGGACCAATGACCTTCTCTCCGCACAGGTACGGAACCCAATCACCTGAGCAGGAGGACTACCTCAAAGATGTCTCGCCACTATCGAACCTGGGCCCTGGCAGCGATGATCGCCGCGGTCCTGGGCATCGGCCTCAGCGCCACGCTGGGGGGCGCCTTCGGCGCAGCCACCGCGACGGGAGCGTCGCCGTCGGCTAACGCCGCATCCACCGCCATCTCCGCCTCGGACGCCTTCGGCTGCCGCGCCAGCGTGCTCCGCGCCTCCCTGGCCGGCACCATCCTCACCGAGCCGGCGGTCGCCAACAACACCGGTGAGCCGTGCAACGACGCCTCATCGCTCGTCCAGTCGACGAGTCTGCTCGGATCGGGCTCGGCCTTGAGCGCGCTCACCAACCTCGGCACGGTCGGTCCGGCCGGCGCCTACACGTATGAGACCGGCACCCTGGACGGGTCCGGCACGCCGGGCGCGACCTCGGTGGCCGAGGTCAACGCCCTGTCGCTCAACCTGGGCGGCTACACGCTGAGTGTGGCGGGTCCCATCGAGGCCCAGGCCGCCGTGGCCTGTGTGAACACCACGCTGAAGCCGTCGGTGTACTCGAGCCTCGATGCCCTGATCGTCACGGGTCCGGGCCTGCCCGCCGGTGGTGAGACGCTCAATCTCAGCGGAACCGTCAATCAGGTCGTCACCGGTCTGCCGGCGGCGCTGAGCGCCCTCATCTCGATCAAGGCGAACAACGAGATCGTCACCGCCAACTCGGTGACCGAGCAGCTGCTCAACATCTCGCTGCTCAACGTCGGGGCGACGCCCGCGGTCAACGTGGTCATCGGTGAGGCCGGCGTCTCCTACACCAACGCCGACGTCTGCTCCGCCAATGTCCCCAACACGGTGACGACCCCGGGCACCACGACGACGGTCACCGGGACCAACGGCACCGTCACCACGGTGACCTCGCAGGCCAACACGGTGGTTCAGCCGGGAGCGGTCACCACCATCACCGGGGCCAACGGCACCGCGACCACGGTGACCACCGGGGCGCCCGCCAGCGTGATCACGCCCAACAGCGCGGTGCCGTCGCTGCTCCAGGACTGCGCGCCGGGCTCGCTGCTCGATTCGAGCACGGGTGACTGCGTCATCTACTACGACAACCAGACGATCTTCGTCTCCAAGCCGTTCAAGGGCCCGACCGGCGGCACCGTGGTGCCGACGTCCTATGCCCTGGCGCACCTCCACTCCTCGTGCCTGACCGGCTCGGGCCCCGCCTACGCCCTGATCGTCACGGCGGTCAACGGCACGGCCAAGGGCACCCCGTCCTCGGACCGGATCATCGGCCTGGGCTCCGGGGAGAAGATCACCGGACTCGCCGGGGATGACTGCATCGACGCCCGGGGCACCAACGCGAAGGTGACCGACGGCAACGGCCGCGACCGCATCTACGTGACCAAGGGCGTCAACCGCGTGGTGGCCGGCAACGGTCCCAACGTGATCCACGGCGGCAAGGGCCGCGACTGGATCACCGACGGCACCGGTAATGACTACATCTACGGCGGCAGCCTGCCCAACCGGATCGATGCCTACGGCAACGAGAAGCACATCTACGGCGGTGCGGGCAACGACCGCATCTGGACGAACTCGATCCGCGCCTACGTCAGCTGTGGCGGGGGCAAGGCCAACCGGTTGTTCGCCCGTCAGAAGATCGCCGCCTACGGCAAGAAGCATGGCTGTCAGAAGATCAGCCTGCTCAAGTAGCACCGAAGTGGTGGAGGCCCCCGGTCTGTCGGACCGGGGGCCTTTCATCGCCGCGTCCGGGCACCGGTCGCGGTAGAGTCGCGGCTGTGAGCACGGCTTCGACGCGCGACTCGCTGAGCGGATCCGAACCTGGCGAGGTTCAGATCTCCCGGGCGCTGCTGTCGGTCTCGGACAAGACCGGCATCGTCGACTTCGCCCGCGGGCTCGCGGACCTCGGAATCGAGATCGTCTCGACCGGTGGCACCGCCTCGGCGCTGGCCGAGGCCGGCATCCCGGTGCGCTCGATCACCGACCTGACCGGCTTCCCCGAGATCATGGACGGGCGGGTCAAGACGCTGAACCCGAAGCTCTACGCCGCCCTGCTGGCGGTGCGCTCGAACCCCGACCACGTGGCCGCCGCGGTCGAGCACGAGGTCGAGCCCGTCGATCTCGTCTGCGTCAACCTCTACCCCTTCGAGCGGACCGCCGGGTCGCGCGGGGTCACCGACGCCGAGGTGATCGAGAACATCGACATCGGCGGGCCGACGATGATCCGTGCCGCGGCAAAGAACTTCGCCTTCGCCGCCTCGGTTACCTCCCCCGTCGCCTATGACGCCGTGCTCGAGGAGCTGCGCGCCTCGGACCGGCGCCTATCGCTCGACACCCGCCGCTCCCTGGCCGCCGAGGCGTTCGCCTACACCGCCCGCTATGACTCGGCGATCACGCGCTGGTTCCAGGAGCGCCTCGACGGCACCTTCCCCGCCCAGATCGTCCGCGCCTTCGAGAAGACGCTCGACCTGCCCCACGGCGAGAACGACCATCAGCGCGCCGCGCTCTACACCCAGGTCGGCACCCGGACCAGCCTGCTCTCCATGGTCGGCCAGCGCGGCGGGACCGAGCTGACCTACACCAACCTGCTCGACCTCGACGCCGCCCAGCTCGCCCTGGGTGAGTTCATGGTCCCGGCCTGTGTGATCGTCAACGGCAACATCCCCTGTGGGGTGGCGATCGGGGCCACGCCGCTGGAGGCCTACGCCAAGGCGCTGACCGCCGACCCCTCCTCCGCCTACGGCGCCGTCGTCGCCTTCAACCGCAGCGTCGACGCCATGCTCGCCCAGGCGCTGACCGAGCAGCACCTCGAGGTGGTCTCCGCCCAGGGCTATGACGACGACGCGCTGGAGATCCTCCAGGCCAAGGAGCAGCTGCGCATCCTCGATGACCAGGAACGCCGCGGCCACCACCTGACCGACCTGGAGATCGCCACCCGCCAGGTACGCGGCGGACTGCTGGTCCAGGACCGCGACCTGGAGATCGAGGACCGCGAGGTCATGCAGGTGGTGTCCGAGCGCCGGCCCACCGAGGCCGAGTGGTCCGCCCTCACCTTCGCCTGGAAGGTGGCCAAGCACGTCCGCTCCAACGCCATCGTGATCGCCAATCAGGACGCGACGATCGGCATCGGCGCGGGTCAGACCGCGCGGGTCGACTCGGTGCGCATCGCGCTGGACAAGGCGGTCGGCCCGGTGCGCGGGGCGGTGCTCGCCTCCGACGGCTTCTTCCCGTTCGTCGACGGACCGCAGCTGGCGATCGAGGCGGGAATCAGCGCGATCATCCAGCCTGGAGGCTCGACCCACGACCTCGAGGTGGTCGAGGCGGTTGACCAGGCCGGCGTGGCGATGGTCTTCACCGGCCGCAGGCACTTCCGACATTGACCATCGAGCGGATCGCCGGTGACCCACCCTCGCCGTGGGAGGTCGAGTACGGATTCAGCCGCCTCGTCCGCGCCGGCGACCTGGTGCTGCTCGGCGGCACCACCTCGGTCGACGAGCTCGGCTTCGTGGTGGGGATCAACCCGTACGAGCAGGCGGTCGAGGTCCTGGGGAAGGTGGTGCGCGAGTTCTCCCGGGTCGGGGTGGGGGTCGAGCACGTCGTCTCGGTGCGCGCCTGGGTGACCGACATCTCACGCGCGGACGAGGTCGGCCGCGCCTTCAGTGACGTGTTCGCCGCGGTGCGACCGCTGCTGACTATGGTCGAGGTGTCCGCGCTGATCGACCCGCGCATGCTGGTGGAGATCGAGGCGACCGCCTACCTCCCGTCAGCGGCCTGACCCTCCGCCCGGCTCCGTCTCGCTCCGTTCCGCCCGGGCTCGCCTGGCTCCGGCGCGCCTGGGCGGGACCCCACAACTCTCCATTGCGGCCCGCCTCCCGCGGGGGGTGCGCGCCAGGTGTCGTCTGACGACACCGCGGGCGCGCAGCCATTCTCTTTAGGACGTGCTTTGGGCACTTGTGGGCCCTGACGCCCACCGTCTCGCCCGCGGGTGCGCCATCATGTGCGTCACGCCGCCGTAGCTCAGTTGGCAGAGCAGCGGACTTTTAATCCGAAGCGCGTCGGTTCGAGCCCGACCGGCGGCACTGGGAAACCTGGTAATCGGCGTGTCCGGCGCGCGCGAATTGACGAGCTTGGGATCCGCTTCGCTCGATGCAGCTTCTCGCGCGCGGTCAAGGTGGTGGCGTCGGCCGCCGGCGCTGTCATCGTGAGCCCGGCCTTGGTGTGATTATCCCGCTAATCACCACGCCGCAGGTCTGGTCGTCGTCGATCGCGCGGCTGGCGGAGGCATGGTCAGCAAGCCCTTACCCGCTCGTGACCGTTGCCGCTGGCGCAACATCACGAAGGAGTTCCGCGCAGGCTCGCTTGCTGAGTCCACGCAAACAGGTCACGGCGCGGAAAGGGCCCAGGTTCCGTCATCGACGGCTAGGCCCGAACCCGAGGTCGAGTTGAGGAACTAGGGAAGCCCCCCAAATCGGGTGAATGCGGTTTGGTTGGTGGTCAAGCCGAGGAAGGTCATGTCTCCGGCGTTATCGCTGAGTCCCTCATAAACGCACAATGGGCTGGCGCGAGAATGCGGTGTCACTCGATTTACCTACGCGCGGCCTCGTCAGGGTGGGCCATGGGACCCAATTGAGGGGGGTGCGCCGTCGCGTTGCTCACGGAGTCACCGGTCCGGTGTCATCAAAGACGGAGGTCATAACGCGTCCCGCTGAGAGCGGTAATACCGGGTATACTCGCGCTATGGCGAAGGTGATGATCTCCATGCCCGATGACTTACTCGCCCGTGTCGACGCGCAAGCGAACGCGCACGGGAGCACTCGCAGTGCGACGATCCGCGAGCTGGCCGAGGCCGGTCTGGGCGAACGTCAGCGGCGCCTCTCTGAGCACATGGCAGGACTTGAAGGCCAGGCACGAGGACATGGCGGGAGCGCTGTCCAGGACCTCAAGGCCGGCCGGCCAGGGTGATCTTTCTCGACGCCAGTGTGTTGCTCGCTGCCGAGGACGTCGATGATCGAGAGCACCATGCCTCGCTCGCGCTGCTGCGGTCCGGCGCGGTGGCGACTCTCGACCTGGCGCTGTATGAGACGTCGAATGTCGCCGTTGGGCGCTGGAAGGATTCAGATGCAGCAGCCCGCCTGGCAAAGCGCATATGGGCAATCGCGGAATTCGGCACGCTGGTGCGGGTTGACGCCGGGCTTGGCGATGACGTTGTTCGGCTCGCAACAGAGCACGCACTCAGCGCATACGACGCGGGTTACGTTGCCGCCGCCCGCAAGCTTGGCGTGACGCTGGCGAGCTGCGACGAACGCGACCTTGTGCGCCCCGGACTGGCACAGCTGCCGTCGACACTGATAGCTGCCTGAGAGAGCGCCTGCTGCGATAAGGGAAGGCGACGACCGGAACTACTGGTCGCTCCCGCTTGGTTGCGCGATTTCCGTGATCGCGGGCTCGAGGTCTTGTGCGCGGGCTGTGCGGTTTCGGCCGTTGTGTTTGGCGACGTACAGCGCGGCATCGGCCTGAGGGAGCAGCTGTCGGTGCTCGCGGTCTGTAGGGGTTGCGGCGACACCAATAGAGATTGTCACCCCGGTCGGAATCAAGTCCCCATTGCCGTGCTCGCCGCCATGCGGAGGCGCTCGGCAAGTGCGAAAGCACCGTCCTCGTCACCGTTCGGGATGAGGAGGCAGAATTCCTCACCTCCGAGGCGGATGGGAATGTCACCATCGCGAGCGACCTGACGTATGAGCGCTCCAAAACGTTGGAGCACACGATCTCCGGCGTCATGGCCGTACCGGTCGTTGATGTCTTTGAAGTGATCGATATCGCAGAGCAAAACGGCGAGCCTTCCTGATGCGCCAAGCAGCTGATCAAGCCCGTTGCGGTTGCGCAGGCCTGTGAGAGCGTCGTGGTCGGCGCGGTGCTCGAGCAGGGCACGCTGTCTGAGACCACCCCGCGCAGACTCTGCGTGGTCGAAGAGCACCCGTAGCACCTGGCGGCCGTGTCTCGACGGAATGAGTCGATCGCTGGGATCCTCGACGACCGCGAACATCGTCAGGGCGTCGATGTGATCATGTGTGCACACCACGAGACAGTGGTCAGCCCAGGCCAACGGTCCGCGACCGTTGCGCGCTGAGCGGGGCTGATCGGTACCTGAAGACGGACCAAACAATTGCTGTGCGGCGATGAGGCGACAGCCATCTTCTGGTTCGGTGGCCAAGATCGCATCCGCGGTGGCCCGTGCCAGAACGCCGGGTTGTAGCTTTTCGGGCTGCCATCCGCGCGCGTACACGAGCTCCAGGTCTCCACCTGACGTCGGTTCATAGACGGTGAGACGTTCAAAGCCAAGTTGAGCGACCACGTCACCGAGTGTCGCGAGAAGGTCCGACTCGGTCCGCGTCGCCGAAAACGCCGCAGACGCAGCGATCAACACGGAGCGTCTCTGTTCGACCGCTTCGGCATGTCGCGTCGCTCGCGCGCTGGCCAGCGCATGTTCAACGTGCGCGCATATCGCTGCGATCAGGCGCAGGTCATCCTTGTCTGGTCGTCTACCGGAAACGGGCTCGTCGAGTGAAAGCGCTCCCAGGTGAGTTCCGTCGTGGTCGTTGAAAAACACATACAGGGCGTCGTGTGAATCCCACTCACCCCTGTCGTGGCTAGACGGAATGCTGGGGACGTGGACCTGATCGATCATGCTTCGCCAATAGCCGGTCTCAGCCCGAAGGAAGAAGACCCCAGGGGGACCCTCCCACTCAGACCACTCCCGCTCCCTGTGCAGCCGCGGCTCGACATGGCCGAGTAGCTTGCTGCGCGCCTCCGGGGGTCCGACCACCGCGACGTTCTCATACGCGTCCCACTCAGGGCGATAGAGCGACAGAGCCGCAGAAGCAAAACCCATGGTTGAGCACACGGTCTCGACGACGCGCTCGAGAAAGATATCCAGAGGCTCCTCGGTAGCTGACCAGGCAAGTGAGAGCGTGGCTTCAAGAGAAGCGATTGAGCTAGCCCGCAAGAATTGAGCAGACACAGATCACGTCAATTCTGTCCGCCCAGGCATTGCCTGAGCCTGAAACCAGTTTTCGTGACGATACACCCAGGGTGATACTTGAGGTTCAGAGGCGACCCAGCAGGTCGAAAAGATCTGAGCAGGCGAGCGCCGCGAGCTTCCACGCGCCATGAACCGGATCACCGTTCCCGCTCCCTCGGCACCGATTCTGCTGCGCCCCCTGAACGTATTTTCGCAAACTCTCGCGCAGCTCATGAGCTTGTTGGTTTCAGCCTAGGGTTCCCGACTCCAGGCCAGCATCGGTGCGTTGGCCGTGATCTCGCAGGAGACACACGTGAAGAGCAGACCCACACCGTTCGCCGTTCACGAATCCGGAGCCTTGCTGCACGGAACGAAGGCATCCCTCGCCGTCGGCGATCTCTTGATACCCGGACGTCTGTCGAACTTCGAGCCGGGTCGGGTCATGAATCACGTCTACGTGACCGAGACGCTCGACGCCGCCGCCTGGGGCGCAGAGCTGGCGGCCGGCGAGGGGCCCGGACACATCTACCTCGTCGAACCGACCGGCGAGCTCGAAGATGATCCCAACGTCACCGATAAGAAGTTCCCCGGTAACCCGACACGCTCGTATCGCACTCGCGAACCCGTCCGTATCCTCGGGGAGCTCACGGATTGGACGGGCCACAGCAGCGAGCAGGTACAGGCGATGAAGGATCGCCTGGCCGATCGCCAGCAACATGGCCGTGCGGTCATCTACGACTGAACCGTCGCGATCGCACCTCTCGACCGGGCTCCCCACCCGGGTGCATGTCAATGCCTCGAGGGGTCGTGGTGGCTGCTGAGACAACCTGATTCGTGGCTGGGTCGTGCCCGGCGGCCCCGGTGAGGTCGTACTGATCGGCCGGCCCGACAAAGCCACGATGATCGCGCGGCGCGTTCTCATCGCCCACTCCGGTCTACCCCCAGAGCTCACCGCGCGCGAACTCGACCGAGTTCCCGGCTGGGTCGCGCACGTAGATCGAGGCGCGCTCGGACCCCCAGTCGATCTCGCGCTCGATCTGGACGTCATGGCTGCCGAGGTGGCGCCGCCAGGCGTCGAGGTCCGCCACACCAAACGCCACGTGACCCGCGCCCGTCGTGCCATGGGAGGGAACGAACCGACCCGGTGCGCCAGCCGCGGCGGGATCGAAGAGGAGGAGCACGCCACCGCCTCCCAGGCGCAGCACGGCCATCAGCTTGGGATCGGCTTCGACCAGCGCCAGGCCGACGATCTTGGTGTAGAACGCCACCAGGGCGCTGATGTCGGTGCCGTAGAGCACCGTCTCATAGACATCCACCACCTCGGGCGGGATGCCTCGGGTGTCGGGCGGGGGATCCACGCGTTCTCTCTCGACGATTCCACGATTCTGTCAGCCATCGCATCAGGCCGAGCTCACACTCAGGTGGGTTTGCGTCATGCGCCCGCGCGTTGACAGAGCCCGCTCACAGGGGCGAAGATTGCCCGCGTCAGCGAAATGGCAGACCGGGAGGAGGGACAGGTGATTCACCGGACGGGTCAGGTTCCCGCACCGATCATCGTGAGGACGACCGCGCCGCGCACCCTGTTCACGGTCGCGCAGTGACCAACCTCGCGCCGGGCGACCCGGTTCTCGTCTTCATCGACACGCTCATCGCCGACCTCGCCATCGGCGCGTCGCGTCACGTCAGCCACCGGGCCGAGGACGACGATGTGGAGACGTTCGTCCTCCAGCACGACGAGGAGGGCCGTCTGCGCCTGCCGCGCCCGGACCTCGACGCGCCGGAGACCGTGCTGGTCACGGCGCAGGCAGCCCAGAGCTATCTCTGCACCGAGCTCGCAGAGCCGATCCCACGCTGCCCGCTCCATCCCGATCACGCGCTGGATCTCGCCGCCCACGACGCAGGCTATGAATGGGTGTGTCCGGCCCACCAGTGGCGCTGTCAGCTCGGTGACTACGCCGAGCAGGCCTGGCCGCACTTTGCCGAAGGCCGGCTCGCGCCCCTGCTCGGGCACCGCATGCACCGTCGCGGGATCACCGGCGTGCGGACCTGGGGCGTCGCGGACGACGGACACGGATTGGTCGCCAGCTTCGCCGTGGCCGACGTGACCCCCGAGCTCGTCACCGCCCTGACCGACGCCGCGTCACCGCTGCAAGTGGAGGTCCACGAGCATCCCCGCCAGCCGCGGCGCAGGCTCGCCCCGGTCGCCGAGGCCACCCCGCCGGGCCTGGCGCCGCCGCTGGCCCACCTGGTGCCGGCGATTCGGATCGTGCTCGCCACCGCCAGCGTGCCGCGCGGCGGCCGCCTGAGCTACGCCGTCGTCAACGACGGCAGAGCCCCGATCACCACCGGCTACAGCTACCACCTCGACCAGCGCGACGACGGTTGGTGGTGGCAGATCGACGCCGAGGCGATCTGGCGCGCCGTGGGACTGGGAGTCGCGCCCGGCGCACGGCGGGAGCTCGGGGCGATCATCCCCGCCCGGGCGGTCCCGGGGATCTACCGACTGCGCAAGACGGTGCATTTCTCCACCCCACCGCGCCAGCTCACCGGTCCGGAGCGGCCGCCGGCCCGCGATCCCCTCGAGCTGACCGCCACCTTCCGCGTCACCGCCGAGCCCGACCCGCCCCAGCCTCCGGAGTCTCCATAATCCTCTGACAGAGGGTCCTCCTCCCCAGCGAGGACCGAGAGGAGAGGACATGCCCGCCTTCGCAGACGGAATCGCGGCGACCGAACTGGCCGCCGGAACGGTGCAGACCGACGTGCTGATCGTCGGCTCGGGCCCGGCCGGTGGGGCCGCCGCCCTGGCCCTGTCGAGCCTGGGGATCGCCAACATCGTCATCACCCGCTACCGCTGGACGGCCAACACCCCGCGCGCGCACATCACGAACCAGCGCACCATGGAGGTGTTCCGCGACCTGGGGATCGAGGACCAGGTCCTCGCCGAGGCCACCCCGCACGCGCTGATCGGCGACACGGTGTTCTGCACCTCGATCGCCGGCGAGGAGATCGGACGCATCCTCACCTGGGGCACCCATCCCGCCCGCGAGGCCGACTATCAGCTGGCCTCACCGTCGCTGACCTGTGACATCCCCCAGACCTATCTCGAGCCGATCCTGGTCAAGAACGCCGCCGCGCGGGGCAGCCATGTGCGCTTCTCCACCGAGTACCTCTCCCATGAGCAGGACGCCGACGGGGTCACCGTGCAGGTGCGCGACCGCCTCACCGGCACCGACTACGTCATTCGCGCGAAGTACCTGATCGGAGCCGACGGTGCGCGCTCGCAGGTGGCCGAGGACATCGGGCTGGCGTTCCACGGTGAGATGGACATCGCCGGATCGATGAACATCACCTTCCGGGCCGACCTCAGCCCGCTGGTGGCCGCCCGCCCCTCGGTCCTCTATTGGGTGATCCAGCCCGGCGCGAACATCGGCGGCATCGGCGCCGGCCTGGTGCGGATGGTGCGCCCCTGGGATGAGTGGCTGATCGTGTGGGGCTATGACATCAACCAGCCCCCGCCCGCGGTCGACGAGGCGGAGGCCAAGAGGATCGTCCGCCAGCTGGTGGGGGCGCCCGACCTCGACGTCGAGATCACGGGCACCAGCCTGTGGGGGAACAACGAGATGTACGCCACCCACCTCCAGAGCGGTCGGGTGTTCTGCGCGGGCGACGCCGTCCACCGCCACCCGCCGTCGAACGGGCTGGGCTCCAACACCTCGATCCAGGACTCCTACAACCTCGCCTGGAAGCTCGCGGCGGTCCTCGCGGGTCGTGCCGAGGCGAGCCTGCTGGAGACCTACAGCGCCGAGCGGGCCCCGGTGGCCAGGCAGATCGTCACCCGCGCGAATCAGTCGGCCCGGGAGTTCGCCCAGCTGTTCGATGCGCTCGGGGTGAGTGACGCGAGGACCGAGGCGGAGATGATCGCCCGCATCGAGGAGCGCAAGCACAACACCCCCGCGGGGGCGGCCAAGCGCGCCGCGCTGATCGCCGCGATGGACATCAAGAACTACGAGTTCAACGCCCATGGGGTGGAGATGGGCCAGTTCTACGCCTCCCGCGCCATCGTGTCCGACGGCTCGGTCCGGCCGGCGCCCGAGCGCGACCCCGAGCTCTACTACCAGCCGACCACCGTCCCGGGTGGGCGCCTGCCCCACTGCTGGGTCGACCGCGGCGCCACCAAGGTCTCCACCCTCGACCTGGCGCCCTATGGTGCCTTCACGCTGATCACCGGAATCGCTGGGGAGGCGTGGGTGGAGGCCGCCAACCACGTCGCCGCCGAGCTGGAGCTCCCGCTCAGAGCGGTGGTCATCGGCCCCGGCCGCGAGGTCACCGACCTCTACTACGACTGGGCGAAGCTGCGCGAGGTGGACGAGTCCGGCGCGATCCTCGTCCGCCCCGACAAGCACATCGGTTGGCGTGCCGAGCGCCTGCCCGAGGATCCCCGCGCGGCGCTCCAGGATGCGCTGTGTGCGCTGCTCGGCCGCTCGAGCCTGGTGGGCGCATGATGGAGTTCACCCACGAGACCCTCGCCCAACGGGTCCGCTTCGGCTCCGGCCGGGCCGCCGCCCTGCTCGCCGCGGAGATCGCCGACCGCGGGGCCCAGCGGGTCATGGTGATCGCGTCTGCACGCGAACGCCCCTTGGTCGACCGGCTGACCGCGGGCCTGCCGGTGGCCCAGGTCCACGATGAGGTGGTCATGCACGTCCCCGTCGAGGTGGCCCAACGCGCGCGCCGGAGCGCTGTGGCCGCCGATGCCGACCTTGTGGTCAGCATCGGCGGTGGCTCGACAACGGGTCTCGCCAAGGCGATCGCCCTGACCACCGGCCTGCCGATCCTCGCGGTGCCGACGACGTATGCGGGCTCGGAGGCGACCAACGTGTGGGGCCTGACCGAGGGGGCGCAGAAGACCACCGGCGTCGATCCGCGCGTTCTGCCCAAGACGGTCATCTACGACGCCGAGCTGACCGTGACGCTGGGGGTGGCGATGAGCGTCGCCTCGGGGCTCAACGCGCTGGCGCACTGCGTCGACTCGCTGTGGGCGCCGTGGGCGGACCCGATCAACGCGGCGCTGGCCACCGAGGCGATCCGGGCGCTCAACGTCGGGCTGCCCCAGGTGGTGGACGACCCCGCCGGACTCACCGGACGCGAGCTGGCCCTCTACGGCGCCTACCTGTCCGCGGTCGCCTTCGCCTCGGCCGGCAGCGGCCTGCACCACAAGATCTGTCACTACCTGGGCGGCGCCTTCGGGCTGCCCCACGCCCAGACTCACGCCGTCGTGCTCGCCTACGTGCTGGCGATCAACGCTCCCGCCGCACCGGAGGCGGAGCGTCGCATCGCCACCGCGTTCGGGTCCGCCGATGCACTGTCGGGACTGGGCGCTCTGCGTGACCGGCTCGACGCCCCCCGCGCGCTGGCGGACTACGGACTGGCCGAGGATCAGATCCCCGCCGCGGCCGAGGCACTCGTCGCCGTGGTGCCCGCGTCGAACCCGCGCCGACTCAGCGCTGGGGATCTCGAGCGATTGCTCGCGGCGGCCTGGGCCGGGGCCGACCCGCGCACCCTGATCCCCGAGGAGGCACGCCTGTGATGAGCACATCCACCGACATCTCCGCCGAACAACAGGCCCGCGAGGCGGACATCACCGCCCGGGTGCTGGCGTCCTTCGCCGCCAGCGAGAACGCGCGACTCACCGCCGTCATGCAGTCTCTGGTGACGCACCTGCACGCGTTCATGCGCGAGACGCGGGTGAGTGAGGCCGAGTGGCGCCAGGCGATCGCCTTCCTCACCCAGGCGGGGGAGATCTCCGACGCCAACCGACAGGAGTTCGTGCTCGCCTCCGACGTGCTCGGCGCCTCGATGCAGATGATCGCCATCAACAACGAGGCGTACGCCAACGCGACGGAGGCCACCGTCCTCGGTCCGTTCTTCGTCGACGGGGCGCCGCTGATCGAGAACGGCGGCGACATGGCCTTCGGCGCCACCGGCGAGCCGTGCTGGGTCGAGGGCAGCGTCAGCGACACCGAGGGTCAGCCGATCCCCGGCGCCCGACTCGAGGTGTGGGAGGCCGACGACGACGGCTTCTACGACGTGCAGAAGGACGGCGGGGCCCAGCTGTCCGCTCGGGCGCACCTGTTCAGCGACGCCCAGGGCGCCTTCCGCTTCTGGGGTCTGACCCCGACCCCGTACCCGATCCCCTACGACGGCCCGGTGGGTGCACTGCTCGCCGCGGCGGGCCGTAGTCCCTATCGCGCCCCCCACTTGCACTTCCTGGTCAGCGCCCCGCACCAGCGGACGCTGGTCACCCACATCTTCGTCGCCGGTGACCCGCTGCTGAACCGCGACGCGGTGTTCGGCGTGCGCGACTCGCTGATCCGCGACTTCGTCCGCCAGCCCGCCGGCACCCCCACGCCGGACGGACGGGAGCTGGGCGACCAGACCTGGACGCGTGTGCGCTTCGACATCGTGCTCGCGCCCGCGGGAGTCTGAACCGGGGCAGACCCGGGCTGGCGGCGGCCACGAAATCTCTACGAGTGATCCGCTCGTCGCCGGTAGGTTGACTCTCGGAGCCAGACCAAGGACACCAGGGAGGGTCACATGCCGACATCACGCCGCCGCAATCGCGCCAAGGAGGACTCCGTCGAGGGTCTGGTGGGCCATGTCAGCGGCAACAGCGTGGGTCGTCATCTGTTCGCGGACCCCCAGCGGCTGTTCGCCGACCCCGATCCGGGGCCCGACGAGACGTCGTTCCATCAGCCCAACCTCGACGAGCAGTACTACAACTCGGGCTACTACCCGGCACACCAGAACGACGTCGAGAGCTTTCCCAAGCCGGTGCCCGACCCCGGGCGGATCAGCCTGTCGAGCATCCTGGGTCCGAACCTGATCGACCCGATCACCGCCGCCAAGGCGATCACCTTCCACGCCGTCGGGGATACCGGTGCCTCCAGCACATCGCTGATCGGTCCCGAGGCCCTGGTCGCCGACGCGATGGCCGACGACATCGAGAGCGACGGGAGCGCGGGTCCGGCGTTTCTCTTCCACCTCGGTGACGTCGTCTACAACTTCGGCGAGGGCCAGTACTACTACGACCAGTTCTATGAGCCGTTCCGTCGCTATGACCGGCCGATCTTCGCAATCGCCGGCAACCACGACGGGGCTGTGTACGGACCCAACGTCGACGTGCCGGTGGCGCCGACGCTCCAGGCCTTTTTGCGCAACTTCTGCGCCACCTCGCCCGGGCCCTCGCCCGACGCCCCGGGCATCGCCCGCACGACGATGACCCAGCCGGGGGTCTACTTCACCCTCGACGCGCCGTTCGTGTCGATCATCGGGCTGTACTCCAACGTGCTCGAACAGCCCGGAGTCATCTCCTCCCAGAACGGCCACTTCTCCCTCCCCGACGACCAGCTGACCTTCCTCGCCGCGGAGCTGGCGCGGCTCAAACCCGCGCGGGAGAGCCTCGAGCAGGCGATCGTGCTCAGCGTCCATCACCCGCCGGTCTCCTTCGACGCCACCCACGGGAGCTCGCCGATCATGGCGAACGAGATCGACGCCGTGTGCACCGCGGCCGGTATCTGGCCCGACGTGGTGCTGTCCGGGCACGCCCACCTCTACCAGCGCTTCTCGCGCTCGGTGGGCGGGCGCAGCATCCCCTACGTGGTGGCCGGGAGCGGCGGCCATCTGCTGCACCGCCCCCGCACCGGGGTGCCCGCGGCACCGGCCCAGATCGGCAACTACACGCTGGAGGTCGACCCGATCTTCGAGCTCGGCTACCTGACGTTGCGGGCCGACTTCTCCGGCAGCGGGAACCCGACGCTCACCGGCACCTTCCATTCCCAGGCGGCCAAGCCGACCCGGGACGGCTTCGTGCTCGATCTCACGACCGGGGCGGTGAGTACCCAGTAACCCGGGGCTCAGCCAGCGTCGGCAGGTTCCCCGTCGGGCTCGGGCTCGGCGCTGACCTCGGGTTGGGAATCGGGCTGGGCGGCCTCATAGGCCCGGTTCTCCTCGTCATCGCGGAAGCCGAGATCGTCGGTGGCCTCGGGTGACTCGGTGGGCGTGGGCTCAGAATCGGGTTGCTCGGACATGGGTGTCCTCTCGGTCGGGGCATGCGAGCGCCGGGTCGACCCGGCGCCTCGCTCATCCGCTACCCGTTCCGTGCCCCAAGTCCCCGCACCCACCCGGTGGGGGTTATCGTCTCGGGCGTGACCGAGCCAGGCCCAGCGGATGCCGGCACCGCCGCCTGGCACCGCCAGCTTCACCACACCCAGCCCGACGGGTTGAGCCAGGACACCGCCCAGACGCCGGGGATGCAGCGCTACGAGGCGATCTCGGGTGCCCGCAACGGGTCACGCAAGCTGTGGATGGGCGAGGCCCACATCGCTCCCAACACGATCTCCGGCGACCATCATCACGGGGAGGCGGAGACCGGGATCTACGTGGTGGCCGGCCACCCGGTGTTCGTGTTCGCCGAGGCCGGGGCCGAACGCGAGGTCCACACCGGGCCGGGCGACTACGTCTACGTGCCGCCCTATGTGCCCCACCGCGAGGAGAACCGCTCAGACACCGAGGCGGCGATCGTCGTGCTGGCCCGCAGCACGCAGGCGGGAATCGTGGTGAACCTCCCGAGTCTGCGCGTGCACGTGCCCCAGCTCGACGCGCTGATCGCCGAACTGGCGTGCGCCGAGGACTGAAAGCAGCGGTCCCCGCGACGCGGCCATGAAGATCGACATGTGCATCGCGGGCTGGATGACCGCGGCGGCCGGCGTGTGGCGCCAGGGCGATGACCGCGATCTGGCCATCCGCGTGCCTGTTCCCGTGTACGTCGTGGAGACCGGGGTCCACCGGGTCCTCGTCGACACCGGCCTCCACCCCGGTGCCGTCGCCGACGCGCGAGCGCACTACGGCCGGCCGCGGATCACCGATCCCTTCGCTCTGGAGATGGAGTGCAGCATCGCCGAGCAGATCGACCTGGCCACGATCACCCACGTCGTGATGACCCACCTGCACTTCGACCATGCCGGCGGTCTGGCGCTGGTCCCCGCCGCGATCCCGCTCGTCGTCCAGGCACGCGAGTGGGCGGCCGCGCACCAGGCCGAGGCGATCCGGCACAACGGCTACCTCCCGATCGACTACGACGGGTCCGCCCGCGAGCTGATCCTCATCGACGGTGATCACGACCTGTTCGGCGACGGCGCGGTCCGGCTGATGCTGACCCCCGGCCACACCCCCGGGCATCAGTCGGTGCGCCTCGGGGATGACCTGGTGCTCGGCGGGGACGTGGCCTACTTCGCCGACGGTCTCGAGGACCATCGGTTCCCGGGCTACGGGGATGACCGCGCCGCTCAGGCCGCCTCGGCCGACCGCCTCCGAGCGCTGCGCGATGCCGGCGTCCGCGTCATCCCCGGCCATGACCCCGACGTCCTGCGCGCCGGACCGCTGGGGCCCTGAACCGCCCGGGGGCCGCCCAGCGGTGCCGGGGACCGGGCGCGGAGTACCTTGAGAGCGTGCCCCTTGCCCCGTCTGCCGCCGCGGGCTCACCGGAGAAGCGCGGTGGCCGCTCCGCCGGGGTGACGCTGATGATCGCCGCCCTCGGCGTCGTCTTCGGCGACATCGGCACCAGCCCCCTGTACGCGCTCACCTCGGTGTTCGCGGTCAACGGGGTCCACCCCGATCACCAGGGCGTCTACGGGATGATCTCCCTGGTCGTCTGGACCATCGTCCTCGTCGTGTCGGTCAAGTACGTCGCCTTCGTCATGCGGGCCGATAACCGCGGTGAGGGCGGGATCATGGCCCTGGTCGCCCTGGTGCAGGAACAGCGGGCGCCCAACCGCCGCCTGCAGATCGTGCTCGTGGCGATCGGCATCGCCGGAGTGGCGCTGTTCTTCGGCGACGGCACCGTCACCCCGGCGATCAGCGTCATCTCCTCCGTCGAGGGACTCAAGGTGGCGGTGCCAGGGGTGAAATCGCTCGTGGTGCCGATCACTGTCGCCCTGCTCACCGTGCTGTTCCTCTACCAGCAGCTGGGCACCGAGAAGATCGGGCGCCTGTTCGGGCCGATCATGTCGTTCTGGTTCCTCCTCATCGCCGTCACCGGCGTGGGCAAGATCGTCGGGAGCCCGGACATCCTCAAGGCGCTGTCGCCCACCTACGGGATCACCTTCTTCATCGACCACCCCGGGATCGGCTTCATCTCACTCGGGGCGGTGGTGCTGGTGGTCACCGGCGCCGAGGCGCTGTATGCCGACCTGGGCCAGTTCAACCGCCCGTCGATCCGGCGCGCCTGGTTCTTCATCGTGTTCCCCGCGCTGCTGCTCAACTACCTGGGACAGGGCGCGCTGATCCTGGAGAACCCGAAGGAGATCTCCTCGCCGTTCTTCGGGCTGTTGCCCCACTGGGCCCAGATACCCATGGTCATCGTGGCCGTGCTGGCCACGATGATCGCGTCCCAGGCGGTGATCACCGGGGCGTTCTCGGTCACCCGCCAGGCGGTCCGGCTGGGCTTCCTCCCGCGCATGCGGATCCTGCACAAGTCCGGCGAGGAGGGCCAGGTCTACGTGCCCGCGATCAACTGGCTGCTGTATGTGGCGGTGATCGGTCTGGTGATCGGCTTCGGATCCTCCACGGCGCTCGGGTCCGCCTACGGCATCGCGGTGACCGGGACGTTCGTCACCACGACGCTGCTGTTCTTCGCGATTGTCCGCATGCGCTGGCACAAGCCGCTGTGGATGGTGGTGCCGGGCATGGTGCTCTTCCTGTTCATCGACCTGGCCTTCTTCGCCGCCAACCTGACCAAGGTCCCCACCGGCGGCTGGTTCCCGCTCTGCATCGGTGTGGCGCTGTTCACCATCCTCACCACCTGGCAGCGCGGTCGCGGCATCGTCACGGCCAAGCGCACCGAGGCCGAGGGATCCCTGAGTGCGTTCGTCGAGCAACTCCGCACCATGGATCCGCCGCCCTACCGGCCGCCGGGCACCGCGGTGGCGCTCTCCTCGGGGAAGGAGACGACGCCCCTGGCCCTGCGCGACAACCTGCGCTTTGACCACGTCCTGCACGCGAACGTGGTGATCGTGTCGGTGCACACCGGCACGGTGCCCCACGTCGATCCGGCCGAGCAGATCACCGTCGACGACCTCGCCTACACCGACGACGACATCGAGCACGTGACGATCTCCTACGGCTTCCAGGACAAGCCCGACGTCCCCAAGGCCCTGACCCGGGCCGCCGCGGAGGGGATGCTGGGTGAGCTCGGCGACGTCGACATCGCCAACGCGGTCTACCTCGTCTCGGAGATCACCCTGGTGCTCGGCGATGACCCGGGGCTCAACCGCTGGCGCAAGCGGCTCTTCCTGCTGCTCGCCCAGACCTCGCGGAGCCCCGTCGACAGCTTCCACCTGCCCCGGAACCAGATCGTCACCATGGGCTCCTACATCGAGATCTAGAGAGACCCGGGCCGATGGGGCCCGGGTCGGTCCGGGGCCGGCTCAGAGTCCGAGGAACGCCTCGATCATCTCGACCACGAAGGCGTGATCCTCGGCCTGGGGCAGCCCCGACACGGTGATGGTGCCGACGACTCCGACGTCGGCGATGCGGATGGGGAACGCACCGCCGTGGGCGGCGAACCGGCGCGGGTCGACCCCGAGCGCGGCGTCCAGCGCGGTGCCCTGGGCCGCAAGCCGACGGCCGACCAGGTAGGAGGCCTCGGCGAAGCGGTCCACCACGTTGATCTTGCGCTCGATCCACGCGTCGTTCTCCGGTGTGGTCCCGGGCAGGGCGGCATGGAAGAGCTGGTGGCCGTGGCGGCGGATGTCGACGGTGACTCCGAGCGAGCGCTCCGACGCCGCGGCGACCATGGCGCTGCCCAGCCGCCAGGCGTCGTCGTTGTCAAAGCGGGTGAAGATCAGCCGCTGCTCCTGGGCCTCGAGGGTGGCGATCAGCTGAGGATCGACGCCGCTCATGCCGGCTGGGTGGTGTGGGCGAGCACCGCGTCCATCGTCTTCATGATGGCGATCGTCTCATCCGCCGACATCAGCGGGCTCTCGAGCTCACCCGCGGCCAGGCGGCGGGCGACCTCGTCGGCCTGGTGGCGCAGGCCCCGGCCCTCGTGCGTCGCGGCCACGCGCGTCGGCTCACCCTCGCGAGGGATCAGGGTCACCGCCGCGGGGGCGTAGAAGTCACCGTCGATCTCGATGCGCGCGTCGGTGCCGACGATCGCCGCGCGGGTGGGACTCTTGGCCGCCAGCGTGCAGGTGAGCACGGCCTGGGCCCCGCCGGGGTAGCCGAACAGCATCGAGGTCTGGGCGTCGACGCCGGTGAACGCCAGGTCGCCCAAGGCGAGGATCCGCTCCGGGGTTCCGAGGACCATGGAGGCGAAGGACACCGGATAGATCCCCAGGTCGAGCAGCGCACCGCCGCCGAGCTCTGGGGCGAACAGGCGGAACTCACGGTCCTCGGCGAACCACTGGCCGTGGTCGGCGCTGACGGTGACGATCTTGCCGAGCGCGCCCTGGTTCACCCAATCGCGGACCACGGCGATGTGGGGGAGGAACCGCGTCCACATCGCCTCCATGACGAACAGGCCCGCCTCCCGGGCCACCGTCACGATCTCGATCGCCTCGGCCGCGTTCATGGCAAAGGGCTTCTCCACCAGCACGGGCTTGCCCGCTTCCAGCGCCAGGATCGCGTTGTCGCGGTGCATGGGGTGCGGGGTCGCGACATAGACGACATCGACGTCGGGGTCGGCCACCAGCGAGGCGTAGCTGGGGTGCCGGTTGGGGATGGCGTAGGCGTCGGCAAAGCGATCCGCCGAGGCCTGGCTGCGCGACCCCACGGCGGTCACCACGCCCGAGTCGGTGAGCTGCAGGTCGCTCGCGAAGGTGTGGGCGATCCCACCGGTTCCGAGGATGCCCCAGCGCAGGGGCCTGGCGTCGTTCGCTTGATTCATTCCCTCAGTATCTCCGCCCGCGCCGCGACGGGTAGGGTGAGCGCCATGAGACACAGAGCGATCGCGCTGGTGCTCGCGATGTCGGCCCTGGCGGGGACGCTCGCCGTGGGTGCCGTGCCGGCCGCGGCGACCCGTCGGATGGCGACGCCGCCCGCCGACAGCTGCCTGGTCCCGGGCGTCTCCAAGCCGCTGGGTGAGGTGTGGCGCCCGGACATGGCCGCCGCCGCGCGGTGGGTTCCCGGCCGGGTGGGGGACATCGCCTTCGCCGTGCGCACCCAGAGCGCGTTCTACGCCTACCGGCCCGACCATCAGGAATGGTCCGCCAGCGTGCTCAAGGCGATGCTCCTCGTCGCCTATCTCGACCGGCCGTCGGTCGCGCACCGCCCGCTCAGCCCCGGCGAGCAGAGCATCCTCGCCGCGATGATCACCCGCTCGGACAACGACGCCGCCGACACGATCGACACCATCGTCGGCGCCAGCGGCCTGAGCGCGCTGGCCCAGCGCGTGGGCATGACCCACTTCGTCCCGTCTGAACCGGTGTGGGGCGAATCGGAGATCACCCCGCGGGATCAGACCACCTTCTTCCTCCACATCGACGCGGACATCACCCAGGCTCACCGCGCCTTCGCGATGCATCTGCTGGCCGGCATCGTGCCCTCTCAGCGCTGGGGCATCGGTGAGGTCGCCCCGCGCGGCTGGAAGCTCTACTTCAAGGGCGGCTGGGGGTCGGGCACCGGGCTGATCGACAACCAGGTGGCGCTGCTGACGCGCGGTTGCACCCGCATCTCCATCGCCGTGCTGACCATGCACGACGGGTCCCACGCCTACGGCAAGCAGACCCTCAAGACGATCTTCCACCGCCTGCTCCGGGGCCTGCCGACCGGCGCCAGAAGCCGCTACCCCTGAGGGCAGCTGAGTCAGCTCGACTTCGAGCCCGGCCGCATCAGCCGGACCGCCAGGCGGACCAGCGGCGGCAGATCCGTCCCCATGCGGTCGCTGACTGAGTCGTCGTAGGCGAGGCGGGCGAGCTTGGGTTCCTCGCCGACCAGGCTGTTGGCGCGGTGTGAGAGCATCGCCGCGGTACCGATCTGGGCGAGCCAGCCGGGCTTCTGGGCCTCCAGGTCGGCCATGTCCGACAGCGCCCGCACCGTCGAGGGGTCGTGGTTGGCCTGGATCGCGTTGACCACCTTGAACCCCTCGATGGGACGGCCGGACTGCAGCAGCGCACACCCGGCCACGAAGCGAGCCTGCACCGCCAGAGTGGCCAGCTCGGGCTCCTCGCGTCCGTCGAGGCGCAGCAGCACCGCCTCGCACACGGCCAGCGCCTCGGCGGCGCGGCGACGGTGGCGGACCAGCATGGCGGGGCGCAGACGGTCCGAGGCGCGCAGCAGCTCCTCCACTCCGGGCAGGTCGATCGCCGCGGAGACGCGCATGGCCAGGGCGCCGGCCCCCTCGATCCCGGCGTTCAACGCCGTCTCGGCCGTGGCGCCGAGGAGCGCGGCGATACCGAGCTTGTAGACGGCCATCAGGCTGCGGGCGTGTCCCAGCAGCAGCTCGACGGACTCGGCCATCCGATCCTCGGGATCCTCGAGGAAGCGGGTGATCAGCTGGTCGCTCACCGCCAGCGCCTCGGGCACTCCGCTCGGATGGTTGAGCAGACGACCCGCGCGTCGGACCAGGGCCAGCATCACCAGCCAGCGGACGTTGGGATCGTGGTCCTCGCCGAAGCGCTCGGCTACCTCCTCATCCAACAGGGAGGCCTCGCGCCGGCGGCCGGTGAACCACAGCGACTCGCACTTCAGGGTCAGCGCGGCGGCCAGGCGCTGGCGGCGGCGGCCGCTGGCGTCGGGATGGCGCTGGGACCAGGAGATGAGGAAGCGATCCCAGTCCTCGAGGCTCTGCTGATGACGCCCGAGACCGCGCAGGGCACGGGCCCGCTTGAAGTGGGCGATATCCACGCGCTCGGCCGCGACCGGATCATCGAGCTCCTCGCCGAGCTCGGCGATGATCGCGTCGCTCTGGGCGATCACCTCCTCCAGCTGGCGTCGACGCTCAGCTTCGATACCCATGGGACCCGACCCTGGTCTGCATCGACCTCAACCCTAGCCCCACGGGGACCCGGGGGCGGCGGCTGATGCGGCCACGACCGGTTGAGTCACCACCTCGTCTCGATACACAAGAATCCGGTCTTTCACTTGACAACCCGCGTGGGGCGGTCATAATTTGGCGCGGGCCAGGGTTTTTGTGTTTGCTGTGTTTAGAGCGGAAGGGGAATAGCGCTGACACATACCGTGTGCGATGCGAGCAGTTTCCTCACGAGCTGCGGGGTCAGGGACAGCCGGTGGTGAGCCGGCTGACGAGCTGGGCATAGCTTCGGCCTGAGACGGCCGCCTGACCCTTCACAGCTTGACGTGCCCCGCGGTGTGTGCCGGGCGCCTTTCCCTCTCCTCGGGCGCCCGGCCTGCCGTGGTTAAGCTGCTGGCAGTGACGATCTCCGAGCTCGCACCCGACCAGATCGACGACCTGGTCGCCCTGGAGCAGCGCATCCTGGCCGCCGACGGGGTCCGGCTCAAGCTCGAGTGGCCCCACATCCGTGCGGGCACCACGGTGGCCAGCCTGGTCGCCCACGCCGGGGACGCGCTGGTGGGCTTCCTCGGGCTCTACGCCTTCGGCGGTCCGCCCGATGTCGAGCTCGTCGGCATGGTCGATCCCGCCCACCGCCGTCGTGGCATCGCCACCCGGCTGCTCGACCGTGGGCTGGAGATCTGCGCCGAGCGCGGCTATGACCGACAGCTGCTCGTCGTCCCCCGCAACTCCGCCCCGGCCGCCGCCCTGGTCTCAGCGCGCGGTGCCGAGCTCCAGCACTCCGAGTACTCGCTCGTGCTCGAGGGCGAGCCCCGCCGCCGGCCCGAGGATCCTGCCACGACGCTGCGGGACGCCACCGAGCTCGACCGCGCGGACCGGATCCGCATCCTCACGGCCGGCTTCGGGCCGCCGCCGGAGGCGGCGGTGAACCAGCTGCGGGGCGCGAGCTTCTGCAACGTGATGATCGAGCACGCCGGCGTGCCGGTCGGCCAGGTCCGGCTGGGCCTCGCCAACGGTCGGGGGGACATCGCCGGGTTCGCCGTCGATCCCGAGTACCGCGGCCGGGGGATCGGCCGTGACGCGCTCGGTCGGTTCTGTCAGATGCTCCGCGCCCAGGGCGCACAACGGGTGGAGCTCCAGGTCGAGGCCGACAACGACCTGGCGCTCGGCCTCTACCTCTCCACCGGCTTCCACGCGGTCAGCACCGAGGACTACTACCGGCTCAGGCCGCGCTAGCCGGCTCGCGCTCGTACTTCTCCGGGTCGGCGATGTACATGTCCCGGCACCCCTCACCGCAGAAGAACCGACCGCCGTGGCGGACCGCCTTGTCACGGTCGATCACCATTCCGCACACCGGGTCGGTCACGCCCCGACGCAGGGTCAGCGTCCACAGCCCCGCCAGCAGCAGCGCCGCGGCGAGGTTGAGCCACAGCTTGTAGTCGACTCTGACTCCGGCGAACACGTCGGCGCGCAGCGGGCGCGCGCCGCTGGGTGAGAGGCCGAGCCCGGCGAAGATCCCGTCGACCGCCAGCGCCGCCACCACGATGGCGATGAGCATCGCGGCCACCCACCGCAGGGTGAAGGCGCCGCCGTAGTAGCGCCGATAGATCGCGATCAGCGGCAGGATGAGCAGGTCCGAGAACAGGAAGGCGATCACCCCGGAGAAGGACAGCCCGCCGCTCCACAGCACCGCCGCCAGACTGACGTTGCCCACCGAGCAGACGAAGGTCGCCACCGCCAGCAGCGGCCCGATCAGCGCCCCCCACAGCGCCTGGACGAGACCGGAGGAGCTGTGCAGGAACACGACGTGGAGAGCCGAGTCGGGCACCTGGGCGATGAACCCGGACAGCACCACGCCGATGGCGATCTCGCGCCACAGCATCTGGACGTCGCCGCGGAAGTTGTGGGCGACATCGGACCACGCCCCGACGCTTCTGAGGCGGTCCCACAGACCGCCGTGGACCTCGCCACCGGAGCTGTGGTGCAGGTGCCCGGTGTCCGCCGCGATGGCGTGCTCGCGGGCCGCATTCTCCAGCGCCCGGGGGATGAGCCAGCGCACCGCGACGGCCGCCACGGCGACCATGACCAATCCGCCGACGAACTCGGCGGCGGTGAAGCGCCAGCCGATGAGCACCCACAGCACGAAGCCGAGCTCCCACACCAGGTTGGTCGAGGCGAACTGGAAGGCCAGACTCGCCGCGGCCGAGGCCCGGCGCTGGAACAGCGACTTGGCGATCGCCGCGGCCGCGTAGGAGCAGGACGAGGATGCCGCTCCCAGCACGGTGGCCAGTGCCACCGGCTTGGGCCCCGCGCCAGACAGCGCGCCCTCGACGCGGTCGCGCGGCACCCAGGCCTGGATCACCGCGGAGATGAAGAACCCGAAGACGAGCGCCCAGCCGATCTCCCAGGCCATCAGCAGGCTGTCGCGGATTCCGTGCCAGACGACGCTCACCTCGACGACTATACCCCTGGGGGGTATCATCACCGCGATGACCGAACGCGGCTACAGCGCGACCAAGGACCAGCTCCAGCGCCGCCTCGCCCGGGTCGGCGGCCAGATCGGCGGGATCCAGCGGATGGTCGAGGAGGACCGCTACTGCATCGATGTGCTCACCCAGATCTCCGCGGTGCAGGCCGCGCTGGACAAGGTCGCGCTGGGCCTGCTCGACGCCCACGCCCAGCACTGCGTGATGGGCGGCCCCGAGGCCGAGCGCGAGGCGAAGACCGACGAGCTGATGGCCGCGGTCGGTCGCCTCATGCGCCGCGGCTGAGCTGGGACGCGCCCGCCGATCAGCGGACGCGTCCCGGGGGACAGCTCAGGTACGGGTTATGGAGTCGCGCAGGTGAGCGCGTAGGCGCATGCGTCGAAGGACTCACCGTCGGCGGCCAGTGCCGATGGGGTCGCTTCATCGCCGATGCCGTCGGGCAGCGCCTCGGGTGAGGGTGAGATGCTCAGGGCGGTGGGATCGCCCTGCGCGATCGTGTAGGTCTGCCCGTTGGTCACGTAGCTCGATGACGTGAACGCGGTGGTGCCGACGTCGGCCAGCGTCGACTGCACGCCGATGGTCGGGGCCTCGAGGATCCACTCGGCCGAGGATTCGCTCGACGCGTAGGTGACGTCCTTGGACCAGGTCCATTTGCCGGCGTCGGTGATGGTGATCGACCAGGTGTCACCGGAGACGTTGGCGATGTTCACGCTCACGTCGTCGCCGGGGGTGACCGTGCAGCTGGTGTCGCCGGTGCAGCCGCTGGTGATCTCGGTCTCCGAGGCGGGCAGCAGCTCATACCAGGCGTAGTACTGACCGCCCCCGACCGTGCCGGTCACCGCGGTGTTCTCGGTGACCCCGGCCTGGATGAGGTCGCTGGAGGCGTAGCCGCCGATGCCGGTCCACGTGGCCGCGAACCCGGCCGGGTTGAGCAGCAGATTGCCGGTCGGAACGGTGAAGCGCGAGTTGACCGCGGTGATCCCGTCCGAGGCGGGGGTGACCGCGTATCCCGACCAGTTCAGCGAGGTGGCGCTGCCGCCGTGCTGGGGGATGGACTCGCCGTTCTTGGCCGGGATGAAGATCCCGCCGGCGTGTGGCGTCGCTGCCAGGCTGGGCGCGGCGCAGGCGAGGCTGACCAGCCCCGTCGCCAGTGCTCCGCCCAGAACAGTCCGTCTGTTCATGTCGTTCTCCCTGTGGTTGAGCTGCCGCGGCGGGCCGTGTACCCCTACTCGTGCTGCCGCTGGTCCAACCGTACCCACGCCATCGTGTGATCAACCTAAAGAGATTGGTAGGTTGGCGCTCATGCGCAAGCTCCAATCCCAGGGCGTCCATCACATCACCATCGTCGGTGCGGACCGCCAGACCTCGATCGACTTCTGGGAGGGCGTGCTCGGGATGCCCTTCGTGTTCGAGCAGCCCAATCTCGACAACCCGTCCGAGAGCCATCTCTACTTCGAGCCCGGCGACGGCAGCCTGATCACCGTGTTCACCAACGAGGAGCGCGTGGGTGACGCCGAGCGCACGCCGACGGACCCCGGCTGCGTCCACCACGTCGCCTTCGCCGTGTCCAACGCCAGCTTCCGCCAGGCGGTCGAGCGCCTGGATGAGCGCGGCATCGACCACTCCGGGGTCAAGGACCGCGGCTTCATGGACTCGATCTACTTCCGCGACCCGCTCGGACTGCTCATCGAGCTCGCCTCCTACCGCTTCGAGCCGCCCACCGGCCACACCCACTCCGAGGTGCTGCTGGCCGCCCACCGCATCCGCGTGGCCCGCGACGACTACAACATCGCCCCGATCCACCTGGCCGACGCCATCGAGCAGCTGTCGGCTCAGCGCGACACCCTGTCAGAGGACATCGCGCCCAAGGACCCCTACGCCAAGCGCCGCGACGCGACGGCCTGACCGGCGCGGCCAGCCGGTGGTCTCGCTCAGCTCCAGAAGCCCGCGTGCACGGCGCGGGCCTCCTCCACCAGCACCGGCCCGACCACGTCGACCCGGAACTGCCCGGCGGCGAACACCTCGCGGCAGGGCAGATCGAGCGTCGGGTTGTCCGGGTGATCGCCGGTGACGTCTTTCAGTTCACGCTCGGACAACCCGTAGACGACCCGCCCGATGCCCGCCCAGTAGATCGTGCCGGCGCACATCGCGCACGGCTCGGCGCTCGAGTAGAGCGTGGCCCCGGCCAGCTCGGACGGCGGGTGATCCGCCGAGGCGGCGCGGGCGAGCTCGGTCTCGGCATGGATCGTGCGCACCGGCACGGGCACCCGGCCCGCGTTGCGCTGCTCGCCGAGCACGCTCCCCTCCGCGCTCACCAGCAGACAGCCGAAAGGGTGGTTGCCGCGCTCGCGTGCCTCGAGCGCGAGCGCGAAGGCCCGCCGCAGGTGACGCTCGTCGACCGGGTCCACCCGAGCCGTTCAGCTCAGCCGGGCGAGCAGCTCGGGTGAGGGCTCGGCGTCTGAGGACGCCGCCGCCTCAGCCTGCACCGAGCGCCGGTTGAGCAGCCAGTAGGCCCCCCCGCCGAACAGCGCCCCCATGAACACCGAGCAGTCCGAGCCGCCGAAGGTGTTGGTCAGCGGATGCCACCAACTCCCGAATCCGGGGCTCAGCCACAGCGCCGCCGCCACCATGCCGATCAGCTGGGCGGCGATGCCCTTCCACTGCACCCCGCCGTTGCGGTAGTAGATCCCCTTGGCGGTCTCCATCAGCCCGGTGGAGTCATAGCGACCGCGGCGCAGGAAGTAGTCGATCAGGTAGATCGCCACCCACGGAGCGATCCAGATGAGCATGAGGTCGAGGAACTTGTAGATGAAGGAGTTGAACCCGCTGGAGAAGATGACGAAGGCGGTCAGACCACTGGCGACGCAGGTGTCGAGCAGGACGCACTGCCAGCGCTTGATCTTGGGGATGATCGCCTGCAGGGTGAGACCGCTGGAGTAGAGGTCAAGTGAGTTGATCGCGAACAGCTGCACGATGATGAACAGCAGGTACGGCCACAGGAACCAGCCGGCGAAGGCGCTCGGCAGACCCGACACCGCGCCGCCGCCGCCGGCCGCGACGGCCGGGATGGTGTAGAGCGCCGCACCGAGCAGGGCCAGCAGGGTGGAGGGGATGTAGCCGCCGATCGCCACCGATGCGACGATCTTCTTCCGGCTCGTCTCCGGCGCCAGATACCGGCTGAAGTCGTTGGCGTTCATCGGCCAGCCATAGCCGCCGGCCGACAGGATGATCGCCAGCGCGGCCAGCATCGTCGCGAAGTTCGCGTCATGACCGGCGCCGAGGTGGACCTTGCCGATCGACAGGCCGGCGAGGACCGCGAACAGCACGATGAACGGCACGACGAGCCAGCGCAGGACGCGCAGCATCGTCCCGTGGCCGAGCAGCGGCAGCACGAGCTGGATCGCCCCCGCGGCGATGATGAGGACGACCTTCAGCCAGGTATGGCCGCCGAGACCGGCCTTGGAGAACAGCGCGAGGGCCGCGAGCACCACCAGGGCCAGCCCCTCGATCTCATAGCCGACCTGGGTGATCCAGTTGAAGCAGGCGATCAGGCGCGCCCCGACCGGTCCGAACGGGGCCCGGTTGATGGTGAAGGCGGCCGTGCCGGCCCTGGGTCCCTGGAGCGACCCGAGTCCGGCGACGATGTAGGAGAGGTTGCCGAGGATCACCACCACCGCGGCCTGCCAGAAGCGCAGGCCGAAGGACATGATCAGCGTGCCGTAGACGAGGTACTCGACGTTGAACAGCGCGCCCGCCCACATCCAGGCCAGGTCGATCGGCTTGCCGCGCCGCTCGACCCGGGGGACGTAGTCGATCCCGCGCGCCTCGAAGGTCGGTTCATCGGCGATCGAGCCGCCGCCGCTGGAGACACCCAGGCCGGAGCCGGGCGCAATCGTCGCGTTCACAGGTGAGAACCCCCCAAATCGAAGAAACCGTCAGCGGTCAGTCCGCACGCATCCATCGGCGAACGAGCTTCCAGATTGTGCTCGCCGGACGCGACGAGAGTATGGCCATCGGGCCAAAAACCTAGTCGCCGATCTCGACCGGCACATGGGCGAAGGCGTCGACGTCGAACAGGCCGCCGTCGGTCAGGCGCAGCTCCGGGATCACCGACAGGGCGATGAAGCTGAGCTGCATGAAGGGCTCATCCACGGTGACCCCGAGCTGTTCGTGGATCGCCTGGTTGAGCTCGCCGATCTGGGCGGCCACCACCCGGGCCGGCTGGTCGCTCATCAGGCCGGCCAGGGGCAGCGGCACCGCGCCGATCACCTGACCGTCGAGCACGGCGACCTGGCCGCCGCCGAAGCTCACCAGCTCCTCCACCGCTCGGGCCATGTCCCCGCCGTTGGCCCCGATGACCACGATGTTGTGCGCGTCGTGGGCGACGGTCGAGGCGATCGCCCCGCGCTTGATGGTGAACCCGGTGGCCAGACCGCGCCCGATCTGACCCGTCGCCCCGTGGCGCTCGATCACCGCGGCGAAGGACACGTCGGCGTCCGGATCCCCGATCGTCACCTCGCGCCGCCGCGTGGTCAGCGAGTGGCTCTCCACGCCCACCGCCCGCGCCCGGGTGCCGACCGCCAGCTCGAGGGTGAGGTCGGCCGGGCCCGGCAGCGCCCCCACGTTCATCGTGTCGTAGAACAGCTTCGGCGCCGGGCTGGCGCTGACCGCGCCGGGCACCAGCCGGCCGTCGCGGGCGACGAGGCGTCCGGCCTGGAAGACGTAGTTGGGCTCCCAGCTCGCCAGCGTGTCGAAGACGAGGATGTCGGCCTGGTAGCCGGGGCCGAGGCTGCCGAGGGAGGTGAAGCCGTGGTAGGCGGCCGGGTGGGTCGAGGCGAGCAGGATCGCGTCGATCTCGGAGATGCCGTGGGCGACGGCCAGACGCGCGCAGTCGTTGATGTGACCGGGACCGAGCAGGGTGGAGGGCTCGCGGTCATCGGTGCAGAAGGCGGCGTGGTCGCTGCCGTGGGCGAGGATCATCGGCGCGAGCGCGACGAGGTTCTGGGACGCCGAGCCCTCGCGCAGGAAGATCCACATGCCCTTGCGCCGTTTCTCCTCGGCCTCCTCCAGGGTCGTGCACTCGTGGTCGGACTCGACGCCGGCCGCCAGGTAGGCGTCGAGCTGGCGCCCGCGCACGCCGGGGGCGTGACCGTCGACGCGGAAGCGCGGGCCGCTGCCGCCGGCGCGGATCCGCGCGAGCATCTCGGGGTCCCCGCCGATCACCCCCGGATAGTTCATCACCTCGGCCACGCCGCTCAATCCCGCGCCGGCCCGGTCCTCGAGCAGCGCCGCGATGTCAGTGTGATCCAGCGTCGCGCCCGAGGACTCGAACGGGGAGGCGGGCACGCAGCTGGAGGCGTAGATCCCGAAGCTGAAGGGCACACCCTCAGCGGCGGCGGCGAGCGCCTGGATCGCCGGCACCCCGAGGACGTTGGCCATCTCGTGCGGGTCGGCGGCCACCGCGGTGGTGCCGTGGGGGAGCACCGCGGAGATGAACTCATCCAGCCACAGCTTGGTCGACTCCAGGTGCATGTGGGCGTCGATGAAGCCGGGGGTGAGAGCCGCCCCGGAGACGTCGATGACCTCCTTGGCCTCGCGCGGGCCCCAGCCGGCGATGATCCCGTCGGCGATGGCCAGGTCGGTGTCCACCCACTCGCGGGTGGCCGAGGCGAACACGCGCCCTCCGCGCAGCAGGATGTCGGCCGGCGCCTCACCGCGCGCGACGGCCAGGGCGTGGGGGGTTGCCTGGGGGCGAGCCATGGCGGAAACCCTGTCACACCCACCAGCAACTAGGATCCGCCGCGTGAGCGGAATCGAGACCGATCCGGCGATTGAACGCGAGATCCTCCCGTGGGCGCAGGTCGGCGACGCGACCCGGGAGCTCGCCACCGCGGTGCACGCCGACGGCTATGAGCCGGATGTGATCCTGGCCATCGCCCGTGGCGGGCTGATCGTGGCCGCCGCCCTCGGCTACGCGCTGGGGGTCAAGAACACCTTCACGATGAACGTCGAGTTCTACACCGGGGTCGACGAGCGCCTGCCGGTGCCGATGATCCTGCCGCCCGCCCCTGACCTGCTCGACCTCGAGAGCTCGCGCATCCTCGTGGCCGACGACGTCGCCGACACCGGCGCGACGCTGGCGCTGGTGCGCGAGTTCTGTGCCGGCAAGGTCGCCGAGATCCGCTTCGCCACCCTGTATGAGAAGCCCCAGTCGACGGTCAAATGCGACTACGTCTGGCGCCACACCGACCGCTGGATCGACTTTCCCTGGAGCGTGCTGCCGGTACTCGGCAGCGGCGCCGAGGGTCACTGAAGCCCGCGCCAGACCCGGTCGCGGCGGAGCGGCAGCTCGGTGAAGCGCACGCCGGTGGCGTCGCGGATGGCGTTGGCCAGCGCGGGCGCGACCGGGTTGAACGGCGACTCGCTCATCGGCTTGGCCCCAAGCGGCCCGACGTGGGTGTCGGAGGTGTCGGCGAGGACCACCTCGGTGAGCGGGATGTCCCCGAGCCGGGCCACGTGATAGTCGCGCAGCTTGCGCGTGCTGACCCGTCCGGCGGCGTCGATGCGCACCTCCTCATACAACGCCGCGCTGAGCGCCTGGGCGACGCCGCCCTCGATCTGGCCCCGGCACTGGCGCGGGTTGATCACCGTGCCGGCGTCGGCCGCCTGGATCGAGTGGAGGATCGCCACCTCCCCGGTGTCGGGGTGAACCGCCACGCGAAAGCCCTGGACGTTGAAGCCGACCGTGCGCCGCCGCCCGTCGGTGGAACCCTCGGCCGCGAGCGGCTGGCGATCGTCATCTGGGCCACCGGCTGGGATGCCGGTGGCCTGGGCTCGCGCGTCCAGGCGACGCTTGAGTTCCGTCGCCGCCTGGAGGGCGGCGGTCCCCGCCACCACCGTGCCGGTCGACCCGAAGGCGCCGGTGTCATAGCCGACCGCGTCGGTGTCGGCGCCGACGACGCTGATCGCCTCGGGGCTGACGCCGAGCGCGTCGGCGCTCAGCTGGGCCAGCACGGTGGTGGTGCCGTTGCCGAACTCGGCGGTGCCGACGTGGAGGCGGAACCGGCCGCTGCCCACGCCGTCCTCGGCGATCCGCGCCTGGGCGTGGTGGCCGAAGGGCGGGGTGGAGTCGAGCATGGTCACCGCGATGCCGTGGCCCACCCGCCAGCCGGGTGCCGGGTTCGCGCCCGGCGCCGCGGCCGCCGCGGCCAGCGAGCGCTCCACCGCGTCGAGGCACTCCTCCAGTCCGTAGGAGCCGATCTTCGGCAGGTTCTCGGGATCCTCGCCGCCGTCCTCGACGTAGACGAGCGGGTCATCGGCACGGACCACGTTGATGCGCCGGAAGGCGATCGGGTCGATCTCCAGGCGCCGGGCCAGCTCATCCAGGGCGGACTCGACGGCGAAGGCGGTCTGGCTCATGCCGTAGCCGCGCAGCGCGCCGGAGGGGACGGTGTTGGTGTAGGCGACCACGGCGTCGGCGCGCTTGTTCGGGACCCGGTAGAGGGCGAGGGACTCGCTGACGGCGTGATGGAGCACCGCGGTGGCGTGGTTGCCGTAGGCGCCGGTGTTGGAGACGACGTCGAGGGCGAGGGCGGTCAAGGTGCCGTCGGCGCGGGCCCCGGCGCGGACGGTGACCGTCATCGGGTGGCGCGTGGTGGCGGCGGCGAACTGCTCCTCGCGGGTGAACTCGATCGCCACCGGACGGCCCAGGCGCAGGGCGGCCAGGGCCACCACGTCCTCGACGATCAGCTCCTGCTTGGCGCCGAAGCCGCCGCCCACCCGTCCGGCGAACACCCGCACCCGCTCGCGGGGGAGGGAGAACATCGCTGCCAGCGCGTCGCGGGTGAGGAACGGCACCTGGGTGGAGGAGCGCACGACGAGGCGGTCCTCGGCGTCGATCCATGCCACCGCCTGGAGGGTCTCCAGGTGCACGTGCTGGATGCGGTGGCTGTGGAAGGTCTCGGTGTAGACGACGTCGGCCTCGGCCAGGCCCGCCGCGAGGTCGCCCACCTCGGCGTGGATCTCGCCGCACAGGTTGCGCTGCGGATCGGCGATACGGCTCGCCACGGCGTCCTTGTCGGCGTGCAGCGCCGGCGCGCCCGGGGCCAGCGCCGCCTCGGCGTCGAACACCGCGGGGTGCTCCGCGTACTCGACTCGGACGAGGGCGGCGGCCCGCTCCGCGAGCGCCCGGGTGTCGGCCACCACGGCGGCCACCCGCTGGCCGTGGAAGCGCACCACCGTGTCGAGCACGCGGGTATCGGCGGGGTCCACGCGGGGGTCGTCGTGGCGGGCGGTGGAGAAGAGATGGTCGGGGGAGTCCTCGGGGCCGAGCACGAGATGGACCCCCTCCAGGGCCAGCGCGGCCGACGCGTCGAGCTTGAGCACCCGGGCGCTGGCGTGGGGGGCGCGCACGAGCGCCATCGCCAGCGCGCCGTCGGGCAGATCCCCGTCCAGGGCATAGCGGGCGGCGCCGGTGACGATCGCGCGTGAGGCCGGTGCGGGCACGTCGCTGCCGACGGCCCCGGCTCCAGGGCCGGGGCCGGAACCCGCCGCTGCCCCCGCTCCGGACAGTGCCGCGGCGATGGCGCGGTAGCCGGTGCAGCGACACAGGTTGCCCTTCAGTCCGCGGGGGAGGTCGGCGGCCAGCTCGCCGCTCAGCTTGGCCCCGGTCATGAGCAAGCCGGCGGTGCAGTAGCCGCACTGGAAGGCCTGGTGGGCGACGAACGCCTCCTGCAGCGGGGCCAGCTCGCCGCTGAGGGCACCGAGGCCCTCGATGGTCGTCACCTCCGCGTCGCGCGCGCGGACGGCGGGGTAGATGCAGGAGTGCACCGCGCGACCGTCGACGTGCACCGTGCAGGCCCCGCAGTCCCCGGCGTCACAGCCCTTCTTCACCCCGACGGCGCCGAGCTCGCGCAGATAGGTGCGCAGGCACTGGCCGGGTGCAGGGGCGTGGTCGGCGGTCCGTCCGTTGACGCGCATCAGGCGTCCGTCAGCTCGGCCCGGACCTGCTCGCACAGCAGCGCGGTCAGGTGGGCGCGCCAGTCCGGGTCGCCGTGCACGTCGTCGTAGTAGTCGATCGCCGTCTCGGCCAGGGCGGTGCTGACCTCCTCGGGGCTCGGCGGCTCGGTGAAGTGCAGCACGTAGGGACGGCGCACCGCTGCGGTGATGGCGATCGTGGTGCGTCCGTCGAGCTGGCGCCGGGCGATGACCAGCGCCGCCGAGCGGCCCCGGGGCGACAGCGACACCTGGGCGAAGGCGACCTCGGAGGTCAGGGCCTCGGGCGTGATGGTGATCCCGCGCAGCAGTTCGCCCGGGCCGAGCGAGGTGACGCTCGGGCCGGTGACCAGCTCGGTCACCGGGATCTGGCGGCTGGCCCCGCCCGGGCTCCAGATCTCACAGACGCCGTCGAGCGCCGCGGTCATCGCCGTCATCGCCCCGGCCGGCAGCGCCAGGCACAGGTTGCCCCCGACGGTCGCCTCCTGCCACACCTTCCAGGAGGCGTACAGCGCCTCGGGGCAGAGGGTGAACAGACGGGCGGCGGTCCAGTGCGACGGCGCGGTGAAGCTGTGGAGCGCCTCGATCGTGCAGGTGGCGGCGATCTCCAGTCCGTCGGAGGAGATGGTCAGCGGCGCCCACCCGAAGCCGCGGAGGTCGTGGAGACGACGCAGGTCCGGTGCGGCCTCGGAGAACAGGGAGGTGCCGCCGGCCAGCCAGGCATCCCCGTCGCGCCAGTCCTCGAGCGTCGCGGGCGAGGCGGGCTCGAGGCTCTCGAGGAACGGCAGGTCCATACCTGTGAACGTCAGCGCGCAGCGGCGGCGGTCAGGGCGGCGGCGGCCCGCCCCGCAGCGACACCGAGGGCGTCGGCATCCGCGCCGGTGAGTCGACCGTCGCTGACCACCGGGGCGCCCCCAACCCATAGCGCCTCCAGCCTCGGGGCACCGAACACCAGCGTGGCCACCGGGTCGGTGATGCCGTCGCCGGCCAGGCCGTCGACGCGCCACAGGGCCAGGTCGGCGAGCTTGCCCGGCTCGAGGCTGCCGAGCTCGGCCTCGCGGCCCAGGCAGCGCGCGCCGCCGATCGTGCCCAGGGCGAGCGACTCGCGCGCGCTCAGCGCGGTGGGTCCGTCGCGCAGGCGAGCGACGAGCAGGGCCTGGTGGAGCTCGTCGACCATCCGCCCCGACTCGTTGGAGGCGGCGCCGTCGACCCCGAGGCCGACCGGCACCCGCTTCTGGATCAGCTGGTGCACCGGCGCCAGACCGGCGCCGAGGCGACCGTTGGAGGTGGGGCAGTGGGCCACCCCGGTGCCGGTGGCCGCGAAGGCGTCGATCGCCGCGGCGTCGAGGTGGACGCAGTGGGCCATCCACACGTCGGGGCCGAGCCAGCCGAGCCGCTCGGCGTACTCGGTGGGGGTGCAGCCGTAGTGCTCGGCGCAGTAGTCGTCCTCGTCACGCGTCTCGGCGAGATGGGTGTGCAGGCGCACCCCCTTGCTCCGCGCCAGCTCAGCCGCCTCGCGCATCAGGCCCTCGGAGACGCTGAAGGGCGAACACGGCGCGACGGCGATCCGGAGCATGGCGTCGGGCGCGGGGTCGTGCCAGCGGTCGATCGCCTCGGCGGTGGCGGTGAGGATCGCGTCGCGGTCCTCGACCACCGAATCGGGTGGCAGCCCCCCGGCGGACGCGCCGAGGTCCATCGACCCCCGGGCGGGATGGAAGCGCAGGCCGATGGTGGCGGCGGCGCTGATCTCGGCCTCCAGCAGGTCACCGCCGCGCTCGGGGAAGACGTAGTGGTGGTCTGAGGAGGTGGTGGCGCCGGTCAGGGCCAGCCAGCCCAGGTTGGCCGCCGCGGCGGCATGGACGATCTCGGCGTCGATCTCGGCCCAGATGGGATACAGGGTGGTCAACCAGCCGAACAGCGTGGTGTCCTGGGAGACCGCGCGGGTCACCCACTGATAGAGGTGATGGTGGGTGTTGACCAGGCCCGGGGTGAGCAGGCACCCGTGGCCATCGACGTAGGTGACGTCCTCGGGCTCGGCGGGGACGGGGGCGGGGTCGAGCGGTAGGGCGGGGGCGGGTCCGGGGCCGAGCGCGATGATGTGACCGTCGCGGGCGACGAGGTGACCGTCGCTGAACTCGCTGCCATCGGGGTCACAGGTCGCGATATGGCAGTGCTCGATGACGATGGTGCTCATCTGAGATGAAACCTACCTCGGGGGCCGGGGCCAGCTATGGCCTGATGTCTCAAGCCGAGGGGTGATGTTCGGCCAGCTGGATCAGGGGTGGGCGCGGGCGAGCGGGTAGCGTGGCGCCGATGACGTTCAGTCTCGGCGCCAACCAGTACGGCAAGGCCCAGGTGCGCATGGTCGCCGTCGACCGGGGCACCCCGGTGCACCGCTTCGCCGACCTCAACGTGTCGATCACCCTGTCGGGTGACCTCGACGACGTGCACCTCAACGGCTCCAACGCCAACGTGGTGGCCACCGACACCCAGCAGAACACCATCTACGCGTTCGCGCGCCAGCACGGGGTCGCCCGAGATCGAGGAGTTCGCACTGCGGCTGGCCCGCCACTTCGTCGGGGAGTTCGCGCCGATCACGCGAGCCCGGGTGCGGATCGAGTCCTCGGCCTGGAACCGGATCCCGGTGGAGGGCGAGCCCCACTCGCACGCCTTCGTGGCCGCCGGCAGCGAACTGCGCGTGGCCGAGGTGGTCGTCGATGCGCCGCTCGGCGGGGAGTGGGTGCTCTCGGGCCTCAAGGACCTCATCGTGTTGAAGACCACCGGCTCGGAGTTCTGGGGCTTCATCCGCGACCAGTACACGACCCTGCCCGAGACCGACGACCGGATCCTCTCCACCTCGGTCAACGCGCGCTGGCGCCACGGCGCGCTGCTCGCGCCGGGGGAGTGGAACGCGTCCTTCGCCGCTGCCCGCGGGGCTGCTCGAGCGCTTCGCCACCGTGCACAGCCTGTCGTTGCAGCAGAGCCTCTATGAGATGGGCACGGGCATCATGGAGGCCAGCCCCGGCATCGTGGAGGTGCGCTTCTCGATGCCCAACCGCCACCACTTCACGGTCAACCTCGAGCCCTTCGGCCTCGACAACCCGAACCTCATCTTCAAGCTCCAGGACCGTCCCTACGGCCTCATCGAGGGGGAGGTGGTGGCCGACGGCGCGCCGGCGCCAGGGCCGGTGTGGGAGGCCTACCCGCTGCTCTAGATGGTTGATTCCACGGATTTGACCGTGGTTCTCGGGGTTTTCGAGGAGAAATAAGCAGCAGGACCGAAGTCAGCGGTGCTATCCCACACCGCCGACCCCTGGGGGCCTCGATGGACGCTGACCTCGACCTGCTGCTCACAACGGTGTTCTGCACCGCTGACGATCTCCTGCCCGAAAGCAAGAACAACGCACGACGAAGAGTGACCGACGCCGAGGTCGTAACGCTGTGTGTCGCCCAGGCGATCATGGGCATCCCGTCTGACCGCAGGTTCCTGGCCGTCGCCAGAAAACGCCTGAGGCATCTGTTCCCCCAACTTCCCGCACAACCCGGCTACTTCAAACGCCGCCGGTGCCTGAGCGACGCTTTGGAGTGGCTGATGGGCGTCTTCGCGAGCCAAAGCCCGGGCTCTGAGGACAACCTGTTGCTGATCGACTCCACGCCGGTCGAGTGCGCCCGCTCGCGCGAAACGGTCAAACGCTCGGCCCTGGGCGACGCTGCCGATTACGGCTATTGCGCCAGTCACAGCCGGTACTTCTGGGGGTTCAGGCTGCACGGACTGTTCGCCCCCGACGGCACCCCGATCGCGTTGCAGATCGCCAGTCCCAAAGACGGTGAACGGGACATCGCTCTCAGATTGCTCGCGCGCAGAGCGCGGGACCTGACGCTGGCAGTGATCGGGGACAAGGGCTATGCCGGACGTGACTTTGAGGCTGCCGCTCGGTCTCTTGGCGCGATCATCCTGCGGCCGAGACGCAAAGACGAAGACCAGACCGGGCGGCCGCACCTCGCGCCGATCCGCCAACGTGTCGAGAGCATCTTCTGGACGATGAAAGACATCCTGACCCTCGAGCGCCACGGAGCCCGCACGCTCCCGGACTGCGTGAACGGATGCTCGCACGGTTCCTCACGCTCGCGGCGTGCGTGACGCTGAATCACCAACTCGGGCGTCCCAGCCGAGCGCTGGTCGACTACATCGCCTAACGATTCCATGGAATCAACCATCTAGACGCTAGTTCTCGTGGGGACGGGTCTCGGCGCTGAGGCGGGCGAGCTCCTCCGGGGTGTCCGCGTCGGCCGGTGAGCCGAGGCCGTGGCAGGGCACGAGCGCGGAGTCAAAGCCGGTGAGCTGACGGGCGCCGGCGTCACCTGACAACTCTTGGATCGCGCCGAAGGTCTCACGGGCGAACGCCATCGGGTGGCCCGGGATGTCGCCGTAGTCGGCGCGGACGATCGGGTACCCGGCGCGGGAGGCCGCTAGCACCCGTGCCACCGCCGCGCCCGACAGCAGCGGCTGGTCGCCCAGCACGACGACCACGCGTGCGGCCGCCGAGACGCTGCGCCGCGGTCACCCCGGCCCGCAGCGACGCGCTCATCCCGTCCGCCCAGTCGGGCGCGAGCAGCGGATGGGCCAATCCGGCGAGCTGGGCGGCGACGCGTTCATGCTCGGCGCCGAGCACCGCCAGCACCCACTCGAGCCCGCCGGCGCGCAGCGCCCCGATCGGCCAGAGGATCATCGGCTGGCCGCGGAAGGGGGCGAGCTGCTTGGGCGAACCGAAGCGCGTGGCGGCGCCGGCGCTGAGCACCAGGCCCACGGCGTCGGGCGCCGCCGCGGCCGACGTGTCGCTCTGCATGCTCACGCGTCAGCGAGCATCTGGCCGGTCAGCTCGAGATGCTCGCGCATCAGCCGGCGGGCCTGCTCGGCGTCGTGGAGGATGATCGCGTCGAGGATCATCCGGTGGGCGGCCAGCGAGCGCGCGGGCTGGCCGTCGCGGGCCAACGATGCCGCGGCGATCTGGGCCGCCCCCGCGGCGAGGGAGTCGAGCAGGTCGCTGAGCACCGGATTGCGCGCCGCCGCGTGGAAACGCCGGTCGGCGTCGACTGAGCGCGTGTCGGCGGTGATCGCCGCGTCCATCGCCCGGATCGCCTCGATCATCGCGGCCAGGTCCGCGTCCTCGCGGCACAATGCCGCCAGCTCGGCGGCCTGGGCCTCGAGCGTGTTGCGCACCTCGCCGGGCGGGGAGACCCGGGTTGGCGCGGGCCAGCTCGATGGCGATCGGCGGGATCGTCTCGGTCGGCGGGTGGAGCAGGTAGATGCCGTTCCCGTGCTGGACCTCGATCGCCCCTCGATGCGCAGCGCGGTCAGCGCCTCGCGCAGCGAGGTGCGGCTGACCCCCAGGCGCCGGGCCAGCTCACGCTCGGCGGGCAGTCGCGCCCCGGTGTCGAGGCCCTCGGCCGCCGCCAGCTCGAGCACGCGCGCGGCGATCGAGGCGAACACCGGAGTGCGACCCTTGGCGGCCCTGGTGTCCCGGCTCTCGGTGGCGCTCATAACCCTGCGTGCCCGGCTGTCACGTTCGCCACAGACTAGTGGTCGGCCCCCCGTCGCCCAAGCGCTCACGGGCACCTTTCGCCGCCTGGAGGAACGGTGGTCTGGCCAGTTCGCCCGGTGGACATACCTCTGTAACGTCGCCCCCCCTAGATTGGCGCCGACGTAGAAGGTGGAGATGGAGATGACCCTGCACGCCCCGGATTTGCACACCGCCATCGCTGAGTTGGCGAGCATCGACTCCGCTCACGAGGGGGACGGTCTGACCCGCGAGGTCTACACCGCCGAGTACTCCCAGGCGGTGGCTTCGTGACCTCGCTGATGGAGGACGTCGGCCTCGAGGTGCGTGAGGACGCGGCGGGCAACCTGTTCGGGCGCTGGGCCGGCTCGGACGCGGACGCGCCCGCGGTCTGGACGGGCTCGCACTTCGATACCACCCTCAACGCCGGCGCCTATGACGGGGTGCTCGGGGTACTTGGGGCGATCACCGCCGTGGGCCAGCTGCGCGACTCCGGCTTCGTCCCGCGGGCGACTATCGAGGTGATCGGCTTCGCCGGGGAGGAGCCACGCTTCGGCGCCGGCTGCATCGGCAGTCGCGCGATGATCGGCGCCCTGTCACGGGAGGAGCTCGACGCGATGGCCGACCGCAACGGGGTCTCCATCGCCCAGGCGATGGAGACGGTGGGACTCGACCCCGACCAGATCGCGGCGGCCGAGTTCGACCCCGCCGGCGTGGCCGCGTTCGTCGAGCTGCACATCGAGCAGGGGGCGGTGCTCGAGACGCGCGGCCTCGGGCTCGGGGTGGTGGAGCGCATCGCCGCTCCCCACCAGCTGCGGGTCAGCTTCACCGGCAAGCCCCGCCACGCCGGCTCGACGCCGATGTCACTGCGCGCCGACGCCCTCTGCGGCGCCGCCGAGCTGATCCTCGCGGTCGAGCGCCTCGCCCGCGACTCGGATTCGGGCACCACCGTCGGCACCGTCGGCACCGTCGCCCTGACCCCCGGGGCGGTCAACGTGATCCCCGGCGAGGTGACGCTCGACGTCGATGTGCGCGACGTGGTGCTCGAGCCGCGCGAGCGGGTGGTCAGCGCCGTTGAAGCCGCGGTGGCGGAGATCGGCGAGCGGCGCGGGCTGGAGACCACGACGCGCCAGATGGTGTTCGACACGCCGGCGCCGTGTGACCCCCACATCGTCGCGACCATCCGCGAGGTGTGCGTCGAGTCCGACATCCCCTACCTCGACATGGCCTCGGGCGCCTACCAC